>CAVUPO010000008.1:0-136964 GCA_963743495.1 uncultured Actinomycetes bacterium | reverse complement strand
CAGACGACCGCGCCGGATCCTTGCCCGGGATCGACGGCCCTCTCGGGATTGAGGAGCCTCGCCCTCGCGAGCACGGGTCAGGCTTACATCGCGTGTTCGTCCGCTCACCGGGTGATCAGGGTCGAGCGAGACGGGGCCTTCACCGTCGTCGCGGGATCGGGGATCGCGGGCTACGCGGGAGACGGCGGGCCCGCGACTGCGGCCGAGCTGAACTACCCGGCCGGGATTGCGCTCGACCACGACGGCAGCCTCTACATCGCAGATCAGATCAACAACCGCGTCCGGAAGGTCGATCGCAAGGGGATCATCACAACCTTTGCCGGCACGGGCCGCACCGGGCTCTCCGGCGACGGCTGGCGGGCGACCTCTGTCGACCTCTGGCACCCCTCGGCGGTCGCGGTCGACGTCGACGGAAACGTCTACATCGTCGAGTTCGCGACGAGTCGCGTGCGCAAGGTCGATCGCAACGGCATCATCACGACCGTCGCGGGAACGGGTGCGCCCGGGTTCTCGGGCGACGGCGGCCCCGCGGGAGAGGCGCGCCTCAACCAGCCGGCCGACGTCGCCGTCGACGGCGACGGCAACATCTACATCGCCGACCGCGGCAACAACCGCATCCGAGTCGTCACCCCCGAGGGAAGCGCCCGGGTCCGGCGTTCGGTAGGTTGGGCCGACCCGGGACCAGACTGGAGGCCAACGTGATCAAGCTGCTCCAGAACCTGCCGGACAACGTCGTCGGCGTCGAAGCGAGCGGACGGGTCGAGGCCGAGGACTACCGCGAGGTCCTCGACCCGGCCGTCGCCAAGGCGCTCGAGACCCACGACAAGGTGCGCCTGCTCGCCGTGCTCGGAGATGACTACGAGGGCTACTCGCTCGGCGCCGCCTGGGAGGACACGAAGCTCGGCATCGGCCACTGGGGCGCGTGGGAGCGCATCGCCGTGGTCACCGACCACAAGGGGATCCGGGACGCCATCGGCGCGATCGGATGGATGCTCCCCGGGGAGACGAAGGTGTTCCCGACCGCGGAGCGAGACGAAGCCACGGCCTGGGTGACCGGCGAGTAGCTCCGCCGGTGGCGCGTAGGACGCCGGCTCCGATGTCCTCGCCCCCGCCTCCTCGCAGGGAAGCCGCACGCCGCGACCCGCGCCGCTTCGTCCGCGCGGCCGTTCGTGGCTCGGCGTCGTTCTAAGGCGGTCGCCGCCGGTGGCCGATAGGGAAGGGGATGAACGTCGCCCTGGCAGTGTTCGCCATTCCGCCGGCCCTGGCGCTCGGGAGCTTTCTGACGTCGTCGCCGCGCGCCTGCCGGAGGGACGGTCGCTGGTCTTCCCTCGCTCATCCTGCCGCGCCTGCGGGGCCGAGATCTGCTGGCGCGACAACGTCTCCGTCGTCTCGTATCTCCATCGGCGAGAGGGCTGCCGGCACGGCGACGAGACCGTCGCCGCCCGCTCCCTCGCGGTCGAGGTCGTCACCGCCCTCCTCGTCGCTGCCTGCTTCCTCCGCTTCGGCTCGAGCCCGGACGCCGTCGTCGCCGCCTGCTTCGTGTCCGTGCTCGTCGTGCTCTCGGCGATCGACGTCGAGCGGCGCATTCTGCCCAACAAGATCGTCC
The DNA here is from genome assembly GCA_963743495.1 of uncultured Actinomycetes bacterium. Taxonomy (GTDB): domain Bacteria; phylum Actinomycetota; class Thermoleophilia; order Gaiellales; family Gaiellaceae; genus JAIBJN01. Next base: position 135,358 of record CAVUPO010000008.1, on the reverse strand, counting down.
TGCCCTCGGCCGCCGCCGTTCTCACCGCTCAGATCGTCCTGCACCCCGGGCAGGCCGCCGAATGGGTTCTCGGGGCGATCGGGGCGACGCTCGTCCTCTTCGCGGTCTTTCTCGTCTACCCGCGCGGCATGGGGATGGGAGACGTGAAGCTCTGTCTCCTGCTCGGGGCGATGCTCGGCGCCAGCGTCGTGGTCGCGCTCATCATCGGCATGGTGGCCGCACTCGTGCCGGCGGTCTTCATTCTCGCCAGGCACGGTGCCGCCGGTCGCAAGATGGGCATCCCGTTCGGCCCCTTCCTCGCCTTCGGCGCGGTCGTGGCGCTCTTCTGGGGCGAGGCGCTCCTCGACGCCTACGTCGGCACCCTCTAGCTCCCGCAGGCCGGCCCGCCGCGCGAGGGCCCTCGGCTACACTTCCCCGGCCGCGGGGGAGTACCCGAGTGGCCAAAGGGGACGGGCTGTAAACCCGTTGGCTCAGCCTACGTAGGTTCGAATCCTACCTCCCCCATTCTCAGCCGCATAGCTGAGCGAAAGCCTCATGGTCGAGCGCGTCAGAGGTGCCGGGGAGCCAGGAATGGGCGTCGCGTGCCCACCCGGTGCGTACCTCCGGTCACCTACCTCGGAGCGAATCCGCCGGCGCCCAGCAATCTTGGGGCTTCATGACGGTGAGTCGTGCCTCAACGTTCGAGAGTTGGCAAGGCGATCTCGCGCGCGCGATCCGGTACCCGCGCCCCCTCGCTGGTCTTCGTCGCCCGTCCGGCTCGAACCTCCGGTGGCTCCTTCTCGACGAAGGTCGAGCGCCCTGAGCCCTCGGTCGGCTGCGTAGACCTCGAAGCCGTCGTCGGTGAGTCAGTCAACGCTCGTTCGACTGCCGAGGAGAATAGACTGTTGATCGTCGCCTTCGTTGCGCGCTTCTCCTGAAGCCCGTTTGTCGCAGCAGGGCACCGCTCCGGAAGGGAGCTCCTATGTCGAACACCATCTCTCTCGTCCGCCACCGCGTGGGCGACTTCGACGCTTGGAAGAAGGCGTACGACGACTTCGCGCCGGTTCAAGCCGAGCACGGCGTGCTCGGCGACCAGGTGCTGCGCTCGATCGAGAATCCCAACGATGTCGTCGTCACGCACGCGTTCGACTCCCCTGAGGCCGCGCGCGCATTCTTCGAAATGCCCGAGCTGAAGGAAGCAATGAGCCAGGCGGGCGTCAATGCCGACTCTCTTGAGATCTCCTACTACCACGAGGTCAAGACCCCCATGGAGGTCGGCGCGTAGTCAGATCGATAGCCGGGCCGCGTCCTTTCGCGGGCGTGGTCCGGCTCATCTCCGAGCGTCGCCGATCTGCGGCGAGGAGGCGAATGCCCCCTCGGATCCGGCTCTACCCGGCTTCGAGACTCAGCCTTCCGGGGGCCGGGTGCAGGTTGTCGGCGCGGGCTCGAGCGGCCGAGGGCGCTCGAAGGAGAGGAGGGCGTCCGAACACGCCAGAGTGCGGGCAGCCAGGAAGGCTCTCGACCGCGCCGGCCACCGGCCTCCGCCGCCCTTCCGGCCCCGATTGCGACGATCACGTCCTTTGCGGCCAGCTGCCGCTTCCGCTTTCGTGACTACGTGAGAGCGAAGTCGTCGCGCTCGAGGGTGAACGCGTACACCCAGTAGCCGACGATGTTGACGCCCGGAACGATGAACGCCAACGTCCATGCCCGTGAGCGGCCTTGGTACGGCGGTATTGCGACGGCGGCCCAGAGCCAGAGGACGAGCGAGCCGAGGGTCGGGACCAAGCTTCAGCAGTGCAAGCCAGCCGCTTCGTCCCATGGACTTGCAGAGGACGACCCAGATCCCGACTAAGGGGACGAAGGCGAGCCAGGGGTACCTGGTGCCACGCCGGCGAGCCATCACGAAGACCGGCGTCCCAGCGATTCCGACGATTATCGCGAGACCGACGAGTGCGTCTGCTGGCGAACCCATTTCGACGGGTCCTTTCTCGAGTGCCCCGTTTCTCTCTCGCCATCGGCTCGGCGCCACCGACACTTGAGTGTCTGTTGGAAACCGTGGTGGGGTCGGCGGCGAGCCCGAGGTGCTCCTCGGTCAGTCGTTCAGCGACCGTGGGACCAGCTCGTCCCGTGACACAGGAAGGAACAGCCTCGCAAAGTCCAACGTCCGTGCCTCCGCAGTCTCGCCTCACCTTGCGGAGCGGTACCTCAAAGCCGCCTCACGGCTCCGTGTGGACGATCACGTCCACGATCTCGGGATGGTCGCGGCGGATGCGCTCCTCGACCTCGCTCGCCCGCGCGTGGGCCTCGGCGAGCGCCCGGTCGGCCGCCATCGCCAGCGTGAGGAACGCGACGAGCCCGCGGTCGGTGACGAGGAAGCGGAGCTCGCGCGGCTCGGCGCCGGTCGTCGCACGGACGATCTCGCGGACCGCCTGCCGAGTAGGACTCGAGCGCGCCGTCCGGCACCGAGCTCGACCGGCGCGGGCTCGGAGAGCGGCTCCAGGTGCGTCTGCACGGCGTCGACCTCGGGGACGCGCGCAGAATCCCCCGCTCGACCGCCTCGGCGACGTCGTGCGCGACCGCCAGCGTCAGCTCGCCGGGGAGCTTCAGGTGGAGCGTGACCTCGACGCCCGCGCCGACGTCGAGGACGGAGACGTTGTGCACCTCGCGGACGCCGGGGACGCGGAGCGCGGCGGCTGTGGCGCGCTCGCCGAGCTCCGCGGCCTCCGCGCGGCTCGACGTGGACGACCACGTCGGCGCCCGGAACCGCCCGCTCCACCGCCTCCTCGACGCGTCGGCGGCCGCGTGTCCCTGGCCGACGGCCGCGCCCGGCGGGACGCCGATGACGACGTCGGCGAAGTGGCGGCCGGCGGCGCGCCGCATGCGCAGGCGGCGGAGCGTCACGCCGCGGCCGCACCTCTCGATCGCGCGCCCGTGCCGCCTCGACCTCGTCGGCCGGCGCCTGGTCCATGAGCACGTCCACGTTCCGCGCGGATCAGCCGGACCGCCGCGGCGAGGACGAGCACCGCGACGAAGAGGGCGGCGACCGCGTCCCCCTCCGGGTAGCCGGCGCGGGCGGCGAGCAGAGCCCGACGAGCACGGCCGTCGAGCCGGCCAGGTCGCCGGCGAAGTGGAGCGCGCTCGCGGCGAACGCAGGGCTCTGGTACGCGCGCGAGGCGCGGCGCGAGACGACGCCCGGCTCGCGTCGATGACGATGACGATGAGATGACGAGGAGCGCGTACCAGGTGGCGTCCACGTCGGACGGTGCCCTGGACGAGCCGCCGCACGGCCGCGCCGGCGAGGACAGGAGGCAGATGAGGACGAGGAACGACGCCTCGGCCAGCGCGGCCAGATGCTCCGCCTTGCCGTGGCCGTACGGATGGCCGCGGTCGGCCGGGCGCACGGCGACGCCGACGGCGAAGAGCGTCAGGAGCGCGGCGACGAGGTCGGTGCCCGAGTGCGCCGCCTCCGAGAGGAGCCCGAGGCTCCCCGTGGCGAGCCCGGTCACGAGCTTCAGGGCGATGAGGACGACCGCCGCCGCCACCGAGACGAGCGCGATCCGGCGCTGGGGGCTCACCGGGCACAGGCTAACCTTGGACACGGGTGCCGACCTCTCCCGACACCGGCGAGCCCTACACCGTCGAGTGCCCGCACTGCGGGGAGTCGTTCGCGGCCGAGCTCCTGGGCGACTCGGAGCGGAACCTCGGCTTCAAGTGCCCGCATTGCCGCCTCTTCGTCGCCTTCAAGCCCGCCGACGAGCAGGATCGGATGGAGCCCTCCGACTGACCCGTCGCGGCCACGGCGCCGAAGGGGCGCCGCCGGTCGCCGGCTGAGCTGGAAACCGGGGCTCTACCGGGCCGAGGCTCGGCCCGTCGGGAGCACCTAGACGCAGTCCTTGAGACCCTGCGCCTCGGGCAGCGACTCGAGCTTCTTGAGCGTGTTGTTCTCGATCTGGCGGATGCGCTCGCGCGTGACGCCGAACGCGCGGCCGACCTCCTCGAGCGTGCGCGGCTGCTCGCCCTTGAGCCCGAAGCGGAGCTCGATCACCTTGCGCTCGCGCTCGGGGAGCGAATCGAGGGCGCTTGTCGATGTCCTCGCGGCGCAGCGTTCAGCGAGGCCGAGTCGAACGGCGACTCGGCCGAGTCGTCCTGGACGAAGTCGCCGAGCTCCGACTCCTCCTCCTCGCCGATCGGCTTCTCGAGCGAGACCGGGTGCTGCGCCATGCGCAGGATCTCGCGCACCTCCTCGGTCGTCATCTCGAGCTCCTCCGCGATCTCGTCGGGCCGCGGCTCGCGCCCGAGGCGCTGGACGAGCTGCCGCTCGATGTGGACGACCTTGTTCAGCTTCTCGACCATGTGCACCGGGATCCGGATCGTGCGCGCCTTGTCGGCGATCGCCCGCGTCACCGCCTGGCGGATCCACCAGGTCGCGTACGTCGAGAACTTGTAGCCCTTGCGGTAGTCGAACTTCTCGACCGCGCGGATCAGCCCGAGCGAGCCCTCCTGGATCAGGTCGAGGAACGACAGGCCCCGCCCGAGATAGCCCTTCGCGATCGAGACGACGAGGCGCAGGTTCGCCTCGATCATCTGGGTCTTCGCGCGCATGTCGCCGCGCTCGATCCGCTTCGCGAGCGTGACCTCCTGGTCGGCCGTGAGCAGCGGCACCTTGCCGATCTCGCGCAGGTAGAGCCGCAGCGAGTCGAGCGAGGGCTCGACGGTGAGGTCGAGCTTCGGCACCTTCTCCTCCTCGGCCAGAGCCGGCTCCTCGTGCGGCGGCGTCTTGTGCTGCTCGCCCTCGACGAGCTCGATCGCCGTGGTCGATCAGGTAGGTGTAGAACTCCTCGACCTGCTCCTTCGTGAGCTCGACTTCCTCGAGCCCCGAGACGATCTCGTCGTAGGTGAGGAAACCCTTGTCCTGTCCGTCCGCGACGAGCTTCTGCAGCTCCTCGATCTCGGGCAGGGAGATGTCGACCTGGAGCATTGGGCCGCCTTTCTCGTTACGGGTGCAACGTTTGGTCCGCTGAACGAAAGAGAGCCGGCGAGGTCTGCCGTCCGCCGGCTCCTACAGGCACTTCGGCCCGGGATTCTACAAGGCTTGTGGAAAAGTGGTGGACGAATTTTCCGCGGGCTCGGCTGCGATCGTCCCCACGACCTCCCCGCGGCTCGACCGCAGCGGCCGCTCGACGAGCTCCGGAATCCCCAGGATCAGGCCGGCTGCGGCGTACGCGGCCCGGTTGGCGCCGTCCTCGACCTTCAGTGCGAGACCCCTCCCGTCCGGGAGGCCGGCGCAGAGGAGGCCCTCGGCGCCGCGCTTGGCGACGGCGCCCGGGAGTGCCCGCATGACCAGGGTGTCCACCGCCTGCCGCCCGCCGACGAGCTCCGGGTGAGCGGTCACGGCGGCGGAAACCGTCTCCATCCCGCGCGGCTCGCCCACGGTGAAGCGCGCGAAGAGGAGCGCCATCTCGGTCAGGCTCAGGCCGAACGTGGGCACGCCGCAGCCGTCGACCGCGGTCGCGATCTCCGCCGCCGGCCGGCCGGCCGTCTCCGCCACGAGGGCGAGGAGCTCCCGCTGGAGCGGATGGTCCGGGAGGCGGTAGCCCTCCGTGTCCCAGCCTCGCGCGCGCGAGAGGAAGAGGAAGCCCGCGTGCTTGCCGGAGCAGCTGTGCCGCAGGCGAGAGCCGCGCTCGGCCCCGCACTCGAGTTCGTCAGCGGAGACACCGGCCCGCTCGAGGAGCGCCCGAACGGCCACGAGCTGGTCGGGCCGCGCCTCGTGCGAGGCGCAGGCGATCGCCAGCTCCTCCTCCGGCAGGCCGTAGGGTACGAGCGGGAGCGCCTGCAGCGGCTTCGCCGCCGAGCGGACGAAGGCGACGAGGTCCGGATCGCCCCACGCCTCGGCGACCTCGCCGCCGCGGACGACGACGGCGTGGACGCGATGGCGCGACTCGACGAGGGGCCCGCGGGTCACGGCTACATTGATCGCGTCCACGAGGAGGAATCATTCCCGAGTTTCCGGAGGTCGAGGCGGCACGTCGGGCGCTGGACAAGCCGGTCGCTCGCGCCCCGGTCGCCAAGGCCGGGCCGGCGCACGTCGCCACGCTGAAGACGTTCGACCCGCCTCTCTCGGCGCTCGACGGCCGGCGGCTCGCGGGCGCGCGCCGCCGCGGCAAGCACCTGCTCTTGCCCACGGACGACGGCGAGCTCGTCCTCCACGTCCACCTGATGAGCGCGGGGCGCATTCGCTTCCTCGAGCCCGGCGCCAAGGGGCCGAAGTCGCCGGCGTTTCGCCTGCGGCTCGAGGACGGCGGCGAGCTGATCCTCACCGAGGGCGGCCCGAAGAAACGGGCGAAGGTCGGCCTCTGGCGCCCCGACGAGCTCGACGCCGAGCTGGCCCACCTCGGACCCGAGGCCTCCGACGTCACGGCCGAGGAGCTGGGCGAGATCGCGCGCCGCGAGGCCCGACGTCTGCACCCGTTCCTGCGCGACCAGCGCGCGCTCGCCGGGATCGGCCGCGCGTGGTCGAACGAGATCCTCAACCGCGCGCGGCTCTCCCCCTACGCGCTGACGACCGAGCTCTCCGACGAGGAGATCGAGCTCCTGGCCGCGACGATCCGCGAGCTCATGGCCGAAGGCCTGGAGCTGCGTCTCGCGGGCGCGCCCGACAAGAAGGCGTACAAGGTGCACAACCGCCTCGGCGAGCCCTGCCCCAACTGCGCGACCCCGCTCGCCCGCGTCGACTTCGAGGAGCACACGATCTTCTACTGCCCCGAGTGCCAGACGGGCGGCCGCGTCCTCAAGGACCGGCGGCTGTCGCGGCTCTTGCGCTAGCCGGGCTCGGGCAGCGAGATCACGAGTGTCTCGTCGCGCGCCTCGAGCGTGCCGCCGAGGGCCCCGATCAGGAGCGCGGCCGCCGGCGCCGCCAGCTCCCGCGGCTCCTCGCCGAGCACGACGGGCCTCGCCGACCGGGAGAGCGGCGAGAGGACGAGCTTCGGGCCTTCCACCCGAAGCGACACGGTGTCGTGCCCCCCGAACCGCGCCGCGGCGCGGGCGAGCTGGGCCAGCGCCCGCACGAGCGGGTCGGGATCGACCTGCACGGGCGCTCCGCGGCCGGCGACCTCGACCCGGCCGTCCTCGAGGCGCGCGGCCGCCTCCCGGGCGAGCTCGAGCGAGTCGCGCTCGACCGGGGTCGGCTCGTACCTGCCGGACTCGATGCGCGCGACGAGCCGGAGCTGGTCGACGAGCTCGTCGATCTGCGAGGAGGCGGCGCCGATCATCTCCACATAGCGGGGCGCCGGGTCCTCGAGCGGCAGCTGCTCGAGCGTCCGCGCGAAGCCGTACACGGTCGCGAGCGGCGTCAGGATGTCGTGGCACGCGACCGAGACGAGCTCGGCGAGGCGACGCTCGTTGGTCATGTCACTCGGCTGCTACGTTCTCCGGGATGGAGCGGAGACTAACGGCGGCGGCGGGAACCGTTGACATGCAGGCCTCGGTGCCGGAGGTGCAGCTGGGGCTCTCCCGGGCCGGCGTCACCGGCGTGCAGAAGGCCGTGCGGATGCAGCACGGCGGCCGCGACGCGCTCGTCTCCGCCGAGATCGACTGCTTCGTCGACCTCGACCCGGCCCGCAAGGGCGTGCACATGTCGCGCTTCCCGGAGCTCTTCGAGGAGGCGATCGACGAGCTCGTGATCGGGGAGATGCTCCTCGTCGAGCGGCTCGCCGAGCACATCGCCCGGCACATCGTCGAGCGGCAGGACGCCCTCCGCGCCGAGGTGAAGATCGCCGCCCGCTACCCGATCGAGCGCTCGACGCCCGTGACCGGCCTGCGGACGCAGGAGCTCGTCACGCTGATCGGCCTCGCCGCGGCGTCGCGCGCGGCGTCCCGCCGACTCGTCGGCGTCGAGGCGACCGGGATCAACGCCTGCCCGTGCGCGCAGGGGCTCGTCCGCGACCAGGCCGCCGAGCGGCTCGGCGACGCCGGCTTCGAGGAGGCCGACGTCGAGCGCATCCTCGAGCTCGTCCCGCTCGCGACGCACAACCAGCGCGGACGCGGAACCCTCTACCTGGGCACCGACCTCCGCCTCGACGCCGAGGACCTCGTCGAGCTGGTCGAGAGCTCGATGAGCTCGCCCGTCTACGAGCTGCTCAAGCGCCCGGACGAGCTCTTCGTCGTCGAGCACGCCCACCTGGCGCCGCGGTTCGTGGAGGACTCCGTGCGGCTGATGGTGAAGGGCGCCCTCGACGCCTACGGGGAGCTCGCGGAGACGGACTTCGTGCTCGCGCGCCAGGTCAACTTCGAGACGATCCACAACCACGACGTCCTGGCCGAGCGCTTCGGCACGGTCGAGGAGCTGCGCGGCGAGCTGGCGAACGGCGGCCACTCCGCCCGCCACACCGAGCTCCGCGACTGGCTCCGGGCCGTCTAGCTCTTCGAGGCGTCGCCCTGGAGCGGCGGGCTCCCGCGGCGGGAGCCGCCCAGCCGCGGGCGCCTGAGGTCGAGGCGGTTCTCCTCGCCGGCGAGGAGCCGGCGGATGTTCGAGCGGTGGAGGACGATGATCGCGACCGCGGCGCCGGCCGTGAAGCCGACCACCGGCCAGGAGGCGCCGAAGAGGAGGGCCCAGAGCGGGAGCGAGACGGCCGCGACGATGGAGGCCAGCGACGCATAGCGCGTCAGCAGGAAGACGACGATCCATATTCCGGCGGCCGCGAGCGCCGCGAGCGGCGCAACGGCGAGGGCCACGCCGCCGGTCGTCGCCACCATCTTGCCGCCGCGCGCGAAGCCGAGGAAGAGCGGGCGCCAGTGGCCGATCATCGCCGCGACGCCCGCGAGGACGGCGACGAGGTCGCCGCCGAGCCAGAGCCCGAGGAGCGCGGCGGCGGCGCCCTTGGCGATGTCGAGCAGCGCGACCGCGATCCCGAACCGAAAGCCCAGCGTCCGCCAGACGTTCGTCGCGCCCGGGTTCCCGCTCCCGAGCGTGCGGATGTCGACCCCGCGCAGGAGCCGCGGAAGCCAGTAGCCCCACGGCATGCTGCCGAGGACGTAGCCCGCGGCGATGAGGAGCGCGTCGGTTATGACTGGATAGCGTACGCGGCGACCCAGCCGTTGACGACGTCCCAGTCGAGGTTTCCCAAGAACGCCTCGATGTAGGACGCGCGGTCGGTCTGGTAGTCGAGGAAGTAGGCGTGCTCGTAGACGTCGAGAGCGACGAGCGGCGCCGCGTTCCAGATCGGGAACGTGTTCTGCGCGTCGCCGACGTAGTTGAAGAGCCGCTGCTCGTCGAAGTCGTAGGCCGTCCAGGCCCAGCCGCGGCCGGCCATGCCCGTCGCCTTCAGGTCGGCGCGCCAGTCGTCGGCGCCGCCGAAGTCGCGGGCGATCAGCTCGCCGATCGCGCCGTCCGGGTTTCCACCGCCTCCGCCGAGGTGCTCGAAGTAGATCTCGTGGTTCTTGACCCCGCCGATCGCGAAGGTGAGGTCCACCTTGAGCGCCCGGATCTCGGAGTAGACCTGGTTCGCCGCGGCGAGGTCGACCTCGCCGAGCTTTGCGAGGATCTCGTTCCGCTTCGCGACATAGCCCTGGTAGAGCTTGTAGTGCGCCTCCACCGAGGCCCGGGAGATGCCGTCCATCTCGAGCAGCTCGGGCCTGAGCTCGCGCGCCGCGATCTCCGCCCGGTTGAACGCCAAGGTCGCCATGCCAGCCTTTCGTCGACTCGTATACGCGCGCGGGAGCTTAGAGTTTCTGACGTGATGATGACGCGCCGACTGGGTGCGCTGGGTGGTTCGAGGCAAGGACGCAGGGAGCGCTCATACCTGCAGAGGTATGGGCGCGACTGAGAACGTCGCCTCGGGCCGCCAAGCGCGAGCAGGCGGCATCGCTCCTCATTACGTCAGAAGCTCTTATGGTTCCGGAGGTGACCGACTCCCAGGCTGCGCTCGTCACGGGGGGTACCGGGCGCGTCGGAGGCGCGGTCGCCGCGCGCCTCGCAGCCGACGGCTTCCGCGTCCTCGCCGCCGGCAGGCGCGACGGCGACCTCTCGGAGCCGGAGGCGTGCCGGGCGCTCGTCGCGCGGGCCGTCGCAGAGCTGGGGAGCCTCGACCTGCTCGTGCACGCCGCCTCGGACGGCTTCGCGCCCCGGAGCGTCGCCGAGGTGAGCGAGGAGGAGTGGGACCGCGCGCACGGAGCCACCGCCAAGGGCAGCTTTTTCCTGGCGCAGGCGGCGGCGCCCCACCTGCGGGAATCGGCGCTCGGCCTGCTCGTCCTCGTCGAGGACGTGGCCGCCTACCGGCCCTGGCCGTCCTTCGCGCCGCACTGCGCCGCGAAGGCGGCGCAGGCAATGCTCACGCGCGTGCTCGCCCGCGCCCTCGCCCCGGACGTCCGCGTCTGCGGGGTCGCGCCCGGCCCGGTGGCGGTCGAGCCCGGCCAGGAGGAGCGCCGCGCGGCCGAGACGGCGCTCGGGCGCGTCGGCTCCCCCGACGACGTGGCGACGGCCGTCGCCTATCTCGTCGGCGCGCCCTTCGTCACGGGCGCGTCGCTCGTCGTCGACGGCGGCCGGCTTCTGACCTGAGCACCGTTACGGCCGGGCGTCCGGCTTGCCCTAGCTCCGTGGCGACAATCCGCCAGGCGGTTGCGATCCGTATACCCGTGGCGTATATGTCTGTCGCCGTGGCAGGAGCCGAGAGCGACTCCCGGCTGCTCCAGCGTGTGGCCGGAGGAGACCGGGACGCGTTCACCGAGCTGTACCAGCGCTTCGCGCGCCCGGTCCTCGCCATGGCCATGCGCCAGCTCGGCGACACCGGTCGGGCCGAGGAGGCCGCCCAGGAGACCTTCGCCGCCGTCTGGCGCTCCGCGCGCAGCTACCGGCCCGAGCGCGGCTCGGCCTCGGCGTGGCTCTACGCGGTCGCACGGCATGCGATCATCGACCGGGCCCGGCAGCGGCGCGAGCCCGCCGTCGAGGTGCCCGACGAGGCGACAGCCGAGGCGGGGCCGGAGGAGCGGGCCGAGCAGTCCTGGCTCACCTGGCGCGTCCACAGCGCGCTCGAGCAGATCCCCGAGCGGGAGCGCGCCGTGCTCGAGCTCGCCTATTGGAGCGGGCTCTCCCAGGCGGAGATCGCGAGCTACCTGGACGTGCCGCTCGGCACCGTCAAGACGCGGACGCGCGCAGGCCTGGCCCGTCTGACCGGCCTGCTAGAGGAGGTACGGCCATGAGCGAGCCTCCCGACCTCCGCGAGCTCGTCGGCGAGGACGTGACGCCCGAGGAGCTCGAGCGCCTCCGGCAGGCGGACAGCATGCTCCGCAGCGTCCCCGCTCCCGCGCCGGACGTCCCGGCGAGCCTGACCACGGCCGTGACGGGCGTCCCGCTCGCGGGCCGGCCGGCGCGGCGAGGGCGGCGCGTCGCGGTGGCGCTCGCGTTCGCGGCGGCGCTGGCCGCGCTCGCCTTCGGCCTCGGCCGCTGGACGGGAGGCGGCTTCGACGCGGCCTACACCGTCGACCTCGACCCGACGGCGAGCGCGCCCGAGGCGGCCGCGACCGTGCAGGTCGGCGAGCGCGACGAGTCCTCGGGCAACGTCGAGCTGCTCGTCGACGTCTCCGGCCTGCCGGAGCTCGGCGCGGGCGAGGACTACGCCCTCTGGCTCGAGCAGGACGGCGAGTGGGCGGCGACGTGCGGCTACTTCGCGGTCGGGGAGGGCACGACGACGGTCCGGATGACCGTCGCCTACGACTTCCGCGACTTCGACGCCTGGGTGATCTCGGGCGGCAGCCGCCGCGACGAGCCGCCGCCGCTCCTCTGGGCCGAGATCCCCGAGGCGTAGGGCGACGTCAGGGCGCCGTGCGCCCGGCGTCCACGAACGCCCCGTACGTGACCGGCATGGCCTCGGCGAGGAAGCGCTCGCAAGCCTCGGCGTAGCGCCTGATCTCGCGCTGGGCGGTCTCGGCGGCCCGGAGCGAGACGAAGTTCATGAGCGAGCGCGCGTTCACCGTCCAGTAGAACTCGGTGTAGGCGCCGACCGGCATGACCGCGCGCGCCAGCTCGCGCGCGACGCCCTGCTCGACGAGGCGCTCGTAGGCGGCGAAGGCGGCCGCGTAGACGGCGGCGAGCTCCTCCCGGGCGGCCTCCGCGAGCTCCGGAGCGACCGGCTCGAACGAGTACGAGCCCGGCTTCCCCACCTGCGTGCGGACGTCCTCGGGAGCCGGCACGTAGAAGTCGTCGGTCGCCTTGGCGTAGCGCATGCTGAACTCGTTGAAGGAGCCGATCCGGTGCCGGAACCACTCGCGCGCGACGAAGATCGGCGTGCGGATGTGGAAGCGGAAGGCGTTGTGCTCGAAGGGCGTGTTCCCACACCAGACGGCGTAGCCGTTCCGCCTGACGTAGAGGGTGCTGTTGGGGACCTCGACGCAGTGGATCAGGCCGTCGTACCGATCCACGCCCATCTGCTCGCCGGCTTGCGCGCGGGTCCGCCCGAGCGCCGGGGCCGAGTTTCGAGAGGCATAAACCGTCACCCGCCAGCGTTCCTTACGGCCGAGATGCCCGTCGCCCGGTCGATCGCGATGCGGGCGCACGGACGCGCTCCGCCCGAGCTTCAGAGCGAGCTCCTGAACCTGGTCGGCCAGGCGCTTGCTCGTCGTGTAGTAGGTCTGCCGCTCTGTGCCGCTTGTCCGAACCAGACGTGTCCCGTCGGACTCCAGCAACCCCTCGAGGATCTGGTCGAGGAGGGCCGGCCCGAGCTCGAGCAGGTCACGAGGAATGACCTTCTCTTGATCCTCGTAGCACCGCGCGAAGAGCTGACGCAGGCCCGAAGGGATGACGACCGCGAGCTGCGGGCCCCACTGCCTGACCTCGAAGCGGGCCTCGGCCGCAGTGCGATGGAGATAGGCGACCTCACGGTCCTTTCGGACGTTGAAGCACAGCGCGTTCGAAGCGGGGAGATTGCCATCGCCGATGAAGAACCCGACGAGGCGCAGAAGTGGAGCCGCCGGGAACCGAGCGCTCTCGACCTCGATCTCCGCCGGCACCGGGCCGGCCCACGCCGCGGTCGTGACATGCCGGTGCGCTCGGCCAAAGACCGAGTGTGCAGGGCGCAGGGAGAAGGTCGGCCGCAATCGGCCGTCCCGCGTCGTGAGCGTCGAGGCCAGAACGCGGTGATCGGGCGTGACGTTGAGATCGACGCTCATGCCCTTGAAGCCGAGCATGTGCCCCCGGTGCTCCTTGCGAACCAGGCGGAGGGCCGGTTGATACTCGAGGACTCCCGTCCGCGACCGAGTCGCGAAGCGCTCGTCGCCCGACACCTCCGGCCAGGGCTTCCACCCCACATCCGTCAACACTTCGGTTGCGTCGTCGTAGCAGCCGTGCCGTTCCCGCAGCAGGAAGCGGATGAGGCCGCGGTCGGAGTCGTCCATCTCCTCCTTGCGCCGGGCGAAGCTGACGCGCGCGGCGTTGACGACCGAGAGGTCGCTCGCCATCGCCTCGTCGAGCCTGACGAAGCCGTGGTCGAGGACCTGGATCGTGCGGCTCTCGGGGACGGAGGGAGACGCGACGCTCACCGAAATCGAGTCTAACGAGGGCACCCGCCGGTGCCGATGGCTACAGTGGGATGCTCTACATGCGGCGGGGAGGTCCAGCGATGCGCAGGCGCGGCCTGATGGCCTGCTTCGGCCTGCTCGCGCTCGGCCTCGCGTCCCCGGCGGCGGCGCAGGGCAAGCCGCGCCCGCTCCCCGCACCCGTGCCCGTGGCCGACGACGACCTGGTCCAGGCCCTCGACACCGGCGAGCTGAGCGAGGCGGAGTACGCGCTCGAGCGCGCCCGCAGCGTCTTCCAGCTGGGGCGCGTCCGCCGGGAGTTCGGCGACGTCGAGCGGCCCGACCCCGCACGACGTCACCCTGATCCTGCGCGACCTGGCCCTGCGGCTGGACGAGCTCACGGGCGCCGATCGCCAGACCGCCCGGAGCATCCTCGCCCGCCCGACCGCAGGGCGGCCTGCCGGCTGTGGGAAGCGACGGCTGGACGAAGCCCGAGGCCGCCCTCAGCCCGGAGTGCGGCGAGCACGTGTGCATCCACTGGGTCGACCCCGTCGACGACGACGCGCCGCCGCCGCTCGACGCGCCCCCCAAGGACAGGATCCCGGACTGGATCAAAACCGTCAAGCTCGAGTGGGAGGGCATCTGGAACCAGGAGATCGACGAGTTCGGCTACCGGGCACCGCTGCCGGACGGCACGTCGAGCGACCACGGCCCCTCCGACAAGCTCGACGTCTACCTCGAGGATCTCGGCTCGGTGGGCGTCTTCGGCTACTGCACGAGCGACGACCCTGCCGCCGACGACGCTCTGGGTCGTCTCGGCCTACTGCGTCATCGACAACGACTTCGCGGAGTTCGGGCCTTCGCACACGCCCGAGGAGTTCATGCAGGTGACCTCCGCGCACGAGTTCCACCACGCGTCGCAGTTCGCCTACGACTCGGGCGAGGACTGGTGGATGATGGAGGGCACCGCCGCGAACATGGAGGAGACCGTCTACCCGGACGTCGACGACAACGTCGTCTTCCTGCGCTACTGGAGCCCCCTCACGCGGCCGTGGTCGCCGCTCGACCGCGCCGGCTTCGGCGACTCCGAGTACGGCTCCTGGATCTTCTGGCGCTACCTGCAGGAGAAGGTCGAGGAGGTCGAGGGCGAGCCGGAGATCCTGCAGCAGATCTGGGAGCGTGCCGCGAACGTCTACTCCCTGAAGGCCGTGACGAAGGAGCTGACCCAGCTCAAACGCCCCTTCCGCGACGAGTTCGCGGAGTTCGCGGCCGCCAACCGCCTCTCCGACTACGACGACGCCGCCGAGGCCGGCTACCCGGTGCCGCCCCGCTCGGGCGTCTTCGGGCTGGGGCCCAAGAACCGGGTGATCGGCTGGCGCACGTGGAAGATCAACCACCTCGCCGCCCGCTTCCTCTCGTTCACGGCCGGCAGCAAGGCCTCGGCGTCGGCGAAGCTGCGGCTCGAGTTCAAGCTGCCCAGGTACGGGACGCGCGCGACCGTCATGGTTATCAACCAGAACGGCGAGCCGACCGTCCCGGCGCCTGAACCAGAACGCGAAGGGCTTCGTCCGCTGGGGCGCGCCCTTCGGCAAGGGGACCGTCAAGCGGGTCGAGGTCGCGCTCACGAACGGCAGCACGCGGGTCACGCTCCTGCGGGTTCGACCCCTGGACCGCCCTGGACCTCGTGCTACGGCCGGCCGCTCGACGACGGCCGCGCCTTCCGCGTCCGCGCGACGCTGATCGGCTAGGCCTCAGAGCCGCCCCGCGGCGACGATGCGCTGCAGGAACTGCTGCGTCCGCCGCTCGCGCGGGGACGTGAAGATCCGCTCGGGGTCGCCCTGCTCGAGGATGACGCCCTCGTCGAGGAAGCAGACGCGGTTGGCGATGTCGCGCGCGAAGGACATCTCGTGCGTGGCGATCAGCATCGTCATCCCGCCCTCGGCCAGCTCCCTGATGACGCTCAGCACCTCGGCGACGAGCTCGGGGTCGAGCGCGCTCGTCACCTCGTCGAGGAGCATCAGCTCGGGCTGCATCGCCAGCGCGCGGACGATGGCGACGCGCTGCTGCTGCCCGCCCGAGAGGCGGTCGGGGTAGTCGCCCGCGCGGTCGGCGAGCCCGAAGCGGCCGAGCAGCTCGAGCGCCTCGGCCTCCGCCTCGCCGCGGCGCTTCCCGAGCGCCTGGGTGGGCGCCAGCGTCACGTTCCGCAGAACGGTCATGTGCGGGAAGAGGTTGAACGCCTGGAACACGATCCCGACCCGGCGCCGGACGCGGTTGAGGTCGGTGCCGGGCGCCGTGATCTCGTCGCCGCCCAGCACGACCCGGCCCACGTCGATCGGCTCGAGCAGGTTGACGCAGCGCAGGAGCGTCGACTTGCCCGAGCCGGAGGCGCCGATCAGGCACACGACCTCGTGCGGGGCGAGCGCCAGGTCGATCCCCTTCAGCACCTCGTTCTTGCCGAAGGACTTGCGCACGCCCTCGAGCTCGAGCGCCGGGGTGCCCTCGCTCACCGCGCCCCTCCCGTCGCGAGCTGCCGCCTGCGGTCGCGCGCCACGAGCCAGTCGGTGAAGCGGGCGAGCGGGATCGTCAGCAGGACGAACAGGATCGCGGTGACGAGGTACGGCGTGTAGTTGAAGCTGGCCGCAACCTCGATCTGCGACTGCCTGAACGCCTCCACGACGCCCAGCAGGCCCACGAGAGCCGTGTCCTTCTGGAGACCGATGAAGTCGTTGAGGAGCGGCGGGATCACACGGCGGACGGCCTGCGGGAGGATCACGAAGCGCAGCGTCTTGCCGTGCGAGAGCCCGAGCGAGCGGGCGGCGGCCTCCTGGCTCGGGTGCACGGACTCGATCCCCGCCCGGTACACCTCCGAGACGTAGGCGGAGTAGACGAGCACGAGCGCGACGACGCCCCAGAAGAGCGGGTCGATCGGCAGCCACGAGAGGCCCAGCGCCGGGACGCCGAAGCCGAGGATGTAGATGACGAGGATGGTGGGGATGCCGCGGAAGAGGTCCGCGTAGACGACCGCGAGCGCGCGCAGCGGAAAGAACACCGGGCCCGGAAGGTTGCGCAGCACGGCGATCACGAGGGCGAAGGGCAGGATCAGCGCCTCCGCGATCAGGAAGATCTTGACGTTGACGAGGAAGGCCTCCGGGATGACGTCGAGCGACTCCCGGAAGACCTCGCCGTTGAAGAAGGCCTGCTTGACGGAGGGCCAGCCAGGAGCCCGGGAGACGACGAGGACGACGACGGCCGCGAACACGACCGTGCTCGCGACCGCGATCAGCGTGCTCCGCCGGGCGGAGGGCCCGCCGGCTACTCGAGGACTGGCGGCGCCGCCGTCTCGATCCACTGCTGCGCGAACTCGTCGATCGAGCCGTCCGCGCGGAGGTTCGCGATCGCCTCGTTGACGCAGTCGCGGAGCGGGTTCCCCTCCTCGAAGACGAGCCCGAAGTACTCGTCCCCGGCCGGGAGGCGGCCGACGACGGTCGAGTTGGGAACCTGGACGGCGGTGATGTAGCCGGTGCTCGGGAAGTCGACGACGATGCCGTCGATCTGCTTGTTCTTGAGCGCGGCGATCGCGTCGTTGTTGGTGTCGAAGACGGCGGGATCCTGGTCGGGCTGGATCAGGTCGACGATCGCGTCGTAGCTCGTCGTCCCCACCTGGGCGCCGAGCTTCGCGCCCTTCAGGTCGGCGAGCGAGGACGCGCTCGCGAAGTCGGAGCCCTTGAGCGTGACGACCGCCTGCTCGACGTCGTAGTAGGAGTCGCTGAAGTCGACGGCCTCGTCGCGCTTCGGCAGGTAGGAGACCTGGTTGATGTCGAAGTCGAAGTCCTTGGGGCCGGGCTTGAAGACGTTGTTGAACGGAACGACCACCCAGCGCACCTCGTCCTCGCCGAAGCCGAGCTGGTCGGCGACCGCGTAGGCGACGGCGGCCTCGTAGCCCTCGCCGGTCGGCGCGGTCGTCGGGTCCCAGGGGGCCCCGTCGGCGTCCTGGAACCACGGCGGGAAGGCCGGGTTGTCGGTCGCGATCGTGAGCGAGCCGTCGACGACGGTCTGGAGCTCCTCCTTCGCGCACGGGTCCGGCTCCTCCTCGGTCGTCGCCTCCTCCGTCCCGGGCTCGGGCTCCGAGGTGGCGACTGCCTCCGGCGTCGTCTCGTCGTCGCCGCCGCCGCACGCGGCGCCCGCGCAGAGGAGCGCAACGAGCAGGAGGAATGCGAGTGCCTTGCGCATGTGGCAGGTGCAGCGGTCGGGGTGCCGAGCCTACCACGAACCGTGCGCGGGGCTGCCGGCGCCGGCGGCCCCGCTCGGCCCGCCTCGTCGTCGGTGTCGGTCGGCCTGCCGCCCCGGCCGTCCGGGTGCCGTTCGACACGAGGTGGAGCTCCCCGCACGCGCCTTGACACTCGAGCCGTCGAGGTTTTGAATGGCCGGGTGCTATCAGCGGCGATGGAGGGGGTGCCGCATACGGCCGGGACAGCCGCCAGCAACCTCGCGAACTCTGTCGCGTGCCGGCTTCGAGCACCGCCGCCGCTTCATGACCGGGCGCACGCGCCCGTCGTTCGTTTTCCACGAGGAGGTGCTCCACTTGCCAGGCAGATTTAGAAGGCTCGTCCTGCTGGCCCTCGCGGCGCTCACCGTCTCGCTCGGGCTGGTGGGCAACGCAGGCGCGCAGCTGACGCCGCCATGGTGCGGGACGCCGGAGCCCGACGCCGCCGGCAACCTGCCGGACGGCTCGTCCCCGACCGACCCGGCCGGCAGCTTCCCGCACATCCCGTACTACGCGATCGGCTGCACGCTCGCCGACATCGAGGCCTCACAGCTCGGCGACCGCATGTCGGTCGAGGTGATCGGCCACTCCGCCCTCGGCCGGCCGATGTACGGCGTCGTCTTCAACCCGCAGGAGACGCCGCAGCAGGTCCGTGACGCCCAGCGCTGGAACCAGCTTCGCGGGATCGCGCTCGAAGACCCCGACCGGGCCATGGCGCTCCTCGACAAGTGGGGCGACAACGTCAAGGTGCCGGTCTTCATCCAGGGCGCCATCCACGGGAACGAGTACGAGGGCGTCGAGGCGAACATGCAGCTCATCGAGGACCTCGCCACGACCCCGTACGGCGCGGACCCGGAGTTCGACGACATCCTCAACCACGTCATCCTCGTCTTCAACGTCATCCAGAACCCGGACGGCCGCGTCGCCGGCCAGCGGGCGAACGGCAACGGCTTCGACCTCAACCGCGACTTCATGACGCAGTCGCAGCCCGAGGTTCAGGCCGCCGTCGCGCAGATCCAGAAGTGGCTGCCGGTCGAGGTGCTCGACCAGCACGGCTACGTCACCCCGACGCTGATCGAGGCGACGACGAAGCCGCACAACCCGAGCATCGAGTACGACCTCTGGCTCAAGTGGAACCAGAGCCGGATCGACTTCAACCAGGCCGCCATGGCCGCGTCCGGCTTCAACATCACGCGTCCGATCAACGACTGGTGCGCCAACGGCGACGATCCCGACCCGCCCGGCACCGGGGGCACCTGCGACGACGGGACCGAGCCCGGTCCTGCCGTCGCCGAGAGCTGGGACGACTGGGGCCCGTTCTACACCCCGATGTACTCGCAGCACGTGGGCCTCGACGGCTCCACCGTCGAGATGTGCAACCGCACCGACGACCGCTGCGGGCTCCCCGGCTCGACGACCCACACCCTGGGCCGTCTGGGCTCGTTCCAGATCCAGTACATCGTCGCGACCTCGTCGCTCGAGTACGTGATCGAACACCGGAACGAGATGCTCAACGACGAGACGGAGCGCTACCGCCGCGGCGTCCACGGCGAGCCTCGCGTGGACTGCTGCGACCCGCCGTTCGACGTCGACAACAACTGGATGAAGGAGTTCCCGCTCGCATACGTGATCCCGGTCGGCGAGGGCCAGCGGTCCGACGCCGAGGCCAACCGCCTCGTGGACTGGCTGCTCCGGAACGGCATCAAGGTCGACGAGCTGAAGCAGGACACGGCGTTCGAGGGCCAGACCTACGAGCGCGGGTCCTACGTCGTCTGGATGGATCAGGCACACCGCGGGCTCGCCGACACGGCGCTCAGCGTCGGCGTCGACGTCTCCGACCGCATCAGCATCCTCTACGCGCCTCCGGCTGCCTGGAGCCACGGGTTCCTGTGGGGCGCCGACATCGCCGAGGTCCCGGAGGGAGCCTCGTTCTCCCCGATCACGAACCGGATCAAGAAGACGAAGACGCCGGACGGCGGCGTCGAGCCCGGCTCTGCCGAGGCCTACGCCCTCGAGCTCGACTCGCCGACGGCCGTGCGGACGCTGAACTCGCTCATCGGCGGCGGACTCACCGCCGAGATGGCGCTCGACGCGTTCCCGGCCGAGACCGGCGGCACCCTGCCGGCGGGCACCGTGCTCTTCGGAGCCGACCCGGCGACCAAGGTGCTGCTGGCGAGCGCGGGCCGCGAGAACGGCCTCACGTTCCGCCGGATCATCAGCGACGACTTCCCGTCCTCGACCGACCCGATCGACCGCGTTCCCCGGATCGTGGCCCTCACCGGCTCCGCGAACCAGGACGTCTGGTCGCTCCGGAACCTCGGGTTCCCCGTGGACACGATCTCGACGGGATCGATCAACTCGTCCCCGACGGATCCGCTCGTCGACTACGACGTGATCTGGAACACGGGCAACTGGCCGTCGTCGTCGAACACGACCGCACGGGAACGTTTGACGGCGTTCTTCGCCGCCGGCGGCGGCTACCTGGGCGCCGGCTCGAGCGGCGCCAACTTCCTCACCGCCGCCGGCGAGGTGACGGGCCTCAGCGTCGGATCCTTCAGCGGCAGAGGGCGCAGCGGCATCATCCGCTGGCTCAACGAGGGCGCCGACAGCCCGATCACCGGCGCGTACCCGTCCGAGGACACGGCGATCGTCGATCCGCCGATCTGGTTCACGGCGGTGCCCGCCTCCTACCAGGTGGACGCCCGGTACCCGCTGACGGACTTCTTCCTCGCGGGTCTCTGGCCCGACCCCGAGTCCACGTCGGCTCCCGGATCACCGTTCGTCGCCCACGGCACGAACACGACCGGCACCGCGCGGCTCGTGAGCTTCGCGATGAGCCCGCTCTACCGGGCGGATCCGGAGCGCGAGTGGCCGATGGTCGGCGCCGGGGCCTACTGGGCGGATCAGTAGACCGCAAGACAACCTAGGCACCCAACACGAGGGGCGGGGAAACCCGCCCCTCGCCCTTGCCGTACCGGATTAGCGCCCGACCGGTTGCAGCGCCGGAAAGAGGCGCACCATCCCCGGCCCGTAGCGCTCGTCGAGCGTGGCCTGGCCGGCGCCGCCCGGATCGATCACGACGCCGAGCTCCGCCGCCAGCCCGAGGTCGCCTTCCCGTGACCAGGTCAGTTCGAGCCCGAGCTCCTCCGCGATGAAGCGCTCGGCCTCCTCCCGGATTGCGACTAGCTCGGCCCTTGTGTGACCCGGGCGCTCCGTCACGCAGAGCGGTCCGCCCCACTCCTCTCGGATCGCCGCCTCGGCGCCGGCGCCGTCCTCGGTCACGACGACGTTCATGATCCAGAGGTCAGGCTCGCCCGAGGAGGCGCGCTCCTCGAGCCCTTCCGGGGGCGGCTCCTCGGCGTAGTCGATCCAGAGCGCGACGTAGTTCGGCAGCGCCTCGGCGACGGCCGCGCCGGCCGCGAATTCGTCCTCGGAGGTACGGGCGGGATCGAGGGCAACCCAGCCGCGCTCAGGCTCGGGACAGCTCGTGGTGAAGTCGCGATCGCCTCCGAAGTCAGCACCCTCCTGGTCGTACCTGCCGACCTCGGTGACCGTGAAGACCTCGCCGTCGAACGTGCCGACGACGTGGTAGTCGCCCCACGTCGTCCCGCCTCGCGATTCCTCGCCCTCGACCGTCGTCCAGTCCCAGTTCGCGATCGGGACGCCGCCGCACTGCGGGGGCAGTGACGTCAGAACGACGCCCAGGCAGAGCTCGGGGCCGTGCCGGTGGGGGCGCATGCCCTTGCCGTGCTCGAGCACAGTCACGTCCGCCTCGTAGAGCTGCTTCGGATCGGGCGAGGGCACCGTCGGCGGCGGCGTCTCGTCGACCGCGCCCGTGCTCACGCCTGCCGTCCCCGGCCCGCCGGCGCCGCAGCCGGCGGTCAGGAGGGCAAGGAGGCCGACGAGGAACACCCGCACGCTCCTCCGACCGGGCACGGTGCCGGAACGTTCCCGCACGGCCTCTCTACGCCGCCGGGAGGCCCGACCGTCACTCAGCGCAGGTCGACGAGGTTGCCCCATCGGCCTTCGCTTCCTTGCCATCGGGAGCGACGAGGAGTAGGGTCGCCGGCGACAGGGGGGCCGCATTTGGGGATGTGGCCTTAAAACGGGAACGAAGAGGGGGTTCCTCTATGTCGCGATTGCGACGCTTCCTGACATGGGCCGTCATGGCGGCGGCCTGCCTCGCCGTCGTGCCGACCGCGATCGGCGCTCCGCCCGGACCGCCCGCGCCCGGGGCACCCGGCGTCGGCGACCCGTACTTCCCGCTTCTGGGGAACGGGGGCTACGACGTCCAAAACTACGACGTCACACTGAGCTACGACCCGGCGACCGACCGGCTGGACGGGGCGGTGCGCATCAGGATGAGGGCGACGCAGACCCTCTCGCGCTTCGACCTCGACCTGCAGCAGCTCGACGTCACCAGCGTTCGCGTCCACGGCTTCCAGGCCGAATGGACCCGCGACGGGCAGGAGCTGCAGATCACGCCCCACGCGCCGATTACGGGCGGCTCGGTCTTCAACGTCTTCGTCGACTACGGCGGCGTACCGGAGACGATCGTCGGCTCGCCGATCGTGTTCGGTTCTCCGTACGGCTTCCTGCACACGCCCGACGGGCAGTTCATCGGGGCCGAGCCGAACGCGGTCTCGACCTGGCTGCCGAGCAGCGACCATCCCTCCGACAAGGCGACGTTCACGTACCACATCACGGTGCCCGAGGGCATCAGCGCCGTCGCCAACGGCGTCCTGACCGCCCAGTTCACGCACAACGGCGTCACGACGTCCCGGTGGGACATGGATCAACCGATGGCCACGTATCTGGCCACCGTCGACACGGGCCACTGGGTGATCAGGACGGGCTCGACGCCCGGCGGCATCCCTCGAGTTCGTGGCGGTCGACCCGAACATCATCGCCGCGAACCCGACCGCCGTCGACTACTACTTCGACACGACCGCCCAGGTCACGGACCTCTGGAACGACACGTTCGGGCCGTACCCGTTCGAGGAGACCGGGGCGATCGTCGACGACGCCCGCTACAACGGCCAGTCGCTCGGCTTCTCGCTCGAGACGCAGACGAAGCCCGTGTACTCCGGCTTCCGGAGCACGACCACGATCGCGCACGAGATGGCTCACCAGTGGTTCGGCGACAGCGTCTCGCCGGCGACCTGGCCGAACATCTGGCTCAACGAGGGCTTCGCGACCTTCGCCGAGTACCTCTGGCTCGACCATCTCGGCACCCGGACCGCGCACGCGTCCTTCCTGCGCGACTACAGCCGAGGCGCCGGCTCGTCGTTCTGGCAGACGATCGTGGCGGATCCCCAGCGCGACACGATGTTCGCGAGCGCCGTCTACCGGCGCGGCGGCATGACGCTGCAGGCGCTGCGGGAGAAGATCGGCGACGACGACTTCTTCCAGATCCTGAGGACCTGGGTCGCCGACCACCGCTACGGCAACGCCACCACCGAGGAGTTCATCGACCTGAGCGAGGAGATCTCCGGTCAGGACCTGACCGACTTCTTCCAGGTCTGGCTCTACACGGCGGGGAAGCCCACCACCTGGTGAGCTGAGAAGTCCGGGGGGATCCGGGGGCCCGGCGCCGCGCGCGCCGCGCCCGGTGCCTCGGGCCGGCGCATCCGCTATCGCCGGTCGAAGAGGTTGCCGAAGAGGTCGCCGAGCGTCGAGCCGCCCTGGATCAGCACGTCGAGCGGGGCGCGCTCGACCAGCTCCCTCAGGATCCGGGCCTCGAGGCCGCCGATGCCCCCGCGCTCCTCGGCGGCGTCGATCGACTCGAGGAGCCCGGAGCGGACGGCCCGCTCGAGCGTCTGGCGGTCCCAGTCGACGTCGCGGCCGAGCTCCGGGTCGACAGAGAGGACGAGCTCCTCGCGAGTCGTGTTGAGCTCGCAGGCGGCGCCGTCGAGCCCGTCGAGGACGATCCGCTGCAGGCTCGCCTGGAAGCCCTCGCCGGCGAACTGCTCGCGCTGCGCGCAGGGGTCGGCGACCGTCGACTCCCCGTACGTGAGCGCTCCGTTCACGAGCTCGATCGCAATCAGCACCGCGGCAGCGATGCCGAGCACGCCGAGCGCAAGGATCCCCTGCCGACGTCGGCTCATCGCGCCGCCCTCCTCCCGAACGCGAAGCCGGCGATGCCGGCGAGGACGGCAAAGAGGGCGGTGACGACGAACGAGGAGCGGAAGGCGCGGGTCAGCACCGCCTGGACCGACTCGAGGAGCGAGTCGCGCGCCCGCGCGACGTCCGCATCCCCGGAGCCCCCGTGCTCCTCGAACGGAGTCGAGAGATTCGGGATCTCGCCCTCCGGCACGCGCTGGAACTCCCGGTAGAGGTCGAGCGTGATCGGGACCTTCGTCGTCAGCGGCAGGTCCGCGTCGAGGATGACGGCGGTGGCGTTGAGCGTCGCCGTCTCCTCGGCGTCGTCGAGCTCGAGCGCGAGGAGCGGTGCGACGGCAAGGAGGCCGACGACGAGGCCCACGTGGCGCATGCCCACCGAGGTGGCGCTGCTCCGGCCCAGATCCCCCTCGCGCGCGAGCGAGGCGCGCGTGAGCGGCGGCAGGGCGAGCCCGAGGCCGACGCCGGCGAGCGCCAGGGCGGGGACCGCGTAGGCGGGGTCGCTCGCCGGCAGGAGGGCGAGGGCGGCCAAGCCCGCCGCCAGGAGCGCCGAGCCGCCGACGACATCGGCGAGCCCGGAGAGCCGCGCCGAGAGCGGGCGCGCGCAGAGCGCCGCGATCGGGAGCGCGCTGACGATTCCCGCTCCTGCGAGCGGGCCGTAGTCCCAGACGGTGACGACGAGGAGGACGGCGAGGAAGAGCGCCCCGACCAGCGCCGCGTAGGTGAAGACGAGCGCGAGGGCGGAGCCGAGCGGCGCCCGGCCCTCCTCGGTCGCCGGAGGCAGGCCCCGGGCGGCAGGGTGGAGGACGGCGACGATCGCGAGCGCGGCCAGGGGAGCCTGCACGACGAAGATGGCGCGCCAGTCGAAGGCGTCGGTGAGGACGCCGCCGAGCGCGGGGCCGAGCGCCGTCCCGAGCGTCCCGGCTCCGACCCAGAGGGCGATCGCCCGCGAGCGGCCCCCGCTCAGGACGACGAGGAGCGGCAGCGAGGCCGCGAGCAGGAACGCCGCGGCCAGCCCCTGCACGGTCCGGCCGCCGACGAGCAGCCCGAGACTGTTCGAGACGGCGCAAACGACGGACGCGCCGAGGAAGACGAGCAGGCCCGCCAGCGCCAGCCAAGCGGGACGGACGCGCTTCAGGAACGGCAGGAAGGCGAAGGCGCCGACCACCACCGCGAGGTTGTACGCGGTGACGATCGCAGTGGATCCGCGGAATCGTCGTCTGGAACTGGACGAAGAGCTCGGGCAGGGCCAGGACGACGATCGAGGAGTCGGCGAAGGCGACGGCGATCGATACGGCCAGCGCGATCTCGAGGGGAAGCGACGGCTTGCTCACGACGGCGGGCGCGGGTGCGATCCACGCAGCCTACGGGCGCGGGCTCGGGCCCTGCGGCGGATCGAGGGCCGCGGGCTAGGCCCTGTCGGCGACGAGCAGCGCGACCGCGGCGAACTGGCAGGACGCGGCCAGCACCGTGAGCACGTGGAAGAGCTCGTGGAAGCCGAAGACGGACGGCACGAGGTCCGGCCGCTTGACCGCGTACACGACGGCGCCGAGCGTGTAGAAGACGCCTCCGGCTGCCACGAGCACCGTCCCGGATACCCCGGAGGCCTCGATGATCTGCGGCAGCGCGACGATCCCGACCCAGCCGAGCAGCATCCCCGCGGCCACCGGCACCCAGCGGGGCGCGTCGAGCCAGACGAGCCGCTGGACGATGGCGAGAGCGGCCCCGATCCAGACGACCCCGAGGATGGAGAACTGCCAGGCGCCGCTGAGGACGAGCAGGCCGTACGGGGTGTAGGTCCCCGCGATCAGCAGGTAGATCGAGGCGTGATCGAGGCGCCGCATCACCCGCCGGGCCGCCGGGCGCCAGTCGACCCGGTGGTAGAGGGCGCTGACGCCGAAGGTGAGAATCAGGCAGCCGCCGAAAGCCGTCACCGCCAGCCGCTCGCGGCCGCCCGGTGCGAGAGCGACGAGCCCGGCTCCGAGCGCCGCGAAGACGACGAACGCGTACAGGTGGACCGCCCCGCGGAGGCGGGGCTTGGGCGCCGATGGCTCCGGCGGACTACCGGTACCGATAGACGATCCGGCCTCGCGTCAGGTCGTAGGGGGACAGCTCGACCTTCACGCGGTCGCCGAGGAAGATCCTGATCCGGTAGCGGCGCATCTTCCCGGCCGTGTACCCGAGCGTCTCGTGCCCGTTGTCGAGCTGGATGCGGAACATCCGGTTGCGGAGGGCCTCGACGACCTCGCCCTCCATCTCGATCTTCTCTTCCTTGCCCGGCGATAGCTCCTCCCTTCCTCGCGATGGTGGGCGCGGAGGCCCGCGGACCGCCGCGGAGAGGCCGCATGCCTCGCTTCAGGCGGCCGGGGCGACGTTCGGTCGCCTCGGGCCCCTTCTCCCCTCGCGCGGCTCGTACTCGACGCGCGCGCCCTCGGACAGGGTCTTGAAACCCTCGCCGGCGATATTCGAATGGTGCACGAAAAGATCCTTCGTGCCCTCGTCAGGGGTGATGAACCCGTACCCCTTGCTGTCGTTGAACCACTTCACGGTTCCGCTGGCCATAAAAAACACCTCCCTCACCACTCACGAACGGGTTAGGAAGGCGCCTTGACGCGAACCGGACTCGCTCTGGTTAGCGCTGACGACGATAGCATGACCCGCGCGCCTACGGGCATGCTCTGGCGGTGCGTATCGAGCCGCAAGGAGCCTGCGACCCGGCCTTCGCCGCGGTGGCCGAGGCGTTCACCCGCGGGTTCGACGAGCGGGGCGAGCTCGGCGCTGCGGTCGCCGTGATCGTGAACGGCGCGACCGTCGTCGACCTCTGGGGCGGGCTCGCGGACCCGGTCGAGCGTCGGCCGTGGGCCGAGGACACGATCGCGCACGCCTACTCGGTGTCGAAGCCGCTGGTCGCGACCTGCGCGCTCCTGCTCGCCGAGCGCGGGCAGCTCGACCTCGGCTCGCGCGTCACCGCCCACTGGCCGGAGTACGGCCAGGCGGGAAAGGAGCGGACGCTCGTCCGCCACCTGCTGGCGCACCAGAGCGGGATCCTCGCGCTCCGCGAGCCCCAGCAGCGCGCGGCGCTCCTCGACTGGGACCGCCTCACCGGCCTGCTCGCCGCGGAACCGCCGCTCTGGGAGCCCGGGACGAGGCACGGCGAGGTGGCGGGGCTCTACGGCCACCAGGTCGGCGAGGTCGTCCGCCGCGTCGACGGCCGCAGCCTCGGCCGGTTCCTCGCCGACGAGCTCGCGGGCCCGTGGGGCCTCGACTTCCACGTCGGCCTCGCCCCCGGCGAGCAGGCGCGCGCCGCCCGGCTCGTCGACCCGCGCGGGGCCTGGCGGCGGGCGATCCGGGACGATCCGCGCCGCTGGGTGGAGGCCTCGCTCGACAATCCGCCCGGGATGCTCGACCTCGACGTCGTCAACTCCGCCGCCTACCGGGCCGCCGAGATCCCGGCCGTGAACGGCCACGGGAGCGCGCGGGCGATCGCCCGCTTCTACGGCGGCCTGGCCGGCGGGGGCGAGCTCGGCGGCGTCCGCCTGCTCAGCCCCGCGTCCGTCGAGGCGGCCCTGCGCCCGCAGGCCGTCGGCCGCGACGAGCTGCTCGAGGAGGACGCCGCCTGGAGCCTCGGCTTCCGCGTCGACGGAGACGACGGCAGCTTCGGGCTGGGCGGCATCGGCGGCTTCTCCGGCTATGGCCTCCGCCGCCCGGGCCTCGCGGTCGGCTACGGCTACGTCACCTGCCGGCTCGGCGGCCCCGAGCGCACGGCGGCCTGCGAGGACGCGCTCGAGGCCGTCCTCACCGGCTGACGGCGTTGACCCGACGGCGCGCGAAGTCCGAAACCTGCCAGCGGACCGCCTACCGGCCCGCTATAGCTGGGCGGGGTGGACACCTTCGAAGCGACCTACCGGGCCGCCGCGACGGGCGACCCCAGACTCGACGGGCGGCTCTTCGTCGCCGTCACGTCGACCGGGATCTACTGCCGGCCGATCTGCCCGGTGCCGATGCCGAGGCGCGAGGTCGTCCGCTTCTTCCGTGCCGCGGCCGCCGCGGAGGAGCAGGGGTTCCGCGCGTGCCGCCGCTGCCGCCCTGAGGCGAGCCCCGACTCTCCCGACTGGGACGTGAGAGCCGATCTCGTCGGCCGGGCCCTCAGGCTGATCGCGGAGGGCGTGGTCGATGCGGAGGGAGTGGACGGGCTCGCGCACCGCCTCGCCATCGGCCGCCGACAGCTTCAACGCCTGTTCGTGCGCGAGCTGGGGAGCGGCCCGCTCGCTGTTGCGCGCTCCCGGCGGGCCGGCCTCGCCAAGCAGCTTCTCGAGCAGACCGACGCGACGAGCACCCAGGTCGCCTTCGCCGCCGGATTCGGATCGGTGCGCGCCTACCACGACACGCTCCGGCGCCTCTACGGCCAGACGCCGACGGAGATCCGGAAGCGGCGACCGCGAGCCGGCGGCGGGCTCTCGGTCGGCCTCGCGTTCCGACCTCCGCTCGCCTGGGCGGCGCTCATCGAGTTCCTCCGGCGCCGAGCGGTCCCGGGCGTCGAGCGGGTCGACGAACACGGCTGCACGCGTGCGCTCCGCGTGACCGACGGGGCCGGCAGGATCGTGCGGCTCGAGCGGCGGCTCGAGAACGGGCGCGTCTCCCTCGACGTTGGCGCGCTCGAAGACGTGCCGCTCCTCGCGGGGATCGTCCAGGGCGCCCGCCGGCTCCTCGACCTCGACGCCGACACGGCGGCGATCGACGACGCGCTGGGCGCGGATCCGGTGCTCAGGCACCTGGTGAAGCGGACTCCGGGGCTCCGCTTGCCCGGATGCTTCGACGGCTTCGAACTCGCCGTCCGCGCCGTCGTCGGCCAGCAGGTCTCGCTCGCCGCCGCACGCACGACCCTGGGGGCCATCGTCACGCGGCTCGGAGAGCCCCTCGAGCGCCCCGCCGAGGGGGTCACGCACCTCTTCCCCGCCCCGGAGCGGCTCGCCGGCGCGGCCGACCACGACCTCGGCGTGCCGTCTGTCCGGGCGCAAGCGATTCGCCGCCTCGCCGAGCTCGTTGCCTCGGGGGAGCTCGACCTCTCCGGCAGCGCCGATCCCTCCGAGTCGCTGCGGACGCTCGCGCGCATCCCGGGGATCGGCAGGTGGACGGCGGCCTACGTGGCGATGCGCGCCCTGCGGGATCCCGACGCCTTCCCGGCCGGGGACCTCGTGCTGCGACGGACGGCCGACAGGCTCGGCGTCTGCGACCTCGAGCGCCGCGCGGATCGGTGGCGGCCGTGGCGCGGCTATGCGGCGCTGCACCTCTGGCACGCGGCATCCTGACGTGCGGCGCTACCTGAGCCTGCTCCGGAATCGGCCGTTTGCGACACTCTGGGCCGGATCGACGGCGTCTGCGGTCGGAGACTCGATGACCTGGGTCGCGCTCGTGTGGCTCGCCCTCGAGCGCGGCGGCGTCCACCTGGTGTCGGCCCTGGTCGTGGCGGGTACCGCGCCGGTGCTCGTCGGCGGGCTCGCGAGCGGGCTCTTGCTCGACCGCTTCGACCGCCGCTCGGTGCTGGTCGCGGTGAATCTCACCCTCGCCGGCGCCGTCGCAGCCGTTCCCGCCTGGGCTCTCCTCGCAGGCACGCCCCCTACCTGGCTCCTGTTCGCCGTCGCGGGGCTCTACGGCTTCCTCAAGATCGCGAACTGGGCGGGCATCCCGTCATTGATCCCCGCGCTCGTGCCCCGCACCGAGCTGAACACGGCGAACGCGATGGAATCGGTGAGCTTCGGGATCGCGGACGTCGCCGGGCCGGCCGCCGCCGGCGCGCTGATCGCAGTCATCTCCGCGGAGCTCGTCCTCGGCCTGGACGCACTCACCTACGCACTGTTTCTCGGCTGCCTGCTGACCCTCCGCGGCCGGCTCCCGCGCGCGCCGGCGGGACCCGGTCGCGAGGAGCAAGGCCTCCGGCCGGCGCTGCGCGTCCTCCGCCGATCGCCACCGCTGCTGGCAACCACGCTGATGTTCATGGCCTTCAACGTCGGCGAGGGCATGCTGCTCGTGCTGCTCCCCGTGTACGCGAGCTCGGTCCTCACCGGTGGAGCCGCCTCGTTCGGGCTCCTGCTGAGCGCCTTCTCCCTCGCCGTGCTCGCAGGCTCCCTCGCCGTCGGGGCCGTCGACTGGCATCGGCCCCTCGGACGCTCGATCGCCGCGG
The DNA here is from genome assembly GCA_963743495.1 of uncultured Actinomycetes bacterium. Lineage (GTDB taxonomy): Bacteria > Actinomycetota > Thermoleophilia > Gaiellales > Gaiellaceae > JAIBJN01. The sequence goes on along the minus strand of CAVUPO010000008.1, from coordinate 105,311 downwards.
TGCAGGCGCTCGCGGGCGCATCGTTCCTGGTACTCGCCCTGAAGCCCGGGCTACCCGGGGCGATCGCCACGCTGCTCCTGGCCGGCCTCCTCGTCTCCCCGCTGACAATCTGGGCGCAGACCCTGCGCATGCGGCTGATCCCCGAGAACCTCCGTGGCCGAGCGTTCGGCCTCCTGCGCACCCTGATGCAGGCGACGCCTCCGCTCGGCGGACTGGGCGCCGGCCTTCTGCTCGCCGGGCCAGGGCTGTCCGCCGCGGTCCTCGCCATGAGCACGGTGATGACGGTGCCCGGGCTGATCGGCCTCGTCAGCCCGGCGCTCGCGGAGGCCGCGGGACCAGAAGTCCTCGAGCTCCGCGCCGCCCTCGACCAGGCCGGCCCACGGCGCCGTGAAGGCGAGCGTGGCGAGCGCACCCGTCGGGAAGCGCTCGAGCGCGTCGCGGCGGTCCGTGAGCGAGAGCGCCAGCTCGTGGAGCGTCGGGTTGTGCCCGATCACGAGCGCGGCGCCGACCGCGTCGCCGAGCTCGCGCACGCGCGCGAGAACGTCGCCGGCGCCGGCGCCGTAGAGCCCGTCCTCGAGCCGGATCTCGACACCGGCGGGCAAGACGGGCACGATCCCCGCCAGCGTCTGCCGCGTTCGCTCGGCGGTCGAGCAGAGCACGACATCGGGGGCGATCCCGGCGACGGAGACGTGCTCGGCGATCCGCACGACCGCCTTACGCCCGCGGGCCGAGAGCGGCCGCTCGCGGTCGGCCAGGCCGGGGTCGTCCCAGCTCGACTTCGCGTGACGGAGAAGGTGCAGGCGCCTCACGGGGTACCATTCTGGCCGCGAACCCCGGTTCCCGGTCGAGAAGGAGACAGGGCCTGCCAGGCCGAATCCCCGAGGCGTGTTCGACATGGCCGTCCTGAAGGGGGCCGCCGTCCGCCCTTCGGCGCGCGTACGGCGCCTCGCCGCCATCGTGCTCGGCATTCTGCTCGAGGGCCTCGTCACGCTGGTCGGGAACTGGCACGACCGGTATCCGGGCGTCGCCGTCGCGGCCGGGCTCCTGATCGCCGCGCTCGCGGGCGCAGCCGGAGGCATCTGGGCCGGGCTCGTCGTCGCGGGCGCGGGCTGGACGCTCTATTTCTTCTTCGTCGCCGACCAGGCGCTGGAGTCGCTGCCCGCCCTCGCCGCGTGGCTGGCGGTCGGCGCGCTCGCCGGCTGGCTCGCGACGAGCCGCCACCGCACGTCGCGACAGCGCACCCTCGTCTCGGGCGAGCTGGCAGCCGTGAGGGACTCGGCGGCCGAGGCGATCGTCGGCATCGACCTCGAGGGAGCGATCGTCAGCTGGAGCGCCGGCGCCGAGGGCATCTACGGCTACGAGGCCGGGGAGGCGGTCGGCGAGCCCATCTCGCTGCTCGCCCCGGAGGAGAGCGAGGACGACGCTTTCCGGCCGGCCGCCGCCGCCCGGCTCGGCGAGCGCCTCGACATCGCGAGCGCGACGCACCGGCACAAGGACGGGCGCGAGCTGTCGGTCTCCGTGACCGTCGCCCCCATCCCGGACGCGTCGGGGGAGCCTACGGGGGCGATCGTCGTCACGCGCGACGTCGGCGAGGCCCGGCGCGCTGAGGCCCGCGAACGCGAGACGGAGACGAAGTACCGGGCGCTCACCGAGCATCTGCCGACGGTCACCTATGTCCACCCGCTCGGCGAGCGCGGGACACCGCTCTACGTCAGCCCGCAGGTCGGCGCCGTGCTCGGCTACGCGGCCGAGGAGTGGCTCGCCAAGCCCAACCTCTTCTTCCAGCTGGTTCACACCGACGACCGTGAACGCGTCTCCGCCGAGATCGCCGCCGCGGCGACGGGCGCGAGGCCGCTCCGCTGCGAGTACCGCATGCTCGCCCGCGACGGCAGGATCGTCTGGGTTCACGACCGGGCGGTGACCGTGCGCGACGAGGACGGCCGGCCCCTCTACGTCCAGGGCTACCTGCTCGACGTGAGCGAGCGCCGCCAGGCCGGCGAGGAGCGGGAGCGCCTGCTCGCCGCCGAGCGAGCCGCCGCCGCAGAGGCCCTCGACCGCCAGGGCAAGCTCGACGTGCTCGCACGCGCAGGCCAGATCCTCTCCTCCTCGCCGAACTACCAGGCAACGCTCCGCCGGGTCGCCGAGCTCGCTGCGCGCGACCTCGCCGACTGGTGCCTGGTCGACCTGATCGACGACGACGGCACCGCCACGCGCCTCGCGGCCGCGCACTCGGGCGCAGACGCGCCGCCGGGGCCCGAGCCCAGCCCCGAGCCGGAGCCCGAGCTCCTCGAGATCGCCAGCAAGGGCAGGCCGGACCTGACCGCCACGCGGATGTGCATCCCGCTCCGCACGCGGGACCGGACGCTGGGCGCCCTGACGATGCTCGCGCGGGCGCCGGGCCGCGGGTACGGCGCCGACGACCTGGCGGCCGCTCAGGACCTGGCCGCGATGATGGCACTCGCGATCGACAACGCCCGCCTGACACGCGAGGTGGAGGAGTCGGCCGACGCGGCCCGCGTCCTCACCTACGTCGCCGACGGCGTCGTGCTCGTCGACCAGGCCGGCACGATCCGGCTCTGGAACCCCGCCGCCGAGGCGATCACGGGCCTCGCCCTCGACGAGGTGCTCGGCCGGGCGGCCGGTGACGCGATCGCGGGCTGGAAGGGGCTCGCCGGCCGCATCCCGGTCGGCACCTTCACGGAGCCCGGGCAGCCCGAGACTTTCCCGCTCGAGACGACCCGCGGCGAGCGCTGGATCTCGATCTCCGGCGTCGACTTCTTCGGCGGCATCGTCTACGCCTTCCGGGACGTCACCGACGCCCGCCGCCTGGAAGAGCTGAAGGCCGACTTCGTCGCCACCGCCTCCCACGAGCTGCGCACGCCGCTGGCCGCCGTCTACGGCGCCGCCCAGACGCTCCGCCGCCACGACTTCGCCCTCGACGAGGCGGGCCGCAACCGCTTCGTCTCGCTGATCGTGGACGAGTCCGAGCGGCTGAACCGGATCGTCAACGAGATCCTCCTCGCCAACCAGCTCGACGCGGGCCGGCTCGACCTCGTCGAGGAGCCCTTCGACGGCGGCGACCTCGTCCAGCGCGTGGTCGAGTCGGCGCGGGAGCACGGCCCGCCCGGCATCCGCCTCGAGACGCTGCTCGCCGATGGGACGCCGCACGTCGCGGCCGACCGCGACCGCGTCCGGCAGGTGCTCGTCAACCTCGTCGAGAACGCGATCAAGTACTCGCCCGACGGCGGTCTCGTCCAGGTCGGCGTCCAGGCCACGGACACCACCGTCTGCTTCTACGTCCGCGACGAGGGCCTCGGCATCCCCGCCGACGAGCAGACCCGGATCTTCGAGAAGTTCTACCGCCTCGACCCCGAGATGACGCGCGGGATCGGTGGAACGGGTCTCGGCCTCTACATCTGCAGCGAACTGCTCGAGCGCATGGACGGCCGCATCTGGGTCGAGTCCCAGGAGGGCGTCGGCTCGACCTTTTCCTTCGAGCTCCCCGCCGCCGAGCCGGCCGCCGCGCGCCCCGCAGGCGTCGGCGAGCAGCGCGACCTCACGGAGGCTCTCCGGCCCCCGCCCGGGCCGGACTCCAGCCAGGTCGAGAACTAGGGCTCCGGGCTACTTCTCCCGCGACCGCAGCGTCCGCAGCTCGTCGAGCTCCCGCTCGGTGGGCGGCCGGGTCACGGCGAGCTCGTCGTGGACTCGGAGCGGCCAGCCCGTCGCCGCCCGCACCTCCTCGACCTCGACGCCCGGATGGAGCGCCGTCAGCTCCAGCTCGCCGTCCGAGCCGGGCCGGAGCACGCCCAGGTCGGTGATGACCGTGAAGGCGTCGCCGCCCCGCCCGAGCGAGGTGACGAAGTCGAGTCGCTCGACGAAGGCACGCGGCGAGTGTCCGAGCATGACGATGACCCGCTTCGCCGCCGCCGCGATCTCGGGCGCGCCGCCCGCGCCCGGAAGGCGAACCTTCGGGCGGTCGTACGGGCCGATCACGGTCGTGTTGATATTCCCGTGCCGGTCGATCTGCGCCGCGCCGAGGAAGCCGACGTCGATCCGCCCCGCGCCGATCCAGTAGCTGAACATCTCGGGCACGGAGACGAGCTCCTCCGCGGTCGCGGCGAGGTCGTCGTCGCCGATCGAGAGCGGCAGGCGAACGGGTCGGGCCCCGATCGCTCCCGACTCGTACACCAGGACGCAGCCGGGGGCGTGGAGCCGGCGCGCCAGGTTCGCCGCCGCGTTCGGCGGCCCGACCCCGACGAGGACGACCTGCCCATCGGAGAGCTCGCGAGCGGCCATGATCGTCATGACCTCCTCGGGCGTGGCGACCGTGGCGCTCATTCCGCGTCCAGCACGTGCTCGCGCATCCACTCCGCGAAGCGGCCGCGGTCTCGGGAGACCTCGTCCCAGGCGGCGTAGAAGCGGTTGTCCCGGGTCGAGTACCCGGCCGCGTAGGAGGGCCAGGCGCCCGCCGGGGCGACGACGACGGCGTCGAGCACCCAGGCGGGGAGGACGACCGCGTGCGGGCGCGGCTCGAACGCATCCACGACCTCCTCGACGGTGACGACCGCCCGCTTCGCGGCGAGCACCGCCTCCTTCTGGACGCCGACCAGGCCCCAGAGCATGACGTTGCCCTCACGATCGGCCTGCTGGGCGTGGACGACCGCGACGTCCGGGTTGACCGCGCGGACGGCGCTGACACGCTCGCCGGTGAAGGGGCTCTCGACGAAGCCGACCGAGTCGTTCTCGGCCGCGAGGTCGGTGCCCTCGTACCCGCGCAGGACGCCGAAGGGGAGGCCTGCCGCCCCGGCGGCGTAGGCGGCTGCGAGCCCCGCGTGGGAGTGCTCGACGACCTCGAGCGACCGCGGCCAGCCGTGCTCGACCGCGTCCCGGAAGCGGTGGAGCGAGCCGACTCCGGGGTTGCCGCCGTAGGAGAAGGTGAGGCTCCGCGCGCAACCCATGCCGATCAGCTGGTCGTAGACGACGTCCGGTGTCATGCGCACGAGCGCCAGCTCGCGCCGGCGCTGACGCACGATCTCGTGTGCGGCCGCGAACGGGATCAGGTGCGTGAAGCCCTCGAGGGCGAGGGTGTCGCCGTCGTGAACGTGCCGGGCGACCGCCTCGTCGAGCGCCGCGAACCTGCCGGGGATGGGGCTCACCTCAGCTCAGCCGCTCCTGCACGGCTCGGCGAGCCCAGGGCTAGATCTGGACGCCGTACGCCTCGGTGAAGGCCTGCTCGGCGTACGCCGCCGAGGCGTAGGCAAAGCCGCCGTCGCCCCAGCCCGTGCCCCAGCTGTTGCGGACGATGAAGCGCCCGGGGCGGTAGCCGACGAGGGCGACCGCGTGGCCTCCGCGCGTGGTGGCGGGCTGGTACGCGTCCAGGTTCCCGCCCGTCTCGCCGGCGTCGTACCAGGTGGCGTCGACGTTCAGCCGCGTCAGGATCGGGCCCTTCGTGGCGAGCCAGATGCGCCAGATCGTGTGGCTCCGCCCGAGGTTGAAGTACGCGAGGATCTTCAGCTGCGCGGCGATCGCGTAGAAGGTCGACGCCTGGCCCTGGTAGAGCTTGCCGGAGCCGAACGGGAGCACGGAGTCGCGGACGGCCCCGAACTTCCTGGCGATGTCGAGCGCGGCCTTGAGGCTCGTCCCCTCGGCCTCGATGAAGGTCGTCGGCCGGGTGATGAACGGGTCCGTCTCCTTGGACGCCATCCAGGCGAACCGCGGGGAGAGCTTGTCCGCCTGCGCGATCTTGCCGGCCTTGACGAAGTGCCAGCGCAGGACGGAGTCGGCGCACGCCCAGCCCACGCACGAACCGGTCGAGCCCTGGTCGGCCACCCGCCACCAGGAGGAGCGCAGGTCCTTCGCGGCAGGGACGCGCGGGGCCGACGCGACCAGGTCGGCGCCCTCGGCCGTCTCGTAGCTCCAGTCCTCGTCGGTCTTGGGCGACGGCTCGACGTTGAGGATCCGCTTCGGCTGCCGCTTACGGGTCGCCTTCCGCCGCCGTGTCGTCTTACGGGGTCTCGCCACCGGGCACCTCCTCGGGAGGAAACGAGCGGGCCCGGCGAGTCTAGACCCGTTCCGGCGCTCGTGGCGGTCGCGTAGCCTCCGGGCCGTGCGACGCCTGCTCGCCTACGCGGCCGTCTTCGCGCTCGGCGCCCTCGTGCTCCGCGTTGCCGTCGTCCCGGCCGAGGTCTGCCCGCCGCTGACGCCGGAGCAGGCGCGCGCCTCGATCGCCGAGGCGGCGGGGTGGCTCGAGCGCGGCGTGCGGCCGGGCGGTCGGTACACCTACGGCTACGACCGGGAGACCGACCTCGTCTCCGGCGACTACAACATCACCCGCCACGCGGGCGTGATGATGAGCCTCTACCAGCTGGCGGGCGAGACCGGCGACGCCCGGGCACTGACGGCGGCGGATCACGGCCTCTCCCTCGTCCGCGGCAACCTCCTCCACCGCGAGGGCTGGATCGCCTTCGCCGAACCCGACCGTGATGCGCGCCTCGGGGCGAGCGCGCTGCTTGCGGCCGCCCTCGCCCAACGCCGGATCGCCACCGGAGACGACGGCGAGGACGAGCTGCTCCAGGGCCTCGCGCGCTTCCTCGCCGCCATGCAGCAGCCCGACGGGAGCGTGCTCGGAACCTGGAGCCTCGAGACCGGTGAGCCCGTGCCCCGCGAGTGGTCGAAGTTCGGCACGGGCCAGGCGCTGTGGGTGTTCGCGCTCATGGACAGGCTCTTCCCCGGAGAGCAGTGGGGCGACCGCGCCCGCCGGCTCGCGCGCTACGTCGCCACCCGCCGCGACGACGTCGAGGACTACTTCCTCACCTTCCCGGACCACTGGGCCGCCTACGGCCTCGCCGAGCTCGGCCCCTCGGGCCTGGGCGAGCCCGAGATCGCGTACGCGCGCCGCCTCGCAGGCACCTTCGGCCTCAACTCGCGCCTCGAGGCGCAGAGCGACGTCGGCGGCCTCCGCCGCGTGATGCGGGGCGAGCCGGCCAACGGCTCCGGCCTCGGCACCATCACGGAGGGGCTCGCGCAGCTCTGGCGGCTCAGCCTGGAGGAGCCGAGGCTGGCCGACCTGAGGGACGACCTGGAGACGCGCCTGCGCTGCACGTCCGGGCGGACGGTCGAGCGGCAGGTCGGCGCAGCGGAGGCCGAGGAGGCGCGGGCGCCGCTCCTGGTCAGGGGCGCCTGGTTCACGGAGGGCGGCTACACGCAGATGGACCACCAGCAGCACCCGCTCTCCGGCCTCCTGGCCACGCTGCCGCTCCTGGAGGAGAAGGATCACGCACGGTGAGCTTCGCCTTCCTCGTTTTCGCCTTCGTCGCCGCAGTCAACCCCTGCCGGCTGCGCCTCGTACTCCCCACGCGCCGGAAGGCCGTCGCGCTCGGCGGCGTGCTCGCCCTCGCCTCCGTCGCCGCCATCGCCGCCGTCGGGGGCACGCTCCTCGACGCGCTGGACGTCAGCCCGGAGAGCTTCCGGCTGGCCGCCGCCGTCGTCCTCGCGCTCGAGGGGGCCCGCGCGCTCCTCCTGGCCCACCCGGCCGCGGAGCCGGAGCTCGGGGGTCTCGGAGCGGCGCTCGTGCCGGTCGCCTTCCCGCTCCTCCTCTCCCCCGGGGTCGTCGTGCTCGCGCTCGCCGCCGGCGGCGACGGCGTCGAGCCTCAGGCGCTCGGCGCCTTCGCGATCGCCCTGGCCGCCGTCCTCGCGCTGACCTGGGCGCCCCGCGGCGCGCGGGCCGACTCGCTCCTCGTCGCCGGCGGCCGGCTCCTCGGCGGGCTCGAGATCGCCGCAGGCGTCGCGCTCGCGGTCGGCGCGCTCCGGGACGTGTAGCCGCCCTCCGTCCCCCGTTCGCCGGCCCTAGGCCCCGAACCCGACGCGCCTGGGCGCCGGGGTGGCCCGGCCCTCGGCCCGCGCGTAGAGCTCGGCCAGCGTCCCGCCGGATGCCTCCGCGGGTGCGCCTCGCTCCGCGAGCCAGCAAGCGGCCTCCTCGCCCGGGAAGGCGGCGAACTCGACCTTGGCGGCGCAGCGCCCCGGCCGCCCGACTGCCGGGTGAAGCCGCTTCAGGTCCTCGTTCGTGGTCACCAGGATGAGCAGGCGCAGGCCCTGCCCGAAGATGCCGTCCACGACGTTCAGGAGCCGCGAGAGCCCCTGGCCGGTCCGCTCCTTCGCGTCCGCGGCGAGGAGCTCGCCGGTGTCCTCGAGGACGAGGACGCGCCACCGTTCCTCGTCCTCGGGCTCGTGGAGAACGACGTCCATCAGGTAGTCGACACGGCTGCCGAAGAAGATCTCCGGGTCCGTGACGTAGTGGACCTCGCACCAGCTCCGCCATTCCCAGGCGAGCGCGCGCAACGCGTACGTCTTGCCCGTTCCCGGCTCGCCGTGCCAGAGCACGAGCTTGCCGCCCGCGGCCGGCCGGAAGCCCACCGCGAGCCGGTGGAGCTCGGAGCGGACGGCCCGCGGGTAGTTCCGCTCGATGGCGCTCCAGGTCGGGACGTCGACGCTCCGCGCCCAGGCGTGGCCGCCCCGGCCGCTGACCGACCAGAACGTCACCGGCACGGACTGCTCGGCCGTCGGCGCCCGTTCGGGGAGCTCCCCGCGGAGCCAGGCCTCCGCCTCCGCGAGCGCGGGCAGGTCGCGGGCGGCGACGCGCATGCTGAGGTCGCCCCTCCCGAGCCAGACGTAGACGAGGCAGTCGCTTCCGAAGAGCCCTCCGAGATCGAGCAGTGCCGTCTCGTAGCGGTGCCAGCGCGAGGTGCTGAGCGCGTGCGGAAGCACGGCGTCGAGCGTCTCCGCCGTCGTCGCCCACCGCCGCTGGCACACGTGCGCGATCCCTGCGCCGAGGACCCGCCCGCAGAACTCCAGGTAGGGGACGAGGTCGACGTCGAGGTCGTCCGCGATGCTCACGCGCGGCCAGGCGGCCGATGGCGTCGTGAGGTCGAGCTCGGTTGTGCGGTCGGTGGTCAACGTGCTGCCTTCTAGCCGGCACGGAGCCGGGGACGAAAAAGGCGACCCTCTCGGGTCGCCCTCAACAGGTGGGATCGCGCGCACGGGCAGTCCTAGCGCGCAGCCCTCCCGGTGGGGGCCTGCTGGAGCGGGGTGACGGTCGTGTTGCTGGTCATCATGTGGGCGCGGCCTCCGGTCGGGGCCGGTCGGAGGGTAGCCGACGGCGGCCGCACCCGCAAGGAATCCTCAGGCCGACCTGCACGAAATCTCCACCGATCTCCGAAATGTCCTCCACGCCCGTCGCCTACGCTGAGAGGCATGCAGGAACGCCGGATCGCCGTGATCGAGGACGAGCTGGCGATCGCGACCTCGGTGGCTGCGCGCCTTCGCGCCGAGGGGTTCGCCGTCGAGATCGCCGAGGACGGGCCCGCCGGGGTCGAGCTCTGCCGGCGCTTCCGGCCCGACCTGGTCGTCCTCGACCTGATGCTGCCGGGACTCGACGGGCTCGAGGTCTGCCGCCGCGTCCAGCGCGAGCGGGAGGTCCCGGTGCTGATGCTGACGGCCCGCGACTCCGAGACCGACCTCGAGGTCGGTCTCGGAGTCGGCGCCGACGACTACGTCACCAAGCCCTTCAGCCCGCGCGAGCTCGTCGCGCGCGTCCGCGCGCTGCTCCGCCGCGCCGAGCGCTCACCGGCTCCCGGCGAGGACCCGATCCGGCTCGGGCAGCTCACGATCGACCCGGCAACGCGCAGCGTGACCACGGACGGACGGGACGCGCAGCTGACGCCGACGGAGTTCGACCTGCTCTACCGGCTCGCCCGGGCGCCGCGCGTCGTCTTCGGCAGGGCGCGCCTCCTCGAGGAGGTCTGGGGGCACAAGGTGCCGGCCGGCGAGCGCACCGTCGACTCGCACGTCCGCGCGATCCGGCGGAAGCTCGGGCCCGACGTCATCCGCACGGTGCACGGGGTCGGGTACGCGCTGAACGTCGAGGCGCTGGCATGAGGCCGCTCGACTTCCTCCGGTCGATCAAGCTGAAGCTCGGCGTGCTGATCGTCGCCGCTGTCGCGGTGACGGTGACGGGCGTCTGGCTGGGCGAGCAGGCCGGCCTCCCGGCTGCGCTCACCGGCCTCGTCGCCGCCGTCCTCGGGCTGGCACTCGTCCAGGTGCTGGCCCACGGGATGACCTCTCCCCTGCGCGAGATGGTCACGGCCGCACGGGCGATGGCCCGCGGCGATTACTCCGCGCGCGTGACCGCGACCTCGCGCGACGAGGTCGGCGAGCTCGCCCGAGCGTTCAACTCGATGGCGACGGAGCTCGCCGAGGTCGACCGGGCGCGACGTGACCTCCTGGCCAACGTCTCGCACGAGCTCAGGACTCCGATCGGGGCGCTCCGAGCGAAGCTCGAGAACCTCGTCGACGGCGTCGAGGAGGCGGACGCCGCCGCGCTCCGGTCGATGTTGCGGCAGGTCGAGCGGCTCGGCACGCTCGTCGAGCAGCTCCTCGACCTGTCACGGCTCGAGTCCGGGGCGGTGCCGCTCGAGCGGACGCGCTTCCGGGCGGCCGAGCTCGTCGAGCACGTCGTCGACGAGTGGCGGACACGCGCCGAGATCCGGGACATCCGGGTCGAAGGCGACGTCGAGCCCCCCTTGCTCGAGCTTCACGCCGACGAGCAGCGGCTGCACCAGGTGCTCGCCAACCTCGTCGCCAACGCCGTCAGGCACTCGCCGCGGGGTGGACGGGTGCTCGTGCGGGCGACCGCGGCGAACGGCCTCGCGCGCCTCGAGGTCTCCGACGAGGGCCCCGGCATCCCGGAGGACGAGGCGGAGCGGGTCTTCGAGCGCTTCTACCGCTCCGACCAGGCCCGCTCGTCGAAGGACGGCGGCACGGGGCTCGGGCTCTCGATCTCCCGCTGGATCGTCGACCTGCACGGGGGCCGCATCCGTGCCGAGGCGGCCCAGCCCCACGGCTGCCGCGTGGTCGTCGAGCTCGAGCGATGAGAGGCGCCGCCCTGGCTGCCGCGCTGGCGGCGGCCGCCCTCCTCCCCGGTGAGCCCCTCGGGGTGGGAGTCGTGATCGTGGCCGCGCTGGCCGCGCTGGCCGTGGCCTTTGCGGGACGACGCTCGGCCGACCTTGTGCTCTTCGGGGGCCTCGCGCTGGCGCTGACCCTGCCTGCCGTCCTCCTGGACGCGGCCTGGGTCGTCGCGCTCGACCTCGCCGCCGCGTGCCTGCTCGCGGTCGCCGCGGCCTCCGGTCCGCAGCTCGCGGCGCTCGCGGCGCCCCTCGTCCGCCTGGCCGACACGCCCGCGCTCGTCCCGCCGGCACCTCGCAGCGCTTCGCCCGCCCTGCGCGGCGGACTCCTGGGCGTGCTCGTGGTGACGCCGTTCGCGGCGCTCTTCTGGCAGGCGGACGCGGCCTTCGCCCAGCTCGGGCGGGACCTTCCCCTGCCCGCTCCGGACCCCCTCCCCGGACAGGCGGCGGCGTTCGCGATCGTGCTCGCCACCGCCCTCGGCCTCGCGCTCGCCGCGCGCAGACCGTTCGTCCGGCCGCTGCCCCGCCCCCCTCGCAGACTGACCGTCTGGGAGTGGGCGGTGCCCCTCGGGCTGCTCAACGCGCTCTTCTCGGCGTTTGTCGTCGTGCAGCTCGCCGTCCTCTTCGGCGGCCACGACCGCGTGCTCGAGACCGCCGGGCTGACCTACGCGGAATACGCACGCCAGGGCTTCTGGCAGCTCCTGGCCGCCGCCGGGCTGACGCTCGCCGTGATCGGTGTCGCAACGCTCGTCGCCGACACGCCTGGTCGACGGCACGACCTGCTCCTGCGCGGGCTCTGCGGCGCCCTCTGCGCGCTGACCGTCGTCGTGCTCGTCTCGGCGGTGCAACGCCTCCTCCTCTACGAGGAGGCGTTCGGCCTCACGCGCCTTCGCCTCGTTGCGACGGCCTTCGCGCTCTGGCTGGGCGGCCTCTTCGCGCTCGTCGTCATCGCCGGGCTCGCCGGCGCGGTGCGGCGGCGGCTCGCGCGGCTCGCAGTCGCCGGCACGGCGGTGGCGCTGCTCGGCTTCTCCCTCGCCAGCCCCGACCGCCTCATCGCCGAGCGCAACGTCGAGCGCTGGCGCGAGACCGGCCGCCTCGACAGCCGCTACCTGCTGCAGCTGAGCGCCGACGCCGTGCCGGCGCTCCTCGAGCTCCCCGACTCGCTGGGGGTGCGGGGCGACCTGGCGGCGGAGCTCCCCGACGACGAGCCGTGGAGCTCCTACAACGTCTCGCGCGCCCGTGCCCGCGCGCTCCTCGACCCGGACTCCTAGAGACCTCTCGGATCGCTCCCAGGCGCCCTGACGGGCTCGCTTCCATCCGTCTCGCCGGGCGAGAGGACGCCTCCACGAGCCTCCCGCGCACGTTCCCGCCGCTCTCCGTCGTCCTGGGCCGGATCCCGCTCGCGCCGTGCGCGCCCCTGACCGCGGCCGACCGAGGCGCTGCGAACGGCCCGAGGGAAGGAACAACCGCCCGGCCCCGTCCAGTCGAATAGAGGACCAGGATGGCGGCACTCGACACGATCGCAGGAGAGCTGAGCGCCCTCGAGACGGAAGAGGAGCGGGTCCTCTCCTGGCGCCGGTCGAGCCTCCTCGCGGCCGGCTACGACCTCCGGCTCGCGCTCAAGCTGGCGCTCCGGCCGGACGTCGACTTGCACGCCGCCGTCCGCCTCCGCCGCCTCGGCTGCCCGCCGGAGACGGCGGCGCGGATCCTGCTCTGACGAGCCGGCCTCGTCCCGACGGGGTGGTGACGCACGACCGGCCGGGGTGATCGAGAATGGTCGTTCGATCACGACGGAAACCGGCGCGGCACGGTCGCGCGAAAGGAGCTGGGGCATGGCGGACACACCAACGGACGTCCTCGTCTGCGGGTATCGGGATCTCGAGTCCGCGAGCGACGACTTCGAGGCGCTCGTCGCGCTCGTCAAGGACAAGCAGCTGGAGATCGAGGGTGTGATCCTCGTCACCCACGCCGAGGACGGCACGGTCAACGTCCAGCAGACGGGGGACAGCCACGGCCGCAAGGGCCTGGCCTGGGGCGGCGGCGTCGGCCTCGCCGTCGGCCTCGCCGCGCCCCCGCTGCTCGCCGCCACGGCCGCGGGCGCGGCCGCCGGCGGGCTGATCGGCAGGTTCGTCGACCACCGGGTCGAGACGGGCATCCACGACAAGATCGGCGAGAACCTGCCGCCGGGCACCGCCGGGATCATCGCCGTGTTCGACGACACGCAGCGGCTCGGCGTCGAGCAGGCGCTTCCCGGCGCGCTCGTGCGCTCGGTCGTCCTGACGGAGGAATCGGGCGTGAAGGCCTTGAAGGAGGGCCTCGCCGAGGCGATGGGCAAGTTCGTGCCCGACCGCACCGTGCTCCCGATCCCCGACCGGAGCTTCGGCGGCACGATCGGGCGCACGCTCGGCGAGTCCGTCGCAGACTGGACGATCGTCCCGGGGCCGAGGCCGCCCGACGGCGCGCCCAACGTCCTCGTCGTCCTCCTCGACGACGCCGGGTTCGGCCAGCCCGACACCTTCGGGGGGCCGATCTCGACGCCCAACCTGACGCGTGTCCAGAGCACGGGGCTGACGTACAACCGCTTCCACGTGATCGCGCTCTGCTCCCCGACGCGGGCCGCGATCCTCTCCGGGCGCAACCAGCACCGGGTCGGGTTCGGCTCCATCGCCGAGTACCCGGGGCCGTTCCCCGGCTACACGTCGGCGCGGCCGCGGAGCTGCACCGCGCTCCCGCGCATCCTGCAGGAGAACGGCTACGTGACCGGCGGGTTCGGCAAGTGGCACATGACGCCCGACAACGTCCAGGGAGCCGCGGGCCCCTTCGACCACTGGCCGCAGTCCTGGGGCTTCGACCACTGGTGGGGCTTCCTGAGCGGCGCGGCCGGGCAGTACGACCCGATCATCACGCAGGACAACTCGACGCTCGGCGTTCCGGAGGGTACCGAGGACGACCCGTACTACTTCCCCGACGACCTGACCGACAAGGCGGTGCAGTGGCTCCACGACGTCAGGGCCCAGGACGCCGAGAAGCCCTGGTTCATGTACTACTCGACCGGCTGCGCCCACGCGCCGCACCACGTGCCGAAGGAGTGGGCCGACCGGTACAAGGGCAAGTTCGACCAGGGCTGGGACAAGCAGCGCGAGGAGACGTTCGCCCGCCAGAAGGAGCTCGGCGTCATCCCCGAGGACGCGGAGCTCACCCCGCGCCCCGACCTCTTCCCGGCCTGGGACTCGCTGAGCGAGGCCGAGAAGAAGCTCTACGCCCGCCAGATGGAGGTCTACGCCGGCTTCCAGGAGAACGCGGACTGGAACGTCGGCCGGCTGCTCGACTCGATCGAGGCGCTCGGCGACCTCGACAACACGCTCATCTTCTACATCTGGGGCGACAACGGCGCCAGCATGGAGGGGACGACCACCGGCTCGTTCAACGAGACGACGTTCCTGAACGGGGTCGTGCTCGACGCCGAGCAGCAGCTGAAGCTGATCGAGCAGTACGGCGGCATCGAGGCGCTCGGCGGGGACCACACCGCTCCGCACGTCGCCGCGGCATGGGCGCACGCGGGCAACACGCCGTTCCAGTGGGGCAAGCAGATGGCGAGCCACCTGGGCGGCACGCGCGATCCGATGGTGGTCGCCTGGCCCAAGCGCATCCAGGCGAACGGCGACCTGCGCTCGCAGTTCACCCACTGCATCGACATCGGCCCGACGGTGCTGGAGGCGGTCGGCCTCCCGGAGCCGAAGGTCGTCGACGGGATCGAGCAGGAGCCGATGGACGGCACGAGCTTCCTGTACACGTTCGACGAGGCGGACGCGGCCGAGCGCCACACGGTGCAGTACTTCGAGGTGCTGGGCGCGCGGGCCATGTACAAGGACGGCTGGTGGGCCTGCACCCGGCTCGACAAGGCGCCGTGGGACATGTCGCCCGAGACGATGAAGCGGTTCGCCCCGGGCGTCTACGACCCGGAGCAGGACGTCTGGGAGCTCTACTACCTCCCCGACGACTTCTCGCAGGCGAAGGACGTGGCGGCCGAGAACCCCGACAAGCTGAAGGAGCTCCAGGAGCTCTGGTGGCAGGAGGCCGAGCGCAACCGGGCCCTCCCGCTCCTGGCCGGCTTCTCGATCTTCTTCGGCATCCTGCCGCCGCTGCCGACCGCCACCAGGTTCGAGTTCAACGGCGACGTCCAGAACATCCAGCGCGGGATGGTGCCGCGCGTCATGGGACGCTCGTACGCGATCGAGGCCGAGCTGACCGTGCCGGAGGGCGGCGCCGAGGGTGTGATCGTCGCGAACGCCGACTTCATCGGCGGGTTCGGGCTCTGGGTCGACGACAGCGGCCGGCTGAACCACACGTACTCGTTCCTCGGGGTGGAGACGTACAAGCAGACCTCGACCGAGCCGGTCCCGGCCGGGGACGTGACCGTGCGGATGCTGTTCGAGGCGGACGAGCCCAAGCCGGGCAGCGGCGGCACCGTCACGCTGTGGGCGAACGACGCCCAGATCGGCGAGGGCCGGCTCGACAGGACCGTGCCCGTCGCGTTCTCCACCTACGCCGGGATGGACGTCGGCCGCGACAACGGCCTCGTCGTCGACCGGGCCTACGAGGACAAGGCTCCGTATGCCTTCACCGGCACCGTCAAGAACGTCGTCTTCGACCTGAAGCCCGCAGGCCACGAGGACGAGAAGGCTCTGCACGAGCACGCGAGCCACCAGGCGGTGGCCCACGGGATCAGCGCCTAGGTGCAGCTTGCCGGCGCTCCAGGGGCGGTCGACCCGGCCGCTCCTGGAGCCCGGCCCGGGCTACTGGCGGAGGTCGCGGCGGTTCAGGCCGACGACGGCTACGGCGACCAGGACGATCGTGGCCGCCGCGAGGATGCCCCAGCCGGTCCAGAGCGCGCCCTCGCGCAGCGGGTTCCGGCCGATCACTTGGTAGAAGGGCGAGAGCCTCCGCCAGGGCTCGAGCGCGTTGACGGCCTGGCCGAGCCCGTCGAGGAGCCAGGAGGCGACCGCGAGCCCGGCCGCGACCGCGATCGCACGCGAGCGCCCCGGCTTGACGGAGCCCGCCGCGAGGGCGACCGTCCCGAAGAGGAGGGCGAGCAGCCCGACGCTGACCGAGGCGGCGACGAGCTTGCCGATCGAGATCTCGAGGTCGACGGCCAGGGAGCTGAGCTCGACCGCCGCGAGCAGGACGACGCTGAAGGCGGCGACGAGGATCCCGACGGCGAGGAAGCGCTGGCCGACGAAGTCCCGCCGGCGCAGGGGCTGGGCGAGGAGGAAGTCGAGCGTCCCGCGCTCCTCCTCGCCGGCGACCGCGTCCGAGCCGGCGCCGACGGCGAAGATCAGGAAGACGAGCGGCGCGATCAGGGCGTAGATCTGGCTGTTGAGGTAGCCGGCCGGGCTGGAGATGTCGAGCTCGCCGCCGGCGAAGAGGCCCCTGACCGAGTCGGGCAGGTTCTTCACGTAGTCGTCGATCGCGGTGTCGTCCCGGACGGAGGGGTAGAAGGCGACCGTCAGCCCGACGAGCGCGCCGACGCCCACCGACCACCACAGGAGCGAGCGGCTGCGTTCGCGGAGCGCTTGGAGCAGGACTTCAGCGTGCATTCCGGCCGTAATAGGAGAGGAAGATCTCGTCCAGCTCCGGCGGCACGCTCGTCAGCGTCCGAACCGGCAGCGCGGCCAGCTCCTTGACCAGGGCGTCCATCGACCCCTGCACCTCGAGCCGGACGACGTCCCCCTCCTGCTGGAGCGCGCCGACCCCGTCCACGCGCCGAAGCCGGTCGACGTCGGCCACGGGCGACTCCAGGCGGATCTCGACCTTGCGGATGGCGCGCTCCTTGAGCGCGGCGATCGTCTCGACGGCGACGAGATGGCCCTCCCTGACGATGCCGACCCGCTCCGCGACGTGTTCGACGTGGTCGAGCTCGTGGGAGGAGAGGAAGACGGTCCTGCCGCCGGCCGCCCGCTCGCCGATCAGGTCGAGCACGTCCTGCTGCCGGAGCGGGTCGAGCCCCGAGGTCGGCTCGTCCAGGATGAGAAGGTCGGGGTCGTGCATGAACGCCGCGACGATGCCCACCTTTTGCTTGTTGCCCTTCGAGAGGTCGCCGATGCGCCTCCCGAGCTCGAGGCCGAGACGGTCGGCGAGGTCCTCGACGGCGCCGGGCTCGACCCCGCCGCGCAGGCGTCCGAGGTACGTGAGGTAGTCGATCGCCGTGCTCCTGCCCGGCGCCTTCAGCTCGCCGGGGAGGTAGCCCGTCACCCGCCGCGCCTCGAGGCTCTCGGCCTGGGCGTCGAAGCCCGCGACCGTGGCGCGCCCGCGCGTCGGCCGGATCAGGTCGAGGAGCAGACGGATGGTCGTCGTCTTGCCGGCGCCGTTCGGCCCGAGGTACCCGAACACCTCGCCGGGCTCGACGCGCAGGTCGAGATCCTCGATCCCGCGGTGCGACCCGTAGAACTTGGTCAGCCCGACGGTCTCGATCGCGGGAGCGCTCACGGCCGACAGGCTAACGGCGGCCCGCCCCGTCAGCCGCGACGATGACGGGGAAGGTCGCCGCCCAGGCAGCCGTGCCGAATGAACACGATCGCGGCGAGAACGAGCAGCGCCGGCCCGGGCGCGTCGACCCGAATCCGGCAAGCGACCGCGGCCTGCGGCCCCGGGAATCGAGACGACAGCAGCCGAGCGAAGGGGATTGCGTAGCAGTGGCGAACCTGAGCGTCGGCCCCCGCCATCGTCGATTTGAACGACACGGAACCGACACGCGAGCCCCAGGACCCGACCGACGAGCATGCCGGCGTCGGCGAGGACGCCGGCGCCTTCGAGAAGATGAGGGCGGGCAGTCGCGTCCAACGCCTCGAGGTCTTCGTCAGCGCGCTGATGGCTCTCGCTGTGATCGGCGCCGCGTGGGCCTCGTACGAGTCGTCGCGTTGGAGCACGGTGCAGACCGCGCAATTCAACGCCAGCAACGCTGCGCGGGTCGAGTCGAACACGCTCACGACCCGTGGAGGCCAGAAGGCCCAGGTCGACGTGGCCTTGTTCATTCAAGCGGCGAACGCCTTCGCGGCCGACGACACCGAGTTGTTCGACTTCTACCTCGAGCGGGCACGCGATGAGTTCAAGCCCGCGCTGACCGACTGGATTGCGAGCGAGCCGCGGACGAACCCCGACGCCGCCCGGACGCCGTTCGCATTGCCCGAGTACCAGATCGAAGATCTCGAGCGCGCGACGGCGTTGGCGGGGGAGGCGACGGCGGCGATGGAAGTCGCGCTGACGGCGAACCAGCGCTCCGACAACTACGTGCTCGCCACCGTCATCTATGCGGCAGTTCTTCTCCTCGCCGGAGTCAGCGCGCTGTTCCGCGTGGAATCGGTGCGGTTCGCTCTCGTGGGGGTCGCGGCGATCGGCTTCGCACTGACCTCGCTTTGGATCTCCCTGATGCCCGTCACGCTATTCAACTGACCGAGCCAGACGTCGCATGGCAGACGACACCGAGCGCACCGACGCCCCCCGGCCGGCCGAGCCCGAGCCCACATCCGAGCGCACGATCGATCTGGTCGAGGTGCTGTCGGCCCTCCTGCTCGCGCTTGCCGCGGTTGCCACGGCTTGGTCCGGCTACCAGGCCGCACGCTGGGGCGGCGTCCAGGCGACCGACACCGCCAACGCGAACGCCGCCAGGCTCGAGGCATCACGCGCCTCGGCAACCGGCGGCCAGCTCGTCCAGATCGACATCGGCACGTTCTTCCAAGCCGTGGACGCGTTCGCCGCGGACGACACCGAGTTGTTCGACTTCTACGTCGAGCGGATGCGGCCCGAATTCAAGCCGGTGTTCGACGAGTGGGTTGCGCTCGAGCCCCGAACCAACCCCGACGCGCCGCTCTCGCCCTTCGAGCTCGAGTCGTATTCCGTCGCGGAGCTCGACGACGCGCAGCGACTCGACCGGGTCGCCGAGGAGGAGACCACCAACGCCGCGGACGCGCGCCGCCAAGCCAACGCCTACACGATCGCCGTCGTCTTCCTCGCCGCCGCGCTGTTCTTTGCGGGCATCAGCACGAAGTTCAGCTCGATCCGCGCCCGGGTCACGCTCCTCAGCATCGGCACCGCGGCGTTCGTCGTAGTCGTCGTCCTCATCTCGCTCTTGCCCAAGTCGATCGCCCTGTGATCGGGCTTCAGAAGGCGGCGAGGCCGTTCGCGCTCGCGTAGGAGTTCGCCTGGCCGCCGCTCCAGCGCGCCGACCGGCAGTCGCACCAGGCCGAGGCGACCGCGGGGGCCGCAACGATCCCGGCGGCCTGGTCCAGCGCGTGTGCTCGGTTGATCAGGGTGGACCGGGACGCGCCCAGCGGATGCGGGGCCGAGGGTCTCTTAAACCGTGCCCGTGTTTGGCCTGCCGGCAGGGTGGAACGCTCAGGGGAAGCGAACGAAGGAGGAGCTCACCGTGCTGACGCTCACGGACAACGCCGCCGATGCGGTGAAGACGATCGCCCAGGCGACGGAGGGGATGCCCGACGAGTCCGGCCTGCGCATCCAGGCCGAGGCCGCCGGCGACGGCCAGATGGGGTTCGGGCTGGCGCTGGCCGACGGACCGGCCGAAGAGGATCAGGTCATCGAGGAGGACGGCGCCCGCGTGTTCCTCGGCCCCGAGGCCGCCGTGTACCTCGACGACAAGGTCCTCGACGCCTCGATCGTCGGCGACAAGGTGCAGTTCAGCCTCACGGAACAGGGCTGATCGAGCAGGTTCGACCGCGGGCGCACCCGCCCCTCGAGACGGGGCGGGTGTCGCTCGTGCCTACCTGATCCCGGCGGCGCGCCTGGCCCGGTCGTCGGTCTCCCAGGTCAGCTCCGAGCAGTCCACTGCGACGACGCCCGGGACACGCCACGCGAACGCCTCCACGAGCGCGGCCTCGGTCCGGGTCTCCACCTGCCCGGAGATCGCGACCCGGCCGCCGGTGACGGTGACCTCGAGGGTCTCGGGCGGGATCCACAGCTGCCGCGGCAGGATGTCGTTGCGGAGCTCCTCCCAGATCTCGGTGTCCGACCGCGTGAACGCGCGGACGACGTCGGCGCGGCTGACGATGCCGACGAGCTCGCCGTCCACGACGACCGGCAGCCGCTTGACGCCGCGCTCGACCATCAGCCTCGCGGCCTCCGCCACACGGAGCTCGGCGTCGACGGTCAGCGCCGGGGCCGTCATCGCCTCCTCGGCGTTGGTGGCGCCCAGCCGCCGCTCGTCGAGCCCCTCGGGCGCGAACAGCCGCCAGAAGACGCCGGCCCGCTCGGGATGGCTCGCAGCCTTGATGACGATGTCCGCCTCGGAGACGACCCCGAGCACGTTCCCGTCGCCGTCGACGACGGGCACGCCCGAGATCCCCCGGTCGGCCATCAGCTCGGCAACCTGCTTCAACGACGCCTCGGGGCCGACCGTTGCGACGCTCGTGGTCATCACGTCCTTCACCTTCATCGCGACGCTCCTCTCTCCGTCGAGTCCCTGCGCTCTTCAGGATCGAGGCCGAGCGGCGAGACGGCATCGGGGCCGGCGCCGATCCCGGAATCGGAGAACTACGGAGCCGGCGAAACGGCCGCCGGGACGGCGACGTGCGGGCCCGAGGGCCCGCACGTCGCCCGGTGTCTTCTCCTAGCCGGCGGTGGCCGCGCGACCGAGGTGCCGGGTCGCCACGACTGCGCCCAGCGCCATCAGGGCGAGGCCGAGGCCGGCGCCGAAGCCGACGAGGCCGTCACTCCAGCTGAAGCCGCCGGGCTCCGCCGCGACCGGGGCCGGCTGCGGGCCGGCGTCCGGGACGCCAACCAGTACGCCGTTGCCCGTCGGCGCCGCCGACAGCTGCGGGAAGTCGCTCACGAAGGGCACGTACGTCTCCGCCGACGGCTTCGGAAAGTCCGTCACGAAGGGCGTGTACGCGCCGCCTCCAGCCGGAGCCTGCCCCTGATCCAAGCGGGCCTGCGCCGCCGCCGGGACGACCATGGCCGCCACCACGAACCCGAGAGCCAGACGCCTGAGGAGACGAGTCCTTCTCCGGTTCCGCATCTCTCCTCCCTTCCTACTGCTTCCTTCTCCCGGCTACAGGACGGGCGTACCGGGCGACGTCTTCCGTGCTCGCGGTCGTATCGGCGGACGCAGGTCGTCGAGTTCAGCCGTGATCGGCAGCCACGACCCGGCCCCTCTCAAGGATGGCGCCGGCCTGCCGATGCTTCCTGATGGACACAGGAACCCGGGACTGACCGGGGAAGCCGGGCGATACGGGGTCGGGTGAGACCCTGGAAGCAGCGACCCGACTCCAATGTGTCTCGATCACGAGGGAAAGGAGACGGAGATGAAGAGGAGACTCACCGTCGCCGTTGCAGGGGTCTCGCTCCTCGCAGCCGCGGCGGGTGCCTTCGCGGTCACCCACGGGCTCACCGCGCGGGCGAAGGAGTACGACCCGCTGAAGACGCGGCTGGTGCAGGCGACCTGGGTCAACGGGATCGGCTGCCCGACGAAGGCCCGCACGGCGAACTACGCCGGCAACAAGGTCGTACGCGGATCCCCGTACACGGATGACGCGTGCCCGACCGGCGATCGGCGCGACGTGCACGTGCGCGGCCTCCTGCTCGCCAAGACCGGGCCGACAGCGAACGCCGCCGCCGCGGTCGCCCAGATCGGCGGGGTCCGCGGCAAGAAGCTGTACAAGCTCGGATACGACATCCGCAAGCCAGACGGCGCCTCCGACCCACGCGGCTCCCATTGCGGCGCCGGCGCACCGCGCTTCAACGTCAGAACCGCCGACGGCAGCCTGTACTTCATCGGCTGCAACTCGCCCGCGGCCGCCACTGCGACCGTGGGCATGGGCTGGATCCGCCTCCGCTGGGGCGGCTCCTCCTCGCCGCTGAGCGCTTACGGCCCGAGCGGCCTCGCCGACATCAAGGGAATGACCGTGAGGTCGATCTCCATCGTGTTCGACGAGGGTCAGGACACCGGCCCCGACCAGTTCGGTCTGGCCGTGCTCGACAACATCAGCGTGAACGGACGCCTGATCGGAACGGGCGGCGTCTCGGCCGGCAAGTAGCCCGGCCCTCGGCGGCCGGCCGGCTCCGCGCGGGCCGCCCGGCCGCCGCTCAGGCGCGAGGCGGGTGCTCCAGCGCTGCGAGCGGCGCGCGCCGGGCAGCTTCGTGCCGGCGGAGCGCGTGCCCCCGCGATCCGAGCGGCGGCGTGCCCTACCCGTATTCGTCCCGCGGGTCGACGGCGCCGTTGAGGAGATCCGCGAGCAGATCTAGTTGATCACCGGGATGTCGTTGTTGCTGACGCCCCTCCCAGGCGAGCTCGAGCCCCGGCCAGCCGAGGACCTCCTGGATCATGAGGACGCCGCCGAAGCACACGCCGAGGTCGAGGGCGACCATCGTGTTGATGGGGCAGACACGGGAGGCTCGGCGTCCGTGATCGAATGCTGCACGATCCCCGGCAGCGCGTCGGCTGCGTCGGTACCGACGGCCCCGAGCGTCTCGGCGGCGATCCGGCGCTCGACCGTGTCGCCTACCGAGAGCTTCCTGCTCCAGGTCGTCGACTCATAATCGATCATCGTGCTTATGATGCATTTTATGGTGGAGGAATCGACTCTTTCTCTGCCGTTCCTCGCCGAACAGCTGACCGCGCGGCTGGGCCACGAGGACGCTCGCGTACGCCGCCGCGCCGCCCGGTCGCTCGGTTTCCTCGGCGGGGCCGCGGCGGATGTGGCGCCCGTGCTCGCGGGAGCCTCGCTCGAGGATCCGGACTCCGACGTGAGGGCTGAGGCGGTCAATGCCTTGGAGCGCCTCGGTACTGCGGATCGCGTGCTCTTCGACAACGCGGTCGCCATGCTTCGAGATCCGCGCGCCGAGGTCCGCGCCCGGGCGGCCTGGGCGATCGGGAAGCTCGACCCCGCACTGGCCATCGAGGCCCTTCAGGCACTCACCGAGCGGATCGGCGTCGACGAGGCTGTCGACGGGCGGTTCGGCGCCACCTGGGCCGCGGCGCGGATGCGGTCCGGAGAGCCCGCAGCTCTCCGCCTTCTCACCGCCGCGCTCGCGGATTCCGAGGGCGACGTGAGGGCGGAGGCCGCGCGGGCGCTGGGCGAGACAGGCCCGCCGGCGGCGCCCGCTCTCCCCGCCCTCATCGGCCTGCTCACCGACTCGGATCCGTTTGCGAGAGAGCAGGCGGCCCGGGCTCTCGGGCGCATCGGCACGGCGACGCCCGACGCCCTGAACGGCCTGCGGGCGCAGCTCGGCGACCAGCTGGACTACGTGCGGGCCGCGGCGGCGGAGGCCCTCGCCCACCTCGGGTCCCCCGCCGACCCGGATCATCGCGCGGCGGACGGGGACGAGAGGACGCGGGAGTTGCCGAGGGCCGACGAGCTACTCGCCCGGCTCGCAGAGGGCGACGACTTCGCCCGGGCGGAAGCGCCCTGGCAGCTCGCGAAGCACGGCGCCGCGACGAGCGGGCGGGCGACCGGGGCCCTGCTCGTTCAGGCGTTCGGCGACCGCGACTCCGACGCGCGCTGGTCTGCTCTGCACGCCCTCGGGAGGGTCGGGCGGCGCTCGCCCGCGCTGACGCACGCAGTCGCGATCGTCGCCGCGGCCGACGAGGATCCGGACGTCCGGGCGAAGGCCGTGGAGGCGCTCGGCTCGCTCTGGCACGAGGCGCCGGAGCAGGCGCTGGAGACCCTCGCGAACGCGCTCGTCGACACGGATCCGCTCGTCCGTGCCGACGCGGCCGCGACACTGGGTGTGCTCGGAGCGGCGGCGAAGCAGGCGGTGCCGGCGCTGCGGGAGACGGCGGGCAGGGACGCGCACGGCGGGGTGCGGGCGCGTGCGGACGCGGCCCTGGCGGCGATCGACTCTCACCGGGCGTGACCGACCCGAGGGCCGCTCAGGTGCACGACCTGCTCCGGCGCGCGGTCCTGGCGACCGACCACGCGGAGCGGTACGCGCTCACCGAGCAGGTCGGTCTGCTGGGCATCGAGGCCGAGCGCGACGTCCCGGTCCTCATCGAGCTGCTCGACGCCCGCTACCACTGGTTCGCCCGCTCCCTCGCCGTCTGGGAGCTGCTGAAGCTCGGCCCGGACGCGGCCGCGGCGCTCCCGCACCTGACCACGCTCGCGGCCGAGCGGGAGGCGATCATCGACCCGCGTTGGGTGTCCATCTGGGCGCTCGAGCGCATGGGGGCGGCGGCCGCCCCGGCGGCGCCGACGCTCCTGGACCTCCTGCGCGAGGAGCCGCATCCCGACATCCGCTCGGAGGCGGCCTTCGCGCTTGGCGCCCTCGGCGTCGTCGGGCCCGCCGTCGCCGGGCTAACCGACGCGCTGGACGACCCCGACTCTCTCGTACGGGAGGAGGCCGCCGCGGCGCTCGGCCGCATCGGTCCCCGAGCGGTCGCAGCCGCGCCGACACTCGCACTCCTCGGCGCCGAGGACGCCGTCCAGCCGGTCCGCGAGGCCGCGATCGTGGCGCTCGAGCGGATGAACGAGACCGAGCTCGCCCGCCGGGCGCACGCCGAGGCGGCAAGGCGCCCGGCGCCGCCGGTCGCTCTGGACGACCTCCTCGACCGCCTGGCGAGCGCCGACTCCCGGACCCGCGCGGAGACCTCCTGGCCGCTCGGCAAGCTCGGAGCCGGAGCCGCCGCCGCGCTCCCGGCGGTCGTGAGGCAACTCCGCGACGACCACGATCCGGACGCCCGTTGGGGCGCCGCGTGGTGCGTCGGGCGGATCGGCTCCGCCGCGTCGGGAGCCGTCGAGGAGGTGGTCAGCGCCGTGCGCCTCGACCCCGACCCCGACGTCCGGGCCCAGGCCGCACGGGCGCTCGGCCGTATCGGGATCGCCTCGGACGAGGTCGTCGACGCGCTCACCTCCGCGCTGGAAGACGCAGGTGCGTCGCTCCTGCGGGAGGAGGCGCTCGCGGCGCTCGCCGGGCTGGGTGCGGCGGCGCGGCCGGCCGTCCCCGCGATCCGCGGGAGGCTGGTCGATGCCCACCGCATGGTGCGGCTGCGGGCGCAGAGCGCGCTGGCGGCTCTGCTCGCCGAGGTCTGAGCGGCTGCCGCACCCTCGACGGCGCCTCGGCGACCGCCCGGCGCGCGTTGGCCTCGCGCGTCCCGAGAGCCTCGTGGGTGAGGCTCTCCGGCAAGCCCGCGGCGGCCTCCACCGCGTGAGGCCCTAGAGCCAGTCCGGCCGGAGCGGCAGGCCGCTCTCGCCGCGATCCGGCTTGACCGCGAGCGCCTGGTGCACGTGCAGGCGGCCCGCTTCGAAGCCGAGCGCCGACCCGGCCATGTACAGGCGCCAGATGCGGGCGCGGGCGCTCCCGGCCTCGGCGACCGCTTCGGCCCACGAGCCCTCCAGGTTGGCGACCCAGCTCCGGAGCGTGAGGGCGTAGTGCTCGCGCAGGCTCTCGAGGTGGCGGGCCTCGAAGCCGGCCGCCTGCAGGCGGGAGACGACGGCGCCCACCTCGTGCAGCTCGCCGTCCGGGAACACGTAGCGGTTCACGAACGAACGGCCCGAAAAGGCCGTGCGCCGCCGAGGCGGCCGGCCGATCCCGTGGTTGAGGAGCCGGCCGCCGGGGCGGAGGAGCGCGCGGAGGCGCCGGAAGTAGACGTCGAGCTGGGAGAGGCCGACGTGCTCGAACATGCCGATCGAGGCGATCGCGTCGTACGGCCCGTCCACGACGTCCCGGTAGTCGGCCAGCCGGATCTCCACGCGGTCGGCCAGGCCCGCCTCGCGTACTCGCTCGCGCGCGAGCTCTGCCTGCCGGCGCGAGATCGTGACACCCACGCCGGAGACGCCGTAATGCTCCGCCGCGTGGAGGAGCATGCTCCCCCAGCCGCAGCCGACGTCGAGGAACCGCATTCCCGTGGAGAGGCCGAGCTTCCGGGCGGCGAGGTCGTGCTTCGCCGCCTGCGCCTCCTCGAGAGTCGTGGCCTCCGGGCTCGTGAAGAGGGCGCAGGAATACGTCAGCGAGGGCCCGAGCACGAGCCGGTAGAAGCGATTGGAGACGTCGTAGTGGTGCGCGATCGCGTCCGCGTCACGGGCCTTCGAGTGGCGGCGTCCGTGCAGGCGGGCCTCCTCGGGCGGAGGCGGAAGGGGGCGGAGCGCGCTCGTCCCGAGCTCGCGCGCGGCGGGAACGACCTCCCGCACGAAGTAGGACGGGCCCCGGCGGTGGTCGAGGAGCCTAAGGGCCTCGTAGACGTCGCCCTCGATGTCGAGATCGCCGGCGACGTAGGCGCGCGCGAAGCCGAGCTCGCCCGGCGCCGTCACGATCCGCCGGAGAGCGTCCGGGGAGCGCAGGACGATGCCCGACCCGCGAAGATCGCGCTCGAGCGCGGCGAGTGACATCCCGGGATCAAAGCAGAGACCCGTCCTCCGGCCGCGGAGGTGGTCGCAGTCGCCGAAAGGTCCGCGATCGCCGGGACTACGCGATCTTCTCGAGCGCCGCGCGCATCCGTTCCGGGATCGGGCGGGAGCGCCCCTCGGCGCGGTCGACGTAGACGTGCACGAAGTGGCCGTGGGCCGCGGACTCGTCGTCGTCGCTCCTGAAGATGCCGATCTCGTAGCGGACGCTCGAGGTTCCGATCCTCGCGACGCGGATGCCGGCCGTGACGCGATCCGGGAAGGCGATCGGCTTCTCGAACGTGCAGAAGGTCTCGACCACGAACCCGATCGTCTCCCCGTCCCGGATGTCGAGCACGCCCTCGTCGATCAGGTACCGGTTCACCGCGGTGTCGAAGAACGAGTAGTAGACGACGTTGTTCACGTGCCCGTACACGTCGTTGTCCATCCAGCGGGTCTCGATGGCCAGAAAGTGCTTGTAGTCGCGCCTCTGCATCGGTTCACCAGCAGGTGAGCGCATTCTCGAAGAGCTCGGCGAGGAGCTCGCGGTCGACCGGCAGGGGAGCGTTGTCGAGCAGGCGCCTCTGGACGACCGCGCCCTCGGCGAGCGCCTCGACGTGGGAGCGGTCGTAGCCGACGCCGGAGATCCCGTTCGGCATCGCGGTCGCCTTCATCATCTCGGCGATCCGCCCCGCGAGCGCCTCCCCGGGCTCTCCGTCTCTGACGTCGGCGCCGAGCAGCTGGGCCGCCTCGAGGTGGCGCTCCGGAGACGTCGCCGCGATCCGGCGGAAGACG
Organism: uncultured Actinomycetes bacterium; assembly: GCA_963743495.1. Lineage (GTDB taxonomy): Bacteria > Actinomycetota > Thermoleophilia > Gaiellales > Gaiellaceae > JAIBJN01. The sequence continues at coordinate 78,232 of CAVUPO010000008.1, read as the reverse complement.
GCCGGAGCGTTGACCACGACCGACATGCCGTGAGGGACGAGCGGCTCCTCGTTCGGGTACCCGTCCGGCGAGAACGACTCCACGAGGCCGGCAACCGCGTAGGACATGCCGTGCGGGACGTGGACGCCGGCGTTGCCGAACGCGATCCCGGCGAGGGTCGCCGCCCACATCATGCTCTCGCGGGCCACGCGGTCCGACCGGTCCTGAACGGCCCGCACGAGATAGCGGCCGCACAACCGGAGCGCCTCCCTGCAGCCGACGTCGCTCCACGGGTTCGCGCCCTGGCTGAGCGGACGCGACACAGGATCCGCCTTGCTCCGTGCGGTGAAGGGACGGGCGGTGAACGACTCGAGCGCGTGGCAGAGGACGTCCAGCCCGCTCGCGGCGACCACCGGGCCCGGAAGCGTCTCCGTGGTGTCGGGATCGACGAGCGCACGCGTCGGGACGAGGTGGCGGTGGGCGATCCCGGTCTTGGCCTTCATCGAGGCCAGGTCGAAGATCGCGATCCCCGTGCACTCGCTTCCGGTCCCGGACGTAGTCGGGCAGGCGATGTGCGGCCGGAGCGGTCCGGGGATCGGCCGTCCTTCGCCGACCGGCGCGTTGACGTAGGCGAGGAAGTCGGCCGGATAGGTGGCGTAGAGGTTCGCGGCCTTGGTGGTGTCGATGACGGAGCCGCCGCCGATCGAGACGAAGCCGTCGGCCTCCTCTTCGACGGCGAACTGCGCCGCTGCGCGAAAGGATCCGTCGGTCGGCTCCACCTTCACCTCGTCGTAGAGCGCTGGGTCGACGCCGGCCGCCCGGAGCGAGGAGAGCGCGCGCCCGAACGGCTCGAGCGCCCCGACCCGCGCGTCGGTCATGACCGCGACCCGGGAGAGCCCGAGCGCGCTCGCCCACGGGCCGACCTCCTCGAGGGCGCCCCGGCCGAACGTGATCGGGTTGCGGTCGACCGAGAAGGCGGACTCCCCGCCCTCGACCGGGACGTAGTGGCAGCAGGCCATCGGCCGCCGACGCTACACCATCAGACGAGCGACTTCTGACCGCTTCGGAAGCTTCCCCGCGACGCCGGGTCACACGCGACGAGACTGGTGCGACGATACTCGTGTGCGTGCTCTCGCCTCACTGGCGCTCGTTTCCATCTTGGCCCTCTCGGCCTGCAGCCACGACGACGAGACCGGAGAACAGAGCCCGAGCACGCGAGTCACGAGCGAGGCCGCGCCGCCTTCGCCGCAGCCACTCCCCTCCCCGAAGCCGCTCCTTTCCGACGACTGCGCCGGCGAGGCCGCTCTCCTCGACGAACGTTCGCAGGAGCTTGCGGCGCGAACGGCCGCGTCGGCCAAGGAGGCACGGGAGCTGCGGAAACCCATACGCGCAGCCAGGAGGAACGCTCGTCTGGCTCGGGCCGAGCTGAGCAGCCGGCAAACGAAGCTCACGGACGCAGAGCAAGCACTCGCGGCTTTCCAGGCCGCGCATCCGGAGCGGGCGCTCCCGTCCGACCTCTACGCGCAGTGGCAGGATCTGCGCGCGGGATACGAGTCCGCCTACGAGAGCTACCGAACGGCCTCCCAGGCCCACCGGAGGACGGTGCGCGCCCACAACCGCCTCGTCGGGCGGCGCAACGCGATCGTTCGGAAGCTCAACCGGCAGGCTCGCGCCTACAGCCAGCTGGCCCGCGAGCATCGCAGCCTGCTCCGCAGCTGCCTGACGGAGGAGCGACAGCTCGTCGAAGCCGAGGCGCCGTTCGTCCGGCAACTGGAGGGACGCCTTGCCGCGGCGACCACGACGCTCGCAGAGCGTCCCGCGACCGTGGAGTGCTCGTTCGCCGACTGGTCCGGGGGTGAGAACGTCGCCGGCTACGTGACCGCCGGCTCCTCGGTCGTCCACCTCGCGCCCGAGATCTGCTACACGCTCCACCGCCTGCTCGTCCTCGGCGACGCTCCCGACCTCGCCTGCCTCGAGCGCTCCCGCAAGGAGCAAGCCCAGCTCTGCTCGCTGGAAGGGACCCTGGCGGCAGCGGCCCTCCAGACCGTGGCCCACGAGGCTCAGCACGTCGCCGGGATCACGGACGAGGCGGAGGCCGAGTGCTACGGCCTGCAGACAGTCGAGGACGCCGCTCGGCTCCTCGACGTCGGCGCCGAGACACAGTCCCTGGCTTGGTACGCCTGGCGCCTGCTGCGGCGCCCGGCCGCATACCGCTCGGAGGAGTGCAAAGCGGGCGGCGAGCTCGATCTCGACCCGGCGACGAAGGCGTGGCCCTGAGGCCGACCGTCAGATCGTCTCGGGCACCATCTCGATCGCTCCAGAGGGGCACTCGGCCACGCAGAGCCCGCAGCCCTTGCAGAAGTCGTAGTCGATCGCGTAGCGCTCGCCCGGCTCCCCGAGCTTGATGACGGCGTTGTCGGGGCAGACGCCGTAGCAGTTGTCGCACGAGAAGCAGTTCCCGCAGGAGAGGCAGCGCCGCGCCTCGTAGAGCGCGTTCGACTCCTCCAGGCCGCCGACGACCTCCTCGAAGGTCGACTGCCTCCGCGCGAGCTCGAGCTGCGGCTGCACCGTCCTCGGCGCGTCCGAGTAGTACCAGGTGTTGAGCAGGTCGAAGCCCGCGAGCTCGTGCTTGGGCGCGGGCTCGTAGGCGCCGCCGCGCAGCCAGGCGTCGACGTGGCGGGCGGCCTTCTTCCCGTGGCCGACGCCGACGGTGACCGTGCGCTCGGCGGGCACCATGTCCCCGCCGGCGAAGATGCCGGGGTGGCCGGTCATCATGTTCGGCCCCACCTTGACGACGCCGTCCTCGATCTCGAGGCCGGGCACGCCGTCGAGCGGGGAGAGGTCCGTCTCCTGGCCGAGGGCGAGCACGAGCGAGTCCGCCTCGAGCTCCTCCAGCTCGCCGGTCGGCTGCGGGAAGCCGGTCTCGTCGAGCTCCATCCGCTCGACCACGAGCTTGCCGCCGTCCGCGTGCTTGATCGTGGAGAGCCACTTCATGAGGACGCCCTCCTCCTCGGCCTCCTCGACCTCGAAGTCGTGCGCGGGCATCCGCTCGCGCGTGCGGCGGTAGACGACGATCGCCTCCTCCGCGCCGAGCCGCTTCGCCGTCCGCGCCGCGTCGATGGCGGTGTTGCCGCCGCCGTAGACGACCACGCGCCGCCCGAGCAGCGGCTGCTCCTCACCCTCCATGCTCCGCAGGAGCGAGACGGCGTCGAGGATCTTCGCCGCCGAGCCCGCGGGGACGTAAGCACGCTTGCCGAGGTGCGCCCCGACGGCGAGGAAGGCGGCGTCGAAGCGCCCCTCCTCCATCGTCTCGAGGATGCTCGTGACCTTGCTGTTCAGCTCCAGGGCGACCCCGAGGTCGACGATCCGCCGCACCTCGGCGTCGAGGACCTCGCGCGGCAGGCGGTACCGCGGGATCCCGAAGCGCATCATCCCGCCCGCCATCGGCCCGGCGTCCTGCACCGTGACGTCGTGCCCGAGTCGCGCCAAGTGGTAGGCGGCCGAGAGGCCCGAGGGGCCGGCGCCGACGACGAGCACCCGCTTCCCGCTCGGCTCCGCCGTCACCTCCACCTGCCAGCCGCGCGCGATCGCCTCGTCGCCGAGGAAGCGCTCGACCGAGTTGATGCCCACCGCCTCGTCGAGCTGCGCCCGGTTGCAGGCCGTCTCGCACGGGTGGTAGCAGACGCGTCCCATCACCGCGGGGAAGGGGTTGTCCTCCATGATCTGACGCCAGGCGCGCTCGTAGCCCGCGCCCCCCTCCTCCGCGTCGTACAGCCACTGCTGGATGTTCTCGCCGGCGGGGCAGGCGTTGTTGCACGGCGGCAGGCGGTCGACGTAGACGGCGCGCTCCGTGCGCCAGTTTCCGGTCTTGTTCGCCAGGCTCGAGCCGACGTCGAGCGTGATCGCGAACGGCTTCTCCTTCACTGCGGCCCCCTCCCCGTCTCGGCCAGGAGGCGCATGAGCTCGCCCTCTTCCGCGGCGGGCCCGTCCTCCAGGAGGCCGAACCGCCTGATGTTGCGGTCGGCGACGGCCTGGATCTGCTCGACCACGTCCGTGCGCGGCGGGTCCTTGAAGAGGTGCGCGTAGCGCCGCTGGAGCCGCAGATACTCCTCGACGGGCACCTTCCGGCGGATCTTGGAGACGCTCGCCACCTCGCCGTCCTCCGCCTCGAACACGGGGAAGAGCCCGGTCTCCTTGGCCAGCCGCGCGAGCAGGATCGTGTCCTTGGCGGCCGCGCCCCAGCCGAGCGGGCAGGGCACGAAGAGATGGAGGTAGCGGGCGCCGCGGAACTCCATCGCGCGCTCGACCTTGCTCTCGAGGTCGCGTAGCTCGGCCACGGTCGCCGTGGCGACGTACGGGATCTCGTGGGCCATGGCGATCAGGGGCGCGTTCTTGCCCTGGCCGAAGGAGTTCCCCGGCTCCTCGCCGACGGGCTTCGTGTTCGCCGTGCGGGCGGCGGGCGGGGTGGCGCCGGAGCGCTGCACGCCGGTGTTCATGTAGGCCTCGTTGTCGTAGCAGATGTAGAGCACGTCGTCGTTTCGGTCGAACATCCCGGAGAGGCAACCGAAGCCGATGTCCAGCGTGCCGCCGTCGCCTCCCTGGCCGATCACCCGGACGTCGGTGCGGCCCTTCGCCTTGAGGGCGGCGGCGATGCCGGTGGCGACCGCGGGCGCGTTCCCGAAGAGCGAGTGGATCCAGGGGAGCTGCCAGGACGACTCGGGATAGGGCGTGGAGAAGACCTCGAGGCAGCCCGTCGCATTCGCGGCGATCAGCTTGCCCTCGGTCGCGCGCATGGCGGCGTCGAGCGCGTAGCGAGCGCCGAGCGCCTCGCCGCAGCCCTGGCAGGCGCGGTGGCCGGAGGTGAGGGTGTTCGAGCGTTCCATCCGGGCCTGCACCGAGCGCTCCTCGGGGCCGAGCAGGCGGTTGCCGGCCACGAAGCTCCCCACTTGGTAGAACTTGATCTGCTGCTCGGCCACGGCGTTCCTCCTCAGTGCGGTCCTGCGGCAACGACGCCGAGGTCGCGCAGTATGTTCTCGGCATGCGGGCCGGAGCGGCGGGTCTCCTGCGCCCGCTGAAGCTCCCGCTCGACCAGCTCCCGGCGCAGGTCCAGGAACGTGAGCCGCGCGGGATCGAGCCGGTCCTCGAGGGCCTCCGCCAGGACGGCGTGCAGCGACTGCTTGGTGATCGGCCGCCCGCCCAGGCCGCCGACGACGTCGTAGACCGGCGCGGTGAGCCCTGCGAGCGCGAGGCGCACGTTCTGGCCGACGATGCCGCCGAGGCCAACCGCGAAGGCCTTCTCGAGGACGACGACGCGCCGGGCGTGTCCGAGCGCCTGCCGGATCTCCTCGTGGGGCCAGGGCCGGAAGCACTTGACGCCGACGGCCCCGATCCGCGTCCCCTGCCCGCGGAGCTCGTCGACCACGTCCTCGATCGTCCCGAGCACGGAGCCGAGCGCGACGACGATCGTCTCGGCGTCGGCGCTCCGGTAGGGACGGATCAGTCCTCCGGAGGTCCGCCCGAACGCCTGCGCGAACTCGCCGGCGACGACCGGGATCTCGTCGAGCGCCTGCATCTGCTTCGCGTGCATGAGGTACTTGACCTCCGTGAACGCCTCCGGGCCGACCATGGCGCCGATGGTCACGGGCTCGGCGGGGTCGAGGACCTGCCGCGGCTCGAACCGCGGCAGGAACGCGTCCACCTGCTCCTGGGTCGGCAGGTCGACGCTCTCGTGCGCGTGCGTGAGGATGAAACCGTCCATGCACACCATCACCGGGAGGGAGAGCTCCTCGGCGAGCTTGAACGCCTGGATGTGGAGGTCGAGCGCCTCCTGGTTCGTCTCCGCGTACAGCTGGAGCCAGCCGGAGTCGCGCTGCGACATCGCGTCGCTGTGGTCGTTCCAGATGTTGATCGGCGCTCCGATCGCCCGGTTGGCGACCGTCATCACGATCGGTAGGCCCAGTCCGGAGGCGTTGTACAGCGCCTCGGCCATGTACAGGAGGCCCTGGCTCGCCGTCGCCGTGTAGGCGCGCGCCCCAGCGGCCGCGGCGCCGATCGCCGCGGACATCGCGCCGAACTCCGACTCGACCATCAGGTACTCGCAGGGGGCCAGCTCGCCGGTCCGCACGAAGTCCGAGAGCGCCTCGACGATATGGGTCTGCGGCGAGATCGGGTAGGCGCTGACTACCTCCGGCCGGCAGAGCGCCACGGCGTTCGCCACCGCGAGGGAGCCCTCGATCTGCCTACGCACGGCTCAGGCTCCCCAGTTCGTGTTGCGCGGACGCGTGTGCCTTCTCGGCCGCCGCGACGTTCGCCTCGCCGACGGCGCCGGCGAACCGCTCGCGGATCGCCGCCGCGACCGACTCGAGCGAGACGACGCCGCTCAGGGCGGCGAAGCCGCCCAGGAGCGCGGCGTTGGGAAGCGGGCGCCCGAGGCACTCGCGGGCGAGCTCCGTGGCGGGAACGGTCAGCAGGCGCTCGGCCCGCAGCCGGCGGACGAGGTCGCCGAGCCCCAGTTCCTCGAAGCTCCGGGTCGAGTTGACGAGCAGGTAGCCGTCGGCACCGAGGCCGTCGAAGAGGTCGACCTGGTGGAGGAGCGTCGGGTCCTGGATGATCAGGGCGTCCGGCTGCGCGATCGGCTCCCGCGCCCGGATCGGCTGGTCGTCGATGCGGCAAAACGAGACCACGGGGGCGCCCGTGCGCTCCGAGCCGAAGGTCGGAAACGCCTGGGCATGCCGCCCCTCGGTGAAGGCCGCGACCGAGAGGAGCTCGGCTGCGGTGACGACTCCCTGACCGCCGCGCCCGTGGATGCGAACCTGGAACATGACCCTTAGCCGCCCATGGTCGCGGCTGGGCGCGCCGGCGCCGTCGGGGAGAACACGGCACCTTGTGCGGGTTTTCCGCAACCTCGGCGGCTCGCTCCACGGCCCGGCACAATGGCCCGGGTGCCGTCCATGCGGATCTTCCTCGCAGGAGCGACGGGCGTGATCGGCGTCCGGGTCGTGCCGCTCCTGCTCGAGACCGGCCACGTCGTCGGCGGGATGACCCGCTCGCAGCCCGACGTGGTGCGGCAGCTCGGGGCCGAGCCGGTCGTCTGCGACGTCTACGACCTGGATGCACTGCGCACGGCCGTGCGGGAGTTCGGCCCCGACCTGGTGCTGCACGAGCTGACCGACCTGCCGGACGAGCTCGAGCAGCTGGAGGCCTCGCTGGCCGCGAACCGCCGCATGCGCACGGAGGGAACGGCCAACCTGCTCGACGCGGCCGCCGGCGTGCGGATGGTCGCGCAGAGCACGGCGTTCCCCGCGGGCGCCGAGGAGCACGAGCGCATGGTGCTGGAGGCCGGCGGCGTGATCCTCCGCTACGGGTACCTCTACGGACCGGGGACCTACAGCGGCGAGGGCGAGCCGCCGCCCCCGCCGCGAATCCACGTCGACGAGGCCGCCAGGCTGACCGTCGAGGCGCTCGACGCCGCGCCGAGCACTGTCCTCACCCTCGTCGAGGGCCAGCAGCTAGCCGGACCCTAGAACTCGACTCCCGAGACCGGATGGGGCACGTACGGCTCCTCGAGCCGCTCGACCTGCTCGTCGCTCAACGGGAGCGCCTCGGCCGCGAGCGCGTCGTCGACGTGCCCGCTCCTCGTCGCTCCGACGATCGGCGCCGTCACGCCGGGCTTTCGCAGAAGCCAGGCGAGGGCGACCTGCGCCGGCGGGACGCCGAGCTCAGCCGCGACCTCGCCGAGGCGGTCGATGACCGGCGGGTCGAGGTCGACCCGGTACAGCGAGCCGAGGAAGGGATCGGACCTGGCGCGCGTCGTCCGCTCCTCGCCGGGAGCCGGGCCGCGCGCGAGGAGACCCCGCGCGAGCGGGCTCCAGGGGATGAGGCCGACCCCCTGGTCGAGGCACTGCGGGATCATCTCCCGCTCCTCCTCGCGGTAGATCAGGTTGTAGTGGTTCTGCATCGAGACGAACGGCGTCGGCGCCAGGCGCTGCGCCTTGGCGAACTGCCAGGCGTACATGCTGCTCGCCCCCACGTAGCGGGCCTTGCCGGCCCTGACGACGTCGTGCAGCGCCTCCATCGTCTCCTCGATCGGCGTCGCGCCGTCCCAGCGATGGATCTGGTAGAGGTCGACGTAATCGAGCTCGAGCCGCTGGAGCGAGGCGTCGATCGAGGCGAGGACGTGCTTTCGCGAAAGGCCGCGCCCGTTCTCGCCGGGCATCGTCCGCCCGTGCACCTTCGTCGCGACGACGTACTCCTCACGCATGCCGAAGAGCGTGCGCAAGAGGCGCCCGGTCACGATCTCGCTCTGGCCGCCGTTGTAGACGTCGGCGGTGTCGAAGAAGATGACCCCGCCCTCGACCGCTTGTCGCACGATCGGCTCCGCGGCTGCCTCGTCGATCGCCCACTCGCGGCTCTCGTGCCTGCCGAAGCTCATCATCCCGAGGCAGACGCGCGAGACGCGCAGCCCCGTACCGCCCAGATTCACGTACTGCATCCTCACCTCCCGAGATCGCCGGCTGGACCCTCCACGGTAGTCGGCCGGCGCCGTTCGAGGCGGGCCGTCAGGCAGCTCCGAAGGCGTACTGCCAGAAGCGGCGCATGAGCGGCGTCGACGTGGGCCCCGTCATCTGCACCTGGGTGAGGAGGACGCCGATCGTGCCGGTCGACGGCGCGACGTGCGCGGTCGTCCCCGTGCCGCCGATCCAGCCGTAGCGGCCGTCGGCCGCGACGGCGCCGCCGAAGCCCCAGCCGGCCCCCTCGAGGAACACCGTCGAGGCGTCGCGCTGCGCCTGCGTCAGGTGGTCCGTCGTCATCAGGCGCACCGACTCCGGCGAGAGGAGCCCGCCGCCGCCCGCGAGCAGCATGCGCCCGAAGCGATGCCAGTCTGCGAGCGTCGAGACGAGGCCGCCGGCGCCCGAGGGGAAGACCGGGGGCTCGAGCCAGAGGTCGTCGGCGATCAAGCCGTCGTCCGAGCCGTGGTAGGGCGGGAGCCGATCGAGCTTGGGCGCGGGCACGTGGAAGCCGGTGTCGGTCATCCCCAGCGGCGCGAAGACGCGCTCGGCGAGGAACTCCGGCAAAGGCCGCCCCGAGACACGCGCGACCAGGACCCCCTGGACATCGGAGCACGTGTTGTAGAGCCACGCCTCCCCGGGCTGGCGGAGCATCGGCACCTCCGCCAGCGTCGCAAGCCACTCGTCCGGCGTCTCGCGCGCCCCGAACACCGGCAGCCTCCCGAACAGCTCGACGACCGCCGGCAGCGAGAAGTCGGACGGGAACCCCCAGCCGGCGCGGAAGGTCAGGACATCCTCGACCGTGACCGGCCGCGCGACCGGCACCACGTCGTCGAGCGGGCTCTCCGGCGTGCGCACGACCCGCGGCGAGGCGAGCTCGGGCAGCCAGCGCGCGATCGGCTCGTCAAGCGCCAGCAACCCCTCCTCCACGAGGAGCATCACCGCCGCGGCCGTGATCGGCTTCGTGGCCGAGGCGAGCCGCACGATCGACTCCGGCCGGATCTCGCCGGCGCCCGCGACCTCCGTCTCGTCGCCGCGGGCGACGAGCGCCGCCGCACCCGGCACGGTGCCGTCGCCGACGGCCGTCTCGAGCAGTTCCTGAAGAGCAGCCATGCCGGAAGAGACCCTACGGCGGTCCGAAACTCATCGCCGCAGGCACGGACTTCGCGCACGTCAACGCGAGGGGCCGCGGCGTGCGGCCCCTCGCGTCGTCGGACTCGATGTGCGGTTCTACCCCTGGGCCGCCGCGAGGGCGTCGACCAGCCCGTGCCCGAAGAACGACGTCCTGCCGCCGTTCCCGTAGCACGTCCTCGGGATCGCCGGCGAGCATCGCGGGCGGGCAGCCGAGCCGCTGCGTGGTCCGTTGCACGGCCGCCTTCACGGCGCCCGGGCCCCACTTCGGATGCCTCTGGACGACCAGCGCCGCGACTCCGGTCGCGTGCGGGGCTGCCATCGACGTCCCGTTCAGGAAGCCGTAGCGGTAGCCGCCGGCGGAGAGCACCGTCAGCCCGTCGTAGGCCGGACCTCCGTTCTCCTCGAGGAAGTCGTAGAAGTCCCAGATGCCGTCGTCGGGGTCGCTCGTGCTGCTGAGCGCGCCGAGGACGGCGTCCTGCCGTGTGTTGGTCGCCCGGAAGTAGTCCCCACCCGGAGCGGCGATGTCCACGCGGGACATGCCCACCGAGGAGTAGTCGGCGATCCACAGGTCGTAGCCCGGGTAGCCGACCGGGCCGGTGGCCGAGACCGTCATGACGCCCGGAAGCTCGGCCGGAGCCACGCGGCAGTTGTTGCCCACCTCGCGCACAATCGCGGTGTCAGGCGGCCAGTCCGGACTCGTGTCGTCGACGTCCGGGTGCTGGAGATCGGCGACCTCGTTGCCGGCCGCGGACACGATCAGCACGCCCCGCTGCTGAGCGTAGCGGGCCGCAGACTCGAGCTCCTTGAGGATGGCCCGCTGCCCCGCCTCGTTCTTGCAGTAGTAGAGGTACGGATCCGCGTACAGGCTCAGGTTGACGACGTCCAGGCGCTGATCGCCGGCGTAGCGCAGGGCCGCCGCCACCGAGTCGGCGAAGCAGTACCCCACCACGGTGCAGGCCTTCAACCCCACGAGCGTCGCCTCGGGCGCGACCCCCGCGATCCCGATCCCGTTGACGGGCGCGGCGATGTTGGACGCCACGTGGCTGCCGTGCCCGTTGAGGTCCTGCACGGCCGACTTCAGCGAGCAGTCCCCGTTTGCGACCTCGGCGGGGTTGGCGGTCGGCGTGTCGTCGAAGATGAACGAGCACGACCGACCGACGTCGAGGTTCGGCGCGATGTCCGGGTGGTTGAAGTCGACGCCGCTGTCAATGACGCCGACGCTCACGCCGCGGCCGGTGGCGTGCGCGTAGCTGGTATCGCCCGCGTTGATCGTGGCCATGTCCCACTGGCACGCCGCGAGCGGCTCCCCATTCGGGGCGCCGAACACGCTCCCGAACAGGCCCTGGCACTTGGTGACGATCTCGTCCTGAGTCGCGGACGCCTGCCCGGCCGTCGGCGTCAACATGACTGCCAACAGGGCCCCGGCGGCCGCGAGAGTACGAAGTCTTCGCATGCCCCTCCCTTGTTGTCCCGACCTTGGTGAGCGGCGAGTCTAAGAGAGCCCGAGGCGGTCGGCAAGCGCGTACGGGCTAGGCGCGTGCTCGCTGAGTTCGATGCCGCGGGCCTTCTGACCCTCGTCCCGGACTGCGCCGACGTGAAGTCACACCCCTCGATGGCATTGTCGTGGTCTCCCGTTCGGGTCCGGGGTCGGCCCTTTCAGATCTGGCGGGGCGCTCCAGCCCACGGGGACCGGGACGGGAAACCGAGGACCGAGACCGAGCCAGCCCCTGCGCGGCCTCGGCGCGCACCCGGTCGTCGGGCCCGGCTTCGGCGAGCGCCTGTCGGGCAAGCTCTACCGCCAGCGGTTGGTCGCCACCGAATCGGTGCACGCGTGAGAGCCCCGCCAAAACCTCGCCGCGTGCGCTTCCCGGAGGGTCGGTCGCGCGACGCGGCGGATCCGGACGGCGAGCGTTCAGTCGCCGAGTTCGGCAGGATGACGCCGAGGTGCACGATGCGAGACTAGTGGGGGCACGAGCGGCGAGGCTCGCCACAACGGATCCGGACGGTCGGCCACACCTGATCCCGATCGTGTTCGCGCTCAAGGGCGGGACGCTCTACTCGGCCGTCGACAGGAAGCCGAAGCGGTCGCCGAGGCTGAGGCGGATCGAGAACGCCCGTGCCCGTCCCGACGTGACCATCCTGGTCGACCATTACGAGGAGGATTGGAAACGCCTCTGGTGGATCCGGCTCCGCGGCCGGGCCCGCGTCCTCGACGAGGGCGAGGAGCGCGGCGAAGCGCTTGCGCTGCTGCAAGAGAAGTACCCGCAGTACCGCCAGGAGCTTCCCGACGGCCCGGTGCTCGCGGTCGACATCATCGAGGTGCGTGACTGGTCGGCTCGTTGACGGAGCAGCAACTCGGTCGGGTGTCGGCTCTCGATCTCGCGAGTCGGCTCTGGCGCGCCACCCGCGCCCATGAAGGGCCGCCGGGAGGCCAAGGACTGGCAGGAGTCCCAGGCCGGCTCCGACCACCTAGAGGCCGTGCAGGGCGTCGAGGATCGCCGTGGGCTCCAGCCGGTGCCGGTAGTCGGGCTCGACGGACGCGAATCGGACGACGCCGGCCCGGTCGATGACGAACACTCCCGGGATCGGAAGCGTCCACTCATCCGTCCCGTTCAAGACGGCGAGATCCCTTCCGCCCCGAAGATACGAGGCGACGAGATCGGGGGGGAGTTCGAAGACGAGGCCGTAGCGAGCGGCAACCTCGTTCCCGACGTCGCTCAAGACTTCGAAGCGCAGATCGTTCTTCTCTGCCATCGAGAGCGAGCCGTCGGGCAGCTGGGGCGAGATCGCGATGAGCTCGCCGCCTGCGCCGCGGATCTCCTCGAGGACGCGCTGGTAGGCCCGCAACTGCAGGTTGCAGTACGGTCACCACGCGCCGCGGTAGAACGCGAGGACCACTGCATTTCGACCGAGCCGGTCCCCGAGCCTGATCTCTTCGCCGCGGACGTTCGGAAGCGCGAAATCGGGAGCAGTCTGGCCCACCGTTGGCGCCCGCTCGCCGTAGCCCTCGCGAGTGAGCCCCTCGACCATCCTCTCGATGGCAGCGAGCTGCTCCGGAGCCATCCTGGTGCCGGCGCTCTGACGGAGTTCCCGGAGCGCGTCCGCGAGCGTCGGTTCGTGATCCACGTGAAGAGCCTACGCCACTCCTCCGGGCGACCACGCCTGGCCGGTCGAGCTCCGGCCGCTCTTCCCTCCCCCACCCGCGCCGGTCTCGCGTTCAGCGCACCTTGCTCGGTGTGGGCTGTGGCGGGCGGGAGCCTGCCCCCGGTCTTCCGCTCGTCTCTAGCCGAGGACCGGAGCGCCTTCCGGGCAGGCGGCGTTGACGTAGCCCGATCTGAACGGCCGCGCGTCCCCTGTCCTCTCGTCGTAGACGTGGCGGAGCACGCAGCCGGTGTCGTTTGCGAGCAGGTGGATCGAGACCGAGGTCTCGGGCGAGGTCGTCCGCACCCGGTGGACGTCGTCGCGGGGCGGCAAGAGCCTGTAGAAGGCGCCCGGATCGAGCGGGCGGCGGCGAAGCAGCTCGAGGCCGCCCTCGCCGGGGCGGTAGAACTCCTCGTCCTGCGTCCCGCGGTAGAGCCCGACCAGCCCCCAGGCCAGGTGGTCGTGAACCGGTGTCATCGCGCCCGGCGGGACGACCAGACTGAAGAGGCAGAGCGATCGATCGGCGGCCCGGTAGAGGAGCCACTGGCCGATCCCCCCGCCCATGCCGCTTTCGGCGGCGGGCTCCTGGTAGTCGGGCGGAAGCCAGCCGCGGTCGCGGAGCAGGCGGGCGAAAAGAGGACTGATCGCCTGACAGGCCTCGCGAGGCGACCCGGCTCGCGCGATCACCGCCCGGACGTCCGCGACGAACCCCCTCACCCGGGCGGTGTCCAGGACGTACTCCTCGCCGGGCAAGGCCCTGCCGGCGTCCTCCGGGGCGGCGAAGTCACACACGCAGGCCCAGTCTAAAACGGTGCAGCCCGGCTCGCCGCGCCCACACAGTAGGGTCTTTCCCATGTCCGATGAACGGCCGACCCGCCCGGCGGGTGTGCGGAGAGTGCAGATCGACAACGAGCGCGTCAGGGTGAGCCGCTGGAGCTTCTCACCCGACGCGGCCACCGGCTGGCACCGCCACGAGTTCGACTACGTCATCGTGCCCCTCGTGGACGGCGCCCTCCGCATGGACGACGGAAGGGACCTCTCCACGGTCGAGCTCGCAGCCGGGCAGTGCTACTTCCGCCCGGCGGGCGTCGAGCACGACGTCGTCAACGCGAGCGGCCGAGAGTTCTCCTTCGTCGAGATCGAGCTGAAGAACCCGAGCTCCCATCCCGGGTAGCCACGAACCCGGGCTTCTCGAGCCGCGAGGGTGTCCACGGCTCGAGCCGGGAGTCTGCCCCAGGCATCGAATAGGATCTCCCCGGTGAGTGCCCCGAAGGCGGTTGCTCCGCGGCCGGCGGACCTTCCGGCCCCGAAGGTGCGCGCGCTCGCGGCCGAACTCGCCGCCGCGGTGCGGGGGGAGGTCCGCTTCGATGCCGGCTCGCGGGCACTGTACGCTCATGATCTCTCGATCTACCGGCAGGTGCCGGTCGGCGTGGTGGTGCCGCGCGACGTCGAGGACGCGATCGCGGCGGTCGAGGTGTGCCACCGCCACGAGGCACCGGTGCTTCCGCGCGGGGCGGGGACGAGCCTCGTCGGGCAGTGCACGAACGCGGCAGTCGTCCTCGACTTCTCGAAGTACGTCAACCGGATCGTGGAGCTCGATCCGGACGCGGGCCGCGCGCGCGTCGAGCCGGGAGTGATCTGCGATCAGCTGAAGGGAGCGGCCGAGCCGCACGGGCTCACGTACGGGCCCGACCCGGCGACGCACGCCTGGTGCACCTTCGGGGGCATGGTGGGCAACAACTCCTGCGGCGTGCACTCGATCCTGACGGAGCTGCACGGAGAGGGGGCGCGCACGTCGGACCAGGTCGAGGAGCTGACGGTCCTCACCTACGACGGGCAGGTCCTGCGCCTCGGCCGCAGGGACGAGGAGGAGATCGCACGCGCGATCGCGGCGGGCGGTCGGGAGGGCGAGCTGATCGGCCGCCTGCGCGACCTGCGTGACCGATACGGGCAGATCGTGCGGGAGCGCTACCCCGACATCCCGCGGCGCGTCTCCGGCTACAACCTCGACGAGCTGCTCCCGGAGAACGGCTTCAACCTCGCCCGCGCGCTCGTGGGGAGCGAGGGGACGTGCGCGACGATCCTCGAGGCGACCGTCCGCCTCGCCGAGTGGCCGCCCGAGCGGACGCTTCTCGTCGCCGGCTATCCGGATCACCTTGCGGCCGCCGACGACCTCATGGGCATCCTCGCCCACCGGCCGATCGGCCTCGAGGGCTTCGATGCCTCCGTCACCGAGACGATGGCGGGACTCGACCTCTTCGCCAGGGAGCGCGCGCTGCTCCCGGAAGGAGGCGCCTGGCTCCTCGTCGAGTTCGGCGGAGAGACGAAGGACGAGGCGACCGGTCGCGCGGAGGCGCTCGCCGCCGAGCTTCGGCGCGGCAACGGCCGCAGAACCGTCCGGATCTTCGCGGAGCCCGCCGAGCAGGCGATGGTGTGGCTCGTGCGCGAGTCGGCGCTCGGGGCGAGCCGCATCCCCGGCAAGTTCGAGACGTGGCCGTCGTTCGAGGACTCCGCCGTCCACCCGTCCAAGCTCGGCGCCTACCTGCGCGACTTCGCCCGCGTGCTCTCGAAGCACGACCTCCGCTGCGTCTACTTCGGCCACTACGGCCAGGGCTGCGTCCACTGCCGCATCAACTTCGACCTGCGCACGCGGGAGGGCATCGGCGTCTTCAAGAGCTTCCTCGAGGACGCGTCCGACCTCGTCCTCTCCTACGGCGGCTCGCTCTCGGGCGAGCACGGCGACGGCCAGGCCCACGCCGCCCACCTGGAGAAGATGTTCGGCACGGACGTCGTCGAGGCCTTCCGCGAGTTCAAGCGCGCGTGGGACCCCGCCTGGAAGATGAACCCGGGGAAGCTCGTCGACAGCTACGAGGTCGACGAAAACCTGCGCATCTCGCCGGACTACCGGCCGCGCCGGCTGCCGACGTACTTCAGCTTCCACGAGGACGGCGGCAGCTTCGCCGCCGCGGCCGAGCGCTGCTTCGGGATGGGCAAGTGCCGGCGGACGGAGGGCGGGACGATGTGCCCGAGCTTCATGGCCACCCGCGAGGAGAAGCACACGACGCGCGGACGGGCCCACCTTCTCTTCGAGCTGGTCCGGGGCGAGGTGATCGGGAAGGACGGCTGGCGGGACGAGGCCGTCAAGGAGGCGCTCGACCTCTGCCTCGCCTGCAAGGGCTGCAAGGCCGACTGCCCGGTCGGCGTCGACGTCGCCACCTACAAGGCCGAGTTTCTCGCCCACTGGTACGAGCGCCGCCTGCGCCCTCCCCACGCCTACGCGCTCGGGCTGATCGACGTCTGGGCCCGTCTCGGCTC
Source organism: uncultured Actinomycetes bacterium (assembly GCA_963743495.1). Lineage (GTDB taxonomy): Bacteria > Actinomycetota > Thermoleophilia > Gaiellales > Gaiellaceae > JAIBJN01. Next base: position 62,156 of record CAVUPO010000008.1, on the reverse strand, counting down.
GCGGGCCCCGCGCCTCGTCAACCGCCTCGCGCAGAGCCCGCCGCTCTCGAGGCTGGTCAAGGCGACCGCCGGCCTCGCGCCCGAGCGGGACCTCCCCCTCTTCGCCGCCGAGACCTTCCGCGAGCGCTTCTCCCGCCACGAGGACCGGCGGGGCGGAGGCGCCGACGTGCTCCTCTGGCCGGACACGTTCACGAACCACTTCCACCCGCACGTGGGCGAGGCGGCCGCCGACGTCCTCGAGGCGGCCGGCTTCCACGTGCGCCTGCCCCCGGGGCCGCTCTGCTGCGGCCGGCCGCTCTACGACTACGGCATGCTCGAGCGGGCGCGCCGCTACCTGCGGCGGGTGCTCGACGCGCTCGCCCCCGAGCTCCGCGCGGGCACCAGGGTAGTCGTGCTCGAGCCGAGCTGCCTCGCCGTCTTCAAGGACGAGCTCCCCAACCTCTTCCCCGACGACGAGGACGCCCGCCGCCTGCGCGACCAGAGCCTGCTCCTCTCCCAGCTCCTCCTCGAGCACGCCGACGGCTGGCAGGCGCCCAGGCTCGACCGCCCGGCCCTCGTCCACGGCCACTGCCATCAGAAGGCCCTGGTCGGGACGGAGCACGACGAGACGCTGCTCGCCGCTCTCGGCGTCGAGGTCAACGACCCGGGCGCGGGCTGCTGCGGCCTGGCCGGATCGTTCGGCTACGAGCGCGGCGAGCACTACGAGGTCTCGATGAAGGCCGGCGACCAGGTCCTGCTCCCGGCCGTCCGCGAGGCACCGCGCGACACCCTCATCGTCGCCAACGGCTTCTCCTGCCGGCAGCAGGTCGCCCACGCCACCGACCGCCGAGCGCTCCACCTCGCCGAAGTCGTCCGGTTGGCGTACGGCGAGGCTCACTAGCGGCCGGTGGAGCGAGAAGCCGACGCTCGGACTCGATCTCGAGGCGCGGGCGCGCGAGACACGGGGTGGTGGCAGATCCAGGCTTCAGTACGCGCCCCGGATCCCATCTCAGGTGCGGCCTTCTCGTGGCGAATGTATACATTCGTCGGGAATGGGCCGCGTTCGTATCGAGGTGGAGGGCGAGGAAGCCTGGGGAGCTCCCGCCGGGGACATCATCCACCTGGACGACGGGACGGCGGTGCCCGCAGACGAAGCCCGCTACCTCCCGCCGGTCGAGCCGTCCAAGATCGTCGCCACGCATCTCACCTACCGAAGTCGCGCGCGAGGAGTACCGCATGGCGCGACTCCCGGCGGAGCCCTCCTATTTCCTGAAGCCGCCGAGCTCCGTCTCCGCCCACCGAGAGCCCGTCGCACGTCCGCGGGGGTGCCGCTACCTCAACTACGAAGGCGAGATCGCCGTGGTCATCGGGGAGCGGTGCCTCGGCACCTCGGCACGGGACGCGCTTCGCTACGTGGCCGGCTACACGATCGCCAACGACTGGGGCGTCCACGACTTCCGGCACGCGGACCGGGGCTCGATGCTCAGGGTCAAGGGCCAGGACGGCTTCTGCCCCCTCGGCCCCGCGCTCGTCGGCGCCGACGAGGTGGACCCCGAAGACCTCACGATCCGCACGTACGTGAACGGCGAGCTCGCACAGGAGGGACACACCGGCACCGACCTCCTCTTCCCCTTCGCCTACCAGATCGCCGACGTCGCGCGCCTGATCACGCTCGAGCCCGGCGACGTGCTCCTGACCGGGACGCCGGCCAACTCACGGCCGGTCGAGCCGGGCGACGTCGTCGCCGTCGAGGTCGACGGGATCGGGCGCCTGGAGAACCCGGTCGTCGAGCTCGGGCGCGACCTCGAGCACGTCGGCGAGCAGCCCGCGGTGACCGCGAACACGCTCCACGTTGCCCTCGCGATCCCCGAGGAAGAGGCCGAGCGCCGCGCAGGCGCACCATGAACACTCGCCAGCTCGAGATCCGAAGCGTCGCCGATCGAGTGCACGAGGAGTTGCTCCGGCGCATCGTCGCGGGCGAGCTCGCACCCGGCTCGCGGCTGCGGCAGGAGGCGCTCGCAGAGGAGCTCGGCGTCTCGCGGACGCCGCTGCGCGAGGCGCTCGCACGCCTCGTCAGCGAGGGACTGGTCGACTTCGCGCCCAACAGGGGCGCGACCGTCGCGCGCCGCGACTTCGGCGACATGGAGCAGGCCTGGAGGGCGCGGCTCGTCCTCGAGCCCGGCGCGGCGCGGCTGGCGGCTGACCGCCGCGATCCGGCTGACCTCGAGCGGATGCGGGAGATCGTGGGCCGTCAGCGCGACGTCGCCGACGACGTGACGGCGAGCTTCGGGCTCAACCGGGAGTTCCACCTCGCGCTGGTCGCAGCGGGCGGGAACCCTCACCTCTCACAGTTCGCGCAGCTCCTCTGGCTCTCGCGCATCGGTGTGCCGATCTTCGCCCGCCAGGCGCGCGACCGGGAACAGATCCTCGGCTGGGCGGACGAGCACGAGGCGATCCTCGGCGCGGTCGAAGCCGGGAGCCCGGCACGCGCCGAGCGCCTCACGCGCAGGCACATCGCCGCGTACCCGCCGGAGCGTTAGCGCTCGCGCCGCACCGGGTTCCGGAGCGTTCCCACGCCCTCGACCGTGACCTCGACGACATCGCCCTCGTCCAGGTAGCGCGGCGGCACCCGTGAGTCTCCGACGCCGCCCGGGGTCCCGGTGGCGATCACGTCGCCGGCCTCGAGGGTGAGGCCCCTGGAGAGGTAGACGATCAGGTCGACGAAGCCGAAGACGAGGTCCCGCGTCGAGGCGTCCTGCATGACCTCGCCGGAGACGGTCGTCGTCAGCCGGACGTCCTCGAGATCGAGGCTGTCCGGCGACGCGATGCACGGCCCCAGCGGTGCGAACGTGTCGAAGCTCTTGCCGAGCGTGAACTGGCGCAGCGGCGTCTCGAGCTGCGCGCGGCGGCCGGTGACGTCGTGGACGGCGGTGATTCCTCCGATCGCCCGGCGTGCCCGCTCCGCATCGGCCCGGTACACCCGCTCGCCGAGCACGACGGCGACCTCTCCCTCGAAGTCCGGTCGTGTCTCCTCGAACGGGATGACGATCTCCTCGTCGGGCCCGATGAGCGCTGATGCCCACTTCGCGAAGACGACGGGAACCGGCGGGACGTCGAGCTCCGACTCGTCCGCGTGTGAACGGTAGTTGACTCCGAGCGCGAGAATCTTCTCCGGGACGACGGGATGGAGGAGCCGGACGTCGCCGAGGTCATGCTCGTGCCCCTCGGCGGCCGCCAGCGCGCGCCAGGCCTCCGGTGTCGGGACGAAACCTCTCGGCCCGGCCGGCCCGGCGTCCCGGACGCGGTCGCCGGCGAGCGCACCGACCCGCGCCTCGCCGTCGGGAGCGACGAATCTGACGGCCTTCACGCCGCAGTCCCCTGCTCCTCGCGCAGCACCTTCAGCGCGTTGATCGCCCGCGGGAAGCCCGCGTAGGGCGCCGTCTGGAGGATCGCCTCCTCGATCTCCGCGAACGGGACGGCGAGCGCGCGAAGCGCCCGCACGTGGGCGCGGACCTGCGGATCACAGCTCCCCAGGGTGGTCAGCGCCGAGAGGATGATCAGCTCGCGCTCGCGGGCGGCGAGCCCAGGGCGGGCGTGCACCTCCCCGAAGACGAAGTCGACGAGCCAGTCGCCCATGTCGCCCATGCGGGCGAGGAACTCCTCGCCGCCCGGCTCGTCTCCGAGCTCGGCCAGCCGGGCGAGCCCGCGCTTTCGCCGCTCCGGCAGCTCTGTCATGCGGCCTCCTTGCGGTGGGAGACGAGGACGGGATATTGTATTCAACTCACGGCGGAGCGTGATCGGCGCGACTCCGCAGCCAGCAGATGCTAGGCCTTCGCCGTATCGACCACGTCGCCTTGCGTGTCGCTGACCTCGACGAGGCCGTCCCGCGCTGGTGTATCCAGTTCGGGCTGACCGAAAGCCGCCGCGAGGCCGGGCGCGCCTTCCTCCGCTGCGGGTACGAGCCGTACTCGCTCGAGCTCCTCGAGGCCGGAGAGCCCGGCTTCGACCACCAGGCCTTCGAGCTCGCACGCGGCCTCTCGCTCGACGATGCCGCCGCGCACCTCGAGCGGGCCGGCGTCGCCCACGAACGTGGCGACGACGGCCTCCACCTGGCGGACCCGGACGGAAACGGGGTGCAGCTCCTTCCGTACCGGCCGGCGGACGAGCCCTGGCCCGACGTCGCCCGCTCGACCACCGAGCTGCACGGCTTCCGCCCGCGCAAGCTCGGCCACACGAACTTCTTGACCGCCGACCTCGAAGGCCAGACAGCCTTCTACACCGACGTGCTCGGAATGCGCGTCTCCGACCGGCTCGGAGACGCGGGCGTCTGGTTCCACATCAACGCCGACCACCATGCGCTCGCCTTCGTGGACAAGGGCTTCGCGCACATCCACCACCTCGCTCTCGAGCTGGTGGACTGGGGGGAGCTGCGGGTTGCGTTCGACCACCTGGCCCAGCACGGCCGCTGGCTCGCCTGGGGCCCCCTTCGCCACGGGCTCGGCCGCAACCTGAGCGGCTACGTGCGCGTGCCGGAGGAGGAGCTCTTCGTGGAGATCTTCTGCGACGTCGAGCAGCTCGAGGCCGATCACGAGCCCCGGCAGTGGCCCGACGACGCGCACGCCTCGAACGTCTGGGGCATCCTGCCCCCACGCTCGTACTTCCGCTTCGACGCCGAGGCGATCGAGTCCGAGCGGCAGGGGCTCGAAGCCCTGGGAATCCCGCTGACGGAAAAGGGGGCTTGATGGCAACGGCCGAGACCGAGGAGAGACCAGGGGCACAGCCCGAGGTGGCAGCCCGGACAGGCGAGCAGTTCCTGAAGGGCCTGCGAAGCGGCGAGCGCGAAGTCTGGCTGAACGGCGAGCGCATCACGCATCCGCTCGAGCACGAGGAGCTGCGCGCCGCGGCCGAGTCGATGGCGCGCGTCTTCGACCTCCAGCACGAGCACACCGACGAGATGCTCGTCGCGTCCCCCGACGACGGGCGCCTCGTCAACGTCACGCACACGATCCCACGCTCGCGCGAGGATCTCGAGCGCCGCCGGCGCGCGATCGAGCTCACGGCCGCGCTCTCCGCCGGGATGATGGGGCGGACGCCCGACTACCTGAACGTCACCTTCGCCTGCTTCGCGGGCCGCTCCGACGTCTGGGCGCGCCGCGGCCACGAGCAGGGCGCCGAGAACCTCGTCGCCTACCAGAAGCGCATGCGGGACGAGGACCTCTCGACCACGCATGCGCTCATGAACCCGCAGGTCGACCGCTCGAAGCCCGAGGCGGAGCAGGCCGCCGGCGAGGTGGCGTTGCACAGGATCGCCGAGACGGACGACTCGATCGTCGTCCGCGGCGCGCGCATGCTCGCGACGCTCGCGCCCTTCGCCGACGAGCTGCTCATCTACCCCGGCTCCGACATCCGGCCGCAGGACGGGCGCTACGCGCTCTCGTTCGCGATCCCGATCGCCACGCCCGGGCTCAAGCTGATCTGCCGCGACAGCTACTCGAAGCAGCGGCCGGCCTTCGACTACCCGCTCTCCTCGCGCTTCGACGAGATGGACTGCGTCGTCATCTTCGACGACGTCGAGGTGCCGAAGGAGCGCGTCTTTCTCGACGGCGACACGGTCGGCTACTCCGAGGTGATCACCGACACGGGCTGGCGGGGTCACATCATGCACCAGGCCTTCACGCGGGCCTACGTCAAGCTCTGCTTCGCGTTCGGACTCGGCCACCTGATCGCGAACACGATCGGCGTCGTCCGCTTCGACCACATCCAGGAGAAGCTGGGCCAGATCTGGAACATGTGCGAGCTGACGCGCTCGGCGCTCGTGGCCGGCGAGGCGGGCTCGAGCCTCGACGAGGGCGGCGTCTGGTACCCGGACGACCGGCCGTTCCTGGCCCTACGCGGGGAGATGCCGAAGTGGCTGCCGCGGGCGAACGAGCTCCTGCAGCTCATCGGGGGCGGCGGGTTCATGTGCACGCCGACCAGAGCCGACCTCGACGGGCCGCTCCGACCGCTGATCGACACCTTCTACCAGGCGGCCGGCGCAGACGCGGAGCGCCGGATCCGGCTCTTCCGCCTCGCCTGGGACTACATCGGCTCCGACCTCGGCGGCCGCGGCGAGCTCTACGAGCGCTTCTACCTGTCCGACTCCTGGCGGATGACGGCGCTCGCCTACTCGATCGCGGACAAGTCCTTCGCGGAGTCGCTCGTCGAGCAGTTCCTCGAGGACTGATGCTGCGCGGCTACTCGCTCCCCCGCTCGCCGGAAGGTCGCTCCTCGCTCGTGCCCGCGCCCCCGTGGCACTACGTCGGCGACTTCCTCGTGATCGAGTACTGGGCCGAGCCGAAGGCGGTCGAGGCCGTGCTCCCGCCCGGGCTCGAGCCGCATCCCGACCCCGGCCGGAGCGCCGCGCTCTTCATCGACTGGCAGTCCTGCTCCGACTCCCGCGAGGAGCTCGAGGACCCGATCCGGAGCCAGTACAAGGAGTTCTTCGTCGTCGTGAACGCCCTTCTCGACGGCGAGCCGGTGACGACGTGCCCCTACATCTGGGTCGACCGCGACTTCGCGCTCGCGCGCGGCTGGGTGCAGGGCTTTCCGAAGAAGCTCGGCTCGATCCACATGACCCGCCATTTCCCGGTCGACTCGAAGGCCGGCCCGAGCCTCGCGCCCGGAGGCCGCTTCGCCGGCACGCTCGCAGCGAACGACCGCCGCCTCGCCTTCGGCGCCGTCACGCTCGAGCGCGAGACCGCCGAGGGGCCCACCCACAACGACCCGCCGCTCGTGAACGTGCGCCACTTCCCGCGCCTCGAGGCCGGCCGGCACGGCGATCCCGCCGTCCACGAGCTCGTCCGCGCGCGCAGCCGCGACCGCGCGGTCTCGGCGATCTGGGAGGGCTCCGCGGAGCTCGAGCTCGACGACGGCTCCCGGCGAGGAGCTGGCCGCGCTCGCGCCGGTGCGCGTGGGCAAGGGCTTCCGCTTCACCTTCGCCTACACCGTCGATGACCTCGAGACGGCGCGGGACTACACGCGCTCAGAGGTCGGCGCCCGCGCCGAGGCATGAGCCGGGCGGCGCTCGTCACCGGAGGGGGAACCGGGATCGGCGCCGCGATCGCCCGCCGTCTGAGCGCGGACGGGTACGGCGTCTGCATCACCGGCCGGCGCCGTGAGCCGCTCGACGCGGTCGCCTCCGAGACCGGCGCGCTCGCGGTTCCCGGCGACACGGGCGCCCCGGAGGACGTCGCGAACGCCGCCGCAGCCGCGGAGGACGCCTTCGGCCGACTCGACCTCCTCGTCTGCAACGCCGGCATCGGGCTGGGCGGGACGGTCGAGGAGCAGTCGCCGGAAGGGTGGGACGCCGTCCTGCGGACGAACCTGACCGGGGCGTTCCTCGCCTGCCGGGCGGCCTTGCCGGCGCTCGTGCGAACCAAGGGGTCGATCGTCACCATCTCGTCCGATTCGGGGCTGCGCGCAGCCCCGCGCTCGGCCGCCTACTGCACGGCCAAGGCCGGGCTGATCATGCTCACGCAGTGCGTCGCGATCGACTACGGGCCGCGAGGGGTGCGCGCGAACTGCATCTGTCCCGGCTGGGTGCGGACGCCGATGGCCGACGAGACGATGGACGAGCTCGCCGAGCTGCGCGGGACCGACCGCGAGGGCGCCTACGAGCTCGCCGCCTCACCGGTGCCTCTCCGCCGTCCCGGCGATCCCGAGGAGATCGCTTCCGCCGTCGCGTGGCTCGCCTCCGAGGAGGCGGGCTTCATGACCGGCGCCGTGGTCGCGATCGACGGGGGAAACACCGTCGTCGACCCGAGCGCCATGGTCTTCGCCTCATGACCGTGGTCGCGGGCGTCGCCGTCTCTCCCGACCACTTCATCGGCGGCCGGCGCATCGCGAGCGACGAGCGTTTCGAGGACCGCTCGCCGCTCGACGAGCAGGTGCTCGCCGAGGTGGCACGCGGCGCCGAGCGCGAGGTGGGGCTCGCCGTCGAGGCGGCTGCGGCCGCCTTCCCGGCCTGGGCAGCGCTCGGCGTCTCCGGGCGAGCCGAGCGCCTCGGCCGCCTGGCCGACCTGATCGACGAGAACGTCGAGCGCATCGCAGCCGTCGAGTGCCTCGACATGGCGATGCTCGAGCGCTCGCTGTGCGCACGCGTCATCCCGCGCGGGGCGAGGAACTACCGCGCCTACGCCGAGCTCGCGGAGGGCCACGTGGAGCGCCGCTGGAGCTCGAACGGCACGGCGAACCGCGTCGTCCGCATGCCCGCGGGGCCCGTCGGAGTGATCACACCCTGGAACGCGCCGTTCATGCTCTCGACCTGGAAGACGGCACCGGCGCTCGCGGCCGGCTGCACCGTGGTTCTCAAGCCGCCCGAGTGGGCGCCGCTCTCGTGCTCCCTCCTGGCCGACCTCACGCAGGAGGCCGAGCTTCCGCCCGGCGTCTTCAACATCGTCCAGGGCATCGGCGAGGAGGCCGGGGCGAGGCTGGTCGCCGACGGCCGCCTTCGCCGCGTGAGCTTCACGGGATCCTCGGACACCGGAAGGCTCGTCGCGACCTCGGCGGCGCGGAACCTGGTTCCGTTCACCGCCGAGCTCGGAGGCAAGAGCCCGCTCATCGTCTTCGCCGACGCCGACCTCGACGCGGCCGCCCAGAAGTCGGCGCTCCAGTACGACGACTCGGGCCAGAACTGCATGGCCGGAACGCGTCTGCTGGTCGAGGAGAGTGCCGCGGGCGAGTTCCTCGAGCGCTTCCACCGCGCCGTGGACGCCCACGTGCTCGGTGACCCGCGCGAGGAGGCGACGACGATCTCGCCCGTCATCCACCGTGACCACCTTGCCCGCGTCGAGGGCTTCGTCGAGCGGGCGCGTGCGAACGGGGATCGCATCGTGCGGGGCGGCCGCCCGGCCGAGATCGGCGGGCTCTGGTACGAGCCCACGCTCGTCGAGCCGCGCTCGAACGACTCCGAGATCGTCCAGCGCGAGGTGTTCGGGCCGGTCCTCACCTTCCAGACCTTCCGGAGGGAGGAGGAGGCGGTCGCGCTCGCCAACTCGACCGAGTACGGGCTCGCGGCGACCGTCTACACGTCCTCGGCCGAGCGCGCCGAGCGCGTCGGGAGAGCCGTTCGAGCCGGCACCGTCTGGGTCAACTGCTTCCTCGTCCGCGACCTGACCGCTCCCTTCGGCGGCATGGGCATCTCCGGCATCGGCCGGGAGGGCGGCGACTACGCGCTCGACTTCTACTCGGACCTGAAGACGCTCCAGATCCTGGAGGACTCGACGCGATGACGGCGCTCGATCCCGGCCTGGGCCTCGACGACGTCAGCCTCGAGAACGACGTCTTCGCCGAGCGCCTCCCGCACGAGACGTTCGCGCTCCTGCGCCGCGAGGCTCCGGTGTGGTGGTACGACTGGCCGCACGGCCGCGGCTACTGGTGCGTGACGAAGCACACCGACGTCGTCGCCGTCTCACGGGACACGAGCGCGTTCATCTCCGGAGAGGGAGCGAACCTCGAGGACCTCGACGAGGAGCAGCGCGTCGCGCGCCAGTCGATGCTCGAGACCGATCCGCCGCGCCACACCCGCCTGCGCGGGCTCGTCGGGCCGCCGTTCACGCCGCGCGCGGTCAAGGCCTACGAGCTCGCCCTGCGCGAGCTCACGACCGAGGTTCTCGACCGGGCGCTCCCGCTCGGCGAGCTCGACTTCGTCGAGGAGATCGCGAAACAGCTGCCGATCCGTGTCCTCGCCAGGCTGCTCGGCGTGCCCGAGGGAGACAACGACAGCCTCATCGACTGGGGCGATCGCATGATCGGCAACACCGACCCCGAGCTCGCCGACGTGCTCCTCGACAGCCCCGAGAGCGACCGCTACCGCCTGCTTCCCTTCCGGAGCCCGGCGGCCCTCGAGCTCTTCGACTACGGCCACCGGCTGGCAGCCGAGCGGCGCCGAGCCCCCACCGACGACCTCGTGAGCAAGCTCGTGCACGCGGAGATCGACGGCGAACGACTCACCGAGCGCGAGTTCGACACGATGTTCCTCCTGCTCGTGGTCGCGGGCAACGAGACGACCCGTCAGGCGATCGCCCACGGGATGCTGGCCCTCGCCGAGCACCGAGACCAGTGGCGGCGCCTCAGCGAAGACCCGGAGCTCGTCTGGAGCTCGGGAGCAGACGAGATCCTGCGCTGGTCGTCTCCCGTGCTCCACTTCCGACGGACCACGGCGCGCGACGTCGAGCTCCGCGGCCAGAGGATCAGTGCGGGAGAGAAGGTCGTCATCTGGTACGGGTCGGCCAACTTCGACGAGGAGGTCTTCCCCGATCCGCTCCGCTTCGACGTCGGGCGCAAGCCCAACCCGCACGTCACCTTCGGCGGAGGCGGCCCGCACTACTGCCTCGGCGCCCACCTCGCCAAGCTCGAGGTCCAGGTGATGTTCGACCAGCTCCTGCCACGGCTCGCCGACCTCGAGCTGACTGCCCCGCCCGAGCGGATGCGGACGAACTTCACGAACGCGCTCAAGCGCATGCCCGTGCGCGTCACGACGAGGAACGATGCCTGAGCGCGGCGGGCCGTCCGAGGCGCTGGTCAGCGCGTTCCGCGGCTGCGTGGGGGAGTTCGCGACCGGCGTCGCGGTCGTCACGGCCGAGCACGAAGCCGTCCCGGCCGGCATGACGCTCAACGCCTTCACATCGGTCTCGCTCGACCCGCTCCTCGTCCTCGTCTCGCTCGGGAACGGTTCACGCACGCTCCAGGCCACGAGGGCGAGCGGGCGCTTCGCCACCAGCATCCTCCAGCGCGACCAGCACGCGGTCGCGCTGGCCTTCTCCGATCCCGGCGCGCCCTTCCCGCTCGGGCACGTGGAGCGCGACCGCGAGGGCTACCTGACGGTTTCCGGCGCCACGGCGGTGCTGCGCTGCGAGGTCGAGCGGATCGAGCCCGGAGGCGACCACTCGCTCGTCCTCGGCGAGGTCGTCTCGATCGAGCACGGAGGAGGCGAGCCGCTCGTCTTCCACCGCGGCCGGTTCGGCGGGCTGGCGCTGGACAGCGTCGTCCCCGCAGGGCACCCCATTGCCATCGACGAGGGAGCCGGCTGGTGAGCTTCGAGACCGACATCCGCCCGCTCTTCCGCCCCGAGGACGCCGAGGCGATGACGTGGGCGTTCGACCTCGCGTCCTACGCGGACGTCAAGGAGCACGCCGAGGACATCTACGATCGCCTGGCCGACGGCTCGATGCCGTGCGACGACCCGTGGCCGGACGAGCGGGTGCAGCGCTTCAGGGCCTGGATCGACGCGGGGATGCCGCCCTAGTCGCGCCAGCCTGCGGGCGTGGCGGTGACCGTGACCACGCGGTCGACGACGTCGCCTTCCGGGTCACGCGAACAATCGAGACCGAGCGTCGAGTACCGGCGCCCCTGCGTTTCTCCTACCTGCACCCTCCGGACGGCCGCACGCGGAAGCCGTCAGGACGGCGTGACGTCGGCCGAGCGAGCAACGCCTCGTCAGCCGCCGAGAACTCCGTGGCGCGGCCGGCTGGCCCAGTCCCCGGCCTCCGCGCGGGCGACCCCGGCGAGCGCGAGGTAGAGGAGCACGATGCCCGCGATCTGCGCCAGGTGATACGCGGAGGTGGGGTCGAGGCCCACCGGCCGCAGAAGGCCGTCGCCGGCCAGGTTGGCGGCTGCGGCCGCACCGCTGACGGCGATCGCCAGCAGCATCGGCAACGCGAACGGATCGTTGCGGTGAGCCGCCCACAACCACAGCGCGAGCACGCTGGCCATCGTCAGGCTCTCGCACACGAGAATCCCGCCGATCCCGGCGCGGCCGGTTGCAGCCAGCGCGACGTAAGCAACGATCCCGGTCGTCCGGAGCAGCCAGAACGCACGGGCCCGACCAGGGCCGAGCACCATCACGACCGTGCCCGCAAGGACGAACGACACGGCGATGACGACGGCGACGCTGATCACCGCCCAGCCGACCTGCGCCGCCGGCGTCCACCGCACGAGCGCGCCGTGATACACAGCACCCCCCAGCGCCGCCGCACCGAACCAGAAGAAAGCCGCCCGCCAGTGGCGGTGGACGGCAGGCAGGCGACGCAGCTGCACCGCAAGGACCAGAGCCACCACCCCCAGAACAACGTCCGTCAGCGACTGAGCCGGCTCGGCGAGCACAACCCCTACGGTAGCGTCATCGCGGCGGCCCTCCAGGGGGCCGCGGGATGCGTCGACCTTGTTCTCGGATTCGAACGATCGAGCGGCCAACGCCCCGGGGCTGAGGCTGCGCGGCGCGAACGCCCGCTTAGTGGGCATCTGCACGGGCATGAGACCAGCTGGGGCGCTGTCGAGCAGAACCACCCCATAGTCCCCCGGCAAGCATGCTCGACGAGCTCAACGCCCAGGGTGGGCTCAGGCCCGAAACGGTCTTCGACAGCGTCGGTTACGGCGCCGTCCCGAGCTTCAAGAAGGGGCCGGTGCAGTTCGCATTCCCGCCCGGCCGCCTGTTCTCGACATCCCGCTACAAGGCGCTCACGCGCGAGCTCTTGAAGCTCAACATGAACTCGGAGCTGGACGGAAACGGCGGCAGCTGCTACTACGACTCGGGCTCGCCGAAGCTCATCCACGGCACGAACACCGCGGTGGCGATCACGACCGGAGGCGACCCGAACTGCCGCGCGAACAGCACCAACCTGCGCCTCGACATCAGCGGAGCGAGGGAGTTCTACGGGCAGTACCTGGCCCTACCGTAGACCATGCTGCAATAGCCGCGCTAGCGGAGAAGACCCGTCCGGGCGGCGATCACCATCGACAACCTCGACTCGGCGGCCCCTTCCTCACTCGTGGGCCGTTGCGGCAAATGCCTCCAGCGCCGCGACCGTGGCGTCCACCTGCTCGTCCACGAGCGGCACGCGCTTCACGAGCGGCGGGAAGAGCATCCAGACCACCGAGCCGCCCAGGTGCCGGATGACCGGCCGGCCGTCGGGCTCGACCCGGATCCGCTCGAAGTGCACGTGGCCCAGCAGCTCCGCGAGACGCGCGTCCGACGCGAGCCGCTCAGCGAGCCTCGCGCCGGCGTCGTCCCCCCGTTTGGCCTTGAACTTCACGCCCTGCATCTTCACGACGCCCTTCCCGCGCGCCGAAAGGCCGCGCGTCGGCGGCAGCACCGGCTTCGCCGTGGAGAGCTCGAGCCCGTAGTTCCCGCCGAAGATCCTCCCGTCGCGCGTGACCCGGAGCCGCAGGGGCAGGCCGCCCGCCGGCGAGGAGACGCGCGCCTCGAGGTCGCCCACGCGCTCGACCTCGGAGTAGCCGGCCCGGTCGAGCCCCTCGATGGCGTCGTCGAGCGCGAGCACCGCCCGGCGGAAGGCGGGGCCCGCGTAACGTGGGACGTCAGAGGCTCGTTTCACGATGACGCCTCGTCACCGGGGTGCGGTGGACGAGTGCGAGGCAAGGACGCAGGGCGAGTTCGTTGCCGGAGGCTACGGGCGCAACCGAGGACGCAGAATCGTGCCGGCCAGCACGGCCCGGCGGCACAGGGCTTCGTCTTGACACGTCTCTCTAAAGCGCGTCGGCGTACTCGCGCAGCTCCCAGTCGGTGACGGCGAGCTGGAAGCGGCGCCACTCGGTGCGCTTGATCGTCGTGAACGCCTGCATGAACTGCTCGCCGAACGCGGACCTGGTGAAGTCGTCGCCCTCGAGGGCGTCGAGCGCGTCGCCGAGCGAGAGTGGCACGGTCTCGCGCTCGACCGGCGGCTCGTAGACCCGCTCCGTCGGCGACCCGGGATCGAGCTTGCGTTCGACGCCGTCCACGCCGGCGAAGATGTGCACGGCCGAGGCGAGGTACGCGCTGGCGCTCCCGTCGCAGAGGCGCGACTCGAGCCGCGACCCCTTGCCGCGCTCGGCAGGAACCCGGACGCAGACCGAGCGGTTGTCCGTTCCCCAGTCGACGAAGTAAGGGCCGAGCTCCTGCGCGACGAAGCGCTTGTACGCGTTGACGGTCGGCGCGCAGATCGCGGTCATCCCTCGCGCGTGCTCGAGGATGCCGCCCATGAACCACCGGGCCGAGTCGGAGAGCCCGCGCTCGCCCCCGGGGTCGTCGAAGAGGTTGCGGTCACCGTCCCAGGCGGACATGTGGAGGTGGTAGCCGGACGTCCCGCCACTCTCCGTGGGCCGGCCGATGAACGTCGCCACGAGCCCGTTCAGGGCGGCCGTCTCCTTGATCGCGAGCTTCAGCAGGTGCGCTTCGTCGGCGGCCGTGAGGGCGTCTGCGTAGCGCGTGTTGATCTCCCACTGGGACGGGTCGTACTCGTGGTTGACGCAGAGGAACGGGAGGCCCAGCCCGCGCACGTGATCCTCCATCTGGCGGATGACGCCTTCGGGGTCCGTGCGCACGTCCATCCGGTAGACGAGCCCGGGCGTCGGCTGGTAGGGCAGGAGCCGTCCCTCGGGCGTTCGGCGGAGGAGGAAGAACTCGAGCTCGTGGCCGACGTGGACGTCCAGGCCCTGCGCCTCCGCGGCCGCGATCGCACGGCGGAGAATGTTGCGGGGGTCGGCCTCGAGCGGCTCGCCGTCGAGCCGGCAGTCGGCGAGACAGATGGCGGTCTCCCCCTCCCAGGGGACGATCCGGAGGGTCTCGAGATCGGCGACGACCTGCATGTCCCGGAAGTTGACCTCGTCCCGGATTCCCGTTCCGTCCGGCATCACCCCGGTGTGGTCGATGGCAAAGACCGAGACGCAGAAGTTGAGCCCGTCCTCGCAGGCCTCCTCGAGGACGTCGAGAGGGATCACCTTCGCCCGCGTCGTCCCGATCAGGTCCGTGTAGTGGACGCGGACGCGGGTGACCCCCGCGTCCGCGAGCTCGCGCAGCTTGTCGGCGACCATCACTTCTCGTCGTCGTCGGGCTCGTGCAGGTGCGGGTGCGGAACGCCCGGCTCCACCGGCAGCGGCAGCTCCTCTTCGATCAGCTCGGCCTCGCGGTGCACTTCGGCGAGCGGCACGGGCTTGATGATCGCATTGAGGCTCTTGTACGTGTAGAGGTTGTAGAGAAGCGAGAACGCCGCCGCGACCAGCAGGAAGATGAACCAGCGCCAGTAGATCGAGCTGGCCTCGATCCCGGGCGGGGCGATCTTGTAGGCGGCGAGACCGAGCAGGCCGATGCCGAGGATCTGCGGGACCGGCATGAGCGGCGAGCGGAACGGGCGGTCGGCCCCCGGCTCACGCCGGCGCAGGAGCATGACGGAGACGTGGATGAGGACGTACGCGGTCACCCAGCCCAGCACGCCTGCGAGGATGAGCTGGATGAAGCCGGCGCCCTCGGCCTGCCCGGCGAGGTTCATCCCGAGCCGGGATCGCGGCGATGATCACGATCCCCACCCAGGGGGCCCGCGTGGCCGGGATCAGCCAGGCGAACGGGGACGGCAGCTGCTTCGTCAGGGCCATGCCGTAGAGGATGCGCGGGACGCCTGCCACGACGGCGTTGAGCGTCCCGATCGACGCCAGGATCGATCAAGATCGCCAGCCACCACTTGCCCGCGTCCCCGAAGATGGCGACGCCGACGTCGACCGGGAGCGTGGGCACGAGCTGCCCGAGCAGGTCCGGCGGGGACGTACCGCGCTGCCGCAAGCCCGAAGAGGACGACCGGGATCGCGATCAGTCCGAGCCCCAGGAAGATGCCGACCGGGATGTCCCGCTGTGGTCGCTTGAGCTCCTCGGCCAGCGGGCACGTGTACTCGACGCCGACAAACGTGAAGATGGCGATGCCGAGCAGGGCCGAGAGGAGGCTCCACGTCAGGTCGATGTCCGGCAGCGCGGTCCCGATCGGGTCGTTCGAGCCCGCGCCGGCCAGCCCGACGATGCCGATGATGAGCAGGGAGCCCGCGACGACGAACGTGAGGAAGACCTCGAGCGCCGCGAAGGGCCTGATCCCGAGCAGGTTGACGACCGCGAGGAAGGTCATGATAGATCGACCGCCCAGAACTTGTAGTCGCCGGGCGCGCCGAGGATGTCGGCGGTGACCAAGCTCGAGGCGAAGTTCTCGGCCGTCCCCGGGAAGAGCTGCACGGCGATGTAGCCGACGCCGACCGTGATCGTGGCGAAGAACGGCCCGAGGCCCGCCCTCACGTACTCGTTCATCGAGCCCGCCTTCGGAATCATCGTCGCGAGCTCCGAGAAGCTCATCGCCGCGAAGATCATCGTGACGAAGCCAATCGCGAGGGCGATCAGCCAGACCCAGCTGGCGAAGAACCCGCCCGCCACCGTGGCGAGCACGCTCGAGGCGACGATCAGGCTGAAGGTCGTCGCGATCGCAGTCGGCAGGCCGACGGCTCGTCGCTCGAGCCCGATCTCGGGCTTCCTGTGCCGATTGCCCAGCACGCCATGTGCCCTCCTCGTTTGCGCCTCGGGCGGTTTTGTATTCAGAATGCGATCGCCAGTATGAGTCCACATGCCGGGGTTTTGCAAGGACCGGCCCGCGCGGGCGCGAGCGGGGTCCTGCGCCCGGCCGGGCTAGACGCGGGTGGAGGCGTCGCGCCCGCTTGCCGCCAGACGGCTCTGGTCACCGGAGCGGCCAGGGGTCTCGGCTTCGCGGCTGCCCGGCGGCTCGGGACGGACGGCGCCCGCGTGGCCCTCCTGGACCGCGACGGCGACGGCTCGCGGCGGCGGCGGAACGCTGGCCGGCGAGGGGATCGCCGCCGCCGCCCATCCTGTGGACGTCACGACGAGGACGCCGTTCGCGGCGCGGTGACGGGCGTGCTCGAGCGCGAGGGCCGGATCGACGTGCTCGTCAACAACGCGGGCATCTACCCGCATCGCCCCTTCGAGGAGCTGACCTTCCTCGAATGGCGGAATGTCCTCGCCGTCAACCTCGACAGCGTCTTCCTCTGTGCCCATGCCGTCTATCCGGCGATGCGGGAGCGTGGCTACGGCCGGTCGTCAACGTCTCGTCGTCGACCTTCCTCATCGGCTATCCGGGCCTCACCGCGTACATCGCGAGCAAGGGCGGGATCATCGGGTTCACCCGCAGCCTGGCGAGCGAGGCGGGGCCTCACGGCATCACCGTCAACGCCGTGACGCCGGGCCTCATCGCCACCGAGGGAGTGCTCGGCGGCGAGGAGGCCGGGCTCTTCGACGAGATCGTTCCCGAGCAGGCGCTGCCGCGCCGCGGGGAGCCGGAGGACATCGCCGAGTGCATCGCCTATCTCGCCGGCCCCTCGGCGAGCTTCATCACCGGGCAGACGATCAACGTCGACGGCGGCCACCGCTACCACTAGAGGATCGAGGAGGAACGTGAACGAGAACGCACACCCGTCGCCCCTACCTCGCGGTCGGGCTCTCGACCGTCGTTCACGGCGTCGGCGAGCGAAAGCACATCAAGCGGAACCTGGCCATGATCGAAGACGGGATCCACGCGGCGATGTCCGTGATCGGGATCAACATGCCGGTGCGCGTGATCGCGCTTGCCGAGGGCGCCCTCACCGGTTTCACCGACGAGGCCTTCGACGTCCCCCACGTCACGGCGGCGCGAGACCTCTTCATCGATGTTCCCGGCGAGGAGACCGAGCTGCTCTCGGGGCTCGCCCGTCACTACGACGTGTACCTCCTCGTCCAGTGCAAGGCGCGCTGGCCCGAGGTGATGCCCGACCGCTACTTCAACCTGCTCTTCGTCATCTCGCCCCAGGGCGAGGTGGTTCACCGGGCCGCGAAGAACCACCTCTGGTGCCGCGAGCGCTCCTGCACGCCGCACGACGTCTACGACCGCTGGGTGGAGCTCTTCGGCGACGGGATCGACGCCTTCTATCCCGGTGCTGCGAACCGACGACATCGGCAACATCGGGACGATCTGCTGCTCCGACGGCGAGTATCCCGAGGCCGTGCGGGCGCTCGCCATGAACGGCGCCGAGGTCGTCTACCGCCCGAGCGAGGCGGTGCCCATGACGGGCGTCGGCTATCCCGGCGGCGGCACGTGGATGCTCCAGAACCGCGCCCACGCGCACTTCAACAGCGTCTACATGCTCTGTCCCAACGTCGGCCCCGTCTACCTCCACCCGAAGATGGAGCACCCATACGACATCGCCGGCGGGAACTCGCACATCGTCGACTACCAGGGGAACGTCGTCGCCTACAGCGCTTCGGGCTACAACACGTTCGTCTCGGGGATCGTCGACATCGAGGCGCTGCGCCAGTTCCGCGTCATGAACCTGAACTCGAACTGGCTCAAGGACCTCCGCACCGAGGTCTTCAGGCGCATGTACGAGGAGCCGATCCACCCGGCGAACCTGTGGCTCGAGCAGGAGCCCCGGTCACACGCCGAGGTGGACGAGGTCTACCGGGCGAACATCGGCCGTCTCGTCGAGCGCGGGACGTACACGCTCCCCGCCAGGAGGTTCCCTGGCGCCCGCTACATCCCCGTCGACGACACGCCCCCGGCCGAGGCCTGGGAAGGCGCACGGCAGCTCTGGGACGAGGAGGACTGATGGCCGAGAGCTACGACATCGTCATCGTCGGCGGCGGGCACAACGGCCTCGCCTGCGCCGGCTACCTCGCCAAGGCGGGGAAGCGGGTGCTCGTGCTCGAGGCCCGCTCGGTCGCGGGCGGCGGCTGCGCGACCGAGGAGGTGGCGGCGCCCGGATTCCGTCACAACTTCCATTCCAACTTCCACGGGATCATCCACATGGGCCCCGTCTACCGCGACCTCGAGCTCGAGCGCTACGGCGCCCGTTACGTCTTCCCGGAGAACCAGTTCGCCCACGTCTTTCCCGATGGGCGAGCGATCGTCTGCAGCCGCAGCGTCGAGCGCACCGCCGCGAGCATCGCCCGCTTCTCGCGGACGGACGCGGAGACATTCCGCGGGCTGGCACACGCCTACCGCGAGGTGCTGGAGCAGGGCGTGATCCCGGCGATGTTCGCACCGCCCGTGCCGCCGTCCCAGGAGCTCGGGCCGCTCGAGGGGACGACGGAGGGGCTCGGGCTCCTGCGCCACTTCCTCTCGAGCCCGAACCACGTCGCGCGCGACCTCTTCGAGTCGCCCGAGGTGCAGACGTGGCTCGGCTTCTGGGTCGCCCAGCTCGCCGGCACGGGCGACGTCTTCGGTCTCGGCGCGAACTACCCGGTCATGCTCGCCGGTTCCCTCGAGCCGTTCGGCTGGGGAATCTGCGTGGGCGGCTCGAACGTGCTCGCGCAGGCGATGGTGCGCTTCCTCGAGGAGCACGGAGGCGAGGTGCGCCTCGACTCCCCGGTCGCCCGCATCGAGGTCGAGAGCGGGCTGGCGCGGGCAGTCGAGCTGGAGGACGGCACCTGCATCCCGGTGCCTGGAGTGCTCGTCGTCCAACCTCGACCCGAGGGTGACGTTCCTCGAGCTCGTCGGCGAGGAGGAGCTCGACTCGGGCTTCGCCCACGCCTGCCGCCGCTGGCGCTACGACGCGATGTCCATGTTCTGCGTCTACCTCGCCCTCGACGAGCCGGCCCGCTGGAAGGCGGCCGAGTGGGACGAGGCGGTCGACGAGTGCTTCGCGGTCTCGCTCTGCGAGTCCCTCGACGTCCTGGACGACAACGCCTCCGACTGCCGGCTGGGCCTGCCGCCACGGCAGCCCGGCCTCTTCACCGTCCACCCCTCCCTGTTCGAGCCGAGCCTCTGCCCGCCCGGCAAGGAGGCAGCGTTCTGCGAGCAGATCGCCCCGTGGGAGCTCCGCGACGGCGGCCCGGAGGCCTGGGAGGAGGCCAGGGCGGACTACGCGGAGACCGTCCTGGACCGCTGGCGCGAGGCGCTCGTCTCCGGTCTCGAGCCCGAGCGCATCGTCGGCAGCTCTGTCGCCAGCCCCCTCGACATCGAGCGGCGCATGCCCAGCATGCGCCACGGCGACTGGAACCACGGTGAGATGACGCAGGACCAGCTCGGCGTCTTTCGCCCCTTCCACGAGTACGAGCCCTACCGGACCGCCTTCGAGAACGTGTTCCTCTGCGGCTCCTCGACCCACCCGGGTGGCTCGATCGGCGGCGCGTGCGGGTACAACGCGGCCGGCGTCATCGCCGGCGAGCTCGGCATCGACGCCTGGTGGCGCCGGGAGGCCGCGGTTGGCTGAGCTCGTCGCGCAGGTCGAGCTGAACGCGGCGGAGGAGGCCGAGCGGCGCGAGCGCTTCCCGGCCGGCGCGGCGATCGAGTTCGCCGACCTCGAGGAGCAGCGGCGCGCCCCGGCGCTCGACAGGCTGCGGGAGGCCGAGCCGATCTCATGGGTGCCGGCGCTCGGCGGGTGGCTCGTGACCTCGCACCCGCTGGCGCGGAGCGTTCTCGCGCGGACCGACGACTTCACGGTGTGGGCGGAGCCGAACCTCGTCCGGGCGTCGCTGGGCGGGATGATGCTGACGAGCGACCCGCCCGAGCACCAGCGCCAGCGCCAGCCATTCGACGAGCCGTTCCGGATGCGGTCGGTGCGGGAGCGCTTCGAGGAGCGGGTGTCGGCGAGGGTCGACGCTCTGCTCGACCGGCTGGTGGCGCACGGCTCGTGCGAGCTCGTCGTCGACTTCGCGGCACCGTTCGCGATCGGCGTCGCCGGCGACATCCTCGGGCTCTCGCTCGACGACGTCCCCAAGATCCAGGGCTTCTACGAGGCCTTCGCCGGCGCCATGACCTACGACGGCGACCCGGGGCCACAGCGGCGGGCCGACGCCGCTCGCGCCGCGTTCAACGAGATCCTCCTCGGCGAGCTCGCACGCGCCCGCAACCAGCCGGACGGCTCGATCGCTTCCGCGGTCGTGAACGAGCCGACAACGGAGCTCACCGACGACGAGATCGTCGCGCAGCTCCGCGTCATCCTCTTCGGAGCCATCGAGACGATCGAGTCGATGGTGACGAACGCCGTCATGCTCCTCCTCCAGCACCGGGCGGAGCTCGAGGCCGTCCGCGCGGCCCCGGAGCTCGTCGGCAACGCCGTCGAGGAGGCGATGCGCCTGATCCCGCCCGTCGCCTTCATCGAGCGCTGGACGCCGGGGCCGACCACGGTCGCCGACGTCGAGCTCGGTCGCGGCGAGTTCGTCGGCATCTCGACGCTCGCCGCCGGCCGCGACCCGGAGGTCTTCCCCGACCCGCTCCGCTTCGACGTTCGCCGCGAGAACGCCAGGCACCACCTCGCCTTCAGCTTCGGCGTCCACCACTGCCTCGGCTTCAACATGGCGCGCCTGCAGGGGCCGATCGCCGTCAACGCCATCCTCGACCGGCTGCCGGGCCTCGAGCTCGTCGACCCGGCCGAGCCGCACGGTTTCGCCTTCCGACGCCCGCCCGAGCTGCGGCTTCGCTGGGGGACGTAGCTACCGCGGCCAGACGCGGTCGGCGACGCGCGCGACGAGCTCGAGCTTCCGCCACTGCGTGTCCTCGTCGATCTCGTTCCCCTCGACCACCGAGGCAAAGCCGCATTGGGTGGAAAGCCCCAGCTGCTCGACGGGCAGGTGTCGCGCGGCCTCGTCGAGCCGCTGGAGCACGTCGTCCTCGCGCTCCAGCTCGCGCCGCTTCGAGCTGACGAGGCCCATGACGACGACGCGGCCCGCGGGAGCGAAGCGGATGGGCTCGTAGCCGCCCTCGCGGCCGACGTCGTCCCACTCGACGAGGAAGGCGTCGTACGGCAGCTCGCCGAAGACGCGCTCGGCGACCGGCTCGAGCGAGCCCTCACAGAGCCAGCGCGACCGGTAGTTCCCGCGGCAGATGTGCAGGCCCGTGGTGACGTCGTCCGGGAGCCCTTCGAGGACGGCCCGGTCGGCGGCGAGCGCCTTCTCCAGGAGCGCGGGGATCGAGTGCCCGGCAGCCTCGAAGCGCACGCTCCAGCTCGGGTCGACGAGGTACGGGTAGAGCGGGAAGTCGAGCTGGACGTAGCGGCAGCCCGCCTCGACCGCGTTGGCGATCAGCTCCCGCTCGATCGCGATCGCGTGCTCGACGAACTCGTCGTGGGTCGCGTATGCAGCGGGCGAGACCCCGAACGGGTGGGCGAAGATCGAGGCCGCCGGGAAGGTGACCTTGAAGGGCCGGTCGGTGACCGCGGCCATGAACGCGGCTTCGCGGGCGGCCGGGCTGTCAACGCGCCGAAGCCGGGCTTGGATCGAGGGGACGATCAGGACGACGGTCTCGCCGCGCTCGTTTCGAAACTCGACCGCGCTCCGATCGGTGGCAACGCCCTCGACCGCGTCGTAGAAGGAGTTGAGGAACATCCACCGCCGGAACTCGCCGTCGGAGACGACGTCGAGCCCGGTGTCGACTTGCCGCCTGACGACGCGCTCGACGGCCTCGTCCGCGACGGCGCCGAGGTGAACGGGATCGGAGCGCGCCTCGATCGCGGCCAGGAGCTCCGGCGGCCGCAGCAAGCTGCCGACGACCTCGGCGCGCGCGGGAGTTCGGTCCGCCATGGCGGGATGCTACGAGGTCGGGCCCGCCCGAGCGTCGCGATCCCGTGACCCCGACCCGGCCTCGGAGCGAGGTTCGGACCGGAGTGCCCGATCCGGGCTCAGCCCCGGAATGGCGGCCCGAGTAGAGTCGAACCGTCCCCGGCCAAGAAAGGAGAGTTGTCCGATGAAGGCCGCGCGGCTTCATGCCTTTCACGAGAGCTTGAGACTCGACAGCGTCGACGAGCCCGGCGTCAGCGGTCCCTCCGACGTGATCGTGCGGATCGGTGGCGCCGGGCTGTGCCGGACGGACCTGCACATCGTCGAGGGGCAGTGGGAGGAGAAATCCGGCGTGCGCCTGCCCTACACGTTGGGCCACGAGAACGCGGGTTGGGTGCATGAGGTCGGGTCGGCGGTCACGAACGTCGCCGTCGGCGATCCGGTCATCGTCCATCCGCTGATGAGTTGCGGACTCTGCCGAGCCTGCCGGGCAGGCGATGACATGCACTGCGCGGACTCCTCGTTCCCCGGGATCACGATCGACGGTGGCTTCGCCACCTTTCTGAGGACGAGCGCCCGCTCGCTGGTCAAGCTCGACCCGAATCTGCATCCGAAAGACGTCGCCGCGCTCGCGGATGCCGGACTGACCGCCTACCACGCGGTCAGGAAGGCCGCAGAGCTGCTTCGGCCCGGGACGAGGGCCGTGGTGATCGGCGCCGGCGGCGGCCTGGGGCACATCGGGATTCAGTCGCTCGGGGCGTTGACCCCTGCCGAGATCGTCGCCGTGGACGTCTCGGAGGCGGCCCTCGAGCTAGCCCGACAGCTCGGTGCCGAGCACACGGTGCTCGTGGACGGCTCCCAGGTCGAGCAGGTACTCGCACTCACCGACGGAGAGGGTGCAGAGGTCGTGATCGACTTCGTCGGCGAGAAGGGAGCGATCGAGGACGGAATTGCGATGCTCCGCCGTGCAGGCACCTACCACGTCATCGGCTACGGGGGAACCCTCAGTGTTCCCACCATCGACATCATCTCGAGCGAGATCAACTTCGCCGGCAACCTCGTCGGCACGTACAACGACCTCGCGGAGCTCATGACCCTCGCAGCGCAAGGCAAAGTCCGGCTCCACACCGAGGAGTATCCGCTCACAGCCGTCAACGAGGCGATGGCCGACCTCGACAGCGGCCGGCTCCAGGGCCGGGCGATCCTGATACCGGAAGAGTCTTGACGTTTCGCCTCTCCGCCTGACCGCGGGGCCGCGACCAGCGTCTCGACGGCCTCGACCGCGTGGAGCTCTCCAACGGCCTTCGTGAGCGGCTCGCGTTCACGACCCCGGGCCGTGGAGACGTGACCGGATCGCGTTCAGGATGATCTCGGCGCCCAGGGCGGCGTCCGCCGGGTCGGCGTCCTCCTCCGGCGCGTGGCTGATCCCCTCGCGGCACGGAACGAACACCATCGCGGTCGGGACTCGGTCGGCGACGCACATCGTGTCGTGCGCCGCGCCCGACGGCATGGTCATGAACGGCTCGCCCGTCGCCTCCGCCGCCGCCTCGAGGGCGCGGACGATTCCCGCGTCCATCGGCGAGACCGGCAGCGTCTGCCGCTGGCGATAGGAGGCCGTCAGGCCCTTCCGGGCGGCGACCTCCTCGGCGAAGGACTCGATGCCCCGCGCGACCGTCCGGAAGCCCTCTTCGACGACTCCCCGCGTGTCGAGAGAGAGCCTCGCCTTCCCGGGCACGACGTTGATGATTCCCGGCTCGAACGCGATCTCTCCGACAGTGCCGACGGTGCCGTCGCCCGCCTCGCGCGCGAGGCGCTCGACCGCGAGGATCACCTCCCCGGCGGCCGGCGCGACATCGAGGCGGAAGTCCATCGGCGTCGCGCCCGCGTGGTCGGCCCGGCCCTCGAGCCAGACGTCCGCGTGGATGTAACCGGCGATCGCGCTCACCACCCCGATGCGGTTGCCCGTGTCCTGGAGGACACGGGCCTGCTCGATGTGCAGCTCGATCCAGCCCGTGAGGTCGTCGAGGATCCGGCTCGACTCGCGCCAGCGCGTTGGCTCGTAGCCCGCCTCCTCGGCGTGCTCCCAGAAGCTCCGGCCGTCGTCGATCGCCCTGAACTCCTCGCGGAGCTCGTCCTCGGTCACCCGCTGAGCCGTGATCCGGCTGCCGAGCAGCATCTGGCCGAAGCCCGAACCCTCCTCCTCGAGGAAGGAGATGAGCTGCAAGGGAAGTTCGGCGCCGAGCTCGGCGTTCAGCCGACACACCTCGAGGGCCGTGACGACGCCCATCGTGCCGTCGTACTTGCCCCCGTTCCGGTTCGAGTCGCAGTGCGAGCCGATGCCGAAGACCTTCTCCCCCGGCGGCCGGTTCCGCGCCACGAGCGTCCCCACCGGGTCGTAGGAGATCTCGAAGCCGATCGCCTCGAGCTCGCGTACGAAGTAGTCGAGCGTCGCCCGGTACTCCGGCGTGTACGCGTACCGCCGGATCGCCTCGTCGGACCTGGTGTAGTCGGGCCCGGCGAGCGTCTCGATGTCCCGCTCGATGCGGTCGGCGCTCCGGGCCCGGTCGACGGCAGGTGCGTCGGTCGGCACGTGCCTAGCCCCGGAGCGGCACGGCGATCGGCCGGAAGGGAGCTCCGGTCGCGCCGGTCAGCTTGAGTGGGCCGCCGACGAAGGCGAACTCGTACTGCTTCTCCGCCGCGAGCTCCTCCATCCAGACCACCTCGATGATCTGGGCGCCGGCCGTCGCGAACATGTAGCAGTGCACGGGCAGGAAGCCCTCGTCCGCCGAGGGCAAGACCTCGAGGCCGATCGTGTCGCCTGCGATGCACATCGCACCGGCGTCCTCGCAGAGGTAGCGCGCGGCCGCGAGGCCGATGCCGGGCGGGTCCAGCAGGTACCCGTCGTAGTCGGGCCAGGCGGTCATCCGGCCCATGCGCAGGCAGACGACGTCGCCGCGGCGCAGCTCGACGCCCTGCTCGCTCGCAGCCTTCTTCACGTCGTCCACCGTGACTTCGTGGCTGTCGGGAAGGCAGTCGACGCCGTGCAGGCCGGCGATGTCCAGGAGGACGCCGCGGGCGATGATGGTCGGATACTTGTCCGTGCCGCCGACCATCCAGTGGCGGCTCCCGAGGTGCTTCTCGGCCGTCCAGCCGTTCCAGAAGCAGCCGAAGTAGCCGAGGTGGTTGAGCGTGTCGATGTGCGTTCCGCAGTGCGTGTACATCGACATCGAGTCGCCGCAGTAGCTCCACTTCTCGTGCACTTCCGCGCCGGCACCCGAGAGGTTGTCGTTCACGGACCCCTGCGGCGTGTGCGTCATCCAGATGTCGTACTTCGGATCGCCGGCGGCCGACCACGAGGGCATGCCGATGAAGTAGTCGACGGAGAGGTCGAAGACCTTCGTTCCGTCGAGCTGCTCGAGGATCGCCTTCTGCGACTCCGCCGTGATCCAGTTGAGCCTGCCGATCTCGTCGTCGGGGCCCCACGGGCTCTTCGAGACCTTCAGTCCCTCCTTCTCCAGAATCGGCTCGTAGGTCAGGCTCTCGTCGGTGGTGGCCATGAGCTCGCCTCCTCAGTGGGCGTGGATGGTGTGGGTCTCCCCGACCACCGCCCCGTAGAGCTCGGGGCGGCGGTCGTCGAACAGGTGCAGCTCGTACTCGCCGGGGACGATCACCCGGTTCTTCTCCCGCGCCTCGACCGGGTCGACCTCCGCGACGGCGAGGCTCTCCGACCCCGCGTCGCACTCCGCCAGCCGGACGCCGAGCGGGTCGACGACCTGGCTCCAGCCGAAGAACGTCGCTCCCGCCTCGGTGCCGACGCGGTTCGCCGTCAACAGGTAGACGCGGTTCTCGGCGGCCCGTGCCCGGGTCATGAAGTCGCCGAGCGGCCGCACCGCGACCGGCCAGTTCGTCGGGTGCGCGACGAGCTCGGCTCCACGCAGCGCGAGCGAGCGCGTGAGCTCGGGGAAGCGGAGGTCGTAGCAGATCTGGATGCCGATCCGCCCGACCGGGGTCTCGAACACCTCCGGCGCGGAGTCGCCGGGCGTCACGAACCTGTCGACGCCGAGGAAGGGCAGATGCGTCTTGCGGTAGAGGCCGACGAGCCCGCCCGGCCCGACGAGGATCGCCGTGTTGCGGATGAGGTCGCCATCGCGTTCGAGCAGCCCCACGACGCAATGGATGCCGAGCTCGGCGCACGCCTGCTCGAGCGTCTCCGTGCTCGGCCCGGGGACCTCCTCGGCGACGTTCGCCGCGTCCTCGCGCGAGTCGAACATGTAGCCCGGGATCGCGCACTCGGGAAGCACGGCGAGTTCGCACCCGGCGGCCGCGGCTTCCTCGAGCCGCTCGAGGACCTTCTCGAGGTTGTGACCCGGCTCGCCGAGCCTGGGGTGGGTCTGGCCCACGCAGCAGAACACCGCTCAGGCGAGTCTATAAGCTGGCGCGATGCGGAGCATCCGCTTCTACTACGACGTCGTCTGCCCCTACTCGTACCTCGAAACGCACCTCGTCGAGGCTGCCGAGGACCGCGGCGACCTCGACGTCGAGTGGCTGCCGTTCGAGCTCCGCCCGCCCGCCAAGCCCCTCCTCGAGCCGCGGGGGGACCACCTCCGCGTGGACTGGACGGAGAATGTCTACCGCCACGCGCTCGAACGCGGGGTCGAGATCCACCTCCCCCGCTACCAGCCCCGCTCGACGCTCCCGCTCGCGGCCTGCCTGTGGGCGGACGAGCAGGGTCGGCTGCGGGACTTCAAGCACGCGCTCTACGAGGCCTTCTTCTGCGAGGGCGAGGACATCGCGAAGGATTACGAGATCGCCCGGGCCGCGGCACGGGCGGGGCTCGACGCGAACGGGGCCGTGCGCGCCGCGTACGACCCGGCGCTCGGCGAGCGCCTCCGGGCGATCCGCGCCGACGCCGAGGCTATCGGCGTCGCCGGCGTCCCGTCCGTGGCCACCGAGGACGGCCGGACGCACTGGGGCCTCGGCGGCGTCGAGCGCGTGCTCACGGACGAGCCGCTCGTTCCGCGCCCGGCGTAGCCGCCAGCTCGGGCCGCCGCAGGTGCCAGTCCGTCGCCTGCTGGAACGCGTGCGCGGCCCGCAGGACGGTCTCCTCGCCGAGCCGTGGGCCGATGAGCGCGAGGCCGACCGGTAAGCCCTCCACGAGGCCGCAAGGCACGCTCGCGACCGGTAGGCCGCCGAGGCTCCAGGGCGAGTTGTAGGGGATGAGCGCCAGCCGGTAGGGAACGTCCCGTCCGTCGACCTCCACCGTCTCCTCGTCGAGGCGAGGCGGCAGGACGGGCATGACGGGGGCTGCCAGGAGGTCGAGCCCGGCGAAGACCTCCTGCAGCCGCTCGTGGTAGAGGCGGCGCGCCCGCTGGCCGGTCACATAGACCGTCCCGGGCAGGAAGAGGCCCACGAGCAGGCGGGCGCGGACGTCGTCACCGTAGTCCGCGAGCCGCGTTCGGAGCCATTCGCCGTGCGCCTGCGCCGCCTCGGCGAACTGGATCGCCTGCTGGATCGTGCCCGCGCGCTCCAGGAGGGGTGGCTCGGTCGCGACGAGCTCCGCCCCGAGCGAGGCAAGCTCGCCGAGCCCGGCCTCGACGGCCGCCGCGATCCGCGGGTCGGCTCCCTCGAGCAGGGTCCGAACGACGCCGACGCGGAGGCCGCGCACCCCGCCGCCGAGGCGCTCGTGATACGGCGGCACCTCGGCGTCGACGGTGAACGGATCCCCGGGGTCGCGACCGGCGGTCACGGAGAGGACGAGCGCGCAGTCCTCGGCCGTGACGGCGAGCGGGCCAACCACGTCGAACGTCCAGGCGACCGGAACGACGCCGCGGTTCGAGACGCGGCCGGTCGAGGGTCGGAGCCCGGTGACGCCGCAGTAGCAGGCAGGGATGCGGATCGAGCCCGCGGTGTCGGTCCCGAGCGTGGCGGCGGCGAGGCCCGCCGAGGCCGCCGCGCCGCTCCCCCCGCTCGAGCCGCCGCAGATCCGATCGGTCGCCCAGGGGTTCCGCGCCGCGCCGAAGGCGCGGCTCGTCGTCCGTGCACCGTAGGCGAACTCGTGCAGGTTCAGCTTCCCGACGACCACGGCCCCGGCCGCGCGCAGCCGGGCGACGACGTGCGCGTCGCGCGCGGGAACGTTGTCCGCGAGGATCCGGGAGGCGGCGGTCGTCGGCGTGCCGGCCACGTCGATGACGTCCTTGACGGCGACGGGGACGCCCCAGAGCGGGCCCCGCTCGGACGCCTGCTCGAGCTGGGCCGCCTCCGCGAGCGCTTCCTCCCCGCGGACGGTGATGTAGGCGTTCAGCGACGGATCGAGCGCCTCGATCCGGTCGAGGCAGTCCCGGACCGCCTCGGTCGGCGAGAGCTCGCCCGCGCGGAGCGCGGCCGCCAGCCGGGCGGCGCTCACCTACTCGCCTTCGGGACGGAAGACGGCCGCCGGCACGACGGTCGGCGGAACGAGCTCCTCCAGCTCCCGAAAGGCCGGCAGGAGCACGGCGAGGAAGCCGGAGACGGCTCGCAAGTCCTCGTCGGACGGCTCGACACCCAGTGTCGTCGCCATCTCCCGAAGGTGCTCGAGCGACGGCGTCGCAGCCACGGATCGACTCTAACGCATAAGTTAGACTTCGCCCGTGCCGATCTACGAGTACCGGTGCACGGCGTGCGACGAGCGGTTCGAGGAACTCGTCCCGGCGGACGGCGAGAGGCCCTCGTGCTCCAGATGCGGCTCGAACGAGGTCGAACGCCTCTTCTCGACATTCGCCACCGAGTGGAAGCCGAGCCGGGTGAACTGGCACCGCGTCCCCTAGCCCGTCATGACGCTCGAGCTGGCCTCCGACGATCCCTGGGTGCTTCGCGGCTACGGCCAGGGCGCCATCGAGCCGGGCGAGCGGCCGGCGATCCTCGTCATCGACCTCCAGTACGCCTTCACGGACCCCGCCTTCGAGTTCGGCGGCTCCGAGCTGATCGAGCGCGCGACCGTCAACACCGCCCTCCTCCTGGAGACGGCGCGCCGCGCCGGCGTGCCGGTCTTCCAGACCGTCGTCGCGTGGGAGGGCGAGCGCGACATCGGCCTCTGGACGATCAAGCTGCCGTCCTGCGCCAGGATCACGCCCGACTCGCGCTGGGCGCACGTCGACGAGCGGGTGTGGGCCGACTCGGACGTCCTGCTGCCGAAGAAGTGGCCGTCCTTCTACCACGGCACGCCCCTCCACTCGCTCCTCACGCGGGCCGGGGTCGACACCGTCGTCGTCACCGGCTGCACGACCTCCGGCTGCGTCCGCGCCACGACCGTCGACTCGTTCTCGAACGGCTTCCGCACGCTCGTTCCGGAGGACTGCGTCGGCGACCAGGGGCGCGACGCCCACCTCTCGAACCTCCGCGACGTCCACCGGCGCTACGCGGAGGTGACGAGCGGCGACGAGGTGATCGCGTACCTCGAACGACTCCCCCGACCGCAGCTCGCGTCCGTCCCGGCCGGAGGCAGCCCATGACCGGCGAGCGCTTCCTCGAGCGGCTCACCTGGCCCGAGGTCGAAGCGGCACGCGAGCGCGGCGTGGACGCCGTCCTCATCCCGGTCGGCTCCACGGAGCAACACGGTCGCCACATGCCACTCGACACCGACTGCTTCATCGCCCGCTCGCTCTCCGACCGGGCGGCCGAGGCAGCGGCGGCGGACGGTCTCGAGGTGCTCGTCGCCCCCACGCTGAACGTGACCGTCTCCTGGTACCACATGCAGTTCCCCGGCAGCATGCGGCTCTCGACGACGACGTTCCTCGACGTCTTCCGCGAGGTCTGCGACTCGCTCGTGCACCATGGCTTCGAGAACCTCGTCGCGGTCAACGGCCACGGCGGGAACATCGCCGCCCTCACGGTGGCCGTGAACCACTACCTCGAGACGACGGGCCGGCGGGTCTTCCTCGTCCAGTGGTGGGACCTCGCGGCCGACGTCCTCGCGGAGATCGAGGGGCCGATGATCCACGCCGAGGAGGCCGAGACCTCGATCGCCCTCGCGCTCGGCCAGCGGGTGCTCGAGGACGAGCGCGCGCGCGACGCCTTCGACCGCGGTGCGGCGGTGAAGGAGGCGGGGCATGCGTGGACGTCCTTCGGGAAGTACGGCATGACCCACAAGGGCCCCGGCGTCGTCGTCCCGATGGACATGTTGCGCGACATCAGCCCGTCCGGGGTGGTCGGCGACGCCACGCGGGCGAGCCGCGAGACGGGTGAGCGGATCGTCGGAGCCCTCATCCCGCGCATCGTCCAAGTCTGCAAGGAGACCGCCGGAAAGGAGTAGTCCGTGGCACGACGCGTGATCGACCTCTCGCAGCCCTCTCGCGCGAGTCCCAGCTCCACCCGTTCTTTCCGCCCACCCAGATCCTCCGCCACATCCTCCACGTCGACGCGCCGGAGGGACGTCCGTCCTTCAACGCCGAGGTCATCGTCACGTCGAACCACGCGGCGACCCATGTGGACGCCTTCGGGCACTACGACCCGCGGCCGGGAGCGGCCGCGATCGCCGAGATGCCGCTCGAGACGTTCTGCGGCGAGGCGGTCTGCGTCGACGTCCAGGCCTATCCGAAAGGCCACGACGTGAGCGCTGCCGAGCTCGAGCAGGCGGTCGACGAGAGCGGCCAGAAGATCCAGGAGGGCGACATCCTCCTCTTCTGCACCGACCACTACGGGAAGACGGCCGGAACCCCCGCCTTCCTCGACGGCTTCAGCGGCGTCTCGGCCGAGGCGGTGCACTGGATGGCCGACCGCGGCGTGAAGATCTTCGGCGTGGAGACGATCAGCCCCGACCTCGTGTACCTGACCGACGAGTACCCGACCCACCGGGCCTGCGCCGAGCGGGGGCTCACGCATTACGAGAACCTCAACAACCTGAAGGAGGTCGTGAACCGGCGGTTCGAGTTCTACGGCTTCCCGCTTCGGCTCGAGCCCGCCTACGGGTCGCCCGTTCGCGCCGTCGGCATCCTCGACGAGTAGACGGAGGGCGGATTCGTGAGCTCGGAGAGCTGGCGGGCGAGGAAGACGCTCATCCTCGGCCGCACCGACATGATCGGGCTCCTCACGCCGGCCGAGTACAACGACTGCGTCGAGCACGCCTTCCGGATGCACGGGCTCGACCGCGTCTACATGGAGCCGAAGGGCCACATCGTCCTCGACCGGTATCCCGGCGAGTTCGAGGTCATGCCCTCGTACATCGAGGAGCCGGACGCGGCAGCCTGCAAGTGGGTCTCGATCCGTGAGGACAACGCGCGGTTCGACCTCCCGACGGTCTTCTCCATCCTCATCTACACGCACCCGGAGAGCGGCTTTCCGCTCGCGATCTGCGACGGCTCCCACCACACGATGATGCGCACGGGCTCCTCGGCTGCG
The DNA here is from genome assembly GCA_963743495.1 of uncultured Actinomycetes bacterium. Classification (GTDB taxonomy): domain Bacteria; phylum Actinomycetota; class Thermoleophilia; order Gaiellales; family Gaiellaceae; genus JAIBJN01. The sequence goes on along the minus strand of CAVUPO010000008.1, from coordinate 30,481 downwards.
GTCTCGGCGAAGTGGCTGGCACGCGAGGACTCCAAGGTGCTGGCGATCGTCGGCGCCGGCACCGTCGGTCGCGGCGCCCTCGCGACCTGCAACGAGGTCTTCCCCTGGGAGGAGGTTCGCGTGTGGAGCCGGCGCCAGGAGACGATCGACAGCTTCATCAGGGAGCAGCAGCCGAGCTACGACCGGTTCGAGCTGCGCGGCTCGACCGACCTCGAGCAGGTCGTCCGCGGCACCGACGTCATCGTCACCGGGACGCACGCGCGAGGCGGGATCGTCCAGGACGAGTGGCTCGAGCCCGGCACGCACATCGCCGCCCTCGGCGCCGACCTCGAGGGCGAGCAGGAGCTCGAGGGCGCGATCCTGCAGCGAGCGCGCATCTTCGTCGACGACATTCGCCAGTGCCGCTCGGACGGGGAGATCAACGTCCCGCTCCGAGCAGGGCTGATCACCGAGGACGACGTCGCCGGGGAGATCGGGAAGGTGATCGTCGGCGAGCTCGAGGGGCGCCAGTCGGACGACCAGATCACGGTCTTCGACTCGACGGGGATCGCGCTCCAGGACGCGGCGACGGTGCCGCTCGAGTACGAGCGCGCCCTCGCGGCAGGCGTCGGGATCGAGAAGAAGATGATCTCCACGTAGTGAGCCTCCAGGCGGTAGTCGACGACGTGCTCGCAGCCATGGGCGCCAGCCGCTGCACGCTCCGCCAGGAGGTCGAGGGGGACTTCTTCCCGGTCACCCACGAGGCGCTCGCGCCAGGGGCACCCTCCATCCGCGACGAGCGGACGGTCGACCTCCGCACGGCACCGGTCGTGCGGCAGCTTCTCGAGACGAAGCGGCAGGTCGTCCAGGACGACTGTGCGCGGGCCTTCGACGACCCCGACTTCCACCGGATGCTCGCCGCGTACGGGGGCCTCGCCGCCCAGGTCGTGACCCCCGTCTTCGTCGCGGAGCGGCTCGCGGCGATCCTCTCCGTCCACCAGCTCGGCGCGCCCAGGCGCTGGAGCGCGGACGATCTCGACCTCGCGAACCGGGCGGCGGAGCGTGTCCGGGCACTGATCGCCGCCTGAAGGATGCACAACCGCTGGCACCCCGACCTCGAGCCGGTCGCGACCGTCGCGCCGGGCGAGGAGCTCCGACTGGAGACCGAGGACGGCCTCGCCGGCCAGCTCGGGCCGGGGAGCCCGCACGCCGACGCCGCCGCGCTCGACCTCGGCCTGGGGCACCCGCTCACCGGGCCCGTCTTCGTGCAGGGCGCCGAGCCGGGCGACGTGCTCGAGGTGGAGTTCCTCGGCTACGAGCCGGTCGCGACCGGGGTCACCGCGATCATCCCGGGGTTCGGCTTCCTCGCCGACCTCTTCCCCGACCCGTACGTCGTCGGCTGGCAGATCGACGGAGACCGGGCGCGCTCACCCGAGCTTCCCGGCATCGCGATCCCGGGCGCCTCGTTTGCCGGCGTCGCCGGGGTCGCGCCCTCGCACGAGACGCTCGCGCGAATCCGCAGCCGCGAGGAGGAGCTCCGCGCGCGCGGCGGGGCCGTCGCGGACGACCTCCCGGAGACCGCTGTCCCCCCCGAGGCCGCGGCCGGGCTCCGGACGATCCCGCCGCGGGAGCTGGGCGGCAACCTCGACGTGCCCCAGCTCGTGGCCCGCAGCCGCCTCCTCCTCCCCGTCGACGTCCCCGGCGCGCTCTTCTCCGTCGGCGACCTTCACTTCGCCCAGGGCGAAGGAGAGGTCTGCGGGACGGGGATCGAGATGGCGGGAGCGGTCACGGTTCGCTTCGCCCTCCGCAAACAGCCCGCCTGGCACCCCACCTTCCCCGCCTACGAGACGCCCGCACGCCCGGGACGCGCGGCCTTTGCGACCACGGGCCTCTCGGTCGACGAGTCCGGGCGGAACGAGTCGCTCGACCTCTCCCTTGCCGCCCGGCGCGCTCTCGGCGAGATGCTCGACTGGCTGATGGCGGAGCGCAGCCTCGGCCGCGAGGCCGCCTACGTCCTCATGAGCGCGGCCGTCGACCTGCGCCTCTCCGAGGTCGTCGACGTACCGAACCCCGTCGTGTCGGCCGTGCTGCCGCTCGACGTGTTCGAGGACTGAGCCGCCCGCCCTAGCTCGCGGCCGCCCCCTCGACGCCGACGAGCGAGAACCATTTCTCGTCCTGAATCGTCTCCGGTGCCGGGAAGGCGACCTTCGAGTGAGACAGGCCGAGCTGCACGATCGTCTCGGCCATCTTGATGGCGACCGGGCCGGGGTTGACGACCGGAGCCGCGAGGTGGGCGCTCATGTACTCGCCTGCCTGGTGCATCGTCGTGGAGCCGAGCAGGATGACGTCGGCGCCGTCCTCGTCGATGGCGGCCTGCGCCTCCGCCGTGAGCTTCTCGAACATCTCCTCCTCCTTGCCCGCGAAGAGCGCCTCGACGTCCGGCGGAATGTCGACGGAGCGGATCGAGGCGCACTTCTCCCAGAGGTGGTAGATGTCGAGGTTCTTCTCGTACAGGTGGCGCCACCTGTCCCACATGGTGACGATCGAGAAGCGCTTGCCGAGCATGATCGCCACCGCGTAGGAGACGAGCCCCGGCCCCAGGACCGGGATCGAGAGCCGTGAGCGCAGTGCGTACAGGCCCGAGTCGGAGACGGTGTCCATGAGCACCGCGTCGTAGCCCTCCTCCTCGGCCCGCAGCCCTGCCTCCGTGATGTACATGTCGAAGAGCATCGCCTCGTAGTGGTCGGCGACGAGCGTCGGGCTGTTCCGGACGGCGACGCACTCGACGTCTGTGTCCGGGCCGAGCACGTCCCGCTGGATCTGGGCGGCACGGTTCGCGATGCCCTCGTCGTCGAACGGAAACGGGATGATGAATTTGATGCGCACGCTCGACCTCCGGTTTCGTCGGGACACCTCTATAAGTCAGACTTCGGACTCTTGTCAAGCTACCGACGCGGGAGGATCCATGCCCCAGGCGCAGGTGAACAGCGTTTCCCTCTACTACGAGCTGACCGGCCCGGAGGACCATCCGGTGATCCTCCAGCTCGGCGGCGGCCTCTTCGGCCGCCACAATTTCGGCCTCACGAACGACGGCTTCCGGGAGCGCTTCCAGCTTCTCTCCTTCGACGCCCGCGGCTACGGCGCGTCCGGCCACCCCCGCGAGCGGTACACGATCGAAGGGTGGGCCGACGACGCAGCAGCGCTGCTCGACGCCGTCGGGCTCGACCGCGTGCTCGTGCACGGCACGTCGATGGGCGGCATGATCGCGATCGCCTTCACGGCGAGGCATCCCGACCGCACCATCGCTGCCTGCGCCGACGTCGCCTTCGCGAAGCCCGACCTCTACCGCCGCACCCTCTTCCGCGTCTGGAGGCGCATGGCGGAGTCGATGCCCTGGGACGACTTCTCCGACCACGTGACGACCCAGGCGGTCGGGGCGGGGTTCATGGAGAGCCCCGAGGGCGCGGAGATCTTCGAGCTCGTCCGGCAGATCGTGGGGCTCAACGACCCCTACACGGTCCGCCAGGCGTGCCTGGCGATGGAGGAGATGGATCTCTCCCCCCTCGTCCCCCAGATCACGCGGCCGCTGCTGATGACGAACGGGACGCACGACATCCTGTGCCCACCCGACCTCGCACCGTCGGGCCTCGGCGCGCGAGGGATGACCGAGGCAAACGAGAACATCCGGCTCGTCGAGTTCCCCGACATCGGCCACGCCGACCTCGTGGAGTGTCCGGCCGACGCGGTGCGGATCGTGAGTGGCTTCTTCGAGGAGGCGCTAGCCGAAGACGCCCGCGGCTGAGAGCTCCTGGACGCGCTCGTCGGTGTAGCCGCAGAGCTCGACGAGAAGCTCCCGCGTGTGCTCGCCGCGGAAGGGAGCGCGGCGGATGGGCTTCTCCTCGGTGCCGACGCGGAGCGGCGTCGCCACCTGGCGGACCGTGCCGAACCGGGGGTGCTCGATCTCGACGATGCCGTGGCGGGCCGCGACCTGCGGGTCGGCGAGCGCCTCTGCGACCTCGTTGACGCGCGCGTTCGGGACCCCGGCGGCCGAGAGGGTTCGCAGCCACTCCTCGGTCGTCCGCGTCCGGAAGGCCGCCCGCAACTCCGGGACGAGTGCGTCACGGTGCTCGTTCCGACCCGCGAAGTCGACGAAGCGCGGATCAGCGAGAAGGTCCGGACGTTCGATCGCCTCGCAGAGGAGCTCCCAGAATTTCTGCTTCGGACAGGCGACGACGATCCAGCCGTCTGCCGTGGGCAGGTTCTGGAAGGGGACGATCGACGGGTGCGCCGACTCGGGGAGCCGCCGGGGCTCGAAGCCGCGCGACGCCACCCAGGTGCCCACGTACATGAGTTCGTGCAGCGCCGTCTCGAAGAGGGAGATGTCGCAGTCGCAGCCGACCCCGTCCCGTTTCGCCTGCCAGAGGCCAGCCAGCAGCGCGAGCGCGGAGACGTAGCCGCCCGAGAGGTCGACGAGCGAGAGCCCGCTCTTCGTCGGCGGACCGTCGGGTTCGCCCGTGAGGCTCATCCAGCCGGCGAGCCCCTGCATCATGTAGTCGTAGCCGCCCTCTCCGGCCCGAGGCCCGCTCATCCCGAAGCCGGACAGCGAGCAGCAGACGACGCGCGGGTTGAGCTCCTTCAGGTCCTCGTACGTGATCCGCAGCCGCTTCGGGTAGTCGCCGCGGAGGTTCGAGTAGACGGCGTCCACCGCCCGCACGAGGTCCTCGAGGACGGGGCGGGCCTCCGGATGGCGGAGATCGAGCGAGATGCTCTTCTTGTTGCGGTTGAAGGTCTCGAAGAACAGCGAGTCCTCGCCCTCCTGGAAGGGTGGCACGTAGCGCCCGACGTCACCGCGGGAGGAGGGATCCTCGATCTTGATCACCTCGGCGCCGAGATCGGCGAGTTGGAGCGTGCCCCAGGGCCCGGCGCCGTACTGCTCGACCGCGAGGACGCGGACGTCGGCGAGCGGAAGGCTCACGCGCGTCGTCGCATCGAGACCGCGTGCCGCCAGGCCCGTTCGTAGGCCGGCCGCAGGTACTCGAGGTGCGCGTGCATCTGCTCGGCGGCAGCGTCCGCGTCGCCGGCGCGGATCGAGTCGAGGAGGCCCCGATGGTGCTCGTTGATCGAGCGGTGGAAGCTCCGCCCGAGCGTCGAGCGGGCGAGGTGCGTCTGGAGGACGGTGAACACCGGCTGCGCAGCGATGTAGAGGAGCGTGTTGCCGCAGGCCTCGACGATCACGGTGTGGAAGCCCTTGTTGAAGACGAACTGCTCCTGCGTCGTCATGCCGAGCGGCCGCTCGGGGATCGAGTCGCGCAGGCGGTCGACATCGGCCTCGCTCGCCCGCATCGCGGCGAGGCGCGCGGCCGGAACCTCGATCAGCTCGCGGAGCTCGAGGAACTCCTCCAGCGAGACGTGCTCCGACTCGGAGAGGAGGTTGAGGTTCCCGCGCAGGAACTCCGAGATGTGGTCGACCGTCGGCAGGGTGACGTAGCTCCCTCCGCCGGCGCCCTTCGTCGTCCGGATGAGATTCTGCGCCGTGAGGATCCGCAGCGCCTCCCGGACCGTCGCCCGCGAGACGCCGAACTCCCGGGCGAGGACGGCCTCGTTCGGCAGCCGCTCGCCGGGTGAGAGCTCGCCCGAGACGATCAGCTCCCGGAGCTGGTCGTTCACCTGTTCGTACGCCTTGCGCACCCGGCGGACCGGCATGACCTCGGCATCGTCCGGAACCGGCCGTATACGCGGGGGGGCCATCAGCCCTTGCCGAACTCGCTGTCCCCGGCCGCCGTCACGGGGTTGGGCCACCGCTCGAAGTGACGCTCCTCGAAGTACCGCGTCAGGCTGCCGGCGCCGTCTCGCGAGGTGCGGAGCTCCGAGCGGAGCTGCTCGGTGGCCTCGGTGTCGATCTCGAGCGTCCGCTCGTCCTCGAAGACGACGCCGTATGCGCCGCGAGCGAGCTCGAGGCTCGTGAAGTCGTCGAGGACGTCCTCGCGCACGAGCTCCGGCGTCCGCTCGAGCGGATCCCCGTATCCGGCTGCGTTCGGTTCGACGAGCTCGATGAAGTCGCCGGCGTCGAACGGGACGCCGGTCACCTTGGCGTCGAGGCGCTCCTCGTCCTGCCGGTCGGCGTTCTTGCGGCACGAGGCCACGAGCCCGTCCCAGCCGCCGAAGACGCCGCGGGGCGCATCCGTCTGGCGGTCGCCCTCGCAGGAGTAGACGCCCGGGACGAGGTAGCGGTTCCGGCGAATGATCCCGATGCCCCCGCGCCACTTCCCCGGCGCCGCCGGCTCGGGCCGGAGCTCGTACTGGTCGCAGCGGATCGGGAAGCGCAGGTCGAGCTCCTCGATCGGGTTGTTGCGCGTGTTCGCCATGAGGTTGTCGACGGAGTCCATCGCGTCCTTGCCGTGGCGCCCCCCGTACGAGCCCTCGTTCACCTCGAGGTACAGCCAGTATTCGCCCTGCTTCTCGTCGAACCCAGAATAGGCGCAGAAGTGGATCCCGGCCGAGTTGCCGGCCGTCGTCTGCTCGGGCAGGGCGTCGCTCAGCGCGAGGATGACGTTGTCGACCACGCGCTGAACCTGGGTGAAGCGCGAGAAGCAGGCCCGCGGGAACCGGGGGTTGAAGATCGTCCCCTTGGGGGCGACCACGTTCACCGGCCGGAAGACGCCGTCGTTCTGCGGCACGTGCTCGGGGAACACGTCCTCGTCGAGGAGGATCGTCCGGATCGCGTAGTACGCCCCGACGAGGAGCGAGCCCTCGAAGGGGACGTTGAAGCCGGTGGGCACCTCCGCGTTCGACCCGGTGAGGTCGATCGTGATCGAGTCGCCGTCGACGACGACCTTCGTCTCGACCCGGAGCCGGACACCGCGGTTTCTGGCGTCGTCGTCGAGCCAGCCCGTGGGGGCCTTGTACTCGCCGTCGGGGATCTTCGCGATCTCCTGGCGCAGCATCCGCTCCGAGTAGTCCATCCAGTCGTAGGCGGAGCTCATGACCACGTCCACGCCGTACCGCTCGACCAGGCGCAGGAAGCGCTCCTTCCCGAGCTCGCAGGCCGCGAGCATGGCGTTCATGTCGCCCCGGTTCATGGTCTCGGTGCGGACGTTGTCGAAGATCATCCGGTCGAGATCCTCGTTCAGCTTCCCGCCCTCGTACCAGCGGAGCGCGTTGTACATCTTCGCCTCGGCGAAGACGTCGAAGGCGTCGGCGTTGATGCCGGGGAAGGAGCCGCCGACGTCGAGGACGTGGGCCGTCACCGCCGCGAACCCGAGCAGCTCGCCCTCGTGGAAGATCGGCACCGCCACCGCGACGTCGGGGCTGTGGGAGGCTCCCAGGTAGGGATGGTTGTGGACGATGACGTCGCCCTCCTGGATCTCGCCGTCGAGCCGGTGGAGGAACCCGCGGATGTACCAGGGCAGGGAGCCGATGTGCATCGGGGTCGAGTCGGACTCGCAGAGCTCACGCCCCTGGGCGTCGAAGATCCCCGCGCCGAGGTCCTCGGACTCGCGGATGATCGAGCTGTAGCTCATGCGGAAGAGCACGCCCGCCATCTCCTTGGCGATCGCGTGGAAGGCGCCGCCGAGCACGCGCAGCGTGATCGGATCGACCTCCGTTCGCTTCCTGGTGGGAGGCCCGGGCTGGCGGCCGACCTCGTACTCCATCACGGACATCTCAGACCTCCACTGCCTCGGCAGTCTCGAGTGCCTCGGCTCGAGCGGCGCCGCCGGTTGCGATCACGATGTTGCCGAAGGGGTCGACCGTCGCGGTCAGGCCGGGCGGGATGACCGTGGTCGAATCGTACTGGTGGACGATCGCCGGCCCCTCGAGGCGGTTTCCGGCCTTGAGCGCGGTGCGGTCGTAGTAGCGGGTCGACACCTCCGTCAGCTCCCCGCCGGCCCGGAACCAGGCAGTTCCCTCGTGCAGGAGGGCCCCGGCCGGGGGCGTCTCCGAACCCTCCTCGACCTGCGCCGTCTCGAGCGCCGGCATGAGGCCGACCCCGCGGACGCGGATGTTCGGGATCTCGATGTCCGACTCCTCGAAGCGCCGGGAGTACTCGCGCTCGTGGATGTCGTGGAAGTCCGCGCGGAACCGGTCGACCCAGGCATCGTCGATCTCGCCCGACGCGACGTCGACCCGGAGCTCGTAGCCCTGGCCCGCATAGCGGGCGTCGACGACGCGCTGGACGACGACACGGTCCTCGGAGATCCCGTCTTCGGCCAGCTGTCGCCGCGCCTCTTCCTCGAGCTCGGCGAAGCGCTCGGAGAGCTGGCCCGCGTCGAGCGCCGACAGGCGCTGGTAGGAGGTGGCGACGTACTCGTAGACCATGTCGGTGGCGAGGAGGCCCATCGCCGCCGTCACACCGGGGTACGGCGGCACGAGGACGTTCGGCGTGCCGACCTCGATGGCGATCTGCGCGGCGAAGAGCGGGCCGGCGCCGCCCTCCGCGACGAGCGCGAAGTCGCGCGGGTCGTAGCCTTTCCGCACCGAGTTCTCCTCGATCGACTGCACCATGGAGTGCGTGAGGATCTGGACGGCGCCCATCGCAGCCTCCTCGACGCTCATGCCGAGCGCGGCGGCAGGCCCCTCTGCGAACGCAGCCCGCGCCCGCTCGGGCTCGAGCCCCATGCCGCCGCCGAGAAACGCCTCGGGCCGTAGCCAGCCGAGCACGACCATGGCGTCCGTGGCAGTCGGCTCCGTGCCGCCGCGCCCGTAGGCGGCCGGACCCGGGTCGGCGCCCGCCGAGCGCGGGCCCACACGGTAGATGCCGCCCTGGTCGACGTAGGCGATCGAGCCGCCGCCGGCGCCGATCGTGTCCACGTCGACCATGGGGATCATGGCCTGGTAGGGGCCGACCTTCGTGTCGAGCAAGTGCTTCATGCGAAGCTTGCCGCCCTGGGCGAGCCCGATGTCGGCCGACGTGCCGCCGACGTCGAGCGTGATGACGTTCAAGTAGCCGGCCTGCCTGCCGGCCCAGATGCCGCCGACGACGCCGGCGACGGGGCCCGACATGAGCAGGTTGACGGGCCGCGCGGTCGCGGCCTCGGGGGTGGCGACGCCACTCGCCGACGTCATGAGGTGGACGCCCGTGCGAACGTCGAGAGCGCGGAGCTCGTCCTCGAGCCGCTTGACGTAGCCGGCGACCTTCGGGCCGACGTAGGCGTTCAGGCAGACGGTCGAGAAGCGCTCGTACTCTCGGTACTGGGGAAGGACCTCCGAGGAGACCGAGAGGAATGCCTCCGGGAACTCCTCGCGCACGATCTCGGCGACACGCGCTTCGTGCTCGGGGTTCAGGAACGAAAAGAGGAAGCAGACGGCGACTGCCTCCACCCCGGCCTCCTTCAGCTCGCGCACACGCTTGCGTGCCGCATCCTCGTCGAGCGGCACGAGGATCTCGCCGTCGCGGGTGATGCGCTCCGGCACGGTCTTCCGGTACCGGCGCCGGACGATCGGGTAGCGCTGCCACGGCAGATCCTGGTAGTTGGAGAAGTTGAGAGGCTTCTTGTGGCGCGCGATGTGGAGGATGTCGCGGTAGCCCTCCGTCGTGATCATCCCGACGCGCGCGCCGGTGTGCTCGATGACGATGTTGGTGGCGATCGTCGTTCCGTGGAACACCTGGTCGAGCTCTGCCGGGCTCTCACCCGCTTCCGCGGTCAGCTCCTCGATGCCCTGGATCGTCCCCCGGGAGGGATCGTCCGGAGTCGTGGGCACCTTGTGGACGAGGACGGCACCCGCCTCGTCGTCCACGTAGATCAGGTCGGTGAAGGTGCCGCCGACGTCGACGCCGAGACGCTTCATGGGCTACCCCCTGGTGTCAGCACGATCTTCCCGAAGAACGCCCGGCTCTCCATGAGTTCCATTGCGTCCTTCGCCCGCTCCAGCGGGAACTCCGCGTGGACGATCGGGACGATCGCACCCCGGCGCGCGAGCTCGACGGACGTCTCGACCTCGTGCTGCGTGTAGACGAAGGAGCCGATGACGGACTTCTGGGCGCGGAAGAAGGGAATGATGTCGAAGGGGACGACCTCGCCCGAGTGGGCACCGCAGATCACCATGCGCCCGTCCTTCGCCAGCGAGTCGAGCCCCTTCTGGAAGAGGTCTCCGCCGCAGTGCTCGTAGACGAGGTCGACTCCGCGTCCGTCGGTGAGGCGCATGACTTCCTCGGCGACGTCCTGCTCCGCGTGGTTGATCCCGGCGTCCATGCCGAGCTCGGAGGCTCGGGCCAGCTTCTCGTCGCTCGAGGCGTTCCCGATCACGTAGGCCCCGGCCAGGTGGGCGAACTGCACGGCGGCCGAACCGATGCCGCTCCCGACGGAGTTGATGAGGACGGTCTCGGCCGCCCGGAGCTTGCCGCGCGTGAAGAGCATGTGCCACGCGGTCCCGAACGCGATCTGAAGCGCAGCGGCCTGGGCGTCGCCGAGCTCGTCGGGAACGCGGATGAGTTGCGACGCGGAGCAGACGAGCTGCTCGGCAAAGCCGCCGGAGTGGGCGAAGCTGATGAACCCCCCGGACAGGCACAACGCCTCACGTCCCGTGGCGCAGAACTCGCACCGGCCGCACGTGTCGATGAGGTACGGCAGCACGCGATCGCCGACCTCCCAGCCTTCGACGTCCTCTCCCATCTCGGCGATCCGTCCGACCACCTCGAGGCCGAGGACGTGGGGGAAGTCGACCGGGAACCGGGAGACTCCCTCGCGAACGTCGACGTCGAGGTGGTTGAGCGCACAGGCCAAGACGTCGAGCTTCACTTCGCCCCGGGCGGGCTTCTGATCGTCGAGCTCCTCGAGCTGGAGGACGTCGGAGCTTCCGAACTCGCGAAAAACGACCGCCTGCATGCAGTCCACTCCTCCTTGCGCGGAAAAGACGAGTTCATGTTTATGTCTGACTTCGGCAAGAATGTCAACTCGATGCCGTCGATCGCGTCCGCCCGTTCCCTCCTGTTCGCTCCAGGCAACGAGGAGCGCAAGCTACGACGGGCGCTCGAGGCCGGCGCGGACATCGTCGTCGCCGATCTGGAGGACGCCGTCCCCCACGCCCAGAAGGACGCCGCTCGCGAGCTCGTCCTCGACATCCTCGCCGGTGCGCGCACGTCGAGCGTCCTCGCCGTCCGGGTCAACGGGCACGGGTCACCCGACTGGGAGGCGGACCTCGGCGTCCTCGAACGCCTCGACCTCGGCGCCGTGGTGCTTCCGAAGGCGACTCCCGAGGCCGTCGCCGAGCTCGGCGGGGACGGCCCGCCGGCGATCGCGATCGTGGAGAGCGCCGCCGGCGTCAAGCGCGCGTTCGAGACGGCGTCGACCCCGCGGGTCGCCGCACTCGTGCTCGGTGCCGTCGACCTCGGCCTCGAGCTCGGGCTCGAGCCACGACCGGACGGCCAGGAGGTTCTGTTCGTACGCTCGCAGCTGGTCGTCGACTCCGCCGCCGCGGCCATCCGTGCTCCCTTCGACCTGGTGCACGTGGACACGCGGGACGACGAGGGCCTCGAGGCCGAGTCCCGGCTCGCCCGCTCGCTGGGCCTGCGAGGCAAGGCGTGCATCCACCCACGCCAGGTCGAGATCGTGAACCGCGTCTTCTTGCCGGACGAGCGGCAGGTCGAGCGGGCGCGGCGGGTGGTGGAGGCGTACGAGCGCGGCCTCGGCGAGGGCCGCGGGGCGATCGCGCTCGACGGCGAGATGATCGACCTGCCGGTCGTCGAGCGCGCGCGACAGATCCTGGCCGACGCGGAAAGGAGCGATGTCCATGGCAACTGACGAAGCCCTCGCGCCGAAGTCGTGGCGCGGGAGGTACTACGAGGACTTCGAGGTCGGCGACGTCTTCCGGAGCCGCCTCGGCCGGACGATCACGCAGACCGAGAACATCTGGTTCACCTGCCTGACGCTGAACACGAACCAGGTGCACTTCAACGTGCCATTCGCCGAGCGGACGCGGTTCGGGAAGCCACTCGTCAACAGCACCTTCACGCTGGCGATCGTCACCGGCATGAGCGTCCCCGACACGAGCGAAAACGCGACCGCGAACCTCGCGTGGACGGACATCAAGCTCCCGAATCCCGTCTTCGCCGGCGACACGCTCTGGGTCGAGAGCGAGATCCTGAACAAGCGAGAGTCGCGCTCCCAGCCCACGGTCGGAATCGTCACGATGCGCTGCCGGGGGATCAACCAGCGGCGGCAGGTCGTGGTCGAGTTCAAGCGCACGTTCATGATCTACAAGCGCCACGCCCCCGAGGCAATCGACGCGTTTCCGGGAACCGACGAGGAATGGACGGTGTGAGATGACGGCAGCTCGACGATTCGCAGAATGGACCCTCGGCCTCGAGCTCGAGGACGTCCCCGGTGACGTCGTGGAGGCGGCGAAGCTCCATCTGCTCGACACCCTCGGCTGCGGCCTCGCCGCCACGGCACTCGACGTGGCCAGGGAGGGCGTCGAGACGATGACCGAGCTCGGCGGCGGCGACGAGTCCACGGTCATCGGGGGACCGGGGCTCCCGGCTCCGAACGCCGCCTTCGCAAACGCGATGGTGTGTCACGGGCTCGACTTCGACGACACCCATTCCGACTCGGTCGCTCACGTCAGCGTGGTCACGTGCCCGACCGCGCTCGCCGTCGCCGAGTCGGTCGGCGCGAGCGGACGTGACGCGCTCACCGCTGTCGTCGCGGGCAACGAGGTCGTCACCCGGGTCGGGATGGCGGCTTCCGGCCTCTTTCACAAGCGCGGCTTCCACCCGACGGCCATCTGCGGGATCTTCGGCGGCGCCGCCGGGGCATCCCGCCTCGCAGGGCTCGATCCGGATCGCACGACGAGCGCGCTCGGCATAGCGGGATCGCTCGCGTCGGGGCTCTTCGCCTACCTCGACGACGGCACGCCGACGAAGCCGATCCACCCGGGGTGGGCAGCGCACGGCGCGGTGCTCGCGGCCAGGCTCGCACACCGCGGCGCCGATGGCCCCCCGGGGGTGCTCGAGGGCAGGTTCGGGCTCTACCACGCCTTCCTCGGCGCGAGGAAAGGCGAGATCGACATCGAGGGACAGCTCGTCGATCTCGGCCGGCGCTGGGAGACGCCGCGGATCGCGTTCAAGCCGTATCCCGCCTGCCACTTCATGCACGGCGCAGTGGGAGCGACAGCCGAGGCGGCGCGGGACGGCCTCGATCCAGACGAGATCGAGGAGATCGTCGTCACGGTGCCGGCCGCCGGTGTCGATCTCGTGCTCGAGCCGCAATCGTCGAAGGTCGCGCCGCGGACGGCGTACGAGGCCAAGTTCAGCCTTCAGTACTCGGCCGCGGCGATGCTCGTCCACGGGCGCTGCGGCGTCACGACCTATTCGCCGGAGGCGATCCACGACGCTCGCGTCCTCGAGCTGGCGGAGCGCGTCCGCTACGAGGTGAAGGACTACCCCACCTACCCCGCCGCCTTCCCGGGTGGCGTCCGCGTCACGATGCGCGACGGTCGCACCGTGGAGGTCGACCTGCCCCATCAGCGCGGCGGCCCCGAGAATCCGATGAGCGCCGACGAGGTTCGCGGCAAGTTCCGGGAGAACGCGGGACTCGCGCTCCGCGAGGACGAGGTCTCCGTGCTCGAGGAGGCTGTCCTCACGCTCGAGCAGCAGGCCGATCTTCGCCGTTCCCTCGCTCCGCTTGCCGGGGCGTCGGTCACCCAGGGCGCCGCCGCGTGATGGCGACGACCGACCTCGCCCCCGAGACCCGGGAGATCGTCGCGACGATTCGGGAGTTCGTCGAGCGCGACGTCGTGCCGGTCGCCTCCGAGCTCGAGCATGCAGACGAGTATCCGACCGAGCTCGTCGAGACGATGAAGGAACTCGGCCTCTTCGGCGTCACCATCCCGGAGGACTACGACGGCCTCGGGCTCGATCTCACAACGTATGCGCTCATCCAGGTCGAGCTCTCCCGCGGGTGGATGAGCCTGTCGGGCGTCCTCAACACTCACTTCATCTCCGCCTGGATGCTGAAGACGTACGGTACGGAGGAGCAGCGCCGCCGCTACCTCCCGCGCATGGCGACCGGCGAGCTCCACTTCGCCTACTCGATGACGGAGCCGCATGCCGGCTCGGACGTCCAGGCGATCCAGACCCGCGCCGTCCGGGAGGGAGACGCATACGTCATCACCGGCCAGAAGATGTGGGCGACGAACGGCCTCCGCTCGAGCGGCGTGATGCTGCTCGCCAAGACCGACCCGGAGGCGGACCCGCCTCACCGGGGGATGACCGCGTTCGTGCTCGAGAAGGAGCCCGGCGTCTCCGAGCAGCCGGGCCTCACGATCCCGCATCCACTCCGGAAGCTCGGCTACAAGGGCGTCGAGTCGACGGAGCTCGTCTTCGACGGGTTCCGCACCCCCGCCTCCTCCGTCCTCGGCGGCGAGGAAGGCGTCGGCCGGGGCTTCAAGCAGTTCATGGGCGGGATCGAGCTGGGCCGCGTCAACATCGCTGCCCGCGCCGTCGGGATCGCCCAGGCCGCGTTCGAGGCCGCCATTCGCTACGCGCAGGAGCGCGAGGCCTTCGGCAAGCCGATCGCACACCACCAGGCGATCCAGCTGAAGCTCGCGCAGATGGCGACGAAGATCGAGGCCTCGCGCCTCCTCATGCTCCAGGCGGCGCGCCGGAAGGACGCCGGTGAGCGGGCCGACCTCGAGGCGGGGATGGCGAAGCTCTTCGCCACCGAGACGGCCGAGGAGGTCGCGCTCGAGGCGATGCGGATCCACGGCGGCTACGGCTACTCGCAGGAATACGTGGTCGAGCGTCTCTACCGCGACGCGCCCGTGCTCATCCTCGGAGAGGGCTCGAACGAGATCCAGCAGCTCGTCATCGCCCGGCGGCTGCTCGAGGCCTACGAGGCCTGACGTGGAGTTCTCGCTCCCGGACGAGCTGAAGGAGATCCGCGCCGCCGTACGCGACCTCTGCACGGGCTTCCCGGGCGAGTACTGGCGCTCGCTCGAGCCCGACCGCTACCCGGAGGAGTTCGTGGGCGCGCTGACCGAAGGCGGCTGGCTCGGCGCCCTCATCCCCGAGGAATACGGCGGCGCCGGTCTCGGCCTCACGGCCGGCAGCGTCATCCTCGAGGAGATCAACGCCTCGGGCGGGAACGCGGCCGCCTGCCACGCGCAGATGTACACGATGGGGACGGTGCTCCGGCACGGGAGCGAGGAGCAGAAGCGACGCTACCTGCCGCAGATCGCCGCGGGCGACCTGCGGCTGCAGGCCTTCGGCGTCACCGAGCCGACGGTCGGCTCCGACACGACGCAGATCGAGACGACCGCCGAGCGCGTCGACGGCGGCTACGTCGTCCGCGGGCAGAAGGTCTTCACCTCGCGCGCCCTCCACTCCGACCTCATGCTCCTGCTCGCCCGCACGACCCCGCTCGAGGAGGTGGAGAAGCGAAGACCACGGGCTCTCGGTCTTCCTCGTCGACATGACAGGCCGCCGGGGACGCCCTGACGATCCGCCCGCTCAAGACGATGATGAACCACGCGACGACCGAGGTCTTCCTCGACGGCGTCGTGCTCCCAGCCGACGCGCTCGTCGGCGAGGAGGGCGAGGGCTTCCGCTACATCCTCGACGGCATGAACGCCGAGCGCATCCTCATCGCGGCCGAGTGCATCGGGGACGGGCACTGGTTCGTCGAGAAGGCCTCGCGCTACTCCTCCGAGCGGGTCGTGTTCGGGCGACCGATCGGCGCGAACCAGGGCGTCCAGTTTCCGATCGCGCACGCCTACGCCTCCATCGAGGCTGCCGACCTCATGCGCTACAAGGCGGCCTGGCTGTTCGAGCAGGGGCTGCCCGCCGGGGCCGAGGCCAACATGGCCAAGCTGCTCGCGGCCGAGGCCTCCTGGGAGGCCGCCAACGCGTGCCTCGACGCCCACGGCGGCTGGGGCTTCGCCGAGGAGTACGACGTCGAGCGCAAGTTCCGGGAGACGCGCCTCTACACGATCGCCCCCGTCTCGAACAACCTCGTCCTCGCCTACCTCGGCCAGCACGTCCTCGGCATGCCGCGCTCCTACTAGCGACGTGGCGGCTCGCCTGCGCTACGGGCTCTTCGTCGCCGCGCAGCATCCGGCGGGCGAGGACCCCGCCGCCCGCTTCGCCGAGCACGTCGAGCAGGTGCGCTTCGTGCGCGACGCCGGCTTCCACTCGGTGGTCGCGGGCCATCACTACCTCTCGGCCCCGTACCAGATGCTCCAGCCCGTACCCCTGCTCGCCCGACTCGCGGTCGAGTCCGGCGACCTCCGTCTCGTCGCCGGCATCCTCCTCCTCCCGCTCCTGAACCCCGTTGACGTGGCCGAGCAGGCGGCGACGCTCGACGTCCTCACGGGCGGGCGCTTCGTGCTCGGCGTCGGGCTCGGGTACCGGGACGAGGAGAACGCCGCCTTCGGGCTCCCGCGCGAGCGCGTCCGCGTCCTCCGGGAGAAGCTCGACGTCGTCCGGCGACTGCTCGAGGGCGAGGAGGTGACCGCCAACGGTCACGGCTACCGGCTCGAGAAAGCCCGACTCGCGCTGCGCCCGCTCCAGCGTCCCCGGCCGCCGATCTGGATGGCGGCGAACAACGACGACGCCGTCCGGCGGGCCGCCCGCCTCGCCGACACGTGGTACGTCAACCCGCACACGACCGTCGCCGAGGTGCGCCGCCAGCTCGAGCTCTTCCGGGCCGAGCGCGGCTCCGAGCCGGAAGAGCTGCCCCTCATGCGCGAGGCCTGCGTTGCGCCGACCGACGAGGAGGCACTGGCGACGGCGCGACCCTATCTCGCCCCGAAGTACGCGGCCTACGTGGACTGGGGCCAGAGCGACGTCCTGCCGCCCACGGACACCCTCCGGCGCGAGTGGGAGGAGCTTCGCGCCGGACGCTTCGTCGTCGGGAGCCCGGAGACGGCCGCCGCCCAGATCCGCCAGATCCGGGAGCTCGGCGTCACGGAGCTCGTCCTGCGGGTGCAGTGGCCAGGGATGCCGCAGCGGGACGCCCTCCGGACGCTGGAGCTTCTCGCGGGCGACGTGATCCCCCATGCCTGAGCCGGGCTCGGTCGACCTCGTCGTCTACGGCACAGAGACCCCGGACGCGCTCCTCGAGTGCGTCGGGCTGGCGGAGGAGGCGGGGCTCGGCGGCGTCTGGGTGGGCGACTCCCCGGTCCTCTGGCGCGAGCTCTACGTCCTCCTCGGCGCCGCGGCCCTCCGTACGCGCCGCCTGCGCCTCGGTCCCGCGGTCACGAACCCGGTCTCCCGGCACCTCGCCGTGACGGCGAGCGCGCTCAGAACCCTCCAGGAGCTGACAGGCGGGCGCGTCGCGCTCGGGCTCGGGCTCGGCGCGAGCGCCGTCCGGACCGTGGGGGCGAAGCCGGCGCGGCTCGGCGAGCTCGAGGAGGCGATCGCCCGCCTGCGCGCGTACTGGGCCGGCGGCGAGGACGGCCTCGGCTACGGCGCCGACAGCTCCCCCGTGCCGGTCCACGTCGGCGCCAGCGGCCCGCGGATGCTGGAGCTCTCCGGCCGGATCGCGGACGGCTGCCTCGCCGTCGTCGGCCTGCACGCCCGCCAGCTCGAGGCGGCGCGGGAGCGCATCGCGGCCGGGGGCGCCGGAGAGGGCTTCGAGCTGACGTTCTGGGTGCCGTTCGCCGTCTCCGACGACCCGCTCGCGGCGCGGGAGGACGTGAAGTCCTACGTCGCACGCTCCCTCCGCCACCCGCTCCCGGCCGAGCTGACCCCGGTCGAGCGGGAGGCGGCCGAGCGCGTCCGGGCCGCCTACGCCTACGGCGAGCACCTGGCGCCCGGTGCCGCCCACGCCCGCGCGGTGCCCGACGAGATCGTGCCGGACTGGGCCGTCGCGGGCAGGCCCGCCGACTGCCGGGAGCAGCTGGCCCGCCTCGGCCTCCGTCCGGGCGAGCGGATCGGCCTCGTCCCGATGGGGCGCGACCCCAAGCCCGTGCAGGTGCGGCGCGTCCTCGAGGTCCTCGCTTGATCCGCTCGGTCACGCGCCGGCGGGAGCACGCGCTCGGCCACCGCGACGGCGTGCGCGTTACTGGCCGCGCAGGAGCCTGCGGTTGCCGTGGAAGGCCCCGCGCAACCTCTGGCCGCGCGGGGGCCACTCGCTCACGGCCGGGCGGCAAGGCCGGCGAACGCCTCGAGCGACTGCTCGACCTCGCGCTTCTCGATCCCGCGCGCGATAAAGACGAGCCGCGAGCGGCGGTCGTCGTCCGGCCAGGCGTCGAGGTGCTGCGGCGGGTGGACGACGTGCTGCACGCCGTTCAGCACGACGGGCCCGGGGGCGCCGACGTCGAGGAGACCCTTCACTCGGAGCACGTCCTCGCCGCGGCTCCCGAGCAGCATCGTGAGCCAGATGCCGAACGCGGTCCAGTCGACCGGCCGGTCGAGGAAGAGGACGAACGGGCGGACGTCCCCGTGTGCGGACTCCGGCGCGAGGGCCAGGTCGCGGGGGTCGCGGCTCCCGGACGCGAGGAGAAGCTCGGGGTCCGCCTCCCCGAGGACGGCCTCGAGACGCTCCGCGGCCGGGTTGAGGGCCTGCAGGCGCTCCTCCAGCGCGGCGACGGCTTCCCGCTCGGCCAGATCCGTCTTCGTCACGACGAGCCGGTCGGCGACGACGACCTGCTTCACCGTTTCGGCCTCCCGGCCGAGCTGCCCGAGACCGTTGAGCGCGTCGACGGTGGCGATCACCGCACCAGGCTCGAAGTGGTGCTGGACGACCGGCTCGGCGAGGAGGGTGTTGAGGATCGGCGCCGGGTCGGCGAGCCCGGTCGTCTCGACGACGACACGGCGGAAGGCCGGAACCTCGCCGCGCGTGCGCCGGCTCAGGAGGTCGCGCAGCTCGTCGGCGAGGTCGCCGCGGAGCGTGCAGCAGAGGCAGCCGTTGGCGAGGAGCACGGTCCGCTCGTCCACCTGGCGGAGCAGGTGATGGTCGATCGCCACCTCGCCGAGCTCGTTCACGATCACGGCCGTCTCGCCGAGCTCCGGACGGACGAGGAGGCGGGAGAGCAGCGTCGTCTTGCCGCTCCCGAGGAAGCCGGTGACCAGGACGACGGGGAGGCGCTCAGCCACCGCGCAGCGCGGCGACGAGCTCCGGGTCGAGCGGGTCGAGCGGCCGGCCCGCGAGCTCGGCCGCCGCGATCCAGAGCTTGCCGAGGTCGTCGACGACGGCCGTCCGTCCCTTGCGGTCGCGCAGCGTGTACACACGCCCGCTCCAGTCCACCAGCTCGAGGCCGAAGTGGACGAGCACGCGGTTCAGGAGCCCCACCCGGAAGACGCGCTCGCGGCGGCCGGAGTCGCGCTCCGCCCAGTGGCTCGTGAGGAGGACGCCGCAGAGTGCACACATCGCCCTTGCTTTCTAGCACGGGGCACGACTACGTTCACGATCTGTCTACGGACGAGGAGGGATCATGGCGAAGGAGATTTTCTGCGCGTCGGGATCGACGTCGACGCGGTCGCCGGCTGGCTCGGCTCCTACGGCGGCGAGGACTCGCCCGACGACATCTCGCGCGGCCTCTTCGCCGGCGAGGTCGGCACGCCGCGCCTCCTCGACCTCTTCGCGAAGCACGACCTGACGACGACCTGGTTCATCCCCGGCCACTCGATCGAGACCTTCCCGGACGAGACGACGCATGGTCGCCGAGGCCGGGCACGAGATCGGGGTGCACGGCTACTCGCACGAGAACCCGATCGCGATGACGCCGCGAGCAGGAGGAGGAGATCCTCGACAAGTGCATCGACCTCATCGAGGAGCTCTGGGGCAAGCGCCCGACCGGCTACGTCGCGCCCTGGTGGGAGTTCTCCCCGGTCACCAACGAGCTCCTGCTCGAGAGCGGGCATCAAGTACGACCACTCGCTCATGCACAACGACTTCCACCCCTACTACGTGCGCGTCGGCGACTCGCTGGACCAAGATCGACTACTCGAAGCCGGCCGCAGAGTGGATGAAGCCGCTGCGTGCGCGGCGAGGAGACCGACCTCATCGAGATCCCGGCGAGCTGGTACCTCGACGACCTGCCGCCGATGATGTTCATCAAGGCAGCCCCGAACAGCCACGGCTTCGTCAACCCGCGCCACCTCGAGGAGATGTGGCGCGACCAGTTCGACTGGGTCTACCGCGAGTACGGACTACGCGGTCTTCCCGATGACGATCCACCCCGACGTCTCCGGCCGGCCGCAGGTCCTGCTGATGCTCGAGCGGCTCATCGACCACATCAACGGCCACGAGGGCGTGCGCTGGGCGACCTTCGACGAGATCGCCGACGACTTCGCGCGGAGGAGTCCGCGGAGCTAGCTGGTCGCACCGACCAGGGCGCCGCCCGCGACGACGAGCGCGGCCGCGAGCACGAGCCGGGGCCGATCGCCTCGGCCCGGCCGAGGAAGGCCGCCGCGAAGGCGACGGCCCACAGCGACTGGGTAGCGTTCAGCGGCGCCACGACGGTGACGGGGCCGTGCGAGAAGGCGAGGAGGAGCGAGGCGTAGGCGAGGCCGAGGCAGGACCCCGGCCGGGAGGAAGGGGCCGGCCGCGGCGCGCACGCGGCTCGCCACGCTTTCCCCGCGGCCGAGGACGACGAGGAAGAGGAGAAGCACGAGGGCGGCGGCGCCGAGCGAGGCGGTCGCGGAGGGGAGCGCGTCGGCGTCCGTCTCCATCGAGGCCCAGCGCACGAGGTTGTCCCGCAGCGCGAAGAGGAACGCGGCGAGGAGCGCCAGGAACATCCCGGCGACGAGGAAGTCGGGCGGACGCGTCTTCTCCCAGGCAAGCAGCGCGCCCCCGAGCACGATCGACGCGGTGGCGACGGCGAGCGCAGGGCGGAACGGCTCGTCGAGGAGGAGGAGCGCGAGCCCGGCGGAGAGGAGCGGCGTCGTGCCGATGAGGATCGCCGCGCGGGAGGCGCCGGCGTCCTGCACGGCGCGCACGAAGACGATCTGGGAGAGGCCGGGGACGAACGCTCCCACGAGTGCGAAGAGCCAGATCCCCCTCCAGGGAGGGCGGGTCTGCCGCGGCGGGCGGGAGAGCCAGGAGCGCGCAGACGAGGCAGCCGACGGCCGCGGCGACGAAGGCGCCGGCCTCCGCGTCCCGCCGACGGCCGAGGCCCGCCCGGATCGCCACGGCGAGCGCGCCGAAGAGTGCGCCGGCGAGGCTCGCGAGGAGGACGACGCCCACGCGGGGAAGCCGGGGGAGGCGGGGCATGCCCGCCACCCCCGAAGCCGTTCCTGCGCCGGAGCTCCTACCTGGGCCGGGACACCCTCCAGGTAGCCGAGCGCCTCCTCGACGGAGACGACGTCGGCGTACTTGGCCTGGATGTCGAACAGGTTCGCCTCGTGCGGCGCCTCCGCCCGGTCACCCACGCACTCGCGGGGAACGAGCGTGGGAAACCCGTTCTGGAGGAGGTCGATCGCGGTCGCCCGGATGCAGCCGCTGTCGTCGCGCCGCAGAGGACGACCGTGTCCACGCCCTGGTTGACGAGGACGGCGACGAGGTTCGTGCCGAAGAACGCCGAGGCGCCCTTCTTCAGGATCACCGGCTCGTCCTCGCGCCGGTCGAGCCGCGGGTCGATCTCGACCCAGCGGCCGCCGAGCTCGAGGTCGCCGAGCGTCGGTACCTTCTGCAGCCAGAGGGCGCCGTCCTTCCCGTGGGCTCGAAGCCGATCGTCGTGAAGACGACCGGAAGCCCCTTCGAGCGGGCCGCGTCGAGCAGCCGCTTCGTCGCCTCCACCTGGGGTGTGAGGTCCGAGCCGAGCGCACACTCCGGGTCGGTGAAACCGCAGCTGAAGTCGACGACGAGCACCCCGGGGCGCTCGCCCAGCGTGACGCTCTCGCCCAGCCGGGCCTGCTCGTAGACCCGGCGCGCGCGCTCGTCCGTCATGCGACCGCCGCCCGTCGTACGGGCTCCAGGCGCTCGTCGAAGCGCGCCCGCTTCACGAAGCGGCCGGCGCCGGGCTCGGCGACGAGCTCGTCGTCCTCGACGATCACCTGGCCGCGCACGACGACGACCTGCGGGGCGCCCTGGACCTCGGTGCCCTCGAAGAGGTTGTAATTCACGTTCGAGTGGTGGGTCTCCGCCGAGATCGTCACCTTCTTGTCGGGATCCCACACGACGAGGTCCGCGTCACTGCCGATGGCGATCGTCCCCTTCCTCGGGTAGAGGCCGAACAGCTTGGCGACGTTCGTCGACGTCAGCTCGACGAAGCGGTTCAGCGAGATCCGCCCGGTCCGCACGCCGAAGTGGTGGAGCATGTGGAGCCGGTTCTCGATCCCCGGGCCGCCGTTCGGCACCTTCTCGAACTCGCGCCCGTTGATCCCCTTCTGGTCGGGCCAGTTGAACGGGCAGTGGTCGGTCGAGACGACGGAGAGGTCGTCGGCGACGAGCGCCTTCCAGAGGTACTCCTGCTGCTCCTTCGGACGAGGCGGCGGCGTGTAGATGTACTTCGCACCCTCCCAGTCGGGCTTCTCCAGCGCCGAGTCGTCGACGAAGAGGTACTGGGTGCAGGTCTCGCCCCCTACGTCTCCCAGCCCTTCTCGCGGGCGAGCGCGATCGGCTCGACGGACGGCTGGCACGAGACATGGACGACGTAGAGCGGAGCGCCGGCGACCCGGGCGAGCTGGACGGCGCGGTTCGTCGCCTCCGCCTCGGTCTCCATGGGCCGCGTCCGCGCATGCCAGACGGGGTCGGTCTTCCCCTCGGCGACCGCCTTCTTGACGATGACGTCGATGGCGTCCCCGTTCTCCGCGTGGACCATCACGAGGGCTCCCGTCTCGCTCGCGACCTGCATCGTCTTGAAGAGCGTCTCGTCGTCGACCATGACGGCGCCCTTGTAGGCCATGAAGAGCTTGTAGGAGGTGACCCCCTCGTCCGGCAGCTTCCCGAGCGCCTCAAGACCGCCGCCGCCCTGCAGGTCGGTGACGCCGATGTGGAAGCCGACGTCGATCACGGGCTTGCACCGCTCGATCTTCTCGAAGTAGTTCTCGAGCGCCTGGGGGAACGGCGTTCCCGGCGCCTGCATGCAGAAGTCGACGAGCGAGGTGGTTCCGCCGAACGCGGCGGCCACGGTCCCGGACGTGAAGTCGTCGCAGGTCGTCGTGCCTCCGAAGAACATCTCGATATGGGTGTGGGGGTCGATCGCGCCGGGGATCACGTACTTCCCCGAGGCGTCGATCACCGTGTCAGCGGTGATATCGAGGGACTCGCCGAGGAGGGTGACGGTGCCGTTCTCGGCGTAGATGTCGGCGACGTGGTCGTCGGCGGCCGTGACGATCCGGCCGCCCTTGATCAGCAGGGACATGCGCGCCTCCTTTTGTCTGACATCGAGCCTATCCCTCAGCCGGCCTCGACGGCAAGCGCCTCGGCGACGTCGAGACCGGACGCGAGCGCGAGCTGGAGGAGCACGCGCGCCTTCGGCCCTGCGAGGTCGCCCGCGAAGAGGGCGCCCGCCTCGGCGAGATCCTTGCCCCCGCCGCGCCCGTACACGGGCTCGACCCGGCCGGAGAGGCAGCGCGAGCACACGACGACGGGGACGCCGCCCCGGACTGCCGCCTCGACGGCCGGCACCACCGACTCGTTCGCGTTGCCACGCCCGGTTCCCTCGAGGACGATCGCACGGCTGCCCGTCTCGACGGCGGTGCGGAGGAAGCGCCCGTCGCTGCCTGCGTGGAGGCGGATCAGGTCGACCTGCGGCACCCCGCCGGCCGGCCTGTGAAGAGGCGGGCTCCGCTCGGGGCGGCGGCGGAAGAACACGCGCTCCCCGTCGACGTGCCCGATCGGGCCGAAGCCCGGGGAGTCGAAGGCGCGGAGCGCGCTCGTGTGCACCTTGCGCGCCTCGCGGGCGGCGTGCACCTCGCCGCCGAAGGAGATGAGGGCGCCGCGCCCCCGGGACGCCGGAGACGCCGCGACCCTGATGGCGTCACGGAGGTTCCGGGGGCCGTCGCTGTCGGCCTCGTCCGCGGCCCGCTGCGCCCCCGTGAAGACGACGGCGCGGTCCGAGTCGAGCAGCCGGTCGACGAGGTAGACGGACTCTTCCATCGTGTCCGTCCCGTGCGTCACGACGACGCCGTCGACCTCCTGACGGCCGCCGTGCTCCCGCACCCTGTCGGCGAGCGAGAGCGTCAGGTCGCCGTGCATGTCGAAGCTCGGCACGCGGAGGAAGTCGTCGAGCTCGAGCGCAGGCGCGTCGGGCCAGGCGAGCATCTCGACCAGCTCGTCACCGCTGACGGCGGGGACGAGCTTGCCGTGCTCGTCCGGACGCATGGCGATCGTCCCGCCCGTGGAGACCACGACGACCGGCAACGCCGGACGCTACCGGAGACGGGAGGCCGACACTCCCGTCGGTTCCGGCGTCGGAATCTCCGTGGCCGCCTCGCCGAGCTCGTCGGCCGCACGCAGCTGCCGGCCGCGGCGACGCAGGATGATGCTGGCACCGATGAGAAAGACGACCACCGCGATGAGCGAGACGGCCGTCGTGGCCGTCCCGAGCGCGTACAAGTCGGGCCGGATGACCGAGCCGACGGTCAGCGCGAAGATCTCCAACGGAAGCGTGTTCGCGCCGGCCGCGAGGAGCGCGGTGCGGTCGTAGTCGTTCCAGGCGAGCGTGAACCCGAAGAGGAAGGCGCCCAAGAGACCGGTCCAGATAAGCGGCAGCGTCACCTCCCGGAACGTGCGGACACTCCCCGCGCCGAGGTCGCGGGATGCCTCCTCGACCACGTTGTCGTAGCGGTTCCAGACTGCGACCATGATCAGGAAGCCGAAGGGCAGGCCCCAGACGACGTTGGTGCCGAGCGCCGTGTGCCAGAGGCTCGTCGACTGATTCATGAACTCCCAGAAGAAGGCCGTGCCGAGGCTCAGGAGAAGTCCGGGAGTCATCAGCGCGAGCATGATCAGGACGAAGAGCGCGGTGTCCGAGCGGAAGCGCCTTCGATAGCCCATCGACAGGGTCAGGGCGAGGATCGCGACCAGGACTCCGGTCACCGCCGAGAGCTCGAGCGAGCGGATCGCCGCTTCCCGGATCGAGTCCGAGCGCGGGCCGTCGACGAGCTGTTTCCACCAGTAGGTTCCGAGCCCCCGCATCGGGAAGGTCACGGCGCCCTGCGGGCCCTGGAACGAGAGCGCGGCCATGACGATCATCGGGCCGTACAGGAAGAGCAGGAACCCGACGAAGTAGACGGCGAGGATGCGCTTCGTCCAGCGACCCTGGCGCATCAGAGATCCTCACGGAGGTTCGAGAACCTGAGCAGGATGAACACGCCGAGGAACATCGCCAGCACGAGGAAGACCGCCGAGGCCGCCGCCTGCGGGAACTGAATCGACCCGACCTGCGTCTGCACGATCGTCCCCACCGACGACACCTGGCCGCCCCCGATGATCCGGACGGTGGCGAACTCGCCCATGGTGAGGATGAAGACGAAGATCGAGCCGATGACGACGCCCGGCATCGCCTGGGGCAGGATCACCTCACGGAACGTCTTGAAGCCGTTTGCCCCGAGATCGCGCGCGGCCTCGAGCGAGCTCTGGTCGATCTGCGCCAGCATGAAGAAGAGCGGCGCGACCATGAACAGGATGTAGAGCTGCAGCATCGCCACGGTGACGGCGAAATCCGAGAAGAGGAGGATGTCGAGCGGCTCCGAGATGAGGCCGAGCTTCTCGAGGGCCGTGTTGAGGGCTCCTTCCCGGCCCATCATCGGGATCCACGCGACGGCGCGGATCAGGTAGCTGGTCCAGAAGGGAGCGAGCGCCACGATGAAGAGGGCGATCTGCATCCGCAGGCTCGTGACGCAGATCGCGAGGAAGTAGGCGACCGGGAACCCGAGGATGAGGGAGAGGGCGACGATGACCAAGGAGTGCCAGAAGCTCTCCCAGAGCTGGTTCCAGTAGACGTTCGAGCGGAGGAGGAAGTCGTAGTTGTCGAGCGTCCACGTCGACTCGAAGCCGCTCAGCGTGCGCGTCCAGAAGCTGACGAGCACGATCATCACGACGGGCGCGAGGAGGAAGAAGAGGAGCCAGAGCGCGCCCGGGGCCGTCCACGCCGCGGTCAGGAGGGCGGCACGGCCGCGAACGGGCGTGCTCTCCGCCTCGCCCAGGGCGGCCTCGCGGCCCCCCTCGGCCGATTCCACGTCGGCGCGGTCGAGCTCGTCCCGTCGCAGCCAGCTCACGTGGACCTACGAGAGGAGGAGTCGGACGTCCTCGTCCTTCCAGGAGAGTCGGACGCTCGCCCCCTCCCGACCGTGGAACTCCGGATAGCGGTCGCCCTCCACCTTCGCGACGAGGCGCTTGTCCCCGGCCGAGAGGTGGAGCTTCACGAGATCGCCCAGGTACTCGACAACGTCGATCGTGCCGCCGATCTCGTTCCGGCCGGCCGTTCCGGTCTGGCCGTCGACCTGGACGGCGGCGGCTCGCACCGACACCGCGGCCTTCGCGCCGACGTCGGGAGTGCCATTCGGGACCCCCGCCTCGATCGTGAGCCCCTCCTCGGCCTCGAGGAGGACGCGCCCGGCCTCCGCCGAGACGATCTTCCCGTGGAAGATGTTGTTGTCGCCCATGAAGACGGCGACCTGCACGCGCTCGGGCTGGGTCGAGATCGTGTACGGATCGGCGATCTGCTCGATGCGCCCCTCGTGCATGACGACGACCCGGTCGCCGACGGACAGCGCCTCTTCCTGGTCGTGCGTGACGTGGATGAACATGAGCCCCAGCTGGCGCTGGAGGGCGCGCAGCTCGACGCGCATCCGAAGCCGGAGCAGGCGGTCGAGGTCTCCGAGCGGCTCGTCGAGGAGCAGCGCCTTCGGCTTCTGTTACCCTGCGGGCTCGAGTGGGATCGCTGGTCAAGCCGTTGTTTCATCGGTTCCGGCTTTACGAGTCTGATCTCGATGTTTCCGGTGACGGTGACGGAACTGGTCCGCATGTACCGCAAGCTGGCGTGTGTCCGCTTTTTTGCGGCGCTCCCGGTGATCCTGCTTGCCGGGCTGGGGCTGGGATCGCTCGCCGGCACTCGAACGCCCATCACGCGCTCAGTGGCGCCTCGCTCGTGGCTTTGTTTTCTCTGGGCGTCCGCCCGTTGTTGCTGGCAACGCATCTTTCGCAACAAATGGCCGTCAAATCGTTTCGTGTCCAGCTCTGCGACGCGCTGAGTTTGCTTGTCGCCATTCTCGCCATTGGCCTGGGCATCCTGAGCTTCGGATGGCTCGGATTGGACGCCTCTCACAAAATAATTGTCTGGGTTTCCGCGGGCCTGTCTCTCCTCCTTTTTACCTTGGTGGGCCGGCTGAGCATCTGGCAATGGTCGCGCCGCCAGTTGAGCGGAGTGTCGCAACTGGCAAACTAATTTCACATCCGAATCTGGCCCTGCCCGGAATTGCGTGAAGCCGGCTCAGTGATGTCCGAACCGGTCGGCCAGTTCCAGCAACAGCTGGTGCATCTTGGGCAGGGCCAGGAGAACAACCACAACACAGAGAATGGCCGCCATCCACTCCGCAGCCTTGCTCATGGCCTGGTTCGCATCGGCAGCCGGGACGTGGCATTCGGGACAGACGGTGTCGTAGGGATTGGGCACGCGATGACCACAATGCCGGCACTTTTTGTAAGGCGTCCGGATTTTGAAAATGGTCGGCGGTGTGGACATGTCCCGGGCCAATGTCAGGCCAGAATTTCGTTCACCGCATACGCCTCGGCATCGATGCCGGTGAGCTTCATGTCGACGCCCTGGTATTTGTAGGTGAACTTGTCGTGGTCGATGCCGAGTTCCCGCAGAATCGTCGCGTGCAGGTCGCGGGTGTGGACCGGGTCCTTGACGATGTTGTAGGAGAATTCGTCCGTTTCGCCAACCACGGTGCCCGCCCTTGATGCCGCCGCCGGCCAGCCACATCGTGAAACAACGGGGATGATGATCGCGACCGTAGTTCTCCTTCGAAAGACCGCCCTGGCTGTAAATGGTACGACCAAATTCGCCGCCCCAGATGATCAGGGTCTCGTCGAACAAACCGCGCGCTTTGAGATCGTTGATCAAGCCGTAGGTTGCCTGGTCGATGTCCTTGCACTGCATCGGCAGCCGGCCGGCGACGTTGCCGTGATGATCCCAGTTGTTCAGGTAAACCTGCACGAAGCGCACGCCGCGTTCGACGAGACGTCGCGCGAGCACGGCCGTGTAGGCGAAGGTGCCCGGCTTGCGCGCTTCCTCACCGTAAAGTTTGTAGGTGCTCTCCGGTTCGTTCCCGATGTTGGTCAATTCCGGCACGCTTGTCTGCATGCGGTAGGCCATCTCAAACTGCTGGATGCGCGTGTGCGTTTCCGGATCGCCGACCTGGGCGTAGTTCAATTCATTCAACGCGCGCAGCCCGTCGAGTTGTTCGCGCCGAATATGGCCGGGCACGCCGGGCGGGTTGTTGATAAAAAGGATTGGATCGCCCTTGCTGCGGAAGGACACGCCGGCGTATTCGCCGGAAAGAAACCGCTCGACCACAACCGCGCGCTGATGGCCTGGATTTGTTCCTTGTTGGTCGGTTCGGCGACGAGCACGCAGAAGGTTGGCAGGTTTTCGTTCATCGAACCGAGGCCGTAGCTGACCCAGGAGCCGATGCACGCGCGGCCGGGCACCATGCTGCCCGTTTGCATTTGCAGGATGGCCGGTTCGTGATTGATCGCGTCGGTGTGCATGGACCGGATGAACGCCATGTCGTCGACACATTTTGCGGTGTACGGCAGCAACTCGGTGTTCATCCACATGCCGCATTTGCCGGCCTGTTTGAACGGCCACATGGAAGGCGCGATTGGGAAGCGCTTCTGCCCCGACGTCATCGTGGTGAGCCGCTGACCCTTGCGGATGGAGTCCGGCAGGTCCTTGTCATACCACTTGTTCATCACCGGCTTGTAGTCGTAAAGATCCATCTGTGACGGACCGCCGACCATGTGCAGGTAGATGACCTGTTTCACGTTGGGCGGGAGTTCGGGAGAACGGCGCCGCCCCCGGCCGGCTTGGCGTGGCGCCGAACAGATTGAATTTTGGTCCGCAGCAAGGTGGCCAATGCGGCGTAGCCAAGGACGTTCTTGCCGCGGGCGAAAAACTGCCGGCGGGTTTCGGAGCGGATATAATCGCTTAGCGGATTCATTTGTTCATCACCTCGTCAAGGTTCATCAGTTGATTGGCAACCATCGAAAGGGCGGCGAGCTTCGTTGGCGGTATGTTTTCTGCGGGCTTGGATTCGCCGACCGACAGCAGCTCTTTGGCGGCGCCCGGCTGTTGGTCGTAGTAAGCGCGCATCTCTTTCAGCGTGTTCAGGACGACCGCGTGCTCCTTGTCGGTCAACGGGCGTAGCAACAATCGTTGGGCCATTTCGTCGATGGCGGCATCGTCGCTGCCGTGCGCGGCGCCCAAGGCGTGTTCGGCCAGCTTGCGGGCGGCTTCGAGAAGGTCGGGTCGTTCATGGTCACCAGGGCTTGCAAGGGCGTATCCGTTTGTTCGCGGCGCATGGTGCAAAACTCACGGTTCGGGGCGTTGAGCACATCCATTGAGGCAAGGGGCGCGGCGCGCTTCCAAAACGTGTACATCGAGCGACGATACAACGCCGCGCCGGAATCCTGCTGATACTGGCGCGTGTTGCTCTCGGGCATCGCCACGGCTTCCCAGACTCCGGGTGGTTGATAGGGCTTAACTCGCACCGCCGATCTTCGGGACGAGCAGTCCACTCGCCGCCAACGCGTAGTCGCGTAACATTTCCGCGTCCATGCGGTACGCGGACCGCGGCTGAGGTAGCGATCGTCCGGATCTTTTTCCATTTTGTCCGGCGTAACTTTGGCGTCCTGCCGGTAGGCGGCGGACATGACCATGAGTTTGAAAATGTGTTTCACGTCCCAGCCGCTGTCCCTCGAACTCAACCGCCAGCCAGTCGAGCAACGGTTGATTGACCGGCGGTTCGCCAACCGCGCCGAAATCCTCGACGGTGCGCACGATGCCGGTGCCGAAGTTGCTGCCAGAATCGGTTCACCGTCACCCGCGCGGTGAGCGGGTTGTTGGGTGCGACCAGCCATTCCGCGATGTTCAGGCGATTCTTCGGCGCACCCTCCGGCATTGGAGGCAGAAATTCCGGGGTATTGGCTTCGACCTTGTCGCCGAGATGGTCATACTGGCCGCGCATCAGAATGTTCGCCGTCGGGACCGAAGTCTTTCTTCTCGCGTTGAATATGGGCGACCGGGCTGGCGGCGCGGATGGTTTCCTGTTCGGCAACCAAAGCCAGCTTGCTTTCCAGCGCGTCCCGCGTTGGCGTGAACTGCGTGATTTCGAAATAATCCTTCAGCGATTCGGCATCGAATTCGCGAACCTTTTGCGCGGCTTCGGCGCTTTTCTTCGTGGCCTCCGCTGCTTTCTTCTCCTCGTCAGTCGCGTTGTTGGCGAGTTTGATTTCGGCGGGCGGCGTGTTCGTCGATGGATGGGCAAGCAATTCCGAAACACGCGGCGCGATCGCCAGCGCGCGGATTTCCGCCGGTTCCAGGCGTCGCTGATAAACGCGCAGATCCTGCACCGCAACCCCGTCGAGGATGGAGTCCTTCTCGCGACGGC
>CAVUPO010000007.1:0-574873 GCA_963743495.1 uncultured Actinomycetes bacterium | reverse complement strand
TTGAGTTCGGCGAGGGTGTTCGGATACGAGCCACCGCGATCGAAACTCAGGACAATCTCCGGCTCCGCCCCGAGCACCTGACGAGCAAACTTCAAGACCCGGGGCAGCCAGTCCGACAGGGACGAGTGGTTGCTGGCTGTCACGCGGTAGAGGGGATGCCCGTCGTCATCGTGCACGTCGTCGTGGGTCGTTCCCGGCACTGCCCGCTTGTCCTGCATTCGCCACGCCTTGCGAATGGTCCGCTTGCCTGTGTAGCGACGCGTAGTGGTTGTCCACGTACAACCACACGCGTTACGATCGCGCGCAGAGCGGCGCAGCAGCAGCGCGGTGACGTGCGCTCGGAACATGACCGCCGCCTCTGCGGCGAAGCGGCCGAGTACGCGCCGCATCCAGTTCGGTGATACCATCGTCGTGTGGCGCAGCAGCAACGCACTGCTGGGCGTTTCCAGGCGCCGTGCGCCTTCGACGCAGCGCTCGCCCAGAGCTAGGGTCATCGCGAGCAGATCCAGCACGACACGCAGCGTCACGCGCGACTGGTTCCGGCTCCACCGCGTGGCTTCGTCGTACACGCCCAGCGCTTGCAGCATGACGAGAAACACCCACGTACCAGCGTGCTGTACGAGGACGCTCTCACCGTCGCCGAACAACTCCTCGGGGGCCCTTTCTCGGCGTTGTAATGCATGTCGCGAGGGCTCCGGTGGCAGCAACGGATCCGCACCCGCCGTCTGCACGTCGCCAGCTCCGATCCCTGGCTCGGCACCGGCGTCCGCGCCGGCATCCGTGAGGGCCGCCGCAGCGATGCGCATGTCGAGTGGGGGCGCCGAGAGATCGAGATTGCTGGTAGCCACCGCGGCGGCTTCCGCATTGTCGTTTGCGGTGCGGGGGGCTTCGGGAACGTTACTCGTCACTTCGGCGCATCGCAGGTCTCGCTGCGACGATGCCGCAGTATCCGCCTCGCGCTCTCGTCGCCACTCCTCGTGAATCGCCTGCACCGTCCCATAGCCAGCCCTCTTCGCTATGACGCGCTGCGCGGCACGAATACTCAGTCCCTGGTCGAACAGCTCATACAACCGCCGCCGCAACTGTGGTGTCCGCTTGCTGCGCGGACCGCGACGCCCACTCGTGGCTACCGCCGGCATCCCGCCTTCGGTGTTCCGCTGTAGCGCCCGACCCACCGTCGCTCGTCCCACCCGAAACGCCTTCGCCACGTCACCCCACGAAACTCCCGTGCTCGTCCCCAGATGGTTGACCACCAGTACTATCAACACGTCACGCGCTGCTGCGTCGCTCCTCCGAAACGTGCCGACCAGCACGTCCCCCAACATCACGCAGTACCGCTCGCCCCCGATGCTCTGGACGTAGCCGCTCTGGCCAAACCACACCTTTGCAGGATCCGGGTCCACGACGCTCGGCAGAATCGCTTGCGCAGCAGCTGATGTCATCGTGCTCTGTTCGACGTGTCGGCCGCACGAAAAATTCCCAGAAATCGTTCCGGCAGATCTCAAAAACGCTGACCGTCACCCCCTGACGCAACTCCCCGAAATCAGATCAACTCACGCTCCAGCGCCCAGGTGCCGGAACGAACTCTGGTGCCCGGCAGCAGTGTCCGCCACCAGATGAGCCAGCGCTTCACCGTCCGACGTGGCACTCCCTCCACCAGCTTGCCCACGAGCCCGAGCAGCTCCTGCCATCGCAGGCAGGCCGCCACCACCAGCTGACCGACGTACACCCGCCGACCGAGAAACCGTACCGACGGCGGGGTCGCCCGCCGCCGACACCACCCGCAACAGAAGCTCCACCGCGTCCCGAACGCCTCCTCCGCCTCGCCGAGATCGCCCCGGGGCTTGCGCGGGTAGTCGGCGCGGTGCAGCGGACCGCCGCAGTGCCGGCACCCCATTCCCCTGGTCTTCCTGGCGATTTGTGCGTCGAGTCGACCAGAATCCACCAGAAACTGGCCTTCGGCCTCAACCACTGACACACATGGGCCACCTCCTCTTCTTTGGCACTCGGAGGTGAGCCCCCTCGGAGCCCTTCTGGGCAAGATACCTGAGGGGGCTTCTTACTGGTCCATCACGTAGCGTGCTCGGAACGGGGGGCAATACCATCAGGTTGCGTGACGCTGCTCACGCTATGCAGCCAGGAGCGCGGTGGCACGCCCGGTCAACTCACAGCTCTCGCCTCCGTGGCGAGCCCCGCGCCGCGCACATGCTTCACACGTGCCACGACGCCGCTGCGGCGCGGCCTCGTCGGGCACCCCTGCCCGGGTTCCGACGATCAGCCCATTTTTCGCCGCATACGATTTCTGGCCCTCCGTGCAAAATGGCAATCTTCCTGAAATCTCAAGCCTAACTCCGCTGAGTAGGCTAACGCGGATCGGCCGTTCTTCTTTCTCTTAAATTATCGCTGATAAGATTTTGAGCCGCGTTCTCGCAAGCGAGCAGGATTGCTTTGTCGCTAAACGCCTCACGAGCGTTTGCGTAAATAGTTGTCTGGCCCGATACCTAATATCCTTTCATATCCGTATGTTTCCAATAAGTCCCTGATGCCACGTTTGCCGTCGGAATAATACTCCAATTGCAAGATCACTTTGTTATTGCAAAGAAGGTTTTTTGCTCCACCAAGCACTTCTTGTTCATGGCCTTCTACATCTATCTTCAGGCCAACTCTTTTCGAACGTAAGGGTAGGAATTCATCGAGCGCAATTAGATCCACCGCTATTCTGTTAATTACTTTTGCCGCGTCGTGTATCGATGTCTCTGTTATGCTGTTCGCGCCGGAGTAGTCACCTATAATTCCAAATGTAGCCTCGCCGGTGGAGTTCGAAACGGCCTTGTTGTAAACTGTCACCTTTTGTCTTGCGGACTCATTAAGTTGTATGTTTTTGTGCAATTCTTCTAATGTCTTAGGGCTGGGCTCGAAGGCGTGAACGGCCTTGACATTTTCTATTGAAGAAAGAACTATGCTATATGCGCCGATATTTGCTCCAACATCGATGAAGCTATCGATATCCAGCATTTTAGCAAAATTCATAAAATCGGAACAATTGAAGCGGCTCGTACTGTCTAAGGAGATGATTTCGCTGTTCGGATACACTTGTCCATTTGAAAATTCTGGTACATGCTTAGCCCCAGTAGGATTCAGATTGCTCAAGTTCTCATCGTTGGAGATAGGTGTCTGAAGAGTGGCACGATAATAGTGTCCGCTACCCGGATGATCGGACACCATCTCTGATGATAGATCGTGATTTGGGTAGAGGGCATCCGATGGACGGTGACGCCGTCCATCACTTCCCGCTGGTACGGACGAACGCGGTACCCCGGATACACCTTGCCGTGGGGTCGTTCGGGATCCCGGTCAGAACCTCTACCTCGTGGCCGCGGAGGAGGAGTTCGCGGGCGAAGTGGATCCCCTTGAAGCAGGGTTCTGGGTCGAACCACTGGCTGACGAACAGGACCCGCATCGTCAGGCCTTGGCATACCAGGCCGCTTCCCCGAGCGTCGGGGTGCGGTACGACAGGAGTATGTTGGCCACCGTCTGGGCCACGTTGGAGACGAGGTAGTCCGCGGGGGCGGACCATGATGCTGGATCCGTGTTGAGCGCCAAGCGCACCAGGCTTCCGATGATTTCTGGCTCCGAACCACCCAGGAGATTCGAGCCGCATTCGACAGTTTCCGGGCGCTCGGTAACGTCACGCAACGTGACGTTGGGGACACCCAGGAGGCACGCCTCCTCTTGCACCGTCCCGCTGTCGGAAAGAACACACAGCGCCGAGCGTTCAAGTCGAACGAAGTCGAAGAAACCGAAGGGTTCCATGAATCGAACTACGGAACTGGTGAGTCCACCACTGGTTAGCCGCGCCTGAGTCCTCGGGTGAGTGGACATCACCACCGCCACATCGTGCTCGGCTCCCAGTTTCTCGAGGGTCGTGACGAGGCGGCGAAGGCGGAGCGGTTCGTCCACGTTCTCGGCTCGATGCAAGGTGACCAGAAAGTAGCGGCGCTCGTTCACTCCCAGCGTTTCGAGCGCCTGACTCGCGTTGATTGCCGGCTCATGACGCAGCAGGACCTCCCGAATCGGATTCCCTGTCACGAAGATCCGATCCAACGGGATCCCTTCGGCCAGAAGATTCTCCTTGCTCCGATGCGTGTATGGCAACAACACGGTGGAACAATGGTCGATGACCCGTCGATTGATTTCCTCGGGAACGCGGTCGTCGCCGCAGCGGTTCCCCGCCTCCATGTGGTACACGGGGATCCCAAGGCGACGGGCGACGATGGCGCACAAGCCGCTGTTCGTGTCTCCGAGGATCAGCAGACGCTCGGGGTGGCGTTCCACAAACACCCACTCGCATTGCTCGAGTATCTGTCCCACCTGTCCGCCCACCGTGCTTGCCCGAATGTCGAGTTCCACGTCCGGCTGGCGCACGCCGAGTTCCTGGAAGAAGAGTCCCTTCAGGCGAGCGTCGTAGTTCTGACCCGTGTGCACTAAGACGTGATCGCAGGCGCCATCCAGAATTCGAATGACCTCGCTGAGTCGGATGATCTCCGGCCGAGTACCAAGCACCGTCATCACCCGCATCTCAGTCCGCCCTCCTTCCCGCCAGCGCCTCACTTACGAAGTCGAGATTGCGGAGTAGCAACTCGAGTTCTGAAACTGTCATTTGGTGGGTGTTGTTGGAGGTGTAGTCTTCCTGATGGCTGACAACCTCCTCGCCGTGAGTGAAGTACTGGGCGTAGTTGAGGTCTCGATTGTCCGCGGGGATCCGAAAGTACTTGCCGAGGTCGGTGCTCCGGGCCATTTCCTCTCTAGTGAGCAGTGTTTCGTAACGCTTTTCTCCGTGACGCGTGCCAATGATCCGCGACCCGACTTCTCGGCCAGTCAATCGCTCTATCGCTGTGGCTAAGGTTGAAAGTGTCGCGGCTGGGGCCTTCTGGACAAAGACATCCCCGGGTTCCGCGTGCGCGTAGGCATACAGGACGAGGTTGACGGCATCTTCGAGCGTCATCATGAAGCGAGTCATCTCCGGGTCAGTCAACGTGAGCGGCTCCCCGCGCGCTGCTTGCGCGAGGAAAAGCGGGATGACGGAACCACGTGATCCCATGACGTTCCCGTATCGGGTTCCGCACAAGACCGTAGAGGCGGCTGATCGGGCTTTGGCCACCATTAACTTTTCCATGATGGCTTTGACATCCCCATCGCGTTGATGGGGTAGACGGCCTTGTCGGTGCTTAGAACGACGAGGCGTTCGACGCCTGCGGTGATCGCGGCATCCATCACGTTCTCGGCGCCCAGAGAATTCGTCTTTATCGCCTCGAGCGGATAGAATTCACACGAGGGGACCTGCTTGAGCGCGGCCGCATGGAACACGTAGTCCACGTCTGTCATTGGCTGTCGTAGACTCGCGGGGTCCCGCACGTCCCCAATGTAGAAGCGGAGTTTCGCGCTGGGCGCCTGCAGGCGCATTTCTTCCTGCTTCTTCTCATCGCGGCTGAAGATCCGGATTTCCTCGGCGTCCGTCGTTGCGAACCGACGCATGACGGCGTTTCCGAAGCTGCCGGTGCCACCAGTGATCAAGAGAACCTTCCCTGCAAACACAGTCACGCCTCCTTGCGTAGTCGCCAGACTTCGTACGGGGTTTGGTCTCGGGCGAGGTCCAGCATCATGTCGGTCCAAGACGGCGTTTTGATGCCGGTTTCGGCGACGAAACGTTCTCCGACCAGGGTGCGGTCCGAGACTTCACTGTCGTCGGGCTCGACTCTCCACATCAATTCCGAAGGCACTCCGGGCCAGCAGGAGCAAGTCGTGCTTGGACAACGGGTCGCTGGCCACCTGCAACAGTCCAGAAAGCCCCGGAAAATCGTCGATGATGCGACAAACAATGCCCGCAAGCCAGTTGGTTGACACTCCCGACCAGAGAGCGCGCTGAAACCCCCGGATCCTCCGCCCGCGTTGGGCGAGGAACCATTCAAGCAGCGAATGACTGTGCACGAGCTCACGGCCGATGATCGAAGTGCGTAGCGTGAGCGCGTGCGGTGCGGTGACTTCTCCCAGTGCTTTTGTACGACCATAGAGGTCGATCGCGTCTGGGCGAGAGTCCTCAGTGTAACGCCCTCGAGTTCCGTCGAACACGCAGTCGGTGGAAAAGTGGATCAGGCGGCCCCCGAATTGGGTCACCGTTTCTGCGACCAGGTGTGGAAGGAGGGCGTTTACGAGGATTGTGGAAACGCCAGACAGAGCCTCCGTCCGCTGTTTGATAACGCCGACACAATTCACGGTCACGTCGGGGCGCTCCGTCTCGAGGAGCTCGCGGATGCGGCTCACTTCCATCGCGTCAACACCGGACAGTATGCGGACGCCCGAGAATAGCGCGCAGCCGCCCGTGTCGGCACGGACAGTGGCAGTGATTTCATGCGGTCCCAGGAGAAGGGACTGCAGGATCTTGTGCCCGAGCATTCCTTGAGCACCCAGAAGGAGGATTTTCATCAAGTTCTTTCGTGTTCGGTGCGAGCCCAGGCCCAATACTCTCTGAGGCCGCTCTCTAGATCTACCGACGGTTCGAAACCCAGAACGTCTCGCGCGCGCGTGATGTTCGCAAGGCTGTCCTTCACGTCTCCGGGCCGCGGATCGCGATAGTTTACTCGAATGCGTTGACCGGAAATGTGGCCGAGAAGCTCGATCAGGTGGTTGATCGTGACCCTGGACCCGCTGCCAATATTGAAGACTCCCCCGGCGCCCGCGGTGCGCTCAGCCAGGAGGTTAGCGCGAACGATGTCTGCGACGTTGACGAAATCGCGCGTTTGCTCGCCGTCGCCGTAGACCGTGATGGGCTCTCCTCGAAGCAGGTTGAAGACGAAGATGGGGATCACGTTGCCATACGCGTCGAACCGTTGGTGAGGTCCGTAGACGTTGAAGTAGCGCAGCGCGACGCACTCGATGTCATATAGATTGGCGTAGGCGAGGCAGATCTTCTCTTCGAAGAGCTTGGAGCACCCATACGGAGAATCCGGCGCTATCGGGTGGAGTTCATCAATGGGCAGGGACTTCAGCTCGCCGAAGATCCCCGCGGAAGAGGACACTACGATCTTCCGGATCCCTCGTCGCCGGCACACTTCGAGCAGTTCGAGCGTCCCACGGGCATTGATGTCCAGATCTTCGAAGGGACGATCGATGGATCGCTTGTTTCCAACCGATGCCGCAAGGTGGAGCACTGACGTGACGCCGTCCAGGCGGTGTTCGAACTGGCTCGGTTCGCGGACATCGCCGCGAATGAGCCGTTCTGCCGTAAGCTCCGAGATGTTCGCTTCATGCCCGGAAAGGAGGTTGTCCAGAACGATGAACTCCCGCCCGTCGCGCTCCTTCGCCTTGACGATGTTGGAGCCGATGAATCCGGCACCCCCTGTGATCAGTGTCTTCATGATAGGTAGCTAGTTCGGCGCGCGCGCCGGGCGGAAGTCAATATTCGGGCACCATTGAGGCGGGAAGCGACCGCTTCCAATTCCCATTGAGGGGTAAGGTCGCCTGGTTGGCATGAACACGCGGCCTTCTGGCCGGTGTGCGGAACAAGCGGTTCAAGCGGAGGCGCTACGGAACGATGGACGACGTAAGACGGTGGCATCAGGGGCGGAGACTAAGCGACAGGGGTTCGTTGCGCGAGCGGGGTTCGACGTTCGGCTTCACTTGCCCGGGTGACGGCGTGCGACGAAAACCCGTTGACCGTTCGCTTGTTGGGCGGAAGGCCGGCTCGCGGCGTAAAGGTCACGGGCTGCCATGCCTAGACCAGAAAGAGCGCTCGATTGGCCTCCAATGTACCGGAGACTGCACTGTGCCGTAGCCCGTAGGCTCGCGCCCGCGCCCGGAGCGCCCGGAAGTCGTCTCGAGACATGGCCGCATACTGCTGAATCCGGCAGGCGAATTCGAGTTTCGTCGGTCAACGGCAGGACGCTGCCAACAGCCTCTTCGTCCAGAGAACGCCACGGCGTCCGATCGCTAACGACCGTGGGGAGGCCGGCGAGGAGGGCTTCGTGTATAGCGTGGCCGTAATTCTCGCCGCGTGTAGGGAGCAGGAACAGATCGTGTCTCGCGAGGGTTTCGAGCACCTTCTCATGCGGGACAGCCCCATGGTACCGAACTCTCAACGTAGATGGGGCATTCGCCATCATCCGTTGGCACGCTTTCCAGTACTCCGCATCGTCCACACAGCCGTAGATTTCGAACGAAATGGGCGAGGTGACAAGGGATAGTGCCCGAAGTGCAAAATCCAGATTCTTCATCGGGCTCACCCGTGAGAGGAACACCACGCTGAACGGCACGGAGCGGTCCGCACGCAATGGAGGGAGATTGTCTGCTTGGAGGGGCGCAGGGAGATTCGGAGCGAGAACGATCCGCGCGGTGTGGATGTGAAGGCTTCTCCGGATGTCCTCGGCTTCGAACGAGCTGGACGCCTGGCACGTCACGTTTTGCAGCAGGGACGTCAATCTCACGAGGGCCAGATAGGGGCGCTTCTTCCAGCTCTTCAGCGCCAGCGCAGCCGGCGCGAATTGGCCGCGCGGGGCAATCACCGTTGGGTTCACAGGGATCTGCCCAAGACGCCGCAGCACGAGCGGGAACAACGCAAACAGAGGATCGAAGAAGCTGTTTAGGTACAGGACGTCGTGTTCGGTTTCCCTGATGAAGTGGCGGAATCTCCCGAGCGTCTGCTCAGCGGGCGAGAGGTAGTAGACCATCGCCTTGCCGACCGGATTCCAGGACCCTGAGATGATGCCTTGGTATGGCTTCGTGTCTCCGATGTCTCGGTCCGTGGTTAGGATGCGGAAGTCGAACTCATCACCCAAATGCTCGACCAGGTTCGCAATCGTGCGTATTGGACCGCCAGCTCGGTAGCCTGGCAAATAGAGCGTGAGAAGAACGAGAATCGTTCGCTTCGGTTGTGGGTTCGTTGGCAGAGCGCAACTCATTCCCCGTCGGCCAGAATGAATCGACATCGCTGAAGGGACCCTCCGTAGCTCATCTCAGGTACCGGGGAAGGCGGCGGGACTCTCGTCGGATTCCGTTGGCGACGACTAGCGACTAGCAACGACGATAGGCATCGCTGCGCGGGGCGACGAAGGAGGCTTGAGCACCACTCGAGCTGGCGGCGCCGTCACTTCCGGCATGGCCCCATCCGGATCCTGCATTTCCGGAATGATCTGGCGCAAGGCGGCACGAACGTCGCTGGCGGACGCGTTGCCAGTGAACTGCGAGAGAACCTCGAGGCCGGCGGTCACCTCCGCAAGAGGGCCCGGAGCGAGCCGTCCGACGTAGATTCTTCTCGTGCCGAGTCTTGTCCATCCGTTCGCCATCGAAGCCGAGCTCCTCGAAGAGCTTCTCGCCCGGCCGGATGCCGGTGAACTCGATCTCGATGTCGTCGCCGGGCTCGAGGCCGGAGAGCCGAATGAGGTCCTCTGCCAGATCCGACGATCTTCACGGGCTCGCCCATGTCGAGCACGAAGATCTCGCCCCCCGCGCCCATGGCCGCTGCCTGCATCACGAGCTGGCTCGCTTCCGGGATGGTCATGAAATAGCGCTTCATCTCGGGGTGGGTCACCGTCACCGGGCCACCCGCGGCGATCTGCGCCTTGAATATCGGGATGACCGAGCCGGTCGAGCCGAGCACGTTGCCGAAGCGCACCGCGACGTACTTGGTCTTCGAGCGCTGGGACAGCGCCTGGATGTACATCTCCGCCACGCGCTTCGTGGCCCCCATGACGCAGGTAGGGTTCACGGCCTTGTCGGTGCTGATCATCACGAAGGCCTCGGCACCGTGGCGATCGGCCGCGTCGGCCACCTTCGGGTGCCGAAGACGTTGTTCTTCACCGCTTCGCCGGGGTTCCACTCCATCATCGGCACGTGCTTGTGCGCCGCGGCGTGAAACACCACCTCCGGCTTCAGCTCGGCGAACACCGCCTCCACTCGGGAGGAATCGCAGACGTCGCAGATCACCGGCACGAGGTGGATATCGGGAACGCTCTTGATTAGCTCCTGATGAATGGTGAAGAGATTGAACTCTGCCTGTTCCACGAGCACCAAGCTCGCCGGATGGAACCGAGCGACCTGCCGGCACAGCTCGGAGCCAATTGAGCCCCCGGCCCCAGTAACCACGACTCGCTTGCCTTCGAGGAAGCCGTTGACAAGGGCCAGATTGAGCTCACGGGCTCCCGCCCAAGCAGATCCTCAATCGAGACGTCCCGGATCCGGGACAGGTTCACCTGGCCGTCAATCAACTCGTGTACGGCCAGGATGATCTTGGGACGAACGCCCGGCCGCCTCGCAAAGCCCGACGATCCGCCGGATGTCCTGGCCACGGGCCGAGGCGATAGTGATGATGGCCTGCTGTGCCTTTGTTTCCTCGGCGAATGCGGCAAGCTGGCCGGTTGGTCCCAGCACACGCACCCCATGCACGAGTTGGCCGCGTTTGGCGAGGTCGTCGTCGATGAACCCAACTGCCAGAAGGCCGAGGTTGGGACGCAGGGTCAGGTCCCGAGCGACGGCGACCCCGGCTTCGCCGGCGCCGATCAGAAGTGTGCGCTGAGGCGTCCCGACTCTTGCCGGCCCAGAGCGATCCGATCGACGCGCCCGCGCGTCCGCTTCTTCGCCCCACAGGCGACGCGCAGCCCGGATGCCGACGATCCCGACGAAGGCCAACGCGGTGTCGGCAAGGATCACGCCCGTGGGAATGAGGGCATAGATCGCGTAACCCCACCTCGCCTGCGCAACACCGGCCACCAACCGAACGGCCAAC
This sequence comes from uncultured Actinomycetes bacterium, assembly GCA_963743495.1. Taxonomy (GTDB): domain Bacteria; phylum Actinomycetota; class Thermoleophilia; order Gaiellales; family Gaiellaceae; genus JAIBJN01. Next base: position 564,096 of record CAVUPO010000007.1, on the reverse strand, counting down.
AGGACGCCACCCGCCACCCCGAGCGCGGCACCCACGCGCGCTGTCTCGCGAAGCCCAACGTATCGCCAAACGAAACGAGGGACCGCGTAGAGGTACAGGACGGAATACTGGAAGGCGACGACGTAGGGCCACGTGAACAGCAGGCGCTTCCACATCTGCAGCGGAGGCGCGCCATCGAAGCGGAACAGGAACGCCAGCCAAAATGCCGCAGAGAGCACGGCCAAATCCGCGAACAGCATCAACGAGCGACGGGTAACACGAGGCATAGGACAGACGGGCAGAGCTAGCTTGGTACCTTCCGGTGCGCGCACGACGCAGAGCGTTCGGTCCCCACCAAATTCGGTCGCCGACCCGGATCTACCGCCTGCGGGTCAGCCGCGCAAGAAAGCTCGTCCTTGTACTGGCGCCGGGTCGCTCTCTCCGGCGGTGCCGCCTTCTTCGTCGATGCCATCGAACCCTCCGCCCGTGCTGAGCGGCCCGGGACGCCCGGGTTTTCGGCTCGCTCAAGGATGGTCGGATAATGGGCATCGGCAAGTAATGCCTGGCCGCATATCGTGTCTTCGGTTCTGCTCCTGTGTGTGCCGCGGCAAGTATTCGACCAGCAGCGGACGCAGATCCACCAGGCTCGTGTCTCCTAGGAGCACAATCCAAAGTTCGGGAAGTTGGTCGATGCTGGTTCGGCGCAGCCAAACCCCCGAGTTAGGTCAGTCGTTCGTTGTAAATTCTTTGGACCGGATCGCACCTGTCGGAACAGCACGGGCCTCCCCAATGGTGTCTGCGATTGAAATGGCGGCGCCCATCATCACTCGCGAAAGCAAAACGAAGCCGATGCGAGCCCCGACAATGTCAACCGTTCGCGTGGCGAACAACTCCCGCGTGCCGCACTGGAGATCGCGTGCGATTCATTGCTTCCACCACTCTGTCAACTGAAAGGAAGCGAGTCAGCAAGGACGTGCTGCCGACTGGGTGAGACTACCTCGACACCCCGAGCGGACGAACGAAGACACGACAGGGGCGCGCCCCCTCCATCCATTTTTTTGCTCGAAATTGGCGATTTGCCGGTTTGGAAGCGCGGGGCCGCGCAGTGGTGAGGAACCACCGCGGCACTCGACCCTGACCAGAACCGTCCCGCGTTAGGGACCGTAGCGACAAGTGGACGGAACACCTACAGGCGGTGCGGCCGGCCCGATGCTGGGACGCCAAGCCGCTGGCGGAACGGGAGCGACCACGAATACGCTGACTCGCGCGTGGCACGCATCTACCTCTCCCCCCCGCACGTGGGCCCCGACGAGCGCGAGCTCCTGCTCGAGGCTTTCGACTCCAACTGGATCGCGCCGCTCGGCCGCACGTCGATGCCTTCGAGCAGGAGTTGGCCGCGGCACTCGGCGGCGCGCGCACGCGGCGGCGCTGTCCAGCGGTACGGCGGCGCTGCACCTGGCGCTGATGATCCTCGGCGTCGGCACCCGGCGACGAGGTGATCGACCTCCACGCTGACCTTCGCGGCCACCGCCAACGCCGTTCGCCTACGTCGGCGCGACGCCCGGTCTTCGTCGACTCGAGCCGGACACCTGGAACATCGATCCCGACCTGCTGGAGGACGCGCTGCGCGGAGCGCGCCGCAGCGGGCGCGCTGCCCGCAGGCCGTCATCACCGTCGATCTCTACGGCCAGTGCGCCGACTACGACCGCATCCGTGCCGCTGTGCGAGCAGTACGGCGTTCCGCTGGTCGAGGACGCCGCCGAGGCGCTGGGGGCCACGCTACCGCGGCCAGCGCCGCCGGCACGCTTCGGCGACGTCGGCGTCTTCTCTTCAACGGCAACAAGATCATCACGACCAGCGGCGGCGGGATGCTGGTCTCGACGACGCGGCGACTGGTCGAGCGCGTCCGCTACCTGGCCACCCAGGCCCGCGACCCGGCGCCGCACTACGAGCACTCGACGTGGGCTACAACTACCGGCTGAGCAACCTGCTGGCCGCGGTCGGGCGCGGGCAGCTCGCGCCACCTCGACGGAGCGCGTCGCGACCCGGCGCGCGCACTCGACTCTACTATCGAGCGGCCCTCAGCGACCTGCCCGGGCTGGCGTTCATGCCGGAGGCGCCCGATGGGGCACGCGCAACGCAGCTGGCTGACGTGCATCACCATCGACCCCAGCGCGTTCGGCGCGACCGCGAGGACGTCCGCCTGGCCCTCGAGGCCGCGGATATCGAGGCGCGCCCGGTCTGGAAGCCGATGCACCTGCAGCCGGTCTTTCGTGACTGCGAGGTGATCGGCGGCGGCGTCGCACAGCGGCTGTTCGAGCTCGGGATCTGCCTTCCGAGTGGCTCGTCACTAGCCTCCGAGGAACGCGAGCGAATCGTGGCGATCGTTCGTGCCCTGCGACAATCGGCCTAGGTGGCGGAACTGACCTTTGCACCGAAGGCGCTGATGCGCCGCCTGAGTGGCCGAACCTGCTCGAGAGTATCTACCCGGGTACGCACGTCGCGCCGCAGCTTTGAGCCAGCGGCGAACGTGGCGCGCTCTTTCCCTCGCTGCCAGGTGGTGTTCAGGCCGCGCAAGAACCGCTCGAATTCCGCGTCCGGGCTCGCGAGTAGCGGATGGTCGGAAGATGGGCATCCGCAGGGGGGCAGGCCGGCGCGGACGTTACCGTCGCCGTCGCAATGGCTTGGCCCTCCATCCCGATGTCCGCTTTCGCCGAGGAATTGCCCGGGCTAGACGTGGTCTCCCAGTTCACAGGAATCGTATCTTCCGGGGACGCCCGCGCTGGCTTGGGGCGCATCATTCCGGAAATGCAAGACTCGGACGCGACGGTGATGGAGGTCACGGCACCCGCTGGCGAGTAGGACTCCCTCGGCGCCGCAGGCCTCCACCGCAGTTCTTGGCACGCCGCGCTAGCCGACCCCGATTCACCCGCCATTGGTGCGCTTCTTGCACATGTTTGCTGCCGCGGTGGCATTCCCGGGATAAGCTTCCGGGAGCGTCTTCGTCACGAGGAGCGAACATGACAGGTCGGGTGGGGGAAATGGGCGGGGCGAACAGTCGGGGGCGGGCACTCGTACTGGCGGCGGGGCTGTTGCTGGCCGTCACCAGCGGCAGTTGCGGGAAGTCGGCGAAGGATTCCCCGTCGGTCTCTGGCGCCGAGTGCAAGGTGGATTCTGACTGCGTCGCTGGCTCCTTCTGCCACGAGTCCGGCGTCTGCGTGGAAGCCTGCGTCGCCGACACCGACTGCGCGGAGGGCGAGACCTGCACGGCTGGACGCTGTGACCCCACCGTCGTGCCCGTCGACGACTGTCTCTACCCCTGCCCGGATCGCATGACCTGCGTGGAAGGCGCGTGCCTCTGGGACTGCTCGACCACCACCGACTGCCCGGGGGGTGCCCTGTGCCTTTCCGAACACTGCCAGTGGGCCGACTGCACGCAGCACAGCGAGTGTGGAGACGGTGAGGCCTGCGTCGATGGGCAGTGCGTCGCAGGAGGCTGCCGAGAAAACGCCGAGTGCAACACGGACTCGTTCTGCAAGGAGGGCGAATGCGTCGTCGTGGGGGAGTGCTTCAGCGACGCGCAGTGTGGATGTGGCCAGACCTGCGAAACCGGGAGTCTGCACCGGAGATGTCTGTCCCCTGCGGGGGACCGCCGATCCCCTGCGAGACCAATCTCGACTGCGGCGAGCGCACATTCTGCTTTGCGGGTGTGTGCCAGCACAGCATCGAGTGCCGCGTGCACGCGCACTGTCCCCCCGGTGAAGCGTGTTTCGGCACCCTTTGCTGGGCTGGCTGAAACCGGACCCTCGTCGTTCAGGCTTCCCACGCCATGCCGGACTCACTCCATCTCCCACTCCCAGCCGCCGCCATCCTCGCCGGCCTCTTCCTGGCGAGTCTCTCCGCTCCTGCGGCAGCCGCCGACCCTTTCCGCCTCCGCGCCGCCGCCACCCCCGCCCACGCGGTCGGCGGCTATCAGCAGCGGGAGCTCGGCTACGGGGTGGGTCTCAGCGGGGTGGGGGAGTATGCCTTCTCGCCGAAGCTCGCCGCCGGCTTGAAGCTCGGCTATCTGTGGCTCGGCGAGGGAAAGGCGCCAGCGGACGCGGGGGTGAAGCCCGAGGGCGCGGCGAGCGCCTACTCGGGTGCGTTCGAGGTCGTCGCCTATCCGCTGGCGACGAGCGTGAACGGGGAGTCTTTCAGTCCCGAGGGGCTGTGGTTCTCGGTGAGCGCTGGTGCGGTGGGCACCGGGGGGACGCTGCGGGGCGCGTTCGATGTCTTCGCCGGCTGGGATCTGGTCTTCCCTGCGCCGAGCTGGGGCTTCGGACCCACCGTCGGCCTGCTGCACGCCTTCCAACCGAACCGTGAAGACCGGCCGGAGGACGCGAACGTGGCGATGGTCGGGCTCCAGCTGCGCTGCTGGCCGCAACCCTCCCGCGGTCCGAAGGCGCCCGCTGACCGCGACGGCGACGGGATCCCGGACGAGCGGGACCGCTGTCCGGACGCGGCCGAGGATCTGGACTCCTTTGCCGACACGGACGGCTGCCCCGATCTGGACAACGATCAGGACGGCGTCCCCGATCTCGCCGACCGCTGCCCGCTCCAGCCGGAGGACGTGGATCACTTCGAGGACGAGGACGGCTGCCCCGATCTGGACAACGATCAGGACGGCGTCCCCGACGCTGCCGATCGTTGTCCGAAGGTCGTCGAGGACCAGGACGGTTTCGAAGACGACGACGGCTGCCCCGATCCGGACAACGACCGGGATGGCGTCCCGGATCTCGAAGATCTCTGCCCTGCCGAGCCGGAGAACCAGAACGGCTACGCCGACGGCGACGGCTGCCCGGACGAAGATCAGGTGCGGGTGGTGAGTGGCAAGATTGTGCTCGATGAGCGCGTCCACTTCCCGGAAAACAGCGCGTTCATCGAGCGCACTAGCCACCCCCTCCTCGAACGCCTCGCCAAGCTCCTCCGCGAGCATCCGGAGTACATCCACATCAGCGTGGAAGGGCACGCCGACGAACGCGGAACGGAGGCCCTCAATCAGCGGTTGAGCCTGGATTCGGGCCAAGGCCGTGCGCTCGTTCCTGGTCGCCCATGGCGTCGAAGCCACCCGCCTGAGTGCGGAAGGATTCGGATCGAGCCGCCCGGTGGTGGACGCCAAGAACGAGCGCGCCTACTTCATGAACCGGCGCGTGGAATTCGTGGTCACCAGAGCCGGTGAGACGGTGCCGTCTCCAACTCCTCCGGCTTCTCAGGCTACCCCGGCGGGGAAGCCATGAGGTCCTGGCGCTGGGTGGTGCTCGGGGTCCTGCTCGCGATCGGCTGCGAGCCCCGCGGCATCTTGGGTGGCTCCTGCGTCGCCGGCCGGGAATCCTGCGACGGAAAGTGCGTGGATCTGACCGCGGACGCTCGCAACTGCGGCGCCTGCGGGGTGGTCTGTCCAGCAGGTCGCCGCTGTCATCAGGGGCTGTACTGCGAGGGACTCGGGGTCAGGGGGGCCGGCGGGGCCGGGGCGAGCGGTGCGGGCGGGGCCATCGGCGTGGGTGGCGCAGGGGGTGTCGGCACCGGCGGCGCCAGTGGCGGGACGGCTGGCGCGAGCGGGCAGGGTGGTGGCTCCGCCACCTGCGCGGCGCCACTCACCCTCTGCGGGAGCCTTTGCACGGATCTGCTGACTGACGAAAGTCACTGCGGCGCCTGCGGCCACGAGTGTCCCACCGGGATCTGTGACTCGGGAGCCTGCCTGGGCGGCTTGCCTGGACACATCGTGGTGTTCTGCTCGAGCTACGAGCAGATCCAGCAGCGGCATCCGCAGAGCGTGCTGCTCGGCAACGCGGTCTTCCTGTCGACCGCCAACCCGGTGCGGGTGCTGGCGTACACGGAGCACGCGGATACCGGCGCGGTGGGGCGCCTCATCCAGGTGCTCGACTGGACCACGGCAACGAACGGACAGGCATACACCCTCTCCACGCTCGACCTCGCAGCTCAACTGTCCGCCACCCTCACCAGCGCGGCCTACGACGTCTTCGTGGTGCTCGACCAGCCCGGCGCGCCCACCGGAGATCTGGCGGCGACGGGAACCGCCTGGGCATCTCGACTGGACGGGTTCGTGCTCGCGGGCGGCACGGTGGTCGTGCTCGCGGGCGCTGGCGGTGTCGGCGAGATGGGGAGCTTCGTGAGCAACGCCGCAGCTCCTGGCCGTTGAACAGCCAGATCCCCGCTGACCGCCACCGACTTGCTGTACAACCGAGCGCCCTCGGACTCCGTCGGCCGGGCCGTCCTCTCGCCCTTCCGGCCCCTGACGGGTTCTTGCCGACTGACCCCCACGCAGAGCCCCGATCCTGCCACGGTCTACGTCGTCACCGACACCGCGCCGGGCGGCGCGCTGGGGGCTCCGTCGGTGGTGCACCGCGTGGGCGGCAGCTGACGGCTCGGCGCCCGCTGGTCCGATCGCCCGTCCGCCGCTACCTCACTCCAGTGCCCGCGGTTGCGCTCGCGCTCGACGATCCAAGCGTGGGCCTCGCGTCAGCTTCCCCGGCCGGCGACCTGCTCGCGCTGGCACTCGACGACGAGGACGCGCAGTTTGCTCCCTGGCGTCGCTGGGGTTGGCCGTTGAGGCAGCAGGCTGGACCGTCTTCTGTGCACGGGGTGTTTCTGGGCGGGGGCGCCTCGGTGTCGCGGGCTGAAGTGGCGCCATAACGTCCTGCTGCATAGAAGCGCTCGCAGCACGCTTCGCAGCGGTAGGGATACACGTTGAGCCACGAGAGCAAAGTCTCGAGCCCTCGACGATGCGAGCGCTGCGGGTCCGAGCCACCACATGCCGGACAGTAACGTTGGGGAGGGTCTCGCCGGATTTTGACGAAAAAGGCCACGCACTCGCCCAGCAATTACTGTTCCTCTTGTTCGTGAGGCGACCCTGAAACCGTTTCTCAACGATTTCGAGAAATTGGCGACGCACGACCGCGGGACGACGGCTCGACGGATTCAAAATGAAGGAAGCGACCCATCAATATGATGAAATCTCCAGCCTGCCGGCAACCCACGTGCCAGATGGTGCCCGCGTAGCCGACACGAGGAGGCGCACGCCCCCGCTACATGAGCGAGCGCGATTGTCGAGCACTTCGACAAGTGCGTGAGCTCATTGAACTTTGGGGTGAGGGCCCCGACGTCTAGACGTCGATGGAGGGGTCTTGGCCAAGGCCCCTCAAAGAATGCAGGAATGTGTCGAGCAAACGACCCCTCAGAGCGTAGTGCCCAGCTCGCCCCCCACGGGGCTGGGCACGAAGCGATCGAGAATCGCGCTCGCCCATTTAGTGTCCCCATCGGGGATGGGTGAAACCCCCCGCCTTCAGGCGGAGCCTTCAGGAGGCCAACGGCCGGAACCCCCGAAACACGAGTTCGTTGGTGAGTACGAGCATCGCGAGGCGAGGGTGCTCGGCAATCGCTGATGCGCTCCGTTCGACCACCAGCCGACTTCAGTCGGCCTCCCGAACCCCCCGCCTTCAGGCGGTGGAGGGTCTCAGTCGGACCCCGAACCCACCGCCTTCAGGCCGTGGAGGGTTTCAGACGAACCGGCCCGTGATTGTCCGCGAGGGCAAATTGCCACCAGCTGGAGATGCGCCTCGCGCAAGAGCAGGTAGTTGCCGAGCATTCGAGACGTGCCCGTCTAAATCTTCTAGATCTTCATGCCGGACGCTTCAGGAGATCTGGCCGGGCGCGTGGGCGGCGAGGGTCGGGGCCCGCCGCACACCGGAGATTTCACACCGCGAACGCGGAGGGTGAGGAGCACCCTTCACCGGCCAGGCCGAGCGAGCTTGCCCAATGCCCAACGTAGCGAAGATGCGCTGCACGCTATCGCCCTGCTCGGCAGCAAGCGCGCAGTAACCGAGCGCCAAGCGCCGAGCGCCAAGCGCCAAGCGCCAAGCGCCGAGCGCCAAGCGCCAAGCGCCAAGCGCCGAGCGCCAAGCGCCAAGCGCCGAGCGCCGAGCGCCAAGCGCCAAGCGCCAAGCGCCAAGCGCCAGAGCGCCAAGCGCCAAGGTTGAGCCCCACCGCGCCGAGCGCGCGCCGAAGCTGGTCGGCGAGCTTCGGCGCGCGCGCCTCGATGGCGCCGAGACCCCGGACCCGCCCCCGACCCCGGATCCCAACCCGCCCCCGACCCCCAACCCCCAACCCCGACCCCAACCCCAACCCCAACCCGGACCCCGACCCCGGATCCCAACCCGGCCCCGGATCCAACCCGACCCCGACCCCGGACCCCAACCCGACCCCGGATCCCAACCCGGCCCCCGGATCCCAACCCGACCCCGGATCCCAACCCGACCCCGGATCCTAACCCGGCCCCGGATCCCAACCCGGCCCCGGATCCCAACCCGCCCCCGGACCCAATCCCGTTCCCGCCCCCGGACCCGTCCCCCGACCCCGTGCAGTCTACTTCTCCCCTCGGCCGCGGTCGGACGCGAGCTCCGCGTCCAGCTCCACGCCGACGCCGAGAAGCGAACGAAGGTCGATGCGATCCTGCAGCCGCTCGTCGCTCACGCTCAGGACCTTGAGTGCCGCGAGTTCCTCCGCTCGCGCGATGGGGAGGGTGCCGTGGATGGAGACGATTGGTTCTGCCCGAGCGATGACCTCCGCCTCGATGCCGGAGCTTGCGAAAAGCAGGTCCACCTTCACCCCGCCCGGATCCAAGAGCCGCACGGTCGACAGGCGGCCCACGGCGTCCTGCTCGACCGTGGCGACGACCCGATAGTGGCGAGCGACCAGCTGGCGAACGAGCTGCTCCGCGTCGGCGTCGCCGGTCACGGCAACGGCGAGGTCGACGTCGCGCGTGAAGCGCACCTCCGCACGAACGGATACTGCCAGTCCCCCGACGAGCGCGAACTGGCGGTCGAGACGCTTCAGTTTCGCGGCAACGGTCTGCAGCGCATCGTGAAGATCATCGACTCAGTCGCGCTCGAGCAGCCACGCTTCGTAGGCCTGGTCAATCTCTTCGGGCGTCGCGTTCGGGAGGTCGCGTTGTAGCTTTTCGCGCTGTAGCTTCAGGCCCGTTCGCATCATGTCGAGCGCCTGCCGGAGCTTCTCCCCCGGTGGCGTTTTCCGAGCCGTTTGCCGATCATCCCGGCGGAGGTCGTTCACGAGAACGAGGATAGCACAACGGAGCAGCGCCAGCGCGACGACGACAAGAGGCGGAGTTCATCCTCCAGGTGCTGGAGGCGCGTGGTCTCGCGGTGAGCGACGAGCAGCAGACGCGCATCGCCACGTGCACCACAGTTCCGAAGTAGCGAAAAGCTAATTCTGGATCTTGAAGCGTAGGCGGGCCGAACTCGCGGTGCGGGATCCAACTGCACGTGCGGGAGCACCTCTGAAGCCGGCGCTGCCATCGCACCGCAGAACGTATCGCCCCCCGGATGGATTCCCCGCGGCCCAGAACTTTCTTTCGCCCCCGCCGTTCTCTCAAACCGCTGGATTTCCGCCGTCTTCGTCACCGGTCATACCCAACCCGATGGAACTGTGGTGCACCGATCTGGACCTGTTGCGCGAATGGGTGCGCCGCGCGGTGACTGCAGCGAGCGCCGACGAGCTGTTCGTGGAGTAGCCACCCCGGCGCCACCGCGTCACCGCGTCACCGCGTCACCGCGTCAACGACAAGGCCGCGCGAGCTTGCGCAGTGTAGCGATGATGCGCTGCAGGCTCTCCCGCTGCTCGGCACCCAGCGCGCAGTAGCCGAGCGCCGCGGCCATCTCGAGCCCCATTTCCAGCTCCGCCGCCTCCCCGAGCGCAATCCGATACGCGCGCCGCTTCCCACCCACCGGAAGCGCCGTACCCCTCGCCGAGGTTGAGCCCCACCGCGACGAGCGCTCGCCGCAACTGCTCGGCGAGCTTCGCGTCCCGCGCCTCGATGGCGCCGAGCTGAGGCTGAAGTGACTGGGTGAACCGGATGACGAAGGTTTGGATCTGCAGCATGCCCACCCCGCCGCCACGCCCTCGCGGTGAGTCCAGGCTGGCGCCGCAGGCGCCACCGCGAAGCGGCGCGAGCGAAGCGAAGCGGCCTTGACGCACCGAGAGGGCGTGGCACACCGAGTCCCGCTGCAGACCCAAGCCTTCGTCACCCGGTCGCGCACACCCCAACCCCAACCCGACCCCGTCCCCGAACCCCAACCCGTCCCCGTCCCGCGACCCCGTCCCCGGACCCCAACCCGTCCCCGTCCCCGGACCCCAACCCGTCCCCGTCCCCGAGCCGAGGGGCGCAGCCCCCCTCCTTGCCTTCCCCATCCACGCCAGGTCGAGGCGCGGACCCGACCCCGTCCTCGATGCCCGGTCCCGCCTGCGTCGCTGGCACGCCGGGGCTCAGAGAAGGTCCAGAAGCCGCCACGCGAGGTAGTGGGGCAGGTTCACCAGCTCGTAGCGAACCGCGTCACCCTGCGTCGTCTTGACGTTGACGAACTGACGCGAAGGAGGGTTCTCGTCGAAGCGGACGGCGCGAGAGAGCCCCTTGTCGAACATGAACTGATGCAGGCTCTTCATCGCGCCGGCCTTGCCGGACTTGAGCTCGATGGGGGTGATGCGATCGTGCACCGCGACGAGGAAGTTGACCTCGCCGGGGCGGCCGCCTTCGCGATTCCAGTAGTGGAGCCGGGTCGTACCATCGCGGTCGGCGCTGATGCGGTGGAGCTCCTGTCCGACGACCTGCTCGGCTAGCTGCGCACGCACCGCGTCGGAGAGGGCGCGCCAGCGGGGGAAGATGGTCGCGGCTGGGGTCCCCAGCAGGGCATGCGCGAGTCCCACGTCGAGCAGAAGCAGCTTGCGCATCGAGGGCTTCGCCTCACCGCCGAGGGGCAACCCGTTGGCAGCAACGTGGGTGACGGGGTGGCAAAGGCGCGCCAGCGTCAACAGCTCCAGCGCGTCCCGCACCGCGTGTTGCTTCAATCCGTCACCGATTCGCGCCATCACCAGCTTGCGTCCGAGCATGGCGACGATGCCGTCGAGCACCGCGCTCAACACCTGCGGGTCCCGGCGCCTGGAGTAGCGCGCGAAGTCGTCGCGGAAGGTCGCGACCAGGTCGGACTGGAGCTGGCGCAGCTCGCTGGGCGGTCGCCCCTCTGCGTCTGCCGCGACCACCGCGGGCATGCCTCCGACCATCACGAAGCGATGGAACCATTCGGTCGCCTTGGCGTGTGCCGACGACGCCAGCTCCTCTCCGAGCCGCCACGCGAGCAGGTGGTCGAGGAGCAAGCGCTGATCGTGCGCGAGCAGGTACTCGTCGAAGGACAAGGGCGCGACGCCGAGATAGCTGACGCGACCAACCGGCATCCGCAGGTCGGGATCACGCAGCGCGAACTCGAGCAGGCTGCCCGCGGCAACCACGGGCAGCTCGGGGAGTGACTCGGCGAACCATCTCAGCTTGCCGAGCAGCGCGGGCGCCGACTGGATCTCGTCGATGAACAGCAAGCTCCTGGTCGGCTGCAGCGTTCGGCCTCTCGCGAGGGAGAACTCGCCCAGAATGCGCTGCGGGTCGTTGCTCTCGAACAGGCGCTCTTCTCCGGGTGTGCGCTCCAGGTTGAGCTCGATCAACTCGAGTTGGCTTTGCCGCGTCAGCTCTCGAACCAGCCAGGTCTTGCCCACCTGCCGCGCGCCACGCACGACCAGAGGCTTGCGCTGTGATTGGTTCAACCACTGGAGAAGTTGCCCAGAAGCGTGACGAAACACCTCCAGATGCTGTTATCAACGGGTTCAATCGTCAAGAATCCCGATGGAACAACGTGTTAATCCTGCGTGCGTGGCCCAGATCCTTCCGCGTGAGCTGGGAGCGTGAGCCGCAACCAAGCCCCCGACCCGGACCGAAAGACGCTACACTCCGACATGATTCTGGCGGCGCTCTCGGAGGGCAGGGCGCAAGCCATCCTTCAGGTGCTCGAGGGCTTCACCGCCTCGCCGCCTCGCCGCCTCGCCGCCTCGCCGCCTCGCCGCCTCGCCGCCTCGCCGCCTCGCCGCCTCGCCGCCTTCACCGACAAGGCCGAGCGAGCTTGCGCAGCGTAGCGATGATCCGCTGCAAGCCATCCCGCTGCTCCGCACCCAGCGCGCAGTAGCCGAGCGCCGAGGCCATCTCGAGCCCCATTTCCAGCTCCGCCGCCTCCCCGAGCGCAATCCGATAAGCGCGCCGCTTCCCCCCACCCGAGGCGCCGTACCCCTCGCCCAGGTTGAGCCCCACCGCGACGAGCGCCCGCCGAAGCTGCTCGGCGAGCTTCGCGTCCCGCCCCTCGATAGCGCCGAGCTGAGGCTGAAGTGATTGTGGTGAACCGGATGACGAAGGCTTGGATTTGCAGCATGCCCCCCCCGCCGCCACGCCCTCGCGGTGTGTCAAGGCTGGCGCCGCAGGCGCCACCGCGAAGCGGCGCGAGCGAAGCGAAGCGGCCTTGATTCACCGAGAGGGCGTGGCACACCGAGTCCCGCTGCAGACCCAAGCCTTCGTCACCCGGTCGCGCACACCCCAACCCCAACCCGTCCCCGTCCCCGGACCCAACCCGTCCCCGTCCCCGGACCCCAACCCGTCCCCGTCCCCGGACCCCAACCCCGTCCCCGTCCCCGGACCCCAACCCGTCCCCGTCCCCGGACCCCAACCCGTCCCCGTCCCCGGACCCCGACCCGTCCCCGTCCCCGGACCCCAACCCGTCCCCGTCCCCGTCCCCGTCCCCGTCCCCAATCCCGTCCCCAATCCCGGACCCCAATCCCGCCTCCCCGTCCCCGTCCCCGTCCCCGTGGCGCCGGTTGGGGTGCTAGTCTCGCCGCAAGGCGGAACTTCACGGCGGTGATTGAGAAGGACCCAGCGACGACCGTTGCCAGCACTGACGACCTCTTCGCCGACGACTCCGAGCAGCCCCCCTCACCATGAGAGAAGAAAACTGGGTCGCCTTGCCCATCGTCGGGTCTCGCCTGGTGCGTTGTACTCTCGAGTCGAGTGGCAAGGATGGAAGCATTCTTCTGGAAGTCGATGGGTTCCCCAGAATCGAGTTCGGCCTATCGCGCTCAGTTCGCTTCTCCAGTCTCGATGGTGTCCGACAAGAGCTCGTGGCGCTGGACGACAAGTGGGTGCAACTGGTGCTCGAGCCCAGAGAGGACGTTGCCGTTCGAATCGCCGAAGCAGCTATCGACTTCTGGCTGACCGGTGACCCCAGACGATTCTACGCTCGTGAAGCAGTTCGAGCTCGGCTACCACGCCCAAGAAGCCTTTTGCCGCGTGCTTCAACTTCAAGCTCGGCTTCGAGATTGCCTGAGCTGCCCGATTGAGAGGGCGGGTGCGCGTAAGTCTGCGTCGTTTCCGGGTTCGCGTGCCCCAGCATCACCTGGATGTATCGGATGGGGTTGAAGTGACTGGGTGAACCGGATGATCCCCGCGTTTCCCGGCGGAGGGGCGCAGCCCCCCACGGTCGAGCTCGGCAGGGCCAGCGCTGCGACTCACTCCGGAAGGATCACGTCTGCCCAGAGCACCGACAAGTCCAGCTCGATCGCGTCGAACGGTTCGGCGCGCACCCGCGCGTCATCGCGCCACACGTGACGTAGGAGCCATCCCGAGTCAGATTGTTCGAGCACCTCGAGCGTGCGGGTGAGCGGGTTCACTAGCCACGCCCCCCCCACGTGCTCGCGTGCGTAGATGGCGAGCTTGTCTGTCCGATTGTACTTTTCCGAGCGCGGGCTCACCACCTCGCAGACCCAGTCCGGGGGGAGATTGAAGTACGGCACGTCTGCCACCACCTGGGGCATCCGCTCGCGCCGCCAACCACTCAGATCCGGAACGAGAATGTCGTCACCCAGGTGCAGCTCTGGCTCGAAGATCAGAATCCAGCCGCCGGGACCGCCACGGCCACGCTTGAAGGGAGGTCCGAGCTCTTCGCCGAGCGCCGTGGCGGCCATCGCGTGTGGCTTGGCGGGTCTCGGGTGCAGGCGCAGCTCGCCGCCCACGATTTCGGCCGTCATGTGCGGCGGTGCCGCCAACACGTCCGCGTAGGTGGCGCGCTTCCGAGCTGGGTCGCCCATGGGAGCAGTCTACCGACAGCCCGACCCTCCGTCCAACGTCCCAACAGCTCACCGCGCCCCCGCTTCACCAACAAAGCCGAGCGAGCTTGCCCAAGGCAGCGAGGATCCGCTGCCCCGTCGCGCCACCCAATCCAACCCCAACCCGTCCCCGTCCCCGTGCCCGTCCCCGGACCCCGTCCCCGTCCCCGTCCCCGTCCCCGTGCCCGTCCCCGGACCCCGCCCGTCCCCGTGCCCCGTCCCCGTGCCCGTCCCCGTCCCCGTCCCCGACCCACCGACCCCGTCCCCGTGCCCGTGCCCGTCCCCGGACCCCAACCCAGACCCTAGTCCGGACCCTGGCCCGGCCCCCGACTCCGCCCCGTCCCCGACTCCGTCCTCGATGCCCGATCCCGTCCGCGTCGCTGGGCCTTCGCCTGGGCTCGCCGCTAGTCCACGACGCGGTTGAGTGGCGGCAAGACCGGCCCGACGCTGCTAAACCGGGAGCATGAACGCGGTGAAAGCCAAGGTGGTCAACGGGCGCTTCGTGATCGAAGAGCCCACCCGATTTGCCCGAAGGCACGGAGCTGTATCTCGCTCCGGTGAGCGAAGAGGACGAGGATCCCGCATCGATACGAGTACCGGCTGGCCGCGCTCGTGGCGCTCCTTGATGTCCTCGACGACCGCGTTGAAGCGAGCGTCGGCGGTCTTGTAGATGTAGTCGTTCGCATCGTCCCGCACCACGGGCACGTTCGTCGGGATCTCGACGACGGAGAGGTTGTAGATCTCCTGGAACTCCTTCTCCTCCGTCTTGGCCGTGCCGGTCATGCCGGCGAGCTTCTCGTAGAGGCGGAAGTAGTTCTGGAGCGTGATCGTCGCGAGCGTGACGTGCTCCTCGCGGATGTCGACGCCCTCCTTCGCCTCGACGGCTTGGTGGAGGCCCTCCGACCAGCGGCGGCCCTCCATGATCCGGCCCGTGAACTCGTCGACGATCTTCACCTCGCCGTCCTGGACGACGTAGTCGTCGTCGCGGTGGTAGAGCGACTCGGCCTTGAGCGCCTGGATCAGGTGGTTGACGAGCTGCGCGTTCCTCGGGTCGTAGAGGTTCTCGATCCCGAGCGCGCGCTCGACGGCGTCGATGGCGGACTCGCGGGGGGAGACGGTCTTGAACTTCTCGTCGTACTCGTAGTCCGCGTCGTCCTCGCTCCGCTCCTGGCCCTTGGGCACGAACTTGGCCGGAACGCCCTCGAGGCCCTTGGCGATGCGCGCGAAGTCGTAGTACGTCCGGGCCGCCGTCTCCGGCTCGCCGGAGATGATGAGCGGCGTCCGCGCCTCGTCGATCAGGATCGAGTCGACCTCGTCCACGATCGCGTAGGCGTGGCTCGGCTGCACGGTCCCCTGCAGGGACGTGGCCATGTTGTCGCGGAGGTAGTCGAAGCCGAACTCGGAGTTGGTGCCGTACGTGATGTCGGCGTCGTAGGCCTCCTTGCGCTCGGTGTACGGCATCTGGTTGCGGATGAAGGAAGCCCGCATCCCCAGCGCCTCGTACACAGGTCCCATCCACTCGGCGTCACGCTTCGCCAGGTAGTCGTTGACGGTGACCAGGTGGACACCCCGGTCCGGGAGCGCGTTCAGGTAGAGGGGCATCGTGGCGACCAGCGTCTTCCCCTCACCGGTCTTCATCTCGGCGATGTCGCCCTCGTGGAGCACGACGGCGCCCATCACCTGGACGTCGAAGGGGCGCATCCCGAGCGATCGCTTCGCCGCTTCGCGCACCGCCGCGAAGGCCTCGAAGGTCAGGTCGTCGAGCGGCTCGCCGTTCTCGAGGCGCTGGCGGAACTCGACCGTCTTGGCGGCGAGCTGCTCGTCTGTGAGCGCCTCGAATTCGGGCTCGAGCGAGGTGACGTAGCCGGCCTGGCCGGAGAGCCGCTTGATCCGCCGGCCTTCGCCGACGCGGAGGACTTTCTCCAGGGCGCCGTAGTTCTGGGACATCGGTTCAGGGTAGCTGGCGTGTGCTCAGAGAGGATCGACGGTCAGCTCCCAGCGACCGTCTTCCAGCCTATCGGCACGGGCGACGAAAGCCTGAAAGCGACCGGCGCCGATCTGCTCGAGCCGCGCGAAGGCGGCCCCGGCCGGGCCTGCAGGCGCCTCGACGAGGATCTCGCCGTCCGCGATGTACATGGCCTCGCCCTCGGGCGGGACGGCGACCTCGAGCGCGAGCGACTCGACGCCGGCGTGGAGCTCGACGAGCTCCGAGTCCATGCGCACCGCGCCGACCATCCACTCCGACTCGTTCTGGCGCACGGCCCGGGCCGCGAAGGGTGGCTCGAGGGCGATGTCGGCGGTCAGCTCGGCCAGGGCAGCCGGGGCGACCTCGCCGATGACCGAGCCGTCCCCGAGGATGCGGAAGTTCACCTCGCCGAGGTCCGTCTCGCGGAGCGCGGGCACGTCGGCGATCGCCGTCGCGTCCCACTCGCGCTGCCGCGCGAGGCCCGAGACGCCCGCCTCGACCCAGCGGAAGGCGCGCGGGTCATGGAAGTCGTCAGGGGCCATCAGGCGAGCTGAGGCTCGATCAGCCCGTAATCGCCGTCGCGGCGCCGGTAGAGGACGTTGACGTCGGCCGTGTCGGCGTTCTGGAAGACGAAGAAGTCGTGGCCGATCAGCTCGAGCTGGAGGACGGCCTCCTCGGGGGTCATAGGCTTGACCGCGAACTGCTTGGTCTTGACGATCACGGGGCTCTCCTCCTCGACCTCGGCGGGAGCGGGCTCCGGGGAGGCGCCCGCGGCGTGGCGACCGCTCGGCCGCGACCGACGCTTGTCCCGGTAGCGCCGTGCCTGGCGCTCGAGCTTCTCCACGAGCATGTCGATCGACGCGCGCATGTCCGGCGAGCTCTCCCGCGCGCGGAGCACCGGGCCCTTCGTCCAGATCGTCCCCTCGGCGATCTGGTTCTCGGCGATGGACGGATTCTTCTCGACTGCGAGCTCGAGCTCCAGCCGGGCCGCGTCGTTCAGGTGCTTGTCGAGCTTCCCGAGCTTCTCCTGCGCGTAGGTCCGCAAGGAGTCGCTGACCTCGACGTTCTTGCCCTTGACCTGCAATCTCACCGGAGCCTCCTCGTCGGGTGTCCCCAGCCTATCCCGGCCGGCCACCCGGCTACAACGCGAGCGGCCCCCGCCACGCGAGGTGACGGAGGCCGCTCGGATCCGGCGGCCGCTCGGCGGCCGTCGCGTGCCTAGCGGACGTCCTTCGGCCTGACGGTGCAGGTGTCGGTCGAGCTCTTGGTCGGGTCGCTCTCGGAGGTGGCGGTCACGGTGACGACCGCGTTCCCCGTCGGGCTTCCGCTTCGCTCGACGTAGTACTGCACGTTGGTCCTCTTGCCGAAGCGGGCGGTCGCGAGCGCGTTGTAGAGGCGCCCACTCCACCCGTCGCCGGAGATCTCCGCGGAGATCCGGTAGATGTCGCTCCCCAGGTAGCCGTCGACGTTCTCGGGGTGGTTGCCCTGGTTGGGCTCCACGCCCTTGCCCGTGTTCTTGAGGCTGAACTCGCACTGCGTCCAGCCGGGGTGGGCGACGCCGACCTTGCCGGGGCCGAGCTTGACGCCGCGCTCCTGCGGGCCGGCGCCGTCCAGCGAGAGGACGCCGACCTGGTAGGAGCGGATGCCTCCCTGCCGGGAGTTGTCGATGACGTAGAAGTGCAGCCGGTTCGGCTCGTCGACGTACTCGTAGCTGCTCCCGGAATCGAGGCCCGCGTGGAACGGGGCGTCGTTGAGCTGCCGGAAGTCGCCGTACGAGATCATCGCAGGCGTGCCGTCGGGCCGGTAGAAGTCGACGACGTTCATGTCCTCCGGATGCGCGTCGATCGTCCAGACGAACGGCGCCCGGTCGGCATTCTTCGTCCGCTGGACGAGGACGCCGTAGTCGGGCTGGAACGAGTCGTTCCCGATCCGGTCGACGACCTCGACCGTGTAGTTGTCGTACAGGCTGGTCGAGCTGATGTTCCCGGAGCCCGTCAACGTCGGGCCGGGGCAGTCGGGGTTGTCGGAGACCGAGCACGGCGGCGACTGGTCACCGCGGCTCGGATCGGCGAGATCCGGCGAGGGATCCAGTGCGATGTTCACGCCGGTGAGCCCGGCGGGCCCCGGATAGGCGGCCCGGGCCGTGACCTTCGCGACGATCGGGCCCGAGTCGTCGAGCTCGTTCCGGTCGAGCCGGAGGACGTTCTCCTCCTGGACGAGCCCGAGCTTCATCCGGTTCCGGAGGTTGTGGTTGGAGCCCAGGGAGCCGCCCTGGGTCGAGGGGATCAGCCAGCGCTTGTGCGGGCCGCCGGGGCCGTTGAACGAGCCGCGGCTGAGCATGTCCCAGGGGCCCGTGTACGAGCGCCGGAGCGGGTTCCCGTACGGGTTGTTGTAGTTGTCGCCGATCCCGAGGTTGTGGCTCAGCTCGTGGGCGTAGGTGCCCATGCCCGAGCTCTCGCCCTCGGTCGAGGAGTTGCCGCCGGCGCTCGGCCAGACGCTCTTCGCGGCCGCGAACGAGGTCCACGGGATGTAACGCGTGGGCGCCCAGTTCGGCTTCGTCGGGTCGGGGTTGCCGAACTCGTCCGTGACGTCGTCCATCGTCTGGAAGATCATCTCGCCGAACTCCTGCCACGTGGAGCTCTCGTCCTGGCCGGCCTGGACGTAGAAGACGTTGTCGTAGCCGTTGACGACGTCGACCCCGACGTCCGCGATCCAGGCGTTCCGGCCCTCAGTCCGGGCGTTCCGGTTGCAGGTGAAGCCGGTCGGGCAGGCCGCGCCGGCGCTCCCCGCGTCGCGGAGCCAGTACTCCCACTGGTTCCCGGGGAGGTGGTAGATGCCGTAGGCGTCGAGCTCGACCCCGTACCGTCCGAGCGAGTCCTCCATCCAGTAGCTGTTCATGGTCGTGAAGTTGTTGAGGAGGCTCGGCGTGTTCAGGAACTCGCGGTAGAACTCGGGAACGTCGGCCTCGGGGATTTCGGCCCCCTCCGGCTGCGGGTTCCCGAACACGGTCGAGTGCGCGGGCAGCGTCGCGTTGAACGGCTGGTCGACGAAGTCCGTGAGGACGAGCGCCACCTTCCACTTCTCGACCGTGGGCACGAGGGCGGGGTTCGCCCAGTCGGTGCCCGGAACGGGCGCGTAGTCCGCCCAGGTCATGGTGTCCTGGAACTCGGCCTCCTGCGGGTCGAGCGGCTTGAAGCCCGCGCTCGCGGCGGTGGCGCTCGCCAGGAGGACGATCAGGCCGAGGAGCGTCGCGACGAGCGCCGCTCGGCGCCGCCGGACACCTCCCCCCGTTCCCACTGCTCCCCTCATCTCGGTCTCCTTTCGGTCCGGGCACCGGCGTAGCCCGGCTTCCCCGGTCGGTCCGGCCGCCCAGGCCCGCCCCGCGATCCGCGCGTACGCACGCGAGGATCGAAACCCGGACGGGCTCGAAGCAACTCGAGAAAACTCGTGCTCGCCGTTCCCCCCTTGTCCTGTCATCGCAGACCGAAGTGCCTGCCCCGTCCCGCGATGCGGAGGCACTATATGCAGGCGCCCGGCGGGGGTGTCAAGAGCGGATTGCGCGGGCGAACGTGACGACGTGCACCGCCCGGGCGCCGGCGCGGCGGAGCTCGCTCGCGGCGGCGCCCACCGTGGACCCGGTCGTGTAGACGTCGTCGACGAGGGCCACGCGGGCCGGCGAGCGTCCGCTCGCGCGGAAGGCTCCCCTGATGTTGGCCCTCCGCGCCGGGCGGGCGAGGCCGCGCTGCGGGCGGGACCGCCGCGTGCGCGCGAGGAGCGGCTCCACCGGCAGCCCCCACCGCGGTCCGAGCGCACGCGCGAGGCCCTCCGCCGGGTTGGTGCCGCGCCAGCCGGTCCGGTCGCCGTCCCCGGGGACGAAGCCGAGCGCCTCGACCTCCGGTCGCCGCAGCGTCTCCTCGACGAGAGCCGCGGCCAGCTCGGCCACCCGAGCGATGCCGCGCTCCTTCCACGCGAGCACGAGGGTTCGCCCCGGCCCGGCGAAGGCGACCGCCGCCCGCGCGGAGGCGAACGCGAGCCGGCGGCCGGCGCACTCGCCGCAGCGCTCGACCGGCCAGGCGGTCGGGCAGCCGCAGCGGGCGCAGAGCGTGCCCCGCAGGACGAGCAGCTCCCGCCGGCACCCCGCGCAGAGAAGCTCCTCGCCGCCGCCGCAGGCGAGGCAGCGCTCCGGGAGCAGGAGGCCCAGCAGCGCGCGGGTGACGGCCATCCTCCAGGGATAGCGGACGGGAGCACGCGGAAGCGTGCCGGCTTCGTGTCAGGTGAGCGTGACGGGCGCGCCCGTCTCGGCGGAGCGGTAGAGCGCCTCGATCGTCCGCGCCTGGCCGAGGGCGTCCTCGCGACCGAGGAGCGGCTGCGCCCGGCCCGCGATCGCGTCGCTCACGTTCTCCAGCTCGAGCCGGTAGGAGTCCTCCGGCTTCAAGTCGACGAGCTCGACGCCGTCGCCGCGCCGCACCTCGATCACCGGCGTCCGGGCGTGCCAGGGATCGTCGAGGAAGAGCGAGCCCTCGGCGCCGACGACCTCCAGCTCGTCCCGGCCGGGCAGCACGAAGCCGCAGTCGAACTGGGCGACGACCTCGCCCGGAAAGCTCATCGTGGCCGCGAAGAGGACGTCCACCCCGCTCACGCCGGTCAGCTGTCGGCCGTAGACCGTCTCCGGCTCGCCAGCGACGAGGCGGGAGCCGCTCACGCAGTAGCAGCCCACGTCCATGAGCGCGCCGCCGTCGAGGTCGGCCGCGAGACGCACGTTCCCCGGGTCGTCGCCCAGGCTGAAGCTGAAGGTCGAGCGCACGAGGCGGAGCGCGCCGACGGCGCCCGCCTCGACGAGCTCGCGGAGCTTCGCGGTCTGCGGGTTGTGGCGGTACATGAAGGCCTCCGTCAGGATCCTCCCGGCCCGGCCGGCCGCGCCGAAGGCGCGCTCGACCTCCTCCGGGCGGCGGTCGAGCGGCTTCTCGCACAGGACGTGCTTGCCGGCCTCGAGCGAGCGGATCGACCACTCGACGTGCAGCGAGTTCGGCAGCGAGATGTAGACGGCCTCGACGTCGTCGTCCGCGAGGAGCGCCTCGTAGCTCCCGTAGGCGCGCTCGATCCCGTGCTCGCGCGCATAGGCGTCCGCACGCGCCTGCTCGCGGCTCGCGGCGGCGACGACCTCGACCCGGTCGGACGCGCGCGCGCCGGCGAGGACGAGGCGGTTGATGTTCGCCGTCGAGATGATTCCCCACTTCGTCATTCGGCCTCCAGCGGTCTCAGGGCGGGATAGAGGGCCCGGTAGCGAGCGTAGTCCCGCTCGTACGCACGCTGCCACTCGGGGTCGGGGTCGATCGTCTCGCGGACGGCGACGCACGCCGCGACCGCCTCCTCCACGTCGGCGAAGACCCCGCCGGCGACGCCGCCGAGGAGCGCGGCCCCGTAGGCGGCCCCCTCCTCCACGACTGTTCGCTCGAGGGGGAGGCCGAGAACGGAGGCCACGATCCGGAGCCAGAGCGGGCTGCGGGCGCCGCCGCCCGAGACGCGGCCCGACTCGAGGCGGCATCCGAGCGCGCGCAGGATCTCGAGCGAGTCCCGGAGGCCGTACGCGACGCCCTCGAGGACGGCGCGCACGAGCGCGCCACGTTCGTGCCGGGCGGAGAGCCCGATGAAGGCGGCCCGCGCACCCGGGTCGGCATGCGGGGTGCGCTCGCCGGTCAGGTACGGGAGGAAGAGGGCTCCCTCGGCGCCGGGCGCCCAGGCCTCCGCCTCCGCGAGCAGGCGCTCGTACGGCTCCCCCGGTGCGAGCGCGTCCCGGAACCAGCGGAGAGCGCCCGCGGCCGAGAGCATGACCCCCATGGCCTCCCAGGAGCCGGGGACGGCGTGGCAGAAGACGTGGGCGCGGCCCTCCCGCTCGACGGCGAGCTCGGGCAGGGCGGCTAAGACGACCCCCGACGTGCCGAGGACGACCGAGGCCGGCCCCGGGCGCGTGACGCCCACCCCGAGCGCGCCTGCCTGCTGGTCGCCGGCGCCGGCGGCGACCGCGACCCCGGCGGGCGTCTCGGCCGAGAGCTCGGGCGACTCGAGCGCGGGCGGGAGCCACGAGGCCGGCAGGCCGAGCGCCGCCAGGACCTCGTCGCTCCAGGCCCGGCCGCCGACGTCGAAGAGCAGGGTGCCGGAGGCGTCGGCGACGTCGGTCGCGCGCACGCCGGTCAGCGCCAGCCGGACGTAGTCCTTGGGCAGGAGGACGTGCGCGATGCGCCCGAAGGCCTCCGGCTCGTGCCGGCGGAGCCAGAGCAGCTTGGGCGCCGTGAAGCCCGGGAGCGCGCGGTTGCCGGTGAGCCCGAGCAGGCGCTCGAGACCGATCGCCTCCTCGATCTCGCGGCACTCGGCCGCCGTCCGCTGATCGTTCCAGAGGATCGCCGGGCGCACGACGCGCTCCTCGGCGTCGAGCGCGACGAGCCCGTGCATCTGGCCCGCGAGCCCGATGCCCGCCACGTCGCGGACGGCCAGCGCCCCCAGCGCCTCCTCGGCGGCCCGCCGCCAGTCCTCCGGATCCTGCTCGGCCCAGCCGGGGTGCGGCATCGCCAGTGGGTAGGCGGCCTCGGCCCGGGCCAGCACCCCGCCGTCAGGGGCGACCGCCAGCGCCTTCACGCCGGTTGTGCCGACGTCGAGCCCGACGAGGGCGGTCACCGGAGCTGGAGGCCGGCCGCGAGCAGCGCGTCGCCGGCAAGAGCCTCGTCGTCCTCGCCCGGGAGCCCGCTGACGCCGACGGCGCCGACGCGGCGGCCGTCCTCGAAGGCGGCGACGCCGCCACGGAAGAACGTGAAGAAGGGGTCGAAGCTCGCGAGCTCGGCCGGGTCGCCGCGGGCCTTGTCGGCGAGCTCGCCGGTCGAGGCGGCGTCGCTCCGGGCCGCGGTGTAGGCCTTCCGCCGCGCGTTCAGGCGAGTGTCCGGAGCGGCCCCGTCCATCGTGGCCGCTGCCACCAGCTCGCCGTGGGAGTCGGCGACGAAGACCGACACGGGGCCGGGCGCGTCGCGCACCGCCGTCTGGACGATCAGGAGCGCCTGCTCGAGCCTCACCGGGCGCCCAGCGCCTCGTACACGAGCTCGTACGCGCGCACGGCGTCCTTCCGTGACTGCGCCTCGCGCAGCGCGGCCTCGTCGATGCGGGCCGCCACGTCGTCGATGAAGCGCCACTGGAGGACGCTGCGGCGCACCGCCTCGACGGCGTCCTCCGTGTACGGGTAGAGGTCGAAGCCGAGCCGCTCGCCGTTCTGGCCGTAGCCGGCGCGGCGGAGCTCGAGCGCGAGCTCGAGCGTCTCCATGAACGCCGTCGCGCCGACCATGTTGTCGTCGTCGAACGTGCCCCAGCCCGAGTTCGCGTGCTGGTGGCCCAGGAGCCCCTCGGCAGCGAGCATGGCCGCGTACTCGCCCAGGCTCTCGCCGTTCATGAGCAGGTGCTGCCAGTCCATGTTGACCTTGACGTTCGCGATCCCCTGCGCCCGCAGCTTGTGGATCACGTGCAGGGTCATGCCGATGTTCCGCATGAAGATCTTCATGGCCGGCTCGGAGTTCTTGTGCTCGAGGAAGAGCGAGACGCCGTGGTCGGCGCACCGCTGCGCGGCCTCGCCCACGCCGTCGACGAACCAGTTCCAGCTGTCGGCGTACGGGGTCTGGAACGGGTAGTTGTACCCCTCGATCCCGGGCCAGACGATGAAGTGTGCACCGAGCGAGCCGGCAAGGTCGGCCCCCTCGAGCGCGAGCCGGCGGGCCTCGGCGCGCGTGGACGCGTCGGGAGACGTCAGCCCTCCGCGCCCGAAGCGCGGGTCGAGGTGGAGACCGCTCGCGATGCAGTAGATCCCGTGGCCGCCGAGCGCCTCGCGCACGGCGTCCAGGTTCTCCGCGGAGAGCTCCTGCGGGTAGTGGAACTCGTAGTCGTCCATGAACTCGCCGAGCCCAGCGACCGCGCGGCGCACGCGATCGGCGGTCGTCTCCTCAGCCCGCTGCGGCTGGTAGCCGCCCGGGACGAAGCGGGTGACCATCGGGCCCAGGGCCCAGATGCCGAGACTCGTTTTCACGGCGCTCTCCTCTGGATGACGGCTCTCCCCGGGCCCTCGGCCCGGACGGCGCCAACCTTACTCACACGCCTCCCCGCGCCGCCCGCCGCCGCTTCGAGAACGCGTCGACGAGCACGGCGCCCAGGAGGACGAGGCCCGTGATCACAAACTTCGTCCCGGAGGCGAGGCCGAGCAGGTCCATCCCGTTCTGGATCGAGGCGATCACGAGCGCGCCGAGCAGGGCCGAGACGACGCGCCCGATGCCGCCGAAGAGGCTCGTCCCGCCGATCACGGCTGCCGCGATCACGAGCAGGAGGAGGTTCCCGCCGCCCGTGTTCGTGGCGACCGAGCGGAGCCGAGAGGCGAGCATGATGCCGCCGACCCCGGCCATGAGGCCGCTGATCATGAAGACGGTGATGCGGACTCGGTCGACGCTGATGCCGGCCCGGCGGGAGGCCTCGGCGCTGCCGCCGACCGCGTAGACGTGGCGGCCGAAGCGCGTGCGCGTGGCGATGAACGACCAGACGACGAGGAAGACGAGGAGGACGACGATCGCGTAGGGGACGCCGCGGTCCTTGTTGCAGTACCAGACGGTCGCGAAGGCGGCGACCGCGAGCCCCGCCACCTGGAGCGCGATCAGCGCCATCGGCTTGCCGGGAAGGCCGCTCACACGCTGGGCTCGCCGGTTGTAGAGCTGCGAGAGCGCATAGGCGATCACCGCCACCACGCCGAGGACCCAGCCTGCGGCGTCGGAGAGGAAGTCGTTCGCGATGCGGACGACCGTGTCGTTCTGGATCCGGATCGTCCCCACCTGGGAGGCCTGAGTGGTCAGGATCAGGACCACGCCGGACCAGATGAGGAGCCCCGCCAGGGTGACGACGAACGAGGGAAC
The DNA here is from genome assembly GCA_963743495.1 of uncultured Actinomycetes bacterium. Taxonomy (GTDB): domain Bacteria; phylum Actinomycetota; class Thermoleophilia; order Gaiellales; family Gaiellaceae; genus JAIBJN01. The sequence goes on along the minus strand of CAVUPO010000007.1, from coordinate 539,181 downwards.
GCCGGCCTTCGTGATCACGATCGCCTGGAGGAAGCCGATCGTCGTCGTGGCACCGAGAGCGACGAGGATCGCGAGCCACCACGGCCAGCCCGGGTTTTCCGGGCGCAGGAGCAGGGTCATGACGACTCCCCCGACGGCGCTCACGTAGGCGACGGAGAGGTCGATCTCGCCGATCAGGAGCACGAAGACGACGCCGATCGCGATCGTCGCGATCGCTGCCATCTGCAGGAGCAGGTTGGTGAAGTTCCGCTCCGTCAGGAAGGTGTCGTCGAGGAGCCCGAAGACGACGACGATGATGAGAAGGCCGACGACGATGGGCAGCGAGCCGAGCTCGCCGGACCGCACGCCCTGCCACCAGCGGTGCGCGTAGTCGGCGAGCGACTCCTGGCCGGCCCCCTCGCCCTCGGGGGGTCGAGGCGCGGGGGCCGACTCGCGGTCCGCGGGAACGGGGGCAGGGATGCCCGGGTCGACGTGCTCCGTCACGCGTCGACCTCCTCCGAGGCTTCCATGCCGGGCACGTGGTCGAGCGTGCCGGCGGTGATGGCGTGCACGACCTCCTGCTGGCTCGTCTCCTCGCGCTGGAGCAGGGCCACCCGCTGGCCGAGGCGGAGTACCGTGATCCGGTCGGCGCAGTCGAACACGTCGTGCAGGTTGTGGGAGATGATCACGACGCCCAGGTCCCGGTCGGCGAGGCGCCGGACGAGGTCGAGGACCTGGCGGGTCTGGGCGACGCCGAGGGCCGCGGTCGGCTCGTCGAGGATGACGAGCTTCGACTCCCACATCACCGACTTCGCCACAGCGACGGCCTGGCGCTGGCCGCCGGAGAGACCTGCCACCCGCTGCCGGACCGAGCGGAGGGTGGTCACGGAGAGGCTGTTCAGCGTCTCGCGCGAGGCCCGCTCCATGCTCGCCTCATCGAGGACGAACCCGGTGCGGGTCCGCTCGCGCCCCAGGAACATGTTGGCGACGACGTCGAGGTTGTCCGCGAGCGCGAGGTCCTGGTAGACGACCTCGATGCCGAGCCTGGCCGCCTCGCGCGGACCGTGGATCGTCAACCTCCGGCCCTCGTAGAAGACCTCGCCCTCGTCGAACGGGTAGATGCCCGCGACGCTCTTGATCAGCGTCGACTTGCCGGCGCCGTTGTCGCCGACGAGGGCCATGACCTCGCCGCGGCGCACCTCGAAGTCGACGTTCTGGAGGGCCTGCACGGCGCCGAACGCCTTCGAGACGCTCTTGCACTCGAGGAGCGGGCGTGGCGACCGTGCCTGCGTCAGCCATGGCTCATTCTTCCACGGGGGGAAGAGGGGGCGCCTTTCGGCGCCCCCTCTCGTGCCGCGAGGCGGGAATCAGCTGTTCTCCTGGCAGAAGTCCGTACTGGCGGTGTCGCCGGTGCAGATCTCCTCGACCGTCCGGAAGCCGTCCGCGATCACCGTGTCGCCGATGTTGTCCACCGTCACCCCGGTCGGGGTCAGCGCGAGGTACGGGACGACTCCCTCGCCCTCGGCTGCGTCGGCCGGCTTGCCGTCCTCGGCCGTGATCCCGATCGTCTGGAACTCGAAGTCCGACGTGATCGTGCTCGGGTCCTCGCCGGCGCAGAGCGCCAGCGCGGCGTTGGCGGCGACGTCGGCCTCCGCCTGGATCGGCTTGTAGACGGTCATCGTCTGCTTGCCGAGCAGGATGTTCTGGATGCCGGCGGCCGTCGCGTCCTGGCCGCTCAGCGGCACGGACCTCGACGCCCGCGGCCTCGAGCGCGTTGATCGCCTGCTGCGCGAGGTTGTCGTTGGCGGCGAACACCGCGTCGACCTTGTTGTTCGCGTCGGTGAGGATCTGCTCCATGATCGTCTGACCCTCGCCGTTCGCGCCCCAGCCGGGGACGAACTGGTCGGCGACCAGCGCCCAGCTCGCCGTCGTTGACGCTGCTCCTCGACCGTCGCGTTGTAGCCGTCGCGGAAGAGGAACGCGTTGTTGTCCTCCTCCCCGCCGTTCAGCATCACGACCTGCTTCGGGTCGGAGGCGAGCTCGTCGATGATCGGCTCGAGCACGTCGGCCATGGTCGCGCCGACCGCGACGTTGTCGAAGCTCACGTAGGCCGAGCCGCCCGAGCTGCCGGTGTTGAAGCGGTCGTACTCGATCACGTCGACGCCGGCCTCCTTGGCCGAGTCGATGATCGCACCGCCGGAGCCGGTGTCGATGCTCGTCAGCACGATGACGCCTGCCCCGTCGGCGATCGCCTGCTCGGCCTGCGACTGCTGCGTCGCCGCGTCGCCCTCTGCGTTGACGATGGTGTGGTCGACGCCGGCATCCGAGAACGCCTGGTCGAAGTACGGCCGGTCGTCCGTCTCCCAGCGGGGCGAGCTGGCGCTGTCGGGCAGGAGCACCCAGATGCTCTTGTCGCAGCCACCACCACCGCCGCCGCCGGTCTCGGACGCGGCGCTCGTGTCGGCGCTGGCTCCCCCGTCGTCATCGTCGCCTCCGCAGCCCGCCGCGACGAGCGCGAGCGCCGCCACGACTGCCAGAGCGAGGCCGAACACCATCCGCTTCGACCGAGATTCGGTGGCTTTGTACGAAATTCTCCTCACGACTACACGCCTCCCTCATTGACGGGACCCGCCGCAACTGCCGGTGCCAGCTTAAGGATCATTCAGGACGTTTACAAGCGACAGGCAGCCTCTTGTCGCCGGGGAAGATCTCCTTCCTTTTCCTCGGATCCCGTCCTATTTCCGGTCTCTACGGCTGAAATTCGACCATAGACCTGCGAAAGTGTCACTCGCGAGATGACCATCGAGCCGGGACCGTTCGGAACGCTGCGGGAGCTCAACCGCCTCCGGGTGGTCGACGCACTGCGACGCGCCGGCACCGCGAGCCGCAGCGAGCTGGCCCGCATGACCGGCCTCTCGCGGACGACGGTCGCGACGCTCGTGTCAGATCTCCAGGCGCGCGGCCTCGTCGTCGAGCAGGCCGACGCGCGCTCCGAGCCGGCCGGCCGCGGGCGGCCGCCCGTCCTCCTTCGCCTCGACGCCGCCGCGGGCTCCGCCCTTGGCATCGCCTTCGGGCACCGGGAGCTGCGGGTCGCGATCGCCGACCTCTCTTCGACCGTGATGGCCGAGCGCCATCAGGAGATGGACGTCGACCACTCCCCCGAGGAGGCGCTCGACGCCGCGGCCGAGCTGGCGGCTGAGGTGGTGGCCGAGGCAGATGCGGATCGAAGCCGGGTGATCGGGGCCGGGATGGCGCTCCCCGCGCCGATCGACAGCCACAAGGGCGTCGTCGGCTCGACCGTCCTGCCGACCTGGGGCGGCGTCCAGGCCGGCGAGGAGCTGGCGCGGAGGCTCGAGATCCCCGTGGAGCTCGACAACGACGCCAACCTGGGCGCGCTCGCGGAGGTGTCGTTCGGCGCGGGCCGCGAGCTCGGCGACGTCATCTACGTGCTCATGTCCTCCGGCATCGGGGCCGGGCTCGTGCTCGGCGGCCGCCTCTACCGCGGCGCCACCGGGCTCGCCGGCGAGCTGGGCCACATCCAGGTCCGCCCCGACGGGGCCGTCTGCCGCTGCGGCAACCGGGGCTGCCTGGAGACGGTCGCCTCGACGGGGTCGATGCTCTCCCTCCTGGAGCCGGCACTCGGCGCCGACCTGACGCTCGAGGCCGTCCTCGAGCTCGTCGCGGCCGGCGACCTGGCGGCGCTCCGGGCGGTCGGCGACGCCGGGCGAGCGGTCGGGCGTGCGCTCGCCGACCTCTGCAACTACCTGAACCCGGCGGCGATCGTCGTCGGCGGCGACCTGAGCGCCGCGGGCGAGCCGCTCCTCGACGGCATCCGCGAGGAGATCGACCGCTACGCCCTGCCCGGGACGGCGAACGCCGTCGAGGTGAAGGCCGGCGTCCTGGGGGACCGCGCCGAGGTCCTCGGCGCGCTCGCGGTCGTCATCGCGGACACCGCCGGCCTCGGCACAGCCGGCCTCAGCCCGATCGGCGTCTAGCAGAAGGCTCAGCCGCCGGTCGCCGACGGATAGCGCAGGATGCTCTCGGCGAGCTTGGACGCGTCGCCGAAGATCCCGGCGATGGCGAGCCCCTCGTCGGGGACGACGCTCCCCGGCAGGAGCGCTGCGCGGCGAATCGCCGCCGCCTTCCCCACGTGGCAGTCGGCCCCGATCGCGGCCGGGCCACGGATCTGAGCGCCCTCCTCGACGGTGACGTTCGGCCCGAGGACGACGGGGCCGTCGATCCGCGCGCCCGCGTCGATCCGGCAACCCGCCTCGGCCCAGACGCCCGGGGCGATCTCCTCGCCGGGGATGTCGACGCGCACGTGGCCGAGCACCGCGTCGAGGATCGTGTTGCGAAGCTCGTCGAGGTCGCCGACGTCGTTCCAGTAGGCCATCGTCGTGTACGCGTAGACCTCCTCGCCGGCGGCGACGAGGTTGGGCCAGACGTCCTCGCCGAAGTCGTAGAAGGTGTCGGGCGGGATTCGCTCGAGGAGCTCGGGCTCGATCACGTAGATGCCGCAGTTGGCGAGGTCGCTCCGCGCCTCCTCCCGCCGCGGCTTCTCCTGGAACCCGCGCACGCGCGTGTCTCGGTCGAGGATGACGACGCCGTAGGAGGACGGGTCCGGCACCGGCTTCACCGTCAGGGTTGCGAGCGCGCCCGTCCGCTGGTGGTGACCGAGGAGCGCGGTCAGGTCGACGTCGTGGAGGCCGTCGCCGGAGGTGATCAGGATCGTCTCGTCCCCCCAGTAGTCCTGCAGCTTCTTCGTCCCGCCGGCGGTGCCGAGCAGGTCGGGCTCCTCCGACCACCGGATGGACATGTCGAGCGCGGCTCCGTCGCCGAAGTAGCGGCGGATCATCTCCGGAAAGGCGTGCAGGTTGATCCCGACCTCGGAGACGTCGTGGCGCCTCAGGAGGTTGAGGAGGTGGTGGAGGACGGGCCGGTTCGCCACGGGCATCATCGGCTTCGGCAGCACGTCGGTCAGCGGCCGGAGCCGCGTCCCCAGCCCGGCGGCCATCACCATCGCCTTCACGAGGCGACCTCCTGCCGCGGAGTGCCGAGGGCCGCCAGGGACTCCTCGTACGGCGGGCGGTGGACGCCCGCCTCGGTCACGATCGCGGCGACGAGCGCCGCCGGGGTGACGTCGAAGGCAGGGTTCCGTGCCGGGAAGCGGCCGCTGACCTCGGCCGGGTCGCGCTCCTCGATCGGGATGTCCGCGCCCTCGGCGGCCGCGAGGTCGACGGTCGAGCTCGGCGCGACGACGTAGAAGGGGATGCCGTGGTGGGCCGCGAGGACGGCGAGGGGGTACGTCCCGATCTTGTTGGCCGCGTCGCCGTTCCGCGCGATCCGGTCGGCGCCGGTGAGCACGACGTCCACCTGCCCGCGCGCCATGAGCGACCCCGCAGCGGCGTCTGCGACGACGCTCAGGGGCACGCCCGCGCGCTCGAGCTCCCACGCGGTCAGGCGCGCGCCCTGGAGAAGCGGGCGGGTCTCGTCCACGAGGACGTGCGCCACGAGGCCGCGCTCGAAGCCCTCCCTGACGGCCCCGAGGGCGGTGCCGACGCCGCCGGTGGCGAGCGCGCCGGCGTTGCAGTGGGTGAGCGCCCGTGTGCCCGGCCCGAAGAGGCCCGCGGCGTGGGCGGCCATGCGCCGGCAGCGATCCACCTCGTCCGCGTGGAGGGCGCGGGCGCGGGCGGCGAGCGCGGCGGGGGCCTGGTCGCCCCGTCGCATCTCCCCGATCGCCCACGGCAGGTTCACGGCGGTGGGCCGGGCCGAGACGAGGGCGTCGGCGGCCTCGTCCAGGTCCTCCCCGCGCGCGGCCGCGAGCGCGTAGCCGTAGGCGGCGGCGATCCCGATCGCCGGCGCCCCGCGGACGGCGAGCGTGCGGATCGCCTCGGCGACCTCGGCCGCGGAGCTGCACTCGAGCTCGACGACCTCGTCGGGGAGCCGCCGCTGGTCGAGCACGACGACCGCCTCGGCGTCGAGTCGGACGATCTCCTCGGGCTGCAGGTCGCTCACCTGAAAATACGCGGCCGCTTCCCGGTGCTACGTGCCCTCGTCCCAGGACGCGAGGTACCGCGCCTGCTCGTCGGTGAGCACGTCGATCTCGACGCCCATGCTCTCGAGCTTCAGGCGGGCGATCTCGCGGTCGATCTCCTCGGGCACCACGTAGACGCGGGGCTCGAGCTCGTCGGCGTTGGCGACGACGTACTCCGCCGCGAGCGCCTGGTTCGCGAAGCTCATGTCCATGACGGCGGCCGGATGCCCCTCGGCGGCGGCGAGGTTGACGAGCCTGCCCTCGCTGATCAGGTAGGCGCGCCGTCCGTCGGCGAACTCGAACTCCTCCACCTCGGGGCGGGCCTCTCGGGTGGCGACGGCGAGCTCCCGGAGCGCCGGGATCTCGATCTCGACGTTGAAGTGGCCGGTGTTGGAGAGGATGGCGCCGTCCTTGAGCCGCTCGATCGCCGCGCGACCGATCACGTTCTTGTCGCCGGTGGCCGTGCAGAAGATGTCGCCCAGCCCGGCGGCGCGCTCGATCGGCATCACCTCGTAGCCGTCCATCAGCGCCTCGAGCGCCCGCACGGGGTCGACCTCGGTCACGACCACGTGCGCGCCCATGCCCCGGGCACGCAGGGCGACGCCGCGGCCCGTCCACCCGTAGCCGCAGACGACGAAGCGCCGCCCGGCGAGGAGGACGTTGGTCGCGCGGATGATCCCGTCGATCGTCGACTGGCCCGTGCCGTAGCGGTTGTCGAAGAGGTGCTTCGTCTGCGCCTCGTTGACGGCCACGATCGGGAAGGCGAGGTCGCCCTGGGCCTCGAGCGCCTTGAGGCGGATGACGCCCGTCGTCGTCTCCTCCGTCCCGCCCGCGATCTCGGAGAGCTGGTCGCGGCGCTCCTTGTGGAGGACGCCGATCACGTCGGCGCCGTCGTCCATGGTCACATGCGGCCGGTGGTCGACGGCGGCCTCGATGTGCGAGTAGTACGTGTCGTTGTCCTCGCCGCGGATGGCGTAGACCGAGATCCCGTACTCCTCGACGAGCGCCGCCGCCACGTCGTCCTGCGTCGAGAGCGGGTTCGACGCGCAGAGGACGACGTCGGCGCCGCCCGCGTGGAGCGTGCGCGCCAGGTTTGCCGTCTCCGTGGTCACGTGGAGGCAGGCGGAGATGCGGATCCCGTCGAGCGGCCGCTCGCGCTCGAAGCGCTCGCGGATGGCGGCGAGCACCGGCATCTCGCCGTCGGCCCAGGTGACGCGGGTGACGCCCGCGGGCGCGAGGGCAAGATCCTTGACGTCGTGACGCGGTGCGGTCGTGCTCATAGGCCGGCGAACAGTCTACGTCTCGGCGCGCCCGTAGCGATCCTCGAGGCGCACCACGTCGTCCGGCTCGGCAGTCGAGACCTCGAGCACGAGGGTGTCCTCGAGCGCGCGCCACCGGTGCACGACTCCCGGCGCGAAGCGGAAGGCCCGCCCCGAGCCGACGACCTCGGTGTCGGGCGTCCGCCCCGGCTCGCCGACCTCCAGCTCGATCTTGCCGGACTGGACGTAGATGACCTCGTCCTTGCGGCGGTGGAACTGCAGGCTGAGCTGCTCGCCCGCCCGTATGAAGAGGACCTTCCCCAGGTAGCGCTCCGTCGAGGCGTAGACGATCTCGTAGCCCCAGGGCTTCTCCACGCGCTCCACCGGCACGGCGAAGCGGTCGAGGTCGAGCAGGTTCGGCGTCAGGTCCTTCACGGCGCCGGTCATACCCCAGGGCGCGCGCTGGAGTCAAGCCGGTCCGGGTCGGCGCGCAGGAGCTCGTCGGCCGCCCGCAGGTCCTTGGGCGTGTTCACGGTGAGCCAGAGGCCCTCGTGTTGGAAGGCGGCCAGCCTGCCCCGTGCGGCCAGGGCGGGGAAGGTCGTCGTCTCGTGGTCGCCGCGCTCGGGCAGGGCCGCAAGCGCCTCCTCCCCGAGGACGTACATGCCGCAGCTGACCCAGTGCGGGAGCAGGCCCCCCTCCTCGAACCCCGTGACCAGGCCGGCCGCGTCCAGCGCGACCACGCCGAAGGGCGAGCGGGGGTGCGTCACCGTGATCGTCCCCGCCGCCCCGGTCGAGCGGTGGCGCTCGAGGAGCACGCGGAGGTCGACGTCGAGGAGCTCGTCGCCGTTCAGCGCGTACAGGTCGCCGGCATCGCGCCGCGCGCTCGCCGCGAGCCGCAGCCCGCCGCCGCGCCCGAGCGGCTCGGACTCGCCGACCGCGACGATCTCGGGCCCGAGGCCCGTGAGCGCGGCCTCGAAGGCGGCCTCCTGCCCGGCGGCGCAGCTCACGAGCACGCGGTCGACTCCGGCGGCGGCGAGGAGCGCCACCTGGTGAGCCGCCAGCGGCCTGCCGGCGACGCCGACGAGCGCCTTCGGCCTCCCTTCGGCGGCCGCGCCGAGCCGCTCGGCCTTGCCGCCGGCCAGGATGACGGCTTCCACGACGGGCCCGCTACTGGCCGCCCAGGGGCTTCAGCCCCTTGGCGATGGCGAGCATGGTCTCGTTGGAGAGCGAGTTGCGGAGCGTGTTCACGATCCAGTAGACGCCGCCGTCCTGCTCGAAAGCGACGACGTGGAGCTTGTTGCGACTGAAGAACAGCTTGTAGTTGCGCTTGCCGACCGTGCGCTCCAGCGTCGGCTCGCTCAGGATCGGCGGCTCCTCCCAGCTGGTCTCCTGGATGCCCCAGTACTCGTTCCTGCTCGTCTGGTAGCTGAGGCGGATCGCCGTCTCGCTGTCGATCTTGTAGAAGCGGATGCCCTCGTCGTCGGCGATCGAGGAGCCATCCTCGCGCACGGTCGGGACGAGCACGGGGAAGGACGCGCGCTTGCGCAGCCGGCGGAGCGACGGCGTGAGCGTGCGGTCGGCGACGACCTCCGGCTTCTGCCGCGCGGTCGTCTCCTCGACCGCCGCCGTCCCGAGCGTCCCCTGGAACGTCTTGCCCACGATCACGCGAAGCACCGTCGAGAGCGGCTTGCCCGGGGGCGCTCGGCGCACCTCGGCGTCGCCGAAGAGATCGGCCACCGCCTGGGCCGCGGCCTCGCCCTTCGCCGCTTCGGGGTCGTAGAGGACGCGCGTGCGGAAGTAGTCGAAGGTGTCGGCGTTGCCGCCGTTCTCGGTCGGGTAGCCGACCCGGCCGAGGAGCACGGCCACCTCGTCGGCCGCGCCGTCTTCGCCGTTTCCGTTGAGGATCTCGACACTCGTCCTGGAGGGCGGGGGCGGCGCCGAGGTGTTCTTCGGCTTCTGCCCCGTAGCCACGTTGATCGCCTGCTCGGAGGCCTTGACGTCCGGGTTCAGGAAGTCCCCGACCGCGGACTGCAGGGAGCCCGAGTCGACCTCGAGCTCGAAGTAGCCCGAGACCCCCTCGAGCTGCACCTGCTGGAAGTTCCCCGCCGGGAGGCCGTAGAGGGCGTTCGCGTAGCTGAGGACCTCCCCCGAGCTGATCGCCTTCCCGCCGCCCTTGGCCACCTCGATGTCCTCCGTGACGGTCTTGACGATGCCCGGGAGCTGGAAGATGTCCCACGTGCTCGAGACGCGCTGCTTCAGTGCCTTCACGAACTCCTGCTGGCGGACGATGCGGTAGAGGTCGGAGTCGGTGTGGCGGAAGCGGACGAAGTCGAGCGCATCGCGCCCGTTGAGGTGCTGGTACCCCGGCTTCAGGTCGATCGTCGCGTACGAGTCGCCGCCCTGCGAGTTGTCGTTGAAGTAGCGGCGGTCGACGTCCATGTAGACGCCGTCGAGGCGGTCGACGATGTTCCGGAAGGCCCGGAAGTTGACGGTGATCATGTAGTTGATCGGGATTCCGGTCAGCTCCTTGACCGTCTTCACCGTCCCGCGGGGGCCGCAGTATGCATACGCCTCGTTGATGCGGCCGACCCAGGGCGGGTGGCCCTCGCAACCCGGGTGCTGGACGACCAGGTCCCGCGGAAAGGAGAGCATCGTCACCGCGTCCTTCTGCGGGTCGACGCGCACGAGCATGACCGTGTCCGAGCGCGAGCCCGCCGAGGGGTCCCCGGCACGGCGGTCGTAGCCGATCACGATCGCGACGGCCGGCTTGCCCGCGGAGACCCCGACCAGCTCCTCGGCGGCGGCGATCGCCTCGGGCGAGGTGGCGCGGATCGCGGAGACGCTGTGGTCGAAGTAGAGCTTGACGCCGCCCGCGAGCGCCCCGGCGCCGACGAGGGCGATGGCGACGAGCCAGAGGAATCCCTTGACGAGGAGCTTCAGCGGGTTGCGGCGGGAGCGGTAGAAGGAGCGCGCCGAAGCGGGCCCCGGGGGCGGCGGAGGCGGAGCGGCCGCCGCCGCTGGGGGCTCGAGGGGAGGCGGGGGCACGGCCGGGAGGACACCCGAGCCGTTCCCGTTCGCCGACCGGCTGGTGCCTTTCTTCAGGGTCGTGCGCATGGAGGAAGGTCGCCCCAGGGCGACGCGCTGAGGATACCGAAGGTCACGGCTGTCCAGGCGTCCGGCCCGTACCTCGCGCGCTCACCGGAAACGGTTGCAGCCGGGCGGGGCGTCGCGCAGCGTTGCGACCGCCATCCGTGGGTGGGCGAAGTGCCGGTCAGGCGTCGAGTTTCTACACGCCCCTCACGGTCTCCTGCGCGATCCATTGCGCGACCGCGAGGAGGCTCTGGGTCTCGTCGTAGACGCGCAGCTGCTCGCTCGCGCCGGTCCCGTTCGCGAGGAGACGCTCGACCGACTCGAGCTCGGCGGCGGCGCCGAGTCGCCGCGCGGACTCCTCGGAGCGCTCGATCAGGGCGAGGACGGCGTCGCGGGCCGGGCGCTCGGTGTCGTGCTCGAGGTCGATGAGCCGGGCCTCGAGCCCGTCCCGGGTGGCCCGCCACTTGTTCTCGTTCACGAGCGTGACGGGCTGGACCGGGAGCTTCTCCCCGCGCTCGCAGGCCTCGGCGAAGGTGGCGGTCAGGCCCTGCGCGAGCGCGACGATGCCGGCGACGGCCCCGATCGAGGCCTGCGTGTCGCAGACCCGGAGCTCGATGGTGCCCAGGCGCGGGTGTGTGCGTACGTCCCACCAGATGTAGGTGTAGTCAGGGAAGCAGTTGGTGCGCACGCCGCGCTCGACCACCTGCTCGAACTCCTTCCAGGAGGCGAAGGCCGGCGGAAGGCCGGAGCGCGGGAACGCGTCGAAGACCTTCGTGCGCGTCGAGGCGAGGCCCGTCGGACGAGCCTGCCAGAAGGGCGAGTTGGCCGAGAGCGCGAGAAACTCCGGCATGAACGTCCTCAGCGCGTTGACGCACGCGATCGCCGCGTCCGGCGAGCCGACGCCGACGTGGACGTGGAGCCCGAAGATGAGCTCGCGCTCGGCGAGCCAGCGCATGTCCTCGAGCAGCTCGCGGTAGCGCGGCCGGTCGGTGATCTCCTGGTGCTCGTAGCGGGAGAACGGATGCGTCCCGGCGGCCGCGATGAGCACGTCGCGCTCCGCGGCCGCGTCCCGCAGGCGCGCCCGCAGGCGGAGGAGGTCGTCCATCGCCTCGGCCACGGTGTGCGAGACCCCCGTCGCCACCTCGACGACCGACTGGAGCAGCTCGGGCTTGACCCTGCCCTCGTGCTCCTCCTCGTCCTCGACCTCCGAGAGGATCTCGTCGATGCGCGAGACGAGCTCGTAGCTCTCGCGCCCGACGAGCTGGAACTCCTCCTCGACGCCCAGGCTGAAGCGCCGGCTCGAACCGAATCGGTGGTTCACTTCGGGCGGCCTACCCGCTCGGCGCCCGTTCTAGTCCGGGTCGTAGGCGAGGTTCGGCGAGAGCCAGCGCTCGACCGTGCGCACGTCCGTCCCCTTGCGCGCGGCGTAGTCCTCGACCTGGTCGCGCGCGACCCGGCCGATCGAGAAGTAGCGGGACGCCGGGTGGCCGAAGTAGAGGCCCGAGACGCTGGCCCCGGGCATCATCGCGAAGCTCTCCGTGAGGCTCAGGCCCACCGCCTCGGCGTCGAGCAGGTCGAACAGCCGGCGCTTCTCCGAGTGGTCGGGGCAGGCGGGGTAGCCGAACGCCGGCCGGATCCCGCGGTAGCTCTCGGCGATCAGCTCCTCGTTCGCGATCCGCTCGCCCGTCTCGTACCACCCGCGTCGCGCCGTCTCGTGCAGGTGCTCGGCGAACGCCTCGGCCAGCCGGTCGGCCAGCGCCTTGACCATGATCGACCGATAGTCGTCGTGCTCGGCGGCAAAGCGGTCGGCGAGCTCGTCCGCGCCGATCCCGGCGGTGACCGCGAAGGCGCCGACGTGGTCGGCGAGGCCGGTCTCCGCGGGCGCGACGAAGTCGGCGAGCGAGCGGTTCGGGCGCGCGTCTCCGTGGTCGGCCTGCTGGCGCAGCATCGGGAAGCGCACGCCGTTGGCGAGCACGACGTCGTCGCCCTCCGCGGCGGCCGGCCAGAAGCCGTAGACGCCCCGCGCCCGCAGAAGCCCGCCGGCGACGATCTCGTCGAGGAGCTCGTTCGCGTTCTCGTAGAGGTCGCGCGCCGCGGCGCCGACCGTGGGGTCGTCGAGGATCTTGGGGAAGCGGCCCTTCAGCTCCCAGGCGTGGAAGAAGAACGTCCAGTCCACGTGCCGGCGCAGGACGGCGAGATCGGCTTCGACCGTCCGCACTCCGATGAACGCCGGAACCGCGAGCTCCTCCGCCCGCCACTCGACGGGCGTGCGGTGCTCGCGCGCGCGCGCGAGCGGGAGCAGGGGCTTGCGCTCCTTCTCGCTGTGGAGCTGGCGGAGCCGCTCCTGGGCGGCCCGGTTGTCGTGGTCGAGGCGCTCGCGCCGCTCGGGCTCGAGCAGGTCGGAGACGATGCCGACGACCCGCGAGGCGTCGAGGACGTGCAGCGTCGGGCGGCTGTAGCCCGGCGCGATCCTGACGGCGGTGTGCTGGCGCGAGGTGGTGGCGCCGCCGATCAGGAGCGGCAGGTCCAGGCCGCGGCGCTCCATCTCGTCGGCCACGTGCACCATCTCGTCGAGGGACGGGGTGATCAGCCCCGAGAGGCCGACGACGTCGCATCCCTCCTCGACCGCCGTATCGAGGATGCGGTCGGCCGGGACCATGACGCCGAGGTCGAGGACCTCGTAGTTGTTGCAGCCGAGCACGACGCCGACGATGTTCTTGCCGATGTCGTGGACGTCGCCCTTGACGGTGGCGAGCACGACCTTCCCGCGCGCGCGGCCGTTGCCGCCGGCGCGCTCGGCCTCCATGAACGGCTCCAGGTAGGCGACGGCGCGCTTCATCGCTCGCGCGCTCTTCACCACCTGGGGCAGGAACATCTTCCCCGAGCCGAAGAGGTCGCCGACGATGCCCATCCCGTCCATCAGCGGGCCCTCGATCACGTCCAGCGGCCGGTCGAGCTGCTGCCGCGCCTCCTCCGTGTCCTCCTCGATGAAGTCCACGATCCCGTGCACGAGCGCGAACGAGAGCCGCTCCTCGACCGGCGCGTCCCGCCAGGAGAGGTCGACCTCCCGCCTCGTGCCCTCGCCCTGCACCGTCGCTGCGAAGGCGACCATGCGCTCGGTCGCGTCGGGGCGGCGGTCGAACACGATGTCCTCGACGTGCTCGAGAAGGTCCGGCGGGATGTCCTCGTAGACCGCCAGCTGGCCCGCGTTGACGATCCCCATGTCGAGGCCGGCCTGGATGGCGTGGTAGAGGAAGACCGAGTGGATCGCCTCGCGGACGACCTCGTTCCCGCGGAAGGCGAACGAGAGGTTGGAGACGCCGCCCGAGACCTTTGCGCCCGGGCACCGCTCCTTGATCCGCGGGATCGCCTCGATGAAGGCCTTGGCGAAGCCGGCGTGCTCCTCCATCCCGGTGGCGATCGCGAGGATGTTCGGGTCGAAGACGATGTCCTCGGGCGCGAAGCCGGCCTCGTCCACGAGCAGCCGGTAGGCGCGCGCGCAGATCTCCACCTTCTCGTCGGCGGTCTCCGCCTGGCCGTGCTCGTCGAAGGCCATGACGACGACACCGGCGCCGTAGCGGCGGGCGAGCCGCGCCTTGGCGAGGAAGTCGTCCTCCCCCTCCTTGAGACTGAGCGAGTTCACGACCCCCTTGCCCTGGACGCACTTGAGCCCCGCCTCGATCACCGACCAGCGCGAGCTGTCGACCATGATCGGCAGGCGGGCGACCTCGGGCTCGGTGGCGACGAGGTTCAGGAACCTGGTCATCGTCGCCTCGGAGTCGAGGAGGTCGGCGTCCATGTTGACGTCGAGGAGGTTCGCGCCCCCGCGAACCTGGTCGAGCGCCACCTCGAGCGCGCCCTGGAAGTCGTTTGCCTCGATCAGCTTGCGGAAGCGGGCCGAGCCGGTCACGTTCGTCCGCTCGCCGACCATGACGAAGTTCGTGTCGCCGGTGAAGGAGAAGGGCTCGAGCCCGCTGAAGCGTGTCACACGCCGCTGCTCCGGGACGGCGCGGGCGGGGACCCCGCGCACAGCGGCGGCGATCGCCCGCGTGTGCTCGGGCGTCGTCCCGCAGCAGCCGCCGACGACGTTGACGAGCCCGCTCTCTGCGAACTCCCGGAGCAGCGAGCTGGTCGTGTCGGGCCCCTCGTCGTAGCCGCCAAAGGCGTTGGGAAGGCCGGCGTTCGGGTGGGAGCTCGTGTAGCAGTCGGCCAGGCGCGGCGAGCTCCTCGACGTGCTGGCGGATCTCGCGTGCGCCGAGGGAGCAGTTGACGCCGGCGACGAGCGGGCGGGCGTGCTCGACGGCGGCCCAGAACGCCTCGAGAGTCTGCCCGGAGAGCGTGCGTCCCGAGAGGTCGACGATCGTCGCCGAGATCCAGAGCGGCAGGTCGACTTCCCGCTCGTCGAGGACGTCTTGCGCCGCGGCGATCGCCGCCTTCGCGTTCAGCGTGTCGAAGATCGTCTCGATCAGGAGGATGTCGGCGCCCCCGTCCACGAGCCCCCGCACCTGCTCCGCGTAGCTCCCGCGCACCTGGTCGAACGTGACGGCACGGTAGGAGGGGTCGTCCACCTTCGGCGAGAGGGAGAGCGTCTGGTTGAGCGGCCCCATCGATCCCGCGACGAAGCGCGGGCCGCCGGCGTGCTCGTCGCAGGCCTGCCGGGCAAGCCTGGCCCCTTCGAGGTTGAGCTCGTAGACGACGTCCCCGAGCCCGTAGTCGGCCTGGCCGATCGACGTGGCCGTGAAGGTGTTCGTCGTCGTCAGGTCGGCGCCGGCGTCGAGATAGGCCCGGTGGACGTCGAGGACGAGGTCGGGCCGCGTCAGGTTGAGGAGGTCGGGATCGCCGGCGACGTCGCGCGGATGGTCGCGGAAGCGCTCGCCGCGGTAGTCGGCATCCGTGAGCCCGCGCCCCTGAAGCATCGTCCCCCACGCCCCGTCGAGCACGAGGATCCGCTGCGTGAGCAGGTCGCGCAGGAGCTCGGTGCGGGAGCCCACCGTGGTCGCCATTCGACGAATTGTGCCGTCAGACGGGCGGGGTGCGATGAATTCGGCTAACCGCGGCCCGCGACGGCGATCTTGTTCTCGGCGTGACGGAGGCGCTGCTCGGCCTGCCAGCGGTCCTGCTCCTCCTCGCCGGCGTCGATCCGCTCGAGGAGCGCCCGGGCCTCCTCGGCCTGGCGGCGGGCCTCGTCGAGGTCGATCTCCTCGGCGCGGACGGCGTCGTCGACGAGGACGAGCGCGCGGTCCTGGTGCACCTTGAAGTAGCCGGGGCCGGCGGCGAAAGCCTGCCACTCGCCGTTCGCCTTCACGCGGATCTCGCCCGCGCGGAGCATGGCCACGAGGGGCGCATGGCGAGCGAGCACGCCGATCTCGCCGGAGACGCCGGGGACGATCAGCATCTCGGCCTCCCCTTCGTACGCGGCGCCCTCCGGCGTCACGAGCGAGAGGTCGAAGGTGCGGGTTGCGCCTTCCTGGGTGGCCACCTGGCTCCTCTAGACCGCGGCGGGCTCGGCTTCGCGCTCCTCCGAGGCCTCCGGCTCCTCCGGCTCCTCGGCGGCGGCCTCGGGGGCCTGTTCCTCCTCGCCGCCCATCTCCTTCGCGCGCTCGACGGCCTCCTCGATCGTCCCGACCATGTAGAAGGCCTGCTCGGAGAGGTCGTCGTGCTTGCCCTCGATGATCTCGCGGAAGCCCTTGATCGTGTCGTCGAGCCGGACGTACTGGCCCGGGCTGCCGGTGAAGGCCTCGGCGACGAAGAAGGGCTGGGAGAGGAAGCGCTGCACCTTGCGGGCGCGCTGCACGGTGAGCTTGTCCTCGTCGGAGAGCTCGTCCATGCCGAGGATGGCGATGATGTCCTGGAGCTCCTTGTAGCGCTGGAGGATCTCCTGGACGCGCGTGGCCGTGTCGTAGTGCTCGTCGCCGACGATGTCGGGCTGGAGCGCGCGCGAGAAGGAGTCGAGCGGGTCGACGGCGGGGTAGATCGCCTGCTCCGCGATCGAGCGCGAGAGCACCGTCGTCGCGTCCAGATGGGCGAACGTGTTCGCCGGCGCGGGGTCGGTGAGGTCGTCGGCGGGCACGTAGATCGCCTGCACGGACGTGACCGAGCCCTTGCGGGTCGAGGTGATGCGCTCCTGCAGCTGGCCCATCTCGGTGGCGAGCGTGGGCTGGTAGCCGACGGCCGAGGGCATGCGGCCGAGCAGCGCGGAGACCTCGGACCCCGCCTGCACGAAGCGGAAGATGTTGTCGATGAAGAGGAGGACGTCCTGGCCCTCCTCGCGGAAGAACTCGGCCATCGTCAGACCGGCGAGGCCGACGCGCAGGCGCGCGCCGGGCGGCTCGTTCATCTGGCCGAAGACGAGCGCCGTCTTCTCGATCACCCCCGACTCGGTCATCTCGCGCCAGAGGTCGTTGCCCTCGCGTGAGCGCTCGCCGACCCCGGCGAAGACGGAGAGGCCCTCGTGCTCGGCGGCGATGTTGCGGATCAGCTCCTGGATGAGCACCGTCTTGCCCACGCCGGCACCGCCGAAGAGGCCGACCTTGCCGCCCTTCACGTACGGCGCGAGCAGGTCGATCACCTTGATGCCGGTCTCGAAGATCTGAACGGACGGCTCGAGCTCCTCGAAGTCCGGGGCGGGCCGGTGGATCGGCCAGCGGTCGGACTCCACCTCGTCGCCCTCGTCGATGGCCGCGCCGAGGACGTTGAAGATCCGCCCCAGCGTCGCCTGCCCGACGGGCACGGTGATGGGCGCGCCGGTGTCCTCGACCTCGGCGCCGCGGGGCAGGCCGTCGGTGGAGTCCATCGCCACCGCGCGCACCCGGTCGTTCCCGAGGTGCTGCTGCACCTCGGCGATCAACTCGACCGCCGGGCGTCCCTCGACCTCGGGGACCTGGATGCGGAGGGCGTTGTAGATGCTCGGGAGCTCGCCGTGGAAGACGGCGTCGATGACGACGCCTCTGATCTCGACGATCTTGCCGACGTTCTTCTCAGTGGCCATGGATCTCCTGGGTGATCGCGTGCGAGGACGGCCGGTCGAGCGGCCACCCGGATTCTACCGGCCCTGAGGCCGCTAGATGACGCCCTCGGGCGGGTTCTCCGGCGGCGCGGGGGCCGGGGCCGGCGAGAGGAGGCGTGTCCGCGGGAGGTCGCGGAGCTGCTTCGCCTCCTTCGAGAGGAGCGAGACCTCGGTCGGCCCGTCGGCCGGGGCCGGCGAGGCCGGCCGCTCGACCATGGCGCCGATCAGGGCCCCGAGCGCGAGCGCGGCCGCGGCCGCGACCGCGGTCAGGCGGCGGCGGGTGACCAGGCCTGCCGGCCGTGCGGGCAGCGTCAGGCGCCGCTCGGGCCGCTCGTGCGGGGTCAGGCGCAGGACGTCGGTGGACCAGCGCACGTCGGCCTCGAAGGCGCGACAGTCGTCGCAGAGGTCGAGGTGCCGCTCGAGCAGCTCCTCCTCGAGATCGGACAGCTCGCCGTCCAGGCGAAGCGACACCCATTCGCGGGCGCGGTCGCAGAGGTCACCCTGAATCAGCGGGTCGATGCCAGCCATACCTTCTCAGACGATAGCGACAGGCGGAGGTTAGGTTTCGGAAGTTCTCCGGAACGCTACATCTGCGCGATCCGCTCGAGGCGGAGGCGAGCCCGCTCGGCCTTGCGCTCGCGCTGTCGGCGCGGATCGGGAACCGGCACCGCGGTGAACAGCGCCCGGGTGTACTCGTCCTTCGGATGCGAGTAGACCTGCTCCGCGGGGCCGACCTCGACGAGCTGTCCCTGGTTCATGACGGCGATCTCGTCCGCCATCGTGCGTACGACGGCGAGGTCGTGCGAGATGAAGAGGTAGGTGAGCTCGAAGTCCCGCTGCAGGTCCTTCAGCAGGTTGAGGATCTGCGCCTGGATGGAGACGTCGAGCGCCGAGACGGGCTCGTCGCAGACGATCAGCTTCGGGTTCAGCGCCAGGGCCCGCGCGATCCCGATCCGCTGGCGCTGGCCGCCCGAAAACTCGTGCGGGTAGCGGTTCGTGAAGTTGGGGTCGAAGCCGACGACCTCGAGGAGCCGCCGCACCCGCTCGGTCCGGCCCTTGCGCGTCCCGATCCCGTGCACCTCGAGCGGCTCGGAGACGATGTTCCCGACGGTCATGCGCGGGTCGAGCGAGGAGTAGGGGTCCTGGAAGACGATCTGCATGTCCTGCCGCATCTGGCGGAGGGCCTCGCGGCCGAGCTCGGTCAGCTCGGTGCCCTGGAAGCGGATCGACCCGCCGGTCGGCTGCATCAGCTGGAGGATGCAGTAGCCCGTCGTCGACTTGCCCGAGCCGGACTCGCCGACCAGTCCGAGCGTCTTGCCCTTGGGGATGGAGAAGGAGACGCCGTCGACGGCCTTCACGTAGCCGACCGTCTTCTCCCAGAGGATCCCCTTGCGCACCGGGAAGTACTTCTGCAGGTCGGTGACCGTCAGGAGGGCGCCGTCCTGGTCGGGCATCGTTGCCGGCGTCGGGGCGTCGGTCACGTCGTCACCGGCTCCCTCGCGTGCCCGCGCTCGCTCGTCGGGTGCGCCGAGCGCACCAGGTGGCCCTGCCGGATCTCGCGCAGCTCCTGGGCGCGCGTCGCGCACGAGTCCTGGCCCTCGTAGGGGCAGCGCGCCGCGAAGCGGCAACCCTCGGGCGGGTCGACCAGGTCCGGCGGACGGCCGGGGATCGCGGTCAGCCTGCCCTCACGGATGGCCGTTCCCTCCAGCTGGGGCAGGGCGCCGAGCAGCGCCTCCGTGTACGGGTGCTCCGGGCTGTCGAACAGGTCGAGCACGCCCGCCTGCTCGACGATCTGGCCGGCGTACATGACGGCGACGACGGCCGAGGCCTCGGCGATGACGCCCATGTCGTGGGTGATGATGATCATCGCCATCTGGCGCTCCTCGCGCAGGCGCTCGAGCAGGTCGAGGATCTGCGCCTGGATCGTCACGTCGAGCGCGGTCGTCGGCTCGTCGGCGATCAGGAGCTTCGGCTGGCACGACAGGGCGATGGCGATCATCACGCGCTGCCGCATTCCGCCCGAGAACTGGTGCGGGTAGTCGTCGAGGCGCTCGGCCGCCCCCGGGATGCCGACCTCCTCGAGGAGCTGGACGGCCCGCTGCCGCGCCTCGCCCTTGGTCACGTCGAAGTGGCGCCGGATCGTCTCCGTGATCTGCGTGCCGATCTTGAACGTCGGGTTCAGCGAGGTCATCGGGTCCTGGAAGATCATCGCGATCTCCTTGCCGCGGACGTCCTCGAGCTCGCGCTCCCCCAGCTTCGTGAGATCGCGGCCGTCGAACGTGACGGAGCCGTCCACGATCTTCGCCGGCGGCCGGGGGATGAGGCCCATGATCGAGAGCGCCGTCACCGACTTGCCGCAGCCGGACTCACCCACGATCCCGAGCGTCCGCCCGCGGTCGACCGTGAAGGAAACCCCGTCGACGGCCTGGACCACGCCCTCGCGGGTGAAGAAGTGCGTCTTCAGGTTCTGGACGTCGAGCAGCGCCATCGTCGGCCGCAGGCTAGCTCTCGCGCGTGCGCGGGTCGAGGGCGTCGCGCAAGCCGTCTGCGATGAAGTTCGCGGAGAGCACGAGCGTGGCGATGAAGAGGCTCGGGATCCACAGGTCGAGCGGGTACGCGCGGTAGGCGTCCCGGCCCTCGCTCGCGAGCGAGCCCCACGAGGCGTCGGGCGGGTTGATGCCGAGGCCGATGAAGGAGAGGAACGCCTCGCCGAGGACGACGTTCGGAAGCTCGAGGAAGATGGCGATGATGAGCACGCCGAGCGTGTTCGGGAGCAGGTGGCGCATGAGCACCCGGTACCAGCGCGCGCCGACCGCGTGCGCGGCGCGAACGTAGTCGTTCTCCTTCAGGGTGATCACCTGGCCCCTGACGATCCGCGCCGCCGTGAACCAGCTCGCGATCGTGAGGGCGACGACCATCGTCCAGAAGTTGACCGTCCCGATGATCGCGAGCGAGAGGATCGCGAACGGCAGGTAGGGCAGGCCGTAGAGCGCGTCGAGGAAGCGCATCATCGCGTTGTCGACCTTGCCGCCCAGGAAGCCCGAGATCGAGCCGTAGGTGATGCCGATGACGAGGATGGCGATCGTGGCGGCGAAGCCGATCCCGATCGAGATCTGGCCGCCCTTGGCCACGCGCGTGAACAGGTCGCGGCCGAACTGGTCCGTGCCGAACGGGTGCTCGAGCGAGGGCGGCAGCCTGGTCTCGAGGAAGTTCACCTGGTTCGGGTCGATGTCGAAGATCGTGGTCCAGATTCCCGGGATGAACCAGAAGCCCGGGATGAAGAGGCAGTAGAACACGATGATCAGGAAGAGGATCGCCGAGGCGACGGCGCCCTTGTTCCGCAGGTAGCGGCGGTAGGCGTCGCGCCACAGGCTCGACTGGCGGACCGGCGCCCCCGCCGACTCGGCGGCCGGCGCCCTCGACGTCGGGGGCTCGATCGTCGTCGCTTGGCGGGGGTTGACGGCCATCAGCCGATCACGTCTTCGAACGCGTCCGCGGGTCGAGGAACCCGTACGCGATGTCGACGGCGAGGTTCGCGAAAATGACGATGAGCGACGTGAGAACGGTGATCCCCATCACCACCGAGTAGTCGCGGTTCGAGACGGAGTTGACGAAGTACCGCCCGATGCCCGGGATCGAGAAGATCACCTCGATGATGAACGTGCCCGTGATGATCAGCCCGAAGAGCGGGGCCGTGGCGGTGACGACCGGGATCAGGGAGTTCCGAAAGACGTGCCGCGCGACGATGTTCTTCCAGCGCAGGCCCTTCGCGCGCGCGGTGCGCACGTAGTCCTGCTGCATCGTCTCCAGCATCGATCCGCGCACGAGCCGGGCGAAGTACGCCATCGGGTAGAGGCCGAGCGCGAGCGACGGCAGGATGACGCGCGAGTCGACGTCCCAGAAGCCGAGCGGCCAGCCGTTGGTCGGAAACGCGTTGACCTTGAGCGCGAGATAGTAGATGAGCAGGGTGGCCACGAAGAAGCTCGGTAAGGCAAAGCCGATGCTCGAGAAGAACATGAGCAGGTAGTCGTAGATCGTGTTCGGCCGAAGGGCCGCGATCACCCCCGCCGGGATCCCGAAGAGGATCGCCCACACGAACGCGAGCACGCCGAGCTTCACCGATCGGGGGAAGTGCTCCTTGACGATGTCGGTGACCGTCCGGTCACGCAGGACGAGGGACGGGCCCAGGTCGAGCGTGAAGACGCCCTTCACGTAGAGGAGGTACTGCACGAACAAGGGCTTGTCGAGGTTGAACTTCCGCTCGAGGTTGGCCTGCACCTGCGGCGGGACGGCGCGCTCGGTTCGGCGGAACGGGTTACCCTCGATCTGCCGCATCATGATGAAGATCATGAAGATGACGAGCAGGATCACCGGAATCGTCCAGACGATCCTCCTGATGATGAACGCCGCCATCTAAACGTGGATTGTCTACCCGATGGGCCCTGTTTCGCAACAAGTGGCGGGCGGGGCGCCGTCAGCGCCCCGCCCGCCGTCTGCTTGCTGATGCCCGAGGCTTCTAGCCTCCCTGGACGACGACCTTCGTGAAGTCGATCTGATCCAGCGGGCTGATGAAGAACGTGTCGCGAACCGCGTCGTTCTCGAGGTTCGGATACGTGTACCACATGATCGGCGTGATCGGCACGTCGCCGTCGGGGCCGAACATGACCTCCTCAGCCTGGTGGTAGATCTCGTACCGAGCGTCATCGTCGGGCGTCTGGCGTGCCTGCTCGATGAGCGCGTCGTAGTCCTTGTTGCACCAGTTGGTGTTGTTGTTGCCCGAGTCGCACGTGAAGAGCTCGAGCCCGTTGATCGCATCCGGGAAGTCGTAGACCCACCCGAGGCGATATGCATCCACGGCCTTGTTCGGCGGCGGGCCGAGGAACTCGAGGTACTGGGCCCACTCCTGCGCCTTGATGGTCGTGTCGATGCCGAGCTCGTTCCACATGCTCTGGACGGCCACGGCGATCTCCTTGTGACCGGGCGCGTCGTTGTGGAAGAGGTTGACCTTCTTCTTCGGGTTCGCCTCGTCGGCGAGCACCGTCTTCGCCTGCTCGATGTCACCCTCGGGCGGGAGCCACTGGGAGTCCGGGTTGATGATGTCGAACCCGGCGACGCCCTCGGGGGTCATGCCCGTGGCCTGCGAGCGGCCGGTCCGGTCGATCTGGTCGGTGATGATCTTCCGGTTGATGGCGAGCGACATCGCGCGCCGCTGGGCGAGCCCGATGTTCTTGACGTTGAACCCGTAGTAGTACGTCCCCAGCGCCGGGTACTGCTCGTAGTACGGCTGGGTCTTGAGGCGCTCGATGTCCTCGGGCGGGAGCCCGGCACCGTCGAGGGCGTCGATCTCGCCGGCCTCGAAGGACTGCACCCGGGTGATGCCGTCGACGATGATGGGGCCGTCGATGCGATCGAGCGAGACGCTGTCCGCGTCGCGCCAGTCGGGGTTCTTGACCATGTTGATGGACGCCTCGTGGTCCCACGACTCGAGCATGAACGGCCCGTTCGTGACGATGTTCTCCGGATCCGTCCAGTTGTCGCCGTACTGCTCGACGGTCGCCTGGTGGACCGGGAGGAACGAGTGGTGCGCCGACTGCTGGATGAACCAGGGCTGCTCCGACGTCAGCTCCACCTGGAGCGTGTAGTCGTCGACCGCCGTCACGCCGACCTCGTCGGCGAGCGCGTCGCAGTCGGACTCGCAGCCGTTGTACTCGGCGGCGCCCACGATCCCGTAGAGCTGGTACGCGTAGTCGGCGGCGAGCTCGGGGTCCAGCGTCCGCTTCCAGGAGTACACGAAGTCCTGGGCGGTGACGGGGTCGCCGTTCGTCCAGGTCCCGTCGTCGCGGAGGTGGTAGGTGACGGTGGTTCCGTCGACTTCCCAGCTCTCGGCCAGGGCCGGCTCCGCCTCGAGCGTGTCGGGATTGAGCTTCACGAGCGGGTCCATCAGGGCCAGGAGAACGTTCGAGGACGTCGTGTCCGTGGCCTTGCCCGGGTCGAGCGACGGCGGCTCGGCGCCCCAGCCGATAGTGAGCACCTGCTCACCGGCCGCCTCGCTACCCCCTCCGGTGTCGGTCATGCCCGTGTCCCCGCCGCCGGCCGAGTCGTCGTCGTCTCCGCCGCAACCGGCTGCGCCGAGCGTGAAGACCGCGACGAGGGCCAGGACGAGCAGGAACCATCTGTTTCTGTGCACTGCTGCCCTCCTCGTTGTTTCACAACGGCCGCACGCCGATCTGGCCGGGCGGCCACCTGCTGCTTAGACGCTTCCCTCTCGACGAAGTTAGTTAACGGGAAGGGTGCGTCTCTCGACGACCTGGCTGTCGCGGAGCTGCGTCGTGCAGCCGCCGACGGTCACGAGCTTCCCGTCCACGTAGAACGTCTGCAGGCCGTGGCGCGTGACGAGCGAGCGCGGCCCCGAGCGCCACGTGCCGGACTCCGCATCGTAGATCTGGTAGGTGCTCTCCCAGACGGCGTGGATCTCGTCGCCGGCGACGGCCGCGCCGAGGAGCTCCATCGGCTCGGGCATCGACGGACCCTCGCGCCACTCACCGGTCTCCAGGTCGAGGATCCAGACGTCACGCAGGATCTCGTCGCCATGGCGCCCGCCGATCATCCAGATGTCGCCGCGGAACTCGACGGCGTCAAACGCGTGGTTGGGCTCGGGCAGCGGCGTCGACTCGGACCAGGAGTCCGTCGCCGGGTCGTAGACGAAGACCTCGCTCCGCTCCTCCCCCTCGTAGAACCCGCCCAGCACGTAGATCTTCCCGCCGGCCTCGACCGCCGCGTGGTTGAAGCGGGGCTCGGGCAGCGGCGCCCGCTCGCTCCACTCGTCGAGCGCCGGATCGTAGGCGTGCACGGCGGTCGTCGTGGCCTCGCCGGTGGAGCCGCCGATGACGTAGAGAACGCCGTCCACCGTCGCCGCGGCGCCAGCGCGCACGGCCTCGGGCATCCGCCGGAGAGTCTCCCACGTGTCGGTCTCCGCGTCGTAGCGCGCGAGGAGGTCGAGCGGACGGCCCGTCTCCCCCACCATGCCACCGGCCGCGTAGATCTCCCCGTCGATAGCGGCGGCGGCGACGTAGCTCCGCCGCTGCGACATCGACTCGCCGAAGGTCCAGGGCGCCGCCTCCGCCTCGTCGGCTCCCGTGCCGAGAGTGCCGACGACCGCGGCGAGGACGACGATGGCGATGAGAGCCGCCGCGACGAGCGCGCGCATCATGGGTTGAGACGCTCCCGCACGCTCGCCGTTAGCCCGCGCGCTACTGGGTGAGCGCGTCCGCGCCCGCGACGACCTCGAGGATCTCCTGTGTGATCTCCGACTGGCGCGCGCGGTTCATGTCGAGCGTCAGGCGGTCGATCAGATCGCCGGCGTTCTTCGAGGCGTTCCGCATCGCGGTCATCCGCGCCCCGTGCTCCGAGGCGGCGGACTCGAGCAGGGCGCGGTAGACGGTCGTCTCCAGGTAGGTCGGGAGCAGCCGGCCGAGGATCTCCTCGGGCTCGGGCTCGTAGATGAAGTCGCCCTCGAGGGCGATCTCGTAGGCCGACTTCTCCTCCTCCTCGAGCAAGGTCCGCGGGATCGGCAGGACGTCCTCGACGACGACGGTCTGCGTCAGCGGCGAGACGTAGTGGTTGTAGACCATGACGACGCGGTCGACCTCGCGGTCGACGAAGAGGTCAGAGAGGGTCTTCGCGATCGCGACGGCGTCCGCGTAGGCCGGGCGGTCGGTGAAGTCCACCCACGCCCGCTCGATCGCGTAGCGGCGGAAGCGCAGCGTCGAGCGCCCCTTCTTGCCGACGACGACCCAGCGGGCGTCCGCGCCCCCGGCCCGTACCTCGCGCTCGAGCTGGAGGGCCCGGCGGACGATCTGCGCGTTGAACGCCCCGGCGAGGCCGCGGTCGCCGGTGAGCGGGAGGATCGCGACTGACTGCACCGAGTCGCGCGCCTCGAGCAGCGGGAACCCCCGGGCGGGCGTGGCCCGAGCCGTCCCGATCATCAGCTCGCGCATGCGCTCGGCGTACGGTCGCAGGGACTCGATCCGGGACTCGGCCCGGCGGAGCTTCGCCGCGGCGACGAGCTCCATCGCCTTCGTGATCTTGCGCGTGTTGCTGACAGAGCGAAGCCGGCGCTTGATGTCCTGGACGGTGGCCATCAGGCAGCGGCGCCGGCCACTCGGGTCGCCTCGTGGACGGAGAAGTTCCCCTTGAATTCCTCGACCTGCTTCCGCGCCGCCGCCTGCGCCTCGTCGGGGAAGTCGCCGGAGTCCCTGATCCCGGCGTAGACATCGCTCTCTGTGCGCAGGTACTCACGAAGCTCGTCCTGGAACCGCGGCACCTGGTCCGGCGGGATGTCGTCGAGCAGGCCCTGGATGCCCGCGAAGATGGCGATCACCTGCTCCTCGAGCGGCCACGGCTGGTACTGGGGCTGGTTCAGCGTCGCCACCATCCGCTCGCCACGCGCCAGAGTTCGCTGCGTCTGCGGGTCGAGCTCGGAGCCGAACTGCGCGAACGCCTCCAGCTCGCGGTACTGAGCCAGGTCGAGCCGCAGGCGGCCCGCGACCTTCCGCATCGCCCGCACCTGCGCGTTCCCGCCGACGCGGCTCACCGAGATGCCGACGTTGATCGCCGGGCGCACGCCCGAGTAGAAGAGGTCGGACTCGAGGAAGATCTGCCCGTCGGTGATCGAGATGACGTTCGTCGGGATGTAGGCGGAGACGTCGCCCGCCTGCGTCTCGATCACGGGCAGCGCCGTCAGCGACCCGGCGCCGAGCTCGTCCGAGAGCTTGCAGGCGCGCTCGAGCAGGCGCGAGTGCAGGTAGAAGACGTCGCCGGGGAAGGCCTCCCGGCCTGGCGGACGGCGGAGGAGCAGCGACATCTGCCGGTAGGCGTCGGCGTGCTTGGAGAGGTCGTCGTACATGCAGACCGCGTGCTTGCCGTTGTAGAGGAAGTGCTCGCCCATCGCGCAGCCCGCGTAGGGCGCCATCCACTTGATCGGGGCCGCCTCGGTCGCCGAGGCCGTGACGATGATCGTGTAGTCCATCGCCCCCGCCTCCTTGAGGCGCTCGTACACCTGCGCCACCGTCGAGGCCTTCTGCCCGATGGCGACGTAGATGCAGATCATGTCCTGGCCCCGCTGGTTGAGGATCGTGTCGACGAGGATCGCCGTCTTCCCGGTCGAGCGGTCGCCGATCACGAGCTCGCGCTGGCCCCGGCCGATCGGGATCATCGAGTCGATCGCCTTGATGCCCGTCTGCAGGGGCTCCGAGACCGGCTGGCGGTTGACGACGCCGGGCGCCTTGAACTCGAGCAGGCGGCTCTCGGTCGCGCCGAGCGGGCCCTGGCCGTCGAGCGGGACGCCAAGCGGGTTGACGATCCGCCCGATCAGCTCGTCGCCGACCGGCACGCTCATGACGTTGCCGGTGCGCTTGACGGTCTCGCCCTCGGCGACCTTCGCCCAGTCGCCGAAGAGGGCGACGCCGACGTTGTCCTCCTCGAGGTTCAGGGCGATGCCCGTGACGCCGTGCTCGAACTCGAGCATCTCCATCGCCATGCAGCTCTCGAGGCCGTAGACACGCGCGATGCCGTCGCCGATCTGCAGGACGGTCCCGACCTCGGCCAGGTCGGTCTCGACGTCGAACGACTCGATGCGCTGCTTGAGGATCGACGTGATCTCTTCGGGGCGTAGCTTCACTTGATTTTCAGCTCCTTGCTGTCAGTTCCTGGTGCAGCTGGTCCAGCCGGCCACGGACGCTCGCGTCGAGGCGCTGCGAGCCGGCCTGGATGACGATGCCACCGAGCAGGCCGGGGTCGACGCTCCTGGTGGCCTCGACCTTGCGGCCCGAGGCCTGCTCGATCTGGCCGACGACCGCGGCCGCCTCCTGGTCGGAGAGCTCGACGGCGGTCGTCAGCTCGAGCTCGAGGACGCGCTCGGCGAGGGCGACCAGACGCTCGATCTCCCCCCGCATCTCGGCGACCTCGGCGATCCGGCCCTTCTCGGCGAGCAGGAGCAGGAAGTTGCGGACGAGCGGGTCGGCGTCCCCGAGCGCCGCCGCGAGCGCCTCGCGCTTCACGTGCGGCTCGATCTGCGGGTTTCGCAGGAGCGAGCGCAGCTCCGCCGAGGACTCGACGGCGTCGACGAACTCCCCCAGCTCCCCGCGCACCTCGTCGACGCGCCCGTGCTCGCGGGCGGCCTCGAGGAGGGCCTCGGCGTACACGCGATGAGCGACAGCCAACTGGCTCCGTTCCTAGTTCTCGCTCGCGATGCGCTTGACGTCGACCTCGGCGACCGTCTCGTCGATCAGGCGGCGCTGGTCGTCGGCGTCGAGCACCTTGCCGGTCACCTTCTCGGAGGCGAGGAGCGTCAGCTCGACGACGTCGCGGCGGATCTGCTCGCGGAGCCTCGCGTTCTCGGCCTCGAGCTCCTCGCGGTTCTTCTCGAGCCGCTCGCGCAGGTCGGCGTCGGCCTGCTCCCGCGCCTGCTCGAGCTGGCGCTGCGCCTGGCGGCGAGACTCGTCGAGGATCTTCTCGCGCTCGGCCTTCGCCTCCTCGCGCTCCCGCTGGACGAGCTCGCGCAGCTCGCGGGCCTCCTCCCGGGCCTTGTCGGCCTCGTCGAGGGCCTCGCGGATGCGGTCGCGCCGCTGGTCGATCAGGCTCTGGATCCGCGAGAACGCGAAGCGCCGGAGCACCCAGAGGACGATCAGGAACGTGAGAATCGTCCAGACCATCAGGCCCGGGACGACGTCGATGAGCGAGCCCTCGTCCTCCGCCGTCGTGGTCGTCTCCTGCGCGAAGAGGAGCGCCTGGAGCAGGTGATCCGTCATACGAGCACGAAGGCGAGCAGGCCGCCGAGGAGCGCGTAGAAGACGACGGCCTCGGTGAGCGCGAAGCCGAGCCACTGGATGCCCGTGAGCTCACCGCGAAGCTCCGGCTGCCGGGCGACGGCCTGGATCATCGACCCGAAGATCGTGCCGATGCCGATGCCAGCGCCGACCGCGCCGAGCCCGACGCCGACCCCGAAGGCGATGGCCTGGCCGAGAGCCTTGAGGCCGTCGTCGGTGGTCTGTGCAAGCAGGATGTCCAACGTTCCTCCCTCCCTAGTGTTCGGGTTCGATGGCTGCGCCGATGTAGATCGCCGAGAGCAGCGCGAAGACGAAGGCCTGGATCGTGACCACGATGCCGACCTCGAAGATGTAGATGACCGTGCCGGCCAGGATCGAGATGGGCACGAGGTACCAGGCCGAGAAGATGAAGATGAGGCCGATCATGACCAGGATCAGCATGTGGCCGGCGAGCATGTTGGCGAAGAGCCGCACCGAGAGCGAGATCAGCCGCATGAACTGGGAGATGACCTCGAGCGGGACGATGAGCGCGAGCAGCGGCTTGGGGGCCCCTTCCGGGATCCAGCTCTTGAAGTAGCGCCGCACGCCGTTGTAGCGGATGCCCTCGAAGTGGGTCGAACCGAAGGTGATGAGGGCGAGCGCGAGCGTGACGCTCAGGTTCGCGGTGGCCGCGTAGATCCCCCAGGTCGGCACCGAGAGTCCGAAGAGGTCGAACTTCTCGTCCGAGAGCGGCAGGGGAACGAAGCCGACGATGTTGAGGACCCAGATGAAGAGGAACAGCGCGGCGACGTAGGGGAACCAGAGGTGGAGCGCCTTCGAGGGGATGCTCGACTCGGCGATCTGTTCCTGGACCGCCTCGTAGAGCGCTTCGCCCGTCGTCTGCCGGCGGTCGGGCCGAAGCGAGAGGCCGAAACGCATCAGCCAGATCCCGAGCAGGACCGTGAGGACGCCCCCCAGCCAGACGTAGGCGACCGCCTTGTTGACGGAGAGGTCGAGCGGCCCCAGGTGGATCGGGATCCACTCCTGGAGGATGAACTCGTGCTGAGGGTCGAAGCTGCTCTCTGACGCCGCCAGGACGAGGCTCACCGCTTCGGGCCCCCCGAGAAGTAGAGGGCCAGGCTCGCGATCAGCTCGGCGCTGTAGGCCGCCGCGTAGACGAGCGCGCCGGCGAGCGCGAGCGACGGGTTCGCGACGGCGACGACGATGAGGACGAGGACGAGCGCGATGCCGCGGCCCATCATCCCGAAGGCCGCCACGCCGGAGCCGCGGAGCGTCGGCTCGCCGATGCCCGCCTTGTTCAGGAGGAGCCCGACGAGCTGGCTCGCCGCCCAGAGGAGCGCGCCGAGCGCCCATCCGCGCACGTCCCACCCCGCGAGGAGGAAGATCGGGAGCGCGAGAGCGACGACGGCGCCGCCCAGGAGGACGGGAACGCGCCGGTCCGGAAGCGGACGCGGCGTCAGCAGCGCCCCGGGGGTCACGGGGCGTCCAGGCGACGGACGAGGGCGGCCACGACGGAATGCATCTTATTCGGAGGCAGCCTATCAGTTGGGTGCGTCAGTTCGTGACAGCCCGAACCCTCTTGTTAAGCCGTTTGGCGTCTACTTTGTGCTGGCCGAGAGCCGGGCGCCGAGCTCCCGGACGACCTCGACGAAGAGGTCGATGTCGCTCGCGCGCGTGCGCCAGTTCACGATCGCCGGGCGGAACGCGACCTTGCCCTCGAAGCTCGTCGTGCCCACGTAGACGCGCCCGTCCGCGAGCACGTCGGCGCCGAGGCGGGCGTTGAGGGCGTCGAGTTCCTCCTCGCCCGCCCCCACCGGCCGGTAGCGGAAGCAGACGATGTTGAGCGCCACCTCTGCGAGGCGCTCGAGGTCCGGCGCCTCGTCCACGAGGCGGGCGAGGCGCTGGGCGAGCTCGAGGTGGCGCTCGACCATCTCGCGGTAGCCCGCGCGGCCCCAGGCGCGCAGGGAGGCCCACACGGGCAGTGAGCGGGCCCGCTGCGAGGACTCCGGAGCCAGGTAGCCGTAGGTCGGCTCCGGCTCCTCGCCGGGGAGGTAGGCGGCCGCGAGCGAGAAGACCTTCCCGAGGAGGCCCGGGTCGCGGACGAACGCGAAGCCGCAGTCGTAGGGGACGTTCAGCCACTTGTGCCCGTCGGCGATCACCGAGTCGGCGCGCTCGACGCCGGCCGCCAGCGGCGCCGAGCGGGGCGAGATGCGCGCGAAGAGCCCGAACGCCCCGTCCACGTGCAGCCAGGCCCCGTGCTCCCCGGCGAGGTCGGCGAGCCGCTCGATCGGGTCGAACTCGCCCGCGTTCACCTCGCCGGCGTTGCCGATCAGGAGCGCGGGCGCGCCCCCGAGCACGCGGAGGCCCTCCTCGAGGGCATTCAGGTCGATCCTCCCGGCGGAGTCGCGGGCGTGGACGCGGACGCTCGCCCGGCCGATCCCGAGCATCGCGAGTGCCTTCAGGGCGCTCGGGTGCACGAAGCCGCTCGAAAGCACCGGCACGGGCGGCAGCCCGGCCGCCCCGTCCGCGCCGATGTCGCGGCCGTGCAGCTCCCCCCACCACTGGCGGGCGGCGGCGAGGGCGGTGAAGTTCGCCGACGTGGCCCCGGTGGTGAGCGCCGCGCCCCAGTCCGCGGGCAGCTCGAACAGCTCCTTCAGCCAGCCGAGGGCGACCGTCTCGAGGCGGGTGCCGAGCGGCGACCCGACCCAGCTGAACGCGTTCTGGTCGAGCGCCGTCGCGAGCCAGTCGGCGCCGAGCGCCGCCGGCGTCACCCCGCCCGTGACGAAGTGGTAGAAGCGGGGGCCCGGTGAGGCGGTGGCCGCGTCGAGGCCGGCCGCCAGCTCCGCGAGCGCGGCGGTCGCGCCCGTCCCCTCCTCCGGGAGCGCGCCGCCGAAGCGCGCCGCGGCCTCCCCGGCCCCGGCCGGCAGGACCTCCCGCTCGTCGAGCCCGTCGAGCCAGGCGGCTGCCTCGTCGTACGCGAGCCGGGCCGCGGCCGCGGTCTCGTCCCGCGGGGTCATGCGGTCTGCCGCCGCTCCTCCGACTCGCGGACGCCCGCCTGCCGCCGGCCTGCCCAGGCGCGCAGCCGGCGGAGCTTCAGGATCTCCAGCACGACGACCATGTAGATCGAGGTGGCGACGACGATGAAGCCGATGTTCGCGACGAGCACCGTCGGCCAGAGGTGCCATTCGCCGTGGCTGCGGAACGGGACGAAGCGCGTCGCGAGCGCCCCGCCGGCGAGGACGAGGCCCCAGACGTAGAAGTAGATCGCCGCACGCCGCTGCGTGAAGCCGATGTTCCGAAAGCGGTGGTACAGGTGCCACGGCGTCGGCTCCGTCACCGGCCGCCCGTACTTGAGGCGCTTGGCGATCACGAAGGACGTGTCCAGGATGGGCACCGCCAAGACGATCAGCGGGAAGATGAGCGCGACGGTGGCCGCGGTCTTCAGCGCGCCCTGGATCGCCACGGTGGCGAGGATGAACCCGAGCAGGTGCGAGCCGGAGTCGCCCATGAAGATCCGCGCGGGGTAGAAGTTGTGGCGCAGGAAGCCGAGGCACGCGCCCGCGACGATCGCCGAGAGGACGGCGGCTTCGGGCCGGCCCAGCTCGAGGGCCAGAATCGCGAAGGTCGCGCCCGCGATCGCGCTGATCCCGGCGGCCAGCCCGTCCATGCCGTCGAGCAGGTTGATCACGTTCATCATCCCGACGATCCAGACGACGGTGACGAGCACCGAGAACCAGTAGGGCAGCTCGTGGACGCCGAGGATCGGGAGGCTGAAGCGGTCGATGTAGACGCCGAAGTGGACGGCGATCCCGGCCGCGACGCCCTGGCCGGCCAGCTTCAGGGTCCACGGGAGGCCTCGGAAGTCGTCCGCCATGCCGACCGCGGTCGCGACGGCGGCGCCGAGCAGGATGCCGCGGTAGGCGCCGGAGAGGTCGAGGAACGCGAGGCCGGGGATGAAGATCCCGAGGAAGATCGCGAGCCCGCCGAGCCGCGGGACGGCGCGCAGGTGCATGCGCCGCACCTCGCCCGGCTCGTCGACGACCCCGAGGACCCGGGCAACTCGGCCGACCGCGGGCGTGAGCACGACCACCACCGCGAACGCGACGAAGAAGCCCCAGAGAACGTCCAGGTGCGCGGTGAAGATGTTCCACACGGCGGACTACCGCAACTCTCTACTTCGTCCCGTAGAGGCGGTCGCCTGCGTCGCCGAGCCCGGGGACGATGTAGCCGCGCCCGTCGAGCGCGCGGTCGATCGCCGCGACGACGACGTGGACGTCGGGATGCGCCGCCTGCACCCGCTCGAGGCCCTCGGGAGCCGCGAGGAGCGCGATCATCCGCACCGACGACGCGCCCGCGTTCTTGAGGATCTCGACGGCGGCCGCCGTGGAGTTCCCGGTGGCGAGCATCGGGTCGAGGAGGATGACGTCGCGGTCGGCGACGTCGGCCGGCAGCTTGACGTAGTACTCGACCGGCTGGAGCGTCTGCTCGTCCCGGTAGAGGCCGATGAACCCGACCCGGGCCGCCGTCAGGAGCGAGAGGACTCCGTCGAGCATCCCGATCCCGGCGCGCAGGATGGGGACGACCGCGACCTTCTTCCCCGAGATCCGCGGGACGGTCATCCGCTCGAGCGGTGTCGAGATCTCCACCTGCTCGACGGGCAGGTCCTTCGTCACCTCGTAGGTGAGGAGGACCGCGAGCTCGTTGACGAGCTGCCGGAAGAACTGGGTCGGCGTCTCCTCGTCGCGGAGGAGGCCGAGCTTGTGCTGCGCCAGCGGATGGTCGACGACCGTGACGCGCCCCGTCGCGACCGTCACGCCCCGTACTCCGAGTAGCCCCGGTAGCCCGGGTAGAGCGGGCGCCGTTCGCAGAGGGCGGCGCTCCGCGCGCGGAGCGCGTCCAGCTCCTCGCCCCGAAGGGCCCCGCCGATGATCTCACCTACCTCGCGCAGGTCGTCCTCGTCGAACCCGCGCATGGTGACCGCAGGCGTGCCGAGCCGGATGCCCGAGGCCTCCATCGGCGGCCGCTCGTCGAAGGGCACCGTGTTGCGGTTTGCGGTGATCCGGACCTCGTCGAGCCGTTCCTCGGCGGCGCGGCCGGTCCACTCGCTCCGGCGCAGGTCGACCTGCAGAAGGTGCGTGTCCGTGCCGCCCGTGAGGAGGTCGAAGCCGCCGGCCAGCAGCGACGCGCCGAGCGCGTCGGCGTTCGCGCCGGATCTGGGTCTGATAGGCGCGGAACGCCTCGGTGCCGGCGATCTTGAAGCAGGTCGCCTTGGCGGCGATCACGTGCAGGAGCGGCCCCCCCTGCATCCCCGGGAAGACCGCCTTGTCGACGGCGGCGGCGTGCTCTGCCCTGCAGAGGACGAACCCGGCGCGGGGACCGGCGAGCGTCTTGTGGCTCGTCGAGGTGACGAAGTCGCAGTGCCGGACGGGATTCGGGATGGAGCCCCGCCGCGACCAGTCCGGCGATGTGGGCCATGTCGCAGAGGAGCAGCGCGCCCACCTCGTCGGCGATCTCGCGGAAGCGCTCGGCCTCGATCGTGCGCGGGTAGGCGGAGCGCGCCGCAGACGATCAGCTTCGGACGGTGCTCGCGCGCCAGGCGCCGAACCTCGTCGAAGTCGATCAGGCCCGTCTCGCGGTCGACGCCGTAGCCGGCGACGTCGTAGAGCTTCCCGGAGAAGTTGACCTTGAGCCCGTGGGTCAGGTGGCCGCCGTGGTCGAGCCGCATGGCGAGGATCGTGTCCCCGGGCTCCAGGCAGCTGAAGTAGACGGCCATGTTCGTCTGAGCGCCCGCGTGGGGCTGGACGTTCGCGTGCTCGGCGCCGAAGAGCGCCTTCGCTCGGTCGATCGCCAGCTGCTCGATCTCGTCGACGACCTCGCAGCCGCCGTAGTAGCGGCGGCCGGGGTAGCCCTCGGCGTACTTGTTCGTCGGCACGCTCCCGACCGCCTCGAAGACCGACGGCCAGGTGAAGTTCTCGGAGGCGATCAGCTCGATCGTGCCGCGCTGACGCTCCAGCTCCTGTCCGATCAGCTCGACGAGGTCGGGGTCGACCTCGGCGAGCGCCGCCCGCCGCAGCTCCTCGAGGGTCTCGACCGCCACCGCCATCACCGCCACTTTACTTCCCCGGTCTGGACGGGCGAGCGGCTCCGGGCCGTGGGGAGGGCGGCGAATCCCGGCCGCCGCGGGGCTGGTCGGCCTGCCTTGGCGGCGGCGTCCGTCGCCTACTCCCTCGCGCTCCGCGCCGCAGAGGCGGCGCTCGCGCCCGGGCGCGCCTCCTCCTGAGGGTGGTCGAGTCCGGCTCGGGCCGCCGTCCGCACGTGCTTGATCACGTCGGCGAGGACGACGTCGAGGTCGAGCGTCGCCCGCCAGCCGACCGCAGCGGCGATCTTCTCGGTCGCCGGGACGCGGTGGTACATGTCCTCGATGCCGAGCCCGTAGACCTCCTCGTACGGGACGTAGAGGAGCTCGGACTCCGACCGGGTCATCTCGACCACGCGGCGGGCGAGGTCGACGATCGAGATCGACTGCTGCGAGCCGACGTTGTAGATCTCGCCGCTCGTGAGCGGGCTCTCCATCAGGGACGAGAGCGCCCGCACGGTGTCCGCGACGTGGCAGAAGCAGCGCGTCTGCGTGCCGTCGCCGTGGATCTCGAGCTGCCCGCCGGTGAGCGCGCGCTCGACGAAGCGCGGGATCACCATCCCGTACTGGCCGCTCTGGCGCGGGCCGACGGTGTTGAAGAGCCTCGCGATCACGCAGTCGAGGCCACGCTCCTGGTGGTAGGCGAGCGCGAGCAGCTCGTCCATCGCTTTCGAGTCGGCGTAGGCCCAGCGGCGCGTGGTCGTAGGCCCGTACACCCGCCGCGCGTCCTCGGGCAGCGGCGTCTGCTCGCGGTGGTCGCCGTAGACCTCCGACGTGGAGGCGAGGAGGACGCGCTTGCCGAAGCGGTGCGCGTGCTCGAGCACGACCTCGGTGCCGCGAACGTTGGTCAGGAGCGTGTGCACCGGCTGCTCGACGATCAGGCGGACGCCCACGGCGGCCGCGAGGTGGTAGACGACGTCGCACTTGTAGACGAGCTCGTTCACGACCGTCGGCGAGAGCACCGAGTCGACGATCAGGTGGAAGTCCCAGCGCTCGCGCAGGTGCGCGACGTTCTCGAGCGAGCCGGTCGAGAGGTCGTCCAGAGCGTAGACCTCCCAGCCTTCGTTCAGCAGCGCCTCGCAGAGGTGAGAGCCGATGAAGCCGGCGCCGCCGGTGACGAGCGCCTTGGGCCGTGTCGAGGTCGGCTCCACGGCGTTGAGTCTAGCCCCCGGGTCCTACGGAGAGCGCCTCGCGGGCGCGCGCGAGCGCGTCCCCGCCCGGGACCGCGCCCTCCCGCAGGACGGACGGCTCCGGGCCGGTGAGGTCGACGACCGTGGAGGGCGTCCCGGGCAACTCGCCGGCGTCGACGACGGCGCCGCAGCGCTCGAGGATCTCCGCGGGGACGTCGGCGACGCGCGGGGGATCGGGCTCTCCGTGGCGGTTGGCGCTCGTGGCTGCGACGGCGCCGAACCGTGCGACGGCCTCGAGGGCGGGGGCCGGCAGGTCGGGCACGCGGACGCCAATCGTCTCCGGGCGGGCCCCGGCAAGCCAGCGGAAGCGGCGCGCGGGGTTGGGGAGGATCAGCGTGTACGGGCCCGGGAGGAGCGCCCGGGCGACGACGGCCCCACGGCCGCGCGCTTCGGGGACGGCGTCCAGGATCGTGTCCAGGTCGGCCGCGAGCAGGGCCACCGGCAGCGTCGCCGGCCGCTCCTTCGCGGCGAAGAGGCGTCGGCTGTGGCGCTCGTGGTAGGCGTCGACGCAGAGCCCGTAGACGGTGTCCGTCGGCAGGAGGACGAGCTGCCCCGCCCGGAGCGCGGCGAGGGGGTCGCCGCCGCCGCTCAGGGCCGTCCCCTCCGGCCACGTTCAGGGGTCAGACCCCTAGACATGTCCCCGGCCACGTCCGTCTTCGCCACGTGTGCATAGTCGCACTCCGTGCCATGCAGGTGCCCGGGGAGCGTGTCCACAGGGTCGTGACTTCTCCGGCCATGCCCAAGGGTCTGACCCCTGGGCATGGCTGTCAGGGACGGCGCCCCTCGACGGCCCGGTCGCGCCCGGCCAAGTCTGGGGTGCGGCGGACGTCCGCGTAGCCGAGGGCCGCCAGGCCCTCGGCTACCTCGGCGGCCTGGCCGTCGGCGCACTCGAGGACGAGTGCGCCGCCGCTGACGAGCACGGCGCGGGCGTCGTGGGCGATCCGCTCCCAGACGCCCTCGCCGACGACGGCCTCGAACGGCTCGTGGAACCGGATCTCCGGCTGGAGCGAGCCGTACTCGTCGACGGGCACGTAGGGCGGGTTCGAGACGACGAGGTCGAATGGGCCCTCGAGGCCGTCGAGGAGGTCGCCGGCCAGGAGCTCCACCCGGTCGGCGAGGCCCGTCCGCGCGAGGTTCTCCGCCGCGAGCGCGAGCGCGCCCTCCGAGCAGTCGACGGCGACGACCCGCGCGCCCTGGTGCTCGTCCGCGAGGGCGAGCGCGATCGCGCCCGAGCCGGTGCCGACGTCCACCACGCGTGGCGACTCGAGCCCGCGGAGGTGGGCGAGGCAGCGCTCGACGACGACCTCGGTCTC
Source organism: uncultured Actinomycetes bacterium (assembly GCA_963743495.1). Classification (GTDB taxonomy): domain Bacteria; phylum Actinomycetota; class Thermoleophilia; order Gaiellales; family Gaiellaceae; genus JAIBJN01. The sequence goes on along the minus strand of CAVUPO010000007.1, from coordinate 502,348 downwards.
CGGCCGCGGCACGAGCGCGCGCCGGTCCACGGTCAGGACGAGCCGGCGGAAGCCCCACTCGCCGAGCACGTACGCGAGCGGCTCCCGCTCGCGTCGCCGCTCGACGAGCGCCCCGAGCCGCGCCAGCTCCTCCGCCGCGAGCGCGCGGTCGGACGCGTAGAGCTCCGTGCGCGAGATGCCGAGCACGCCCGCGACGAGCAGCTCCGCGTCGATGCGGGGGGAGGGCACGCCCGCCACCTCGAGCTCGGCCGCGGCCTCGTGCACCGCGTCGAGGGGGCTCACGCCGCGGCCGTCTCGAGCGCGCGGCGGCGGCCCTCCGCCGTCAGCGCCTCGGTGAGCTCCTCGAGGTCGCCGTCGAGGATGGCGTCGAGCCGGTGCAAGGTCAGCTTGATGCGGTGGTCGGTGACCCGGTTCTCCGGGTAGTTGTAGGTGCGGATCTTCTCCGCGCGGTCGCCGCTCCCGATCTGCGAGCGCCGCTGGGCCGAGACCTCCTCCTGCTGGCGGCGGACCTCGGCCTCGAGCAGCCGCGCTCGGAGGACGCGCATGGCCTTCTGCTTGTTCTGGAGCTGCGACTTCTCGTCCTGCATCGCGACGACGATCCCGGTCGGCACGTGCGTGATCCGCACCGCCGAGTCCGTCGTGTTCACCGACTGGCCCCCCGGCCCGGTCGAACGGTAGACGTCGATCTTGAGGTCGTTCTGGTCGAGCTCGACGTCGACCTCCTCGGCCTCCGGCATGACGGCGACCGTCGCAGTCGAGGTGTGGATCCGCCCCTGGGACTCCGTTTCCGGGACGCGCTGCACGCGGTGGGTGCCGCCCTCGTACTTGAAGACGGAGTAGGCGCCGTCCCCCTTGATCGCGAAGGTGACGTCCTTGAAGCCGCCGCCGTCGTTGGGGCCGGAGCCGAGCACCTCCCACTTGAAGCCGCGACGCTCCGCGTAGCGCGTGAGCATGCGGAAGACGTCGCCGGCCCAGAGGGCCGCCTCGTCACCGCCCGCGCCCTGGCGGATCTCGACGACGACGTCCTTCGCGTCGTTGGGGTCGCGCTCCACGAGCGCGAGCTTCAACTCCTCCTCGAGTGCCTCGAGCCGCTCCACGAGCTCCGGGACGAGCTCGTGGAGATCGGGGTCGGAGCGCGCCGCCTCCGCGTCCTCGTGCGCGGCCCGCCACTCCTGCGCGAGCTTGTGGGGCCCCTCGAGCTCCTTCAGCCGCCGCCCGGCCTCGGCCGCGGCGTTCCGGTCGGCGTAGAGGGCAGGGTCGTTCATCCGCTCCTGCGCCTCCGCGTAAGAGCGGTCGAGCTCGTCGACGAGGCTCTCGATCCGGGCCATGACCGCGTCAGGATAGCCCCGGCGGGGCCGCGTTCCCTAGGCCATGACCTCGACCTTGCGCTCCTCGGGGGTCAGTCGGCCCTCGAGGCGAAGCACTTCGTGGAGCGCGCGGATCGAGACCTCGATCTGGTCGAGCGAAGGAGCGCGGGTCGTCAGGCGCTGGAGCCAGAGGCCCGGCGCGAGGATGGTGCGCAGGATCGGGTTCGTCGGATGCTTGCCCGCGAAGCGGATCACCTCGTAGGCGATCCCGGCGATCACCGGCAGGAGCAGGATCCTCGACACGATCAGCCAGAACCAGCCGGGCTGGCCGACGAACGCGAAGACGAAGATGGCGATCACCATCACGTAGAGCAGGAACGCCGTGCCGCAGCGGACGTGGATGAGACTGTGGCGCTGCACCGCCTCCGGCTCGAGCGGGTCGCCCGCCTCGTAGGCGTTGATCGCCTTGTGCTCGGCGGCGTGGTACTGGAACACGCGCTTGAGGTCGGGCATGAGACCGACGATCACGAGATAGAGCACGAAGATCGTCACGCGGATGAGCCCTTCGACGACCACGAACCAGCCGGTCGAGTCGATCGGGAGCCAGTTCGTGATCAGCGCGGGCGAGACCTTGAAGAGGAGGAGCGCGAAGCCGATCGCGATGCCGAAGGCGAAGAGCAGTTGCCCGCGCGAGAGCTCGGTCTGGACGTCCTCGCCCTCCTCACCCTCCTCCTGCGCCGCGTAGTTCGCGGAGATGGCGAGCGCCCGGAAGCCGATGGCGAGCGACTCGCCGAGGGCGAAGACGCCCCGCACGATCGGGATCCTCGCCCACCGGTGCCTGAGCAGGAACGACGAGATCGGCCGGTTGACCTCCGCGATCGCGCCGTCCGGCTTGCGGACGGCCACCGACCAGGCGGACGGGCCGCGCATCATCACGCCTTCGAGGACAGCCTGGCCGCCGATGGGCGCGCTCACGGCCGACCTAGGCCTCTACTGCGCGTCGTCCTTGCGCGCGCCGGCCTTCTCGAGGCGGCGCTGGAACCGCTCGACCCGGCCGCCCGTGTCCACGAGCTTCTGCTTCCCGGTGTAGAAGGGATGGCACTCTGAGCAGATCTCGACATGGAGCTCGGCCTTCGTTGAGCGGGTCTGGAACGTGTTCCCGCAGGAGCACGTGACGGTCGCCAGGACGTAGTCAGGATGGATGTCGGTCTTCATGATCGGCCGGGGGCGGAACGAGCTTGAGGATACCAGAGGCCGTTTCCCCGGCCACGTTGCCCCCGGAGACGACCACGGCGACGGTGGCGCCCTCGACGCCCTCGACCTTTCCCGCGAGAAGCGCGGCGACGCCGGCCGCTCCCGCCGGCTCCACGGCGAGCTTCGCGCGCTGGTAGAGGAAGCGAAAGCCCTCACCGATCTCCTCCTCGGTGACGAGCACCGGCTCGATCCCGAGCTCGCGGCCGAGCGCGAGCGGCAGCTCGCCCGCGAAGGGGGCGTTGAGGCCGTCGGCGACGGAGCGCGGCGTCACGGGGACGGGCCGGCCGGCGGCCAGGCCGTCGTGGAAGGCGCGGGAGCCCTCGGGCTCGACGGCGACGACGCGCCGGCCCGGCAAGGCGGCCGCGATCCCGGAGACGAGACCGCCGCCGCCGACCGGGACGACGACGACCTCGACGTCCGGAAGCTCCTCCCCGATCTCGCGGCCGACCGTGCCCTGCCCGGCGACCACGAGTGGGTCGTCGAACGGGTGGACGAGTGCGCGGCCGGTCGCCTCCTGCAGCTCGCGCAGCCGCTCGAAGACCTCGGTCGGGCCCGTCGCCTGCTGGTCGACGGAGGCGCCGTAGCCGATCGCGGCCGCGCGCTTCAGCTCGCTCGCTCCCTGCCACATGACGACCAGACAGTCGATCCCCTCGAGCGCGCTCGCGTAGGCGAGCGCGCCGGCGTGGTTGCCGGCCGACGCGGCGATGACCCCGCGCTGCCGCTCGTCCGCGCCCAGCGAGGCGAGCTTCGTGAGGACGCCGCGGGGCTTGAAGCTGCCCGTGCGCTGGAGGAGCTCCGCCTTCAGGAACGCGCGGCCGCCGAAGGCGCGGCCGAGGGTCTCGGAGGAGAGGAGCGGCGTCCGCGGCAGCCGACCGCGGATGACGGCCGCGGCGGCGTCTACATCTGGGTGTATTCGGGGCCGTCCCCACCCTCGGGCGGCGTCAGCCGCCCGCCCTTCGCCGAGATGGCGCCGCACTGGACGCAGTTCGAGGCGGTCACCTCGACGTCGACGACGTTGCCCGCAGGGCTCGCCTCGCCCGCGACCCCGTACACCTGCGCCGGGCACATGTGCACCCAGGCCTCGGCCACCTCGCGGCGCACCTTCGTGTCGACGCGGACGTGGCTCGGCGCGTCGTCGCGCGTCCGGTTGCCGGAGAGATACACGCTCGAGAGCTTGTCGAAGACGAGCTTTCCGTCGGGCGCCGGGTAGGCCTTGGCGCGGCCGCCGTCCGTCACGGGCACGTCGGCGTCGCGCTCGAGGCTGCTCGTGCCCGGCGGCAGCTTGCCGAGCGTGTTCAGTGAGAGTCCCGCGATCAGGGCCCCCCGGTAGAAGCCGTGCTTGAACGCGGGCCGCATGTTGCGGACGCGGTGCAGGTCGCTCCAGATGTAGCTCGAGCGCACCGAGCCGTCGTAGCCGTCGAGGGCGCCCGGGGCCCAGGCCGTGCCTCCCGGTCCGACCGCGTCGACGGCGGCCTCGGCCGCGAGGATTCCGGACTTCATCGCGTAGTGGACGCCCTTGAGCGCGGGGACGTTGACGAAGCCCGCCGAGTCGCCCACGAGCATCCCGCCCGGGAAGGAGAGCCGGTCGGGGAGCGCCTGGAAGCCGCCCTCCGGGATCGTCTTCGCGCCCCAGGCCACGCGGCTCCCGCCCTCGAGCAGGCCGCTGACGAACGGATGCGTCTTCAGCTCCTGCAGCAGGTCGTGTACCGAGAGCGTCGCGTCCGTGTAGTCGAGGCCGACCACCATGCCGATCGCGATCTGGTCCTCGCCCAGCGGGTAGATGAAGCTGCCCCCGAACTCGCGGTGGCGCTTGCCGGCCCGGAGCGGCCAGCCCATCGTGTGGATGACGCGGTTCAGCGGCCGCGGGACCTCCCAGACCTCCTTCACGCCGAGGGCGTAGACCTGCGGCCGGGAGGCGAGGCCGAAGCGCTCCGAGGCGATGCCGGCGAGGTGGCCCTGCGTTCCCTCGGCCAGGATCGTCACACGCGCGCGGATGTCCGAGCCGGGCTCGAAGTTCGGGAGCTCCTCGCCGTCCTTGCCGCGACCGCGGTCGCCGGTGCGGACGCCGACGGCGCGCCCGCCGGTCACGAGGAGCGTCCGCGCGCTCGTCTCGGGGACGAGGGTGACCCCCAGCTCCTCGGCCTTCCCGGCGAGCCAGCGGCCGATCTCCGAGAGCGAGGCGACGTAGTGGTTGTGGTTCCACATCGTCGGCGGCGCCGGCACGCGCAGGTGGCGCTTCCCGGTGAGGAAGTAGACGCCCTCCCGGATCACGGGCGCCCGGAACGGCATGTCCGCCGTGGCCATCCCGGGGAAGAGCTCGCGCAGCGCCCGCGGGTTGATGACCGAGCCGGAGAGCAGGTGCGCGCCGGGCGAGCGGCCCTTCTCGACGACCGCGACCGGCACGTCGCCGAGGTGCTCGCGCACCTCCGGCCGCTCCTCGAGGAGCTGGCCGACCCGGACGGCGGCGGCGAGCCCGGCCGGCCCGGCGCCGACGACGAGCACGCCGACGTCGATGCGCTCGTCCGGCGGGTCGCTCGGCTCGGCGACGTGGTCGCGCCAGTCGAAGGGCGGCGGGAAGTCGGCCGGGAGGGCGCTCACGAGCGCTCCCTCACGAGCTCGGTCAGCTTCGGGACGACCGCATGGAGGTCGCCGACGACGCCGACGTCCGCGTACTCGAAGATCGGCGCGTTCGGGTCCTTGTTGATGGCGACGATGGTGCCCGAGCCCTGCATGCCCACCTTGTGCTGGATCGCGCCGGAGATGCCGCAGGCGAGGTAGAGCTTCGGCGCCACGGTCTTGCCCGTCTGCCCGACCTGCGTGGCGTACGGATACCAGCCGGCGTCGACGACGGCCCGCGTCGCGGCGACCGCGCCGCCGAGCGCCGTCGCGAGCTCCTCGAGCGAGCGCGAACTTCTCGGGCTCGCCGAGGCCGCGGCCGCCGGCGACGATCACGTCGGCGTCCTCGATCGACGGGCCCTCGCTCTCCGCGTGGGCCCGCTCGACCATCGACCGCACGAGTCGAGAAGTCCTCGAGCGCGACGGCGACCTCCTCGACCGCCGCCTCGCCGCCGGTCTCCACCGGCTCGAAGGTGCCCGAGCGGACGAGCGCGAGGCGCGGCGCGCCCGTCCAGCCGACGTCGGCGTACACGGAGTCCTGCAGCGCAGGACGCGTGCCGACGAGCTCCCCGTCACGGAGCTCGAGGTCGACGAGATCCCAGTTGAGGCCGGCGCCCAGGCGGGCGGCCAGGCCGGCGGCGATGTCGGCCGAGAGGACGGAGGCGCCGAAGAGGACGGTGTCGAAGCCGCGGTCGCGCACGAGCGACGCGAGCACGTCGACACGCGGCTGCGGCAGCGGCGCCGCGAGCGCGGCGTCGTCCGCGACGAAGACCGTGCCGGCGCCGAAGCGGCCGGCCTGCGCCGCGAGCTCCTTCACGCCGGAGCCCGCGACGACGGCGGCCACGTCGCCCCCGAGCTGCGGCCGCCTTGGCGAGGACGCCGAGCGAGCCCTTGACCAGCTCGCCCTCGTGGTCTTCGAGGAAGACGAGCGTGCTCACTGGATGAGCTTCCTCTCCACCAGGTACTCGACGAGCTTCTCGGCGGCCGAGCCGTCGTCGTCGATGCGGACGCGGTCGCCGCGCGCGGGCGGGTCGGCGAGCGCGAGGACGGCCGTCAGCGACCCGGCCTCGCCGACCTCGTCGGGGGCGAGCCCGAGCGCGGCGGCGTCAACCGTCTCGAACGGCTTCTTCTTCGCGCCCATGATCCCCTTGAGCGACGGGTAGCGCGGCTCGTTGATCGCGTCGGACACGGCGACGACGGCCGGCAGCGGCGCCTCGATCACGTCGTAGCCGTACTCGGTCTGGCGCTTGGCCGTGAGCGTGCCCCCGTCGAGCTCGAGGCTCGCAACCTGCGAGACGACGGGCAGCCGCAGCAGGTCGGCGAGCGCCGACCAGAGGACGGCCCCGTCCGAGTCGCCGCCCTGCTGGCCGAGGAAGACGAGGTCCGGCTGCCTCGCGCTCGACGCGCCTTCCCGAGGGCGCGCGCCGTGGCCACGAGGTCGGAGCCGGCGAGCGCGTCGTCCGCGACGTGCACGGCGCGGTCGGCGCCGATCGCGAGCGCCTTGCGGAGCGACTCGGCCGCCCGCGCGGGAGCCACCATGATCGCGACGACCTCGCCCTCACCGTCGGCTTCCCTGATCCGCAAGGCCTCCTCGAGCGCGTGCGCGTCGAACGGGTTCAGCGCCGCGGCGCCGCTCCGGTCGAGGCGGAGGGTGCCCGGGTCGATCCGCGTGCGGGCGGATGCCTCCGGGACTTCCTTGACGCAGACGGCGAGCTTCACCCGGCGCGATCCTATCGGGCCGGCAAGCGCTCAAGTCTTTACAAGTTCGTGCCGAAAGCTCTGCTAGTCTCCGCGCCTTCCAGGCGCCGCACCGGAACGTAGGACCGCTCACATGAGCCGCCACCGGACGACAGCCGCAGCCCTTCTCGTCCTCCTCGCCACGTGGGCCATCGCGGGGACCGCCGGCGCCGCCATCCCGCGGCTGATCTTCCCGGTCGTCGCCCAGACGACGTACTACAACGACTTCGGCGCCCCGCGCCCGGGCGGCCGCCACCAGGGGAACGACCTCCTCGCAAAGAAGCGGTCGCCGGTCGTGGCAGTCGAGCGCGGTCGGGTCGTCAAGTACACGAAGTCGAGAAACGCGGGCTGCATGCTCTACCTGTACGGCAAGAGCGGAACGACGTACCTGTACATCCACCTGAACAACGACCGGACGCTCGGAAACGACAACCGGGGCGGGTGCCGCAACGGCATCGCCTATGCGCCCGGGCTCCAGGCCAGCCAGCAGGTGCAGGCCGGGGAGCTGCTCGGCTTCGTCGGCGACTCGGGCGACGCCAACGGGATCGCCTCCCACCTCCACTTCGAGGCGCATCCGAAGGACGGGCGGGCCGTCTCGCCGTACAGGCACCTGCGCCGAGCCTACCGGCAGCTCTACGGGCGGCCGGGCGGCGGCGACTTCGACACGATGCGCTTCCGCGTCCACGGCAAGGTCGTGAAGACGTTCCTCGACCGCGACCCGCAGCGCATCCGCATCAAGGTCGGCAAGCTGCGCCTCTCGAACGGGACGACGTCGAAGCCGGCGCGGGACGTGACCCTCTCGATCCCGGCCGAGGCGGTCCTCAGGCGCTCCGTCGGCACGACCTCGGAGCCCACGGTCATCGAGGACTTCATCGTCGGCGACCGCGTGATCGTCTGGACGGGCGACTTCGACGAGACCCGGGAGGCCGCCCGCGGCATGCCGGGGCTGGTCACGATCCGCAACATCCTCCAGCTGAAGCGGTAGACGGCTAGGGAAGGGCGGCGCGGAGCTCGCCGGCTGCCCGCTCGGGATCCGCGGCGTCGCCGATGGCGCGGACGACGGCGATCCGCTCGGCGCCCGCAGCCACCACCTCGCCGACGTTGGTGCGGTCGATCCCGCCGATGGCGAACCACGGGACGCGGGCGGCGGCGGCCGCGTGGCGGACGTAGGCGAGCCCCGCCGGCGGCCTGCCCGCCTTGGTCGGGGTGGCGAAGACCGGCCCGACGCCGACGTAGGCGGCCTCGGCGGCGGCGAGCTGCTCCGGCGAGTGCGTGGAGAGGCCGACGGGCAGGCCGAAGCGGCGCGCCGCCGAGACGGGGAGGTCGTCCTGACCGACGTGGACGAGGTCGGCGCCGACGAGGACGGCGAGGTCGAGGCGGTCGTTCACGACCAGCGGCACGCCCAGCCGGCGGGTCGCCTCCCGCGCCTCCTCGAGGACCCGCAGGAGCTCGTGGTCGCCGAGGCCCTTCTCGCGGACTTGGACGAGGTCGACGCCGCCCCGGACGGCCGCCTCCAGAAAGGCGGGCAGGTCCGGCCGCGCGCCCGTGATCAGGTAGAGCCGCGACCGCTCAGCCGCCGGCGACCGGACGGGCGACGACGAGACGGTCGCCATGCTCGAGCCGCACCTCCTGGTAGCGCTCCCGCTCGACGGGCTCGCCGTTGCGCTCGACGAGCGCGAAGCGCCCGCCGAGCCCGAGCCGCTCGAGCAGGGCGGCGACGGTCTCCCCCTCCGCGACCTCCTGGTCGCGGCCGTTCACGCTGACGCTCGCGCTCACGACTCGCGCACCGAGCCCGTGAGCGGGCTCGACGCGACGGCCTCGCCGCTCTCGCCCATGATCCCCGCCCGAAAGGCGGCCCGCCCCGCCTCGACCGCGAGCGCGAACGCGCGGGCCATCCGCACCGGGTCGCCCGCGCGCGCGATCGCGCTGTTCACGAGCACGGCGTCGGCGCCCATCTCCATCGCGTCGGCCGCGTGCGAGGGGGAGCCGAGCCCGGCGTCGACGACGAGCGGCACCTCGGCCTGCTCGACCATGATCCCGATGGCGTCGCGGAGCTTGAGCCCGCGGCCGGTGCCGATCGGCGCCGCGAGCGGCATCACCGTCGCGCAGCCGACCTCCTCCAGCTTCCGCTGGAGCACCGGGTCGGGCAGGACGTACGGAAGTACCGTGAAGCCGTCCTCCACGAGCGTCGCCGCCGCGCGGAGCGTCTCGACCGGGTCGGGCAGCAGGTAGCGCGGATCGGGGATGACCTCGAGCTTGACCCAGTCCGGCAGCCCGCCCGCTCGAGCGAGGCGGGCGCTTCGGACGGCCTCGTCGGCCGTCTCGCAACCCGACGTGTTGGGCAGCACGAGCACGTGCTCGGGCAGGAAGGTCGTGATGTCCTCGTCGCGGGCGTCGAAGTCGATGCGGCGGACGGCGACGGTCACGATCTCCGAGCCGGATGCGAGCAGCGCGTCCCGCATCGTCCCGAACGTCTCGTACCTGCCCGTGCCGGCGAGAAGGCGCGAGCCGAACGCGCGCCCGGCGATGACGAGTGGATCCTGTGAAGTCACCATGGCTCCCTTCGCTGGCATGACCCAGATCAGGTGGTGGCGGTCGAGGCCTCGCGGCCTCCTCTCAGCCTCCGCTCAGAGGCTCCCGCTCAGGCTTTCAGCCTACCTGCCACGGAACTCGGGCGGTCGCTTCTCGGCGAAGGCGGCCATCCCTTCCTTCTGGTCCTCGCTCGCGAAGAGCATGGCGAAGAGGCGGGCCTCCGCCTCGAGGTTGCTGCGGTGCGGGCCCTGCAGCGAGAGGTTGACGGCCTCCTTCGCGTACGCGAGGGCGACGGGGCTCTTCGCAGCGAGCGCGCGGCAAAGCTCGAGCGTCTTCTCGCGGAGCTCGCCCGGCTCGAAGACCGCATTGACGAGCCCGCGCGTGAGCGCCTCTTCGGCTCCGACGGGACGGCCGGTGAGGATCAGCTCCTTGGCGAAGCCGAGCGTCGTCGTCCGCGCCAGGCGGACGGATCCGCCCCAGCCCGGGAGGATGCCGAGGTTGATCTCGGGCTGGCCCAGCTTCGCGCTCGCGGACGCGAACCTGATGTCGCAGGCGAGCGCGAGCTCGCAGCCGCCGCCGAGTGCGAAGCCGTTGACCGCCGCGATCGTCGGCTTCGGCATGGCCTCGAGGAGCGCGCCGCAGGCGTGCCCGAGCTCGCCCCAGCGACGGGCCTCGAGGACGCCGAGGCTCTGCATGTACTTGATGTCCGCGCCGGCGATGAAGGCTTTCTCGCCGGCGCCCGTGAGGACGACGACGCGGGCGGAGTCGTCGGCGGCGAGCGCCGCCAGCGTGTCCCGCAGGGTCTCGGCGTGCTCGAGGTCGAGCGCGTTCATCGCGTCGGGCCGGTCGACCGTGACGATCGCGGCCCCGCCCTCGCGCTCGACGGAGATCACGTCTCCACCGGGACGTTCGCCTGCAGGAAGTCGACGATCTCGCCGACCGGGGCGCCCGGCGTGAAGATCTCGGCGACGCCCTGCTCCTTGAGCGCGACGACGTCCTCGCGCGGGATCGTGCCGCCGACGACGACGAGAACGTCCTCGACGCCGTTCTCCCTCAGCCCGGCGAGGATGCGCGGCACGAGCGTCATGTGCGCGCCGGAGAGGATGGAGATGCCGACTGCGTCGGCGTCCTCCTGGACGGCGGTCTCGACGATCTGCTCCGGGGTCTGGTGGAGGCCCGTGTAGATCACCTCCATGCCGGCGTCCCGCAGCGCCCGCGCGATGATCTTCGCCCCCCTGTCGTGACCATCGAGCCCCGGCTTTGCGATCACGACCCGGATCTTCCTGGCCATGGTGCGCCAGTATATGGAGGTGCGCCTGACCGTCATCGGCTCCTCCCCCGCCTGGCCGAACCCCGGGAGCGCCCAATCCGGGTACCTGCTCGAGGCGGAGGGCTCGCTCCTCCTCGACTGCGGGCCGGGCGTCCTGGCACAGCTGCGCCAGCTCGGGCTGCAGCCGGGCTCGATCGCGATCACCCACTTCCATCTCGACCACTGGGGCGACCTCGTGCCCTGGGCGTGGCTCAACGCCTACGGCCCCCAGGAGCACCGGATCGACTGCAGGCTCTGGCTCCCGCCGGGCGGCAGCGGGCAGCTGCACGAGTTCGCCTCGCACTGGGGGAACGACGCGATGTTCGAGGAGGCGTTCGAGCTCCGCGAGTTCGAGCCGGGCGTTCCGTTCCACACCGCCGGCTTCGAGGTGCAGGCGTGCAGCCTCCCGCATTACGACCTGGGGTCGCACGGCTTCCGGATCGCGCACGGAGGGTCGACCCTCGCCTACTCGGGCGACTCTGCACCCTCCGACGAGCTCGCCGACCTGGCCCGCGGGGCCGACCTCTTCCTCTGCGAGGCGACGCTCCGGACCGGGGAGAACGACGCCCTCCCCCGCGGCCACCTCTCCGCCGAGGAGGCGCTCGCCGCCGCCGACGGGCCCGTGCTCCTCACGCACCGCCCGATCGAGCTTGCGCCGCCCGACGGCGTTCCCGTGGCCCACGACGGCCTCGTCGTCGACGTCTAGTGGCGGACGGCCGGAGCCCGGAGCTTCCCTACGCCGCGCTGTCGGCGCTCTTCTGGGCCGGGCTCCTCGCGGCCGCGCGGGCCGGACGCGGGCGCCTGTCCGAGCCGACCTCGGCGATCGACCTGCTGGCGCTGGGGCTGGCGGCCGGCGCGATCGGGAGGATCGTCGCCGAAGACCGGGTGACGGTCTTTCTCCGCCGCCCCTTCGCGGAGGGCCCGGCCGCCGTCCAGCCCGCCGGCGCGGGCCCGCGGAGGGCGATGGGCGAGCTCCTCACCTGCTCGCACTGCGTCTCGCTCTGGGCTGCGGGTGGCCTCGCGGCCGCCCAGCTGGCCCGGCCGCGCGAGACGCGGCTCGTCACCCGCGCCTTCGCCGGCTTCGCCCTCGCGGGCGCGCTCCGGTCGCGAGGACGCTAACTCCCCGCAATTTGCGGAACCCGACCGGAAGAACAGTTGCGGAACTGGCCAAAAAGGCGCATTATGTCATCCGAAGGCCCTGGCAGGGTCTTCGCACGTTATCGACGGGAAGGGTCAGGGAGCCATGAAGAGGAGCTACACAAGGCCGGCGGTAGTGGACTACGGGTCGATCAGCGCGCACACTTTTGCACGTGCGCAGATTCCGACGACCGTCTGCACCCCGGACGCCAACCCGCACCAGAACAAGCAGGGAGACTGGCGCATCTGCCACCTCGACAAGTTCTGCGAGTACTCCTGCCCGTCCTAGACCCGCGCCGCTGAGCGGCGGGCCGCCCGTCCCCCACAACGAAAGCGCCCGGAACCGGCCGGTCGTCGAGGCTGTCGGCGTTCGCCGGAGCTTCGGGCCACGCGTCGCGCTCGACGACGTCTCGCTCGCGGTCGGCCCCGGACGGATCGAGGCGCTCCTCGGGCCGAACGGCGCCGGCAAGACGACGCTCGTGCGGGTCCTCACGGGACTCGTCAAGCCTGACGCGGGGAAGGCGCTCGTCCTCGGCGTGAACACGTGGGAGTGCCCGCGCGACCTCCGGGCGCAGATGGGGCTGGTTCCGTCGGGCGACCGGTCGCTCTACCTCCGCATCTCCGGGCTCGAGAACCTGCTCTTCTTCGGCCGCCTCCAGGGCATGTCGAAGAAGGCGGCGACCGCGCGCGCCTGGGAGGTGCTCGAGCTCGTCGGCCTCACCGACGCGGCGCGCCTGCGCTCGGCCTTCTACTCGCACGGGATGCAGAAGCGCCTCTCGATCGCCCGCGCGCTCCTCACCCGTCCGGGCGTCCTCCTCATCGACGAGGCGACGCATGATCTCGACCCCGAGGCCGCCGCCCGGATCCGCGCCCTCGTCCGCACCCTCGCCGACGACGGTGCGGCCGTGATCTGGGCGACGCAGCGAATCGAGGAGATCCGCGGCTTCGCCGACGCTGTCACCCTCCTGCGCGAGGGTCAGGCGGCCTTCCAGGGGACCGTCTCCCAGCTGATCGCGCTCGCCGTGCCCAGGCGGTACGTGCTCCGCCTGCGGAACGGGCGCGCCGACGGGGGCGAGCTCGTGCCCGTCCTGCGGGAGCGGGTCGGGGACGGCGGGACGATCGCCGCCGCGGCCGACGGTGACCGCGACGACTTCCTCCTCCACCTCGCCGAGGGCGTGGTGCTCGGCGAGGTGCTCGCGGCCCTGACGGCGGGGGGAGTGGACGTGCTCGGCTGCCGCGAGGAGGTCTCCGAGATCGAGAACGCCTACCTCAACCTGGCGGGGACGGACGAGTGACGGAGCTTGCCGGCGAGCTCCGCAAGCTGCCCGCATTCGTGCGGCGAGACTTCCTCGTCGCCTGGAGCTACCGGCTGCCGTTCATCGGCGACTGGCTCGGGCTCGTCCTCCAGGCCTTCATGTTCTACTTCGTCGGCCTGATGGTCGACCCCTCGAAGCTCCCGAGCTTCGGCGGCCAGCCGACCACCTACATGGAGTTCGTCGCGGTCGGGATCGCGATCTCCGCGTTCATGACGCTCGCGCTCGGCCGCGTCGCCGTCGGCATCCAGCAGGAGCAGTTCGCCGGCACGCTCGAGTCGCTGCTCATGACCCCGACGAGCCCCGCGACCGTCCAGCTCGGGTCGGTCGTCTACGACCTCATCTACATCCCGGTCCGGACCGCCGTCTTCCTCGTCGCGATCGCGCTCGCCTTCGGGCTGGACTTCTACGCGAGCGGTCTGCTCCCCGCGCTCGTCGTGCTCGTCGTCTTCATTCCCTTCGTCTGGGGTCTGGGGGTCGCGAGCGCCGGGGCGACGATGACGTTCCGGCGTGGCTCCGGAATCGTCGGCCTGGGGACGACCGTGCTCGTGCTCTTCTCGGGCGCCTACTACCCGCTGGATGTCCTTCCGGGCTGGGTTGCCTCGCTGGCCGAGCTGAACCCGATCACGATCGCGGTGAACGGGATGCGGGAGCCCCTCCTCGGCGGCACCGGCTGGGAGGGCGTCGGGCGCGCCGTCGCCATCCTCGTCCCGCTCGCCGTGCTCTCCCTCGTCGGCGGGGGGCTCGCGTTCAGGGCCGCGCTCAGGCGCGAGCGGAGCCGCGGCACGCTGGGGCTCTACTAGGTGGGCGGCGACGCCATCCGCAGGAATCCGCAGGTCGTCTACCGGGAGCTCGCCGGCGAGGGCGGCGGCGTCCTGCTCCACCTCGATTCCGGCGCCTACCACGGCCTCAACGAGACCGGCTCGCTGATCTGGGACCTGATCGACGGCACGCGCGGCTTCCACGCGCTCGTCGCCGAGCTTCGCGAGCAGCTCGACGACGCTCCCGACGACCTCGACGGTGAGATCGAGCGCTTCCTCGCCGACCTGCGCGAGCGCGACCTGATCGCAGGCTGAGCCGCCGGCCGTGGGCTCGATCGTCGCCGTCCGCACCGCCGCCGGGCCCGCCGAGCCCGCGGGGGTCGAGCGCGCGCTCCGCGCGGCGCCGCATCGCGGCGAGGAGCTCGAGGTCGTCGCGAGCGGGGCCGTCGGCATCGGCGTCACCAACGAGCCCGACGTCCGCGACGCGTGGGTCGCCGCGGCGGACGGGCGCATCGCCGCCCTCACCGGGACGATCGACAACCGCGCGGAGGTGGCCGCCGCGCTCGGGAGGCCGGACGCGGACGACCCCGCGGAGACCCTGCTCGCCGCCGTCACCGCCTGGGGCACGGAGGCGCCGGCGCGCCTGCGCGGCGTCTTCGCCGGAGCGTGGACCGACGGCACGGAGCTCGTCGTCTTCCGCGACCACCTCGGGCTCGCGCCGCTCTTCCACCGCGAGGACCGCGGCGGCTTCGTCGCGGCGACGGAGGGCAAGCAGGTGGCGGCCGGAGCCGGGCTGCGACGGGAGCCGGACGTCGAGTCGGTGGAGGCGATGTTCTTCGGCCGCTTCGACCCACGCCGGACGATGCTCCGCGGAATCGACCGCTTCCCGCGCGCCTCGACCGCGGTACTCGGGCCGGCGGGCCCGGCCTCGTTCCACCGCTACTGGGATCCCGAGCCGTTGCTGGAGACGGCCCGGCTCGGTCTCGAGGAGGCGCAGGAGCGCCTGGCCGAGCTGGTCGAGCAGGCGGTCGCGCGCTCACTGACCGGCGCCGACGCCGTCTCGCTGAGCGGAGGCATCGACTCGCCGACGATCGCCGCCTTCGCCGCCCCGCTCACCCGCGAGCACACGGGCGAGCCGCTGCTGGCGATCTCGTCCGTCTACCCCGAGGATCCCGGGGTGGACGAGTCGCGCTGGATCGAGCTCGTCACCGAACAGCTCGGCCTCCGCCTGCATGCCTACACGCCCACCTCCCGCCCGCTCGACGACGCGGCGCTCTGGGGCGACCTCCTGGACGGCCCGGTGGACACGATGTCGATCCCGGAGCTGGCCGAGAACTACAGGCTCGCGCGCGAGCTGGGGGCGCGCAACGTCCTCACCGGGGAGATGGCCGAGTGGGTGTTCACGTTCGGCCAGCACCTGATCGGCCACCTCGTCCTCCACGGCCGCGTCGGGGCCGCGGCCGCCTGGGCGCGCGACCAGCACGCCCGCGGCGCCTCCTGGCGGCGGGTCGTCAAGCGCGCCGGCCCCTCGCTCGTCTCGCCGCGGCTCGCCCTCGCCTACCGACGGCTGCGCGGGCGCGAGGACTTCCGCCAGCTGCCGCCGTGGGTCGATCGGGACGTCGCCGGGTCGCCGGGGCCGCGCCCCGACCTTGCACGCCCCGCCCACCGCCGCTGGCTCGAGCACCAGCTCGCGCCGCTCGTCGGCGTGGGCGCGTACTCCTTCGACGCGGACGCGCTCTGCGCAGCGGCCTGCGGCGTCCACGTCCGCCGTCCGCTCGTGGACGTCGACCTCTGGGAGTTCGCACTCTCACTGCCGGCCGAGGTCAAGTTCCCGAACGCGCTCCCGAAGAGCCTGCTGCGCGAGAGCGTGAGGGGCCGCCTCCCCGACGAGCTGCTCGATCGCACCGACAAGACGTTCTTCAACGACTTCGCGCTCCGCACTGCCGACTACGAGGGCATCCGCCGCCTGGCACTCGACTCCGAGCTGCGGATCGGGGGAGTCGACTACGCAGAGCTCGCACGGCGCGTCGAGGCGCGCGACCTCGGCGTCGTGGAGCTCCTCTGGGCCTACGACCTTGCGCGCGCGCACGCCTTCCTGGAGCTCTGGGCATGAGCGAGCAGGGTGCCTGCTACGGCTTCGCCGTCCGCTCGAAGCTCCCCTTCGCCTACCTGCGCGAGGGGCCCGGCGACCCCCTCGAGGTCGTCACCCCCGGCCCCGAGGGGCCGGGCCCCGGGGATCGGCCCCTCCTGGAGTGGCGCGCGACGCCCGAGCTCCCGCTCGAGGCCGAGCTGCACTCCGACGGTCGCGGCTTTCGGCTGCGCATCGGCGGGGCCGGCTGGTTCTCGGTCGAGCCGCGCGAGGGCCGCATCGCCGCCCCGGCGGACGGCGGCCTGCGCACCGAGGAGCGGCTCTGGGGCATCCCCGCACTGCTCTGCTTCCGCGAGCGTGGGGACCTGCCGCTGCACGCCGCGGCCGTCGAGGCCGACGGTGGCGCGGTGCTGATCGCCGCGCCCCGGACTTTCGGGAAGACGACGCTCGCGGCCGCCTTCCACCGGGCGGGGCACCGCGTCCTCAGCGAGGACACCTCGTGCGTGCGGCCGGGTACGCCGACCGAGGTCGTCCCGGGGCCGGCGATGCTGCGGATCCGGCCCGGCGCCGCGGCGCCGCCAGAGCTCCCGCGCGCCCGCCGCCTGGGCGCGGACGAGGACCGTGTCCACTTCGCCCTCGAGGAGCCCGGCGACTGCGAGCCCGTCCCGCTCCGCGCGGTCGTCTTCCTCGACGAGGGTGTCGAGACGACCGCGCTCGAGCCCGTCGACCCGCCGGAGGCGATCCGCGACCTGTGGGCTCTCAGCTTCCGGCTGCCGACCGAGGAGGACGTCAGCCGCTCGTTCGCGGGCGTCGCCGACCTCGGCGCCGCCGTCCCTGCGTTCCGCCTGCGACGGCGGCTCGACCTGGCGGAGCTCGGCGACCACGTCGACCTCGTCCTCGCAGGTGTCTGAGACGCCGCTCTCCTTCGCCGCCAAGACCGGGCTCACGCTCCGGATCTGGTCGCTCTACCCGCGCGTTGTCGTCGCCCTCCGCCGCCAGCAGCTGCCCACGTACGTCGCCAGCCTGGCCGCGGCCGGCGGCCGGCGGCCGCGGCACTCCGCCGCCCGGCTCTCGCGCGCCGTCGACCGGAGCCTCCGGCTCGGCTCCCGCCAGCCCCGCTGCCTCGTCAGCGCGGTCGTCCTCTACCGGCTCCTCCGGGACCAGGGCGACGAGCCGGAGCTCGTGATCGGCCTGCCGGAGACGCCGACCGACCAGGAAGCCCACGCCTGGGTCGAGCTCGGCGGGACGGACGTCGGCCCCCCACCCGGCCGCGGCTCGCATCGGGAGCTCGCCCGCTTCGGCCGGCGGTCCTAGTCGCCGCCCTCGCGATCGTGCTGGGAGCGGCGCACGAGTGCGTTTCGCAGCGCTCGGCGCGAGCGGTGCAGCTTGCTGCCCCAGGCCTCGCCGGGCTCCGGGGTCACGTCCTGGCGCAGCTCGTCGAGCGTGGCACGAGCGGCGAGGCGGGGCGGGAAGGCGTCGAACCAGCAGCGCCAGCGCGCCGTGTGCTGCTCGAGCACCGTGCGCTCGCGGGCTTCGCGCAGGTTCTTCGCCCAGCCGCGAAGGGCCCGGGGCGGCGGCTCGCCGAGGAAGAGCGAGTCGGCGATCGCGGCTGTCGTCCCCCAGAGCTTGCCGACGCCCCACGCCCGGGCGACCCCGTCGGCCTCGGCCCGGTCGGCCTCGGCCGAGAGGAGGGCGACGTCGAGCAGGTCGCGGAGTCGCTCGAGCGGCCCGTGCGTCCACGCGTGCACCGCGACGACGACGACGTGCTTGGGCGCCGCCGGCGCCAGCAGGCCCGCGACGCCGGACGCCGAGGGGACGGCACCCTCCTCGAGGTCGGCGCAGGCGGGAGCCTCGAGCCAGGTCGGCCAGTGGGGACGGGCGTGCACCTCGAGCTCGACGGGAAGGCCCGGCCACGCGAGCGGCACCAGGTGGGCCGCTCTTCGGTAGAGGCCGGGGTCGCCGACTTGGGCGAAGCCGGCGGCCAGCAGCCGCTCCTGCGCCGCGTCCGGGTTCGGGACGACGAAGTCGAGGTCGCGGGAGATCCTGAGGGTCGGCTCGGGATAGAGCGCCGCGATCTCAGGGCCCTTGACGAGGAGGAGCGGCCCGTCCACCGCCGCCCGGGCGCGGGCCAGGTGGGCGGACGCCGCCAGCGCGAAGGCCGCCCCGAGCCGCTCGACCTCCACGAGCTCCTCGGGAACCGGACGGCCGAGCCGGCGCAGACGCTCGGCGGCGAGCGGCTCGAGGCGGTGGAAGACGAGCGAGCGTGCGTCCGCGCGCTCGAGGAGCCGGTCGAGACCGGCCCGGACGGCTGCGGCGCGAGCGTCCGCCTGGTCACGAGTGCGGGGCATCGGTTGACACTCTTCGCGGAGTGCCTCGGGGTGGAGAAGGGTGACCGCTATCTCTACACGAGTCGAGCAACCCGTGAGGCATGCCCGGTGGGCTCGGGCCCCGGGCCGCGCCGCCGCGCTCGCGGCCGGGCTGTTCCTCGTCGTCGGCGCGCTCCAGCTGATGAAGTCCGGCGCCGAGGTCCTCGGCCTCCTCCAGGCCGGGAGCGCGCTCGTCCAGAACGCCCTCTCGACCCTCGGCCTCGGCTGGCTCGGCGCCGCCTCGCCCTCTTCACGGTCGCCGTCCTCCTCGTCCCGATCGCCCTGATCGCGGCGGGCGCGGCCGCCGGCTGACCGTCCCGCCTCCCTAGCCGAAAGTCCAGCGTTCTGGAAGAAACGGCAGGTTCGGGCCCTCCATTCGTTCATTGCTGGCATAAATACCGGTAGCTAGCTTCGGAGAAGCCAGGGTTCGTCCGGGAGAAACGGGCACTGGCTTCGAGCCGAACGACGTAGGGGAGTGGTGGATGCGGCAAGAACGGGCTGTTGGGAAAGCCCTCGGGGGGGTTCGAACTAGATGAGCTCGATCGACCCGTACGTGGACGAGGGGACGAAGACGGACGTCCCCGGGTCTCTCGACAACAGAACGCTGCAGATCCTCGAGCGCCGGCGCGCGAGCGCCGTGCGGATGCGCCGTGGGTGGCTCGTCCGCCGGATGCTGGTGCTCGCCGACCTCGTCGGACTCACCCTCGCGTTCCTCGCCGCGACGCTGATCTTCGACCAGGCCGCCCGCTCCGACGCGGTCGACTCGCAGATCGAGCTGATCGTCTTCCTCGTCAGCCTGCCTGCGTGGGTGATCGTGGCCAAGCTCTACGGCCTCTACGACTACGACGAGGAGCGCACCGACCATTCCACCGCCGACGACCTCGTCGGCGTGCTCCACCTGGTCACGGTCGGCAGCTGGCTCCTGTTCGCCTTCGCGGCGGTCACGCACCGCGTGGATCCCGGCTTCGCCCGCCTGCTCGGCTTCTGGCTCTTCGCGATCGTCGCGATCACCGCCGGCCGCGCGATCGCCCGCGGCGTCGCCCGCAGGCACCTCGCCTACGTGCAGAACACGATCATCGTCGGCGCCGGCGACGTCGGACAGCTCGTGGCGAAAAAGCTCAGGCAGCACCCGGAGTACGGGCTCAACCTCGTCGGCTTCATCGACGATCAGCCGAAGCAGCGGACGCAGGGCCTGACGGACATCGCCCTGCTGGGCGGCCTCGCACAGCTGCCCCAGATGGTTCAGATCCTCGACGTCGAGCGCGTGATCGTCGCCTTCTCCAACGACTCGCACGAGGAGATGCTCGACCTGATCCGCTCCCTCAAGGACCTCGACATCCAGATCGACCTCGTGCCCCGCTTCTTCGAGGTGATCGGGACGAACGTCGGCATCCACACCGCCGAAGGCCTTCCGCTCATCGGCCTGCCGGCACTGCGGCTCTCGCGCTCCTCGCGCGCGATGAAGCGCGTGATGGACCTCACGTTCTCGCTCGCAGGCCTCGTCTTGCTCTCACCGCTCTTCCTCGCGGTCGCCGTCTGGATCAAGGTCGACTCGCGCGGGCCCGTCTTCTTCCGCCAGCTCCGGATGGGCTCGGGCGAGCAGACGTTCGAGATCCTCAAGTTCCGGACGATGACCGCGGACGCCGACCGGCGGAAGGCTGAGTACGCCGCCATGAACAAGCACGTGGAGGGCGACCCGCGCATGTTCAAGATCCCCCACGACCCGCGGGTCACCCGCTGCGGGAAGTGGCTGCGCCGCTTCTCGATCGACGAGCTGCCGCAGCTCTTGAACATCCTCAAGGGCGATATGAGCCTTGTCGGCCCGCGCCCGCTCATCCTCGAGGAGGACATGCACGTCGTCGACTGGCGCCGCCAGCGGCTCAACCTGAAGCCCGGAATGACGGGTCTCTGGCAGGTGCTCGGCCGCGACGACATCGGCTTCGAGGAGATGGTGCGCCTCGATTACGTCTACGTGACCACCTGGTCGCTCCTGAACGACATGAAGTTGGTCCTCCGCACGATCCCCGCCCTCTACCGTGCGAGCGACGGCTAGCGAGGCGTCCCGCTCTCGAGCACGCGTAGCCCGGAACGCCTCTCATGTCCACGGTTGTCTTCGCAGTCGGGGCCCGGCCCAACTTCGTCAAGATGGCACCCGTCATCGAGGCGGTCGGGCGGCTCGGCCTCTTCCGCCAGCTCGTGGTGCACACGGGCCAGCACTACGACGAGCGCCTGTCGGCCGAGATCCTCGACGACCTCGGCTTCCCGAAGCCCGACCGGTTCCTCGGGATCGGCTCGGGCTCCCACGGGGAGCAGACCGGCTTCACGCTGATCGCGTTCGAGCGGGTTCTCCTGGAGGAGCAGCCCGACCTGGTCGTCGTGAGCGGCGACGTCAACGCGACCCTCGCCTGCTCGCTGGCCGCCGCGAAGCTGGGCGTGCCGGTGGCGCACGTCGAGTCGGGCCTGCGCGCGCGCGACTGGTCGATGCCGGAGGAGCAGAACCGGGTGCTGACCGACCGCGTGTCCGAACTGCTCTTCACGCACAGCCCCGACGCGAACGAGAACCTCGTCGCCGAGGGCATCCCGGAGCGCAAGATCCACTACGTCGGCAACACCATGATCGACACGCTCCGGCGCCTCGAGGGCGAGGCCCGCACGCGACGGGCCTGGGCGGCATACGGAGCCGACGAGGGGGACTATGCGCTCGTCACGCTCCACCGCCCCGCGAACGTCGACGACAGGGAGCGGCTGCGCGCCCTCGTCGACGGGCTCGCCGCCCTCGCGCGACACACGCGCGTGCTCTTCCCGGTCCACCCGCGGACGCGGGCGCGGCTCGCCGCCGGCGACGGCCTGGAGCGACTCGAGCGGGCGGGCGTGACCTGCCTCGAGCCCCTCGGTTACCTCGACTTCCTCTCGCTCGAGTCGGGCGCCGGGATGATCGTCACCGACTCGGGCGGCCTCCAGGAGGAGGCGGCCGCACTGGGCGTCCCGTGTTACACGCTGCGCCTGAGCACGGAGCGCCCGATCACCATCAGCCAGGGCACCAACACCTTGATCGGGGACGACCCGGCCGCGATCGCCTCGCTCCGACCGTCTCGCCAGCCGCCGGCGCCGTTCGCCATCCCCCTCTGGGACGGGCACGCCGCCGAGCGCGTCGCGGACGTGATCGGCAGGACGTTCGGGTCGGTCGAGCCGATCGCGACTTCGGCGTGACGGCGACCGGCGAGTTCCCCTGCCCCTCGCCGACCTCCCGGCTCCGGACCGGGCCCGGCTCCTGGGCGTCGAGATCGACCGGCTCGACATGGACGAGACGGTGGCCCGCTGCGACCAGATCATCGAGTCGGGCGGCCCCGCCCAGCACGTCGCCGTCAACGTGGCCAAGATCGTCGCGACCCGCGACGACGAACGGCTGCGAGACATCATCGGAAGCTGCGACGTCGTCAGCGTCGACGGCCAGCCGGTCGTGTGGGCGTCCCGCCTACTGGGCGACCGACTGCCCGAGCGAGTGGCCGGCATCGACCTCATGTTCCGGCTGCTCGGGCTCGCGGAGGAGCGCGGCTACCGCGTGTTCGTCCTCGGCGCCCGGGAGGACGTCCTCCAGACGGCGGTCGCCAGGCTGCGCGAGCGCTACCCGCGCCTGCCCGTCGCCGGCTCGCACCACGGGTACTTCGCCGACGAGGAGAGCGCGGCGGTCTGCCAGACCGTGCGCGCCGCCAGGCCGCATATCCTGCTCGTCGCCATGAGCTCGCCGCGCAAGGAGTACTGGCTCGCCGAGCATGCCGCCGAGCTGGGCGTGCCCTTCTCCATGGGCGTGGGCGGATCGATCGACGTCGTCGCCGGCCACACCAGGCGAGCCCCCGACTTCATGCAGCGGCACGGGCTCGAGTGGTTCTACCGCTTCGTGCAGGAGCCGAGGCGGCTGGGACCGCGCTACCTGCGCACGAACGCCCGCTTCGTCGGACTCCTCGCCCGCGAGCTGGTCACCCGCCGCAAGGGGTAGCGACCGTGCCCGCGGACCTCCTGCGACGCACGCTTGCGTTGCCCGTGCTGGCCGTGGACGACACCGTCCGCGCCGCCGTTCGGCCGCCGCGCGGCGGCGGGGGCGTCCCCGACGGGGCCCTCCAGGCCGCGATCGACTGGCTCTGCCTGACGCACGACGTCACGTGCCGCCGGGGGTCGTCCAAGGGCTTCTCGCTCGTCCACGGCTGGCTGCCCGCGTTCCCCGAGACGACCGGGTACGTCATCGGCACGCTCCTCGACCACGCGGTCCGGAGCGGCGACCCGTCGCTCGTCGAGCGTGCCCGCGAGCTGGGCGAGTGGGAGGTCGAGGTGCAGAATCCCGACGGTGGCGTGATGGAGGGCACGCTCCGCTCGCCGGCTGCGCGCTCGATCGCCTTCAACACCGGCATGGTCATCTTCGGCTGGCTCGATCTCCACGACGAGCTCGGGAACGGGCAATTCCTCGAGGCGGCCGTCCGGGCCGGCCGCTGGCTCGAGGAAGCGCAGAGCCCCGACGGCACATGGCAGGGGCAGCACGAGCACCACGGCATCCCGCACGCCTACGACGCACGGGTCGCCTGGGCGCTCGTCCGACTCGCGCGGGCGACCGGCGACGAGCGCTTCCGCGAAGCGGCCGTCCGCCACCTCGACTGGGTGCTCTCCGTCCAGCAGCCGAACGGGTGGTTCGAGTGGTGCGTATTCCGGCCCGGCACGCTCCCGAACAGCCACGGCCTCGCATACACGGCGCGGGGCCTCCTGGAAAGCGGCTCTCTCCTCGGGGACGAGCGCTATACGGAGGCGGCCCTGAGGACGGCGCACGCTCTCGCCGGGATCTACCGGCGCTTCGGGCGCCTGCCGGCCACGTACGACCGGGACTGGACGCCGCGGTCCCGCTCCGTCTGCGTCACGGGGCTCGCGCAGAACGGCGGCGTGTGGCTGCGCCTCTGTCAGGAGACCGGCGACGCGACGCTCCTGCGGACGGGCCTGCTGGCCGTCGAGCAGGCGGCGGAGCTGCAGGTGCGCGGTCGGTGGCGGGAGACGGACGGGGCCGTGCCCGGCTCCTTCCCGCTCTACGGCCGGTACGCTCCGCTCCAGTACCCGAACTGGGCCGCGAAGTTCCTCGCGGACTCGCTCGCCCTCCGGCTCCGCGTCGTCGGCAATGGCCGCTGACCTCGACGTCTCCGTCGTCATTCCCGCGTTCGACGCCGAGCGGACGGTCGGCCGTGTGGTCGAGGCCCTGCGGAGCCAGGAGCCCGCCCCGGCCGAGATCGTCGTCGTCGACGACGGCTCCTCCGACCGCACCGGCGCGGTCGCCGCGGCAGCAGGGGCCCGCGTCGTCCGCACAGACCCGCCGCGCTTCGCCGGCGGCGCCCGGAACGCGGGCTGGGACGCGGCGACGAGGCAGGTCGTCCTCTTCCTCGACTCGGACGTCGTCCCCGCGGCCGGGTTCGGCGCCGGGCTCGCCCGGGCGCTCGAGGAGTTCCCGCACGCGCTCATCGGCTGCGCGCGCACGTTCGACAGCCGGACGGCGTGGGGGTGGGTGGCACACCTCCAGGGCGAGACGCCCTACCTCCCGCTCGGCGAGCCGCGCCGCGTGGCGTTCCTCTCCTCCTACTGCGTCGCCGTGCCCCGGGAGGTGCCCTTCCGCTGGGACGAGAGCTACGGCGGCGAGGACGGCGTCTTCTCCGCGGACGCGAAGGCGGCCGGCTACGAGCTCGTCTTCGACCCGCGCTTCCACGCCCGCCACGACCACGACCGCGAGACGTGGCGGGACCTCCGGCGCCAGCAGCGCCGCATGGCGTACGGGATCGTCCGCACGCGCCGCGTCGTCGACGAGGGCCGCGTCCGCGGCTTCTTCGCGCGCGTCCCCCTCCACCACTTCGCCCTCCTCCGACTGCCCGTCATCTACCGGCGGCTCGAGACCCAGCCGGAGCTCCGACGACGCTTCCGGCAGTACCTCCCCCGGCTCGTCGTCGCCGAGTGGGCCCTCGGCGCCAGCGCCCTACGGTACGCCCTCTTCCCGCCTCCGACCCACGGTCAGCCCGAGGGCGGCTTCCGATGAGCCCGCAGGCGCAGATGGGCGGATCGGTCCTCCGCGTCGCCCGGAGCCCCGAGGAGGTGGAGGCGCTGCGGCCGGCCTGGGCGCGGCTTCAGGAGAGCCACTTTACGAGCGACATCGACGTCTTCCTCACCCTCGTTCGGACCGACCCCGGCGTCGTCCGCCCGCACGTCCTCGTCCTCGAGCAGGACGGTGAGCCCGTCTCCATCGTCGTCGCACGCATCGAGGAGCGCGCCCTGCCGGCCCGACTCGGCTACCTCGCCGTGAGTCCTCGGGTCCGGATGCTGACCGTCGCGTACGGCGGCTTCCTTGGCCGGGACCCGTCCGCTCCGGCCGTCGTCCTCGGCGGTGCCCGGAGGTCGCTCGCGCCCGAGGGGATCGAGCTGCTTCGGCTGCGGATGCTGACGGTCGGCTCGCCCCTGCACGCCGCGGCCCGCGCCGCCGCGAGCCCCTGGCTCCGGCGTCGCTTCGACCGCCCGCGCCCCCACTGGCGATGCGGCATCCCGGACTCGCTCGACGAGTTCCTGGCGGGCCGGTCGAAGGAGCGGAGACGCAACGTGCGCCGGTACCAGCGCCGCCTCGAGGAAGCGTTCCCGGGCGAGGTCGAGGTCCGTGCCTTCGAGGGTCGGGACGAGCTCGACACGCTCTTTGCCCACTCCGAGCGCATTCAGAGGCGCACGTACCAGCGCGCCGTCGGGGTCGGCTTCTCGGACACCGCCCTGACCCGTGAGCTGACGGGCCTCGCCATGGACCGTGGCTGGTTCCTCGGTGCCGTGCTCTACCTCGGCGGCGAGCCGACTGCGTTCTGGCACGGGAACGCCTACCGCGGGGTCTTCTCGACGACCGCGACCGGGTACGATCCGGCGCTCGCCGAGCACCGGCCGGGGACGTACCTCCTGATCGAGCTCGTCGAGCGCCTCTGCGCCGACCCCACCGTCCACACACTCGATTTCGGGTTCGGCGACGCCGACTACAAGCGCAGCTTCGGCGACACGAGCATGCTGGAGGAGGATGTCGCCGTCTTCGCGGCCCGGCCGAGGCCGCTGGCCGTCCACGCCGTCGACAGCGCCGTGCTCGGGACGGCGGCGCTCGGGCGGGCCGTGCTCGCTCGCAGCGGACGGCAACGGGCCGTCCGACGGGCCTGGCGCCGGCGGCTCGACCCGAGCCGGGACTAGGTGCCGGCGTCGACCCTGCCGGGGACGCATGCGGTCGGAGACCGCGTCGTCCGCCGTCTCGGGCTCGGGACGATGGCGCTGACCGGCCGGGGCACGTGGGGAGATCCACCCGACCGCGGCGCCGCCAGGGCGCTCCTCCGCCGAGCCGCCGAGCTCGGCATCGAGCTCTTCGACACCGCCGACTCCTACGGGCCCGGGACGGCCGAGCGGCTTCTTCGCGAGGCGCTGCATCCCTACAACGGCCTCCTCGTGGCGACGAAGGGCGGATTCCGGCGCCACGGTCCCCACGAGTGGGAGGCCGACTGCCGCCCGCAGTCCCTCCGCGCCGCCTGCGAGGCGAGCCTGCGACGGCTCGGTCTCGACCGGATCGAGCTCTACCAGCTCCACCTCGTCGATCCCGCTGTCCCGGTGGAGGAGTCCGTCGGCGCGCTCGCCGAGCTACAACGCGAGGGCGCGATCCGCCACATCGGCGTCTGCAACGTCGACGCCGAGCAGCTCGAGCAGGCGCGGAGGACGGCGGAGATCGTCAGCGCCCAGAACCGCTTCAGCCTCGTCGAGAGGAGCTCCCGGGACGTGGTCGAGCGCTGCGAGCGCGACGGCGTCGCGTTCCTCGCCTGGGCGCCGCTCGCCAAGGGGTTCCTCGCGCAGGGCTCCGGCGCCCTCTCGGACGTCGCCGCGCGCCATGACGCCACCCCGGGCCAGGTCGCACTGGCGTGGGCGCTTCGCTCCCCCGCGGTCCTCGTCATCCCGGGGACGTCCTCCCCCGCCCACCTCGCCGAGAACGCCGCCGCAGCGAGCCTCGAGCTCTCCGACGAGGACGCGCGCCGCCTCGAGCACGACCGCTTCCTCGGCTACCGGGCCGCCGGCCTCGCCCGGCTGGCGCGGGCCCGCGCCGGGAGGGCCAAGGCCGCCCTGCGACGGGCGGGCCGATGAGCTGCTCCTGGGCCGGCTGGGCGTCCGCGCCACGGCTCGGAGACACGAACGCCGCCGCGCCCGCTGGCACCGTGCGAGCCACCGCCGTATCGTGTGCCGCGCCACCCGGGCCTCGACCAGACGCCGCCTCCTCGACCATGCACGAACGCCCCCGCAGCCAGACCGACCCCGCAGTCGGTCGGCGACAGGACTGGGGCGCGCGCTGCCGGGAGCTTCCACGCGAAAAGCCGGATCCTCGACCCTCCCGGCCGACCGGTGCGGAGGTTCCCGCGTGATGTCGATCGAGGTCGCGCGCTCCCGCGAGGAGGTGCTCGAGCTCCGGCCGGCGTGGGAGCTCCTCCAGTCGCCGTTCGTCACGAGCGACCTCGACTTCGTCCTCACCTATGTGCGCCACGCCCCGACCGCCGTGCGGCCGCACGCCGTCGTCGTGGGCGACGAGCAGGGGCCGTTCGCCCTGGCCTGCGGCCGCGTCGAGGACCTCAGCCTGCCGGCGAAGCTCGGCACCAGGACGGTCGTCAGCCCGACCGTCCGCGCGCTGACCGTCACCTACGGCGGCCTCATGGGACGGGTCGACGAGACGTCGGCGCCGGGGCTCATGGACGCCGTCCGGGACTCGCTCGAGCCCGGAGAGGTCGACGTGATCCGGTTTCGGATGCTGCGCGTCGGCTCGCCGGTGCAGCGAGCGGCGACGGGAGCGGCTCCCTTCCTGCGGCGGGAGCACTTCTCGGCGCAGATGGCGCACTGGCGGGCCGAGGTCACGGACTCGTTGGACGGCTACCTGGCCCGGCGGTCGCGCCGGCGCCGCGAGACGGTGCGCCGGTACTCGAGACGGCTCGAGCAGACGTACGGGGACGCCGTCCGAGTCGAGATCTTCCGGAGAAGCGACCAGATCGACCGCCTTTTCGCCGACTCCGCCCTCGTCCACCGCGAGACGTACCAGCACGTCCTCGGCGTCGGCTTCTCGGAGGAGCGCGTCCAGCGCGCGCTGACCGAGCTCGCCATGGACCGCGGCTGGTTCCGGGGCTACGTCCTCTACCTGAACGACGCCCCGGCCGCGTTCTGGCACGGCTACGCGTACGCCGGCGTCTTCGGGATCGGGGCCACCGGGTTCGCCCCCGCCCACGCCGACGCCCGTCCCGGCACGTATCTGCTCATGCGCGCGGTCGAGGACCTCGCGGCCGACGACTCGGTCAACACGCTCGACTTCGGCTTCGGCGACGCGGAGTACAAGCGGCACTTCGGCGACGAGCGCTGGCTCGAGGAGGATGTCCTGCTCGTCGAGCCGCGGCTGCGCCCGCTCGCGCTCAACCTGACCCGGACGACGACGCTCGGCGCGAACAGGCTCGCCCGCGGCGCGGTCGAGCGGGTGGGCGGGCTCGCGACGCTGCGTCGGCGGCGGCGCGCGCGCTTGAACGAGAAGGCGGGGCGCTGATCGCCTCTCACGCGGCGGTCCGCCTGCGGGCGGCGCGGAGCGGCGGCTGAGATGCCCCGTCCGCTGCGCCTCGCACTCCTCGCCGTCCTGGGGCTCGCCATCCTGACGCTGGCCGCGCTCGGCGTGAGCGCCGCGCTCGACCGTCCCGCCAAGGTCGTGCGCATGGACGTGACCGTAGAGGGACCGAGGCGCGACGTCTGGGCGGGGATCACGAACTTCGCCGTCTACCGCACGTGGAACCCGTTCCTGATCCGGGCGGAGGGGCAGGCCCGCGAGGGCTCTGACCTCGAGCTCGTGGTCGCGCTCCCCGGCCACGGCCCGCGCACGCTCGACGCGAAGGTGCTCATCGTCCGCGAGGGCCGCAAACTCCGCTGGCAGGACCACCGGGTCCTGCCGGGCGTCGAGGACTGGGAGTACGAGATCGTGCTCGAGCCCGTCGGCGGCGGCCGCGTCCTCGTCGCCCAGCAGCTGCGGATCGAGGGCCTCCTCGCCCCCTTCGCCGACGAGGACGCCGCCCGCAAGGCGCTCGGCCTCATGGCCGACGCCCTCCGCGAACGGCTCGCGCAACCCCGCTAGGAACCGCTCGATTTCGCTCCCGGCAGGGCGATTCGCGCCGGCCGCGCCCTGGCGGACGCGTCCGGGTCACCCGCCGCCGGCGGCCGTCGGCTTGGCTGCATGTTCGCCCGCCACGTCGAACGGGTACGGCGTCCGCTCGGGAAGCGGCGTGAAGACGACGCGCCGCCTGAACAGCCGGAATCGCTGGTTGACGAGCAGGTAGGGCACAAACCCCGCATGCTTGCACCCCTTGAGCGCGGGGATGTTCTCCGAGGAGACGAATGTGAGGAGCCGGCGGGCTCCCTCCTGCCTCGCCTTCTCCGCCAGCTGGTCCATGACGAAGGGCATGATCCGGAGACCCCGGTACTCCTCGAGCGTGAACGCGGCTTCGAGAAGCGCCTCGTCCTTCCGAAGCCGTGGAAAAATGCCCTCGAAGAACCTCTCGACCTCGTCGTTCTCGCTCGCCAAGATGAGGTATTGCATGTAGCAGGGAACGTCCTCGTCGGTCACGGCCACGTAGCACGTTCGGATATCGGAGGCGAGGAGGCGCGCCGAGGCCGAACGGTGCCGGGTCGACGCTCGGTCGTGCCTCTCGGGATCGATCTCGGTGAGAGCCGGGACCTCGGACGGCCGGATCGGCCGGACAGTCACCGGGATCGTGGCCTCCCGGACCTCGACCGGCACCGTCAGGTCGCGCCGGAGCCCATATGAGTAGGAATCGCTGAAGAACCACTTCCGGAGGGCCCTCAGGACGGTTCGCAATTCGCCGGCCCGGACCAGCCCGACCACCTTCCTGAGCCGACGGCGCGTCCGCGCCCAAGGAATCCGCTGTGCCGCGCCCTTGGAGCTCATCCGTTGTGCGTTCCGACCTGACCGCCTGGGGAGGGACAAGTGTAGGGGGTTCGGTTCGAATCGGCTGCAGGTTCGCCGGCACGTGGTACGCTGGCGTCCTGCGGCGGCACTGCCAATCTCGGATCCAGATCTGTGTCGCCTTTCGTCACCATCGTCACTGAGCCTCGTTTCGCGGGGCGAAGGCTGAGTCGGGAGTTCCTGGCCAATGCCGAGTGCCCAGACCTTGGCCGCGTCGCGATCGGGCGCCCCTGGGCGCACGATCTGTCGCGCCGGTGGTCCGCTCGGCCACCGTAGGAGCGGAGCTGCGCGGAGGGCAACCCATGGCGCGGGGGGAACTACACCTCACGACACTGCGCGGCACGCGCATTCGGGTGGCGCGGAGCCTGGACGAGCTCGAGCCGCTCCGAGAGGCGTGGGAGCGGCTCCAGGGTCGGCAGTTCGCCACCGACCCGGACGTCTTCCATCTCATCCTCGACTGGCAGCCGCAGACGCTGCGCCCCCACGTCATCGCACTCGAGCGCCAGGGCGACATCACGGCGCTCGTCCTCGGTCGTGTCGAGGACATCCGGCTCCGGACGCGCATCGGCTACAGGACCGTCTACGCGCCGCGGGTGCGCGCGCTGACCGTCGTCTACGGCGGCGTCCTCGGCGACCTGGACGAGGAGGGCGCGCAGGTCGTGCTCGGCGCGCTTCGCCGCCACCTCGCGAGCGGCGAGGTCGACGTCCTGCGCCTCCGTGCCGTCGACACCGGCTCCCCGCTCCGTCGGGCTGTCGGGAGAACGCCGAGCATCTTGCATGAGCACGGCGCGCCGACCGCCCGCCACTGGGAGCTCGCCGTCCCGAGCTCGTACGACGCGTTCCTCGGCTCGCTCTCGCCGAGTACGCTCAAGAGCGCGACGCGCTATCTCCGCCGGCTCGAGAAGACCTTAGGCGGCCGGCTCTCCCTCCACATCTTCCGAGGGGCCACGGAGGGTGACCGCGTCTTCACGGATCTCGCCGCGGTGGCGAGGAAGACGTATCAACACGCGCTCGGGGTCGCCTTCGCCCAGAGCGAGCTCGACCGGCGAATCGTCAGGCTCCTCATGGACCGGGGCTGGTTCCGCGCGTACGTCCTCTACCTCGACGGCGAGCCGATCTCGTTCTGGCACGGGCACGCCTACCGGGGCACATTCTTCACCGGAATCCCCGGCTACGACCCTGCCTATACCGATCTCCGGGTCGGGAACTACGTCCTCTTCCGGCTGATCGGGGACCTCTGCGCCGACGAGGCCATCGACACCCTGGACTTCGGCTGGGGCGAGGCGGAATACAAGCGCCGCCTGTCGACGCGGAGCCGACTCGAGCAGGACGTGCACCTGTTCGCTCCCACGGCCAAGGGCTGCCTGACGAACGTCGCGCGGAGCTCGCTGCTCACGGGGTTCACCGGCGTGCGGGGCCTGCTCGCCCGCGCCGAGATGATCGATCCGATCAAGCGCCGGTGGCGCGACCGCCTGACCTCCAGCGGCCCCTCGGTCGTGCGCCCCCGGACGCCGAACGAGCGCTAGAGGTACTCGAACCGGCGGAGCGTCGACTCGGCGGTCCGGTTGAGCTCGTCGACCACGCCCTTCCGGCGGAGTCGCCACCGGCCCAGCGTGTCGGGCGGGCGCACCTCGGCTCGCGCGATCGCCTCGACGTCGCCTTCGAGCCCGAAGAAGCGGTAGATCCGCTCCACGGTCTCGACGGGATCGGCGCAGAGGTCCTCGAAGCGGACACGCAGGTAGCGGGCACCGAGGGCCTCCTCCCCGTAGTCGGCGGCCGCCTGGTTGACGCGATTCCAGAGCGCGATCGAGCGCACGGGCATCTTCGCTCTCCGAAGCTCGTCGCCGAGCGCGGCTTCGCCGTGCTTCTTGAGCTGGTTCTGGTTCTCCGAGAAGGCGATGTCGCGGCCGTCGCGGACGAAGTGGAGGAAGCGTAGGCTCGGCATGGTCTCGTGCCAGAAGCGCTGAAGGTAGATGCTCCTCGGCTCCTTCCAGCCCCAGGCCCGGGCGTCCTCCGGCAGCGGCGAGACGTGGTCCTCGAGAACCGAGCGGAGGTCGGCGGCCATCTGTTCGAGGAGCTCCGGCGAGCGGCCGCCGGCGAGGTAGCGGTCGATCCAGCGGTCGGAGTAGAAGCCGAGCTCGACCGCATCCTCGTACCGGTTCAGCTTCTCGCCGATGAACATGCTCCCGGAGCGGACGATCCGCGCGACGACGCGCGTCCCCGAGCCGCCGGTCGCGCCGATCACGCAGGGCCCATTCGCCGCCAAAGCCTCACGAATCACCCGCGGCCGTTCGTGGTTCGCGATCTCGGTCATCGGTCTCTGGCGCTCCATTCTGTCGTCAGGCTCGGGCGTGCGACCGCTGCTGGGACGGCCTCTGGCTCGCCCCTCGGCGCGCGCCGTACGAGCGGCGCGAGAAGCGCCCGAGCCCGCGGCTCGAGCGCGAGGAGGACGCCCGCGGCCGCGAGCAAGGCGGCGGCTCCCGCGACGACGAGCGCAGCAACAGCCGGAAGCCGATCGAAGGCGCCCAGGGCCTCGAGCCCGGCCACCACGGCGAACCCGGCCGCCCCTGACGCCAGCGGGGCCGGGAGCAAGGCCAGGAGGGAGCGAGGCCGGAGGCCGGTGATCCAGCAGATAACGGCGACGTTGACGGGGATGACGATGACGAGGAAGTAGAGCGCGCGAGACGCCGCCATGCCCACGGCCTGATCGCGAATCGAGGCATCGGCGAGAAGGAAGCCCACGAGCACGACGAAGCCTGCCGAGAGCACCGCGAGTCCCCAGAGCATCGCCGCCCTCAAGTGCGGCCTCGCGACGGCGAAGAGGAGCGGCCCCGTGAAGAAGACGACCGCCTTCCCGATCCCGACGAAGGCAAGGAGCTTCAGGACGTCGCCGGCCTCGTTCCATTCGGCGGGCATGACGTCCACGAGGAGCCCGCTGCACGCCGCCACGACGAGCAGCACGGGAACGGTGAGGATCAGCGTCAACCGAAGGAAGGACACGACGGCGTCACGGAGGCCCCTTCGATCGTGCTGCAGGCGGGAGAGGACCGGCAGCGAGACGTGGCCGACGGGCCGCATCGTCACCTCGAGGACGTTGTCGACGAAGCGGTCGGCGAGGCGGTAGAGCCCGACCACGGTCGGCCCGAAGAAGAGGCCCATGAGCAGGGCGTCGGCGCGACGGTTGATGAAGCCTCCCAGGTTCGCGAGGAAGACCCCGCTCGAGTAGCTGACGAGCTGCCGCGCGCTCGCCGAGGAGAAGCGGAGGCTCGGGCGCCACGTGCTCATGCCCCAGAGGAGGACGAGCTGCGTCCCGGCGTGGCCGAGCTGCTGCGCGACGAGCGCCCAGACTCCGGCACCCCGAAGCGCGAGCGTGAGCCCGATGACCCCACCCACGACGACCGCGCTCGTCTCCCGGACGGCGAGCGCCTTGAAGCGCATCTCGCGCTGGAAGAGCCCGAGTTGCACGATCGTCAGCCCCTGCGCCACCAGGAGTATGGAAAGGACCTTGACGACGTCGGCGAGCTCGGGCACGTCGTTGACACGGGCCCACCAACCCGAGAGCGCGACGCTGACACCGGCCAGCGCGACACACCAGACGAGGTTCACCCAGAACGCGGCGTCGAGGTGCTCGCGACGCAGGTCTTCGCGCTGGACGAGCGCCGTCTGCACCCCGCCTTCGAGGAAGAGGCGGATGAACTCGATGTAGATGAGCGCGAGCATGACGACGCCGAAGTCGTAGGGGCCGAGGATGGCGGCGAGGAGGATCACGAAGACGAACGAGAACGCCCGGTCGCCCCAGTTCATGACGAAGGCCCACTTGAGCGGGCCGAGGAAGGAGCGGTGCCCGCTCGTCATGCGGCGCCGAATTCGCGGGACGGGGCGGGCGCCGAGGACTCGGAGGCGTCGATGCGCGGTGGGTAGCCCGGCAGCCAGTCCCTGCGCTCGCGCCACACCTCCGGCCATGCTCCGGCGCGCCCCTCGCTACGGCCGCCGAGCACGGCGAGGAGCGCGCGGGCGCCGACGCCAGCCTTGAGGAGGAAGAGCCCTGCGCGCAGGCGCAGGCCGCGCCAGTGCTTCCGCAGGAGCGTCGCCTTCCCGCGGAAGAGCAGGAGGAGCTTGTCCTCGCGCGTCGCCGAGGAGACGCCGATCTCGTGCGTGACGACGGCCTCCGGCGTGATCGCGGGCCGGTACCCGAGCGCCCGCGCGCGGAACGAGAGGTCGGCGTCCTCGCCGTACATGAAGAAGCGGGTGTCGAAGCCGCCGAGGTCCTGCCAGAGGGCGCGCGGGGCGAGGAGGAGGCAGCCGGTGACGATGTCCACCTCGCGCACGCTGTTCCGCTTCCAGCCGCCCAGGGACTCGGGGTCGAAGGCCCGGCTCCGCCTAAACGCCGTCGAGAGGAGCGTCGCGAAGCAGAAGAGACTCCACAGGGACGGAGCACCCCAGCACGAGCCCGGGTTGACCGAGCCGTCCGGGTCGAGCGTCCGTCCGCCGTAGATCCCGTGCTCGGGATGGTCGCGGGCGAACCGGACTAGGCTCTCCACGGCGCCCGCGTGCACCTCCATGTCGGGGTTGAGCAGGAGGACGAACTCGCCCGTGGCTTCCTCCGCCGCCCGGTTGACACCGCGCGCGAAGCCGAGGTTCTCGGGCGATGCGAGCAGGCGCACGGCGGGAAACTCGGCGGCCACGAACTCGGCGGTCCCGTCTCCGGAGGCGTTGTCGAGGACGACGACCTCCGCGTCCAGGCCGCCGGTCGTCGCGACGATCGAGCGGAGACAGACCGCCGCCTCGTCCCGGCAGCGATATGTGACGACCAGGATCGAGACGTCCGGTGTCACGCGGTGGATTCCACCGTGTCCGGCGACGGCGCCTGCGCCTCCTCCGCGCCCCCGGCGGCGTAGTCCTCACGCCTGCGGACGATGCGAGCCGGGTTCCCTACGGCGATCGACCCCGGCGGCAGCGACTTCGTGACCACCGACCCGGCGCTGACGACCGAGCCGTCGCCGATCGTCACGCCGGCGGCGACGAACACCCGCGCGCCGAGCCAGACGTCGTCGCCGATGACGACGTCCCGCTCGTTTCGCTCCTGCTCGGCGATCTTCGCGTCGGGCGAGAGCCCGTAGTCGGATGCGGTCACGAAGACCTCGGGCCCCAGGCGGCAGTCCTCGCCGATCGTGATCCGCGCATGCCCGTCGCCGGCCCAGATGTAGGCGCGCTCCCCGATCTTCGAGCCCCGCCCCACGGAAATGCGCTCGCCGTTTCGGAGCGACACGTTCGGGGCGATCGTCGCTCCCTCGCCCAGCGTCAGGTGCCGGCGCGGGCGGACGTGCGAGTAGCTGTAGTAGTGCAGGAGCCTGGCCAGCTGGAAATACGTCATCGGGTCCACGAAGGACCGCACGGCCTGGCTCCAGCTCCGGCTCTTCATCTACCGCATCCTTCCTCTCTCGGGTCCTAGGCGATACCGGGCGACCGAACAAGTCCAGGGTAGACGGTCCAGTCCTTCGCGGGAGATGGCGGACTACACTCCGTGCACACTCCTCCCGCAGTGTCCATGGCCCGGTCCCGCGCCGACGACGTCACCCTCAAGATCCCCCGCCCGCTCTACGAGCGCCTCCGCCAGGTGATCGAGGGCACGGGCTTCCACTCCGTCACCGAGTTCAGCGTGTACGTGCTCCGCGACCTCGTCTCGAGCGAGACGCCGGCGATCGGTCAGGCCCCGCACCGGCTCACGAGCGAGGAGGTCGCCGCCGTCAGGCGTCGGCTCCAGTCGCTGGGATACCTGGAAGACTGAGCAGGTGGAGATCCTCGGCGAGTCGCTCCGGATCCTCTACAGCTTCCCCGACACCTTGTGCGCACCGGGAATCGGCGCCGCCGCCTGGCACTACGCCGAAGGGCTCTCTCGCCGCGGGCACGACGTGCTGGTCTACTGCACGAGCGTGGATCACGGGGCCGGGGTCGATGGTGAGCCGGCCCCGAGCATCATCACCACGCTCACCGTGGCCGGGTTGCGGGTCCCCCACCGCGCACTCGGTCGCGCCCGCGCCTACCGGTACCACGACCAGCGGGTGGCCCGCGCCCTCGACCAGCTACGCATGCCCGTCGACGTCGTCCACGTCTGGCCGCGCGCGACGCTCCAGACGGCGGCAGCAGCGCGCTCGCTCGGTATCCCCACGGTCCGGGAGGTTCCCAACACCCACACGGCGTTCGCCTACGAGCGCGTCTCCTCGGAGACCGCGCAGCTGGGTCTCAAGTGCGTTCCGGGGCACTCCCACACGCCCGACCTGAAGGGGCTCGAGCTCGAGGAGCGCGAGTACGAGGCGGTCAGCATGCTCGCCGTGCCCTCGGAGTTCTCGCGGACGACCTTTCTGGAGCACGACGTTCCGCCCGACCACCTCGCCCTGCACAGCTACGGGTTCGATCCGGCGCGCTTCCCGCCACCTGCGCGCAGGCCGCCGAACCTCGGCCGCGGCTTGAGGGCGCTGTTCGTCGGGCGCTGCGAGCCGCGCAAGGGCCTGCACTACGCGCTGCCGGCATGGCTGGAATCGGGCGCCGCCCAGCGCGGAACGTTCACCATCTGCGGCGAGTTCTACCCCGGCTACGATCGAGTCTTGTCCAAGTGGCTCGATCACCCGAGCGTCGAGACCAGGGGGTTCGTCGAGGATATCGGCGCCCTCATGCGCGAGAGCGACGTGCTCGTCCTCCCGTCCATCGAGGAGGGAAGCGCGCTCGTGTCCTACGAAGCGCAGGCGTCCGGGTGCGTCCTGCTCGTCTCCGACGCGGCGGGCGCGCGGTGTGAGCACATGCGCAGCGGGCTGGTGCACAGGGCCGGCGACGTCGAGGCGCTCACGGCGCATGTCCGACTGGTCGACCAGGACCGCCACCTTCTCCACCGATTGCGCGAGGCGACCCTCTCCAACCGCGAACAGCTCACGTGGGAGCACGGCGTGCGCGAGCTCGAGCGGATCTACGCGGGGCTCGTGAAGGGGCGCCACGAGCGATGACGGCGAGCGCCTTCACGGGTCTCCGGGTTCTCTACAGCTTCCCGGACACGCTCGGCGCGCCCGGGATCGGCACGACCGCCTGGAACCAAGTCCGGGAGCTGATCGGCCTCGGGCACGACGTTCGCCTCTACACGACCGCGCTCGCGCGGGAGCCCGTCGGCGCCCGCGAGGTGGTCACGACGCTCACGGCCGGCGGGAAGCGGATCCCCCACCGCGCGGTCGGGCGCCGCCGAGCGTACCGCTACCACGACCGCCGGGTCGCCCGCGCGGTCTCCGGCCTCGCGGGCGAGATCGATGTCGTCCACACCTGGCCCAGGGCGACGCTCGAGACGGCGGCCGCGGCTCGCGAGGCCGGCGTCCGCTCCGTGCGCGAGGTGCCGAACACGCACACCGCCTACGCCTACGAGCGCGTCGCCAGGGAGATCCGGAGCCTGGGGCTCGAGCCGGTCGGGGGACATTCCCACACCCCCGACGAGGGCGCGCTGCGGCGGGAGGAGGAGGCGTATCGAGCGGTCGACCTTCTCGCCGTCCCGTCGGAGTTCTCCCGCCGCACCTTTCTCGAGCGCGGCTTTCCTCCCGAGCGGCTCGGGCTTCATCAGTACGGGTTCGAGCCGGAGCGCTTCCCGGCTCCCGACCGCGACGCCCGGTCCGGCAACGGCGGTCTCCGCGCAGTCTTCGTCGGCCGCTGCGAACCCCGTAAGGGTCTTCACCATGCGCTCCGCGCGTGGATCGACTCGGGAGCGGCCGACCACGGCGGCACGTTCACCATCTGCGGCGACTTCTACCCGGGCTACGCGGAGGTTCTCGCGGCGGGGCTCGCTCACCCGAGCGTCAACGTCCGAGGCTTCGTCCCCGACGTCTCCGCGGTGATGCGGCAAAGCGACGTGCTCGTCCTCCCCTCGGTCGAGGAGGGGAGTGCGCTCGTGACCTACGAGGCGCAGGCATCGGGCTGCGTCCCGGTGGTTTCCGACGCGGCGGGCGCCCGCTGCACCCACCTCGAGGACGGGCTCGTGCACGAGGCAGGCGACGCGACCGCGCTCGCCGGCCATCTCGGCCTACTCGCCGACGACCCGGGGCTGCTCGGCCGCATGCGCGCCCGAACGCTCGAGCGGCGCGACGAGCTCACCTGGGAGCAGGGCGCGCGCGACCTCGAGGGGCTCTACCGGGAGCTGCTGGCGCGATGAGCAAGGTGATGATCGTCGGGCTCGACTGCGCGGAGCCGTCGCTCCTCCTGGAGCGTTGGCGCGCCGAGCTGCCCGTCCTCTCGGGCCTGATGGAGCGGGGCGCGTACGGCAGGCTCACGTCGGTGATCCCGCCGATCACCGTGCCGGCGTGGTCCTGCATGATGGCGAGCCGCACGCCCGGCGACCTCGGCGTCTACGGCTTCCGCAATCGCTCCGACTACTCCTACGACGGGCTCTTCATCGCGAACTCGACTGCGATCAAGGAGCCGCGCCTCTGGGACTACGCGACGCGGGCCGGCAAGCCCTCCATCGTCCTGGGCGTACCGGGCACCTACCCGCCGCGCCCGCTCAACGGCGTCATGGTCAGCTGCTTCCTCACCCCGTCCACCGAGAGCCAGTACACCTTCCCGCCTCTGCTGAAGCGGGAGATCGAGCAGGCGGTGGGCGAGTACCAGTTCGACGTGCGCGACTTCCGCACCGAGGACAAGGACTACCTCCTGCGCCAGGTCTACGAGATGACCGACCGGCGCTTCGCCCTCGCCGAGCACCTGCTGGCGACCAAGCCCTGGGAGCTCTTCGCCATGGTCGAGATGGGCGTCGACCGTATGTACCACGGCTTCTGGAAGCTGATGGACCCCGAGCACCGCAAGCACGTCCCGGGAAACCCGCACGAGCATGCGATCCTCGACTACCATCGGCACGTGGACGAGCTCATGGGCGGCGTCCTCGCCCACGCGGACGACGACACCGCCGTGCTGGTCGTCTCCGACCATGGCGGCAAGCGGATGGACGGCGGGATCCGCGTGAACGAGTGGCTCCGCCGCGAGGGCTACCTGGCGACCCTCACCGACCCCGAGACGGCCGTGCCGCTCCGGGAGGCCGGCATCGACTGGGCGAAGACCGCGGCCTGGGGCGAGGGCGGGTACTACTCGCGGATCTTCCTGAATGTCGCCGGCCGCGAGCCCGAAGGCACCGTCCCCCCGGAGGAGTACGAGCGCGTGCGGCGCGAGCTCGCCGAGAAGCTGGCCGCCATCCCGGACGAGAACGGCGAGCCGCTCGGCACCCGCGTCCACGTACCCGAGGAGACGTACGAGCAGGTGAACGGCATCGCGCCCGACCTGATCGTCCACTTCGGCGACCTCCTCTGGCGCTCGGTCGGCACGGTCGGCGGCGGGGAGGGCATCCACACGTTCGAGAACGACACCGGCCCCGACGACGCCAACCACGCGCAGGACGGGCTGTTCGTCCTCGTCGCGCCCGGCGTCTCCCCCGGCGAGCGCGAGGGCGCGCACCTGCTCGACGTCGCGCCCACAGCCATGCAGCTGCTCGGTCTCGACGTCCCCGCCTCGATGCGGGGACGCTCGCTCCTCGGCTAGGGCGTCTACGCGTCGGCCGGGCGCGGTCCCAGGCGGCGGGCCTGGAGGCCCAGCGCGGCGATCGTGAAGAAGAGGATGGTCGCCTGCACGAAGGCGAACGCGTCGAAGACGACCATGCTGACGGCGAAGCCTGCGATCGACGCGGCGCATGCTGCCGCCAGGTCGCTTCGCGGCCCGGGCACCCGTCTCGCGAACCTCCCCACGGTGACAAGGCTCCCGAGGACGAACCAGGCCACGCCGACGACGCCGAGGATGCCGAGGGAGACGAGCGTGTTCAGCCACTCGTTGTCGAAGATGATGACCGCCCCCCTCGCGCCCGCCGCGGTCTGAGCCGCGCCGGCCTCCCCGGTCGTCAACTGGACGCCGACGCCGTTGCCGTAGACCGGCGACTCGCTCCAGGCGCGCAGCCCCGGCTCGATGTCGGCGAGCCGGCCGGAGCCCTGCTCGCCGGAGCGCGTTCGCAGGTCGGTCGTGAGGCCCTCCTGCGGGGAGAACGCCTTGTAGATGCCGCCGAGGGCGCCCGGGACGGCGAAGTGGATCACGATCGGCAGGAGGACGAGGAGCGGCCAGAAGCGGAGCACCCTGCGCCCGCGCACCCAGAGCGCGACGAGGACGACCGCAAGGGCCATGACCACGGTCGTCCGCGAGATCGTCGCCACGGCGCCGATCGCACAGATCGCGGCCGCGATGCCCCAGAGTCGCGCGCGCACGATCGTCTGCGCCCGGCCGACGAGGTAGAGGGCGAGGGGGAAGACCATGAAGAGGGCGGCCGAGAGCGCGATCGGGTGCTGGGCCGACGCATAGACGCGCAGGTTCCCGCCGCGCGCCTCGAACCCGGTGCGGGCCTCACGCACGAGCGCCGGGATCCACTCGGCCAGGTGGTCGAACGCGTTGTACCCGCTCCGCGACTCGTAAACGGCCGAGATCGCGACGATGGTCGCCCCGATCACGAGCGCCCGGACGACGGTGTCGATGCCCGCGTGGGTCTTGATCGTCGAGGCGACGAGCACGAACACGGCGAGAAAGCCGAGGTAGTACGAGAGCGCCTTGAACGCACCGGGATCGCCGGGCTCGAGGCCGATGTCGTCGTAGTTGAGGATGGCCGAGAGCGTCGCCGTCCCCGCGAAGATCGCGAGCGGCACGCCGAACCCGAGGAACTCGAGCCTCGTCCGTCTGCGGGCCACGGCGACCAGCAGCCCGATGAGCAGGCCAGCGAGCACGATCCGGTACGGCTCGAGGTTGAAGGGCAGCGAGACCGGCAGCCGGTAGCCGCGGGCCGGTACGAGCCAGATGACGAGAGCGAACGCCGCGATCGCGTTGGGCCACGTGACCGTCGGCGTCGACAGCTCTCGCATCGCGAGGATCGCCGCGACGATGAAGACGGCCGCACCCGCGACCAGCTCGTTCGGGCCGAGCAGCGTCCCCACGAGGAGCGAGAACGCCCCGAACGCGACCAGCCCGAGCGCCGCCGGGCGGCGCGGAGACTGCGGCTCGACGTGAGCCATCGGCTAGGCGGTCTTCTTGACCTCGAACGGCTCGAGCGGCTCGATGTCGGTCGTGGCGGACCGGGGCTGCTCTGGGGGCATGAACCGGTCGAGGAGGACGGCGAGCACGCAGAAGGCCGCGAAGACGACCACGAAGACGAGCAGGGGAAGCGCCGTCGACGGCCCCGCCGAGGCCAGCGCACCCCGGGGGACGGTCAGCTGCTGGGCGACGATTCGGTCGGTCTTGGGAATCTGGTTGTCGACCTGGAAGTCCTCGAGCCAGCCGATGAAGGCCTTGCCGGTCTTGTCCGCGAGGGCGACCGCGTCGTCGGGCGAGCCGGCGACGGCCACCAGGCGGATGATCGGGATCTCCGAAAGCTCCACGCGGTTGGCGGTCACCACGGAGGTCGCGCCGAGCGCGCTGACGCTTCCCGGAAGCTCTCCGAACTCACGGAGCCGGTAATCGGCCACCCGGTCGGACTCGATGATGTACGGGTACGTGTTCGCGTTCCGGACGATGGTGTTCAGATCTGGCGCCGACGAGAGGGGAACGGTGTTCGGCTCCCCGTCTGCAGACTGGTCCTGGCTCTCGTCGGCCGTCCCTCCGTCACTGCTCGCCGGCGCCGGCACCTGCACGGTCTCCTTGCTGCGGAAGTGCGGGTTGTCCGAGCTCGTGATCAGGAGCCTGGATTCGGCCGTGTAGCTGACCGCGTCCCTCTCCTCGAGACTGGGAGGGAAGAGGCCGATCGTGAAGCGCGCGGAAAGCGCGGCGACGAGCGCCACGGCAAGGCCGATCGCCACGACCCACCAGAAACGGTGGAGGGCGCGCAGGTAGCCGAGGACGTTCACGGAGGCGGTCGCCGCGACCGCGCCTGCCTGCGCGCGCCGGGAACGATCCTCGACGACGATCGAGGCGGTTCCGCGACGAGGGTCGGTCGGCTGCCCGCAGCTAGGGCAGAAGCGATCGTCGTCGCGCGTGGCTTGGCCGCAGTTAGGACAGGTCTTCACTGATACCGAATGGGAGGCCTCCCGACGGCTCATTCAGGCGCATTCCCATGAAGCTCTATTCAGTAGGGTGGTCCCTAACTTGTAGCTGCCTACCTCGCGGGTGTCCAGTCCAGACCTGACCGTCATCGGCCTCGACTCGGCGACGTTCGATGTCGTCGACCCGATGCTGGCGGCAGGCGAGCTGCCCAACCTCGGGCGTCTCTGCGACTCCGGCGCCCGCGGGATCCTGCGCTCCACGACGCACCCGCTCACTCCCCACGCCTGGGCGACGATCGTGACGGGCGTCAATGCCGGCCGGCACGGGATTTGGGACTTCACCGAGCGGGACGAGACCGGCTACCAGCTCCGACTCGTCAACGGGAGCTTTCGGGCCGCGCCGGCGGTCTGGGACCGTCTGTCACGGGCCGGCCGCTCGGCGGGGATCGTGAACGTCCCGTTCACCTGGCCCGCGCCGGAGGTGAACGGCTTCGCCCTGGCGGGCTTCGACGCAGCCTCGCGGGAGCGCGGCCTGGTCTACCCGGAGAACCTTCGCGACGATCTGCAGCGGCGCTACGGAACGCTCGAGCTGGACAACAAGTTCCCGCTCACGGACGGGAAGCTCGACCTCGACCTCGTCCGTCGCGCAGCGGCGCAGAAGGTCGAGATCGTCACCTGGCTCGCCGAGCGCTTCGACCCGGGCCTGCTCTTCGTCGTCTTCATGGCCGCCGACCACATCCACCACCTTTGCTGGACGGACTGGGAGAGGGACGGTCTCGAGAGTCCCGTCGCCGCCGTCTATCGCGTCCTGGACGAGGCGGTCGGCGCCCTCGCAGGCCTCGCACAGGGCGGGAACGTCATGGTCGTCTCCGACCACGGCGCCGGACCGCTGCACGGGGTCGTCAACCTCAACGCCTGGTTGGCAGCCGAGGGCTTCCTCGCCTACGAGTCCGGCGGCGGCGTCGCCGGCCGCAGGCTCGTCGGCCAGGCGCTCGAGCTCCGCCGACACCTTCCGGAGCGGCTTCGCTACCACGCCAAGCAGCACCTACCCGGGCTCCGTGAGCGGACGATCGAACGCGAGGACTATACGGTCGTCGACTGGGAGCGGACGAAAGCGTTCTCGTACGGCACGTTCGGGAACATCGTCCTGAACGTCCGCGGCCGGGAGGAGCACGGAATCGTCGAGCCGGGCGGAGAGTACGAGAGCGTGTGCGACGCGATCACGGCGCGACTGCTCGAGCTCCGGAGCCCCGGCGGCGAGCGGATCGTGGCCGAGGTGCATCGCCGGGAAGACCTGTTCCAGGGGCCCCTCCTCGCGAAGATCCCCGACCTCCTGGTGGAGTTCGATCACTACGCCTGGCTCGGCAAGGGGAATCTGAAGACGAGGTCGGAGTCGCTCTGGGACGAGATCGAGATCGAGGGCGGCAGCAACCACTCGTACGTCGGGAGCCACCGGCACGAGGGCATCGTCGTGCTCGCGGGCCCTGCGGTCAGCCGGGGGGCGCCCGTGGGAGGCGAGCTCGTCGACGTCGCGCCGACTCTCCTCTACCTCATGGGGGAGGCCGTCCCGGCGGACCTCGAAGGGAGGGTGCTTGTCGAGGCCATCCGCCCGGAGCTGCTCGACGACCGCCCTCCCGAGTACGACGACGCGGCGCCGGCCGAGTTCGAGCAGGCCCACGCCGAGCTCGCCGAGGAGGGGGCCGCCGAGGTGGAGCGGCGCCTCCGCGGGCTCGGGTACCTGGAGTAGGCTCCAACCTCAGCAAATCCTTACAGCAGCGTTTTTCCCTGCAAGGAAGCCTCCCGGCGCCCCTCGGCCGGCGAGATGCCACCGCCGGGGTCGGATCCGTCGGTGACGTCTTGCTAGCGTCCGCCGCCATGGTCGGGAGCCGGGGAAGCCTCATCAGCGTGCTCTGCG
The DNA here is from genome assembly GCA_963743495.1 of uncultured Actinomycetes bacterium. Classification (GTDB taxonomy): domain Bacteria; phylum Actinomycetota; class Thermoleophilia; order Gaiellales; family Gaiellaceae; genus JAIBJN01. The sequence continues at coordinate 458,966 of CAVUPO010000007.1, read as the reverse complement.
CGTGCGCCGCCCTCGTCGTGCTCGTTCTCGTCCTGCCCGCCGAGGGGCGGAGCGCGACCTCCATCGGCAGGGATGCGGTCGACGCCACCGCCGTCAGCCGCACCGCATCCGCGTTCCGCGCCGTCCGCCGCGTCAACCGGCCGTGGACGTGCAACCGGCGCGTCGACATCGACCTCGTCAAGGTCACCATCCGCAGCCGGCGCACGCACGCCATCTACCTGCGGCCCGGCTGCACGGGTCGCATCGGCCGCATCGAGGTCAACACCTGGACGCAGGACGGCGTCACGGTCAACCGGGGCAGCGGCCGCACGCCGGCGCACGACCTGGTCATCGGCGGCGGCTACGTCCGCTGCCACCGGCACGTGGGCGGCCACCAGGACGGCGTCCAGGTCATGGACGGGCGGCGGATCACGTTCCGGAACGTCCGGATCAAGTGCGGCAGGCTGAACCAGCGCGGCACGAACGCCCAGTTCTACGTGAGCGGCAACCGCCCGTACATCCCGCGGAAGGTCGTGTGCGTCAACTGCACCCTCGGGACCGGAGCCGCGTCGCCGCTCTTCATCGACCTCTCCGTCGACTCGGGCGCCCGGAAATCGCGCGTCTGCCGCGGAGACTTCGGCTACGCCGTCAGGATCACGCGCCGCCTCGCCGTGCGGCCGGTTCACTCCCACCTGAGGATCCTGGCGCGCACGAACAGGCTCTGCCGCTGACCGGCAGACCGCCAGGCCCCGGCCGCTAGCCTGTCCGTCATGCTCCGGCGATGCGGCCCGCCTGCGGCCCTCCTCCTCTGCCTCGTGCTCGCCCTGGCCGCCGGCTGCTCGTCGTCGGACGGGAACGACGCCTCGAGCGAAGCGGGAACCTCGTTCACGGACACGGGATCAGGGCCGGATCCGGGAGAGACGCAGACCGGCAGCGTCCGGCTCGTCGACGAGCCGTGGGTCTGCACCGGGAGGGTCGATCTCGACCTCGTCAAGGTCGAGATCAAGACGATCGAGCGCGACGCCGTCTACCTGCGCCAGGGCTGCACGGGGCGCATCGGACGCATCGAGGTGGACACCTGGAAGGGCGACGGCATCAAGGTGAACGTGCCCGAGCCCGTTGCGCACGACCTGGTCGTCGAGGGCGGCTACGTCCGCTGCCACGCTCAGGGCTCCGGCGGCCACCAGGACGGAGTCCAGGTGATGGGAGGCGAGCGGATCACGTTCAGTGGCCTCGAGATCCACTGCAGCTCAAACCCCAACGCGCAGTTCTACGTCAGTGCACTCTCGCCCGGCCTGCCGACGGACGTCGTCTGCGACGGCTGCCTGCTCGGGAGCGGCGCGGCCCAGACGCTCTTCGTCGACGAGTCGGTGAGGTCGGGGGCCCGGAACACGTTGATCTGCCCCGGCCGGTTCCGCGGCCTCAGGATCGACGAGAGCCTCGCCCAGGAACCGGTGCTCGAGGGCAACGAGGAGCTCCGCGCGGGCGACCCGCGGTGCGCCGGCTGACGGGCGCCTGACCTCCTCCCCCGTTCCGGGTACGCGCTCCGGGGCATCTTTTCGACTTCGCGCCCGGAACCCCCCTTCCGGGTGCACTCGCCCGAGGGATGGTCGCGTTGCGAGCCGTCGGCCGCCGACCGATCCGAGCGTGCATGGGCCGCACTCTCTCCGCCTTCCCGTACCCGCGGTTCGGGCGGGCCGCCGCGCTCACCGCTCTGACGGGCGGGCTCGCGCTCGTGGCCCCGGGGCCCGCCGCCGCGCACCACGTGGCCGGCCGGCCGCATGTCCCGAAGAACGTTCAGGTCGTCGAGTCGACCAAGACGACGGTGACCCTCGCTTGGAGCCGGGTCGCCCCCAGGTTCCGCCTGCTCAAGAACGGGCTCCGGGTGGCGACGACGAGGCGCACGCGCCACACCTTCCGCAGGCTCGGCTGCAATCGCACCTACCGGTTCGGGATCCGCGCCGTGGGCAAGTACGGATCCTCCCGCGTCGCCGCGCGCCGCGCGCGCACCGAGCCGTGCGCGAGCGATCGCGTCGCCCCGGGCGCGGTCGAGCGTCCGGACGTCAGTGGCGAGGCCCGCGAGGGAGACCTGCTCGTGACCAGCGACGGCGAGTGGAGCGGTGCCGGCCCGCGCTCGTACACGTACCGCTGGCTGCGCTGCGACGCACAGGGTCAGGATTGCCAGCCGATCGACGGCGCGTTCGCGACCGCCTACCTCGTCTCCGCCGAGGACGTCGGGAGGAAGCTTCGCTCCCAGGTGGCGGCCGCCAACGTCTACGGCGCGACGGTCTCGACGTCCTACGCGGTCGGGCCCGCGGTGGCCCCCGGCGGCACCCCGCCGCCCCCGGAGTCGCCCCCGAGCGAGGGCCAACCGCTTCCGCCGCCGCCCGCGGGGGACGAGCCGACGCCGGGGACGGTGATCACGGTCACGAACGCCAGGTGGGACTGCGACAAGCCGCTGAGCGAGTACGGCGCGCTTCCGATCCTGGTAGAGCAGACCTGGAACAACGACCTGGCGGCGAGCTCCGTCGGCGACGGCGTGTGGCTCGAGCCGGGCTGCGTCGGCGACGGCGATCCGGTCACGATCGACCTGATCCTCCACATCAACGGCAACGGCACCACCATCGGGCCCTCCGACGACGGGATGACGGTCAAGCAGGGCGCCCGCGACCTCGATATCACGGGCTACGTCAACTGCGGGCGCCTGCAGAACGGCGCCCACCAGGACGGCGTCCAGATCAACGGCGGCACGAGGATCCGCTTCTACGACTTCCGCTCCGGCGACGCCGTCGACCGCGCGTACACGTGCTGGGGCGCGGGCGGTGGCTTCTATCCCTCGGCGACGAACGGCAATCCGACGGACGTCGTCTGCATCCGCTGCGTGATGGTGAACGCGAACCAGGGACTTCGCGTGGACGAGTCGCTGCGCTCCGGCGCCCGCGACTCGGTCTTCATCGCCAGCCTGCCGCTCCGCGTGAACATGAACGGCGACGCCGTCGACCCGGTCGACCTGAACAACCAGGGCATCGCCATCCCGCGGCCGCCCGGGCCGTAGCTCCGACACCAACCTGAGCCCGGGCGGCAGCCAGCTCGTCCAGGCTCAGACCTCGGCGGTGTCCCGGAGGCTCTTGCGGCGGACCTTGCCGGTCGCCGTCGTCGGCAGCGCGGCGAGGAACTCGACCTCGGCCGGGACCATGAAGTTCTCGAGGCGCGTGCGGCAGGCAGCGACGATCTCCTGGGCGGTCAGGGTCGCGCCCTCGTCGAGGACGACGAACGCCTTGATCGCCTCCCCGAGCACCTCGTCCGGGACGCCGACGACGGCCGCCTCCTTGACGCCCTCGATGTCGAAGATCGCGTTCTCGACCTCGATCGGGCTGACCTTCTCGCCGCGAGTCTTGATGATGTCGTCGCTCCGCCCGACGAAGTAGAGGAAGCCCTCCTCGTCGATCGTGAACTGGTCCTGGGCGCAGAGCATCCGCTCGCCGGGGAGCGGGCCCTCGACGAGCATCTCCGCGGTCTGCTCGGGCTTCCGCCAGTAGCCGACCATCACGTGCGGGCCCCGGACGTAGAGGATGCCCGTCTCCCCGGGCTCGACCGGCGTCAGGTCCTCGCGGAGCACCATCGCCTCCGTCCCGGGAATCGCCTTGCCGACCGAGGTCGGCCTCTCGGCCAGGAGCTCCGGCTCGAGGTAGCTGACGCGCTTGCACTCCGTCAGGCCGTACATGGCGAAGACGAGCGCATTCGGGAAGGTCCGGGCGAGCTCGGCGTGGAAGGTCGCGGGCAGGGCGGCGGCCGTGTTGGTCACCCGGCGGACACTCGGGAGCTCGAAGTCCATCGTGCGCCGCATGGAGAGGAGCGTCGCGTAGACGGTGGGGACGCCCGGGAAGACGGTCGCCTCCTCCTCCTGCACGCGCTTGACGATCTGCGCCGGGAATGCGAACGAGCGCTCGAGGACGAGCGTCCCGCCCGCGAGCACGCTCATGAGGAGCTGATAGAGCCCGTAGTCGAACGCGAGCGGGAGCAGAGCGAGGATGCGCTCGTCGGGCCCCAGCCGCAGGTACTGCGCGATCGAGCCGGCGGCGAAGACCATGCTCTGGTGCGTCATCATCACGCCCTTGGGAAAGCCGGTGCTCCCTGACGTGTAGATGAGGGCGGCGAGGTCGAGCGGGATCGACCCCCGGGAGCGCGGCGCGGGCTCCGAGGCATCCACGAGGTCGCCGAAGGTGAGCGCGCCTTCCGCGCCTTCGGGTGCCGCGTCCGCCACGACCGCCTTCACGCTCGGGACGGCGCGGGCCGCCGCGAGCGCGGTCCGCGTCAGGCTCCCCTCGGTGACGACGGCGGCCGCCTCGCAGTCGTCGAGGACGTAGACGAGCTTGTCCTCCTTCGTCTGCGGGTTGACGACGACGAAGACGCCGCCGGCGAAGAGCGTCGCGTAGACGGCCGTCGCGCAGCCGGCCGAGTTGTCCATGTAGACGGCCACCCGGTCGCCGCGGCGGACTCCGAGCTCCTGGAGCGCACGGGCGAGCCTGAGGGAGCGGTCGAGCAGCTCCGCGTAGCCGAGCCGTACCGTGCCGGCGACAACCGCCTCGCGGTCGGGCACCCGCTCCGCCGACGCGTGGAGGGTCTCGTGCAGGAGGCGGAGGTTCACGCGGTGGCCTCCGCGGGGGCCCGCGCCGAGCGGAGCTCGTCGCCGACGACGACGCGGTCGGGGACGAGCGGCTCCGCCGGGCGCGGGCTCACGACGAAGCGGTCGTGGAGGAGCATGACCGAGAGGACGCCGACGAGGGCCATCTCGTCCGTCTCCGAGACGCCGTCCCGCGGCGCGCCGGCCTCGCACTTGCGCACGAGGCGCGCGACGGCCTCGGGCACGAAGAGCCCGGCCTCGGCGAGCCGGCGCTCGTCGAGCAGCTCGTGCACGTACGCCGGCGCCCCGCTCCCGACGAACGCGCCCACGATCGGAGCCCGGTACGGGCGCTTCTTGCGGGCCGCGATCTCGGGCGGGAGCCGGTCCTCGACGGCCTTCCGCAGCAGGTACTTCTCGGTGAGGCCGCGCAGGCGCAGCTGGTCGGGCAGGCTCGCCGCGAGCTCGGCGACGCGGTGGTCGAGGAAGGGGAAGCGGCCCTCGATCGAGTGGCCCATGAGCATCCGGTCGCCCTGCGTGTGGAGCAGGTACCCCTCCAGGAAGGTCGTGATCTCGAGGTACTGCGCGCGCCCGAGCGGCGACTGCTCGCCGAACCAGGCGGGTAGGCGCGCCTCCAGGCGCTCGGCCGGGTCGCCGCGCTCCCCCGCGCGCTCGAGGACGGTGCCGGAGAGGAGCGAGAGCAGGCGCGCCGTGTTCGCGAAGCGCAATCGGTGGCTGTAGAGCGGGTCGTCCGTCTCGGTCAGGCCCTTGCGATAGAAGCCGACGAGGAAGGCGCCCGAGCGCTTGAGGTCCTTGCCGATGAAGGCGTTCAGCCGGGTGAGGAGCAGCGGGCGCAGCTGCGACTCCGGCTCACGCGCCCAGAAGTGGCGCACCGCGTTCTCCCGGAAGAGGTCGTAGCCGCCGAAGAGCTCGTCGGCGCCCTCCCCCGTCGTCACCACCTTGAGCCCCGCGTCCCGGACGACGCCGGACAGCCGCAGGAGCGGCGAGGGCGCGGTGCGAAGCGTCGGCTTCTCCGCCAGCTCGACCGTCCGCGGGAGCAGCTCGGCGATGTCGCGGGCGCCGACCGTCACCCGCTCGAGGCTGAGGCCCCGGTTACCGGCGAGCTGGTCCTGGTAGGCGCTCTCGTCGAAGCGGGGATCCTCGAACCCGACGCCGAAAGCGTGGAGGGTCTCGTCCATCTGCTCGAGCGCGTGGGCGACGATCGCGGAGGAGTCGAGCCCGCCGCTCAGGTACGCGGCGACGGGCACGTCGGCGCGCAGGCGCAGGCGTGTGGCGTCGGCGAGGAGCGCGTCGAGCTCCTCCGCCAGGGCGGCGCGCCTCGCGGGGGAGACGTCGACCTCGTCGGAGAAGCGGATGTCCCACCAGCGGCGCTCCTCGCGGATGCCCTCGGGGCCGGCGCGCAGGTAGTGCGCCGGCGCCAGCTCCCGGATGCCGGGGAACGACGAGGCGTCCGGCGGAATGCACCAGGTCGTGAAGCTCTCGACGAGGCCGGCCGGGTCGAGCTCGCGCCGCGCCTCCGGATGCCGGAGGATCGCCTTCAGCTCCGAGCCGAAGACGAGGTCGCCGCCGAGCTCCGCAACGAAGAGCGGGCGGACGCCGAAGCGATCGCGGGCGAGGAAGAGCTCACGCTCGCGGCGGTCCCAGACGGCGAAGGCGAAGTCGCCGTTCAGCCGGTCGAGGCAGGCGGGTCCCCACTCGGCGTAGGCCTGCGCGATCACCTCCGTATCGCTCGTCGTCGAGAAGCGGCGCCCGCGCGCCTCGAGCTCCGCCCGCAGCTCGACGTGGTTGTAGACCTCACCGTTCTGCATCACCCAGCAGCGGCCGTCCTCGCTTGCGAGCGGCTGGTCGCCGCCGGCCAGGTCGACGATCGCGAGGCGGTTGTTCGTCATCCCGAAGCGGCCGTCCCGGTAGAGGCCGGTGCCGTCCGGCCCCCGGTGGCGGAGCTCGCCCGCCATCGCGAGCAGGAGCTCCTCGGGCGCCTCCGCGTCAGGGCGCGCGTAGATCCCGGCGATGCCGCACATGTCCCTGACGATACGGGCGAGCTCGATGTGCGGCAAGGCCAGAAGACCCGGGCGAAGGTCTCGTGAGTCGCTGCTATTCTCAGACGGTCGCCTCGCGAGGTTCCGGGCGACTTCCTTTTGCCCGTGACGGAGAGCCACGACGCCATCGAGCAGGAAGTCCGGCAGTTCCTGCGGGACAACTTCCCGCTGAGCGCGGACGGCGTCGTCCTCGGGCGTGACGACTCCCTGATCGAGGTCGGCGTCATCGACTCGACCGGCGTCCTCGAGCTGATCGGGTTCATCGAGGAGCGCTACGCGATCGAGATCGCCGACGAGGAGGTCCTCCCCGAGAACCTCGACTCGATCGGGAACATCACCCGCTTCGTCGGCGAGAAGACGGCCGGCGCCAACGGTGGCAGCTGAGCCGCTGACCGCGGAGGCCCTCCGCCTCGCGGACCCGGCGGGAACGGTCGAGGAGATCGCCGAGCGGCTCCGCGAAGTCGTGTACCGCGACCTGCGGAGGCGCGGGGCCGTCGTCGGCCTCTCGGGCGGCGTCGACTCGAGCCTCGTCGCGTTCCTCTCCGCGCGCGCCTTCGGGCCCGAGCGCGTCCTCGGCGTCTTCATGCCGGAGGGAGAGTCGGCCTCGGACACGCTCGACCTCTCCCGGGTCGCCGCCGAGGCGGCCGGCGTCGAGACCGTGCTCGAGGACGTCACCGGCCTCCTCGAGGCGGCGGGCTGCTACGAGCGCCGCGACGCCGCGATCCGCACGGTCATGCCCGAGTACGCCGCGGGCTGGAAGGCGAAGATCGTCCTCCCCAGCCTGCTCGGCGGGTCCCGCTACAGTCTCTTCAGCGTCGTGGCGGAGTCGCCCGCGGGCGAGCGGCGGGAGGCGCGGCTCACGGCCACCGCGTACCGCGAGGTCGTGGCCGCGACGAACTTCAAGCAGCGCGTCCGCAAGATGCTCGAGTACTACCACGCGGACCGTCTGGACTACGCGGTCGTCGGGACGCCGAACCGACTCGAGTACGACCAGGGGTTCTTCGTCAAGAACGGCGACGGCTCGGCGGACGTGAAGCCGATCGCCCACCTGTACAAGACCCAGGTCTACCAGCTCGCCGAGGAGATGGGCGTTCCGACCGAGATCCGCGAGCGTCCGCCGACGACCGATACGTACGCCCTCGAGCAGAGCCAGGAGGAGTTCTACTTCTCGGTCCCGTTCGACAAGCTCGACCTCTGCCTCTACGCCCGCAACGAGGGGCTCCCCGCCGAGGAGGCGGCCGTCGCAGCCGGCCTCGACGCCGCAGTCGTCGAGCGGGTGTACGAGGACATCGAGCGCAAGCGCCGAGCGGCCGTCTACCTCCACGCCCCGCCGCTCCTCCTCGCCGAGCTCTAGGCGCCCCTGGACGTTCGAGGGGCCGCAGATATCCACTTCTTCCCAGACCGCCGCCTTCCGGGCGGTAGTCGCGCTGTCCACTGGCTTCTCCCCGGGACTATCCACACGTCAAAAGATGGGCTATGGTCTAAGTCCTTCGTGTAGTCCGATCGAAAGGCGGCCCTTTCGATGAGTCCTTCCGAGCATCGCACTGCTGTACTGCTTGATGAGCATCCTCTCTGGCTGGAGGGGGTGGAACCGGTTCTCGCCCGGATCGGGATCGAGGTCAAGGGGAAGGCGACCTCGCCCGAGCACGCCATCGCCCTGATCGAGGAGCACGCGCCCAGCCTGTTCGTCACCGCGATCGAGATGAGTGAGGGCCAGATGGACGGCCTCGAGTGCCTCGCGCTCGCAAAGCAGCGGGCGCCCGAGCTCAAGGTCATCGTCCTCTCGGCGTACGCGGATTCCCAGTACGTCGACGCGGCCCTCGCCGCGGGCGCCGAGGCCTACGTCCTGAAGACGGCGCACGCCGACGACCTCGCCTCGGCCATCCGGCAGGCGTTCGACCACTCGATCTACTTCGCCCGCGGCCACAACGGCAGGAGCGGGCGCACGCGAGAGTCGGTCGAAGAGGCCTGGGGCCTCACGCGCCGCGAGCTGGAGATCCTCACGCTCGTGGCCGAGGGGCACTCGAACGCGCAGCTCGCACGCATGCTGTGGGTGACGGAGCAGACCGTCAAGTTCCACCTGTCCAACATCTACCGGAAGCTCAACGTCTCGAATCGCACCGAGGCGAGCCGGTGGGCACAGGTGCAGGGTCTGCTGCCGCTCCAGGCGGCGCAGAGCACCGCGGCGGCATAGAAGACCCTCCGACCGCCCAGTCTCAGAAACAGAACGCGGCCACCCCCCGACCAATCGGGGGCGGCCGCGCGCGCCGTGAAGAAGAGCGTCACGGAAATCTCACCGAAACTGCGCGCCCGCGTCTATCCCCCGGACGGGGGAGGCGGGCCCTTCCCGCTTGGTCTCCGGGAGGGCCCACACTCACCCGCGCGAGGGCCGTTTAGAGGGAAGGCTCACGACGCCCCCGCATCCGAGCGTCGGCTGCGGCCAACCGTCGCTCTTGGTGCCGCCGAGACTAACGGACTCGGGCGTCGAAGGCTACTACCCGTTCGGCGAGACCGGCTGCGCCACTGCGTGACAGACGGCTCGAGGGGCGCCGCTCAGAACACCGGCGTCTCGCGCCAGGTCCCCCAGACCCTGCGGAGAGCGTCGCACATCTCACCCATCGTCACGTACGCGCGCGCCGCCTCGACGATCGCCGGCATCAGGTTCCGGTCCTCGACGGCGGCGTCGGCCTCCAGCCTCGCGAGCGCCGCCTCCGCGGCGCCGGCGTCGCGGCGCGCGCGCAACGCTGCCACGCGCGCGACCTGCTTGTCCTCGAGAGCCTGGTCGATCTTGAGGATCTCGACCGGCACCTCGTCGGGCTCCTGATAGCGGTTGACCCCGACGACGACCCGCTGCCCCGACTCCACCTCGCTCTGGTAGCGAAAGGACGCCTCGGCGATCTCGCGCTGGAAGAAGTTCTCCTTGATCGCGGCGACGACACCGCCGAGCTGGCGGATGCGGTCGAAGTAGTCGTAGGCCTCCGCCTCGAGGCGGTTGGTCAAATCCTCGAGGTAGTAGGAGCCCCCGAGCGGGTCGATCGTCGAGGCGACGCCCGTCTCGTGCGCGAGCACCTGCTGGGTCCGGAGCGCGATCTTGACCGCGTGCTCGGTCGGGAGCGCGAGCGCCTCGTCGAAGGAGTTCGTGTGCAGGGACTGGCAGCCGCCGAGCACGGCGGCGAGCGCCTGGACCGCCGTGCGCACGATGTTGACCTCCGGCTGCTGGGCGGTCAGGGAGACGCCGGCCGTCTGCGCGTGGAAGCGCATGAGCCACGAGCGGGGGCTCTTCGCCCCGTAGCGGTCGCGGAGCTCGCGGGCCCAGATACGGCGTGCCGCCCGGTACTTCGCGATCTCCTCGAAGAAGTCGATGTGGGCGTTGAAGAAGAAGGAGAGGCGCGGAGCGAAGTCGTCCACCGGGAGGCCCCGGGCCCGACCGCCGCCTCGACGTAGGCGAACCCGTCGGCCAGGGTGAAGGCGAGCTCCTGCGCCGCGGTCGATCCGGCCTCGCGGATGTGGTAGCCGGAGATCGAGACCGGGTGCCAGAGCGGCACCTCGCGCGCGCAGAACTCGATCATGTCCACGCACAGGCGCATGGACGGCTCGGGCGGGAAGATCCACTCCTTCTGGGCGATGTACTCCTTGAGGATGTCGGTCTGGATCGTCCCGCGGAGGACGTCGCGCCGACCCCCTGCTTCTCGGCCACGCAGATGTAGAACGCGAGCAGGATCGCCGCCGGCGCGTTGATCGTCATCGAGGTGGAGACGCGGCCGAGCGGGATCCCGGAGAAGAGGAGCTCCATGTCCTCGAGCGAGTCGATCGCCACGCCCTCGCGCCCGACCTCGCCGAGCGGCCTTGGCGTGATCAGAGTCGTAGCCCATCAGCGTGGGCATGTCGAACGCGGTCGAGAGCCCCGTCTGCCCGTGCTCGAGCAGGTAGCGGAAGCGGACGTTCGTCTCCTCGGCCGTGCCGAAGCCGGCGAACTGCCGCATCGTCCAGAGCCTCCCGCGGTACATCGACGGGTAGACGCCGCGCGTGAACGGGAAGGCGCCTGGGTGCCCGAGATCGCGCCCGTAGTCGAGGTCGACGTTGTCGGGCGTGTAGAGCGGGTCGACCGGCAGCCCGGAAATGGTCGTGAAGAGCGCGTCGCGCTCGGGGGCTGCCTCGTAGCGATTCCGGCGCCACTCCTCCGTGTCGTCGAGGCCCGGACGGTTCCCGGTCGTGGCCATGCCCGCCGGATTCTACGCGGTCGGGCAAGGCTCCTCCGCCCACTCTCTAGCTCAGGTCGAGCCTTAGGATGCCGCCTGGCGGCCCGAGGTCGCCCCCACCCGCTCGGCGGCTCCCGGCCGCTTCATCTCATTTTCATACCGGAATGCGACCCGGTACCTACGCCTCCTGCCGATGTGGTGGAGCACGAGCGTCGATCGCGCCCGAGAAAGAATGGCACCTACTCCCCCCCTGCGGCCCACGGAGACCGGCTCGGCCGATGCCGAGCTGGCCGCCGTCCTGCGCGGCTCCTCCCCGGTGCGGGCGGCGGCCGCGATCGCGGCCACGGCCGCCGTCTTTCTCGCGGTCGTCGTGCTCGCAGGCAGCGGCGGGCTCGACACCGGAGCGCCGTCCTTCCTCCAGGATGCGCTCGGCCCGGAGAAGGCCGGGGCGCCGCTCGAGCGGACGCCAGCGACCGGCGTCGGCGTCCGCATCCACCCGGACGGCTACACGATCTCCCACCGGGGCGTGTCGGTCTCGGTCGCGTCCGAGGACGTCGGCGGCACCGACTGGCGGCGACACGCCCACGGGGTCACGCGCGAGACGGACTTCGGCGCCGAGACGATCGTCGTCAACGGTCGCGAGACGGAGGAGTTCCTGACGGTGACTGAGCGGCAGGGCGAGAGGGACCTGGCGCTGGCGGCTCGCCTCGCGGCTCGAGCCCCGCCTCGGTCGCGACGGAGCGGTCACCTTCCTCGACCCGACGCGGCACCGGGTCACCAGCCTGGCGATCGCCCCGGTCCGCATCCTCGACGGGGAGGGCGAGGACGTCACGCCCGAGCGGCTTCGCTGGGGTCTGGAGGAGGACGCCTTCGGCTCGTTCCTCACCCTCGAGCTCGACGACGCCGACCTGCCGCTCCCGTACATCATCGACCCCGCGGTCACCCACCGCACGTCGGCGACGGCGAACAACGGCCCAGGCTCGACGTCCCTCACCATCGCCACGCCCGCCGGGACGGCGGAGAAGGACCTCCTCGTGGCCCACGTCACGGTGGGGGCCAACACCTCGATCTCCGCGCCGGCCGGCTGGACAACGGTCGTCGACGACAACTACGGCAACTTCGTTCGCCAGTCGGTCTGGTATCGGGTCGCCACCGCCTCCGAGCCGGCCGACTACACGTGGTCGTTCGCCAAGAGCCGCCCGGCCTCGGGCGGGATCAGCGCCTTCTACGGGATCAAGACGGCGACCGCCCCCGGGCCCCTCGACGTCGCGGACACGTCGACCGCCACCTCCAACTCGGGCACCGTGACCGCGAGCTCGATCGCCACCACGACGGCGGACGCCCTCGTGCTGGCCTTCTTCGCCGCGCGCAACGACACGACGTTCACGACGGCGAGCGGCATGACCGAGCTGTACGAGTCAGGCGCTTCCGGCGGCGTCGCCGTCGCCACCGACTCGATGATCCAGGCCGCGCCCGGCGCGACCGGCACGAAGCAGTCGTCGCTCGGGGCCTCCTCGCGGAACAGCGGCACCCAGGTCGCCTGGGACGTCGACGACATCGACCCGACCGGCAGCGTCACTGACCCGGGCCCGTACCTGGCCGGGGCGGTCGTCCTCGACGGCGACGCGGCCGACGCCGACTCGGCCGTGACCAGCGCCGTCTTCCAGCGCTCGCCCGCCGGCGCCGGTACGTGGACGCCAGTCGGCACCGACACGAGCTCGCCCTACTCGGTCTCGTTCGACTCGACCGCGGTGGCCGACGGGGTCTACGACCTGCGTGTGGTCGTGACGGACGCCGCGGGGAACGTCCTCAACTCCGCGATCGTCCAGAACCGGCGCATCGACAACACCCCGCCGAGCTCGACCACGACGTTCCCTGCCCCGGCGGGCGTCTACAACGCCGCCGGCTGGAACGCCGGCTGCCCCGCGGTCGGCTTCTGCGGCACCTACTCGGACTCGGGCTCCGGGATCGGCCAGGTCGAGATCTCCATCCGGCAGGGCGCCGGCAACTACTGGAGCGGCGTGTCCTTTTCGAGCGCGGCCGAGGTCTGGAATGCCACGAGCCTGTCCGCCGGCGACTGGTCGTACCCCTTTGCCGCCGGGAGCTTTCCGGCCACCGGGAGCTACACGATTCGGATGCGGGCGACCGACAACGCCGGCAACGTCCAGACACCCTCGAGCCGCACCTTCACGGTCGACAAGACGGCCCCCGAGACCGCTATCGACTCCAACCCCGCCGACCCGTCCGCCTCCACCGGCGCCGACTTCACCTTCTCCGCCAGCGAGCCCGGCTCGACCTTCGAATGCCGCCTCGACGGCGGCGCCTGGGGTGGCTGCGCCAGTCCCAAGAGCTACGCCGGCCTCAGTCAGGCCAGCCACGTCTTCGAGGTTCGCGCCACCGACCCCGGAGGTACCACCGACGCTACGCCCGCCACCTTCACCTGGCTCGTCGACACGACCGCCCCCTCCTCGACCCTGAGCTTCCCGGCAGCTGCCGGGAGCTACACCGCCGTCGAGTGGGACGCGGGGTGCCCCGCCCCGGGGCTGTGCGGCACCGCAGACGACGGCTCGGGCTCCGGGGTCGACGCGGTCCAGGTCTCCGTCGAGCGCGTCTCCACGGGCCTCTTCTGGGCCGGCGCCTCCTTCTCCTCGAACGGCGAGGTCCTCCTCAGCGCCTCGACGGCCGCCGGTGACTGGGCCCTCGCCTTCCCGGCCTCGAACTTCCCGGCCGACGGCGACTACACGATCCGCGTGCACGCGACCGACGCGGCCGGGAACGCGGAGACTCCATCCAGCCGCACCTTCGCCGTCGACGCGACCGCCCCGACCGCCTCGCTCACCGCGCCTGTCGACGGCGCGGCCGTCCGGAGCGCCTCGGTCGCGGTCTCCTCCGACTCGGCCGACGCAGGCTCCGGCGTCGCCTCCGCCGAGTTCCAGCAGCGCCCCAGCGGCAGCGGCGCCTGGACGACGATCGGCACCGACACCAGCGCCCCCTACTCCGTCAGCTGGGACACCACCCCCCTCGCCGACGGCGACTACGACCTCCGCGTCCTCACCACCGACCACGCCGGCAACACCACCACCTCCGCCACCCGCACCGTCACCGTCGACAACTCGCCGCCCTCGGCACCGGCGCTCACCCTCGACGAGTCGAGTCCGTACGCCCACGTCTCCGGCTCCGAGATCTTCGTCAACGGGGCCGAGACCGGCACCTACGACGTCGGCGCGAGCTCCTCCGACCCGGGCTCCGGCATCGACAAGGTGCGCTTCCCCGGCCCGACCGACGACTCGACGAGCCCGTACTCGGCGACCTACGCCTTCGGCGACCTGAGCGGCTCCCAGACCGTCATCGCCTTCAACGGCGCGGGCCTCACCGCCTCGAGCCAGTTCACGGTCACGCCGGACACGGCCGGGCCCGTCGGCGGCTCCGTCGACTACCCGGACGGCTACGACGCCGACGGCGACGTCGCGATCGCGCTCGACGCCGGCTCCGACCCGCTCTCGGGCGTCGACGCCGGCTCCGCCGTCCTCGAGCGGCGCACGGCGCCGTTGTCCAACGGCTCCTGCGACCCGTTCGCGGGCCCGTGGAGCGCGGTCGCGAGCCCCGACGCCGTCTCTTCCGGGCAGTGCGCGCAGTACCGCTACCGCGTGACCGACCACGTCGGCAACGAGGCCGTCTATGCCTCCGCGAACGTCGTCGAAGTCGACCTCGCGAGCCCGGCCGCCCCGGTCGTGTCACTCGACGAGTCGAGCCCGTACGCCCACGTCTCGGGCTCCGAGATCTTCGTCAACACGGCCGAGACGGGCAGCTACGACGTCCTGGCGGCCGCCTCCGACCCCGCCTCCGGGATCGAGAAGGTCGCGTTCCCGGGCGGCGTCGAGGACACGACCGCGCCCTACGCGGCCACCTACGACCTCGACGATCTCTCCGGCGTCCGGACCGTGACCGCGCACGACCGTGCCGGCAACACCGCGAGCTCCGACTTCTGGGTGACCGAGGACGTCTCGGCGCCGTCCACGACCGACGACTCCTCCACGATCGGCACCGCCTGGCGATCGGGCCCGGCGACCGTCACGCTGACGCCGACGGACGCGCGCTCCGGCGTCGCGTCGACCTACTACACGACCGACGGCAGCGTGCCGACGACGGCCTCCGGCGAGGGCACCTCGATCGATCTCACGGTGGACGGCGTCTACCTGATCCGCTACTTCTCGGTGGACAACGTCGGGAACGTCGAGCCCGTCCGCACGGCCTTCGCCCTGATCCGGATCGACACGACGAACCCGGTCACGCCGGCGGTCTCCCTCTCCGAGTCGAGCCCCTACGCGCACGTCGCCGGCTCCGAGATCTTCGTCAACCCGGGCGAGACCGGCATGTTCGACGTCGACGCGACCAGCAGCGACTCCGGCTCCGGCGTCGACAGGATCGCCTTCCCCGGCGGCATCGACGACACGACCGCGCCCTACTCGGCCTCCTACGGCCTCGCCGACCTCTCCGGAGTCGAGACGGTCACGGCGCACGACGGCGCGGGCAACGCGGCGAGCGCCACGTTCACGGTGACACCGGACGCGGCGGCGCCGACAGGTGGCTCCGTCGACTACCCGGACGGCTACGACGC
This sequence comes from uncultured Actinomycetes bacterium, assembly GCA_963743495.1. GTDB lineage: Bacteria > Actinomycetota > Thermoleophilia > Gaiellales > Gaiellaceae > JAIBJN01. The sequence goes on along the minus strand of CAVUPO010000007.1, from coordinate 443,489 downwards.
CGACGGCATCGTCACGATCACCGTCGCCGACGGCACCGACGCGCTCTCCGGCATCGACCCCTCCTCCGGCGTGATCGAGCGGCGTACTTCGGCGCTCGTGGCGGGCGTCTGCGACCCGTTCGCGGGCTCCTGGAGCGCGGTCGCGAGCCCCGACACCCTGCCCGACTCGACGTGCGCCCGCTACCGCTACCGCATCTCCGACCGCGTCGGCAACGAGGCGATCCACACGCTGCCCACGAGCACGGTCAAGGTCGACCTGAGCGCTCCGCAGACGACGATCGATGTCGCGCCGAGCGACCCGAGCGCCGACGGCTCGCCGACGTTCGAGTTCTCCGCGGACGAGGCCGGCTCGACCTTCGAGTGTCGCCTCGACGGCGGCGCCTGGAGCGCCTGCGCGAGCCCCGCGACGGTCGGCCCGCTCGCGGACGGGAGCCACACCTTCCAGGCGCGGGCCACCGACAGCTCGGGCCAGACGGACGGGACGCCGGCCTCCCACACGTGGACGATCGACACGGTCGCGCCCGAGACGACCCTGGACGGCGTCCCCGCCGACCCCTCCGAGGACGACGCGCCCAGCTTCGAGTTCTCGTCGAACGAGGCCGGCGCCGGCTTCGAGTGCGCGCTGGACGGCGGTGCCTGGGCCCCCTGCACGAGCCCGGAGACCGTCGGCCTCCTCCTCGACGGCAGCCACACGTTCGAGGTGCGGGCAGTCGACGCGGCCGGCAACGTGGACGCGACGCCGGCCGTGAATACCTGGACCGTGGACACTGTCGCGCCCGAGTCCTCCTTCACGCTCACCCCCTCGGATCCGACGAACGACACGGATCCGAGCTTCGCGTTCACCTCGACCGAGGGCGGCTCGACCTTCCAGTGCCGCCTCGACGGCGGCGCCTGGAGCGCCTGCACGAGCCCCGCGACGGTCGGCCCGCTCGCGGACGGAAGCCACACCTTCGAGGTGCGCGCCACCGACTCGGCAAGCAACCAGGAGCTGACGCCCGAGGCCTATACCTGGGTGACCGACGCCGGCGCGCCCTCCGTCACCATCACGGATCCGAGCAGCTTCGTGAGCGCCGCCGACGCCGACCCGTACGCGGTGCGGGCGACGAGCGGCGACGGCGACGTCACCGGCGTCGAGTTCTTCCGCTGCTCCGACGCCTCCGCCGCGTGCGCAGCCGGTACCTGGATCTCCCTCGGCACCGACGCGGCCGCACCGTACGAGGCCTCGTGGCCGGTGGACGCCGACGGCAACCGCGCACTGCGCGCCGTCGCCACCGACGTCGCCGCCAACACGGGCTCGGACGTCGTCGACGTCACCATCGACCGCACCGTGCCTGCGACCGCGATCGACTCCGCCCCGTCCGACCCGAGCGACAGCGCCGGCGCCGGCTTCGAGTTCTCCGCGAGCGAAGGCGGCGTCAGCTTCGAGTGCCGCCTCGACGCCGGCTCGTGGGGCGCGTGCACGAGCCCCAAGGCTTACGCCGGCCTGACCGAGGGCAGCCACACCTTCCTCGTGCGCGCCACCGATCCTGCCGGCAACACCGACCCGACCCCGGCGATCTTCGCCTGGACGGTGGACACGACGGCGCCGCAGACGACGATCGACTCGGCCCCGAGCGACCCGAGCGGCAGCCCGGCCCCGAGCTTCGAGTTCTCGTCGAGCGAGAGCGGCTCCACCTTCGCGTGCCGCCTCGACGGCGACGACTGGGACGCCTGCACTAGCCCCAAGTCGTACGCCGGCCTCGCGGACGGCAGCCACACCTTCGACGTGCGGGCCACCGACCCGGCCGGGAACACGGACCCGAGCCCCGCGACCTCCACGTGGACGATCGACTCGACGCCGCCCGCCGGCGGGCTCGCCGACCCGGGCCAGTACCTGCGCGGGACGGTCGCCCTGAGCGCTTCGCCGAGCGACGCCGGCGCCGGCATCCAGGGCTTGGACTTCCAGGTCTCGCCGGCCGATGCCGACTCGTGGACGTCCATCGACGTGGACACGACCGACCCGTACGGCGTCGCGTGGGACACGACGTCGCTGACCGACGGCCTCTACGACCTGCGCATCGTCGTCACCGACAACGCGAGCAACTCGACGGCCACGGCGCCGGTCGAGGACCGCCTCGTCGACAACACCGCCCCCGGCGCGACGATGGACGACCCGGGCGCCCACCTCCGCGCGACGGTCTCGCTGACCGCGAGCGCCGCCGACGCGGGCTCCGGGCTCGCCTCGGTCGCCTTCGAGCGCTCTCTCGCCGGCACGGGCTCCTGGACGGCCGTCTCCGCCTCCTGGGTTACGACCGGCGTCGCCGACGGCCTCTACGACCTCCGCGTGACCGTGACCGACAACGCGGGCAACTCCTCGATCTCCGCGCCGGTCGTGAACCGCGCGGTGGACAACACGAAGCCGGGCCTCACCGACTCGAACCCGGCGGACGGCTCGACCGTCGCCGGAGCGGGCTCGCTCGCCCTCGTGGCGAGCGAGGACGTCGACGGCGTCGCCGGCGCCACGATCGACGGCGCCGCCGCGCCGGCCCCGGGCCTTACGGGCGACACCGTCACCTTCACGCAGGCCTTCTCGGCCGGTCCGCACGTCCTCGCGGGCGAGCTCGAGGACCTCGCCGGCAACCGGCAGCCGATCCGCGTCCACTTCACCGTGTGGACGGGTGTCACCGCCGACTACCCGTACGTCGAGAAGAACGTGTTCCCGGCGGCGGCGACGTCGCTCCGCTCGACGAGCGACACCACGACGGTGACCGTGCCCGACGGCGCCTGGAGCGGCGCCCCCGCCGGCGACTGGCTCGTCGTCCGGATCGACCCGATGCCGGCGTCCGGTGCCTCGAACGGCTTCGCGCCGGCGGGCGAGACTCTCGACGTCTCCGCGTACTGGGCGCTCGCGGGCACCCCGGTGACCTCCTTCTCGCTCCCGCTCCAGATCGAGTTCGACAACACGCAGGCTCACGTGGTTCCGGCGACCTTCGAGAGCGGCGCCTGGCGCCCGCTCGCCGAGGTGCCCGGCGCCGGCCTGCCCGCCTCCTGGTCGGACGGCTTCGCCTTCGACGGCACCGACGTGCGGATCCTCTCGCGCCATCTGACGCTCTTCACGCTCCTCGAGGACGTCCAGGCCCCGTCCAAGCCTGGCGGGTTCAAGGGCGTCCCCAGGAAGGGCAAGTTCACGCTCTCCTGGAGGGCCGCGAGCGACAACTCGGGCCGGATCTCCGCGTACCGGGTCTACGTCAACGGCAACCTCCTGAAGACCGTCGACGGCTCGGTGCGCTCCACCGGGATGGGCAAGTACAAGCTGACCGACAGGCGCGCCTTCCGGGTCGCCGCCGTCGACACCGCCGGCAACGTGGGCACGAAGACGACGAAGCTCAAGATCGTCCCCAAGGTCAAGAAGCTGAGGCTCTCCGCCGCCAAGTCGGCGCTGAGGAAGCGCGGGTTCAAGGTCGGCAGGGTCCGGTACGCGAGCTCAGCGAGCGTTCCCAAGGGCCGGGTCATCAAGGGCTCCACCGCCGGCCTTCGGATCGCCGGGTCGAAGATCGGCCTGACCGTCTCGAAGGGCGCCGTCAGCTACCGCGTGGCCGTGCTCGGGACGAGCGCCCCGCCGCCCTCCTCGACCCCGCGCCCCACGTCTCCATCCGCCCCCTCCCCCGCGCCCGCCCCCGCGCCCGCTCCCCCGACCATGACCGGGACGACGCCGGCTCCCGAGACGGAACCGCCCCGCGCGCCCGTGACGCCGACGGCGACCACCGAGGCGGAGAAGCCCCTGCCCGAGCCCGGCCGCGTGCTCCCGCTCGTCGGCCAGCGAGTCACCCACGTCTCGAACCTGCGGCGGGAGCTCGGCTTCGGCCTCCTCGCGGCCGCCTTCTCGATGATGGTTCTCGCCGCCCTCCTGGCGCGGCGCCAGGCGGCGCGCGGGCAGTCGCCGGGCGATCCGGCCCTCTGGGACCAGCGGATCATCGAGTCGATCCGCCGCTTCATCCGCCTCGGTTAGCTAGTCGACGACCGCGGTGACGGCGATCGCGGCGGCGACGGCGAGGAGCGCGAGCCCGATCAGGCGCTTGAGCGCCGCCTCGTCGAAGCGGCCGCTCGCGCGCGCGCCCAGCCAGGCGCCCGGGATGGCGCCCGCGAGGCTCACGACGAGCACGAGCCACTCGACCTCCGAGCGGACGAGGTGCGCCGTGAAGCCGGCGGTCCCGAGGAAGAAGCCGACGACCAGGTTCGTCCCCACGGCCGTATGCGCCGGCAGGCCGACGCTCCTGAGCAGGGCGGGCATTCGCAGCGTCCCCAGGATCAGCCCGACCGCGCCTCCCAGCAGCCCGATGAGCCCGCCCGAGACCACGGCCGCGAGGCGCGGGCGGCGCGTGTCGGGCGCCGCCCGGAGCCGGAGGAGAAGGTCGAGGCCGTTCCAAGCGAGCACGACCGCGATCGCGGCCAGCAGGAGGTCGCCGGGGACGGCGCGGGCGAAGTACCCGCCCACGAAGGCGCCGGCGACCGAGGGGGGCGTCATCCAGGCGACGATTCGCCAGCTGACCCGGCCGGCGCGGGCGTGGGCGACGCCGCCCGTGAGCGCCGCGACCGCGCTGACCGCGATGTTCGTGCCGGCGGCCGCCGCGGTGCTCCCCGTGGCGAGGAGGACGGCGGGCAGCCGCAGGCTCCCGAGCACGAGGCCGACGAGCGATCCGAGGTAGCCGGCGACGAACGCGCCGGCGGCGGCTACTGCGAGCTCCCAGGCCTCCACAGCGGCTCCTTGGAGCCGGCGTTGGCTGCCCGGGCGAGGATGAAGAGGAGATCCGAGAGCCGGTTCAGGTAGGCGAGCGCCTCCGGGCTCGCGCCCTGGGCGGCGGCGAGCGCGACCGCGCGCCGCTCGGCGCGCCGGCACACGGCTCGGGCGACGTGCAGGCGCGAGGCGGCCTCGGTGCCGCCGGGGAGGACGAAGCTCGTGAGCGGCTCGAGCCGCTCGTTGACGAGGTCGCAGAGCTCCTCGAGGCGCTCGACCTGGCCCGCGGTCACGCGGAGGCGCTCGCGCCGGTCGTCCTCGAGCGGCACGGACAGGTCGGCGCCGAGGTCGAAGAGGTCGTTCTGCACCTGCTCGAGCCACGGCCGGAACTCGTCCGGCAGACCGCCCGAGAGGACGAGGCCGAGCACCGAGTTGAGCTCGTCGACGGTCCCGTACGCCTCGATGCGCAGGTCGGTCTTGGGGACACGGCTGCCGTCGCCGAGACTCGTCTCGCCTCCGTCACCGGCCCGGGTGTAGATCCGAGTCAGCCGCACGGGCTCGTCCCGGCTCCTCGCCACGGCGGCGAGTATAGAGGCGGCTTACGCTCCCGGGCTCGGGATCTCCACGGGCTCGTTCACACCGACGAGACCGAGATCCATGCTCAGGGTCAGCTGCTCGCCTTCGACCTCGACGCTCTGGTCAAGCAGCATCCGGAGCGGCAACCTGCTCGCCTCGGAGAGGTAGAGGACGACACGCGTGTCCGAGAAGGAGGCCTCGACGCCGCCGGGGAGAGCCGACGTGAAGCCCGCCCGGAACGATTCTGCATCGAGGATGCCGGCGATCCTGATCGCCGGCTCACCGTCGACGCTGAGGCCCTCCGTGACGTCGACGTCTTTCACGTACGGGAGGACGTCGAACTGCTCGGCCTCGCCGGTAGACATGGGGATCGCCTCCCACCCGCCGTCCGTCTCGAGCCAGAGTCCCTCCGACCGACCGACCATGCGCATCCCGGGGAAGCCGGGGACGTCGTCCGCACTCATCTCGACGAGCATGGCCTCGGCCGTCTGGTCGACGGCGGCCCGCAGCTCGAAGGAGAACGTGCCGAGGGACGACTCGACGCTCACGGTGCCTCCGAGCTCGTAGGTCTCGAGCCCGGAGAAGGCCTCCTCGGCGCCGTCGAGGAGCTCCTGGGCTTGCCGGCCCTCGGCGCCGGCGCAGCCCGCGGACACGACGGCGAGCGCCAGCACGAGGGTGAGGGCTGCTCTCCGCATGGAAGGGAGATCGGCGCCCGGTGCAAAGGACCCGACACCCGAACGGGGAGGCGGCCTCCCCCTACGCCGCCACGTGTGCCCGGATCACCTGCAGACGCTCCTCGCGCTCGAGGAACGCGCGCACGACCGCGGGGTCGAACTGCCCGCCGGCCTGGCCGACGATCTCGCGGCCGGCGGAGTCCCAGGTGAGCGCGGGCCGGTACGGCCGGTCGCTCGTCATCGCGTCGAGGCAGTCGGCGACCGCGAAGACCCGGGCCGCGAGCGGGATGTCCTCGCCCCCGACCCCGTCCGGGTAGCCGCTGCCGTCCCAACGCTCGTGGTGGGAGCGGACGATCCGCAGGCCCTCGCCCCGGAGGAAGGCGACGCCGCCGAGCATCTGCTCGCCGAGGAGGGTGTGCGTCCGCATCAGGCGCGTCTCCCCCTCGTTGAGAGGGCCAGGCTTCTGGAGGATGCGGTCGGGGATCCCGATCTTGCCGACGTCGTGGAGGAGAAAGCCGTACTCCACGCTCGGGGAGTCGACGATGTCGGGGCTGACGGAGCGGGCCAGCTCGAGCGCGTAGCGCTGGACGCGCTGCGAGTGGGCGCGCGTGCCCGTGTCCTTCGACTCGAGAGCGCTCGCCAGCGCCGCGACCGTCTCCTTGTAGGCGTTCTGCAGGAGGATCCGCTGGCCGCGCTCGATCTCGAGGAGGTGGCGGAGATCGCGCGCGTAGAGGAGGAGCTGCTCCTGCCCGCCGACACCGGCCTCGCCGCGGGCCGGGGGCGGCACGGCGTCGAGGCCGCCGGTCAGACGCTCGACCACGTCCAGGAGCTCGAGCGGGCTGAAGGGCTTTCGCAGGACGGCGTCCGCGCCGCAGCCCTGGATGATCTCCACGTCGCCGGTCGAGCCGGAGAGGAGGACGATCGCCACTCCGAGCGTCGCGTCGCTCGTCTTCAGGCGCCGGCAGAGCTCGGCGCCGTCCATGCCCGGCAGCCGATAGTCGAGGACGACCGCGTGCGGCTGCTCGGCCTCGACGGCGACGAGGGCGTCCTCGGCCGTGCCGACCTCCTCGACCTCGACGTCGACGAGCTCGAACGTCGTGCGGAGGAGCGCCCGGAAGTCGGCGTCGTCGTCAACGATCAGAAGTCGCACTGGCGGCTTCCACTATTCGGGGGCACGACGGCAATGGGTTTCCCGGCCTCCTGGCTCGAAGCGAGATCTCGGTAGTGACTAAAGGTACTCGTAAAAGCCCCGGCCTGTCTTCCGCCCCAGGCGGCCGGCCGCGACGTACTGCCGCAGGAGTGGGCAGGGCTCGTACTTCGCGTCCCCGAGCCCGTCGCGGAGCACCTCCATGATGGAGACGCACGTGTCGAGCCCGATCAGGTCGGCGAGGGCGAGCGGCCCCATCGGGTGGTTGAAGCCGAGCTTCGCGATCGTGTCGATCGCCTCGGCCTCGGCCACCCCGTCCTGGAGCGCATAAGCGGCTTCGTTCACGAACGGCATCAGGATCCTGTTGGAGACGAAGCCCGGGAAGTCGTTGACCTCAGCCGGCGTCTTCCCCAGCTCCTCGGCGAGCGCGACGATCTCGCCGACCGTCTCCTCCGAGGTCTGGGGAGCGCGCACGACCTCGACGAGGCTCATCACCGGCACCGGGTTGAAGAAGTGCATGCCGACGACGCGGGCGGGCCTGGCGGTCGCCGCCGCCAGCGAGGCGATCGGGATCGAGGACGTGTTCGAGGCGAGGACGGCCTCGGGAAGGAGGGCGAGGTCGGCGCGACGGAAGACGGACTCCTTCACCTCGGCGTCCTCGACGACGGCCTCCACCATCAGGTCGGCCTCGACCAGCTCGTCCACGGCCTCGACGCGGGCGAGCACCTCGGCGGGGTCGTGCGGCGCGCCCTTGGCGGCGAGCTTATCCAGGCTCGTGGCCATCGCCTGGAGCCCGCGCTCGGTCGCGCCGGGGGCGGCGTCGTGCAGCAGGACGGTGCGGCCCGAGGCGGCCATCACCTGGGCTATCCCTGCGCCCATCTGCCCCGCCCCGACGACGAGCACGCGTGCGAACCTCACGGCCGCTGACACTACTGGAACCCGACCGGGCCCGGTGGTGTACTGAGTGAGACGATGCGCACCCTCCCGTTCCTCGGCGTGCTCGCCCTCGCCGTCGCGCTCGGCGCCTGCGGCGGAGACGACGAGGCCGGACCGACCGCCGCGCCGAGCCGAGCGACGAGCACGAGCGCCGCGCAGCCGAGCGGGCCGGTCGAGGCCGTCCTCGCCGGCCACAGCCTCACGACCGGCGCCGAGATCTTCTTCGCCGACCCGTTGACGCTCGAGCCCGCCGACGGGCGCACCGTCGAGCTTCCGTTCTTCCCGGGGCCGGGGGCCCGCTCACCGGACGGCGCGACCCTGGCGGTGGGCGGGAGCGAGGGCGGCGCCGTCGCCCTTGTCGACCTCGACCGCATGCGGTCGCTGGGCACGGTGGACGCGGCCCCGGCCTCGTACGTGGATCGGCTGCACTGGGCACGGGAGGACCTCCTGCTCGCCTCGCTCGGCGGGCGCGAGGCCCAGGCGGTCGCGATCGACCCGGCCACGCGCGAGGTGCTCTTCGCGCAGGCGCTCGGCGGTACGCTCCTCTCCTCCGCGGCGGCGGGATCCGACCTCGTCTTCCTCCTCGCCCCGACGAGCGGGATCGGGCCCGCCCGCGTCGCCGTCTTCGACGGCGAGGAGGTGCGGACGACGACCCTGGACGGGGTCCCGCGCGGGCTGGGCCCAGGACGAGGGCTCTGAGGGCGACTACCGCGCGCGCCAGTCCGTGCCCGCGCTCGCCGCCGACCGGGCCGGCGGCCGGGCGCTCGTGATCCCGGCAGGGAACCGCGTCGCCGAGGTCGACCTGCAGACGCTCGAGGTCGCCTACCACGACTTGGCCGAGCCGGTCTCGCTGCTCGGGCGCCTGCGCGACTGGCTCGAGCCGGCGGCGGAGGCGAAGGCGCTCGACGGCCCCGACCGGAACGCCGTCTGGCTCCCCAGCGGGCTCGTCGCCGTCAGCGGAGCGCAGTACGTGTCCGACGGCGACTCCGTGGACATGACGCCGGCCGGGCTCGTCCTCATCGACCCTGACGACTGGAGCGTCAGCCGCCTGAGCGACGAGCCGAGCTGGGCCACGTTCCGGGAGGGCGCCCTGCTCGCCTCGGCCTGGCACGAGGGCTCGGACGAGCAGACGCTGATCGCCTTCGACGTCGACGGGACTCCGCGCTTCAGCCTCGGCCGGGAGGGAACAGACATGTCCCAGACGGCCGGCGGCCGCCTCTACGCGGCGACCGCTGACGGGACGCGCTTCGAGATCGTCGACCTCGCCACGGGCGACACGGTGGCAAGGGCACAGCCGAAGCGCGAGACCTTCCTCGTCTATCTGGACTGACCGTCGCCGCAGGCCGGCACCGGGTCCGGTGCCGCCACGACCTCCAGCGGCGCGTCCTCGTCGACGAGGAAGCCGAGCGAGCCGCTGGTGTCCCCGTTCGTCGTCGCGGTCTCGAACGTCGCGAAGAGCTCGAGCTCGTAGGCGCCTGGGCCGAGGCCGACCGTCCAGCTGGTCGCCGGCCCGGCAAGCGGCACGGTCTCGAGCAGCTCGTCGCAGCCGAGCCGGCGCACGGAGACGCTGCCCTCGGCGGAGCTCACGCCCTTGAGGACGAGCTCCACGGTCTCGCCCGGCCGGACGACGCTCAGCTCGGCGGGCGGGCCGGTCTCGGGGCTGTCGGCGCAGATCCCGGATCCCGGCCCGGTCACGCAGTACGAGCCCGGCACCGCCGCCTGGCTGCCCGCGTCCGCGACGAGCGTGACCGCGGGAGGCAGCAGCGCGGCCGGCTCGATCGCCGTCGACGTGGGCCGGTCGAAGTCCTCGGTCGGCGCAGTCGACGCCGTGCCCTCGCCGTCCGCGCGCTCCCCGGCACCGCAGCCCGCGGCGAGGAGCAGCGGCACCAGCGTGAGAAGGGCGACGATCCGCATCCTGAAGCTAGGACGCGCGAACGGGCGAGGAAGTTCCCTAGACCTCGAGCAGGAGCGCGTCGCCCTGGCCGCCGCCCGAGCAGATGGCGGCGAGCCCGAGGCCGCCGCCGTTCCGGCGCAGCTCGTGGATCAGGGTGCCCAGGATCCGCGCGCCGGAGGCTCCGACCGGGTGCCCGAGCGCGACCGCACCGCCGTTCACGTTGACGATCTCCGTGTCGGCGCCGAGCATCTTCACCGAGTTGACCGTCACCGACGCGAAGGCCTCGTTGATCTCGACGCGCTCGACCTCGCCCATGGACTTCCCCGCCTTCTCGAGCGCCCGCGCGGCGGCCTTCGCCGGTGTGCGGGCCAGGTAGGCGTACTCGTCGGCGATGTAGGCCGAGGAGAGGATCGTCGCCAGCACCTCGAGCCCCCGCCGCTCCGCGAACTCCTCGCTCACGACCACGAGCGCGCCCGCGCCGTCGTTGACGCCGGGGGCGTTGCCGGCCGTCGTCGTCCCCTCCGGGTCGAACACCGGCTTCAGGCTCGCGAGCCTCTCGAGCGTCGTGTCGCGGCGCGGGGCCTCGTCCACCTCGACGCCGTTCACGGCGACGAGCTCGTCGCCGAAGCGGCCCTCGTCGATGGCGGCGACCGCGCGCTGGTGGGAGCGCAGCGCCCAGGCGTCCTGCTCCTCCCTCGTGATCCCGAGCTCCCGTGAGACGAAGGACGCCTGCTCGACCATGTGCTTGCCGTCGAAGCTCGAGACGAGCCCGTCGTGGAGCATCAGGTCGATGACGACGCCGTCGCCGAGGCGGTAGCCGAAGCGCGCCTGCTTGAGGATGTACGGCGCGTTCGACATCGACTCCATCCCGCCCGCGACGACCACCTGGTGGTCGCCGGCGCGGATCATCTGGTCGGCGATCTCGACCGCGCGCACGCTCGACGCGCAGACCTTGTTGATGGTGTCGCTCGGCACCTCCTTGGGGAGGCCCGCGCCGACGGCGGCCTGGCGCGCCGGCGCCTGGCCGGCGCCGCCCTGGAGGACCTGGCCCATGATCACGTACTCGACCTCGTCGTCGGCGATCTCCACCCGGTCGAGAGCGCCACGGATGGCGAGCGCGCCGAGTTCGGTCGCCTGTCGGTCCTTGAAGGCGCCGCCGAGCCGCCCGAAGGGCGTTCGGACGGCGGAGACGATCACCGAGCGGGCCATGCGGCCAGCGTACCAACCGGGATACGGCGGCCCGCGCCTACTCGTTGCGGGCCCGCCAGGCCTCGGCCATGGCGACGCGCTCCGCCATCGACGGATGCGTGTCGAGGAGCAGGTAGGACCACGTGGGCGGGCTCGGGTCGGCGCGCGCCTCGTCCGCGAAGTCGCGCCACAGGCGGGCCATCGCCTCCGGGTTCTCGGTCGTCTCGAGCGCGACCCAGTCGGCCTCGGCCTCGAGGTTGCGCGTAAACGCGTTCTGCGCCGGTAGGGCGAGGAGCCCGAGCACGACGAAGACGAACAGCGCGAGCGGGACCGCCGCCGGATCCCGCATTCCGCCGCGGCGCCGCGTGGCGAGCGCGATCAAGAGTGCGCCCGGGAGCGCCAGGAGCGCGTACCAGGCGATGCTCTTCCAGAGGTGGCGGCGCGAGTGGTGGCCGAGCTCGTGGGCGAGGACGGCGTCCACCTCTTCGCGGTCGAAGCTGTCCACGAGCGTGTTCCAGAGGATGATTCGCCGCGTCGGCCCGAGGCCGGTGGCGGCCGCGTTCGGGCTCTCCCAGGAGTCCACCTGCTGGACGCGGATCGGGATCGGCGGGAGCCCCTGCTCCTCGGCGAGCCGGTCGGCATCTCGCACGAGCGCAGGCGGCGCATTCGTCTGCGCGGGGATCAGGTACGGCGAGACGAACGTGACGAGCGCCGCGAGCCCAACGAAGACGGCCGCGCCGGGGATCCACCACCAGTTCCCGAGCGGCCCGGCGAGGCCCATGACGATCAGGAGCGCCAAGCAGATGAACAGGAACTCGCCGCCGAGCGCGAACCAGTTGAGGACGAGCCAGTCGGCGTAGCCGAGCTCGGAGACGTCGTGCCGGCGCTGCCACCAGAGGTCGAGGAGCCCGAAGGGGATCTGCACGAGCCAGACGAGGGCGAGCCCGAGCATGCCGAGGAGCATTCCGGTGCCGATCCTCCCCGCGGCCGACTCGCGGGCGAAGCGCACCCCGTAGCGGGCGTAGACGGCGAAGGCGGCGACGAGGACGATCGCCGAGGCGACGTAGCTCCAGCGCAGGAAGCGCTCGAAGTCCCGCGCCTCGCCGAGCCCGGGCTGGGCAAGGACGTCCTCGGCCGGCACCTCGGGCAGTCGGAGGCCGTCGGGGACCTGCGTCTGCCAGAGCCACCAGGCCGCGACCGCCCAGACGGCCGCGAGCGCCGCTACGACGAGGGCGACGGCGAGGGAAGCGGGCCGGGCCACGCCGGCGGAGCCTCCTCCGTCTCGACCTCGGGCTCCACGTAGTCGTTGGGCCCGGCGAAGGGGTAGCTGTCGGTGAGCAGGTAGCCGTAGCCGTAGCTCTGCCCCAGGTAGCGGAGGCAGTAGGCGCCGAGGTTGCGGAGGCCTTCGGGCATCCGGCCGAGGAAGATGCCCGTGAACCAGCCGAAGACGGCCACGAGCCAGAGGACGCCGCCGAGCCCGAGCCCGAGCACGTGCGCCGGGATCGCGAGGAAGAAGCGGAAGAGCGTCTTCCAGCGGTTCTGGCGCCCGCGCGGGGCGATCTCCAGGTCGACGGGGTAGCTCCCCGGGACGCCGCTGAAGCCGGGGAACGGGTTGGCGATGAGAAAGAGGAAGGCCAAGACGTGCGTCTCGTAGCGCACGTAGGCCCCGATGAACCGGTGGAGCGCTTCGGGCAGCTGTCCCGTGAAGAGCGCCGCGAACCAGCTCACGATCAGGGCGAAGAAGACGGCGATCCCCCACAGGATCAGCCAGACGATGTGCGGAATGGCGAGGAGCAGGCGGAAGAACACGGTGAGCCGCGACCGGCGCAGGTCGTCGGCGACCGCGAGCGTGATCGGCTTCGCGGGCGTCGGCTGCGTGGCGACGGGGTCACGCGTGTCGGCGGTCGGGTAGCGATCGGTGATGAAGAGCAGATAGGCGCTCGTCTGCGCGGAGTAGCGGAGCCCGTACACGGCGAGGTCGCGGTAGCCGAGCGGCATGCGCGCGAGCGCGACGCAGACGAACCAGCCGAGGAAGGCCGCGATGGCGACGACGCCGATCTGGCCGGAGTACAGCGAGTACCAGTCGCCGCCGCCGCCCGTCGTGCTTCCGTCCTCCCAGCCGCTGCCCTGGCCCCCGCCTCCGCCCGGCGCGCCGGTCAACGCGCCGACGAGCAGGATCGCCGGAAGCGCCAGGACGATCCGGAAGAAGACCTTCCAGCGGTTCAGCCGCTCCGGGCCGTCGATCTTGACGTCCACCGGGTAGTCGCCCGCCTCGCCCGTGAACCCCGGGTAGTCGTTCCCCGCCAGGTAGAGGTAGGCGTAGAGGTGCGTCGAGTAGCGAACGTACTTCGAGAAGAAGCGGTACAGGCTGTCCGGCAGCCGCGCCGTCGCGAGGACGATGAACCAGCTCACGATCGCCACGACGAGGACCCCGAACGACCAGAGGAGGAACCAGATGAAGTGCGGGATCGCGAGGATGAGCCGGAAGAAGACGGTCAGGCGCGAGCGGCGCAGATCGTCTTCGACGACGAGCCGGATGGGGTGCGGCTCCATCACGCCAGATTATTAGGGCGATGCCGGACGACTGCAGCCGGCGGCGCCGGCGGCGAGCCTCTCTTGACGCCCCGTCTTGACGGGCACCGCGCCGCTCGCCTACGCTGCCGGGCAGATGACCACTCCCGTCCGCACCTGGTGGGCCTGGCGCCGCGAGCGGAGCGGGAGCGTCCCCGGCTAGCCCGAGACCCTCACTGAACCGCTCCGCTCGACGACCCCCAGGAGGGTCGTTTCGCCTGCAATGGCCGCAGCCCCCGAGATCCACGCCGATCTGATCACCCCGCTGGGGGCCTACCTGCGCCTGCGCGCCGGCTCGGGGGCGAGCTTTCTGCTCGAGTCCGTCGAGAAGGGCCGCCTCGGCCGCCACAGCCTCGTCGGCGCGGGCGCTCGCACGGTGACCTTCGCGGAGGCCGAGCGGGAGGTGGCGGTCGGGCGCCCCGTGGTTGGCTTCCTCGCCTACGACCACGTCGCCTTGCTCGAGCCCACCGTGCCGCTGCCCGACCCGGGCCCGGAGCTGCCGGAGAGCCGCTTCGCCGTCGCCGACACGCTCGTTCGCTTCGACCACGCCGCCAGCCTCGCCGAGGTGATCGCGGGCGATGCGGTGGACGTGGCCGAGCGCCTGGCCGCCGCGGCCGAGAGCGAGCCTGAGACGGTCGGGCCGGCCGGCCCGACGCGGCGCTTCCCCGGCCGGGAGGCCTACGAGGAGGGCGTCCGCCGCGCGAAGGAGCACATCCGGAAGGGCGACGCCTTCCAGATCGTCCTCTCGCAGCGGGCGGAGCGCCGGACCGGCGTCTCCGCGCTCGCGCTCTACCGCTCGCTCCGCCGCATCAACCCGTCGCCCTACCACTTCCTCCTCGAGCTCGACGGCGTCTCCCTCGTCGGCTCGAGCCCGGAGACGCTCGTCAAGCTCGAAGGCACCCGCGCCTCGTTGAACCCGATCGCCGGCACGACGAACCCGGGCGCGGGGGACGCCGAGCGGCTGCTTGCCTCCGAGAAGGACCGGGCCGAGCACATCATGCTCGTCGACCTCGGCCGCAACGACCTCTCGCGCGTCTGCGCACCGGGGACCGTGCGCGTCGAGCGCTTTCTCGAAGCCGAGCGCTACTCCCACGTGACGCACCTCGTCTCCGAGGTCGCCGGCGAGCTCCAGTCCGGCCGCACCGCCTTCGACGTCCTGCGCGCGTGCTTCCCGGCGGGCACCGTCTCCGGTGCGCCCAAGGTGCGCGCCATGCAGATCATCTCCGAGCTCGAGGGCTACCGGCGCGGGCCGTACGCCGGCGCGGTCGGCTACGCGCTCCCGGACGGGACGCTCGACACGTGCATCGCCATCCGCACGGTCATCCTCGCGGACGGCCTCGCTCGGCTCCAGGCCGGCGCAGGGCTCGTCGCCGACTCCGACCCGGCCGCCGAGCACCAGGAGTGCCTGAACAAGCTGGCGGCCCTGGAGGCGGCGCTGGCCGACGCCGAGCAGAATGGTGGCGCACGGCCGTGATGCTCCTGATCGACAACTACGACAGCTTCACCTACAACCTCGCCCACCTCTTCGAGGAGCTCGGGACCGCGGTGACCGTGATCCGGAACGACGCGATCGACGCCGCCGCGGCGGAGCGGCTCGCGCCGAGCCACCTCGTCATCTCCCCCGGCCCTGGCCGGCCGGAGAACGCCGGCGCCTCCGTCGAGATCGTGCGCCGCCTCGGGCCGCGCGTCCCGACCCTGGGCGTCTGCCTCGGCCACCAGGCGATCATCGAGGCCTTCGGCGGCGAGATCGGCCAGGCGCACAAGCTCCTGCACGGCAAGGCGAGCGCGGTCAGCCACGACGGCCGTGGCATCTTCGCCGGGCTCCCCGACCCGCTCGAGGGGGGCGCTACCACTCGCTGGCGGCGACGGTCGTGCCCGAGGAGCTCGAAGTCTGCGCCACGGCCGACGACGGCGAGGTCATGGCCGTACGCCACCGCGAGCTGCCGGTGGTCGGCATCCAGTTCCACCCGGAGTCGGTGCTGACGCCGGACGGCCCGGCGCTCGGCCGGAACTTCCTGGAGGGCCGGCAGTGACGATCCAGGAGGCGCTCGCGCTCCTGCTCGAGGGGCACGACCTGAGCCGCGCCGAGGCGCGCGACGTCATGAACCAGATCATGAGCGGCGAGGCGACCCCCGCCCAGATGGGCGGCTTCCTCGTTGCGCTCCGGCTCAAGGGCGAAGGCGCCGACGAGATCGCGGGCTGCGCCGAGGCCATGCGCGAGCACGTGGTCTCCGTGCGTCCGCAGCGCCAGGATCTCGTGGACACGGCCGGGACGGGCGGGGACGGGGCGCGCACGTTCAACATCTCGACGGCGGCCGCGCTCGTCGCGGCCGCGGCCGGGGCGGGCGTGGCGAAGCACGGGAACCGGGCCGTCTCCTCGGCGTCCGGGTCGGCGGACGTGCTCGAGGCACTCGGCTTCCGGCTCGACCTCGCCCCGCGGCAGATCGAGCGCTCGATCGACGAGCTCGGCTTCGGCTTCCTCTTCGCGCAGGCGCACCATCCAGCCATGCGCCACGCCGCCCCCGTGCGGCGGGAGCTGGCGACCCGGACGATCTTCAACGTCCTCGGGCCGCTCACCAACCCGGCGGGCGCGCGGGCGCAGATCGTCGGCGTCTACGCGCCCGAGCTCGTGGAGACGATCGCCACGGTGCTCGCGACCCTCGGCGCCGACCGGGCGTTCGTCGTCCACGGCGCCGGCGGCGTCGACGAGCTGAGCCCGGCCGGCCCGAACCTCGTCTGCGAGGTCGCTGGCGGCACCGTCACCCGGCGCGAGATCGACCCGCTCGACCTCGGCGTCCCCCGCTGCTCCTCCGCCGACCTCGCCGGCGGGACGCCGGAGGAGAACGCCGTCCTGATCCGGGAGATCCTCGCCGGCGCCCCCGGCCCCCGCCGTGATGCGGCGCTCCTGAACGCCGCGGGCGCGATTGCGGCCGCCGGCCACGCCGCCGACCTCGGCGAGGGCTTCGCCCTCGCCGCGGAGGCCGTCGACTCCGGCGCAGCCGGCGAGCGCCTGGAGGCGCTCGCCGCCTTCACGCAGCAGGAGGCCGTGTCCCCGTGAGCCACGCCCGGGGTCTGACCCCTTCCACAGGCCGATGAGGACAGGTCCACACCCCGTTCTCGCCCCGTCACCTCGGTCGAGCCGGGCACATCGGTCGACTCTCCATCCACAGGTTCGGGCGTTCATGGGTGCCCGCGGGGGACAGCCCAGGGGTCAGACCCCGGGCGAGGCCGCTCGCGACGGGCGGGCGCGCTGATGGGACGCTTCAGGGATTCGTTGGCTCGGGAGGGGCTACGGGCGATCGCGGAGGTCAAGCGGCGGTCACCGTCCGCGGGCGACCTACGGCCCGATGCAGACCCGGCTGCGCTGGCCAAGTCGTTCGCGGAGAACGGCGCGGCGGCCGTGTCGATTCTCGTGGACGAGCGTTTTGGGGGCAGCTTCGACGACCTCGCCGCCGCGCGGGCGGCAACGACCGTGCCCCTGCTCGCGAAGGGCTTCTTCGACGACCAGGGCGACCTCCTCCAGGCCCGGATCGCAGGCGCGGACGCCGCCCTCCTCCTCCTACGCGACCTCGACGACGCGCGGGCCGCCCTCCTCATCGCCGGGGGGCGCGAGCTCGGGCTCGACCTCCTGGTCGAGGCACACGACGCCGAAGAGCTCCGCAGGGCGGCCGCCCTCGACGCCGACGTGATCGGGATCAACGCACGGGACCTGTCCACCTTCGCGATCGACCGCCGCGCCCAACTCGGGCTCGTCGCCGCGGCGCCTCGCGACCGCGTGGTCGTGGCCGAGAGCGCGATCGCCAACCGCGCGCAGGGCGCCGAGGCGGAGCTCGCCGGCGCCGGCGCGATCCTCGTCGGCTCGACGCTGATGCGCGCCGACGACCCCGGTGCGAAGCTCGCCGAGCTGATCGCCCGCCCCCTCGTCAAGGTCTGCGGCCTCACCCGGGAGGAGGACGTCGCCGTCTCGGCCGAGGCCGGCGCCGACATGGCCGGGTTCGTTCTCGCCGAGAGCCCGCGCCGCGCCGAGGCGCCGCTGCCCGTCCCCCACTCGATGCTCTCCGTCGCGATCTGCGTGGGCGAGCCGGTGGACGCCGGCACCGACCTGATCCAGCTCTATCCCGAGGAGGACGGGCACCGGGCCCGCAACGGCGTCCTCATCCGCGGCGGCGAGACCGTCGCCACCGTGTACGACCTCCCCTGGCTCGGCGAGGACAGCCGACACTGGGCGGAGGCGGCTCGGGCGACCGGCCGGACCGTCCTCGCCGGCGGCCTCGGCCCCGAGAATGTCCGCACGGCGATCGAGGCCGTCCGGCCCTGGTGCGTGGATGCGAGCCGAAGCCTCGAGCTCGAGCCGGGAATCAAGGATCACGCGAAGGTGCGCGCGTTCATCGCGGCGGCGCACTCTTTCGTGGCGGTCGGCACATGAGCGTCACCGAGTACGGGGCCTACGGCGGCCAGTACGTCCCCGAGACCCTGATGCCGGCGCTCGAAGAGCTCGAGCGCGGCTGGAGGGAGATCCGCGACGACCCGTCCTTCGCCGCCGAGCTCGCCGAGCTCCAGCGCACGTACGTGGGCCGGCCCACACCGCTGTACCGAGCCGAGCGGATCGGCGAGGGTCGGCGCATCTGGCTGAAACGTGAGGACCTGTGCCACACCGGCGCGCACAAGATCAACAACGCCGTCGGCCAGGCGCTCCTCGCGCGCAGCCTCGGCAAGCAGCGGATCGTCGCCGAGACCGGCGCCGGCCAGCACGGGGTCGCCGCCGCGACCGTGTGCGCGCGCTTCGGGCTCGAGTGCGTGGTCTACATGGGCGCCGAGGACATGGAGCGCCAGAAGCCGAACGTCGAGCGCATCGGCCTCCTCGGCGCCGAGGTACGCCGCGTCGAGTTCGGGACGCGGACGCTGAAGGAGGCGACGAGCGAGGCGATCCGCGACTGGATCACGAACGTCGAGACGACGCACTACCTGATCGGCTCGTGCGTCGGCCCGCACCCGTATCCGGCGATCGTGCGCGAGCTCCAGTCCGTGATCGGCGTCGAGGCCCGCGCCCAAATCGTCGAGGCAGAGAGCAGGCTCCCGGACGCCGTCGTCGCCTGCGTGGGCGGCGGCTCGAACGCGATCGGGATCTTCGCCGGCTTCCTGGAGGACGAGGACGTGCGCCTCGTCGGCGTCGAGGCGGCGGGCGCTGCGAGCCTCGGCAGCGGCCGCCCCGGCGTGCTGCACGGCGCGCGCTCCTCGATCCTCGCCGACGACGACGGCCAGATCGCCGATGCGCAGTCGATCTCGGCCGGCCTCGACTACCCGGGCGTCGGGCCCGAGCACGCCTTCCTACGCGACTCCGGCCGTGCCGAGTACGTCCCCGCCACCGACGAGGAGGCGCTCGCCGCACTCCACGTCCTGGCCGAGCGTGAGGGCGTCATCGCCGCGCTCGAGCCCGCCCACGCGCTCGCGCGGGCGCTCGAGCTGGACGCGGAGCTGATCGTCGTCTGCCTCTCGGGCCGCGGCGACAAGGATCTCGCCGTCGTCCTCGCGCACGGATGAGCAAGCGCCTCTCCATCTACCTGATGGCCTTTCCGGAGACCCCCGAGCTGGCCGAGGCGGCGGTCGAGGCCGGCGCCAACTTGCTGGAGCTCGGCTTCCCCTTCTCCGACCCGCTGGCCGACGGAGCGGTGATCCGCCTCGCCGGCGAGCGCGCGCTCGCCCAGGGCATGCGGACGACGCGGTGCCTCGAGTGCCTGGCGGAGACGCGGCGCCGGGTCGGGCCGGACGTACCGCTGATCCCGATGACGTACGCCTCGATTCTCGAGGCGTACGGATACGAGCGCTTCTGGGAGGACGCGCGCGCGTTCGGCGCGACGAGTCTGATCGTCGCCGACCTGCCGCTCGAGGCCGCGCCCGAGCTTCCCCGCATCCAGCTCGTCGCGCCGACCTCGACGAGCAAGCGCATCGCCCTCGCGGCCGAGCGGACGGACGGCTGGCTCTACCTCGTCACGCTGACCGGCACGACCGGCGCCCGGAAGAGCGCCTCCTCGCAGCTCGAGGATCTCGTCGCCCGCGCCCGCGCCGCCACGGACGTTCCGCTCCTGGCCGGGTTCGGCATCTCGACGCCGGAGCAGGCCGCCGCGGCCGCGTCACTCGCGGACGGGATCGTCGTCGGGAGCCGCGCAGTGCAGGTCGCGGAGGAGTCGGGGGCCGCCGGCCTGCGGGACTACGTCGGCTCGCTCCGCGCCGCCCTCGACGAACTCGCCGCCCGCGCTCCCTAGCCGGCTTCCGCCGGCCCGAGCGGCTCCTTCTCCTGAGGGGCACCCCGGCCCACCACCCGCTTTCGAGCCTAACGCCGAAATTCGCGCCTGTGGTACGCGGACCCGTGCCGGATGCGTGCCATCGGCCCGCCCCCGGACGAGGGAGGGACGGGGCCCCGGCAGAGACCCCGTCCCTCTGACGCAGGACCCCGTCAGGAGCCGAGGGTGCGGACGCGCTCGCAGTTGATCGCCGTGTCCCCGACTCTGAGGATGGCGCGATCGCGGTCGTCCGCGTTCTCGCCGCAGTCGAGCGTGTCGGTCGCCCCGTCGTCGGCGGCCGCGAAGAGGCGGTCGTTGCCCTCGTCCCCGTTGAGCACGTCGGCGCCCCAGCCGGCCCAGAGCCAGTCGGGCCCGTTACCGCCGTTCACCGTGTCGTCGCCGGCGCCGCCCCACAGCCGGTCGGCCCCGTCATCTCCGTTGAGCGTGTCGTTCCCCTTCTGCCCGAAGAGGAAGTCGGCGGCGCCGAGGCCGCTGACGGTGTCGTTGCCCATCCGAGCCAGGATGAAGTCCCGCTTCTCGGAGCCGACGATCGCGTCGTCGCCCTTCGTCCCGCGCTGGAAATGGACGCGCGAGCGGCGCGCCGGCGCGGTGCGCACGACCTCGCAGTCGATGGCGATGTCGCCCGCCCGGATGAGCGCGCGGTCGCGGCCGGGGCCGCAGTCGACGATGTCGGGCTTGCCGTCGTTCTCGCCGGAGCGGAGGATGTCGTTCCCGGGCCCGCCCTCGAGCGTGTCGAGGCCCACACCGCCGTAGAGCGAGTCGGGGCCCTCGCCGCCCTCGAGCGTGTCGTTCCCAGGGCCGCCCCACATGAAATCGCGGCCGTCGTCGCCGGTGGCGGAGTCGTTGCCGCCGCCGCCGAAGACGAAGTCGGAGCCGCCGTTGGCCGCGATCGTGTCGTGGCCGCCGCGGCCGTGGATGCGATCCCTGCTGTCGGTGCCGACGAGCACGTTGTCGCCGCCGTTGCCGACGATCACCTTCGCCGAGCCGGCCGGGGCAAGCACGAGGACCGCGAGCGCGGCTGCCGCGACCAGAAGAGGAGTGCGCTTCACGGGCGTTCCTTTCCCTGGGGTGGATTCAGCGAACGCACTGAACCAGCGCGCTGTGTGGAACCGATGCGGGATGTGTTAAGCGCCCGTAAGGCTTTGCGGCTAGGTGATCTTGACGCGGATCACCCGCTCGCAGTGGTGGTTCGCAGGGAGCACGTCCTCGGGGGCGACGACGGCGCGATCGTGGCTGCCGCCGCCGCAGGTGATCGTGTCCTTTTTCCCATCCTGGTCGAGGGAGATGATCTCGTCGTCGCCGTCCGACGGGGTCAGGTTTCCGTCGCCGACGAGCACGTCTTCTCCGAAGCCTCCCCACAGGCGGTCGTTTGCCTGTTGACCCTGAAGCAGGTCGTCGCCGGCGCCGCCGAGCAGCAGGTCGAGGCCGTGATCACCCTGGAGGACATCGTTGCCGTCGTTCCCGAAGATGATGTCCGCGTTGGCGTGTCCGTTGAGGAAGTCGTCCCCGGCGAGCCCGACGATGATGTCGCGGTACCAGCCGTCGTCGAGCTGCCACGTGTCCCCGTCGTTCGTGAGGATCCAGAGCCGACCCGGCACCTGCTTGCCCTGGCCGGGCTTGGTGCGGACGATCGTCTCGCAGTCGAAGACGCGGTCGCCGCGATTGACGTACGCGGTGTCGACGCCCGCTCCGCAGTCCACAGCGTCCATGGCGGCGTCGTTCTCCCGCGCGTAGACGATGTCGTTCCCGGGCCCCGCCTCGACGACGTCGGTGCCCCAGCCCGTGTGGATGCGGTCGGCGCCGGCGCCGCCGTAGAGCGTGTCATCGCGCCCATCGCCCCAGATCCTGTCCCGGCCGGAGCCGCCGACGACGATGTCGTTGCCTTCCTCGCCGTGCAACCGGTCGGCGCCGGCGCGCCCGACGATGATGTCCATGCCCTTGCGGCCGAAGATGTCGTCGCGGGACATCGTCCCGTAGAGCCTGTTCGCGTTCGCATTCCCGACGATGCGCTTCGCCTCCACCGCCGGCGCGCTGACGAGCGTCACCAAAACGGCGAACCCGGCCACGCCGAGCAGCGTTTTCCGTTTCCAAGGCCCCATTCCCCGAGCCTCAAGTTAGCGACGAGAGGCCCGTAATTCCAGACCGTGCCGGCCGATCACGTCACTCCTTGAGCGTAGGCTATCCGCATGGCTAGCCACCTTCCCCCCCGTCCGTAGTGGCGGTCCTCGATTCCCGGGCCGACCGCGCCGCGGAGGACTACGCGTCCAACCGCGGGCGGATGCAGGCGCTCGTCGCCGAGCTGCGCGAGCGCACCGAGCGCGTCGCGCCGGGGCGGCGGCGAGCGGCGCCGTCGAGCGTCACCGCTCGCGCGGGAAGCTGCTCGCACGCGAGCGCATCGACCGGCTGCTCGATCCCGGCACGGCGCTTCCTCGAGCTCAGCGCGCTCGCGGCGTGGGAGCTGTACGACGGCGACGCGCCGTGCGGCCGGGATCGTCACCGGCATCGGCGTGGTCGAGGGCGCGAGTGCGTGATCGTCGCCAACGACGCGACCGTGAAGGGCGGCACGTACTTCCCGCTCACGGTCAAGAAGCACCTGCGCGCGCAGGAGATCGCCGAGCAGAACCGCCTGCCGTGCCTCTACCTCGTCGACTCCGGCGGCGCGTTCCTGCCGCTGCAGGCCGAGGTCTTCCCCGACCGCGACCACTTCGGGCGGATCTTCTTCAACCAGGCGCGGATGTCGGCGCTGGGGATCCCGCAGATCGCGGTGGTCATGGGCTCGTGCACCGCCGGCGGCGCCTACGTGCCGGCGATGAGCGACGAGACGGTGATCGTCCGCGGCACCGGCACGATCTTCCTCGGCGGCCCGCCGCTCGTGAAGGCGGCGACCGGCCAGGACGTGACCGCCGAGGAGCTCGGCGGCGCCGACGTCCACACGCGGCGCTCCGGCGTCGCCGACCACTACGCGACCTCGCGACGAGCACGCGCTCGCGCTCGCGCGCCAGATCGTCGCGAACCTCCACCGGCGGCCACCGCCGGAGCCGCCCTGGGACGTCGCCGACCCGCGAGCAGCCCGCTGCTCGACCCGGCCGAGCTCTACGGGCTCGTCCCCGACGACTACCGCGACGCAGCTCGACGCGCGCGAGGTGATCGCCCGGCTCGTCGACGGCTGCCGCTTCGCACGAGTTCAAGGCGCTCTACGGCGAGACGCTCGTCTGCGGCTTCGCGCGGATCGAGGGCTACCCGGTCGGGATCCTCGCCAACAACGGCGTCCTCTTCGCCGAGTCGTCGCAGAAGGGCGCGCACTTCGTCGAGCTGGCCTGCAAGCGGCGCGTGCCGCTCGTCTTCCTGCAGAACATCACCGGCTTCATGGTCGGCAAGGAGTACGAGGCCGGCGGCATCGCCGCGCGACGGCGCGAAGCTCGTCACGGCGGTCGCCTGCGCGGAGGTGCCGAAGTTCACGGTCATGATCGGCGGCTCGTTCGGCGCCGGGCAACTACGGGATGTGCGGCCGCGCGTACGCGCCCCGGCAGCTCTGGATGTGGCCGAACGCGCGCATCTCGGTGATGGGCGGCGAGCAGGCGGCGACCGTGCTCGTCGATGGTCGGCGACGCCGACCCGGACGAGATCCGCGCCACCTACGAGCGCGAGGGCAGCCCGTACTACTCGACCGCGCGCCTCTGGGACGACGGCATCATCGACCCGCTCGACACCCGCCGCGTGCTCGCGCTCGGCATCTCGGCGGCGCTGAACGCGCCGATCCCGGAGACGACCTTCGGCGTCTTCCGCATGTGAAGCTGCCGTGCCGTACGCGATCGTGGACGCAGACGACGTCGAGCCGCGCTTCGGCGGTGCATTCAGGCAGATCACGCAGCGCCTCGGCGTGCGAGGTTTCGGCATCAACCGGTCGACCTGCCGCCGGGCGCCGCCGGGCGCGAGCACGACCACGCCGACTCCGGCCAGGAGGAGGTCTACGTCGTCCTGGCCGGGAGCGGGACGATGGTCGTGGACGGCGAGGAGGTCGGGCTCAGGCCGGGTCGCTTCCTCTTCGTCGCCGCCGAGTCGACGCGGCAGCCGATCGCAGGGCCGGACGGCCTCTCCTGGGTCGTCGCCGGCGCCCCGCCCAAGGAAGGCTGGTTACCCGAGCTCTAGCCGGGAGGGCTCCCTCGTCCGCCCGGTCGGGGCGCTTATGCTTGCCCGGCCATGAGCGCGCTCAGGATCGACCGGGACGGAGGCGTCCTCCGCGTCACGGTCGCCAAGCCGGAACAACGGAACGCCTTCGACGCGGCTCTGATCGGCGAGCTCGCGGCGGCGTTCGCGGACGTGGGCGATGCGCGCGCGGTCGTGCTTGCCGGCGAGGGCCCGAGCTTCTGTGCGGGGGCCGACGTGGAGTGGCAGCGCTCCTCGATCGACCTTACTCATGACGAGAACGTCGCGGACGCCATGCGCCTCTACCGCATGCTCGAGGCGATCGACACGTGTCCGGCGCCGGTCGTCGCGCGCGTCCAGGGCTTCGCCCTCGGCGGCGGCTCGGGCGTCATCGCCTGCGCCGACGCGGCGGTCGCGGCCCCGGACGCCGTCTTCGGGTTCACGGAGGTGCGGCTCGGGATCGTCCCGGCAGTCATCTCTCCATTCGTCCTCGACCGAATCGGCCCTGGGGCGGCCCGCCGCTACTTCCTCACCGGCGAGCGCTTCGGCACCGAGGTCGCTCTGCGCATCGGGCTCGTCCACGAGGTCGCCGAGGAGCTCGACGAGGCGGTCGAGCGGGTCGTCCACGGCCTGCTCGCGGCCGGGCCGGAGGCGGCACGGGCGGCCAAGCGCCTGATCCGCGATCGGCCGCTCGGCGACGCGACTGCGCAGGTGGCCGCCGTCCTGCGGACGAGCCCCGAGGGGCAGGAGGGCCTGCGCGCGTTCCTGGAAAAGCGCGCGGCGACGCTTCCGGGCGGGGGCTCCTGGGGCGTCTTCGGGGAGCGGCAAGCCGGTTAGACGCCCCAGGAGACCGTGGGCAGTGCAGGCGTCTACCCCGTGCCACTTCCTCCGGTGCCCGCGCCCCAGGTGAAGACCACGACAAGGGCCACGACTGCGACGACACCGAGCACGGCCGCGATCAGGACACGTTTGACGATTCGCCTAATTGCCATGCGCGAATCCCCACGACCCTCCGGGGTAGCCGGTCAGGCGGACCCAGGGCGTCTTCGTGTTGAAGCAGAACTGGAAGCACTGCTGGAACTTGCCCTGCGAACGGACGCGGTACCGACCCGTGTTCGGTCCACCGTCGACGTCCAGCCCGGTGTGCCCCTTGAAGTCCCACCCCGAGAACTGCAGGCAGCACTCGACGTCGCGCCAGTAGGTGGGTGACCAGGGGTTGGTCGTCTTGACGATCAGCGAGCCGCCGGCTCTCCAGCACCAGCGGATCGTCAGGATGTACTTCCAGTAGAAGTAGCCGAGCAGCGGATGCTTGAGGCCGTGCCACCCGTGCACCTTCCTGCAGTTGATCGTGGTGCCGGCCACCGCGGCGACGGCATCGTCCTTCAACTCTGATGCCTCGACCGCGGCCCCGCCGGCCTCCACCTCGGCGGGCTCCTCGGTCGTGATCGTCTCCGCCGACGCGGCCGTCGCTGTCGCGAAGAAACACGCGACGAGGACGAGCGTCAATCCGAGGGACTTCACGGCGCCGAGGGATGCGATTCCCCTCCAGATCGCCGTCACGAGTGACGCATGCATGTTCGACCTCCCTGTCCGAGAACTGAGTCGAGGCCGCGGGCTGCGCCGCTCGAGTTCGATGTCACTTCAGGATAGACGAATGTTGCCGCGCTCGACAACGGCTCCTCAGGCCACGTCCGATTCGGTCGAGGAAGTAAGCTCGCGGGGCGGAGAGGCGCATGAATCCATGGATATCAGCAAGGTCCTGGTAGCCAATCGCGGCGAGATCGCCGTGCGCGTCTGCGCCACGTGCCGGCGGCTCGGCGTCGGCTCGGTGGCCGTGTACGCACCCGACGACGAGGGCGCGTTCCACACGCGGGAGGCGGACGAGGCGGTCGAGGTCGCGAGCTACCTCGACCCCGCAGAGCACGTGCGGGCCGCCCGGGAATCCGGTGCGGGGGCGATCCACCCCGGCTACGGCTTCCTCGCGGAGAGCGGCGACTTCGCCGAGGCGGTCGCCGCCGCCGGCCTCGTTTTCGTCGGGCCGCCGGCGGCGGTGATCCGCGCGGCCGGGGACAAGCTCGAGGCGAAGCGCCTGGCCGCCGCGGCGGGCGTGCCCGTCATGGAGGCGGGCAAACCGGACGAGCTCGGCTATCCGCTGATCGTCAAGGCGGCGGCCGGGGGCGGCGGCCGCGGCATGCGCGTCGTACGCTCGCCGGCCGAGCTCGAGGACGCCCTGGCCTCGGCGGCGCGTGAGGCCGAGGCCGGTTTCGCCGACGGCCGGGTCTTCGCCGAGCGCTACGTCGAGCGGCCGCGGCACGTGGAGATCCAGCTCCTCGCCGACCGCCACGGCACCGTCCTCAGCCTGGGGGAGCGCGAGTGCTCGATCCAGCGCCGGCACCAGAAGGTGCTGGAGGAGAGCCCCTCCCCCGCGCTGGACGCCGAGCTGCGCGCGGCGATGGGCGAGGCGGCGACCGCCTTCGCCCGCGCCGTCGGCTACGAGAACGCCGGCACCGCCGAGTTCATGCTCGAGGACGGCCGCTTCTCCTTCCTGGAGCTGAACGCGCGGCTCCAGGTCGAGCACCCGGTGACGGAGCTCGTGACCGGCCTCGACCTGGTCGAGCAGCAGCTGCGCGTCGCCGCGGGCGAGCGCCTCGGCCCGCAGCCCCCGGAGCCCGAGGGTCACGCCGTCGAGGTGCGGCTCTACGCCGAGCATCCGCTGACGTTCCTGCCGCAGGCGGGGAGGCTAGAGCTGCTGAGGCTGCCCGACACCGTGCGCGTGGACGCCGGCGTCGAGGCGGGCGACGAGATCCCGGTCGCCTACGACCCGCTGATCGCGAAGCTGAGCGCCCACGCCGAGACGCGCGAAGAGGCCTTCGACGATCTCTCGCGCGCGCTGCGGGCGACCCGCGTCGCCGGCGCGACGACGAACCTCGGGTTCCTTCGCTGGCTCGTCGACCACCCGGCGGTTCGGGCCGGTGAGACGACGACGGCCTTCCTGACCGATCACCCCCCGCTCTCGCCGCCGCCGCGGCCGGCCCGCTCCTGGGCGGGCTACTGGCGGCTGAACCGCGATCGGGGCACGGCCGTGCCCGAGCCCCGGCCGGCGCCGACGGTCGAGGCCGCCGCGCACGCGACCGACGGCGCGCACGAGACGAGCTCGGTGGTCGCGCCCATGCCCGGCGTCGTCGTGCGAGTCCTCGCGGAGGAGGGCGAGCGCGTCGAGGCGCGCCAGCCGCTGGTCGTCCTCGAGGCGATGAAGATGGAGACGCCGCTCGCCTCGCCCTACGAGGCCGTCGTCAAGCGCGTCCACGTCGCCGAGGGCGACCGGGTCGGCGGCGGGACGGTGCTCGTCGAGCTGGAGGACTGATGGACGCCGCCGACCTCCACCCCGACCCGCTCGAGCAGTTCGCGCGCTGGTACGGGGAGGCGCGCGCCGCCGGGCTGGAGCTGCCGGAGGCGATGACGCTCGCGACCGCGGATGTGTCGGGGCGACCGTCGGCGCGCTCCGTCCTGCTCAAAGGAACCGACGCCGACGGCTTCCGCTTCTTCACGAACACCGAGAGCCGCAAGGGGAGCGAGCTGGCGGCGAACCCGCACGCCGCGCTCGTCTTCCACTGGGCGCTCGAGCCGCGGCGGCAGGTGACGGTCGCCGGCACCGTCACGCCGCTGCCGCGGGAGGAGTCGGAGGCCTACTTCCGCACGCGCCCGCTCGGCAGCCGGCTGGGTGCCTGGGCCTCGCGACAGGGAGCCGTGCTCCCCGACCGGGACGCGCTCGAGCGCGCCTACGCCCGGGCCGAGGCCGAGCACGGCGACGACCCGCCACTCCCGCCTTGGTGGGGCGGCTACCTCCTGCGCCCCGAGCGCCTCGAGTTCTGGCAGAGCCGGGAGAACCGCCTGCACGACCGCTTCCGCTACACGCGCGGTCCGGACGGGGCGTGGTCGCTGGATCGGCTCGCGCCGTGAGCGCTGTCGATTCTGCCCCTCCGGCGTTCCGTGGGCGCTCGCTTCCCCGGTTTGCGGGCGTGGGCCCCGGGTACCCGCCGAGAGGCCCCGAAACCGACACCAAGGAGGCACCGAGCATGGGTGCAGAGCTGAAGGGCAAGCGCATCGCGTTCCTCGCCACGGACGGCGTCGAGCAGGTCGAGCTGACCGAGCCGTGGCACGCCGTCGAGCAGGCCGGCGGGAAGCCGGAGCTCGTCTCGCTCGAGGAGGGCGAGATCCAGGGCTTCGACCATTTCGACAAGGCCGAAAAGCTCCCGGTCGACACGGTCGCCGGGGCCGCCGACCCGGCCGACTACGACGCACTCGTCCTTCCCGGCGGCGTCATCAACCCGGACATCCTGCGCACGAACGAGGGCGCGATGGCGTTCGTGGCCGGGTTCTTCGAGCAGGGCAAGCCGGTCGGCGCTATCTGCCACGGCCCCTGGAGCCTCGTCGAGACCGGCTTGGTCAAGGGCCGGACGCTGACGTCGTGGCCGAGTCTGAAGACGGACATCGAAAACGCCGGCGGCACGTGGAAGGACGAGGAGCTCGTGATCGACCGCGGTCTCTTCACCAGCCGGAAGCCGGCCGACCTGCCGGCCTTCTGCACGAAGCTGGTCGAGGAGGTCGCCGAGGGCACGCACGCCGAGCAGCGCGAGGCGACGCGCGAGGCCGTCCGAAGCTAGCCGAGCAGGTCCCGGAGCCGCATCGCGAGGCCGGTGTCGCCCTCGACCCGGATCTTCCCCATCAGGAAGGCCCCCATCGGGTTCTGCTCGCCGCGGACGATGCGGAGGAAGAGGTCCTCCGGGGCCGCGATCACGCAGTCGGCGGCGCCGTCGCCCTCGCCGACGGTGACGGTGCCGTCGTCCACCTTCACGAGCCAGCTGCCGGTGCCCTCGACGTCGAAGCGGTAGCTCGCAGTCAGCCCGCGCGTGCGCTCGGAGCCGCCGGCCGTGCGGGCGGCGAGGCCGTCGAAGAACTCCCTGGCGGTCTCGGGCATCAGAGGGTGGCGGCCGGCGCCGGGGCCGGCTCCGCCGGGCCAACAGTACGTGCTGCGGGCAGGAGAAGCGTGAGGAGGATGGCGAGCGCCGGCCCGAGCGTCGTCGCCAGCACGGCCGTCTCGAGGTCGAGGACGTCGGCGACGGCGCCGAGCGCGATCGCCGCCACGCCGCCGAGCCCGATCGCGAGGCCGATGGAGAGCCCCGAGGCCATGCCGACGCGGCTCGGCAGGTATTCCTGGCTCATGACGAGCGTGACGCCGAAGGTCCCGATCACCGCCATGCCGGCGAAGAAGAGGGCGATCACGCCGGCCGGGCCGCCGACGAGCACGTAGACGAGGATGGCCGGCGGCGAGACGAGGAAGCTGCCGAGCAGGACGGCGCGGCGCCCGTAACGGTCGGCGAGCGGCCCGCCGAGGAGCGTCCCGAGGGCGCCGGCGAAGAGGAAGACGGCGAGGAGGCGCGTCCCGTAGACGGCCGAGTACCCGCGCGAGATCTCGTAGAGCGGAACGAAGGTGAAAAGGCCCATGTGGGCAAGGCTGCGGAGGCCGACGATCCCGAGCAGCATCGAGATGCCGCGCCAGTTGTCCTCGCCCGGCAGGCGCCCCCTCCCCGTCTCGTGGTCGGGCGCGAAGCCGGCCAGGTAGCGGATGGCGACGAGGAGCACCGCCGCGACGGCGAGCCCGGGGATCGCGATCAGGACTCCGCCGTCGAGGCCGAGTCCAAGCGTGATCACGAAGAACGAGGCGACGACCGGGCCAAGCGCGAAGCCGATGTTGCCGCCGACGGAGAAGAGGGACATGCCGCTCGCGCGGCGGGCGCCGCTGACGAAGCTCGCGAACTTGGACCCCTCCGGGTGGTACGCGGCGACGCCGAGGCCCGAGACGAGGACGCAGACCAGCACGATCGCATAGCTCGGCGCGACCGTTGCGGAGGCGATGCCGAGCCCGGCGATCGCGGTGCCGGCCGGCAGGAGCCAGAGCGCGCCGCGGGCATCCGACCAGAGCCCGAAGAGGGGCTGGATGATGGAGGAGCTGATCGTCGCCGCGAGGACGAGCGCCCCGACCATCGTGTAGGTGAGGTCGAATCGCGTGGCGAGGAACGGCAGGAGCGCGGGCAGCGAGCCCTGGGCCAGGTCCGTGGTCAGGTGCCCGGTCGAGAGGGCGGCCATCGCCTTGGGATCGACGCCGGCGCGCACGTGCGCACGTTACCCAGCAAGGAGAAGCCCTCCGAGAAGGAGGGCTTCGAGGGGAGGGTATTCGCCCGCGGAGGGGAGGGGCGGGCTTGTGGGGGGAGAGGGTGGAGCTGCGCTCTCGCGCCCTCTCTGTATCGGATGCGTCCTGCGGGGGGCGCATCCCTCGAACGGGGCACCGGGGGCAGGCCGCCGCGCGCCTCGGATACCATCCCGCGTCGCACATGCAGATCGACGTCGTCGAGGCGCCGCCCGAGCTGGTCGAGGCCGATGTCCTCGCCTTCGCCGTTCGCGACCCGGTAGCCCTCTCCGAGGGCGCCGAGGCCGTCGACCGGCTGGTAGAGGGCCGCCTCACCCAGCTGCGGGAGGCAGGGGAGCTCAGGGGTGACGAGGGCCGCGTCACGCTCCTGCACGCGGACGGCCGCCTGGCGGCGGCCCGCGTCGGGGCCGTTGGTGTGGGCTCCCGCCAGCCCGACGCCGACCGTCTGCGCACCGCCGCTGCGCGGCTCGCCGCGCGCACGATCGACGTCGGCGGCACCTCGGTGGCCTGGCTCGTCGAGGAGGACGGCCTCTCGGCCGAGGAGCAGGCGCGCGCCCTCGTCGACGGCACCGTCCTCGGTCCGTACGAGAACGGCCGCTGGAAGACGGAGGACGAGCGCCGCGGCCTGATCGAGCGCCTCGTGCTCTGCGGCCCAGGCGCCGCCGGAGTCGCGGAGGCTGCGGCGCGTGCCAACGTCGCGGCCCGCTGGGCCAACCGCTGCCGGGACGTCGTCAACGCGCCCGCGAACGAGCTGACCCCCGAGCGCCTCGCCGCCTGGGCTGAGGAGATCGCCGGCGGGAGCCAGAGCCTCCGCTACGAGGCGCTCGGCCCCGAGGAGATCCGCGCCGCCGGCATGGGCGCGCTCACCGCGGTCAGCCAGGGGAGCCACAATCCGCCGCGGCTGATCACCCTGGCCTACGACCCTCCCGATGCGGCGCGCGCCGACCTCCGCGTCGGCCTCGTCGGCAAGGCGATCACCTTCGACGCGGGCGGCCTCTCCCTGAAGCCCGCCCACCGCATGGACGAGATGAAGTCGGACATGGGCGGCGGCGGCGCCGTGCTCGGGGCGCTGGGCGCGATCGCCGAGCTCGAACTGCCCGTCCGCATCCTCGCCGTCGTGCCCGCCTGCGAGAACCTGCCGAGCGGGCACGCGTACCGCCCCGGCGACATCGTCACCTCGCTCTCCGGAAAGACGATCGAGATCGCGAACACCGACGCCGAGGGCCGTCTCATCCTCGCGGACGCGCTCTGGTTCGCGCGCGAGTCGGGCGCCACCCACGTCCTCGACCTCGCCACGCTGACCGGCGGGATCGTGGTCGCCATGGGCGACCTCTACGCCGGCCTCTTCGGGAACGACGACGACTGGGTCGCCGAGATCGCCGCCGCGGCGGAGGCGAGCGGCGACCACGCCTGGCGCCTGCCGCTCCACGAGCGCTACCACCGCTACAACGACTCGGCCTTCGCCGACCTGAAGAACTCCTCCGACTACCGGCAGGCCTCCCCGATCCTCGCGGCGGCGTTCCTGGAGACCTTTGCGGGCGAGGGGCCGTGGGCACACCTGGACATCGCGGGCACTGCTTACCTCGAGCGCGGTCGGGGCGACTACTACACGCGCCTCGGCGCCACCGGCTTCGGGGTGCGCCTGCTCGCGGAGCTCGCCCGGCGCCTGTCGAGCTAGTGGACCTCGACCTCTCGCCCGAGCACGAGCTCCTGCGCGAGACCGTCCGTTCCTTCGCCGAGGAGCGGATCGCGCCGGTCGCCGAGGAGCTCGACCGCGAGCATCGCTTCCCCTCCGAGCTCGTGGCCGAGCTGGCCGAGCTGGGGCTCATGGGCATACCGATTCCCGAGGAGTACGGAGGCGCCGGCAGCGACACGCTCGCCTACGCGATCGCGATCGAGGAGCTGACGCGGATCGACTCCTCCGTGGCGATCACGGTCGCCGCGCACATCTCGCTCGGAACGATGCCGTTCCTCCTCTTCGGCTCGGAGGAGCAGAAGCGGAAGTGGCTTCCCGACCTCGCAGCGGGACGGAAGCTCGCGGCCTTCGGGCTGACGGAGCCCGGCGCAGGCTCGGACGCGGGCGCGACGCGGACGACGGGCGAGCTCCGTGACGGCGAGTGGGTCGTGAACGGCTCGAAGATCTTCATCACGAACGCGGGCACCGACCTGACCGCGTGCGTGACGATCACGGCGCGCACCGGGCCCGACGAGATCTCGAACCTCGTCATCCCCAACGGCACTTCGGGCTACGGGATCTCGGCGCCGATGCGAAAGCTGGGTTGGCGCGCCTCCGACACGCGCGAGCTCTCCTTCGAGGACTGCCGGGTGCCCGAGGAGAACCTCCTCGGGCCTCGCGGCACCGGGCTCAGACAGTTCCTGGAGATCCTCGACGGCGGGCGCATCTCCGTGGCCGCCATGGGCCTCGGTCTCGCGCAGGGCGCCTACGACCTGGCGCGCGCCTACACGGCCGAGCGGGAGCAGTTCGGGAGGCCGATCGCCTCCTTCCAGGCGGTGCAGTTCGCGCTCGCCGACATGGCGACGGAGATCGAGGCTGCACGCGGGCTCGTCTACCGGGCCGCCTGGCTCAAGGATCAGGACAGGGAGTTCGCGAAGGAGGCGGCCATCGCCAAGCTCTACACCGGCGAGCTCTCGAAGCGAGTCGTCGACAGAGCGCTCCAGCTCCACGGCGGCTACGGCTTCATGGACGAGTACGCGATCTCCCGCCTCTACCGCGACCAGAAGGTGCTCGAGATCGGCGAGGGCACCAACGAGGTGCAGCGGATGGTGATCGCGCGGCACCTCGGACTCTGACCCGGCGTCAGCTCAATCGCACGCTGCTGGAGCGGCAGCTCCTGCTCGAGCGGGTCGAGCGGCCGGCCGCCGAGGTGTGCGAGCACCTCGTCGGCATGCAGGCGCAGGAGCCGCGCGACCCCTACGTGGCCTTCTGGTCGCGCATCGACGGCTTCTGCCCGGAGGAGCTGGAAGGGTTGCTCGAGGGGCGCCGGGCGGTGCGGATGACGCTCATGCGCGGGACGATCCACCTGGTCACCGACCGCGATTGCCTCGCGCTGCGCCCGGCGCTGCAGAGCGCCTGCGAGCGCATGTTCTGGCGCGGCAGCCCGTTCGGGAAACGCCTCGGGGACGTCGACGTGGACGAGGTCGTCGCCACGGGCCGTGCCTTGCTCCGGGAGGCGCCGCGCACCCGCTCGCAGCTCAAGGCGCTCCTGGCGGACCGGTGGCCCGACTCCGACGCCGACTCCCTCGCCTCTGCCGTCGCGTACCTCGTCCCGCTCGTCCAGGTGCCGCCCCGCGGCCTGTGGAGCCGTAGCGGGCGGGCGACGCTCACGACGGCGGACACCTGGTTGGGGCGCCGCCTGCACCGCTCGGCGAAACCGGATGAGGCGGTGCGGCGCTACCTGGCCGCGTTCGGACCGGCGAGCGTCAAGGACATCGCGACCTGGTCCGGGCTGACCGGCGTGCGCGAGATCGCCGAGCGCCTGTGCCGCGGGCTCCGCACCTTCCGGGACGAGAACGGCGGCGAGCTGTTCGACCTCCCCGACGCGCCGCTGACCGATCCGGATACCCCGGCGCCGGTGCGCTTCCTGCCCGAGTACGACAACGTCTTCCTCTCCCACGCCGACCGCTCGCGGATCGTCGATCCTGCGGACCGGCCGCGGTTCGGCTCCTGGGACGGGCGCTTCTTCGCCATGGTGCTCGTCGGCGGCTTCATCCGCGCCGTGTGGCGGCGGGAGGACCGAGCCGTGGTCGTCAAGCCGGTGCGGCGCCTGTCCAAGCGGGACGCCGCTGCCGTGGAGGCCGAGGCCCGCCGGCTCGCCCGCTTCCTGGGCGCAGGCGACGTGCGCATACTCCTGGCGTGATCGGGAAGCTCTACGCGGGCGCATCCGGCTTCTCCTACCCGTCCTGGAAGGGCGGCTTCTACCCTGCCGACGCGAGGCCGGAGGGCTTCCTCCGCCTCTACGCCGAGCGCGTGAACGCGGTCGAGCTCAACAACACCTTCTACCGCGTGCCGCCCGAGGATCAGTTCGACCGCTGGGCCGCGCAGGTGCCGGACGGGTTCCGCTTCGCCGTGACGGCGAGCCGGCGGCTGACCTCGTTCGGACGCGTCGAGGGCGTGGACGAGTTCTGCCGGATGGCGCGACGGCTCGGCGACCGGCTCGGGCCGCTCCGCTTCAAGGTGCCGCAGGCGCGCGACGACGGGTTCCTGCGGCTTGTCCTCGACGCGCTCGACCCGAAGGTGCCGGTCGCGCTCGACTTCCGCCACGACTCCTGGGGCGACCCCGAGGTGACGGCACGCCTCGACGAGCGCGGCGTCGCGCGGGCTGGGGCGCTCGAGGGCACCGCAGCGTTCCGCTACCTGCGCCTCCGAGAGCCT
This sequence comes from uncultured Actinomycetes bacterium, assembly GCA_963743495.1. GTDB lineage: Bacteria > Actinomycetota > Thermoleophilia > Gaiellales > Gaiellaceae > JAIBJN01. Next base: position 408,740 of record CAVUPO010000007.1, on the reverse strand, counting down.
CCCTACGACGAGGACGCCCTCGCCTCTCTGGCCGCGACGGTTCGGCCCCTGCTCGCCGCGGGCACCGACGTGTACGCCTTCTTCCGGCACGAGGACGAGCCGACGGCGCCGCTCTACGCGCAGCGGCTGCGGGAGCTGGTCGGGGAGTAGGGTCCCGGCATGGCCGGTCGGCCCGAGGTGATCGTGGACGTCGTCTTCGAGGACGGGCTCTTCTTCCTCTCCGTCGCCAACATCGGCGACCGGCCGGCGCTCGAGGTGCGGACGACCTTCAACCGCAAGCTCGTCGGCCTCGGCGGGAGGAAGGACGTCGCCGCGCTGCCGCTCTTCCGCCGCATCGCCTACCTCGCGCCCGGCAAGGAGATCCGAACGCTTCTCGACTCCGCGCCCGCCTGGTTCGCGCGGACGCGCTCGACCGCGCTCACCGCCCGCGTCGTCTACACCGACCCGGAGAAGAAGGCCTACAACGGCACGATGACGCACGACCTGGAGATCTACCGCGAGCTCGCCTACACGAGAGGAGACTGAGATGCCGTCGGCCCGCCACGACCCCTACAAAAACTTCAGGTTCCGCGTCGAGATCGACGGGGTCGATGCCGGCCAGTTCACCGAGGTCTCCGGCCTCGGCGCCGAGGCCGACGTGATCGAGTACCGTGAGGGCGCCGACAAGGTCACCTCGTCGCGCAAGCTTCCCGGCCGCGTCCGCTACCCGAACGTCACGCTCCGGCGCGGCCTGACGACCTCGCGCGACCTCTGGGAGTGGTGGAAGACCGTCCGCGACGGCGCGCTGGAGCGCCGCACGGTCGTCATCACGCTCCTGAACGATGCCGGCGAGCCGGTGCTCCGCTGGCGCCTGCGTGAGGCGTGGATCGCCAAGATCGAGGCGTCCGACCTGAAGGCGACGGCCAACGAGGTCGCGATCGAGACGGTCGAGCTCACCCACGAGGGGCTCGAGCTGGACGACTAGCGGTGACGGAGTACGCGCAGGAAGAGGTCCTGAGCCACCTGGACTTCCCAGTGCTGTGCTTCTCTCAGGGTGTCGTGCTTGGCATAGGCGCCCAGGAGCAGCTCACCGAGGCGAACAGGCTCGGGCTCAAGCGCGGGTGGTTCGACGGCTTGCTCATCGTCGGCGCAAACCTGGTCGCAGTAAGCGTCACCGGCGCGACGAAGCTCCACGGGATCGGACGGTTCGGCGGCTGGAACCTCTTCGGGGAGCAGAAGATCCGCGTGTCGCTCTCGTTCGCGGGCACCACGTCGTCCGCTCGTTCGAGGAGTGGGAAGGCTGGTCGACCCGAGGCGACTGGGAGAGCCTTCCCCGCCGCATCGAGCGGGCGCGCTCGGTGGATCAGATCATCCGTATCCTCGGCCCCTGAATTCCCACCACGAAGTCGAGCTTGGCTCACACGGCCGGGGTGAGCCCGTGCCTGCGCATGACCTCGCCCACCGCGGCCAGATCCGGCGGGCCGCCCGCGGCCGCGTCGAGGACGGCCGCCACCTCGCGGAAGTAGTCGGGCCCGAGGAGGCCGGGCGTGACGACCGCGAGGGCCCTCGCGTCCACGTCATGCAGGTTGTCGAAGCGGTGGACGGCGCCCTGTGGGATGAAGAGCGCCTCGCCCGGGCCGACGTCGGTCGGCACGCCCTCGACCGTCCAGGTCAGGACGCCCTCGAGACCGTAGATCGTCTCGCCGTAGCCGTCGTGGCTGTGGCCGGCCGGGACCTTCGCACCGGCCGGGACGTCGAACTCGAAGAACGCGACGGAGCCTCCCGACTCCTCGCGTTCCACCAGGAACCGGATCGCCAGCGGTCCGACCTCGATCTCCTCGCGCATCTGGGTTGTCATTGTCGACTCCTCCCGGCCTGGATGGTAAAGTGATTTGACCATACCTGCCCGTGCCCACTTCGTCAAGTGACTTTATGACCTCACCGCCGGAGGCACTCGGCCCCCCGCTCCTCGGGGCGCTCCTGCGCGCCCCCTGGGAGGCCGTGCAGCGGCACATGCTGGCACGGCTCCACGAGCGCGGCTTCGACGACCTCGACGCCGCGCACCTGAACGTCTTCCAGTACCCCGGCCCGCAAGGAGCGCGGCCGACCGAGCTGGCCGTGCGGCTGCGGATGAGCAAGCAAGCCGTCAACTACCTCCTGGGGGAGCTCGAGCGCCTCGGCTACCTCAGCCGGCGGCCCGATCCCGACGACCTGCGCTCGAAGCGTGTCGCCCTCACCGAGCGCGGCACGGCCATGGCCTACGCGATGCGCCAAGCCGTCGCCGAGCTGGAGGAGGACTGGGCGCGGCAGCTCGGCTCCGAGCGCTTCGGCCAGCTCCGCGGCCTCCTGGCCGAGCTGAACGAGCTGGCATAGCCGCTACCGGAGCCGCTCGGCCGCGTAGCCCTGCGCGGCCAGCTTCTCCAGGAACTCCCCGCAGTGGGCCTCGTCCCGCATCGCCAGCGTCAGCTCGACCTCCGTGCCTGTCACCGGGAGGTCCATGCCCTCGCGGTGGTGGTCGACGCCGAGCACGTTGGCGCGCTCCTCGGCGACGAGCGCGAGCAGCTCGGCGAGGTTTCCCGGGCGGTCGTCCACGCGCGTGCGGACGACGAGGTAGCGCCCCGCGCGGGTGAGGCCGTGGCGCAGCACCTCTATGAGCATGCTCGCGTCGATGTTGCCACCCGAGAGCAACGGGCAGACGGGCCCCGAGCCCTCGACCTTGCCGGCCAGGAGCGCCGCGACGGAGGCCGCCCCCGCGCCCTCCACGGTCAGCTTGCAGCGCTCGCTCACGAGCAGGATGGCGCCGGCGATCTCGGCGTCCGTGACCGTGACGACGTCCTCGAGGCGGCCCGCGAGCAGGCCCTTCGTCACCTCGCCCGGGTGCTTGACCGCGATGCCGTCGGCGATCGTGCTCCCCGTCGGCGCGAGCCCCGCGAAGGGCGCGCACACCGCCGGCTGGACGCCGACGATCCGGAGGCCCGGCCGCACCTCGGCCAGGGCGAGCGCGATCCCGGCCGCGAGCCCGCCGCCGCCGATGGGGACGACCACCGTCTCGACCTCGGGGCCCAGCTGCTCCGCCAGTTCGAGCCCGAGCGTCCCCTGGCCGGCGAGGACGAGGCGATCCTCGAAGGCATGCACGTAGGTCTCCCCCGCCTCTACCCGCTCCTGGGCCGCGACGGCGGCCTCGTCGAAGCCGTGCCCGACGAGGACGACCTCGGCGCCGTAGCTCTTCGTCGCGTCGAGCTTCGCCGTGGGCGCGTTCTCCGGCATGAAGACCGTCGCGCGCACCCCCGCCTCGCGCGCGGCCCAGGCGACCGCCTGGCCGTGGTTGCCGGCGCTCGCCGTGACGACGCCCGCGGCCCGCTCCGCGTCGGTGAGCCCGGCGATCCGGTTGTAGGCGCCGCGGATCTTGAAGGAGCCCGTCCGCTGGAGGTTCTCGGCCTTGAGCCAGACGGGCCGGCCCGCGAGGCGGCCGAGGGTCTCCGAGGAGATGACCGGCGTCTCGCGCGCGACGCCCACGAGGCGCCTGCGCGCCTCCTCGATCTCAGCGAGCGTCGGGGCTGTCGCCGTCGCCATCGTCGATCCTGAATACCCGCTCCATGATCTCACGCACCGCGGTCAGGGGATCGAGCTCGCGCCTCTGCACCTCGTCGAGCAGGCGGCGGAGCTCCTCGTCGCCGGCCACGGCCTCCTCGAGCCGCGCCTTCGCGCGGGCGCTCGCGACCGCGAAGACCTCCCCGGCGAGGTTGGCGGCCCGGCGCTCGGCGAGCGTGCCGCTCTCCTCCAGGTGGCGGCGGTGCTCGGCGAGCTGCTCCCGGAGCTCCTGCACGCCCTCGCCCGTGACAGCCTCGGTGAGGACGATCGGCGGCTTCCAGTCGCGCTCCCCGTCGAGGGCGAGGATCGAGCGCACCTCGTTCACCATCGTCTTCGCCGCGGGATGGTCGCGCTTGTTGACGGCGATCACGTCGGGGATCTCCATGATTCCGGCCTTGAGCGCCTGGATCGAGTCGCCCGAGCCGGGCATGAGGACGAGCAGGACCGTGTCGGCGATCCCGATCACCTCGACCTCGCTCTGCCCCGCCCCTACCGTCTCCAGGAAGAGGACGTCCTTGCCGGCCGCATCGAGCACGAGCGCCGCCTGGAGCGTCGTCTCCGCGAGCCCGCCGAGATGGCCGCGCGTGCCCATCGAGCGGATGAAGACCTCGGGGTCGAGGAAGTGGTCGGCGAGGCGGATGCGGTCGCCGAGGAGCGCGCCCTGCGTGAACGGGCTCGACGGGTCGACGGAGACGACGCCGACGCTCTTCCCGTCCTCCCGGACGAGCCTGACGAGTGCGCTGATCAGGCTCGACTTGCCGACGCCCGGCGGGCCGGTGACGCCGACCGCATAGGCGCGCCCGGTCTCGGGATAGAGGTCGCGGATCAGGTCGTAGGCGAGCGGGTCGCCGTTCTCGACGAGCGTGATCGCGCGGGCGAGCGCGCGCTTGTCGCCGCCGCGGACGCCGTCCACGAGCTCGGCGAGCGTCCAACTCCGGGCCATCTAGCGCGTCAGGGCGAGGACGCGCCCGAGCGCCTCCGCGAAGGCCTCGTGATCCTCTTCCGACCCGACCGTGACCCGGATCGCCTCGGGGGCGCCGAACGGGCCGAGCGGACGAACGATGACGCCCTCGCGCAGCATCGCCTCGAACACGGGCCGCGAGTCTCCGCCCACTTCGGCGTAGACGAAGTTCGCGACAGGATTCGGGGCGACCGTCAGCCCCAGGCCCTCGCAGCGCTCGAGCAGGTCCGCCCGCAGTTGCGCGGTCGCCGCGCGGCGGCGGGCGACCTCCTCGTAGTCGTTCATGCTCGCGAGCGCAGCCGCCTGGGCCGGCGTGGAGATGTCGAACGAGTTCCGCACCTTCTTGATCGCGTCGACGACCTCCTTCGACCCGATCCCGTAGCCGACCCGCATGCCGGCGAGGCCGTAGATCTTGGAGAACGTGCGCAGGACGAGCAGACGCCGTCCGCCCTTGACGTGCTCCTCGATCCCGTCCGGGTAGTCGGGCTCGCCGACGAACTCCGAATAGGCCTCGTCGAGGACGGTGAGGACGTGGTCCGGGACGGCGTCGAAGTACGCGTCCACCTCGGCGCGCGTGATCATCGTCCCGGTCGGGTTGTTCGGGTTGCAGAGGTAGACGAGCTTCGTCCGGTCGGTGATCGCGCCGAGGATCCGCTCGACGTCGAAGCGGTAATCGGTGAGCGGAACCGGCACGGGGACGGCGCCCATCCGGATCGTCGTCAGCGGGTAGATGGCGAAGGACGGCCAGCCGTAGACGACCTCGTCGCCCGGGTCGAGGGTGACGAGCGTGAGGTAGGTGATGATCGCGTCCGCCCCGGCCCCGACCGCGACGAGCCCAGGGTCGACCCCGTGCTTGTCCGCGAGCGCGTGGACGAGGTGGTAGGCACCCCCGTCCGGGTAGTCGTGCAGGCGCGGGTGGCAGCGCTCGATCGCCTCGACCGCCTGCGGGAACGGCCCGAAGTGACCCTCGTTGGAGCCGAGCTTGACCACGCGCTCGAGACCCAGCTCGCGCTGGACCTCTTCGATCGGCTTGCCCGTCTCGTAGGCGACGAGGCTGTCGAGCGCGGGCCTGATCAGGTCGCGGGGCACGCACGAACCTTAACGGCTCGGCGGCCTGCCGCTCCCGCAAGCACGCGGCAGGCACGGGCATTGACACCAGGCAGATAACGTGTCATTAGTCACGTTTCTGAGTTCACCGCAGCCGGCTCGAGGAGGGTGTGATGAGAAAGCGACTCGCGATCACGGTGGCTGCACTCGTCGTCGCGGTGCCCGGAACGGCCCTCGCGGTCTGGGGAGGGGCTCCCGACACCGCGCACCCGGGCGTCGGTGCCATGTACTACGACTTCCAGGGCACCGGGATGCCTGTCATCGATGGGCTGATCTGCTCAGGCTCCTTTGCGGGCGAGTCGAAGGACGGGGCCAACGACGTCTTCCTGCTGGCCGGGCACTGCCTGCCTCCGCCGGACCTCGGCATCGGGCCCGATGACCTCTACGTCTCGTTCGACAACAACGTCTCGGACACCGTGGTCTCGGATCCGATCCAGGTGGAGGCATTCCATCAGATGCCGGCCTTTGGACACGACTTCGGCGACGCGCACGATCTGGCGGTCCTGCTCCTGCCGGACGACTCCGTCCCGGACGAGGTCCCTGCGGTCGAGCTCCCTCCGGCCGGATACCTCGACACGCTCAAGAAGTCGGGCCGGCTGAAGTTCATGCTCGTCGACATCGTCGGCTACGGTGCGACGCCCCTCTGGGGGCCGGGCGGGCCGACGCAGTTCGTCCACGACGGCATCAGGCGCTCGGGCACATCGATCGTCACCGGCCTCTCGAAGGCGTGGGTGCGCTACAACCAGAACCGCAACGGGATCGGCACCGGCTCCGGAGTGTGTTTCGGCGACTCGGGATCGCCGCAGTTCGAGGCGGGAACGCTCCTTGTCCTGTCCGTGACCAGCTGGGGCAACGGGCAGTGCAATGCGAACAACTCGAACTACCGCGTCGACACGCGACAGGCACGAGCGTTCCTAGGGCAGTTCGTCGATCTCCCCTAGGGGCCAAACCCGGGCGAAGGAGGGCGCCGCGGCCCGCGCCCTCCGGCCCGGGGCGCGCGAAGAGAGCCGCTAGACTCGGAGCCCGCATGGATCCACAGGAACAGCCCTCCGACGAGATCGGCCTCTTCCCCCTGAACCTCGTGCTCGTCCCCGGCGAGCAGGCGCCGCTCCATATCTTCGAGCCGCGCTACCGGGAGCTCATCAGCGAGTGCCTCGACTTCGGCCACGAGTTCGGGCTGCTGCTCGAGGACGAGCAGGGGATGCGCGACGTCGGCGTCCGCTGCGCGGTTGTCGACGTGATCGACCGCTTCCCGGACGGGCGGCTCAACATCGTCGTCGAGGCGCGGAACCGGTTCCAGCTCGTCGGCCTGACGGACGGGCGCTCGTTCCACACGGCGGAGGTCGAGCCCGTCCCGGACGAGACCGACACGCCCAGTGAGGACGAGATGGAGGACTGTCTCGCCGCCTATGCACGCGTCGTGGCGGCCGCCGAGGCCGAGCTCGACGACCTCGATCTCGACGCCGACTCGATCGCCTACCAGATCCTCTCGCGCGTCGACTTCGGCACCGACGTCAAGCAGGGCCTGCTCGAGACGCGCTCGGAGCGGGAGCGCGTCATCCGGCTCGCGCCGATGCTGAGCCAGGCCGCCGAGGCCGTCGAACGCGAGCGGGAGATCCGCGAGCGGGCGACCAGCAACGGCCGCGTCGAGCCCCCCTAGCGTCCTCCCGGGCCGATCCCTGCCCGGCCCCCGGCCTGACCCTCGCTTGTGTTCCACACGCACAAGCACAGGGCTGGTGGACTCCCCGCCCGGAGCCCCACGCTCGCGTAGCGTCGGTCTCCGGCCGATAACGGGCCGGGATGCCTCGGGATGGGGTACTCGTCGGCCCGGCGGGATGCGCGGCGTCCGTGCTTGCGATCGCACGCGGCGCGATTCTCCGTCGCCGTGCTCCGAGGGCAAGGCGGCGGCACGGACTGGTGCTGATCCTGGACGCCTACGTGGATGCGGTGACCCGCTGAGACACTGACCTGCCGCAGGCGGAGAGCTTGTGCTCGTGGAACACGAAGGCTCGGTCGCCACGCTGAGCTGAGCTCTACGCTCGGGCCTCGCGGATCCGCGGGTCGAGGAGCGCGTGGATCACGTCCACGATCAGGTTGGCGACGATGATCAGGAGCGCCAGGAGGACGGTGATCCCGAGCACGACCGTGTAGTCGCGGGCGAGCACGGAGGCGACGTAGAAGCGCGAGATGCCCGGGACCGAGAAGATCAGCTCGATCACGAACGAGCCGGTGACGAGGTAGCCGAGCATCGGCCCCGCCGCGGTGACGACGGGAACGAGCGAGTTGCGAAGGACGTGCGCGCCGACGATCCGCCGGCGCCGGAGCCCGCGGGCGCGCGCCGCCGTCACGTACTCGGCCTGGAGCGTCTCCAGCGTCGCGCCGCGGACGAGCCGCGTGCAGACGGCGAGCGGCAGGAGCCCGAGCGCGAACGAAGGCAGCACCTTGTGGCGCCAGCTCTCGCTCCACCCGTGTGTGGGCAAGAGCCCCAGCTTCAAGCTGAAGACGTACACGAGCAGCGTCCCGATCAAGAACGCAGGCACGGCCAGCCCGGCGCTCGTGACGAGGCGGATAGCCGTGTCCAGCGCGCTCCCCTGGCGCAGGGCGGCGAGCACTCCGAGCGGGATCCCGAGCCCGAACGCCCAGAGGAAGGCGAGGAGCCCGAGCTCGAGTGAAGTCGGCACGTGCTCCTCGAGGATCTCGTTGACGGTCCGGTCGCGGTAGGAGAGCGAGGGGCCGTAGTCGAACGTCGCCACGCCCACGAGGAAGCTCGCGTACTGCTCGTACCAGGGGAGGTCGAGCCCGTAGCGGTGGCGCTGGGCCCGCCGGATCCCGGGCGGCTGCCAGTCCCCGTACTTCACCCACCGCCCCTGCCCCTGCGCCGTCAGCCCGACGAGCGGGCCGTGGCGGAACGGGTCGCCGCCGATCGAGCGCATCAGGAGGAAGATCGCGGTGACGACGACGAGGATCACCGGGATCGTCCAGAGCGCCCGGCGGAGCACGAACGCGAGCATGGCTCCACGGTGCCGACCGTGCCCGGTGGCGACCACGGAACTTGCTCAACATGTGGTTAAGGCATGCTTACGCTGACCGGCGGACGCCGTGCACGGGGCGACCAGAGGCCTCCCACGCGTAGTACGAGGCGCTCGGGCCGAACGAGCGCTCGTACGGGACGATGCGCGGGTTCCGGCCCACCTCCTTCGCCCGCTGCGCGTGCCAGAGGAGGTTGGTGTCGTCCCGCTCCGCCCAGACCAGGATCAGGTGGACGGCGGTCATGAACTCGGCGACGAAGGAGCAGCCGGCCGCCGGGCACGGGAACGGGTCGGTGCGGACGCAGAACCAGCCGGAGTGGTCCTCCCCCGTGTCGTCGCTCCAGAGCTCCTCCTCCTCGACGAGGGTCTCCTCCTCGAAGAGGACGGACCCGGGCTGGGGGCGGTCCGGCTCGGTCATTCCACCATCTTCGCCATCAGGATCGCGTCCACGTAGCCGGCCGCGCGCCGGTAGTGGTCGCGGCGGTAGCCCTCGCGCTCGTATCCGAGCCCCTCGTAGAGCGCAAGGGCGGCCCCGTTGTGCGGGAAGACGTGCAACTCCAGCTTGCGGACGCCGACCTGGCGCGCCCAGGCCTCGGCCGCCTCCATGAGGGCGCGGCCGACGCCCCTGCGCCGGTGCGACACGGCCACCATCAAACCCGAGGTCGGCCACGTGCTCGCTCGCCGGGTGGATCTCGCGCGCGAGCGAGATGCGGCCGACGATCCCGTCCTCGGTCTCGGCGACGAACACCGCCGCGTGCGTGTTTCGGCGCGCCGCACGCAGGTAGCGCCGCTCCTCGACGGGCGACCGCCACTCGCCGTTCGTGATCAGCCAGCCCTCCGGCTCGGCGCCCACGGCACGCGCGAGCTGCACGAGCGCCGCCGCGTCTCCGGGAGTCGCCCTCCGTACGACGACGGTCATGCCCTCACAACCACCCCGGCGCCGCCACGGCGCGGGTCGCCGGCAGCCTCGAGGTCTCCGGCCGCCCGGACGGCGACCGCCGAGGCCCCGCCGAAGTAGAGATTGCGATCGGCCCACCGGTCGACGGCGTAGCCCGCCTCCTCGAGGCGGTCGGCCGTCTCCGGGTCGATCCCGCCCTCGAGCTCGAGGACGTCCGCCTCGAGGTGCACGCGCGGCGCGCCGATCGCCTCCTCGACCGTGAGCCCGTGGTCGACGACGTTCAGCACGATCTGGAGGATCGCGTTCCGCAGGCGGATCGACCCGGCGCTCCCGACGACGAGGCGCGGCCTGCCCCCTGCCGAGCACGAGCGACGGGGCCATCATGCTCGTCAGCCTCGTCCCCGGCCGCGGCGGGCCGCCGGGCGGGTTGAGGTCGGGCTCGCCGAGCATGTTGTTCAGCTGGACGCCCGTGCCGGGCACGATGACGCCGGAGCCGCAGCCGGTCGAGGCGGAGAGGGACGCAGCGTTCCCGCTCGCGTCGACGACGCTCACGTGGGTCGTCGAGGGCGCCCCGGTGGGCTCGGCCGCCGCATCGCGAGCATGCGCGCGGGCGGCCGCGACGGCCTCCTCGACGCGGTCGTCCGCGAGAAAGCGCCGCGGAGCGCCGCCGCGGTAGAGCTCGGGGAGGAACCCGGGGCCGCGCAAACGCGCCGCCTCACGCATCGCCTCGGCGAGAAGCGAGATCGCCCCCGGGCTCCCGGCCGGGGACGGCGCCCCGAGCCGTTCGAGCACGCGCAGCGCGAAGGCGATCAGGATGCCGCCGGAGGAGGGTGGCGGATTGGAGACGAACTCGGTGCCACGGTAGGCGGCGCGCACCGGCCGGCGGCGGATCACCCGGTAGCGGGCGAGGTCGGCCTCGGTGAGGCTCCCTCCCCGCTCCCGCACGGCCTCGCTCAGGCGGCGGGCGAGCCCGCCGCGGTAGAAGGCGTCACCGCCCTCGGCCGCCAGCCACTCGAGCGTCTCCGCGAGGTCGCTCATGACCAGGCGGTCGCCCTCGCCGAGCGCGCGGTCGCCGCCGTACATCTGCCGGCCCTCCGGCTGGTTCCGGAGGACCGCGTCGAGGATCTCGTGCAGGAATGCCTGACCGGAGTTGAGGGGAAAGCCGGCGCGCGCGACCTCGATCGCAGGCGCGAGCAGCTCCGCCCAGGGGAGGCGGGCGTAGCGGCGGTGGGCCGCTGCGAGGCCGGCGGGCATGCCGGGCACGGCGACCGAGGCCCCGCCGATCAGGAAGACCTGCGTCGTCCGCCTGTCGAAGGCGACGTCGACCGCGAGCATCTCGCCGCGGTTCCCGGCAGGCAGCCCCGCGCCCGGGGACGGCCGCAAAGAAGTCGAGGAGGCCGTCGAGGCCGTCGCGCGCGCGGTGCACGAGCATGAAGCCACCGCCGCCCGGGCCGGTGAGCGGGCTCTCCGCCACCCAGGAGGTGAACGCGGCCGCGATGCAGGCGTCTACGGCGTTCCCACCCTCGGCGAGGATCCGCGCGCCCGCCTCGGCTGTCAGCGGGTGGCCTGCGGCCACGGCGCCCTTCATGGGGAGAGGGTAACGCGCGTCGCGCTACAGATCGCTCAGGAAGCTCGGCGGCTCGAGCGGGTCCGGCTCGGCCGCACTGGCGGTCGCCCGCGCGGGCTGGCCGATCCCGGTCGCGACGACCGTCACCCAGACCTGCCCCGCCAGCCGTTCGTCGATGGTGGCGCCGAAGATGATGTTCGTGTCCTCGGTGGCGCCGCGGCGGATCACCTCGGCGGCCTCGTTCACCTCGAGGAGCGTCAGGTCCTCGCCGCCGGCGATCGAGAGCAGGATGCCGTTCGCGCCGGTGAGCTCGGTGTCGATCAGCGGGCGAGCGCAGGGCGCGCTCTGCGGCCTCGTGCGCGCGGTTCTCGCCGGTGGCGAAGCCGATGCCCATGAGCGCCGAGCCGGCGTCCGTCATGACCGTGCGGACGTCGGCGAAGTCGAGGTTGATCAGGCCCGGCATCGTGATCAGGTCGCAGATCCCCTGGACGCCCTGGCGGAGCACGTCGTCGGCGATCCGGAACGCGTCGAGCATCGAGGTCGAGCTTGTCGAGCACCTCGAGCAGGCGGTCGTTCGGGATCACGATCATCGTGTCGCAGGCCTCGCGGAGCACCTCGGCGCCCGCGTCGGCCTGCTGCGCGGCGGCGCGTGCCCTCGAACTTGAACGGCATCGTGACGATCCCGACGGTCAGCGCGCCGAGCTCGCGGGCGATCTGCGCGACGACCGGCGCCGCGCCGGAGCCGGTGCCGCCGCCCTCGCCCGCGGTCACGAAGACCATGTCGGAGCCGCGCAGGGCGTGCTTGATCTGGTCGTAGCCTCCTCGGCGGCGAGGCGGCCGATCTCCGGGTCGGCGCCCGAGCCGAGGCCCTCGGTGAGCTCGCGGCCGATGTGGAGCTTGGTCGGCGCGTCGCACATGCTGCAGCTGCTGGATGTCGGTGTTGATCGGCGACGAACTCGACCTGCGAGATCCCGGCGTCGATCATCCGGTTGACGGCGTTCAGGCCGGCGCCGCCGACGCCGACGACGCGGATCACCGCGAGGTAGGCGGCGCAGTCGGGCGCGGCGTCGTGCGCATGCGCGGGGGCGGCTCGATCAGCCGCCGGGCGGGCTGCGTGGTCTCGCGGCCGGTCTCCGGAGCGGCGTCGGAGCGTTCGGGCTGCGCGCGCCGGCACGGGGTCTGGGCTCCGGCGCAGGGACCTCGGGCGCGGAGGGCTCGGGGCGCGGCGGCCGGGGGAGGCTCGGCCGCGGCGGGCTGCTCCGGGCCGCCCTCGACCGCAGCGGGCTCGGGCTCGGGGCTCGGCGGCGGCTCGAAGGGCGCCGCCGACTCGACGGTCGCGTCGGGCTCCGGCGTCTCGGGCGCGGCGCCCTCGCCCTCCTTGTCGGCCTGGCGCTGGGCGGCCTCGGTCGCGCGGAAGAGCTCCGCGAGCGGGCCCTCACGCATGCTGGCGCGACGTCGCGCCATCGAGCACCTCCTTCGCCAGGTCGCGGTAGAGCTCGGCGCGCCGCCCCCTCGGGCTCGTACTCGAGCACCGACGCTGCCCTGTGACGGGCGCCTCGGCGTAGCGCACCGTCTTGCGGATCCGCGTGTTGAAGACGAGCTCGCCGAAGTTCTCCTTCAGGATCTCGACGGCCTCGCGCGAGTGCAGCGTGCCGCCGTCGTACATGGTCGGCAGGATCCCGCGGATCTCGACGGTCGGGTTCAGGTTCTCGCGGACCATCGACAGCGTGTTCTCGAGCTGGACGAGGCCGCGCAGCGAGAGGTACTCGCACTGCACGGGGACGATCACGCCGGTCGGCGGCGGCGAGCGCGTTGATCGTCAGCAGCCCGAGCGACGGCGGCGTGTCGATCGAGGATGTAGTCGTAGCGGTCCCGGACCGGCAGCAGCGCCTTCTCCAGCGCGCGCTCGCGGCCGATCATGCTCGAGAGCGCGAGCTCGGCGCCGGCGAGGTCGATCGAGGAGACGGCGAGGTCGATCTCGCGTGCGATGGATGACCTCGTCGATCGGCAGCCTGTGCACGAGCACGTCGAACATCGAGCGCTCGATCGTCGTCCGGGTCCATGCCCTGGGACATCGTCAGGTTGCCCTGCGGGTCGAGGTCGACCCCGAGCACACGCAGCCCTGCTCGCGGAACGCGACGCCGAGGTTCAGCGTCGTCGTCGTCTTCGCGACGCCGCCCTTCTGGTTCGCGAACGCGATGACCTGACCCAGCGTGACTCCCTGTGAAGTGGTCGTCCGCTTCCGCGGACGCGTGAGAATTCCGGAAAGGCCCATTGGAGCCTCCGTTTCGTGCCAGGGTAGCACAATCCTTCTTCGTCACTTGAACCCGCAATCCGGCTTCCGATGCGGAACTGCGGCGACTCGGCCCCCGGTTCGGGACCCGGCGTGAGCCCCAGCGCTCAGCGCCGGAGCGCGAGCAGCGAGAGCATCTCGAAGCAGACGTTCGCGGCGACGAGCGCCGTCACGCCCGCCGGGTCGAACGGCGGCGAGACCTCGACGCAGTCGAAGCCGCGGAAGTCGAGCCCCGCCAGCGAGCGGACGTAGGTCAACGCTTCCCTGGACGACGGCCCGCCGACCTCAGGCGTCCCCGTTCCCGGCGCGAACGCCGGGTCGACGAAGTCGACGTCGAACGAGAGGAAGCACGGCGCCGACCCCACCCGGTCGCGCACCCGTTGCGAGAACCCGCCCGGGCCGAGGGCGGCGAGCTCCTCGTACGTGATCGCGTCGAGACCGAGCTCCGCCGGCAGGCGCGCGTCGGCGGCGCCGTTCAGCGACCCGCGCAGCCCCGCCTGCACCGACCGCCCGGGGTCGACGAGCCCCTCCTCCACGGCGCGCCTGACGACGCTCCCGTGGAAGAGCTTCTGGCCGAAGTACTCGTCCCAGAGGTCGTGATGCGAATCGAGCTGCACCAGCGCCAGCGGCCCGTGCACGACCGCGAGGGCCCGCAGCTCGGCAAGGAGCACCGTGTGGTCGCCTCCGAGGCACACGGTCGTCACGCCCCCGCGTGCGACCTCTGCGAGCGCGGCGGTGGAGCGCTCCAGGGAGTCCGCGGTCGAGCCCGGCGCCGTGGGCACGTCTCCGTAGTCGACGAGCGAGAGCTTCTCGACGACGTCCACCCCCAGCAGCGGGTTGTAGTTGCGCAGAGTCACCGACACGCTGCGGATCCCCTCCGGCCCGAAGCGGGCGCCGGACCGGTACACGACCGCCCCGTCCGTAGGGATGCCCACGACAGCGACGTCGACGCCTTCCAGGTCGCGGACGTGCGGGAGCCGCATGAAGGTCCGCGGACCCGAGAAGCGCGGGGTCTCGAACGCGTCGGGAGGCCCATAGCGCGGCATCGGGGCGCGATTATAGGGCTGTGCGGCCGGTCGTCTCGAGCGTCACCTCCCTCCCGTTCGCGAGGGTCTCCCGACAGCCGGCGAGTGCGGCGGCCGCCTCGTCCGTGGCGCCCGACCGCCCCCCGGCGCCGCCGGCGACGCCGTCCTCGACCCCCCTGCGCTCGGCGGCGATCCACGCCTCGCCCTCCGCGAGCAGCTGGCGGACCTCGCCCAGGAGCTCTGCCGCCGGCGCCTGAACGCTCTGCAGAGCTTCGATCCGCTCGAGACGGCGGATGACCCTACGTGCCTCGTCCATTCCCCGAGGCTACGCCTCGGGGTCGCGCGCGTGTGTGTCGCTCTGTGTCGGATCCTGCGCGGAAGTGCCCGTACACTCGCGCCGGTAGACGAGGAGGAGCACGGCGATGCCGCCGAGGCCGAAGGCAAGGGTGATCCAGCTCCACTGGAAGACGGGCAGCGCGACCCCGAGCACCATCCCGACCACGAGGAGCCGGCACCGGCGGCGCCGCATGAGCTCCGCCCGGCTCGGCAGCGTCATCCGGCGGCCAGCACCCGGGAGGCCGAGCTGACCTGCGGGCGCGGCCGGAGACCCAGGAGGGCCTCGTCGAGAGTCGCCACGAGCTGCTCGCGCGAGCCCTCGAGCAAGGTCTCGATGAGCGCGCGCCGGACGGCGTCCTCGGCGCGGGCCCCGGGCCCGTCGCCGTCGAGGAGAGCCCGGAGCGAGATGAGCAGGTCCTCGCGTTCGCGTGCGGTCTCCCCGAGGAGGACGGCCGCGCGCATCGCGGCGGCCCACGGGCCCTCGTCACAGCCGAGGAGAGCCTCGAGCGCCTCTCGGAGCCCGTCGGAGCGGTGGGCGCCGCCGTGGAAAAGGGCGAGCTCCCAGCGGTCGAGTGCCTCGAGCAGATCGACGGGCGCCTCGGCCAGACGCGACTGCAGCTCGACCACGAGGGGCGCGCGGAAGACATCGAGCCGCGTCGGCTGCCCGGGCGGCACCTGCGCCGCCGTCGCGGGCATGGGCTTGACGCCGTACGGCCGGTAGTCGAGCCGCTCGAACACGACCGGGCCCGCCGCGATGGCGCCTGGCGTGGCGAGCCGAAGTGCGCTGACGGCCCGACCGAACTCACCGGGCGCGTCGGGGACGCGGCAGGCCTGCGAGTCGAGCTCCGCGTCGAGCTCGAGCACGAGCGTACGGTCGATCTCCCGCCCCCAGTCGCGCGGGAGGAGGCGTCCCGCGTCGGGCCAGGCGGCGGTCAGCTCGTTCGTCGCCGCGGGGCGGACGCGGACGCCGCGCCCGAGCTCGGCCGTCCCCCCGGCCGTGAGGCCGACGAGCGGCGCGAGGGCGGTGTACGAACGGCGGTCGCCGTAGAGCGAGCGCTCGAGCTCGAGGTAGGCGCGCTCGAACGCGTCGTCATCCCAGTCGAACCCGCCGCAGGCCTCTGCCGTGGCGACGAGGAGCGGGATCAGGATCGTGCGCCGGAGAGCCTCGTCCTCGCCGACGCGCTCGTCGGCGTGGGCGCTCGCGAAGATGCCGCCGGCAGGCTCGTCCTTGAGCGCGGCGAGCGCTTCCTGGGCGTCCTCGCGCAGCGCCAGCCTGCCGGCGCGCAGCTCGATGAAGGAGCCGACGAGCGGCCGGTACTCGTAGAGGGTCGGCCGGTTCGGGCCGGCATGCTCCTCGAGCGCGATCGGCAGGTCGGCGCCCCCCTCCAGCTCGAGGCCGAGGTCGAAGAACGCACCGAGGCAGAAGCCGCGAAGCGCCGTGAAGAGACGCGGCGAGCGCGGCGCCCTGCCCGCTCCCCGGCTGGGGGATCGGTGGTCGGAAGCCCGGTCGGACACGCGGAACGGTTACGCCGGCGCCGGGCTCGTTCCTTCCTGGCACGCCGGGCACCAGAACGCGACCCGCGCCTCGTCGCCCTGCGGGAAGGACACGATCGGAGCGCTGCAGCGGGGGCACGGGCGACCCGCGCGCCGGTACACGCGGCGCCGCCCCCGGCCCGAGCGCATCAGGCGCGCGGCCTCGTCGAGGACGCGCCGGACGGACGCGTCGTCGAGAGCGGAGAGCAGCTGCCAGGGCGAGGTTTCCGCGGCGAAGAGCGCCTCCGCCTTCCACATGTTCCCGATTCCGGCGACGAGCCTCTGGTCGAGCATGGCCTCGCCGACCTGCCGCGACTGATCGGTCGCCCGGAAGCGGGCGAGCATGCCGTCGAGGTCGGGAGGCTCGGCCATGACGTCCGGCCCGAGGCGCGCGACGGCCGGCGAGCGCCCGCGTGTGAGCTCGAGCACGGCTCCGTTCCAGAGGACGGCCTGCCGCTCTCGGCCGCGGAGGACGAGCCACGGCGTCCCTCCCGACGCGCGCCCTGCCTCCTCGACTCGCCAGCGCCCGCGCATGCGCAGGTGGCTCCGGAGCGTGAGCCCGCCCTCGAACTCGAAGAGGAGGTTCTTCCCGACGGCACGCACGCGCTCCACGCGAAGGCCGTCGAGCCGCTCCCTCAGCCCGAGCACTGCCGCGCGCGGGTGCGGCGTCTCGACCGCCACGACCTCGCCCTCGAGGACGCGAATCCGTTCGGCGGCCCGGTGGAGCGCGTCTCCCTCAGGCATCCCCCGGCCTGTGCGAGAAGACCCGCTCCGGTCGCAGCTCCAGCATGGCGGCCGCCCAGCCCGGCGGGTGACCGTGGCGCACGCTCCAGTCGGCGTCAAGCCGCGCCCGCGCCGAGGCGAAGGCCTCGCCCTCGTGGATCGACACCGGGCCCTCCGCGGTCAACGCACGGTGCTCGTCCCGCCCAGCGTCGAAGAGGGCGAGCGAGCCCCAGGGCATGGTGCGGAGGTTCCGGAGGCGCCGCCCTTCGACGCTGCCGATCCAGAACCCCCCGCCGGCGACCGAGAAGGCGACCGGTGTCGCGTGGGCCCGCCCGTCCGGGCGGGACGTCGCCAGCACGGCGTAGCGAACCTCGGAGAGGAGCGCGCGCAAACCGTTCCGGTCGAGCGCGTCCGCCTCGGGCCAGGAGCGCGCGAGCCCCTCGCCGGCGGACGCGTAGCTCCGGCGCTGGGCGGCGAGCAGCACGTCCAGGTCGGCGTCGGTCATCCGCGGAGGACCGCGCGGCGCGGGCCGGCGAGGAAGCCCGCCTCGATGAGGAGCGGCATCGCCTCCGTCTCCCCGACCGCCTCGCCGTCGAAGCGCTCGACCGCGAGCCGCTTCAGCCCGGAGCGGCGCGCGTGCGCGACGAGCGCTGTCAGCGCGCAGCGAAGCCATGCCTCCTCGGGGTCACGGAGGGGCACGAGCGACCGGCCGCCGCGCTCGACGAAGAGCGCGGGCTCGCCCCCGAGGAGGACGACGAGCGCGCCGGCGACGCGCGCCGCGCGGGCTCCGGAGCGCTTCGGCCACGCGAGCGCGGCCCCGTACGGCTGTGCGGGGTCGGCCGCGGCGAGGACGAGCGCGACCTCCTCCTGCGGCCGCTCGCGCAGGCGCTCCACCGCACCGGGCAACGCGAACTGCGCTCCGCCGAGGCCCTCGACGAAGTAGCCGCGGCGGCAGACGCCCAGCGTCTCGAGCTTGCGGAGCTCGCGGTAGACGGGCGCGTACCCGCCCGGGATCCCCTCGGCGCGCACGCCGTCGCGCGTGACGATGCCCTGCCGCTCGAGCAGGAGCTCGGCCAGGGCGCGCGGGTCCGGCTCCGCGGGGAAGAGCCCGGCGGTCGAGGACCAGCGCCCCTGGGTGGCCGTGATCGCATTCGTACGGGCGCGCGAGAAGCGCCGCGGCCGCTTCTCGGCGCGCGGCGTCTGGAAGCGACGGCCGGCGCGGAGGGGCTGCCAGGCGTCGTTCGTCACCTCGCCCGCCCAGACCAGATCCCAGAGGGCCGGCAGCGCGATCTCGCCGTCGATCCCGGTCGCACTCAGGAGGTCGAACCAGAAGAGCGCACCGTCCGCGAGCGCCGCCCGGATCGCCTCGTGGGCCTCTCCCTCGGGCGGCGGGAGCGCCCCCGGCCGGCCGAGCGCGGGTGCGTCCTCTCGGAAGTAGACGCCCACCCGCTCGAGCCCGGCCCCGACCCACACCACCTCGCCGGAGGCGGTGAGCTGGTCGAGCGCGGCCGGCTGGTAGCCGGGGACGCGGCGCGGGAGCACGTCGCTCTCCCAGAGCGGGACAGGGAGCGAGAGGCCCTGGAGCGGGACGAGTGCCTCCCGCAACGTCGCCCGGCGGTCGACTCCCTGCCAGGCCGGGAGGAAGCGCCCGAGCGAGCCCTGATCGGCGGGCTCGACCTCCTTGCGGAGCCGCGCCAGGCTCGCGCGACGGAGCCGGCGGAGGACGTCCGGGTCGCACCACTCGCGCTCGGAGCCGCCAGGCCGGAGCTCGCCGCGAACGAGGCCGAGCTCGGGCAGGACCGCCTCCAGCCGCTCGGGCGCGAGCCCGAAGCGGCGGGCTGCCTCCTCGGTGGTGAACGGCCCTCGTCCCCGGGCGTAGCGCTTGAGAATCCAGCCGAGCGGATCGTCGCCGGCCTCGAGATAGGCGTCCGGGAGCCCCGACGGCGGCATGGCACCGAGGGCGTCGCGGTAGCGGCCCGCGTCCTCGGCGGCGATCAGCCGCTCGGCGCCCGCGACCCGGATCCGCACCGCGCGGCGCTCGGCTTCCAGGGACGCGGCCAGCGTCTCGTCGACCTCCCCCGCCGCCAGGTCTCCACGCCGGAGGAGCAGGTCGTGCAACGCGTCCGGGCCGGCCGGCGAGCCGCGCAGCTCGCGCTCGACTTGCTCGAGCGCGGCCGGGTCGATGAGGTCGCGCAACTCCTCCTGGCCGAGGAGCTCCTTGAGCAGGTCGCGGTCGAGGGCCAGCGCCTGCGCCCGCCGTTCGGCGAGGGGCGTGTCGTCCTCGTACATGTAGGTGGCGACGTAGTCGAAGAGGAGCGAGGAGGCGAAAGGCGATGCGCTCGGCGTCTCCACGTCGACGAGATCGATCCGGCGTCGGCGCAAGGCGTCGAGGAGCCGTCGCAATGCCGGCAGGTCGAAGACGTCCTGGAGCACCTCCCGGTAGGTCTCGAGGACGACGGGGAAGTCGGGATAGCGGCGCGCGACCTGGAGCAGGCCCTGCGCCTTCAACCGCTGCTGCCAGAGCGGCGTACGCTGCCCTGGGCGGCGGCGCGGGATCAGGAGCGCCCGCGCGGCGTTCTCGCGGAAGCGGGCGCCGAAGAGCGCCGTGCCGCCGAGCTCGGCGACGACGAGGTCGTCCAGCTCGTCCGGGCCGACGAGCAGGTCGGCGAGCGGCGGCGGCGCGTCGGCGTCGGGCAGGTGGAGCGCGACGCCGTCGTCCGACCAGATGAAGTTCACCTCGAGCCCGAGCGCCTCGCGGAGGCGGGCGGCGAGGGCGAGCGCCCAGGGCGCGTGCACGCGGGCGCCGAAGGGCGTGAGGATGCAGAGGCGCCAGTCGCCGATCTCGTCGCGGAAGCGCTCGACGACGATGGCGCGGTCGGAGGGCAGCGCCCCGGTCGCCTGTTCCTGCTCGCGGAGAAACGTCAGGAGGTTCTCCGCGGCGCGCTCGTCCAGCTCGTGCTCGGAGACGAGCCGCTCTCGGGCGTGGTCGTCGTCGAGGGCGAGGAGCTCGCGGCCCGCGCGCCCGATCGCCTCCCCGAGCTCGAAGGGTCGACCGACGCCCTCCCCCTTCCAGAACGGCACGAGGCCGGGGACGCCGGGCGCCGGGGAGACGAGCACGCGGTCGCGGGTGATCTCCTCGATGCGCCAGGTGGAGGCGCCGAGCAGGAACGTCTGGCCCGCGCGCGCCTCGTAGACCATCTCCTCGTCGAGCTCTCCGACCCGGCCGCCGCCGTCGACGAGGTGGACGCCGAAGAGGCCGCGGTCGGGGATGGTGCCGGCGTTCGTCACCGCGAGCCGGCGGGCGCCCTCGCGGCCGCGCAGGAGGCCGGCGACCCGGTCCCAGGTGATCCGCGGCCGCAGCTCGGCGAACTCCTCGGAGGGGTAGCGGCCGGCGAGCATGTCGAGCACGTTCTCGAGCTGCTGGCGGGAGAGGTCGCGGAACGGCCATGCGCGGCGCGCGAGCTCGTGCAGCTCCGCGACGGGGATCTCCTCCTCGGCGCAGATCGCGACGATCTGCTGCGCGAGCACGTCGAGCGGGTTGCGCGGCACGCGGGCCTCCTCGATCAGGCCTTCCTTCATGCGTCGGACGACGACTGCCGACTCGAGCAGGTCGGCGCGGAACTTGGGGAAGATGCGGCCTTTGGAGGCCTCGCCGAGGCTGTGCCCGGCGCGACCGACCCGCTGGAGCCCGCGGGCGACCGACTTCGGCGACTCGACCTGGACGACGAGGTCGACGGCGCCCATGTCGATGCCGAGCTCGAGCGAGGACGTCGCGACGAGGCAGGGGATCTCGCCCTTCTTCAGGAGCTCCTCGACCTCGACGCGCTGCTCGCGCGCGAGCGAGCCGTGATGGGCACGGGCGATCTCCGTCTCGGCGAGCTCGTTCAGCCGCAGGGCGAGGCGCTCGGCCAGGCGGCGGTTGTTGACGAAGACGATCGTCGAGCGGTGCTCGCGGACGAGGTCGAGGAGAGCCGGGTAGATCGACGGCCAGATCGAGTTGCCCTCCCCCGGCTCGCGCATGTCCTCCAGCGGGACGACGACGCGGAGGTCGAGCTCCTTGCGGCTGCCGGCGTCGACCAGCTCGATCGGGCGTCCGCCGGAGACGAAGCGGCCGATCTCCTCGAGCGGGCGCTGGGTCGCCGAGAGGCCGAGGCGCTGGACCGGCTCCCCCGCGAGGCGCTCCAGGCGCTCCAGGCTGAGCGCGAGGTGGGCCCCGCGCTTGGAGCCGGCGACCGCGTGCACCTCGTCGACGATGACGACCCGGACGCTCCGCAGCGTCTCGCGAGCCCGCGAGGTGAGCATGAGGAAGAGCGACTCCGGGGTCGTGATCAGGATGTCCGGCGGGCTCTTGAGCATGGCCGCACGCTCCTTCGGCGGCGTGTCGCCGGTGCGCACGGCGACGCTGAGCTCGGAGCCGATCCCGGCGAGCGGGCCACGGAGGTTCCGCTCGACGTCGTAGTTCAGCGCCTTCAGCGGACTGACGTAGAGCACCTGCGTGCCCTCGCCCGGACGGGCCCGGTCGAGGGCGAAGAGGAACGCGGCGAGCGTCTTGCCCGAGCCGGTCGGCGCCTGGATGAGCACGTGGCCCCCCGAGGCGATCGCGGGCCAGCCGCGTTCCTGCGCGGGAGTCGGAGCCTCGAACGTCCGCTCGAACCAGCCGCGAACGCCCGGGCTGAACGGCGCGAGCGCGCTCACCCGCCCAGCGTACCCCTTGGGGGGAGGGGCGCCGGGCCGCGTCCGCCCCCCTTAACTACTCGGGGCACCCCTCTCCCACCACCCGCTTTCCAGCGTAACGGCGAGAAGCGCACCGGTGGCGCGCGGATCGTGCCGAGAACGCCGCGAACCCGTTCCGAGTCCGGCGCGGGCGACGGGCGCGCCCCGACTACAATCGCGGCGTGACGACGACACGCCCGACGCACCTCTACTTCACGGGCGACGACGAGGCGGACCGCTTGCTGGCCGAGGAGCCGCTCGCCCTCCTGGTCGGGTTCGTTCTCGACCAGCAGGTGACCGTGCAGAAGGCGTTTTCGGGCCCGCTCGAGATCCGCCGCCGACTCGGCACGTTCGATGCGGCCGCGATCGCGGCGATGGATCCGGGCGACGTCGAGGAGGCCTTCCGCGCGAAACCGGCCGTCCATCGGTTCCCGGGCAACATGGCGAAGCGCGTCCAGGAGCTCTGTGCGGTAGTCGCCGAGGATTACGGAGGCCGCGCCGAACGTCTCTGGCTGGAAGCCGAGACCGGCGAGGACCTCGAGCGGCGACTGCTCGACCTGCCGGGGATCGGAGAGATGAAGGCCCGCTCGCTGATCGCGATCGTCGGCAAGCGCTTCGGCGTCCGGCCGCCAGGCTGGGAGGAGGTCGCGCCCATATATCCGACCCTCGGCGACGTCGACTCCCGCGAAGCGCTCGAGGACTACCAGGCGAAGAAGCGCGCCCACAAGGCGGCGATGCGCGCCGCGCGTCCCTCCTAGCCGACGCCGGCGAGGAGGGAGGCCCGCGCCTCGCGCACCATCTCGCGCGCGATCACGAGGCGCTGGATCTCCTGCGTGCCCTCGTAGATCTGCGTGATCTTCGCGTCACGCATCATGCGCTCGACCGGGTACTCCTTCATGTAGCCGTAGCCGCCGAGGATCTGGACGGCCTCGGTCGTGACCTCCATCGCCGTGTCGCCGCAGAAGAGCTTCGTCATCGCCGAGAGCTTCGTCAGCGGCTCGACGCCCTCGTCGACTGCCATACCGACCTTGTAGAGGAGCCCGCGCGCCGCCTCGCACTTCGTCTCCATCTCGGCGAGCTTGGCGGCGATCAGCTGGTGCTCGGCGATCGGCTTGCCCATGGTCTCCCGCGACTTCGCGTACTCGAGTGCGTAGTCGGTCGCGCCCTGGGCGATCCCGAGCGCCTGGGCGGCGATCCCGGGCCGCGAGCGGTCGAGCACCCGCATCGCGACCTTGAACCCGTCGCCCTCCTCGCCGATCCGGTTCTCGGCGGGAATCCGGCAGTCGCTGAAGAACACCTCGCCCGTCGTCGAGCCCTTGATCCCCATCTTCGGCTCGATCCGCCCGACCTCGAGGCCGGGCGCGTCGGCCTCGGCGAGGAAGGCCGAGATGCCCGCGTGTCCAGCGTCAGGGTCGGTCTTGGCGAAGACGACGTACAGGCCGGCAACGCCGGCGTTCGTGATGAAGCGCTTGGAGCCGTTGAGGACGTACTCGCCGCCGTCGCGCCGTGCCTCGGTTCGCATGGCGGCCGCGTCGGAGCCCGAGCCCGGCTCCGTCAGCGCGTAGGCCGGAAGCCACTCGCCGCTGGCCAGGCGCGGAAGGTAACGCTCCTTCTGCTCCTCCGTGCCGTCGTTCTTGATCGCGAGCGCGCCGAGCTCCTGGAGGGCGAGGATCAGCCCCGTGGTCGCGCAAACCTTCGAGATCTCCTCGATCGCGACGAGCACCATCAGCGTGCCCGTGCCGGTGCCGCCGAAGCGCTCGTCGAAGGGCAGAGCGAGGATCTCGTGCTCGCGCAGCAGGTCGACCATGTCCCAGGGGAACTCGCCCGAGGCGTCGATCTCGGCCGCGCGCGGCGCGATGCGTTCGCGGGCGAGCGTCCGGACGAGGTCGCGGATCTCGCGCTGCTCGTCGGAGAGCGGCTCGTAGCCCACGCTGAAAGTCTACGTCGGCCCGCGATCGTCACGATCTCGGCGCGATCCGCGCACCATCGGCGCGCTTTTCGGCCGTACGCTGGAAAGCGGGTGGTGGGAGAGGGGTGCCCCTAACGGTTGACGCCGGCGCCCAGCTCAGCCTCGTCCGTCCAGTCCAAGTCCTGGACGGCGAGCGGGATGCGGACGACCCGCTCGTCCGCCCGATCGCTCGGGAACACGTAGACACCAGTCTCGGCGTCGCCACCGCAGTCCAGCGATCATCAGGAGACCAGGCGATCGCGTGAGGGCCCGCCAATGCTGGGAGTGCCGACTATGTGCCCGCTTCCGCTCGTAGACGCTTAGCGCCGGCCGCACGGTCGGTTCGCTGGTGCTCAGGATCGCAGAAATACCTGCCGCCGGGACTCGGACGAACGATGTCATTCTCACCCACGAGCGTTGCCGCAACGTTGACCAGCCTCCGGTTGTCGAAGAGCACGGCGATCGCCCTCGCTGCCGGCGCATCGGAGGCGCCCACGGAATCGACTCGATTGCGTCGACCACGACGACGTATCAAATCGTCCCCGAGCGACACGGCCGCGCGCTCGCCTCGTAGCCGCCGACTGCGTCGCGGCCGGCCAGCCGAAGGTCCCGCGACAGCCCCTCCCGCGAGATCACCTCCTGGATGACGCCGAACCCGAGCCCGGCCCAGACGACGCTCCCGTTCACGACGCCGAGACCGCCCGAGTCCGTCAGCGGCCGGCACATCTGGAACGACGGCGCCCGCACCGGCTCGAGGTCGGGGAGCGAGACCGCGTGGAGCCGGCAGTCCTCGTCCGAGTAGGTCAAGACGCCCCGGACACCGGCCTCCCGAAGCTGCCGCACCGCCAGCTCGGGCTGCTGCGCCAAGCCGGGAATCGTGGTCGTCGACCGCTCTGCGACGACGCGCTCGCCGTCGCCCCGCAGCGCGTCGACGGCCGCGGCGAGCCCGAGGGCAGCGACAGCCCCGATCAGAAGCCAGGTGGCGATTCGGCGCACCGGTCCCGGCCAGTCTTACCACCGATCCGAGCCCCTCGGCGCCGATTCGCCGAACCGACCTCAGCCCCGGGCCGAACCACACGAGCCCGGCAACGAGCCGGCGGCCCGGCTCCTCCGACGCCCCCGGCGACCCCTGCCGTCTCCCGGGGGCGTCGGCGCTTCTCTATCCTCGCCCCGTGATCCTCGAGAACGGCGTCGTCAGGACGCTCGACCCCTCGCTGCCGCACTCCGCGGCGCTCGCGATCGCCGGCGACCGGGTCGCCGGCGGGGTCGGGACGCACGAGACCGCGCTCCCGAGCCCGGACCGGGTCGACCTGGGCGGCCGCTGCGTCCTCCCCGGCTTCACCGACTCACACGTCCACTTCCCCACCTGGGCGCTCGCGCAGCGCCAGGTCCGCCTCGAGGGCACCGGGTCGCTTGACGAGGCCCTGGCCCGCGTCGCCGCAGCGGCCGGCGGGGTCCCCGGCGGACGCTGGCTTCGCGGCCTCGGCTGGCGGAGCGGCGACTGGTCGCCTGCGGCCGAGCCGACCAAGGAGGACCTCGACGCCGTCACCGGCGACGTCCCGGTCGCCCTCATGTCCAAGGACTACCACTCGCTCTGGGTCAACTCGGCCGCGCTCGCGCTCGCGTCCGGCGAGCTCCAAATCCCGGGCGGGGTCGTCGAGCGCGACGAGCAGGGCGAGCCGACCGGCGTTCTCCGCGAGGAATGCGCCTGGCACTTTCGCGACACCTATGTGCGTCCGAGCGAGGACGAGATGGTGGCGGCCTGCCGCGACGGGATCCCGCTCGCACTCTCGCGCGGCGTCGTCTCCGTTCACGACAAGGACGGCTGGCTGGGCGCGCTCCGCGTCTTCCAGCGCCTCCGCGACGAGGGCGCGCTCGGCATTCGCGTCTGGCAGTCGCTTCCGTGGGATTCCATCGGGCAACTCGAGGAGATCGGCCTGGCCTCGGGGCTCGGCGACGACTTCCTCCGGGTCGGCTACATCAAGGCCTTCCTGGACGGGACGCTCGGCTCCCGGACGGCGCTCCTCCTCGACGGCACCGGCGTCGAGATCGTCGGCCGCGACGAATTCGCCGACATCGTCCGCCGGAGCGCGCGTGCAGGTTTCCCCGTCGCCGTGCACGCGATCGGCGACCTGGCGAACCGCGTCGCGCTCGACGTCTTCGAGGAGACCCGGGACGAGTGGCGGCCGCGCGGCCTCCGCCCCCGCGTCGAGCACGCCCAGCTCCTCGCCGCTGAGGACGTCGCCAGGTTCGCCGAGCTCGGCGTCGCCGCCTCTGTCCAGTTCAGCCATGCTCCCTCCGACCGCGACCTGGCCGACCGCTTCTGGGCCGGGAGGACGGACGGCGCCTACGCCTTCCGTTCCCTGCTCGACTCCGGCGCACTCGTCGCCAACGGCTCCGACGCGCCCGTGGAGGAGCTCGACCCGCTGCTCGGGATCCGCGCCGGCGTGACGCGGACGCTCGACCCCCGCGAGGCGTGGCATCCAGAGCAGCGCGTGACGATCGAGCAGGCGCTGCACGCGACCTGCGTCGCGCCCTCCTGGCTGACCGGTGACGAGCATCGGCGGGGCAAGCTTCTGCCCGGCTTTCTCGCCGATCTCGTCATCCTCGACCGTGATCCGCTCGAGTGCCCGCCCGCCGAGCTCGGCGCGATCTCCGTCGTCGCCACCATGGTCGGCGGGCGCTGGGCGCACAACCCGCCCCCCTGGGACTGACTCCCGACGGAGCTACAATGCGCCTATGCGCACGATGCGACCCGTCCACGACGAGGAGTGCGCGGTCGCCTGTACCGCCGACATCATCGGCTCGAAATGGACGGCGGTGATCGTCCACGACCTCTCGGAAGGGCCGCGCCGGTTCTCGGAGCTCGAGCGCTCCTGCCCCGGGATCAGCCCGCGGACGCTCTCCGAGCGCCTCCGCGCCCTCGAGCACGACCGGATCATCGCGAAGCAGTCCGCCGCGCGCCGGGCCGAGTACGAGCTGACCGAGAAGGGCACGGCGCTCCTGCCGATCATCGAGGAGATGCGCCGCTTCGGCCATAGCTGGCTCGTCGAGGACGAGAACCACACGCACGCTCACGGCGGTACGAGCGTGGCCGCTAGCGTCTCCGACCAGGTTCCGCGCCACGAAGAGCAGGTTCGCAGGCCGCTCGGCCAGCCGTCGCGTGAAGAAGGGGAACCATTCCGGCCCGAACGGGGTCGCGACGAGCACCTTGTAGCCGCGCTCGGCCAGGTCGAGCTGCAGCTGGGGTCTGACGCCGTACAGCATCTGCAGCTCGAAGCGGTCGCTGTCGACCCCCTCGCACTCGGCGAAGGCGAGCGAATTGCCGATCATCCGCTCGTCGTGCGTGGCGATCGCCGTGTAGCCACCGCCGCGGAGCGAGCTCTCCACCAGCCGCAGGTAGGCGGCGTCCACTTCCGCCTTCCTCGGGTGGGCGACCGACTCCGGCTCGAGGTAGGCGCCCTTCACGAGCCGGAGGTTCGGCGCCAGCGGCAGTAGGCTCTCCAGGTCGGCCGGGCGTCCGGTAGAGGTAGGACTGGAGCACCGTGCCGACGTTCTCCAGGCCGGCCTCGCGCAGGCGCCGGTAGATGCGGAGCGTCGGGTCGACGAGCGCCGAGTGCTCCATGTCGATGCGCACGAAGTTCCCGAGCTCACCCGCGCGGGCGACGACGCGGGCGACGTTCTCGTAGGCGAGTTCCTCGTCGAGGTCGAGGCCGAGGTGGGTCAGCTTGAGGGCGACGTTGCACCGGAGCGACTCGGCCTGGAGCCGGGCGAGGATCGTCTCGTAGGCCTCGACCACGACCCGGGTCTGGACTTCGTCGGCGACGTCCTCGCCGAGGAGCGTCGTGTTCGCGTGGAGGCCCTGGTCGTTCAGCCGCCGCAGAACGGCGACGCAGGCGTCCAGGTCCTGGCCGGCGACGAAGCGCGACGCACCCAGGCGCAGCCCGTGCCGGTCGGCGACGCGCCGCACGCGCGGGCTCCCGGCCGAGGCGAGGATCGCCTTTCGGAGCAAGGCGTTGACCGCGTCGGCGACCGCCAACTCAGTGGAGGCCGGCGAGCGCGACGAGCGTCTCGCGCGCCGTCTCGACGCCGAGCGGGATGTAGCGGGCGAGCAGCCGCTCGTTCGGCGAGTGCATGTTCGCGTCCGGCAGCGCGAAGCCGGAGAGGATCGTGGGGATTCCCCGCTCGGCGAGGGCGGGCACGAGCGGGATCGTGCCGCCGCTGCGGAGGAGCAGCGGGCGCCGGCCGACCACCTGCTCGAAGGCGTCCTGCGCGAGCCGAACGGCCGGCGAGTCGGGCGGGATCGAGCCCCGCCGGCGCCGACGACCAGCGCTCGACCTCGAGCTCGGCGCTCCGGCCGGCGCCGCCTCGCGCAGGAGGCGCTCGAACGCGGCCGCGATCTGCTCGACGTCCTGCCCGGGCGCGAGCCGGATGGAGACGTTCGCCTCCGCGTGGACCGGGCAGGACCGTCTTCTGCAGCACGGCCTCGCCACCGTCGAGCCCGTTCACGTCGACCGCCGGCCCGGCGAGGACGCGCGCGGTAGAACTCCTCGGCCGCCCGCGTCGTCCAGCGGGCCGCGCCGCCGGCCGCCGGCGAGCACGGCCGGCGCCGGGATCGAGCTGCTCCCACGCCGCGCAGCTCCTCCTCGGTCGGCGGCGATCACGCCCGGCCCGGAGCTCGTCCGGCGACGGCCACGACGGCCGCGAGCGTCTCGCATGAGTGCGTTGACGGCGTTCAGCGCGGCGCCGCCGAACAGGCCCGAGTGCAGGTCGCGCTCGCCGGTCCGGAGCGTCACGTGGAAGTAGGCGAGGCCCGCGCACGCCGAGGTCGAACGCCGGCACGTCCTCGCGCGGCATGCCGCTGTCGAAGATCAGGCACGCGTCGGCGCCGCGCTCGTCGGCGGCGAGGAAGTCGACGATCGAGTGGCCGCCGATCTCCTCCTCCCCGTCGAAGGCGAAGCGGACGTTGACCGGGAGCGCCCCCTCCTCCGCGAGCAGCCGCGCCGCCTTGAGGAGCAGGTAGGCGTTGCCCTTGTCGTCGACGGCGCCGCGCGCCGTAGAGGTAGCCGTCGCGGACCTCCGGCTCGAACGGCGCCGACTCCCAGAGCTCGAGCGGCGCCGGCGGCTGCACGTCGAAGTGGCCGTAGAGGAGGACGGTCGGCGCGTCGGCGGCACCGGCCGAGGCGCGGATCTCGCCGACGGCGAGCGGCTGGGCCTCGGTCTCCACGAGCTCGGCGGCCCCGCCCGCTCCGCGGACGAACTCGCAGACCCACTCGCCGGAGCGCCGCACGTCGTCGGCGTGCGCCGGGTCGGCTGAGATGCTCGGGATGCGGAGCCACTCGGAGAGCTCCGCGATCCAGGCGGGATCGGGCCGATCCGTCATCGCGCGGAGTCTACGGGGCGTGAGTGAGGCGCCCGGACTGCTAGGCGACGTCGCGCAGCTTCTGCGTCTCGGCCAGGGCCCGCAGCTTCTTCAGGCACTGGTTCTCGATCTGGCGGACGCGCTCGCGCGTGACGTTGAACGTGCGCCCGACCTCGTCGAGCGTGCGCGGGTGCTCACCGTCGAGGCCGTAGCGCATCTCGAGCACGCGGCGCTCCCGCAGGGAGAGCGTGTCGAGCACGCGCCTGAGCGTCTCCTTGCGGAGCGTGGTCTCGGCGGCCTCGTCCGGCGCGGGCGCGGACTCGTCGGCGAGGAAGTGGCCGAACTCCGACTCCTCCTCGTCGCCGACCGGCTTCTCGAGCGAGACGGGCGCCTGCGCGCTCCGCTTGATCTGCTCGACCTCGGCCGGGTCGAGCTCGAGCTCGCTGGCGATCTCCTCGACGGTCGGCTCGCGCCCGAGCTCGCCCAGGAGCTTGCGCTCGATGCGGCCGATCTTGTTCAGCTTCTCGACCACGTGCACCGGCATGCGGATCGTCCGCGCCTTGTCGGCGAGCGCGCGGGCGACCGCCTGGCGGATCCACCAGGTCGCGTAGGTCGAGAACTTGAAGCCCTTGCGGTAGTCGAACTTCTCCGCGGCCCGGACGAGGCCGATCGTCCCCTCCTGGATCAGGTCGAGGAACGGCAGGCCCTGGTTGCGGTAGTTCTTCGCGATGGAGACGACGAGGCGGAGGTTCGACTCGACCATCTTCTGCTTCGCCGCGTGGTCGCCGCGCTCGATGCGCTTGGCGAGCTCGACCTCCTGCGCCGCGGTGAGAAGCGGAACCTTGCCGATGTCCTTGAGGAAGAGCTGGAGCGCGTCCGTCGAGACCTCCCGCGCCTCCGGCTCGAGATCGAGCACCGGCGGCCTCGCCGGCGTCGTCCACGACCTCGATGTGGAGCTCCTCGAGCGCCGAGTAGAACTCGTCCAGCTGCACGGGCTCGAGGTCGTCCGCCGAGCGCGAGCGCGATCTCCTCGTGCGTGAGGAAGCCGCTCTCCTGGCCCTGGCGAACGAGCGCTCTCGCGTCGTCATGGTCGAGCATGACGCCCACTCCGCTCCCCTTCCTCTCCTCGAACACCCCTATCCCGTCTCCTCAACGTAGCCGGGACACACGGCTTGTCAACAGCCGCTCTGCCGCAGTTCTCGCCCACGAAGCGCCGCGACTCTTGCACGGCGGTCGGACGTTCGGCTTCCCCCTTTTGGGGGAGCCGCTCACGCTCAGCGTCCTCTAGACGGTCGAGGAGGCGCTGCGCTTCCCGCCCGTAGAAGCCGCCCCGGCCGGCGTCGCGGGCCAGCGCGAGCTGGCGCCTCGCCTCGTCGGCGGCGCCGATCCAGGAGAGCGCGAGGCCGAGGTGGTAGCGGACGACGCCGTCCTGTCGGCCGGCGCGCGAGCGGGCCGAGGCGGGAGAACGCCTGCGACGGGTCCGCCTTCTCGAAGCTGCCGACCGCCGACGGCCACCTTGGCCGGGAGGCTCTGCGGGTTCGCCTCGGCGGCCGCCTCGAAGCGCTTCGAGCGCGGAGACGGGCCGCCCGATGCGCTGCAGCGCGACGCCGTAGGCCAGCCGCTCGTCGACGCCGCCGGCCGCGGCGCGTCGCTCGAGCTCGGCGAGCTGCTCCTCCGGCGGCAGGTCCGCGAGACCCGGCGGTGCGGTCAGCGGCGCCACGAACGGCGGGTGGCCGGCGCGTACTGCGGGTTGAGGAGATCCTCGGCGCGGAGCGCCGCCGGCGTGTCCGGGTCGCCCGCCAGGGCCGCCTCCCAGGCGGTGCGCGCGCCCGCCTCGTCGCCGCTCGCGAGCAGGGCGAGGCCGAGGTGGAGCTGGACGACGCCGCTCTCCGGATGCTCGGCGGCGAGCGCCTGCAGCTCCGACACCGTCCCGTTCGGCCAGGAGGCGATCGCCGCGCCGACCGCCGCCTCGACGGATCGGGGGCTCTCCTCCAGGACCTGCTCGAAGCGGGCGCGAGCGGCCGCCCGCTCGCCGTCGTCCACGAGCGTCTCCGCCTCGCGAAGCGCGTCCACCTCCTCTCCGCTCCGGGCCACGAGACCCAGCTCGAGCGGGGGCGGCGGCCGTTCCTCGACGGTGGCGGCGGCGGGCTCGGAATCGTCGCCGCCCTGGAGCAGGGCGCCCGTGACGACGACCGCGGCGGCCGCGGCCGCCGCGAGGCCGACGAGGATGCGGGCGCGGCCTGTGGACACGCGTCGAGCGTAGCCTCCGGGAGTTGCGAAGCGCCGCACCCTCGTAGCTATACTTCCTGAAGCAATGCCCAGCTACCGCGAGTTCCTGCAGCAGGTCAAGAGCGAGATCGAGGAGGTCGACGGCCCCCGCGCGGCGGAGCTTCGCGAGACGGAGTCGCCGATCTTCGTCGACGTCCGCGACCGAAACGAGTGGGACGAGGGGCACATCCCCGGTGCCGTGCACGTCCCGCGCGGGTACCTCGAGTCGCGGATCGAGAGCGTCGTCGCCCGACCGCGACGCCCCGCTCGTCCTCTACTGCGCTTCCGGCGCTCGCTCGGCGTTCGCGGCGAAGGCGCTCGAGGAGCTCGGCTACGAGAACGTCGCCTCGCTCGCCGGCGGCTTCAACGACTGGAAGCGGAACGGCTTCGGCTTCGACCTCCCGCGGGCGCTCGACGAGGCCAAGCGGCGCCGCTACTCGCCGGCACCTCCTGATCCCCGAGGTCGGCGAGGAGGGGCAGCTGCAGCTGCTCGACTCCCGCATCCTCCTGATCGGCGCCGGCGGGCTCGGCTCGCCCGCGTCGCTCTACCTCGCCGCCGCAGGCGTCGGCACGCTCGGGATCGTCGACGACGACGTCGTCGACGACACGAACCTCCAGCGTCAGATCGTGCACTCGACGGAGCGCGCTCGGCGATTCGAAGGCGGAGTCCGCGAAGCGGACGATCGCCGCGCTCAACCCCGACGTCACGGTTCAGGTGTTCCCGGAGCGGCTCACGTCCGAGAACGTCGACCGCATCCTCGGCGAGGGCTGGGACGTGATCGTCGACGGCGCCGACAACTTCCCGACGCGCTACCTCCTGAACGACGCCTCCGTGTGGCACGGGATCCCCGTCGTCCACGGCTCGATCTTCCGCTTCGAGGGCCAGACGACGGTCTTCAAGCCGAAGGAGGGGCCGTGCTACCGCTGCCTCTTCCCGCAGCCGCCGCCGCCCGAGCTCGCACCGAGCTGCGCCGAGGGCGGCGTGCTCGGCGTCCTGCCCGGCATCGTCGGCTCGCTCCAGGCCAACGAGGCGCTGAAGCTCGCGCTCGGGATCGGCGAGCCGCTCGTCGGCCGGCTCCTCCTCTTCGACGCGCTCGAGACGCAGTTCACCGAGATCACTCTGCGCCGCGACCCCGAGTGCCCGGTCTGCGGCGACGACCCGACGATCACCGACTACATCGACTACGTGGAGTTCTGCCAGGGCCCGGCGCCGAATCGGGTGACGTCGTGATCAGGGTTCGCATCCCGCCCACGCTGCGCTCCGAGGTCGGCGGCGCCCGCGAGGTCGAGGCCAGTGGCTCGACCATGCGCGAGGTGCTCGCCGACCTCGCCGAGCGCTTTCCCGGCCTCGGCAGCCAGGTGTTCGAGGGAGGCGAGGAGATCGCCCCGTTCGTGAACGTCTACCTCGACAGCGAGGACGTCCGCACGCTCGACGGGCTCGACACCGAGGTTCGCTCGGGCTCGACCGTGATCCTGCTGCCGGCGATGGCCGGCGGCGAGCGGACGCTGACGCCGTCGTCGCTCCTCGAGACGATCGGCTCGACGCCGCTCGTCGAGCTGCCGCGACTGGCGCCGCACGCCGGTGTCCGCCTCTACGCGAAGCTCGAGGGGCAGAACCCGACCGGCTCGATCAAGGATCGCGTCGCCAGGACGATGATCGAGGCGGCCGAGGCGGCCGGCGAGCTCGAGCCGGGCCGGGAGCTGCTCGAGCCGACGAGCGGCAACACCGGCATCTCGCTCGCGATGGTGGCGAAGCTGAAGGGCTACCCCTTGACGTGCGTCCTGCCCGAGAACGCCACGCCGGAGCGCGTCAAGCTGCTCGAGCTCTACGGTTCGCCGGCTCGTCTTCTCCCCGGCCTCCGAAGGCTCGAACGGCGCGGTGCGCCTCGCCCTCCAGATGGCCGAGCGGGACGCGCGCTGGTTCATGCCCTTCCAGTACGGCAACGAGGCCAACCCTCGCGCCCACTACGAGGGGACGGGCGCCGAGATCGCGGACGCCCTCCCGCACGTCGACGCCCTTGTAGCCGGCCTGGGCACCGGCGGCACCCTCATGGGCGCCGGCGACCGTCTGCGAGAGTCCTTCCCGGAGCTCCTCGTCGCCGCGGCGGAGCCGCTCCAGGGCGACCTCGTCTACGGGCTCCGCTCCCTCGCCGACGGCTACGTCCCGCCGATCCTCGACGTCGCCAAGCTCGACCGGAAGGTGCTCGTCACGAACGAGGAGTCGGTCGAGGGCCTACGCCTGCTCCTCGAGCACGAGTCGGATCTTCGCCGGCGTCTCCTCCGGCGCGGTCGTCCACGTCGCGCGCCGCGTCGCCGAAGAGCTGGACGAGGGCGTCGTCGTCGCGATCCTTGCCGACGGCGGCTGGAAGTACCTCTCCGCCGACTTCTGGACGCAGCCGCCCGCCGACGCCGCCGCGTCCATGGACGACCGCCTCTGGTGGTGATCCCGACCGAGGTGCGCTCGGCGCTCGTCGAGCACGCCGAGGCGGAGCTCCCGAACGAGGCCTGCGGGCTCGTCGCCCTACGGGACGGCGTCGCCCAGCGCTTCTTCCCGGGACGGAATCGGGCCCGGAGCCCCTACCGGTTCGAGCTCGAGATCGACCCCGAGGTGTGGTTCCTCGAGGACGACGGCTACGAGCTCGCCGTCTTCCACTCGCACCCGGCCAGCCCGCCGCGGCCGTCCCGAACGGACGTCGAGTCGATCGGCCTCTGGGAGAGCAAGCCCTACATGATCCTCTCCCTCCGCACCGGCGAGCTCGCCGCCTGGACGATCGCCGGCGACGTGGTCTCGCCGCTGCCCGTCTCGTAGGATCACGGGAACTTCCGGCCCCCTCGCCCCGTCTCAGAGACCGTGAATGTACTCGCGCGCCCCGCCGTCCTCCTCGCCGCGGCAGCGCTCGCCGCCTGCGGCGGGGACGGCGCGCCCGCGGACGCCGGCGACGACAGCCCCACGGCGGCGGCGACCGTCCCGGGAATCTCGATCGAGGAGGCGCTCGACACCGAGTCGGACCTGCCTCTGACCGTCAGCGGAAACCTGCTCGTTTTGGACGGCCAGGCCCGCCTCTGCAGCGCCCTCGCCGAGTCGTTCCCGCCGCAGTGCGGCGGCGCCTCCCTCCTCGTCACCGGCCTCACGCTCGCGGGCATGGACGGGCTCAGCGCCGAGGGCGAGGTCATGTGGACCGACCGGCCGATCGAGCTGATCGGCGTCGTCGCGGACGGGGTGCTGACGGTGAGCAGGAATGTCGGCTCTTGACGGGCGAGCGCCCGCAGGGCTGGGAGGAGTCCCGCGGCGCGCTCGAGCGCGTCTACCGCTTCCGGGACTTCGCCGAGGCGATCGAGTTCGTGAACCGGCTGGCCGAAGCGGCCGAGGAGGCCAATCACCATCCGGACCTCGCGATCAGCTGGAACGCGGTCACGGTGCGCTGGTGGACGCACGCGGCGGAGGCGATCACCGAGCGCGACGCGGAGCTGGCGCGGCGAACCGACGAGCTTGCGTCGTCCTTCTCGCCGTCCTGATCGTCCTCCTGGCTCCCGCATGCGGCTCCGACTCCGGCTCGAAAGAAGCGGGCGGAGACGTTGCCGGCGACGGCAGCGGCGGCTCCACCGTGGGGACGCCCGGCCCGGCCGTGGAGGTGACGGTCACCTTCTGGCCCAACGGGCGGGACGGATTCTCGCAGAAGGCGACGCTCACCTGCGACCCGATCGGCGGCACGCACCCGAGCCCCGAGAGCGCGTGCGAGGCGCTCTCCACGAACGCGGCGGCGCTCGACCCCGTGCCGCCCGGGACCGCGTGCACGATGATCTTCGGCGGCCCGGAGCAGGCGGCGGTGGTCGGCCTCGTCGACGGCGTGGAGGTCGACGCCGAGCTGAGCCGCTCGAACGGCTGCGAGCTCGACCGCTGGGACCGGCTCGCACCGCTCCTCCAACTCGGGGATTGACGGTCGCCAGCGGCCATCCGTACTCGCTCCACCGGGTGAAGGGCTCCGACATCCGCGTCGTGGACCCGTCGAAGCTCAGGCCGTGAGCTCGGCGAGCTCTCCCGGCGTGAGCTCGAGGTCGAGCGCCGCGAGGTTCTCCTCCAGGTGGCGGAGCGAGGACGTGCCCGGGATCGGCGCGACGACGGCCGCGCGGGCGAGGAGCCACGCGAGCGCGACCTGAGCCGGCGTCGCCCCGCGGGCGCGCGCGACCCGACCGACCACGCCGCCCGGCTGGGCGAGGTCGCCGACGGCGAGCGGGTACCACGGGAAGAAGGCGATCCCCTGGCCGGCGCACTCCTCGAGCACGTCCTCCGAGCGGCGGTCGGCCAGGCTGTAGCGGTTCTGGACGGAGACGATCGGGACGATTTCCTGCGCCTGCCGAAGCTGCTCGACGCTGACGTTCGAGAGTCCGACGTGGCGGATCTTCCCCTCGGCCCGGAGCGCGGCGAGCGCGCCCACGGAGTCTTCGAACGGAACCTTCGGATCGGGTGCGTGCAGCTGGTAGAGGTCGATGCGGTCGAGCCGCAGGCGGCGGAGGCTTTCCTCGCAGGCCTCCCGCAGGTGGTCGGGGTGACCGTGGCGCGGCCACGGGCCCCGTCCCTCCCTGAGGAGGCCGCCTTTCGTCGCGATCACGAGCCCGTCAGGGTACGGATGGAGCGCCTCGGCGATGAGGAGCTCGCTCACCTCGGGGCCGTAGGAGTCCGCCGTGTCGATCAGGTTCACGCCGAGCTCGACCGCCCGGCGGAGCACCCGCAGCGCGTTATCCCGGTCGTCGGGCCAGCCGAGGATGCCCGGGCCCGTGATGCGCATGGCGCCGAACCCGAGTCGTCGAACCTCGAGGTCGCCCCCGATCCGGATCGTATCCGGCGAAGCAGGCATCTACCCACCCTAGCGCCGGACGCGCCCCCTCCGGCCATGGCCGGGGTCTGACCCCTTCCCCACCCCGCGGGGACACGGCTCCCGCAGCAGACCCCTCTTCCCATCCGGCATCGCGGGGGAAAAGGCCCAGCGCGCCTTCCACGGGTTTCAGGGCGGCGGCGCGGCCGGAGAAGCCACGCCCGGGGTCAGACCCCTGGACATGGCCCGGAGAGTCAGGCGCAGAGCTCGCGGGCGACGCCGGCATAGATCTCCGCGCACCGCTCGGCGCTCGCGAGGTCGACCCACTCCTCGACGGCGTGGGCGCCCTCGCCGGCCGGGCCGAACACGACCGTGGGGATACCGGCGGCCGCGAGGAGCGCGGAGTCGGCCCAGAAGGAGACCCCGACGACCTCGGGGCCGTCGGCATGGCGCGCGACGAGCTCGGCGACCGGGGCGTCCGGCGTCGTCTCGAACGGCTCCCGGAAGACGACGACGCGCACCTCGCCCTCGACGTCGCCGAGAAGCGCGCGCAGCTCGCCCTCGACCTGGGCGACGGTCTCCCCGGGGATCGTCCGCCGCTCGCCCTTGAGAAGGCACCGCGCCGGGTAGCTCGAGAACTCCTGACCGCCCTCGATCAGGGACGCGTGTACGGAGCCGCTCGCCAGGAGCGAATGCGTGGGTTCGGCGCGCAGACGGCGGTCGAGCTCCTCGATCCCGGTGAGGACACGGCCCATGTGCGCGATCGCGTCGACGCCGAGGTCGGGCCGCGAGCCGTGAGCCGCGTGGCCTGCCGTCTCCACCTCGAAGCCGACGAAGCCCTTGTGCGCGAGCGCGAGGCGGAGCTCGGTCGGCTCCGCGACGATCGCGGCGTCGGCGCGGTAGCGCTCGGCGACCCGGGCCGTGCCGATGCTCGCCGCCTCCTCGTCGCAGACCGCGGTCACGATCACGTCGCCCCGCAGCCCCGCAGCGCACCGCCTGCGCTCCGGCGAGCATGATCGCGGCGAGCGAGGCCTTCATGTCGTAGGCGCCGCGGCCGTGGAGCCGCCCGCGCTCCACGACCGGCTCGAACGGCTGCTCCATGCCCGCGACGCCGACGGTGTCGGTGTGCGCGTTCAGGAGCAGCGACTTGCCGCCGCCCGAGCCGCGCGGCGATCCCCACCGTATTGAAGCGCCCGGGCGCGACCTCCTCCAGCTCCACCTCGAGCCCCGCCGCCTCGAGCCACCCGGCGACGAAGCGGGCGACCTCGCCCTCACCCGGCCGCGCCCTCGATCAGGTCCGGGTTGACCGAGTCGATGCGGACGAGGTCCGCGAGCAGCTCGGCGAGCGCCATCGGCTCAGTAGGGCTGCACGAACTCGACCGGCGCGCCGTCGATCTCGATGAAGCCGACGCGCACTTCGCCGAAGACGTCGAACGGCTCGGCGAGCACCGGCCCGGCGGCCATGGCCTGCTCCAGGCTCCCGACGAGGTAGGCGACGTGCGGGACGGTGCGGATCAGCTCGGCCTCGGGGCTGTCCGCCTCGTACCAGAGCCACTCGACGCGGTACGGATGGTCGCTCGGGCTCGTCAGCCAGAGCCGCTTCGACTCCAGGTAGCGCATGTCGCCGCGCTTCGCGGGCGCCGGCACGCCGATGTGGTCGAACTCCACGCGCGCGATCCTACTACTGCGCGACCTCGGCGGCGTCCGCGACCTCGTGGCCGAGGAACTCGATCTGGAGCCGCTCGATCCGCTGCCCGTCCACCTCGACGACGGTGAAGCGGAGCCCGTTCGCCTCCACCTCGTCCCGGGGCCGCGGGGCGCGGCCGAGCTCGCCGAACACGAAGCCTGCGACCGTGTGGTAGTCCTCCTGCGGCAGGTCGGTGCCGAACTGCTCGTTGAAGTCGTCGATCGTGAACGTGCCGTGGACGCGGATGCACTGGTCGTCGATCCGTTCCACCGAGTCGTCGGGCAGGTCGTACTCGTCCTCGATCTCGCCGACGATCTCCTCGAGGAGGTCCTCGAGCGTGACGATCCCCTGGACGGCGCCGTACTCGTCCACGACGAGCGCCATGTGCTGGTTCTGACGGCGGAACTCGCCGAGGAGCGAGGCGAGGTCCTTCGTCTCGGGCACGACGTGGGCGGGGCGGACGATCTCCCCGATGACGACGTTCTCGATCCCCCGGTCGTAGAGCGCGCCGAAGAGGTCGCGGACGTGGAGGATGCCGATCACGTCGTCGAGCGAGCCGCGGTAGACGGGGTAGCGCGTGTAGGGGGAGTCGATCACGGCCGCGAGGGCCTCCTGGGCGGCAGGTCGACGGAGAGGGCGACGACCTCGGGCCGCGGGACCATGACGTCGTGGGCCTCCTTGTCGGCGAAGTCGAAGACCTTGTAGAGCATCTCCTCCTCCGCCTTCTCGATCTCCTCGGTCTGGGCGACGATCAGGCGGATGTCCTCCTCGGTGTGCATGGTCATGCCGGCCGGCGCGGGCTGCACGCCGAAGAGCCGGGCGATGCCGTTCGCCGACTTCTGGAGGACCCAGACGAGCGGATACGCGATCCGGCCCAGCCAGTCGAGGGGCACCGCGAGCCAGACGGCGAGGCGCTCGGCCCGCTGGAGCGCGATCGACTTGGGAACGAGCTCGCCGAGGACGACGCTCAGGTAGGTGAGGATCAGGAACGAGAGGATGAACGCCCCGCTGCGGGGGAGCCAGTCCCCGAAGAGGCCCGAGAGGAACGGCTCTCCCAGCGCACCGAGGAGGATCCCGAAGACCGTGATCCCCACCTGCACCGTGGAGATGAAGCGGACCGGCTCGTCCAGGAGCTTGAGCGCGGTTCGGGCACGGCGGTTGCCCTGCCTCGCGAGCTCCTCGAGGCGCGTCCGTCGCGCGGTGACGAGCGCGTACTCGGCCGCGACGAACACCGCATTCCCCAGGACCAGCAGGAGAATGACGAGGAGGCGAAGAGGGTCGCTCACGGGCCCACCGGCGCGTGAGCCTGGGTACTAGACGGTTGCTCGTCCAACGTTGCGGTCCGAGGATAGCGGAGAGGTCAGAGGTGTTCGCCCCCCACGAGGGTTGCCCGGGGCGTGAGGTCGGGCCCCAGCACG
This sequence comes from uncultured Actinomycetes bacterium, assembly GCA_963743495.1. Lineage (GTDB taxonomy): Bacteria > Actinomycetota > Thermoleophilia > Gaiellales > Gaiellaceae > JAIBJN01. The sequence goes on along the minus strand of CAVUPO010000007.1, from coordinate 369,488 downwards.
GCGACGTCGGCACGGTAACCGGGCGCGAGGCGACCGCGGTCGGCCAGGCCGAGGACCTGTGCCGGCACGAGGCTCGCCATCGTCGCCGCGGCCGGGAGCCCGAAGCGCGCCATGTGCGAGACGACCGACCCGCCCGCACGGTCCCCTCCGAGCAACGAGCCGTCCGGCCGCTCCGCGGGGAGGGGGACGCGGTCGCTCGTCAGCGCGATGCGGCCCGCCCCGGCGACGCGGACGGCGAGCTCCTCGACGAGCGGGTGCAGGTGCCGGCCGTCCGGGATCAGGCCGACGGTCACCCGCTCGTCCAGGAGGAGGCTCAGGACCGGCCCCGGCGCGCGGGCCCTCGGCGGCTTCATCGCGTTCCAGAGGTGCGTCGCGAAGCTCGCGCCGGCGTCGACCGCCGCCTTCGTCGTCAGGTCGTTCGCGTGCGTGTGTCCGAGCGCCGCGACGATTCCCGTGGCCGCCAGCCGCTCCACGGCGACGAGGGCGAGCGGCAACTCCGGGGAGAGCGTCACGAGGCGCACGAGCCCCGAGGCCGACGCCCAGTCGTCGACGAGGCCGAGGTCGACCGGAGCGAGCTCTTCGAGCGGGATCGCGCCGGCCGCCTCGGGGTTGAGGAAGGGCCCCTCCAGGTGCAGCCCGAGGCAGAGGGGGTCGTCCACCTCCGTGACCGTTCGGGTGGCAAGCAGGTAGCCGGTCACCCCGGCCGCCGCGAGCCCGGCCGCCTCGTAGACCTGCAGGTCGATGAAGCCCGGAAAGAGGAGCGGTTCCTGCGTGCCGCCCTCCCGTCGCTCCACCTCTGCGATCGTGCCGCCCTCCAGGACGAGCGCTCCCGGGAAGGATCCCACGACAGGGTCGACGACAAGTCCCTCTAAAGTGTGACGCCTTCCCACCCGATCTATCATCGTGCCTGGGGAGCGAGCCGCACTATGTCCAACGAGATCACCTGCCTAATCGCCGACGACCATGAGGTCGTGAGGGAGGGCCTGCGCCTGTCCCTCTCCCGCTCCCAGCAGATCCGGGTCGTGGGCGAGGCCTCCGACGGCGCGAGTGCCGTCGCCGTGGCCGAGCGGCGGCGGCCGAACGTCGTGATCATGGACGTCCGCATGCCGGGCATGGACGGGCTCGAGGCGACGAAGATCCTGGCGGATCGCCTGCCGCAGACGGCCGTCCTCATCTTCACCGCGTACGGGGAGCGGAGCCTTCTCGGCCGCGGTCTCGAGGCGGGCGCCAAGGGATACATCTTGAAGGAAGCGCCTCACCAGACGCTGCTCCGGGCGATCGAGAAGGTGGCGAGCGGCGAGGGCTACGTCGACCCGGCCCTGATGCCGGCGCTGCTCACGCGCGAGCGCGAGGAGATGCTGACCGTGCGCGAGCGCGAGATCCTGCAGCTGCTCGCCGACGGCATGTCGAACGCTGACGTCGCGCAGAAGCTCTTCATCAGCCAGGAGACGGTGAAAAGCCACGTCCGGCATATCCTCGCCAAGCTCGAGGCGGACACGCGCACCCATGCGGTCGCGATCGCGCTGCGGGAATCGATCATCGACTGACCGCCGCGTCCCGGTGTGAGCGTGAGCGGCTGGCTCTCTCGCAACGCGCGCGGCCTGCTGGTCGCCTGCACGGTCGGGTCCGCCCTCGTCGGCGCGCTCGGGCTCGCGTTCGGCGAGGCCGAGGTGGCCGCCGGCGGGCTCGTCGCCTCGACCGCCTTCTTCGGCGCCTTTGCCCTCTACCTGATCGTCACCGAGCGTCGCCGCCACGAGTCCGCCGAGGACGAGCTTCAGGCGCAGGCCACGTTCCTCGAGTCGCTCGTCGACTCGATCGGGGCCGTCTCCTCGACCCTCGACGCCGCCGAGATCCTCGACCGCACCTGCGAGCAGGCGCGCCGGCTCTTCGCCGCGCGCAGCGCCCGCGTCCTGCCCGCGGGCCGCAAGCGCGGCGACGAGCCGCTCCCGGGCGGCGAGCGCATGGTCGTCCCCCTCGCCGTCCACGGCGAGCGCCTCGGCGATCTCGAGCTCGTGCGCAGCGAGCCTTTCCACCGCTGGGACCACATGCGGGCGACCGTCCTCGCCGACTTCGCTGCCCGCGCGGTCGAGAACTCCCGCCTCCTCGAGGAGGCGCGCGACCGCGAGGCCGAGCGGGAGCGTCTCACGGAGCGGCTGATCACCGCCGAGCAGGACGAGCGCCGGCGCCTGTCGCTCTTCCTCCACGACGGCCCGCTCCAGTCGATGTCCGGCATCGCGCTCATGCACGACGCGGCGCTCGCAGCACTCCAGGACGGGCGAAACGACGACGCGGCCAAGGTGATCGAGAACTCCCTCGAGAAGGAGCGCGACACGATCCGCGTCCTGCGCGACCTCTCGTTCGCGATCGAGCCGCTCGTGCTGCGCGACGCCGGCTTCTTCGCCGCCGTGCGGGCGCTCGGCGACCAGGTCGAGGGCACTCACCGGATCACCGTCCTCACCGACGTCGAGGCAGGCGAGCGGCTCGGCGAGAAGACGCAGGTGGCCCTCTACCAGATCATTCGCGAGTCCCTGAACCAGGCGGTGCCGCGCCGCCCCCTGAAGATCGAGGTCGCCGTGCGCCAGCGGGAGGACGGCGGATTCGAGGCGGAGATCGCCGACGACGGCGTCGAGGAGCGGCGGCGCGCCTCCATCGAGGCGATCGACGAGCGCGTGAAGATCCTGAACGGCCGGCTCTCGATCGACAGCGGCGAGCACGGTGGCACGCTCGTGCGGGTGGTCGTGCCCCCGTACGTCGCCGCCGCACGCGAGGGTTAGACTCGCGCGCATGGCCGAGACGCACCTCCTCTTCGTGACGAAGCCGTCCGGCTACGAGCTCGTGGAGCGCGACGGCGAGCCGCCGGCGCCGGGCGCGGAGGTCGAGCTCGAGGAGGGCGCCCGCTTCACGGTCGCGAAGCTCGGCCCGTCGCCGCTGCCGGACGACGCGCGCCCCTGCGCCTACCTGCAGGCGGGCTAGGCGTCGGCTAGCGGAGGGCGTCCTCGGCGGCCGCCTTGCCGAGGACGAGCGCGGCCGCGAGCGCGCTCGACCAGCCGCCCGTCGAGATCCCGCCCACGTCGGCGCCGGCGGCCCAGAGCCCGTCGGCCGCACGGGTGCGCTCGTCGACCGCGATCCCGCCGAGCGTCGAGGTGATCGCGGCGACGACCTCGACGCGGGTGCTTCCCGCGAGCCGCTCGACCGCGGCGCCCGCGCGGCGGGCCGTCTCGATCATCTCCCCGACCGTGCGCTCGCGGACCGACTCGGATAGCGCCGCGTCCGCGACCGTGTACCAGGCGCGCGCCCCCGGCTGGCGGGCTGTCCACTGGACGACGTCGACGTCGGCCCAGTGGGAGGGCTCGAATCGCTCGCCGCGCGCGTTCTGGACGGTCGCGTGGCGAGCGTAGACCTGCGCGAGCGGCACGAAGTCCTCGGCGGCGATGCGCGGGGCGGCCGCGAGGTTGCGGCCGTAGAACTCCTCCAGGCCCGCCGAGAGGACTGCGCCGCGGGCGCAGGCGAGCCGCAGGCCGTCGCCCGTGCTCCATGGATTCGCCCGCAGGACGAGCGGCTCGGCGGTGATATGCCGGCGGACGAGCTCCGGATCGCCCTGGAAGCCGCCCGTGGCGAGGACGACCGGGGCTCCCTCCGGCAGCGTCCCGAGCGGCTCGCGCAGGCGCACCTCGCCCGCACGCCGCGCGAGCACGTCGGTGAGCCCCTCCGGATCGAAGCGCAGGCCGGCCGTCCGCGGGTTGCCGGTCTCCCGCGCGACCACTTGCGCGCCCAGGGCCTCGAGCCACGCGAGCGCCTCGTCGAGCCCCTCCCAGACGAGCCGCTGGAGCACCGGATCGCCCGCCGGACACTCGGCCCGGAAGGCCTCCCAGTCCTGGAACCGCCAGACGACGCAGCTCGAGAGGCGCATCGATCCGCCGGGCCGGTCACCCTTCTCGTGCACGGTCACGTGCGCACCGAGCTCCCGGGCGCGGGCCGCCGCCACCAGCCCGGCCATTCCAGCCCCGGCGACGACGAGCTCGGCCAAGCCGCCCGGCCCGCTTGTGTTCCACCGGCACATGCACAGGATTCCCGTTCTCACGAGCGCCGAGCCGCAAAGACGGGCGCGAGAGGCTTGTGCGCGTGGAACACAAGCGCGCTTGCGGAGGCGGGCGACCCGCTGCGGCCGCGCCGGGGATCAGGTGAGGGAGAACGTCGGCTTGTGCTCGACGTACTCGAGCTTGATGCGATCCGGCCCCCAGACGAACACCGCGTACGTGTTGGCGGCGTCGACGACGTCCGCGATCTCGAGGCCGCGGCGCTCCGCCTCCTCGATGTGGTCGCCGGCCGACTCGACCCGAAGGCCGAGGTGGTTGAGCAGCGGGCGATCGCTCTCCCCCGGATCGCCCTGCTCCAGCAGGATCCAGGAGTCGCCCGCGCGCAGGCGGCCGTCCTCGACCTCGAATCCGAGCTTCGCGAGGGCAGCGAACGTCGCCTCCGGGTCGGGGACGCGGAAGACGACGTGGTCGAGGTCGTAGGCGACGCCCTCGTCCACCTCGACGAGCGCGAGCCTGAGGCCCTCGCCGGCGTCGACCTCGGCCCGGCGGTCCCCCCGCTCGACACGAACGCCCGGGGGCAGCGCGGCCACCGCCTCCTCGAGGTCGAAGACGCGCAGGCCGACACGTGCGAGCACGCCGGCGTCGCGCGGGCCCTCGGCCGCGAAGAGCGTCAGCTTGCCCCGGCGCGCGTCGGAGCCGACCAGGGTGAACCGCTCCGAGCGGTCGACGACGTGCATGCCCGCGTGACCGGTCAGGAAACCCGCGAGGCGGTCGCGGTCGCCCACCCAGAGGGCGACGTGGTCGAGGGTCTCGATCTGCATCGGCCGGAGAGTACCCATCCCCTGAAGGACTGGAACGCACGGGTACCCGCGCTCATTCCGGCCCCCGACCCCGGGGGGCGTAGAATCGCTGTCATCCCCGGCTCAGGAGGTCCCGCCCGATGCTCACCTTCGGCGTCACCGTTCTCCCCGACCCGCCCGCGACGCGCTTCGTCGAGCTGATGCGGCTCGCGGAGGAGAACGGTTTCGACTACGGCTGGACCTACGACTCCCACATCCTCTGGCACGACGCCTACCCGCTCCTCACGCTCCTCGCGACCCAGACGGACAAACTCAAGTTCGGGCACTGCGTCACGAACCCGGGAACACGCGAGCCGACCGTCACGGCGAGCTCGTACGCGACGCTCCACGCCATCTCCGGCGGCCGCGCCGTGCTCGGGATCGGGCGCGGGGACTCGGCACGGCGCGTGATCGGCCAGCAGCCGGTGAAGATGGCCGAGTTCGAGGCCTCCTGCCGAATGATCAAGGACCTGATGAACGGGCGGCCGGTCGAGTGGAACGGGAAGGAGCTCGAGCTCGAGTGGGCGAAGGGGCGCGAGCCGATCCCGATGTATATCGCCGCCTACGGCCCGCGCGCGCTCGGCGTCGCCGGGCGCGTCGCCGACGGGGTCATCATCCAGCTCGCCGACCCCGTGATCATCCGGTGGCTGATGGAGCAGGCGCGCGAGGCCGCGGCCGAGGCCGGCCGAAACCCCGACGAGCTCAAGTGCCTCGCCTGCGCGCCCAGCATCGTCACCGACGACATGCAGGAGGCGCGCGACGCGGTGCGCTGGTTCCCCGCGATGGTCTCGAACCACGTCATGGACCTGATCGAGCGCTACGGGGAGGACTCGGAGATCCCCAAGGAGCTCACCGACTACGTCAAGGCCCGCAAGTTCTACGACTACAAGGATCACAGCCGCGAGGGCGCCGCTCACGGCGAGTTCGTCACCGACGAGATCGCCGACCGCTTCTCCGTGATCGGAAACGCGGATGCGAACACCGAGAAGCTGCGGGAGCTCGAGTCGATCGGCGTCGACCATTTCAACATCTACCTGATGACCCACGGGCAGGAGGAGATCCTCGAGGCCTACGGGAGCGAGATCATCCCGGCGTTCCGCCAGGCCACGGTCTGATGCCCGCGATCCACGAGCACCTCTTCGACGTCGTGGCCGCCAAGCGGCGTCTGCAGGACGCCGACGGCGGCTACGAGATCGTCCACACCTCGCCGGGGCTCGAAGTCGGGGTCTACGTCCTCGTCGCGCCGGAGCCCGACCGCCAGCAGCCGCATGTCGACGACGAGGTCTACATCGTCCTCGAGGGCCGGGGCACGCTGCAGGTCGAGGACGAGGAGATCGGCCTCGAGGAGGGCCAGGCGATGTTCGTCGCCGCCCACGCCGAGCACCGCTTCACCGCCTACGAGCAGCTGAGCCTCCTCGTCATCTTCACGCGCCCGATCGACAGCTAGCCTCCGGCTCGATGCGCTGCTCGGCGTCCTTGGCGACGACGAGCACGGCGCAGGCCGCGCTCCATTGGCTCGCCTACGGGGTCTTCGCCGTCCGCGACCGCCCGTGAGCTCATGCCCGGGACGGACAGCGATGAACGGTGGGTCACCGCACTCTGCGTCGGGCGCGATCGGAGCAGTCGTCGCGGCGACCTGCTGGCGGGCGCTCGTCCCCCCGGTCAGCGGGCGGCGGAGCGCAGCGCAAGCCGGACCGCCAGCGCCAGCGAGTCGGGCACGCTGACCCCGGGGGCGCTGAAGTGCTTCCAGGCCCGCTCGGGCTTGTTCGCGTGCCCGCGGAGGCCGGTGACGCCCTCGAAGTCGGGCTCGAGGACGATCGTCCGGTCGCGGCCGGCGATCTTGGCGATGAGGCGGTTGAGCTCGACCTCGGCCGGGATCGGCTGCTCTCCCGGCTCCGCATCGCGGTCGTGGACGACGATGAACGGGATCCGGCACACCTTGCAGATGCGCGCGAACACGGGGATGTTGGACTTGCCGCCGCACTCGACGATCGATATCTGCGCGCGGTCGGCGTCGCGGCCGAGCGCGTGGAAGATCGAGGGGAGGACGAGCTTCTCGGTCCGGCCCTCCACGAGGACGGCCGCGCGGGCGAGGAAGAGCTCGCTCCGCTCGGCGTCGAACTCGCTGACGACCCGGAAGGCCTCGTCCGCCTCGAGCGGCTCCGGCTGGACGGCGTGCGTCCCGCGGCGGACGCTGTAGCGGACGAGGACGAGCTCCTCAAGCCTTGCCACGTTGAGGAAGGCCGGTGAGTGGGTGGAGTAGACGACCTGGTTGCCGTCGGCGGCCAGGTCGCGGAGGCGGCGGTACAGGTAGCGCTGCGTGTGCGGGCGCAGGAAGAGCTCTGGCTCCTCGATCAGGAAGACCACGCCCGTGACCCCCGCCTCGCGGCAGGCGTCGACCCCCGCGGCCAGGGCGGAGGCACCGGCGGAGTCCGAGCGGCGCTCCGGCGGGTCGCGGAGGGCCTCGCGGAAGCACTGGACGGCTCCGGCGGCCGCGTCCGAGTATGCGTCAAGCTCGAGCAGCGGGCCCGAGCGGCTCGCGGCGGGCAGGAAGAGCGCCGGCGGCGCGCCGCCCCGGCTGACGCTCACCCCGTCCGCGGGCCGCGCCTCGAGACCGATCTCACGCCCGCCGGTCAGGCGGGCGTCGACCGTGAGGACGGCGGCACGCCGACGCACGTCCTGCCGGGTCGGCGGCGCGTCCGGGTCGAGGAGCGACTGCATCGCGCGCAGGAGGTTCGACTTGCCCGAGCGCGCCTCGCCCACGAGGGCGGTCACGGGGCCGAGCTGGAGCTCGACGTCGCGCGCCGAGCGGTACCCGCACACCCGGACGGTCTCGAGGAGCGCCATCGCGGCGACCCTACCGGGCGGAGACGCGGGGATTGCTCCCCTACTTCGCGGTCCGCGCCCCGCGCGTTTCGGGGAGCGGCGTCAAGACCTGCTCGAGGCGCTCGCGGAGCGGCTCGAACGCCGGCGGGAGCGAGAGCGACTCGCCGAGGCTCTCCAGGGGCTCGTCCGCAGTGAAGCCAGGGCCGAGCGTCGCGAGCTCGAAGAGGACGCCGCTCGGCTCGCGGAAGTAGACGGAGCGGAAGTAGAAGCGGTCGATGACGGGCGTCGGCCGCGCACCGGCCTGGGCGACCCGCTCGCGCCAGTCCTCATGCTCGTCCAGGGAGGACGACCACGCCACGTGGTGGACGGTGCCGGCTCCCGAGAGGCCGCGCTCGGGCGGCGGCTCGTCGTAGCCGTACGAGGATCCGCGCTCGTCGCCGCGCACGTCCCACGAGGCCACGCCGCTCGGCTGGAAGGCGAGCGCCTCCTCGAGGAAGCCGCGGCTCGCCTCGGCGTCGGCCGCATAGGCGCGCACCCCGTCGAAGCCCTGGAGCGCGAGCTCGGCCGGGATCTCGGGATGGTAGGCGACGAGGGGGTCGTCGCCGCTCTCGACGACGCGGAGCTCGAGGCCCATGCCCTCGGGATCGGCGAAGCGGAGCTGCACGTCGTCCCGCTCGGACTCGACCCCCTCCGCGGCGAGCCGCTCGCTCCAGAAGGCGAGTGCCTCCGACGAGGCGATCCTCCACGCGACCGTGTGCGCCATGCCCGCCCCGGCCCTGCCCCGGGGCAGCCCCGGATACTCGAAGAAGGTGATGTCGGAGCCCGGGTCGCCCTCCTCGTCGGCGTAGAAGAGGTGGTAGACGGTCGGGTCGTCCTGGTTGACCGTCTTCTTGACGAGGCGGAGGCCGAGGACCCGCGTGTAGAAGTCGACGTTCTGGGGCGCGTCCGCCGTGATCGCCGTCACGTGGTGGATGCCTTCGAGCTTCATCGTCTTCCTTCCTGCTGCCGTCAGGGTCGAGCGCTTCGCTCTCGATACCCGGTTTCCGCTGAGATGATGCCTCGATGGACGTCGGGGACATCGAGATCGTCGGCGGCGGCTCCGAGCGGCTCGACGACCTCGAGCCGCTGTGGCTGGCGCTGCACGACCACCACCGGTCGGTCGCCGGCCACCTCACCGAGCTGGCGGCGTTCCGCACCGGCCCCGAGTCGTGGGTGCCGCGCCGCGCCCGCTACGAGCGCGTGCTGGCCGAGGAGGACACCTTCCTTCTCTTCGCCGAGCGCGACGGCCGTCCGGTCGGGTGCGCGCTCGTCGTCCTCACCGGCACCGAGGCGACCCTCCGTCTGGGCGAGCGGGTCGCCGAGCTCGACACGATCTCGATCCTTCCCGAGGAGCGCGGTAGCGGGCTCGGGACCCGGCTCCTGGAGGCCGTGTACGACGAGCTGCGCCGACGGGGGATCGCCGAGCTCGAGCTGGCGGTTATGACCGGGAACGACGACGCCCTCCGCTTCTACGAGCGCCACGGGTTCACGCCGTTCCTCACGATCATGCTCGGTCGGGTCCCGCCGGGGACCTAGCGAGGGCCTCGCGGGCGTCGTACCGGCGGAACGCAGGCAGCACGAGCGCGGCGAGCCCGACCCCGGCCACACAGAGGACGCCGCCGGAGACGATCGACGCGCGGATGCCGGCAAAGGAGGCGACGACGCCGGCCTCGAGGTTTCCTAGGAGCGGGCCGGCCGAGTAGCTCACCTGCTCGATTCCGGCCAGGCGCCCGCGCAGGTGGTCGGGGATGGTCGTGTTCCAGATCGTGCCCCGGTAGATGCCACTGAGCATGTCCGCGGCGCCGGCGAGCGTGAGGGCGAGAAGCGCGAGGCCGAGGTTCGGCGCGAGGCCGAGCGCCGCGATCGCGACGCCCCAGCCCACTGCCGCCCAGCACACGGCCAGCCCGTGGCGGTGGAGGCGTCCGGTCCAGCCGCTCGTCGCGGTGGCGAGGAGCGAGCCAACCGACGGCGCAGCGTAGAGGAGCCCGAGGGCGCCGGCGCCGCCGAGCTCCTCCGCGAAGGCGGGGAAGAGCGCCAGCGGCATCCCGAAGAACATGGCGATGAGGTCGACGCTGTACGTTCCAACGAGCTCCGGCCGGCTCACGGCGTACCGGAAACCGTCGGCGATCCCACGCAGACTCGGGCGCGGAGCGCCGGGCGGGGGCGGGACGGCGCGCATCAGCGAGAGCGCGGCGAGCGAGACGCCGAAGGTGGCCACGTCGATCGTGTAGGTGAGCGGGAGGCCGAGCACGGCGATGGAGACGCCCGCGAGCGCGGGCCCGGCCACGCTGCCGACGTTCGCGCGGAGCGCGTCGAGGGCGCTGGCCGCCACGAGCTCCTCCCGGTCGACGAGCCGCGGGATGAGCGCGTCGAGAGGCGGCCGCTGCAGCCCGTCCAGGCCGGCCATGGCCGCGCCGAGCACGAAGAGCACCCAGAGCCGGGGCTCGGCCAGCGTCGAGTTGAGGACGAGGATGCCTGCGCAGAGCGCGAGCCCGAGCTCGGCGAGCTGCACCAGCCGCCGGCGGTCGAAGGCGTCCGCGAGGGCGCCGCCGAGGAACGCCGTCCCGAGCAGAGGCACGAGCTCCGCCAGGCTGAGGAGCCCGACGACGAGCGAGGAGCCCGAGAGCCGGTACGCCTGGTAGGGGAGGGCGACATACGTGATCATCGAGCCGAAGAAGGAGACGCCCTGGCCGGCGAAGAGGAGCCGGAAGTCGCGGTGGCGCCGCAGCGGGCCGACATCGACCGTGGCGAGCCGCACGAAGGAGCGGAGGCCACCCGGCTCGGGGGACGGGCGGGGCGGGAGCGAGGCGCTCGGCCTCGCGCAGGTCGTCGCCGCTCACGATCCCCTACGAGGTCGCCGCGGTCTTCGCGCGGGCGCGGACGGGCTCGCCGGCCGCGGCCGCGCGCCGCCTCCCGCGGCCGGGCTCGCCGCGATCGACCGGGCCGATGCGCCCAGCGACGTCGCTCGGCGGCGGCTCTCCGGCGCGGAGGACGGCGACGGGCTCGGGCACGGCGCCATCCTACGAAGCCCGGCGGCGGGGAATCTAGAGTCCCGCCATGAGCATTCGCGCGCGGACGGCCCGGGCCGTCGAGCGAGCTGCGACGGCCGGGTCCCTGCCCACGGACACCCCCGAGCAGCGGCTCCGCAAGTCCGCGCTCGTTCTCTCGTCGCTCCTGATCACGATCCTCTCCTTCATCTGGATCGGGACGTATGCGGCGCTCGGGCTCTGGCTCTCCGCCCTCATCCCCCTCACGTACCAGGTGGTGTCGCTGCTGGGCCTCGCGTTCTTCGCCAGGACGAAGCGCTACGACGCCTACCGGGCGAGCCAGGTCGTGCTCATCCTCGTACTGCCCTTCCTGCTCCAGTGGAGCCTCGGCGGCTTCGTCGAATCGAGCGCGGTCGCGCTCTGGGCATTCGTGGCGCCCCTCGGGGCGCTCGTCTTCTACGGGCCGCGGCCGGCCGTCGGCTGGTTCGCTGCCTTCGCAGTCCTCGTCTGCGTGTCGGCCGCCATCGACTCCTCCCTGCCGAAACCGGATCCGCCGATCCCGACCTGGCTCGCCCTCGCGTTCTTCGCCCTGAACGTCCTCGGCCCGGCGATCACGACCTTCGGCCTCCTCGAGTACTTCGTCCGCTCGCGCGATCGCGCCCACCGCCTGCTCGCCGTGGAGCAGGAGCGCTCGGAACGGCTCCTCCTCAGCATCTTCCCCCCGCCCATCGCCGAGCGGTTGAAGGTCTCGCAGGGCGTCATCGCCGAGCGGAGCGAGGAGGTCAGCGTCCTCTTCACGGACATCAGCGGCTTCACTCCGGTGGCGGAGAAGCTCCCGCCCGAGGACATCGTCGCCCTGCTGGACGAGGTCTTCTCGGCCTTCGACGAGCTGGTCGCCGAGCACGGGCTGGAGAAGATCAAGACGATCGGGGACGGCTACATGGCCGCGGCCGGGATCCCCACGCCCCGGGCCGACCACGCCGAGGCCGCGGCCCGCGCCGCGCTCGCCATGCGCGAGACGCTTGCCGCCCTCCCCGCTGCGGCCGGCCTCAGTCTGCGGGTCGGCATCGACTCGGGCCCCGCCGTCGCGGGCGTGATCGGACGAAGCAAGCTCGGCTACGACCTCTGGGGCGACACCGTCAACACGGCCAGCCGGATGGAGTCCCACGCGCCGCCGGGCGCGATCCAGCTCACGGAGCGAACCCGGCGCAGGCTCCCCGAGACGTTCGTCCTCGAACGGCGCGACGGGATCGCGATCAAGGGGAAGGGCGAGATGACGACCTATCTGCTCGTGAGCTCGGGGTAGCGGAAGCACGTGACGACGTGGTCGTTCACGAGCCCGGCCGCCTGCATGAACGCGTAGCAGACGGTCGGGCCGACGAAGCGGAATCCGCGCCGCTTCAGCTCCTTGCTCATCGCCTTCGAGACCGGCATCTCGGCGGGGAGCTCGGCGAGAGCCTTCCAGCCGCCCACGAGCGGCTCGCCGTCGACGAAGCCCCAGAGCAGCCCGGCGAAGCCGCCCGGCTCCTCCTGCACCTCGAGCACCCGGCGAGCGTTCTCCACGGTCGACTCGACCTTGAGCCGATTGCGGACGATGCCGGCGTCCTGCAGGAGCTCCTCGACGCGCGCCGGCCCGAACCCGGCCACGACCGCGGGGTCGAAGCCTGCGAACGCGCGCCGGTACCCCTCGCGCTTGCGCAGGATCGTCGCCCACGAGAGCCCGGCCTGGGCGCCCTCGAGGGTGAGCAGCTCGTAGAGGGCGCGGTCGTCGCGCTCGGGTACTCCCCACTCCTCGTCGTGGTAGGCGGCGTAGAGCTCGTCTCCCTCCGGCACCCAGGCGCACCGCTGCACCTGGATAGCCTAGGCTGCCGCCGGACAGGAGCGCATGGCGACCGCGGCCACACCGGACCCCAACCGCTGGAAGGCCCTCGCCGTCCTCGGCGTCGCCTACCTGATGGTCGTCCTCGACGTCTCGATCGTGAACGTCGCGCTCCCCTCGATCCAGACCGATCTCGACTTCAGCACGGAGAACCTGCAGTGGGTCGTCTCCGGCTACGCGCTGACGTTCGGCGGCTTCCTCTTGCTCGGCGGCCGCATGGGCGACCTGCTCGGGCGCCGGCGGCTCTTCATGGTGGGCCTCGCGCTCTTCGCGGTCTCCTCGCTCCTCTGCGGGCTCTCGGTCTCCTCCGCGATGCTGATCGCGATGCGCCTGCTCCAGGGCGCCGCGGGCGCGATCCTCTCCCCGTCGGTCTTCTCCATCACCCTCGTCACCTTCCGCGAGGGCGCCGAACGAAACAAGGCGCTCGGGATCCTCGGCGCGATCGCCGGCTCGGGGGCGGCGATCGGCGTGCTCCTCGGCGGCGTCCTCACCGAGTACGCCGGCTGGGAGTGGATCTTCTTCGTCAACGTGCCGATCGGGCTCGGCGCGCTCGCGCTCGTGCCGCGCTTCGTCCGCGAGAGCAAGGCCGAGGACCTCGCGCACCACTTCGACGCGGCCGGCGCGGTCACCGTCACCGCGAGCCTCATGCTCTTCGTCTACGGGCTGACGCAGACCACGAACGTGGGCTGGACCTCGTGGGAGACGCTCGCGAGCTTCGCCGGCTTCGCGATCCTGATGGCCGCGTTCCTCGTGATCGAGACGCGGTCACACTCGCCGCTCGTCCCGCTCGGCTTCTTCCGGCGGCGGACCCTGGCCGGCGCGAACCTGATCGGCTTCGGCCTGGGGACGACCATCTTCGGCATGTTCTTCCTGCTCTCGCTCTACATGCAGATCGTGCTCGGGTTCTCGGCGCTCGAGACCGGCGTCGGCTACCTCGCGGTCGCGCTCACGGCGGTCGCCGCCTCCGGGATCGCCCAGGCCCTCGTCACGCGGATCGGCGTCAAGCCCGTCCTCGCCACCGGGCTCACCCTCCTCGGACTCGGCCTCGTCCTGTTCACGCAGGTCTCCGTGAACGGAAGCTACATCGCCGACCTCCTGCCGGGCTTCCTGCTCGTCGGCGTCGGGCTCGGCTTCTCCTTCGTCCCGGTCTCGATCGCCGCACTCGCCGGAGTGGCCGGGCGCGAGGCCGGACTCGCCTCCGGACTCATCAATACGAGCCAGCAGATCGGCGGCGCCCTCGGGCTCGCCATCCTCACCACCGTCTCGACGACGAAGACCGAGGACCTGACGCCGGCGGGTCAGATGTCGTCGCTCCAGGCGCTCGTGGACGGCTACAGCCTCGCTTTCTGGGTCGCCGCAGGCTTCGCGGTGCTCTCCCTCCTGACGACGCTCCTCATCCTCAAGCGCCAGGACCTGGCCACGCCCGAGACCGCGCAGGCACCCGCGGCGTAGCGGTCAGGCGGCGGCGAAGGCCCGGCGCAGGGCCCCGCGCATGGCGTCGGCGTCGGGCTCGACGCCCGTCCAGAGCCGGAAGCCGATGCACCCCTGCTCGACGAGCATCCCCAGGCCGTCCAGCGTCTCGCACCCCGCGCCCGCCGCCGTGCGCAGGAAGCGCGTCTCGGGCGGGTTCGGGATCACGTCGGCGACGAGGGCCCTGCCCGCCACCTCGTCCAGCGCGAGCGGCACCTCCGCCTCGACCTGGGGGAAGAGGCCGATCGAGGTGGCGTTGACGACGAGGTCGGTGCCCGCGGGGACGGCGTGGCCGTCGCCGAGCGGCTCGAACCGGGCGGCGGCGCCGAGGTCACGCAGGAGCGCGCCGAGCTCCTGGCCCCGCTCCGGGCTGCGGTTCACGACCGTGATGCTCGCCGCGCCGGCGAGAGCGAGCTCGACGCCGATCGCACGCGCGGCGCCGCCTGCGCCGAGGAGGACGACGCGCAGCCCGCCGGGGTCGCGGCGGCTCCTGAGCGCGGCCAGGAAGCCGGCGCCGTCGGTGTTCTCGCCGGTGAGCTCGTCGCCGGCGCGGACGACCGTGTTCACGGCGCCGATCAGCTCCGCCGCAGGCGAGAGGCGGTCGAGGTGCCCGACCACCGCGACCTTGTGCGGGATCGTGCAGTTGAAGCCGCGGAAGCCCATGGCGCGCGCGCCGCGCACCGCGTCGGCGAGGGCCGCCGGGGCGACCTCGACCGTCAGGTAGCGCCAGTCGAGCCCGGCGGCCTCGAAAGCCGCCTCGACCATGGCCTTCGTCGGATTCTCCTCGACGGGCTGCCCGAAGAGGGCGACGAGCTCCTGGCGAAACCCGGGCATGGCGGCATCATCGCCCGCTCGGCGCCCTGCCGGTCGAGGCGCGCCCGGAGCCGGGGCTCGACGACGACGCGGCGCGGCGGGAGCCGTCGCCCTCGAGCCGCGCGAGGTCCACGACGATCGGGCGGCGCCCGCTGCTCAGAGGGCCGGCCCCGCCGCGATCGCCGGGTCGAGCCGGCGCCGAAGCCAGCGCCCGTCGTCGGGGCTGCCGAGCAGGGCGCCGTCCTCGACCACGACCTTCCCGCGCAGGACGGTCGCCGCCGGCCAACCGCGCACCTCCCAGCTCTCCCAGGGGCTGTAGTCGGAGTCGTGGTGGAGGTCGGCCAGGGCGATCATCCGCTCGACCTCGGGATCCCAGACGGCCAGGTCGGCGTCGCTGCCCGGCGCGATCGCGCCCTTGCGCGGGTAGAGGCCCATGAGCCGTGCCGGGTTGGCCGAGAACACGTCGGCGAAGCGCTCGAGCGACATCCGCCCCTTCGCGACGCCTTCCGAGTAGCCGATGACCCCTCGGGTCTCGATGCCAACGTGGCCGCCGGGCGTGGTCTCCAGGTCGGTGCCGGCCATCTTGACCGCGTAGGAGGTCGTGTACTCGTCGGTCGCGAGTGTCGAGAGGTCGCCGGCGGACAGCGCCCGCCAGAGCGCCTCCTGGTTCCCGGGCTCCTTCAGGCCCATGCCGATGTGGTACTTCGCCCCGTCGGGCCTCGCGTAGTCCTCTGTCGAGAAGCAGAGCATGTTGTGGAGCGCCTCGCCGTAGACGGGCTGCCCCGCCGCGCGCGCCTCGACGATCGCGGCGAGCGGCTCGCGGCCGCCGACGTGGACGATGTAGAGCGCGGCGCCGGCCTCCGCCGCCAGGCGGTCGCAGGCCCTCACAGCGAGCTCCTCGCCCATGAGCGTGTGGACGAGGTGGACGTTCTCGAGGCCGCTCCGGCCCTCGCGGCGGAGCTTCGCCTCCCTGTGCTTGATCAGGTCGTCGTCCTCGGCGTGCACCATCACGAGCGCCCCGTGCTCGGCGCATGCCTGCATCACCTCGAAGGCCGAGCCGTAGTCGATCCGCACGCCCGCCTGGCCGGTGGTGAGGTCGGTCGTGAAGAGCTTGACCGTCGAGGTTCCCTGGGCGACCGCGTCGGCGACGCTCGCGACCGTCGCCTCCGACGGCGTGCCCGTCAGGACCGGGTGGAAGCCGAAGTCCGCGTAGGAGCGACCGGCGAAGACCTCGCGCCGGTGCTCGACGGCGAGCCGCGCGTCGAACTCCTGCTCGGTCACGTGCACGGCCATGAAGGCGAAGGAGAGGACGGTCGTCGTGCCGCCGAAGACAGCCGCCCGGGTGGCGCCCTCCGGCGTCTGCAGCCAGACGTCCCGCCCCTGCGACCAGCCGCGGTACATCGGCTCGAAGATGTGGGCGTGCGGCTCGACGCCGCCGGGGAGGACGATCTTCCCGCCCGCCTCGAGGACGCGCGCGCCCGCTGCGTCCACCGTGCCGGGCTCGACGAGGGCGGCGATCGTCTCCCCCTCGACGACGACGTCGAGCTCCGCCGTCCGCTCCGGCGTGACGACGAGGCCGCCCCTGACGACGAGGTCAGCCATCGGCGAACCGCGGCAGGACGAGCCGCGCCCAGGCGTCGATCCGCTCCCGATGCTCGGGCAGGTCGGCGTCGATGGCGCCGTCGAAGCTGCGCGCTCCTGCGGCGATCGCCGCCCGCACCTGCACCTCCACCTCGTCCGGAGTGCCCGAGAAGACGAAGCGCCGGCGCAGGTACTCGCCGACACCGAGCTCGTCCGCGAGGCGCGAGTAGCGCTCCTGCTGCTCGGGCGGGACGGAGCCATGGGTGACGAGGTCGTAGGCGCGGCCGAGCTCGACCACGCCCTCCTGCAGCTCGGTCGGCACGAACCTGCCCTCGACGCCCCAGCGGGCGAAGTGGAGGGAGAAGGCGGTGGCGGCCCAGGCGCCGCGCCGGGCCGCGACCCCGGGCTCGGGGTCCACGAACCAGAAGCACGTGAACCAGACTTCCAGGTCGGCGAGGGCGCGGCCGGCGGCGCGGGCGCCCTCCTCCACGAGCGCGAGGGAGCCCGAGACCACCTCGGGCGTGACCCCGAGGCCGACGACGACCCCGTCGCCCACCTTGCCGGCCGTCCGCAGGGCGCCCGGCCCGTGCGCGGAGACGAGGATCGGGATCCGGCGGCCCGCGGCCCAGGGGAGCCGCACGATCTCGCCGCGGTATTCGGCCTCACCCTCCGCGAGGAGCGCCCGCAGCGCGACGACGTACTCCTCGAGGTCGGCGAGCGCGGCCGTCTTCATGCCGAGGTGCCAGACACCGGTGCCGCCGGCGCCGATGCCGATGTAGACTCGCCCCGGCGCGAGGTCGTCGACGGTGGCGGCGGCGCTCGCGGTCACGACCGGGTGGCGGCTGAGCGGGTTCGTGACCCAGGTTCCGAGGCGAACGCGCACGGTCTCGCGCGCCATCGCGCCGAGCGTCACCCAGGGCTCACGGAAGAGCGCCGGCGAGTCCCAGACGCCGATCCGGTCGAACCCGATCGCCTCTGCCTCGGCCGCCTCGGCGGCGACGCCGTCGGGAGGCCCCGGCGTGACGCTGAACCCGAACCTCGGGCGGTGCTCGGTGAGGCTCGCAGAGACGATTCCACGACCCTAACCCGAGCCGCGACGTATCGCCGGTCTCCGGTCCGGGTCGACGGACGATCCTCAGGTCGCAGCCGCGAGGAGAAGCGCGATGCCGGACGGGTCGCGGACGAGCACGCCTCCGTCGCGCGCCTCCGGCTCGCCGCCGGCGTCGGCGACGCGCGCGACGGCCAGGTCGCGCTCGGCCTCGCTCGGGAGGACGATCGTCGCGTGCCGAAGCGTCGCCGTACCCCGGGGGGCGGGGGGCGCGCCGCGGCTGTGCCAGACGTTCGCGCCGACGTGGTGGTGATAGCCGCCGGCGCCGAGGAACGCGGCCGAGTGGAGGAGCTCCGCCATCAGCTCGAAGCCGAGGGCGTCCCGGTAGAACGCCACGGCATCCTCGACGTCGGCCACCTGGAGGTGGACATGGCCCATGTCCGTTCCCTCCGGCAGATGCTCGAACGGCTCCGCCGCCGGATCGTCGAGCTCGCCGAGCAGGCCGGCGACGTCGAGCGGCTCGGTCGTCATCCGGCTGGCCACCTGGCCCTCCCAGACCTCGCGCGGGCGGTCGTGGTAGATCTCGATCCCGTGCCCGTCCGGGTCGGTGAGGTAGATCGCCTCGCTGACGAAGTGGTCCGACAGCCCCACGAGCTGGACGTGGTCTCGCGCCGCGTGGGCGAGCCAGCGCGCGAGGTCGGCTCGCTCGGCCACGCGCAGGGCGAAGTGGAAGAGGCCGGCGTAGCGGCCCGCGGGCGAGGCTCCCCGCTCCTCCACGAGCGCGACGAGCCCGCTCCCGCCCGCGCCGAGTGACGCGCTCCGGCCCTCGCGGCCGACGAGCTCGAGCCCGATCTGGCCGCCGTAGTACCGGAGCGAGCGGTCGAGGTCGGCGACGGTGAGCTCGACGGCGCCCATGCGCGTCGTCGCCGGGAGCGAGGCCGCCGTCGCCATGCGCCCCACCATAGCGGCCTGGACGAGATCCTCGGCCCCGGGGATCCTCACGACGCTGCCGCGGTCGATCCAGGCGGCCGGGCCCGCTTCGCGGCGTGGCTGGCCCGCGGCGGCAGCTAGGCTCGCCGCGATGGAGCTCGGCGTCTACACCTTCGCGGACGTGCGCCCCGACCCGGGCGGCGGCCCGCGGCCGGACGCCGGCCGCAGGCTCCGCGAGCTGCTCGAGGAGGCCGAGCTCGCCGACCGAG
The DNA here is from genome assembly GCA_963743495.1 of uncultured Actinomycetes bacterium. Classification (GTDB taxonomy): domain Bacteria; phylum Actinomycetota; class Thermoleophilia; order Gaiellales; family Gaiellaceae; genus JAIBJN01. The sequence continues at coordinate 350,770 of CAVUPO010000007.1, read as the reverse complement.
TGGGCCTCGACGTGTTCGGCGTCGGCGAGCACCACCGGCCCGACTTCGCCGTCTCCGCGCCCGCGGTCGCCCTCGCCGCGGTCGCGGCACGGACCGAGCGGGTGCGGCTGACGAGCGCCGTCACCGTGCTGAGCTCGGACGATCCGGTACGCGTCTTCGAGGAGTTCGCCAGCCTCGACCTGCTCTCCGGCGGGCGGGCCGAGATCATGGTCGGGCGGGGCTCCTTCCTCGAGTCCTTCCCACTCTTCGGCTACGAGCTCGCCGACTACGATGCCCTGTTCGCCGAGAAGCTCGGGCTCCTGCTGGAGCTGCGGAGTCCGAACGCGGTCACCTGGTCGGGCCGCCACCGCGCGCCGCTCGCCGGCCAGAGCGTGCATCCGCGCCCGCTCCAGGAGCCGCTGCCGGTCTGGGTGGCCGTCGGCGGATCGCCGGAGTCGGCGGTCCGCGCGGGGGCGCTCGGCCTGCCCATGGCGCTCGCGATCATCGGGGGCATGCCCGAGCGGTTCCGGCCCTTCGCACAGCTCCACCGCGAGGCGGCCGTCCAGGCGGGCCACGACCCGCCCGCGCTCGGCGTCAACTCCCACGCCTACGTCGCCGACACGTCGGAGCAGGCGGTGGAGGAGTTCTTCCCCGCCTACACCGGAATGATGAACGCGATCGGGAGGGAGCGCGGCTGGTCGCCGATCGGCCGGCGCGAGTTCGACGAGCTTCGCTCCCCGCGCGGCGCCCTCGCCGTCGGGAGCCCGGAGGAGATCGCAGCAAAGATCGCCTTCCAGCACCGGGTCTTCGGGCACGACCGTTTCCTCGCGCAAACGAGCGTCGGGACGCTCCCCCACGAGCACGCGCTCCGCTCGATCGAGCTCCTCGGCACCGAGGTCGCTCCGCTCGTGCGCGAGCGGCTGGCCGGCGAGGACGTGCCTATGAGTCGGTGAGCCAGAGCACGGCTGCGAGGACGGGGCCGCCGCGGTGGACGGTGGCGTGCTTACGGATCGCGCGCGAGGAGTAGGCCCTGTCGGCCAGCACCCGGTCCGTGGCCGACCGATCGTTCGCTGCGTGCGCAGGTGCGCAGCAGCAGCAGCCTTATCATCGGCGCGTCACCGGCCTTGCCCGGGGGTGAGCAGGATGGCCAGCACTAGGATGACCGTCATGGACATCACGATTCACGCGACCTTCCTCCCGCACGACGACCCGGAGGCATCCCCGACCTTCTATCGCGACACCCTCCGCTTCGAGGCCCGCGACCCAGGTCCAGATGACGGGGCGGCATGCCGTGACCTCGAGGGGACGACCCGTGCCACGAAAAGGTAGCCCCGTCACCCCCAACTCCGCCTCGCAGATGATCGACGAGCGCATTCGCGAGCTCGGCGATTGGCGAGGTTCGGTGCTGAACCGGATGCGCGAGCTCATCCACGAGGCGGATCCCGAGGTGGTCGAGGAATGGAAGTGGGTGAAAGAATCTTCCCCGGGAACTCCCGTCTGGTCGGACAACGGGGGCATCTGTACGGGCGAATCCTACAAACAGATCGTAAAGCTGACCTTCTTTCACGGAGCCTCGCTGAGGGACCCCGCTCGGCTCTTCAATGCGAGCCTCGGGGGAAATACACGACGGGCCATCGACATTCACAAAGACGACGCGATTGACGAAGCGGCGTTCAAAGAGCTGATCCGCGCCGCTGTTGCATTCAACGTCGCGAAACGAAAGAAGTGAGGTAGGACGTCGAGCACGCCGGGATGCGCTGGATCACGCTCGGCCCCCCGACCGGTCCGGCACGTTCATCGTCCGAGAACCGCCGGCCGCCGACCGACGTCAGCGGCCGTGGCCGGGAACGGCGGCGGCGATCCCCGCTACGAGATCCGCGCGGGCGGAGGGTGTGACGACAACCGGCTTGGTGCGCCGTAGCGTCGCCGCCAGGATCGAGGCCGCCCAGACCAGCACGGCCCACGCCCAGTGGTGGCCCGCGCTGCCCGCCGCCTGCGCCGGCGCGAGGAGGCACGAGACGGCCCAAGCCCCGCTCGCCGCCGCTGCGCTGAGCGCCGCGATCTGCCACCCCGCCGTCTGGAGACCGGCGAGCAGCACGAGCAGCACGACGACGATGGCGAGCGCCGACATCGCGGCCCAGTGGTGGAGGCCGTTCGAGACGGCGTCGGAAGGCGGCAGGTCGCGCCGCTGCGCCGACGCCATCCGCAGGGCGTAGGCGAAGCCCGGGCCGGCGATCAGAGCCGCGAGCGCGAGGAAGAGCGAATTGGAGCCCTCCCCGCGCGCGAGAAACGCCTTCCGGCCCGGATGCAGGGCGAGGAGGACGGCGACGGCAGCGCCGATCCCGGCGACAAGCACCAGGTACCACCACGCCGCACCGGCGCCTCCGGCGAGGAGGAGCGCCAGCGCGACGAGCCCGACCTGCTGGACTCCCGCGATCCGGCGCTCGGGCTGGCGGAGCTGCGCGAGCAGGCCGAGCGGCAGGACGAGCCCGAAGACTGCGCCCCAGCCCGCGTCGAGAACCTGGTTGCGCGACTCGTCCACGATCCCGAAGAACCCGTCGACGAGGTCGCTGATCCCGAAGTTGATCGTCAGGGAAGCTGCTGCGAGGGCGAGGGCGGTCGCCTTCAGCCAGGTCGTGCGCGGCGTGGTCGCCATCGGACGACCCTCCTCACTGAACCGGACCATGGTCGGCGCACCAGGGGCACGGGCCGGCAGCTAGTCGACGAGCTTGCGGACCATCGCCCGGATCGCGATGCGCCAGGTGAGCAGGCCGAACGCGACGAGCACGCCCAGGCGAAGGAGGTCGACCCAGCCCTCCCAGCCGAAGACGGCGCTCCGCACGAGCTCGACGCACTGGTAGAGCGGGTTGAAGTTGGCGAGCACCTGCGCCCACTCCGGCAGGGAGCTGATCGGGAAGAACGTCCCGGCGACGAGGAAGAGCGGCGTCAGGACGGCGCTGACGACGTAGCTGAAATTCTCGATCGCGTTCGCGAAGCCGGCGATGGCGATGCCGAAGCACGCCCAGCCGAACCCCGAGACGAACGCGATCCCGGGAACGGCCAGCATCCCCCAGGAGGGATCGAGGCCGAAGACCATCGCCACGAGCATCGGCACGCAGCCGTAGACGCTCGTCCTCAGCGAGATCCAGAGGGCCTCGGCGGTGACGAGCTCCTCGGTGTCGACCGGTGCCGCGAGGATGGCGTCGTACGTGCGCTGGAACTTGTACTTGACGAACGTCCCGAACATCGCCGGGAAGGCGCTCGAGAAGAGCACGGCGGTCGCCACGATCCCGGTGCCGATGAAGTCGACGTAGTCGTAGCCGCCGACCCGGCTGACGAGCGAGCCGAAGCCGAAGCCGAATGCCAGCAGGTAGATGGTCGGCTCGACCGTCGAGGAGAAGGTGGCCGAACGCCAATACGAGGAGAAGTTGACCACCTCCCGCACGAGCACGCCGGTGATCGCGGGGCGCTCCAGGCGGCCGATGGTCGAGCGGGGCGCGGCGCGTGAAGCCATCAGTCGATCTCCTCGCCCGTGAGCAGGACGAAGACGTCCTCGAGGTTGGCCGGGCGGCGCTCGCCCTCGGGCGCAAGGCCGTCGGCGTCCTCGATCCCGAGTACGGAGATGCTCGTGCCCGTCCGCCGCGTGGCGAATCCGGCGGCGCGCGCGGCGAGCTCGGCCTCGGCCAGCTGCGCCGGCGGCCCGTAGACCTCGACCGCCTGCCGGCCGGCGTGCTCGGCGACGAGCCGCGCGGGCGGCCCCGCGGCGACCGCGCTCCCGTGGGACATGATCAGCACCGTGTCCGCGAGGCGCTGGGCCTCCTCGATGTAGTGCGTGGACATGAGGATCGTCGTCCCCTCGCCCCGCAGGCGGTCGATCAGGGCCCAGAGCTCCTGCCGGACCTGGGGGTCGAGGCCGACCGTGGGCTCGTCCAGCAGGACGAGCCGCGGCCGGTGGACGAGGGCGCGGGCGATCAGGAGCCGGCGGCGCATGCCGCCGGAGAGCTTGTCGACGCGGCTGTCGCGCCGCCCGCCGAGGTTCGCAATCTCGAGGGCCCGCTCGATCGCCGCCCGCCGCTCGTGGCGGCCGATCCGATAGAGGTACGCGAAGACGAGCAGGTTCTGCTCGACCGTCAGCGTCGTGTCCAGGTTGTCGAGCTGCGGCGTGACGCCGCAGAGCGCCCGGGCGGCCTTCGACTCCTCGGGAAGACGGAAGCCGAGCACCTCGAGCTCGCCCTCGTCGGCGATCGCCTGGGCGGTGAGGAGCCGCATGGTCGTGGACTTGCCCGCGCCGTTCGGGCCGAGCAGGCCTACGCACGTGCCCTCGGGGACGTCGAGGTCGAGCCCGTTCACGGCCGTGATCGGCCCGTACCGCTTGACCACGCTGCGCAGGCGGATTGCCGGCTGCTCGCTCACCGCCGAAGCTTGCCAGCAGCGACCGGGTCTACGCCGCCTCCGTGGCCGGCTCGGCCTCCGCGTGCGGGCTGGCGACCGTCGCCCTGAGCAGGACGACCGCGAGCACGGCGGCGGCGGCGGCGAAGAGCGCGCCGACGAGGAAGGCCAGGTGGTAGCCGCCGTTCGTCGCCGCGGCGGCCGCCTTTCCTGCGGCCTCCAGCCTGTCGGTGCGGGAGGCGGCCAGGGCCGCGAGAACGGCGAGGCCGAGCGCGCCGCCCATCATGAACGAGGTGTTGACGACGCCCGACGCGAGCCCGGCCTCCTGCGGGGCGACGCCGCTCATGGCGGCGAGGAGGATCGGATTGAAGGCGATGCCCGCGCCGAGCCCGATCGTCACCGTCGCCGGCAAGACGTCCGCCGCGAAGCTGCCGTCCACGGGCGTGCGGGCGAAGAGCAGCAGCGCGACCGCCATCAGCGAGAGGCCGACGATCAGCGGCGGCTTGATCCCGAAGCGCATGACGAGCCGGTCGGAGTAGAGCGAGCACATGCCCCAGATCACCATCGACGGCAGGTAGGCGAGGCCGACCTCGAGCGGCGTGTAGCCGAGCACCTGCTGCAGGTAGAGCGCGGAGAAGAAGAAGTACGCGAACATCCCGGCGGCCATGAGCATCCCGACCGCGTTCGCGGAGGAGACGTCCCGGTTTCGGAAGATCCCGAGGGGGACGAGTGGCGAGGCGACCCGAGACTCGAGGGCGACGAAGACGAGCAGGAGCGCGGCCGCGGCGCCGAGGAGCCCGAGCGTCTGCGCGGTGAGCCAGCCGGTCTCGTTCCCGTTCACGATCGCGTAGACGGCGAGCATCAGCGCTCCCGTGATCGTGAGCGCTCCGCCGAGGTCGAGGCGCGTCCCGCCGGCGAGGCCGGGAGCCTCGGGGAGGAGCCGCAGCGAGAGCACGAAGACGAGCGCCCCGACCGGCAGGTTGATGAAGAAGATCCAATGCCAGGAGAGGACGTCGGTGAGGACACCGCCGAGCAGCACGCCGGCGACGCCGCCGCCCGAGAGGACGAAGCCGAAGATCCCCATCGCCTTCGCCCGGTCGGCCTGCTCGGTGAAGAGCGTCATCACGAGCGAGAGCGCGACCGCGGCGACGAGCGCGCCTCCGAGCCCCTGGACGGCGCGCGCGGCGACCAGCTGGCCCTGCGAGGTCGAGAGGCCGCAGGCGAGCGAGGCCGCCGTGAAGAGCCCGATCCCGATCAGGAACATGCGCCGCTGCCCGAAGAGGTCGCCCAGCCTCCCACCGAGGAGCAGGAAGCCGCCGAAGGTGAGCAGGTAGGCGTTGACGATCCACGCGAGCGAGGTCTGCGAGAAGCCGAGGTCGTCCCGGATCGTCGGCAGCGCCACGTTCACGATCGTTCCGTCGAGGACGATCATGAGATCGCCCAGGCAAAGGACGTACAGGGCCAGCCAGCGGCCCCTCCCGCTCACGCTCATCGTCGATCACTCGTCCCGTCGGTCATCCCAGTCTCCCTTCCAACGTCCTTGGCGTTCTCCCTGTGAGACGGCGCCCCGCCCGAAAACTCATCGCTGCGCCGGCGAGAGACCGCGAGCAGGACGACTGCATCCTGCCCGCAGCAGTGGAGGGCGCGCAGCGAGAGCCCCTGGAACCAGAGGACGGCGCCGCAGCCGAACCGCCGGCGGCCGCCCTGCGAGCATTCGAGCTCCACCTCGCCATGCTCGACAACGACGATGGCGTCGGCCCATTCCGCCTCGTCGTACGGCCTCTCCTCCCCGGCGGCGACGACGACGCGGCGTGTGGCGAAGGGAGGCGGTACCGGACTCCCGAGGAACAGCCAGCGCCCGCCCATCTAGGGGTAGGACGGCTGTCCGGCGGAAGACTCATCGCCGCGCCCGCTCGAGCAAAAGCGCCCGCTCGCGCTCGTTCCGGGTCAGTGAGGCCGCGAGCTCGAACTCGACCCGCGCCTCCTCGTGGCGTCCGAGCCGCACAAGGAGGTCGCCGCGGACGCCCGGCAGGAGGTGGTAGCCCTCCAGCGAGCGGTCGGCGACGAGCTCGTCCACGAGCTCCAGGCCCTCCTCCGGCCCGAAGGCCTGCGTGTGCGCGACAGCGCGGTTGAGCTCGACGACCGGCGAGGGAGCGACCTGCGCGAGCGCGTCGTAGAGCGCGGCGATCCGCTCCCAGTCGGTGTCCTCGGGCCTCAGCGCGCGGGCGTGGCAGGCGGCGATAGCAGCCTGGAGCGCGTAGGGGCCTACCGAGCCGCCGAGCTCCTCGACGCACGCCAGCTCCGCGAGCCCGCGGCCGATCAACAGCCGGTCCCAGCGCGAGCGGTCCTGGTCGAGCAGCAGGATCGGCTCGCCGCCCGGGGCGATCCGCGCCCGCAGCCGTGACGCCTGCAGCTCCATGAGAGCGGCGAGCCCGTGAACCTCGGGCTCGTCCGGCAGGAGCCCGGCGAGGATTCGGCCGAGGCGGAGGGCCTCCTCGCAGAGCTCGGGCCGCGTCCAGGCCTCGCCCGCGGTCGCCGCGTAGCCCTCGTTGAAGACCAGGTAGATCACCTCGAGGACGGAGGCGAGCCTCGCCTGCAGCTCGGCGCCGGCCGGCACCTCGAAGCCGACCCCGGCCGCGGCCAGCGTCCGCTTGGCGCGGACGATCCGCTGGGCGATCGTCGCCTCGGGGACGAGGAAGGCGCGCGCGATCTCGTCGGTCGTCAGGCCGCCGAGGACGCGAAGCGTGAGCGCCACCCGCGCCTCCCGCGAGAGCACGGGGTGGCACGCGGTGAAGACCAGAGCCAGGAGCTCGTCGCCGATCTCGTCGTCGAGGGCGGCGTCGAGGTCGGGCTCCTCGCCTTCGACCAGCTCGCGGCCGAGCTCCTCCTGCTTGCGGTCGAGCACCTCCCGCCGGCGCAGCGTGTCCACCGCCCGTCGCTTGCCGACGGCCGTGAGCCAGGCGCCCGGGTTGTCCGGGACGCCCGACTCAGGCCATTGCTCCAGGGCCGCGACGAGCGCGTCCTGCGCCAGCTCCTCGCCGAGCCCGACGTCGCGGACGTGCCGCGCCAGCACGGCGATCAGCCGGGCGGACTCGATCCGCCAGACGGCGTCGATCGCCTGCCTGGTCGCGGCGACGCTCACGCCCGGTCGGCCACCTCGGCGCGCAGGCGCGCCTCGCGCTCGGCGATCTCCGGCGTGACCGCGTCGCCGAAGTCCTCCAGCTCGAACACCGGGCGGATCTCGACGACGCCCTCCTGGAACGGCGAGCGCTTGAGCCATTCCACGGCCTCGTCGATGGACTTGACCTGCCAGATCCAGAAGCCGGCGAGCAGCTCCTTCGTCTCGGCGAACGGCCCGTCGAGGACGGTGCGGTTCTTCCCCTCGAACGCGATCCGCTTGCCCTTCGAGCTTGGGTGCAGCCCGTCGCCCGCGAGCATGACGCCCGCCTGCACGAGCTCCTCGTTGAACTTGCCCATCTCGTCCAGGATCTCCTCGCTCGGCATGACGCCGGCCTCGGACTCGTCCGTCGCCTTCACCAGAACCATCACGCGCATGTCGTGCCTCCTTGTCTCGAAATCTCGGTTCTACCAGGACGTCGAACGAACAGCGCCGAAATCGACATCCGGCCCGCATCCCTCCTACCCGGGCCGAGGGAAGCGATGCGCGGCGGGGCGCAGGCCCCACGGCGCGCCTCCTTCGCGCAGCCGACATTGCCCTTCGGGTGAAGTCGGCCTACGAGGGCAACAACGAGTGCCCGTCGGTCACGAGCTGCGAGCGACTGTCGACTGTGCCGCCGGGGCCGGTTCGTCGGGCTCCGCGGGCGCCGGGCGGCTCAGCGAAGCGACGCCCAGGGCTCCTCGCCCGAGACGTCGACGAGCTCGTATCCGCCCTCGCCCATGGGCGGGGCGAGCGTCACGAGCAGCTCCGCCGTCTCGTCGAAGTCGTTGAAGGACCCGTGCACGACGCCCGTGTCGATGTAGACGGAGTCGCCGGGCCCGAGCTCCCGGTGGTCTTGCTCGAGCCACTGGACGATCCTGCCGCTCGAGACCACGATCAGCTCGTCCTGGTCCGGGTGCTTGTGGAAGTCGTGGAAGCCTCCGGGGGTGAGAGTGACGTCCATCGTGACGAACGTCTCGCAGCCGGTGGACGGCGGGTCGACCCGCATGCCCGCGGCACCCCAGTCGAAGTCCGCGTTCTGGACGTCGCCCTTCAGCACGAACCTGCTCACGCTGTCTCTCCTTCCGTCGAAATGGTCTTGAAACGGCGCATGTTCTCGGTCATCGCCCGCTCCGTCGGGAGCCGCTCCATCGACGAGGCGCCGAAGAAGCCGACCACCCCCTCCGTGCGGGCGAGCACGTAGGCGGCGTCCTCCGGCTCGGCGATCGGGCCGCCGTGGCAGAGGACGATCACGTCCGGGTTGACGCGCTTCGCCGCGTCGTGCATCTCCTGGATCAGCACGACGCAATCGTCGAGCGTCTTCGCGGTCTCCGCGCCGATCGTGCCGCCGGTGGTCAGGCCCATGTGGGGGACGAGCACATCGGCGCCGGCCTCCGCCATCGCCGCCGAGTCGTCGGCGCCGAAGACGTACGGGGCCGTGAGGAGGCCGAGCTCGTGCGCCGTGCGAATCATGTCGACCTCGAGCCCGTACCCCATCCCCGTCTCCTCGAGGTTCGCCCGGAACGTGCCGTCGATCAGGCCGACCGTGGGGAAGTTCTGGACGCCGCTGAACCCGATGGCCTCGAGCTCGCGGAGGAAGACGTCCATGAGCCGGAACGGATCGGTCCCGCAGACCCCCGCGAGCACCGGTGTCTGCCGCGCGACCGGCAGCACCTCCCGGGCCATGTCGACGACGATCGCGTTGGCGTCGCCGTACGGCATCATCCCTGAGAGCGAGCCGCGCCCGCCCATCCGATAGCGGCCGGAGTTGTAGATGATGATCAGGTCGGCGCCGCCCTCCTCGGCGCACTTGGCCGAGAGGCCGGTGCCGGCGCCCGCGCCGATGATCGGGTTGCCCGCCTCGAGCTGGGCGCGGAGCCGCCGGAGCGCCTCCTCGCGGGTCACGACTGCGCCTCGATCAGCTCGTGCAGCCGGTTCGCCATCGCAAGGGCGAACTCGGGCGCGTTGACGTCGAGGTCGAGCTCGAGCACCCTGACGACGTCCGTGTCGATCGACTCCCGCAGGGTGTCGATCAGCGCCGCGTCGGCCTCCGGGTCGTGGAAGACCTGACCCTCGGTCGCGATCGCCGAGACGCCGCGGAGCGGGATGAAGAGCTCGGTCGGGCCCGTCGCCGCGTTCAGCTTGCGCGCCAAGAGCGCGGCGATCTCGCGGCACTCCTCCGGCGTCGTGCGCATAAGGGTGATCGTGGGGTTGTGGACGTAGAGGTTGCGGTCGGCGAAGCGCTCGGGCACGGTGTCGAGCGGCCCGAAGTTGACCATGTCGAGCGCTCCGAGCGAGACCACCTGCGGGATCCCGGCGCGACCCGCCGACTCGAGCCGGTCGGGCACGGCCTGGAGGACGCCGCCGACGACCAGGTCGCAGAACTCGGTCGTGGTCACGTCGAGCACGCCGACGATGTAGCCGGCCTTGACGAGCTCCTCCATCGAGCCCCCGCCGGCGCCGGTCTGGTGGAAGACGAGCACCTCGTAGCCGAGCTCTTCCAGGCGCTCGCGCGCGGTCGTCACCGCCGGCGTCGTCACCCCGAACATGGAGGCGCCGATCAGCGGCCGCGACTCGCCGAGCTCCGGCACCGTGGCAGTCGCCATGCCCGCGAGCGCCGCCGCGGCGTTGGCGAGGATCCGCGCCGAGATCTGATTGATCCCGGCGATGTCGACGACCGAATACATCATCGTCACGTCGACGGAGCCCACGTACGGGCTCGTGTCGCCGGAGGCGACCGTCGAGACCATCAGCTTGGGGACGCCCACGGGGAGCGCCCGCATCGCGTGCGTCACGAGCGCGGAGCCGCCCGAGCCGCCGAGGCCGCCGACCGCGTCGAGCCGCCCCTCGGCGTGCAGGCGGCCGACGATCTCGGCGGCGCCGCGCGCCATCGCCTCGACGGCGGCACCCCGGTCGCCGGCCGCGGCGAGCGCGGCCGCGTCGGCGCCGACCGCGCCGGCGACCTCGTCGCGCGAGATGTCGGGCGCGGCGAGCGGCTCACCGACGATGCCGGCGTCGACCAGGACGACGTCGACGCCGCGCTCGCGGATCCGGTCCGCCAGCCAGGCGTACTCAATCCCCTTCGTGTCGAGCGTCCCGACGAGGACGACAGTCGGCATCCGTCAGCCTCCCTCCTCCGCGTTTGGCAACCGGGTGCCACTGTAATACGCGGGAGGCGGCGGGACGGCGACGACCCGTCCGCGGGCGGCTAAGGCGGGGCGCAGAGCGCGAGGGCTGCCTCCTCGATCTCGGCCTCCGACAGCAGCACGAGGCTCGAGGCGTCGCCGAGCGGGATGAAGGAGTCCTTGCTCGCCACACGGGCGAGGCGCCCGTCGAAGCCGGCGTCCACGAGCGACGCCACGACGCCTTCGGAGACGCCGCCCGTACGGCGCGTCTCGTCGACGACGAGCACCCGGCCGGTCGCAGCGGCCTCGCGCAGGAGGTCGTCGATGGGCAGCGGCGCCAGCCAACGGAGGTCGACCACGCGCGCGCCGACGCCCTGCGCCTCGAGCCGTCGTGCGACGCGCAGCGACATGCGCAGGCCGTTCGCCCAGGAGACGATCGTCAGGTCGCGGCCGTCGCCGTCGGTGCGGGCCGCGCCAAGCGGCGCCTGGCCGGCGGCCGGTGCGAGCCAGCCCTCGTCCCCGTCCTCGCGCAGGTCCCGCGTGTGGTAGAGGGCGATCGGCTCGAGGAAGACGCAGACGGTGCCGTCGACCCTCGCGGACTCGAGGCACGTCCGCAGCATCGCGGCCGCATCGTCGGGCCGCCCGGGCGAGGCGATCACGATCCCGGGGATGTCGCGGAGCACGCCGACCGCGTCGTCGTTGTGGAAGTGCCCGCCGAAGCCCTTCTGGTACCCGTAGCCGGCGATCCGGATCACCATCCCGTTCCGGTACTGCCCCTTCGAGAAGAACTGGAGGGTCGCCGCCTCGCCGCGGAGCTGGTCCTCGGCGTTGTGCAGGTACGCCAGGTACTGGATCTCGGGCACGGGGAGGAAGCCGCTGACGGCCGAGCCGAGCGCGAGGCCGAGGATCGACGTCTCGTCGAGCAGCGTGTCGAACACGCGCCCCGCACCGAAGCGGCGGTGCAGCCCGCGCGTGACGCCGTAGACGCCGCCCTTGGCGGCCACGTCCTCGCCGAAGAGGAGTACCGTGCGGTCGCGCTCGAGCGCGTCCGCAAGGGCCAGGTTGATCGCCTGCGCGAGCGTCACCGCCTCCTCCCCGCCGGCCGCGGTGGCCACCGGCCGCGCCGTCCGCGGCGCCAGCGGGCGCATGACCTCGTCCGCCGATTCGAGCTGGGGGAGCCGGGCCGCGTCGCGGGCGGCGCCCAGGACGCGCTCGCGCTCGGCGAGGTAGTCGTCCGCCAGCTCCGCGCCCGGCCTCCCGGCGGCCGCGAGCCAGCGCCCGGTCGCGAGCAGCGGATCCGCGTCCCAGTCCGCGCGGATCTCCTGCGGCGTCCGGTACGCCGTCTCGACGTCGGCGCCGGCGTGGCTGAGGAAGCGGACCGTTCGCAGCTGGAGGACGGCGGGTCGGCGCCGCTCGCGGACCCAGTCGACGAGCTCCCGCGCCGTCCCGAGCGCGAGCTCCGGGTCGTCGCCCTGGGCCTCGGCGTAGCGAAGCGCCGGGCGGGCCCGGAGCGCCGACTCGACCCAGCCCACGGGCGAGCGCACGCTGATCCCGAGGCGGTTGTCCTCGCAGACGAACAGGAGCGGCAGCGGCAACCCCTGGTAGGCGAGGTGCGCGGCGCTGTTCAGGCCCGCCTGCGCGGCCGCGTGGTTGACCGAGGCGTCGCCGAAGCTGCAGACGACGACGGAGCCCGGGAGCCAGGCCGAATCGACCCCGAGCTTGCGCGCCCGCTCGATCGCGAAGGCGACGCCGACGGCACGCGGCAGGTGGGAGGCGATCGTCGACGTCTGCGGGACGACCGCAAGCTCGTGGTTGCCGAACACCTTGTGGCGGCCGCCCGCGATCGGCTCGGCCCGCGCAGCGGTCACTCCCCGCAGGATGTCCGACGTCCCGTCACGGCCCGCCTGCGCAGCCCGCGCGAGGTAGAAGGCGCCGGAGCGGTAGTGGAGGAGCGCCGGGTCGGTGGGTCGCGAGCGCGAGCGCGACCGCCGCGTTCGACTCGTGCCCCGCCGACGCGATCGAGTAGAAGCTGCGGCCGGTGTCCTTGAGCGCGCGAACGGCGAAGTCGCAGAGCCGGCTCCGGATCTGCGCGCGCCAGATCGCCTCCGCCTCGGGCGGGGCCTCGCCGCCGCCCGCCGGCAGCGCCCGCAGCGTGTCGAGCAGGTGCGTCTCGAGGGGATCGAGGTCCATCGCGCGCACAGCCTGCCAGTCCGGCTTGCGCGGAGGAGCGGGGATCGGCGACGGCCGGCGGGACGGCCGGCCGTCGCCGACCGAGCGTCACGCATCCAAGCGGGTGCGCGAGCCCCCGTAGACCGCGAGCGCGTAGATCACGAGCACGTCGATCGTGAAGACGACCAACGACCAGAACGGGTACGCCTGGATCATCAGCAGCTGGGCCGTCGCCTGCAGACCCGCGACGAGGATTCCCGTCCAGCGGGCGAGCTGGGAGCCCCACGTGACGCCGAGCGCGGCGAGCATCGTCACCACGCCGACGACGAGCAGGATCCAACCCCACGTGTTCAGGTCACTGAAGACGAACTGGGCGCTGGCGACGTAGAAGGACGACTTCGTGATCGCCACGAGCCCGTCGATGAACCCGAGGAGCCCTGCGAACCCGAGCATGATCGCTGCGAAAAGGCGCCAGCCGGCGCCCGTCTCCGCCGCGTGCTCGTACCCGATCTCCGGGTAGTCGTACGCGCTTCGCGTGATGGACGGTCGGTCCATCTGGCTCGGAAGGGTGCTCATTCTTCGCACCTCCTTTCGCCGCGAGCTCGCCCTCGACGAGGGGACGCGCCCGCGGAGAGTCACTCGGTCCAGTCTCGCTCGCGGGCGGCAGCTGGCCATCGGTCCCCACTCTGATCGCCGCTGTGGGGAACTACCGAGCTAGGACGGGCGCCTGACCGGCCGCGGCAGGACGGTCGCTTAGGCTCTCCCCGATGCGCGGCCTCACGGATGCCAACCGCAGGTGGTGGGTTCTCGTCGGGACGAGCGCCGGGCTCTTCCTGCTCATGCTCGACTCGACGGTCGTCTCGCTGGCGCTGCCGTCGATCCAGGGCGAGCTCGACGCGTCCAACGACCAGCTCCAGTGGGTCCTGAACGCCTACCTGCTCGTGATCGCGGCTCTCGTCGTCACCGCCGGGAGGCTCGGCGACATCTTCGGTCGCCGCCGGGTCTTCCTGCTCGGCTTCGTCGTCTTCGGCGCCGGCTCGATCCTCGCAGCCGCCGCCTGGAACCCCGACGTCCTCATCCTCGCCCGGGTGGTGATGGCGGTCGGGGCCGCGTCGATGCTCCCGCTCTCGCTTGCGCTCGTCACCTACGTCTTCCCGAAGGAGGAGCAGACGCGGGCGATCGGGATCTGGACCGCCGTCTCGGGCGATCGCGCTCGGCATCGGGCCGCTGATCGGCGGTGCGCTCGCGGACGTCGACTGGCGGCTCATCTTCGTCATCAACATCCCGGTCGTCGTCGCGGCGGTCGTCGTCGTCCGGGCGGCGGCGCTCGAGATCCGCGACGAGACCAGGCCGCCGACGATCGACTGGCCGGGCCTGGTCCTCCTGACCGGCGGCCTGACGACCGCGGTGCTCGCGCTCATCAACGGGGACGACTGGGGCTGGACGTCGGCCCTGACGCTCGGCGTGCTCGCCGTCGGCATCCTCGCCCTGGTCGCCTTCTGGTTCGTCGAGCATCGCGTGCGCAACCCGATCGTCGAGTTCCCGCTCTTCCGCAACCGCCCATACCTCGGCGCGACGGTGGCGGCGTTCGGGGTCGTCATGACCTACTGGACGCTGATGTTCTTCGAGCCGCAGTACCTGCAGAACATCCTGGGCTACTCGACGATCGCAGCCGGCGTCCTCATCCTCCCGCTGACCGTCCCGACCGTCGCCATCTCCCCGTTCGCGGGTCGGCTCACGCGCTCGTTCGGCGCCCGGCTGACGATGACGGCCGGGCTCGCCCTCGGCGTCGTCGGCCTGGTCGTCCTCACCCGCATCACGGTGTCGAGCGGCTACCTGCTGGTCTTCCCCGGATTCCTTGCGATCGGGATCTCGTTCGCGCTCGTGTATGCGCCGATGTCGGCGGCCGCGATGGCCGCGATGCCGAAGGCGAAGGCCGGCATCGCCTCGGCGGGCCTGGCGATGAACCGGATGCTCGCCGGCGCGATCGGCCTCGCGCTCGTGACCGCAGTCTTCGAGAGCCTCGAGAACGACAAGCTCACGGACGACCTCGCGAGCAAGAACATCATGCTGAACGAGCACCAGCAGGACGAGCTCGACGGCCTGCTGGCCGGCTCGCAGAAGGCGAAGGAGGCGATCTCGCAGGCACCCCGGGGCGTCGCCGATCAGATCGAGGAGGTGGCGGCGAGCGCCTTCACGTTCGCGCTCGCGAACGCGACCTGGGTGCTCGTCGGGATCGCGGCGGTCTGCACGGTCCTGACCTGGTGGCTCGTCGAGCCGCGGCAGCCGACCGAGGAGCTGCCGGAGGCGGCGCAGACGGTGGAGCACCACCACCACCGCTTCAGCGGGTTCCACCTCTAGGAGCACGCGCCGGGCCCGCGAACGACGAAGCCCCGCGCAGGCGGGGCTTCCGAGTGGCAGGGGGAGGATCTGAACCTGCGACCTCCGAGCCGTGGAGTGCGGCCGCGATCGGTCAGGCGTGGGACAGAACAGGTGAGCCTTAGAATCGACACGTGTCGCCTTCGATCGGAACGAGGTTCGTGGACGCGGTCGCCGCTCAGAGCGTGTCGGCGATCGCGGCGTGCTTCACGCTCGGTGTCGAGTTTCGAGCACTCAGCCCGCCGGGTCTCCGCGAACGCAGCGGGGCCGAGGATGCCGCGGCGCTTGTCGCCAGCTGGTTCGCCGACTCGACTGAGCTCCATCTCGTCGCGTTCAGGACGGAGGAGGTCGGCGACCGCCTCCACGTTGCGTACAAGTTCGAAGGCGTTGAAGACGGCGAGCCGTATGTCGTCGAGCAACACCTCTTCTGCATGCTTGCCGACGGTGTCATCGCGCGCGCCGATCTGCTCTGTTCCGGCTTTCGGCCTCGCGACCGAGAGTAAGTCCGCCCGCGTGGCCGAGCGAGCGGGAACATCTCGAAGTAGCTGTAGCCACCCGGTGACTCCCGAACGAACGGGCTTAAAGCGCAATCCGCTTGTCAGGGTCGCCGAGAGCCGGTTCGAGTCTCGATCACGCCGCTGATGCTCTTCCTATGCGCCGCCGCGCGCGACCGAGCAGCGCATGTTCGGAGCGCCGAACCGCGCTAGAGGGCTTAACGAAATAGCGCCTCAGGCAGACGCCAGCTACAACGCCCGAGCGGACAGCGCCGCATTCGCGACTTCCCAGGAACCAGCCGGGCGACCGTCTTCCACCTCTTCGGAAGCCCGACCCGGACATTGCTGCCGTCGCCGGCGCAGGCGAGAAGCGCTTCCTTCCAGCGACCGACGAGTCAGGCCTGGGCGAAGCCAGCGACCTCTGAGTACGCTACGACGACGACCTGGAGTTATCGTGCATACCTGGGCGGTAGAGGACAGCGGCCAGCCGCGAGCGCCACTGCCCCGCGTGGCCCCTGGAGGCCCGCGCGTTGGTCGGGCAGCACGGTAGCGGAACCGGTAGCGGATTGCTGGCAGCCTCGGCGCCCTGCATCACGGAACAAAAAGCCCCGCCTTGCGGGGCCTTTCGAGTAGCGGGGGCAGGATTTGAACCTGCGACCTCCGGGTTATGAGCCCGGCGAGCTACCTGACTGCTCCACCCCGCGTCGCAGCGGCAAGGATAGCATCCTTGCCGTGCCCTGGTGGACATGGCTCTGCCTCGGGATCTTCCTGCTCGCGGTCATGGCGACGGCGGTCTTCGCCGTCTTCGCGTTCGGCCGCCTGAAGCGGCTCGCGGCCGCCGCCGAGGAGATCCAGGCCCGGGTGGAGGAGGTCGCCGCGGCCGCGGAGGAGGCACAGCGACGGCAGGCCCACGTCCAGGAGCGCCTGGCGGAGCTCGAGCGCCATCGCGCCCGCACGGCGGCCTCGATCGCGAAGCTGGGGCTCCTGACCTCGTCCGTCACGAACGCGTTCAGCGAGGTCACGGGGCTCGAGTGGCGCGACCTGCGCAAGTGACGCGCGTCGGCGTCGTCGACCTGGGCACGAACTCGACGCGGCTCCTCGTCGCCGACGTCGAGGGCGAGACCGTGCGCGAGCTCGAGCGCCGGCTGGCGATCACCCGTCTCGGCGAGGGCGTCGGCGAGCGGGGACTGCTCCTGCCCACGGCGCTCGCGCGCGTCCGGAACGTCCTCTCCGACTACCGGCGCATCCTCGACGCGGCACGAGGCCGAGCGCACGCTCGCCGTCGGCACGAGCGCTGTCCGCGACGCGGAGAACGGCGAGGCGTTCCTGGGAGAGATCGAGTGGAGCTACGGGTTCGAGACCCGGCTCCTGAGCGGCGACGAGGAGGCGCGGCTGACCTTCGCGGGCGTCGCCGCCGGGCGCGAGCTCCCGGCGGGGACGATGGTGGTCGACGTCGGCGGCGGCTCGACCGAGCTCGTGCTGGCCGACTGGCACCGCGAGCCTCGACCTCGGCTGTGTCAGGCTGACCGAGCGGTTCCTGCCCTCCGACCCGCCCGAGCCGGCCGAGCTCGAGGCGTGCCGGCGGCACGTCCGGGCGCTCCTCCCCGCCGAGCCGCGGCCGGCGCACGCGATCGGGGTCGCCGGCACGGTCACGACGCTGGCCGTCCTCTCGCTGGGGCTCGCCGAGGAGGATCCGGCGCTCGTCCACGGGCACCGCCTGAACGCGGGCTGGATCGCCGCGGAGGTCGGGCGGCTGTCCTCGCTCACGGTCGCCGGGCTCCGCGACCTCCGCGGGATGCACCCGGATCGGGCCCCCGTGATCGTCGCGGGCGGTCTCGTCGTCGCCGAGACGCTCGCCCGCTACGGGCTCGCCGAGCTCGAGGTCAGCGAGCACGACCTCCTGCACGGCGCCGCGCTCGAGGCCTCGCGCCTGCCGGCCCGCGCCGAGGGGCCGGCGCCGCCCGGTGCCCATGCCTGCTGCTAGCGCCTAGGGCTCGTCCTCCGGGGGCGAAGGCGGCTCGTCCTCGGCCAGGCGGCGGACGACGGGCTCGCGCGGGAGGACGCCGAGCAGACGGCCGTCCTCGACGACGGCGACGCGCTCGAGGCCGCGCTCGCCCATAAGCACGATCGCCTCCTCGAGCGGTGTTTCCGGGCCGACGGTGGGCACGTCCGGGTCGGCGAGGTCGCCGGCCGTCAGCCCGCGCAGGTCACGGCCCTCGGCGACGGCGGCGACGATCGCCTGCTCCCCGACCGTGCCGACGAGCCGCTCGCCGTCGGCGACGAGCACGTGGGCGACGTTCGGGCGCGCGAGCACCGCCGCCACCTCCCGTGCCGTCGCCCCGGCGGCCAGGACCAGCGGGTCGGCGACGAGGGCCTCCCGGACGATCACCGGCCGAGTCTACGCCGCCGGCTCGACCACGAGCGTGAGGTCTTCGAGCGCGATGACCCTGACCTCCTCGCCGGCGGCGGCGCCCGGCGTCGCAGCGGGCGCTCCAGAGCTCGCCCTCGATGCGCACCTGGCCCTCCGGCAGGCACGGGGTGACGACGCGCGCCGACTCCCCCGACGAGCGTCTCCGCCCCCACCTGCACCCGGCGGCGCCGCGTGTACCAGAGCCAGAAGCCGGTCTCCGCGACCTCGACCACGGCCGCAGCGAGTCACGAGCGGGATGTTCCAGGGCGCCGGAACGACGAAGATCGCGAGCAGGATCCCGCCGAGGAGGATCATCGGCCTGATTCTGCCCGGGTCTCGGTCGCGCTAGCGGAGGAGCAGGAAGCCGATCGCCACGCGACCGCCGACGACCGCGTCCTGCCTGGACCTTCACCTGCCTGCGCATGGCGGCTTTGGCTGCCGAGCCGGAGCTTGGCGACGACCGCGTCGCCGGGCGGCTGGTTCTTGAAGGCCCTGCAGGAGCTTGCGTGAACGTCAGGCTCGTGTCGTCGACGCACTCGTCCTCGACGATGAAGCACGGCACGTCGGCGGCGGTCGAGCCGCCGCCGAGCACTTCGATGTAGCCGCTCTGCTTCGCGTTCGCGGGAACGCGAAGGGACAGGTTCACGGTCTTCGTCCCGGAGGCGCGCACCCGGTCCAGGACCACCCGCAGGCGCACGCGCCCGCCGGGCCTCGCCGCCGCGTAGTCGCGCCTGACGTAGCGGGAGCCGTTCCAGACGAGTAGACGCGTGATCCGGTACCGCTCGAAGGCCTTCTTCACGTCGAGCCTCGGCACCTCGATGCTCGTCACCTCGACGTCCTCCCCCTCATAGCCCTGGAGGGTCTCCGCGGTGGACGCGAGCTCGACGCACGGAGTCGAAGGAGATGTCGTCGACCGACGCGTAGCGGGTCGAGCGGGTCAGGCGCCAGGCCCGGCCCCCGCTCCGGGTGCCGCGGATCGTGTAGTCGACCGCCGAGCTGCCGCCGCCGATCCGGTCGATCGTCACGTCGACGTTCTGGAAGAGGTGCTCGAACGCGAGGAAGGGCAGGAAGTCGGGGAAGATCGCCTCGCTCTGCCCGCTGCGCGTCCGGTTCAGGTCGAGGTCGGTGACGGTGGAGGTGACCGGAGAGCCCTCGGGGGCCTCGCCCAGAACGCCGACGATGCCGGCCAGGCGGTCCTGCGTCAGCGTCCCGAGGCTCTCGCCGATGTTGGCGAGCTTGTAGCTGCC
Organism: uncultured Actinomycetes bacterium; assembly: GCA_963743495.1. GTDB lineage: Bacteria > Actinomycetota > Thermoleophilia > Gaiellales > Gaiellaceae > JAIBJN01. Next base: position 331,421 of record CAVUPO010000007.1, on the reverse strand, counting down.
TTGGATCGGGTCCTTGACGATCGTGATCGTGTCCGCCGCCCTGATCGCCATCGTCGTGTCGCCCGTCCAGTTGAAGGGGTGCCCGAAGGCGACCGCCTTCCCGCCGCAGACGAGCGCGGTCGTGCCGATGCCCGCCACGGTCACATCTCCGAGAGACATGGCCGCCGCGAAGGAGTCACCGGCCCGGAGCCCGCTCGTCGGCGAAGGCGGGTTGTTCGACGCCGAAGAGCCCATATACGTCACGAACGGCAGGCCCTGGCGGTCGACGGCCGCCTGCAGGCGGCGCAGCCCGCGGTCGGTGAGGCCGGAGGCCGAGAGCGGCGTCTTCAGGCGCTGCATCACTGCCGTCTGGGCGACCGGGAGGCCGGCGGCCGCGGCCATGCGGGTCGCGAGCGCCCGCGGCACCTTCACCGTCGTCGAGGCCCTCGCGTCCGCGCCGACCGTGAGCAGGTCGTCCATGTCCTCGGCCGGGGTCACGCCCGCGAGCGTCGAGCCGCCCGAGGCGAGTTCGTACGCGAGCGCGCCGGCGAAGCGGTCGGCGCCGCCCGTGCGAAAGTAGACCGGGGAGCCCGACGCGCCGGCCCAGAGCCCTCCCGCCGCCGTGACGGCGGAGCCGGAGAGCTCGACGACCATGATGTCGCGGCCGGGGCCGACCGCGTTTCGGAGCGTCCCGAGGACCTCGACGGGGATCGGCACCGGCGAGCGGCCGCGCGTGACCGAGTACGCCGTCCCCTTCATCCCGACCGTGACCTGGGCGAGCGGCAGGATCGGCGGGCACTCGCCGGTCGGAGGCGCGTCCGGGTTGCCTCCCGCAGCCGGGACAATGGCCACCCCCGCGAGCGCGATCGCCGCCGCCAGGACGCCCGCGACCGCCCGTGCTCCCCGCCTTCCCGTCATCTTCTCGCTCCCTCCGGACACGCCGGTTCCCACCGGCGCAGAGTGCTGGGCCTTCTAGGATGGACGTTCTCGGCCCGGCTGCCAAGGGCAAATCGCCGTTCCTGAACGAATGGACAGGCACGCAGGGAGGCGCCGCGTCGAGTGCCGGGGGTGAGATTCGAACTCACACGCCCTTTCGGGCAGAGGGTTTTAGCCCCGCGTCTACCGTTCCGCCACCCCGGCGCGGGGATCAGTTCGAGCCTTGTTGTAACTGGTCGAGGTCGAACTTCTCGGGGTTGTCGCCCTGCGGGCCCCGGTAGTCGTCGATGAAGTCGTCGAGCGCGGCCTCGTCGAACGAGCCGCAGCGGAGCTGGTGCGTCCAGGAGACGCGCGACGATCGTGTCCGAGAGCGCCGGGTCCTCGTCCTCCATGTCGGGGTCGAGCGGCGCCACGATCAGGCCGCGGGAATCCTGCTGGTACCAGCTCGCGAGGGAGGCGACGTCCTCCGGCGAGACCCCGCTCCCGTACTGGACGACGACGCCGCCGTGCTCGAGGTTGTGGACGTAGCTGATTTGCGGTACCGGCTGGTCGTAGAGGTTCCAGATGGCCGGCACGGGGTTGTGAAGACCGCTCGTCGCCGGGATCGAGTTGTACCCGTAGCCGCTCGGAAGCTTCTGCACGTGGCGTGCCTCGAGGGCGTCGAACGTCTCGCGCGTGCAGTCGCCCTGCTGCGTCGGCCCGGCTGCCGGCTCGCCGCCGCCGCCGCCGCTCATGGCGAAGCCGATCCCCACGGCGGCGACGGCGATCACCACCGCCGCGACGAGGGCGATGAAGATGATCCGCGTCCGGCGCGGGTTCCCTTCCGGCTTGTACGCCTTGGGCGCCTGGACCTGCCGCTTCGGCGGTGTCGGGACTCGATCCTTCTTGGCCACGCGGGTATCAAAGGTATCAGGCGGTCGCCCGCTGCCTCGCGCCCAGGAAGCCTGCAACAGCGTCGAGATCGCCCGCGAGCGGCGCCGGCGGGAGGGCCTCGAGGAAGCGACGGCCGTAGCCGCGCGTGCGCAGGCGCGGGTCGAGGATCGCGACGACACCGCGGTCGGCGTGTCCGCGAATCAGACGGCCGAAGCCCTGGCGGAGCTGGAGGACGGCCGTGGGCACGGCGTACTCCGCGAACCAGTCCCCGCCCGCCTTCGCGATCCGCTCGCAGCGCGCCTCGACCAGGGGGTCGCTCGGCGCGGCGAAGGGGAGCTTGTCGATGACGAGGAGCGAGAGCGACTCGCCCTGCACGTCGACGCCCTGCCAGAACGTCTGCGTCGCGATCAGCACCGAGTCGACCTCGTCCCTGAAGCGCTCGAGCAGACGCTCCCGCGGAGCCTCGCCCTGGACGAGCACCGGATACGGGATCCGCGGCGCCACCCGGTCGGCGAGCCGTTCGAGCTGGCGGTAGGACGTCGTCAGGACGAGCGCGCGGCCCTCGGAGAGCCGGCACAGGGCGAGCACCTCGTCCGCGACTCGCTCGTCGTACCCGGCCGAGCGGGGCTCCGGGAATGCGCGCGGGACGTAGAGGAGCGCCTGCTCGCGGTAGTCGTAGGGCGACGGGAGCGAGACCTCGCGCGCCTCGTCGAGGCCGAGGCGCGTCCGCAGGAACCGCGGCTCGAGCGTCGCCGAGACGAGGACGGAGACGGCCTCGCGCTCCCAGAGAGACTCGCGCAGCACCTCTGAGACGTCCACGGGCGCCCAGGCGAGGGCGCCTTGCTCGGCCCACGAGACGGTGTCCTCGTCGTCGACGGCGAGGCACGCTCCGAGGTCGTCGACGGTCGCGAGCGAGCGGCGCGCGAGCAGGTCGAGGTCCTCGTTTCGGCCGCGCAGCGCCTCGGCCAGCTGGAGAAGCGCGGCGGCGAGCGCCGCGGCGGGAACCGAGGCCGCCTCTGCGTCGGCCGGGGTGAGCCGCCGCCGGCCGCGCCCCGGGTCGAGCCCGGCGAGGAGCTCTTCCCCGCGTCGGTCGATCGCGTCGAGCGCCCGCGCCGGGACGGCTGCGCCTGCCTCGCGGCAGCCGCGCTCGACGTCCCGCAGGAGCTGGCGGAGGCCGCCCTGGGAGACGCGCCCGCCGAACCAGGCGGCGGCGCTCTCCTCCAGCCGGTGCGCCTCGTCGAAGACGACGGCGTCGTGCTCCGGGAGGACGCCGGCGCCGTCCCCCGTCCGCGCGCGAAGCGCCAGGTCGGCGAAGTAGAGCGCATGGTTGGCGATCACGAGCTCGGCGTCCTGGGCCCGGGCCCGCGCCTGCTCGGAGAAGCAGGTCGCGAGGAAGGGGCAGCGCCGGCCGGCGCAGCGGTCGGGGCCGACGGCGACCTCGGCCCAGAGCGTCGGCCGCGGCTCGAAGGCGAGCTCGGCGCGGTCGCCGGTCTCCGTCGTCTCGATCCAGTCCTGCAGGCGCTCGTACTCCGCCGCGTCCTCGGCGCTTCGGAAGAGCGGCAGCGCCAGCATGTGCAGGCCCTTCCGGCAGAGGTAGTTCTGCCGCCCCTTGAGGACGGCGACGTCGACCTCGCGCCCCAGTGCGGCCGCCGCCGCCGGGACGTCCTTGGTCAGAAGCTGCTCCTGCAGCGCCTTCGTCGCCGTGGCGACGACGACCCGCCGCCCGGACTCGAGCGCCGGGATCAGGTAGGCGAGACTCTTCCCGATCCCCGTGCCCGCCTCGGCGAGGAGGTGCTCGCCCCGCTCGAGCGCGTCGGCGACCTCCTGTGCGAGCGCGGCCTGGCCGGCCCGGGGCTCGTAGCCGGGTAGCGAGGCGGCCAACCGCCCGCCGCTGCCGAAGAACGCGTGCATGGAGGGACGTCGAGCGTAGAACGCCCACCGGCCAGCATAGAACATCTGTTCGCCGTCGACGAGACTTGAGGAGGCCCGATTCCCGCCGTAGGCTTGCGCCGTGAGCTCGTCCACGGTGGAGCGCTACCTCCGGCTGGGGCTCCGAGCCGGCCGGCACGCCGAAGGCGTCGTCGACGCGTACTACGGCCCTCAGGAGCTCGCGGCCGAGGTCGACGCGGAGCCCCCGGTCGACCCGCCGAAGCTCGTCTCCGCCGCGGAGGCACTGCTCGACGAGCTCGAGGACGGATGGCTGCGCGACCAGGTGGCCGGCCTGCGCGCATACACGGGCGGCCTCGCAGGCGAGTCCCGTTCGTACGCCGACGAGGTCGAGGGCTGCTACGGCGTCCGGCCGGCCTACACCGACGAATCCGTCTTCACGACCGCACACGAGCGGCTCGCCGAGCTGCTCCCCGGCGAGGGACCGCTGGCCGAGCGGTACGAGCGCTGGGAAGACTCGATGCTCGTTCCTGCCGAGCACGTCGAGCGGATCCTGGCGGCGGTCATCGAGGAAGCGCGGGCGAGGACGCGCAGGCTCGTCGACCTGCCGGACGGCGAGCGACTCGTGCTCGAGATCGTCCGCGACAAGCCGTGGCTGGCGTCGTGCGACTATCTCGGCGGTCTGCGCAGCCGGATCGCCGTCAACGTCGACCTGCCGCTTTCGGCCATCGAGCTGCTCGTCCTCGCGCTCCACGAGACGTATCCGGGACACCACGCCGAGCGCTGCTGCAAGGAGCAGCTGCTCGTGCACGGCCGCGGGCTGCTCGAGGAGACGCTGGTGCTCGCGCCCACGCCGCAAGCCCTCGTGACCGAAGGGATTGCGAAGCTCGCGCCGGAAGTGCTGCTCGACGGTGACGGCGCCGCTGCGCTCGAAGCAGTCGTCCACGACGCAGGCGTCGAGCTCGATCTCGCGCACGCCCTGGCGGTCAGGCGGGCGCACGAGCCGTGCGAGAGAGCCTGGGTCGACGCGGCCTTGATGCTCCACGAAGCCGGAGCGAGCGAGGCCGAAGCCCACGCGTATCTCGAGCGCTGGGGCCTCGAGGCGCCCGAGTGGGCGGCGCACGTGATCCGCTTCGTCACCGAGCCGACCCAGCGAACGCACATCTTCACCTATTCGGCCGGACGGGAGCTCTGCCGCACGTACGTGGCCGACCGAGCCGGAGCGTTTCCGCCGGCTGCTGACCGAGCAGGTGCGCGTCCGCGACCTGCTCGAGGCCACCGAGACGGCGCGCTCGAGTGGGTCGCGCGACGCCGGTGCAGCTTCCGGGTGAAACCGACCAGGGGACTTCCGCCGGGAACATCTGTTCGTGCTAGGCTCGCCTCCATGGAGCAGCGTCTGAGCCTCGTCACCCTCGGCGTCGCCGACCTCGCCCGCGCGAAGGCGTTCTACGAGGCGCTCGGCTGGCGCGGGAGCCAGCCGGCCGACGACGTCGTCTTCTTCCAGGCCGGCGGGATGGTGCTCGGGCTCTGGGGCCGCGGTCAGCTCGCCGAGGACTGCGGTCGTCGAGGACACGCGGCGGCTGGGGCGGGATCACGCCGGCGCACAACGTCCGCTCGCCCGCGGAGGTGGACGCCGTGCTCGCCGAGGCCGAGCGCGCCGGCGGCACGATCGCCCGCGCGGGCGCGCCGACGTTCTGGGGCGGCTACTCGGGCGTCTTCCACGACCCCGACGGCCATCCCTGGGAGGTCGCCCACAACCCGTTCTGGACGATCGCCGAGGACGGGTCGATCTCGCTGGCGCCCCCGGCCGGCTGACCTAGGCCCCGCGGAACCTCGGCTCCCGTTTCTCCAGGAAGCGCGGCCAGGCCCTCGCGGGCGTCCGCTGTCTCGAAGAGCTGCTCGCAGACCGCCGCCTCGCGGTCGAGCGCTCGCTCGAGCGCCTCGCGGGCCGCCGCGTCCAGGAGCCGCTTCGAGCCGGCGACCGCGAGCGGCGCGAGCGCCGCGATGCGGTCGACGAGGCGCCGGGCCTCGACCTCCACGTCCTCCGCGACGACGTCCACCAGGCCGAGCTTCCGCGCCTCCGCGGCGTCGACGAGCTCGCCGGTGAGAACGAGCCGCCGGGCCGCGCGCGGCGCGAGCAGGCTGAAGCCGTTCGAGATCGAGAGGCCGATCGCGACCTCCGGGCAGCCGAAGCGGGAGGCGGGGCTCGCGACGCGCACGTCGCAGGCGGCGGCCAGCTCGCAGGCGCCGCCGACGCAGACCCCGTCCACGGCCGCGATCACGGGCTGCGGGGCGCCGACGACCTCGCGCGTCAGCCGGTTGAAGCCGGCGAGCGCCGCCGCCCACTCCTCCGGCGTCAGCTCCGCCGTCTCGCGCAGGTCGTCGCCCGAGGAGAAGGCCCCGCCCTCCCCGTGGAGGACGATCGCGCGCGCGTCGCTCTCGCCCGCGCGGGCGAGGGCACCCCCGAGCGCCGAGAGCGTTTCCCCGTCCCAGGCGTTCAGCCGCTCGGGCCGCGACCAGCGGATCCAGACGGCGGCGCCCTCGCGGGCAGCGCTCACCGTCATGGCCGCTCGTCTCCCTCGTAGAGCCGGTAGAGCCGCTTCGACTTCGCCTCGGTGCGCGGGAGCGCGACCGCGCGGACGGTGCACGCGAACCCGAGCCGCTGCTTGACCGCCTGCACGAGCTCCGCCTCCCGGCCGCCCACGCCCTCGACCAGCACCTCGACGGGCGGCTCCACCGGGAAGCGCTCGAGGACGATGGCGAAGCGGTCGAGCCCGCGCTCGCGGAGCAGCTCCTCGACGGCGCTCGGGAACACGTTCACGCCCCGCACCCGGAACATGTCGTCGGTGCGTCCCGCCACCCGGAAGCGGAAGCCGGTCCGCCCGCAGGGGCACTCGACGCCGAGGATCTCGGCCAGGTCGCGCGAGCGGAAGCGGAGCACGGGCGAGGCCTCGCGCGCGAGGTGCGTGTAGACGAGCTCCCCGGTCGCCCCGGGCTCGAGCTCGAGGACGTCGCCCGATGCGGGGTCGATCAGCTCCACGAGGACGCCGTCCTGGCCGGAGAAGTGGAGGCCGGCGCGCTCCTCGCACTCGGCAGCGAGGTCCCCCAGACCTCCGACAGCCCGTACGTGTCTCGCATGGTCGCGTCCCAGAGGCTCTCGAGCCGCTGCCGCGTCCCGGCGAGCTGGCCGCCCGGCTCCCCGGCGACGATCAGCTTCCGCAGGCCGAGCCGGCCCGGCTCCAGCCCGGCCTCCTGCGCCGCCTCGGCGAGGTAGAGCGGGTACGTGAGCGTCGAGAAGAGCGCGGTCGGGCGCAGGTCGGCCCAGAGCTCGAGGAGGCGCGCGGTCTGGCCGAGCCCCACCGGCACCATGGTCGCGCCCGTCGCCTCGAGCGACTGGTGGTCGACCAGGCCGCCGGTGTAGAAGCCGTAGCCGAGGCAGTGGAGGAGGGTGTCGTCGGGCCTCGCCCCGGCCGCCCAGAAGGAGCGGGCGCCGATCCGCGAGGACGTCAGCAGGTCCTCGGTCGTGTAGCCGAGCGCGAGCGGCTTCCCGGTCGTCCCGGAGGTCAGGTGCACGCGGACGACGTCGACCGGGTCGACGCAGGCGAAGTCCCCGAGCGGCGGCTCGGCCTCCTGCGAGGCTCGCAGCTCCTCCTTGGTCGTGAACGGGATGCGGCGCAGGTCCTCGGCGCCCAGCACGTGCTCGGGCCGGACGCCGCCCTCGGCCAGCTTGCGCCGCCAGAGCGGGGAGCGCTCGTAGCAGCGCTCCACCTGGTCGGCGAGCAGCTCCTCCTCGAGCCGGCGCGTCCAGGCCGGCGGCATCGTCTCCGTGCGCCCGTCGAAGTACGCCGCCCACTCCACGCGCGTAGCGTACGGCTAGACCTCGGGAGGGACAATGCGGCGCGCGCCCAGGCTCGCGCCGGCGGAGGCGGCGATGACCAGGACGACCGCCAGGGCCTCGACACCGGTCGGCACCTGGGCGAGCACGAGCGCCCCGGCGAGAGAGGCGACGGCCGGCTCCAGGCTGAGGAGGATGCCGAAGGTCGCCGCCGAGAGCTGATGGAGCGCGGCCAGCTCGAGCGCGAACGGCAGCATCGACCCGAGCACCGCGACCGCGAGCCCGAGCGCGAGCACGCGCCCGTCGGCCAGGTCCGATCCGCCCGAGGCGAGGCCGAAGGGCGCGAGCAGGACCGCGGCAACGAGGAGCGTCAACGAGAGCCCGGTGCCGACCGACCAGTCCCCGAGCATGCTCTTGGCGATGAGGATGTAGGAGGCCCAGCCGGCGGCGGCTCCGAAGGCGAAGGCGAGGCCCGCGGGGTCGAGCTCGACCCCGGGGCTGCCGAGCAGCGCCACGCCGGTTCCCGCCAGCGCGACCCAGAGGAAGTCGACGGCGCGGCGCGAGCCGATCACCGCCACCGCGAGCGGGCCGAGGAACTCGACCGTCGTCGCCAGCCCGAGCGGGATCCGGTCGATCGCCTGGTAGAAGCAGGCGTTCATGATTGCGACGGCGACGCCAGCCGCGATCACCCAGCGGACCGGCCGCCGCCCGGCCGCGCGCAGGGCGCGCGCGTTCAGACCGAGCAGGAGCAGCGCCGCGAACCCGACGCGGAGCCAGACGAACCCGAGCGGGCCGACGTCGTCGAAGGCCTTCGTCGCGAGCGCGGCGCCGAACTGGACGGAGAAGGCGGCGCCGACGACGAGCAGCGGCGCAGGCACCTCTCCGAGCCGTCGCGGCACGGCGGCGGTCAGGCCTCGAGCGGGCGGCCGGCGCCGCAGCGAGCCGCCTCGGTGACGACGAGCCTGATCTCCGGCTCGAAGGGGACGCGGGTCGTCACACGATCCCCGCGAGCGCCGCCAACGCGCGCTCGACGTCGGAGGAGTCGTTGAAGTGGTGGACGGAGAAGCGCACCGCGCCCAGCCGGGGCGAGACGATCACGCCGGCCTCGGCGAGGGCGGCGGCCAGCTCCGGTGCCTCGTGCCCCGCGAAGCGGGCGATGACGATGCCGGCCCGGCGGTCGTCCTCGCGCGGCGTCAGCACCTCGGCCCCCAGCGACTCCAACCCCTCCCGGAGCTCCCCCGCGAGCGCGAGGTCGTGGGCGAGGACGTTCGCGACGCCGAGGTCGAGCAGGTAGTCGACGGCGGCGGTCAGCGCGGCGCCGGCGGCGTAGGCGGGCGTCGAGTACTCGAGCCGGCGCGCCGCGGGGGCGAGGGGGATCGTCGTCGCGTCGAAGGCGATCGCGTCCTCGGTGGACTTCCAGCCGACGAACAGCGGGTCGAGGCGCTGCCAGACCTCCGGGCGCAGGTAGCAGATGCCCGCGCCGGGCGCCGAGCAGAGCCACTTGTACCCGGCCGTCACGACGACGTCGGCTCCGAGCGCCGGCGCGTCGAGCGGGACGACACCGGCCGACTGCGTCGCGTCGAGGACGAACGTGGCCCCGACCGAGCGGGCGAGCTCCGCGAGCCCGCCGGGATCGAGGCGGTGCCCGGTCGCGTACTGGACGTGGCTCACGCAGATGACCGCAGTGCGCTCGTCCACCGCGTCGGCGATCGTGTCGAGCGAGAACGAGGCCGGCTCGCGGAGCGCGGGCGCGAGCCTCACCTCGACGCCGGTCTCGCGCGCCACCCGCAGCCATGGGTACGTGACGCTCGGGAACTCGAGGTCGGCCGAGACGACGTTCTCCCCCTCCCCGGGCCGCAGCCACCAGGCCACCTGGCAGAGCGCCTCGGTCGCGTGCGTGACGATGGCGACGTCGTCCGGGCTCGCTCCGAGGAGCCGGGCGGCGGCCGCGCGCGGGATGTCCCCGACCCGCTTCTCGGTCTCGTCGTCGAACCCGACCGTCCCCCGCCCGGCGATCTGGCCGCCGAGCTCCTCCGCCGCGTGCCGGACGGGCAGCGGCTCGAGCCCGATCGAGCCCGTGTTCAGGTAGGTGACCTCCTCCAGCACGGGGAAGTCGCCGCGCGGCGACAGAGAGGCGCGCGCCTGCGTCATCCGCCGGACGGGGCGTCCACTTCGAGCCTGAAGACGTCCGGCCGGTGGTAGTGGCCGGCCGGGTCGAAGCGCTGCCGCTCCTCGAGGAGGCGCGCGGGATCGAGCTCTGCGTAGAGGATCCCCTCCTCGTCGTAGAGCGGCCCGGCGAGGTAGGCGCCGTCGGGACCCAGGATCGCGCTGCCCCCGCGCCCGATCGCCTCGACGCCCTCGATGGCTCGGCGCGAGCGGGAAGTCGTCCGGGTAGGCGGCGGCGCGCTGGAAGTGGCACGGCGCGACCACGAAGGCGCGGCGACTCGCGCGCGATGTGGACGAGCGTCGCCTGCCAGGCGTCGCCGTCGTCGGCGGTCGAGGCGACGTAGATCTCCACGCCCCGACTCGTAGAGGGAGAAGCGGGCGAGGGGCATGTAGTTCTCCCAGCAGATCGAGCCCGCCGAGCCGGCCGAAGCCCGTCTCGATCGCGCGCAGGCCGCGCCCGTCGCCCTGGCCCCAGACGAGCCGCTCGTGGTTCGTGGGGACGAGCTTGCGGTGGTGGAGCGCGAGCGCGCCCTCGGGGTCGTGGTAGAGGAGGGTGTTGTAGAGCGTGCCGGGCCGCTCGGGGTCGGTCTCGGTCACGCCGGTGACGAGCCAGACGCCGTGCTCGCGCGCGATCTCGCCGAGCCGGTCGGCGGCCGGCGCCGGGGATCTCCACCGACTGCCCGGCCAGGAGCGCGAACGCCGCCTTCGCGCGCGGGGTCGGCCCAGCCGGCCAGGTGCTTCGCCCAGACCGACGACGGGTAGGCGGGGAGGTAAGCCTCGGGGAAGACGACCAGGCCCGCCCCGTCGCCCGCCGCCTCGGCCGTGCGCACGGCCAGGCGCTCGAGCGAGGCCTCGAGGTCGAGGACGACCGGCTCGACCTGGGCGCAGGCGACGGTGACGGGGCGGCGCACGGGAGGGTTGTACCGAAAAAGCGTGCTCTTTGCGGACACTTCCGCGACGTCCGGCTTGACCCGGCTCGCCGGCCCTCGGTAGGCTGGCGACTGCCAGATCCGGTAAGCCCTCGGGCTCGCCGGATTTGGCGCTTTAAAGGGGGGTTTCGGCCGCTCCGTCCGACGCCGCCCCAGTGTTCGTCGGCCCATGATCGGGACCGTCGTCATCCTCGTCCTCGTCGCCGCCGCGCTCGCCGCGGGCGCGCTCTGGCTGGTCCGCGTCCTCCGGACGGAGCTCGGAGGCCTGCGGGCGGAGAGCGCCGACCAGCTCACGGGCCGAAACGCGGAGATCGACCGGCGCCTCGCGGGGATGACCGAGACGATGGACCGTCGCTTCGGCGAGCTCGACACGAAGGTCGACCGCCGGCTCGGGCAGATGGACGTCAAGGTCGACCGGCGCCTCGCGGGCATGACCGAGACCTCGGCCAGGATCCACGAGCGCCTCGGCAAGGTCGACGAGGCGACGGCGCAGATGAACGAGCGCGCGAAGGACTTCCAGCGCTTCGAGCAGATGCTGCGACCGCCGAAGGCCCGGGGCGGCGTCGGCGAGCAACTCCTCGCCAGTCTGCTCGGCGACATCCTCCCGGCGGCGCGGTTCGAGCTCCAGTACGGCTTCCGCGGCGGCGAGCGGGTGGACGCGATCATCCGGCTCGACGACGCGCTCGTCCCGGTGGACGCGAAGTTCCCGCTCGACAACTTCCAGCGCTTCGTCGAGGCCGCGGACGACGTGACCCGTGAGTCCCACGCCAAGGCGTTCGCACGCGACGTCAAGGGGCACGTCGACGCGATCGCGGAGAAGTACATCCGCCCCGACGAGGGCACCTACGAGTTCGCCTTCATGTACCTCCCTGCCGAGGCCGTGTACTACGAGCTCGTCTGCAACCGCATCGGCGGCGACGCGAACCCGCTCGCCTACGCGCAGCAGCGCAGGGTCATTCCCGTCTCGCCCTCCACCTTCCACGCCTACCTCCTCGTCCTCGTCCAGGGCCTCAAGGGACTGCAGATCGAGGAGCACGCGCGCGAGGTGATGGCTTACGTCGCCGACCTGAACCGGGACTTCACCCGCTTCAAGGCCGACTTCGACGTGGTCGGCAAGCACCTCGGTAACGCCCAGACGAAGTACACGGAGTCCGAGCGCCGGCTCTCCCGGTTCGAAGCCAAGCTCGAGCGGGCCGCCGAGTCCGAGCAGGTCGAAGGCGAGGCGGTCGAGCTGGCCGAGCTGCCCCGCGCCGTCGACGCCGCCTAGCCCCGCCGGGACCGTAGCGCCGCTGAAGACCCCCGGTGGTGTCACGTGCGATGCGCGTCGCTTCCTATACTCGCGGGGAGGACGGTTCCGTGGAGTTCAGCTGGTTTTTTCTGTGGCTCGGTCTGGCGCTGCTCGGCCTCGGCCTGCTGCTCCTGCGCGCGTGGTGGCGGGAGCGCCGCTTCCCCGGCGCGGCGCTGACCCTCTCGGCCGGGCTCCTGCTCGTCGCCTCCTCCGTCCAGCAGCTCTTCATCTTCGTGATGGGAATCACGGGGCGCTGGGTCGTCGACTCGACGCCCTTCATCGCCCTTTCGATCGCCGCCGCCACGCTCGCCACCGCGGTCTGGGTGGCGCTCGCCACTCGGCGTGGGCGCGAGAGCCTGCGCCGGGGCATCTCCCGCACGCAGCGGATCCACGAGCTCGAGGTGCTCGGGGCGATCGCGCGGCTGAGCTCGCGAACCGGCCCGGTCGAGCGCATCGGGGGCGACATCCTCGAGACGGCCGCGCCGGCGGTCGGGGCCGACGCCGCCGTGCTCCTCCTCTACGACTCCGAGCATCGGCTGCTCCGTGCCGAGGCCGCGAGCGGGATCCCCGAGGAGCTGTGGCAGAGCTTCGAGGTCGAGGTCACGGACGAGTTCAACCAGCGCCTCCTGGCCGAGGGCAAGCCGGTCGTCGTCGACGACGTCGCCGGCGAGCGGCGCCTGAAGATGCAGCTCGCGCACGCGGTCGGTGCGCGGACGGCGCTCGTCGTGCCGATCCGCCATGAGGGGAACCCGGTCGGGACGCTCACGTTCTACGCCGTCGCCGCGCCGCGGCGCTTCGACAGCGTCGCGGTCGCCGTCGCCGGGCTGATCGCGAACGAGGCCGGCGACGTGCTGGAGCGGGCCCGCCTCCAAGAGGAGGTGCGGGACGAGCGTGAGCGCGCGGCGCGGGTCCTCGCGCACATCGGCGACGGCGTCTTCTTCGTGGACGGCACCGGCGCGATCCGGCTCTGGAACCCCGCGATCGCCGCGATCACGGGCCTCGCCGCCGACGACGTCCTGGCCCGCCGCCCCCAGGACGTCCTCCCCGGCTGGGCTGCGATCGAGCCGCTCGTCCCCGTCACCTCCGCTCCCGCGTACGCGGCGAGGAATGCGGAGACGCTGCCGCTCGACCTCGGCGACCGCGAGCTCTGGATCTCCATCTCGGCCGTCCGCTTCCCGGACGGGACCGTGTACGCCCTGCGCGACCTGACCGAGGAGCGCGGGATCGAGAAGCTGAAGAACGAGTTCGTCGCCACCGTCTCCCACGAGCTGCGCACGCCCCTCGCCGCCGTCTACGGCGCCGCCATGACCCTGCGCCGCCAGGACGTCGAGCTCGACGACGACCATCGCCGGCGGCTCCTCGCCGTCATCGCCGGCGAGTCGGACCGCCTCGCGCGGATCGTCGACCAGGTGCTGGCGGCCAGCCGGCTCGATTCGGGAACCTTCGCCTTCGCCGTCGAGCACTGCGACCCGGGCGCACTCGCGCACCAGGTGGTGGAGGCCGCCCGCGCACACACGTCGACGGACGTCCGCATCGATCTCGTGGCCGGCAGCGACCTGCCGGCGGTGGCAGCCGACCCGGACATGCTTCGCCAGGTGCTCTCCAACCTCGTCGAGAACGCCGTCAAGTACTCGCCGGCGGGCGGGCGCGTCCACGTCTCGCTCTGGCCTCACGAGGGGCGCGTGCTCTTCGCGGTCCGGGACGAGGGCCTCGGCATCCCGCCGCGCGAGCAGGAGCGCATCTTCGAGAAGTTCTTCCGGCTCGACCCGAACCTGACCCGCGGCGTCGGCGGGACGGGGCTCGGCCTCTATATCTGCCGCGAGCTCGTGCGCCGCATGGGCGGACGGATCTGGGTCGCCTCTCGGGAAGGCGAGGGCTCGACCTTCTTCTTCGAGCTGCCGGCGGCCGAGGCGGAGGAGCGGTCGGCGAGCCAGGTCGCCGAGCCGGAACAGGCCGGCGCCCAGGTCTCCTAGAAGCGCAGGAGCGCGCCGATCCCGCCGGCGGCGTCGAGGTCGTCGCGATGGCGCACCGCCCACACGCGCCCGCCGTGGGCCAGCGTCTGGTGGACGGCGAGGTCGAGGCCGTCGGCCGACTCCTCGAGCCTCGTGCCGTCGAGCGGGCACTTCGCCGCGTCTACCGAGAGCCGGCCGCAGGCCGGGCAACGCCTGGCGCCGTGGTTCACGCCGTCCCGGAAGAGGAGGAGCTCGACGCGCGCGTCCGAGGCGGCTTCGAGCGTCCGCGTCCAGCCGGCCGAGGCCCGCCCGTCCCGCCCGTACTCGTCCTTCCAGCGGTCGACGACCTCGGTCTCCTTCCTCGCCCACCAGCGCTCGAGGACGGGCTCGGCGACGGCGAGGAGCTCGGGAGGCGGCGCGTGCGCCTCGGCGTGCGCGACCCCTGCGACCACCGAACGCGTCTCCTGGGAGAGCATCCCGTCGAGCTCGGCCCACGTCTCCTCGCCGGCGACCACCACCACCTGTGGCCGGTCGAGTCGGCGGACGAAGCGGTCGAGCTCGTCAGCGACCCGCTTCAGGTGCTCGTGGGCCTGCTCGTCCACATGACGCTGGAGGCGCGCCTGCGCCCAGCCGCCCTGGTCGTGGCGTCTCGGCTGCTCCTCGTAGTAGTCGGCCAGGTCCTCGAGCCGCCCCGCCCGCAGCCGGAAGAAGCGCCCCTGCTCGCGACCGGCGACGACGACGATAGCCCCCTCGCCGCGGCCGACGAGTGGGACGAGCGGCGCCAGGTAGAGAAGTCCGCCGACCTTGATCCGGTCGGGCACGACCTCCGTGAGGGGCAGGGGCCGCCAGACGTTGTCGAGCCCGGCGCAGAAGATGGCGAGGCCGTGCGCCCCGTCGCGCTCGAAATCCGCCTCGAAATATCGGCGGATCCGCTCGAGATCGTCGCGGAGCGCCAGGCGCTGCTGGTGGGTGAGCTCACGCGCGCCGTTCGCCTTCGCGGCCCCGTCCAGCAGCGAGTTCAGGCGCGCGTGCGCGTCGCCCGCCGCGGGAACCTGGCTGGGATCTAGGTCGAGATAGACGCTGATCGCACACCCGTTCTCGGCCTCGAAGCCCGCCAGGTCGCGAAGCTCGTCCCAGGTGACGGTTCGTGCCATCGGTCGTCCCTTGTACGTTTCCCCTTCGAGCCCAGAAGCTACACAATGGAACACAGGCCCGACACCGTTCGTTTATTCAGGCAGTGAAAGAAATCCGAGCAAGGTGGACCGAGTGAACTCGAGCGACGTGCGCGAAGTCATCGTGATCGGCGGGGCAGCGGCGGGATACACCGCCGCTCTTTATGCCGCGCGGGCGAACATGCATCCCTTGGTGATTGAGGGGGTGAACTGGGGCGGCCAGCTCATGATCACGAGCGACGTCGAGAACTACCCCGGCTATCCGGACGGCGTGCTGGGGCCGGAGATGATGCAGGAGTTCCGCAGGCAGGCCGAGCGCTTCGGCGCGGAGTTCGTCACGGACGACGTGACGAAGGTCGACTTCTCCGAGCGGCCCTTCCGGGTCTGGGTTGGGGACGACGAGCACCGCGCCGAGACCGTGATCGTGGCGACGGGTGCCAACGCCCGCCAGCTCGGGCTGCCCTCGGAGCGATCGCTCCAGGGCCGCGGGGTCTCATACTGCGCCGTCTGCGACGCCGCTTTCTTCCGCGAGAAGGAAGTCGTGATCGTCGGCGGCGGCGACTCGGCGATGGAGGAGGCCACGTTCCTGGCGAAGTTCGCCTCGAAGGTGACGGTCGTCCACCGGCGGGACGTCTTCCGGGCCTCGCCGATCATGGTCGACCGCGCCCGCGCGACCGAGAAGATCGAGTTCGTGCTCGACTCCGTGGTCGAGGAGGTCGTCGGCGACAACGTCGTCACGGGCGTCGTCGTCCGGAACGTCAAGACGGACGAGCGGACGGAGCTCCCGGCGGACGGGCTCTTCGTCGCCATCGGTCACGACCCGAACACACAGCTCTTCAAGGGCCAGCTGGAGACGGACCCTGAGAGCGGCTACCTGATCACGAAGGGCAAGTCGACGGAGACCAACATCCCAGGCATCTTCGCCGCGGGCGACGTCCAGGACGGCGTCTACCGCCAGGCGGTGACCGCCGCCGGCTCGGGCTGCATGGCCGCGCTCGACTCCGAGCGCTGGCTGGCCACCGAGCACGGCAAGCTCCTCGACGCGCTCGCCGCGCCCCGCAGCTAGCGTTTTTCCATGCCCTACTTCATCTGCCCGAACTGCCGGCGGCGGTCGATCGACGACGACGGCCTCGAGGGCCTGACCGGCCGGCCGGTCGCGTGCACCAGCTGCGGCTTCGGCTTCCTGTTCGAGATCATGGACGACTACTACCCGGCGCCCGGCACCGGGTTCGTCGTCTGCAACAACGAGGGCAGGGTCATCGCGACCGGCCAGGGGTTCTTCGAGCTGACCGGCTACCGGGAGGCCGATCTGCTCGGCCACGAGGTGATGGAGGCTCTCTTCGAGCCCGAGGAGAACGGCCCCACTCCGGCGGCGCTCGCACTCGAGTACGGGGTGCGCCGCTTCGACCAGATGCTGACGCTCCGCACGCGCGCCGGCGTGAAGAAGGTCGTCCGCGCCGACTTCTTCCCCGCCTACGACGAGGACGGCGGCCTCCTCGTCGCCGTCGCCCCTCGTTAGTCCGGTCGCCCCGGCCGCGCCCTCGTGCCGGCCGCCTCGGACGAAGCCTGCCGGCTAGACGCGGCTCGACGGGCAGAGGTCGATCAGGACGCACTCCTCGCAGCGCGGGCGGCGGGCGTTGCAGACGCGGCGGCCGTGCCAGATGAGGAGGTGCGGGAAGCGGGCCCAGTCGGCGCGCGGGACGAGGCGCATGAGGTCGCGCTCGATCTTCACGGGATCCTCGTTGCCGCGTGAGGCCGAGGCGCTGCGAGAGCCGGCGGACGTGGGTGTCGACGACGATGCCCTGCGTCGCGCCGCGCTCGGCGGCGACGACGTTCGCCGTCTTGCGGCCGACGCCCGGGAGCCGGACGAGCTCCTCGAGGCGCGCCGGCACCTCGCCGTCGAACTCCTCGAGCAGCATCCGCATCGCGCCGCGCAGGTTCTTCGCCTTCTGCCGGTAGTCCCGGTCGGGGCGAATGTCGGCCTCGAGCTCCTCCAGCGGGACGGCGAGGTAGTCCTCGGGCCGCCGGTACTTGACGAAGAGACGCTCGGTGACGCGGTTGACGTTCACGTCGGTCGTCTGCGCCGAGAGCATCACCGAGACGAGCAGCTCGAGCGGGTCGCGGAAGCGGAGCGCGATCGTCGCGTCCGGGTGCGCGGCGGCGAGCCGGTCGACGATCGGCCGGATCCGCTCCCGCCTCGGCCCGACCCGCCGCCGCGCCTCGCGGACGTAGCTGCGCGGCGCCGCGAGCGCCACGCTACACCTCCGCGTACTCGGCCGGCACCTGGACGGAGAGAAGGCGCGGCCCGGCGCAGACGAGGTCGAGCGCCGGGCAGCCCGCGCAGTCGAACTCGCTCGGCGTCGGCCGGAACACGCCCTCGTCGATGCGGGCGATCGCCGCGGAGAGCTCGGCCTCGAGCTCGGGCACGTCTGCCCGGCGCGAACGTGGTCGAGACGACCGCGTCCGGCCGCTCGAGGAAGTGGTAGACGACCTCGACCTCCTCCGCCCCGGCCCGGAAGCACGCGAGCGCGTAGACGAGCCGCTGCAGGCGGTAGTCGGCGTCGACGATCTCCTCCGGCGACCCCTCGCCGAGCGTGTTCGTCTTGTAGTCGAGCACGAGCGCCCGCGCGCCCGTCGCTCCAGACGACGTCGAGGCAGCCGTGCAGGAGGACGCCGTCGTGCTCGAAGGCGAAGTGCCGCTCCGGCCGACGGCGCCGTCGAGCGCCGCGACCCGCGCGCGCGAGCGGCGGAGCTCGCAGTAGGAGGCGACGAAGGCGCCGGATCCGCTCGAGCTCCTCGTCGCTTGACGGCCGGATACCAGCCGCGGACGCGGCTCGACGTCGGGAACGGCGGGAGCCGCGAGGTCGACCGCCTCGAGCAGCCTGTGGACGGCGTCCCCGACCTCGGTCGCGGCGAGCCCGCTGGCCCGGGCACCGTTCCGTGGGCGTCCTCGGCACGCATCCCGGCGACCCGCTCCGCGTAGTAGCGGTACGAGCAGCGCTCGAAGAGCGCGAGCGCCGTGAACGAGAGCCGGCGCACGCGGTGGAGCGGCGGCGGCGGCGGCGGCACGAGCTCGGGCAGGCGCGGCGCGGGCGGCGGCAGGGGCGGCGACCTCCTCGGCCGGCGAAGAGCGCGAGCTGGCCCTCGTCCTCCGCCGCGGCCTCGGCCTCGGACACAGCCGGCGCGGGGCCACGTCCTCCGGCCGGTGCCGGTCGACGCGGACGAGCAGGCGCGCCCCGTCGCGCACGAGCTCGACCGGGCCCTCCGCCGGCGGCGTCCAGCTCCTGTCGCCTCGAGCCGGGCGAGCACCCAGCCGATCGGCGTCGCCTGGTCGGCCGTCCTCCGCGGGTCGATCGAGCCCGAGACGATCAGCCGGTCGATCGCGCGGGTCATCGCGACGTAGTAGAGGCGCAGCCGCTCCGCGCGCTCCTCCTCGCTGCTCGCGCCTCCCTCACCTGCTCGTAGGCGAACGCGCGGCCGCCGCGTCGCCGGTCGGCCGGGTCGGCGACGCGGAAGCCGAAGCGGCCGTCCGGCAGGCACGAGGATCTCGTCCGGCGAGGGCGCGTCCGGTCGCGGCCCGCGTCGGCGACGATCACGACCTTGAACTCGAGCCCCTTGGCGGCGTGGATCGTGAGCAGCCGCACCGCGTCGGCGCCCTCCTCCTCGGCGACGGCCTCGAGCTCGCGGGCGCCGACCGCCTCCTGCTCGCGCGACGAAGCGGACGAAGCCCTCGATGTCGCGGCCGCGCAGCTCCTCGAACGAGCGCGCGAGCCGCGCGAGCTTGCGCATGTTCGCGTACCGGCGGCGGCCGTCCCACTGCGCGAGCACGGCGAGGTCGTAGTCGTGCTCGGCGACGATCCGCTCGCAGAGCCGCTCGAGCGGAGAGCCGTGGCAACGCCGCGCGAGCCGCTCGAAGCGCTGCCGGAACGCCCGGCAGAGCCGCAGGTCGCTCCTCCGAGAGCTCGCCCGGCAGCCCGCGCTCGAACGGCAGGAAGAGCGGGCGCCTGCGGCGCGGCGCGACGCACGAGGACGAGCGCGTCGTTCGAGAGGCCGACGAAGGGCGAGGCGAGCACGGTGAGGAGCGCCTCGTCGTCGTAGCGGTTGTGCAGCAGCCGGAGGTAGGCGAGCAGGTCGACGACCTGCTGCTGGCCGAAGTAGCCCCGGCCGGTGGCCCGGTAGGTCGGCAGGCCGGCCTTGCGCAGCTCTTCCTCGTACTGCTCGGCGTCGGTGCCCGCGGCGAAGAGGAGGACGATCTCGCCGGCGGTGGCCTCGCCCGCGTCGACGAGCTCGCGCACGCGCGCGGCGACGTGCCGCGCCTCCGCCCGGCGCCAGTGCGTCGCCGTTCCGGCGTAGCTCGCCTTGTCGGTGACGAGCAGCTCGACGGGGGCGCCGAACACCGGGTCGGGGAACGCGGCCGGCGGCCTCGAGCGGCTGGAACTCGTCGCCGAAGTCCGTCGAGAAGAGGTGGTTGACCGCGGCCAGCACCTCCGGCCGGGAGCGGTAGTTGCTGCGTCAGCGCCAGCAGCCGCCGGACGGCTCGCGCCGCTCGCGGAAGACCTCGACGTCCGCGTGGCGGAAGCGGTAGATCGACTGGAACTCGTCGCCGACGAAGAAGAGCTCCTTCTCGTCCGGCCCCCGCGAGCAGGTCGACGAGCTCGCTCTGGAGCCGGTTCGTGTCCTGGAACTCGTCGACCATGATCGAGCGGAAGCGCCAGCTCTCGCGCTCGCGGACTCCGGCGTCGTCGCGGAGCAGGTCGCGCGCGGCGAGCTGGAGGTCCTCGAAGTCGAGCGCCGACTCGCGCGCCTTCGCCTCCCCGTAGGCGGCGCCGAAGCGGTCGAGCAGCTCCTGGAGCAGGTCGCGGTCGCGCGCCGCAAGCTCGTCGAGCGCCGCCTGCTCGACGCCCCGGCGCGCCTCCTCGTAGGCGGCCGCCCGCTCCCCTCTTGCCTTCAGCTCGCCGAGGTCGAGCAGCCGCTCCGGCAGCGTTCGGTCGCTCGAGCAGCTCGAGCGCGAGGCGGGCCGTGGCGCGCGCGGTCTCGCCGGCCTCCTCGTCCTCGGCGAGGAGGCCTGCGCACTCGCGGCAGCGCGCCGATCCGGACGGGGAGCCCGGGTCGCTCGCCCAGCTCGAGGTCGAGGTCGCGGCCGGCGGCGCGCAGGGTCTCGTAGACGCCGGTGAGCATCCGCCGCAGCCCGCGCACGCCGTACGTCGCGAGCAGGCCGAGCCGCTCGGCCTCGCCGCCGGCGCAGAACTCGGCGAGCGCGCTCTCGAACGCCTCGCGCGGAGCACTCGCGCCTGCGCGTCGTCGAGCACGCGGAAGCGCGGGTCGATGCCCGCCGCGAACGGGTACGCCTGCAGCAGCCGCTGGCAGAAGCCGTGGATCGTCGAGATCCAGGCGCCGTCGAGCTCGCGCGCGAGGTCGGCGCGGCCCGCTCGGCGAGGCGGGCGCGGATCCGCGTCCGCAGCTCGCCGGCGGCGCGCTCGCGTGTACGTGATCACGAGGATCGAGTCGACGTCGAGCCCCCGCTCGCAGACGGCCCGCACGAACCGCTCGACGAGCACCGCCGTCTTCCCGGTGCCCGCGCCCGCGCGAGACGAAGACGACCCCGGTCGCCTCGATCGCCGCGGCCTGCTCCGGGTTGGGCGCGTTCACTGGCCGCCTCACCCGGCACATCGGGCCGAGGTCGCACCAGGAGGGGCAGCCGGCTCGCCCTTCGGGTCGTGCCGCACGTCGCCGGCGCGGATCCGCTCGACGAACCCGCCGGCCGTGCTCGGCGGCCCGGTCGACCTGCGCCCAGAACGCCGTCCTCGTCGAGGTAGTCGTTCTTCTGAGAACCCGGGCAGCCGTCCTCGCGCGCCGTCCCCGGAGCAGCCCGCGGGCCTCCCGCTCGCCCGCGAGCGCCCGGTAGAGCGCCGCCGAGCGGCTCGAGCCCGACGAGGTCGCGCAGGACGAGCATGTAGAGCGGGATCTGCAGCCGCAGCTCGGAGTCGATCTTCGCGCGCGGAGAAGGCCGTCTTGCCCGACTTGTAGTCCTAGACGATCCCGCGCGCGCCGAACGGGTCGACGTCGATCCGGTCGATCTTCCCGGAGAGCGAGAAGCCGCCCAGGTCGAGCCCGCGCTGCAGCTCGGGCGCCGAGCGCTCGCGTGCCGAACGAGACCTCGAAGCGGCGCGGCACGAGCGGCAGTCTCCGACTCGCCCTCCGCCTGGACGAACGCGCGCGAGGTCGCGCCAGAGCGGCCGGTCGAGCTCCCGCCGCTCCAGCTCGGTCAGCTCCATGCGGACGCCGCCGAGCGCCTCGTCGAGGCACTGCCGCAGGAAGCGGAGCGCGTCCTCGAGTGCGCGCCGCTCGACGCGCTCGGCGCCGACCTCCTTCGGCGAGGCCCGCGAAGAACCTGTGCAGCGCGTGTGCGCGACCGAGCCCGCAGCCTCGCGTCGACCTCGCGCGTCGATCGGGCGGGGCGAGAGGAGCCGCTCGACGAACCAGACCGAGGAGCAGTCGGCGAACGCCTCGAGCTCGGTGACGTTGAAGCTGTCGCGGGCACGCAGGCTCCTCGAGCACGGCGGTGCGTCAGCCGGGTCGGGCGGCGAGAAGGCCGAGCGGGCGCGCTCGAGCCGCCGTTCCCAGCCGTTCGCGCGGCCGCGAGCGCCCGGGCCGCCGCGCGTCGCCGACGGCGAGCGCGGCGAGCGCGCGCAGCCGCTCCCGCTCGGTCGGCGCCTCGTCGAGCGGCCAGGTCAGCGCCGAGAGCGGCCGCCGCCGGGTCGCCCAGCGGCGCACCTCCTCGGGGTCGAAGAGCGCCGCGCACCTCGTCCCAGAACGGGCTCGCCTGGCGCGGGCGAGCCCTCGTCGGTCGCCGCCTCGCGGACGAGGTAGAGCCGCCGCGACGGCCGCGTGCAGGCGGTGTAGAAGAGGTAGCGCTCGCGCGAGACCGGGTCCGGGCGCTGCAGCCGCGCGCCGCGCGCTCGTCGAGCGCGCGCCGGGCGTCGTCGTCGAGGAACGGCGAGGCATCGGCGCGGCGCGGCAGGCTTCCCTCCTCGAGCCCGAGGACGAAGACGACGTCGAAGCGGCGGGTGCGCGCGCGCAGGAGGTCGAGGACGGCGCACGCGCCCGGCCTCGCCCGCCGCGCCGCGGCCGGACCGGCAGCCGCTCGAGCGCCGCGAGGACGTCGTCCTCGCGCGAGCTCGCCGCCGAGCCCGCTCCAGCCGTCGAGCTCCTCGAGCAGGCGCCTGACCGCCTCGTGGGCGCGCAGGTCGAGACGCGAGCGCCTCCCCCGCCGGCGGCGCGTCGAGCCCGTGGGCCCCGCGGAGCATCGCCCGGGCGAGCTCGCGGACGGCCTCGGTTGGCGCGGCCGCCGCCCGCACCTCGCCGAGCGCCGGCAGCGGCTGGCCGCGCAGCGCGCCCGACACGCTCGTCGACGCGTCGGGTGCGGACGGCCCGGCCGCGGAGCCGGCCCTCGAGGTAGTCGGCGGACGCGCGCGGGAGGCCCGAGTACGGCGAGCGGAGGAAGCCGAAGAGGTCGCCGCGGCTCCGCCGACTGCCACGCGAACGGAGCAGCGGCGAGCAGGGCCTGGCCGAACGGCGTCTGGCCCGAGCCGGACCTCGCCCTCGATCGCATACGGGACGCCGAGCGGCCGAGCACGGTCTCGAGCGGCGCCGCGCAGCCGCTCGACGCTGGGGCAGACGATGCCGATCTCGCTCCGGCGGCGTGCCCGTCCCGGATGAGCGCGAGGAGCTCGTCGGCGACGAGCTCGAGCGCCCCGCGCGCGCCCGCGCCCTCGAGGAAGCGGACCGCCCCGTCGAGCGGGGGCGGCGCCGGCGTCCCGCCCTCGGCGAAGAGCGCGCGCTCGAGGTGCGCGAGCGCGGGGTGCGCGATCTCGGCGTAGGCCGGCGGCAGCTCCTCGACCCGGCCCGCCGGCGAGGCGGGCAGATCCTCGGCGGTGCGCGCGAGCGAGGCGAACGCCGGCCGGCCCGGCTCGTACGGGAGCGAGACGGTCACCTCGGCCCGGCCGGCGAGCGCCTCGAGCAGCTCCCATTCGGCGCCGGTCAGGTCCTCGAACCCGTACGCGAAGACCGGCTCGCCGTCCCAGGCGCCGAGCTCGGATGGAGACCCGCGCGGCCGCGCGCCGCGCACCCGCTCGCGGTCCCAGAGCTCGAGCCGGTCGAGCTCGTCCCGGTAGGCGGCGTAGAGCGAGCGCGAGCTCGCCGTCCGACCTCGCCCGGGTCGACGAAGCCCGACTCGAGCTCGGCGACCGCGCCGAGGAGCGAGTCGGCGAAGCCGGCGAAGCGCGCCGACGCGCCGAGCCCGTTCAGGCTCGCGCCGGCGAGCGCGCGGCGGAGCAGGAGCGTCCGCTGCGCGTCGGCGACGACGCGCGCGCGGCTCGCGCCCGACCCCGTGCGATGCTGCTGAAGAGGTCGTCGAAGGTCCCGATCCCGCCGCCGAGGAGCGCCGGCCGGCGCGCGAGCAGGTCGCGCTCCACGCGATCGACGTCCGCCCGGTTCGGCACGATGAGCAAGGGCTCGCGGTCGAGGAACTCCAGGTAGCGATCGAGCAGCCGCGCGACCTTGCCCGCGTTCGCGGGCCAACCAGCAACGCCAGCGGCACCGATTCAGTCTAGTCGCCGCGCCGGAGGCCGACGCGGCGCCGGGCCGCACGCCCGGCGCCGGGGGAGGATGGCGAGGAGGCGGTTACGCGGCCGACTTCGGCCGGCGGCCGCGACGGGCGGCCGGGCGACCGGGCATCGAGCCCGCGCAGTCGTCGCAGAGATCGGCGGCCTTGGCGCCGCGGCGCGCGTCGGTATAGGTCACGCGCAGGGCCGCGCCCTTGCCCTCGCCGACCTCGGCACCGCAGTTGTCGCAAACGAGAATGGTCTTTCGAGCCACGATTTTCCTCCCGGCAAAGTAAGGACTACGGATCGCGCAGAACTCTACTTGGGAGAAATCTACTTTGCAAAATGGTGCCTCTTTCGCGCCTGCCCGAAGTCAATGCAGTCTCGGACGCCGGCGCGAAAAGCGGAGTGAAAACCGGACCGCACTAGTCCCCGGAGAACTCCTGGGGCGGCTGCCGGCATCCGTTCCCCAATCCCTGGGTCGCACCCGATCGCTAGCCGGCTTCGACGGTCGCGCTCAGGAACGATCCCACCGGCTGCGCGTTCTCCTCCAGCCGGTTGCGGTCGAGCTCGGCGTGCGCCCCGAGTGCGAGACGATGCCGAAGCCCATGCGGGTACGATCGCCGGAGGCCAGGTCGGGCTTCGTCCCCACCACCGAGTTCCGCTCGATGCTGCACTCGGAGTAGTCGCCGCAGAAGATGCCGACGCCGAGCGCGTTCTCGACCTCGTTCTCCTCGACGCTCCCCCATCGACATCTCCGTGAGCGTGATTCCACGCAGGCTCGTGTCGCTGACCCGGTTGTCGCGGACGCGGACGTGCGCGAAGTGGGTGACGATCCCCTCCATCCCGCCGGAGACGGTGCAGCCCTCGATCGTCGACGGGTCGAGGTCGAAGCCGAAGGAGACGTCGATGCCCTGTGCGTGCGTGCCGGTCGGCTCGCTGACGGCGCAGTCGCGGATCGTGACGCTGCTCCGGCGCACGTTGATGCCGTCGAGCGTGGCGCCGAGAACGCTGACGCGTTCGAGCAGCACGCGGTCGGCTCCGTCGACCTCGATGCCGTACTCGCCGCCCAGGACGGCCACGTCCCGGACGGTCACGTCGTCGGCGGCGACGACGATGCCCCCGCGGACGACCGCGCCGGGCTCGCCGATCAGGCGCTGGGGCGTGTCGATGACGAGCGGGCCGTCGTGGACGCCGGCCGCGAGGCGGACGACGGGCGGCTGGGTCGCCCAGGCGACGCCGGCGGCGACGCCGAGGACTACGAGAGCCGTGACCGCCACCGCCGGGCCGACCCGGCCGAGCTGGCCGCCGTCGTCCCCGTAGGAGAGCCGGGTGAGCGGAAGCACCGCGTGGCCGAGCGCCTGCGTCAGGAGCCACGAGCCCCAGTAGAAGGCGAGCGCGGGCCGAAGCGGCGCGTCCACGTTCAGCGGGATGGCGAGCCCCATGACGATGCCGAGCTCCAGGAAACCGAGCGGGAGCGCCGCCCACGCGGGCTGGTAGGCGATGAGCCGATGGTAGACGCCGAGGTCGAGGGCGACGCCGACGGCGATCATGATCGCCGCGAGCTCGACCGGCCACCAGACGCGGAGCCCGAGGGCGAGGACGCACGCCACGACGAGCGGCGCGAGCGAGGCCAGCAGCCGGGAGTCGAGCCTGCCTCTCAGCGTGTACGCCACGCCTGCACCCTTCGCAGGAAGCCGCGGGCCGCGTACTTCGCGCCCACGAGCGTGTCGGCCGCCGGGAAGGCCCACTGGGCGGGAGCGCCGGCGAGCGCGAGCGTGCGCTCGCCGTTCGTGAGCGCCGGCACGGTCGAGTCGGGGGCGAGCACGATCCAGCCCTCGCGCGGTGTCGAGGCCGTGCTCGGCGACGAGTCCGGCGAGAAGGTCGTCGTGCGCGAAGCCGCGCAGGAAGCCGGTCGCGCAGATCACCTGCTCCGCCCCGTTCGGCTCCGCGGCGACCGCGAAGCGTCCCTCCCGCCGGGCCTCCTCGACCGGCCCGTCCCAGGTGCGCCCCACCGGGTAGGACGGGACGCCGTAGCGCCGCGAGGAGCTCGAGCCGCTCGGCCGGCTCGGTTCGGTGATACGCGTCGAGGCCGCGCCGCGTGAAGAGCTCGCGCGGGAGGTTGAGCGGGCGCCGCTCCGGCTCGCGCCGCCGCACCGAGACGACCGAGGAGCCCGCCGCGAGCGCGTTCAGCCACTCGGTCGCGGCGGCCATGCCCGCCCCGACGACCTCCAGGCGCTCGGCGTACTCGTGCGGCTGGTAGGCGTGAACGGCGCGCGGATCGCCTTCGAGCTCGGCCGGGAAGGCGAGCCCCGGGTGCCCGGGCGCCAGGAGGATGTGGCGGAAGACGCCCCGCCCGTCGAGCTCGAACCCGCCCTCGACGGCGCGCACGCATCGGATGCGGGCGGCCCGGAAGCTCTCGTCCCACCCGGTCGTCGCACGCAAGCTCCGCGACGTGGTCGAGGAACTCCTTGACGGTCGGGTGATAGCGGTCGAAGGCTGACTGGACGAGCGGCACGAGCTCCGGCGCCGGCGCGCGGCCCGCGCGGCGAGCCCGGGGAAGCGTCGTCGGCCCGCAGTGGCCGTCGCTCTCGGAGCGCATGCGCCGTTGGCGGATCGCCGCCGCCCGTACCCGCCAGACCGCCGCAGGGTCGGAGTCCGTTCCGAACACGGCGATTTCGGCCGGGGGGAGGCCCCCTTTCCGAAGGGTCGCATGCGCGACGAAGCCGGCGAGGCCGCCGCCGACGATTGCGCACGTTTCCGGCACGACTTCGAGGCTACTTGACGGAGCCCGCGAGCAGCCCCTGCACGAAGTAGCGCTGGAAGGCGAAGAAGACGAGGAGCGGGATCGCCAGTGACACGAACGAGGCCGGCGCGATCAGCTCGATGTTCGCGCCGAACTGACGGAGCTGGGAGAAGATCGCCACCGTGATCGGCTGCGTCTCGCGCCCGAACGTCAGCGCCACGAGCAGATCGTTCCAGGCCCAGAGGAACTGGAAGATGGCGAGCGAGGCGATGGCCGGGCAGCCCGAGCGGGAGGATCAGGCGCAGGAAGATGCGGATCTCGGAGGCTCCGTCGATCCGGGCAGCCTCGAGCAGCTCCTTTGGTATCCCGATGAAGAAGTTCCGGAGGAGGAAGATGGCGAACGGGAGTCCGAACGCCGTATGGAAGAGCACGATCGAGAGGATCGTGTCGAAGATCCCGAAGGTGTTGTAGAGCGAGAACATGGGGATCAGCGCCATCTGCAATGGCACGACCAAAAGGGCGATGACGAGGATGAAGAGCCAGTCGCGGCCGGGGAAGTCGAGCCACGCGAACGCGTAGCCCGCGAGGGCGGCGACGAAGATTGGCAGGATCGTCCCCCCGATCGCGATCCAGAGCGTCGTCCAGAGCGACGAGGTGATCGCATCGTTCTCGAAGATGGCCCGGTAGTTGTCGAGCGTCAGGTCGGAAGGCTTCACCAGGAACGTCCACCAGCCGTTCGACGCGAGCTCGGCGGGATCGAGCAGCGAGATGATGAAGAGGCCGATCGTCGGGATCAGCCAGAAGAGGCCGACGACGACGAGCAGGATGTGGATCGGCGCCTTGCCGAGCACGCGGACGATCCTCGTCGAGAGCTTCTCCTCGATGACGGGCGCTGGTCGCGCTTCTGCGGCGGCGGTTGCCATCGGAGCGCCTACACCTCCCTCTTGAAGCGGCGAACGTTCAGGAGCAGGATCGGGATCACGAGGATGAAGAGGAACACGGCGATCGCGGAGCCGAAGCCGTAGTTCGAGGCGGCGGTGAACGACTGGCGCCACATCTCCAGGGCGATCACCGTCGCGTCCGGCTGCACCGAGCCCGGCGCCACCGAGAGGACGATGTCGAACACCTTGAGGACGTTGATCAGCATCGTGATGAACACGACGGTGAGCACGGGCGCGAGGAGCGGGACGGTGACCCGGCGGAACACCTGCCACTCGGTGCCGCCGTCGGTGCGCGCCGCCTCGAGCACGTCGCGGGGGATCGACGCGAGGCCGGCGGCGATCACGACCATCGCGAACCCGGCCCAGATCCAGATGTAGGAGATGATCATCGAGATGGTGATCAGCTGGGCGCCGAGCCAGGCGACCCCTCCCCAGGGCGCGGCGAAGGTCTCCGAGCTGACCGCGACGAGGTACTCGCCGTCCTCGACGTCCTCGAAGGCGAAGGTGCCGTCGTCCGCGCTCGTCGTCGTCGCGACGCTGCCCCCGCCGCTCTCACGGAGCTCGAGCGTGACGCCCGGGAGCCCGACCTCGTCGGACTCGACCTCGCCGGGCGTCCCGCCGCCGGGCTTGAAGTCCCGCCAGACGACGCCGACGATCCCGCCCTGGAGGGGCTCCGGGACGACTGCCTGCTGGGCGTCGGCCGGCACCTCCGCGGCGCGGATGCCGGTCAGACCCAGGAGCGCCGGGTTCCCGCCCGGCGACAGGGGCTCGTCCAGGACCAGCCCGGTCTGCGTGGTGCCGCTGATGTCGTCGGTCGCCGGCTCGGCCTGCGTCAGGACGCCCGATGGGCTGAAGACGTCCTTCACGCTCTCGATCGCCGCGTTCAGGGCCCCGCGGTCGGGGTCCTGCGGGTACATCGCCGCCCGCCAGATGATCCCGGCCGCGAACAGCGAGATCGCCATCGGCATGAAGACGACCGTCTTGAAAGCGACCGACCAGCTCACCCGCTCGGTCATGACCGCGAAGATGAGCCCGATCGCCGTCACGAGCGCGGGCACGACGGCGACCCAGATCAGGTTGTTGAGGATGGCGGTCTGGGTGTTCTCGTCGGTGAAGAGCCGCCGGTAGTTGTCGAACCAGATGAAGTTGTCGCCGGAGCGGTCGAAGAAGCTCCGGATGATCGTCCTGACCGCCGGATAGATGATCCAGAGGCCGAGGAAGATCGTGGCCGGCGCGAGGAAGAGCAGGGTGATGAGGTGGTGGCTCGCCCACCTCGACCTGCCGCCGGGCTCGGGCGGAGCCTCCGGGACCGGAGGCTCCGCCGATAGGCTCGCGCCGCTCATCGTCGCTGGCTAGTTGCCGTAGGCCGCCGCGGCGTCGTCTTCCATCTGCTGGGTGATCCCGTCGATGTCCGACGGGTTGGCCAGGAAGTCCTGGAACTCCTTGAACAGGCCTTGACCGACCGTGCCGCCGAACTCGGCGGGCTGCAGATCGGAGAGGTCGAAGCGGAATGCTTCGGCCTCGATGGGCGCGCTGGCGATCGCGGCCGTGATCTCGTCCGGGAAGACGCTCGGATCCAGGTTCTTGTTCAGCGAGATGAACCCGCCGCGCTCGGCCCAGATCTGCGCCGCCTCGGGCGTCGTCAGATACTCGATGAACGCCTCGGCGGCCGGCGAGTCGTTGAACATGACGGCGGTGTCGCCGCCGCCGACGACGACCGTCCCCGAGTCCCCGATGGCCGGGAACGGGAAGACGGCGAAGCCCTCGTTGGGCTGCGCGTCGGTCGAATCGGTGATGACGCCGGAGACGAAGTCGCCCTCCATCACCTGCGCAGCCTTGGGCGGGTCGGCGTAGACCTGCGTCACCGAGGTCGGGAAGTCGGTCTGCAGGGCGCCCTGCGTGCCGTCGGCGATGTTGTCGGAGTTCCCGACGATGTCGGCCATCAGCCCGAGCGCGTCCTTGACGGACTGGTCCGTCCAGGGGATCTCGTGTGTCGCCAGCTGGTCGTACATGTCCGGGCCGGCCGACCGCAGGTAGATGTTCTCGAAGAGGTCGGTGAGCGTCCAGCCGTCCGCGCCGCCGATCGAGTAGGCAGGGACGCCCGACGCGAGAAGCGTGTCGCCGTCCGCGATCCAGGTGTCCCAGTCCTCGGCGGGCTCGACGCCGGCGTCCGAGTAGACGGGGACGTTGTACCAGACGAGGGACTTGTTGGCCGCCTTGAAGATGAAGCCGTAGAGCGTGCCGTCGACGGTGCCGAGGTCGATCACGGACTCGCCGAAGTTGTCCTCGATGTCCGTCGCGGCGAAGTCGAGTGACTGCAGCGCACCCTGATTGGCGAAGTCGGTCATGAGCCCCGGCTGCGGCAGCATGGCCACGTCGGGCGGGTTACCACCCTCGACCGCGGTTGAAAGCTGCGTCGGCAGCTGGTCGCCGGCCGACGTGTAGCTCACGTCGACGTTCGGATACTGCTCGGTGAACCCGTCGATGACCGCCTGGAACGACTCCTGCTCGGGGCCGGTCCAGACCGCCATCACCGAGACCGAGCCGGAGACGTTTTCGCTGCCGCCCCCGCCGCCTTCGGTTGCTGCACCCGTGTCGGCCGCCTGGCCTCCGTCGTCGTCGTCACCTCCGCACCCCGTCGCGGCTAGGGGTACGAGGATCAGGACCAGGCTGAGCAGCAGTAGTAAGCGACGACTCATCACTCTCCCTTCGTTGTGCCTTCGTCGTAGATCCCGAGCCCCGACTCGGGGTCGAAAAAGTGCAGCGCGTTCGTGTCGACGACGACCTCGGCGTTCTCGCCCTCGCGTACGGTTGAGCGCGCACCGAAGCGACCGACCATGACCGTCTCGGTCGGGGCGTCGGCTTCCAGGGCGACTCGCTCGTCCCCGAGATCCTGGGCGAGCTCCCGCACGTCCTCGGTGAGTGCCGGACGGGCGTCCACCGCGAAGTGGGCCATGATCTCCGCGCCGAGCGCCTCCCGCAGCTGGACCTTGCCGCGGAGGCGGCGGTCGGCCGGGGCATCCGGGTCGAGGCCGGCGTCTTCGAGGTCTTCGGGCCTGATGCCGATGATGAGCGGGCGGTCGACGTACCCCTTGAGCGCGGGTCGGCTCGCGAGTGCCTCCTCGCCGAGCATGAGGCGCTGGCTCCCCAGCTGGGCTGCGATCCCGCCGTTCGAGCGCTCGAGGGTGGCCTCGACCATGTTCATCGCCGGGCTGCCGATGAAGCCCCCGACGAAGAGGTTCACCGGGTACTCGTAGAGGGTCTGCGGCGCATCGACCTGCTGGAGCTCGCCCTTACGGATGACGGCGACCCGGTCGCCCATGGTCATCGCCTCGATCTGGTCGTGCGTGACGTAGATGGTCGTCGTGCCCAAGTCGTTCTGCAAGCTTGCGATCTCCGCCCGCATCTGCACGCGCAGCTTCGCGTCCAGATTCGAGAGCGGCTCGTCCATGAGGAAGGCCTGCGGCTGGCGGACGATCGCCCGCCCCATCGCCACCCGCTGGCGCTGGCCGCCCGAGAGGGCTCGCGGCTTGCGCTTGAGGAACCCCTCGAGGCCGAGAACCCTGGCCGCGTCGTTGACGCGCTGGTCGATGACGTCCTTCTTCTCGCGCCGCAGCTTGAGCCCGAACGCGATGTTGTCGTACACGCTCAGGTGCGGATAGAGCGCGTAGCTCTGGAAGACCATGGCGATATCGCGGTCGCGCGACGGGACGTGGTTGACGACCCGCTCGCCGATGCGGAGGACGCCCTCGGTGATCTCCTCGAGGCCGGCGACCATTCGCAGCGCCGTCGTCTTCCCGCAGCCGGACGGTCCGACGAAGACCATGAACTCGCCGTCCTCGATCTCGATGGCGAGCTCGGAGACCGCCTTCGTGCCGTCCGGGTAGATCTTGCTTACGCGGTCGAACGTGACTTCGGCCAGTGGGAAGCCCCTTTCTCCTCTGCGCCGGTGGCGGCCGGAACCTTACCAGTTGCTTTCAATTCCCCGTCAAGCCGATCACTACACTTCCGCCGCGATGGACACGCGGACGATCGTCGTCCTCGAAGGGGACGACACGGGCCAGGAGCTGCTCGAGGAGGCTCTGCGCGTGCTCGCCTCCGACGTCACCGGTCTCCAGCTCGACCTGCCCCGCTACGACCTCTCCCTGGAGTCGCGGCGGGCAACCGGGAACGCGGTCGTGCACGACGCAGCGAGGGCGATCCGGGAGCACGGGCTCGGGCTGAAGGCGGCGACGATCACGCCGGAGGGCGCCGACGACGTCGGCAGCCCGAACCGGATCTTGCGCGAGGAGATCGGCGGCCACGTGATCGTCCGCACCGGCCGTCGCATCCCCGGCGTCGTGCCGATCGGCGGCGCGCACTTTCCCATCTCCGTCGTGCGCATGGCGGTCGGGGACGCCTACGGGGCGGAGGAGTGGCGCGAAGGCTCCGGGGAGGACGAGGTCGCCTTCCGCACCGAGCGGATCGAGCGGCGCATCTGCCGCGCCGTCGCCGAGTTCTCCTTCCGCCACGCCGAGCGGACGAAGGCGAAGGTCTTCGGCGGGCCGAAGTACACGGTCTCTCCGGTCTACGAGGGGATGCTGAAGGAGGAGATGGACGCCGCCGCCCGGCGGCATCCCGAGGTCGACTACGAGCCGCAGCTGATCGACGCCACCTTCGCGCTCCTGATCAGCGCCGCAGGGGAGCCGCTGGTCATCCCGGCGCTCAACCGCGACGGCGACATCCTCTCCGACCTCGTGCTCCCCCTCTTCGGCTCGATCGCGGGCTCGGAGTCGCTGCTCGTCGCCTTCAACGACGACTACACCCCACGCGCGCTCATGGCCGAGGCGGCGCACGGCACGGCTCCCGCGCTCACGGGGAAAGACGTCGCGAATCCGCTGGCCATGATCCTCGCCGGGGCCGCCCTCCTCTCCCACATCGACGACGAGGAGCCGCGGACGGCGGGGCGGGCGATCCGCGAGGCGGCGCTCGAGGCGGTGTCGGCCGGCACGCGCACCGCCGACCTGGGCGGCCACGCCTCCACGACGGAGTTCACCGACGAGGTCGCCGCGCGTGTCCGCGCGAAGCTCGAGGTCTGGGCCACGCTCGGCCAGGGCTAGCCGG
This sequence comes from uncultured Actinomycetes bacterium, assembly GCA_963743495.1. GTDB lineage: Bacteria > Actinomycetota > Thermoleophilia > Gaiellales > Gaiellaceae > JAIBJN01. The sequence continues at coordinate 299,011 of CAVUPO010000007.1, read as the reverse complement.
CCGCGGCCGAGGGGCGCTAGCCGTGCAGCCGGTAGAAGCGGAAGATCTCGTGCTCGATCGGGAGCACCTCGACCTCGGCGAAGCCGGCCTCGGTCGCGTAGGCGCGCAGCGTGTCCGCCCGCATGACCGTGCCCGTCCCGGCGGAGGGCGTGTCGGCCAGGCCGACCGGGAGGCAGCAGAGGACGCTGTACGTGTACATGAGCCGCTCGACCTCGTCTCCCGGCGCCGTGAACGTGTCCGCGACGCGCTCGTCCATGACGATGACGGCGCCGCCCTCGGCCACGAGGCCGCGGAGCGCGCGCAGCACTTCGACCGGCCTGGACATGTCGTGGATGGCCTCGAACACGGTCACGAGCTCGTACGAGCCGGCGAGCTCCTGGTCGCCGGCGTCGCGGAGGTGGATGCTCACGCGGTCGCCGACCTCGGTCCCGGCGACGTTCTCGCGCGCCAGCTCGACGGACCCCTCGTCGAGGTCGTAGCCGTCCACGACCGCGTTCGGATAGGCGCGGGCGATCGCGATGCTCGACCAGCCCGCGCCGCAGGCGATGTCGGCGACCCGCGCGGGCGGGTCGGCGAGGAGCCGCTCGTGCACGTCGTCGATCGCGGGCAGCCACTCGGAGCCGAGGAGGTTCGCGAAGAGCGGGCGGTTGGCGTCGCCCTGGGCGTGCCGCCCGAGCTCGCCGAACGCGTCCCAGGGGACACCGCCCCCGGTGCGGAACGCGTCCTCGATCGCCGGCAGCGTCTGCGCGAACGACATGCCGAAGCGGGCCATGGGCGTGACGTGCGCGAGCGACTCGCGGTCGACGAGCACCTCGACGTGCCCTTCCGGAAGCCGGTAGCGGCGCGCGCCGGGCTCAGCCGACGCGTCGTCGACCTCGAGGATCCCGGCGACGGCCTGCTGCTCGAGCCACTCGCGCGTGTAGCGCTCGTCGGTGCCGGTCGCCGCGGAGAGCTCCCCCGAAGCCAGCTCTCCCCCCTCGGCGAGCGCCCGGTAGTAGCCCAACCGGTCGCCCAGGTGAACGGTCATGAGCTCGTAGGCGCCGAGCGCTGCTCCGAAGAGCCTTTCGGCGAACGCGTCGCGCTGGGCTTCCTGGGCCTCGGTGGCCAACGCGGCTCCTCCCGGTGTGCTAGCGCTCGTCGAGCGGAGGGTTCTGGACGTCGTACTCCTCCGCGTAGGACTGCGCGAGCTGGTTGACGACGTCCATGCCCTCGCCGTAGGCGTAGTTGATCTTGACGAACGGCTCCCACTTCTCGGGGAGCGCGTCCTCCGGAAAGATGGCCTCGACAGGGCACTCGGGCTCACACGCCCCGCAGTCGATGCACTCCTCGGGATCGATCACGAGCATCCGGTCGGACTCGTGGATGCAGTCGACCGGACAGACGTCCACACACGACCTGTCCTGGATGTCAATGCAGGGCTCGGCGATGATGTACGTCACGCCGCCAGTCTACGTAACGAGCTCGTCGACCAGCTGCGCAGCCCGCTCGGAGAGCGCCGAGCGGGCGACCACCTTGTCGAGCCCGGCCGTCTGGGCGGCCCGGAGCCCGGCCGTGTCCGTGTGGTTCGTGAAACCGAGGATGGGGACGTCGGGGTACGTGTCGGCGACCTCGTCCGCCTCCACGCGGGCAAGGTCGCAGATCACGAGGTCGGGCGGGTCGATGCTGTCGGCCGTCGTCAGCCGGTGGCTCTCGCCCAGGAGCACGTCGAGCTTCCCTCGAAAGAACAGGTCGACCCCAACGAGCAGGATCGTCGCCACGCGCGGAGCCTACCACTCCGATGCGGCATCAGGAAAGGGCTCTGCTAGCGTTGCCGCCATGCCCGTCGGCCAGCTGCACACCGTCGCGCGCGCCGACGAGCTGCCGCCCGGCGCCGCGCGCGTCGTCATGGTCGGCGACCGGGAGCTGGCGCTCTTCCACTGCGACGACGGCTACTACGCGACCCAGAGCGAGTGCCTGCACATGGGAGGCCCGCTCGGTCGGGGCACGCTGGAAGGCTGTGTCCTCGCCTGCCCCTGGCACGGCTGGCAGTACGACGTGAGGACGGGCGAGAACGAGTTCGACAGGGCGCTCAAGTTGGAGACCTACGAGGTGGTCGTCGAGGACGGCGAGGTAAAGATCGCCCTCTGAGCGCGACGCCGAGCTCGCGCGCGGGCTCGAGCTGATCCGCCCCGGCCGCTACTACGACGCGCACGAGGTGCTGGAGGACGCCTGGCGCGCCGCCGGCGAGCCGGAGCGTGACTTCTTCCAGGGCTCGTCCACGTGGCTGTGGCCTGGTATCAGGCTGGCCGCGGCAACGAGGTCGGCTGCGAGCGCCAGCTGGAGAAGGCGCACAGGCGCCTCGGGCGGTACGTGCCCTCCCACCGCGAGCTCGACGTCGCGGCCCTGCTCGCCTCGCTGGAGACGGCCCGCGGCCGCTTCCCGGAGCTCCCGCCTCCCGTTCTCCGGGAGCCGTGAGGGTTCGGCCCCGGGCGGAGATGCTTCGCTCGTGTTCCACGCGCACAAGGCGATCAGCCCTCATCCGCGACCTCGTCCCTCCACCGCAGGAGGTCGGCCGAGAGGCGAGGGCTTTGTGCGTGTGGAGCACAAGCTCTTCGGGCTGGACGCGGTCAGAGCTGCTTGAGGTAGCGCCGGGAGACCTCGACCAGGCCGACGGTGCGGTAGAACGAGTGCGCGGCCTCGCGCTCAGGCCGCTCGCCGCTCGTCACCTCGAGGTAGCGGCACCCGGCGGCGCGGGCCCGGGACTCGGCCTCCTCCACGAGTGACCGTCCGACGCCCGTCCGGCGGCAGCGCTTCGCGACGACGAGCGCGGGGAGGCGGCACCAGCCTCCCTCCTCATGGAGGAGAGGCATGCGCGTCCCGGAGGCCAGACCGGCGAGACCGTCGTCGTCTTCGGCGACAAGGAGGAACGAGGCCGGATCTCCGACCAAGGCCCGGGCCCGCGCGGCGACCGCGGCGCTCTCGTCCGGGTAGCCCAGCTCGGCCAGCAGGCCGCCCAGCGCAGGGCCGTCCTCCGGTCGCGCCTCCCTGATCCTCACACGCCGATCCCGAAGAACTCGAAGACGCGGTTCACGGCCACGCGCAGCCACCAGAAGCGGTCGAAGAAGAGGAGGAGGCCGAGCGCGACGAGGAGCGAGCCCGCGACGACGCGGAACACGGGGTAGTGGTCGCGGAGCCAGCGAAACGCGCCCATGGCGCGGTCGAAGCCGACGCCGACGGCCAGGAACGGGAGCGCGAGGCCGGCCGAGTAGACGAGCAGGAGCAGCGTCCCCTGGGCCACCGTCTGTCCCTCGCCCGCGAGGGCGAGGATGCCGGCGAGCACGGGACCGACGCACGGCGCCGCGCAGAGCCCGAACGCCCCGCCGAGGAGGGCGGCCGAGCCGGTGCCGCGCGCGCCCTCGACGAGGCCGGGCGCGGCGAGGCGGTCGAGCCACGGGAGGGGCAGGAGGCCCATCATGGCGAAGCCGAGGACGACGACGAAGAGGCCGGCGACGGCGAGCAGCAGCTCCCGGTTCTCGCCGAAGAGCCCGCCTGCCGCCGCGGCGGCGGCCCCGAGGGCCACGAAGACAGCGGTGAAGCCCGCGACGAAGGGAAGGCTCGCGAGCACGACCCGCCGCCCGCCCGCACCGACCTCCTGGCCGGAGACCACCGCGAGGTAGCCGGGGACGAGCGGCAGCACGCACGGCGTCGCGAAGGATGCGAGGCCGGCGAGGAACGCGAGCGGGATCTTCGCCTCCATCGGCCTCAGCCGTCGAAGCGGCGCAGCTCGTCGTCGACCCTGCGCTCGAGGTCGGGGTCGAGCGCCGGAGCGCCCGCGGGCGCCGGCTCCGCGGGCGGTCTCGTGCGGCTCCAGCGCCTGAGCGCGAGCGCCACGGCGGCGACGGCAACCGCACCGCCGACGAGGGGGAGCACCCACACGAGCAGGTTGAAGCCTTCCTTCGGCGGCGAGGCGAGGACCGCCTCGCCGAACTGCGCGACGAGCGCGTCCTCGATCTCCTGCTCCGAGTCGCCCGCGGCGAGCCGCTGTCGGATGAAGTCCCGCATCCGCTCGGCCACGGGCGCATTCGACAGCTCGAGCGTCGTCTGGCAGGTCGGGCAGATGAACTTCTTCTCGAGCTGGGCGAGCGTCGGCTGCTCGTCGTCCCCGCCGCACGACGCCGCGGCGAGCGCGACGAGAGCGGCCGCGAGCGCGAGCGCGCGGCTCATCCGGCCGGCGTGTCGAGCGCGGCCCTGACGTTCTCCTCGAGCTGGTCGCGCTCGACCGGCCCCACGATGTGCTCCCCGACCAGCCGCCCGTCGCGGCCGAGGAACCACGTCTCGGGGAAGCCGGTGACGCCGAAGCGGCCGAGGCTCGAGCCGTGGCCGTCGAACGCGATCGGATACGTCATCCCGTAGCGGTCGGCGAAGCGGCGGGCGTCGGTGCGGAAATCCTGCGCGTCGATGCCGAGGACGACGAGCCCCTCGTCGCGATAGCTCTGCCAGGCTTCCTCGAGGAGCGGCGCCTCGTCCTTGCACGGCTCGCACCAGGAGGCCCAGAAGTTGAGGACCACCGCCCGGCCGCGGTAGTCGGAGAGCCGGATCTGCTCCTCGCCGTCGAGGGAGTCGAAGACGAGCGCTGGCGGGTGCGGACGCTCCCCGCGCTCGAGGGCGTCGTCGAGGCCGCGGCCCTCCGCCTGCTCGGTCACCTTCCAGCCGAGGAGCACGACGAGGAGGACGACCACGAGGACGGCCGCCGCCTGCAGGATGAGCTTCACGCGGCGCGCCATGAACCGCGATCCAGTCTACCGGCGGGTCTCCGGGGCGAGGGCCGCCTACGAGCCGACGATGAAGACCGGCGTGCCCAGGCGGACGCGCGCGAAGAGCCACTCTGCCTCCGAGATGCGCATGCGAATGCAGCCGTGCGAGGCGGAGTAGCCGATCGAGGCGGCGTTCGGCGTGCCGTGGATGCCGACCCCTCCGACGCTCAGGCCCATCCAGCGAGTGCCGAGCGGGTTGCCGGGGCCCGGCGGGATCGGCTTCGCGCCCTTGGCCCAGTCGCTCGACGGCGGGTACCACCACGGGTGCCGCGCCATGCGCACGATCGTGAAGCTCCCGAGCGGCGTCGGGTAGGCGGGCATGCCGGTCGCGACCCCGAACACGCGCACGGCCCGCATCGGGCCGGCGCCCGCGCTCCGGTAGAGCGTCAGCCGCTTCGAGCCGCGGCGGATCACGATCGCCGGGCCGAAGCGGGTCGCGGTCACCGCAGGGCGGATCGCCTTGACGGGGACGACGACCCCGTCGCGCCGGTGGTTGCGCAGCGCGCCCATGAGGCGGACGCGCGTGTGCGCCCGATTGATCGCCCGCCCGCGCCTGGCCTTGGTCAGGCGCGGGACGCCGCCGACGAGCCGGGCGCGCGCCGAGACGGCCGCGCGGTCGAAGATCTTCGCCCGCCGCTTGATCCAGGCGCGGAGCTTCCAGTCGGCGATCTGGACCGGGAGCCTGAGCGCGGTGCCCGGCGCGGCGGCCTGCGCGGAGTCGACCGCCCGTGCGACGCGCGCGCGGGCGCCGAAGTTCGCCGGCGGGACCCTGAGCGTTGCGCCGCCGATCGCGAGCGTCATCCGCTGGCCGAAGAAGGCCTGGACCTTGGCGCGGGCCTCCGCCTCGGTGAGGCCACCGACGTCGATCCCGGCCACGGTCACGCCGGACGCGATGGTGGGCACCTGCGCAGCGGCCGGCGTCGCCGCGAGGAGCGCGACGAGCAGAGCTCCCAGGACTCCCACTGCCCGACCCACAGTTCCCGAATGGTAAACGACGGCGCGGCTGCAATCCTTCACAGGATGATCGTCTCGCTCCACGTCGCCACGGGCGGCCTCGCCGGGGCGCTCGCCGGCTCGCGCGGGCGCGCGCTCTCCCTCGGGCTCCTCGCTCACGCCGCCGGGGACGCGGTCCCGCACCAGGACGTCGCCTCGCGGTGGTTCGAGACGCTGAGCGGCTTCGCCGGCCTCATGCTCCTCGCCGCCTCCCGCGGTCCCCTCGACCCGGCCGTGGTCGGCGCCGTCGGGGCGTCGGTGCCGGACGTCGAGCACGTCCTCCCCTTTCCGCGCCCGGGCGGGCGCAAGCTCTTCCCCAGCCATCGTGTCCGCGGCTGGCACCGCTCCGGCGGACTCCCGGCCTCGGTTCAGCTCCTCGCCGCGGGCGCAATTCTCGGCGCGCTGGCGGCCGGTCCGCTGGCCCGCCGCTACGGTCGCGTCGGCAGGTAGTCCTCGTCGAGCTCGCCCCCGCGGGCGACGAAGTCGATGATCATGCGGTCCGTCAGCCACTCGACGGGCGCCCGGTCGTCCGTGAGCGGCCGCTCGCCGGGCAGCACCGGCTCGAGTCCCTCCTGGAAGAGCGGGACGAGCGGAGCCACCGCGGCGGGGGCGCCGCCGACGCGCTCGAGCAGCTCGTCCCGGCTCACCTCGCGTGTCGAAGCCGAGCATGAGCTCGTTGAAGCGGAGCGGCTGCCAGCGCCAGCCGGACGGGAACTCCGCGAGGAGCGTGCTCCCGATCGCCTCGGAGAGCCTTTCGTCCCCGGGTACGTCTGGCGACGTTCAGGGCGACGACCCCGCCGGGGCGCAGCTGCTTGCGCACGGCCGCGAAGAACTCCCGCGTCGCCAGGTAGAAGGGCATGTACGGCTGACGGTAGGCGTCGACGACGACGATGTCGTAGGTCTGGTCCGTGAGCTCGAGGAACGGCCGGCCGTCCGCGGTGATCACGTTGCAGGCGCGGGTTGTCGTCGAGCCCGAGCCAGCGGCGCGCCGGCCTCGCTCACCTCCGGGTCGATCTCGACCCCGTCGATCTCGACGTCGGGGTAGAGCTCGCCGTAGGCGCGCGCGACGGTGCCGCCGGCGTTCCCGATGATCGAGCATGCGCTCGACCGGCCGGTCGAGGAGCGGCGGCACGAGCAGAAACGTGTCCCAGTAGCCACCGGTGAGGACCGTGTCCGGGCACCAGACGGAGTGGACGGCCGACGCCCTCGTTCAGCCGCAGCGTCGCGCGAGCCGTCGGCGCGCTCCACGATCTGCATGTACTGGTAGCGACGACTCGGTCTCGAAGAGGAGCCCGTCGCTCGCCTTGATCGTCCCGGCGCGGGACGACGAGGAGCGCCGGCGGCCGACGAGCGTGAGCAGCTGCCAGCGGCGTGCCGAGGAGGAGCGCCGCCGCGAGCACGAGCAGGACGGCGGAGCCGAGCATCGTCCGCTGCGTGCCGAGGAGCGGGATCGTCACGATCGCTGACGAGAAAGGTGCCGACGATGCTCCCGACGCGTCGAGAGCGCGTAGAGCCGCCCGGCGACCGCCCCGGCCTCGCGACGACGTCGACGAGCGCCAGGCGGATGGAGAACGGCGCCACCGCCCCGAGCAGCGTGATCGGGATCGCGAAGAGCGCGAGGGCGGCGAAGAACGAGCCGACGACGGCGCCCACGGAGACCGCGTCGAGCCCGCGCAGGGCGACGTCGAGGATCGGGCGCGCGACGAACGGCGTCACCGCGATCGCGAGCGCGGCGGCGAGGATGATCCGGCCGAGGATCCGCGGCTCGGGCCGGCGGTCAGCGAGCTTCCCGCCGAGCCAATAGCCGAGAGAGAGGTAGAGGAGGATGAGCCCGATGATGTTCGCCCAGACGATCGTCGAGCTGCCGAAGTACGGCGCCAGCAGCCTCGAGGCGGCGATCTCGGTGGCGAGGGTCGCGCCGCCGGCCGTGAAGACGACGACGCCGAGCCGTGCCCGGCCGACGGACACGGCGGCGGCGGGGTGCGCGGCGGCGTCCGAGGCGGTGGTCACGACCTCAGCGTGCCAGCTTGAGGCAGACGACCGCGCAGTCGTCGTCGAGGTCGCCGCCGGCGAACGCGCGGCAGTCGGCGAGGATCGCCGCTGCCAGCTCCTGGGCGGGGAGCACGTGCTTCTCCGCGAGCAGCCGGTCGAGCCGCTCCTCGCCGTAGAGCTCGCCGTTCCGGCGCGCCTCCACGACCCCGTCGGTGTAGAGGACGACGACGGAGCCGGGCTCGAGGCGGGCACGCTCCTCCGGGTACTCCTGGTCGGGCTCGATCCCGAGAGGAAGGCCGCTGCCGCCGAGCGCCGTGACGTGCCCGCCGGGGTCGACGACGCGGGCGGGCGGATGCCCGGCGCTCGCCGAGGCGACCTCCCTCCGGCCGGCGTCGACGATCGTGTAGAGGAGCGTGACGAACTTCCCCGGCTCGATCTCGTCGCGGGCGACGTCGTTGGCGCTCGCGAGGAGGGACCCGGGCGCGGCGTCGGCGCGGGCGAGCACGCGGAAGACGTACTTCGCCATGGCCATGTCGGCGGCGGCTGGGATGCCCTTGCCCAGCACGTCGCCGATCACGACCGCGAGGCGCCCGTCCTCGAGCGCCACGAAGTCGTAGAGGTCGCCGCCGACGTCGACGCGGGCGGCGGACTGGTAGACGTGGCCCACCTCGAGGCCCGGAACCGCCGGGAGCTCGCGCGGGAGCAGGGAGCGCTGCATCGTCTCGGCGAAGTCCTTCCGCTCCTGGTAGAGGCGGGCGTTGTCGATCGCGAGCGCCGCCTGCGCGCCCACGCCCATGGCCTCGTCGATCGCGTCGGGGCCGAGCGGGCGCGCGGGATCGAAGGAGACGACGGTCAGCGTGCCGAGCACCTCCCCGGGGGTGGCCAGCGGGAGCACGGCCGCCGTCGCGCCCCGGCGGAGGAACGGCTCGAGGACGCGGTGCGCGTCCCCCGGCGCCGCGAGCCCGGGGACGAGCTGCACCGCCCGCTTCGAGCGCACGAGCCGCTGCGCGAGCGGGGCCGAGGCCGGCTGCGGGCGGGCGACGAGGCCGGCGACGACCTCCGTCACGCGCGGGTCGGCCACGTGCACGGCACGTGCCGTCAGCGTTTCCCCGCGCGGATCGGGCATGCGGATGACGGCGGCGTCGGCGTCGAGGAGCTCCACCATCGCGCGGGCGACCGCGTCGAGTGTCGCGTCCAGCGAGAGGCTCTCCGTGAAGGACTGCGAGACGGCGTAGAGGCCGCGAAGCTGGTGGGCGGCCCTCCGCTCGGATTCGAGGGCCCGCTCGAGGGTTGCCGACAGCTCCTTCGTCCGCTCGTGCAGGCGCGCATTCTGGACGGCGACCGCGAGCTGCCCGGAGAGCGCGAGCAGGAGCTCCTCCTCCCCCTCCCGGTAAGGCCGCCCGCGCCGGCGGTAGACGGCCAGGGCCCCGATCGCCTCGTCGTGGACGAGCAGCGGGACGAAGAGCGCCCGGCGGACGCCGGCTTCCTCGACCGCCGCCTCGAGGCCGGCGAGGCGGGGGTCGGTGCGGAGGTCCTCGACGAAGAGGAAGCCACGGCTCCGGAACGGCCCCACGGCCAGGTCGAGGAGCCGCTCGGCCAGCTCCCCGTGCGGCCCCGAAAGTCCGCGGGAGGCGGCCACGACGAGGCCGCCGTTCTCACGCAGGTAGACGGCCACCTGCCGGCTCGCGGCGAGCTCGGCGACCCGCTCGACGGCGGTCTCGAGCGTGTGCGCGAGCGAGAGCTGCGCGATCGCCTGGCCGACGACCGCCACCAGCGTCTGCGTCCGTTCGAGCACGACCTCGGTCTCGGCGGCACGGCGGCTGCGGCTGAGCGCGAGGCCGGCGCCGGCTCCGAGCGGCGACAGGCGCTCGAGGGCCGGTTCGGCCTCGCCCTCGGCGTCGAAGGAGAGCCGCAGGGCCGCCGCCGGCGGCTCCCCGAGGGGCAGGGTGAAGAGCAGCCAGGAGCCGGAACGCGTGGCTCCCCGGTCGCGATCCGCGAGCGCCCGGCGGACGCTGTCCGCAGCCTCCACCAGGTCGGGGGCTGCCGCGCCGAAGCCGTGGGCGGCGAGCAGCGTCGGCGTCCCCTCTGGGTCGAGCCGCCAGAGCGTCCCACCGGCCGCGCCGGTGACCTCGACGGCCACCCTGGCGATCTGCTTCGCAGCCTCCTCCTCGTCGGTGCCCGCGGCCAGCGCCTCCCCGAGCAGCTCGAGCTGCGACGCCGTGAGGGCGGCCTGTCCGGAGCCGGCGCGGCCCGCGGCCCGGTCGAGCTTCACGGCCAGGGCGAGGTGCGCGGCGGCCGCGCGCGCGAGTGCCTTCTCCTCGCTCCCGAAGAGAAGCCCGGAGCGGTAGAGCTCGAGCGCGGCGACCACCCGGCCGTCCGCGGCGACCGGGACGAGCCGCACGACGGGCGCGCCGGCCCGGGCTGCGATCCGGCGAATGCCGGGCGGGGCAGCCGGGTCGCCGGGCGCGTCCTCGGAGTCGAGCTCCCGGTCGGGCACGTCGGCTGCGGGCAGCCGCGTCCCCCGGAGCTCGGCCGCGAGCGCCGGCGAACCGGCGCGGACGACCCGGGCGACGAGGTCGCCGTCGTCGTCGGCCAGCCGTGCGACCACGATCTCAGCCCCGGTTCCGAGCGCGACGGCGTGCAGGAGCGCCTCGAGGCCGCGGTTCCCGGGCTCGTCCTTGACGAGCTCGAGGGCGGCGGCCGCGAACGCGGCGAGCGCGCTCGCGGCCGCCTCGGTCGGCGGGGCCTCGCGCCCGCGTGCAGATTCCCCGACCCCGTGCATTCACCCATTATCGCCAGGTCCAGAACGCTGCCGAGGCGTCGCCTCCGCTTGCGGCGTCCGGCGCGAGCCGCAAGAATCCCCGTTCGTGGCTGCGCCCGCGCCTCGCCGTGCCGACTGGGAGGACGTTCCCGCCGAGGACTCCCTCGTCGGCGATCCTCCCCTCGACCCGTATGCGGTGCGCCGCCGCCTGCGCCGGGAGCGCGCAAAGCGCCATGCCCTTCACGAGCACCAGCGCGAACGCCGTCTCGCCGGCATCCGCTTCCTCGCGCTCATCGGGACGCTCGTCTTCATCGTCGTCTTCCTGAGCCTGATGATCTGGGAGACAATCGGATCCGTGTTCGGCCTCTAGATGGCGACGGAGGGTTCCGGTGCGGCTCGAGGCGGCCCGTCGTCGGGACCCCGCACGCCTGCCGTGCCGGGCGGCGGCGGCCTCTGGCGCACCGGTGAGCTCCTCGCCTGGCTGGGCGGGCTCGTCCTCACCCTCGGCTCGTTCATGGGCTGGTACTCGATCTCGGGTGACCTCCGCGGCACGCTGTCGGTGCTCGGCTGGCACACGGGGACGATCGGCAAGCTCGTGTTCGTCGTGGGCGTCGCCGTCCTCGTCCTGCTCGCGCTCCGCGCGTTCGGGGTGGAGCTCCCGCCGAGCGTGCCGGACGGCATGGTCATCGCGGCGCTCGGCCTCCTCGCCACCATCCTCGTCCTGATCCGCCTGATCGACATCCCCGAGGCCTTCCAGCCGGCGGTCGGCCGCGGCATCGGCATCTGGCTCAGCCTGCTGGCGGCACTCCTCCTGATCGCGGCGGGCCTGCTGAAGTCGGCCGAAGACGCCTGACGAGCGCGACGGCGGCGAGCCCGACGACCAGCCCGACCGCCGCGCCGGCGAGGACGTCGAGCGGGTAGTGGACGCCCACGTAGACGCGCGAGAACGCGACCGCGGCGGCGAGGAGCCCGAGCCACGGGCCCCAGCGTCCGAGCAGGTACGCGAGGATGACGGCGCCGGCCACGCTCGTGGCCGCGTGGCCCGACGGCAGGGAGCTCCCGAGGTCCCAGCGCAGGAGCGGGTCGGCGGCGGGCACGTGCTCGTAGGGCCGGTCCCGGCCCGCGGCCACCTTGAGCGCGGAGGCGAGCAGGTCGGCCGTCCAGACGGTGGCGGCCGTGGCGACGGTCGTGAAGAGCACGGGCTTTCGCGCCCGGAGCGCGAGCAGCGGCGCGAGCGCGATCCAGAGGAGGGCGGCGTGCCCGACGACGGTCAGCGCCACGAACAGCCAATCCAAGGGCACGGCCCTGTGCTCGACGACCCAGGTGAAGACGTCGCGGTCGGCCCCGCCGAGGCTCGCCGGGACGAGGCTCAGGAGCGGAGCAGCTGGCGCGTGGCGTCGAGGAGCTTGCCCGGGTCGAACGGCTTGCCGATGAAGGCCTGCGCGCCGCGCTCCTCCGCGGTGGCGGCCTCGTCCAGCTTGCCGCTGTACATGATCACCGGGATTGCGTCGACGCCGTGGCGCTCGTGGACGCGGCGGAGCATCTCCCAGCCGTCCACGCTGGGCATCATCACGTCGAGGAGGATGAGGTCGGGCGGCTCCTCCTCGAGCGCCGCCAGCCCCTCGTCGGCACTCGCCGCCTCGCGGACCGAGATGCCCGCCGCCTCGAGGTTCACGCGAACGAACTCCCTGAGAGCCGCGTCGTCGTCGACGACGAGTACCGTCGCCGCCCCCGGCGCGCGGGCCGCACGGGGCGCCGCCCGCGGCTCGGAGAGGAACGCCTCCAGGTCGGAGCGGCGGAATCGTCGATGGCCGCCCGGCGTGTAAAAGGTCGGCACGCGTCCTCCGTCCGCCCACTTGCGCACGGTGCTCTGAGCCGCCCCCAGGAAGGCGGCCGCCTGACCGAGGGTCAGCCATTCCTGACCGCTGTCCGCCCCCCGACGTCCGCCGGCGGACTCGCGCTTTCGCTCGTTTGGCATGGGCCGCAACCAAAAAAGCTACCAAATCCTCATCTTTCCTTCGCCTGGCCGCATGGCCAGTCCTGACGCCCGGAAGCCCGCTCCAACGGCCGTTTTTCAACCGCCCGACGTCGTGACCGTCACCGTCCGCTCCTCCGGCTCGACCGTGAGCGGGTCGAGGGTGCGGACGACCGTCTGGGTTCCGCCCGGCTCGGGGGCGTCATCGAGCGCGCGGCCCACCGCGAGGCCCGCGACGAAGACCGCCGCGACGACCGCCAGGCGGAGGATCCAGAGGCACGATCCGCCTCCCCGTCGAGCGGCGGCGCCGGCGCTCGCGGGAGCGCGAGGTGAGTGGCGCGCCCGCGCTCACGGACGGTAGTCGCTCGCGCCGCGCGCGTAGGTGGCGAATGCCGCGTCCTGGACGAGCGCCACGTCCCGGATCCCGGCGCGGGGCTTTGGCGGGGTCGAGCGCAGCACCACGTCCCGGACCCAGTCCTCCGAGCCGTCGTAGGCGCCTGCCAGCTCGGCAAGCGTGAACGTCTGACCGACGCGCCGGCGGAGCTCGGCGACGACCGCCTCCACGAGCACCCAGAGGTGGCGGCCGCGCGCGGTCTCCGCCTCGACCGTCCCGAGGCGACGCAGGCCCTCGTCCCACTGCTGGCGGGCGGTCTCGAGCATCAGCTCCGGCCCGCGCCCTCCGCCGCGCGCGAGCAGCGCGCGTCAGGGCACCAGCGCTCGCCGGCCTCCGCGACGATCCGCTCGCCCAGCTCGTAGCCGGGGCGGGCGAGCGCGAAGGCGGCGTGCGCGTGCAAGCACTTGAGGTTCTCCGGCGAGCGCGTGCCGCCGATGCCGACGTCGAGCTCGGGCCGGAGCTCGCGCTGCTCGCGGTCGGCGCGGGCGAGGCTCTCGCCGAGCTCCGGGTCGGACCCGGCCGCCCGCGACCAGCGCTCCACCCCGCCCGCGGCCTCGAGGCGCGAGATCGCCGCGACGAGCCAGGGGCAGGTCAGGTAGTAGGTGGTCGGGAAGGGCGCGCCGTCCGGCCCGAACGGCGCCTGCTCCGTAACCGCGGGAAAGCCGTGCGCACAGCGGACCGCAACCCGCCGAAACGTTCGAGCGGGCCGCCCAAGCTGCCAGGAGACCACCGTGCGGTCGTCCACCAGATCATCGTAACTGCGCCTTCGCGCGCGTCCGGCGCACCTCTTTCCACTCGTCGATCCCCGTGATGATGAAGAGGCGCTCGCCCGGCTTCACGAGTCCGAGCTTGCGCGCCTCGCGTGAGACGAACTCCGGCGTCTCCGTTTCCGCAAGCTGCTGCTCGAGGCCGGCGTTCGTCCGTGCGACCTGCGCGATCTGCGCCTTCCGCGCCGCGACGTCGGCGCTCACATCGCGGTAGGCCCGGAGCGGCTGGACGTAGCCGACGGCGACGGCCAGGAGGATGACGAGCCCGATCCAGCGAAGCGCGCGGGCGGGCCTGGACGACCGGCGCGGGCGCTTCGAGGAGGAGCGTGGTGGTCGGCGAGGCTCCCGGGAAGCCATGGGCATGCCAACTTCGACCGCAGCCCACACCCTCCTCCTCCGGGCCACGAGCAGGTTACCGGCGGCGTCGGACGGACTGGACCGGGCTAGGCCGTCTCGACCTTGATCACGTTCGTCGTGCCCGGGACGTTCACCGCCGTGCCCGCGGTGATGACGATGCGGTCGCCCGGGGAGACGAGCCCGGTCTCGCGGGCGGTGGCGAGCGCCCGGGACCACAGATCCTCGACGTTCTTTGCCTCCTCGATCTCGGCCGCGACGACGCCCCACTCGAGGGCGAGCTGCTGGACGGCCCGGCGCCGGTGCGTGACGGCGATGATCGGGCGACGCGGACGGTGGCGCGCCACCGCCGAGGCCGTCCTCCCACTGTAGGTGGGGACGAGGATGGCGGCAGCGCCGAGCACCTCGGCGATGTCGCAGGCGGCGTTCGACATCGCCTCCCCCACCGTCGGGAACGGGTGATCGGCCGCCTGCGCCAGCTCGTGGCGGTAGGTGAGGCTCGGCTCGACCGCCCGCGCGATCCGGTCCATGAAGGCGACGCTCTCCACCGGGTACTGGCCGACGGCCGTCTCGCCTGAGAGCATGACTGCCGAGGTCCCGTCGAGGATCGCGTTGGCGATATCGCTCGCCTCGGCCCGGGTCGGCTCCGCCCTCGTGATCATGGACTCGAGCATCTGCGTGGCCGTGATCGCCGGCTTTCCGTGCTCGAGCGCGCAGAGGATGATCCGCTTCTGGACGAGCGGGACCGCCGCCGGGCCGATCTCGACGCCGAGGTCGCCGCGCGCGACCATGACGGCGTCGGAGGCGCTCACGATCGCGTCGAGCTCGTCGAGCGCCTCGGCCTTCTCGACCTTGGCGATGACGTGGGCCTTGGCGTCGGCGGCGTTGAGGAGCTCGCGCAGCCCGCGGCAGTCGGCGGCCGAGCGGACGAACGAGAGGGCGACGTAGTCGATGCCGAGCGAGAGAGCGAATTCGAGGTCCCTCAGGTCCTTCTCCGTGACGGAGGGCACCGGGATGGAGACGCCGGGGACGTTGACTCCCTTGTGCGCCCCGACGGCGCCGCCGACGACCACCGTCGCGCGGATCCGCTCGTTCGGCGTGTCCTCGACGCGGAGACGCACGAGACCGTCGTCGATCAGCACCTCGTGGCCGGGCTGGAGCACCTCGGTGAGGACGGCCGGCATGATCGGCAGGTCGTCGGCGGCGCCGAGGCCCTCGCCGGAGAGGTGGATGACGTCGCCCTCGACGAGCATGCGCGGCGCGTCGAGGTCGCCGACCCGGATCTTCGGCCCCTGCAGGTCGGCGATCAGCGAGAGCGGGCGGCCGGCCCGCTCCTGGGCCTCGCGGACGAGGCGCGCGCGCTCGCCGTGCTCCTCGTGCGTGCCGTGCGAGAAGTTGAGGCGCGCCGCGTCCATGCCCGCCGCGACGAGGCGGTCGAGCATCGCCGCGGATGCGGTCGCCGGCCCGATCGTGCAGACGATCTTCGTACGCCGGAGGCCGTTTCTCACATCGCGCACGTTAGCGCCTGCGGAGGGGGTCCCCGGACCCCTGCCACATGGCTCGCGCGCGTCAGCGGCCGGCCCGGGGAAAGGCCGACCAGCCGGGGTAGACTGCGGCCTCGCCCAGCTCTTCCTCGATGCGGAGGAGCTGGTTGTACTTGGCAACGCGATCGCTCCGTGACGGGGCTCCCGTCTTGATCTGCCCGACCCCGGTCGCGACCGCCAGGTCGGCAATCGTCGTGTCCTCGGTCTCGCCCGAGCGGTGGGACATGACCGCGGCGTAGCCGTTGGCGCGGGCAAGGTCGATCGCCTGGAGCGTCTCCGTCAGCGTTCCGATCTGGTTGACCTTGACGAGGATCGCGTTGGCGACGTTTCCGTCGATGCCCCGCCGCAGCCGGTCGACGTTCGTGACGAAGAGGTCGTCACCCACGAGCTGGACGCTCCCGCCGAGGCGGTCGGTCAGGGCTTGCCAGCCGTCCCAGTCGTCCTCGTCGAGCCCGTCCTCGATCGACACGATCGGGTAGCGGCCGCACAGGTCCTCCCAGAAGCTCGTCAGCCCCACGGCGTCGAGGTCGAGCCCCTCGCCCGGGAGCCGGTACCGTCCCTCCTCGTAGAGCTCGCTCGTTGCCGGGTCGAGCGCGATCGCCACCTCGCCGGCGTGGCCGGCCCGCTCGGCGGCCTCGAGGACGACGGCGATCGCCTCCTCGCCCGGAGGGGAGGTCGGGGGCGAAGCCGCCCTCGTCGCCGACCGCGGTCGCGAGCCCGCGCTCGTGCAGGAGCTCCTTGAGCCGGTGGAACGTCTCGGCCCCGATCCGCAGGGCCTCCGCCAAGGACGGGGCGCCGGCTGGCACGACCATGAACTCTTGGAGGTCGAGCGAGTTCTGGGCATGGACGCCGCCGTTGACGACGTTCATGAGCGGGACGGGGAGCACGACCGCCTCCGCGCCGCCGAGGTGGCGGTAGAGCGGGACGCCGGCCTCGCCGGCGGCCGCCTTCGCGGAGGCCAGGGAGACGCCCAGCACGGCGTTCGCCCCCAGGCGCGACCTGTTCGGGGTGCCGTCGAGCTCGACGAGCAGCCGATCGACCGCCTCCTGGTCACCGGCGTCCCTTCCGCGCAGTGCCGAGGCGATCTCGCCCTCGACGTTGGCGACGGCCGTGAGGACCCCCTTGCCCAGGTACCTCGCTGGGTCGCCGTCCCGTAGCTCGACAGCCTCGAACTGCCCGGTCGAGGCGCCGGAGGGAACGGCGGCCCGGCCGACCGCGCCCGAGTCGAGGGCGACCTCGACCTCGACCGTCGGGTTCCCCCGCGAGTCGAGGATCTCCCTGGCGTGGACGGTGGCGATCTTCACGCGAGTGCCTCCTTGGCGAGCCGGTAGTAGCGTTCCTGTTCCTCCAGGCCGAGCGTACGCCAGTCGAGCCCCTCGCCCTCGGCTAGCGCGGCTGCCCGCTCGACCCGCTCGACGAAGCGCCCGCTCGAGGCACGCAGGGCGAGCTCGGGGTCGACGTTGAGCGCGCGGCCGAGGTTGACCGCGGCGAAGAGGAGGTCGCCGACCTCGGCGACGACGCGGGCAGCGGGCTCGGTCTCCGCCGCGGGCGCGCCGGCGGCGGCCAGCTCCACCTCGAGCTCGGCGGCCTCCTCCGCGGACCTTCGCGAGCGGCCCCGAGGCGTGGGGCCAGTCGAAGCCCGCGGACGCCGCACGCCGTTGCACCTTCCGCGCCTCGAGCAGCGCCGGCAGCGTTGCGGGGACGTCGTGGAAGATTCCCTGCCGCTCCTCCTGCTCGCGCTTGAGCTCCTCCCAGCGCCCCTTGACCGCGCCCGGGGTGGCGAGCTCGACGTCGCCGAAGACGTGCGGATGGCGCCGGACGAGCTTCGCGTGGATCCCCCGCGCGACGCCGGCGAGGTCGCCCGCCCCCCGCTCCTCGAGGAGCAGCGCGAGGAAGTACCGTCTGGAAGAGCAGGTCGCCGAGCTCGTCGAGCGAGCTTCGCGTCGTCCGCCGGCGAGCGCGGCGTCCGCGACCTCGTAGGCCTCCTCGACCGTGTGCGGGACGATCGTCCGCTCGGTCTGCGCGCGGTCCCAGGGACAGTCCCGGCGCAGCCGCTCGGCGAGCTCCTGCAGGTCGACCAGCGCGCGCTCGAGCCCGTCGCCGCCGCTCACGGCGCTACTGGTCGACGGCGCCGGTCTCGGTCGCGCCGGAGGTCGTCTCGCTCTCTGGCGGTGGCTCGAAGCCTGGTGCGTAGACGATGTGGGTCGCGAAGCGGGCCTTCAGATCCTCGACCCACTTGTTGATGACCTCGTTCTTCTTCGTGTCGGCGAGCGTCGTCGAGATCTGCTCCTTGACGTCTGCGAGCGGCTGCGTCGCCGCCTCCTCGACATCGCCGACGGCCTCGATGATGTGCCAGCCGAACTGGGTCTTCACGGGCTGGGACAGCTCTCCGGTCTCGAGCTCGAACGCGACCTTGTCGAACGGCGCCACGGTCGCGCCCTTCTGGGCCGTGAACTTGCCGCCCTTGTCCTTCGACGCGGGATCCTGGGAGTACTGCTTCGCGAGCTCGGCGAAGTCGCCGCCGTTCTCCAGCTGCTTGTGGATGTCGTCGGCGAGCGCTCTTCGTCTTGCCGACGAGGATGTGCCTGCACCTCGCGGGAGGCGGGCTGCTCGAACTGGGCCTTGTTGTCGTCGTAGTACGTCTCGACGTCCGCGTCGGTGACCTCGACGTCCGCCGTGACCTGCTCGAAGATCTTCTCGGAAAGCATGCGCGTTCGCAGGTCCTTGCGCACCTGCTCGTCCGTCAGGCCCTGCTTCTTCGAGCTCGTCCTTGTACTTCGCCTCGTCGCCGTCGAAGAACTGCTCCTTGATGTCGTCGAGCCGCTTCTGCAGCTCGTCGTCGGTGACCGTGATGCCGATCTCCTCGGCCTGCGCCTCGAACTCGGCCTGCTCGACGAGGCTGCGGACGAGCGCGTTGCGGAGCTGTGCGAACTCGGGCGTGCCGGCCGCGGGGAAGTCCTGGCTCCCGCGCCTTGTAGGTCGCCTCGGCCTGGGCCAGGAGGCGGTCGTACTCCGACTTGGGGATCGCCGGTCGCCGACGAGGGCGATCGCGTCCGGCGGAACCTCGGCCGTCTGCTCGTCGTCCCCGCCGCCGCAGCCGGCGGCGGCCACCGCGACGGCGAGCACGGCAAGAAGGGCGATGCAGACGAGTCCATCAAGAGGCATGCGCTCATGCAGGGCTAGCGCGGAAGTCAGCCGGCTTGGCGCGCGCCAGGATAGCATCGACCAATCCGAGCCCCCGCTTCGGAGAACCGGTCCCCGCGCTGCGTCACCTCCGCTTGGCCGACTCGAGTAGACCGCGGTGTCGGCCCGGTCGGCGCAGCTCGCGCAGCTCGCCCGAGCCGAGCACGAGCGGCCCGACGGCCGCCCTCCCGCCGCGGAAGACGAGGTAGTCGGCGCCGAGCCGCGCCAGCTTGAGCTTCGCCTCCTGGATCGCGAACAGGCTCTCGACCGGCTCCGGGAGCGGCCCGAAGCGGTCCTCGATGCGCGGCCTGCAGCTCGCGCAGCTCGTCCTCGTCCTCGACCAGCGCGAGCCGCCGGTGCAGGTCGATCTTCAGCGCCTCCGAGGCGATGTAGGCGGCCGGGACGTAGGCGTCGACGCTGGCGTCGACGCGCACCGGCCGCGCCGCCGGGCGGCGGTGCCGCTCAGCTCGGCGACCGCCTCGTGCAGCAGCTCGACGTAGAGCTCGAAGCCGATCGCGGCGACGTGCCCGGACTGCTCGGCGCCGAGCAGGTCGCCGGCGCCGCGGATCTCGAGGTCGCGCATCGCGATCGCGAAGCCGGCGCCGAGCTCGGTGTGGTCGGCGAGCGTCGCGAGCCGCGCCCGCGCCTCGGGCGTCAGCTCCGCCGCGTCCGGATAGAAGAGGTACGCGTGCGCGGGCGCGTCGCAGCGGCCGACGCGGCCGCGGATCTGGTAGAGCTGGGCGAGGCCGAGCGCGTCGGCCCGCTCGACGATCAGCGTGTTCGCCTGGGGGATGTCGAGGCCCGACTCGATGATCGTGGTCGAGACGAGCACGTCCGCGTCGCCCGCCAGGAACGCGAGCATCTTGCCCCTCGAGCTCCCGCTCGCGCATCTGGCCGTGCGCGACGAGGAAGCGCAGCTCGGGACAGAGCTGATGCAGCTGCTCGGCCGCTTCGTCGATCGTCTCGACGCGGTTGTGGAGGAAGAAGGACTGTCCGCCGCGTGCGTGCTCGCGCTCGAGCGCCAGCGTGACGAGCTCCTCGTCGTACTCGCCGACGTGCGTGCGGATCGGCCGGCGGCCCTCCGGCGGCGTCTCGATCACCGAGATGTCGCGCAGGCCGGCGAGCGACATGTGCAGCGTGCGCGGGATCGGCGTCGCCGAGAGCGCGAGCACGTCGACCTCGAGCCGCAGCTGCCGGAGCAGCTCCTTCTGCGCGACGCCGAAGCGCTGCTCCTCGTCGACGATCACGAGCCCGAGGCTCTTCGGGATCACGTCGCGCGAGAGCACGCGGTGGGTGCCGATGAGGACGTCGACCTTGCCCTCGGCGAAGTCGGCGAGCACGCGCTTGACGTCGCCCGGCTTGCGGAAGCGCGCGACCATCTCGACGCGGACCGGGAAGTCGCGGTAGCGCTCGCGGAACGTGTTCCAGTGCTGCTGGGCGAGGATCGTCGTCGGCGACGAGCATCAGCACCTGCGCCCCGTTGGCGACCGCGACGAAGGCGGCGCGCACCGCGACCTCGGTCTTCCCGAAGCCGACGTCGCCGCACACGAGCCGGTCCATCGGCCGCGGCGCCTCGAGGTCCTCCTTCACCGCCTCGATCGCCTGCCGCCTGGTCCGGCGTCTCGCGGTAGGGGAAGCTCGGCCTCGAGCCGCTCGACGAGCTCCGAGTCGGCCTCGTAGGCGAATCCCTCCGCGCGTCTGCCGCTGAGCGTAGAGCTGCGAGCAGCTCGCCGGCGAGCGCCTGCGCGCCCGCGCGGGCGCGGCTCTTGATCGTCTGCCACGCCTTGCCGCCGAGCTTCGAGAGCGCCGGCTCGTGCCGCGTCGGCGCCGACGTAGCGCGAGACCTTGCCGATCTGCTCGTGCGGGACGTAGAGGCGGTCGTCGCCGCGGAACGCGAGCAAGAGGTAGTCGCGGGTGACGCCCGCGACCGTCCTTCGTCTCGAAGCCGAGCAGCCTGCCGACCCCGTGGTCCTCGTGGACGACGTAGTCGCCGGTGCGCAGGTCGGCGAAGCTCTGGAGCGCCCGGCCGACCCTGGCGTCGCGCGCGCGGCGGCCGCTTGCGGAAGACCTGCGTGTCCGGGAGCAGGACCAGGCCGAGCTCGCGCCAGACGAAGCCGCGCCGGGCGGGCGCGACCGCGAACACGAGCCCGGGCTCGGCGGGCACCTCCTCGCCGGCGTCGAGCACGCCGGCGTCGAGGCGCCGCAGCAGGCCCTTCGTCCGCAGGGCCTCGCCGCGGTGGGCGAAGGCGACGACGACGCGATTTCCGCCCGTCACGTACGCCAGCAGGTCCCGCTCGGCCTCGGCGAGGCCCCGCGCCGCGATCGCCGGCCGCTGCGCCTCGAAGGCGAGCGGCTGGCCGGCCGGAAGTTGTGAAAGCCGCAGGGCTCCAGCGAGGTCGAGCTCGACGCCGAGCTCCTCGCGCGCGGCCTGCTCGCACGTCGTCGGCCCGCCAGACGAGGTCGGGCGCGCGGTCGAGGGGCGCGACGAGGTCGTCCGGTGCCGGCGCGGGCTCCGCCCTCCTCGTCGGAAAGCACGGCTCGACCAGGTCGAGGCGGCGCTCGGCGGCCGGGTAGACCGTGGTCTGCTCGACCGGATGAAGCGCACGCTGCGTGAACGGCGAGAACGCGCGGAGCGACTCGATCTCGTCGCCGAAGAGCTCGATCCGCAGCGGCTCGCGGCCGGTCGTCGGGAAGACGTCGACGAGCCCGCCGCGGACTGCGAACTGGCCGCGTTCCTCCGCCTGGTCGACCCGCTCGTAGCCCGCGAGCGCGAGCGGCTCCGACAGCCCCTCGGCCCCGGGCTCGTCGCCGGCGCGGAGCGCGATCGGCTCGGGCCGGGCCGCCTCGGGCGGCACGCCTTCGGCGAGCGCGAGCGCGGAGGCGCAGACGAGGCCGCCGCGCGCGAGCACGTCGAGCGCCCGCGCCCGCTCGCCGACGAGATGCGGCGGCGGCTCGAGCCCGCTCCCCCAGCGGACGCCGCGCGAGGCGAACAGCCCGACTCGGCGCTCGCCGAGGAACCAGCCCGCCGCCTCGGCCGCGTCGCGGGCGTCGGCGTCGTCGGGCAGAGCGCAGACGAGCGGCCCGCCGCGCGCGAGGTGAAGCGCCGCGAGGAAGAGCGGGAGCAGTGGCTCCGAAACCCGCGTCGCCCCTGGCGCGTCCAGGAGCGCGCGCAGGCGCGCGCCCTCGGCGAGCTCGCGGGCGAGGGGCGCGAGCGTCGGCGCCCGGGTGCTGGTGGAACGGTCCATGGCCTTCGACGGAACCGAAGTTCCGCGCCGGTCATCCTAGCCGCGCCCACAACGCTCGCGACGCCGGGTTGGCGGGCCGATCGTCCCCTCCGGATGCGCAAGACGCCCGCTCGCCGGTCGCGGCCTGCGCCCGGCCGAAGGAGTCTAAGGTCGCGCCCGGTTTCTGCCGAAGGAAAGGTGCAGCACCGGCGTCGGGCCGCTACGGCGCGCGGAGCATCTGCGGCGGGTCGCCCTTCCGGGCGGCCCGCCTTCTATCGTCCCCGAGCCGCACCCCTGGGCGGGGGGCGACGAGGCCCCCTGAAGTCAGCGTAGCCGGGATCGCCGCGCGGGATGCGCGCGTGACCGTGCCGGGAGCGTGTCGATCTCGGGAGCTACGAGGGCCGCTCGTTGAACCCCTGCTGCGCCTCCTCGATCCCCTCGAGGGCGATCGTCTCGGCCGCATCGCTCGCCCGTGCGATGAGGCCCTCGACGTCCACCTCGGACGCGAACGGGGTGAGCACCCAGTCCGCCACCGGGCGCGGGTCGCCGCGCTCCGGCCGGCCCACGCCGATGCGCAGCCGCAGGAAGTCGGGCGTGCCGAGGTGCTGGGCGACCGAGCGCAGGCCGTTGTGCCCGGCGAGCCCTCCGCCGCGCCGCACCTGCAGCCGCCCGAGGTCGAGGTCGACCTCGTCGTGGACGACGAGGAGCTGCTCGGGCGCCAGCTTGAAGAAACGGACGGCAGCCCCGACGGATCGCCCTGACTCGTTCATGTACGTCTGCGGCTTGAGCAGGGCAACCCGGAGCCCGTCGAGGCGAAGCTCGGCCAGGTCGCCCGAGAACTTCGATCGAAAGGAAGCGCCACGGCGGCGGGCGAGCTCGTCGCACACCATGTGCCCGGCGTTGTGGCGCGTGCGGGCATACTCGCGGCCTGGGTTCCCGAGGCCCGCGACGAGCAGGTCGAGCGTCGAGGCGGGCGCGCCCCGTCGGAGGAGGCGCATCGCGGGGTCCGCCTAGCTCTCGGCGGGCTCTTCGCCGCCGGTCTCCGCCTCGCCCGACTCCCCTTCCGGAGCCTCCTCGCCTTCGACCTCGAGACCCTCCTCGCCCTCGAGGGCCTCCTCCTCGACCTCTTCCTCGGGCTCCTCGACCCGCGTCGGCGGGGTGACGGTGAGGACGACGGTCCCGGGATCGTCGAGGAGCTTCACACTCTCGGGGACGACGAGGTCCGAGACCCGGAGGCTGTCGCCGATCGCCATGCTGGAAATGTCCAGCTCGAGACGGTCGGGGACCTCGATCGGCAGCGCCTCGACGTTGATCTCCCGGAGGACGAGCGTGAGCACGCCGCCCTCTTTCACGCCCGGCGACTCGCCGCCGGGGTCGACTGCCACCTGGGTCTGGATCACCTGGTCGAGCCGCACCTCGTGGAGATCGATGTGTAGAAGCCGCGGCCGCACCGGATCGAGTTGGTAGTCCTTGAGGACGGCGTGGTGTGCCGTCTTCTGGCCGTCGAAGACGACGTCCAGGATGGCGTGGAGGCCGTGGTCGCCGGTGAGCACCCGCCGGAGCTCGCGCTCCTCGACCGCGAAGAGGTGAGCCTCCTTGCCCGCGCCGTAGAGAACGCCGGGAACCAGGCCGTCGGCCCGTAGGCGCCGCGACACGGCGCTGCCCGCCTCCTCCCGGGGCAGGACGTCCAGCGTGATTCGCTCACCGGCCATTCCGGCGGGCAAGTGTATCTGAGAGCCGCGGCCCTCCGGACGGAGCGGGCCTCGCCTTCCGGGCCGCCCCGAGTGCGACCTGCTCGCGGACCGGTCGAGGTCCTACGAGTCGCGAGCGACGATCTGCGCGGGGCACTCCGGATGGAGGACGTCCCAGACCATCAGGTGCGCGGCGACCTCGCGCCAGCCCTGCTCCTCGCTGGGCGCGTCCTCGCGCTCGACGTCCAGCTCGCGGTCACCCACCTCGCGAACGGCAAAGCCCGACCGCGCGTGGTGGCCGCTGAGCTCCTCGCGAAGCGAGGCATCGGGGATTCGGATTCGGACGGGCCGCAGATCTCCAGCCTGGATCGGCCTCGCCACGCGTATGGAGGACACTCGTACGAGGGCTCTTCCCAACGACGGTCCTGTCCGCCGAGCGCGAAGGCGCGCTGCACGATGACACTGGCGAGCTCGCGAGCTGGGCTAGAAGAGCTGGTTAGGGCCTAACTCGCAAACCGTCTTCTCATGCGGGGTAGCAGGCTCTCATATTGCACGTAGACGCACCCTTTGTACGTGACCCGGTACATCCGTGGTGCATCGTCCGGTCGCCTGGGCACCGTCGTCCGTCGGGCGTGCTGAAATTCCTTGCACGAGGTACACGAGGGACGCCGGGAGTGCTCTGCCAAGAAACGCTCCCGACGCCCCTGAAACAGCTACCGACCGCTTGGAGGTCGACAACCTATGAGCACAGTATCCCAGGAGCGTCAGACGGCGGCCCGTACGCCATTAGCGAGAAGGGCGACAAGCAGCAGTGTTCCCCCGAGTAAAAAAGAGAGAACTACGGGAAACCGACACCGTACAAGTACAGGAAGAGGAGACGATAATGGCAGAGAAGTTTGACACGCTTGAGGTAACGTTCTTGAGGGGTGACCCACCTAGCCGGAGCTTTGTCCGAGTGAAGGGCGAGGCCGGATATTCAGTCTGTATCCGCCGGAATACCTTTGCGGCTACCCCTGCGGCGTTTTCCTTCCAGCCGACAGACGACCCGGACGAGGCCCATATCTTCATCCCCTGGGAACGTGTCGCAGCCGTGAGGCTCATTCCTCAGGAGCGTTAGTGCTGGGAGCGCGAGTCCGGATAGCGCCGACCGCGGCGGATATGCTATGCGTCATGGTGACTCTTCCGCGACTGGCCGCCGGATTCCTGATCTTCGTTTGCGGCCTGGTCACGGCGTGTTCGCGTGGCAACTCCGCAGAGCCGAACGATACGCCTACCTCGTCTGTCTCCACTTCAGCGGCCGGCTCGCCAGAGTGCCCTGAAAGTACAACGCCGGAGCAGGGACTCTGTGTCGCCTTCGGCGAGACTGCGGAGGAGGTCGCGGCACTGATCTCGACTTCGTTCCGAGAAGCGCGCTTTGAGGCGATGATCGTCGGTGTCTGGAAGGACGGGAAGCCGGTGGTGGTCGGGGCACTCGGCGACTCCATGACCGGCGTAGCCGCCACGATCGACATGCACCACAGGATCGGCAACGTCTCCGCGCCGTTCCTCACCACGGTGTTCATGCAACTCGTCGACGAAGGCGTCCTGGCCCTCGACGATCCCCTGTCGAAGTGGTTCCCCGACGTGCCCGAGGCCGAGAAGGTGACGCTCGAGCAGCTGGCCCGGAGCATGTCCGGATACGAGCATCATCCGTCGAACGAGGCCTTCTTGGAGGCGCTCGACGAGGATCCGTTCCGGGCGTGGGAGCCCGAGGAGTTGATTACTTTCGGGACCACCGGCGGCACCGCGTTCGAACCGGGAACAGGTTTCCAGTTCTCCGACACCAACCTGCTGCTGCTGGGTGAGGTCATCGCGAAAGAGACCGGCACGTCTACACACGAGTTGATCAAGGAGCGGATCATCGAACCGCTCGGGCTCGACAACACGACCAGCCCCCAGACCGCCGAGCAGGCCGAACCCGTCCTCCACGGGTACACCGACGAACGCGAGGTGTGGGAAGACGCTACCTATTGGAATCCATCGTGGGTTCCCTATGGCGGCGACATGGCGTCCAACCAACGTGACGTCGCTCGTTGGATGGAAGCCCTCGCGGCAGGGGACCTCCTCTCGCAGGAAGCGCACGAGGAACTCCTGGCGCCGGTGACCGTAGGTCTCGGGCCCAACACGCAAGATCTCTACTACGCCATGGGTGTCGGGGTGACCAACGGCTGGGTATTCGCGAACCCGAGCCTGCAGGGCTATCAAGCCGCTGTCGGCCGCGAGCCCGACGCAGACGCAACGATCGTGATCTACGCCAGCCGAACCCCGGAGGCGGACGAGTCGGCGCGACAGGACATGACGCTCTTCCAGTCGCTCGGCGAGCTGCTCGCTCCAGAACAGCCGCCCGCCATGCCCTCGCGCTTTAGAAGCTCTAACTGAATGAAGGGACCCACCGCGTCACCGCCACCGACCTAACGGGCGCTTCTCGCTCGCAGTAGGCGACGAATAGTTCGACCCGGTGTGCTATGTCGCAGGGTCGTCGTACCAGATGGCCGTGTAGCCGGAGTCACCCTGGTTCACGTGGCCGCCGGCGGGATTCGAAACCCGCGACCTGATCTTTGGTGGAGACCCGCTCTGTCCACTGAGCTACGAGGGCCAGTCGAACTTATCGCAATCAGGCCGGCGTTCGTCTCCAGGCAGTAGCGCCCGTGCCAACGGACCGCAGCGCGGCTGAACCTCTCAGGCTCCTGGTCGCAAAGCAAGAGGCATAGCTCCAGGGCCTCGACGAGTCCGACGTGCGGCAGGCAGCTGGCGGCAGACAGGGCCTCAGTCACGTTGCCGGCGTCGAGCGCACGGCGGAAGCGGCCGAAGTCGAAGGAGTGAAAGGCGGGCTTGCCCTAGCGGGCCGCGCGGAGACACAAAAGAGAAAGGCCCCAGGGGCAACCCCCAGGGCCTTAGAACGCGGGAGAATCGCTCACCAGCTCGTCCTCGTTCCAGCGTGCCGTCAGCTGGTAGATGATGATCACGTCCAGGGCGATGATGAGCACCGACCAGAGCGGGTAGGTGTTCATCCAGGCGATCTGCCCGAGCGCGTTCAACAGCACGAACAAGACCGCCAGCCAGCGTGCCCAGCCGCGACCCGAGAGCAGACCGAAGCCGGTGAGGATCAGCACGATGCCCAGGATGAGCTCGATCCAGCCCCAGGTGGACACGTTCGCGAGAACCAGGCCAGCCTCCGTGGCGGCGATCCTCGTGTCGTCGATGATCGCCACGAGACCCCACATGACGTTGAGGAAGCCAATGAGGACGAGGAGAATGGCGGCGAAGGCGATCCAGCCGCTCCCGCCGCCTCGGCTGATCCCGCCCGTGTCCATCTGCGTGCGGGTCGCCTGAGTCCGTGGATCAGTCATAGAAAGA
Source organism: uncultured Actinomycetes bacterium (assembly GCA_963743495.1). Lineage (GTDB taxonomy): Bacteria > Actinomycetota > Thermoleophilia > Gaiellales > Gaiellaceae > JAIBJN01. The sequence continues at coordinate 271,944 of CAVUPO010000007.1, read as the reverse complement.
GGTACTCCTCTCGTGTGTAGACGGAATCGCGGAGTCTTACAGAGCCCTGTCAGGCGGCTGCCTTCGGCTTCCGGCCCCTGCGAGCTGCCGGCTGGGCCTTTGTCGCGGTGCGGATCGCCTCGGCCTCGTCGTCCGTCAAGTCAGCCTGGAATGCACCCCTCCGCGCATCCGCGTAAGTCACGCGGAGGGTTGCCCCACGACCATCCGGGATTACGTCGCCAGATTGATCCGAAACTCGAACGGTCTTGCGAGCCACAGTAAACCTCCGATAGTTGACGTAGGGGATTGAAGCAGGATTCGGTTGTGTGTGTCCAGCTCCGTCTTACAGGTGAAACGCTCCGGGCTGGCACTCGTGAAAAGGCAAGCAATGGTCGTGGGGATGGTAGCCCGGATCAATCTCAATGATGGTGTGTGCCACGGCCCGACTATGCAGGACTGAGGCCGTGCCGCTAGAGGTTGTAGCCGTGCCACCAGCTCCGCTCACGTAAACGACCGTGCTCCCGTATTCCCATGAAAAAATGTCCATAGCTCGGCCAAGGGTAGCCAGGCTGTCGGCTGTCCGGACACGCGGAAGCCCCACCACTGGGGCAGGGCCTCCGGAGTAGACTGGCTCTCGGAGCGGGGGTTAGGAAACGGCTTCCTGAACGTTGCTGTCTCCCTCGGCCCCCGCTCCCCCTTCGATAACCCGCAGGTCTCCCGAGCGCCGTTCAGCAACGCGCCGCATTTCATCCTCGAAAGAGTGTCCGACTAGATCGGCATACATCTTGGTCGTGGCGAAGCTCTCATGCCCTGCCATATACATCACGGCCGGGGCGGAAGCTCCGCTCTTGATTCCCTCCGTGATGAACGTCGCCCGCATATCGTGACCGGGCCGAACGTATTCCTCAATACCGATCTTCCGGCAGGCCCGATGGAAGCTCTCGTAATACCCGTTCTTCCGGTCGGGGCGGTAGCTCGTTCCCGTCGAGTTGGTAAAGAGGAAGTCCTCATCGTGGGCGTAGGGCGTGACCTTGCGCCACGCTTCCCATTCCGCCAGTAGCTCCGGGGCGACGTAGAGCGTTCGGATTCCCCTTCGGCTCTTGCTCTTGGTAATCCGAACCGTGGCCTCTTGAAAGTCCACGTCCTGCCAGCGGATGCCCCGAAGCTCGGAGATTCGCGTCCCGAGCCTTTCGAGGGAAACGAAGATGAGACGCACCTGGGGGTCAGCGTTCTTCGCCAGCTCGTCCTCGATGGCGCGAGCCTCGGCAACGGTGAGGGTGCGGGGGTTGAAGTCTCCCTTGCCGGCGCTCTTCACGTTCGGGCGCTTGTGGGGCTCGATATAGCCGTCCTCGACTGCCTGCCCGACGATCATCCCGAGCACGGTCAGCGTCCGGGAGATTGTCGCCCTCCCGTCGCCAGCGTCGATGCGCTCGCGCTTGTAGGCGTCTACGGCGGAGGTCGTGAGGTCTCGGAGCTTCCGGGAGCCAAACCGCTCCGTCAGAGTCTCCACTTCTTGCTTGTAGGCGACGAGGGTGGACTCAGCATAGGGCTTCCCCCCGCGAGCCTTCCCGTCCCGCTTGCGATTCTCAAGCCACTCGGAGGCATACGCGACGAAGGTGATTCCCTCGGGGCGCACGTAGCCGTCCGTAACAGCGGCGACTCGCTTCTTGCGCTCGTCCTTCGCCATCGTGCGCGTCCACCCCTGGGACGCACGGCCCAAGGTCTCTTTGACCTGGCGACCGTCAGCGGTTCGGTACTGGATTCGGAACACGACGTCCCCGCCCCGAGTCGGGTACTCAATGACCCCGCCACCCGTTCGCTGTTTCTTCGTCCGTGCCATCGCTTGTCTCCCTTCCTAGCTTCCTGAACGTGAAGGGACGATAGCAGATTGGTGCAACGCAGGGGCAACCCGAGACCAAGACGCCGCTTGAATAAATGGTTAGAGGGCCGTTTGGCTCAGAAGAGCTGGTTCTCGCCGGCGAAGATCGCAGAGACCGACTCGTCGGCGAAGACATTCTCGATCGTCTCGGCAAGGATCCCGGAGATCGTCAGGACCGTGAGCTTGTCGGGCCGGTTCAGCTCCCCGATCGGCACGGTGTCCGTGACGGCGATCCCGGCGAGCTCCGAATCGGCGAGCTTCGCGAGCGCGTCGTTCGGGAAGAGGCCGTGCGTCGCGCAGGCATAGACCTTGGTCGCGCCGGCGGCGAGCAGGGCTTTCGCGCCGGCGACGAGCGTCCCGCCGGTGACGATGATGTCGTCGCTCATGATCGCGACCTTGCCCCGGACGTCGCCGACGACCTCGGTGACGGAGGCCACGTCATGGGCCGGACGCTGCTTGTTCATGAGCGCGAAGTCGGCGTCGAGCATCTGAGCGAACTTGGTGGCCATCTTGGCGCGGCCCGGATCGGGCGAAACAGCGACGACGCCCTCTCCGTGCAGGCCGAGTGTCTCGCGGTAGTAGCGGGCGAAGAGCGGAAGCGCCGTCATGTGGTCGACCGGTATACGGAAGAAGCCCTGGATCTGGCCGGCGTGCAAATCCATCGTGAGCACGCGGTCGGCGCCGGCCGCGTCGAGCACGTCGGCGAGGAGCTTCGCGGTGATCGGCTCCCGCGGCGCGGACTTCTTGTCCTGCCGCGAGTACGGAAACCAGGGCATGATCGCCGTGATCCGGTTCGCCGAGGCGAGCTTCGCCGCCTGGATCATGATCTGGAGCTCCCAGAGGTAGTCGTTCGTTGCGCGGCCGAAGCACGTCTGAACGATGAAGACGTCGGAGCCGCGGATCGACTCCCTGTAGCGGCAGTAGGTCTCGCCGTTGGCGAACGTCTTCAGCTTCACGTCGCCGAGCTCGATGGTGAGCTGGTCGGCGATCCTCTGCGCGAGGACCGGGTGCGAGCGGCCGGCAAAGAGCATGAGCTTCCCCGAGGAGCCGGGGTCGATCCGGCGGCCACGCTCGCCGTGGGTCTGCGGCGCGTGCTCGGGCGTCACGGCGAGGCCCGGCAGCGAGAGCTCAGTCGTTCCGGTTTCCACGCAGGTACTCCTCCTTGGTCACCTGACGCGCGCGCGCGATCGCGAGGGAGTCGGGCGGGACGTCCTCGGTGATGTACGAGCCGCCGCCTATCCATGCGCCGTCTCCGATCGTCACGGGAGCTTCGAAGCCATTGTGAATCCCGGTCCTGACGTTCCGGCCGATCGTCGTCCTGCCCTTCTGGCGACCCGGCTGGTGCGGGAGGTTGGCCGTGATCGTGCCCGCCCCGACGTTCGTCCCCTCGCCGATGTCGGTGTCGCCGAGGTAGGAGAGGTGCGGCACCTTGGTGCCCGCGCCGATCTGCGCGTTCTTGAGCTCCACGAACGTCCCAGCCTTGGCCCCAGCCGCGAGCACCGTTCCGGGGCGAAGGTAACAGAACGGGCCTACGAGCGCGCCTTCGCCGACCTCGGCGTCGACGACGACGGCGTGCGGGCCCACCTCTGCGCCGCTGCGCACGACCGACCGACCTCGCAGGACGGTAAACGGGTGGATGACGGAGTCGGCCTCGAGCTCGACCTCGGCCTCGATCCAGGTGGTGGCAGGATCGACGACGGTCACCCCCGCTTCGAGGTGCCCGGCGACGATGCGATCGCGGAGCTGTGCGGCCGCGGCTGCGAGGTCCGCCCTGGTGTTCACGCCTTCGCCCACACGAGGGTCGCCTGCACGGTACACGGCAACCGCGCGCCCGTCATCCACAAGGTGGCGGACGGCGTCGGTCAGATAGAGCTCGCCCTGCATGTTGTCGGTGTCGAGGCGTGCCAGCCCAGCCCAGAGCGCGTCCGCGTCGAAGGCGTAGACGGACGAGTTCACCTCGCGCAGCGCGAGCTCCTCGGCCGTGGCGTCTCGCGCCTCGACGATTGCGCGAAGGCGGCCGTCCCCGTCGCGGACGATCCGGCCGTACGAGCCGGGCTCGTCGGGCTCGAAGGAGAGGACGGTGGCGGCGGCGTCTTCCTCCCGGTGCAGGTCGAGCAGCCGCTGGAGCTCGGTCGCCGAGAGGAGCGGCGCATCCCCGGCGAGGACGATTACAACGCCGTCGAACGCCTCGAGAGCGGGCCGGGCGCAGGCGGCCGCGTCGCCGGTCCCGCGCGGGGTCTCCTGGGTCGCGACCACGACGCAGTCGGGAAGTGTGCCTTCGAGCTCGGACCGGGTGCCGGGGGAGGTGACGACGACGAGCGGGGCGGGGCGGAGCTCGCCGACCGCGGCGATCGCCCAGTCGACAAGGCGACGCCCGAGCAGCTCGTGCAGATGCTTGGGCCGGCTCGACCGCATGCGCGTGCCGAGACCTGCGGCCATGACCACCGCTGCAAGTGGAGTCCCGGTCACGAGCGAATCATGGCTGGGGCGGGAGGATTCGAACCTCCGGTCACGGGACCAAAACCCGTTGCCTTACCACTTGGCTACGCCCCACCGCAGCCCGAGTATAGGCCTGTCCGCACCGCCGCTAGCGGCGATCCATGAGCAGCATGACGAGCAGCGCCGCCGCCATCACGACGAGGATCACGATCGCGAAGACCTTCGCGACCTCCCACAGCACCGGCACGATCACGGCGATCAACTGCGACGCCGCCAGGATCCAGGCGAGCTCGCGCAGGACGCGGTAGGTCGAGCGGCGCGCGACGAAGACGTAGAGCGCGACGGCCGCCGCCGCCAGGGCGAGCACCCAGAACCAGCCGAGCCCGCCCCAGACGACGAAGACCGTCTCCACGAGGCCGATCAGGAGCGCGAGACGGAGCCGCCGCTCGCGCAGCCACGGGCCGCCGCCGCCCTCGCGCGGGGCGTCGCGGCTCTCGCCGGCGTCGATCGCGGGAGACGGGGAAGTCGTCACGTGGCCGACGTTACCAGACGGGTGGAACGACCCAGCACCGGTGCCCGCGGCCCCCCAGCCGGGTTGCCGCGCGGGCCTCCCGACGGTCTGCGAAGAGCCCGTAGACCGCAGGCCCGGCGCCGCTGACGTCGGCCCGGAAGGCGCCCGCGCGACGGAGCTCCCCGGCCCGGGAGGCAGCCCCGGAGGCGGCGGCGAGGTCGTTCGGGGGGAGCGCTGCGAGGTCGACGGGTCGGCGCACCTCGGCGAGCGCCCGCTCGAGTGCAGAGCGCCGCTCGGCAAAGCCCGGCCCCCCGCCGAGCTCGTCGTAGCGGCGGTAGACCTCCGCCGTCGAGGCCTTGGCGATGCCGGCCGGGACGACGATCGCGACCCAGAAGTCCTGGGGCAGCTCGACTGCCGTGAGCCGTTCGCCGGCGCCCGTGGCCAGCTTGGGCCCGGGCTCGAGAAAGAAGGGGACGTCGGCGCCAAGGGCCGCCGCGACGGCGCGGAGCCGGTTTGAGGCGAGCGGCCGGGTGAGCTCGGCGTTCGCCAGGCGCAGGGCCGCCGCGGCGTCGGCGCTCCCGCCGCCCAGGCCGGCGGCCACGGGGATCTCCTTGGCGAGGCGCACCCGCCAGGCGGCCTCGACCCCCGCCTCGGCCGCCAGGAGCGTCAGCGCCTCCTGCACGATCGTGTCGTCCGGGAAGCCCTCGACCCGCAGCTCCGCGGCCGGCGCCAGCTCGAGGCGGTCGCAGAGATCGACCCGCTGCAGGACCGTCGCGACCTCGTGCAGGCCGTCGTCACGCCGCGGCCCGACGACGAGCGCGAGGTTGACCTTCGCCGCCGCGACGGCGCGCCCCGGCTTCACGGGAGCATCTCCGCGAGTCGGAGAAGCTCGGGCGGGGCGAGCGCTTCGGCGCGGACGTCCGGCGGACGGCCCAGCTCGGCCAGCGCGGCGGCCGCCGTCGCCCGGTTGGCGTAGCCGGCGAGCTCGAGCGAGTTGGCGAGCGTTTTCCGGCGGTGCGCGAAGGCCGCCCGGGCCAGTCGACGCGTCGCCTCGAGCCGCGCGTCCCAGGGGCGCAGCCGCCGGAAGGCGACGAGAGCCGAGTCGACGTTCGGCGGCGGCCGGAAGCACGTCCGCGCGACCGGGTGATGCCCGGTCCGCTCGGCGGCGAGCTGGAGGACGACCGAGACGGCGCCGTAGTCCTTCGTCCCAGGCGGGGCGAAGAAGCGGTCGGCGACCTCCCGCTGCACGAGCACGCACCAACGCTGGAGAGACGGGAGGGTGCCGAGGCTCTCGGTGACGACCGGGGTGGCGACGTTGTAGGGCAGGTTCGCCACGAGCTTGCCCGGCGGCGGCTCGAACGTCGAGCCGAGCAGCTGGAGGGCGTCGCCGAAGACGAGCTCGACGTTCTCGAGCCCGGCCAGGCGCTCTCGGAGCGACGGCTCCAGGGCGCGGTCGAGCTCGACGGCGTGCACCGCACGCACGCGGGGCCCGAGGAACGTGGTCAGGACGCCGAGGCCGGGGCCGATCTCGAGAACGACGTCCTCCGCGTCGAGCTCGGCGAGCCGCTCGATCACGGAGAGGATGTTCTGGTCGACGAGCCAGTGCTGGCCGAGCTCGCGCTTGGGGCGGACGCTCACGGCAGCGAGAAGACAGCCGCGGCGTTCCGTTCGATCTGCTCCTCGAGCGCGCGAACGTCTTCGCCGCGAGCCTCCGCCAGCGCGGCGAGCGTGTGGACGACGAAGGCCGGCTCGTTCCGCTTCCCGCGAACCGGCTGCGGGGCCAGGTACGGCGAGTCGGTTTCCGCGAGCAGTCTGTCTGCCGGGACACGAGCGGCCGCCCAGCGGAGCTCCGGCGCCTTGGGGTACGTGACGTTGCCGGCGAAGGAGACGTACCATCCGTGCTCGAGAGCCGGTTCGAGGAGCGCCGCGGACGAGAAGCAGTGCAGGATGACCGGGACGCCCTCGGCGCGCGCCCGGAGCGTGGCAACCGTGTCCTCGTCGGCCGAGCGCGTGTGCACCACGAGCGGTTTGCCGACCTCTGCCGCCAGCTCGGCCTGGGCTTCGAACGTCCGGGCCTGCCGGTCGCGAGGGGCGAGATCGCGATAGTAGTCGAGGCCGGTCTCCCCCACCGCCACCGCCTTCGGGTGGGCGAGGAGCGACCGCAGCTCCTCGAGCTCCCGGTCGCCGACGCGGCCCGCCGCGTGAGGATGGAGCCCGAGCGCTCCGAAGACCCCGTCCTCGGCCTCACAGAGCGCGAGGGTGGCGCGGCACGAGTCCAGGGTCGTGCCGACCGAGACCACGCGCTCGACGCCGGCTGCGCGGGCCCGCCCCAGCACCTCGGACGTGTCCTCGAGGGCATCGAGGTGGGCGTGGCTGTCGATCACCGCGCGGCCCTCCCCGGCGACGGGGAGCCCGCCGTCACGCAGCCGCCGTGGGCGCGTCCACGCGGGGGAAGAGCGGCGCCGCAGGCTCGATCGCCTCGGCCGCGACCGCACGCCCGGCGGCCACCTCCTCCCAAGCCACGCCGGGGGGCTGCCCCAGAGCGGCGAGGATGCGCTCCGAAGTCTCCGGCACGAACGCGGCCAGCGCGACAGCGACGCTCCGCAGCCCGCCCACGAGCTCGTAGAGAACGCGATCGAGGTCCTCGGCGCGCGCGCCGTCCTTGGCCAGCTCCCACGGTGCGGCCTGCTCGACGTGGCGATTCAGCGCGCGAACGAGCTCCCAGATCACCTCGAGCGCGCCGGTCAGGTCGAACTCGTCGAGTCTGGCGGCCACCTCCGTGCGGACACGATCGACCGCCGCCGCGAGCTCGGGTGCGGGCTCGGCCACCCGAACGCGGCCGTCCCGATAGCGGTCGATCATCGCGGTCGTTCGCGAGAGCAGATTGCCGAGGTCGTTCCCGAGCTCCCGCTCGTAGCGCTCGTGCACCCCCTCGAGCGAGATGCTCCCGTCCTGGCCGAACGTCGCCACGCGGACGAGGTAGAACCGGAGCGGATCGACCCCGTACACCTCGATCAGGCTCAGCGGGTCGATCACGTTTCCGACCGACTTGGACATCTTCCGCTCGTCCATCAGCAGGTAGCCGTGCACGAAGAGCTGCTTCGGCACGTCGAGCCCCGCGGCCAGCAGGAGCGCAGGCCAGATGACGCAGTGGAACTTGAGGATGTCCTTCGCGAGCAGGTGCCGCACCGCCGGCCAGAAACGCGGCCGGAGGTCCTCGCCGGGCCGGGCGAACGCGAGGGCGCTCCAGTAGTTGATCAGCGCGTCGACCCAGACATAGACGACCTGGCTCGTGTCCCACGGGACCGGGACGCCCCAGTGCTGCGAAGCCCGGCTGACGCTGATGTCGTCGAGCCCGCGCTCGATGAAGCTCCGGGCCTCGTTGTAGCGGAAGCCGGGCAGCACGATGTCGGGCCGCTCGTCGAAGAGCCGGAGGAGGGGCTCCTGGTAGGCGGAGAGCCGGAAGAAGTAGTTCTTCTCCTCGACCCACTCGGGCCGGGTGCCGTGCTGCGGGCACAGCCCGTCGACGAGCTCGTCCTCCGTGTAGAAGGCTTCGCAGCGCGTGCAGTACAGCCCTGCATAGAGGCTCTCGAAGATGTCGCCGCGATCGTAGATCCGCTGCAGGAACTCCTGGACGCGTTCCTTGTGCCGGTCGTCGGTCGTCCGGATGAAGAAATCGTTCGACGCGTTCACACGCACCGTCATCTCCTCGAAGGCGGCGGCGTTCCGATCGACGAACTCTCGCAGGTCGAGCCCCGCTTCCTCCGCGACGCGCGGGATGTTGGAGCCGTGCTCGTCGGTGCCGGTGAGGAAGAAGGTCTCCTCCCCGCGCTGGCGACGGTGGCGGGCGAGAATGTCCGCCGCGATCGTCGTGTAAGCGTGCCCGATGTGCGGCCGGGAGTTGACGTAGTAGATGGGCGTCGTCACGTAAAACGTCATCGCCGCGCATCATACGGACGCGTTTCGGGGCCTCGGCCGACGGTTTCAACCCCGGGCAGACGGGAATTGAGGGGTGGCAGCTCCGCATCGATCAGCGGGCCGGGATGGGCTCGGTCCGCCCACAACACAAGGGGGCACGAGTACCGATCCGATGGAACCGTCGAAGAGGAACAGAAGCGGGAGCGCGACGACAGGGATCATTCGGCACCTGGACGAGCTCGGCCGGATCGTCATCCCGATCGAGATCCGGAAGCGGTTCGGGCTCACCGAGCGGGATGCGCTCGAGATCTCGGTGAAGAACCAGACGATTCTCCTGAACCGCCCCCGGAGCAGCTGCGTCTTCTGCGGATCGACCCGCGACGTCCTCGAGCACCGGGGGCAGGGCCTCTGCACGAGCTGCATGGACGAGCTCATGGCGACGGCGCAGACCTAGGGCCGCAGCCGCCAGGGCGACGAGAGCGACCGCGCCGGCGACGGCCTCACCGTAGCCGGACCGGCCACCTCGACCCGAGGCAGCCAGCGGATCGGCGGGATCGCGCCTGCGCGGCGCGGCCGACGGGGCCGGGCTCGCGATCTCGAACGACCGGATGAACGTTCTGGGGAGGGCCGCGGGCCGGCGCATACGGGATGCGGTCGGCTCGCCAGCCCCGAGGACGGCTGGCCCGGGCACGGAATCCGGGCGCTCCGCGGAGGTGACTCGGATACGTCCGGGGCCCCGGGCCGCAGGGTGCGCAGTGGCCGTCATCTCGACCGGTGTCTTCGCTGGGGCGGTGGGCGCCGACTCGACAGGAGCGGCTGGGTCGCGTGCCGGGTGCCGCGCGGACGCGGCGTCGGGCGGCGCCGGCGTCGCGGGAGCCGCCTCGACGGGAGCGGCGAGAGCATGTGCCGGGGGCGGCGGGGACGCGGCGTCAGGCGGCGTCGGCGCCGCGGGAGCCGCCTCGACGGGAGCGGCGAGAGCATGTGCCGGGGGCGGCGGGGACGCGGCGTCGGACGGCGCCGACGTCGCCGGAGCCGTCTCGGGCGGGTCGGCCGGAGGCACCGGCGGCGGGACCGGCACCCGCGCAGGCAGGAACGTGAGCGGATCGAGGTAGCCGTTGGGCTCGGCGGTCACGCGGATGCCGAGATGGACGTACGGCTCGGCGTGCTCGGGATCGCCGCTCGGGCCCACCGTGCCCACGGGAGCGCCCTCGGCGACCCGCGCCCCCCGCTCGACCTCGATCGAGCCGAGATGGACGAGGGTGACGGACTGGCCGGCTGCGGTCTCCACCGTCACGCAGCGACCGCCCGCAGGGACGATGCCCGCGAAGCTCACCAGCCCGGCCGCCGGGGCGCGAACCGGCTCGCCCGTGGCGGCGCCGACGTCGATGCCGCGATGTTGCCCCCCGGCGTAGGGGTCGCCTCCGAGTACGAACGGTCGTAGCACCGGCCCGTCGGCGGGCCAGGTCCAGGCGAGTGCGGGCGGCGCGCCGGCCTGGAACGCGATCAGGACCGGAAGCAGCGCAAGAGCGCGTCTCATCCTCTGCCTCCTGTTGTCCTCTATGTCAACGCCGAGAACAAAGGTAGCAAGGGGTGAGGACGTTGTCAATCGAGACGACGCACCCGGCCGGCGGCGAAGCTAGAGCGAGCTCCGGTAGAGCCGGTTTCGCGGAAGCCCGCTGAGGCGGGCGACGACGTCCGCGGCCGCGCGGCGGGGGGCTCCCGCGGCCACGAGCTCCGCGACGGCCCCGACAGCCTCCTCGACGGCCATGGAGTCGATGGTGCCGCGGGCGGCCCCGACGACCACCGTCACCTCGCCCTTGGGCGGGGAGCGGAACCGCTCCGCCAGCTCGGCGGCGGTGCCTCGACTCGACCTCCTCGTGGCGCTTGGTCAGCTCCCGGCAGACGACCACCCGACGCTCGGGATCCGCGGCAGCCAGGCTCGCGAGCGACGCGGGCAGGCGTCGGGGCGATTCGAAGGCGACCGTGGGCCAGGTGCCAGCCGCGCAGCTCCTCCCAGAGGCGCTCGAGCGCCCGCCTTGCCCCGCGGGAGGATACCCGACAAACGCGTAGCGGTCGGCGATGAGGCCGCTCGCGACGAGTGACGTCTCCACGGCGGACGGGCCCGGCAGCACGGTCACGGGCAGGCCCCGCTCGAGTGCGGCGGCGACGAGCCCCGCGCCGGGGTCGTTCACCGCCCGGGAGCCCGGCGTCGCTCGCGAGCGCGATCCGCTCGCCGGCCTCGAGCCTCGGCAGGATCTCCGCCGTCCGCTGCGCCTCGTTGTGCTCGTGGAACGAGAGGAGTCGGGACGTGATCCCGTGCCGATCCAGCAGGATCCGCGGTTCGGCGGGTGTCCTCGCACAGCACGAGATCGGCGTCCGCCGAGCTCGCGCAAGGCACGCGCAGGGTCACGTCTTCGAGGTTCCCGATCGGCGTCGGGCAGACGACGAGCGGCACGACGCCGTCAGTCCTCGGCGAGGCTGTCGAGCGCGACGAACCCCGCGCCGATCAGCCCCGCCTCGGGCCCGAGCTCGCCTCGACGATCGCTGACGCGTCCCGCGCGGGCGCGAGCGCCCGCTCGGCGACGACCGCGCGGGCCGGCGCCAGCAGCAGCTCCCACGCCGCGGACGAAGCCGCCGCCGACCACGATCACCTCCGGCTTGAAGACGTTGACGAATCGGCCATGCCGACCCCGAGGTGGAGGCCGATGTGGTCGAGCACGTCCCGCGCGTCGCCCGGCCCTTCCGCCGCGAGCTCGACGAGCAGGCGGGAGTCCACGTCCCGGCCGGCGGCGGCCGCGCGCCCGAGGTCGCCGTCGGGCCGGTCGGAGGCGGCGCGCGCGGCGAGCCTGTCCGCCGCCATCCCCGACGCGTGCGCCTCCAGGTGGCCGCGGCCGGGGCACGTGCCCTGGCACGGGGGGCCGTCGAGGTCGAGCGTGATGTGGCCGAGCTCGCCGGCCGCGCCCACCGCGCCGCGGTAGAGCCGGTCGCCGAGGATGAGCCGCCGCCGACCCCGGTGCCGAGCGTGAGCACGACCGCGTTCCGTCGCAGCCTCGCGCCGCGCCGAGCGCGGTGCTCGGCGATCGCGGCGGCGTTTGCGTCGTTCTCGATCAGAACGGGGATGCCGAAGCGCGCGCTGAGGCGGTCGCGGAGATCGGCGCGTCGGCCAGCGGGATGTTCACGGACTGCGACGGCGACGCCGCGGAGCGCTGGTCGATCGTGCGACGGGACGCCGACCCCGAGCGCCGCGAGCCGCGTCCCCGGCAAGCTCACGATGACCGCGCTCGAGCTGCGCCGAGCACGCGCCTCCTCGACTCCGTCAGATCGGTCGGCTCGTCGGCGCGACGCACAACCGCCCCGTCCGCGCCCGACGAGCCCGCGCGGCCATCTTCGTCCCGCCCAGATCGACCCCGATCGCCTGGGGAGCGCCCATTCCACGTGGCTACGATACTCGGTCGCCGTGGCTTCGAAGGACAAGCCGTACCGCGTCTACCGGGGCGGGCGCGCAAGGGCCCCGTTCCGCCCGACTCGCGACGAGGGCGGGAGCGCCCCCGGCGCCGCGGCGACGGCGGGGATGCGTACGCGCGGCCGAAGCCGGTCCGCAGGCGGCGCGGCCGGCGCTGGCTCCGCATCGGCCTCTGATCGTGCTCGTGGCCCTCCTGGTCGCCGTCGTCTGGACGGTCCTGGGCTACCTCGCCTTCCGCAGCGGCGTGAAGCAGGCCAATGAGCGCCTCGACTCGACGGACGTACGCGGCCCTCGCGCCCCAGAATGGCCTCATCCTCCGACACCCGTCGACGATCCTCGTGCTCGGCACCGACCATGCAACCGCCAGCCCGGCAGCGCCCTTTCCGCTCCGACGCGATGATGCTCGTGCGCACCGACCCGGACGAGCACCGGATCGCCCTCCTCTCGATCCCGCGCGACCTGCGGGTCGAGATCCCCGGCCGGGCTCGCCAAGATCGAACGCCGCCTACGCCTTCGGCGGGCCGACGCTCGCCGTCCGCACCGTGCGGGCGCTCACCGGGATCCCGATCAACCACGTCGTGGTCGTGGACTTCTCGAAGTTCAAGGAGGTGATCGACGCGCTCGGCGGGGTCACGATCGACGTGCCGGCCCAGATCCTCTCCAACAAGTTCGAGTGCCCCTTCGCCACCCGCGCCGAGTGCGACCGCTGGCCCGGCTGGCGCTTCCGCAAGGGCGAGCAGGAGCTGGACGGGCGCCGGGCGCTGATCTACGCGCGCATCCGCGTGAATCAGCTCGACTCCTCCGAGACCGACATCACCCGCGGGGAGCGCCAGCAGGCCGTCATCCAGGCGATCGCGGACGAGATCACGAGCTTCGGCACGTACCTGCGCATGCCGTTCGTCGGCGACGAGCTCGTGGCGCCGCTTGCGACCGACCTCTCCGCCAACCAGCTGATCCAGCTCGGCTGGGTGAAGCGCCGGACGCCCTCGAGCGGCGTCCTGCGCTGCCGGCTGGGCGGGACGATCGCGGACATCGGCGGGGAGTCGTTCATCGTCGGGGACGAGGAAAACGCCTCGGTCATCGCGATGGTCGAGGGCAAGACCGCGCCCCTCCGCCCCCGGCCGGGCTCGGGCATCTTCGGGCCGGGCTGCCTGGTCGGACGGGGCAACTGAGCCGCGCCGGGCCCGTGGTGGGCGCCACCGTCAGGAGGAGTCGGCGGCCTTCGGCTCCGGCGGCTTCGAATCCGCCTTGTCAGCCTTCTTCTCGCCGCCCTCGCCGCCGTCCCCGTCCCGCGAGGTCTTCCGCCCGCTCCCGCGGCCGTAGTCGGTCGAGTAGAACCCGGAGCCCTTGAAGTGGATGGCAGCCGGATAGAGCACCTTCGTCACCGGGCCCTCGCCGCAGACCTCGCAGACCTCCGCCGGCTCGTCCGACATGCGCTGGAACAGCTCGAAGGTGTGTCCGTTGGGACAGCGATATTCGTAGATCGGCATCGTAAGAGGGCCGCGCCCTGCAGCGTGAAATGCTAGCAGGGGGTACCGAGGGCTCCGGCACTCGCGGCGAGGGAGTGCCAGAGGCCGGAAGGACCCGCAGAGCCGCTGCCGGAGCGATCGGCGCCTATCGAGTCGGGGTCGCCGCGATCACCGCCGGCCTCGCGGCGTTCCTCCTCGTACGCCTCCACGCGCTCCCGCCGCACGAGGACGAGACGCTCGTCTTCTTCATCACCAACGGGTCGTTCTCGGACATGCTGCGGACGGTCCTCGGCGAGCGCGGCGGCGCACCGCTCCACTACCTGCTCGCGTACCTCGCGGTGCTGGCCGATCCCGGACTGACGAGCCTCCGACTCGTCTCCGTGGCGTTCGCCGTCGCCAGCATGCCCGCGATTGCGGCGCTGGTCGCCCGCCTGGCGGACCGCCGGACGGCGCTCGTCGCAACGCTCCTCGCGGCGGTGAGCTGGACGACGCTCTACCACGGCATCTACGCCCGCATGTACAGCCTCTTCCTGTTCACGGCCGTCCTCTCGCTGCTTCTGCTCCTGCGCGCGCTCGAGCGCGGGAGCCGCGGCCGCTGGGCGGCGTGGGCGGCGGCCACGCTCGCCCTGCTCGCCACCCAGCCCTACGGCGCCCTCGTCCTCGCGGCCGAGGCCCTCTTCGTAGCGGCGCTGCGCCTCCGGCGGCCCGTCCCTCTCCGCACGGCGGCGATCGCGCTCGCCGCCGTGCTCGTCCTCGCGACGCCCCTCTGGCGCACCTACGCGCTCCTCGCGTCCCGCTTCGACGTCGGCCTCGGCGAGAGCAACTCGGAACTCGGCTCGCCGCTCGACGTCGTCGAGTACCTGTGGGAGGTTCTCGGCGACTTCGTCGCCGGCTGGCCGCTCGCGGCCGTCCCCGCGGCGCTCCTCGCGGCGCTCGGGCTCGTCGTCCTGGCACGGACACGGCCGGAGACGGCGATCCTGATCGGCAGCGCGGCGGGCGTGCCCGTCGTCGCCCTGCTCGTGGCCGGCTCCGGCCCGGGCGTCGCGCTCGAGAGCCGCCACCTCATCTTCCTGCTCCCGTTCGTGACGATGGCGATCGCCGCGGGGCTGCTCCGCGTCGGCGCCGCGGCCGGGCCCGCCGGGCCGGGCGTCGTCGCGGGCCTCCTCGGCTTCCTGCTTGCGGCCCAGGTCACCTGGGGCCTGGACCGCACACGCTGGCTTTACACGGGGGAGCCGGCCGCCCGAGCGCAGGCGCGAGGGGAGGCTGCCGACTGGCTCGCGCAGCGCGGAGAGGCCGACGACGTCCTCCTCGGCTACGAGCCGACGTACCTGGACGCCTGGGAGCACGGCGCGCCGTACGGCTCCGTGTTCGTCCCGCGGGCCGACGCGGAGCTCGCGCTCGAGACGGTCGAGCAGGCAGGCGAGCTGGGCCACGGCGTGTGGGTGCTCGACGCTTCGGACTACGTCGACCAGGCGAAGGCGCCACTCACCATCCCTGCGACGTCGCCCGGGCCGGAGTTCGAGACCGCGGCCTTCGGGCCGTTCCTCGTCGTCAGGACCACGGAGCCACTGCAGACGCCTGAGGCCTTCTTCGAGGCAACGATAGCGGTCGAGGAGCTCGGCCTCGAGCTCGGGATCGGCGACGCCGGGCTCAACCGGCTCACCGCCGCGCAGGCGCTCGAGCGGCTCGGCCAGGAGCCGCCCTCCTAGCCGACGCGGTCCCCGCGGGCCTCGCGCTCGGCGAGCTCCTCGAAGCAGGGAGCCTGCTCGAACGCGGCGAGGCCGTCGGGGCTCCTCCGCTTCCGCGCCTGCGACCGCATGCGCATTCGCCCGGCGGCGGCGAGCCCGGCGACGCTCCCCACGAGGCCGCCGAGGAGGAAGGGCCGCAGCCGTCTGCGCCGCTCGCTCTGCACGGCACGGATTGTAGGGTGCCGCCGGTGATCTGCACGCTCGGCGATCTCCTCCTCGACGTGATCGTGCGCCTGGACGGCCCGATCGCGCCGGACACGGACACCTACGGGCGCACGCGGGTCGGCGCCGGCGGGCAGGCCGCGAACGTGGCCGCGTGGGTCGCGGCGCTCGGCGGCCGGTCCCGCTTCCTCGGCAAGCGGGCACGAGACCCTGCCGGGCGCCTCCTGGCCGAGGAGCTGCAAGGACGCGGCGTCGATCTGGCCGGGCCCGAGGTCGAGGCCGGCACCGGCACCGTGGTCTCCGTCGCGACGCCCGACGGGGCCCGGACGATGCTCAGCGACCGCGGCGCCTCGACGGACTTCGCCCCGGACGAGCTCGACCCGTCGTGGCTCGAGGGCTGCACCTGGCTGCACGTCCCCGGCTACAGCCTCGTACGCGCGCCGCTCCGGGAGACGGCCCTGGCCGCGGCGGCGCTCGCGCCTCGGGTCAGCGTCGACCTCTCCTCGACCGCGGCGATCGAGGAGCACGGCCTCGAGACCTTCCGCAAAACGCTCGCCGGGCTGCGACCGCAGGTCGTGTTCGCCAACGAGGCGGAGGCCGACCTCGTCGGCGCCGTGGAGGCCCCCACGCTCGCGATCAAGCGAGGCGCGCACGGCTGCCTCGTTCGAAGCGCCGGCGGCAGCGTCGAGCGGGCCTCGGCCGACGCCGAGGTCGTCGACACGACGGGCGCCGGCGACGCCTTCGCGGCGGGCTTCCTCCTCGGCGGTCCCGATCTCGCGCTCGACGCCGCAGCCCGGTGTGTCGCCAAGATGGGGGCGATGCCCTGATGGCCGAACTCGTCCGCATC
This sequence comes from uncultured Actinomycetes bacterium, assembly GCA_963743495.1. Taxonomy (GTDB): domain Bacteria; phylum Actinomycetota; class Thermoleophilia; order Gaiellales; family Gaiellaceae; genus JAIBJN01. The sequence goes on along the minus strand of CAVUPO010000007.1, from coordinate 255,529 downwards.
CACCCGGAGGTCCGCGCCGCCCTCGAGGCGCGGCGGCCCGTCGTCGCGCTCGAGACGACGCTCGTCTCGCACGGATTCCCGCGTGGAGAGGGCACCGAGGTGGCGGCCGAGGCGGAGCGGCGCGTCCGCGCCGGCTGGGCCGTTCCGGCAACGATCGGAGTCGTCGACGGGACGATCCAGGTCGGCCTGACCGAGGAGCAGCTCGAGCGCTTCGGGAGCTCGCCGGACGCCCGCAAGGTCGGCCCGCGCGACCTGGCCGCGTGCGCGGCCCAGGGCGCGCTGGGCGCGACCACGGCCGGGGGGACGCTGGCCGTCTGCCGCGCGGTGGGGATCGGCTTCCTCGGCACCGGCGGGCTGGGAGGCGTGCACCGTGGCTGGGCCACGCGGCCGGACATCTCGGCCGACCTCGGCGAGCTGGCGCGAACGGAGGCGCTCGTCGTCGCGTCGGGCGCGAAGTCGATCCTCGACGTGCAGGCAACCGCGGAGCTCCTGGAGACCATCGGCGTCCCCGTGCTCGGCTGGCGGACGGACACGATCCCGCTCTTCTACTCGCGCGACGGCGGGCCTCCGGCCTCCGCCCGGGTCCTGACCGTGGAGGAGGTGGCTCAGATCGCCCAGTTCCACTGGCGGCTGGGACGGCACTCGGCGCTCGTGCTCGCCCGACCACCGGACGAGAGCCTCGACGTCGAGCCGCTCATCCAGGAGGGGGTCGCCGAGGCGGAGCGGCAGGGCATCCAGGGGCAGGACGTGACGCCGTTCGTGCTCGGCTACCTGCACGAGGCGAGCGAGGGCGCCACCGTCCCGGTCAACAAGACGCTGATCGTCGAGAACGCCGCCCTGGCCGCCGAGGTCGCCGTCGCCTACTCGCGGCTGGAGTGACGTTGATCCCCTCGGAGGCCGCGGCCGGTATCGTCCGGCAGGTGAGGCGCCCGCTGCTCCTCGCTTCCTCCTTCCTCGTGCTCGGCGTCTCGGCGTGCGGCGGCGACTCGGAGCCGGCCGCGGAGCCGGCTGCCACGGAAACCGTTCCCGCGACGACGGCCGAGCCGGAGGAGACGACGACCGAGGCCGAGGCGACGACCGAGGCGGAGCCGACCACCGAGGAGACGACGACTGAGGCCGCGCCGCCGGTGCCGGAGGCCCCGCCCGGCGTGCCGAGCTTCGTCGCCGGCTACCGGGGCTGGACGAAGCTGAACCAGGCGCCCATCCCCCCGCGGGACGCGGACCCCCACAACGGCACGAAGAACGTGTATGCGTCGAAGGAGCGCCTGGCGAACGGCCGCTTCCCGGCGGGGACGATCGTCGTCAAGGACGCCAACCGCCCGGGGAGGGACTTCACCGGCCTGATCGCGATCATGCGCAAGCAGCCGGGCGCGGATCCCGCGCACCGGGACTGGGTCTTCGTCGAGTACACGCGGGAGGCCCGCAACGAGCGGTTCCAGGAGATCGCGAGCGGCGCCGTCTGCTGGAGCTGCCACATGGGCGCGCTCGACACCGACTACGTCTTCACCGGCTGACCGCGTTTCATTCGTCGATCCGCTCGATGGCGACGATGTCGGCGGCGGCGAAGTCGACCGAGCCGGCGCGCCCCCAGCCGACGACGTCGCCGCTGGGAAGCACGGCCACCGGCTCGATCACCCGGCCGTCACGAAGGAGAAGGCGCGTCTGGTGGGCGCCCCAGGCATCCTGGGGCCACGAGGCCACCTCGGCGGCGACCCAGTCGGGCAGACGGACCGGGTCGGACACCGCCCTTATCCTCCGAGGAGCCTGATGAGGTCGTCGACCTCGAGCATCTCGTAGGACTGGGTGTGCACGCTTCCCCGGGCGCCGAGGGCGATCGAGACCTCGGCGATGACCGCGGAGCTGTCGGCCTCGACGATGTTCACGAAGTCGTGCGGGCCGAGCACGAACCACTGGTGGAGCACCTTCGCACCCAGCTCCTCGACGTCCTTGTTCACCTCCCGCAGCCGGTCCGGGTTCGCGCGGAGCGTCTGCAGGCCCTGGTCGCTCAGCGTCGACAGCATCAGGTACTTGGGCATCTCTCCTCCTAGACGGCTTCGGGTGGCGAGGATACCGTCGCCCGCGCGCGCTGATCGAAGTAGAGAAGGCTGAGCCCGATGAAGAAGAAGGGCGCGAGGACGACCTGGACGAGCGCAGCTGCGATCGTGCGCCCGTTGTCGGCGAAGCCGACGAGCGCGACGCCGAGCGCCACGCCCAGCAGGAGGTAGATGATCACGAGCGCCGCGACGACGCCGAGCGCGTGGAGGTACTCGACGCGCGCCAGGCGGATCGAGCGTAGGAGCGAGTGCGCGATCCGGTCGAACGCGTTCGTCACGTCCGGGTCGCGCTCGAGCATGGCCACCGGTACCGAGAAGCTCATGAGCGCGATCCAGAGCGCGGCGACGACGAACAGGAAGAGGTAGGTCAAGGCGATCACGGCGGGCACGGCGACGACGAACGTGAGCACGACGAGCACGGGAACCCGGAGGCCGACCTGCGCCCAGGCCTCGGCGAAGGAGTCGCCGGAGACGAGGCGCGCCGCTGCGGCGAAGATCAGCGTGAAGGCGACCGCGATCACGAGCACGTCGAGAAGGTCGGGGGTGAGTGCCGCGAGGAGGTACGCGGCCCCCTCGACGAGGCCGATGCCGAGCGCAGCCCCGGGGCGGTGAGTGTAGATGCGGACGGCTTCGGAGACGAGCTCGCCGAGCAGGAGCGGACGGTCTGGCGGCGTCACGTGCGCGAACTCTAGGCTGGCGCCGTGGACATCCGCAGCGAAAGCTTCGACTCGGAGGCCGCCCGCGAGCTGGCGGACGCCCTCGAGGCGGAGCTCCTGGCGGCCTACGACGGCGACCCCGGCTCGGGCGGCTTGCCCCACGCGTCCGTTTTCGAGCCGCCGGGCGGGGCGTTCCTGGTCGGCCGGCTCGACGGCGAGGCGGTCGCCTGCGGAGGCATCGCTCGCTACGACGAGACGACGGCGGAGATCCGGCGGATGTACGTCGCGCCGGGCGCGCGTGGTCGCGGGCTCTCGCGGCTCGTGCTCGCCGCCCTCGAAGACGAGGCCAGGGCGCTTGGCTACTCCTTCGTCCGGCTGGAGACGGGCAACCGCCAGGCGGAGGCCATCGGCCTCTACGTCTCCGCCGGCTTCAGGCCGATCCCCCGCTACGGGCCCTTCGCGAACGACCCGAAGAGCGTCTGCTTCGAGAAGCGGCTCCCCTAGCGGCCGGCCGTCGCCACGCGCAGGCCCAGGGCGACGAGGACCGTGCCGGTGACCGCGTCGAGAATTCGGCGGACGCCCGTCCGCCTGAGCACGTCGCCGGCGCGGCCGAGGACGGCCGCGTAGGCGGCGAGCCACAGGAAGGTCAGGGCGCAGAAGACGAGGCCGAGCCCGAGCATCGCCGCGAACGAGCCGCCGCCCGCCGGCGCAAACTGCGGGAGGAGGCTGGTGAAGAACACCGCCATCTTCGGGTTCCCGAGGTTCGAGACGACGCCCTGCCGGTAGCCGCTCGCCGGCGCGAGCCGCCGCGGGCCGGCCTCGCCGAGATCGTGGGCGGGCAATCCTCGGACCGCGGCGAGGAGCGCCTGGACGCCGAGCAGGACCAGGTAGGCGGCACCGGCCAGCTTCAAGGCGAGGAACGCGGGCTCCGAGGCGACGAGGAGCGCGGCCACGCCGGCGCTTGCGGCGAACGTCCACACGGCCTGCCCGGTCGAGACGCCGAGCGCGGTGGCGACGCCCGAGCGGGGGCCACCGGCGAGCGTGTTCTTGATCGTGAGCGCCGTGTCCTGGCCCGGGGTCACGATCATGAGCGCCGAGATACCGAGGAAGGCGAGCAGCTGCCCCACAGGCTGCAGTTTGACGCGCCGACTAGGCTAGGGGCGTGGGCTACAGGGTCTTCCAGGCGGACGAGCTCCGCTTCGAGCCACGTTCGGACAGCGATCCGCGCTCGATCGCGTCGCTGTCCGAGGCGCTCTCGCAGTCGCGGGCGAACGTCTGGCGCTACCCGCCCGGCACGCAGGGCAAGCGCCACCGCGACCTCGCGCAGGAGGAGGTCTTCGTCGTCCTCGCCGGCACGCTGACGATCGACCTGGGCGAGCCGCCCGAGCGCCACGAGGTGCCACGCGGCGGGGTCGCCGTCGTCGAGCGCGGCACCGTGCTCCAGCTCCGGAACGCGGGCGACGAGGAGCTCGTGCTCTTCATTTACGGCGCCCCGCCCGAGACCGGCAAGGCCGAGTTCTTCGACGCTGTTCCCTAGCTCAGGCCCGCCCCTGGCGCCGGCGCATCATCGTCACGCTTCCGGCACTCATCCGCGCGCCACGAGCGCGGATCTCGGCTGTACGCTGGGAGCGGGTGGTGGGCTGGGGTGCCCCGAAGACTGATGCGGCGCCCTCGCCCCCCGCGGAGCCACGTCGGGTCGGGGCCTAGGCGGTCGCAGGCTCGGCTGCGGCGGTCCTCGCGAACACCAGCTCGCCGTCGGCGCGTCGACGCGGACCGTGTCGCCGTCGGCGAAGTCGCCCTCGAGCAGCCGCAGCGCGAGCGGGTTCTCGACCAGCCGCTGGATCGCCCGCTTCAGCGGCCGGGCGCCGTAGGCCGGATCCCAGCCGGCCTCGGCGAGCGCCTCCTTCGCGGCGTCCGTCAGCTCGAGCGCGATCCGCCGCTCGGCGAGCCGCGCCCGCAGCCGCTCCAGCTGGAGCTCGACGATCTCGCCGATCTGCTCGCGCGAGAGCGGCGCGAACTCGACGATCTCGTCGATCCGGTTCAGGAACTCGGGCCGGAAGTGCTCGCGCATCGCCTCGGCGGTGCGCAGGTTCGAGGTCATGATCAGGACGGTGTTGCGGAAGTCGACCGTGCGGCCCTGGCCGTCGGTGAGCCGGCCGTCGTCGAGCACCTGCAGCAGCACGTCGAAGACCTCGGCGTGCGCCTTCTCGATCTCGTCGAGGAGGACGACGGAGTACGGGCCGCCGCCGCACCGCCTCGGTCAGCTGGCCGCCCTCGTCGTAGCCGACGTAGCCGGGCGGCGCGCCGACGAGCCGCGCGACCGTGTGCCGCTCCTGGTACTCGGACATGTCGAGCCGGACCATCGCGCGCTCGTCGTCGAACATGAACTCGGCGAGCGCGCGCGCCAGCTCGGTCTTGCCGACGCCGGTCGGGCCGAGGAAGACGAAGCGAGCCGATCGGCCGGTTCGGGTCCTGGAGCCCGGTGCGGGCGCGGCGCAGCGCGTTCGCGACCGCCTCGACCGCCTCGTCCTGGCCGACGACGCGCCGGTGCAGCCGCTCCTCCATCTGGATCAGCTTCTCGGTCTCGCCCTCGAGCAGCCGCGTCGACCGGGATGCCCGTCCAGCGGGCGACGACCGCGGCGACGTCGTCCTCGTCGACCTCCTCCTTGACCATCGGCTCGACCTCGGCTGGTCGCGCTCCGCCAGCTCGCTTCTCGAGCGCGGGCAGCTCGCCGTAGCGGATCTCGGCGACGCGCTGGAGGTTCGCCGGCGCGCTCCGCGCGCTCGGCCTCCATGCGCAGCTCGTCGATCTGCTGCGTCGACCTCCTTGACCCGGTCGAGCGCCTCCTTCTCCTTCGCCCAGCGCGCCGCGAGCTCGTCGCGGCGCTCCTTCGCCTCCGCGAGCTCCCGCTCGACGCGGCTCGCGCACGTCGCCGGACTCCTTGGCCATCGCGGCGAGCTCGATCTCGAGCTGCCGCACGCGCCGCTCGGCCTCGTCGAGCTCGAGCGGCGAGGAGTCGATCTCCATCCGCAGCCGCGACGCCGCCTCGTCCACGAGGTCGATCGCCTTGTCGGGCAGGAAGCGGTCGGCGATGTAGCGGTCGGAGAGCACGGCCGCCGCGACGAGCGCGGCGTCGCGGATGCGGACGCCGTGGTGCGCCTCGTAGCGCTCCTTCAGCCCGCGCAGGATCGCGATCGTGTCGGCGACCGACGGCTCGCCGACGAACACCGGCTGGAAGCGCCGCTCGAGCGCCGCGTCCTTCTCGATGTGCTTGCGGTACTCGTCGAGCGTCGTCGCGCCGACGCAGCGCAGCTCGCCGCGCGCGAGCATCGGCTTCAGCATGTTCGCCGCGTCGACGGCGCCCTCGGCCGCGCCGGCGCCGACGATCGTGTGCAGCTCGTCGATGAAGAGGATCGATCTCGCCCTCGGCGTTCTTGATCTCCGTCGAGCACGGCCTTCAGCCGCTCCTCGAACTCGCCGCGGTACTTCGAGCCGGCGAGCAGCGCGCCGATGTCGAGCGCCCAGACGCGCTTGCCCTTCAGGCCCTCGGGCACGTCGCCGGCGACGATCCGCTGCGCGAGCCCCTCGACGATCGCGGTCTTGCCGACGCCGGGCTCGCCGATCAGCACCGGGTTGTTCTTCGTCCGCCGCGAGAGCACCTGGATCACGCGCCGGATCTCCTCGTCGCGCCCGATCACCGGGTCGAGCTTGCCGCTCTCGGCCGCCTCGGTCAGGTCGCGGCCGAACTTCGCGAGCGCCTGGTAGGTGCCCTCCGGATCCTGCGAGGTGACGCGCTGGCCGCCGCGGACCTGCGCGATCCGCGCGAGCAGCGCGTCGCGCGGGAACGACGTCGAGCGCGAGCAGCAGGTGCTCGGTCGAGACGTACTCGTCCTCCATCTGCTTCGCCTCGTCCGCGGCGCGGTCGAGCACGCGCGAGAAGCGCGGTCGAGACGCTGCGGCTGCTGCTGCGGCGCCGGCGACCGTCGGCCGCTCGGCGAGCGCCGCCTCGGCCTCGGCGCGCAGCGCGTCGGCGTCGGGCACGAGCTCGCGCGGCAGCTCCTGGTCGAGGAGCGCGAGCAGCAGGTGCTCGGGGTAGAGCTCCGGGTTGCCGCTGCGGCGCGCCAGCTCCTGCGCGGCGCGCGACGGCCTCCTGGGACTTGATCGTCAGCTTGTTGAAGTCCATCGTCCTCTTCGTGGGTTCGGGGAGTGTCTCGCGGGTCGCGGTAGACCACGAGGTCGCGGCGGTACTGCCGGTGCACGCTGCTGCACCTCCTCGCGCAGCTCGCGCTCCAGCCGCTCGAGCGTCGGCGCACGCGCTGCGAGCTCGTCCTCGAGCCGGAGCACGAGCTCGACGCCGGCGAGGTTGAGGCCGAGCTCGGTCGTCAGCCGCTGGATCAGCCGCAGCCGCTCGACGTCGGCCTCCGAGTAGAGCCGCGTGTTGCCCGGCGTGCGCCGCGGGCGACGAGGCCCTTCGTCTCGTAGATGCGCAGCGTCTGCGGGTGCATGCCGACGAGCTCGGCGGCGACGCGAGATCATGTAGCGCGGCCGGTCGTTCATCCGGCTCGTCACACGCGACGCTTGTCACGATCGCGAGCACGGCAGGATCCCGAGCCGCCGATCGCGCACGCGAGCTGGCGCCGTTCCGAGGACAGCCAGAGGAAGACCTTGCCGAGCACGCCCAGCTTGGCGAGCCCGACCCGCCGCGGCGACCGCCGCCGGCCGTCTTCAGGCCGAGCTCTTGCTCGTCCCTCCGCGTCTCGGGCTCAGGCGCCTCGCGCGGGCCCTGCTCTGAGCGGTCGTCTGTCGCGCCGGACACCTTCTGCAGCTCCTCGAGCGCCTCGCGCTCCTCCTTGTTCACGCGCTTCGGCACCTGGACGCGGACGCGCGCGAGCAGGTCGCCCTTGCCGCGAGCCCTTCGAGCTTCGGCGCGCCCCGGCCCTTGATCCGCAGCAGCTTCCGTCCTCGGAGCCGGCGGGGATCTTCAGCGAGACGCGGCCCGTCGGGCGTCGGCATCTCGACCGTGGCCCCGAGCGCCGCCGTCGGGAACGTGACCGGCACCTCGACGACGAGGTCGTCGCCGCGCCGCTCGTACAGCGGCGAGCGGCGACGCGCGTGACGACGAACAGGTCGCCGGCCGGGCCGCCGCCGCAGCCCGGCCTCGCCCTTGCCCTTCGAGCCTGATCTTCGTGCCGTCCTTGACGCCCGGCGGGATCTTCACCGTGTAGCGCTTCGTCCGCCGCTCGCGGCCGGCGCCGCTTGCACTTCGGGCACGGCTTCTCGATCACGGTGCCGTTGCCGCGGCAGCGCGGGCACGGCTGCGAGAGCGCGAAGAGGCCCTGGCTCTCGGACTTGACGCCGCGGCCGTTGCACTCGGGGCAGATCACCGGCGCGGTCCCGGGCTGGGCGCCGGTGCCGCCGCACGTGCGAGCAGGCGAGCTCGAGCTCGACCGGCACCTTCGCCGTCGGCGCCGCGCAGCGAGTCCTCGAACGAGAGCCGCACCTCGACCTCGACGTCGGCACCCGCGCTGCCGCGCTGCGACCGCGCACGCCGCCCGCGCCGCGCGCCCGCGCGCCGAACAGCCCGCCGAAGATGTCGCCGAGGTCGCCGAGGTCGAAGTCGCCGAAGTCGACGTTCCGGCCCGCCCGCGGCCCGGCGCGGCCGTTCGCCGAGCCGAAGCGGTCGTACGCTTGCGCTTCTCCGCGTCGGAGAGGACGTCGTAGGCGTGCTGCACCTCCTTGAAGCGCTCCTCGGCGCCCTTGTCGCCCGGGTTCGCGTCCGGGTGGTGCTCGCGCGCGAGCTTGCGGTACGCCTTCTTGATCTCGTCCGCGGAGGCGCCCTTCGGGACGCCGAGCGTTCGTACAGCGACTTAGCCATCGCTCCTCTGCTGAGGCCCGGCGACGACCACGCGCGCCGGGCCGCAGCGACGCGGTCGCCGAGCCGGTAGCCCTTCTGGACGACCTCGATGACCGGCCCCTCGGCCGTCCTCGGACGGCTGCGCGAGCAGCGCCTCGTGGACGTGCGGGTCGAACTCGCCGTCGGTCTCGATCGCCTTCACGAGCCCTCGCTCGAGCAGCGTCGGCGAGCGAGCGGTGCACGAGCGCGCACGCCCTCCTCGAGCGTCGCCTCCTCGTGCTCGGCGGCGGCGACGAGCGCCCGCTCGAGGTCGTCGAGGACCGGCAGCAGCTCGCCGACCAGCCGCTCGTCGGCGCGCGCGACGAGCGCCTCCTGGTCGCGCAGCGCCGCGCTTGCGGTAGTTGTCGAACTCGGCGGCGAGCCGCTGCAGGTCTCGAGGTCGTCGACTGACCGGTCGTCGCCTCTCGGGCGCCTGGATCGCGCAGCTCGATGCCGGCTCCTCCAGCTCGGCGATGCGCCTCGCTCCGACTGCTCCGAGCCGGCTCGGTCCTCGCTCGGAGGTCGCATCACGACGGTCTTCGCCTCCTCGTCGACGACCTCGTAGTCGGCCTCCTCGACGACCTCGTCGTCGGCCGCCGGAGCCGTCGCCGGCCGTCGGCTGGGCGGCGGCCTGCTGCGGCCGGCGCCTGGGCGTAGACCGCCTCGGCGAGCTTGTGCGCGGCCTCCTGGAGCGCCTCGCGTCTTGGCGCGGATCTCGGCGACGTCGTCGCCCTCGAGCGACGGCCTGCAGCTCCATGATCCGCCCCTCGATCGTCGAGGCCGTCCGACTCGTCGAGCTTGTCGCGGTGCTCGCTGAGCGATCTTCTCGGTCTGGTAGGCGAGCGTCTCGGCCTGGTTCTTCGCGCTCGGCGAGCTCGCGCAGCCGGCTGCGCCTCCTCGGCGTGGGCCTCGGCGTCCGTGACCATGTCGCTGCACCTCGCTCTCGGCGAGGCCGGAGCCGCCCTCGATCCGGATCTGCTGCTGGTTCCCGGTGCCGATGTCCTTCGCGGACACGTGGATGATCCCGTTCGCGTCGATGTCGAAGGCGACCTCGACCTGCGGCATGCCCCGCGGCGCCGGCGGGATGCCGACGAGCTGGAACTTGCCGAGCGTCTTGTTGTACGTCGCCATCTCCGACTCGCCCTGGAGGACGTGCACCTCGACCGACGGCTGGTTGTCCTCGGCGGTCGTGAAGATCTCGGACTTCTTCGTCGGGATGGTCGTGTTGCGCTCGATCAGCTTCGTCGATACGCCGCCCTTCGTCTCGATCCCGAGCGAGAGCGGCGTGACGTCGAGCAGGAGGATGTCCTTGACCTCGCCCTTGAGCACGCCGGCCTGGATGCGCGGCGCCGACGGCGACGACCTCGTCCGGGTTGACGCCCTTGTGCGGCTCCTTGCCGACGATCTGCTTGACCTTCTCCTGCACGGCGGGCATGCGGGTCATGCCGCCGACGAGGACGACGTGGTCGATCTTCGACGGCGGTCGAGCCCGGCGTCGGCAGAGCGCCTGCTTCGTCGGCCCGACCGTGCGCTCGAGCAGGTCGTGCCGTCGAGCTCCTCGAGCTTCGCGCGCGTCAGCTGCAGGTCGAGGTGCTTCGGCCCGTCCTGCGTCGCGGTGACGAACGGCAGGTTGATCTGCGTCGTCATCGTCGAGGAGAGCTCGATCTTCGCCTTCTCGGCGGCCTCGTACAGGCGCTGGAGCGCCATCTTGTCGGCGGCGAGGTCGATGCCCTGGTCGCGCTTGAACTCGGCGACCATCCAGTCGACGACCGCCTTGTCGAAGTTGTCGCCGCCGAGGTGGTTGTCGCCGTCGGTCGACTTCACCTCGAAGACGCCGTCGCCGAGCTCGAGCACCGACACGTCGAAGGTGCCGCCGCCGAGGTCGAAGACGAGGATCGTCTGGTCGGCCTCCTTGTCGAGCCCGTACGCGAGCGAGGCCGCGGTCGGCTCGTTGATGATCCGGAGGACGTTGAGGCCGGCGATCTTGCCGGCGTCCTTCGTCGCCTCGCGCTGGGCGTTGTTGAAGTAGGCGGGCACGGTGATCGACCGCGTCCGTGACCGGCTCGCCGAGGTACGCCTCGGCGTCCGCCTTCAGCTTCTGCAGGATCATCGCGCTGATCTCCGGCGGGGCGTACTCCTTGCCGCTCCGCCTTGACGCGCACGTCGCCGTTCGGGCCCTGGACGACCTCGTACGGGACGATCGTCATCTCCTCGGAGACCTCGGAGAACTTGCGGCCCATGAAGCGCTTGATCGAGGAGATCGTGTTCTGGGGGTTCGTGACCTGCTGGCGCCGCGCCGGGGCCCCGACGAGCCGCTGACCGTCCTTCGTGAACGCGACGACGGACGGCGTCGTGCGCCCGCCCTCGGCGTTCGGGATGACGGTCGGCTCGCCGCCCTCGAGCACGGCCATGCACGAGTTCGTCGTGCCGAGGTCGATGCCGATGGTTTTTGCCATAGGGTGAATCCTCCGTATGCTGGCTTGCGTTGCAGGCTAAGAAAATCTAAGCCACTTTATAGCAGATCAACGGGCGGGCGCGCCTACGGTCGAGCGACGACCTGGAGGGTGGCGAGCGCGGGGTCGGCGCAGTACGAGAGCCGGGTGCCGCCCGCGGCGGCCTCGCGAAGGGCCTCGACGAGCTCGCGGGAGACGACCTCGCCCGGGGCGATCGCAGGGATCCCGGGCGGGTACGGCGCCACCATCTCCGCGGCGACCCGGCCCGCGGCGTGCTCGGTGGGCACCGTGTCACGGACGGCGAAGAACGCCTCGCGAGGGGTCATCGCCGGCTCGGGCGTGACGTCCCAGACCGCGCTGGCTGCACCCGGCTGCCGGGGCTCGCCGCGCCGCCGCTCGACGGACGCGATCAGCGCGTCGCAGAGGCGCTCCACCGCCGCGGTCGTGTCCGCGATGGTCAGGAGAGGGACGAGCAGGTCGCGGTTCGCAAGCTCGAAGCGCATCCCCTGTGCGAACAGGTCGGCTTCGACGGCGAGGCCGTCCGCGCCCGTGCCGGGAAGAGCGAGCGCCAGCTTCGTGGGGTCGTCGGCGGCCACGAGCACCAGCCCCTCGACCTCGGCAAGGCGCCCGCGCGCGTAGGCGGCGAGGCGGACCGTCTCGGCGAGGAGCTCCTCACCCCGTGTGGCCATGATCATGCGGGCCTTGTCGATGCTGGCGAGCAGGGCCGCGCTGACGCTCGTCGTGTGGAGGATCTCGAATGCCTCGTCGAGCCTCTCCAGGTCGAGGAAGCCGCTGCGCGCGACGAGGAACGCGCTCTGCGTGAAGGCCGCGAGCGTCTTGTGGGAGGAGGCGACGAAAGCGTCTGCGCCCGCGGCGAGGGCGTGCGGGGGGACCGCCGGATGGAACCCGAAGTGCGCCCCCCACGCCTGGTCGACCACGAGCGGCACGCCCGCGCGGTGTGCGATCTCCGCGATCGCCGGGACGTCGGAGAGGACGCCGACGAAGCTCGGCTCGACGAGAAAGGCACCGCACGCCTCGGGCGCCGCCGCGAGCGCGGCGGCCACGCGCTGCGGCGGGAGCGCGAGCGGGAGCCCGGTCGCGGGGTCGACGTCCGGCCGCACCCAGACCGGCTCGAGTCCGGAGAGGACGAGGCCGGCGAGCACCGACTTGTGCATGCTCCGCGAGATCACCGCCCGCTCGCCGGGCCGGCCCAGGGCGAGCGCGAGCGCCTGGTTCCCCTCGGTCGAGCCGTTCCCGCAGAAGCGGCAGAGCTCGGCTCCCCACAGGTCGGCCGCCAGGCGCTCGGCCTGGCCGAGCACGTCGGAGCGCATGTGCAGATCGTCGGCGCCGCCCGAGAGCGGCAGGTCGAGGCGGAGGAAGTCGTCGGCGAGCTCCGGGGAGCGCTTGTGGCCCGGCGTCGTGAACGGCGTCACCTCGGAGGCGAGGAAGGCTGCGGCGGCGTCGGCGAGGGGTGTCTCCGCCTGGTTCACGCGTCCGCCGCCCGGTCCTGGGCGCGGCGCCCGACGGCCGCGAGCCAGCGTCGGCGCACGAGCCCCGAGAACGGCCCGGCGAGGCGCCAGTACCGGGCGAAAGCGCGGCGTGCCCGCTCGTCGACCGCGGCCACGCGGGTCTCCGTGGTCAGGCGCGAGCCGCCCGGCGCCTGCTCCGCCCTGAACGACGTGGCGATCCTGACCGTGCCCGGCCGCCGCTCGTCGAAGCTGCCGCGCGCGCCTGCAGGCCGCCACGGGGCCGCCGAGAGGCCGAAGACCACTTCCCCGGGCGCACGCTCGAGCTCCGGGAACAGCGTGCCGAGTGTGCGCCCTTCTGCTCTCAGGCCCCGCAACCCGAGGAGGACACGGACGAGCGCGTCGGGCGCCGCAGGGGTGGCAAGCGCGACGGCGAGGGCCTGCCCGGGTGGAACGGCCAAGGTCGTCTCGTGCCGTGTGACGACGTCGGGATCAGGAAGCCAGTCGGCGATTCCCGGCACGCGCGGGAAGCTACAGCCACGGGCGTGCGGGTGCCGCCGGTGCCGTCTTCAGCGGCCCGACTCCGGCACGAGCTCGGAAGGCTGCGCGGGCGGGCGGCGGCGGAGAAGCCCGCGGCCGGGCTCGACGGCGGCGCCGCTCGCGCGGACGATCAGGGCGACGGCGACGACGATGGCGACGCCGGCGGCGAGCATCTGCAGGGTGACGGTCTCTCCGAGGATGAGCCAGGCGAGCACGACGGCGACGATCGGGTTCACGTAGGCGTACGTGGCGACGAGCGAGACCGGCGCCGCCCGGAGGAGCCAGACGTAGGCGGTGAACCCGACCAGGCTCCCGGCGACGACGAGGTAGCCGAGCGCGAGGAGCGATTCGGCCGACCAGACGGCCTCGCCGAGCTCTCCGGCCGGGACGGCGACGCCGAGGCACAGGATCCCGCCGCAGACGGCGCCGAGCGCCCGCGGAGACGAGCGGCCGCTTCGGCAGCGCCGCGCCGCGCGAGTAGAGGGAGCCGCCCGACCAGGCGAGCGCGCCGAGGATGATGACGATCGCGCCGATCCGGTCGACACGGCCCTCGCCGAAGGGATCGACGAGGAACGCGAGCCCGACGAAGCCGAGGACGAAACCGACGTAGGCGGACCCGCGGAGCCGCTTGCCGAAGACGACACGGTCCAGGAGCGACATCCAGATGGGGATGCTGCCGACGAGAAGCGCCGCCACCCCCGCCGGGACGGTCTGCTGCGCCCAGGCCAGCGAGCCGTGGCCGAGCAGGAAGAGGAGGCCTCCGAAGACGAAGCCGGCGAGGATCTGCGGCCGCCCGATCCGGTCTCCCCCGACGTCGCCGCGCGGGAGTGCCCAGGCGAGGAGAAGGGCCCCCGCAGTCAGGTGCCGGACGGCCATCGCGAGAAACGGCGGCAGGTCGCGGACGACGATCGCGAGCGCGATGAACGTCGAGCCCCAGACGAGGTAGATCGTCACGAGGGCGAGCCAGACCGTCGCCGGGTAGCGGGCAGCCACGGCGCCAGCATGCCCGGCGTGGGACCATCAGCTCAAGTCGATTTCGCGCGCGATTCGATCAGCCGGGCTGATGGGCCGGCGGGGCGCCCTCGAGGCCCGGGGCGCCCCGCTGCGAGCGATGAGGTGCTCACAGCCGAACTACCCGGGCTCGTGCGGAGGGAAACGCCTGGGCTACGCTTTCGTGGTGGAGCAGCTCGTCGACAGGCTGGGACGGCCGCTGCGGGACCTGCGGGTCTCGGTCACCGACCGGTGCAACTTCCGCTGCGTCTACTGCATGCCCAAGGAGGTCTTCGGCCGCGACTATCCGTTCCTTCGCCCGCGCGGAGCTCCTCACGTTCGAGGAGATCGAGCGCGTCGCCCGCGCGTTCGCCGGCCTCGGCGTCGAGAAGATCCGTATCACGGGCGGCGAGCCGCTCGTCCGGCGCGACCTCGAGACGCTGGTCGAGCTCCTCGCGCGGATCGACGGCCTCGACCTCACCCTGACGACGAACGGCGCGCTGCTGGCGCGCAAGGCGGCGGCGCTCGAGGCCGCCGGGCTCCGGCGGTCACGGTCAGCCTCGACTCGCTCGACGACGAGGTCTTCCGCGCCATGAACGACGTCGACTTCCCGGTCGTCGCGGGTGCTCGAGGGGATCGACGCCGCCGCTCGCAGGCGGGCCTCGAGCCGGTCAAGGTGAACGTCGTCGTCAAGCGCGGCGTCAACGAGGACGGCGTCCTCCCGATGGCCCGCCAGTTCCGCGGCACCGGGCGTCGTGCTGCGCTTCATCGAGTACATGGACGTCGGCTCACACGAACGGCTGGCGGCTCGACGACGTCGTGCCCGGCCGCCGAGATCGTCGCAGGCGATCGACGCCGAGTCTGCCGCTCGAGCCCGTCGAGCCCGCCTACCGCGGCGAGGTGGCCGCCGCCGGTTCCGCTACCGCGACGGACGCGGGCGAGATCGGCGTGATCGCCTCGGTGACGCAGCCGTTCTGCGGCGACTGCACGCGCGCGCGTCTGTCCGCCGACGGACAGGCTCTACACCTGCCTCTTCGCGGTCGCGGGCCACGACCTGCGGCGCCCTCCTGCGCGGCGGCGCCGACGACGAGGAGCTCGCGGCCGCGATCGCGCGACATCTGGCGCGCCCGCGCCGACCGCTACTCGGAGCTCCGCTCGAGCCGCGACCGCCGACCTGCCGAAGGTCGAGATGTCGTTCATCGGCGGTTAGCGCCCGTCAGAAAAGCCCGGCGGGGGGCGGCCGGTTTGCCCGTCACGGAGTCCACGGTCACCGAGCGGCCGGCTGAGCGCGACCACGCGCCGCCGCAGGACATCCGCGACGCAACCGCCCTCGAGCGAGAGGGCGATGCGGACCGTGATCTCCGTGGTCTCCCTCAACTCGCGCCTGTCGACACGATTCAGCTCGTCGCAGCTCGAGCCGCGGAACGAGATCGTCAGCGCCGGACCCGTTTCCGAGACGTCCACGAGCGTCCAGGGCGCCACATGCTCGGCGACATGCGGGCGCCTGCCCGTGTGCCCGTCGACGAGCGCGCGACCGGCGAGCGGGGTCTGCAGCGCGAGGTCGCTCACGAAGCCTTCGCCTTCGTCGCAGTGCCGCCTGAAGCGCGACCGGTGGAGGACGACCAGGATCCGCACCGACGTCGCCGTCTCCGACTTCTCCACACGATCCGGCGAGTCGCAGCTCGACCCGACGTATCCGATCGTCAACGTCCTGCCTTCGTCGGAGACGTCCTGGAGCGACCAGGACGTGGAGTGCTCTCGATGGCCGATGGCGAGCAGGTTCCCGCCGACGAGCAGGCCGGAGGGCACGAGAATCAGTGCGGCGACCAGGAGCAGGAAGCGAAACGAGAGCCCCTCGAGCATCAATCTCACCGTAGGCTGAGACGAACCGAGCGCAAGATCCGTAGTTCTCCAGCCGAAAAACGGGGGAAAACCGAACCGACACCGCCGCTAGACTGGCGGTATGACCGCGGTAGGACGGCGACTTCCGGCTGGCTGGAGGGATCTCGGCTTCCAGCTCGCTCTCTGGCTCGGGTTCGGCCTCGTATACCAGGTCGCGCGCGGGATCGCCGACCGCGGCACGCTCGAGGCGATCCAGAACGGCCTCCTCGTCATCGACGCGGAGCGGGGGGTCAACGCGCTCTTCGAGATGACATCCAGCGCACCGTCCTGCACGCGGGGGACTGGGCGCTCGAAGCCGTCAACCTCGACCTACTGGAACTCCGAGTTCACCGTGCTCGGGATCTCGCTCCTCTGGGTCTACCTGCGCCGGCACGAGCACTTCGTCACGCGTCCGCAACACGATCTTCTCGCGAACGTGATCGGCCTCGTCGGCTACGTGCTCGATGCCGACGGCGCCGCCGCGGATGTTCCCGAGCATCGGCTTCATCGACACGCTCGGCGCAGTCAGTCGGCCTCAACCACGGCATCGGCCTCGTCGCAGCTCGCTGCGAACCCGTACGCGGCGATGCCGAGCCTGCACGCGGCCGACGCGCTGATCGTCGGGTTCGTGCTCGCGCCGCTCGTGAAGCGCCGCTGGGTCGAAGCGATGCTCTGGGCGCTCTGGCCGGCCTGGGTCTGGTTCTCGCGTGATGGCGACCGGCAACCACTTCTGGCTCGACGTGCTCGGCCGGCATCGGCGTCGCCCTCGTCGCGCTCGCGATCGTCGCCTGGGCGCGCGCATCGTCCGGCTGCCGCCGTCTCAGGCGCTGCTACCGCTGCAAGCTACCGGCGCTAGTCGCCGTCGGCGCCTGCGTGCAGAGCCCCGAGCAAGCGGCAGCGCGCCCAGGCGCAGCGTACACGACCAGGTGCGCGCGCGCTCGCGAGCCGCTCGGTCACGGGTCTCGCGCGGACGCGCGTCACGCCGAACGCGCTGACGATCTCGGGCGTCTCGCTCTGCATCGCGGGCTCGGTGCCGTCTACTTCGAGTACCGGACGAGCTGCTCTTCTATCTGGCTCGGCGGCGCACTCTTCGTCGTCGGCTCGATCCTCGACATCCTCGACGGCGCGCTCGCCCGAGCCGGCGGCAAGACGACGCCCTTCGGCGCCTTCCTCGACTCGACCACCGACCGCGTCGGCGAGGGCTTCATGCTCGGCGCGATCGCGCTCGTGTTCGACCGGGACGGCAGCGAGCTGGGCGTCGCGCTGGCCTTCGCGGCGCTCGGCCGGCTCCTTCCTCGTCTCCTACACGCGCGCCAGAGCCGAGGCCCTGGGCCTCAAGGGCGACGTCGGCTTCGGCGGTCGCGCCGAGCGGGTCGTCGTCATCACGGCGGGCTCGTGTTCGCGCCGCTGGGGCGGGCTCCCGTGGCGATCGCCTCCTGGCCGGGCACTGCCTGGCTGACGGTCGTCCAGCGCATCTGTTCGTCCGCAAGCAGCTGGCCGAACCGGGCTAGCACTCCCGGCCGTTTCGCTCTCCGCTACACTGCTAGCAGATTGCCTGCTATCAGTTGCCGAGAGACGCAGCGTCCTCGTGCGCATGCCCGCCGCGCTCAAGCGCGCGCTCGTCCGTGGAGGTCGCTCGCCGCGGCGGCAGCCTGAACGACCTCGCCGTCGGGGATCCTCGCCGCCCGCTTCGCCGTCCCCTACACCCCCACCGGCCGCGAAGCCCGCTCGCCGGCGCGAGCGGCGCCGCTCCTCCTGCGGATGCCGGTCGCGCTCAAGGAGCGGCTCGACGCCGAGGCGACCGGAGCGGAGGCGCAACGCCAACGACGTGATCCTCGAGACGCTCGCAGACGAGCTCGGATTCCGTTCAAGTCGAACAGACGAAAGGACTGCATGGCCAGCACGAACGGCAAGGCCAGCGGCATGCCCGGTCCGAGGACAAGGTCCGCGTCGCGATCATCGGCGTCGGCAACTGCGCCAACTCGCTGCTGCAGGGCGTCGAGTACTACAAGGACGCCGACCCGGACGACCGTTCGTCCCCGGCCTGATGCACGTCGACCTCGGCGGCTACCACATCCGCGACGTCGAGTTCACCGCCGCCTTCGACGTCGTCAAGGGCAAGGTCGGCGAGGACCTCGCCGACGCGATGTGGGCGCACCCGAACGACACGATCAAGTTCGCCGACGTGCCGAAGACGGGCGTCAAGGTCTCGCGCGGCATGACCCACGACGGCATCGGCAAGTACCTCTCCGAGGTCGTCGAGAAGGCGCCCGGCGAGACCGACGACGTCGTCGGGATCCTCAAGGAGACGAACACGGACGTCGTCGTCAACTACCTGCCGGTCGGCTCCGAGGAGGCGACGAAGTGGTACGCGGAGCAGATCCTCGAGGCCGGCTGCGCGATGGTGAACTGCATGCCGGTCTTCATCGCCCGCGCGGCTACTGGCAAGCGGTTCGAGCAGCCCGGCCTGCCGATCATCGGCGACGACATCAAGTCGCAGGTCGGCGCCACGATCACGCACCGCGTGCTCACCTCGCTCTTCCGCGAGCGCGGCGTCCACCTCGACAAGACGATGCAGCTGAACGTCGGCGGCAACTCGGACTTCCTCAACATGCTCGAGCGCGAGCGCCTCGAGTCGAAGAAGATCTCGAAGACGAACGCGGTCACGTCGATGCTCGACTACGACCTCGGCGCGAGAACGTCCACGTCGGCCCGTCCGACTACGTGCCCTGGCTGACCGACCGCAAGTGGGCCTACATCCGCATGGAGGGCTCGTCGTTCGGCGACGTGCCGCTCAACGTCGAGCTGAAGCTCGAGGTCTGGGACTCGCCGAACTCGGCCGGCATCGTCATCGACGCCGTCCGGCTGGCGAAGCTGGCCCTGAACAACGGCGTTCGCCGGCGCGCTCGAGGGCCCGAGCTCCTACCTGATGAAGTCGCCGCCGAAGCAGATCGTCGACGACGAGGCCTACGAGCTGACCGAGGCGTTCATCAAGCGCAACGCGCGCAGGACGGCGAAGACGCCGGCCAAAGCCTGACCCGGACGGAGCGGCGGGGGCCGGCGGAGGCCGTCCCCCGCCGCCGATCCGGAGCGTGGCCTCCCACCGGGAGCGACCCCTGAGGACGGCGAAGGGAGCCGTAGACTCGACGCCGGGATGCTTCGAGTCTGCCTCGTCACGCCGTTCGCCTGGTCGCAGCCGCACGACGTCAACGACCACGTCGCGGGTGCCGCCGCCGAGCTGACGCAAGCGCGGCCACCAGATCGTCGTGCTCGCCCCGTCCGGCCGCGCGACCGAGCTGCGCCGGGCCGCCGGGCGCTGCGCCTGGGACGGGAGGGCGCACCGCCGCGGGCGTGATCGCGCTCGGGCCGGCGGTGCCGTCTCGCGCCGGAGCCGTCTCGGCGTCCCGGTCGGCGTGCGGGCGAACCTCGCGCTCGCGCTCGCCCGGGACCGCTTCGACGTCGTCCACGGCTTCGAGCCGGGCGCTCCCCAGCCTCTCCTACCTCGCGCTCCGCGACGCGCGCGGCGCTCGCCGCTCGCGACCTTCCTCTCGCCGGAGCGGCTCGGCGTATCCGCCCGGGACGCGCGCAGCGCGAGAAGCTGCTCGGCCGCGTCGACGCGCTCCTCGCGACCGTCCGGACGGTGGCCGAGGCGGCCGCCGCTCCGCTTCCCCGGCGACTACGAGGTGCTGCCGGCGGGCGTCGACCTCGAGCTCTTCCGCCCGCGGCGAAGCGGCGCAACCGGTTCGTGGTCGAGTGGCGGCCGGAGGAGCGGCCGCGCCTGCGCGCCGCGTTCCGCGGCCGCCGCCGAGCTCCCCGGCTGGGAGCTCGTCGCTGCTGCGGACGCAAGCCGCTCGCCGGCCGGCCGTCGTCCCCGCGGCGCCTCCGCGGCCGCGTCCTCGTCCGCACGGCGCTCGACGGCGCTCGCGCGCGCGCCGAGGTGCCGCGAGCCGCCGGCCGTCGTCCGTCCCTGCCGCGGCGGGCTCGGCGGGTCGTCGCTCGAGGCGAGCGCCGCCGGCGTCCGCGGTCGCCGACCCGCCCGGCGCCGACGACCAGCCCGAGCTCGCGGGCGCCGCGGCGGCGCGCCTGGCCGAGGACGATGCCTGGCGGGCGCGCGCTCGCGCCGAGGCGAGACGGCGGCCGAGGACGCGAGAGCTTCGGCCGGCTCGCCGAGCGAGCTCGAGCGCGTCTACGGCGACGTCCTCGGCAAGCGCCGCCCGCGGCGCGGCGCCAGCGCCGACCCGCTGGCCGGCCGGCCGTAGTGCGTCGCCGACCTGCACATGCACACGGAGCACTCGCACGACTGCTCGACGTGCCGGTGCCCGAGCTCCTCGACCATGCCGAGGCGCAGCGGCCTCGGCGCGATCGCGGTCACCGACCACAACGTCTTCGCCGGCGCGCTAGGAGGCGGTCGAGCGCGCCCGCGGCCGCGGCGCCGACCGTCATCCCCGGCGAGGAGGTGAAGACCGACGCGCGGCGAGGTGATCGGCCTCTTCCTCAGCGAGGAGATCCCACGCGGGATGCCGTTCGCGGAGACACGATCGCGGCGATCCGCGAGCAGGGCGGCCTCGTCTACCTCCCGCACCCCTTCGACCGCATGCACACGATTCCCGACCCCGGCGACGCTCCACCGCCACCTGGCCGAGATCGACGTGTTCGAGGTCTACAACGCGCGCCTCCTCTTCGAGGGCTACAACGACGAGGCGCTCCGCTTCGCCCGCAAGTACAACCTGACCATGGGCGCCGGCTCGGACGCGCACGTCCTCCAGGGCGTCGGCACCGGCGCCGTGCGGATGCGCGCGTTCGACGTCGCCCGAGGAGTTCCTGATCAGCCTGCGCAGCGCCGAGATCCTCCGCCGGCCGAAGTCGCTCGTCTACCTCCAGGGCCTCAAGTGGGTCGCCCAGGCTCGCAAGCGCGGAGAAAGCGTCGGTCCGCTAGGAGGAGCCGAGGGGACCCCGAATACCGTCCGCGTCCCCGTGCCCGTGGCCACCGACGAGATCTACGAGCGCTACCTGAAGAAGGCGATCGCCGAGATCAACGCTCTCGGGGACGAGATCGCGCAGGCCGCGCGGCTCCGACGGGTTCCCGTGCTCGGCTCGGGACACCCGCTCGCCGACGTCTTCCTGCTCAAGCACGCGCCGCAGACCGCCGAGCTGCAGGAGGGCGTCGCCTTCTTCGGCCGCGCGGGCCAGGCGGTGCTGAAGTCGCTCCAGCGGCTCCACGTCGACCCGATGGCGATCTACGGGACGAACTGCCTCAAGTTCGCGGGTGCCGCCGACGAGGACACGCACGGCTGGCTCGCCCGCGAGCTGCACATCGTCCAGCCGAAGCTCGTCGTCGTTATGGGCCAAGATGCGCGCGACATTCCTGAACGCCGTCAGGTTCCCGCTCGCCGGCAGAGGTCGAGGACCGGCCGGGGCGAGCTCCAGCGCCTCACGCCGACGATCGAGGCGCTCCTCACGCCGGACATCGACGAGTCGCTCGACGAGCAGAAGGCGAAGCGGGGCTTCTGGAACGCCTTCAAGGCTCTCGGCCCCTGGTGGTCCGAGCTGCCGCCCTACTAGGCGTCCTCACCCTCCTCGCCCTCTACTACGGCTTCTCGGAGTCCCTCTTCGACCTCTCCACCTGGGGCGACGTCGCCTTCGTCGGGCTCCTCCTCATCCCGGCGGTCTTCTCTCTCACCTGGCTCGCGCTCCCCTTCTGGCGCGGAGCGCCGACCGTCGCGCTCGGAGGAGCCGTCGTCGCGCTCGTCGCTGTCGCCCTCCTCTGCTCGCTCGCGGGCCTCGACGTCGCGGCGAACTTCGTCAAGTTCGCTGCGGTCACCGCCGCCGGCTGGTGGTTCCTCGCGTTCTTCGAGACCTTGAGCTGGGTGCTCCTCGTCGCGATCCTGATCGTCCCGGTGGACACCTACTCCGTCTTCCAGGGGCCGACGAAGGTGATCGTCGAGGAGCAGCCGCAGATCTTCGACGCGCTCTCGATCGCGTTCCCGCTCCCCGGCGTGCACAACTCCGCCCAGCTCGGCCTGCCGGACGTCCTCTTCTTTGCGCTCTTCCTCGGCGCGGCGGTGCGCTTCGGGCTGCGTCCCGGCCTGACCTGGCTCCTGATGGCGCTCTCATTCGGCGCGACACTCGCGCTCGCGGTCGCGTTCGAGATCAGCGGGCTCCCGGCCCTGCCGCTCCTCTCGGCCGCCTTCGTCCTCGCGAACGTCGACCTCATCTGGGGGCAGCTGCGGCGCCGCCCGCCGCCTCCGGAGCCGGATTGAGCGTCGCCGCCCTCTACGACGTCCACGGCAACCTGCCGGCCCTCGAGGCGACGCTGGCCGAGGTCGAGGCGATCGGCGTCGACGTCGTCGTGGTCGGCGGGGACGTGGCCATAGGGCCGATGCCGCAGGGCTCGCTCCGCCGGCTGCTCGAGCTGGGCGAGCGCGCGCTCTTCCTGCGGGGGAACGGCGACCGTGAGATCGCGTCCGACCAGGCCGGAACCGGCGGCGGGCTCTGGGCCGAGCGGACCCGCTGGTCGGCGGCGCAGCTCGAGCGGGGCCAGCGCGCGTGGCTCGCCGGCCTACCCGACACGCAGACGCTCGTCGTGGACGGACTCGGCCCGGTGCTCTTCTGCCACGGCTCGCCGCGGAGCGACGAGGAGATCCTCACCGCGATCTCCCCGGAGGAACGCGTCGCCGCGGCCCTCGCCGGCGTGGCCGAGGAGGTCGTCGTCTGCGGGCACACGCACGTGCAGTTCGACCGCCCCGTCGCGGGGAAGCGGCTCGTCAACGCAGGCAGCGTCGGCATGCCCTACGCGGCGAGGCCCGGCGCCTACTGGGCGCTCCTCGGTCCCGGCGTCGAGCTGCGACG
Organism: uncultured Actinomycetes bacterium; assembly: GCA_963743495.1. Taxonomy (GTDB): domain Bacteria; phylum Actinomycetota; class Thermoleophilia; order Gaiellales; family Gaiellaceae; genus JAIBJN01. Next base: position 232,746 of record CAVUPO010000007.1, on the reverse strand, counting down.
GACGGCCTACGACGTGGAGGCGGCGGCCGACGCCATTCGCGTCAGCGGCTTCCCGGAGGCGGGGGCGCTGGCGGCGGGGAACGTCCTGGCGGTGCCGAGCGCCGAGGAGGCGACGGAGCAGTTCGAGCGGCTCGCCCGGGCCGGCGAGCCCTAGGCCGGAGCATCCAGGCTGAAGAGGGCGACCGCCTCGATGTGCGGAGTGTGCGGGAACATGTCCACCGGGCGGACGCGCTCGAGACGGTAGCCGAAGCCGGACGCCAGCTCCTTCGCGTTCCCGGCCAGCGTGGTCGGGTTGCAGGAGACGTAGACGAGCCTCGGCGCCCGCAGCTCCCCCACCCGCCGCACGGCCTTGCCGGCGAGACCGGCCCGGGGCGGATCGACGACGACGACGTCGGGAGGCCCGGCCCGGTCCCGGAGCTCGTCCAGGTCGCGCGCGACGTCCCCCGCGAAGAATGCAGCGTTCGCGAGCCCGTTCAGCTCCGCGTTCTCCACGGCGCACGCGATCGCCTCCTCCGAGTGCTCGATCCCCCAGACCGTGAGGGCGTCCCGCGCGAGCGTGAGGCCGATCGTGCCGATGCCGCAGTACAGGTCGTAGACCGTCTCCTCACCGGTCAGCGCCGCCTCCTCGCGGGCGAGGGAGTAGAGCGCCTCGCACATCTCGGTGTTCGTCTGCAGGAAGGCGTTCGGGCGCACCCGGTAGCGCAGGCCGAGGAGCTCCTCCTCGATCGCCTCGTCGCCCCAGAGCAGGTCGGTCGGGAGGTTCGTCACCTCGGCGGGAGAGTCGTTGACGGCCCAGTGGATCGAGCGCACCTCCGGGAAGGCCCGGAGCGCGTCGATGAGGCCGTCCGCGCCGGCGAGGTCGCCGGGTGCGGTGACGAGAACGACGAGTGCCTGCCCGGTGTTGCGGCCCTCGCGCACGACGAGGTGGCGCAGGTAGCCCTCCTGCTGCTCCTGGTCGTACGCCGGCAGGCCCTCGCTGCGCGCCCAGGCCTTCGCCGCCTCCCGGATGCCGTTCCCGACGTCGGTCGTCAGCCAGCAGCGCTCGACGTCGAGGACCTCGTCCCAGCGCCCCGCGCGGTGGAAGCCGAGGCCGACCGACCCGTCCGCCAGCGTCGTGAAGGAGTACTCGAGCTTGTTCCGGTAGTGGAAGACCGAGCGCGCCGGCACCGCCGGCTCGAGGGGGGGATCGGCGAGGCCGCCGATCCGGGTGAGCGCGTCCGCGACCTGCTGCGACTTGGCCGCGAGCTGGGCCTCGTAGGCGAGATCCTGGAAGCGACAGCCGCCGCAGGCGGGGTAGTGCACGCAGGGCGCCTCCACGCGCGGCGCGCCGGGCTCGACCACCTCGAGAGCGACCGCCTCGGCATGGCTCCGCTTCACCTTCGTGACGCGGGCGCGGACGACGTCCCCGGGCAGCGCCCGCTTCACGAAGACGACGAATCCGTTCAGCCGGGCGACGCCGTTCCCGCCGTAGGCAAGCGAGTCGACGCGCAGCTCGAGCTCCTGCTGCTTCCTGACGGGGGCGGCCACCCCGGGAGCCTAGCCTTCTCGACGTATCATTCGATGCATGGTCCGGTGGCTCAGGGCCCGGCTCGGGCGCGACCGCACTCCCCTCACCCAGGCGGAGCTGGCCGAGCGGGAGCGGATCCGCCGCGAGGCCGAGCAGGAGCGCCTGCGCGCGGAGGCGCGACGTGCGGAGGAGCGGGGGCCGCTCGACAGCCACAGGGGCGGCGGCTTCGGCGGCTGGTAGCGGTCAGCGCGTGACGGCGCGGACCAGCTCGACGGCGCGCCGATGCCCTCGAGCTTGCGGGGTCGCCACGTCGTGACCTCGCCGGCGGAGAGGAGCCGTCGGGCCCCGGGCGCGCCCACGATCCCGAGCGCCACGAGTCGCCCCACCAACCCGCGCGGCTGTGCAGCCCGCCCGGCGAGCTCCTTCGCTCAGCCGACCCGGCATCAGATCAGGGTCGAAACGTAGACCTTGCGCGTCCGCGGCCCGTCGAACTCGCAGAAGAAGACGCCCTGGTACGTGCCGAGCGCGAGGTCGCCGTCGCGAAGCGGGATCAGCACCTCGGGGCCGAGCAGGGAGGAGCGCGCGTGCGACGGAGCGTTGGGCCCGTCGGCATCGACGTGCTTCCACGACCAGCTGTCGTCGACGATCGAGGTCAGGGCCATCTCGAAGTCGTCGAGCAGATCGGGGTCGATCTTCTCGTTGATGGTGACCCCCGCGGTCGTGTGCGGGACGTAGACGAGGACGGCGCTCCCACCGGCGTCGGACCCGACCGCGTCGCGCACCGCCGCCGTGATGTCCACGAGCTGGGTCTTGCGCTCGGTCGCGATCTGGATCTCCTGCACGGGCGGGTATCCTACGCGACCCATGGCGACGGCCCCCGCGAGCAGCCTCGACGCCTACCGTGACGAGGCGGATCGCTTCATCGCGGCGCTGGACGAGGAGTACTACCTTCACTACGCGGGCCTCAAGGAGACCTTCGAGCTGGAGCCGATCTACGAGCGCTTCTCCGACCTGACCACCCTCGAGGCCGCGCGGCGAATGGGGTCACACGCGGAGCAGGGCGGCGCCGGCGAGGTCGAGCTCTGGCACTTCGCCTGCGAGGGCTACCTCGGCAACCTGACGCGGAGCGAGGCCGAGGCGGTCGCGGAGCTCGAGGCGTCGTTGACCGCGCCTGTCGACGGCGAGGAGATCCCGTACCGGATGCTGCGACCGACGATCGCGAACGAGGCCGACCGCGGCCGCCGCGAGCGGCTCGAGGCGGCTCGTGTCGAGCTCGCCGAGGAGCGCCTGATGCCGAGCTGGCTCGCGCACGCCGAGAAACGCCGCGAGGGCACGCGCGCGCTCGGCGCCGGAACCTACCGCGAGCTGTACGAGCGCTTCGGCTTCCCGCTGGAGGAGCTGGCGGCGCAGGCGCGCTCGTTCCTGGACGAGACCGAGGCCCTCCACGTCGCCGCGTTCGACGGGCTACTCCGCCGCCGCGTCGGCGTGCCGCTGGAGGAGGCTCGCCGCCACGACGTCCTGCGCGCCTTCCGCGGCAGCGACTGGGACGACGGCTTCCCCGGCGACCAGATGGTGCCGGCGCTCGAGTGGACGCTCGCCGGGATCGGCATCGACCTGGGCTCGCAGAGGAACGTCCACCTCGATCTCGACCCGCGCCCGCAGAAGAGCCCACGCGCCTTCTGCGCGCCGATCGAGGTGCCGGAGCGGGTCGTGCTCGTGATCAAGCCGATGGGCGGACCCGACGACTGGCACGCGCTCTTTCACGAGGCGGGGCATGCCGAGCACTTCGCGCACATCTCCCCCGACCTCCCGGTCGAGTTCCGGCGGCTCGGCGACAACTCGGTGACCGAGGGCTGGGCGATGCTGTTCGAGCACCTCGTCGACGACCCGGCCTGGCTCTCGAGGCGGCTCGACTTCGGCCGGCCCGAGGACTTCGCCGAGGAAGCCGCGGTGACGCTCCTCTACGTCGTCAGGCGCTACGCCGGCAAGCTGCTCTACGAGCTGGAGCTGCACGACGAGGTCGAGCTCGCGTCGATGCGCGCCCGCTACGTCGAGCTGCTCGGCGACGCGACGAAGGTCGATCCTTCGCCCACCGACTACCTCGCCGACGTGGACGAGGGTTTCTATTGCACGTGCTACCTGCGAGCATGGGCGTTCCACACCCAGATCGAGTCGTTCCTCCGCCAGGAGCTCGGACGCACCTGGTTCACGCGCCCGGAGGCCGGCTCGCTCCTCCGGGAGGTCTGGGCCGAAGGTCAGCGGCTGACGGCGGCCGAGCTGCTCGACGAGGTGGCGGGGGCGAAGCTCGAGCTGGCCGCCGTGGGCGAGAGAATCGAGGAGGAGGTACGAGCGTGACCCAGAGGAGAGTCGTCATCGCCGGCGCGGCCGGCCGCGACTTCCACAACTTCAACGTCGTGTACCGTCGCCGGGACGACGTCCGGGTGGTCGCCTTCACGGCGACGCAGATCCCCGACATCGAGGGCCGCGTCTACCCGCCGGCGCTGGCCGGCTCGCACTACCCGGACGGGATCCCGATCGTGCCGGAGGAGGAGCTGGGGGCGCTCGTCAGCAGGGAGGGCGTCGACGAGGTCGTCTTCGCCTACTCCGACGTCACCCACGAGCACGTCATGCACGTCGGCTCGCTGGCGCTCGCAGCCGGGGCCGACTACTCACTCCTCGGCCCGCGTACGACCATGATCCCGTCGTCGAAGCCCGTGGTCGCCGTGTGTGCCGTCCGCACCGGCTCGGGTAAGAGCCAGACGACGCGCTACGTCGCCGGCCTCCTGCGCGAGGCGGGCAAGCGGGTCGCCGTCCTGCGGCACCCCATGCCGTACGGAGACCTCACGGCGCAGGCCGTGCAGCGGTTCGAGCGCTACGAGGACCTGGACGCCGCCGACTGCACGATCGAGGAGCGCGAGGAGTACGAGCCACACCTCGCCGAGGGGAACCTCGTCTACGCCGGCATCGACTACGGGGCCATCCTCTCCCGCGCGGAGGAGGAGGCCGACGTGATCGTCTGGGACGGCGGCAACAACGACACGCCCTTCGTGAAGCCGGACCTGCACATCGTCGTCTGCGACCCGCACCGTCCTGGGCACGAGCTCCGCTACCACCCCGGCGAGACGAATCTGCGGATGGCCGACGTGTTGGTCGTCAACAAGACGGACACCGCCCCGCCGGAGGGTGTCGAGGCCGTGCTCGACTCGATCCACCGGGTGAACCCGGGCGGGGAGGTCGTGCTCGCCGCCTCGCCGTTCCACGTCGAGGACGGGCGCACCGACGAGATCCGTGGCAAGCGCGTGCTCGCCGTCGAGGACGGGCCGACGCTCACGCACGGCGAGATGACATACGGGGCCGCGGTCCTCGCCGCCAAGCAGCATGGCGCGGCCGGGCTCGTCGACCCCCGGCCGTTCGCGGTCGGCTCGATCGAGAAGACCTTCGCCGCCTACCCCCACGTGAGCGAGCTGCTCCCGGCCATGGGCTACGGGCGAGGGCAGATGGAGGAGCTGCGGGAGACGATCGCGCGCTCCGACGCCGACCTCGTCCTCATCGGGACGCCGATCGACCTCCGGCGCGTCATCGAGATCGACAAGCCGGCGCTCCGGGTGACGTACCGGCTGCAGGAGCTCGGCGAGCCGACGCTCGCCTCTCTCCTGGAAGGGCACGGGATCGTCGAGTCGGCAGCCGCGCTCACGTAGGCGGCGCCCGCCCTACCCGCCGAGCGTCCCCGAGCTTGTGTTCCACGCGCACAAAGACGACTGCCTCCTCCCCGCGGCCAGGGCGGGAGCGCTCGGTGGCTGAGGAGGACATGTCCCGCCCGGGGCTCGTGGAACACAAGCGCTCGTCGGGAGCAGAGCCTTGCTGACCGTCATAGCCCTCGGGGGAAACGCGCTGCTCGGGCCGGGAGAGCGCGGGACGGCCGCCGAGCACCGGGCGAACCTGGCCCGGACGTTCGCCGCGGTGGCGCCTCTCCTCGAGGGACAGGTCGTGGTCACGCACGGGAACGGGCCGCAGGTCGGAAACGAGCTCCTGCGCCAGGAGCTGGCGGCCGCCGAAGCACCGCCGCTCCCGCTCTGGGTTGCGGTCGCGCAGACTCAGGCCGAGATCGGCACGCTGGCCGCGTCCGAGCTCCTGCCCGTGGCCGGGCGGCCGGTCGCGGTCGTCGTCACCCACGTGGCGGTCGACCCGGCCGACCCCGCCTTCGAGGGGCCGACGAAGCCGATCGGCCCCCACTACGACGGCCTCCGCGCCCAGGAGCTCCAGCGCGACCGCGGCTGGAGGCTCGTCGAGGAGCCCGGCCGCGGCTGGCGCCGCGTCGTCCCCTCGCCGCGGCCGCTCGCGGTCCTCGAGCTCGACGCGATCCGGACGCTCCTCGACGCGGGGAGCCTCGTCGTCGCTGCCGGAGGAGGGGGAGTCCCGGTCGTCCGCCGCGACCAGGCGTTCGACGGGATCGACGCGGTCATCGACAAGGACCACGCCTCCGCGCTCCTCGCCGCGGGCCTCGGCGCCGAGCGCCTGGTGATCCTCACGCAGGTGTCGGGCGTCTACCGCAGCTTCGGCGCGGACGGCCCGGAGGGCGACCCCATCGCCGAGCTCAGCCCGGATCGAGACGCGGGCCTGGTCGAAACGCTCCCCGCCGGCAGCATGCGGCCGAAGGTCGAAGCGGCGTTCGCGTTCGTCGAGCGAAGCGGCGGCGAGGCGCTGATCACGAGCGCCGAGGCGGCCCGGAACGGCGAAGCCGGGACGAGGGTCGTCCCGGCTTCGAAGACGTAGCCCGGCGCGGCTACTCCTCGGGGGCCGTTGTGCCCTCGATCGCCTCGCCGGATCCGACCTTGATCCGCTTCGGCTTCGGCTCCTCGGGCTTCGGGATGCGGATCTCGAGGACGCCGTTCGCGTAGTCCGCGGCGATCGAGTCCTCCTTCACCCCGGGAGGGAGCGTGACGCTCCGGGAGAACGTCCCGAAGCGGCGCTCGAACCGGTAGAAGCGCTCGTTCGAGTGCTCGGACGTCCGCTCGCGCCGGCCGCTGACGGCAAGCACGTTGTCGTCGAGCTCGACGGCGATCTCGTCCTCGGAGATGCCGGGCAGATCGAAGGACAGCACGAGCTCGGCATCCGTCTCCCACACGTCGACGGAGGGGAGCCAGGTCGAAGACTGTCCGTTTCCGGGCGTAGCGCCCCCCGGGAACTGGCCCATCCAGCGACTCATCTCGTTCTGAAGGGCGGCTAGCTCGCGAAACGGCTCCCAGCGTACGATTGCCATGGTCGCGACCTCCTTTCAGCTACTTACTACATGAACGATGATAAAACCTAAGCGTATAACTGTCAAGTTAGAGGAAGGGTAGGATGCGCGCGTGGTTCCCGAGCACCTCAAGGGCCGCGACTTCCTGCGGGTGAACGACTGGGAACGTGACGAGCTCCTGCTCGTCCTCGAGCACGCCGCGCGGCTGAAGGCCCTGCAGCGCGAGCGGGTGCCCCACCGTCTGCTCGAGGGCCGGAGCCTGGGGATGATCTTCCAAAAGCCGTCGACGCGGACGCGCGTGAGCTTCGAGGTCGGCATCGCCCAGCTGGGCGGCACGGGCCTCTACCTCGCCGCCGGCGACCTGCAGCTCGGCCGCGGCGAGACGATCCGGGACACGGCGGTCGTCCTCTCCCGCTACCTCGACGGCATCATGATCCGGACGTTTGCGCAGTCGGACATCGACGAGCTCGCCGGGCACGCCGACATCCCGGTCGTGAACGGCCTCACCGACGAGTTCCACCCGTGCCAGGCGCTCGCGGACGTCTTCACGATCCACGAGCGGCTGGGGACCTTCGAGGGCGTCCGCGTGGCCTACCTCGGCGACGGGAACAACGTCTGCCACTCGCTGATGGTCGCGTGCGCGAAGGTGGGGATGGACTTCGTGGCCGCCACGCCCGCCGGCTACGAGCCTTCGCAGGACGTCGTCGGCTGGGCCCGCGCCGCCGCCGAGGCGGCCGGGACGGCCGTCGAGCTCACGGGCGACGCGCGGGAGGCGGCGACGGGCGCCGACGTCCTCTACACGGACGTCTGGACGAGCATGGGCCAGGACGCCGAGCGCGAGCGCCGGCTCACGGCTCTCGACGGCTTCGGCATCGACGCCGGGCTCGTCGGCCTCGCGAGCCAGCGCGCCATCGTCCTCCACTGCCTCCCGGCCCACTACGGTGAGGAGATCGCCGAGGACGTGCTGTACGGCGAGCGTTCGGCGGTCTGGGACCAGGCGGAGAACCGCCTCCACGCCCAGAAGGCGCTCCTCGCCCTGATCATCCGCTGAGTGCCCTGCCCGGAGCGGCACTCGTGACCTTCGAGGAGCACGTCAGGGCGGCGCTCGACTCCCTGCCCGCCAACCTCCGGGCGGCGATGTCGAACGTGGAGATCGTCGTCGAGAACGAGAACGACGAGGACCCCGACCTCTACGGCCTCTACCTCGGGATCCCGCTCACCGAGCGCGGCGCAGAGAGCTATGCCGGCGTCCTTCCGGACAAGATCGCCATCTACCGGATCCCGTTGGAGGAGGAGTTCGGCGACGACCCGGACGTGCTCGAGGAGGAGATCCGGATCACGGTCGTCCACGAGGTCGCGCACCACTTCGGTATCGACGAGGACCGGATCGCCGAGCTCGGCTGGGGCTAGGCCATTCCGGCACCGCGGACGCTGACGCCCCGGGGCGGGCGGCGAAGGCGTGCATGAACTTTCTCGGGCGCGGGCATAGAGGCTGCCGTGCCCAGCCGCTTCGCCTCGCTCCTCGTTCGACTGCGTCACGTCGTGGTCCTCGCGTGGATCGCCGGGGCCGTCGCCACCACCGTGTACCTGCCCGGCCTCGGCTCGGGCGAGGCGCTCGAGCTCGGAGGCCTGATCCCGAAGGACTCGCCCGCGATCAACGCCGGCCTGCGCTCCCTCGACACCTTCTCGGTCCCGCTCACCGCGGACACCGCCGTGGTCGAGCGTGACCCGAAGGGCCTCTCGGCGGACGCTCAGGAGGCGATCGCGCGGCGCGCCGTCGAGGCCTCGACCCAGGAGGGCGAGGGCGACGAGATCCGCTTCGCGCTCCCCCTCCTGAACACGAGGGAGGTCTTCCCGGGCTCGGAGGAGGACGGGACGACCGCGGTCACGCACCTCTTCTTCTCGCCCGGCACGGGCCTCCCCACGAAGGTCGCGCTCGCGCGCGAATATGCCGATCAGGCGGGCGGCGACCACTTCGCGGGGGTCACGGGGCCGGGGCCGGCCCGCCTGGCGCAGTTCGAGGAGATCGAGAACTCGCTGCCGTTCGTCGAGCTGGGTACGGTGCTCGCCATCGCGCTCGTCGTCGGCCTGACCTTCCGCTCGTTCGGCGCGCCGCTCCTGACGCTCATCGCCTCGGGGATCGCGTTCCTCGTCGCCCGCGGCGCCATCCCCTGGGTTGGAGACCAGCTCGGCGCGGCCGTCCCGCAGGAGGTCGAGCCACTCGTGGTCGCGCTGACCCTCGGAGTGGTCACCGACTACACGATCTTCTTCCTCTCCGCCTGCCGGCGTGAGCTCGCCGGCGGCGCGTCGCGGCTCGATGCGGCCCGCAATTCCTGCACGGCGGTCGCGCCGATCGTGGCAACCGCGGGCCTCATCGTCGTCGCGGGAACGGGAGCTCTCGTGGTCGGCGAGCTCGAATTCTTCCGTGCCTTCGGGCCCGCGCTCGCCCTGACGGCGGCCGTCTCACTCGCAGTCGCCCTCACGGTCGTGCCGGCAAGCCTCGCGATCTTCGGCCGGTCCGTTTTCTGGCCGGTCCTCAAGCCCGGAGCCGGCGAGCTCGGGGAGGAGCCGGAGGAGCCGGCGAGACGGTCCCTCGTCGCCCGGGTCGTCACCTCGCCGCCGCTTGCGGCGGTCGCCGCCGTCGTGATCGTCGCCACTCTCGCCGCGGCCGCCTCGGGGGTGCGCCACACCGAGCTCGCACTCCGCCTCGGCAGCGGCCTGCCCTCCGACAACGAGGTTCAGCGCGCGGCCGTCGCCGCCGACCAGGGCTTCGCCGCCGGGATCCTGGCGCCGACGATCGTGCTCGTCGAGGGCGCCGGGGTCGGCGAGAACGAGGACGGCCTCGCCGGCCTCGAGGGACGGATCGAAGAGCAGCCGGGGGTCGCCGGCGTCGTCGGCCCCCGCGAGCAACCCGTCGAGGAGCCGCAGAACGTGCTCGTCTCGGAGGACGCGAGCGCCGCCCGGATCGCGGTGATCTTCGAGGCGCCCCCGCTCGACTCGGAGGCGATCAAGACCGCGAACGCGCTCGACGACAGCCTTCCGGGCCTCCTGCAGGACTCGGGCCTCGGCGGGGCCCAGGCCGCGCTCACGGGTCAGACGGCAATCGCATCCGACACGGTCGAGGCGATCGTCGACAGCTCCGCGCTCGTCGGCGCCGTCGTGCTCGCGCTCAACTTCGTCCTCCTCGCGATCTTCCTGCGGGCGCTCGTCGCACCGATCTACCTACTGGCCGCGAGCCTTCTCTCGGTGGCGGCGACCCTCGGTCTCACCACCTACTTCTTCATGGGCCTGCTCGGGCAGAGCGACATCACGTACTACGTGCCGTTCGCCGCGGGCGTGCTCCTCGTCTCGCTCGGATCGGACTACAACGTCTTCGTGGCCGGCCGGATCTGGCAGGAGGCCGGCCGCCGGCCGCTGCGCGAGGCGATCGCCGTCGCCGCCCCACGCGCCTCCCGCGCGATCAGCGTGGCGGGGATCGCCCTCGCGGCCTCCTTCGGTCTGCTCGCCATCGTCCCGATCGACGGCTTCCGCGAGCTGGCGTTCATGATGTCGACCGGGATTCTCCTCGAGACGTTCGTCGTCCGGCCGATCCTGATCCCTGCGCTGATCACGCTCTTCGGCGACCTCGGAGCGTGGCCCGGACGGCTTCGCCACGGCGAGGCCGCCCAGGAGTCGTGAGCGACGGGTCGGGAGGGAGAAGAGCAAAGGCGCACTCCGGGAGCCCGCCTCCGGGTTCGACCTCACCGGAAACGCCGGCACAGTCTACGAGGGCCCAGCGCGCATCACCGGCTCGAGCGCCGGCACCGAGGCGATCGAGGAGATCGTGCGCACGGGCGACTTCGAGGGGATCCTCAGCTGGGTCGTGGGCCCCGACGAGCTAGGGCCGTTCCGCGTGCTGCGCCTCTCCGGCCCGGCCCGGATCGTCGTCGATGTCCGCACCGGCGACTGACTCAGTCGTGGACGCGGGCGATGAGCTCGTGCCGGCTCAGCACCTTGCAGGCGACGCCGCCGAGCCGCACGTCGTAGCCGGCGTCCTTGGGAAAGAGCACCTTGTCGCCCGGATCGATGCCGTGAGCCTCGCTGCCGACGGCGGTAACGATGCCCGAGCGGCAGCCGGCCTCGGCGCTCTGCGGGATGATCAGCCCCGTCCGCGTCTCGACGTCCTCGTCGAGGGGCTCGACGATCAGGTGGTCGTCGAGCGGCTCGAGGGTGATCGCGAGGGGCGTAGGGTTCTCCATTCGCTGATTGTAGGCTCAGCCTGGACTAGCATCCCCGCGTGCCCCGGAGCACCGTCTGCCTGAGCTTCGACTTCGACGCGCTCTCGGTCTGGCTCGCATACGACCGCGTGACGCCCGCGATGCTGAACCGGGGCGAGTACGGCGCCCGCGTCGGCGTCCCGCGCCTCCTCCGCTTCCTCGCTGACCGTGAGCTCCCGGCGACCTTCTTCGTCCCCGGCCACACGGTCGAGTCCTTTCCGGCCGAGACGGCGGCGATCCTCACCGCCGGCCACGAGATCGCACACCATTCCTATGCACACGTCGATCCGAGCCTGCAGACGGCCACCGAGGAGCGCGCCGACATGGAGCGCGCCTGGACCGTGCTCGAGGGAATCGGGGTGACGCCGCTCGGCTTCCGCGCTCCCTCGGCCGACCTCTCCGAGTCGACGCTCGCCCTCGTCGAGGAGCTCGGCTTCCTCTACGACTCGAGCCTGATGACCGACGACTACCGGCCCTTCCATCCACGCATCGGCGACCGCGTGGCCCGCGGTGCCCCGCTCGAGCGCGGGCGCGAGTCCACGCTCTGGGAGCTGCCGCTCTGCTTCGAGCTGGACGACTGGGTGCACTTCCAGTTCAACTTCGACCCGTACCGGAAGGGAGGGGCAGCGCCCGCGGACGTGCTCGAGATCTGGACGGCGGAGCTCGACTGGATGGACGCGAACGTCGACGGAGGCGTCCTCACCGTGACCATGCACCCGCAGGTGATCGGCCGCGGCCACCGGGTGGCCATGCTCGCGAGCTTCGTCGACCGCTGCCTCGACACCGGCGCCCGCTTCGAGCGCATGGGCGACGTTGCACGGGCGCTCCCCTGATGGTGAAGCCCGTCGCCGCCGCGACCCGATCGCCGCCGCTCCGACCGCGGTGGCGGCGGTCGTCGGCGCGGGGCCCCGGCCGCTCGCTGCCCCCGTGCGCGTCACCTCCGTGGGGACGACGAGGAGGTTGAACCTCGTGTTCGTGAGAGCTCGAGTGAGCGTTCCGGCCGCGACTCGTCCAGGCCCGTCACGTAGGCGTCCCAGTGAGGGGCGTCGTCGGGCCGGCCGTCGAGCTCGACCGCGCCGGGGTGGACGCGCTCGTCCAGGCGGCCGTCAACCCGTCAGGCGCCTGCCCGGACGCGGTACCGTCGTCCGGGAGCGCGGACGCGGGCGGACACGGACGCCGAGTGGAAGTACGTCTCGGTGCTCCTCTTCGACAAGCGCGGCATGGGCCTCTCCGACAGGCTTCGCAGCGTGCCGACCCTCGAGGCACGCATGGACGACGTCCGGGCGGTGATGGACGCCGCCGGCGTGGAGCGGGCGGCGTTCCTCGCGGCACACGAAGGGCCGGTCTGGCGGTGCTCTTCGCAGCCACGTATCCGGAGCGGACGACCGGCCTCGTCCTCTTCGACCCCGCGCCGAAGGGCCGGAGCGTGCCGGACTGCCCGTGGGCACGGAGCGACGAGGAGTGGCCAGACCCCGACTTCTTCCACGACCAGCTCCGCGCGTACGCACCTCGCGCGCCGACGACGCCGGGTTTCAGGCGTGGTACGCACGCCACATGCGCTAGAGCGCGAGCCCCGGCGCGGAGGTGGCATTCCAACGCATGGTGATGGAGGGCGATGTCGCGGACGTCCTCCCCGCGATCCGCGTCCCCACGCTCGTCCTCCACCGCGCCGCCACCGCCGGCCCCGCCGGCTCCGTCGCGGAGCGGATTCCCGGGGCGGTGAGCAGGGAAGTGCCCGGCCTCGTCGACGGATTCTCGTGAGCCGACCCGGTCGGGAACGGGCTCCTCCTGGAAGCCGCCCGCGAGTTCCTCGAGGGCCTCGCCGGTCCCGCCGCGCCCGAGCGCGTCCTCGCGACCATCCTCTTCACGGACATCGTCGCCTCGACGGAGCGGCGAGGCCGAGGTCGGCGACGGGCGGATGGGTGGAATGAGGGCGGCCGGCCGGGTACTCGCCAAGCGGCCTGCAAATCTGGGGCGCATGCTCAGCGGCCGGTCGTCCCGGCGAACGCGCGAGACCGGGCCGGCTCCCCGCTGCGAGCGGCTCCTGCTCCATCCCGCGGTCTAGACTCCGACGCAGGCGAAATGCTACGGAAACCGAGGAAGCGGCTGGGCGCTGGCCTTCTCGCTCTCGGCGCCGCCGCCGCAGCGCTCCTCGTGCTGCCCGGCCGGGCGGAGCCCGAGGCGGTCGCGCAGCCTGCGACGGCTCCGCCCGCGCCGGCGAAGGCGGCCCCGGGCGTCAACGTGACGGCCGTGGACGGAAGTGGCGTTTTCCGCGTCGACGGCAAGCGCTTCTTCCCGATCGGCCTGACGATGCCGCCCCCGCTCGACGGGGTCACGCCGCTGGGGGTGCCGGCGATCGACGCGCTCGTCGCGGGCGGTGTCACCGTCTTCAGGACGGGCCCCTCCGGGCGCCCCTGGAGCGACGAGCTGCTGACGGAGGCGCACGCCTGGAACGAGGCGGCGGCCGAGCGCGGCGTCTACACCTGGGCGCACCTGCGCGAGCTTGCCAGGGCCGTCCCCGGATCCGAGGAGGAAGCAACGCTCAGGCACGTCGTCGAGACGCTCAAGGACGATCCAGGGCTGGCGTTCTGGAAGGGCCAGGACGAGCCCTGGCCCCTGTACGACCCGGCGATCCTCGCCCACGCCTACGACCTGGTCAAGGCGGCGGACCCGAACCACCTCGTCCACACGATCTTCGGGCCGTTCAGCAAGAACGGGAGCATGTACCACAAGACACCCGACCCCCCGAACCTGCGGCCGTACAACCGCGTGACCGACGCGCACGGGATCGACGTCTACCCCGTGTACCACCTGCTCGTCGGCGTCCGCGAGAACAAGCTGCACATGGTCGGGCGGTGGCTCAGGGCCCTTCGGGGCGCGACCGGCCGAGACGCGCTGACGATGACGCTCCAGATCTGCTTCAAGGGAAGCAAGAACCGAGACGGCGACGACTTCGTCCTGCCGACGAAGCGCGAGGAGCGCTACATGGCCTACGACGCGATCGTCAACGGGGCGCGCGGCCTCTTCTTCTTCGGCGGCGAGCTCGCGCGCTGCCACCGGCAGCTGGACGCGGCCTACGGCTGGAACTGGACGTTCTGGGAGAAGGTCCTCGAGGACCTGCTCGCCGAGATCCGCAAGGGGAGCCCTCTCTACCCGGCCCTGATTCGCCCCGAGACGACGGTCCGCCTGCGCGCCACCGGCACGCGGACGGAGGCGATCAGCCGCCGCTCCCGCCCCGGCCAGGTCTGGGTGATCGCCGCCCATAGCGGCAAGCGCGCCGAGAGGGTCACGATCCGCGGCCTCCCGAGGTGGGCGAGGACCGGACGCCTCTATCCGAGCGGCGCGCGGGTCACGGCCAAGGACCGCCGGATCACGCTGCGGTTTCCCGGCTGGGGCGTTCGCGTCATCCGCTTGAGCCGCTAGGAGCGTTCGGCGGAACGCCTCTCGGCGCCGGAGCGCGACGTCGGTCCGATGTCGTCAAGTCTCCTGCTGGCTTGGGCTTGGCCTTTGGGACCGTGCGGCGCGGCTACGCCGGCGTGCCCCCGACCCGCGGCGTCTTCAAGAGCTCGGCCGACGAGACCCTGGCGGTGCGGGTCGGCCCTGCAGGCGCTCTGATCAGAACGCGCCCGCGTAGGCGTTCAGCGCCGGCTGGCCTCCGAGGTGCGCGTAGAGGACGCGTGAGCCCGGCGCGATCCGGCCGGAGCGCACGAGGTCGATCAGTGCCGCCATCGACTTGCCCTCGTAGACGGGGTCGGTGAGCATTCCCTCGAGGCGGGCGCACAGCCGGATCGCGTCGATCGTCTTCTCGTCGGGGATCCCGTAGGTGCCTGCGTGCCACTCGTCGAGGAGGACGATCTCCTCGTCGGCGAGGTCGCGGCCGAGCCCGATCGCCTCGGCCGTCCGCCGCGCGATCCGCGCGATCTGCTCCCAGGTCTGCTCCACGGTCGCCGAGGCGTCGATGCCGAGCACGGTGCGCTCCTCGGCCTGCGCCGCGAACCCGGCGACCATGCCGGCCTGGGTCGAGCCCGTCACCGAGCAGACGACGATCGTGTCGAAGAAGACGCTCGAGCTCGCGCTCCTGCGTCGGCGACCTCGCCCGCCCAGCGCGCGAACCCGAGCCCGCCGAGCGGATGGTCGGAGGCGCCGGCCGGGATCGCGTACGGCTTCCCGCCTCGCCTCCTCCACCGAGGCGAGCGCCTCCTCCCAGCTCGCGCGGATGCCGATGTCGAAGCCGGCGCGGGTCGAGGCGGACGTCGGCGCCCATGATCCGCGAGAGGAGGATGTTCCCGACCTTGTCGTAGACGGCGTCCGGCCAGTCCACCCAGTGCTCCTGGACGAGGACGCAGCGGAGCCCGAGCCGCGCCGCCACCGCCGCCACCTGGCGCGTGTGGTTCGACTGCACGCCGCCGATCGAGACGAGCGTGTCGCACCCCTGCGCGAGCGCGTCCGCCGCCAGGTACTCGAGCTTGCGCACCTTGTTGCCGCCGAAGGCGAGGCCGGAGCTGCACGTCGTCCCGCTTCGCCCAGACGTCGACGCGGCCGCCGAGGTGCTCGCTGAGGCGCTCCAGCCGATGCACCGGCGAGGGCCCGAAGAGCAGCGGTACGCGGTCGAAGCTCGCCGAGGCTCACACGTCAGATGGGGCGGTCGCCGCAGCCGCGCGCACGCCGGCGGTGACGCCCGCGACGATCTCCTCCAGCTCGTCGGGCGTGACGACGAACGGGGGTGAGAGCTGGAGCGCGACGCCGCGCAAGGCGCGGGTGAGTACACCGTGGCGTCGCGCCTCCAACACGGCGGCCGCGGGCGCGCCGGGGCTGGCGGCGAGCAGGGCGGGATCGAGCTCGACGGCGCCGGCCAGGCCGGCGCTGCGGACGTCGGCGACGCCGTCGAGGCAGCGGAGCGGCTCGAGCAGCTCCCGCAGCACGGGCTCGAGCACCGCCGCGCGGTCGACGAGCTCCTCGCGCTCGAGGATGTCGAGGTTCGCGAGACCCGCGACGCACGCGCCCGGGTGGCCCGAGTACGTGCCGCCCTGGAGGAACGGCGGTGCGTCGTCGTCCCAGAACGGCGCGCGCACGGTTCCGGAGACGACGACGGCTCCGAGCGGGACGTAGCCGGAGGTGATGCCCTTCGCGCAGGTCATCAGGTCGGGCGTGAAGCCGTAGCGCTCGCAGCCGAACCAGCGCCCGAGCCGGCCGAAGCCGGAGATGACCTCGTCGGCGACGAGCAGGACACCGCGCTCGCGGCAGATGCGCTCGACCGCCGGCCAGTAGCCCTCGGGCGGCGGGATCGCCCCGCCGGCGCCGATCATCGGCTCGCCGATGAAGGCAGCGGCCCGCTCGCCGAGCGCATCGAGCGTGCGGGCGAGGTCGTCGGGATCGTCGTCGGCGACCTCGGCGACGTCGCCGACGAGCATGCCGTAGCCGTCGCGGACGGCGGGTATGCCGGAGAGCGAGGTCCCGAACGCTGCGGTGCCGTGGTAGGCGTGCCGCCGCGAGACGACCACCGTCCGCTCCGGCTGCCCCACGAGCGCCCAGTAGCGGCGGACGATCTTCGCGGCCGTGTCGACCGCCTCGGCGCCGCCCGTGCCGAAGAAGACGGCAGGGTCGGGCACCGGCACGAGCGCCGCGACCCGCTCGGCGAGCTCGAGCGCGGGCCGGTTCGCGTGGTCGCCGAAGACGTGGTGCGCGGCGAGGGTGCGCAGCTGGGCGGCGACCGCGTCGGCGATCTCCGCACGGCCGTGGCCCACGTTCGCGAACCAGAGCCCGGCGGTCGCATCGAGGTACTCCTCGCCGTCCTCGTCCCACACCCGAACACCCTCGCCGCGGGCGAGCACGAGCTCGTGTCCGTCCACCTTGCCCATGGCCGCGAAGGGATGCCAGAGGCGAGTGGCCGACGCCATCGCGCCATGCTACCGCGGTGCCGCGGAGAGGGCCCGGAGAGCGGTCGGCGCTCTCCGGGCCCGTCTTGCCGGGAAGGCGCTAGTGACGCAGCGCCTTCAGACGCGGGTCGCTGTTGCCGACTGCCGCGGCCTGCAGGATCGAGACGGCGCTCAGCGCCCGCGCCGTCATCGCCGTCGGGAGCACGGGCTTCCCGGGCGTGAAGAGCCACGTCTCGAACAGCTCGTCCAGCTGCTGGCCGGAGATCTTCTCGGCCAGCGCGATGAACTCGTCGGTCGTGACGTTGCCGCCCTCGTTCTTCTGCGCCCAGCGCCTGAGGATCGTGAAGAAGTCGTCGTCCCCGACGGCCAGACGCAGCTGGTGCAGCGTCATCGCCCCCCGGGCGTACTCGGCGAAGTCGAAGAGGAAGTCGGGGCCGGGGTCGCCGACGACCACCTGCCAGAACGGGTCGTCGTCGGGGATCACGGAATAGTAGAAGTCGAAGCTGTCCTGTGCGGGGATCCCGCGCATCTCCTCGCTCCAGAGCCACTCGGCGTAGGTGGCGAAGCCCTCGTTCAGCCAGATGTGCTGCCACTGCGCGAGCGCCACGCTGTCGCCGTACCACTGGTGGGCGAGCTCGTGGACGACGACGTCCTCGGCCTGCTCCTGGTCGACGAAGAAGTCGATCGCGTAGATGGGCCGGGTCTGGTTCTCGAGCGCGAAGCCGAGCCCCGCCAGGTCGTCGACGATCCCGCCGCCGGCCTTGAACGGGTACTTGCCGAAGTGATTCTCCTCGAACTGGATGATCTCCGGCTGGAGCGCGAACGCGTCGTCGACCTGCGCGCCGATCGGGGGCGGTGCGTCTGCCGGCGTGCCGACGATCCAGTCGTTCGGGTTCGGCTCGCTTCCGGGAGGCGCTCCGGGCACCGTCCAGCCGTCCATCGTGTCGCCGTCGTCCTCGAACGAGGTCGTGCCGGCGCCCGTGGAGACGACGATGTCGTCGACGAAGACCCCCGGCAGCTGGAAGAGGTCGTCGCTCGCGTACGAGAGGGAGACCTCGGCGGTCGTGCCGGCGAACGCGGACAGGTCGATGCTCCACTGCTCCCAGCCGCCGCTCGAGCCGCTGATTGCGTTCCACTCGCCCGTCGTGCCGGTCGGATCACAGCCTCCCTCGTCGTTCGCGGTCTCGTAGTGGGCCAGGAACGGGTGCAGGTCGATGGAGAACGGGCAGACGAACCCGGTGTCCTGCAAGGTGTGGCCGTTCCCGTCGGGCAGGGTCGTCCAGTCGTCCATGCCGGCCGTGTGGCCCTCGACGAAGAAGAAGTCCCAGTTGCCCTCCGTGTTGCGGTTGACCCAGAAGGTGAGCGTCGCCCCGCCGGCGGGCACGGCGATCGTCCGTAGCAGGCGCTTGTAGGATGGATCGCCCTTCTGCGAGATCGCGTACTGGCTGCCGGAGTGCGGCTCGACCTGCGCGTAGAGGTCGGGGTCGACGGCGTCCCAGAAGCGGATGCCGTTCTTCTTGTACGCCCGGATGTCGAACTCGCCCATGGTCGCCGTCGTGAGGTACGAGGCCATCGGCTCCTTCGCCTCCCAGCTCCAGGTCGTCCAGCGGTGCTTCGTGCGCTTGCCCCTGAGGACGCCGTTGGCGACCGCCTCGAGCCCCGCGGGGACGGTGATCTCGAAGGAGTACGACGCCTTGTCGCTCGGGTGGTCGTTGACCGGGAACCAGGTTGCGGCCACGTGGGGCTCGCCGATGACCAGCGCCCCGTCGTCGGTGGGGATGAACCCGGCTATGCCGCCGAACTCCTCGGTCGGCTCGGGAATCCCGCTGTAGCGGACCACGACCTTGAAGTTCCGCTTCTTGCGGATGCCGTTCTTCGGGGTGATCACGAGCTCCTGGCCGTCCCGGGTCCAGCTCGCCCGGCGTCCGTCGACCTTGATCGAGTGCACGGTCAGGCCGACGAAGTCGAGGTCGAACTGCGAGAGGTTCTGCGTCGCCTTCGCGCGGATCGTGGCCGTCCCGCGGAGGACGTCGGTGTCCGGGTCGTACTTGACCTGGAGGAGGTAGTGGCGGACGTCGTAGCCGCCGTTCCCGTCGAGCGGGTAGTAGGGATCGCCGGCGCCCGGCGCCCCCGGCTGGAACGACCCGCCGCCGCCTCCCTTCCCCTGGGCCGTCGCGGGCCCGAGAACCAGGATCGCGCACAGGGCCACCGCGAGCAGCGCCGTGCCTCCCACACGCCTTTCCCCGCCAAAGGACCACCCTCGAGCCATCGCACACTCCCCTCAGTCGGGCACGGCCGGGTCCCGTCGCGCCGACCGGCTGTGCCTGATGTCACGTGACCCGGGACTATACGCGGCCGGCAGGATGACCGCCAAGGATGCCGCGGCCGCGCTCGACGCTCGCCGGCCGCAGCGCTCCGGGCGACGCCCCGAGAGACGGTCGTGGCGCACTGCCGCACGCTCGAACCCGCCGCGGGAGACTACCCCCGATGGAACGCCGCAGGCCTCGCGTCGTCGCGTCCGTCGTCCGTGCCGGGTCACGGAGCGCGAGAGACCTAGGGCCGATCGTGCTTGTGATCGCGTTCTTCCAGCTTGCCGTGCTCCGGCAGCCGTTCCCGGAGCTCGGCTCGGTGCTCCTCGGCCTGGTCGCGGTCGCCGCCGGTCTCGTGCTCTTCGTGCGCGGCCTCGACCTGGGGCTCTTCCCGCTCGGCGAGTCGATGGCGAACGCCTTCGCGCGGCGCGGGAGCCTCGCCTGGCTGCTCGCGTTCGCGTTCGCGCTCGGCTTCAGCACCACGATCGCCGAGCCGGCCCTGCTCGCGATCGCCGACGAGGCCTCGCGGGTCCGGGCCGATGCTCGGGGACTCGTGCCGGACGACCCCGAGGTCGAGCGGTACGCGCTCGGGCTCCGCGCCACCGTGGCCCTGTCGGTGGGGCTCGCGCTCGTCCTCGGGGTCATCCGGATCATCCGCGGCTGGCCCATCCACTGGTTCATCATCGGCGGCTACCTCGTGATCGTCGGGCTGACGCGCCTGGCGCCCGACGAGATCGTGGGCATCGCCTACGACTCGGGCGGCGTCACGACCTCCACGATCACCGTCCCGCTCGTCGCCGCCCTGGGAGTGGGCCTCGCACGCTCGATCCGCGGACGCAACCCCATGGTGGACGGCTTCGGGTTGATCGCGTTCGCGAGCCTCGCGCCGATCGTCTTCGTCCTTCTCTACGGAATGGCGACGTGAGCCTCGCCGGCCTCGCAGCGGTCGTCAGGCTCGCCCTGGAGACGCTGCGCGACGTGCTCCCGATCGCGGTCACGCTCGTCTTCTTCCAGGCGGTCGTCCTCCGGCGTCGGCTCCCCAACCCGCGCCGCTTCCTGCTCGGCTTCGCCTACGTCCTCGCAGGCCTGACGCTCTTCGTCGTCGGGCTCGAGGAAGCTTTGTTCCCGCTCGGCCGCACGATGGCCGAGCAGCTGACCGACCCGGCGTTTCTCGTCGGCGAGGAGGCTGCCGCCGCCGGCGCGCCGATCCCGTGGTGGGAGTACTACTGGGTGTACGTCTTCGCCCTGGCCGTCGGCTTTGCCACGACCATCGCCGAGCCGGCTTTGATCGCCGTCTCTCTGAAGGCCGAGGAGGCCTCGGGAGGCGCCGTCCGCTCGTGGCCGATCCGGGTGGCCGTCGCGCTCGGCGTCGGAGCGGCCGTCGCGCTCGGCGCCTTCCGCATCGTCACGGGGACGCCGCTCGAGGTCTATATGATCGGCGGCTACCTCGTTGTGGTCGTCCAGACCGTGTTTGCGCGCCGGAGCATCGTCCCTCTCGCCTACGACTCGGGAGGCGTCACCACCTCGACGGTGACCGTCCCGCTCGTGACCGCCCTCGGGCTCGGGCTGGCGACCACCGTCCCAGGCCGGAGCCCCCTCCTGGACGGCTTCGGCCTCATCGCCCTGGCCAGCCTCTTCCCCATGATCACGGTCATGGCCTACTCACAGCTCTCGGACGTCCGAGCCGGGCGCCGGCGGCGGAGGGCATCGTGAAGTTCAAGGGGATCATCGCCCTCGTCGACGACGGCCTCACGGAGCGCGTGATCGACGCCGCCCGCGAGAGCGGGGCCACGGGCTGCACGACCATCTCGAGTGCGCGCGGCGAGGGACTCGAGCCCGAGAAGACCTTCTTCGGCCTGAACCTGGAGACGCAGCGCGACGTCATTCTCTTCATCGTGGAACAGCATCTGAGCCGCCATATCCTCGAGCGGATCGCCGAGGCCGGGGACTTCGAGCGCAAGGTCGGCTCGGGCGTCGCCTTCCAGTTCGACCTCGAGGACGTCGTCGGCCTCACCTCGCAGCTCGGCACGATCGGCAGGGAGATCGGGGATCAGCTGTGAGGCGCCCCTACGTCACGGTTCGGGACGTGATGACGGCCGACCCGATCGTCATCGACGGGCTGGCCACCGTGCGCGAGGCGATGGAGATCATGCGGCGGGAGAACTTCAGCTCCCTGATCGTCGACCGCCGCCACGAGGGCGACGCCTACGGGCTCGTCGTCGTCCGGAACATCGCCGAGCAGGTCGTCGGGCCCGATCGCTCCCCCGACCGGACGAGCGTGTACGAGATCATGACCAAGCCGGCCGTGAGCCTCGACGCGGAGCTGGACATCAAGTACGCGGCCAGGCTCCTCACGACCCTCGGCCTGACGCGTGCGATCGTGCTCGAGAAGGGCGAGCTGATCGGCCTGGTGACGCTCCGCGACCTCGTCTTCCGCTTCATCCATCCCGAGTAGCGGGGTCTCGGGTGCAGAGGGCCGGTCAGCCCGCGGCGACCTGCAGGACGGCCTCGACGATGCCGTCGTAGCCGGTACAGCGGCAGAGGTTGCCCGAGAGCGCGATCCGGATCTCGTCCTCGGTCGGGGAGGGGTTGCCCGCGAGCAGCGAGGTCGCCGAGATGAGCATGCCCGGCGTGCAGAAGCCGCACTGGACGCCGCCGTGCTCGAGGAACGCGCGCTGGAGCGGCGCGAGCTCGCCCGCGCCGGCCAGCCCCTCGACCGTCGTCACCTCGCGACTCTCGGCCTGGAGGGCGAGGTACGAGCACGCGTTCACGGGCTTGCCGTCGAGGAGCATCATGCAGGCACCGCACTCGGAGTCGTCACAGCCCTCCTTGGCGCCGGTGAGCCCGACGCCGTCGCGGACGGCGGCGAGGAGCGACGTGCCGGGCGCCACCTCGAGCGGGTAGGCGATGCCGTTCACGGTCAGGGTCGAGCTTCACGCCGTGCTCTCCGAACGTCGCCGCGCTCGCCGGAACCGGCACACTCTCGCCGCGCGCGCGCGCGAGGGCGGCCGTCAGGGCGCGGCGCGCGACCACCTCGGCCATCGCCCGCCGGTAGTCGGCCGAGGCGCGCACGTCCGAGATCGGCTCGGAGGCACGGGCCGCGGCCTCCGCCGCGCGGGCGACCGCCTCCGGGCCCCCGTCCGAGCCGACGAGCTCCCCGGCGGCCTCAGGCACGAGCCGGATCGTCGGGGCGAGCGCCGTGATCGCGACGCCGGCCCAGTCGACGGTGCCGCCGGCGAGCCCGACCGCCGCGGTCGCGCCGACGACGGCGATCTCCATCTGGCGGCGGTACTCGAGCCGGACGTAGGCGCTCCCGGTCCCGTCGTCCGGCAGCGGCACCTCGACCCCGGTGAGGAGCTCGTCCAGCCGCGGCCGACGTCTCGCCCGGGGCCGGTCCAGCAGCTCGGCGACCGGCACCCGCCGCTCGTCCCGCGCCGGAGCGGAGCGTGACCGTCGCGCCGAAGACCTGGAGCGGCCCGCCGGTCTCCATCGCCGGCGAGGCGTTCATGAGGTTGCCGCCGAGCGTCCCGTGCGCGCGCGTGGCGTGCGAACCGACGATCGCCGAGGCGTCGGCGAGCGCGGTCAGGCGCTCGAGCACGACCGGCTCGAGCGCGATCTCGGCGTGCGTGACGAGCGCGCCGAGCCGCAGTCGCGCCGCCCGTCGACGCTCGTGCCCCGCAGCTCCTCCGAGCCGGTGGATGGCGACGATGCTCTCCGGGAGCGGCGCCTTGCCCTGGCGGGCGCCGACGACGAGGTCGGTGCCGCCCGCGACCGGCCGCGCGCCGGCCGCGAGCGCGGCGAGCGCCTCCTCGACGGTCCCGGCGGAGACGAAGGAGGACGTCACCGTGATGCGCCGGCGATCGCGCCCCAGACCCGCTCGGGCGTCATCGGCAGCTCGCCTGACCCGGGCCCGGGCGACCTTGGCGATCGCGTTCGCGATCGCGCCCGGCGTGGGAACGGTCGGCGGCTCGCCGACGCCCTTGGTGCCGTTCGGGCCGCCGTTCTCCGCCGGCGTCTCGATCCAGGCCACGTCCACCCGCGGCGCGTCCGCAGCGGTCACGAGCTTGTAGTCGAGGAGGTGCGGGTTCCGCTGGCGGCCCTCCTCGTCCAGCTGGGAGGCCTCGAGGAGCGCCTGCCCGATGCCCATGATCACGCCGCCGTAGACCTGGCCGGTCGCACCGATCGGGTTCAGGATCGTCCCCGAGTCGTGCACGGCGGCGACCTGGAGCACGCGGACAACCCCGGTCTCGCGGTCGACCTTGACGCGGGCGGCGTGCGTGAAGACCTGCGGCTCGAGGAACGACTCCAGGCCCAGGCGGCCGAGGCAGCCCTCCGGGTCGCACGGCGGGTTCTCCGTCGCGCGGGCCGAGCCTTTGCCGATCAGCCGCTCGCCGGCGCCGGCCAGCCTCGAGATGTCGATCGCCCGCTCCGGCGCGCCGACGACCCGCACCTGCCCGTCGCCGAGCTCCAGGTCGTCGAGTGCGACCTCGAGCCGGCCTGGCGGCCATGTCGAGCAGGCTGTTCCCGCACCTCGACCGCGGCCGCGACGACGGCTCGGCCGTTGTTGATCGTCGTCTGGGAGCCGGAGGAGCCCGAGTCGAAGGGCGCTGCCTCGGTGTCCTGGTAGAGGATCGAGAAGTCCGAGGGTTGCATCCCGAGCACCCCGCGCGGCCAGGAGCGGGAGCGCCATCACGGCGCCGCTCCCGTTCTCCTGCGCGCCGGTGACGATCGTCCCCGAGCCGTCCCCGTTCAGCTTCACGTACGCGCCCGAGGGGTTGCCGAACGAGGGCCACCAGCCGCAGGCGACCCCGATCGCCTCGTCCGGCGGGCAGCGTCGCCGTCGGGAGCCGATCAGCTCCACGGCCCGCTCCAGCGTCTCCCGAACCGTGATCGGACCGAGCACCTGGCGCGTCGGTCCCTCCGAGCCTTCCCCGGACGAGGGTGCGGCGGCGGAGCTCGACGGGGTCGAGCTCGAGCGCCTCGGCCAGCTCGTCGGTGTGCTGCTCGACCGCCCAGCACGCCTGCGGGGCGGTCGGGCGCCCGGATCGACCCGGACGGCTGGTTGTTCGTGTAGACCAGCGTCGACGCGACCTTCACGGTCTCGAGCTCGTAGGGCCCGCAGGCGTGCATGGCCGCCATCTGCGCGAAGAAGCCGCCCTCGCCGCAGTAGGCGCCGCCGTCGAGGACGAGGCGGCCGCGGCGGGCGACGATCGTCCCGTCGCGGCGCGCGCCGGTCTCGAGCTCGATCACCATTCCCTCGCGGCGGTGGTCGGGCGCGATGAACTCCTCCTCGCGGGAGAAGACGAGCTTGACGGGCCGCCCGGCCGCGCGCGCGAGCGCGGCGATGTGGCCCTCGTAGTGGAAGTCGCACTTCGAGCCGAAGCCGCCGCCGAGGAGCGGCACGACGATGCGCACGTGCGACTGCGGAATCTGGAGGACGTGGGCCACGCCGGCCCGGGCGGCGTAGGGAACCTGGGTCGACGTCCAGATCGTGACGCGATCGCCCTGCCACTGGGCGAGGAGCGCCCGCGGCTCGATCGGCACACCCTGGGCGGCGTCGGTGACGTACCGTCCCCGAACGACGACGTCCGCCGCCGCCATGGCGGCGTCGGCGTCCCCTTTCACGATCGTCGAGTAGCCGAGCGACGTTCCCGTGGCGCCCGAGCTCCTCGTCTCCCTCGTAGGACTCCCACTCCTCGTGGACGAGGGGCGCGCCCTCCTCGAGGGCCGCCTCGATGTCGGTCACGACGGGCAGGGGCTCGTACTCGACCTCGATCGGCCGCGGCCGCCTCGGCCGCGATCTCCGGCGTCAGCGCCGCCACCGCGGCGACGACGTCGCCCTCGAAGCGCACGAAGTCGCGGGCGAAGAGCCGCCGGTCCTGGACGAGGTCGCCGTAGAGCACGTCCGGCACGTCCTCGTGCGTGAGCACGGCGAGGACGCCGGGCATCGCCCGCGCCCTGGTCGCGTCGACCGAGAGGACGCGCGCGTGCGTGAGGTCCGGCGTAGCGGAGCTTCGCGTGCAGCTGCCCGGTCAGGCTCAGGTCGGCCGTGTAGCGGCCGGAGCCGGTGACCTTCTCCTTGCCGTCGGGCCGGAGGAACGGACCCGGCTCGACCGGGGCCTCGACGCTCATCGCTGCGGAGCATAAACCGGAGCGCCCGCGACGAGCGCGGTCGATCGCCGCCCCTCCTAGTCCAGCCCGGCCTCTTCGAGCCGGCCGACGAAGCGCTCCTTCGTCGCCTCGTCCCGGTACGGGAGGTCCTCGCGCAGCCGGTCGGCGCTGAGGCCGGGCGCGGCCTCCAGCGCATGTCTGACCGCGGCGCCGGCGTGACGCGTCCGCCCGAGGGCCGCCTGGGCGGCGGCGAGGGTGAGGAGGGCCTCGGTGTTGTCCTCGGCGCCGGCGACGACGCCCTCCGCGGCCTCGGCCGCGAACTCGTAGTCCTCGCCGACGAAGTAGGCGCTGGCGAGGACGGTCCGGTACCAGTCCGACATGAGCGGGCTGAGACGGATGGCCCGGTTCGCCATCTCGACCGCCTCCTCCCAACGTCCGAGGTAGCGCATGACGCTGGCCGCGACCCCGAAGGTCACATCGCAGGCGGGCCGTGCCTCCGTGGCCTGCAGGGCGGCCCCGAGCGCACCCTCCCAGTCGCGTTCCTGCACGAGAACATGGGCCATGACCAGGTGGCCGAGACCGGTCGGGTCGTCTCGGTCGATCGCCGCCCGGGCGAGCTCCTTGGCCCGCCGGTACGAATCGTCGGGATCGTCCGCCTTCCCGGTGAAGGCGGCCCAGAAGTGGATCCACGCCGCGAGGGAGTACCCGCGCGCGGATTCGGGGCTTCGCTCGATCAGCTGCTCGAAGTGGCCGGCGGCCCGCCGGAGCGAGTCGGGCGTGCTCTTGGCCACCTCGTGGAGACCTCGATAGACGATCTCCACGCCCTCCGCGTCCAGCCCTTCGCGATACGTCCGGGCCAGCTCGCCGACGATCTCGACATCGAGCGTCTCGACGATCTTGGCGACGATGTCGTCCTGAGCCGCGAAGACGTCGCTCAGCTCCGCCTCGAACCGATCGGCCCAGGCGGTGGCCGACGTCTCCACGTCCACGAGCTGCGTCATGACCCGGACCCGGGAGCCGCTCCGCTGCACGGCTCCCTCAAGTACGTATCGCACCCCGAGCTCGTGCCCGATCTGCTGCGCCGAGCGCGCCCGGTCGGTGTAGCCGAGCGTCGAGTTCTCGCTGATCACGTCGATGCCGGGGATGGTCATGAGCTCGATCGTCAGCGCCACCATCAGCCCGTACGCGAAGTGGTCGTCCTCGGCGTCGCCCAGGTTGACGAACGGACTGACGGCGAGGGAGGGGCGCACCGACGCCGGCAGCCGCCGCCGCCAGGGCTTGTCCCCGTCGACCGGCAGGTCGTCGTCGACGATCGCGTACACGAGCACCGGCTCGGGGATGTTCTTCAGCCGCCTCCTCCCGAGGGAGCGGACACGGATTGGAAGCTCCTCGGTCCCCTCGAGGGCGGCAGCCGAGGCACAGATCCCCCCCGGCTCGGCGAGCGCCTGCAGGCGGGCGGCGACGTTGATGACGTCGCCGAACCAGCGCCCGTCCTCGACCGACACGGGGCCGTAGTTGAGGCCCAGGCGGAAGCGCATCCGGCGGCCCACCGGCAGCCGGTCGTTCTCGCGCGCGAGGGCCCGCTGGACGGCGAGCGCGGCGGCCAGCCCTGCAGCCTGCGTCGGCAAGACGGCGAGGAACTCGTCGCCGACGAACGAGACGACCTCACCGCCCTCCCGCGCGACCCCATCCTCGATCACGCGGCGCGATGCCTGCAGGGTCCGATGCGTCTCGATCTCGTTGTCGGCGATGAGCCTGCTGTAGCCCGCCACGTCGCCGTTGATGACGGCGGCAGCCTCGGTTCTCGACGCCATGGAGTGGAAAGGCTAACCGGAGGCCGCGCCCGTTCGGAAGGAGAACGCGTGCGGTCCCGGCGAGAACCGGTCCGCCGGCGAGATGACGGCGCCGAAACCGACGGGCACGGTTCCCGACCGTTCTGCAGGTGCTTCAGCGATACTCGCCGCAGTGGATCAACGGGACTCCGCTGCCGAGCTCGAGAGGACGATCGAGCGCTACAACGAGGCGTGGAACGCCCACGACGTCGAGGCCATCGTCCGCTACCACGCGCGCGGCATGATCTTCGAAAACCACACCGCGGGCGAGCGGGCCGAGGGCGACGAGGTCGCTCCTCACCTCGCCAGGATCTTCGAGAACTGGCCCGACCTCGCGTTCCGAGGCCGGCGGCTCTACGCTCGCGACGGCCTCGTCGTCAGCGAGTGGACGGCGACGGCGACGGCCCGCGACGGGCGCCGGCTCGAGTGGGACGGAATCGACGTGTTCCCGTTCGCGAACGGTCTGATCCTCCGGAAGGACGTGTACTCCTGCTCGCATCGCCCACGTGTGCTCGAGGAGTAGTGGGGACGGCGGGGAGCGCGTTCGCCGGCGCTAGCTCGGCCGTGTCAGCCGTCGTCGAGCAGACGCCCGAATTTGTCGGCGAAATCCGCCGCCTGCGCGTCTGCTGCGCGCCCCCCGGACGGCCGTGCGTCACCTGAGCGACTCTCGCCCAAGCTCTGAGCGCCGGATCAGAAGATCGCGATCGGGTTGAGCGGCGAGCCGGTGCCGCCGGGGATGCGAAGCGGCGCGCCCACGAAGAGGAACTCCCACCGCCCCGTCCGCTCGCAAGCGGCGCGAAGCTCCTCCAGCAGGAGGTAGTCGAGCAGATGGACGCCCATTGCGGCGATCGCGAGAACGTGGATCGGGAAGGCGACGTTCTCGGTCACGCTCGGGGCCGTGTCGCTGTTTCCGTCGGATCCGAGCGCGGCCACGCCACGGTCGGCGAAGAATGGCATCGCCGTCGGATGAAGGCCTGCCTTCGCGCTGCGCGTGTCCCAGGGCCCGAGCGACTCGAGCCGTTTTCCGTGACCCGTTCGCACCACCACGATGTCGCCCTCACGGACGCTGACGCCCTGCGCGCGCTCGCACTCCTCTAGGTCGCCCGGAAAGACGTGGTCACCAGGCTCGAGCCACTGCACGTCCCGGACCCTGGGGACGTCGAGAAGGACCCCGCGCCCGACGAGCCCGTCGCTCAGCAGGTCGATCGTGAGCGCAGTGACACCCCGGGACGTGACGACGTGCGGCGAGATGCCGTTGTAGAGCTCGCCGCCGTAAGCGACATGGCAGAGCGCGTCGATGTGGCTGTGCGTGTCGCTGTGGTACTCGACTCCGATGTAGTCCATCGCGAAACGCAGCGTGCTCGAGTCGACCTCGACGTCGTCGACCATGGTCATTCGGTGCTCGGCGGGAGAGGGGTTGCTCGGGCCGGAGTGCGTGTCGAGCGGCCAGCTCAGCGAGACTGTGAGCCCGTGCTGCACGAGCCGGGCCGCCGCGGCCACTCGCTCGTCGGTGATGGTGTTCAAGGCGCCCCGCTCGTCGCCTTCGCCCCACTTCCCCCAGGAGCTCAGCCGTCGGAACAGGGCATCGAACTCCTCGCTGCTCACCTCGACCCGCGATCGGCTTGCAGGAGCCATCAGCCGACGATAACCGCTGAGACGCTCGACGCACAGTCTCGAAGGCGAACGCCGGCTGCCACGTGAAGGTCACCGCCGACCAGATCCCCATGGAGCGTACCGGGATCGAACCGGTGACCTCCGGCTTGCAAAGCCGGCGCTCTCCCAGCTGAGCTAACGCCCCGCGTCGCCGCTCACTGTAGCGGGCGGACCGGGCTCAGTCTTCGACGACGACGTGCGTGACCGGGAGGTCGAAGCGGGCGAAGGCCTCCTCGGCCGCGCCCTCCTCGAGCCACGGTGCCTCGTCGTCCGGGCGCGTGACCAAGAGGAGCTCGTCGGCCGGAAAGCTGCGCAGAGCGTCCTCGATCGCCTGCACCGGGTCGGTGTCGCCGACCTCGGCCTCGACCGCGTCCGCCTCGGACGCAGCCGCCCGGCCCGTGCGCTCGGCGGCCTCCGCCGCCTCGGCCCGCGCCTCGCCCTCGTCGCCGGCGAGCCAGTCGAGCACCGAGAGATCGGCGGCCGGGGCGACGACGCGCACCTCGACCGCCTCCCCGCCCGCATGCCCGCGCACGCGCTCGCGCAGGCTCTCGCCGTCCAGCGGAACGGTG
Organism: uncultured Actinomycetes bacterium; assembly: GCA_963743495.1. Taxonomy (GTDB): domain Bacteria; phylum Actinomycetota; class Thermoleophilia; order Gaiellales; family Gaiellaceae; genus JAIBJN01. The sequence goes on along the minus strand of CAVUPO010000007.1, from coordinate 203,394 downwards.
GTGACCACCAGGATGCGCGCGCTCACGCCGCCTCTCTACCCCTCGGGGCAGAGGCGAAACGCCCGGCGCGGGCCTTGCTGTCCGAGAGCTAGTCGCCCCAGTCGAAGTCGCGCGAGCGCCCCCAGAGGGTGTCCTCCGGGTCGACGGGGGGATCGGTGTCCTCGCCGGGCCACGCGAGCACCTTGCTCGGCTCGAGCACGGGCTCCTGGCCGCTCAGCGTGTCTTCGAGGCGGGCCTGCTCCTCGGTCTTGAACAAGGGGTGATTCTCGAACGGGTCTGCGACGTGGTACTTGTCGATCGGCATGTTGCCGTCGAGTTGCGAGTTGCGCCGCTTCAGCTCGAGGTGCTCCTCGATGACGCGGGCGAATGTCGTGTCGTTCTGCTCGCTCACCAACACCTCCGGGGTCGGGGACGGGGCAAGGGGCGATTCTAGACGACCTGGCGCCGAGTGAGAACCTACTCGTGCGCGCGGACGATGGTACCTGCGTCCGCAGACACGACGCAGTTCTTACCCGCGCGCTTGGCGCGGTACAACGCCTCGTCGGCCGCGGCGAAGAGCGCGGCAGGCGTCGGAGCGTCGGGGAAGGCCGCGACGCCGAAGCTCGCCGTCACCGCGACGAGGCCGCCCGGCTGGGTCGACATCGGCCTCGCGGCGAGGGCCCGGCGGAGGCGCTCCGCCAGCTCGCCCGCGCCGTCGAGGCCGGTCTGCGGCAGGAGCACGGCGAACTCCTCGCCCCCGTAGCGGGCGGGGAGGTCGATCTCCCGCACCGTCGTCCGCAGGATGTCGGCGAACGTGCGCAGGACGTCGTCGCCCGTCTGATGGCCGTAGCGGTCGTTGACGTTCTTGAAGTCGTCGAGGTCGGCGAGGACGAGCGCCAGGCTCCCGCCGAAACGCTCCGCTCGCGAGATCTCCGCGTCGAGACCCTCCTCGAAATGGCGCCGGTTGGGCAGCTCGGTGAGGCCGTCGGTGTTCGCCTGCCGCTCGACCAGCCGGTGCAGCTTCGCGTTCTCGAGCGCGATCGACGCCTGCGAGCCGAGCCAGTGCGCGAGCTCGCGCGCCTCGTCGCTGAAGTCGTCGTCCCTCGGCGTCAGGTACAGGACACCGCTCTCGCGCCCGTCGAGGCCGAGCGGGACCGCCAGCGGCAGGCCGCCGGCGTCCGGGCTCCCCTGGCGCTCGATCTCCTCCCCGTTGACCACGAGCCGGGCGCCGGCGGCGCCCGTCGCCTCGACCGTGTTCTTCACGACCACGGGCAGCAGGGCGTACGGGGCGTGCGTCGCGGCGAGGGCGTCGCCGAACCGGCCGATCGCGTCGCGGACGCGTCCGCGCTCGGCATCGAGCTCGCGCTGTCGCTGCTCCAGCTGGGCGGCCATGTCGTTGAAGGCCTCGCCCAGGGAGGCGAACTCGTCGCGGCCCCGCACGGGAACCCGCTCCCCGAGGCGGCCCTTGGCGATCGCGCCGGCGGCCGCCGCAAGCTCGCGAAGCGAGCGGACGATCGTGCGCCCGAACGTATAGGCGAGGAGCCCGACGGCGAGCATCGCCACCGCCGAGAAGGCGAGAATTCGCCGGCGGAGATCGCCGACGACCGCGTCGATCGAGGCCCGCGGGCTGAGGGCGACGAGCGAGACGGCGGGCCGCCCGGCCGCACCGCCGGTGACCAGGCCGGTGCCGAGTGCGCGGTAGCTGACTCCGTTGACGTCCACGAACCCGGGCTCCTGGAGCGGAACCGCGAGGCGGCCTCGGAGCTCGCCGGGGGCGAGCACGCGGCCGTCGGCGACGAAGACGAAGCGATCGGCCTCGCCGAGCGCCGCCCTCGACTTCAGTCGCGCCGCCAGGTCGTCGTCGAACGGCAGGTGGACGACGGCGTAGCCGATGACCTCCCCCTCGCTCTTGACGGCGATCTCCCGGGTCCCGTCGAAGGGGCCCGGCCGCTCGCCCGCGAGGTACTCGCGGTTCGGGGAGTAGAACGCACTGTGCTCCACCTCCTTCGCCGTGCGGACGAGGGCAGAGCGGTTGTGGGTGGCGAGGGCCTGCTGCACCGCCGTGGCCCTGGCGAGCGAGCGGGCAGTCTCGACCGTGTCCTCGTCCAGCTGCTCCTCGTAGTCGGCGAGAGCGACACGGATCGCCGTCGAGAGACGGGAGTCCGCCGAGCCCGTCTCCCCTCGCTCGGCGACCTCGCTGAAGGCGACCGTCGCCGCCAGGAGCGGCAGCAGCGCGACGAGCATGAAATAGATGACGAGACGGAGCTTGAAACTTCCCATTGGAAGGCCGTGTGACCGCGACGAGGCTGACTGTCGTAAGCCGATAGGTGCATCGGCCGCGCGGCAATCCCTCTTTAGAGGGATCGTGCTCGCGGAAGCGTCCCTGCGCTAGAAGATCGGCCGGTCGAGGAGGACGGCGAGAATCATTCCCAGCACCCAACAGGCGCCGGTCACGGCCACGGCGACCGGGACGAGATAGCGGTCGCGCCCGCCGAGCGCGGCGGCGAAAAGCGCGATGACGACGGCGGCGGTCCCGAGCCGACCCGGATAGTAGACGATCGCGATGAGGCCGGCGAAGAGCGCGAAGGTCGCAAGGAAGTCGGCGACGAGCTGCGTCGCGGTCGGGCGGGCGGCGCCGGGGTCGAGCGAGCTCAACGCTGGCCTCTCGCTCTCGCCGCCAGGGCGGGCTCGCGCGGACGGCGCTCAGGCATGCCGTGGGGGCCGGGCCGGCGGCCGGGCACGGGCAGGCGCGGGCCCCGTCGCCGCGGCGGCTCGATGCCCCCGCCGCCGATGCCCCCGGAGAGGCCCCCGGTCGCAGCGGGCGGCGGATCCTTCACCGACCACCAGATGACGTAGGCGAGGTAGAGGGCCGGGATCTTGAGGATCACCATGAACCAGATGACCAGCCACAGCATGTGCCGCTGAGTGTAACCTAGCCCGCTTCCAGAAAAACCGACCCCTGGGCCGGTGCCCCTCTGCGGCAATGAGGGCGCGCCCACCCGGAGCCCGTCCAGCGTCCAGCGGCGGGCCGGGAACGATGGCCCAGAAAGGGGGCTTGCACGTGAATCGAAACCGCATGCGCGGGCTTCTGCTCGCGCTCGTAAGCTCGCTCGCGCTCGCCGCGCCGGCCATCGTCTCGGCGCACGTATCCTCCGGATCCGAGGCGCACGCCGAGGCCCGGGCGAGGGCCGACAAGGTCGCGGCTCTGCGCAAGGCGGTCGTCCGCCACCGGGCGCGGACTTGGCACCTGCAGCGCGTGATGGGCAAGCGGCGCCAGCCGACGAGCTTCATGGAGCGGAAGACGGCCGACGTGGCCCGTCTGGCCTTCCTGACGAGGATCTGGAAGCAGCGCGCCGCCCGGGCCGCGAAGCGCTCCAAGCGCCCGCCGCACCGCCGCGCCTGGCTCTGTATCCACCGGCAAGAGGGACCCTGGAGCGATCCCAACGCTCCCTACTACGGCGGCCTGCAGATGAGCTTGGAGTTCCAGCGGGCCTTCGGCCGCTACCTCCTCCACCGCAAGGGCACCGCCAACCGGTGGACGCCGGAGGAGCAGATGTGGACGGCGGAGCGCGCGTTCCGCACCGGCCTCGGGTTCCGTCCGTGGCCGAACACGGCCCGCCGCTGCGGGCTCATCTAGAGGCTCCCGGCCGGCCATGCCCGGGCCTGACCCGGGCATGGCCGAGGGCGCCGCAATGAGCAGTGGTCAGCGGCGTGCCGCCGGTGGCCGGAGAACGGCGAAGGGGTCGGTGACCTCGAGGCCGGCGGAGGCGAAGCGGTAGACGGCGGCCGGACGGCCGCCGCCGCGGCCGGGGAGGCGAAACTCGCCGGTTGGCTCGAGCACGCGCCGCCGGAGGAGCACGCGCTGGAGGTTCGTGGCGGAGACGTCGTGGCCGAGCGCCGCGCGATAGAGGGCGCGAAGCTCCGAGATCGTGAAGGACGGGGGCGCGAGGGCGAAGCCGATGTTCGTGTAGGAGAGCTTGGCGCGCAGGCGCTCACGGCCGGCGAGGGCGATCGCGCCGTGGTCGAAAGCCATGGCCGGCAGGTCGTCGACGGGATGCCACTCCGTGTCCGCGGGCACACCCGGGTCGGCGTCCGCCGGGACGAGGCCGAGGTAGGCGGTCGCGACGAGCCACTCGCCGGGGTGACGGTTCGGGTCGCTGCGCGTCTCGAGCTGCTCGAGGTGGGAGAGGTCGCGCACGTCGACCTTGGCCTCGAGGTGCCGGCGGATGGAGTCCTCGAGCGTCTCCCCGGGCTCGAGGCGCCCGCCCGGCAGCGACCACGCGCCCAGGGAGGGCTCCTTCGCGCGCTCCCAGAGGAGCACCTGCAGGATGCCGGCGCGCACCTGGAGCACGGCGCCGAGCGCCTCGTGGGTCGGACGGAGGTCTGTGGTAGACTGGGGCACGAAGTTATCGCCTTATAGTCAAAAACTCAGTGGGAGGATACACATGAAGGCCCTGATCATCGTCGACATGCTGAAGGACTTCGTCGACGGCAAGCTCGCGAACCCCAGGGCGAAGGCGATCACGCCGCCGCTCCAGCGCCTTCTCGCCCACGCGCGCGAGGAGGGCTGGGTCGTCGTCTTCTCGAACGACGCGCACCAGCCCGGCGATCCGGAGATGAAGATCTGGGGAGAGCACGCGATGGCGGGCGACCCCGGCGCCGAAGTGATCGACGAGCTCGCGCCACGCGACGGCGAGATCATCTCCGAGAAGCGCCACTACGGAGCGTTCGACGGCACCGGCCTCGACGAGCAGCTCCGCGAGCTCGGCGTGGACGAGGTCGTCATCACCGGCCAGCACACCCACATCTGCGTCCGGCACTCCTCGTACGGCGCCCTCATGCGCGGCTACGAGATCACGATCCCGCGGGATGCCGTCTGCGCGTTCGAGGGCGTGAGCGAGGACGACGCGCTCGAGTACCTGAAGGCGACCTACGGCGCAACCGTGACGACGGTGGACGAGCTCGTCGGCGCGCCCGCCGCGGTCTCGGCCTAACTCGCGCGCCGGGCGGCGCCGGCCGGGGCGAGCCGGTGCCGCCCCCTCCCCCCGCCGGCTAGGCTGGCTCGATGAACCGCCTCGCCGCCGAGACGAGCCCCTACCTCCTCCAGCACGCGGAGAACCCGGTCGACTGGTATCCGTGGGGGGAGGAGGCCCTTGCCCTCGCGCGGGCAGAGGATCGCCCGGTGCTCCTCTCGGTGGGCTACGCCGCCTGCCACTGGTGCCACGTCATGGAGCACGAGTCGTTCGAGGACGGCGAGACCGCCCGGCTCATGAACGAGCGCTTCGTCCCGGTCAAGGTCGACCGCGAGGAGCGGCCCGACGTCGACGGCCTCTACATGGACGCGGTCGTCGCCATGACCGGCCACGGCGGCTGGCCGATGACGGTCTTCCTCACCCCGGACGGCCGCCCCTTCTACGGCGGGACGTACTTCCCGCCGGAGCCGCGGCACGGCCTCCCCAGCTTCACGCAGGTTCTCCTGGCCGTCTCCGAGGCCTACCGGACGCGCCGTGGCGACCTGGAGCAACAGGCCGACGCCCTCGTCGAGGCCATCCGGCAGGCGAGCGAGCGCGCCCCCTCGGGCGAGCCGCTCACGACCGGGCTCCTCGGCGGCGTCGTGCCGGCGCTCCGCCGCAGCTTCGACCCCGCGGACGGCGGCTGGGGCCCGGCGCCGAAGTTCCCCGCCGCCTCGACGATCGAGCTCCTGCTCCGGCTGCACGCGGCGAGCGGGGACGAGGAGGCGCTCGGCATGGCCCGGCTGACGCTCGACCGCATGGCGGCGGGCGGGATGTACGACCTCCTGGGCGGCGGCTTCCACCGTTACTCGGTGGACGCGCACTGGCTCGTCCCCCACTTCGAGAAGATGCTCTACGACAACGCCCTGCTCGCCTCCGGCTACCTGCACGCCTGGGTCGTCACGGGCGAGGAGCGGTACCGGCGCGTGGTCACGGAGACGCTGGACTACGCGCTCCGGGAGCTCCGCCTCCCGGAGGGCGGGCTCGCCTCCGCCCAGGACGCCGACACCGACGGCGTCGAGGGACTCACCTTCACCTGGACCGAGGAGGAGGTCGCCGCCGTCGTGGGCGACCCACAGCCGGACTGGCTCCTCCCCTTCGAGCACGGGCGCTCCGATCCTCCGCGGCGAGATCCCGGAGGAGGCGCGCGCCGCGCTCCTCGCCGCCCGCGCGGAGCGCCCGCAGCCGCTCCGCGACGACAAGGCGCTGGCCGCCTGGAACGGCCTCGCCCTCGCCGCCCTCGCTGAGGCCGGTGCCCGCCTCGGCCGGCAGGACTACCTCGAGGCCGCCGTCGGCGTGGCCGAGTTCCTCCTCGGCCCTCTCTCCGACGGGAGCGGGCGGCTCCTGCGCTCCTACCGCGCCGGCGACGCGCGGATCCCGGCCTACCTGGAGGACTACGCGGACGCCGCCAACGGCCTCCTGGAGCTCGCCTGGGCGACCGGCGACCCGCGCTGGCTCATCGAGTCGAGGCGCCTCGCGGGGCTCGTCGTCGAGCTCTTCGCCGACCCCGTCCGTGGCGGCTTCTACGTGGACGCGCCCGCCGGGGACGGCCTCGTCGCCCGGCGCAAGGAGTTCGACGACCACCCCACGCCCGCCGGGAACTCGATGGCGGCCCTCGTGCTCCTCCGCCTCGCGCGCATCTACGGGGACGACGAGCTGGAGAGGCAGGCGGCCGGGGTCTTCCGCCTCGCCCTGCCGCTCCTCGAGCGCGCCCCGGCCGCCGTCGCGCACCTCCTCGGGGCGCTCGACCTCCACTTCTCGGCGCCGCAGGAAATCGCCGTCGTCGGCGACTCCCCGGCCCTCCGCGACGCGGCCCGCGCCGGCTACCGGCCGAACGCCGTCTTCGCCTTCTCGCCGCAGCCGACGGACGAGGTGCCGCTGCTCACCGGCAAGGGCCTGGTCGACGGCGCCCCGGCCGCGTACGTCTGCGAGCGCTTCGCCTGCCGCCGCCCGGTGACGACGGCGGAGGAGCTGCAGGAGCTGCTGACCGCCTAACCGTGGAGGAATGCCGCCGCGGCGCCGAGATCGGCGACGAAGGCCGCAGACGCCTTGCGCCGGGCGTCCTCGTCCGGCGCGCGCAGGACGGACGAGGGGTGCACGGTCGCGAGCACGTGCGGGGCCAGGTCGGACTCGAGCGGGACTCCCCGCTGCCTCGTCACGCGGAACGACCGGCCGAGGAGCGCCTGCGCCGCCGTCGCCCCGAGCAGGACGAGCACGCTCGGCGAGACGACCTCGAGCTCCGCGTCGAGCCACGGGCGGCAGGCCGCGATCTCGGCGGCGTTGGGCTTCTGATGGATGCGACGCTTGCCTCGCGCCTTCCACTTGAAGTGCTTGACCACGTTGGTGACGTACACGTCGCGCCGCTCGATCCCGATCTCCGCGAGCGCGTCCGCGAGGACCCTTCCGGCCGGGCCGACGAAGGGCCGTCCCTCCCTGTCCTCGACGTCTCCGGGCTGCTCGCCGACGAGGAAGACGCGGGCCGTGGGCGCGCCCTCGCCGAACACCGTCTGCGTCGCGCCCTCCCAGAGTGGGCAGGCGCGGCAGTCCGCAGCGGCCTCACGGAGCTTCGGCAGCGTCCGCCGCTCGGGCGTGACAGCCATGCCTGGGCTCGTACCCAGACGCGAACCGCGTTATGCGCGGACGAAGACCGGCGCGCCGAGGGGAACGGTGCGGAAGAGGAAGCGGAGGTCCCGGTCGCTCGCGCGCGGGCAGCCGGCCGAGGCGGCCGTGCCGATGGAGCCCGGGTCGTTGGTGCCGTGCACCGCGATCCGGTCGCCGCCGCGCCAGCCGGGGGGAAGGTTCGGCTGGTGCGCCGAGAGGGCGAGGATGCAGCACCCGTAGGCGGAGCTGAAGGCCGAGCCGGACAGCTTGTCGGTGACGGCGAAGCGGCCGCGGGGCGTCGGCGAGCCGGGCCGGCCCACGGCGACCGTGATCCGCCGCAGGACGCGACCGCCCCGGCGCACGACCAGACGGCGCGCCGAAAGGTCGACGATCACGCGGACCCGCGTGCGCCGGCGGACGATCCGGCTCTCGGCGGGGTCGACCCAGCCGAGCCGACCGTTGGGGAGGCGGGTCGTGACGACGCCGAGCCACCGGCCGCGCCTGGCGGCGACGGCGAGCGTCGTCGGCGAACCGAACTCCGTGCGGGCGCCGAGGCGCGCGACCACCGCCCCGCCCGGCCGGGCGCGGACGACGACGGTCCCACCGCGGGCGGGCCTGAGGACGAGGAAGCCGGGGGCGCGCTTGGGGGCAGGGGACGGCCGTGCCGGCTCGGGCTCCGGTGCCGGCTCCGGCTCTGCGGCGGGCTCGACCACCGTTGCGAGGATCGCTCGGTCGGCGACGGCGACGGGAGGAACGGCAGCCTGATCGGCGCGCTCCGCCCGCTGGCGGCTCGTGCTCTCCCCCGGCCGCGTGAGAACCACGAGGAGCGCGCCGACGGCCGCGAGGGCGGCGACGAGGACGAGAACCTGCGGCGGCAGGTGGGAGCGCCCCATGGGTACGCTCATCGGGCGCCGAACCGAGCGCCTCGTTCACTCGAACGAGGGATGCGACTCTCGCCGCCCCGCCGGCCCACCACCGCCAGCAGCCATCGTTCCGCCTCCCTCAGCCGAGCCCGACGCCAGACGCGAGCTTGCGCTCGCCACCGGCGCCGCGGCTCGGGTGACCGGGCCGCGGAGCGCGGACGCGGTCGTCTGCGTCGACGGCGGTAGCGGCCGCGACGTCCCGGGCACGTGGAGCGCGTCGCTCGAGTGGCTCGTCGGACGGCTCGCCCCGTCCCACCCGGAGCTGGCCTTCGCCGAGGTGCGCTACCGGGTCAAGTCCTGGAACCGCCTCGGCATGTGCGTCGAGGACACGGCCGCCGCGGTCGAGGAGGTCACCGGGGCGGGGACGCGGCGCGTCCTCCTCCTCGGCTTCTCCATGGGCGGCGCGGTCGCGATCGGCGCCGCCGCCGAGGCTTCGGTGACGGGCGTGCTCGGCCTCGCTCCCTGGATCCCGGACCGGCTCGACCTCTCCGGCCTCGCCGGCAAGCGGCTCGCCGTCCTCCACGGCGCCTGGGACCGGTACCTGCCCGGCATCCCCGGCGTCAGCCCTGCGAGCTCACGGCGCGGCTTCGAGCGCGCCCGTGCGCGGGGCGTCGAGGGACGCTACGAGCTGATCCCCCGCGCGCTCCACCCCATCGCCGTGCGCGCCCCGTGGGGCGCGGCGCTGCCCGCTCCCAGGGCCGGCCGCTGGGCCGAGCTCGTCGGGGACGAGCTGCGGCGCTTTCAGGCTTCGGAGGGCGCTGCGGCCTCTGCGGCGGCCGGCGGCTGAAGCCGCCGCCGCGCCATCTGCGCCGGCGTCGGCCGGCGGACGTTCCAGGCGAGCCCGAGCTTCTCGAGAGTGCGGATCACGAGCCACGAGACGTCCACCTGCCGGGGGTGGAGCCCGTGGCGCGCCGAGCCGGGAAACGCGTGGTGGTTGTTGTGCCAGCCCTCGCCGAGGACGAGCGCGGCGATCACCCAGTTGTTGCGCGCCTCGTCGCGGGAGACGTAGTCGCGGCGCCCGTACATGTGGCAGATGGAGTTGACGCTGAAGGTGGCGTGCTGGTAGAGGAAGATGCGGAGGAGGCCCGCCCAGACCATCGCCTCGAGGCCGCGCGCGACCGAGCCGCCGACGAGGTAGCCGGCGAGGAACGGGATCCCGAGGGTGAGGACGACCCAGAGCAGGTAGAGACGGTCGATCGTCCGCACGAGCCGGTCCTCGTAGAGATCCTTCCCGTACTCACGGCCGCGCTCCATCCCCTTGAGCGTGAACAGCCAGCCGACGTGGGCGTGAAGGAAGCCGCGGATCGTCCCGCCGACGCCGTCACCGTGGCCGACGTGCGGCGAGTGCGGGTCGCCCTCCTGGTCGGAGAGCGCGTGGTGCTTGCGGTGGTCGGTGACCCACTGGGTGACCGGGCCCTGCATGGCCATGGAGCCGAGGATCGCCAGCGCCCCCTTGACGACGGGCCCGGTGTCGAAGCTCTTGTGGGTGAAGTAGCGGTGGAAGCCGACCGCGTTTCCGATCGCCGTCAGCAGATAGAGGGCGACGAGCAGGAGGAGGTCGACCCAGTGGAAGGCGACGCCCCAGAGCAGGCCCATCGCGGAGAGCAGGCCGAAGGGCGGGATCACGACCGCGGCGATCGTGGCGGCCTGGCTCCCGAAGCTCGTCCGCCCGCGGACGGTGCCGATCTTGATAGTGTTGTCCAGAGTTTGTTCCATGTATGTTCGCTCAGCTCCCGTCAGTCTCGTACCCGGCCAACCGCAGTTCGGCCCGGGCCGAATACCGGTTCGGTGACAGAGACGGGGCACTTGCCGTGAAGGTTGCAGTCGTGGGCGCGGGGATCTCCGGATTGGGGGCGGCGTACCTGCTCGCGCGCAGGCACGACGTGGCCGTCTTCGAGCGCGCCGGCTATGCGGGCGGGCACACGAACACCGTCGAGCACCGGGTGAACGGCCGTCCGCTTCGGCTCGACACGGGCTTCCTCGTCCACAACGAGCGCAACTACCCCCTGCTCGTCCGGCTCTTCTCCGAGCTCGGGGTGGCGACGCAGGACTCAGAGATGTCCTTCTCGGTCGGCTGCCGGGCGTGCAACCTCGAGTACGCCGGCTACCGACCCTTCGCCCAGCGGCGGAACCTCGCCCGTCCGCGCCATCTCCGGCTCCTCGCCGAGATCGCCCGCTGGCTCCGCACGGCGCGCCGCTCGCTCGAGGAGGCCGACTACGAGCGCTACACCCTCGCCCGCTACGTCGCCGAGCGAGGGTACTCGCGGGGGTTCCGCGACCACTTCCTCGTCCCCCTGACCTCGGCGCTCTGGTCGACGTCGCCGCAGCGCACGCTCGACTTCCCCGCCGCGTACGCGATCCGCTTCTTCGACAACCACGGCATGCTGGGTTTCGGGCGCTTCGGCTGGAAGGCGGTCACGGACGGCTCGCGGACGTACGTCGACGCGCTCGTGACCAGGCTGGAGGGGCGCGTGCGGGTCGGGACCGGCGTGCGCGCCCTGCGCCGCGACCCGGGCGGGGTCGAGCTCACGACCGACGACGGGGTCGCGCACCGCTTCGACAAGGTCGTCGTCGCCGCCCACGCCGACCAGGCGCTCCGCCTGCTCGCCGACCCGAGCCGCGAGGAGGGACGGATCCTCGGGGCCTTCGGGTACACGAGGAACGAGGCCGTCCTCCACACCGACTCGGGCCTCCTCCCGCGCGAAGACCGGGCCCGCGCCTCCTGGAACTTCCACCTGGACGGTTGCCGCGGCTCGCCCGTTGCGCCCGCGATCACGTACTACCTCAACCGCCTGCAGCGGCTCGAGGAGGAGCGGGACTACTGCGTGACGCTGAACCGCTCCGAGCGGGTAGACCCCGGGCAGGTGATCGCGCGCATGACCTTCGAGCACCCGCTCTACACGCACGAGTCGATCGCGGCGCAGCCGGAGCTCCGTCGCCTCTCGGGCACGCGGCACACGTACTTCGCGGGCGCCCACCTGGGCAACGGCTTCCACGAGGACGGCCTCGCCTCCGGCGTCGCCGCGGCGGGGGCCCTGGGAGTAGCCTGGTGAGGTCGGCCCTCTACACGGGCACGCTTGCCGCACGCCCGGCGGGCGCCGAGGGCCAACGCCTTCAGCTACCCGGTCTCGTTCTTCGTCCTCGACCTGGACGAGCTGCCCGAGCTCGAGCGCCGGCTGCGGCTCTTCTCGGTGAACCGCCGAAACGTCGTCACGTTCCGCGACCGCGACCACTTCGACGACGACGGCCGCCCGACGAAGGAGAAGGTGCTCGCCTTCGCGCGCGCGGGCGGCGTCGATCTCCCCGACGGCGCGCGCGTGCTCGTGCTCGCGCAGCTGCGCGTCCTCGGCTACGTCTTCAACCCGGTCAGCTTCTACTGGTGCTACCGCGCCGACGGAGAGCTCGCCTGCATGGTCGCGGAGCTGAGCAACACGTTCGGCGAGCGGCTGCCCGAGCTCCTTCGCGGGCAGGGGCGCTGCGCTACGAGCACGCCAAGCGCCTGCACGTCTCGCCGTTCATGCCGCTCGACCAGCGCTACCGCTACGCGTTCTCGGAGCCGGGCGAGCGCGTGAGCGCGCGGATCGACGTGCCTCGAGCGGGACGAGCGTGCCGCTCTCCGCGACGCTCGCCGGCCGCCGGCAGGAGCTGACGAACCGGACGCTCGCGGCGGCGCTCGCCGCGCTACCCGCTCATGCCGGTGCAGGTGATCGGGCTCATCCACTGGCAGGCGCTCAAGCTCTGGCTCAAGCGCGTCCCCTTCCGGCACAAGCCGCCGTTCGAGCCGGGGAAGGGGTCGGTGAGGACGTGAGCGTCGTCGGCGAGAGCCGCGCACTCCGCCGCGAGCCGCCGCCGCGCGGGCGCCCGCTCGAGCGGGTGGCGTGCCGCCGTGCTCGAGCGCGTCCTCCCCGATCTCGGCCACGGGGCGCTCGACGCGCGCCTCCCGGACGGCACGGTGCGGCGCTTCGGAACCGGGCCCCAGGTCCGCCTCGAGATCCGTGCACGCGGCGCGCTCTTCCGGCGCCTCGCGACGCGCGGCAAGCTCGGGCTCGGCGAGTCGTACACGGCCGGCGAGTGGGACGCCCACGACCTCGTCGGCCTCTTCGAGCTCCTGCTCCGGAACGCCGAGGAGGCCGGCGCGGCGCCATCCGCACCTGCGCCGGCTCGCGCAGGCCCGCCCGCGACTGCGGACCGCCGCAACGGCCTGCCTTCGCGCCCGGCGGAACATCCGCCTACCACTACGACCTCGGCAACGATCTCTTCGCGCCTCTTCCTCGACGAGACGATGACGTACTCCTGCGCCGTCTTCGAGCGCGAGGACGAGCCGCTCGAGGCCGCGCAGCGCCGCAAGCTACGCCGGTCTGCGAGAAGCTCGGGCTGGGGCCGGACGACCACGTGCTCGAGATCGGCTGCGGCTGGGGCGGCTTCGCGCTCGAGGCGGCCGGCACGTACGGCGCCGCGTGTCACCGGGCTCACGATCTCGCGCGGCCCAGGCGCGGCTCGCGCGAGAGCGGGTGGACGCCGCCGGCCTCGCCGACCGAGTCGAGATCCTCGAGCAGGACTACCGCGCGCACGAGGGCACGTACACGAGGATCGCCTCGATCGAGATGATCGAGGCGATCGGCGAGCGGCAGTTCCCGACGTTCTTTGCCGCCTCGATCGCCTCCTCGCTCCCGGCGGGCGCGCCTGCGTGCAGACGATCCTGATGCCCGAGGAGCGCTTCGAGCGCTACCGCCGCTCGCCGGACTGGATCGAGCGCTACGTCTTCCCCGGCTGCCTGATCCCGTCGCGCGGCGCGCCCGGAGCGGGCGATGACGCCGGTCGTCGCGGCTGGAGGTGGCGGACGACGAGGAGATCGGGCCGCACTACGCCGAGACGCTCCGGCGCTGGCGCGATCGCTTCCACGCGCGGCCTCGCACGAGGTGCGCGCGCTCGGCTACGACGAGCGCTTCGAGCGCACCTGGGACTTCTACCTCGCGTTCTGCGAGGCAGCCTTCCGCACCCGGTGGCTCCACGACGCCCAGCTCGTCCTGGCCCGGCCGGGGGAGGCGCGCGCGTGATCCTCTACCGCGTCCTCGACACCTGCGGCTACCGGCCTGCCGCGCGGGCCCTCTTCCGCATGGAGATCGCGGGTCGCGGGCGGATACCGGCCGAGGGCCCCTGCATCCTCGTCGCCAACCACGAGTCGGTGATCGACCCGTTCGTGCTCGGCCTCGCGACGCCCCGCCTCGTCCACTTCATGGCCAAGGCCGAGCTGTGGCGGGGCGCCGTCTCCCGAGCGCTCGTCCAGGGCTTCGGCGCCTTCCCGGTCGAGCGCGGGCGCGGGGACTTCGACGCCGTCAGCCGGGCCGGGCGGCTGCTCGCGGCCGGGGAGATTCTCGGCATCTTCGGCCAGGGGACGTGCCTGCCGCTCCGCAGCCGGCCGTTCCAGCGCGGCGCCGCACGGCTCGCGCTCGCCACGGGAAGCCCGCTCGTGCCGGTCGCGCTCGTCGGCACCGAGCAGGCGGTCAGGCCGCACCGGCTCCGGCTCGGGCTCCCGCGCATCCGCGTGCTCGTCGGCCGGCCCCTGGGAGTGGCGAGGTCGAAGCCGACCGTGGCCGCCGCCCGCGACCTGACGCGGCGCGTCGAGGACGCGATCGACGACCTCCGCCGCCCGTACGGCGACCCGCGCCACGCCTGGATCGACTGATGATCGACTCCTACTGGCTCCTGCTCCTCCTCGGCCTCGCGCTCGCCTCGCTGCTCCAGTTCGGGCTCTGGCTCCTGCAGCGGCGCACGCGCGACGCAACCGCGGTCGACGCGGGCTGGGCGGTCACGCTCGCGCTCCTGGCGGCCCTGTACGCGGCGCTCGGGCCGGGCGAGCTGCCGCACCGGATCCTGATCGCGGTCACCGCGGGGCTCGAGAGCCTGCGCATCGCGTGGCTCGTCGCGGGCAGGATCGGCGGCGAGGAGGACTCCCGCTACCGAGAGCTCCGCGCGCGCTGGCGCGAGCGCGGGCGCGAGCAGCGCTCCTTCTTCGTCTTCTACCAGGCGCAGGCGGTCGTCGCCTGGGCGCTCGCGGTGCCCTTCGTGCTCGTCGCCTTCAACCCGGCCGGGAGCCTCGAGCCCCTCGAGTGGGCCAGCGCCCTGCTCTGGCTCGGGGCGGTCACCGGCGAGAACGCCGCCGACCGCCAGCTCGCCCGCTTCAAGGCGAGCCCCGAGAGCCGGGGGAAGACGATGCGCGCGGGCCTCTGGCGCTACTCGCGCCACCCCAACTACTTCTTCCAGTGGCTGACCTGGGTCGCCTACGCCCTGATGGCGCTCGCGGCGCCCTGGGGCTGGGTCGGGCTCCTCTCGCCGCTCCTGATCCTCTACCTGATCCTCTTCGTCACCGGCATCCCGCCGTCCGAGGAGCAGGCGGTGAAGAGCCGCGGCGAGGACTACCGCCGCTACCAGCGCGAGACGAGCGCGTTCGTCCCCTGGTTCCCGAGGGAGGCCGCCGAATGAGGCTCGACGTCCTGCCCGACCCGGTGCTGCGGCTCGGCATCCGGGCCAACTGCGCGCCTGCGGCTGGCGCGCGAGCGGCGCGGCGGCGACGCCCGCCAGCGGGAGTTCGTCGAGAGCCTGCGCACGGCGCCGATCGCCGAGCAGGTCGAGAAGCCGAACGAGCAGCACTACGAGGTGCCCGCCGAGTTCTTCCGGCTCGTGCTCGGGCCGCGGCTCAAGTACAGCGCCTGTTTCTGGCCCGCCGGCGTCGAGTCGATCGCGGAGGCCGAGGAGGCGATGCTCGCGCTCACCTGCGGGCGCGCGGGCGTCGAGGACGGCATGGAGCTCCTCGACCTCGGCTGCGGCTGGGGCTCCCTCAGCTTCTGGCTCCTGGAGCGCTACCCGACCGCTCGCGTCCTCGCCGTCTCGAACTCGCGGACGCAGCGCTCGTTCATCCGGGCGGAGGCCAGGCGCCGCGACGTCGCACATCGGCTCGAGGTCGTCACCGCCGACGCGAACGTCTTCGACACCGAGCGGCGCTTCGACCGCGTCCTCTCCGTCGAGATGCTCGAGCACCTGCGGAACTACCCGGCGCTCTTCGCGCGCATCCGCTCGTGGCTCGAGCCGGGCGGCAAGGTCTTCGTCCACGTCTTCTCCCACCGCCGCTACGCCTACGCGTACGAACGCGGCTGGATGGCCCGTCGCTTCTTCACGGCGGGGACGATGCCCTCGCACGACCTCTTCCTCGCCTTCGAGCGCGACCTCCGCATCGTCGAACGTTGGGCGGTGAGCGGCCTTCACTACGCGCGGACCGCCGAGGCGTGGCTGGAGCGGCTGGACGAGAACGCCGAGGCGATCCTGCCGGTCCTGGCGGAGACCTACGGCGTCGCGAGCGCCCGCGAGTGGCTCGCAGACTGGCGTGTCTTCTTCCTGGCCTGCGCCGAGCTCTGGGGCTATCGCGGCGGCAGCGAGTGGCTCGTCTCCCACTACCTCTTCGAGCCGCGATGATGCGGATCGTCCGCAGCGTCGGAATCGCGGCGCCCCCGGAGGACGTCTTCGGCGTCGTCACCGACCTCTCCACGCACCCGGAGTGGCGGCCCTCCGTCCGGGAGTTCCGCACGGCCGACGGCGGCCCGCCCGCCGTCGGAAGCGAGATCGTCGAGGTCGTCCGCTTCGCGGGCCGGGACGTTCGCATGCGCTACCGGGTGACGAGGCTCGACGGACCGCGCGTCCTCGCCGCCGACTACGTGGAGGGGCCGATCGAGGTGGCGATCCGCTTCGACTGCGAGCCGACGGCCGCCGGCACGCGGACGACCTTCACGTGCGACACGGCGCGGCCCCGCATCGCGAAGGTGGTCCCCTTCCCCTTCTTCGGGCCGCTGATGGGGAGGTACATGGAGGACGAGCTCGGCCGCCTGAAGCGGCTCGTCGAGAGCCGCCGCGTCTGAGACACTCCGGGCACCGTGCTCGGCATCGACGTCTCCGCCTGGCAACGCGCGCTCTCCTGGAAGGCCGTGAAGGAGGCCGGGATCGAGTTCGGCTTCGTGAAGGCGACGGAGGGGACGGGCTACGTCAACCCGACGTACGAGCGGCACCGCAAGGCCGCGCGCCGCCACAAGATCCCCATCGGCGCCTACCACTTCGCCCGGCCCGACTCGGACGACGGGCCGATCGCCGAGGCCGACCACTTCCTCGAGGTAGCGGAGCCGCGCGAGGGCGACCTCCTGCCCGTCCTCGACCTCGAGGTGCCGGGCCTGCCGCCGCGCGAGCTCGCGCGCTGGGCCAAGACGTGGCTCCGGCGCGTCGAGAAGCGCATCGGCGAGCCGCCCATCCTCTACACGTACACGAGCTACTGGATCTCGACCGTCGGCAACGCGCGCGGCTTCGGCCGCTACCCGCTCTGGCTCGCGAACTACGGCAAGAACGACGGCAAGGTCTACCCGGTGCGCACGGTCGGCGGCTGGCCGAGCATCGCCGTGCACCAGTACACCTCCGAGGGCCGCATCCCGGGCTACGGCGGGGCGCTCGACCTGAACCGGCTCCGCCCCGGCTGGACGCTCGACCGGCTCCGGCTCGGCGCCGAGCCGGAGCCTCCACCGGCCTACGGCCCGCCGTGGCGGCTGCTGGCGAAGGGCGCGGTGCTCCACGAGACGCGCCGGCTCGACGCCGCCTTCCTCGGGCGCGTCGTCGAGCAGGCGAAGGCCGGCGGCGTGGCCACGGTCCGCGGTACGCCGCGCGAGTAGCGGTCAGGCCGGCGCGGGCAGCACGGCCGGCCGGTGGCGCGCCGCCGTATCCTGAGCACCGCGACGGCGGCCACGAGTGCGAGCGGCCGGCCGAGCTGAAGGCGCCCTGCTCGCAGCAACCCGGCCGACCGCGCCGTAAGCTTCCCGCGCGATGTACGCGAGCCTCACGACCGTCCGGGGCGCGGGCCCCGACGTGAGCATCACCGCGCGCATGGCCGCGGAGTCGATGCTGACCTGGCTGCGTGAGTTCGACGGCTACCTCGGGCTGCTCGTCCTCGGCGACCCGGAGGCGGGCAACGCCCGCATCGTCAGCTTCTGGGAGACCCTCGAGGCGCTCGAACGCAGCGAGCGGGGTCGGCGGGAGGTGCGGGAGAGCATGATTGCGGCGGCAGGCGCCGATCTCGAGAGCGTCGTCCGCTACGAGCTCTTCCTCGGCAGGAACTTCCCCACCGGCCGGGCCGACGAGGGGTCCGGGGCGGAGCTGGCGGCGGTCGCCCGCTTCACCACCTTCGAGGGGCCGCCGGCGAGCATCGAGGAGGGGCTGCGCACGTTCCGGGAGGACCTGGTCGACTGGTTTCGCGACGCCACGGGCTTCCGCGGCTGGCTGGCTCTGCTCGACGTCCCCGACGGACGGTCGATCGGCGTCACCCTCTGGGCGAGCGACGAGGCCCTGAACGACGAGTCGGCGAGCGGCGCGACCCTCCGCAACGAGATCGCCGCCGGCCTCGACACCGAGGTCACTGCGGTCGAGCGCTACGAGGTCGTGATGGTCGACCTGCTCTCGGCCTGACGACCGGCCGTTCGGCGCCCGGATCCGGTCGCCAGACGACGATGACCCGCTTCGGTTACTACGAGGTGGCGATGGTCGAGGAGCTCGACCTGCGCGAAGCAGACTGAGCCCTGCCGGGACCGATACTACCCAGGCGCGTCGGAGCGCCCCGGGGGGCGCTCCGACGAACTCCTACACGCCGGCGGGCTCGGCCGGCACCTTGCGCGCCCGGACGACCTCGAGCCGCGGGCGGGCCCGCGGGACGGGGCTTCCGGCCCGGACGCGGACGTTCACGCGGGCGACCGCCCGGGCCCGCAGGGAGACCTCGGCGGCGGTCAGAGGCGTCGCCTCCCGCACGCGCCGGGCTTCCAGCTGGAGCAGATGGAGCTGGTGCATGACACCTCCCTCTCGTCCGTGGTCTGGCGACGCGCACGCTCGGGACGTGCGGTCGGGAATCGGGTGCGGCCCGCTGCCGGGTCGGCCGCGACTCCGCCCGCCTCCCCAGGGTGGAAGACCGGCGCAGCCGCCCGACCCAGAACTCAGCAGACTTTCCGCAAAATCTGCAGGCCAAAGCTGACGCTCGCATTTCCGTCTGCTTTTGCGCGCGAAGCGCCGACGCGCCTTCTCTTAGGCTGGGCCTCGTTCCGGTATCAGTGGCTGCTCTATCCCTTCATCACCGTCCTCGTCACCGTCGTTCGTGGCCGCCTCCGAAACGACGAAGGCGACCCAGCTGGGTCGCCCTCCGAGAAAGCTCCTCTGCAGCCAGGTGCCTAGCGCACAGTCCTCCCTCCGAGGGCGCGGCCGTTGCCGGACAGCACTCCCGCGGCGTCCGTCGCGAACGCGGACACCGGCCGGGCGATCTGCGCGGCCTCGAACCGGTACGTGCTGGCAGTGGTCATGTCCATAGCGTCTCCGCGGTCGGAAGTGGGAGGCAGGATAGCGCACCGACTCGACGATCGCAAGGGAAATTTGGCGAACGATTCAGGCGACACAGCGCGCGTGTAGCCGGGTAATGCCCGCAGCCGAATTTCGCCGGCCCGCGAGCTCTGCTGCGGCCCGGAGCCCGCTGCGAAGGGCTCCCTCCATCAGTCCGTGCCATTCGCCGGCCGTGTGCTCGCCGGCGAAGGCGAGCGGCCCGACCGGGCGGGCCAGCTCGGCCGAGTCGAGGGGCGACGAGCGCGAGCGGGCGGAGTAGGCCCCCTGCGACCAGGGGTCATCGTGCCAGGTCGAGAGCAGCGGCGATTCGAGGTCGAGCTCGAGGTCGGGCCGAAGCGCGGCCACGGCGGCTGCCCACGTGCCCGGCCCCGCCCAGACGCGCAGGCGCTCGAGCGCTCCCGGCGTCCCTGCGAACGAGGCCATGAACGGCTCCGGCCCGCCGTCCGGGGCGAGCTGCGTGTACGTCCAGTAGCGTGCCGGCACGGCGAGGACCGCGCTCGGCTCCGCGGGCGAGAGAAGGGGAAGGTGGAGCTTCGCCGCCTGGCCGTAGCGGACCCGCGCGAGCGCCTTGGCCTTCGCCTCGGGAAGCGGCGGGTCGAAGCGGATGCCCCCGGCGGCCGTCGCGGGCACGGCCACGACCGCCCGCTCACCCCAGAGCTCCACGTCACCGGCCCGGACGCTGACCGACCGCTCGTCCCAGGCGACCTCCTCGACCGCGCTCCCGAGCACGAGGGCCGGGCCGAGCGGGGCGGCCAGCGCCTCCGCCAGCCGCGAGTTACCGCCCTCGACCGTGAAGGTGTCGAAGCGCCCGAAGCCCGCACCGGTCTCCGCGAGGACGGAGGCGTCCAGGTCACCGGCCGGATAGGCGCTCGAGACCTCGACGCGCGCGGCGATCGCCTCCGCGGCGCCCGGCGGCAGGGCGAGCGAGCCGAGGGCCTCGAGCACCGTGCCGTCGCCCGCCGCCTCCGCGAGCCGGACGGTCGCGGCCTCGAGCTCGGCCGGCGAGACGGCCGGCCCGCCGCGCGGCTCGCGGTCGCCGTAGTGCAGCCCCTTGCGATAGAGGGCGAGCCCGAGCCGCCGCACGGTGGCGTAGAGCACCTCGTCGCCCGGAAAGATGAACTCGGCGCCCCGCTCGGCGACGCCGCCCGCGAACGGCACCGACCAGACGCGCCCTCCGACCCGCTCCCGCGCCTCGACGACGACGACGTCGGCGCCTTCGCGCCGGAGCGTGTCGGCGGCCGCGAGGCCGGCGAGGCCGGCGCCGATGACGACGATCCGCATCGGCCGAGTATCGCTGGCCGAGCCCCGGGAGGCGACGGGAGGGGCTGCGGGGGGAATGCTCGCGGCCGCCCCGGGCGTCGAGAGAGGAAAGCGCCGCACAGGCGTAGAATCTCGTTCCTCAGGGAGATGCCGCGGCCATTCCTCAGCGGGCTGCTCTCCGTCGTGCTTCCGGGCGCAGGGCAGATGTACGCGGGGCGGGTTGCTCGCGGCGCGGCGATCATCCTGGCCGTCGTCTCCGTCGTCGCGCTCCTCACGGGGCTCGTCGCCAGGAGCGGCGCGTCGCTCGCCGACGAGATCGTCAGCCTGGACGTGCTCCTGGGGCTGTTCGTCGCGAACGCCGTCGTGCTCGTCGTCCGCTTCTGGATCGTCGCCGACGCCTACGGCGTCGCCGCCCGAGCACGGCGACGGGCCCTCGGGCGCTCCAGGCCCATCGTCGCCGGCGTCTCCCTCGTCTTCCTCGCCTTCCTGACCGCCGCTCCGCACGCCCTGCTCGGCTGGGGCACGTACCTGACCTACGACACGATCGAGACGGTGTTCGCGGAGGAGGAGCCGGGGGACGTGCTCTCGCTCGAGGTGCTCGCAGCCTCGCAGACGGTCTGGCCGAGCGGGACCGGCGAGGCGCTCCTCGGCGACCGCCCCGTCGCCCCGCCCGAGCCCGAGCCGACGAGCCGGAGCCGAAGCCGGAGAAGCGGAACTGGACGACGATCCTCCTGATCGGGGGCGACGCCGGCTACGGGCGCTCGGGCCTGCGCGCCGACACGATGGTCGCCGTCTCGATCCAGGCCAACACCGGCCGCGCGGCCGTCTTCTCGATCCCGCGCAACCTGCAGAACGTCCCGCTCGTGGGCGCGGCCGGCGCGCGCCTACGGACGCTTCCCGGACATCCTGAACGCGCTCTATCGCTTCGCCCAGTCGCGGCCCGAGCTCTTCCCGGGCGGGCGCGACCCCGGCGCAACGGCCCTCAAGCAGACCATCTCGAACCTGCTCGGGATTCAGGTGCACTACTACGTCCTCGTCGACCTGCGCGGGTTCGTCGAGGTGGTGGACGCGCTCGGCGGCATCCGCATGAAGGCTCCGGACAGCGTCGACGACCTCATCTCGCCCGCCTACCCGGGCGAGCCCTGGACCGACATCGAGGTGGCGGCCGGCCAGGTGGTCGAGCTGGACGGTCGGCACGCGCTCGCCTACGCGCGCTCGCGCTCGGCCTCGAGCGACTACACGCGCATGGTCCGCCAGCGCTGCATCCTCGCGGCGATGGCCGGGCACATCGAGTCGATGCGCACCGTCCGCTCGGTCGCGCGCCTCTCCGGCGCAGCCAAGGACTTTGTCTCGACCGACATCCCGCGCGGCCGTCTGCCCGCCCTCGTCCGGCTCCTCCGCGGCATCGACCCCTACCGGACGACGGCGGTGAGCTTCACGCCGCCCGAGTACAGCACGTACGAGCCCGACATCACCGCCTACCGCGCCACCGTCCAGCGCCTCCTGCACTTCAAGCTCGCCCGCCTCCACGCCGAGGGGGAGCGGGTCGTGGCCGGGCTCTGCCCGGCGCCCTAGGCGCCGTGACGCGACGTGGCAGCGCGAGCCGCCGAGATCATCCGTCCGGCCGACGTTAGGCTTCAAGGAGAACCCACGACGACCGGCCTGGAGGGCTGCCAATGCTTGGTTGGGTAGGGGACATCGAAAGGGAGACGCTCGACAACGACGCCTTCCGAACCGTGCTCTTCACGGGCGATCACACGCAGCTCACGGTGATGCGGCTCGGCCCGGGAGAGGACATCGGCCGCGAGGCCCACGACCACAACGACCAGTTCCTGCGCATCGAGGCGGGGACGGCCCGCGTCGAGCTCGGGGCGAGCGAAGACGCCGTGGACGAGACCTACGACGTCGAGGCCGACTGGGCCGTGATCGTCCCTGCCGGCGTCTGGCACAACGTCGTCAACACCGGGGACGGCGAGTTGAAGCTCTACTCGCTCTACTCCCCGCCGGAGCACCCCGACGGGACCGTGCACCGCACCAAGGCGGAGGCCGAGGAGGCGGAGCGCGCCCAGCACGGATAGGCGCGTGCTGCGGCGGACGCTGCCGGTGCTCGCCTGCGGGCTCGCCCTCCTGGCGGCGGCCCCGTCCGAGGCGCGGGCGGCGACCGTCGTCGTCGGCTCGGACGCGGAGTTCTCCTCGGCGGTCGCCAAGCTCCGGACGAGCGGCGGGACGATCGTGCTCCGCCGGGGGCGCTACCGGAAGCTCGTGGTCGGGCCGCGCGGCGGCCGCCGGCTGGCGATCCGCGCCCGGCACGGCGCCAGCGCGGGGACGCTGCGGCTGCGCTGGACGCGCAATGTCCAGGTGACGGGCCTCCGCATTACCTCACGCGGCGGCCGTGCCCGACTGGACATCCTCCGCTCGCGCAACATCGTGCTCGAGAAGCTCGTCGTCCGCGGCAAGCCGAGGGTCCCGGCCACCATCCGCCTCGACCACTCGACCGGCGTGACGATCCGGCGGAGCGAGCTGACCGAGTGCGGGGAGATCAAGGCCTGCGTCCTCACCGGGCGGTCGAACGGCATTCGCCTGGTTCGCAACCGCTTCCACGACTGCCACGGCTGCGACTTCGTCCGCGGCTACTTCGGGCGGAGCATGCTCGTCCGCGAGAACCGCTTCGACCGGGCGGTCCGCGGCCCGTGCGGGCGCAATCCGAACCGCTGCAACCACCAGGACCTGATCGAGCTGCAGGGAGGCCGCGGCCTCGTCGTCGAGCGGAACCACTTCGGGCTGTACCAGCTTCCCGGCGGCGGACAGCTGTACCTGCTCCTCGACGTGCGCGACGTGGTCGTCCGCAACAACGTCTTCCTCGCCACCGACCGGCGCGTGCCCGGCGTCGAGTCCCACGTCGCCGTCAACCTCGGCGGGCAGAAGACCGCACCCCGCAACGTCGTCGTCACGCACAACACGATCCTCTCCGGAAAGCCGAGGCCAGCCAAGGGCGTCAACGGCTCGGTCAGGCTGGTGAAGACCTACGCCGGAGTCCCGTTCGCAGAGCGGCCGGTGATCGCCAACAACGTCATCCGGCTCGCCCCCGACCCGGGGCAGCTCTGCGACTGGGCGCAGGTCTCCAGGGGCAACGTCGTCCTCGACGGCCTCGCCTGCACGCCGGCCGACGCCGTCGGGAACCCGCACCTCGGCGGGCGCGGCCGCCCGACGGCCGACTCCGCACTCACGATCGACCGGGCCGACCCGGCCTGGGCGATCCGCTTCGACGCCGACGGCCGCCGCCGCGACGCCCTCCCCGACATCGGCGCCTACGAGTACGCCGGCCCCTGACGCGCGTCCGGGCCGGAGCGCCTCCCCTATCCTCTCGGCACGAGCCCAGCTGACGCCGAGCGAAGGGAGAGGAGATGTCCGTTGCGAAGGTCATCGAGCTGACCGCGACGTCGTCGGAGAGCTTCGAGGACGCGTGCCGACAGGGGATCGCCAAGGCAGGCGAGACGATCCGGGACATCCGGAGCGCCTGGATCGACGGGCAGGAGGTCGTGGTCGAGGACGGCGCCGTCCGCTTCCACGTCCACCTGAAGGTGACGTTCGTCCTCGAGTAGTCACGGAAGGGAGACGAGCCGGTCGGCCGGGACGTCGCTCCGGCGCGTCTCGCGGCCGTCCGGATAGCGGACGACGAGCGCGCGGACGCGCGCGGCCGAGCCGAGGCCGAAGTGGACGCGCGGATCCTCGGACGAGAGGTAGCTCGTGCCGGCCTGCACCTCGCGAACGAGGCGGCGGCCGTCGGGAAGGACCGCCGTCACCTTCGCGCCGGGGGAGAACGTCCCCAGCCCGACCTCGAGCCAGTGGCCCTTGGCGCCCGAGTTGCGGAGCAGGACGAGCGGGCCGCCGATCGTGCCGACGGCCAGGTCGAGGTCACCGTCGTTGTCGTAGTCGGCCGCCGCGAGCCCGCGCCCGTTCACGAGCGGCCCCTGCGTCAGGCCCACGCCCGCGCTGACGTCCACCGCCTCGCCCCCGTGCTCGGCAAGGATCTTGACGGGCTCGGCGTCGTCGGCGAGGTCGTCGACCGGGATGGCGCCGTTGGCGAGCGCGAGGTCCAGTCGGCCGTCGAGGTCGAGGTCGGCCCAGGACGCACCCCAGCCGGCCAGCGTCGTGTCGAACGCGGGCGCGAGGTCGGGCCGCGCGTCCGCGTAGGCCGAGCCGGCGCCGCGGCTCACGAAGGCCCCGTGGAGCTGGCGATGGGAGTTGGTGACGAAGAGATCCGGCCGCCCGTCGCCGCTCTCGTCGGCGGCGGCGATGCCCATGCCGGCGTTCTCGTCGCCGACGCCGGCGGCCGCTCCGCGCTCCACCAGGCGGAAACCGAGGGGGCCGTCGTCCGGGACGTTCAGGTAGAGGCGGTTGGGGTCGAGGTCGTTGGCGACGTAGAGGTCGACACGGCCGTCGCCGTCGACGTCGGTGAACGAGGCACCGAGGCCGTGGTCGACCGCGCCCAGCTCGATGCCGGCCTGAGCGGCGACCTCCCGGAAGCGAGCGCGGCCGCTCGCGCCCGGGCCGAGATTGAGGTAGAGGCGGTCGCGGACACCCGCGTAGCTCGAGGGGAAGCTCTCCCCCGCCGCCTCGGGAAGCGGGGCGTTCAGGTCCGCGTAGCCCGCGACGAAGAGATCGGGCCGCCCGTCCTCGTTGACGTCGGCGACGGCCGCGCCCGTGTGCCAGCCGTAGGCGTCGATACCGGCGGCGCGGGCGCCCTCGACGAACCGACCGCCGCCGGCGTTCCAGAGGAGCGCGTCGTACCCGGCGGCGCTGACATAGAGGTCGGTGCGGCCGTCCCCGTCGAAGTCGGCGGCGACGCAGCCGTTGCCGCGCAGGTCGAGATCGGCGCCCGAGCCGCGGCTCACGTCCGTGAACCTGCCCGCGACGTTGTGGAAGAGCGCGCTCCGCGGCAGGCCGCCCTGCTCCTTCCAGCGTGCGACGTCCACCTCGATCGAGTACGAGTTGACGGCGTAGAGGTCGAGCCACCCGTCCCCGTCGTAGTCGAGCCAGCAGACGCCGCCGCCCATCATCGCCACCGGGTCGTTGGAGATCGCGAAGCGGAAGGCTCCGTGGCGGAACTCGAGGCCGACGTGGCGGGCGACGTCGGCGAGGTGCACGCCGCCGAGCCCGGCGCCGCCCGCGGCCGGCCGGGACGCCGGGCGGGCGAGCACATCGCCGGACTCGCCGCGCGAGCCGACGATGACGTAGCGCCCGCCCTGGAGCTCGAGCTCGAGGACCTGCTCGAACGGCACCGGGTCGGCGACGTCCGAAGCCGTCGGAGACGGGCCGGAGTAGGTGGCAAGCTCGATCGTGCCCGCGAGCGTGGCGACGACGAGCGGCGGCGACTGGCCGTCGCTCGGCTCGAGCGCGAGCTCGACGCGCTCGACGTTGTAGTCGGGCACGACGATCTCCTCGCCGGCCGCGTCGATCCGCTGCCAGAGCGCCGCGAGGCGGGCGCCGGCCGCCGCCTCCTCCGCTGCCTCGCGGTCGCGCGCGGCCAGCGCCTCGGCCTCGGCGCGGAGGTCGGTCACGAGGTCGCCGGCGACCCGGAGGGCCGTCTGCCGGTCGAGGCCGGTGGTCAACCCGGTCGCCGGGGCGACCGTCACCTCGGGAAGCTCCCCGGGGCCGAGGGCGGCCCCGGCGCTGGCCGCCTCCGTCCGCGCGGGCAGGCCGGCCAGGAGGACGAGCGCGGCGAACGAGGCGGCCGCGCCGAGTGCGAGCGCGCCGGCGCCTGCCGGGCTCGCCGGCCGCCGCGGCGAGCCGAGCCGGGCCCCCACCACCTCGACGACGGGCCCGAGGGCACAGACGATGGCGAGGGCGCCGAGGACGGCGACCTTCGTCCCGTACTCGGTCGTCTGCGGCGCGATCAGGAGCACCGCGAGCAGGCCGATCCCGAGCGAGTACGCGCGACGCCCGAGGCGCCCGGACGGGATCGTCTTCGGGTCGGTGATCATGAAGAAGAGGAAGACGAGGATCTCCGGCGAGAAGACGAGCACGCGCCAGAACTCCCAGCCCGTGACCGGCCCGAGGTGCCAGCGCGCGCTCATCGCGTGGCCGCCCGCCGCGAGCACGGCGATCCCGGCGGCGAAGGCGAGCCAGAAGAGGACGGCGATCTCGAGCAGCCGGAGGCGAGAGAGGATGACGACCCCGCCGACGACGATGATCGCGAGGGCCAGGGCCATCCAGGCCGACATCGGACCCCACCAGAGGTCGAGCGGGTCGGCCCGACCCGAGCCGAGGATCAGGAAGCAGACGACGAGCCCGATGTTGGACGGGTTGAAGACGTGACGGCCGCGGAAGCGGATCACGTACTTGGAGAGGAGGGCGACGGCGGCCGTCCCCGCGAAGATCCACCAGCCGTTGAGGCTCCACCAGTCCCCGTGCTCCGTCCCCGGGACGCGGAGGATGAAGGCGACGCCGTTCCCCGTGAGCAGGGCGCTCGCGGGCCACATGAGGACGTGCTGGCGCCCGAACGCGATCCCGACCTCGAGCACGGCGCAGGTGGCGAGCGCGACGAGGATCTGAGCGATCGAGAGCTGGAACCCGAACGCCGTCTGGCCCAGCACCTGCAGCGTGACGATCACGGCGGCCAGGTGGAGGCGTGGGTCTCGCAGCGTCGGCAGCAGAACCGGGTACGTCGTCCCCCGGATCCGCACGGCCGGCCGGCCGGCGAGGGCGGGCGCGCTCATCAGAGAGCCATGCTACTGCGCGCCCGGAAGCAGCCCCAGGCGCTCCGCGAGCCAGAGCGACTGGCGGCGGCGCTCCGCTGCGAAGCTGCCGGGGACGGCCGCCTCGGCGGCATGCGCGGCCATGTAGCCGACGAGCGTCGCCGAGGAGCCGGCACCCGCCTCCTCCGCCGCCCCGGCTGCGTCCGCGGCGTACTCGGCGGCGCGACCCGCGGCGCCCTCGCCGGCGCGGACCGCGCAGGCGCGCGCGAACTCGCGCGCGACCGCGTCGTCCCAGTCCTCGACGCGCGCGACCAGGCGCCCGCGCGCCGCGGCGAGGACTCCCGGCGCGATCTCCTCCGCACCTTCCAGCTCGACCAACCAGAGCTCCTCGGCGATCCAGGGCGCGAGCGCCTCGGGCAGGAGCGCATGCACCCGGTCGACGCCGCCCTCGAGCC
Organism: uncultured Actinomycetes bacterium; assembly: GCA_963743495.1. Taxonomy (GTDB): domain Bacteria; phylum Actinomycetota; class Thermoleophilia; order Gaiellales; family Gaiellaceae; genus JAIBJN01. The sequence goes on along the minus strand of CAVUPO010000007.1, from coordinate 176,056 downwards.
ACTCGGGCGGGGCGGGCCAGGCGACGCCGGCGAAGGGCGCGACGCGCCCGCGGCGCAGAAACTTCAGCGCCTCCGTCAGCGTCCCTTCCAGTCGCGGAAGACGTCGAGAAGCGCCGCGCGGGCCTCGGGCGGGAGGTCCTCCTCGGCGAGTGCGCCGTTCACCCGCATCGTCTCCCGCATCTGCCGGAGATACGTCGCGCACCAGGCGCAGAAGGCGACGTGCTCCTCGAAGCGCAGCCGCTCTTCGGGACCGAGGCGGCCCTCGAGGTAGTCGGTGACCACCTCCACCAGCTCCTTGCAGGTCAGCTCGTCGACGCTCATGACCCCCGTCCGCTCAGATACCCGTCGAGTGCGGCCCGCACCTTCGTCCTCGCCCGGTGGAGCAGCACCCGCTGATTGGTCTCCGAGAGACCGAGGACGTTACACACCTCGTCCGCGCTCCACCCCTCGACGTCCCGCAGCGAGATCACCCGGCGCTGGGCGTCCGGAAGGGCGTCGATGGCGGCGCGCACCAGCGTGCGCGTCTCCGCCGAGAGGAGCTCCTGCTCGGGCCGGCCCCACTCCTCGGGCGGCGTCGCCCAGTGGCCGGCCCAGCGGTCCTCGGGGCCGCGGAAGCGCTCCGCCGGGACCGACGGCCCCTCGTCCAGGGAGGAGAAGGGCACCGAGCGCGCCTCGCGGACGCCCCTCGTCTTGGCGACGTTGGCGACGATCCGGAGCAGCCAGGTGCCAAGGGAGGAGCGGCCCTCGAAGCGCTCGATCCCCTTGAGGACGCCGAGCCACGCCTCCTGGACGACCTCCTCGGCCACGCTCCGGTCGCGCACGTACAGCCGTGCGACGCGCAGCATGGCCGCGCCGTGGCGGTCGACCAGCGTCGCGAACGCCCGCTCGTCGCCCTCCCTCAGGGCGGCGAGCAGCTCCCGTTCGTCCACCGACGGGACCGTGGTCACGGCGGGAGCGTACCCGCCGCCGCCCGCTCAGGACAGCGGCTCCCAGACGATCTCGGCGACCTCGTAGACGACGTCGAAGCCGGGCCCGACCTCGCGCGGGCGGACCTCGCCCACCAGGGTGCAGACGGCAGTGTTCAGCCACGCGTAGCGCCTGTCGCCGGTCGTGTGCGTGATGCTCCCGACGAGCTCGCCGGCACCGCCCTCCCCCTTCCGGCCGTAGCCGTGCCAGGAGTAGAGGATCGTGGCGCCGTCGTCCGTCTCGAGGACGCCGCGGAAGTCCGGCGTCAGCGTCCCGTCGGCCCGCCGGCGCGGGAAGTTCGCGCCGCGGAGCCGCGCCGAGTTCCAGCAGCGGCGCAGCGGCAACGGCTGGGACGGAAAGGAAGGGAGCAGCCCCGCTGCTCCCTTCCGTTCAACGCGCCCCTCCGAGCGCCCCTCGGCGATCAGGAAGCTCTGGCCCTCGGTCCCGTGCTCGCCCTCGAGCTCGACGCTCCAGGCCTCGGGCGTCGTGAACGTCGCACGGTAGAGCGACTCGAGCGTCATCCCCGCTCCTAGCTGGCCGCCAGGCCGGCGACGGTGGCCGGGACTCCGGCCCACGAGCCGACCGGGGCGAGGGAGCCGTCGGCGCCGACGGCCCAGCCGAAGATCCGGCCGGAGTCGGCGTCGATCGCGTACAGAAACCGCCCGTCCGCGGAGACATCCTCGTCGCGAAGGCCGGTCTCTCCCTCGACGGCGACGCCGGCGACGGCGTCCTCGAGCACGAGGCTCCCGTCGGGGGCGATCGCGTAGCGCGAGACGGCACCGTCGGCGAAGTTCGTCGCGAACGCGAAGCGCCCGTCCCTCGTGGCGACTGCCCAGCAGATCTCGCTGCGGCCGTTCCCGATCGAGCGCGAGATTGCCGCCGCCGAGCCGTTCTCGAGGACGTAGGAGGAGGCAGCCGCCTTGCCCTTCTGCGCCCCGAAGGCCTCGGTGACGACGAGCGCCCCGCCCGCGAAGGCGAAGCCGTACGGCGTCGGACCGGCCGACGCGGCCACGTGCGGCTCGCCGAGGAGGCCGTCGGAGCCGACCGGGAAGAACGCGATCGAGTCCGTGCCCCGCTCGGTGACGACGAGCTTGGCGCCGTCCGGCGCGAAGCCGACCTGCGCCGCGTCGGCGCCCTCGCCGAGATCGCGCCGCGAGCCGGCGAGCGGCTCCAGGCCGACGTTGCCGAGGCGGAAGCCGGCGACGGACGAGTCGCCGGTGTTGAGGACGTAGACGAGACCGTCGCGCTCCGTCACGCTGCGGGGCTCGGCGCCGCTCGGGACGGTCTGCAGGAGCTCGAGCCCTTCTTCCGAGACGGCGAAGACGCTGACGTCGCCGCTGCCGGCGTTCGTGACGAGGAGCCTGTGACCGCCGGCGGCGAGGAGCACGGAACCCTGGGACGGGAGATGCGGGGCGCCGCTCCCGGCGCCGCCGGTCGCGGTAGGCGCCGAGCTCGGCGAGCGCGCCCTGCCCGTCGCGGCGGAACGCGATCACGCGGTTGGCGTCGGCCTCGTTGCGTCTGGACGTAGACGGCGGCGTTTCGGCTGGCGTTCGACATGGTTCCCTCCGGTTTCGCTCGGGTTGACGCTGGTCTGGTCCCCGTTCGGGCGAATCCGTTACAGGCACCGATCTGGTAGACCGCAGCCCTGGGCATCCCCGTGCATCCACTCACGCTCGACACGCCGCACGGCCCCGCGCACGTCCACCTCCGCCCGGCCGCCGAGCCGGCGGCGGCGCTCGTCCTCGGCCACGGTGCCGGCGGCGGGGTGACGGCCCGCGATCTCGTGGCGGCCGCGGACGCCGCCCGCGCCGTGGGCGTCAGCGTCGCCCTCGTCGAGCAGCCCTACCGCGTCGCCGGGCGGCGCTCCCCCGCGCCCGCGCGACAGCTGGACGCCGCCTGGAGCGCCGTGGTCGAAGCGCTGGCCGCGGACGAGCTCGCTGGCCTTCCGCTCGTCGCCGGCGGTCGCTCGGCCGGGGCGCGGGTGGCGTGCCGGACCGCCGCCGCGACCGGCGCCGCCGCCGTGCTCTGCCTCGCATTCCCGCTGCAGCCGCCGCCGCGAGGCGGCAGGCCTCCGGCGCCGAGCCGGCTCCCGGAGCTCGAGGCGGTGACCCTCCCGGTGCTGGTCGTCCAGGGGCGGCGGGACCGCTTCGGGATCCCCCCGGCCGCGCCCGGGCGCACGGTCGTCAGGGTCGAGGGGGATCACAGCCTGCGCGCGCCGACCCGGACGCGGTCGGCGCGGCCGTCGCCGCCTGGCTGCCGGCCGCCCTCGGACGGCCCCGCCGAGGCTGAGGAATACCCCAGGCCCGGAGCGGGGACACCATCGTCGATGTCCGTCGCCGAGCGCACCGGCGCCTTCCGCCGGCTCCATGCCTGGAATGTCTCGCTCGCGGTCGTCCACGCGGCCCAGGGAGCGGCGATCCTCGTCCTCGGAAACGACTTCGCCATCCCGGTGACGGTCAGCTTCCTGGAAGGGCCCCCCGGGAGCGGGATGCTCTCGGAGCCAGTCACCCTCTTCGAGCTCGAGTTCCGGTGGGCGATCGCCGCGTTCCTCTTCCTCGCGGCGCTCGACCACCTCCTGGTCTCCCTGCCGGGGATCCGCCGGTGGTACGAGCGCAACCTCCGGGCCGGGGTCAATCCGGCGCGCTGGTACGAGTACTCGCTCAGCGCCTCGATCATGATCGTCCTGATCGCGATGCTGACCGGCATCGAGGAGGCCTCCGCGCTGATCGCGATCTTCGGGGCGAACGTGGCGATGATCCTCTTCGGGCTGGCGATGGAGCGGGCCAACCCTCCCGGACGTCCGGTGGACTGGCGGCCCTTCCTCTACGGCTGCATCGCCGGCGCCTTCCCCTGGATCGCGATCGCGGTTCAGATCGGGCGCGCCGAGGCCGAAGGCGGCGACGTGCCGGGCTTCGTGTTCGCCATCTTCGTCTCCCTGTTCGTGCTCTTCTTCAGCTTCGCCGTCAACATGGCGCTCCAGTACGCGCAGGTCGGGCGCTGGCGTGACTACCTGTTCGGCGAGCGCGGCTACCTGGTGCTGAGCCTCACCGCCAAGAGCGCGCTCGCGTGGCAGATCTTCGCCGCCACCCTGACGGGCTGACGGAAGGATCGGTAGCGTGTCGCCCGTGAGCAGGTCCGCGCCAGCCGACCCCGCCGCGAGGCCCGTGCAGGAGCTCCTCGAGGAGCACCGGGCCGAGTTGACCGGCTACTGCTACCGGATGCTCGGCTCGGCCGCGGACGCCGAGGATGCGGTGCAGGAGACGCTCCTGCGCGCCTGGCGCGCCTACGGCTCCTTCGAGGGGCGCTCGTCGCTGCGGTCCTGGCTCTACCGGATCGCGTCGAACGTCTGCTTCGATGCGCTCAACGCCCGAGGCCGACGCGCGCTGCCGATGGATCTCTCGGAGGCGGGCACGGCCGAGAGCCCCATCGGTGCCCCCCTTGCGGAGAGCACGTGGATCGAGCCCGTGCCGGAGGGGCGAGTGATCCCCGCCGAGGCCGATCCGGCCGAGCAGGCGGTCGCCCGGGAGTCGCTTCGGCTCGCCTTCGTGGCCGCGCTCCAGCACCTGCCGGCGAAACAGCGGGCGGTCCTGATCCTGCGCGAGGTGCTCCGCTGGGAGGCCTCGGAGGTGGCCGAGCTCCTGGACACGACGGTGGCCTCCGTGAACAGCGCGCTCCAGCGCGCGCGGGCCTCGCTCGACGTCAAGGAGCTCCGGCCGGACGCGGCCGGCGCGCCGCTGGATGAGGACCAGGAGGCCTTCCTCGCCCGCTACGTCGAGGCCTTCGAGCACTACGACATGGAGGCGCTCACCTCCCTGATCCAGGAGGACGCCGTCCAGTCGATGCCGCCGTACGCTCTCTGGCTGCGCGGGCGCGACGACGTGCTCGCCTGGTGGTTCGGGCCGGGCATCGGGTGCCGCGGCTCCCGGCTCGTGCCGGTGGAGGCGAACGGGTCGCCGGCGTGGGGCCAGTACCGGCCGAGGCCCGACGGCGACGGCTACGACGCCTGGGCCCTGCAGATCGTCGAGCTGGCGAGCGAGGGCGTCGCCGAGTTCACGTTCTTCCTCGACACGGAGCGGATCTTCCCGCTCTTCGGGCTGCCACCCCGGCTCGATCCCTAACCCCGAGCACGACGGCAAGTGGGCGCCGCGAGCCAACTCGAGCAAGGCCGCCGCGCCTACGCCGCGCACGCGTGGAGCGAGGCCGAGGAGGCCCTCGCCCGCGCCGACGAAGAGTCGGGGCTCGACGCCGAGGACTTGCAGCTCCTCGCGACCGCGACGCACATGCTCGACCGGGAGGACGACTGGTTCGTCCTCCTCGAGCGCCTCTACCGGATGCACGAGGCGGAGGGCCGGCAGCTGCGGGCCGTCCGCAGCGCCTTCTGGCTGGGGATGCAGCTGACGTACCGGGGCGACATGGCGCAGGGGGCGGGCTGGCTTGCGCGGGCTCAGCGCCTCCTCGGCGAGGAGGACGGCGACTGCATCGAGCGCGGCTACCTGCTCCTGCCGGAGATGTTCCGACGCGCGGCGGCCGGCGAGTTCGACGGCGCCGCCGCCGCGGCGGGCGAGGCGGCCGCCTACGCCCGGCGCTTCGCCGATCCCGACCTGTTCGCTCTCGCCGTGCACAGCCAGGGCTGGATGGAGATCCGCGCAGGCCGCGTCCCCGACGGCCTCGCGCTCCTCGACGAGGCGATGGTCGGCGTGACCGCCGGCGAGGCCTCGCCGATCGTCACCGGGATCGTCTACTGCGCGGTGATCGGGTACTGCCAGCAGCGCCACGAGCTCCGCCGGGCACGGGAATGGACGTCCGCGCTCTCGCGCTGGTGCGAGGAGCAGCCGGAGCTCGTCGCCTTCACGGGGCGCTGCCTCGTGCACAGGGCCGAGATCATGCAGGTGGAGGGCGCCTGGGACGACGCGCTCGCGGAGGCCGAGCGCGCCGGCCTGCGCCTGGAGGGCGCTCCCGGCGCCAGCATTGCGCTCTACCGCCTGGGGGAGCTGCACCGCCTCCGGGGCGAGCTCGGCGCTGCGGAGCGCGCGTACGCGGAGGCGAGCGCGCTCGGCTGGGAGCCGCAGCCCGGGCTGGCGCTGCTCCGGCTCGCCCAGGGCAAGGACGACGCCGCGGTCGCGTCGATCCGCCGCGTGAGCGCGGAGACTCGCGACCCGATGAAGCGGACGGGCCTCCTGGCGGCCGCCGTCGAGATCCTGCTCGCGGCCGGCGAGGAAGACGAGGCACAAGCGGCCTGCCGCGAGCTCGAGACTCTCGCGGCGTCCCTGGAGAGCGACGCCCTCGACGCCACGGTCGCCCACGCGCACGGCGCCGTCGAGCTCGCGGGCGGCAACGCCCGCGACGCCCTGCCCGCGCTCCGGCGGGCGGCGCAGGAGTGGCAGGAGCTCGAGGCGCCGTACGAGGCCGCCCGCGCGCGCGTCCTCGTCGGCCTCGCCTGCCGCGACCAGGGGGACGAGGACGGCGCCGAGCTCGAGCTCACGGCTGCCCGCGGCGACCTTCGAGCGACTCGGGGCGGCCACCGATCTCGCCCGCCTCGACGCCCTCGAGGGGGCCCGGACGGCTGCGGACGCCCACGGCCTCACGGGACGGGAGCTCGACGTCCTCCGGCTCGTCGCCGGAGGCAGGAGCAACCGGGAGATCGCCGCCGAGCTCGTGATCAGCGAGCACACGGTCGCGCGCCACCTGCAGAACATCTTCACGAAGCTCCGAGTCTCCTCCCGGACGGCGGCCGCGGCCTTCGCCTTCGAGCACGAGCTCCTCTGAGCCGTCGTGGTCAAAACTCAGTAGTTGCGGCCCGGGCGAGATTGGCGGATCCGCCCGATGCGGCGCCACTCCACGGCACCTAGCGTGGAGGCGATGCCCGAACGCACGCGACCACGAGGAGGAACGACGACGATGACCGTGCTCGAAGCACCCCCGAACGGCGACCGCAAGGACGATCCCGGGCCGGCGGAGCGCGTCGAGACCCTCGTCATCGGCGGCGGCCAGGCCGGCCTCGCCGCCGGCTACCACCTCGCCCGGCGGGGCCTCCCGAGCCTGATCCTTGACGCGAACGAGCGGGTCGGCGACTCGTGGCGGAGGCGCTGGCCCTCGCTGCGCCTCTACTCGAGCGCCCGCAACGACGAGCTCCCGGGCATGCGCTTTCCCGCCCCCTCGTCCTCCTACCCGACGGCGGGCGAGATGGCCGACTACCTGGAGGCGTACGCCGAGCGGCACGAGCTGCCGGTGCGCTCCGGCGTGACCGTCGACGAGCTGCACCGGAACGGCGACGGCTACGTCGTATTCGCCGGGCCGCGCCGGTTCGAAGCCGACAACGTCATCGTCGCCACCGGCGCCTTCACCGACCCGTTCACGCCGGACTTCGCCGCCGAGCTCGACCCCGCGGTGCGCCAACTCCACTCGAACGACTACCGCAGCCCGGCGCAGCTGCAGGAGGGCACGACGCTCGTCGTCGGCGCCGCCCATTCGGGCGCCGACATCGCCTACGAGGTGGCCGCCAGGCACACCACGCTGCTCTCCGGCCGTGAGACCGGCCAGCTGCCGTTCCCGATCGACAGCCGCCGCGGGCGCGCGATCTGGCCGCTCCTCCGCTTCGCCTGGACGCACGTGGTCACGGTGAGGACGCCGATCGGCCGCAAGGCGCGCCGGAAGATCCGCTCGCACGGCGGGCCGCTCCTCCGCGTTCGCTCCGCCGACCTGCAGGCGGTCGGGGTCGAGCGCGTCCCGCGGACGGCCGGCGTCCAGGGCGGACTGCCCGTCCTCGAGGACGGCCGGGTCGTGGAGGCCGCGAACGTCGTCTGGTGCACGGGGTTCCGGAACGACTACGGCTGGATCCGGTTCCCCCTGCCGCTCGACGAGGACGGCTTCCCCGCCCAGGAGCGTGGCGCCGTCACCGGACTGCCGGGCCTCTACTTCACGGGGCTCCTCTTCCTCGACTCCTTTGCCTCGATGCTGATCCTCGGCGCCGGCAGGGACTCCCGCCGCGTCGTCGACCACATCGGCGCGCACCGGTCGGGCGCGCGGCGTGAGGCCGCCGCCGCGCCCGCCTGAGACTCGTCCCGGGCCGTGCCCGGGGGCGCGACGGGACAGGCGGCGGCGCGGCGGGGATCGTCGCCGGGGTCGGCGACCTGCAGGCCCACCTCGCGGGCGTGGCCGCGATCGGCCTCCTCCTGCTCCGCGCCCGCTCGGCGGGGTCCTAGAGAATGCCGGACGTGCTCTCCGCCGCGCTCGCGCCCGACCGCCTCGTCGACCTGACCCAGCCGCTCGGCCCGGCGACGCTCCTCTGGCCGGGATCGCCGCCCTTCGAGGCGACGGTCGTCGCCCGTCACGAGCAGGACGGCGGCTACTACCGGTCGCTCGCACTTTCCGAGCACAGCGGAACGCACATGGACGCGCCCGTCCACTTCTCGCCCGGCGGACGCACGGCGGCCGAGCTCGACCTCCCGCTCCTCGTCCGGCCGGCGGTGCGGCTCGACGTCCGTGACCGGTGCGGCGGTGACCCCGGCTACGCGGTCTCCCGGGCGGACGTCGAGGAGCTCGAGGCGGGGGCCGGGCGGATCCCTGCCGGCTCGGCCGTCCTCGTCTACACCGGCTGGGACGCCTACCTCGGCGACGCCGGGCGCTACCTCGGGCCCGGGCCCGTGCCGAGCTTCCCGGGGCTCGGCGTCGACGCGGCGGAGCTTCTCGTCGAGCGCGGCGTCGCCGGCGTCGGCATCGACACGCTCGGGATCGACCCGGGGCGCTGCCAGGACTTCCCGGCGCACCAGGTGACCCAGCCGGCCGGGATCTGGCACCTGGAGGGGCTCGTCCGCCTCGGCGAGGTGGCCGACCGCGGTGCCTGGGTCGTCGCGGCCGCCCTCCCCCTCGTCGACGGCTCGGGCTCGCCGGCCCGGGCATTCGCCATCCTCCCGGGGCCGCCGGCCGCATAGGTGGTGGGGCCGATCCCCGTGGACGACGACCTGCGGTACGCCTGGAACGGCGAGATCTCGCTCGCCTACCAGGCCCTCGGTGCCGGCCCGCCGGACCTCATCTACCTCCAGGGCTACCTCTCGAACGTCGAGCTGAACTGGGAGCAGCCGGCGCTCGCCCGCTTCCTGCGGGAGCTCGCCCGCTTCACACGCGTCGTCGTGACCGACCGCCGCGGCCTCGGCTGCTCCGAGCGCTTCACGCCCGCGGACACGCCGCCAATCGAGACGCTCCTGGGCGACGTCTCGGCGGTCAGCGACGCCGCGCGCTGCGAGCGCCCCGTCCTCTTCGCGACCGGCGACTGCGGCTCGCTCGCCTGCCTCTACGCCGCCACGTACCCGGATCGCGTCTCGGCGCTCGTCCTCTACGGGACCTCCGCGACCTGGAAACGGACCGACGAGACGCCCTGGGCCGACACCAAGGAGGAGCACGAGGCCGAGGCCCGGCATATCATGGCCACGCTCGGCGACGGCACCTGGACGAGGTGGCATGCCCCCTCGGTGATCACCGGGGCAGATGGCCTCGCCTGGGCGAAGCGCTACGAGCGCCTCTCCCTCACGCCGGGTTCGGTCTACTGGGAGGCGATGCGCTTCGCCGAGTCGGACGTGCGGGGCGTGCTTTCGTCGATCCACGTCCCCACCCTCGTCCTGCACAGGTCGGACGACCCGGAGGAGCCGCTGGCAGCCGGGCGCCAGCTCGCCTCGGGCATCCCGCGGGCGACCTGGGTGGAGCTCGAGGGCGGCGACCATTTCCCGTGGGCCGGCGACCAGCAGTCGGTGCTCCGGCCGATCCAGAGCTTCCTCGCGGCGGTCGACGCCGACCTCGCCGACCTCGACCGGGTGCTGGCGACGGTGCTCTTCACGGACATCGTCGACTCGACGAGGACGGCGGCCGAGCTCGGGGATGCCGCGTGGAAGGAGCTTCTCGAGCGCCACAACGCGACGGTTCGAGCCGTCCTCGCCGCGTACCGGGGCCGGGAGGTCAACACGACCGGCGACGGGTTTCTGGCCGCGTTCGACGGCCCGGTGCGCGGGATCCGCTGCGCGCAGGAGCTCGTCCGCTCGCTGGGCCGGCTCGGAATCGAGATCAGGGCGGGCCTGCACACGGGGGAGGTGGAGCGCGCCGGCGATCAGCTCGCGGGCATCGCCGTGCACGCCGCTGCGCGTGTGGCGAGCCTCGCCCGCCCATCCGAGGTCCTGGTCTCGCAGACGGTGAAGGACCTCGTCGTCGGCTCCGGGATCGTCTTCGACGACCGGGGCGTCCACGAGCTGCGCGGCGTCCCCGGGGAGTGGCGGCTCCACGCCGTGCTGCCGACGGAGGGCGCGCTCGGCCGGGAGGAGCCCCCGCCCTAGCCTCGCCCTTCAGCCCGCCTTCTCGAGCACTCCGTAGTAGTCGGGCGGCTCTCCCTCGACGAGCCGCGTGAGCCGCCGGCCCGTGCCGGCGAGCAGATCCTCGAGCTCGGCCGGCGAGAGGAGGAGCAGGTCGAACCACGGCGTGGCGAGCCGCCCGTAGCGGAGCCGGATCGTCACCTGCCCTGGCGAGCGCCCCCGGGCCCGGTTCCGCTCCCAGTAGGCGAGGTCGTCCTCGTCGGCGTCCCGGTGGGGGTCGACCGAGTCGAACACGATCCGCGCCGCCGGTGTCGTCAGGCCGTGAAGACGCCGGAACGTGCCGACGGCCTCGGCGGCGTTCCCCGTGAGACCGAGGTTCCCGCACATCATCAGGACGGTGTCGAAGAAGCCGAGGCTTGCGTCGACGCGCCCGAGCGGGAGCAGGCGGACGTCGTGCACGCCGCGCCGACGGCAGACTTCGACCGCCCCGGGCGAGACGTCGATCGCGACCACCTCGCAGCCGCGTCGCTGTGCCTCGAGGCTGTGCCTACCGGCGCCGCAGCCCACGTCGAGCACGCGGCCGGCGACGGCGGCGAAGACGCTCCGCTCCGCGGCGGGCCAGGCCGCGTGCTCGGCGAAGAACACGTCCGCGGCGAGCGCCGGCCCGGCCGCGCCGTCGTCGCGCTCGAGGGCCGGCTCACCCGCGCCGCCAGCGAGCTGGTCGAGGAGCAGCCGGCCGAAGGCGTCCTCTGCCGGGGAGAGGATCCCGCCCTCCCCGGCGCCGCCAGTGCGCTCGGACGCTCCTCGCCGGGGAACCGGTCAGCCCGCCGCGATCGCGTCGGCGACGACGCGCGCGTCGTCCCCGACCCCGAGGAAGAGCGAGGACTTCCGCGTGCGCAGGAAGTGCACACCGACGAAATAGAGTCCCGGCGCGACCGTGCTCGCGCCCTCCTCGTGGACGGGGAAGCCGAGATCGTCGAAGGCGTCGGGGATCTCCACCCAGGAGGCGTAGTCGGGACGGAAGCCGCCGGCGAAGACGACGGCGGCGAAGCCGGTCAGGTCGACCTCCTCGCGGGCCTCGGCCGTAAAGGGCGCCGGGTCGGGCATCTCGGGCGCCGGCAGCTCCTCCGCCGCGGCGAACCTCCTGAAGAGCTCCTTGAGCTGCGCGAACCGCTGGTCGCCCCACTCGACCGATCGCCCAGGTCGTCCAGGAAGCGGGCGGTGCGTTCCTCCGCGCCGGCGAAGTGGCCGAGGAGGCGCACGCCCTGGTCCTGCAGGGTGCGCAGGTGCAGGTCGTGGCCGCCGTCCCGCCCGCTGGCGAGGACGTTCGCGAACAGACGGGCCGAGGGATCCGGCAGCGACGAGGCGGGCGCGGAGAAGAACCCGGACTCCTCGAGCCACCAGACGAGGTCGTGGTCGCCGATCCGGCGCGGCGCCCAGGGCGCCCGTCCGCAGGAGAGGAAGACCTCGCGGCCCGACTCGTGGAGCTCCTCCGCGATCTGGCAGCCGGACTGGCCACTCCCGACGACGAGCACCGGGCCATCCGGCAGCGCCGCCGGCTCGACGTAGTCCTCGACGTCGAGCGTGAGAAGGTCGGAGGGCAGCGAGGCGGCCGCGGCCGGCCGGTGGGGCCGCTGGTAGCCCCCGGTCGAGAGGACGACCCGCCTCGCCTCGAGGTCGCCGGCCGAGGTGCTCAGGCGAAAGCCCCCGCCAGCCGCCGGGGCGAGCCGGGTCACTTCCACGCCCTCGCGCACCGGCGCGTCGTTCGCTGTCGCATAGCGCTCGAGGAAGCCGACGATCTCGTCGCGAGCGTCGAAGGCGTCGGGGTCGTCGCCGTCGTACGGCCGCCCGGGGAGCTGCATGCTCCAGTTCGGCGTCACGAGGCAGAAGCTCTCCCACCGACCCCGCCAGGTCTGACCGACCTTCCCTCGCTCGAGCACGACGTGGTCGACTCCCTGCCGGGCGAGCTCGTGACTGGCCGCCAGCCCGGCCTGGCCGGCACCGATAACCACGACGTCCAGCACAGCGCTCACCGCACGCCGAGTCTATCCCGGGCCGCGCTCAGCCCCCGAGCGCCTCCTGGAAGAACCCGAGCACGCGGCGCTCGTACTCCTCGCCTTCGGCCTCGAAACCGCCTGTGTGGCCTCCCGCCGTGATCTCCCAGATCTCCTTGGGCTCGCCGGCGGCCTCGTAGTACTGCGGGTTCAGGTTCTCGCCGCCCTGGCCGTTCGTGGCGTAGATGAGGAAGAGCGGACGAGGCGAGACGCGGCCGACGAGCTCCTTCAGAGACGGGGGCGGCGTGGTTCCGGTGACGACGGCCACGACCCCGTCGGTCGCGGCGACGGTGACGATCGACGGCCAGCCGCCCGCGTCCTGCAGCGCCGACTCGCGCCACGAGCGCTCGCCGGCCCCCTCCGAGACGACGGCGCGGAGACCCTCGTTCTCGGCCGCCTCCTGGATCATGAGCTCCCCGCCGACCGAGAAGCCGATGCCGCCGATGCGCCCCGACTCGACGTCGGGCCGCCCTTCCAGGTAGGCGACGGCCGCGTCGAGGTCCTTGGTCGAGTCCCAGCCGAACGGGTTCGGGACGCCCTCGCTCTCTCCCTGGCCGCGCATGTCGAGCATGAGCACGCCGTAGCCTGCCTCCGCCAGCATGCGCGCCTGGGGAGCACGGCTGTCGCGGCCGGGGAACACGATCACCGCGGCCCCGTTCTCGGAGGGCACGTACCACGCGGCCAGGTCGAGGCCGTCCTCGGTCGTCAGCGTGACCTCCTCGTACGGGCGGCCGAGGTCGGCCTGTTCCACCTCGGCCCTCGGACGGTGCGTGAGACCGATCGCGAGTGCGAGCGGTAGGGCGACGAGGTACGCGAGCAGGAGGGCGACGACGCCGATCCCCGCGCGCCGCAGGTACCGGCGTCGGCGGCTCCCGCCCGTCCTCCGCGACCGCCAGAGCGTCAGCGCGGCGAGCACGAGCAGCGCGATTCCGGCGGGCAGGAGCAGGAGGCCCGTGTAGTCGTGGCCGGCGAGCCCCTGCCCGAAGGCCTCGGCGACCGCGACCCCGGCGTAGGTGAGGCAGACGACGCCGAGGACCGCCGCGAGCGCCGCCCTGGCGCCCGGCCGCACGCGCGGGTAGGCGGCGGCCGCGGCGGCGAGGACGGCGAGGAACACGGCCACGTAGAGCACGTGGTCGCCCGCCGAGGTGCCCGGCTCGGGCTGGAGGAAGCCGTCGTCGACCACGTGGAGGGCGAGCAGGCCGACGGCTGCGAGGAAGACGACCTGCTCGCGCCGAGGCGCCGCCATGGGCCGATCGTCGCACGACGGCGGCACGGGGAGCAACGACCGCCACGACCACTACCGGCCACACTCGCCGAAGCGAGTGGCGACGGCGTGGCTCGCCGAGCCGGTCCGGCGTCATACTCCGCCCTACGGCCATGCTGCAGGGACGGTTGATCGAGCTTCGCCCGGCCCGCGAGACGGACCTCGACGCGATGTACGCCGCCCACGTGCGCATCGCCGATCGCGGCGCCGCACTTTCCCCGGGGCGTCCTCTCCGAGCCGGCCTTTCGGCGCGAGTTCGCCGAGAGCGGTTTCTGGCAGCGGGAGGAGGGGACGCTGCTCGTGTCGACGCCCGAGGGTGAGCTCGCCGGGCACATCGAGTTCTTCAAACCCGTCGGCTACTGGGACGCGTTCGAGCTCTCGTACCAGCTCTACGGCGAGCGCTTCAGCGGGCGCGGCTACGCGACCGCGGCGGTGCAGCTCACCGTCGACTACCTCTTCGACACGAAGAAGCAGCATCGCATCCAGCTCGTGATCGTCCCGGAGAACGCACCCTCCCGCCGCATCGCCGAGAAGTGCGGCTTCGTGCTCGAGGGAACCGTGCGCGGCGCGTTCTTCAACCACGGCCGAAACCACGACGTGCTCCTCTACTCGCTGCTGCGGACCGACCCGCGGCCGTGGGCCGCCCCGTCGGCGGGCACGACCGGCGACTGAGCCCCGCTCGCGCGGGGGCCCAGTCCCGGACAGGCCGGTCAGGGAGCGCTCGCGACCGCGAACCGGAGGTGGGTGACGCGAGGCGACGAGAGCACGCGGGTCGACTCGAGCCGCAGCGGCTCGTCGTTGTCCGCGAAGAGTCGCACGCCGCCGCCGAGGAGCACCGGGGCGACGTGAACCTGGATCTCGTCGAGAATGCCCGCCCGGAGGTACTGCTGGGCTACGTTCGCCCCGCCGGCCACGGCCACGTCCCGCTCGCCGGCGGCGGCCTTCGCCCTGCTCGAGAGCGGCCTCGATCCCCTCCGTGACGAAGGCGAACGTCGTGCCGCCCTCCTTGACGACTGTTTCCCGCGAATGGTGCGTCAGGACGAAGACGGGCACGTGGAACGGCGGCTCGTCGCCCCACCAGCCGTCGGCGCGCGGGTCGCTCGCCCACGGCCCCTCACCGCCGCTGAACATCCGCCGGCCCATGATGACGGCGCCCGCGGCACCGATCGTCTCGGCCACGATCTCGTCGTCGACGCCGGTCTCGCCGCCCTCCTCCCCGTGAGCCTCCCGCCAGGTCTTGAGCGGGAAGACCCACTCGTGCAAGAGCTCGCCGCCCGCGCCGAGCGGCTCCTCGAGCGTCTGGTTCGGCCCGGCGACGTAGCCGTCGAGCGAGATCGAGATGTCGAGCGTGAGTCGGGTCATCGTCTCCTCCCAGGATCGCTGTCCCAGGGAAGACCGGCGACGACGACCCGACTCATCGCTCCGGCTAGCCGTCCAGCTCGAACGCGGGCTCGCCGATCGGCGCCTCCTGCGGCCTGAGATCCTTGCCGCGGACGAGGAAGATCGCAACGAGGACGCCCGCGAACGCGATCGCCGCTCCCGCCCAGAACGCGTTGACGAAGCCGTCCGTGAGCGCGACCGGCATCGCGGTTCCGCCGGCGACCGCGTCGTCGGTGGTCGAGACGGCGATCGTCGAGAGGAAGGCAATGCCGACGGCGCCTCCGACCTGCTGGGACGTGTTGATGAGCCCGGAGGCGAGCCCGGCCTCCTGCGGCTTCGTGCCGGCGAGCGCGGCGATCGTGATCGGGACGAACGCGAACGGGATCGCGACCCCGAGGACGAGGAACCCGGGGAAGAGATCCGACCAGTAGCTGCCGTCCGACCGACACCTGGGTGAAGTAGAGGAGCCCGAGCGTGAGCATGCTCATGCCGAAGATGAGGGCCGGCTTGACGCCGACGCGGTTGACGAGCTGGCCGCGGCGACGTTCGCCCAGATGACCGCCGTGCCGGCGACCGCCGAGGTAGCCGACCCCGGTCCGAAGCGGTGAGTAGCCCGAGCACCTGCTGCATGTACAGCGTCAGCATCAGGAACATCGAGAAGAGGGCGGTGCCCATGATGAAGCCGGCGACGTTCGCGCGCCGTCAGCGTCCGGAGCCGGAAGATCGACGAAGCGGCACCAGCGGGTCGCGCTGGCGCTGCTCCCAGAGCGCGAAGGCGACGAGCAGGGCGGCCGAGGCCGACGAAGACGCCGATCGTCCGCCCCGAGCTCCAGCCCCACCCGTGGCCCTGGGTGATGCCGAGGACGAGCAGGACGAGGCCGCTCGTGACGAGCACGGCACCCGCGACGTCGTAGCCCTGGCCGCGCGCGTCCCGGCTCTCGGCGAGAAGCACGGCGAGAGCGACGAGCGCGGCGACGCCCGACCGGGACGTTGACGAAGAAGATCCACTCCCAGGAGAGGAGGTCGGTGAGGATGCCGCCGATCAGCACGCCGGCCGCGGCGCCGAAGCCGCCGACCGCGCCCCAGGCGCCCAGCGCGATGTTGCGCTCGCGGCCCTCCCGAACGTCGTCGTCAGGATCGAGAGCGCGGAAGGGGTGATCGTCGCCGCGCCGAGGCCCTGGAGGGCGCGGGCGCCGATCAGCGAGGCCTCGCTCCAGGCGAGGCCGCAGAGCAGCGACCCGACCGAGAAGATGACGAGACCGGTCATGAAGACGCCGCGGCGACCGAGGATGTCCGCGAGGCGCCCGCCGAGCAGGAGAAAGCCGCCGAAGACGAGTGCGTAGGCGCTGATCACCCACTGCAGGTTCTCCTGCGAGAAGCCGAGGTCGGCCTGGATCGAGGGCAGCGCCACGTTGACGATCGCGATGTCGAGCACGACGATGAACTGCGTCATGCAGAGGAGTGCGAGGGCGAGCCACTTCCGCGTTCGAGGGAGCGAGCCATCGTCATCCGTTCCTTTCCACCGTTTCGGGTCCGAGAGGCTTGCAAAGGTACAGACATCAACTTGCCTTTCGCAAGCTATGACTCCAGACTCGCAAGAAGCGGCGCTACAATCGCAAGCGGTGGCCAAGCGATTCGATCAGTACTGCCCCGTCGCACACGCGCTCGGACTCGTCGGCGAGCGCTGGGCGTTCCTGGTCGTGCGCGAGCTCCTGCACGGGCCCAAGCGCTACACGGACCTCGCAGACGGGCTCCCGGGGATCGCGACCAACATCCTTGCCTCCCGCCTCCGCGAGCTCGAGGCCGCGGGGATCGTCCGCAAGCGAAAGCTGCCGCCCCCCACCCCGGCGACCGTCTACGAGCTGACCGAGTACGGCGCGGAGCTGGACGAGGTCTTCTACGCGCTCGCCCGCTGGGGCGCCCGCTCGCTGGGGCCGCCCGGCCCGGAGGACGAGCTCTATCCGGAGTGGGGCCTGAACGCGTTCCCGGCGCTCTTCTCGCCGGAGGCGGCCGTCGGCCTGAACGAGACGTACGTCCTGCGCATCGACGAGGACGTCTTCACCCTCGCGCTCGAGGACGGGCGCCTGCAGGCGTCGGTCGGCCGCACGGCCGATCCCGACCTCGAGGTCGAGCTCGGCATGCCGACCTTCTTCCGCCTGGCCGAGGGCAGGCTCCCGCCCGCCGAGGCGCTCGAGCAGGGCCTGGCGCGGATCGAGGGAGATCCGGCGAGCTTCGAGCGCTGCTTCCAGGTTCTCAGCATCGCGCCGCGGGCGCCGGCTCCCGCCTAGGCTCGGCTCGGCGGCGCTCCGCGCCCGCGACGACGCGGGGCCCTCGCGCCCGGCTTGTCAGACGCGGAGCATCGATTCCGTCACGGTCGTCTTCTTGTTCTTCCTGGCGTACTTCTTGGTGACGAAGCGCCCGCTGCGCGCGTCGCGATAGCGACGTGGCGTGTTCGACTTCTCCTGCTTGGCCATGGGGATCTCCTTCAGGTCGCGGACTCGACCCGAATTCGATCGGGCGATCTCGACTACGGCTTTCGCCTGCGACCGGCGCCGCTCGTGTGCGAGGATCTCCCGCCGTGAGCGCCCCCGACGCCACCACCGGTGTGCCCGCGGCGCCCGTCGGCGTCGGTGAGGCCGCCCCCGGTGAGCCGCGCTGGCCGCCCATCGTGGCGCTCCTCCTCTTCATCGCGCTCAACATCGGCCTGCGCCTCTGGCTGCCGCAGGGGCCGGTGCTCGGCGTGCCTTGGCTTGCGCCGGCGGCCGAGGTGGCGCTGCTCGTGATGCTGGTCACGGTCGACCCGAGCCGCCTCGTCCGCGACACGAGGAGGGCGCAACGGACGCACGCGCTCGCCGTCGTCCTCGTCCTCTTCCTCGTACTCGCCGCGCTCGCCGCGACGGCCATGCTCACCTACGACTTGATCGTGGGGGCGGAGGTGACCGAGTCGCCGGGCCCGCTCCTCGCCGCGGGGACGCTGATCTGGCTCGGCAACAACCTCGCGTTCGCGCTTCTCTTCTGGCTCATGGACGGCGGGGGCCCGATCGCGCGGGCACGTCGGACCATCCCGGTCGACTTCGCCTTCACGCAGCATATGAGCCCGGAGCTCGCTCCACCAGGCTGGCGGCCCCTCTTCCTCGACTACCTGCACCTCAGCTTCACGAACGCGACCGCGTTCAGCCCGACGGACGTGATGCCGCTCACGCAGGGGGCCAAGTACACGATGCTCGTGCAGTCCACGGTCGCCCTGGCGCTCTTCGGCCTGGTCATCGCCCGGGCCGTGAACGCCTTCGCCTAGCCCTGCATCGAGCAGGGCTCCGTTTGTCGCTACGCGCCGCCCTCGAGCAACTCCTTGAGCTTTTGCTGGTTCCTCGGCATCTCCGCCCGCACCTGCCGTCGGACGAGCGGCGCGAGCAGCTTGCCGATGCCGTGTGCTTCGAACTCGAGGACGATCTGCACCCGCGAGCGCTCGCCCCCGTCCAGCGCCTCGACCGTCCCTCTGGCCATCCCTCGCACCGGTCCGTCCACACTCCGAACGGCCCAGGCGCGCGGCGAGTCCATCTCGGTCACTACGTTCGTCGTCGGCTGCTCGCGGGGGCCGACCCGCCGGGTCACGACGATCTGCGAGCCCACTGCGGGCGGGGTGTCTCCCTCGTAGCGAACAGACACGGCACTCTCCTGCCACTCGGGCAGCCGGGCGGGGTCGGTCACGTACGAGAAGACGTCGTCGGGACGGCGGGAGATCTCGATGCTCTCCACGATCGGGGCCATTCCGGTCTCCTCCCTCTTCGTTTCCACGTGTTGGCGCACAGGCTTCACGCTCGACCCTAATCGAGCCAGGTGACCAGGAACCACTGCGCCCGCGGGGCGTCCAGCAGGTACGAGAACGACGGCGCCACGCAGCGCGCGCTGCTCGTCCACGTGTTGATCGCCACCTCGGTCTCGCCGTGGAAGAGCGGGCCGCCCGAGTCCCCGAAGCACGTGCTCGCGGTGATCTTCACGAACCGGTCGGCGAACGCCTCGTGCTCGGTGATGACGCTGACGTCCTTGTGGTTGCGTCCGTCCGCGGTCGCCTCGCCCTTCGGTGAGACGATGTTGCCCTTCACGAACCCGGTGAGCCCGTAGCCGGCGATCGTGAACGTCTCGCGCGTGAGGTCGAGCGAGTCGAGGCCGCCGGCCTCGACGATCGGCGCGGGGTCGATGCCTGCGACGGGTGCCTCGAGCCAGATGAGCGCCATGTCCTCGGCCGGGGCGGCGAGGCCGAGGCGCTTCGAGTTGCCCCGGAGCGGCGGCGCGGGTGAACCAGTCGGGGTGCACCTCGGCGGCCGCCGCGTAGTAGCGGGGAGCCGCCGGGTCGAGCAGAGGATCGAAGGTCACACGGACGTTCTCGATTCCGAGCCCGCCTGCGACGACGACGAAGTCCATGCAGTGGGCAGCCGTCAGCACGACATCCGGCCGGACCAGCGTGCCGCTGCAGTACTGGAACCACTCGCCGTCGGCGAACTGGCCCTCGAGCGCGGCGACGTTCGCATAGATGTTGGTCGTGTCCAGCTGCCCATCGACGACCGCTGCCGCGGGCGCGGGCATCGACAGAACCGCGGCCGCGGCCACGACCAGAGCCCCCTGTCGGAACGACCGTGGTAGGGAAAAGGAACATCTCGCCCTCCTTGTCCTCCGAGGCCGCGAGTTTCCTCCGGTCGGCGGGATCCGTCAAAGTCGCGCGTCGAGCAGGCCGTGCGAAGCCGCCGGGCCGCTCGGGCCGCCGACCCCCGAAACCGACGGCGGCCCGAGGACGCGCGTCCCGCGAGGAACTGCGCCCAGCGCTCCCGGCCTCGCCTGGACGAAGTGGTGACCCTCCCGCGCTAGGCGAGATCTTCGTCCAGCACCACCTCGAAGATCTCGACGCCGCTCCGGCGACCCTCGCCCTCGCCCGGCGACATCTCGTTCAGCGCCGCATCCGCGCGGCGCATGTCCCCCTCGGTCGCGCAGAACGTGATTCCCAGCGCGGCTCCGCTCTCGCGGTCGACGAGCTGGAGCACGCGGGTCACCGTCTCCATGAGCGTCCGCACCTCCTCGGGCGCGCCTGCGGGGAGTTCGCCCGTCCCCCGGCCCTCGTCGATCTGCCTCTTCATCTCGGCCACCTGCTCGTCGATCCGGCCTGCGTCGAGCCCCTCGAACCGGGCAATACGCGCGTACATGCCGCCTCCTTCGCTTCGGGTACGCCGCAAGGGTAGGGCGGGAATCACCGCACACGCAAGGCACGTGGAGCCGGCGCGCTCGACCACGACGGAGGACGCCCCCGGAGGGACGCCCTCCCGTTCACTTCGGAGCGGTCAGGCGCGCGCTCGCGCGAATGCCGTCTCGGGCAATCCGAGCGCCTGCTCGGTGTCGATCTCGAAGTACGTGTTCTCGCTCGAGTCACCGAGCGTGGCGTCGACGTAGGCACGGAGCTCGCCGACGGAGTTGCCCTCCCAGAGGCAGAAGACCGCCGACTGATCCGTGCTCGGGTAGAACTTCCGGACCTGGACGCCTGCAGGCGCGCCGCGGCCCTCGAGCAGATCTTGGCCTCGCGCAAACGCTTCCGGAGCCTGCTTGATCGCGTGCTGGACGACGATGAACACGATGCGCCTCCTTGCGGCTCGCTTGGACGTTCGGTCCGACCCTACGGGCCGCGAGGGCACACGTCATCGGGCGCTTTGACCAACGTGAACCGTGGCTTCCGCGTGGTCATTACACGCCTGCGACCACCTCAGAGCAGCCCGTGCTCGGATGCGTAGACACTGGCTTCCGCGCGCGAGGAGACCCTGAGCTTGGTGAAGATGTTCTGTACGTGCCGGGCGACGGTACGCTCGCTGATGACGAGCTCGGTTGCGACCTCCCGGTTGGTTCTGCCGCCGGCGACCAGTCGCAGGACCTGCACCTCCCGCTCCGTCAGGTCGTGGTCATCCGCGGAGGGCCGGCGAGTGATCTGGTCGACGCGAGCGACATCCGGCGCCGCACCGAGGCTCGCGAACACCTCACGGGCCGCCCGGAGCTCCACGGCCGCCGTGTCCTCGTCACCGAGGGCCGCAGCTGCGAGGCCGACGAGCACGCTTGCGCGGGCGCCCTCGTACGGCGCCTCGAGCTCCTGCCAGGTTCGCCGGGCTGCGCGGGCCGCGACGAGCGCTTCGCGGGGATCGTCCCGCGCCAGCGCCACGGCCCCTCGGGCATGGCCCGCCCGCGCGCTCAGCGACTCGCTCACCTGGCGCCCTGCGATCTCCGCGAGCTCGCGACTCGCCTCTCGAGCCGCCTCGACTTCCCCGACGGCAAGGCTGATCTCGACCGAGGCGGGGAGCAACGCCGCACGCTTCAGCGGCAGGGTCGTCTCGGCCAACGCCCTCCCGATCGCCGCGGCAGCGGCATCGCCCTGGCCCGCGGCCAGACGGAGGAGGGCGAAGCCCGGCTGGGGGTCGCGGCCGAAGCGCGCGGACTCGCGATACGCCGTCTCGGCTTCCCGGAACTTGCCGCGCAGGCGATGGATCTCGGCCTCCCGATAGGCAGCATGACCGAGTGCACGCTGGTTGAGAACTCCTCGCGTGTAGCGCTCGCCGAGCCGGCGCAATTCCTCGAGCGCGTCCGGCCACGCTCCGCTGAGCGTCATGATCTCGGCGCGGTGCACGAGGCAGAGGCCGTTGTGCGCCACCATCTCGGGCTGCTCCTCGCACCATGTCGTCAGAGCTGCCGTCCACTCCCTGGCGCGGCGCAGTTCGTAGACGTCGCGGCAAAAGGCGATCGTGTTGCAGTAGACGATCCCCGCGACGATCGGCGAGAGCTCGCCGGCGCTGACGGCCACCATGGTCTCGTCGACCAGGGGCAGACCCTCTCGGGTCCTGCCCAGCCGGACCAGCGCGTGACCCTGCTCCATCAAGCCGATCGCGACGAGGTCCCGGTCGCGGAAGCGCTCGCCGATCTCCACCGCTTGCGTCGCAAGAGCCAGCGCGGCGTCGAAGTCGCCACGCGCCGAGTGCTCCAGCAGATCCGGGAGCAGCAGATAACCACGCTCGACGCAGTCAGACGCCGGGCGCTCGAGCAACCGTTTCCCGCGTGCGAACCAGCCCAGTGCCGGACCCGCCTGACCCTGAAACAGCATGCTGTGGCCGATCCAGAACGCACACCGCGCGGCACCGCGCCGGTCGCCGGAATCGAGATGGACGTTGTGTGCGCGCTCGAGGCCGCTCACGTACTCGTGGTCTCGGCCGAGCATGTACGCCGACCTCGCCAGGAGCTCGAGGTCGTCGGCGCGAAGCGGCGCCTCTCGATCCGCCTCGGCAAGCGACTCGTAGGCATCGCCCCAGGCTTTCCTCGCGTAGGCGCGGCGCCCTCGCTTCACTGCTTGCTCGCCGGCCATCCAGCCATTCTTGACGACCTGAGGCCGAGGCAAGACGGAGGCCCCCTTTCCCCCTCCCCCCCCCCACCTCCCGGGCGCCGGCGGGCTTCCCCTTTTCATTCATCGCTCGTAGACTCGGGTCGAACTATCCCCGGGGAAGGGAGCCACATGAGAACGAGGATCGTGCTGCTGCTCGCAGGGGCCGCCGTGCTTGCCACCTTCGTTGCGGGCGCGGGCGCTCGCGACCGCCCGTTCGGGGCGGCCGACCTGATCGCGAAGAAGTTGATGCCGTCCGCGTTCGAGAAGGACGTACGGGCGGGCAACACCGGCGCCGGCGGACAGTTTTCGAAGAAGCAGATCGAGCGCTTCCGGTGCTCGACCAGCGCGCCGGAGTACGGAACGCCGACGACCTTCATGGACATCAGCTGCAACACGACCGAGTACGGCCAGGACTGGGCGCCGGACAACGAGATGGCCGTCGCCGTCGACCCGCTCGACCCGACCCACATCCTCGCCGGCTCGAACGACTATTTCTACCGGTTCAACAACTCGACGGGCGCCCGGCAGGCGATCGTGCCCACCGGCTTCTTCACGTCGTTCGACGACGGGGAGACCTGGCTCGACGGGCAGATCCCCTTGCAGAACGGAAACGGCGCCGGCGATCCCGCACCCGCCTTCAACAGCGCGTTTGCGAACGACGGGCACTCGCTCGCGCTGATGGCGCAGCTCGAGAACGTCGCCGGACAGGGCGGCTGCTGCGTCTCCCAGGGCGACGTCAGCGTCAGCCGCTCCGCCGACGGGGGCGTCAACTGGAGCAAGCCCGTGGTCGTCTTCAAGGGCAAGGGCACCGGGATCGGGCCCGCCAACGGCGCCATCTTCTACGACAAGGAGTGGATCACCGTCGACAACAACGAGGGCTCGCCCTTCTTCGGGCGCACCTACGTGACGGCCACGAAGTTCGTCAACGGCCTCCACGGCTCGTACACCCGCTCGCCGATCGTGCTCTCCTACTCCGACGACGGCGGGCGCACGTGGTCGACCCCGAAGGAGATCTCGGGCTCGCATCCGTCGTGCACGTTCCAGAGTGCCGGGCCGCAGGACACCATGTGCGACGAGGATCAGTTCTCGATCCCCGAGGTCGCACCGGACGGAACGCTCTACGTCCACTTCCACAACTACCAGAACGAGGCGGCCTGGGAAGCACAGTTCGACTTCGACGCGCAGATCATGGTGCTGAAGTCGATCGACGGCGGAGAGACCATCTCCTCACCGGTTCCGGCCGCTCAGCTCGAGGACGGGCTCAGCGACACTCCGTACTCGGTGATCGGGGCCCAGACGGTCTGGGGGCACCAGATCCGCTGGACGTCCGCCGGGAACATCACGGTCAACCCGAACGACTCGAACGACGTCACCGTCGTCTGGTCCGATCGCGGTACCGCCAACCCGAACGCCACGGACGAGTGCATCCTCGCCAGCGCCCAGCCGCCGGACTACGATCCGTGCGACGCCGGCCCGGCCTCCGACACGAACGTCTACATCTCGCGGTCGACCGACGGCGGGACGAGCTGGACCGGCCGCACGCTCTACGACGGGGCCCCGGCCCACCAGTGGTTCCCGTGGGCCGACCAGAAGTCCGACGGGACGCTCGCGATCGCCTGGGACGAGGATCTCCAGCCGGCCGGGGGCGCGATGCCCGTCAACGATCAGTTCGCGCACGTCCTCAGCACCTCCGGCGGAAAGGTCCAGCTCGGGCCGGCCGAGCAGGTGGACGTCTCGGTCACCCACTGGGCCGGCCAGTACGTGCCAGAGCCGTCCTGGCCGACGGTCTGCGGACCGGTCGGATACTCGGATCCGCCGGTGACGGACGCCGAGGGGAAGGACTGCAACAACTTCGACGGCGACTACACCGGTCTGGCGGTGGACTCGCTCGACCGAGTGCACGTCGTCTGGACCGGGCTCAACCGTCACGCCGTGTCGCCCCAGATCGACGTCTACACGGGGCAGCCGCACGACGGCTACGCGCAGGACGCGATGTACGCCCGGCGCGGCTAGAAGGAAAGGAACGCCGACGACTCGACGAGGGCGGCCACAGCGCCGCCCTCGTCGTCTCGTCCACGCACGTGAGACCGGCCCTCGGCGACGTCGCGCGTCAGCGCCAGGCGACGGCGACGAGCTCGACCTCGTCGGTGAAGCCCTTGACCTCCACCGAACGCGGCTCGGAGAGCCGGAAGCGCGAGCCCCCGTCGAGGCTCTCGCGGCTCACGAGGATCTCGCCGCCCTGCGCGAGCGCGCCGATCCGCGCGGCCATGTGCACGCCCTGGCCGGCGTAGTCGTCGTCGTCCTTGTGGAAGGCGCCGCCCGAGTGCACGCCGATGCGCACGTCGGGTGCCATCGGCTCGAGCTCGTCCAGCGCCCGCTGGATCCCCGCCGCCGCCTCGAGCGCGGCCACCGGGGACTGGAAGGCGGCGAAGTACCCGTCTCCGGTCTGCTTGATGACCTCGCCGCCGGCGTCCTCGATCAGCTCGCGCAGCTTGCGATCGTGCCAGCCGAGAAGCTTGCGCCATTTGTCCTCGCCGAGCGCTTCGACGAGCTTCGTCGAGTCGACGATGTCGGTGAACATGAACGTACGGCGCGTCTGCGACTCGCCGAGGAGCTCGCCGGTGCGCTGGGCGTCGAGAAACGCCCCGAGGCGGTCGAACGTCGTCCGCGCAATCGTCAGCTCCTCCCTCGCGCCGTCCTCGTCCCCTTCGCCGCGGTAGGCGAGGCCGAGGAGCAGCCGGGCCTCGGCCGTCTCGTACGGGGCACCGACCGTGTTCCACGTCTCCCTGGCGGCCCGAAGCGCGCCGGCGGCTCCCTCCCAGTCGTGCTCGGCGAGCCGGATCCGTCCCTCGACGAGCCGCACCGCGCCCTCGAAGGCCGGCGTCCGGCGGCCGTCGACCCGGTAGCGGTCGGCGATCGTCTCCAGCTCGTCGGCGGCCTCGCGGGCGCGCCTGATCTCGCCCGTGGCGAGCGCGATCTCGACCTGGGCCGGAAGGCGGCGGGATCGGCTCAGCGGGTCGAGTGCCTCGTTCGAGAGCGAGCGCCGGATCGCCGTTCCGGCTGCGTCGACCTTCCCCTGGGCCAGGCGAAGGAGCGCGAGGCCCGGCTGCGGGTCCCGCCCGCGTTCGTCGGCCTCGCGGTAGGCCTCCTCCGCGGCCGCGAAGTCGCCCCGGCGGCGGCGGATCTCGCCGATCTCGTAGAACCCGGCGGCGGTCACCCCGCGGTTGTAGTCGTGGAGCTCCTCGCAGGCCTGGAGCGCCTGCTCCTCCGCCTTCGGCCACTCGCCGCGGAGGCGGAGGATCTCGGCCCGGTGGACGCGGCACGCTCCCGGGAAGCCCGTGACGTCGAGGCGGTCGCACCAGCGGTTCGCGACGTCCGTCCACTCCGAGGCCCGCCCGCAGTCGCCCAGCGCCTGGCACGAGTCGATCGTGACGCAGTAGATCACTCCCGTGGCGAGCGGGTCGAGCTCGCCGCTCGTCGCGGCCGCGGTCGCCTCGTCGAGGATCGCCAGGCCGCCCTCCACGTCGCCCGTCCAGACCTGGAAGGCCCCCTGGTAGACGAGCGCCATCGTCTCGAGGCTGCGGTCGCCGTGACGCGACGCCAGCTCGCGCGCCCGCGCCAGCTCCTCCTTCGCCCGCTCGAGCTCGCCCACCTCGCGCGCGACGATCCCGCGCACCAGCGCGAGGTGCCCGTGCTCGGCGCCTTCGGGCACGTCGGCGAGGAGGCGCTCGGCCCGGCCGAGCCAGCCGCCCGCGACCGACATCGCCCCGCGTAGGCCGTAGTCGATCGAGAGCTGCACGGCGAGCATGCCCGCCCGCGCGGACTCGCCCGCGTCCGCGAAGGCCGCGTACGCGCGCTCGCGCAGCTCGATCGCCTCGTCGAGCCGGCCGATCCACCACGCGGCCTCGGCCAGGCTCTCGAGGTCGTCGGCATCCAGCCGGCCGTCCTCGTCCGCCGCCTGGAGAAAGCGGTAGGCGTCCCGCCAGGCGCGCCGCCGCGCGGCGTCCCTGCCGGCTTCCAACGAGTCGTCGACGACCTGCGTCACGAGCTTCTGCAGATTGTACGCCCCAAGTCGCGAACGCCCCGGCAGGCCAAGGCGGAGCGTCGGATTCGTCCGTCGGCAATCCTGCGCTCAGTCGAGCGAGCAGGCGTCGCGCCAGGCTTCGGAGTCAAGCCGCGGAAGAGCAGCGGTCCGCCGTCCGTGACGCGGCACGAGACCCTCGGCGTCTACGGCGCGCAGCCGACCGGAGCGTCGAAGCCGCCGTCCCCGACCGTCAGCGGTGCGCTTCCGACATCGCGCGGGATGAGGCCGGTGATCGGGTCGCCCTGAGCGCGGTTTGCCCCAGTGTTCGCCAGGCTCGTCACGCCGCACTCGTTCGCGAGCGCCAGAAGCGGCGTGATGCCGTGAACATGTGCCGAGGCAGGGGACGCGGCAGCTGTGGCGGCGAGGGCGACGACTGCTCCGGCAATCGTGAGCCTGCGAATCATGATGTGACCTCCTGGCCGGGGTTGACCCCAGTGCCTACGAGCGTCGCACCCGACCGGATTGCTCAGCGTTGCTCCTCCCAGTCTCGAGGGAGGGGCCGACCGTGCGGTCTAGCCTGCGACCTCGGCCGCCTCGAGCACGAAGTCCGTCGCGAAGCCGAGGAAGAGGCCGAGGAGCAGCATCCACGCGACGAGCACCGGGAAGCCGAACTTGCGGCTGACGTTCAGGAGCTCCTGTACGACGTAGAGGATCGAGCCTGCGGCGACCGCGAAGAAGGCCACCGCCACCGCCTCGTTCACCCACGCGATGCCCACCACCGTGCCGAGGAAGGTCGGGCCGCCGCCGATCAGGCCCAGGAGCCCGAGAAAGCGCCCAGCTCGGCCGCTCGCCGGCCATCGGCCCGACGATGCCGAAGCCCTCCGTCGCGTTGTGGAGGGCGAACCCGACGATCAGCGCGAGGGCCAGGCTGACCTCGCCGGCCGCGCCGGCCTGACCGATCGCGAGACCCTCGCCGAAGTTGTGGAGGCCGATGCCGACCGCGATCAGGAGCGCCAGCTGGTGCCCGCGGCCCAGCCGCTCGTACGCGGAGCGGGCGGCGAACTCGTCCACCGCGGCCGCGCCCGGCCCGACGAGGTCCGAGCTGCGCCGGCGCTTGAGCCAGCGCTCGTAGTAGACGAGGCTCATGAACCCCGCGATGACCCCGCCGGCGAGCAGCGCCGCGAGCCCGGCGAGCTCGCTCCACGACCCCGCGCCCTCGACCGCCTCCTCCAGCGCCTCCTCGACCGGCGCCACGCCGTGCACGAGGACGTCCCAGAGCAGAAAGAGTAGGATGCCGGCCGCAAACGCGCTCAGACCCGCCCTAAGCCGCGGGTCGGCGTTCTCGACGCGGCCGAGCGGCAAGCCAAGGAAGATGGTGAGCCCGGCGATCGCACCGAGGACGAGGATCTGTGTCGTCGACATGCGTTAGGTCTCCCTGCTCATTGATGCAAGGGGGACTTTACAAGCCCGGGTGCGAGCGTGCCGCTTCCACTCGCGATCGTCCGGAGAGGGCGTCCGAGGCAGCCGCGGCCTCGGGGAGGACTCGCCCGATGATTAGCGCTCGACCGCCGGGGTATAGATCGGGCCGTGGATGCGACGAGATACGCGGATGCGGGCCTGCACGGCTGGAAGGCCACGGTGGGCGAGCGTGTTGCCGGCGGGGTGTCGAGCCGG
Source organism: uncultured Actinomycetes bacterium (assembly GCA_963743495.1). Lineage (GTDB taxonomy): Bacteria > Actinomycetota > Thermoleophilia > Gaiellales > Gaiellaceae > JAIBJN01. Next base: position 147,996 of record CAVUPO010000007.1, on the reverse strand, counting down.
ACGCGACTGACCCGCGACCAGGTCAAGCTCGTCCTGGGCGCCGTCGCCTTCATGCTCTCGCTTCGATACGTCGTCAAGACCGTCGCCGCGGTCGCGCGGCGCTAGGGCGGTGGCCCCCCGGGCTCAGGCCGCCCCGGCGAGGGACGTCTCCGGGTTCGGCGACGACTGGCGCCGGCTGCGCAGCCTGGCCCAGCCCGGGCGCGCCCGCGACTTCGTGCTCGAGGTCGTTTCGAAGCTCACCGAAAACAACCTGCTCACCTACGCGAGCGCGATCTCGTTCCAGGTGCTCTTCGCGCTCGTCCCGTTCGCCCTGGTCGGGCTCGCGCTCCTCGGCTTCCTCGGGCTGGGCAGCTTCTGGCAGGACGAGATCGCTCCGCTCGTACGTGAGCGCGTCTCGGAGCCCGCGTTCACGGTGATCCAGTCGACCGTGACGAAGATCCTCGCGAACGGGCAGGGCTTCTGGCTCACCTTCGGGCTGCTCCTGGCGATCTGGGAAGTGTCCGGGGCCCTCCGGGCGGTCACGGGGGCGCTGAACCGCGTCTATGCCGTCGAGGAGGCCCGGAGCCTCCGGCGCCGCATGGCCACGTCGATCGCGCTCGCCGTCGTCGTCTCGGTGCTCCTTGGCGGCGCGCTGGCGCTCGTGCAGCTCGGAGACGACGCCGCCTCCGCGATCGCCGGCGGCACGGCCGCGCGCGTGCTCGGGTTCGTCGTCCGCTGGGTGCTCGCAATCGCGCTCATGCTCCTCGTCGTCGGCCTCGTGATCCGCTTCGCGCCGGCCAAACGCAGCACCAGCCCGTGGCTCGGGTTCGGAGCGGTGCTCGTCGTCGTCTCCTGGATCGTCGCCTCGGTCGTCTTCGGCTGGTACGTCACCTCCGTCGCCTCGTACGAGTCGGTCTACGGGAGCCTCGCCGTCGCCATCGTCCTCCTGACGTATTTGTACCTCTCGGCGATCACCTTCCTCGTGGGCGTCCAGGTGGACGCGATCCTGCGCCGGGTCGCGTCCGGGCGTCCGGTCGAAGCCGACGAGTAGCCACTGGAGAGGCGGGTAGGCGGACCTCGTGTACGCCATCGCGTCGCTGTTCGTGCTCGTCGCCATCTCGCTCGTCGTCACGCGGGCGGCGACGGTGATCCTCGTCGCGACCGGCATGTCCCGCCAGGCCGCCCGCTTTCAGGCCCGCTCGGCCCTCACCGGCACGGGCTTCACCACGAGCGAGTCGGAGCCCGTCGTCGACCATCCCGTCAGACGACGGGTCATGATGATGCTGATGCTGCTCGGCAACGTCGGTCTCGTCGCCATCGCCGGCACCCTCATCCTCGGCTTTCGCGGGGGCGCAGCAGGCCCGGAGTGGTCCCGCATCGTCGGGCTCGTCGTCGGGCTCTTACTCCTCGTCTTCGTCACGCGGAGCGCGTGGATCGACCGGAGGCTGACCCAGGCGACCTCCCGCCTGCTCGGACGTTTCACCACGCTGCCGCAACGTGACGTCGACAGCCTCCTCGACCTCGCCGACGACTACGCGGTCGCCGAGCTGGCGGTTCAGCCCGGCGACTGGCTCGCCGGACGGACGCTCGGCGAGCTCGCCCTCCGCGAGGAGGGCGTGGTCGTGCTCGGCGTCGTCCGGGAGCACGGAGGCTACGAGGGCGCACCGGGCGCCGAGGCCCGAATCGACGCCCGCGACACGATCCTCGTGTACGGCGAGCGCAGGCGAATCGGCGAGCTCGACCGCCGGCCCGCGGGTCTCGAGGGCCACCGGCGGCACGCCGACGCAGCGGCAGGTGAGCGTCGGCGGCGGGCTCGGCACGCGACCGGTCAATCCGGTCGGGCCGAGGGGGCGTACACTCCCGCGAGGGCCGACCGCCGATGACACCGTTGCGAGCGACTTCGATCCTGTGCTCCGTCTGCATGGCGTTGCTCGTCGGGCTCGCGGCCTGCGGTGGGGACGACGACGGCGGGGGCGCGGCAGCCGACACGACCACCGCGGCGACGTCGACCGCGGCGGAGAGCTCCGGCGGAGACGCCGCCGCCGGAGAGGAGGTCTTCGCCTCGGCCGGGTGCGGAGGCTGCCACACGCTCGCCGCCGCGGGGAGCACGGGGACGACCGGGCCGAACCTCGACGATCTTCAGCCGGACTTCGACAGGGTCGTAAGGCAGGTCACGAACGGCGGCGCCGTCATGCCCGCGTTCGGGGACACGCTGAGCGAGCAACAGATCGACGACGTCGCCGCGTTCGTCTCCGAGAACGCCGGCAACAGCTGAGCCGCGACCGGGCGCACTCTCGCCGCGGTCCAGCGGGGACGGTCTCAGTTCCGGTCGTCGAAGTGGTCGAGGAACGTGCCGTCGTCGGCCTGGGACGCGCAGGTCGTGAACGTGTCTGCGCTGCCGGTCTGCTCCGAGCCGACGGAGATCGTGCCCGTGGTGTCGTCCGGGAACGCGACACCCTCGAAGTCGAACTTCGCGTGCGACGCGCCGCCCAGCGCGGTGGCCGGGAGCATCAAGGCGCTCGCCAGACCAGGAGCGCGAGAAGCAGTCTCGTCCGGTGCTTGCCGAAGCTGGTCGCGTACCCGGTCGATCGGCCGCGAAGCTCGTGAACCCTTCGGGCCTCGGAACCGCATACGATGGCCCTCGAACCAGGCCGATCACCCTCCGAGGATCCGCGGGACCGGAGCGCTTCGGCCGTACCGAGCAAGGAGGCACGAAGGTGGCCGAGCACAATCTCGTACTGGTGGCGGGGACGTATGCCGAGGCCGGAGAGGCCGCCGACGACTTCAAGGCATTGAAGGACGCGCAGGGAGCGGGCGACTACGCGGTCGTCGGGGCGGTCGTGGTGAGTCGCGACGAGGAGGGCAACGTGACGGTCGACGAGCACGGCGGCGGCGAGATCGGCGGCGGCGCGGTGCTCGGCGGGGTCGGGGGCCTCGTCGTCGGCCTGTTCGCGCCGCCGCTCTTGCTCGCGACTGCGATCGGCGCCGGCATCGGCGCCGGCGTCGGCGCGCTCGTCAAGCGGCACGAGGAGAAGGAGATGGGCGTCGACCTCGAGGAGTTTCTGCCTCCGGGATCCTCGGCGGTCGTCGCGGTCGTCGACGACCTCTACGCCGACCGGGTCGAGGACGCGCTCGCCAAGGCGCAGAAGAAGATCAAGAAGGCGGTCGACTCCGGAGACGTCGACAAGCTCGAGAAGGCGCTCACCGACGCCGGCCACGACGTCGACAAGGCGATCGACTCCTGAGCTGAGGGCGGGAGCCTCCGCGCGAGTCGCCGGATGATGTCGACGGACCCGCCGGCACGTGACCACGGCCAATCAGGCGCCTCCACGTTCTCGGCGGCCGCGTGCCGGCCCTGCTGGCGCTCGGCGACACCGCTCGCAACGACGCCGTCGGCGCGGATGAACCGGAAGGCCGAGCCCCTGCGGACGAGCACGAACGCCAGCGGAACGGGTGCGGGTTCGTCGGGGAACACGGCGGTCAGGGTGCCCCGGCCGTCGGCGGCGACCGAGTAGCGGCAGGACGTCGAGGCACGGGAGCCGGCGGTTCCTGCGACGTCGATCGTGTCCGCGATCCGCCCGCCGCGGCGGTGAGCTCGGCGACGCCGACGGAATGGCCCAGCGTGTACGGCGACTTGAGGTCGATGAAACCAGCGACGGCCGCGAGGGCGCGATCGGCCTCCTGATCCGAGAGGGCTGCGTCGAGCGCCGGCGCAGCCGCGATGACGGCGTCCCAGGTCGTGGCGGCCTCGACACCGGCGAAGACCCGTGGAGCCTCGGCGCAGAAGAGGTCGACGAGGGCCGGGTCGAACTGGGTTCCCCTGCGCTCGCGGGCGACGGCGACGGCGGCCTCGACGCCCCCGGCGCGATGGTAGACCTCCGCCACGTCGGCCAGGCTCACGAGCCGCGAGGCGACCGAGATGCCGTCCCCGGACGCCTCGCCGGGCGTCCCCCTCCCGTCCCAGCGCTCGAACGTCTGCGCCAGGCCGTCGCGGACCTCCTGCCCCAGGCCGAGCTGCGCCGCAAGCGCGTCGGCCGCCCGCCAGTGGTTCTCGAGGATGCTCGCCGCGGCCTGGCGCCCCTCGGCCAGGAAGGCCACGCCGACCCGAGCCCGCTCGGCCACCGGCTTCCCGGCGGCCAGGTGCCGCAGCACGAACGCGGCCCCCGCCCGGTCGACCGTGCGGAAGTCGGCCTTCAGCGCGACGTCGTCGCCGAATCGCCTGGCCTGCTCGTAGGCGTCCACGTGGCAGCCGACCCAGGCGAGCAGCGACACGTAGTAGAGGGCGGCCCGCGCCGACTCGTCCAGTCCCAGGCGGTCGGCGAGCCGCAGGGCGATCAGGGACTGGCGGAGGACGTTGCTCCATGGGCTGCCCGAGGCCCAGATCCGCCCCGCGGGAGAGAGCGGCGACCAACTCCGCGAGCCGAATGCCGGAATCTCCGGAGAGAGGCATTCCAACGCGAGTCTAGCCCCGGCGATCTCCCCGCCGGCCTTCATGCGAGGCGACGACGTCTCTGCGGTTGCAGGAATCCAGAACCCGTCGGTTTCCCTACCCAGAGAAGACGATCGAAAGCAGAGGGAAGGAGACGCAAAATGACGGGACGAGCCTGGCTCATCGCCCCCATGGCGGCTGTCGTGCTCGCCGCGACCGCCTGCGGAGGAGGATCGGACGACAACGGAGGCAACGCCGAGGCGGCGACCGGGGCAGCGCCCGCCGCGGAGGGCGCGACCGTGGACGTGAGCGACACGGGACTCGGCACGATCCTCGTCTCGAACGACGGCATGACCCTCTATCTCTTCGAGCAGGACACGGGCAGCGAGAGCACCTGCTACGACGAGTGCGCCGGAGCCTGGCCGCCGCTGACGACGAGTGGCGAGCCGCAGGCGGGAGACGGTGTCGATGCCTCGAAGCTCGGCACGACGGAACGGACCGACGGAAGCACGCAGGTGACGTACGGCGGATATCCGCTCTACTTCTTCGTCAAGGACACGGCTCCGGGCGACACGAACGGTCAGGGTGTCGACGGCTTCGGCGCCGAGTGGTACGTCCTCTCGCCGGACGGCATGGCGGTCGAGGACGGGGGAGGCGAGAGCTCAGACGACGGCTACTAGGAGGGCCCGGCCGGGCGGGCGCTCTCTCGGCGATCCCGGCTCGCGGCAGTTCCTCGGCGAGAGCGGCCTCGTGGTCTCGCTGCTGACGTACAGCAACCTCTCGGAGTCCTGCGGCTTAAAACGACCAGAACCGGCGACCGCCTGGGTATTCCGGACCTTGTCCGGGGAGCCACGGCGGTCGCCGGTGAGTGTCGAGCCCAGCCTGGAAGCGGGCCTCGCGGCCACCGGCCCGGCACTCGAGGGAGCTGTACCGGCGACTCGAGTCGTGCGTCGAGGAAGGAGCGGACACGTTCGACTTCCAGCTGAGCGCGCTCACCACCGTTACCCGCTCCTCTCCACCTCCAGATTAATCCGCACAGGGGGCTTGCGGCAAGCCCCGGGTCGTGCCGCATAATCACCGGCCGAAAGCCGGCGCCGACGAGATGGGAGGAGCGACATGCGTGTGCCGTCGTTGACGTGTCCGGCCGGAGTCTGGCTTTGACCGGGCATGCGGTGGTGATCGCAGGCGGCGGTCCGACCGGGCTGATGTTGGCAGGCGAGCTGACGCTGGCGGGGGTCGACGTTGCGATCGTCGAGCGGCGCGCCAGCCAGGAGGTCGAAAGCTCGCGCGCCGGCGGTCTGCACTCGCGCACCATCGAGGTGCTCGATCAGCGCGGCATCTCCGATCGGTTCCTCGCGGAGGGGCAGGCGATGCAGGTCCAGGCCTTCGCGGGGATCCCGTTGGACATCAGCGACTTCCCCACCCGCCACAACTACGGGCTCGCGCTTTGGCAGAGCCACTTCGAGCGCATACTGGCGGCCTGGGTCGGCGAGCTGGGGGTGCCGATCGCTCGCGAACGTGAGGTGACGGGCTTCGCCCAGGACGAGACCGGTGTCGACGTCGAGCTGTCCGACGGCCAGTCGCTGCGAGCGGACTACCTCGTCGGGTGCGACGGAGGGCGCAGTGTGGTCCGAAAGACGGCCGGGATCGAGTTCGCTGGCTGGGATGCGACGACCAGCTGGCTGATCGCCGAGGTCGAGATGGACGAGGAGCCAGAGATCGGCATGCGCCCCGAAGGTGGCGGCATCGGCCCCGTCAACCGGTCGGAGGGCGGAGGGCCGTACCGGGTCGTGCTGAAGGAGCAGCCCGACGAGAACGCCGGCGAGCCCACCCTGCAGGATCTCGGCGAGGCGCTCATCGACGCCTACGGGACGGACTACGGGGCGCACAGCCCCACCTGGATCTCCCGGTTCACCGACATGACCCGGCAGGCGGAGTCCTACCGCGAGGGTCGTGTTCTGCTCGCCGGGGACGCCGCACACGTGCACCCCCCGCAGGGCGGCCAGGGCCTCAACACCGGCGTCCAGGATGCCGTGAACCTGGGATGGAAGCTGGCCCAGGTGGTCAACGGGACATCGCCAGAGAGCCTCCTGGACACCTACCACGCCGAGCGGCATCCGGTCGGTGCCCGGGTGTTGCACAACACCATGGCGCAAGTCGCGCTCAGCAGCCCCGACGACCGCCACCAGGCCCTCCGCGACGCCATGGCCGAGCTGCTGAGCATGGACGAGCCGCGCAGGCGCATCGCCGCGATGCTTTCCGGTCTCGACATCCACTACGACCTCGGAGACGGACACCCGCTGCTCGGGCGCCGCATGCCCGATCAGGATCTCGTCACCGCCCAGGGCGCGGAGCGAGTATTCGCCTTCCTCCACGACGCCCGCGCGGTCCTGGTGAACCTCGACAAGCCCTGGGCTTGCGACACCTCCCCATGGTCAGACCGAGTGCGGGCGATCGACGCCGACTGCGACGGCGACTGGGAGCTTCCGGTCCTGGGCCAGGTCGAAGCCCCGGCTGCTGTTCTCATCCGACCCGATGGGTACGTGGCCTGGGTGGGCGACGGCACGGACACCGGATTGCGCGACGCGCTGACCACGTGGTTCGGATCACGATGACTTCCGCCCCGCCTCCGGAGCAGGACTCAGCAACCATCCTTCCGCAGCACTCTGCGGCCCGTTCGCCAGTGGGACAGGGAACGTGAGGGAACACTTGACGCCCTCTGCAGGCAGGGGGTCGGCGTTGGCCGTGCTGCGCGAAGGCGAGAGGATCCCTACCCGCTCGAGAGCCGGGCGGACAGCGTGCCCGTGGCCCACACCACGGCTCCGCAAAAGCGCCAAGTCCTGCGAACCCGAAGGCCCACAGGACTTGACGATGCGACTCCGACACGCTCCGGCTTCCGCGTCAAGCGTCTCTCAGCCGAGGCGGTGTTCATCGGCGGCTTGCTCGACACGAACGCCGCCAGGGTCGTCCGCAACCTGCGCGCTCGTCTCGGGCCTTCGGTCGACCTCCTCGCTCCTGACGGCCTGACGCCGCTCCCACTTCTCGTCGCGCGGGCGGGAAGAGCCGCGCGCGGCGTCTACGTGAGCCTCGGCGGGGCCGTCACCGAACGGCTTCCACCCGCGGGAGCGCACTTCGTGCGTCGCTTCGCGGAGATGCAGGCGGGCGCGGAGATCGACCCCTCCACCGTCTACGCCGCGCAGGCGGCCGAGGTCTTGCTGGATGCGATCGCCCGCTCGGACGGCACGCGCGACTCGATCCTCGAAGCCCTGTTTGCCACCCGCGTCGACGACGGCCTGCTCGGCTCCTTCCGCTTCGACGAGAACGGCGACATCACGGAGTCGCCGATCACGATCCTGCGGGTCGCTCGCGGAGGAGCCTCGAGCCGGATCCCGAGCGTCGAAGGCGGCATCGTCGAACGCGTCGTCCGCCCCTCGCCGAGCCTCGTCGCCACGGGAAACTAGACGGGCAGCGAGGAGACCGTCGCGGCCTTGCGGTTGTGGAAGGGCCGATGCGCCGAGTAACTAGGTAGGTGAGTGGATCGCACCCGGGAGGTCGCCGGTTCGAGTCCGGCTAGCTCCATGGAACCGCCGCAAGACAGCGGTTTCCGCAAACCGCATGGTTGAGCCAGCTCTCGCCACTGCCGGGCCACTCCAACACCTTCTCCAACACTCTGTGGCCCGCCGGTACGACAACACCCGGCTTACCGTTCGCCCGACCGCGCCTGGGCTCTCCCTCGCCGAAGTCGTTCTCCCTGGCGGAGGGGCGCTACTCCCCACGGTGGCCACTCGCGCTCACCGAGCCCGTCCTCGTTGAGCGCGTTGGTCTCGACGGGGACGCCGATCTCCAGGTGGTCGCCGAGGCTGTCGCAGGTGACGACCTCGTTACCGTCAGCTCGGAGGATGCTCTGTGAAGAACTTGCCAAGCGTCTCGAAGGAGACGAGCGGGTGGGTCTCCACGACGGCGAAGTCCGCGAGGTCGCCGAGCAACTCGAAGTATTCGTCCTCGGAAGCGACGTTGAGCACCACAAAGCCCGCGCGGTTGCCGGCGAAGATCCCACCCGTCTCGAGCTTCCCCGCCTGCTGCCACTCCTGCACCTTCCCGCCGACCTTGGCCCGAAGGCGGTCGATGTCCGCTGAGTCCGTGTACGTCTGGAACGCGGTGAAGCGTAGGTAGAGCCTCATCAAATCCTCCTTGAGTCGTGCCCGAGGTAACGTGGCCTTTCCTGTGCGCGAAGCGCCAAGCCGAGCGCGAGACGCATGACGCAATCCTGCTCGTCCCCGACGACTCGTGCAACCGATCGCCTCCCATCGGCCCGACACCGGTTGTGCGAGAGGCTCCGCCCTGTGCTGGAGCCCTGAGCAACCGCAGCGGGCTCAGCTTCGCCAGGCTTCGATCATCGGTGCCGTGTCGAGGTGATCGGTGAACCGCGTGATCCGCCCGCCGTCGATCTCGAGCACGTGACACCAGCGCATCTCGTACGCGAGCGGATGGCCCGTGAAGCGGCCGCGCTCGCGACCCTCGGCGAGCGCCCCTCGCTCGGTCTCGATCAACGACTGAACCTCGAACTGCTCCACCTGGCAATGACTCCCGAGCAGCCCGAGGAAGCGGCGCACCTCCTCGGTGCCGCGGTAGTCGCCGAAGTAAGGAATCTCGGTCGGCCCCACAAGCTCCCAGTCGACCTGCGGATCGAGCACCGCCGTGAGGGCGTCGACATCCCCCTGCTCGAATGCCTCGTACAGCTTGCGGGCCACCTCCACGTTGGCTTCAGGCTCGTCCATCCGCTCTTCCTTCCGATCGCAAGTCGAGTGAGACCCGGAATCTACTTCCGATCGGGCAGGATCGACTTCTGTTAGCGGGGACACACTGGCCGTCCGCTTGGGACCTCACCAGGCGCCAGTTGCTTCGCGGACGCGCTGGAGCCCCCGAAGCGACCGCGGCGCTCGTTCTCCGGCACCCTCGACGACCTCCTCGCCTGGCTCCACGACGCCGGCCTTCAACCCGGTGCGCGGAGCCGAGGTCGACGTCGCCGTCATCGACGCCCGCACCGCACGGTTGAAGCCCCCAAGACCTACTCACACCCTCGTGGAGCATTCGCGAACTCAATGTCATTCTCGCTGGGTGGTGGCGTCCGGTGAGCGACGCAGGCTCGGGCGGCGGCGGCTGACTCGATTCCCAATGTCGCCCGAGGGCTGACTGTCCAGCGTTGTGTCGCCGCCGCCGTCCGAGACCGTCGAGCGTGGCCTGATAGGAGCGTGGCTTTCGCCTCGATTGAGGTCCGTCCGCTCGCCGGTCGCAGGCGGGATCCGGCCCCCCGGCCGTGGGGGCAGCAGGGCATCACCCGCTCACCCAGCGGTTCGAATCCGTGCGTCCTCGCGGCGCCAAATCGAGCGAATGGCGGCGTGGCATAGGGGCGTGGGGCTAGCCCTGTGGCAGAAAGAAGACGCCGAGGACATCGACGTCGCCGAGGACCCGGATCTTGTGGCCCTCGCCGGCCGTGTTCTTAAAGCAATAGACATCTCCGGGCCGTAGCACTCTCGGCTCGCCGCCCTTCGGGGTGACCTCAACTTCGCCCGCGGTCTGGACCCACCACTCGACCTGCGGCGTGGGGTGGTGGTCGGTTTCCCATCCCGCTGGAAGCCGACCAGGGCTCACTCCCGAGCTGCCAATCGGAGCATGCCGATCGGTGGCGCGCCTGGGCCGTCTAGATCGGTTCGAAGGCAGGTTCTTCTTCGACGAAGTGGGCGTGGCCCTCAGAATCGTTGCGAAGCCTCGTGTATTTCATGAAGCTAGTTCCTCGTCTCTGGGCATGCCTGCGTGACCTCGCCGCGCGCTACTCGCGGCCGGGCGTGGCGATCTTGGCGGTGGCGCCGAGGCCGGCGGCGAGCTCCTCCGGCGTTGCAAGCCAGGTCACCTCCAGGTGCCGGGACATCCCGGTCGACCAGTTCGAAGCCCAGGTCGCCATGGACCGTGCGGCGCTCGCCCGCATCTCGTCAGGCAGCTCCATCAAGGTGACGATGTCGATCTCGCTGTTCTCGGCGAAGTAGTAGCCCAGCAGCTTCCCGCCCAGGCCCTGCACCCAGGAGTCGAAGTAGGCCGCCCGTTGGACCGGTCCCTCTGCGATCAGATCTCGGGTCGCCTCCGGCGTCAGCTTGATCGTCCCCATTGCCAGTGCCATTCGCTACCCCCAGGTATGACGGTGGTCGTTTCGGTCGGAGCCTACCGGCAAGCAATCGCCGGACGCCCGCGACCGAGCGACGCTCAAGAACCGCAAGGGCAACCGAAAGCACCGATGCTCCTACAGCAACCCCGGATTCACGGTCCTTCACGCCGCTGCCGGGCCGCGACGCTTCTGTTCGCAGCCGTCTCGAACTCGATCACGGACAGGATCTCTGCCCAGGTTGGCTCGCCACGGAGGCACTCCTCCATGACCGCTGAGCATCGGAAGCGGACGCGAAGAACTCGACAATCTGGTCGATCCGAGCGTCGATGACGCCGTAGGAGATCACGACGCCGTACCTACGACCCCGGCGGCGGCCGGCTACGTGACCGTCTCCGCCCGCTCGGAGGAGGAACTCCAACGGGATTGCTCGGACGGTGCCGCCAGCTTCCCCGCCTTGCTCCACAGAAAGGCCCGCTTTGCGGGCCTTTCGTCATGGAGCTAGCCGGGCTCGAACCGGCGACCTCCTGGGTGCGATCCATGATCGACGGGCTCCCGCGTGAGCCCCATACTCCACGGAAAGGTTCTGTTTACAGGACTTTCCCTATCGATTTCATCCGGCGCGATCATCCCTTTCCACCCGCCTGCCTGAGCGGCGGGGTTGCATATGGGTTGCAAGTCAAGGGTGGTGTTGCCGTCTTCGCCAACGCCCCGATAGGGCACGGCCGGAAGGCCGCTGCAACGACCGTGTCCTGAGCCTGCAACGAACGTGTACAAGACACGCCCTCTGGCGGCAAACTCGTACGCGCACCGTACGCGCACGTCTGGCGTTGGGGGCGACGACTGAGGTGGAGCTGACCCCGTGCGGCCTCTGGGATCGTCTGCTCGAGCTTCTCGCTCCGAGCAGGTCCAGGCGACAGCCCCGGGAGCCGCGCTTGACTTCTGACGGCGGCTGTGAGTTGCTAGGCGCGCCGTAGTCAAGGAGTCACCGCCGGGGTCGGCGGCTCCAGGGTCGAGCGCCCGGCGGGGACGACCAGTCCCTCCGGCTATCCCGATGTCATTTGGTGGGTTACCTCGGAGAAGGCGTTCGTCTACGAAGTAAAGCCGGACAACGCGCGCGGGGTGGCGCTCGGCCGCAACCAGCTTGACCGTTACATCGCGGTGCTCCGCCGCCTCGGAGTTGATGCGCAGCCCGGACCGAACCTCGCCAGTGGCAGGATCTCTGCCTTCCCCGGCGTCTGTCTCATTGTGCGCTCCGGCGAACTGTTTGAGGGTGGTGCGGGTCTACGCCTGTATCGCGCCTTTGGGAATGTCCCGGAGCCGGTGCCGAGCCCAGTGACCCTCCCTCAACCTGAAGGTGTCCGAGATCGCCCGTTCTTCAATGTGAAGGAAGGGTTGAAAGGCGGCGCCTATACAACCGCTCTGGCTGCGTCCTGGTACTTCACTCGTGGCCGCGTTCCCGTTCCGGTGTGGCTCAGGCCTGCTCTAATCAGGTGAGGCTAGAGTTCGAACAGGAGACCAGGTGAGGCTCGAGTTCGAACAGGGGACGCCCGCACGCGGCCTGTCGCTCCAGCTGAACACATTTGCCGACCTTCAAGAAAAGGGAAGCGCGCTATCCGAGTGCGTTAAGAGAGCGCGTCCTCTCGTCGAGCGCCCCTTCATGCGATGGGCCGACGGCCGTCAGCTCAGGTTTGATCAAGCATTCGGGTATTGGATCGGAATGGGCGGGGAGGATCTCAACGGAAACGAGATCACTCTCGATTGGAGCGAGCGCAACTGGGACTATTTTGTTCACGAACTTGCTGGCGGGCGGCTGCGCACGTTTCGGTTTCTCGGACACTTCAACGATGGCCTTGGCCTTCCAGAGAGCGAGGTTGGTGGGTTCCTAGTCGAGGTCGATCTGGCGGGCGTTGAGTTTGAGGGAGCCGCACATGCGCTCGTCGTTACTGTCGGCCGCCCGCTTCTCGGAGCCATTCTGGATCCTAGGCTCGAGAGCTCTTGGACGCAGGAAGCGAAGCAAGCCGCACTCGTGCTCGACGCCGCGACCGGCTTCCTGACGATCGATCACGCAGGCCCTAGAGAGTCCCCGTACGAAGCAAGCATCGGGCGGTACTGGCTCACCGGCCGTCGTCAATGCCGTGAATTGCTTCGCGGATACTACTGGGGAAACTTTCTCTGGACCTGGACACATCGAGCGCCTCGGTGGTATGGAGCGAATCAAGCTCGATGCGCCCTGCGCAGTCGTCGAGGACCTTTCGACCAAGCGAGGACCCTTAGCCTATGTGCAGCTCAGTTCGAGCATCGACGACTTCTCAGACCACGAGCTTCGTGAGCTGAAGCGGTTCCTGGCGCCTGTCCTTCCGACGCCGGAAAAGTCAGCCCTGCCCTATCTGGGCCCTCCACTGAGGGTTGTCTAGACGGGGCGCACAACGGGCGAAGAACCTTCCTGGCTTCGTATGCGCCGCGAGCCACAGGCATTGACATCGACCGTTCGACTGGAGCATGGCGACAGCAGCCGAGGCGCAGCTGCATCTAGATGCGGGCTCTCACCGGACGTGGCGTTCGCCGCGCTGAGTAGGACGGATCGGACTGTCGATGGCCACCATTGGCGGCCGCCGTGCGAGGTCGGTGTTCCGCTCGCGTTGAGGTCGCGGGCGATTTGCGCGAGGCTCTTGCCGGCGGCGTGTTCGGCGCGGATGCGGTCGACGACCTGAGACGGCACGGCGGCGGGTCGTCCTGGTGAAGGTGACGCGCGCGGGTGCTCACGCGGAGGCCGTCGCCGCTCGGCGACGAGTCGCTCGAGCTCGTCTGCTGGAATCAAGCGGGCGCCCCACGGCATTTCGACGGTCTCGATGTATGGAAGAACGCTGCGGTTGAAGGTCGAGCGACTGATGCCGAGCGCCTCGGCCGCCTGCGTGCGGGTGTACGCGAGCCGCTCGACACGGGTCGCTTCGCGGACGATCGCCTGCGGCTCCTCGTGGCGGTGTTCCTTCGCGGCTCGTCGGTGCTGGCGGCGGCGCGACATCCGTACAGCATACACGAACCATAACCCGTATTTGCATCTGGATGCATCTGTGCCCGGCTGGCTATTGGGGCTTGTTGCTGTAGGCGGACGGGCTTCGGAGTGGCTGACTCAGAGGCCGAGGTCGAGTCCGCGGCTGCGGCTGAGTTCGCGGTCGAGGTTCGATGAGGCGGCGGAGGCGAAGCAGGCGTGGGGATGTCGTCGTCGCGCTCGAGCGCGCCGAGCATGCGGGCGAGGTCGCCGGGGGAGGCGACCTGGGGGCGCAGGCCTCGGCCGAGGGGCTCGCGGCTTGCGTGGCGGCGGAGGTCGTCGTAGCCGCTGCGCTGCCGGCCGGCTCGGGGACGAGCTTGAGCTCGCCGGCGCGCGTGTCCAGCTCGATCACCGGCTCGCGGCCGTTCCCGAGGTCGAGCGGCTTTCGGTCGCGGCGGCTGGCGTCGAGCTCGCCGAGTGCCTTCTCCAGCCGCGCCAGGTTGTCGCCCGCGGAAGGACGGCGTGATGTCGAGCCCGTCGGTGACCTCGCCGGTTCCGTGGATCACTCGGGCGAAGGCGCCGATCACGACGAAGCTGACGTGGTTGGCCTGAAGCGCGCGGAGGAGCTCGTACGGGTCGAACCGAGGAAGCCCGATCCGCCACGATCCTCCCCTCAGCGTCCCTTCCGGGCTCGACTCTGCCCGAGCTGCTCGAGCATGCGCGCGACGCGCTCGCTCGGCGTCGCCATCAGCGCGTCGTGCAGCTCCCGGTCGGCGCTCTCGTCGAGCGGTACCAGCGACGAGCGGCAGGTCGTAGCCGCAGGCATGCACGCAGGCGAGCAGGCTCTCCACCGGGGGCGAGATCGAGGCCTTGCTCCCAGCGAGCGATCACCGAGCGGTCGCGGCCGGTCCGCTCCGAAAGGTCGGCCTGAGTAAGGCCCGCCCGGGTTCGTGCCTCCCGGATCAGCTCGCCACCACGCATGTCGGCATTCTATCGCTCGGAAGCGTTAGCACAGTCGAACGCATTTATGCTACGCTCTGCCCTCGATCCGGGGAAGGAGCAGCGATGGAGTCCATGATGACCGCCCGCCAGGTCGCCGAGCTGCTCGGGGTGCACGAGAACTGGGTCTACGACCAAGCCGCCAGCGGCCGGCTGCCCAGCTACAAGATCGGCGGCACCCGCCGCTTCGACCGCGACGAGATACGCCGGTGGATCGCCGAGCACCGCCAGCCGGAGCGCGGGCACCTGGCTCGACGCGAGCCGGGCCGGAAACAGACACGTCGGGCCGAGACGAGGCGCGGTGACGGCTCGCAGCCGAGGCTGTTCGAGGAATGAGCCGGCCGTCCGGAGGCGCGCGTACGGTGGGCCGATCGAGGAAGAAGACCTGCATCGTTAAGCGGGGCAACTCGTGGGCGGTGAAGCAGCCGCTCCCCGACGGCAGGTACCGCTGGCAGACGGTCGGGCCGCGCAAGCGCGACGCCGAGCTCCTGCGCGACGAGATCAATCGGCGGGTCGCGCTCGGCTCCCTCTATCCCTCCGGCCCGCAGACGTTCGCCGAGTTCACCGAGGGCTGGCTCGAGCGCTACAGCCAGCGCGTCCGCCCGGCGACGCTCGCCAGCTGCCGCTGCTCGCTCAAACACTTGGCCGTCTTCGACGACTGGCACCTCGAGACCATCCGCGCAGCCGACGTCGAGGACCACGTCTTCGCGGTCGCCCGGCGTGCGCCCCGCGCGGCCGAGCTGATGCTCGACACGCTGAAGATGATCCTCCGCAACGCACGCGAGCGCGGCCAGGTGGTCGACGAGATGGTCCTCCGCGTCCGGCCACCGCGGCGCGAGCGTGCCGAGATGCGCTTCCTCGAGTGGCGCGAGGTCGAGCTCCTGGCCTCGGAGACCGTCGAGCCCTACGGAAACCTCATCCGCTTTGCGTGTCTCTCGGGCCTACGGCAAGGCGAGCTCTTCGCGCTACGTGACCGGGCGGTCGACCTCGCGAGCGGGCTGGTACTTGTCGAGGCGGGAGCACGCGACGGACGGATCGTCCCGACGAGACGAGCGCCGGCAAACGCCAGATCCGCCTCTCGACCGAGGCGGTTCGGATCCTGCGGGGCCAGCTGCTTGCCCGCGTGCCCAACGAGCTCGGGCTCGTCTTCCCGACGCGCGGCGGCTCAGTCTGGCGCAAGGACAACTTCATGGCGCGCGTCTTCCGGCCGGCCGTCCGGCGCGCCAAGCTCGCGCCACTCCGCTTCCACGACCTCCGGCACACCTACGCGGCGCTCATGGTCGCTGCCGGCGCCCATCCGAAGCTCCTCCAGTCGCAGCTCGGCCACACGTCGATCAACGTCACTCTCAATACCTACGGCCACCTCTTCCCGGATGCATTCGCCGACGTTGGCCCGGCGCTCGACCGCCTCGTGGAGAGCGGCCGCGGCGCGGGTGTCGCGTTCGGCCGGTGAAGGTCCGCGAGGTCCTGCGGCTTCTGGCGGAAGACGGCTGGGAGGTCGTGGCGATGCGAGGAAGCCACAGGCAGCTCAAGCACTCCGAGAAGCCCGGTCGCGTCACGGTCGCCGGCAAACCCTCCGACGACTTGCACCCCAAGACGGCGGCCAGCATCCTTCGTCAGGCAGGCTTGAGGCGATGAGCGACTACACGGAACGGGCCAAGCGCTACCTGATCCTTATCGAGGGCGGGCCACCGTCCAACTACTCGGCTTGGTCGCCGGATCTGCCAGGCTGCGCGGCGACGGGCGACACGCTCGAGGAGGTCGAGCAAGAAATGCGCACGGCGATCGCCTTCCACATCGAGGGGCTCACCGAGGACGGTGAGCCCCTTCCCGAGCCCTCCGGGCCCGGCGTCTACGTGGAACGCGCCACGGCTGTCGCCTGAAATCCGACGACGCCGCGCGTCGACGCTGGCCGAAGCGCACGCCCGAGCCACGATTCTCCACGAATCGCCTGGGTGCATTCGTAGCCACAGTCGTGCGCGTCCGGGTTGCGTATGGGTTGCAAGCAAGAGGCGGCCCTCTCGGGCCGCCTCTGAAAATCCCTGCACATCGCCTATGGAGCTAGCCGGACTCGAACCGGCGACCTCCTGGGTGCGATCCAGGCGCTCTCCCAGCTGAGCTATAGCCCCGCGCGGGTCACAGTCTAGCGGCGTGCAGGACGCGTTAAGCCTCTTCTAAGGACGGTGCAACCGCCACGCAAGGTTTGGGTCGTAGCGTCCCGGCGGCTCCAACGAAAGGAGAGACGGGATGCACAGCTCCAAGACTCTGGTCGTCGCGGCGCTCGTGGCCGTGACGGCCCTCCTCCTGGCCGCACCCGCCCTGGCCCACGGCGGCGGCAAGGCCCACAAGCACCGAGGCAAGGCCAAGGGTGCCGTCTACACGCTCACGAACCAGGCGTCGGGGAACGCCGTCGCCGTCTTCAAGCGGGCCGGCAACGGCAAGCTGAAGCCGCGCGGCACCGTCGCAACCGGCGGGCTCGGTACAGGCGCCGGGCTCGGCTCGCAGGGCGCGATCGTCCTCGACCACAGCCGGCTCTTCGCCGTGAACGCGGGCGACGACACGATCTCGATGCTGCGCGTGAACCGCCGCGGCAAGGTGCGGCTGACCGACGTCGACCCCTCGGGCGGCGTCCGGCCGATCAGCGTGACGGTGCACGGCAAGGTGCTCTACGTCCTCAACGCCGGCGACGCCTCGCACCCGGCGAACATCAAGGGCTTCCTCGCGCTCTGGGGGCACCTCGTCCCGCTGCACGGGTCGAGCCGGCCGCTGAGCGCCGATCAGCCCGACCCGGCGCAGGTCCAGTTCAGTCCGAACGGCAAGTTCCTGGCCGTCACCGAGAAGGCGACGAACATGATCGTGACCTACAAGGTGCGCCACGGCTACGCGGGCCAGCCGAACGCCCAGCCCTCGGCGGGCGTGACGCCCTTCGGCTTCGCGTTCGACAAGCGAGGTCGCCTGATCGTGTCCGAGGCCTACGGCGGCGCTCCCGACGCGAGCGTCCTCTCGTCGTACAGCCTCGCCCGGAACGGCACGATCGCGCCGATCACGCCGAACGCGGCCACGACCGAGACGGCGGCGTGCTGGGTCGTCGTCACCAAGAACGGCCGCTACACGTACACGACGAACACCGGCAGCAACTCGATCTCCGGCTTCCGGATCGCGCACGACGGCTCGCTGACGCTGCTCGACGCGGACGGCAAGACGGCGGACACCGGCGCGGGCCCGCTCGACATGGCCCTCGCCAAGAACAGCAAGCTCCTCTACTCGCTGAACAGCGGCGTCCCCGAGATTCAGGGATTCCGCGTCAGGGGCAACGGCAGCCTCCAGTCCATCGGAGCGATCGGCGGGCTTCCCGCCGGCACCATCGGCCTCGCTGCGAGCTGAGGCCCGGGAGGGTGCGGAGGCGGCCGCCCGACTCCGTCTCCGCACCCTCCTCCCCGCCTACGATTGCGACATGCGGGCCGTCGTCCTCGACGGCGCCGGCCAGCCGGCGCTCGCAGAGCTCCCCGAGCCCGAAGGCCCCGGGGAGCTCGTCGCCGTCCGCGCCTGCGGGCTCTGCGGCACGGACGTGCAGAAGCTCGGCCGCGCTCTCGCCGGGACCGTGCTCGGGCACGAGGTGGTGGCGGTTGACGCCGAGGGCCGGCGCGTCGTCCTCGTCCACCACCTCCCGTGCGGGGAGTGCGAGCGCTGCGCGGCAGGACACGAGACGACCTGCGAGCGATTCTCCGAGGCGACGATCGTGCCGGGCGGCTTCGCCGAGCGGGCGCGCTCGACGGCGACGATGCCGCTCCCGAATGAGGTCGACGACGGCACCGGGACGTACGCGGAGCCGCTCGCCTGCGTGCTCCGCGCGGTCGAGCGGCTTCCGCGCGGACGCGTGCTCGTCGTCGGCTGCGGGTTCGCGGGGCTCCTCTTCACGCAGGCCCTCGCCCGGCGCGGAGACGAGGTGCTCGCCGCCGACCCGCTCCCGCACCGGCTCGAGCTCGCGCTCGGCTACGGGGCGGAGCCCGCGAGCGGCGGGGTGGACGCGGCCGTCCTCTGCGCCCACGCCGGCCTCGGGGACGCGCTCGCCGCACTCGAGCCTGGCGGCACGCTGCTCGTCTTCTCCTGGCTCGTCGACCCCGCCCCCCTCGACTTCGAGCGCATCCTCCGCCGCGAGCTCACCGTCGTCGGCTCCTGCTCGGCCACCCCGGCCGCGATGCGGGAGGCGATCGCGCTCCTTCCCACCCTCGAGCCGATCCCCGCCGTCACGCTCCCGCTGGAGCGCTTCGCGGAGGGGCTCGACCTCTACCGGAGCCACGAGGCGGTGAAGGTGGTCTTCACGCCGTGAGGGCGCTCCGCTACCACGGCCCCGGCGACCTGCGCGTCGACGACGTGCCGCGGCCCGAGCCGGGGCCGGGCGACGTCCTCGTCGAGGTGGAGGTGGCCCTGACCGACGGGACCGACGCGAAGGCGTTCCGCCGCGGCCACCCGCTCCTCCTCGCGGAGCTGCCGAGCCCGTTCGGCCACGAGTTCTGCGGGATCGACGTGGCCACCGGCCGCCGCGTGGTCGCCGCCAATTCGGCGCCGTGCGGGGAGTGCGCGGCCTGTCGGCGCGGCGAGGAGACGCTCTGCGAGAACCTGCGCCCGTTCCTGAACGGCGCCTACGCCGAACTCCTGCTCGTCCCGCGCCGGATCGCCGAGCGCAACCTCCTCCCAGTCCCGCCCCGCCTCGCTCCCGAGGTGGCCGCGATGGTGGAGCCGCTCGCCTGCTGCCTGCACGGGATCGAGCGGGCCGAGGTCGAGGAGGGTCAGACGGTCGCGATCCTCGGCCCCGGGCCGATCGGGCTCATGCTCTGCGCCGCGGCGAGGGACGCGGGCGCCCGCGTCGTCTCCGTCGGCGGCCGGCCGGAGCGGCGGGAGCTCGCGCGGGACTTCGGCGCCGGGCCGGGTGAGGGGCGCGGCGCGGACGTCATAGTCGAGGCGGTCGGCACCGCCGAGGCCTGGCGGGACGCCGTCGAGCTCGTCCGCCCGGGCGGGACCGTCCTCTTCTTCGGCGGCCGCGAGATCGCCGTCGACACGTTCCGGCTCCACTACGAGGAGCTGACGCTCCGCGGCGCCTTCCACCACGCCCCGCGTCACGTCCGGGCCGCGCTCGCCTTCCTCGCGAGCGGCGCCCATCCATGGGAGCGGCTCGTCACGCACCGGGTCGGGCTCGAGCAGGTCGGTGCCCTCTTCGCCGACCCGCCGCGCGACCTGCTGAAGGCGGCCGTCCTCCCCTGATCATGCCCTGCGGACGAGCGTGATCCCGTCGCGGACGGTCAGGACGACCGCCACTACCTCGGGGTCCGAGGCGATGCGCTCGTTCAGCTCGACGAACATCTGCGTCTCGGCCGAGCCGTCCGGCTCGGCCACGCGGCCCGCCCAGAGCGTGTTGTCGAGCACCATCAGCCCCCGCTCGGAGAGCCGGGGCTTCACCGCGTCGTAGTAGGCGGGGTAGTTGACCTTGTCCGCGTCGACGAAGATGAGGTCGTACTTGCCCTCGAGCCGACCGATCGTCTCGAGCGCGGGCCCGACGTGGATGGTGACCCGGTCGCCGAGCCCCGCCTCGTCGAGATAGCGGCGCGCCACCTCGGCGTGCTTCTCGTCGAGCTCGCAGCTGTCGATGTGTCCGCCCGCGGGCAGGACGCCGGCCATGAAGACGGCCGAGTAACCGCTGTAGGTGCCGAGCTCGAGCACCCGCTCGGGCCGGAGCGCGAAGACGATGAACTCGAGGAGGCGGCCGGCGACGGCGCCCGAGAGCATCACCGGCGAGCGCAGCTCCGCCTGCGTCTCGGCGGCGAGCCGCCGGAGCAGGCCGGAGGGCGCCGTCGTGTGCGCCTCGGCGTAGCGCTCGATCTCGTCGGAGGCGATGAAGACCACGCCTACCTCCTCACCCGCGACCCGCCGACGATCGCATCGCGCCGGTCGTCGAAGCGAACCCACGCCTTGCCGCCGCCGTCGTAGTCGTTGCTCCAGGCGACGAGCGTCGCCTGCGCGACGCCGACGTGACAGCGCTCCGTCCCCTCGGGCTCGACTCCGCGCCAGACGCGGACGAACGGGTTCTCGTCCCACTCGCGGCCGATGGTCGTCTCCTCGCTGTGCCCGGGGTAGGCGGCTAGCTCGTGCGGGAGCCCCATGAGGACGTCCATGATCGAGCGGCGCAGGTCGTCGAACCCGTCCTGCGTGCCGCCCACCGACCCGCTGAAGAGCGTGTCGCCGGTGAAGACGGCCTCGCGGTCGACGACGAACGCCAGCATGCCGCGCGAGTGGCCCGGGGTGCGCAGCGCCTCGATCCGGAGGCCGCCGGCTTCGACGACCTCGCCGTGGCCGAGCGGCTCGGCCCCGTCGATCTCCTCCTCGGGGGAGGCGAGAGTACGGAGGCCGAAGCGGTCCTCGAGCAGGTCGTGATTGGCCACGTGGTCGGCGTGTGCGTGCGTCGTGAGCAGGTGGGTGGGGTGGACTTCGAACCGGTCGACCGCGGCGAGGAGCGGCTCGACCGGCGCCCCGGAGTCGACGAAGACGGCAGTGCCTCCCGACCGGTCGGCGACCAGGTAGGCGTTGGACAGCCAGCGTGGGTCCATGCTCCGCTCGACGATCATCGGGCCGGAAGCATGCCAGCGGGCCTCCTGCGCAGTCGGGGAGACCGGCCCGGCCCGGGTATGCGGGGTAGCATGGCTGGCGCACCCGGACTCGGAGGTTGAACGCACATGGCCGGCCTGATGAGCCGAACCTCGAACGTCGTCAAGGCATGGATCTCGAAGCTCCTCGACCGCGCCGAGGACCCCGCGGTCACGCTCGACTACTCCTACGAGAAGCAGCTGGAGATGCTCCAGAACGTCAAGCGCGGCGTCGCGGACGTCGTCACCGCGAAGAAGCGGCTCGAGCTCCAGTCGCACAAGCTCGAGCAGGAGCTCCCGAAGCTGGACGACCAGGCGCGCAAGGCGCTCGCCGCCGGACGCGAGGACCTGGCGCGCGCCGCTCTCGAGCGCAAGGCGGTCGCGCAGCAGCAGCTCCAGGGGCTCGATC
Source organism: uncultured Actinomycetes bacterium (assembly GCA_963743495.1). Lineage (GTDB taxonomy): Bacteria > Actinomycetota > Thermoleophilia > Gaiellales > Gaiellaceae > JAIBJN01. The sequence continues at coordinate 126,393 of CAVUPO010000007.1, read as the reverse complement.
AGCAGGTCGCCGGGCTGGAGGCCCAGCAGGAGACGCTCCTCGCCAACGAGAAGCGCCTCTCGGCCAAGGTCGAGGCCTTCCGGAGCCAGAAGGAGGTCACCAAGGCGCAGTACTCGGCCGCCGAGGCCCAGGTGCGGATCAGCGAGGCCGCGACCGGGATCGGCGAGGAGATGGCCGACACCGGCCTGGCCATCCAGCGCGCGCAGGACAAGACCGAGCAGATGCAGGCGCGCGCCGCGGCCGTCGACGAGCTCGTCGAGGCCGGCGCCCTCGAGGACTTCACCACCGGCGAGTCCTCGCTCGACCGCGAGCTCGCGCAGATCTCCACGCAGAGCCAGGTCGACGAGGAGCTCGCGAAGCTCAAGGGGGAGCTCGGGGCTGGAGGGGGCCAGAAGGAGCTGGAGGAGTCGTCGTGATCGTCAGGCTGATGGGCGAAGGGCAGTTCCGCGTGGACGACGATCTGGCCGCCCGGCTGAACGAGCTCGACGACCGGGCCCAGGCGGCCGCCGACGCGAGCGACGAGGCCGGGCTCGACCGGGTGCTCGGCGAGATGTGGAAGCTGGTCGAGTCCGAGGGTCGGCGGCTCGCCGACGAGGATCTCAGCCCGTCCGACGCAGTCGTCCCCCCGAGCGACCTCACCCTGGAGGAGACGAAGCGCCTCTTCTCCGACCAGGGCTTGATCCCCGACCCGCCGGCCTAGCTCCAGGGCCTCGGACCCGGCGCCGCCAACCGGGGCCGCACGCGTCTCCTCCGGCCATGACCAGGGGTCTGACCCCTGGTCATGGCCGCGGGGACGGGGCGTGTGCCGCGAAACTGTGACGGACTGTCCGCTTTCGGCCAGCGTTTCGCTCCGTGGACCATGGCGTGGGCAGTGGCCGAATCCGTGGGCAGAGCGCCTCATCGGCCACGACTGAGGCAAGCGCTTAGCCTCGGGGGAAGTTAGAGGTCCTCGAGCGGGATCGTCTCGCCGGATCCAACGCTCAACGCTGAGCGCGACTGGGATTGCGCCTCCGGAGTCCTGCTCCGCCGACGTCTCGCAGGACCTGCTTCAGTCGAGCGGTGCGTCGAAGAGGCCCAGCCAGCGGCTGAGGTCCTCCTCTATCGGCAACTCGCTCCCGAGCTCGTTCTTCAGGCGGAGCTCCTCCGCATTGTCGCGCTCCTGCCCCTCGCCGGTGGGCACGAAGGGCCAGAAGGCCCCGCGTTTGAAGCCGTAGATGAAGTACGCGCGCCGCCCGTCCCCACGCGGCTCGAAGGAGAAGATCGCGGCCAGGAGCTGCTCGCCGAAGCCGTGGGCGACGAGCTCGCCCGCGACCAGATGGACGCCGGTGACGAGATCCTCGAAGTCGGGGTCGCGGACGACGAGCCACTGGTAGCCGAGGCTGTCCTGGCGCCGGCGCACCTCGGAGCCCGATGTCTGGGCGACGACCCCGAGCAGGTCGTCGAGCTCCTGCTCGGCGCGCATGAACTCGCCCGCCGAGAGCGGCTTGAAGACCACGCCCGCGGCCCCCGCCGGGCGCAGGCCGAGCTCGGTCTCGAGCGTCACCTGCGCGGTCGACAGGGCGAAGAGGCGGTCGAGCTTGGCGCCCTTGAGCTTCTTCCGGCCGAAGAGAACGTCCCCGAGGCCCAAGACGACCGGCTACGCGGCGATCGGCCGGCCCATCTCGGCCGAGATCTCGGCCAGGCGGGCGAGGCGCTTCTCGAGCGGCGGGTGCGTCATGAACAGCTCGGCGGCGTGCTTCTTGACGTTCGTCGGGATGATGAAGAAGGCGTTCATGCCCTCGAGCTCGCGCAGGTCGCGCTGCGGGATGCGCGTCATGTCGCTCGCGATCTTCTGGAGGGCGCTCATGAGGTACTCGGGCGCGCCGGTGATGAGGGCGGCGCCGCGGTCGGCCGCGTACTCGCGGTAGCGCGAGATCAGCAGGATCAGCATGTAGCTGAGCACGTAGGTGACGAGCGAAACGGCGATCATGATCAGGAACGCGGGCGCGCCACCGCTGTCGCGGTTCCGTCCGCCGCCGAACATGCCCGTCCACATGCCCATGCGCATCATGAACGCGGCGAGCATCGAGAAGAAGCTCGCGATCGTCATCACGGCGACGTCGCGGTTGGCGACGTGGGAGAGCTCGTGCGCGAGAACGCCTTCGACCTCGCGCGGCTCGAGCCGCCGCCAGAGGCCCTGCGTGACGGCGACCGCCGCGTGCTTGGGGCTCCGCCCGGTCGCGAAGGCGTTGGGGACGTCGGTCGGGATGACCGCCACGCGCGGCTTCGGCAGGTCGGACATGGCGCAGAGGCGGTCGATCATCGCGTGGAGCTCCGGCTCCTCCTCGGGCGAGACGACCTTCGCCCCGGCCGCCGCGAGGGCGATTCGGTCCGACGTGTAGTACTGGACGAAGGCGAGGCCCCCGAGCAGGATCACCATCGGGACGATCCCGAGGTTGAAGAACTGGACGAGGACGACGAAGAAGACGACGTAGAGCGCGCCCAGGAGGAACAGCGTCAGGAACAGGCGGGCCGAGAGCCCCCGGTCGCGTCCGTAAGCCTTGCGTCTCATGGACGAAGTCTAGCTGGGCGCCTCGGGGCAGCCGGGTGCCTTGGGGAGCCACGAGACACCCAGCACGAAGTGCCCGGCGCTGCCCGCGACGAGCTGCGTCATGCCGTCCGGCGCCTCCTCGACGCAGACGTCGCCCGACTCGACGCGCCACGTCGGCGTCCAGCGGACGGCCAGCCGGTACGGCCCCGGCGCCCCGACCTCGCCCTCCACCCGGTCGTGGCCGAGCACCGTCAGGCGTGCCTCCCCCGGCCCGGTCAGGATCGGCGTCGGGTCCGGCACCTCGTACACGGTGACGTCGCCGGCGCGGCCGACCTCCTCGAGGCCGGCGGCGCCCGAGCGCACGAGCGCGGCCTCGCGCTCCTCCCCGATCCTCCCGAGCTGCGTGTCCGGCAGGAGCACCCAGCGGACGCCCATCGCGGCGAGCCAGGCGCGGTAGTCCTCGGGCGTCAGCGGCTCCTCGTAGAAGAGCGGGTTCTGGGCGATGTCGAGCTGGCGATACCAGCCGCGTGCGAGCGGGAAGCCGGCGCGCGGCACCCAGTAGGCCTCCCAGTGGTCGCCCGTCGGCACGACCTCGACGCGGTAGTCCGGGCTCCGCTCCTCCGCGAGGAGATCGAGCGCCGGCTGCCAGAACGCGGCCGCGGCCGAGCTCGTGTCCCCTCGGTGCAGCGCCGCGCCGACGTAGGGGACGAGCGTGTAGGCAAGCGCGGCGAGGACGGCGAAGCCGGCAAGTAGGCGAGGGCGCCAGCCCGCGAGCGCGGCCGCGAGGAGCGCGAGCGGCAGAACGACTCCGCGCAGCCGCGTGATGTTCTCGCCGATCGGCGAGGGGACGAGGAACGCAACCACGGCGGCAAGCGCCCAGAGCGCGAACACGGCCGCGAGCACCCGCCCCCGGACCGCCGTGAGCGAGAGGAGCGCGCACGCGGCGGAGAGGATGAGGAGGCCGAGCAGCTCCCCGAGGCGGAAGAAGGGATACTCGGCTTCCTCCGGGTAGAGGAGCAGCAACGCACCCTGCAGAAGCCCGAGGGCGAGCAGGGCTCCGCCGATCCCGGCGGCAGTCGCGTCGAGCCACGGCCGCCGCGCGAGGAAGGCGGCGACCACGGCGAGGCAGAGGTAGAGGAACGCGAGCGGCGAGAAGCCGAGCGTCAGCGCGGCGAGCCCGACCGCCGTCCAGCGGTGCCCGAGCTGGAGCGCCTTCAGGGCGCCGAGGGCCGTGGCCACCCCCGCCGCGTACGGATACGTCCCGGTGAAGAGCGGCCCGCAGGCGACGACCGCGAACGCGCGGGCCGGCCAGCGCGCGGCCTCCCCCCACTCCCGCCACGCGAGCGAGGCGAAGAGCGCGGCGGACACGACGACGGAGGCGAGCGCGAACGCGTCGTTCCCGACGAGCGCCGCCGGGAAGTAGTAGAGGAGGCTGTAGCCGAGGAGCGGGTAGTGGCCCGCGTACCAGAAGGTGTCCCGAACGAGCACGCCGTCCTCGACGAGCTCCGTCCGGTACAGGTGCGCAGGCAGGTCGCCGGGCGGCGGGCCGAAGAGGAGGAGCGCCACCCCGACGGCGAGCGCGATCGCTGCCGCGCCTAGAGTTCCCGGCATGGCCCGGACGGCGGTGCTCGCTCTCGCGTTCATGGCGCTCATGGCCGGCCCGGCGCAGGCTACGGACTTGGGCGTGGTCGTGGTGCCGAGCTTCACCGTCGACGACCTGGAGGCGGTGGCCGATCGAGGCGCGGTCGGGCTCATGAACCCCGGCGCCGGCCCGGAGACGAGCGCGGCGCTCGCCCGGGCCTCGCTCGTCCGCGGCGAGGTACGCAACTCGCTGCGCGGCGGCGCTCCCGAGGGCGAGCCGCTCATCCGCACCCGCGAGCTCGGGCTCCGCGAGCTCCCCTTCGTCCAGACCGGCATCTACCTCGGCCTCCCCGAGGGCGGGGTACAGCCGAACGACGCGCGCTACCCGATCCTCGTCATCGGTCCGGGCTACGAGGGTCTGCTCACCTCAGACTCGACCCGCATCCCGGGGCTCGTCTCGATCGCCGACGTCGCGCCGACGGCACTCGGCCGGGAGGACGCACTCGGCTCGGAGCCGGCAGACGACCCGGTCGGCGACCTCCGCGACCTCGACGCCCGAATCGACGACAACAACGCCGTTCGCCTGCCGGCGACCCTCCTCGTCTGCGCCCTCGTCGTCGCGCTGGCGCTGCTCGTGCCGGCCGCGGCCGTGCCCGGCTTCGCCGCCGCGCTCCTCGCCAATCTCGCGCTCGGGCTCGCGGGCGTGTCCGTCGCCTGGGCCGTCCTCCTCGTGCTCGGCCTGGCCGTCGCGCTCGGCGGCCCGGTGCTGACCCGGCTCCTCCCCTCGCCGCTCGCGCTCGGCTGCCTCCTGGCGGGCGTCGTCGGCGCCTACCTCCTCGCGCTCGGGATCGACGGACCCTCGGTCGCCCTCTCCCCGTTCGGACCGACGCAGAACTCCCGCTACTACGGGCTCTCGAACCTGCTCGAGACGATGCTGCTCGTGCCCGCCCTCGCCGGCGCGGCCCTGCTGCGGGCCGCGCTCGGCTGGATCGCGTTCGCAGCCACCGCTCTCGTCGCCTTCGTCGCGATCGCGGGAAATCGCTTCGGCGCCGACGGCGGCGGCGCCGTCGTCCTGGCCGCCGGCTTCGCGGTCCTCGCCGTCCTCCTCGCCGGCGGAGGCAGGCGCGCGCTCGCGCTCGCCGTGGCCGCCGCGCTCGCCGCGGCGCTGGCTCTGATCGGACTCGACGCCGCGACGGGCGGCTCGAGCCACGTGACCTCGGCACTCGGAGACGGCCCGGTCGGCCTCGGAGGCGACCTCGGCGAACGGATCGAGCTCTCCTGGGAGCGCGCGACGGACTCCTGGTGGGTCGGCCTCGCCTCGGCCTTCCTGCTGGCCGTTCTCGTCCTCCTGGTCGCGCGGACGCTCCGTCGGGCCGAGCCGGCGGCGGCCCTGGCGGTGCCGCTCTCGTTCGCCGCGGCGATCGCGGTCTCGCTCGTCGTCAACGACTCGCCGATCGACGTCCTGGTGGTCGGGATGGCCGGATATGCGGCCGTGGCAGCCGGTATGCTTCGCGCCCCATGGCCCGTGCCGCCGCGCTCGTCCTCGCCCTCGTTGCCCTGGTCCTCGCCTCCTCCGGGTGCGGCAGCGGCGAGGACGCGACGCCTACGCCGGAGACCGTGATCGGCACGATCAGCGAGGACGGCGGCGGTGGCGGTGGCGACGGCGGCGCCGTCGAGGGCGACGCGGCCGCCGGCAAGGAGGTCTACGCCTCCGCCGGATGCGGGAGCTGCCACGCGTTCTCCGACGCCGGCTCCACGGGCAGCGTCGGCCCGAACCTCGACGACTCGAGCATCGACTTCGAGGGCGCGGTCATGCAGATCTCGAACGGCGGCGGCGGGATGCCGCCCTTCTCGGGCCAGCTGAGCGACGAGGAGATCGCCAACGTGGCCGCCTACGTCGTCACAGCCCGGTCACGCTGAGCCTCCTCCCGCCCGACTTCCCCCGCGAGGTGGAGGTCCTCGCCTGCGATCTCGACCGGACGCTCGTCTGGGAGGACGGCGTCCTGCGGCCGCGCACGCAGAAGGCGATCGCCCGGGCCCGCGCCGCCGGGATGCGGGTCGTGATCGCGACGGGCCGCATGTTCCGCTCCGTTCGGCCCTACCTCGAGGAGGCCGGCATCGACGACCCGGTGATCTGCTACCAGGGCGCGGTGGTCGCCGACCCGGCGACCGGTGAGTTCCTGCGCCACGAGCCGATCCCGCTCGAGCTCGCCCGCGAGACGATCGCCGCGCTCAACGACGAGGGCTTCCACGTCAACTGCTACGTCGGCGACGAGCTGTATGTCGCCGAGCCCTGGGCCGGGGCCGAGCGCTACGCGGGCTTCCAGGGCCTCGAGCTGCACGTCGTCGGCGACCTCGTCGCCTGGCTCTCGGAGCCGCCCACCAAGCTCGTGACGATCGACGATCCGGACGTCCTCGAAGACCTGAAGGCACGCATGCGGACGCGCTTCGGCGACCGCCTCTACATCTCCAAGTCGCTGCCGTACTTCCTCGAGTTCGCGAGCCCCGAGGTGACGAAGGGCTCCGGCCTCGACTTCCTCGCCGAGCACCTGGGCTTCTCCTCCCGCGGCACGGTCTCGTTCGGCGACGGGGAGAACGACCTCGAGCTCCTCGCGTGGGCGGGGTTCGGCGTCGCGGTAGCGAACGCGCACGAGCAGGTGCTCGAGGCCGCCGACTGGGTCTGCCCCTCGGCCGCCGAGGAAGGCGTGGCCCAGGTGATCGAGGCCGTCCTAGACTCCCACGGATGATCGACATCCGGGCAGCCCGGGCCGAGCCGGACGGCCTACCGAGCGGCGCTCGCTCGCAAGGGCGCGGCGGAGGAGTTCGACGCGCTCATGGAGGCCGACGGCGCCTGGCTGGCGCTCGTCCCACGGGTGGACGAGCTCCGCGCGAAGACCAAGCTCAAGGGCAAGCCGACGCCGGAGCAGATCGAGGAGCTCAAGGCGCGTGAAGGCCGAGCTCCAGCGTGTCGAGGAGGAGCTCGCCGACGCCGGGCGGCGCCGCGCCGAGCTGCTCGCCCGTGTCCCCTCGCCGCCGGACCCGAGCGCGCCCGACGGCTTCACGGACGAGGACGCGGTCGAGCTTCGCCGTGTCGGGAAGCCGCCCGCCTTCTCCTTCGAGCCGCGCGACCACCTGGAGCTGGCGCGCATCGACACCGAGCGGGGCGCCAAGGTCTCCGGCTCGCGCTTCGTCTACCGCGTCGGCGCGGCCGCGCTCCTCGAGCTCGCCCTCTACCGCTTCGCCCTCGACCGGGTCGTCGCTGCCGGCTTCACCGTCGTGCTCCCACCCGTGCTCGTCCGCGAGGAGGCGATGTACGGCACGGGCTTCCTCCCGACCGACGAGGTGAACCTCTACGGGGTCGAGCGCGACGAGCTCTACCTGGCCGGCACATCGGAGGTCGCTCTCGCCGCCATGCACGGCGGCGAGGTGCTCGACGGCGGCGAGCTGCCGCTCCGCTACGCCGGCTACTCGACGTGCTTCCGCCGCGAGGCGGGCGCCGCCGGCAAGGACACGCGCGGGATGTTCCGCGTCCACCAGTTCGACAAGGTCGAGATGTTCGTCTTCTGCCGTCCGGAGGCCTCGCCGGAGGAGCACGAGCGGCTGCTCGCGACCGAGGAGGCCCTCGTGCAGCGAGCTCGGCCTTCCCTACCGCGTGGTCAACATCGCCGCCGGCGACCTGGGCGCCTCGGCCGCGAAGAAGTACGACGTCGAGGCGTGGTTCCCCGGCCAGGGCCGCTACCGGGAGATCACCTCGACCTCGAACACGACCGACTACCAGTCCCGCCGCCTCGACATCCGCTTCCGCACCGACGGCGGCTCGAGTACGTCCACACGCTGAACGGCACCGCCGTGACCGCGCGCGCGATGATCGCCGTGCTGGAGAACTTCCAGGACGAGGGCGGCGCCGTCGACGTGCCCGACGTCCTGGTCGAGTTCGGCGCCCCGAGGCGGATCGAGCCCGGCGATTAGCCCGGCCTGGACGGCGGAGGGGCCGCATCCGCGGCCCCTCCACGGCTGACCCGCGCCGATGACCTCTAGGACAGCGCCTCGGTGATGACCTCGCAGAAGAGCTCGAAGTCGCTGTCGGCGTCGGGGTGAGGCCCGTTGTTGACGAGGACCTCGCCCGAGATGAACTCCTCGGTCTCCAGGTCGAACGTGTCCGCGAACGTGATGAGGCCGGCATCGCGGACCAGGACCGGCCCGTTCGGGGTCTTCAAAATCTCGGGCAGCCCGACGTACGAGTAGACGAAGGTGATCGTCCCAGCCTCCTCGTCGACGATCGGCTCACCCTCGGCGTACTGATTGGCGAACAGGTTGACGACGGACTTCCCGTTCGCGGCCGTGAAGGTCACCTTCCCCGTCGAGGTCGACTGGAAGCGGACGAAGTTCCCGTCCTTGTCGGTGAACACCTTGTCCGTGAAGACGCCCTCGGCGACAAGGTCGACGGCGATGCCGCAGACGTCCGCATCCTCCTCCATGTCCAAGAAGTGCTCGTGGACGATCTCGGGCTTCGCGCCGAGCGCCCTGGCCGGCAGAATCGCGAACACCGCGACGAGCGCAACCACCACCCCGCGGAGCCAAGTGGATCGAGCCATCGTCGGTGATCCTCCTTTCCCCTGGCAGTCGTACATCCCGGAAAGAGTCAAACGACACTAGCGGGGCCGGACCCCCGGGTCAACCCCGCGAACTCGGGCCCCGCGGCTCGCCTGCGGAGCCGCGCGGCCGGAATCGGCCCGGCGACTACACTGCCCCACGGGCGGGGTGCCCGAGCGGTCGAAAGGGGCGGTCTTGAAAACCGCTAGGCGGTGCTGAGCCGTCTCGTGGGTTCGAATCCCACCCCCGCCGTGGCCGGGTTGTCACGCAGGTCTCCGCGCGGTCGGAGAGCGTTCGTCCCGGGTGGGACGTCCGGGGATCTCCGCGAGCGAATGCCGAACGGACGCCCACGAAGCGAAGGCATGTTGTAGAGAGGATGGCCGCGTCCAGGACCCCTAACCGCCGAGGCGCCTACGGCCAGGCAGAGATCGCGGCTAGGTGTGGGACTCACAGACCCAGCGTAGGTAGCCGGCGAGCGCGCGGGCGCGGTGGCTGCTGGTCGGGTATGCGAACCGGTAGGCCCATTCGCGCAGGAGGGTCTTGACGAGCGCTTCGGCCTTGCCATTGGTCTGCGGGCGTCTGGGTCGTGTGTAGCGGCGAGCAATCCCGAGCTCGGCGCAGGCGGCGGCCCAGGCGTGCGAGCGGTAGCCGTTACCGTTATCGCTGAGCACGCCCTCGATGCTGATGCCGCGGTCGGCGTACCAGCGGGCCGCGCGGCCGAGGAACGCGACGCAGTCACCCGGGCTCTCGCTGGGTAGCAGCTCTGCGTAGGCCAGGCGTGAGTGGTCGTCGATCGCGAGGTGCAGGTACTGCCAGTCGGCATGAGGGTTGCGGGCGAGTCGGTCGCCGTGGATGCCCTTGCCGATCGCCCAGAAGCGGCCGAGCTTCTTGATGTCGACGTGGAAGAGCTCGCCCGGCCGCTCCCGTTCGTAACGGACCACCGGTCCAGCGTGCGGGCCGCCGCAAGCGAGAGACGCCGTAGCGATGGAGCACTTTCCAAACGGTCGAAGCCGGCAGGCCGAGCTGGCCGGCCACGATCAACGGGCCCGCCCTGGCGTATGCGCGCGCGTCCAGGATGCGCTGCTCGAGCTCCCGCGACAGCCGCCGTGGCTGACGCCTCGGCACTGGCGGACGGTCAGCCAGCGCCGCCCAACCACCTTGCTGAAACCGGCCCCAAAGCCGGTAACCGGTCGCGCGACTCGCTCCGCAGGCGGCCGCGGCCGCCTGCGGGCTCTGACCGGCAAGAACGAGCGACACAAGACGACAGCGCGACTCGAACGAGAACCGCATCCGTCGCGGCGGCTGCGTAGCGTTGACCATCTCCGGGCCTCCTAACGATCTGGGGTCTCAGCAACCGCCAGACTCGCCGGAGGCCCGGACGCAATCAGCCGTCTCGCAGGTGTGTAGGCAACAGAGCTAGGCAGCATCGACCCCTCGGGAGTCGCCCGTAGAGTCTCGAGGAGCTGCTAGTCGGCCGTTAGGCGCATCGCCACTATGTCCCGCTCCGACGATAGGTGTTTCCATCGGCGGTTCTACGCTCGATGGTCATGGCGGGACAATACGGCAATTCGCACTGGGTTTGCACCACAGTGCTCGTATTGCCGACAAGCTGTTCCGTGGGGTTCATCTGAACTGGAAACAGCGTGACGAGCCAGGCAAGCGCTGACCTCGAGGGCAGCTTTGACTCGTCCATCAATGAGCAATCTCGACGGCAACATGACCCGGCGCTCGCCCTCAGCAGCCGTCAGGTAATGGTTACTAAGACCGGCATGCCTTCGGGAATAGCACGCTGGTCCTTTCTACACGCTCATTCGAAAACCCCTTGACCTGCATGGGAGCCTGACACCGGTCCCGGACGCGTTCCTCGCCGCGCACAACTCCACAAGCTGGAACGGGCTCGCCGAGGTCCAGAAGAACACTGTCCTCGCGTGGATGGACGAGCTCGACCGCTACAACAACGGCCTCGGCGGCGTCGGGCACTGCGACTAGTAGACGGCGGACCGGCGCCCCGCGCGAGCGGTGCGCCGGTTCCTTAATCGAGCGGGCCGAGCCGCGGCGCGTCCCTGCACTGCCGCCAAGAGACTTCGCTCGCGAATTCGCGGAGCTTGTCGCTCTCCGCAACGTACTCGCTCAGCCGTCCCGCACGAGACGGGCGCTCGACCCGCTCGGCGATCCCGTCGACGTCGGGATCGACGACCAGAGTGGGCGGACGGGCGCCCTCACGTGTTCCGTCGCCGCCGATCCCGCCCCACAGCGAGTTGAGGACCCCTGCCGCTGGACACTTGGTAGTCTGGGTCATGGCTCGCGACACGAGAGAGCCGAGGTTCTGTGAATGCTCTCCAAGAAGTCCGACTGCGGCTCCGACGTCTTGTGGTCCATCCGCTGGGTTCTGTCCTCGGTCGCGTTGATCGGGCGGTTTCCCTTCGCCTTGCCATCGATCTCCTAGCCGCGGCCGTCGCTGCACTGATCCTCCGGCGCCTGGCCCATCTCGGACTCCCACAGACATTTGGATCGGTCGTCGTTGCAGGCTTGGCATTTGCCATCGTTCGGAGCGAGGTCGAGAGGTCGGTGCGCCGACGTGGTTGGGGCAAGTGGCGAGCCCTGGGCGCGGGAAGCCTGATCACGCTCGCTGATGAGCCGAGCTTGCGTGGTGAGGCTGAGACACTGGTTTGGCGGATTGTTCGGAAGCTCGGTCTCTCAGAGCAGGGACGCGCAGCGGTGCATGGGGGACTCGCACAGCTCACGACTACCGTGGCAGTGTCTGCGGTCGCGGTAGGCGGCATCGCAGTAGCAGAGACGATCGCCCGCGACGACCGGGCGGATCTCAACGTGCGGTTTGAACGATCCGAAGGAGACCGAGTGATCGACAGCTCGGAAAATGGCTGGCCCGGTCAGCTCACGGGCGACGCTGCGCTGGTGGACGGCGGCAGAATTGGTAAGGCGGTCGCGCTCCCCGGAAACCAGGCCAGCGCCGTGGATTTCGGGCCGATCTTGGATCTGACCGGGGCGATCACGGTTGAGGCGTGGGTAAAGCCTGTCAGCCAGCCACAAAGGTGGAACACCATCGTGAGCAACTGGGCCTCCCAGCGAGGCTACTGGCTGGGCGGGTCGAACCCTCCAGGCGGCTTTTCCTGGTGGGTGGACGGCGTGGACGCACAAGTGGAATCAGGTTATGTCGTGGGTCGCTGGCACCACTTGGCGGGGACCTTCGATTCGGAGAGCGGCGAGGTCGTGCTCTATGTGAACGGGAGCGCAGTCGCCAAGAAACAGCACGAGGGCAGGATGCGCGCGAGCGATGATCCGCTCCTGCTCGGCCAAAGGGGCGGTACGCACACCCCCTGGCAAGGACTTATCGACGAGTTTCTAATCTGGAACGCTGCCAGGTCACCCGAAGACATCTGCTCTGATGCTGGAGGAACAGCCAGCGCTGACGGTGGCTGCAGGGGGTAACCCCCGCCCGGAGCTGCTCGAGGGCAACGGGGTCGTACTCAAGCCAAGCTGGCGAACTCACTGGCGAACGCAAATTTAATAAAACCTGCAAATCACGAGTTTCTGGGCGGTCTTGAAAACCGCTAGGCGGTGCTGAGCCGTCTCGTGGGTTCGAATCCCACCCCCGCCGTGGCAGCGTTCTGCGCCCGCCCGCGGTCCGCCTATTCCTTCCTGAAGGACGTCCAGCCGAGCAGCGGCCCGTAGACGGCTGCCCGCTTCGGCCCGAAGCCCGGCCATGCGTAGACGACGTAACGACCTGCGCTCATGGAGTAGCGCTTGCCCTTGAACATCCAGTGGGTGCGGAGTCGATAGCGAGAACGGAGCGGCCAGACGCTGAGGATCTTCCGCCCGTTCCGCCAGACCTGCATGTTGTAGTAACCGGCGCGACGAACGGACTTCCAGTCGATCAGGGGCGGTCGACCCAGCACGGCGCCGTAGGCCGGCGAGACGATCTTGCTCGGACGACCGCTCGCGTCCGATGCGACCGAGGCGTTGCCAGCCGCGTCGAAGCTCCTGATCCGGTAGCGATACACCTTGTCGTTTCTCGGCGACCGATCGACGAGCCGCCCGGCAGAGACGCGCGTGGCGAGCAGCTTCCACGAGCGGCCACCCGACCGCTTCCGCCAGATCTTCACCCGTGCGTAGTCGGCGTCGATGGGTTTCGTCCAGGTGAGCCTCACCCGTCCGTCGGCCGCCCGCGTGCGGAACCGGCTGACCGCCGCCGGCTTGGACAGGTCGATCGTCCAGCCGTAGCTGGCCTGACTGACGTTGCCGATCGCGTTCGTCGCCTGCACCGTGAAGAGGTAGGCGCCCTCGCCCAGAGCCGTGTACGTCTGCGAGCTCTGGCTGGCGCAGGGTACGAAGCTGCCGGGACCGCCCGGACCGGCAAGTTTGCACCGCACGGTTGCACCCTTCTCGACGGAGAAATCGAAGGAGGCGCTCACGCTTTTCGTGAGCCGGGGAACGTGGGCGGCCAGAGTCGGCTTCACCGGCGTCGGTCCCTCCTGGACGATCACCCTGAACATGACCGGTGTGCTCTCGTTTCCGTACGCGTCGACCGCCGCGCAGGTGACCACGGTCTCGCCGATGGGGAAGACGCCTCCCGAGGCCGGACTACATTCGACGACGGGGCTGGGGTCGCCTGCATCGCGCGCAGTTGGGAGCTTGTATGCGACCGCGGCTCCCACGCTGGAGGACTGAGCAGCGAGCACCTCGACATGCGGGGCGAGCATGGGTGGCGTCGTGTCCACCACGCGCACCGAGAAGCCGCCGCGGGTCTCGTTCCCGGCCGCGTCGACCGCTGTGCAGGTCACCGGGGTCGTTCCCAGCCTGAAGACCACTCCCGACGTCGGCGCGCAGTCGAGCCGAGGCGCCGGATCGAGGTTGTCGCTGGCGGCGAAGCTGACGACCGCTCCGGCACTTGACGTCGCCTCGACCGTCATGCCGCTAGGGAGCCGGGGGGGCGTCCGATCGACCGTCCAGGAGAAGGTCCTGGGAGTGCTCCAATTTCCATCCGAGTCCGTCGCCCTGACCTGGAAGGAGTGCGGGCCCTCGGTAAGCGAGTCGTAGACGACGGGACTTGTGCAATCGTCGCCACGAGGGGATTCGCCCGAGTCGAGGCGGCAGAGGAACGTCACCCCGACGTCGGAGCTCGAGAACGAGAAGGTAGCCGCGCTCTCGATCGTCCAACTGGGTGGATGGTTCACGATCGTCGGCTTCACGAGCTCGGGCGGCCCCGCTCGGGCGGGCACGACGGCGAACGCTCCCGCGATCGCGAGGAGGAGAAAGAAGACGCGACCTCGGCAACCCATCTCAGCCGAGCACGAAGGCCGCGAGCACTCCGACACCGAGGCTCAGGAGCACCGTGAGACCGCCCAGCGCCACATCGCCACGGTGGTGGAGCAGGGGAGCGTAGGCCGCGAGGACCCGCTTGGGCACCGCAGCCACCACGGCCGCCAGCAGGCCGATGGCCAGGAGCACGAAGATGAACGCCTTGACAGGCAGCGCATAGCTGTTCGGTGCGGGGTCAGCCGGACCCATCGCCGGGGCCGAGACCGCAGTGAGCGGATGTCGACTCACGAGCAGGGATGACCCGGCCGACACCACGTGCGCGTCCTCGGCGAACGGCGGGTGAAGTGGAGCAACCTGCGCGGGCCGTTCCACCCGTTTCCGGTGCACCCGGGTCTTCGCCTTCCGGTGCTTCGGCGCACGCTTTGCCGCGGACTTCCTCCGAGCCGAGCTCGGCACGGCCACGGTGGGAGGAGCGGAAGCCGGCGGTGAGGATTGCGGGACCGGCGCAGGCGCAGGCGCAGGGGCCGGGACCGGAGCGGGGTCGGGCGTCGGCGCCGGCGATGCGTCGGACCCCGTTCCCTGTGCGCGCGCCACGGCCGAGTTCGACGCGGCCGTCGTGGGAGCATTGGAAGCCGGCGGCAGAGAGGAGACCGCCGCGGGCGGGTGGGCAGGGTCCCGAGCGGGATCGCGTGTCGTCGCCTGCGCCACGGCGGAACTGACCCCGACCGCAAGCGCGACCACCGCCAAGACCCCTATGGTCCCGAACCATCTCAACCCCGGACGCCGCAAAATTCCTGCCACACCATACTCCTGTCGGGCGGCAAAGTCCAAGAAAGAAGCGATTTGCTCCCTGGCACGGGTACCGCCTCCTCCTACGGCCGAGCGGGAGTGATCGCTGCGCTCACGCGCTCGGCTGCGCCCGCGGGTCGAAGCCGCGGGCCAGGGCTGTGTCCGCGCTCCCAGAGCTGAGCCGAGCCGCCTCGACAACCGCTACGCGGTGCCGAGCCGTCTTGTGGGTTCGAATCCCGCCCCCAGCCGCTTGCTCGGCCCCGTTGCCGATCAACGGACGCGCGCGATCACCTCCTCGCCGAAGAGGCGGATCACCTCCAGTGCCAGGGCCGGCTCCATGCCGGGTAGTAGAGGCGGAACCACATGAAAGGCACCTCGAACTCGTCCCGGTACTCGGCCACTCGCTCGGCGACCCAGGCATCGCCGATCTCGGGCGCGCGGGCGACGCTCTCCACGGTATCCGCGCCGATCCAGACCGGCGGCCCCGGTCGTTGAATCGGCTTCGGGCGGATCGAGACACCCGCGAAGCGGTAGAAGCGCCCGTCGAACGAGGCGGAGTCCTCGGCCCAGAGCGTGCGCACGGCCCGCACCGCCTCGGCCAGTCGCTCGGCGCGCTCGGCCCGTGCGATACCAAAGCTTTCGTACTCGACTTTCCGGTAGCCCTCCCCTACACCGAACAGGAGCTTGCCTCCGGAGATGACGTCGAGAGCGGCCGTCGCCTCGGCGACCTCCACCGGATGGGTCAAGGGCAGGATGAAGGCCGCCGTGCCGAGGTAGCCGTGAGGGCACTCGGCCGCCATCCGGGCCAGCAGGGGAAAAGGATGGAGCATCGCATGGGACGGCCCGACGAGGTAGTGGTGGGCGGCGAAGACGCGGTCGAAGCCGCTCTCGTGGGCGGTGCGGGTCATCGCCAACGCGAAGTCGAACACCCGCGCTCCGTCCCACTCGCCGGGGTAGAACGGCCCGATGTAGACGCCGAACTTCACCACGGACTCCCGGTCAGCGCTCGTGCGCCGGGCATCTGTTGTGCGCGGCCGCAGTCTTCGGAATCGACGGCGACACCGGAGCGCTGGTCTACGAGATCCCCTTCCCGGGGTGAACTTCCCGAACGTAGAAGTCGTGGCCGTTCCCGACGGCGATCCCTCCGGAAAGAAATCGAGGGGCAGCTGCGCATGGACCCCTTCTCCCAGCTTGTAACCTTTGCGGCTTGCGGCCGGGTGGTCAAGGCGGGCGGCAGATCCCGCGTTGAGCCCCATTTACAGCCGCCTCGAAACCGCTACGCGGCGCGTTGCCGCCTCGTGGGGTTCGAATCCCACCCTCGCCCGGCGAGCCCCTCTGGGCGGCGCCTGGCTCGAGCGCGGCTAGATGTAGGACCCAAGGAGGTTGGTTCTGCTGACGGGCGGTTGGTGGCCGAGGGCTGAGTGTCGGCGTCGATGGTTGTAGTGCCAGAGCCAGCCGTCAAGGGCGGTGGTGCGTTCCTGGCTTGAGCCGTAGATCGCCCCGTAGGCCCAGCCGTTGAGGAGCGTGCGGATGAAGCGTTCGGCTTTCCCGTTGGTCTGTGGGCGGTGTGGTCGGGTGCGCTTGTGGCGGATGCCCAGCGCTTTGCAGGCGAGGGCGTGGATGGTGGCGCGGTAGGCAGAGCCGTTGTCGGTGAGGATGCGCTCGACGCGGATGCCGTAGCGGGCAAAGAAGGCGATCGCCCGGCGCAGGAAGCCGACCGCCGTGGTCGCGCGCTCGTTCTCGAGCACTTCTACGTAGGCGAGGCGGCTGTAGTCGTCGACGGCGACGTGGACGTATTCCCAGCCGGCGATGCCGGTGAGGCGACCGTTGATCCTGGTCTTGCCCTGGCTCGCCCGGGTGCCGCTGATGCGATGGCCGACGCCGCGGATGCGACCGAGCTTCTTCACGTCGATGTGGACGAGCTCGCCCGGCCGCGCGCGCTCGTAGCGGATCGGCTGCTCAAGTCCGATGCGGCCTAGACGTCCGATCCCCTTGCGACTCAGCACCGCCGACACGGTCGAGAGCGGCATCGCCAGAGTCTCAGCGATCTCGGCGGCCGTCATCCGCAGCTGACGAAGCAAGACGATGACCGCAACCCGATCGGCCGGTGTGCGGTTGGCGACGCGCCTGGGCGCCGAGGAGCGATCGAGTAGGCCCTGCTCGCCCTCGGCGCGGTAGCGGCCAACCCACTTTCGGGCGCAACGCACGCTGACGCCGGCGGCCTCGGCCGCCGCCCTCAGCGTCCAGCCCTCAACGACGACGCGCTCGGCCAACAATCGCCGGCCACTCCAACTGAGCGCCGCGTTAGCGTGAACCTTCATCCGGTGTCCTCCTTGGACTGGGGTGCTTGGCAGCTCCCAGCCTCCAAGGAGGCCCGGATGAACCAACGTGCTTAGGAACTACAGCTAGAGCTGGGGTCGGCAAGCTGGGGCCAGAACCCTCGTTGCGTAGTTGCCCGCAGACGAGTCGGGGAGGATCGCCGATGCCCGCCCGAGCCGGGTCGATCACCCTTGCCTCATGAGAATCCGTGGCCGGCGACTGCGGTGGAGGCGGCTCCTCGCCTACACGGGCGCGGCTCTCCTCGGGGGCTTCGTTCTGATCCAGGCCGTTCCCTACGGGCGCGACCACACGAATCCACCCGTGGCGCAGGAGCCCGCCTGGGACTCGGCCCAGACGCGGGCCTTCGCGGTGGGCGCGTGTTTCGACTGCCACAGCAACGAGACGAAGTGGCCCTGGTACACGAACGTCGCGCCCGTGTCCTGGCTGACCCAGAACGACGTCGAGGGCGGCCGCTCGACGCTCAACTTCTCGGAATGGAACCGCCCGCAGGGCGAGGACGCGTCCGAGCTCGTCGAGGTCGTGCGGGAGGGTGAGATGCCCCCCTTCTACTACGCCTGGATGCCGAATCACCCCGACGCGAGGCTCTCGAAGAGCGAGAAGGCGGAGTTCGTCCGCGGCCTCGAGGCGACGCTCAGGGCATCGCCGTCGCGGGGCGGCGGCAGCGACTAGGCAAGCGAGCCCGCCACCCCCGCCGCCGCGCGGCCCGGCACGACGAACGTCCGGGGGACGCCGGCGAGTGGGCTCCCGTCCGGCGGCTCCCGCGCCCGCTCTATGTCGGCGGCCGCTCGCTCCGGAGGCCGAGCACGGCACCGTCCGCGACGAGTCGGGCGAGCTCACTCCGCGAGCGGATCCCGAGCTTGCGGTAGATCCGAGTGAGGTGTGCCTCGACGGTGGCGACGCTCATGAAGAGCCTCTGAGCGGTCTCGCGGTTCGTCCGCCCCGCCGCGACGAGCTCGACCACGCGACGCTCCGCGGGGGTGAGCTCGCCGGAGGATCGGCCCGGAGCCACTCGCTCGAGCTCCTCGATCGCCCGGGCCTCCCAGAGGGCGGCGCCCAGCTCGGCAAAGCTCCCCCGCGCGGCCTCGAGCGCTTCGGCCGCACGCGAGCGGTGGCCCCCGCGAAGGAGCGCCCGGCCGAGAAGCAGGCGCGCCCGGGCGGCGTCGGGCCTGAACCCGAGCCGGTCGAAGCTCGCCGCGGCCTGCTCGAGGGGCGGGGCGGCCCCGTCGGGCTCGCCCTGGGCGAGCAGGAGCACGCCGCGCGCCCGCGCGGCCGCCGCGAGCGGCCAGGGGCAGTCGACGGCCTCGGCATGGCCCTCGAGTCGCTCGAGGAGGGCGGCCGCCCCGGCATTCCCGGCGAGGGCGAGCGCCTCGACCGCGTCGGGGAGCTCCGGCTCCGCACCGGGGTGCCGGATCCCCATCTCCTCGCGCCGGCGCGCCGCCTCCCCGAGCTCTCGCGCGGCCGTCGTCGCGTCGCCCTCGGAGAGCGCGAGGAGCCCGAGCACCGCCAGGCCCCGCGGCACGGCCTTGTCCATCCCGAGCGTCCCGCTTTCCTCCACCAGCCGCCTCGCCGCCGTCCGGGCCGACTCGGCGCGGCCGAGCCAGGCATCGACGAGCGACCGGACGTACAGGAGCAGCCGCTCCGACCATGGGTCCCCCGCATCGAGAGACACCTCGATCGCGCGCTCGACCGCCCACTCCGCCGTCTCGAAGTCTCCGGCGGCGCACTCGACGAGAGCGAGGTCGTAGTGGTGCTGCATCTCCTTCAGCGCCAGGCCGGAGCGGACGGCCGCGGCATGGGTGGCCTCGAGCAGCGCGCGTGCCCCCGCCAGGTCGCCAGCCCAGAGATGGTGCTTCACGAGAAGCTCGCGAGGGCCCTGCGTCAGGGTTGGCATCCCGAGGCCGTCCTCGAGGAGGACGGCTCTCGCCATCAGCTCTGGACGGGGGATTCCCGCCTGCGTCTCGAGGTGCGCGAGCACGGTGGCGGCCACGAGCTCGAGCTGCGGCTCGCCGGTCTCCTCCGCGAGCGCGAGCGCCCGCCGCCCGAACTCGATCCCGGCGAGAAGGTCGCCCTCGTCGGCGCGGGCGTCGGCCAGCAGCGTCAGGATCCGGCACTGGAGACGCTCGTCGCCGGCGGCCTCCTCGAGCGCCTGGAAGAGCAGCGCCACCTCCCTCTCGAAGAGGTCGGCCACATCGGCGCGCACGACAATCGCCTCGGCCCGGGCCGGACCCGGCGGCAACGCGTCGAAGAGGCGGCCGGCGAGCTCCGCCCCATGACTCTTGTTCCCTGCGGCGACCGTCCACTCGACCTCCGCGAGCGCGCGCCTGAGCCCGTCGTCCATATCTCCGGGCGGCGTCAGCCGGACGCAGTGGCGCGCGAGGTCGGCGGCCGCATCGGGCGCGCCACGCCCGCCGGCGCGCGCGGCCGCTTCCTCGAGCAGCGCCGCGACCTCGGGGTCGGGCTCGTCGGTCGAGAGCGCGAGGTGACGAGCGCGGGCGTCGGGATCGGCCACCCCTGCCGCCAGCCGCGCGTGCAGCGATCTGCGCCCGAGTGTGCCCATCCGGCGGTACACGACGGAGGCGAGCAGGGGGTGCGCGAACCGCACCTGGAGGCTCTCCTCGACGACGAGCAGCTGCTGCTGTTGGGCGAGCGCGAGCAGCGAGGGGACGTCGGTGTCGGCGAGCACGGCCTCGAGCGTCCCCACCGGCGCCGACCCGAGCGCGGACACCGTCTCGAGGAGGGGAAGGAGCTCGGCGGGCGCCGCCTCGAGCCGCTGCGCGATCGCGCCCTGGAGCGAGTCCGGAAGCCCGACCCCGCCGGGCGGGCGGCCCCCCGCTTCGTCCGTCGCAAGCGTACGGGCGAGCTCGATCGCGTAGAGCGGGTTGCCGCCCGAGACCTCGTGGATGCGGCGCAGGGTCGGCAGGGGGATCGCGTCGACGACACCCGCGACGACGCCGCGGAGCGCGCTGACGGTCAGAGGCCCGAGGTCGATCGAGTCGGAGCGCCCCGGCGGCAGGGTCGACTGGATCGCAAGCGGATCGTCCGGGTCGGAGCCGCTCCGCACAGCGCCGAGCACCCCGACCGGCTCCTGGTCCAGACGGCGGAGCGCGAACCGGAGGGTGCGCGACGAGGCGGTGTCGAGCCACTGGAGATCGTCGATCGCGACGAGGACCGGCCCCTCCGCCGCCAGCCCCCTCAGGGCCCCGAGAACCGCCCGCCCGCGCGCGAGCGGGCCGGTGTCGGCGGCAAGCGCCGTCGCCCCGAGCTCGCGACCCTCGAACAGGTCGGCGAGGGCGGCGAGGGCGAGCGGCATCTCCTCCTCCGCCGGCCGCGTGACCAGCACCGTGTACCCGGCCTCGCGGCCGGCGGCGACCGCGGAGCGCCAGAGGACGGTCTTCCCGATCCCCGGCTCGCCCCGGACGAGCAGGGCCCGGGCCCCCGATGGGACGGAGGCGACGAACGCCTCGAGACGGGCACGCTCGGGCTCGCGCCCGACGATGCCGGGTCCGGCTACGGCCGACCGACCGGCGCTCTCCCCCATGGAGCGATTATGCGCCAGGCAGGGGCTCGACGCCGCGATTTTGTCGGCGCCGACCACGGGCACGCCGGCCGGGCAGGCCCACCGCCTGGATGGCTCCGCCGTCGCGGTCGCCCTCGTCTCCTCGCGGGGACGGGGGCCCGAGCTGCTGCGAGCCGGCATCCGGCTATGCTCCGCCGGTGCTCGCGCCGCGCGTCCGCCACACCGTTGTGTTCACGCTCTCGCATGCGGAGGGATCGGACGAGGAGCGTGACTTCCTCGAGGCGGCCGCACAGCTCGGCGAGATCGCCGGGGTCGAGGCGTTCGAGGTGCTCGCCGAGGTGAGCCCGAAGAACGGCTTCCGCTTCGGGCTCTCGATGGAGTTCGCCGATCGGGCGGCGTACGACGCCTACAACGAGCATCCGGAGCACGTCCGCTTCGTCGCGGAGCGCTGGGTGCCCGAGGTGAGCGACTTCCTCGAAGTCGACTACGCGACGCTCTAGCCGGGCGGGCCCTCCGGCACGACGCCGAGCTGCTGCATCATCGCCAGGGCGTCGAAGACGCCCCAGTGCTCCGCCACGAGGCCGGCGTCGTCGAAGCGAATGATGTCGATGAGCTGCACCGAGACGGTCTTGCCTGTGGCCGGCATGCCCATGAACTCGCCCGTGTGGGTGCCCGTGACGCGCGCGCGGGCGACCACCTTGTCCCCGCTCGAAAGCACGTCCTCGGGCTCGAAGCGCAGGTCGGGGAAGGCCGCCTTGTACATCCGGAAGAACTGCATGACGCCGTCCTTCGTCGGCGCGAGCCCGGGTGTCTCCTCGTGCTCGACGAAGTCGTCCGCCACGAGCTCGCCGAATCCCTCGATGTCACCGGCGTTGATCAGGTCGTACAGACGCCGGAGGGTCGCCGCATGATCCATCGCTCCTCCTTCGAGGTGTGGAACGACGATCATACGAGCGCCCGACCGGCGCGGCCAATCCGCGTTAGGGTCTCCGCCGGTGTTTCGGCTCAGCGCAGAGAGCTCGAGGCTGGATCGGATCCGCGGGCGGCTCGGAGGCCGGCTGGTGCTGCCGGGGGACGGCGACTACGACCGCGCGCGAAGCGTGTGGAACGGAGCCGTCGACCACCGGCCGCAGGCGATCGTCCGCTGCGCCGGCGTCGCGGACGTGCTCGTCGCGCTCGAACTCGCCCGCCGCACCGGCCTGCCGCTGGGCGTGCGCGGAGGCGGCCACAACATCTTCGGCAGCGCGGTTCCGCCGGGCGGGGTCGTGGTCGACTTGTCGCTCCTGCGCTCCGTCAGGGTCGACCCCCGCGCGCGGACGGCACGCGTCGATCCCGGCGCGCGGGTCGGCGACGTGGACCGCGAGTGTCAGGCGTTCGGGCTGGCGCTGCCCGTCGGGATCAGCGGCGACACCGGGGTGGCCGGGCTGACGCTGGGCGGCGGATACGGCTGGCTGGGGCCGCGGTTCGGACTCACCTGCGACAACCTCCTCTCCGCCGACCTCGTCACGGCCGACGGGGACCTCCAGCGCGCCTCCGAGGAGGAGAATCCCGACCTCTTCTGGGCGATCCGCGGCGGCGGGGGCAACTTCGGCATCGCCACCTCGTTCGAGTACCGCCTGCATCCGGTCGGGCGGGTCATCGCCGGAGTGGTGCTCTATCGCGCAGCGGATGCCCGCGACGTGCTCCGCGGGTACCGCGACGCCATCGCCGAGGCCCCGGACGAGCTGCTCGCCCACGCCGGCCTGGTGGCGGACGAGGACGGCAACGCCACGACGCTCGTCACCGCCTGCTGGTCGGGCGAGGACCTGGCAGCCGGCAACGCCGCGGTCGAGCCGTTCCGTCGGCTGGCCGAGCCGGTGGCGAACCATCTCGGAGAGACGGACTACGTGACGATGCAGGGGGCCTTCGACGCCGGCCAGCCGGCGGGCGCCGAGTACGCGGAAGACTGATGCTACCTGTCCGAGCTCGACGACGCGCTCATCGACCTCGTGCTCGGCAGTCTGGAATCCGGTCCCCCGACCGCCGGCTTCCTGTTCATGCGTCAGCACGGAGCGGTCAACTGGGTCGCGGTCGATGCGACGGCGTTTCCCCACCGCGACCGCAGCTTCCAGCTGGCGCTGATCCTCGACGGAGCGGAGGCGCGCGCCGGAAGCGCCGGCCTCCGCTGGAAGGACGACCTGGGAACAGCGCTCGCCCCGTACCGGCGGGGGGCGTACGCGAACACGCTCCCCGCCGGGAGGGGCAACGAGGAGGCCGCCTACGGGCCGAACCTCCAGCGCCTGCGCCGGGTGAAGACGCGGTACGACCCCGAGAACGTCTTCGACCAGAACGTCAACGTCGCCCCGGCCTGAGCCGAGCACGGGATCCGATCGCTAGCCGATCCGCTTCTCGAACCAGTGGTCGGCGAAGGGCTCGTCGTTGAACGGGGGCACCTCGACGTAGCCGGCCGAGAGGTAGAGGGCGATCGCTTCGGCGAGCGCGGCGCTCGTCTCCATCCGGAACGTTCGCGACCCGTGCTCGGCCGCGTGGGCTTCGAGCTCCGCGAGCAGCCGCTTCCCGATCCCGAGCCCGCGGGCTGGCTCGGCCACCCACATGCGCTTGATGTCCGAGACGCCGCCTGGGAAGTGCTTGAGCGCGCCGCAGCCGATCGGCGCCTCGCCCAGGTACGCGACGAGGAAGAGCCCGGCCGGAGGCCGCACCTCGTGCGGCTCGGCAGTCGAGCCGACAGTCGGGTCGAACGGCGCCCCGGAGCGCCGCTCCAGCTCGGCGAAGTAGGAGCGCAGGCACTGGCGCGCGTCCGGCTCGGCGGGGTCGACCGGCATGATCTCGACGAGGGCGGCCGTGAGGAGCTGCTCGACCTCCCGCATGGCGGCGACGAGCCGCTCGCGCCGGCCGGCCTCGAGCGGCTCCAGGAAGGAGCGGGCCAGCTCCTCGCTCCGCCGCTCGAGCTCGGCGCGCTCGGCGAGCCCCGCCGGCGTGAGGCGCGCAGCGCGCGCCCGCCGGTCGGAGGAGCCCGGCACGACCTCGACGAGGCCCGCCGACTCGAGGGAGCGCAAGAGCCGGCTGGCGTGCCCCGAGTCGAGCCCGAGCCGGAAGCGGAGCGCCCGCACCTCGCAGCCCTCCTCGCCGATCTCCCAGAGAACACGCGCCTCGCCGAGCGGCCGGCCGCGCGACAGGTAGGAGTGGTCGAGGGCTCCCACCCGCTGCGTCACGGCCCGGTTGAAGCGGCGGACCTGCGCCACGTGCTCCTCGCGCATTCTCTGATCTTAGTCAGATATTGCCGCGAGCGGACACGTGCGCCAGCTTGTCGGGGTTGAGGACCGACCTGACGGCGACGACGACGCCCCCGGCGATCTCGAAGGCGGCAACCCGAGCGGGCCCGGCCGTCCCCGTCCGAGAAGACGATGCCCGGGCCGCCGTTGACGACGGCCGCCCGGTGCGTGAGGCCGTGCTCGCGTGCGAGGCGGCCCCAGCCGATGAGCGCCTTCGCCACGCGCTCCGCGCCGACCAGCGGCTCCGGCACGGAGGGCGCCTTGCCGCCGCCGTCGCCGTAGACGGTCGCATCGGGGGCGAGCACCTCGACGAGCGCGTCGGTGTCGCCCTCCTCCCAGGCGGCCAGGAAGCGTTGCGCCACCGCCTCGCCCTCCCCCCGCGAGACGTCGAACCGGTGCCTGCCCTCCTCGATGTGGCGGTGGGCACGCGCGAGGATCTGGCGGCAGTTCTCCGGGCTCTTGCCGACGATCTCCGCCACCTCGCCGTAGGGGTAGTCGAAGACCTCCCGCAGGAGGAAGACGGCGCGCTCGACCGGCGAGAGCCTCTCGAGCAGGTGGAGGAAGGCCAGCGAGAGCGAGTCGGCCGTCTCGGCGTGGCGGGCCGCCTCGTCCTCGACGAGCGGCTCGGGGAGCCACTGGCCCGGGTAGACCTCACGGCGGGCTCGGGCCGAGCGGAGCTGGTCGATGGCGAGCCGCGTCGTCACCGTCGCGAGGTAGGCCTTGGGCGAGTCCGGCTCGGCGCGCGCCTCGTGGTAGCGGAGGTAGGCGTCCTGCACGACGTCCTCGGCCTCCGCCACCGACCCGAGCATCCGGTAGGCGATCGAGAACAGGTACGGGCGTAGAGCTTCCTGGCTCTCCATGGACCCTGAGACGGCCGGAGCGGCCGTTCCGTGACACCGTCACATGCGGCGGTGCCGTCTCGTCTCCTTTCCAGAGAGAGAAAGGAGAAAACCATGAGAGTCTTCGTCGCAGGCGCCACCGGCGCGCTCGGCTCCCGCCTCGTCCCCCAGCTGGTCGAGCGGGGCCACCACGTGATCGGCACCTCGCGCTCGCAGGGGCGGGCCGCGAAGCTCGCGGCCCTCGGGGCGGAGCCCGCCGTGCTGGACATCCTCGACCGCCAGGCCGTCCGCGAGGCGGTCCGCGAGGCCGCGCCCGACGCGATCGTCCACCAGGCGACCGCCCTCGCGGGCCTGTCCGACCTCAAGCACCTCGACCGGAGCTTCGCGCAGACGAACCGGCTCCGCATCGAGGGGACCGACCACCTGCTCGCCGCGGGCGCGGAGGCAGGGGTCGACCGGTTCGTCGCCCAGAGCTTCACGAGCTGGCCGTACGCGCGCGTCGGCGGGCCGGTGAAGACGGAGGAGGATCCGCTCGACCCCGATCCTCCTGAGGACATGCGCGAGACGCTCGCGGCCATCGAGCACGTCGAGCGTGCGTCCGTCGCGGCCGGGGGGATCGCCCTCCGCTACGGCGGCTTCTACGGGTCGCCCGACGACGCCCAGCTCGAGGTCGTCCGCAAGCGCCGCTTCCCGATCGTCGGCGACGGCGGCGGGATCTGGTCGTTCGTCCATCTCGACGACGCCGCCGCGGCCACCGTGCTCGCCCTCGAGCGCGGCGCGCCGGGGATCTACAACGTCGTCGACGACGATCCCGCGCCGGTGCGCGAGTGGCTGCCGGTGCTCGCCGAGACCATCGGCGCGAAGCCGCCGCGGACGGTTCCGCGCTGGCTCGCCCGGCTGCTTGCCGGCGAGCCCGGCATGGTGATGATGACCGAGAGCCGCGGCGCGTCCAACGGGAAGGCGAAGCGGGAGCTCGGCTGGACGCTCCGCTACCCGAGCTGGCGGCAGGGGTTCACCGCCTCCTACCGGACGCCGGCCGCACTCGCGGCCTGAGAGTCCCCTCGCACGCCCCGGCGGGCTACCGTCGGGGCGTGCAGAGACTCGCCGACCGGCTGTCGCTCCTCCCGGTGGCGCTGCGGCTGGCGCTGGTCGTCTTCGTCGCCGCCTGGATCTTCGGGCCGTACGAGCTCCGTTCGGCCGTGCCCGTCTGGGTCGCCTTCCTCGTCGCCCTCGGGCTCGAGCTCAACTTCTTTCTCGGCGCCCTGGCGGGCGGGGCGACGCGGCGCCCGGACCGGGGCCCGCAGCCCGTCGACCGGGAGCGCTACGGCTACGTGTGGCTCGAGGGCTGGGAGGACGAGGCGCCCTTCGAGGAGGAGGGCCGCGTCTGGCCGGCGCTGCGGCGCCTCCTTCTGGGTCTGGGCGTGATCGGAGTGCTCGCGCTCGTCTTCTGGCTCGTCGAGGGCCGCACGGGGTGGGGCTCGCTCCCGGTCGAGGCCCGCGCCCAGGCGCAGCAGCGCTTCTCCGCCGAAGCATCCGTGATCGCCGGGAAGCCGGTGCGCGTTCGCTGCGACGAGTCCGGCGCGTACGTCGGCGCCGTCCAGCACGCGGACGGCGTGGCTGCGGTCGGAGGCGACCTGACGTACCTGACGCCGGACCGCTGCCTCGACCTCTACCGCCTCGCCTTCGAGGGGCAGGTGCGGGGGAGCCAAACGGGCCGGGCGCTGGCCGTCCTCGCCCACGAGGCCTGGCACCTGCAGGGAGTCCGCGACGAGGGGACGGCAGAGTGCTACGCGTTCCAGTCGGGCGTCGGCCTCGGCGAGCGGCTCGGGCTCTCCGAGGAGGAGGCCCGGCGGCTGATGCGCCAGCAGCTCGCCGAGAACGCCGGGCGCGGCGTCGGGACGGCCGAGTACCGCGTGCCCTCCGAGTGCCGCGACGGCGGCCCGCTCGACCTCGACCCGGGGCGCTCGAGCTTCCCGTGACGACCCGGATGACTGCCGGCGGACGCCCGCGCGTCAGGTGGTCGATGAGCGTCTCGACGCCGACCGGCGGCGGCGGCTCGCCGACATCGAGGCCGTCTACCGCGAGAGGGCGGCGGCCTTCATGCGCCTGGCCGGGGCGGTGGTCGCGAGCGACGAGGAAGCGTGGGACGACGTGCACGACGCGACGGCCCCGGCGATCCGCTCGCGCCGTGCCTACCGGGGCGAAGGACCCTCGGGGCCTGGTTCTGGCGCGCCGTCCTGAACGCGGCCGGCTCGCGCGCGCGCTCCGAGCGGCCGGCGGCGCCGTCGCTCGAGCGGGCGAAGAACGACCCGGCGCCGGAGCACTGGCGGGAGCAACGGGGCGGCTGCCTCGGGCGTGGGCTCCCTGCCGGGCCCGTACCCGGCGGGCCGGGCGCTTCGCCGGGCGATCGGCGAGCGAACCGGGTCTGGCACGAGCTCCCGAGGACGTATTGCGTGCCGGCCGACATCGGCCGAACGCGGTCAACCACGGCGACGGGACGACCGACGAGGTGCTGCCTCTTCTCTGGCGCGGGCTGCCGGGATGGCCGGGGCCTGCCGAAGCGGCCATGAGGGCATCGCTGGGAAAAGGTGTCAAGCCCTCGCCGGTTCCTGCCGATACGCATGCTGAGAAAGCGAGGAGCACGGACATCCTCGGGGGTAGCCGCAGCCTTCTGAGGTGAGAGCACCGGCTCCTCGTTTTCGTGGACCGGCCGAAACGGCCTACGAGGGCTTCGAGGCGCGCGCCGCCCGGCGGCGCTGGAAGAGCATCCACGCCGTGCGTGCCACCCAGAGCATGACGACCCAGCGAAAGCGGCGAAGCATGCCTGCACCATAGCCGCCGCAGAGCGCCGAAGCCTCTCTTACTCGGGCGCGAGCGGCAACGGCGTTCCGAGGAGGCGCGCGGCGACGCCGCGGATCGTCTGCGTGCCGTAGGCGTGGCCGGGGTTCGAGCGGGTGATCACGGCGACGGCGAGCCGCCTGTCTCCGTTCCGCAGGAGCGCCGACTGGTGCGTGACGGCCCCGGTGCCCGAGCCCCAGCCGCCCTTGAAGTGGATCGTCCAGCCCGGCGGACGCGCCTGCGGGATCCCCCACCGCTGCGACGGGACGATGCTCTTCAGCACGGCGAGCGTGTAGCCGCGGTGGCGGCGCGGGGCGAGGCGGTCGATGCGGTAGAACAAGCGCGCCTGGTCGCGGGCGCTCGTCGTCGAGAGGCCCCAGATGGGCCAGGCGAAGTGGAAGTCGAGCATCTTCGCGCGGTGCGCGAGGCGGTTCAGGCGCCACCCGCCGACGATGCGGAGCACCGTGCTCGCCGCCGCGTTGTCGGAACGGCGGATCATCGGCCCGAGGAGCGCGCGGTCCGCGGCGCGGAGTGCGCGGCCGCGCACCGAGGGGAGGTTGAGGAAGGCGACGAGCGCCATCGCCTTCAGCAGGCTGGCGGAGGGGGCGCGCATCCGCAGCCGGTAGCCGTGGAGCCTGCCGCGGTCGTCCACGAGCGCGAAGCTCTCGACCCCGGCGCGGCCCTCCACGTAGCGAGCAGCCGCGGCCGTCCGCTCGTTCCAGGTCGAGGCGGCCGCGGGCTGCGCCGCCGCGAGCGCGCAGAGGCATGCGAGCAGGATCCCGAGGCGGCGCACGCCCAGCAGGCTAGACGACGCCCTGCAGCGCCGCGATCTCCCGGCGCACGGCGAGGCGCTCGAGCGCTTCCGCCTCGATCTGGCGCACCCGCTCGCGCGTGATCCCAAGGCCGCGGCCGATCTCCTCCAGGGACTCGGGGTCGCGCTCGCCGTTGAGCCCGTACCGTCGCTTCAGCACCTCCCGCTCGCGGTCGGGGAGCTCGTCGAGCGCGTCACGGAGCGCCTCCTGGGCCAGGTTGACGGTGACCTCCTGCTCGACGTCCTCCTCGCCTCCGGCGAGGAGCTCCTGGAACGTCGTCCCGCTCGCCTCGGAGATGGGCTTGTCGAGGCTCGTCACCGCCCGCGCGGCCGCGCGCACCTCCCCGACCTGGGTGACGGTGATGCGCGCCGCATCTGCCACCTCCTCGTCGGTCGGCATGCGGCCGAGCCGGGGGGCGAGATCGCGCTCGGCGCGCGAGATGCGCTGCTCGCGCTCGACGATGTGCACCGGCACGCGGATCTCCCGCGACTTGTTCGCGACCCCGCGCTGTACCGCCTGCCGGATCCACCAGGTCGCGTAGGTGGAGAACTTGAAGCCCTTGCGCCAGTCGAACTTCTCGACGGCGCGGATGAGCCCGATGATCCCTTCCTGGATCAGGTCGAGGAGCGAGAGCCCGTGCCCCTGGTAGCGCTTGGCGATCGAGACGACCAGGCGCAGGTTCGAGTTGATCATCTGCTCCTTCGCCTCGAGGTCGCCGCGCTCGATGCGCTTCGACAGCTCGATCTCCTGATCCTTCGTCAGCAGCGGGTATCGCCCGATCTCCTGCATGAAGAGCTGGAGCGCGTCGGTCGTCGCCACGGCGAGGTCGCCGTTCACATAGGTCGCCTTGGCCTCCCGCCCGCAGTCGTCACGGAGCTGGATCCCGCGCCGGCCGATCTCGTCGTAGAGCTCCTCGATCTCTTCCTCGCCGAGCTCGAGTGCCTCGACGAGCACGTCGAGCTCCGAGTATTCGAGGCATTCGTGCTCCTCACCGCGCTCGAGGAGAGCTAGGAGCTGCTGGTCCATCAGATCTGGTGTCTCCGGGCCATACCGGGCCTAACCAACGATACGCCCTCGACCAGACCCTCGCGAAACACGAACATATGTTCTATACTGGCTGGAGACGTGGCTCGCGCGCAGTATCTCGAGGACACCTGCAAGTCAGCTCTGAACCGCGTGCCGGAGACGAGCCGGATCCCCTTCCGCTGGACGGTCAACCCGTACCGCGGGTGCACGCATAGCTGCCACTACTGCTTCGCCCGCGCGTTCCACAGCTACCTGGACCTGGGGATCGGCGACGACTTCTCCTCGAAGATCGTCGTCAAGACGAACGTCGTCGAGGTGCTGCGCCGCGAGCTCGCGTCGCCGCGGTGGGACGGCGAGACGATCGCCATGGGCACCGCCACCGATCCCTACCAGCACTGCGAGGGGCGCTACCGGCTGACACGGAGCGTGGTCGAGGCCCTGGCCGACTTCCGCAACCCGCTCTCGATCCTGACGAAGTCGACGATGATCGTGCGCGACCTCGACGTCTACCGGCGCCTGCACGACGTCGCCGCGCTCACCGTCTCGATGAGCGTCGGCACGCTCGACGAGGAGGTACGGCGAGTCGTCGAGCCGGGGACGCCGCCTGGACTCAAGCGGCTCGAGACGCTCGCGCGCTTCGCGGAGACCGGCATCCGCACGGGCGTCCTCGTCGCCCCCGTCCTCCCCGGGCTGACCGACGGCGAGGAGCACCTCGAGGAGGTGCTGGCCGCCTGCGCCGCTGCGGGGGTCTCCTGGGCCTCCGCGATCGTCCTCCACGTACGGCCCGGGATCCGCGAGCACTTCATGCCGTGGCTGAAAGAGGCGTACCCCTGGCTCTACCCGCGCTACGTGGAGCTGTACGGGAGCCGCGCCTACGCGCCGAAGGCCTACCAGGAGCAGGTCGGCGAGCGCTTCGCACGCCTCCGCCTGCGCCACGGGCTGGCGCCGGCGGGTGGAGGCAGGCCGATGCCGCCGCTGCGGCAGGAGCAGCTGGCCCTCGCCGTCTAGGGTGTGCGCCGGCGCAGGGTCGTGGCGCCGAGGACGAGTGAGAGAACGATGCACGCGCAGACGACAGCCAGGTCGAAGGCGAGGCGACCGTCCAGCTCGTCGGCGACGGCCCGGGCGAGCGCGTCGTAGGCATACGTGAGCGGAAGGGCGTAGGAGACGACCTCGAGCGCGCGCGCCATCTCGTCGCGAGGCACGAAGAGCCCGGCGAGCAGGATCTGCGGGAAGATGAAGGCGGGCATGAACTGAACGGCCTGGAACTCGGTCTGGGCGAATGCGCTCAGGAAGAGCCCGAGCGCCATGCCGAGCACCGCGTTGGCGATCGCGATGACGACGACGAGCCAGATCGGCCCCAGGGTGTCGACGCCGAGGAGCCCGAAGGAGACCGCAGCCGTGATCGCCGCCTGCACCGCCGCGAGCAGGGCGAACGCGAGCCCGTAGCCGGCCAGCAGGTCGAGCTTGGCGAGCGGCATCGACATGAGCCGCTCGAGCGTCCCCGTCGTTCGCTCGCGCAGCATCGCGATCGAGGTGACCAAAAACATCGTCACGAATGGGAAGAGCCCGACGAGCGGCCCGCCGATCCGCTCGAACGTCCCCTCCTCCCCCGCGAAGACGTACTTGAGCACGACGATCAGCATGGGCGGCACGACGAGGAGGAGCGCGATCGTCCGCGGGTCCCGGCGCAGCTGGCGGAGCAGGCGGCGCGCGGTCGCCGCGGTGATTCGGAGGCTCACGAGCCCGGCTCCTCGACGAGAGCGAGAAAGGCCTCCTCGAGGTCGGACCTGCCTGTGCGGTCCCGCAGCTCCTGCGGTGTGGATGCTGCAACGATCGCCCCCTCGCGCATGAGAACCAGGCGGTCGCAGCGCTCGGCCTCGTCCATCACGTGGCTCGAGACGAGCAGCGTGGCGCCGGCGGCGGCGAGCTCGGCGAACAACGTCCACAGGTCGCGCCGGAGCACCGGGTCGAGGCCGACGGTCGGCTCGTCGAGGACGAGCAGGTCGGGCTCCCCCAGGAGGGCCGTCGCCAGCGAGGCCCGCGAGCGCTCGCCGCCCGAGAGCGTCCCCTCGACCTGCTCGGCGTGGTCGCCAAGGCCGACCGCCTCCAGGGCCTCGGCGGCGCGGCCGCGGCGAACGCCGAGGACCGCGGCGAAGTAGTCGAGGTTCTCCCTGACGGTCAGGTCGCCGTACACGGCCGGCGCCTGGGTCACGTAGGCGACCCGGGTGCGGAGCTCCCGGGCGCCGGCCGGCAGGCCCAGCACCGTGACCTCCCCGCCTTCGACGACCTGCACGCCGACGATCGAGCGGATGAGCGTCGTCTTACCCGAGCCACTGGGACCGAGGAGGCCGGTGACCGCTCCGCTCGCGACCTCGAGGGAGACCCCGGGGAGTACGAGCCTCCCTCCGCGCCGTACCCGCAGGCCTCGAATGCGGACGGCGGCCTCGCTCACCGCGCCAGTATCCCCGAACGGCGCGAGTAGGATCGCCGTTGTGGCCGTTGCTCCGATCCGCATCGGCACCTGCTCGTGGGCCGACGAGGCCCTGACGAAGCACTGGTACCCGAAGGAGGTCAAGTCGGCCGAGGCGAGGCTCCGCTTCTACGCGGAGCGGTTCTCGACCGTCGAGGTGGACTCCACGTACTACCGGCTCCCGGACGAGCAGATGGTGTCGCGGTGGGCGGAGCGAACCCCGCAGGGCTTCGTCATGCACGTGAAGGCCTTCGGCGTCATGACCCGCCACCCGGTCAAGGTCGAACAGCTGCCGCCCGACCTGCGCGAGGGGGCGCCCCTCGACGAACGCGGTCGGGTCGACCGCCCGCCCCGCGAGTTTCGGTCGGAGGTCTTCCGGCGCTTCGGCAAGGCGCTCGAGCCGCTCCGGGAGACGGGGAAGCTCGGCGGTGTCCTTCTCCAATTTCCGCCCTACGTCGTCCACAAGGACGTGTCCGTCGACTACCTCCGCTGGGCCGTCGATCAGCTCGCCGGCGACCGGCCGCTCGTCGAGTTCCGCCATCGCAGCTGGCTCGACGAGGAGAACCGGGACGCCACCCTCGCCCTCCTCGAGGAGCTGGGCGCCGCGAACGTCGTCGTCGACGCGCCGAGGACGGAGGCACGAAACGTCGTCCCCACCGTCGTCGCGGCGACGGCCCCGGTGGCCTACGTCCGCCTCCACGGGCGGAACGCGGGCACCTGGAACGCCCGCGGGGGGAGCGCCAGCGACCGCTTCGACTACCTCTACTCCGAAGAGGAGCTCGCGGAGTGGGTGGATCCGCTCGCAGGGCTCGGGAAGACCGCGGACGAGGTCTACGTCCTCTTCAACAACAACCGCTGGAGCCGCACGCCGAGCGGCGAGCTGGCCGCCCAGGCGCCGACGAACGCGGCCGGACTCCGGCAAATCCTGGACGATTCAGGGGTTCCAACCGGATAGATGGTCGTCTACGGTTCAAGTCAGAGGGAGGATCGGCCGATGGGACAAGGGTGGGGAGCCGTCTAGGCACACATGCGCTTTGGACCATCGCGCTCAGCGTGGTCATCACGCTGCTCGCGCTGGCGCCTATGGTGCTGCCTGGAGGCAGGCCGCTGGAAAGCCTGCCCGCTCCCCTGCGCGGGACCGCCCAGGCCGGCGAGATCGTCGCCGAGGCCCTGAATCCCTCGCCCGACAAGAGGCCCGAGGCCGAGCCGGCTCTCCCACAGGTCACCCAGCCGGCCTCGCCCGCCTCCGACTCGAGCGGGATCCTCGGCGAAACGGCCTCGTCAAGCTCGTCCGCCTCGTCCACGGCCACGCCCGGATCCGAGCCGGACCGCCCCGGTGGCGGCTCGACTCCGAGCCGCCCCGGCAATCCCCAGCCGCCGCCCCCGCCTCCCGCCGAGCCGCCTCCTCCCCACGAGGCACCGCAGCCGGGCGAGCGGCCGAGCCGCGACGTCTGGAAGGAGGGCCGCCGACACGAGAAGCACGCGGAGCGCGAGCACCACAAGGCCAAGGGGGACGAGCGGCGTCAGGACAAGTCCGCGGAGCGCGAGAAGCGGCGCCACGACAAGGCCGACAAGCGTGACAAGCGCCACGACGAGAAGCGCGCGGAGAAGAACAAGCACCGCCACCACAAAGCCGACAAGCGTGACAAGCGGCGCGACGAGAAGCGCGCGGAGAAGAACAAGCAGCGCCACCACAAAGCCGACAAGCGTGACAAGCGGCGCGACGAGAAGCGCGCGGAGAAGAACAAGCAGCGCCACCACAAAGCCGACAAGCGTGACAAGCGGCGCGACGAGAAGCGCGCGGAGAAGAACAAGCAGCGCCACCACAAAGCCGACAAGCGTGACAAGCGGCGCGACGAGAAGCGCGCGGAGAAGAACAAGCAGCGCCACCACAAGGCCGACAAGCGTGACAAGCGGCGCGACGAGAAGCGCCACACGCGGAAGCACGGGAACAAGCGCGGCCGGCACTGAAGCCGGGTTGTTCCGGCCATACCGGCGCGGCCACACCGGCCGGTGATCTTCGAGCCCGACCTGGAGACCCTGCCACGGCCGCGCGTGCGCGAGTTCCAGTTCGAGCGCCTGCGCGCCCTGGTCGCACGGGTCAAGGAGCGCGTCCCGCTCGACAGCGAGCGGCGTCGCGCCGGACGAGCTCAGCCTCCGGTACGCCGTCGTCGGTGACGGGAAGCTCCAGCGCGTGCTCGACCGCCCGACGTTCGCCTGACATCTCTAAGCTCACCGCACATGACCCCCGACCGGAGCCCGATCGCGCACCGCACCCGGCCTGCCGCCGGGGAGCCGGCGGGCGCGTTCGTGCTCCTGCACGGCCGCGGCGCCGACGAGGTCGACCTCGCCCCGCTCCTCGACCTGCTCGACCCCGAGCGGCGCTTGGTCGGACTCGCCCCGCGCGGCCCGCTGGCGCTCCCGCCGGGCGGCGCGCACTGGTACGCGGTCAAGGAGGTCGGCTTTCCCGACCCCGACACGTTCCTGCCGACGTTCGCTCAGGCGGCGGAGTGGCTCGACGCTGCCCTCGCCGACGCGGGCGTCGACCCGGAGCGCACCGTGCTCGGCGGCTTCTCACAGGGGGCGGTCATGTCCCACGCGCTCGCCCTCGCCGCCTCCCGCCCGCGGCCTGCCGGGATCCTCGCCATGAGCGGCTTCATCCCCACGGTGGAGGGCTTCGAGCTCGACTTCGAGAGCGTGGCCGGCCTGCCCGTCTCGATCTCGCACGGCACCTACGACCCGGTGATCGGGGTGGAGTTCGGCCGCGACGCGCGCGACCGGCTCGCGGACGCCGGCGCGGAGGTCACGTACCGCGAGGACCCGGTCGCCCACCAGATCGCCCCCGCGGCGGTCGCCCAGGCCCGCGCCGTCCTCGCACAGGCGCTCCCTCCCCGGTAAGGCCGGCGCCTCCGGGCTCAGGGGAGCTCGCCGAAGGCCTCCGCCCGCCGCTTCTCGGCCGCGACCACGAGGATGTCGCCCTCGCGGACGGCCGTGTCCGGCGTCGCGTAGGTGAAGGAGCCGCCCTCGGGCTTGATGCAGACGACGGTGATGCCGTAGTGCTTCCGCACCTCGGCGTCGGCGAGCGTCTTCCCGACGAGCTCCTTCGGCACCGCCGTCTCGACGATGGCGAAGCCCGGGTCGAGCTCGAAGTAGTCGAGGATCGAGCCCGCGAGACTGTGGCCGACGCGGACGCCCATGTCCCGCTCCGGGAAGACGACCCGGTGGGCGCCGACGCGCTCGAGGATGCGGCCGTGCGGCCCGGTCACCGCCTTGGCGACGATGCGGGGCACGCCCAGGTCGGCGAGCAGGGACGTCGTCAGGATGCTCGCCTCGATCTCCGTCCCGATGGCGACGACGCCCGTCTCGAACTCGCCGGCGCCGAGCTGGCGCAGCGCCGCCTCGCTCGTGGCGTCGGCCTCGACGACGTGGGTCAGGGTGCCGGCGAAGCTCTGGACGAGCTTGGCGTCGGCGTCGACGCCGAGCACCTCGTGCCCCATCCCGACCAGGGTCTCGGCGAGACCCCCGCCGAAGCGACCGAGCCCGATGACGAGGAATTGCTGGTGAGCCATCAGCCGATGAGGGGGCGCTCCTCCGGGAAGCGGTAGAGCCTCTTTCGCTCGCGCAACGCGAGCGCGACCGCGAGCGTATACGGCCCGGTGCGGCCGAGGAACATGAGCAGGACGAGCACGACGCGGCCCGTCTCGCCCCAGTCTCCGGTGATCCCGGTCGAGAGCCCGACGGTGCCGAACGCCGAGACGGTCTCGAAGAGCACGTCCGGGAGCGGCTCGTCGCTCAGCGCCACCAGCGCCAGCGTCCCGGCGAAGACGGCGACCGCGGCGAGGAAGGCGACGCTGAAGGCCTGCCGCTGGACGTGCGGCGGCACGCGGCGGGCAAAGGCGTTCACCTGCTGGTCACCGCGCGCCTCCGACCAGACCATGAGGAACAGGAGCGCGAACGTCGTCACCTTGATGCCGCCCGCGGTCGAGGCGCTGCCGCCCCCGATGAACATGAGCAGGTCGGTGACGAAGAGCGTCTCCGGCTCGGCGCTCCCGTAGTCGACGGTGCTGAAGCCCGCCGTCCTCGGGCTGACGCTCTGGAAGAACGAGGCGAGCAGCTTGCCCAGCACGTCGAGCGGGCCGAGCGTGCCCGGGTTCGACCACTCGAACGCGGCGACGGCGAGGAAGCCGAGAGCGACGAGCGCGCCGACCATCGTCAGCGTCAGCTTGGTGTGGAGCGTCCAGAAGCGGGGGCTCAGGATGCGCCGGCGCAGCTCGATCCAGACGGGGAAGCCGAGACCTCCGGCCAGGATCGCCGCCGCGATCGTGAGGCAGATCCACCCGTCGTCCACGAACTGCACGAGGCTGTCGCTCCAGAGCGCGAAGCCTGCGTTGTTGAAGGCCGAGATCGCGTGGAAGACCCCGTGCCAGGCCGCGGAGCCGAAGCCGAGGTCGTAGACGAGCCAGAAGCGAAGCGTGAGCACGAGCGCTGCGAGCGCCTCGAAGAGCAGCGAGAGGAGGATGACGCCGCGGACGAGCCGGCGCACGTCCTGGAGCTCCGGAGCCGCCGTCTCGGCCTGGGCGATCAGCCGGGTGCGCAGGCCGAGGCGTCGGGCGACGAGGAGGGCGAGGAGCGAGGCGAGGGTCATGATCCCGAGCCCGCCGACCTGGATGAGCCCGAGGATCACCACCTGCCCGAAGCTCGACCAGTACGTCGGCGTGTCGACCACGACCAGGCCGGTGACGCAGAGCGCCGACGTCGAGGTGAAGAGCGCGGTCGTGAAGGATGCGCTCTCGCCGCCCGCGGTCGCGACCGGGAGGAGCAGGAGGCCGGCGCCGACGAGGATGCCGAGGGCGAAAGCGAAGACGATCAGCTGCGCCGGGTGGCGCCGCCGGAGCCAGCCGCTCAGGCTCGCCAATACGCCCTCGTCAGGAGCGCGACGACCGGCACGATCTCGAGGCGGCCGATCCACATCAGCACGATCATGATCCCCTTGGAGACGTCGCTGAAGGGCTCGAAGGAGCCCATCGGCCCGGCGAACCCGAAGCCCGGCCCGACGTTCCCGAGCGTCGTCGCCGACGCGGCGATCGCGTCGAAGGGCGAGAGGGGGAGGCCCACGCGGTGCGCGTCGAGCAGGAGGAGCATCGCGCCAGCGACGAAGATGCCGACGTAGAGGAGCACGAACGCGATCACGGCCCTGACGGTGCGCTCGTCGACGACCGTCCGGTTGACGCGGACGGGGGTGACGTACTCCGGATGGACTGTCTGGTCGAGCTCACGGCGGAGCACCTTGCCGATCACGAGGTGGCGGACGATCTTCACCGAGCCGGCCGTGGAGCCCGCCGAGCCGCCCGGGAACATGAGCCCCACGAGGAGGAGGGCCGACACCGGGACGGCCACGAGCCACTCGTTGAAGTCGCCGGTCGTGTAGCCGGTCGTCGTCATGATCGAGACGACCTGGAAGACACCGGTGCGGATCGCCGCCTCGCCGCCGGCGACACCGGCGTCCCAGAGCACGGTCACGAGCGTGGCGGCGGCGACGGCGAGCAGGCCCAGGTAAAGACGGAGCTCCTGGTCTTGCACGAGCGCTCCCGGCTTGCGCCGCACGAAGGCGCGATAGAGCAGCGCGAAGTTGGCGCCGGCCAGCATCATGAAGATCACGATCACCCACTGGGAGGCGGGGGCGAACTGCTCGAGCGAGCGGGACTCGGTGCCGAAGCCGCCCGTCGGCATGGTCGTGAACGCGTGTGCGACGGCCTCGTAGAGCCCCATCTCGTCGTCGGCTCCCGCCCAGCCGATCGAGGCGAGGGCGAGGACGAGGGCGCCGGTCAGGCCCACGTACAGGAACCAGAGCCGCCGCGCCGTGTCGCGGATGGAGGCCGAGAGCGTCTCGAGCTCCGGCCCGGGCAGCTCCGACTCCATCAGCTGGCGCCCGCCGACGCGGAGCCGCGGGAGCACGGCGAGGGCGAGCACGATGATCCCCATCCCGCCGAGCCACTGGCTGAACTGGCGCCACATGAGCAGCGAGCGATCGACGACGGGGATGTCGGTGAGGACGCTCGACCCGGTCGTCGTCAGCCCCGACATCCCCTCGAAGAGCGCATCCAGCGGGTGCGAGAGCTGCGCCTCGGGCGAGAAGAGGTAGGGGAGCGAGACGACGACTGCGCCGAGGAGCCAGGTGAGCGCGACGACGAGGAAGCCCTCGCGCACGCCGACCCGCTCCGTCCCGCGCGTGACCCGCTCGAGGCCCAGGCCGAAGCCCGCGGTGATCGCCCCTGCCGCGAGGAACGGCCAGACGGGCTCCGAGTACCCGAGCGCGAGCGCGGTCGGGAAGAGGAACGCCAGCGAGAGGTAGCGGAGGAGCGAGCCGACCAGGTTGAGCGCCGCGCCGACCTCCACGCCGATCGAGGCTCGGGGGCGGTGCGCGGGCTTCATCCGCGCCAGTAGCCCCGGGTCAGGAGGACGGCCACGGGGATGATCTCGAGCCGGCCGAGCCACATGAGGCCGGTGAGCACGACCGTCGAGAGGTCCGAGAACGGCGCGTAGGAGCCGAACGGCCCGGCGAAGCCGAAGGCTGGGCCGACGTTCCCGAGGCAGGCGGCAGCGGCGCCGAGCGCGTCGAACGACTGGACGTCGATCGCAGCGCGCCTCGCGTCGACGACGAGCCCGAGCGCGCCGAGGGCGAAGAGGCCGACGTAGAGGACGATGAAGGCGACGATGCCGCGCAGCGCGCGATCGTCCACGACGGAGTCGTTCAGGCGGACGGGCACGATGATCTCGCGGTGCACGGTCTGCTCGAGCTCCCGCCTGATGATCCGGAACATGAGCAGGTGCCTGATCACCTTGATCGAGCCCCCGGTCGAGCCGGCCGAGGCGCCGAGGAACATGAGCACGAGGAGCGTCAGCTCCGCGAGCGCGCTCCACTGCGTGTAGTCGGCCGTCGCGAACCCGGCGGTCGTCATGATCGAGACCGCCTGGAAGATGGCGTTTCGCACGGCGTCGGACACGCCGAAGAGGTCGCCGCCGACGAGCTCGAGAAGCAGGAGGAGCGACCCGGCGGCGAGGAACGCGAGGTAGAGGCGGAACTCGTCGTCGCGCGTGACGGCGCGGACGCGCCCCCGGACGATCACGAGGTAGAGGCGCAGGAAGTTGATCCCGGCCAGGACGAGAAGGATCAGGACGGTCCACTGCGTCACCGGGGCGAAGGCGGCCATCGAGTCGTTCTGCGTGGAGAAGCCCCCGATGGCGAGCGTGGAGAAGGCGTGGGCGGTGCCTTGGTAGAGGTTCATCGCCGGGTCGGCGCCGGTCCACCCGTACAGGGTGA
Organism: uncultured Actinomycetes bacterium; assembly: GCA_963743495.1. Lineage (GTDB taxonomy): Bacteria > Actinomycetota > Thermoleophilia > Gaiellales > Gaiellaceae > JAIBJN01. The sequence continues at coordinate 87,185 of CAVUPO010000007.1, read as the reverse complement.
AGAGGACGATCGCGATCAGCGTGAGGGCGACGTAGAGGACCCAGAGGCGCCGGGCCGTCTCCCTGATCGTGGCGGAGAGCCGCTCGAGCTCGGTCGGGCCGGCGAGCTCCGACTGGAGCAGCTGGCGGCCGCCGATGCGAAGCCGCGGCAGGATCGCGACCGCGAGGACGATGATCCCCATGCCGCCCAGCCACTGCGTGAACTGACGCCACATGAGCAGCGAGCTGTCCACGGCCTCGATGTCGGTGAGGAGCGTCGCGCCCGTCGCGGTGAAGCCCGACATCGCCTCGAAGTACGCGTCCACGGGCCGGGCGAGCTGGGGCTCGTCCGCGAGCAGGTACGGAAGCGCCCCGAAAGCCGGAAGGGCGAGCCAGATGAGCGCGACGACGAGGAACCCCTCTCGCGGCCCGACGAGCTCCTTCCCGCGCGTCGCCCGCTCGAGCGCATACCCGATCGCCCCCGTGATCGCCGCGGACGCGAGGAACGGCCAGGCCGGCTCGTTCGACCCGAGCGCGATCGCGGCGGGGAAGAGGAACGCCGCGCCGAGGTACTTGACGACGGCGCCGACGAGATTGAACGCGCTCCCCACGTCCACACCGAGGGCCCTGGGGCGCTGGAAGCGCGCCGCGACCATGGCTCAGAGCGCCTTCTCGACCTCGGCGACCCGTTTGGACTCGGTGAAGATGATCGCCCGGTCGCCCGGCTCGAGCTGGTCGCCGCCGTGGGGGAAGATGGCCGAGCCGTCCCTGACGATGGCGCCGATCAGCGACCCGGTCATCGGCAGCTCCTTGAACGGCGTGCCCACGAGCTTGCTCTCCTCGCGCACGGTGATGTCGAGGATCTCGAAGCGGTCGCCCTCGAGCATCGCCAGCTGCCGGATGCGCGGGTCGTGCGCGAACCTGACGATCTCCTCCGCCGTCACGGAGCGCGGGTTGACGGCGACGTCGATGCCCGCGTGCTCGAAGACCGCCACCGAGATCGGCTCGTGGACGATCCCGATGGTGAAGCCGATCCCGTGCACCTTCGCGAGCGCGGCCGCGTAGAGGTTCTTCGAGTCCTCGCGCATCGCGAAGACGGCCGCCCGCGCCTGCCCGATCCGCTCGCGCTCGATGAAGTCGGGGTCGACGCCGGTGGCGCAGTAGACGCGCGCCTCCGGGAGCGCCTCGGCGACCTCCCGCGCGCGCTCCTCGTCAGGCTCGACCAGGCGGACGCGGATCCGCTGGTCGAGCAGGATGCTCGCAATCGCCAGGCCCGTCGCCCCTGCGCCGTAGACGACGACGTCGTCCACCGGGCGCTCGCCTCGCGCCATCAGGCGGCTCCACTCGCGCGCGGCGTCCGGCGAGCCGATCACGATGATCCGGTCGCCCGGGAGGATCGACTCGTCCCCGCGCGGGACGAGCATCCGGTCGCCGCGGATGATGCTCGCGACCTTCGAGTCCGCGGGCACCGTCGCCCGCTTGAGCGGGAGCCCGACGACCTCCGCGTAGGCATCGGACGATTCGTTGGCGGGAGCGCCGTCCTTGGGGACGTCGAACTCGACGATCTGCACCTGCCCTTCGGCGAAGACGTCGGTCTGCTTCGCCGCCGGCACCCCGATCGTCCGCGAGACGGCGTGGGCTGTCTCCAGCTCGGACGAGACCATGAAGTCGACGTCGATCTGGCGCTCCTGCCAGGCCTCGATGTACTCGGGATTCGACGTCCGCACGATCGTCTGCGCGTCGGAGAGCTTCTTGGCGAGCGTGCCCGCAACGAGATTGATCTCGTCGCGGGACGTGCAGGCGATCACGAGAGCGGCCCGCTCGACCCCGGCGTCCTGGAGCACGCGCCGCGTGGCGCCGTTCCCCTTCACGGTGCGGACGTCGTAGCGGTAGGAGAGCGCCTGCAGCCGCACCGCGTCCAGGTCGACGACGGTCAGGTCGTGGTCGACGTGCAGCGCCTCGACGATCGTGGCGCCGACCTGGCCCGCCCCGAGGACGACGATCTGCATAGAACGCGGAGACTAGTCCCGGCGCAGGTCAGCGGGGCGGCTCGTCCCCCCACTCGGGCTCGTCCTCGATGCCGACGCCCTCGGCGATCCGGTTGATGTAGTTGAAGTACGAGATCACCTGGATGGCGTCGTGGATCGCCTCGTCGCTCCAGCCGTGGCTCCGGAGCAGGTCGACATCGGCCTGCCCGACCGACGCGGGCTCGGCCGTGAGCTTGACGGCGTAGTCGCAGAGCGCCCGCACACGCGGCTCGAGGTCGGCCCGCCGATAGTCGTGCATCGCGTGCTCCGCGAGCTCGTCTGGTGCGCCCTCGGCACGGAGGTCGTCGGCGTGCGCGCGCAGTCAGTAGTGACACTCGTTCGCGGTCGAGACGACGGTGGCGAGGAGCTCCCGCTCGGATCGGGAGAGCTTCGAGGGCCCGAACATGATCACCTTGTAGAGCGCCATCGAGCGGTTCAGCACCGTCGGGTTCAGGCACATCGCCTTGACGACGTTGAAGACCTTTCCCGCGCGCGCGACGGCGTCGGCGTACTCCTGGGCGAGCCGGCCCGTCGCCTCGTCGACCTCGATCTGCCGGATGTGCGGCACGATCTCGAAGTCTGCCGCAATCCGGGCATCCCGGCGTCCGGAATGCTCTACGATCCTGCCTCTGCAACATCGCCACTTGACCGAGGAGCGTTCGCTGCACCGTTCCGATCAGGCACGGACGTCGCCGCGCGAGGCGGCACACGGGATCGCCCGGCAGATCGAGGGCGAGCCGCGCCGCTGACCGCCACCGGGGACGAGCTTCGCGCCCTCCTGCGCGGCTTTCCGGCGGGGGTGGCCGTCCTGACCGTGGACGTCGACGGCGAGCAGCTCGGCCTCACCGTCGCGTCCGTGCTCTCGCTGTCGCTCGAGCCGCCGCTCGTCGGCGTCTCCGTGAGCCGCCAGGCCGCCATGCATGAGCTCCTGCGAGACGCAGGGGCCTTCGCGCTCTCGCTCCTGGCAGGTGACCAGGAGGCCGTCGCCCAGCACTTCGCCCGCGGCGTGCCGCCGCTCGCCCACTGGCACGGGATCGAGCGGCGGCCCGGCGAGACCGGGACGCCGCTCGTCGAGCACGCGCTCGGGTGGATCGAGGCCCGGCTCGTCGACGAGCGGACGACCGGGGACCACACGCTCTTCGTCGGCGGCGTCGTCACCGTCCGTCACGGCCGCTCGGCGCCGTCCCTCATCCACGTCGGCAGCGGGTACACCTCGCTGTGATCGAGGCGGTCGTCTTCGATCTCGACGGAGTCATCGTCGACTCGGAGCACGTCTGGGACGACGTCCGCCAGGAGCTCGCTGAGGAGCGCGGCGGGCGCTGGCACGGCGAGGCCTCGCGGGACATGATGGGCATGAGCTCCGTCGAGTGGTCGCGCTACATGCACGACGTCATCGGGCTCCCCGAGCCGCCCGAGGAGATCAATGCCGAGGTCGTGCGCCGGCTCGAGGCCATCTACCGCGAAGAGCTGCCCCTCATCCCCGGCGCGGTCGAGGCCGTCCGCCGCCTGGCCGCGCGCCGGCCGCTCGGCCTCGCTTCCTCCTCGAACCGGGAGCTGATCGACTTCGTGCTCGAGGTCTCCGGGCTGGCGCCCCTCTTCCGGGCGACCGTCTCCTCCGAAGAGGTGCCGCGCGGGAAGCCGGCGCCGGACGTCTACCTCGAAGCGGCGCGGCGCCTCGGCGTGCCCGGCGACCGTTGCGTGGCCGTCGAGGACTCGGAGAACGGCATCCGAAGCGCGAAGGCGGCCGGCATGCGTGTGCTCGCGATCCCGAACCCGCAGTTCCCGCCGGCAGCGGACGCGCTCGCGGCCGCCGATGCTGTCCTCGCCTCGATCGCCGAGCTCACCCCCGAGGCGGTCGATCCGGAGGCCTAGCCGCCGCCCGACGCGGACTCGATCGCCGAGATCGTCTGGCGCAGCTGGGCGATGGAGAGAAGCTGCTCCGTCACCTTCTTCGCTCCCTCGAGATCGTCGTTGAGGAGCAGCCCGTTCACGCGGCCGAGCTGCGTTCTGAGCCCGCGCAGCCGGTTGGAGAGCTGGTCGCGCTGTGAGCTCAGCTCGTCGGGCGCGTCCGTCTGGGCGACCTGCTCGGTGAGGAGGTCGACCTGCTCGCGCAGCGGCGCGAGCTGCGCGGAGAACTCGTCCACGGTCGTCGCCGAGGACGGCAGGGCCTCGATCTGGTCGAGGAGAGCACCGACCGCGGCGGCCTGAGCCACGAGGTCGCCCGCCTCGTCGCCGCCCCCGCCCCCTCCATCGCCGCCGCCTCCCCCGCAGGCGGCTAGGAACAGGACGAGCGCACCCATGAGAACGAGGGCCCCGGTACGAGTTCGGCGCGACGGCAGAGTGCGCCGGACTGTATAGCCCTGCGCGAACAAGTCAAACCCGTACCGTCAGACGATGCGCGTGGCCGCCGCCTTGCGGTTCAGCCGAGCCGTCCCAGGAGGACGCAGCCGTTGTGGCCGCCCAGGCCCATCGCGTTCGAGAGGGCGACGTCCACCTCGGCCGTGCGCGCCTCGTTCGGGACGTAGTCGAGGTCGAGCTCCGGGTCGGGGTTCTCGTAGTTGATCGTGGGCGGGATCGTGCCCTCGTGGATGGCCAGTGCGCAGGCGACGGCCTCGATCGCGCCGGCCGCGCCGAACATGTGCCCGAGCATCGACTTGGTCGATGAGATCGCCAGGTCGTAGGCGTGCTCGCCGAAGACCTCCTTGATCGCCTGCGTCTCGGCCAGGTCGCCCAGGGGCGTCCCGGTTCCGTGGGCGTTGATGTAGCCGACCCGATCGGGCGACACGTCCGCGCGCTCGAGGGCCGCCCGCATCATCGCCACGACCCCGACGAACTCGGGATCCGGCTGCAGCATGTGGTGGGCGTCGTTCGAGGCGCCGTAGCCGAGCACCTCGGCGTACAGCGTGGCGCCCCGCGCCTCGGCAGCCTCGAGCTCCTCGAGCACGACGACGGCGGCGCCCTCGCCCATGACGAACCCTTCGCGCATCGCGTCGAAGGGGCGCGCCGCCCGAGGCGGGTCGCCGTTCCCGGTGGCGAGCCCGCGCATCGTGCAGAAGCCCGCGAGGATGAGCGGATGGATGCAGCCCTCGGTGCCGCCGGCGACGACGACGTCGGCGTCGCCCCGCTTGATCAGCTCGGCCGCCTCGCCGATGGCGTGGGAGCCGGTGGCGCAGGCCGAGACGACGGCGTAGTTGGGGCCGCGGAGGCCGAGCTCGATCGCCAGCTGGCCGCTCGCCGAGTCGACGAGGACGTTCGCGAGGAAGGTCGGCGAGACACGGTCGGGCCCGCGGTCGCGCAGCACGTCGTACTGGCGCATCAGCTCGTTGAAGCCGCCGATGCAGTTCCCGACGACGACGCCGGCGCGCTCGGGATCGAACCCGTTCAGGGAGGCGTCCTCGAGCGCCTCCTTCGCCGCAGAGAGCGCGAAGAGGACGTTGCGGTCGAGCTTGCGGAGCTCCTTGGGCGCCACGGCGCCCCTGGGGTCGTAGTCCTCCTTCACCTCGGCTGCGATCTGCACCGGGAAGGCGCTCGGGTCGAACGCGCGGATCCAGTCGACGCCGCTCTCGCCGGCGAGCAGGCGGCTCCAGGTCGTCCGCAGGTCGTTGCCGAGCGGCGTGACCGCGCCCATCCCGGTGATCGCGACCCGTCTCATGTTCTGTTAGACGCGCGAACTGCCCCGATCGGTTTCGACTTTCGAAGGAGGGCGCGAGCGCGGCCCTGACTCGCAAGCCAGTCCGGCCCGCCCGGCCGCGTGAGCCGTGCGACAATCCGGCGCGGTGAGCGACGAGCCTACGCCCTCCGACGCGCTGCCCTTCCCGCCCATGGAGGCGGAGCTCGTCGACCGGCTGCCGGAGGGGGACGGGTGGCAGTTCGAGCCGAAGTGGGACGGCTTCCGGGGCATCGCCGAGAACCTCGACGGCGAGTTCCACCTCTGGAGCCGGAACGGACGGCCGCTCCTCCGCTACTTCCCGGAGCTGGCCGAGCTCGGAGAGCGGCTGCCGCCGACGTCTGCCGTCGACGGCGAGATCGTCGTCGTGCGCGACGGCGTGCTCGACTTCGATGCCCTGCAGTCGCGGCTCCACCCGGCCGAGAGCCGCGTCAGGAGGCTCTCGGCCGAGATCCCGGCGGGCTTCGTCTGCTTCGACGTCCTCCTCTGGGACGGCGAGGACCTTCACGACAAGCCGTTCGAGCAGCGACGCGCGACGGTGGAGACGCTGCCGTTCGACGTCTCGCCCTCGACCCCTGACGCAGAAGGAGGCCGCGCGCTGGCTGGAGCGGCTCGAAGTGGCCGGCTTCGACGGCGTCATCGCCAAGCGCCTCGGCTCCCCCTACCTGCCCGGCTCGCGCGAGGCCGTGCAGAAGGTGAAGGGCGAGAAGACGGCCGACTGCGTCGTCGTCGGCGTCACCTGGAGCGAGAAGGGCACGGGGATCGCGAGCCTCGCCCTCGGGCTGTACGAGGACGGGGAGCTCCGCCCCGTCGGCTCGGCCCCGGCGAGCGGGAAGAAGCGGGAGGAGATCCTCGAGCGCGTCGAGCCCCTCCTGGGGCCGAATCCGGAGCGGAAGCCGCGCGGCGCCCCGAGCCGCTGGAAGCCGAAGGCCGACCTCGAGTGGAGCTCGGTGCCGCCCGAGCTCGTCGTCGAGGTGCGCTACGACAAGTGGCAGAAGGGCCGCATCCGCCACAATGCCCGCTTCCTCCGCTTCCGGCCGGACAAGGACCCGGAGAGGTGCACGGTCGACCAGGTTCGGCCCCGGCCGAGGAAGGGCGACCCGACCGTGCCCGACTTGCTGGCCCGCTAGCCGGGTCGTCGGCGGACGACGAGGGCGATCGTTCCGGCCATGACCAGGAACGCGAGCGTGTTGGGAACGACCAGAGGCAGGTCGCCGCTGGCGAGGCCGTAGGCGAGCCAGAGGCCGAACCCGACGAGGAGCACGCCGAAGTAGCCGAGCGAGATCCCCTCCGACGAGCCGCGCCGCACGATCTCGCGGGCCTGGAGGAGCGGGGAGAGCGCCATCAGCACCGCCCAGGTGGCGGCGGTCACTCCGAGAACGGTCGAGAGCATCGAGACTCCTTCTCCGAAGGGATGCGCTCGGCCGACGGCCGCGTTCGCTCCCGCAGCGCGGGAGGAGGAGCGCAAGCGCGGCCCCGAAAGCCTAGCCGGGATCGGCGGCGGGCGGCTCGAGCCCGAGCTGCTCGAAGCGGCCGGCCAGGCTCACCTTCCGTCGCCACATCCCGGCGGTCGGGTCGCCGACCGCGCCGATGCGGTCGCGCATCGTCCCCAGCGTGAAGGCGGCCGGGTCGACGTCCTCGACCTCCTCCCACCGGAGCGGCGCAGAGGCGCGCGCGTCGGGGGTGGGGCGGATCGAGTACGCGGAGGCGATCGTGCGGTCGCGGGCGTTCTGGCCGTAGTCGACGAAGACGCCGCGCCGGTCGGCCACCCTCCAGGTGGTCGTGGCCACGTCCTGGTCGCCGATCCGCCGCTCGACCTCCTGGGCCAGCGCCTTGGCGAAGCGGCGGACGTCCGGGAAGCGGAGCTCCGGCCTGATCGGCGTGAGGATGTGGAAGCCGGTGGCGCCGGACGTCTTCGGGAAGCTCGGGAGCCCGAGCTCGTCCAGCACCTCCTTGACCACCAGCGCGATCTGCGGCACGAGCTCCCACGGGTTCCCCTCGCTCGGGTCGAGGTCGATGAGCAGGTAGTCGGGCCGCTCGACGTCGTTCGCGCGCGCGTGCCAGGTGTGGAGCTCGATGCAGCCGAGGTTGGCGATCCAGGCGAGGCCGGCGGCGTCGGTGACGACCGGGAAGTCGGCGGTGCGACCGCTTCCGGGGAAGACGACGTGCACGGTTTCGAGCCAGTCCGGATGCGGGTTTGGCACCCGCTTCTGGTAGAAGAACTCACCCTCGACCCCGTTCGGGTAGCGCTTCATCTGCATCGGCCGGGAACGGACGTGGTTGAGCACGCAGGTGGCGACGTCGACGTAGTAGGCGACAAGGTCGCCCTTCGTCAGCCCCGGCCCCGGGAAGTAGACCTTCTCGAGGTTCGTGAGCGCGACGTCACGGCGGCCGATGCGCACGCAGGCGAGGGTAGCGGGCTCCAGGCACCGAGGCCTTCGTCGCGCCGTACGCCGGGGGACCGGCGTCCCCCGCGCACCCCTGGGCTATCGTTACTCGCATGCGGTCCGGCTACGGGATCCCCGCGAAGGGCGCCGACCGCGGGCGCTTCCTCGCTTACGGGATCGCGGCGTTCGTGGCGGCGGCCGGGACGGCCGTGCTGCTGGTCCTGACGGTGGTCGGCAGCTCCAGCGCGACGGTCGGCTCCGGCTCGAGCTCCGGGTCCGACCGGCAGTCCGGGTTCATCTTCTTCGAGGAGTTCCACACCGTCCTCCTCATCGAGCCCGGCGCGGCCGGGCAGAACACCATCGACGTCGCGGTCGCGCTCCACGACGGAACGATCCCGGGCAACGTCACCGGAATCGACGTGACCGTCGGGCAGAGCGGCCGGCAGCTCGGCGACTTCGCCGCGAAGCCGGTGAGCGCCAGCCCCGGAATCTACCGTGTGACCGGCGTGACGATCCCGTCCGGAGGCGACTGGGAGTTCGGGGTCACGGTCACGACGACCGACGAAGAGCCGGTGAGCGGCACGACCGTCATCCCGATCGGAGAGCCATCGAGCGGCACCTGAGTTTTCTCCACAGCCGGCGCCGAAGCAACCCACCACCGCCACCTCGGCGCTCGGCTTCCACTTCCGTGTCGGCGGCGGCTCTGGCGATGGTCATCGCCGCCCTCGCCGCGAGCCCGGCGGCCTTTGGGCACGGGGCCGGCGGAGCGCCGCTCGGCTACACGTCGACGGTGACAGGCGTCCAGCCGGCGGTGCCGGGCATGAAGCTCGAGGTCCTGGACAGCGACGACCGCCTGCGCCTCACGAGCGAGAGCTCCGAGGAGATCGTCGTCCTCGGCTACGAGGACGAGCCCTACCTGCGCATCACCCCGAACGGCGTCTTCCGCAACGTCCACTCGCCGGCGACCTACCTGAACGAAGACCGCTACGCGCGGGTCGACCTGCCGCCCGCGGCCGACGCAAGCGCCCCGCCCGAGTGGGACAAGGTGAGCGACGAGCCGGCGGTCGAGTGGCACGACCACCGGATCCACTGGATGAGCACGACGGCGCCGCCGGTCGTGCAGGAGGATCCGGGCTCAGAGCACGAGATCCTCGACTGGCAGGTGCCGATCGAAGTAGCCGGGAGCCCAGCGACAGTCTCCGGGCGGCTCGACTACGCGCCGCCGGCGGGGAGCGCGTTCTCCTGGATCTTCGCCGCCCCGCTCGCCGTGCTCGTGCTCGTCGGCGCCGTAGGCTGGTGGTACCTGAGATACCGAAGGAGGGATGGACGTGCAGTGGCTGAGGCTCCTGCCGGTGCTGGCCTTGCTCGCGGCCCTGACCGCGTGCGGTAGCGGTGGAGGCGGCGCCGCCGCGGCCGGCACCGACGTCGGATCCGACTCCGGGTCGCCCTTCCTCGGCGCCGAGCTCCCGCCGGAGCCCGCCCCGGACTTCTCCCTCGAGGACGCCGACGGCAACCCCGTGCGCCTCTCGGCCGAGCGCGGGAACGTCGTGCTTCTGACCTTCATCTACACGAAGTGCCCCGACGTGTGCCCGCTGATCGCCGAGAACCTGAACCGCGCGCTCGAGCAGCTCGGGCACCACCGGAAGTCCGTCCGGGTGCTCGCCGTCAGCGTCGACCCCAAGGGCGACACGCCCGAGCGTGTGCGCTCGTATGCCGCCATTCACCGCCTCCGGCCCGAGTTCGTCTACGCCATCGGCTCGAAGAAGGAGCTCGAGCCGGTCTGGAGCGCCTACGACGTCCTCGCGTTCGCCGCCGACCCCGAAGGCGGCGTCGTCGACCACACCGCGCAGACGCTCCTCGTCGACCAAGAGGGCACGCTGCGACTCGCGTACCCGGTCGACGTGACGGCCGACGAGGTCGTCCACGACGTCCGCCTGCTGCTCGGGCGATGAACGTCCTCTTCGCGCACGGCGACCGCGTCCCGGTCTCACAGCTCGGCGGCTCCTGGGAGGCCGAGCCCGTCGTCCTCGCCACCGCGGCGCTGGCGCTGGCACTCTTCGCCCAGGCCTTCGTCCGCCTGCGCCGGCGCGGCCGGGCCGACCACGCCGGCTGGTCGCGGGCCGTCCTCTTCGTCGCGGGCGTCTCGGTGGGCACGCTGGCGCTCCTCTCGCCCCTCGACGCCGTCGGCGAGGAGTACCTGCTCTCGGCGCACATGCTCCAGCACGTGCTCGTCGGTGACCTCGCCCCGGCGCTGATCCTCGTCGCGCTGCGGGGGCCGCTCCTCTTCTTCTTCGTCCCGGCCGCTGTGCTCGGCCCGCTCGCAGACGTCCGTCCCCTGCGGGCCGCGCTCGCCTTTCTCCTCCGCCCGGCAGTCAGCTTTGCCGTCTGGGCCGGCGTCATGGCCGCCTGGCACGTGCCCACAGCCTACGAGTTCGTGCTCACGCGCCAGTGGGCCCACGATCTCGAGCACGTCTCCTTCGCCGTCGCCGGGCTCCTGGCCTGGACGCAGCTCGTCGACCCCGCGCGGCGGGGCGTCCCCACCGTCGCCGGCCGCATCGGCTTCGCGGTCGCGATGTTCGCTGCCGGGATGATTCTCGCCGACGTGCTCATCTTCAGCTTCGAGCCGCTCTACGGCGCCTACGCGCTCCAGGACGAGCGCCTCCTCGGCCTCTCCCCGCTCATGGACCAGCGGCTGGCCGGGGTCGTGATGATGGTCGAGCAGCTGGTCACGCTCGGCCTCTGCACCGCGCTCCTCCTACGCGAGCGTGAGCGGGCCGGGCGGGCCGGTCGTGCGGCGCCCGCCGGGGCCGGCCCGTGACCGCACCGTCGCCGTACGCCTTCTCCCTCGAGCCGCTCTACCTCGCCCTCTCCGCGCTCGCGCTCGTCCTCTACGCGCGGGCCGCCCGCTCCGAGCACGTTCCACGTATGAACGCCATCCTCTTCGTCGCCGGAGTCCTTCTCGTAGCGGGCGCGCTCAACTCGCCCCTCGAGACCCTGGCCGTCGACTACCTGCTCCTCGTCCACCTGCTCCAGAACGTGATGATCGCCGACTGGGCGCCGCCCCTCCTCATTCTCGGGCTGACGCCTGCGATGCGCGCCGGCCTCGCGCGCCTGGGAGGGCGCTCGTTCGCATGGCTGACCCGGCCGAAGATCGCCCTCCCGATCTGGCTGGTCGGCTGGTACGGAATCCACCTCGCGTTCTTCTACGACTTCGCCCTCGAGAACCAGTGGGCGCTGAACGTCGAGCACGCACTGCTGATCTCGATCGGCTTCCTCTTCTGGTGGCCGGTCTTCGCCGACGAGCCACACGGCGTGTCCACCCCGCTCAAGCTCGGCTACCTCGGCGCCGGCTTCGTCGGCTCGGTTTTCCTCGGGCTCGCGCTGACGTTCTCGCCGACGGCGATCTACGACTACTACAAGGAGGTGCCGCGCATCTGGGGCCTCTCGGCCGTCCGCGACCAGAACTTCGGCGGCATCCTCATGAGCACCGAGCAGGCCCTCGTCTTCCTGGCCGCGATCACGTACTTCCTCGTACGCCTTCTCCGCGAGGAGGAGGCCGCGGAGGCGAATCACCCTTCCTGGGGAGGGCGCCCGGGTGAGCCGCGGTCATGATGCCCAGTGCCGGCTCCCCTCACATATATCCCGGCGTCTGGCGAAGACCCGTTTCGGTCACGCGGCTCCTACCCCGACCGAGGCGGGCTTCGTCGCGTCTGGGGACGGAAAGCCCGCTGGTACCATGGCGCGGCACGGAGAAGTGGCCGAGTGGACGAAGGCGGCGCCCTGCTAAGGCGTTAAGGGGGTACACACCTCCTTCGAGGGTTCGAATCCCTCCTTCTCCGCTCCGCAGAGCGCTCGCACCAGAATCGTCGGAGGGGTGGCAGAGCGGACGAATGCGGCGGTCTCGAAAACCGTTATCCGTCGTTAGGCGGATCGAGGGTTCGAATCCCTCCCCCTCCGCCTCAGCCGAGAAGCCGTTTATTCAAGCGGTTTCTCGCCGCTTCGGCGAAGTCGGCGTACCGCTTCTCTGTTGACGGTGCAGAAAACGTCGCGCGGAGCTTTGGTTGCCTATCGAGGAGGCGCGAGCTTAGAGGAGCCTCCCGCTCTGGGCGAGAGCGGCCGTGCTGAGCCACTCGCTTATCAGTAGGCCAAAGAAGTCGCCCACGGCCCGTCTCACCCGACCACCTTTCGGACCGGGCTTCCCGCCCTTCGTTTTGCCGGTGATCCGAGGCCGAGGATGTCTCGGTCGCAGCGGAGACCTTGGCCAGATCCAGGGCGTGTGGGGTGCATGAATCGCGCCTGGCTCACGAACGCACCTACACGCTTTCGGCGAAGGCTGGCGCGCGCCCGGGCACGAGCACGTGGTCGCACTCTCCGCCGCCTGAGGCTCAGGGCTCGAGGAAGACGGCCAGGGTGGCCGTGAACCCGTGCAGGAAGGCCTTGCCGCCGACGGGGCCGATCTCGCCTCCACAGAAGAAGCCCGCGATGGCCTGAGTCCCGAGCACCTCGGTGACGACGCGCGCGTCGTGGTCGGGCTCGGGGAACATGTTCGTCCCGCGCCCGTTGCAGGTGAAGAGCAGCGCGCCGGCCGGCCGCGCGCGGCGGGACACGCCACCGAGCGCCCGTCGGAGATCTGCGTCCGCCGAGGCCGCGTCGCGGACGAAGAAGCGCAGCGTCTGCCCGACCCGCACCGTGTCGCCGAGCGCGAGCGCGCCGCTCGCCTCGTCGGCGCCGAGAAGACCGCGCATGAGGAAGTCGCCCGTGTCGTACTCGGGCCGGTTCTCGTCGATCACGAGCCCGGCGAGAAGCCCGCGCGCGGCGAGCGCCCGCTCCGCGGAGGAGAGAGCGGTGACCTCCCCGCGCAGGCGCCCGAGCGCCGGCTGTCCGGCGAGCTCGTATACGACGTTGCCCTCGCAGCGGGTGATCACGGCCTCGCGTCCGAGCGGCCGGCAGCCCTGCGAGACGAGGGTGAGGACGGACAGGCCCGAGACGACGGCGCCGACGGCGCCCTCCGCGTGCACCTCGTCCTCCAAGATAAGCGCCTGCGCGCCCGGCCGGCGCCCACCGGCGGCGATCCCACCGACGAGCGGGACCCGCCCGTGCGCCTCATTCAGCCCTGTCAGGAACGGCCCGACCGGAAACGTGAAGGGATCGACGAGCAGCGCGACGAGTCCCGGCTCGTCGAGCTCGGGAAAGCCCGCCACCGCTACCCCCTCCTCCGTCTGCACGGCCGAGGTGTGGAAGCACTCGATCTCCGCGCCCGGCAGCACGCCCGCCCAGACGGCCACCGCAGCACCCTCCTCGAGCTCGCGGACACCCGCGACCACCCCCTCGGCGACGCAGCCAAGCAGATGCCGAGGCGCGAGCTCCTCACGGACGGCCTCGGCGGCCGCCTCGGCATCGTCCAGGTGCGCCGGGGAGAAGAAGACGAAGGCGAGGTCGACCTCGGCCCCGCCCAGCGCGCCGCCGCGAGCCTCGCGCGCCGCCTCCCTGGCGGCCTCCCAGGCCGACTCCGAGGTCGACAGACCGGCCCCGATCCGGCACGCGAGCGTCTGCGACGCCATCACGCCAGTCTACGTCGGCAAAGACGGCCACGTGATCGACGAGAGGTCGCCGCCGGCGGCCCGCGTAGGGGAACTCGCCTCGGCTTGGCGCCTGGCAGCCCAAGCTGCGGCACCGGGAGACTCACGGGCACGACGGCACTCGAAACCCGCGTCGAGCGAGATCAGGACGTGGGACCAGCTCCGCGGGCGAGCACGATGGGGGAGAAAGCCCGCCGGGGCCTAGGGATCGCGCCGAACCGTGACCGCTTCGTCGATGTCGGCGACTGCGTAGTGCCCCCGTGGGGCCGGTCCCGGGTTCACGACCCGCCTCTCGCCGGAGGGCGGAGCCTGCTCGCCCGTGCGGCGTCTAAACGCGCGTGCGCGGACCCATCGTTGTCTCATGAGAATCTGGGCGCCGCCGCGTTCGCGCGAGGCGCCACGAGGCGCTCGCGGGTCGCGCGGAAGACCCCTTCACTCAGCCGCGAGACCGAACGGGCTGCCCTCGGAGTCGCGGCAGATCGCCCAGCGCTCGCCCGGGTGGACGACGCTCCCTCCGAGCTCGACGACGCGCTCGAGCGCCCGCGCGAGATCCGGGACGCGGAAATACGGCAGCGAGAAGCGATCACCCGGGCCCCGGCCACGCTCGTGCAGCCCGAGCGACGGGCGAGCGGCGTGGGTCTGCAGGCCCTGGCCTTCCCCCTCCCTCCGCTCGTCGAGCGAGACGTCGAGCAGGATCTCCCAGAAGCGGCGGGCGCGGGCCAGGTCATCAGCGGGGAACTCGATCAGCTCGAGCGCCATGGCGGGTAGACGATACGGCTTCGCGCCACGTCACGTCTCCTCGGGCCGGGGAGGCCGTTCTCCTGCCCGCGGCTGCAGCGCGGACCAGCGGCGCTGCTACATTCCCGCGGTTCCGTGCGCGGGTGGGCTGCGCTCCACCGAGTGGGAGAGCCGGCGTGCTGCGGCTCGGCGGGCTAGAGATCCTTGAAGCGTGCTGCTTCGTCAGAGCCGCCGGTGGCGTCCCCTGCGCTGTACGAATGAGCGCCGGCGCCCGCGAGCGTGCCCCGATCGACGATCAGGTATTCCTCGCGTATCGGACGACCATCAAACCAGCACTCCAGGATCTCGCGCACTCCGCGGCATAGCGGGCTTGCGCGGACAGAGACGACCCCGACACGTGTGGCGTCATCCCGTGGTGGGGCATCGACCGCCAGGGATGATCCCTGGGAGCCGGCTGCGGAAACCAGACGTCTCCGGCATACCCCGCAAGCTGGCCGCTTTCCAGCGCCCGCGCGATCGCATCGCGGTCGCAGATCTTGCCCCGGGCGGTGTTGACGATGTACGCGCCGCGCTTCATCTTGGCGATGAGGGTCTCGTCGAATAGGTGCTCGGTCTCAGGATGGAGGGGCGCGTTGATCGTCACCACGTCGCAGACACGCACCATCGACTCGGCGTTCGGGTGGTAGGTCACGCCGAGCTCGCGCTCGACCTCCTCCGAGAGTTGGTGTCGATCGGTGTAGTGCAGTCCCACCTCAAACGGCTTCAGCCGCCTGAGTACAGCGGAACCGATCCGACCGGCAGCGACTGTCCCGACTTGCATTCCTTCGAGGTCGTATGACCTGGCGACGCAGTCGGCGATGTTCCAGCCGCCCTCGACGACCCACTGATAAGACGGGATGTAGTTGCGCACCAGCGACAGGATCATCATCACGACATGCTCGGACACGCTGATGCTGTTGGAATAGGTGATCTCGGCGACAGTGATCCCACGCTCGATCGCCGCTTCCAGATCAACGTGGTCCGAGCCGATCCCTGCCGTGACAGCCAGCTTCAGCCCCGGCGCCTTCGCGATCCTCTCAGCCGTCAGGTATGCAGGCCAGAACGGCTGGGAGATGACGATCTCAGCCTCCGGGAGCTCTCGCTCGAAGACCGAGTCCGGCCTGTCCTTGTCCGACGTGACAACGAACGCGTGGCCGCGCTCCTCGAGGAACCGCCGCAGCCCGAGCTCCCCGGAAACGCTGCCCAGAAGCTCACCCGGCTCGAAGTCGATCCGCTCGGGGGTCGGCGTCGTCTGACCGTCGTCGTAGCGCTCGATCCCGGGAATCGCCTCTCGAGCGTACGACCTCGGATACCCCTCAACAGGATCCTCGTACAGGACGCAGAGAACCTTCGCCACCTCTGCCTCACCTTCGCCCCGGCATGGCCCACGGATTCTAGACCTCTTCGCGAGCGCGGTTCGCGAGGTTGGACGACGGCCGCGGGAACGCTCCGCTCGCGACGGCCATGGCCCGGAGGGTAGCCGCCGCCTGCGTACGCTATCTCGGACTCGCGCCCCGATCTGACGTCGGCGAATGGAGAGCCTCCTGTCGAGCTCGACTGGCGCGCGTCCTGCGCTCGCTCCTTTCCCGGGCGCCGTCGCCGGTACGATCTCGAAGCAGTGGTCGCGTACGGCGCGCAGCTCCGTTGATGCGCAAGCCCACCTCGGATCGTGTACATCCAACCACCTCAGCCGCGGTGACTTGATGGCTGCGCGGGCGCTCCGGCAAATCCTCACGCGGAAGATGAAGTGCCCGCACTGCCGGAAGCGGCTCGGCTTCTTTCCGCCGCCTACGGCGTGCCCACACTGCGGACGCCAGATCTACAAAGCAAGCGACAGACGCCGGAGATACTGACTAGCCACCGAGACCTGACCATCACCTTCCGGTGAGGTCTTCCGCGCGGCGCCTACCCCAGCGCCGCCTCGGCATCGCCCCTCGACCGACAGGTCGAGGGAGCGGACGTCGTGGCCCACCCGCCGCAGCAGGGCGGCGGGCGAGGCCACGTGCAGCGGCTCGTGGCCGAGCTCGTAGGTCGAGACCAAGAGAACCCGCATACAGCCAGGCTAGCCCTCTAGCCGTCCGACGGCTCGCCGATCACGATCTCGAGACGACCGTGGGCTGTACGCAACGCTTCTTCGACCTCGTCGGGCGTCTCGCCGCGGGCGAAGAGGAAGCCGAGGTAGCGGTCGCCCTCGGGCAGCGGCCGAACCGGCCGGCCGCGTGCGATCGAGATCTCGAGCCCGGTCACCCCGGGTACCGCCAGGGCCTCGTCCTGCCCGCGCACCTCCTCGAGCACTCCTGCCCTCGGAATCGGCAGCATCATCACCCCGGACGCGGCCTCCTCGCGGGCCAGGCCGTCGAGGGGAACCCCGAGGGCGTGGCGGAGGATGAGCTCCTCGAGGCTCACGCCCAGCCCGAAGCGCAAAGACCGCGAGCAGAGCCCGCCGATCGAGCGCGCAGCGAGCTCGAGCAGCCACGCTCGGGCGCCGTCGATCCTGAGCTCGGCGTGGATCGGCCCCTCGACTAAGCCGAGAGCGGAGGCGGCACCGGCGGTCAGGCGGGTGATCGTCTCGAGAGTCTCAGCCGGCAGGCGCGAGGGGGTGACGTAGATCGTCTCCTCGAAGTAGGGACCCTCGAGGGGATCGGGCTTGTCGAAGACCGCCAGGACCTCGAGGGCGCCGCCCCGAAGCAGGCCCTCGACAGCGACCTCGGCACCTGGGAGGTAGCACTCGACGAGCAGCGGCCCCTCCGGGTCCTCCCCAGCCTCGCGCAGGATCTCCCGGATCCGCGTGGCGGCCGCGGCGGCGTCGGGCGGGTCGTCGGCGCGGATGACGCCACGGCTCGCCGAGAGCGAGACGGCTTAACGACGCAGGGAGAGCCGACCTCGGCGGCGAGGAGGGCGACGTCCGCTCGCGGGCCCGCGATCCGGTACTCGGGCTGGGGAAGGTTGGCGGCCGCGAACGCCCGGCGCATGGCCGCCTTGTCCCGCGCTGCCGCCACCGCCTCGGACGGGTTGTGCGCGAGGCCAAGGCGCTCGGCGGCGAGCGCGGCGACGAGGACACCTTGATCGTCGACTGCCACGACGGCGTCGAAGGGCGTCCGCTCGGCGAGGGCGACGATGGCCTGGCGGCCGCCTCCGGGCGGCGCAGGTTCACGCGCAACGCCCGGTCTTCCATCACCCCGGCGAGCGCCTGCCGCCGCTCGGAGGCGACCACTACTTCGGCGCCCAGCGCCGCAGCCGCGTCGAGAAAGTCTTTCGCCCGGTACGCCGCCGTGGGCAGCAGAAGAAGCAGGCAGGACACCCGGTATCCTAGCTGTGAGTCGCCACGCGACAGATGGGCGTTCGAGCCGGGATCGATCAAATGACCGCCGATGACATCGCCGGCCGCGGGCCGGTCGTCCGGATCACCGACCTGGCCCGGGAAGGTCCTCCGCGTCCGCGCCGGGCAGCCCAACCCAGAGCGCCTCGCGCTCAAGATTGAGGTGATCGGATCTCGGGCGGCGGTTACGAGAGCACCGCGTCCTTCCCGCTCCTCGAGGACGCCGGACCCGACGACGTCGTCCAGCACCACAACGGCCTGGCGATCGTCATCCCCGCCGATAGCGTCGAGAAGCTGCGCGGCGCCACCATCGATCTCGAGGGAAACCTGAGCCTCGGCTCCCTCCTCATCGTCAACCCCAACAGCCCGAGCCCGGCCGTCGCGGCGGCGAGCCGACCGGCCCCCGACCTCAAAGGCGACGTCGCTCAGCGGGTCCTGCAGATCCTCGCCGAGCAGATCAACCCGAGCATCGCCGCCCACGGCGGCCACGCCGAGCTCGTGGCCGTCGAGGACTCGACCGCCTACCTGCGCCTGAGCGGCGGCTGCCAGGGCTGCGCCATGGCGCCCGTCACCCTAACGCAGGGGATCGAGGTCGCCATCACGGAGGCGGCGCCCGAGATCACCCGGGTCGTCGACGTCACCGACCACGCAAGCGGCACCAACCCGTACTTCGAGGCGGCCAAAAAATAGCGCGAGGGGGCGCGCAGTTCCTCGTCGCACTCGTAATCCGCTGGTTTTCGCTCGGGCTCCGCTTTACCGCCGGCGGGAAGCCGCGCCGGATGTGCCCACGAGCAGGCGTGTGGGCGTGTACGAACTCGGGTCTTCTCTGCAAACAGACGCTCCCGAGCGTCCGACCGAATTTACGCACCCCACCCGGGTCCGTTTCGCCCGGCTGAGACAGCGCTCCGTCTTCCTGGCTTCAGAAGACGAGCACTTCCGCTGCGAAGGTCCCCGCCCTCGTCAACGAGCCCGCCATAACCTTTGTTTCGAGGGCCTCCGTCTCCTTACCTGGGTTATCTATCCCTCGAAGCGGCACAGCACGAGGGAGGCGTTGTGCCCGCCGAAGCCGAAGGAGTTGGAAACGGCGATCCGGATGTCGGCCTCGCGGGCTTCGTTCGGCGATGTAGTCGAGGTCGCACTCGGGGTCCGGCGTGTCGTAGTTGATCGTCGGCGGCAGCACGCCTTCGTGGATCGCGAGCGTGCAGAAGATCGCCTCGACGCCGCCGGCGGCGCCGAGGCAGTGCCCGGTCGCGCCTTTCGTCGAGGAGACCGGCGTCTCTCCGGGCGTTGTCCTCGCCGAGCGCGCGTTTGATCACGCGCGTCTCGCTCGCATCGCCGAGCGGCGTCGAGGTGCCGTGTGCGTTGATGTAGCCGATCTCCTCGGGGTTGATCCCGGCGTCCGCGAACGCCATCTTCATCGCCCGCGCCGGGTGCTGGCCGGTCGGGTCGGGCTCGGTGATGTGCTCGGCGTCGGAGGAGACGCCGTAACCGAGCAGCTCCGCGTAGATCTTCGCCTCGCGCTTCCTCGCGTGCTCGAGCTCCTCGAGCACCAGGATCGCGCCCGCCTCGCCCATCATGAACCCGTCGCGGTCGGCGTCGAACGGCCGACTTGCCGCCGCGGGGTCATCGTTGCGGCGGGAAAGCGCGCGCATCGCCGAGAAGCCGGCGATCCCGGCGCGCGTGATCGCCGCGTCGGTGCCGCCGCAGAGCATCACGTCGGCGCGGCCGAGCCGGATCGTGTCGAGGCCGGCGCCGATCGCCATCTGCGAGGCGGCGCAGGCGGTGCTCGGCGACGAGAGCGGCCCGCGCGTGCCGAGCTGGATCGAGACCCAGGCGGCGCCCATGTCCGGGATGATCGCCAGCACTGAGAACGGATTGACACGGTCGGGCTCCCGCTCGATCAGCGTGTCGTAGCAGTCCTCCAAGGACTTCAGGCCACCCATCGCGCTCGCGACCGAGGCGCCGACCCGGTCGGACTCCTTCTCGATTACGATCCCGAATCAAACTCCGCCTGTCGCGCAGCCGCAACGACCAGCTGTGCGAAGCGGTCCATCCGCCGCGCCTGCCTGTGCTCGATCCACCGGGTTGGGTCGAACTCCTTCGCCTCGCAGGCGAACCTGACTGGGAAGCCACTCGCATCAAAGGCACTAATTGCACCGGCGGCGGAGCGGCTGCCGATCAGGCGCTCCCAGCTCGTCGTGACGCCGCTGGCCAGCGGCGTCACCGCGCCGAGCCCCGTAATCACCACTCTCCGACGTCCGTTCGCGCCCATCGCCCTCCGATCCCAGTCTGCCGTCGACGAGGAGCACATCGCGCGTCTGACCAACCCGGTGCGGCGACGGCCGGGCGGCCTTACGCCGGTACTTGCTCCGCCTCTCGCGCTTGCGCCGCGCGAGCCACAGCAGTCTGCGTCGGAGCAAGGTCTGCCAGCTCCGTCTCGAGCTGCTTCAGCGCCTGCACCTGCAGCTGGCGTACGCGCTCGCGGGTGAGCCCAAGCTCGCGCCCGACCGTCTCGAGGGACTGCGGCTCGCCCTGAAGGCCGAAGCGACGCTCGACGATCAGCCGCTCTCGTTCCGGCAGCCTTTCGAGCCTGCGCTGCACCGTCTGCCGGAGAAGCGACCGCTCTGCCTCCTCGACGGGGTCACCGGCAGCCGGATCGGCAAGGAAGTCGCCGAGCTCGCTATCGCCGTCCGGGCCGACCGCCTGATTGAGCGAGACAGAAGCCTCAGCGCAACCAAGCGCTTGGCGGACGTGTCCGAGCGACAGACCAGTCGCCTCGGCGAGCTCCTCCAGACTCGGCTCGCGGCCGAGCCCGGGCGCGAGCGTTCGGGCGGTCCGAGCGAGCTTCTGCCGGCGCTCGATGACGTGGAACGGGAGGCGGATCGTCTTCGCCTGGTTCGCAATCGTGCGCTCGACTGCCTGGCGGATCCACCAGTGGGCGTAGGTCGAGAACTTGCAGCCCCGCCGCCAGTCGAACTTCTCGACCCCACGGTTCAAGCCGAGCGTGCCTTCCTGGATCAGGTCGAGAAGGGGAACGCCGAGGCCACGATAGCGCTTGGCGATCGAGACGACGAGGCGCAGGTTAGCGTTGATCATCTGCGTCTTGGCGGCGAGGTCGCCACGCTCGACCCGCTTGGCAATCGCCACCTCCTCGGCCGCGCTGAGCAGCCCGTGGCGGCCGATCTCGGCGAGGAAGAGCTCGAGCCCGCTTTTCTTCGAGGCGGAAGCGAGCTGCGCGAGCTCCCCCTTCGGCGTCATTTTTCCGGGCGATGCTTCAGCCTGAGCCGGGCGAAAGTCGCGGGATCGGCTCACTCGGCTGTTGGCGAGGAAGGCGCGTGGAGGCGACGTCCCCGGCTTCGGGTGCCAACGGGAAGTGCAAAGTCGTTGAGTAGTGAGAAGGGCCGCCACTCAACATGCTCCCAGCGTGCCTCGCCACACATTAGGCAGCTCGGAGGTTGCTCGTAAACGACGATGCCAAAGCCGCAGGCAGCGCAGCGGTACTCGGCCCGCTTGCCCCTCCTGCCCCCCTCAGGCGCGACCATCACTCGCTCGACCTCGGAGTCGTCGACCTCGCGCACCAAGGCGGCCAGCTTCAGATCGCCTCGGCGCAGTTCGACGATCAGCGCCTGATCACCGTCAATCGGGGTAGCGGGTGCAGACTCAAATGTCAGCGGAATCGCCACTGTGGCACACCATCCCCCGGGGAACCCTTCGGCGCCCTATCGAGTTGTTGGGCGGTTCCGCGCTAGGCTCGGAGCGGGTCGACTTCCGCCTAGTGCTCGGAGATGTCAGCTTCCGCCTAGTCGCGTGTCGACTTCCGCCTAGTCGCGGAACCGCCTTCGAAAGGCTCGTCCTCACCCGACGAGTCGTTCATTCCTTCCGATTGGACGAGTCGGTGCTTAGCTCCCTCCATAGGCATCATCTCCTCTAGCGTTTCGACCTCGCGGACGGCCTCTTCGGCTGTCCGTTCTCCGCCGTCCAGGCGGAGGACAGGTTGCGGACGATCTCGAATGCCTCTTCGGGGGTCTGGACAGACCCGAGGATGGCCTTTTCAACCCGGAGCAGCGAGAGAGCCAACTGATCCTGGGAGAACTCGAGTACTTTCTTGCGGCGCTCGTGCCCAAGCTGGCGCCATGCCTGCAGCAGCTGGCGCAGCTCCGGATCGTCAGGCGTGATCTGACCCGAGAACTGCCGCCAGGCCTCGCTGTGGTCGCCGCGAGCGGCCGTGTGCAGGAAGAGAAGGCCGGCGAGGGCACAGACCTCCTCGCTCCGAGCATCATCTAGCTGCTCAAACTCGCGCCGCTTCTCAGCGACCTCGACAGCGCGGCGTTGGGCAAGCATCCCGGCCTCGCGCAAGCGCTTGCGGGCTTCGCGCAGCGGCTCGGCTGCCACCCGCTCGCCCTCGAAGCGGGACTCATCCAGATCCTGCTGAGCTTCTGTCAGCGCCTTCTCAGCCTCGGCGAGCTCATCCCGGAGGCGACGCTCGCGCTCATCCTGGGCCTCGAGGCGCGCGAGTGCATCAGCGTGCTCAGCCCTGCCCGGCTCGGGTAGGCCCTCGATCGCTTGTCGCAGGAGCTCCCGTGCCCTGGCTCCTCTGATGTGTCCGGCGAAAACAAGAAGGAGTTGCGCGTCTCGATCGAGGGCTTTGGCGAGCTTTACGAGGGTCTCAGCGACGGGCCGCTCGACCTCGCCCGCCTCGATCCGGCTGATCTGGGCAGGCGAGAGGCCGCTCCGCCGCGCCAGCCCCCGCATGGAGAGGTGCGCGCGCACGCGCGCCTCTTTGGTCACCTCGGCCATAGTCACCTCGACCGGCGTCTGCATCGTGGCCCCAGTCTAGCCGGTTGTGTACCGTCGGTCAAACGTTGCTGTTTGCCTCCGATGCGATCAGGTTAGTGTTACCTAAAGCAACGATCGCTCGGGTCGTGTACCATGACTCCTACGTGCGCCAGGCCGATGCGGACTTCGCTCGGCGGAGGCGCCCATGGAGGGAGACCTTATGTCGAGAGCTACCGTCGAGGCGGAATGCCGCGAGACGCTAGGCCTCGTGCCCAAGTTCATCGCGGAGCTGCCGGACTATCTCGTCGAGAGCGAGTGGCAGTCGTTCAAGGCGATCGAGTTCGGCGAGACAGCGATTCCGAACAAGTACAAGGAGCTGATCGGGCTCGCCGTCTCGGGCGCGACCCGCTGCCGCTACTGCACGTACTTCCACACCGAGTCGGCCAAGCTCTTCGGCGCGACCGACGAGGAGATCCGCGAGGCCGGGCTCATGGCCAAGCACACGATGGGCTGGAGTACGTACCTGAACACCGAGCAGTACGACTACAACGGCTTCAAGGCCGAGTTCGACCAGATCGCGGCGCACGTGAAGGCGATGACGGCGGCACCGGCGCGCGCTGAAGCCGACTCGTTTCGCCGAGCTATGCCGACGGGCGCCCTGGGCGCCCGTCGGGCGCTTTCAGACGGGCGAGCGCGTCGTCGTAGTCGCCGACGACGCCGCGAAGGAGCTCGACCGCCTCACGCGGTGCACGAGGGTCACGCTCCATGACGTCGACTGCCATGCGCGCTCCGGCGACGAGAGCCGAGAGCTCCTGGGCCGTCAACGTGAGCGCGAAGACGTTCTCGCGCGCGCGGGTCACTTTCATCCGCCAACTGTATCCCTAGTCAGAGAGGCCCTTGCTCGGTTAGACGTGATTGAAGCTGCATTCGGGTCGACGCCTCGGCCGCAGCAAGAGCTTCTGGCCCTTCCTGTTCGAGGAGATCGGTGCCGGATATAACCCGTGCGATTGTCACCATCCCGGCGCTTTATGTCCGCGTCATGCTCGGCTGTCTGACTGTCGAGGCAGACGTTCTGAGTGAGCCAGCTCCGAAAGCCAACCGCAAGAAGCTGTCGTAGGGGCGAGCGACCTGGACGTAGCACCGCTCTCGGTCCATCGCGCGTGCCGAGCGCGATTTGCCACAGAGGGGATGATCGGAGTTCGCGGTGCAGGATGGGACGACCCAAAGGTGCAGATATAGGACAACCGAATGCGAATTGTTCGCCGCCCGAAGGCAAGCGGGAACCAGCAGTCGCGAGCGGGAGACCTGCGGACCGGCGAACCCGCTGGCGAACTGAAACTAAAAGACCTGCAAATCCGCCGTTTCCGGGCGGTCTCGAAAACCGTTATCCGTCGTTAGGCGGATCGAGGGTTCGAATCCCTCCCCCTCCGCTTCCCATGCCGGTCTGGCGGAAAGCCCGTTCAGATCTGCTGCCGCGGCGGTTTCATGACCGCCGCAGCGGAGTAGGAAGGTCGCTCTGTCTGTCTGGGTTTTCGCGGACGCGATGCCGGGGGACGCCACCGGCGCCCCCGCTCGTGGACCGCCCCGCTGAAACCCGACGTCGTCGAAGTCGACCTTCGCGCCCTCGGCCAGCGGCTTGAAGCCGTCGCCGGCGACGGAGTTGTGATGGACAAACACGTCCTTGTCGCCTGCGTCAGGGGTGATGAAGCCTTACCCCTTCGCGTCGTTGACCATTTCACGGTTCCGGTTCCCACTCCCCGTGAAGCCCCGCCCTCGCGCCTACGTCGGGAAGCGTCGCCGGCCCTGGATCAGCGCGTGGTTGAGAATCGTGGCGTCGTCGTCCTCGCGCGCGACCACGACGACCTTGTTCCAAACGCCCCGATAGACAACGCGCTCACTGTACATCTGAGTTCGGAAGCGTTCCTGATAGACGGGGGGAAGCGTGTCGCCGGCCCTGTACATGCGCCGCCCCCCGTCGCTACCACGGATGACTGCGACGAGCTCGCGCGTCTCCTCGTAGTCGTCTGCTTCGACAAACTCGACCAGCGGTTGCTGCGGAGATCCACTGCTCCGGAAGGCGACGATGTACTTGCGGTCGCGACCCCATTTGTTCTTGCGCATCGTCTCGCCAAGTCCGATGTGAACAGCGCCCTCGGCGCGCGTCGTGCCCAGGAAGACGCGGTAGCGCGAATACCGATCGCGTTGCTCCGGCCATTGATAGGACTCGCCCTCCCGCTCCCGCAGGAGCCGCCAGTCCTCTGGGAGATCCGTCATCGGCCCGCGCGCAGGAGCGTCCTCTTCGCCGGACGCGCCCCCAGCATCGACAGGCCTGATGATCGGGTTGTGGAAGCCCGCCTGCGCCAGCTCGATCAGAAGGCGGCCGAGCTCGCGATCCGGAACGTGCTGCAGGGTGACCGAGAAGGGGCACATCCAGCCTCCTACGTTGATAGGGAGTAAAACGTAACCACACCGGACTACGTTGTCAAGAAGTCTGCTACACTAGTAATGCGCCAGAAGATCCCAGACGGAAGCCGTCGAGGCTCCGAAACCGCTCTTCGACTGTCACACCGGGCCTGAGTGCACCAGGAGGACTCAACCGAGTTCTCCACCCTGAGCGAAGAGAGTTAGGAGCACCATGCATACCACCGTTAGACGCTACGAAGGGATCGACCAGACCCGCAAGTCCGAGCTGACCAAGAAGGTCAGCGAGAACCTCCTGCCCCGCCTCAGCAAGATGCCGGGCTTCAACGGCTACTACCTCATCGACACCGAGAAGGACGTCATGAGCTCCATCAGCTTCTTCGACACCTCGGCGCAGGCCGACGAGTCGACTCGCTTCGTCGCCAGCTGGTTGCGCGAGGAGAAGCTCGAGAACGTGCTCCCGAATTCGCCGAAGATCACCGTCGGCGAGGTCATCGTCCACAAGATGAACGGCGCGGTCAAGGCGTAAGCGCCCGTCTCGACGCCCGGAAGGCCCGCGAGTCGCGGGCCTTCCTGGCGCGCGAGGTCATCTGCTGAAAACGATCACTACCACCGTGCCCGTCCGGAAAGCTGACCCCTCTCTTGACGCGAAGCTCAATCCGGTGGAGCTCAGCTCCAAGGAGATCGTGTCGTGGGGCGTCGCGTTTCCGAGGTCCGGATCAGGCACAACAAGTCGCTAGGCTGAGTCGGCACCTCTCCGGACAACGCCCTCGCCGAGAGCTTCTTCGCCACGCTCGAGACCGAGCTGCTCGATCGGCACAGGTTCCGCAGCCGTGACGAGGCGAGGATCGCAGTCTTCTACACACCCGCCGACGGCACTCGACGCTCGACTACCTGGACTGACTACAGACCTGCGAGACGCCTGATTGCGTCCGGGCCTCCGGCGAGCCTTGTGGTCGACCAAGACCCAGCTCGCACAGGAGGCCCAGATGCATGATCGAGTGTGCCCGCCCCGGCGGATGCGTTTCTCCTTCGAGTCGCGCTGTCGGCTCGTCTCCTTGATCCTCGAGGGCGCAAGCCCGCCGGGGCGGCGGCTGCCTGCGGGGCGAGTCGAGCGACGGGCTACCGGCTTTGGCGACGTTTCCGGGAGGGCGGCTGGGCCGCCCTCGCTGATCGTCCCTCGACACCGAGACGGCAGCCGCGGCGCCTGTCCGAGCAGGTCGAGCAGGAGATCCTCGCCTGGCGCGAGCAGACGGGGTACGGGCCGCTGCGCGCTGTCGCCGATTCTCGAGCGCCCGGCCTCGACGATCGGCAAGGTGCTCCGCCGCCTCGGCCGCTCGCGACTGCCACGGCCGCCGCGCGATCCGCGAGTGCGGTACGAGCGGGCGGCAAGCGGGGAGCTGCTGCACGTGGACACGAAGAAGCTCGGCCGCTTCTGGCGGGTGGGCAAGCGGATCCTTGCCCGCGGCAGCACACCCGAAAGCCGCGGCGCCGGCTGGCAATGGCTGCACGTGGCGATCGACGACCACTCACGCCTCGCCTACGCCGAGCTGCTCGCCGGCGAAGACCGCCAGGCTTGCGCGGCCTTCCTCACCCGCGCCGTCGCCTGGTATGCCCAGCGCGGCATCACGGTCGAGCGCGTACTCACCGATAACGCGAAGGCCTACCACTCGCGCCGCTGGCAACAGGCCTGCGCCGAGCTCGGCATCAGGCGCCGCTACACGCGCCCCTACTCGCCATGGACAAACGGCAAAGCGGAAGCCTTCATCAAAACGCTCCTGCGCGAATGGGCATACGCATTCAGCTACCCCACAAGCGAGCACCGCGCCCGCGCCCTCCCAGGCTTCCTACGCTGGTACAACCAACGTCGACCACACGGCTCCCTCAAAGGCCACCCACCCATCAGCCGCGTCTCACACCTCCGTGGTCAGTACAGCTACCGAAGCCCGGACCGCTTCGAAGAGGAGATGATCACAAAGGAACCTCAGACAGCCGTCGCTGTCTCAAGCTGGGGTGTCAACCGAAACGGGGTAACTCCAACCCTCCCCTTACGTCGTCCGTGTCGCAGCGTGACTGAATCGTGCGCCCATGGTCAACAGCGCCGTCCCGCCGAAGGCAAACGCGATGCCGATGAGGGTCGCGGCCAGCCTCAGCGCCGGACCACTCACGTCCTGGCCCGCGGCGAGCGAGTAGTAGAGCAGCACCGCGTTCGTGAGGAAGAACGCGTAGATCAGGTAGTTCGCGTAGTAGAACGCGACCGCGCCGCACACCGCCACGAGCGCTACGGCGATGATCACGGGCTCGGAGCTCGTGACACCGAGGAGCGCCGCAGCGGTCGCCGCTCCCGCAAGCGTGCCGAGCCCGCGCTGGGTCCCTTTGAAGACGGTCTGCTCCAAGTCGGGCTGGAACACGATTAGCAGCACGATCGCGGTCCAGAAGGGATCGAGATCATCCGTCAGCGCATATCCGATGAGCACCGCCACGACCACCAGGGCTGCCCGCAGCAAGCTCCACACGCCAACGTCCGAGCGCAACAAGCCCGACAGTCCGGGAGACGAATGCTCTAGCTCCGCTCGCCGTGTTTCGACGGTCGCGGCGCTCCTCGTATGACCCAGTGCGGCCCGGACGCCAGCCACGGCTACGACCACACCATGGCCGCGGCGCCGCCGATCAGGAAAGCGGCAGCAGTCTCCGGAGAGTCGCCCCCATGCGCTTCACCGATCAGCACGACAACCGTCCACAGCAGGAGGACGTAGCCGGCGCGTCCCGCCGCCGGTCCGAGGCCGAAGGCGAGGCCGGTCAGATAGGAGACGACACCGAGGACAAGCGCCGCTTGCCACGCCGTCTCAGCACTGATGTAGGAGAGGAATCCGAAGGCGCCGCCGACAAGTGTGACGGCGCCCATGTGCACCAGGCGTGTGCGTAGCGTGCCGTCTCGACCCGCAGCCATGACGACAACAGCCGCAACACCGGTCTGCAACGCACCCACCCCAATGACCGCCTCGAGCGCACTCGCCACAGCGATCGCGCCCAACGCGTATGCGGCCAGATGAAAGTCGAGCTTCTCCCGATCGACGTCGAGCAGCCTGCCAGCCATGCCGGCGCCATCGTATCCCTCTCGCTCGCCCCCTCCTCGGTGGGCGATCCCACACCCGGTTCGAATCTCGTAGGCGCCGTCTACGCGGTGAAGGGTCTCTCTCTGCTGGCGAACACGCTGGCGAACAGAGGCTAAAGCTCCTGCAAATCGGCCATTTTTAGGCGGTCTCGAAAACCGTTATCCGTCGTTAGGCGGATCGAGGGTTCGAATCCCTCCCCCTCCGCTTCACCACAAGGTGCGTTCGGGGCGGTTTGCTCAGTGCGCCGCTCTGGGCGCGCAGCGCGGCTCGTGCTTCTCGGCCAGCCGCAGCAGGTGCGCGTGCAGGTCAGCACGATCGGCGTCGTCCGAGGGAGCCAGGAACTCGTCCTCGAGCCGGCGTGCGAGCGTGCGCAGGCGGCCCAGCGCGCGTTTCCGTCCGGGGTTAGCCGGACGACCATGGCGACGGCGGTCGCTCGGGTCGCGCCGGCGCTCGACGAGGCCGCGCTCCTCGAGCTCGTCGAGCAGCCCGACCAGCTGGCCGCGATCGTAGCCCAGCGCATCGGCGATGGCACATGACGCATCGCTGACCCGGGGGGTGGCGAGGCGGCTCGCTGCTGCTGTTGAGCTCGCTCCTCACGGCCCGGTCAACGCTCGAACGTGCTGAGCCGGGACTGCAACGGTGGCGGAGGATCCGCTTGGCCTGTTCGGCGGCCTGGAGAGCTCGAACAGCACGGGGAGCAGAGCGAGGGTGCCCGGGAACTGGTCGGGTGGCAGCGGCCCCCAGTAGTTTTAGGACACGGTCGGCGAAACGGCGTACGGCGTCGCGGCGTGGTGTCCGGGTGCGCAGACGAACTCACCCCGGTCACGCAGGTTGACGTACTGCGAGGACGTCAGCCGGATTTCCGCGGCGCAGGATGGGCCGCTGCACTCACACAGGAACGCTCCATCCTCTGCGGCGGTGCCCCACAGCACGTTGTAGGCGTGGTCATTGCTCATCCGGGCGACGCTCTGCCTGCGGGTGTCGGCCTCCACGACCTCTCCTTTCCTGCCCTCCTGGCCAGATTGGCCGTGTGGAGGTCAAAGAGGTCGGCGAGCGTTCGTTACGTTGAGTGTAGCGCTTACGCCCGAGAGCGAAACGGCCCGCGCCTGGCAAGGAGCGGAAGCGGGCGATCATCGTGCAGGCGTGTCGCGCTGCCGGCTTGCGAAGATGCCCCATGGACACGGGCGAGCTCGTGGCGAGCGTACGGGCCGAGCTGGTGGGGGTCGACCGGGCGCTCGCCGGTCATCCCTACCTCGCCGAGCTCGAAGCCGGCCGAGTGCCGCAGGAGTCGCTGCGGGCGTTCGCCGGCGAGCAGCGAGCGATCATCACCAGCGACAAGAAGAGCTTCGAGCACCTCGCGGAGCGGCTCCCCGAGCCGCCGGCGGGCGCGTTCTTCCGGGACCTGGCCGAGGGCGAAGGGAAGGCCCTCGACCTGCTCGAGCCCTTCGCGGACGCGGTCGGGCTCGGCCCCGGCTACGAGCCGCTCGCCGGCTGCCAGGCCTACCCGGCCTACGTCGCCTGGCTCGCGCTCAACGGCTCGCCGACGGACGTCGCGCTCGCCTTCCTCGCCAACCTCGAGAGCTGGGGCCGAAGCTGTGCGCGCATGCGCGATGCCCTGCGGTTGCGTCTCGGACCCGAGGCGGTCGCATTCTTCGACTTCTTCGCCGAGGCGCCGCCGGCCTTCGAGGAGCGCGCGCTCGCGCTCGTGGAGACCGGCGAGCCGGCGAGCGCCCGGCGGGCCGCCCGCCTCCTGCAGGCCTACGAGCAGCTCTACTGGGACACGCTGGCCGATGGCCTTCGCTGACGAGCTGCGCCGGGCCGCCGACCCGATCTGGTCGGCCCAGCACGACCACCCCTTCGTGCGCGGCATCGGGGATGGGAGCCTCGACGCCACGCGGTTCCGTCACTACGTCCGCCAGGACTACCTCTTCCTGATCGACTACGCGCGCCTGCTGGCGCTCGGCTGCGCGCGGGCGCCGCACCCGGACGAGATGCGCCGCTTCGCGGAGCTCGCCGGCGCTGTGCTCGGAGGCGAGATGGAGCTCCACCGTTCCTACGCCGCCGACTGGGGCATCTCAGCGGCGGAGCTCGAGGCCGAGCGGCCGACGCCGACCACCCGCGCCTACGCGGACTTCCTCCTGCGCGTCGCGGCGCTCGGCGACTACGGCGAGCTCGTCGCCGCGCTCCTCCCCTGCATGTGGGGTTACCACGAGCTTGCGGCCGCCCTCGCCGGGCGCGACCGGCCGGCCGAGGAGCTCTATGCCCGCTGGATCGACGAGTACGCCTCGGCCGAGTTCGGCGAGCTCGCCGCCTGGTGCCGGGCGCTCGCCGACCGCGCCGCCGAGACCGGCGACCGCGGCCGCATGACGGACGCCTTCCTGACCTCGAGCCGCTGGGAACTCGCCTTCTGGGATGCCTCCTGGCGCGACGAGCCGCCGCTCGGCGAGCTGGACGCGCCGTGATCCGGACGCTCTGGCCCGCGGGTCCTCGTAGACTTGAGGCCGTGACGCTACCCGCCACGGACGTCCCCGCCCCGGCCGCTGCGCCCGCGAGCCCGCTCGACGAGGTGTTGCAACGCGTCAACCGCATTCGCGTCGAGCACGGCGTCGACGCGCTCTACGAGCTCCCGCCAGCCTGCAGCGCCTGGGACGGCGGCGGCTGCGTGCTCGAGCGCGCGTTCGCCGACCTCGGCGTCGTCGTCGTCGACTACATGCGGGCCTACGGTCCGGGCGTCGAGTTCGAGCACGGGCTCCGCGGCTTCATCTGCGACTTCGACGCCGGCCGCCACCCCGAGCTCCTCACGGGCCGGTAGCGACCGCGGCGGCCGCCGCTCCAGCATCATGCATCTGATGCGATAGAATGCATTTTCCATGCCGAGCCGGCTCACCACGGCGTGGTCGGACCGTGTGACGCGGCCGCCAGGAGCCCCGCAGAGAGGCGGACGCCCGGGGACGGGCCGGTGGCCGTAGCGTCCGGGACGGCCCGCTCGACGACCAAGGCGGTCGCACGCGACCGCGGCTACTGGGGCAAGGCGGCGCACACGCTCGTGCGGGACTGGACGGCCATGCTCGGCCTCGCGATCGTGCTCGTGCTCGGCCTGTGCGCCGTGTTCGCGCCGCTCCTGGCTCCGTACGACCCTGCCTTCCAGCACCGCGAGGGGCTGACGCTCGACGGACGGCCGCTGGGGCCGGGGAGCAGCGGGTTCCTGCTCGGCACCGATCCGCTCGGGCGCGACGAGCTCTCCCGGCTCCTCTACGGCGCCCGCGCGTCGCTCCTCGTCGGCGTCGGCGGGACCGTGCTCGCCGCGCTCGTCGGCACCGCGATCGGCTGCGCAGCGGGCATGTCGCGGGGGCTTGCCCAGATCGGGCTGATGCGCAGCGCGGACGTCGTCCTCTCCTTCCCCGTCCTTCTGCTCGCGATGGCCCTCCTCGCGGTCACTCAGCCCAGCCTGACGACGATCATGCTGATCTTTGCGGTCGCCTACGGCGCCTACCTCGCCCGCATCGTCTTCACGCAGGTCGTGAGCCTGCGCGAGCGGGAGTTCATCCTCGCCGCGCAGACGGCCGGGGTGCGGACCGGGCCGATCGTCGTCCGCCACATCGTCCCGCACGTGCTGCCCAGCGTGATCGTCTACACGACGCTTGGCGTCGCGACGGCGATCCTGTTCGAGGCCGCGCTCTCCTACGTCGGGATCGGCATTCAGCCGCCGGAGTCCTCCTGGGGCAACATGATCGACGGCGGGCAGAACTACCTGATCTCCGCCCCGTGGCTGATCGCCTTCCCCGGCGGCGCGCTCGTGCTCGCGATGGTGGGCTTCTCCCTGCTCGGCGACGGGCTCCGGGACGCGCTCGATCCGACGCTCGAGCGCGTCGGCCGCGTCACGGGCGTTCGCTGATGGACGCCCCGCTGCTCGCCGTTCGCGACCTCGAGACCGCGTTCCAGGCGGACGAGGGAGTCGTGCAGGCGGTTCGTGGCGTCTCGTTCTCGCTCGCGCCCGGCGAAACGCTCGCGCTCGTGGGCGAGTCGGGCTGCGGAAAGAGCGTCACAGCCCTCTCGATCATCGGCCTCCTGCCCCCGAACGGGCGGATCGTCGGCGGCCGGGTCGAGCTCGACGGCAACGATCTCGTGCAGGCCTCGCGCACCGCGCTCCGGCGCATCCGCGGCAAGCGGGTCGCGATGGTCTTCCAGGACTCGATGACCAGCTTGAACCCGCTGATCACGGTGGGCCGGCAGATCACCGAGAGCCTCAACGTCCACCTCGGCATCTCGGGACGGGAGGCGAGGCGCCGGGCGGCGGCCCTGCTGGAGGAGGTCGGCGTGCCGGAGCCGGAGAAGCGGCTGAAGCAGTACCCCCACCAGCTGTCGGGCGGGCTCCGCCAGCGGGTCGCGGTCGCGATCGCGATCGCCCCCGACCCCGCGGTGCTGATCGCCGACGAGCCCACCACCGCGCTCGACGTCACCGTCCAGGCCCAGCTGCTCGAGCTGCTCAAGCGCGAACAGGAAGAGCGCGGGATGGCGCTCCTCCTGATCACGCACGACCTCGGCGTGGTTGCGGGGATGACCGACCGCCTCTGCGTCATGTACGCGGGCAGGATCGTGGAGCAGGGGCCGACCGAGACGGTGTTCGAGGACCCGCGCCATCCCTACACGACCGGCTTGCTCGAGTCGGTCCCGCGGATCGACGGGAAGCTGGAGCGCCGCCTTCCGTCCATCCCCGGGGCGCCTCCTCCGGTCTGGAACCTCCCGCCCGGGTGCCCGTTTCGCCCGCGCTGCCATGCGGCCTTCGGTCGGTGCGAGGAGGAGGATCCCTCGCTCGAGGCCCTCGAGCAGGGTCACGAGGTCGCCTGCTGGGCGGTCGTCCGGGAGCCCGCGGCATGAGCGCCGCCGTGCGACGCATCGGCCCGCGGCTCTGGCTGGCGCGGGAGCCGATGTGGGACACGAGCTCGCTGCTCGTCGCGCGGGACGGGACGGCGGTCGTATGCGGCCCGGGCTTCGACACCGCGAGCCTCGCCTCGTCCGTGGAGCAGGCAGGGCTCGAGGTACCCGAGCGCGTCGTCCTCCTCGTCACGCACGTCGACTTCGACCACCTCCGCGGGCCCGGCCGCCTTCCCGGCGCCGAGGTGGTGGCCGGCGCGGAGACCTTGGTAGCGCTCGACGCCGGCCTGCGCGAGGAGTACGAGGCCCGCGCGCGCGAGTGGGGCGTCACGTGGGAGGCCGCGCCACGGGTCGACAGGACGGTCCGGGGCGGCGAGATGCTAACGGCCGGCCCGTTTCGCGTCGAGGTGATCGCGGCCCCAGGACACACCGCCGATGCCGTGGCCTACGTGCTGCCGGACGAAGGGGTCTTCCTTCCGGGGGACTACGTCTCGGGCGCGACGTACCCGCTGGTCGCGGGCTCGCTCGCCGCCTCACGGGAGACCCACGAGCGCCTTCTGGCCGTGCTCGAGCGCGACGACGTCTGGCTCGTCGTCCCCGGGCACGGGCCCGTGCTCGATCCGGTCGAGGCCCGGCGCATCGCCGCCGAGGACGCCGCCTACCTGGAGCGCCTCGAGCTCGCGGCCGCACGCGCGACCGCCGACGGGGAGGCTCCCGGGCCCGCGCTCGCCGCCGTCTACGGCGTCGAGCCGCCCCGCCTCCCGCGAGGCGGCTTCGAGGCCATCGAGATGCGGACGGCCAATGCCCGCAGGGCCCTGGAGGAGCGCCGGTGAGCCACTCGGACGAGGAGCGCTCGCACCCGGCCGCGCTCGTCGAGGTTCAGGACCTCGTCATCGAGTTCGAGGTCGCGGCCCGCGACTGGCGGGCGTCGAAGCAGCGCCTGAGGGCCGTGGACGGCGTCAGCCTCACCGTCGGGCGCGGCGAGACGCTCGCGCTCGTCGGCGAGTCCGGGTGCGGCAAGACGACGCTCGGCCGGACTCTGCTTCGTCTCTACGAGCCCGCCGAGGGCAGGGTCCTTTTCGACGGAGCCGACATCGCCGCCCTCTCGGGGTCCTCCCTCCGGGCCTTCCGCCGGCGTGCCCAGATGATCTTCCAGGACCCCTACGCTTCGCTCGACCCGAGGATGAAGGTCGCGGACATCGTCGCCGAGCCGCTTCGGGCACACCACGTGCTCTCGAAGGCCGGACGCAAGGCCCGCGTCCGGGAGCTCCTGGAGCTCGTGGGCATGCCGGACATGGCCGCCGGGCGCTTTCCGCACGCCTTCTCCGGCGGCCAGCGGCAACGAATCGGGATCGCGCGCGCGCTCGCCCTCAACCCGGAGCTCGTGGTGGCCGACGAGCCCGTCTCGGCCCTCGACGTCTCCATCCAGGCCCAGATCGTCAACCTCCTGAGCGACCTCCAGGAGGAGCTCGACCTGACGCTGCTCTTCATCGCCCACGATCTCTCAGTCGTGCGGCACCTGGCAGCGCGCGTCGCGGTGATGTACTTGGGCAAGATCGTCGAGCTCGGGTCGAGGGACGAGGTCTTCGCCGATCCCCGGCATCCGTACACGCAGTCGCTGCTCTCGGCCGTGCCGGTGCCCGATCCGCCCGTCGAGCGCGCACGCGAGCGCATCGTCCTCGGCGGCGACGTGCCCAGCCCGATCGAGCCGCCGAGCGGGTGTCGCTTCCACACGCGCTGTCCCTTCGCGCGGGCCGAGTGCTCGACCGTCGAGCCCGAGCTCCTCCCCCTCGCGAGCGGGCGGCGGGTGGCCTGCCACCTGGTGCACCCCGTCGCGACGCAAGCCGGCGACTAGGCGTACTTCGTCCGCGGGTCGATCGCCGCGTTCACGAGGTCGGCGACGAGGTTGAAGATCGTGATGAAGAAGGCCGCGACGACCACCGTCCCCATGACCATCGGGATGTCGTTGCTCGAGATCGCGCGCCATGCCTGGTCGCCGATGCCGGGCCACCCGAAGACCTTCTCGATCACGAGGACGCCACCGAGGAAGGTGCCGACGTCCAGGGCGACCATGGTGATGATCGGGCTGATCGAGTTCGGGAGGACGTGCCGGACGACCACGTCGTGCTCGGCCAGGCCCTTCGCGCGCGCGTTGCGGATGTAGTCCTCCGACAGGATCGAGAGCACGCTCGAGCGGAACATACGCGCGTACCAGGCGGCGGCGGCCAGCCCCAGCGTCAGGGCGGGCAGGACGACATGCATGAACGAGTCAGACCCTCCGAGCGGGAACCAGCCGAGCTTGAACGCGAGGAAATAGAGGAGCAGAAACCCGAGCACGAAGGCCGGCGTCACCACTCCGAGCAGGGAGAACACGAGGATCGACCGGTCGACCGCCGACCCCCGCTTGAGGGCGGCGGCCAGGCCGAGCGGAAGACCGATCGCGAGCGCGACGACGACGGCCGCGAACGCGAGGAACATGGTCTTCGGAAGGCGGTCGAGGATGCTCTCGAGGACGGGCCGGCCCGTGAAGAACGACTCGCCGAGGTCCCCGGTCGCGGCGCGCTTCATGTAGCGCGCGTACTGCGTCGGCAGCGGGTCGTCGAGCGCGAACCGCTCGCGCACCTGCTCGACGACGGCGTCGGGCGCCCGCTGGCCCGCGTACGCGCGGGCCGGGTCGATCGGCGAGAGGAAGACCGCGCCGAACGTGAGCGTGAGGATCGCCCAGAGGACGACCACCGTCCACGCCAGCCGCTTGAGCACGTAGCGGCCCATGTCGCCCTACAACCTCCGCGAATCAGGCGGCTTCTTCGTCGATCCAGTACTCCCGGAACAGGTGAGTGGTGGAGAGCGTCGCAGGTGCGAAGAACCCCTGCAGGCGCTTCGACAGCAGCTCGATCCGGACGCCCTGGAAGAGCGGGATCGCGACCACGTCGTCCTGCACGATCTTCTTGTCCATCTGCTTGTAGAGGTCGATGATCTCCGATTCCTCCACCGCGAGATGGGCCTGCCTGGCGAGCTCGTCGAACTCGGGGTCGCCGTACACCGAGAGGTTGCAGCAGCCGGCCTCGATGCCGCCGCTCGTGAAGCCGCCGTCCATGAGGTACGAGCCGTGCGGGTAGGGGAGGTCCCACAGGTGCGCGACCATGGGCTCCGGATTCTTGCCCGTGTACGACTTCTCGACCCAGAGCTCCGGCGTCGCGATCTCGGCGGTGGCGTTGATCCCCACCGCCTCGAGGTCAGCCTGCGCCGTCTGGGCCATCTCGGTGAAGGGGCTCGTGTTCTGCCCGAGGATGTTGAGGTCGAATCCGTCCGCGTAGCCGGCGTCCGCCAGCAGCTGCTTCGCTCCCTCCGGATCGTAGGGGATCGCCAGCCCCTCCTGGTAGTACGGCGTCAACGAGGTGAACAGGCCGCCCTCGGACACGACGGGCAGCCCCTGGAGCGCCCGCACGAGGCGCTCGCGGTCGATCGCCATCGCAAGCGCGCGCCGGACATCGACGTTCTTGAGCGGCTCGTAGGTCGTATTCATGTTCATGAAGTACTCGAGGTTCACCGGTCCGACGAACAGCTGGCCGTGCTCGCCGGGGTCGTCCTGCAGCTGGCTGACCGTCCCGGCGGGCGGGGTCTCCTGGACCATGTCCAGCTCGCCGCTCTGCACCTGCAGGACGGCGAGGTCGACGCCGGTGCCCGAGGTCCACTCGACGCGGTCGACGTAGGGAACATCCGGGTTCCAGTAGTCGGGGAAGCGCTCGAGCGTGAGCCCGGTCTCGAGGTTGACGTCACTCATCGTGAACGGGCCGTTGCCGACCGGAGCCAGGTTGAACGCCTCGTCCCCCATCTCCTCGACCACCTCGCGGGGGATAACGGCGGCAAAGGGGAGCGTCATCACGTAGGGCAGGGCGCTGTCGGGCTGCTCGAGCTCGATCGTGAAGGTGAGGTCGTCCACGACCTTGATCCCGGAGACCTCGTCGGCCTCCTCGTTCAGGACCGGCTGGAGGCCCACGATGGGCAGCACGTTGTAGAGGGAGGAGCCTTCGTTCCCGGTCGCAGGCCGAAGGAGGCGGTCGAGGGAGAACTTCGCGTCGTCGGCGGTCATCACCCGACCGTGGTGGAACATGACATCGGGCCGGAGTGTGAACGTGTAGAGCGTGCCCTCGTTGCTGATCTCGGGCAGCTCCGCGATGCCGGCCTCGAGCGCGCCCTCCTGCGTGGCGACCAGGATCGGGTCGTTGACCGCGGTGATCCCGCCCCAGGCCCAGCCGTCCCACCACTTGTGCGGGTCGTACCCCCGGGCGCCCGGCGCGCCCGCGAAGCGGATCGTCCCGCCTCGCTTGGGCTGCCCGGTCGTCTCGGCGGCCCCGGTGGCGGTGCCACCCGAAGTCGTCGGCTCGGCGCCGGTCGAGCTCCCGGACTCGCAGGCGGCGAGGAGGCCCGCGCCGCCCACGGTTGCCCCCAGCTGGATCGCCCTGCGCATGAACACCCGCCGTGTCAGCGGATCGGTAAGGAAGTTGGACGGCGTTCGCTCGCCTGCCATTGGCGCTCCTTCCGCTCGTCGAGCCTTTCGCGTCTTCGCCGGAAGATGCACGCTACCAGAAGTGACTGCATGATTTCAATAATCATGCATTGTTCAGATCCGCGGATAGTTGAGCCGCTGTCCGCGCCAGGGAACGTCCGCGACGAAGAGGCTCCACCCGCACAGCGAGGCGATTGCGAGGGAACGCCCCTCCTCGCCGCAGAAGGCGATGTTGGTCGGGGTGAGGAGCCGCTGGCCGCTCCAATCGTCGGCGACGGTTTCCGGTTCCCCGCCTCCGGGAGGGATGCGGACGATCAGGTTCGGCTGGAACATGGAGACGAGCAGCCCGCCCTCGTCGTCGAGCGCCAGGCCGTCCGGGACGGTCCGGGGGAGCTCGCGGACGACGGTGACCGCGCCGTCGCGAATGGCCACGATCCGCGGCTCGAGAAACGTCTCGACCACGTAGAGCGTCCCGTCGGGCGCGAGCGCCATGCCGTTGGGATAGTCGAGCGGGGGCGTCGGCAGGACAGCACCCCCGCCGCCCCCCGCCGGGATCGCGACCACCCTGCCGCTCTTCCGCTCGAGGAAGCCGAGGCCCGCCGGTTCGTCGCAGGAGTCGGAGACGTACATCGTCCCGTCCGCGGCGAGCAGGTTCCAGTTGGGGGCGTGGAGCGGGCCGCCGGCGACCGAGTCGCAGTACGTCTCGACCTCCCCGGTCCGAGGATCGGCGCGGACGACGGCCCCGCGGTCGTAGACGCAGACGTAGACGAGCCCGTCGCCGTCGACGCAGAGGCCGACCGCGAAGCCCCCGACATCGGCGACCTGCTCGTGGGCGCCGGACTCGACGTCGACGCGGAAGAGCCGCCCGCTCTCGTCGCCCGCGTAGAGCGCGCCGTCCGGGCCGACCGCGACGCCTTCGCAGTGGGCAAGCGGGACGAGCGGGCGGATCGCCGGCCCGGGGCCTAGGTCGCCAGGAGCCATCCGCCGTCGACGGCGAGGACGGCGCCGGTCACGAACGCCGCCTCGTCGGACGCGAGGTAGAGCGCGGCGCGCGCGAGGTCATCGGGCTGCCCCACGCGGCCGAGCGGCGTGTGGCGAAGCGCCGCCTCCCGGTACTCCGGCACCGCGAAGGCCTCGCGCGTCATCGCCGTCTCGATCGCGCCGGGCAGGAGGACGTTCGCGCGCACGCCCAGGGGCGCGTAGTGCTCGGCGATCGAGAGCGTCAGCGAGATGACGCCGCCCTTCGCGGCCGTGTACGCGGCGTAGACGGGCTCGGGGCGGATCGCGACCACCGAGGAGACGTTGACGATGCTGCCGCCCCCCGAGCGCTGGATCGCGGGGATGCCGTGCCGACAGCCGTGGAAGACGCCACCGAGGTTGACGGCGATCGTGCGCGCCCACACGTTGGCGTCGAGGTCGCCGGCCGCCGTGTCCCGCGGGTCCCAGATGCCGGCGCTGTTGACGAGGACGTGCAGGCCGCCGGCGGTGTCCACGAGCTCGCGCACGGCCGCGCCCACCGCCTCGTCGTCCGCCACGTCGATCGGCAGGGCCAGTGCCTCGCCACCGGACTCGACGATGCCCTGCACGGTCTGGGCGGCGCGGTCGGGGTCGAGGTCGAGCACGCCA
The DNA here is from genome assembly GCA_963743495.1 of uncultured Actinomycetes bacterium. Lineage (GTDB taxonomy): Bacteria > Actinomycetota > Thermoleophilia > Gaiellales > Gaiellaceae > JAIBJN01. Next base: position 48,127 of record CAVUPO010000007.1, on the reverse strand, counting down.
ACGTATGCTCCCTCGTCCGCGAAGAGCGATGCGGTTGCCCGGCCGATCCCCTCGCCACCCCCGGTGACGAGCGCGACCCGGCCAGTCAGGCGCGTGCCGGTCATGAAGGCATTATTCAATAACTCATGTACGATCGCTTTGCGTAATGCATGACACCCCGACGAGAGCGGAACGCGTCTCCCGGGCTCTCGCCGACACCGGCGTCGACGCCGCGGTCCTCTCCTCCATCCCGGCGGTGGCGCAGGCGGCGGGTTTCTGGCCGCGCTGGGAGATGTGGCCCGGCGAGAGCCCGCACACGCTCGACCCGACGCTCTGCCTGGCCTGGCCCGACCGGGACCCGCGCCTGCTCCTGCCCGACTACTACGGGGCCTACGAGCCGTCCGTCCGCGCGGAGGTGCGGCTCGTCCCGAGCTACTCGTACCTCGCGCCCGTGGACAAGCTCGGGGAGCTCGGAGAGGCGCTGGCCGAGGAGCTCGGCGGCCGGGTCGGCCGCCTGGGCTGGGAGCCGCGCACCCTGCCCGCCCTCGTCCGCGACGAGCTCGCCCGCCGTGTCGAGGTCGGCGAGTGGGTCGACGTCTCCGGTGCCCTCGCGGCGGCGGCGACCGCGAAGACGGAGGGGGAGATCGAGGGCATCCGGCGCGCGGCGGCGATCGCCGACACGATCCAGCGGACCGTGAAGGATCGGGCCACGCCGGGCCGGCGCGAGATCGACGTGGCCGCCGACGCGCTCGCCGCCGCCTGGGAGTTCGAGGGGCGGCGCTTCCCGATCCTGATCCAGCTCCGCAGCGGACCGGCGACCGCACTTCGCGGCGAATGGCACCCCGGCGCCCGCGTCCTCGAGGAGGGAGACGTCGTCTGCACCGACACCGCCCCCTGGCTCGACGGGCTCTGGGCCGACAGCTGCAACGGCATCGCGGTCGGGGAGCCGACCGCCGCACACCGGGACGCGTTTGCGGTCGCCGCGGCGGCCCTCTTGGCCGGGGTCGAGACTGTTCGTCCGGGCGTGGAGGCCCGCGCGGTCGACGAGGCCTGCCGGCGGGTGGTCAGGGAGGCGGGCCACGACTACAACCACCACACGGGCCACGGCCTCGGCTACGTCCGCGCGGAGGCGCCCCGGATCACCCCGACGTCGGAGGATGTCCTCGAGGAGGGAATGGTCATCGCGCTCGAGCCTGGCGTCTACATCGAGGGCTGGGGCGGCTTCCGCCACGAGCACATCATGGTCGTGCGCGCGGGCGGGGCCGAGCTCCTCACCCGATTCGAGCACACGCTCTGACCTTGAGTTACTCGCGAGCCTGCGCCGGGCTCTGCGCGGACAGCTCGCCGGCCGAGAGGGACACGCGCTCCTCGAGCTCCGCCGGGCGCCGGCTCGGCGGACCGGCGTCGAGGTCGACGCGGGCACCCGTGCAGTTGAGGAGGAACGACTCCGGGAAGGCGGCCGCGAGCGCCATCATCGAGCGCATGCCCGTGCAGTGCATCGGGCACAGGAGCTCGACGCCGATGTCCTTGAAGGCCTCGATCGTGCGGTCGGTCTTCGACTCCGGCGTGCCCGGGAAACCGAGGTGGAACCCGCCGAAGACGCCGACCACGCGGTCGCGGCCCGTGATCTCCATCGCGTAGCGCACGGTGTTGACGACTCCGGCATGGCTGCAGCCGCAGAGGACGATGATGCCGTCGCCGCCGACCTCGATCACGAGGGCCTGGTCGTCGGGGACCGTGTCCGGCTCCATCTGCCCGTCCACCACCTGGATGAGCGCGTTCGGCGTGGTGATGTCCCGGCTCGGCTCCTCGAAGTCGACCCGCCGGGGGATCGCGCCGGTCGCGATCAGCCCCGGCCCCACCTCGAGCGGCCCGTCGTGGAGCACGAGCCGACCGCCCGCCTCCCCGATCGAGGCCTCGGTGAGGTCGTGGTTGTAGTACGGAGCGACCTGGCCGGACCTGAGGCGCAGGTAGCGGGGGAGGAAGGCGGCGGCGTGGATCGAGACTGGGACCGGCGCCGGTCGCTCCTCGAGGAACTGCTGCAAGCCGCCGTAGTGGTCCGGGTGCCCGTGGCTGATGACGGCGTGGTCGACGGCCCGGAGGTCGACGCCGAGCGCGGCGGCGTTGTGCCGCAGCACGGGGCCGGTCATGCCGGTGTCGAAGAGGAGCCGGTAGCGGTAGCGCTCCCACTCCACCTCGACGTGGATGGCAATGCCGTTCTCGCCGATCGGGCAGTCGCACTTCGGGTCGAAGTGGTGGGCGAGCCCCGCGCGCGTGACTCCGGGCCCGTCGGGCAGGAGCATGTCGACGTAGTTCTCGGTGACGGTGGTCAGGGTGAGCCGTTCGACTCCGCGTCTCATCGAGTCTCCTCTTCTTCCTCGACGTCCACCGACCAGTAGCGCGAGCGCAGGTCCTGGTCGACCGCGGGGGCGTTGACGCAGAGGATGTCGAATGTCTCCGTGCTGTCGGGCGAGGCCGCGTACCCGTGCAGGACGCCGGCGGGAATGTGGAAGACGTCGTGGCGGCGCGCCGGGTGCGCCTCTCCGGCGATGAAGACAGTCCCCTCGCCGGCGATGACGACGTAGAGCTCCTCGCCGTAGCCGTGGCGGTGCCGAGGGAACGACTCGCCCGGCCGCGCGCGCAGGAGCACGTAATCGAACTTCCGCTCGGGCATGAGCAGCCAGTTGACCGGCAGGAGACACTCGCTGCCGGGGAAGTCGGCCCGGACGCGCGGCTCATACAGGTTTCCGGTCAGGGCCATCTCCCCGCGCCGGCGGCCGAGCTCCTCGCGGAAGTCCTCGACGGCCCCCGCCTCCGGCCCGGTGATCCGGTCGAAGCCGTGGCCGAGGAAGAACTCACGGGCTCGACCTGCGTCCTCTCCCATCAACCCGGCCTAGTCCGTGTCGAGCTCGAAGGGATCGTCCTGCGGCGAGCCGGTGAGGTGCTCGGCCAGGGCCAAGTAGCTGTGCTTGACGTGCAGCTCGACGGCGCCTCTCACGTCGTCGAGCTCGCCCTCGCGCACGGCGGCGACGATCGCACGGTGCTCCGCGAGCGACGACTCGACCCGCACCGAGAGCACCTGGAGGATGTCCCACGGGTAGGCGGCCCAGAGGTCCTCGACGATCCGGGCGAGCGCCGGGATGCCCGCACGGTCGTAGAAGAGGAAGTGGAAAGAGCGGTTCGCGTTGCGAAGCGCGAGGTCGTCGCCCTCCTCCCGCGCCTCCGCCATGGCGTCGGTCAACTGCTCCGCCTGCTCCAGATCGCGCCGCGAGATGCGCGAGACCGCCCGCTGCGACGCATACGGCTCGAGCAGACGGCGGGCGACGTACACGCCCTTGACCTCCTCCAGGTCGGCCGAAGCCACACGGACGCCCCGGTGGGGCTCGCTGACCAGGAGGCCTTCCGCCTCCAGGTGGCGGAGCGCCTCGCGCACGGGCGTGATGCTGGTGTTGAAGCGGGTCGCGAGCTCGTCCTGGTGCACGCGCGCGCCCCGGGCCAGCTCCCCGGAGTCGATCAGCACGCGCAGCTCCTCGACGATGCGATCCTTCTTGGTCTGCCGCTTGGCGCTCACGGATGCCTCACACCCCGCACCGGGCCCGCGCCGTCTTCAGCGTCCTGCGGGGGCTCGCCGGAGAGAGAAGCGAACTCTAGCCTGATCGCGTCGCCGTCCTCGTCGAGGACGGGCGGCCGCGAGCGGGGGCCGGGGCCGACCTCGAAGAGCCGCCGGGCGAGGCCCGCGACCGCGACCGCCGTCTCGCCGCCAACCGTCTCGACCTCCTCGGCGATCCCGCGCGCGTCGAGCACCGGATGGCTGCCGACGACGTCCACGTGGTTGAGGACGCCGTAGGCGAGGCTCAGCCGCTCGAGCCGCTCGATCGCCTCCTCGCCCGTCAGCCCGGCGAAGAACTCGCCGACGAGCCCGTCCACCTCCTCGCGCGCCTCGACGCGCGCGAGGTTCGTCGCGAAGCGCGGGTCGTCCGCCAGGTCCTCCCGCCCAAGCACCTCGGACACGAAGAGCCGCCATTCCGCGTCCTGCTCGATCGCGAGCAGGATCGCGGGGCCGTCGCTGCAGTGGAAGACCCCGTAGGGCGCGATCGCGTGGTGACGGTCGGGCAGGCGCGGGTAGACCACCCCCGCGTTCAGGTAGCTCAGGAGCATCGGCCCCAGGAACTCGAGGGTGGCGTCGAACATGGCGACGTCGAGCCTCCGCCCGCGGCCGGTGGCCGACCGCTCGGTGAGCGCGGCGAGGATCAGCGTCGCCGCGTAGATGCCCGTGCTCACGTCGGACACCGAGATCCCCGAGCGCATCGGCTGCTCCGGCGTCCCGGTGAGGCTCATGACCCCCGACTCCGCCTGCACGAGCATGTCGTAGGCCTTGCGCTGGCGAAGCGGCGTCGCGTTCCCGTAGCCGGAGATGTCGCAGACGATGAGCCTGGGATGCCGCGTCTCGAAGTCGGGCGCGTGCAGGCCGAGGCGGTCGGCCGCCGCCGGGCTCATGTTCTGCACCAGGACGTCGGCCGACTGGAGGAGCCGGTCGAAGAGCGCGCGGTCAGCGTCGTCCTTCAGGTCGAGCCCGATGCTTCGCTTGCCGCGGTTGAGCCACCAGAACTGGGCGCCCTCGCCGTGGACGTTGCTGTCCCAGTGGCGGGAGAAGTCCCCGCTCTGAGCCCGCTCGACCTTGATCACGTCGGCGCCGAGGTCGGCGAGGATGCGGGTGCAGAGCGGCCCGGCGACGGAGTGCTCCAGGCCGACGACGACCGTCCCGGCCAGGGGCCCGGCCGCGAGGGGGGCGCCGTCCGCAGAGCGAGCGCCCTCGTCGAGAGGCGCCGAGCTCACTCGTCCTCCCAGACGGACAGGCCGGCCGTCTTGCCCCCGTCGATCGGGACGGCGGCGCCCGTGATGTAGGCGGCGTCGTCGGAGACGAGGAACGCGACCGTTCCGGCCACCTCGTCCGCCGTCGCAAGCCGCCCGAGCGCGCGGCCCAGCGGCACCGAGGCGAGGACGCGCCGCTCGACCTCCTCGCGGTGGCCGGCGACGCTCGACCAGAGCATGGGCGTGTCGACGGGGCCGGGGCAGATCGCGTTCACCCGGATCCGGTCGCGGGCGAGCCCGAGCGCGAGCGACCGCGCGAGCATCACGACCGCCGCCTTGGTCGCGCAGTAGACGGGGTCGCCGTGGCGGGCGACGAGGCCCGCGTTCGAGGCGTTGAGCACGATTGCGCCGCCGCCGCGCTCGCGGAGCGCCGGGATCGCGTGTCGGAGCACGAGCATCGGCCCCCGCACGTTGGTGGAGACCGCCCGGTCGATCTCGTCGACCTCCAGCTCGTCGAGGCCGCCGAAGAGCGGCGTTCCCGCGTTGCTGAACACGATGTCGAGGCCGTCGAGGCGGCCGGTGACCGTGGCGAAGCCGCGGGCGACCGAGTCGGCGTCCGCGACGTCGGCCTCGACCGAAAGCACCCGATCCTCAAGCTCGGCGGGAATGAGCCCGTCTCCGAACGACTGCAGGTCCATGACGGCCACGCGCGCGCCCGCCCGCGCGAAGGCGACGGCCGCGGCCAGCCCGATGCCGCTGGCTCCACCGGTGATCAGCGCCGATCTGCCGGTGAGGCTCAACGTCCCGGTGGGTCAGCCGGGTACGGCCGCGCGGAGTGGTCTCGCGTAAATGCATCCTTGTTAGGATAATGCATTACCTTGCCGATGATCATACATTCCCTCCGCGGGTGTGGGCGCGCCGAATCAGCATACGCTGCCCCCGCCCCATGAAGATCGTCGTCTGCGTCAAGGAGGTGCCGGCTGCCTCGAGGCAACTCGATCCCCGGAGCCACCGGCTCGATCGCACCGGCGACCTTCGCGTGAACCCCCGCGACCTGGTCGCCGTCGAGGCCGCACTCGGCGTCGGCGGCGAGGCGGACAACGAGGTCGTCCTCGCCAGCGTCGGCCCCGAGAGCGCCGTCGGCTCGGTGCGCGAGGGCCTCGCGATGGGCGCGCACAGGGGCGTCGTCGTCACGGACGCCGCCCTCGCGGGCTCGGACCTCCTGCCGACGAGCGTCGTGCTCGCGCGCGTGCTTGCGCGCGAACGCCCGCAGCTGACCGTCTTCGGCCAGCTGGCCGAGGACTCGTCGGGGGGGCTCCTCTGGGCCGCGGTCGCGGTGCGGCTGGGGCTGCCGATCCTCTCGCAGGCGCTCACGCTCGAGGTCGAGGGGGGATCCGTTCGCGTGGAGCGGCAGACCGAGGCCGGCTCCGACGTCCTCGAGGCGCCCCTGCCCTGCCTGGTGTCCGTCTCCGACGCGCTCGCCGTGCCCCGCTTCCCGACATTCCGCGAGATGAAGGCCGCGCGCGAGAAGCCGGTCGAGGTGCTCAGCCTCGACGACCTCGAGCTGGCCCCGGGCGAGGTCGGCGACGCCGGCTCGCACACCGAGGTCGTGGCTGTCTCGCCGGTCGAGCGGACGCGCGACGCCCTCGTCGTCGAGGCCGACGACCCGGCGGCTGCGGCGCGGGAGATCGCCGACTTCCTGCTCGAGCGGGGGCTCGTGTGACGGAGATCGCGGTCGTCGTCGAGACCGCCGGGGGAGCGCCGACGGCGGACTCGCTCGGAGTGCTCACGCTCGCCCGGGAGCTGGGCGACGAGGTGCGGGCCATATGCTTCGGCGCCGGGTCGGGCGATCACGCGGACGAGCTCGGACGCCACGGCGCCACCCGCGTCGTCGTGCTCGAGCACCCGGCGCTCGCGACCGCGCTCCCCCAGCCCCTGGCGGCCGCGCTGGCCGGGCACCTCGCGGGCCAGCCCTGCGAGACCGTGCTCCTCGCCTCGTCCGTCCTCTCGCTGGACGTCGCCGCCGACCTCGCGGTCCGGACCGGCGGCGGCCTGAACTGGGACCTCGTCGGCATCGAGCACGACGGCGACCGCCTGCTGGGCATGCGCCTCATGGCCAACGACACGCTCGGCGTCACGGTCGGCTGGCGGACGGTCCCCCGAATCGCCCTGCTTCGCCCGGGCAGCTGCGAGCCACGCGACGTCGGAGGCTCGCCGCAGCTGGAGACCGTCGCGGTCGAGCTCGACGACACCTCGCTCCAGGTCAGGCTTCTGGAGCGCCACCCGGCTCCGGCCCAGGCGGCCGGCGGGCTCGCCGAGGCGGACATCGTCGTCGCGGGCGGCCGCGGCCTCGGCGAGGCCGGGAACTTCTCGCTGCTCGAGGAGCTCGCGGAGCTGCTCGCCGGCCAGGTCGGAGCGACCCGGGCCGTCGTCGAGGCGGGCTGGTACCCGCGGCAGGCGCAGATCGGCCAAACTGGGCTGACGGTGACGCCGTCGCTCTACGTCGGATTCGGGATCTCCGGGGCGATCCACCACAAGGTCGGGATGCAGCGCGCGGGGACGATCGTCGCGGTGAACACGGATCGGGACGCCCCGATCTTCGACCTCTGCCACCTGGCCGTCGTCGGCGACGCGCTCGCGATCCTCCCGGAGCTGATCGCCGTCCTCAGCGGCCCCGTTGCGGTCGACGGTGCGACGGGGTCGCCGTTAGAATGATGCATCTCGAAGACTGATCATGCATTCTCGACTCGGAGGGCAGCATGCCTGAGGCAGCTTCGTTCGACTACGTCATCGTCGGCGGCGGCACGGCGGGGTGCATCCTCGCGGCGCGCCTCGCGGAGGACCGGGACGTCTCGGTCTGCCTGCTCGAGGCCGGCCCGTCGGACGAGGGCGACATCCGCGTCCTCGAGCTGCGTCGCTGCGTCGAGGTGATGGGCTCCGAGCTCGACTGGGACTACTCCGTCACCGCCCAGGAGCGCGGCAACCGGGATATCCGGGTGAACAGGGCCCGCGTCCTCGGCGGCTGCAGCTCGCACAACGCCGCGATCGCGTTCAAGACGCCAGACGTCGACCTGCGCACATGGGAGGAGCGCGGGGCGTCCGGCTGGGGGCCGGAGGCCTGTCGGCCCTACTTCGACCGCCTCTTCGCGACCATGCACACGGAGTACGGCGTCACGGACAACGAGTGGGAGCAGGCCGCGATCGAGGCCTCCCACGAAGCCGGCTACCCGATCGTCGAGATGGGCCGGGAGGACGTCAGCGAGGGCGCCGGCTGGTTCCTCCTCCACAAGCGGGGGGTGAACCGCGAGTCGAGCGCGATCTCCTACCTGCACCCCCTCGACCAGCTGCCGCCGAACCTGACGGTGCTCACCGACTGTGAGGCCATCCGGCTGATCTTCGACGACGAGCAGAGCGCGATCGGCGTCAAGACCACCCGCGGCGACATCGAGGCGGGGCGCGAGGTCGTCGTCAGCGGAGGCGTCGTCAACACGCCCAAGCTGCTCATGCACTCCGGCATCGGGCCCGCCGAGCACCTGCGCGAGATGGAGATCCCGGTGCGGGTCGACCTGCCCGTCGGCGAGCACCTGCTCGACCACCCGGAAGGGGTCGTCATGTGGGAGTCGACCGCCCAGGTGCCGCTCGAGTCCTCCCAGGACTGGGAGTGCGGACTGTTCGCCAAGGCTCGGCCCTCCAGCGAGGCGCCGGACCTGCTCATGCCCTTCGGCCCGGTGCCCTACGACCTCTTCACGGTCGGCTGGGGCTGCCCCACGGCTGAGCCGGGCCGCGCCTTCTCGATGGCGCCGCACGTGCTCCGGCCGCGCAGCGAGGGCACCGTCCGCCTCAGCTCGCCCGACCCCTTCGCCAAGCCGCTGATCGACCCGCGCTACCACACCGACCCCGACGGCTGGGACGAGAGCACGCTCCTCTTCGGCATGAGGCTCGCCCGCAGGCTCGCCGAGCAGCCCGCGCTCGAGGACTGGGTGAAGCGCGAGCTGGCGCCGGGCTCCGACGTCCAGAGCGACGAGGAGCTGTCGGAGTTCGCCCGCCGTACCGGCAACACGACGTACCACCCGGTGGGCACGTGCCGCATGGGCGATCCGGCGGACGAGCGCACCGTCGTCGACCCCGAGCTGCGCGTGAAGGGCGTCGGGCGTCTCCGGGTCGCGGACGCGTCGATCTTCCCGTCCCACGTGGGCGTCAACCCCGCGTTCACGACGATGATGGTCGGCGAGAAGGCCGCCGACGTCGTCCGAGGCCGATCGGCGCCCGCCGAGGTCGAGGAGACCGCAGCCCCCTAGGTGAGGTTGGAGGCACGCACCCGGCCTCGAGAGCCCAGATTCCCGACCAGAGGAGGCTTTTGACGTGGCAACGACAGTGACCCTGACCGGCGACGGCATCCGCGCGGAGATCGTCCCCGCGGAGGGGGCGAGGGTGCAGCACCTCGTCGACCTCGAGAGCGGGCGCGAGCTCCTCTACCAGGGGAAGAGCCCAGTGCCGGCACCCCGGCCCGACTTCCTCGACGGCTGCCCCGGCGGCTGGGACACGATCTTCCCCAACGACGCGCCCTCGGGCGACTACCCCGACCACGGCCTGGTCTGGTCGACCCCGTTCGAGGTCGTCTCGGCGGACGAGCGCGAGGCGGTGCTCCTCGCGACGCTCGAGCGCCCGCCGGTCGAGATCGAGCAGCGCTTCTCCGTGCTCGGGGGCGGCCGCCGCGGGCTGCGGGTCGACACGACCATGCGCGCGCACGGGGACACCGGTCCCTTCTTCTGGTGCAGCCATCCGATGCTCGACGTGGCCGACGGCTGGCGGATCGAGCTCCCGGCCGGGAGCGCCCGCGCCGACTCCGAGGTCCCCGGCCGCTTCGCCGCCGGCGAGGAGCTCGGCGAGCGCCGCACCATCGACGTCCTCCCGTCCGGCGACGAGGCGTTCGAGGTGCTCTTCGTCGAGGGCGCCTCGGAGGCGAGCCTGGCCGGGGCGGACGGCGGCCCGCGGACGCGGGTGGCCTGGGACGACGCGTTCTTCCGTCACCTCTGGATCGTCGGCATCGCCAACGCCGTCGGGATCGACCACGTCGTGCAGCTCGAGCCCTCCTCCAGCCACATCTACCTCCTCGACGCCGCCGTCGAGAAGGGCACGGCCGTCTCGCTCGTCGGCGGCTCGGAGCGCGGCTGGTGGGTCGAGATCGAGTCGCAGGACGGATGAGCGCCCCCGCACAGCTCGTCCCGGCGTTCGAGCCCCGCCTGCCCTCCGACCCGAAGCGCTACGGGATCGGGATCGTCGGCACCGGCTGGATCGTGCAGGACGCCCACCTGCCCGCGTACGACAAGGCCGGCTTCCGGGTGGAGGCGGTCTACGACCTCGACGCCGACACGGCACGTGAGGTGGCCGGGGCCCGCGGCATCCCCCACGTCTGCGAGAGCCTCGACGAGCTGCTCGGGCGCGACGACGTGGACATCGTCGACATCGCGGTGCCGGCGAAGGAGCAACCGGAGATCGCGCTCGCGGCGATCGCGACCGGCAAGGATCTCCTCTGCCAGAAGCCGTTCGCCGAGACCTACGGCGAGGCGCGAGGGATCGTGGACGCGGCCGAGGCGGCGGGCCGAACGGTGGCGGTGAACCAGAACATGCGCTACGGCGCCGCCTGGAAGGTGCTGCGCGGGCTCGTCGACTCCGGCTGGATCGGCACTCCGCGGAGCGCCGAGATCCAGGTGGCCGTCACCACCCACTGGCACGAGTACGGCGAGTGGCTCGTGCCGCTCGAGCGGCTCGAGATCATGTATCACTCGATCCACTACTTCGACGCCCTCCGGGTGCTGCTCGGCGACCCGACGAGCGTGTACTGCCGCGGGCTCCGGCACCCCGAGCAGAAGGTCGTCGGCGAGACCTGGACGACGGCGCTCCTCGAGTACCCCGACGACCGCCTCGGCCTCGTCCGCATCGACCACAACGACCTGGACGACGAGCGGGACTGGTCGTCCACGTTCAGGCTCGACGGCCTCGGCGGCGTCGCCAAGGGAACGACCTGGTACCTGTTCGAGGGCGCGATCGAGAAGGGCGAGCGGCTGACGTTCCGGTGCCCCGAGGCGACCGGGGAAGCCTGGATCGAGCCCCACCTCGCGAACACCGGCATGCCCGACTCGTTCATCGGCACGATGGGCGAGCTGCAGGCGGCGCTCGAGGCCGGCGAGCAGCCGTCGCACTCGGGCCGGGACAACCTGAAGACGCTGCAGCTCGTCTTCGCCGCCTACCGGTCGATGGCGGAGCACCGGCCGGTGGCGCTCGACGAGATCGATGCCTGAGAGGAGCGGAATGACCGAGCCAGCGATCATCACCTGCGCCGTCATCGGCGGCGCGCTCGAGAGTGCGAACCCGAACCGCCCGACCAACTTCGACGAGATCGTCGAGTCGGCGATCGGCGGCGCCAAGGCGGGCGCGGCCATCCTCCACCTGCACGCACGCACGCGCGAGGGGACGCCGACCCAGGACCCGGGCGTCTACCGGGAGATGGTCGACGCGATCCGCTCCGAGGCCCCGGACGTCGTGCTCAACTTCACGCTCAGCGGGACGATCGGGATGGACCACGAGGAGCGGCTGCGGGCCCTCGCCGCCGGGCCGGAGATCGGGACGCTCGACTGCGGGAGCCTCAACCTGGACGGGACCGTCTGGGCCACCTCCCCCGAGTTCCTTGAGCGGGCCACGGCCGCAATGAAGGAGGCGGGCGTCCGGCCGGAGCTCGAGTGCCTCGAGCCGGGCTGGGTGTGCACGGCGACCCGCCTCTGGGAGGCCGGGCACGTGGAGGATCCCCCCTTCATGCAGATCATGCTCGGCGTCGGTGACGGGGCGCCTCCCCGCGTGGACACGCTCCTGCACATGGCCTCGCTCATCCCCGGCGAGGCCGTCTGGGCCGCGACGGCGATCGGGCCCTCCCACTTCCGGGTGATGGGGGCAGCGCTGGCGCTGGGCGGGCACGTGCGCACGGGACTCGAGGACGTCGCCCACCTCGAAGACGGCCGGCTCGCCGAGTCCAATGCCCAGCTCGTCGAGCGCGCCGTCCGCCTCTCGGAGGCGATCGGACGGCCGATCGCAACGCCCGCCCAGGCCAGGGAGATCCTCCGGCTGTGACAGCGGCGCGGACGGCCAGGCGGCGCCTGGGCCGCGACGGCCCCGCCGTCTTCCCCATCGGGCTGGGCTGCATGGGCATGTCCGGCTACTACGGGTTCGCCCGCGAGCGGCGGCCGGAGGACGGCGCTCGCGGCAAGGCCGTGGGGACCATCCGCTACGCGCTCGAGCGCGGGGTCGACTTCCTCGACACCGCAGACGTCTACGGGCCGTTCGAGAACGAGGAGCTCGTCGGCAAGGCTATCCGCGACCGGCGTGACGACGTCGTCCTCGCCACGAAGTTCGGGTTCGAGACGACCGCGGACGGCGTCCGCGTCAACGGGCGCCCCGAGTACGCGCGGTCGGCGTGCGAAGCCTCGCTCCGGAGGCTCGGCGTCGAGACCGTCGACCTCCTCTACCTCCACCGGGTCGACCCCGACGTCCCGATCGAGGACACGGTCGGCGCGATGGCGGAGCTCGTCGCGGAGGGCAAAGTTCGGCACCTCGGCCTTTCGGAGGCCGGGGCGGAGACGATCCGGCGCGCCCACGCCGTCCATCCCGTCGCCGCGGTCCAGTCCGAGTACTCGCTCTGGAGCCGGGACCCCGAGACCCGGATCTTCCCTACGCTGCGCGCGCTCGGCATCGGCTTCGTGCCCTACGCGCCGCTGGGACGGGGGCTCTTCGCCGGCGCTGTCGCGAGCCTGGACGAGCTCGTGGACGACGACTTCCGGCGGACGCTGCCGCGCTTCCAGGACGCCAACCTCGACGCGAACCTCCAGTTCGCCGACCGTCTGCGCATGTACGCGGAGGAGCGCGCGACGACGCCGGCGCGCCTGGCACTCGGGTGGGTGCTCGCCCAGGGCGACTTCGTGGTGCCCATCGTCGGCACGACGAGGCGCCCCCACCTGGACGACGACCTCGGCGCGGCCGAGGTCGAGCTCGACGCCGACGCCCTGCGGGCGATCGAGGACGCCGTGCCCGCCGAGTCGGTGGCCGGCCCGCGCTATTCGGACATGAGCCTGCTCGAGTGACTGCGACCAACGGAGGCCGGATGCAGCCAGTTGTCCATCTTCAGAACGACGACGTCGAGGTCGAGTTGGTGCCGGCCGAGGGCGCCCGCGTCCAGCACCTCCGCGACCGCCGCTCGGGACGGGAGCTCCTCCTCCAGCGCACACCGGAGCCGGGGCCGCGCGTCGACTTCCTGGCCGCGTGCACGGGGGGCTGGGACGAGCTCTTCCCCACCGACTCCGAGTGGGAGGCGCACCCCGACCACGGACGCGTGTGGACGGCGGAGTTCGACGTCGTCGTTGCCGACGAGGGCTCGGTCACCCTCCGCACGGCGCTCGAGTCACCGCCGGTCGAGATCGAGCGCGGCCTCACGCTCCTCGCCTCGCCGAGGCGCGGCCTCCGGGCGGAGACGACGCTGCGGGCGCGCGGGCCGACGGGGCCGTTCCTCTGGGCGGCGCACCCGATGCTCGCCGTCGAGCAGGGATGGCGGATCGAGCTGCCCGCCGGAGCCCACAGCTTCGAGGCCGACCGCGAGCTTCCCGGCCGGCCGGCCGCGGGCCCCCTCGACGAGGCGCAGGTCGCGGAGACGGCGACCATCCCCGCGCCTCGGGACGAGGTCTGCGAAGTCGTCTACGTGGACGGCGTGGCGGGCGCGGCCGTCCGCTCGCCCGACGGGACGCACGGCACCGCGGCCCGGTGGGACGAGGGCTTTCTCCGCCACCTCTGGCTGGTCACGATCACGGGCCGCTTCGGGCTCGACGACTGCCTCCTGATTGAGCCGTGCACGAGCCGCCCCTACCGCCTGGAGGACGCGATCGACGCCGGAACGGCCAGGTTCCTCGCCGAGGGCGAGGAGGCCGGCTGGTGGTTCGAGCTCGAGTCGTTGGACGCCCCGGCGGCCTGAGCGACGGCCGCTGGCCCCGCGCCCGGCCTCGGGCGCGTCGCGCTGCTCCTTGTCGCCCGGGGTGGACGACGCGCACAAGCTCGCGAAGGCACTCGCTTCCGGCGCCGACGGGACGATCGCCGACCTCGAGGACGCAGTCACCCTCCGCGCGGAAGGCCGACGCCCGCCAAGTGGCACGCCAAGCTCGCCGGAGCGGAGGGCGCCGTCTGCGGCTGGTGAGGGTGAGCTCGCGGAGGCCCGCCGGGTGATCGAACCCCACGAGCACGCGGCGGCCGAGGGGCGGGGAGCGCTCGCCGTCGACGGGATGCTGGCGGAGCCGCCCGTCGTCGAGCGCGCCCGGCGCCTGCTCGGGGCGGCGGAGGCGCGGCCGCCCGCGCGGGCTGAGGCGTCACTCCTCCAGCCGGGGGATGAGGCGGCAGGCCCGGTCGCTCCACGCGAGGCCGACCTCCGAGCCGATCGCGAAGCTCGCCTCCTCCGACCCGACCTCGGCCTTGAAGGGGGCGTCCATCCCCGACACGTCGATGCGGTACGAGTAGCCCGTCCCGCGGAACGAGACGTCGCTGACGACGCCGCGAAGGGCCTGCCCGCCGGGCGCCGAGACACCGACGACCTCCGGGCGCAGCATGAGCCAGGCGGCCCCCACGCTCGCACCTCCGTCGACCACGGCCAGCTCGATCTCGCCGAGCCGCACCCTGGCCTCCTCCCCCGCGACGCCGACGACGTCGCACGGGATCACGTTCGCGTCGCCGACGAAGCGAGCGGCAAAGGCGGACTCCGGCCGCCGGTAGACGTCCTCGGGTGTTCCCACCTGCTCGATGCGGCCGTGGTCGAAGACGGCAATCCGGTCCGAGAGCGCGAGCGCCTCGCGCTGGTCGTGGGTGACATACACGAACGTCGCGCCCGTCTGGCGGTGGACACGGCGGAGCTCTGCCTCCATCTCGAGGCGGATCCGCAGGTCGAGCGCCGAGAGCGGCTCGTCGAGGAGCAGGACCTTGGGCCGGTTGACGAGCGCCCGCGCGAGCGCAACCCGCTGGAGCTGGCCTCCCGAGAGCTCGTAGGCGCGACGGAGCTCGAAGCCGTCGAGGTGCACGAGGCTGAGCGCGTCGGTCACACGGGCGGCGATCTCGTCCCGGGGCAGCTTCGAGATGCGCAGCCCGAAGGCGATGTTCTCGAAGACGTCCAGGTGCGGGAAGAGCGTCGCCCGCTGGAACACCATGTTCACCGGCCGCTTGTGCGGAGGGACTCGGGTGACGTCGTTGCCGTCGAGCACGACCTTGCCGCGCGTCGGCTTGATGAAGCCGCCGATCACCCGAAGGAGCGTCGTCTTGCCGCAGCCCGACGGCCCGAGCAGCGTGACCAACTCGCCCTCCCGCAGACCGAAGGAGACCCCGTCGAGGGCGGTGACGCCGCCGTAGCGGTGTGTGACCTCCTCGAGCGAGAGGTGGAACTGCTCGCCGCCCTCCATCATGCTCCCGCCGCCGCTGCGTCGAGTGACCGGCGCCGCCGCCGCTCGGACCGGAACACGACGACGAAGGCGATCACCCAGAGGAAGATCGTCACGACCATCAGCACCGTCGAGATGACGTTGATCGACGGGTCGACCGTCCGCCGGAGGCTCGACCAGATGTACATCGGCAGGGTTGAGTCGGCCCCGATCACGAAGAACGTGATGATGAACTCATCGAAGGAGAGAGCGAACGCGAGCACCGTTGCGCCGACGAGGAGCGGCCAGATCTGCGGCAGCGTCACCCGCCGGAACGTCGTCAGGGGTGAGGCGCCGAGGTCGGCGGCCGATTCCTCGAGCGTCCTGTCGACGCGGTCGAGCGTCGCACGGGCGATGAGCAGGAAGTAGGGGAAGACGTACACGACGTGGGCGATGATGACGGTCCTGAGGGAGAGCTGGAAGTCGAGCCGGGCGAAGTACGTGAGGAGCGAGATGCCCAGGAAGAGGCCCGGGAGCGTGAGCGGCACGAAGAAGAGGGCGGCGAGCGGCGCGCGCATGAACGGGGACGTCCGGGTCAACCCGTAGGCGCCGGCGGTGCCGAGCACGAGCGTGACCGCGGCCGAGACGGTCGCCACGATCGCCGAGTTCTCGAGCGACCGCCGGAACTCGTCCGAGGCGAAGACGTCCTCGTACCAGCGCGTCGAGAAGCCCTTGAAGGGGAACGAGAGGCCGCCGGTCTTGTGGAAGGAGAAGAGCACGACCATGACGAGCGGCAGGTAGAGGAAGACGAGGGCCACGATGGTGACGGCGAGGGCGGGGATGCTCCGACGCTCGGCCCCTCCGGTGCCCGCGTCGGCGAAGCGCACGCGGTGGAGCCCGAGGAGCCGGAGCCCGAGCGCCGTGATCGCGTAGCAGACGGCGAAGGCCGCGAGCATCAGGAAGGCCAGCGCAGCGCCGAGCGGCCAGTTGCCCGTGGTCACGAGCATCTCGCGGACGCGAACGCCCAGCATGGCTCCCTCCGTTCCGCCCAGGAACTGGGCGGTCACCGGGTCGGACGAGGAGAGGATGAAGACGAAGAGGAAGGAGGTCGCGGCCGGGGCGGCGATCAGCGGCAGCAGGATCCGTCGCCAGCGCTTCGTCGCGCTCGCGCCGAGGTCCTGGGACGCCTCCAGCAGGTCGGGGGAGAGCGCACGAAAGCCTGCGTAGAGGACGAGGACGACGTACGGGAGGAAGATGTGCACGAGGGCGACCGTCACCGAGAAGCGGTTGAAGACGAGGAACTCGAGCGGCTGGTCGATCAGCCCCATCTCCCTGAGGCCCGTGTTGAGGAGGCCGTTCTCGCCCAGGATCGACCGCCACGCGTAGATGCGGACGAGGTAGCTGGCGAAGAAGGTGGCGGCGACGAGGAAGAGGACGAGGGTCTGCCACCGGCCCGCGGCGAAGCGGAGCCAGTACGCGACGGGAAGCGCGACGAGCAGCGAGACGGCGGCCGTCGCGAACCCGATGATGAACGAGTTCACCGCCAGGGTCCCGTTCAGATCCGACGTCACCGCCTCCCGGTAGGCGTCGAGCGTCAAAGGCCCGGAGACCCTGAAGAGCCCGGCCGTCAGGAAGCTGTAGACGAAGAACGCGGCGATCGGCGCGACGAAGAAGAGGAGGAGCCCCACCACCGCCGGCGTCGACAGCGCCACCGGCCCGACGCGCAGGCCGGTGAACGCGGGCCGACGATGCGGGGCTTCCTCTCCTGCAACGGCTCCCATAGGGCGGCTATGGGTGCACTACGCCTTGATCTCGGTCCAGTTCTCGGCCATCTGCGAGGCCGTCATGTACTCGTCGGACTCCTGTGGCGGGATGCCGTAAAGGGTCACCTGCTCGAAGAGGCCCTCGATGTCGTCGTAGTACGGGTAGGTCTCCGCCGCCGCCGGGCTGAGGAGCGGGACGGCGTCGGTCACGACCGTGCCGCCGACGAGGTACGCGGCGGCGTCCGCCTGCACCTGCGGGTCGAGCGTCTGGTTCATCCAGCCGTAGGCCGAATCGACGTTGTCGGCGCCCATCGGGATCGCCCAGGCGTCGGTCGTCGCCATGCCGCCCTCGGACGGGATGGCGAGCTTGACCTGGTCGTTGCCCGCGTCGGCCGCGAACGAGTTGATCGCCGCCCAGCCGGGGAAGATGAACGCCGCCTGGCCCGAGACGAGCTGGCTGGTGGCGTCGCCGTAGGTCGGGGCGATCGCCCGCGCCTGGCCCACGACCTCCTTCAGGAACGCGCTCACCTCCGCCTCCTGATCGGGCGTCAGCGTCGCCACGTCGTAGCCCTTGATCAGGGCGCCGATCGTGTAGCCGCCGAGCGGGTCGTCGACGACGACGACCTTGCCCTTGAACGAGGGGTCGAGGATGTCGGTGTACGAGCTCGGCTCGTCCACCTGGGAGGAGTCGTAGTTGAGCGAGTTGATGCTGAACGTCCAGGGCACACCGGTGCGCGTGCCGTCACTCTCGACCCAGTAGTTGCCGACGTCCGAGGCGAAGAAGGGCATGAGCCCGGAGAGGTTCGCGACCTTCGCCTCGTCGATCGGCTCGAAGAAGTCGAGCTCGCGGTACAGGTCCTTGTAGCCCTGGTAGTACGTGAAGATGTCGAAGCCGCCCGAGCCGGCCGCGAGCTTGGCCGTGATCTCGTCGTGGTTGCCCGGGTAGGACGGATTGAGGGTGACCCCGTTCTCGTCGAGCCACCCGTCCATGATGTCGGGGAGATCGTAGCCCTCCCAGGAGAGGAAATCGATCTGCCCGCCGATGTCGAGCTCGACCGGGCCCGTGTCGGTGGCCGCCATGGTGTCGCTGCCGCCTCCACCTCCGCTCGCGTCGTCGTCGTCCCCACCGCAGGCCGCCAGCAAGCTTGGGACCGCCGCAGTGGAGAGAAGGACGAGTCCGCTCCGGCGCAGGAGCTCGCGCCGGCTCCACTCCCGGCGCGCGATCGCGTGATCGATCTTCAGTGCGAGCTCTCGCCGGGCCCGCTCCGGCTCGGGAAGCTGTCGGTCCATAAAGCCTCTCCTCTCCCTCGTCACTCGCCGCTCTGGCCGCATCCCAGAGCTAATGCATTATCGCGAAAATCATACATCGTTCTTCCATATGGTGCAGGAGCATCGGTGCCTCTACCGGACGAAATGCCGCCCGGCCACAACTAGGACGAGTTCCGAGTCGATTTGGATAGACGGGAGGTCAGCCGGGTGCCCAGGCCACCTCGACGACGTAGCCGTCGGGGTCGCGGCACTTGACGCTGACGTAGTCGGGCTCCTCCCACTCCTCCACGATCGGGATCCCCTCCCCCGCAGGCGATCCCGGAAGGCGCGGACCTCGTCCGGGCCGGCCGCGCCCCGGAACGCGAAGTGGAGGAAGCCGGGCAGCGAGATCGGCTCGTCGGTCTCCTTCAGCGCCAGCGCGTATCCGGCGCCGTCGGAGAGCATGAGGACGCCGTCTGACATGCGCTCCGCCGGCTCCGCGCCGAAGCCGAAATAGGTCTCGTAGAAGCGGCGCGAGCGGCCCTCGTCGCGCACGGCGAGCGCGAGGTGCGGCATCGGCGCGGATCCTACGCTGTCAGAACTCGAGCTCACCGGGAACGTCAGCATCCCGTCCAGCCACCGCCCGAACGCCTCCACGTCGACGAGCACCCGGCGGTTCGCCTCGTCGGCAGCCTGGTTTCCTCCACGCGGGTCGCGTCGAGTGGTTCGCCCGCAAGGACCTGCTCGCTGCGCCGGTGTTCGGACGGCTCGCGCCCGCTAGGCTCACCACATGTGCCGAAGCATCCACACGCTCTACAACACGGCGCCCCCGGCCAGCGAGGAGGAGGTGCGCTCGGCCGCGCTGCAGTACGTCCGCAAGATCAGCGGCTACACGAAGCCGTCGCAGGCGAACGAGGCAGCCTTCGAGCGCGCCGTCGACGAGGTCGCGGCCGCGTCGACCCGGCTCCTCGCCGGCCTCGTCACCTCCGCGCCTCCGCGCGACCGCGAGGCCGAGGCCGCGAAGCGGCGGGCCCGCTGGGCCGAGCGCCAGGCAGTCTGACGGTCCGCCGCTAGGCCGCCGCGGCGACCGAGCGGGTGCGAAGCGGCGGGGACGGCGCCATCAGCCGGGACGTCCACGAGCCGCATGCCGTGGTTGCCCGGCGGAAGGCGCGCCCGAAAAAGCGCGCCGAACCTGCGCCGTCCCCGTCCGCTTCGTCAGCGTTCCCCTTGTCGTCGACCCGAGACCACTCGCTCGGCAGGGGCGGCGATGCCGCACCCTGGCTAGAAGACCCCTGACTCCACGCCGTTCGCCCCGAAGCGAGCGTGGAGTCCTGAGCGCGCCGTGCCGCCAGCCAGTGGCACGACCCTGACCTCCCGTGGGCACGGGAGGTGCGCCTCAACCCTTGCCGCTGGTAGGGAACGGCAAGGGCCCGATCCGTGGGCGCCGAGGATCTCATGGTGAGGAAGAACGCCATCGAGGAAAGCCTGCAGGCTGCCGGTGAGCCGTCCGCAAGGGTGGCATGAAGATTTCCTCACAGTCATGCTTCGTCCTGAGGGCCTGCACGGACAATGAAGGGAGTCATGCCCCGCTACGGCATCGGGATGCGTTGGTGGCTGACGCTTGCCTTCGCGCTCATCGCCGCGGTCACCTCCCTGGTCGTCGCCGAGGTGTTCTCGCAGCGCTCCGAGGAGGCGTTCCGAAGCCGCGCCACCGAGCTCGCGATCGGGACGAGCGTGCGCGCCGCGAGCGAGGTCATGGAAGCGCTCGGCGCCGGCAACGTCAACAACCGCGCCGCGCAGATCTCGTCGCAGCGCGGCCTCTCCGTCTTCGTCTTCGGCGCCGATGGCCAGTTGATGACGGCGGCCGACTCGGGCGGCGTCGAGCTGATGGAGGTGCCGGACTGGCAGGAGGCGGTCGACGCCGCCTACGACGGTCGCCGCTACGTCTCCAGCGCGGAGGACGGGACGACGACGGTCGTCGCCCTGCGCCTGCCGTCGATCGAGGGCGTCCTGCTCACCTACGCCGAGCGCCCCGACCTGTCCGAGGGGCTGGTGATCGCCCGGGGCACGATCGTCGGCGCCGCGATCTGGGCCGTCGTCGTCGGCGCGCTCGTCGGCCTGCTCGTGGCCGCGCTGATCGCCGCGCGGACTGCGGCGGATCGCGCATGCGGCCGCCGCGATCGAGGCAGGGGAGCTTCGCCGACGCCGCTCTCGCCCCCGCTTCAGGGACGAGCTCGGCGAGCTCGCGGCGACGATCGACCAGGATGCGCGACGCGGCTGCGCGAGTCCTTCGCGCAGCTCAAGTCCGAGCGCGACCGGCTCGGCCGGCTGCTCGAGGCGGCTCCACGAGGGCGTCATCACCGTCGACAAGGACCTCCGCATCGACGTTCGCGAACACGGCGGCGCGGCGCCTGCTCGGCGGCCGCGCTCGCCGAGGGCGACCAGCTGCCCGAGCCCTGGCAGACGTCTCGCTGCGCGCTTCGCGGGCCGGCTCTTCGAGCCCGAGCACCACGATCGCCGAGGCGCGCGTCTCGCCTCAGCCCGACCGGACGTACGCGCTCGTCGGCATCCCCTCGGGCCGCGCCGACGGAGGCGCGCGATCCTCGTCCTCACCGACATCTCCGCCCGCGAGCGGCGCGAGCGGGCCGAGCGGGAGTTCGTCGCGAACGCCGCCCACGAGCTCCGCACCCCGCTGACCGCGATCACCGGCGCCGCTCGAGGTGCTGCGAGGCGGGCGCGAAGGACGAGCCGGAGGAGCGCGACCGCTTCCTCGGCTACATCGAGCGCCAGACGTCGCGCGCCTCGGCCGCCTCGCGCGCGCGCTGCTGACGCTCGCGACGCGCGCAGACCCGCCAGGAGCCGCCGCGGCTCGAGCCGGTCGAGCTGCCGCCCGCTGCTCGACGAGGTCGCCGAGGGCATCGCGCCCCTCCGGCGCCGACGTCACGGTCGAGTCGACTGCCCACCCGGCCTCATGGCGCTGACCGAGCGGGTCCTGTCGAGCAGGTCGTCGCAACCTCGCCGCGAACGCGCGTCAAGCACACCGACCACGGCGTCATCTCGCTCGCGCGCCTTCCCGGTGGACGGCCGCCGGTCGCGGTCGAGGTGCGCGACACGGCGCCGGCATGCCGCCCGAGGAGCAGGAGCGCGTCTTCGACCGCTTCTACCGCGGCGGGCCGCGGGACGCGGACGGCTTCGGGCTCGGGCTCGCTATCGTGCGCGAGGCGGTGCGCGCGCTCGGCGGCACCGTCGAGCTCTGCAGTCGGCGCCCGGGCGTCGGCACGGCCGCCAGGGTCGTGCTTCGCCCGGCGGCGAGGAGCTGGCCGTCGCTGACCGGCCGCGGTGCTCCTGGTCGACGACGAGCCTGCGATCCGTGACGTCGTCAGCTACGCGCTGCAGCGGGAAGGGTTCGACGTCGACGAGGAGGCGGACGGCGATTCCGGCGCTCGCCTGCCGCGCGCGGCGAGCCCTTCGACCTCGTCGTCCTCGACGTGATGCTGCCGAAGCTCTCCGGGCACCGAGGTCTGCCGGTCGCTGCGCGCCGAGAGCGACGTCCCGATCATCATGCTCACGGCCAAGGACGCGGAGGTCGACCGGGTCCTCGGGCTCGAGCTCGGCGCCGACGACTACGTGACGAAGCCGTTCTCGACGGCGCGAGCTCGTCGAGCCGGATCCGCGCGATCCTGCGCCGGCGCGAGCTCGACCGGCGGGCGGCCGGATCGGCGATCGTCGTGCAGGCCGGCGGCGTCCAGCTCGACCTCGCCCGCCACGGGTGACCGTCGACGGCGAGCCGCGTCAGGCTCACCCCGTCGGAGTTCAAGGTGCTCGCCCTGCTAGCCCGCGAGCCGGGGCGCGTGTTCAGCCGGCGCCAGATCATGGAGCACCTCTGGCAGAGCCCCTACGTCGGCGACGAGCGCGCCGTCCGACGTGCACGTCTCGAACCTCCGCCGCAAGATCGAGCGGGACCCGGCCCGCCCCGAGCGGATCCTGACCGTCGCGAGGGATCGGCTACAAGCTCGCCTCCGTGTGAGCGAATCTTCGGGGATCCCTTACCCCCGGCTCACACGGCCCCGTAAGCCGCTGAGACGACCCGGGTACCGTGGGAGCATGGCTGTCCACTCGACGCCGACAACGCTGGCGTGCTCCCACGGCTACCTCGTCGTCGGGCGCGACGGTCCGATCGGAGTCGTCGAGACTCCGTTGTTCCCGCCCGAGGGGGACGAGCCCGACTATCTCGTGCTTCGCCGCCGCAAGCGATTGCGCGCGAGCCATCCGGTCGTCCACGTTTCCCTCGTGCGCAGCGCGGAGCCAGGCCTCGTCCGTCTTGCGGCGACGTCAGACGAGGTCGACCGCCTACCCGAGGGCCTGCCGCTCGCAATCTGAGCGGCGGGCCCGCTCCGCGCCCGGGACCGAGGACTCCCGGTGCGGAGTTCGAGTCCGAGGGCAGCGGCGCGACCGACGTGCCGCGGGTCTTCCGTGCAGCCAAGCGCGTCGGGAGCTCGACCACAAGTTCGAGAGTTCTGAGGCGATGAGAGAGCGGGCCGGGGCCCCGGCGCCCCGGCCTCTCGTCTCTCGCTACCGCACGGCGGCGCGACGCCGGCGCTCGAAGCGCTCGATGCGGTCGCCGCGGCGGACGACCCGCTCTTCCCCGGTGTAGGCGGGGTGGCAGGCCGAGCAGACCTCGACCTGGATCCCAGCCCGGGTGGAGCTGGTGGTGAAGATCGTGCCGCAGGTCGTGCAGGTCACGCTCGCGACACGGATCTCCGGATGGATCGTCGTCTTCATTCGCTTGTCCTTTCGCTCTACGCGGACAGCGCGAGCTCGCCGTCGCCGAGCGTCCCCGCGAGGTTCTCGAGTGCCTCACCCTCGAGCCGGCGGATTCGCTCGCGGCTGATCCCGAGCTCGGCACCGATGGCCTCGAGCGAGTGCGGCTCGCCGTCGAGCCCGTAGCGCAGCTCGAGAACGCGCCGCTCCAACTCGGGCAGCTCGGCGAGAGCCAGGCGGACGGCCTCCCCGCGCAGGTACTCGTCGGCCCGCTCCTCGGGATCGTCCGCGTGCTCGTCGGCGAACAGATCGCCCAGCTCGCCGTCGTCCTCGCTCCCAACCGGCCGGTTCAACGACACGCGCGCCTCGGCGAGATCGAGCGCCTCGTCCACGTGCAGGAGCGAGAGCCCGGTTGCCTCGGCCAGCTCCTCGTGCGTCGCAGGACGCCCGAGCTCAGGCTCGAGCTTCCGCGCGGCCGCGCCCAGCTTGTTCCGGCGCTCGTGGACGTGCGTCGGCACGCGGATCGTGCGCGACTGTCCCGCCACGGAGCGCTGGACCGCCTGGCGAATCCACCAGGTGGCGTAGGTCGAGAACTTGAAGCCCTTCCGGTGGTCGAACTTCTCGACCGCGCGGTTCAGGCCGATGACGCCGTCCTGGATGAGGTCGCCGAAGGGCACGCCCCGGCCGCGGTAGCGCTTGGCGATAGAGACGACGAGGCGCAGGTTCGAGTTGATCATGCGCTCCTTGGCCGCCTGGTCACCGCGCTCGACGGCCTTGGCGAGGACGACCTCCTCCGCCGCCGTCAGCAGCGGATGGCGTCCGATCTCGTTCAGGAAGAGGTCGAGAGAGCCTGCCGAGCTCGGCAGCTCGACCTCAAGACCGCCGAGGTCGAGTTCGTCCTCGACCGTGTCGGCGCCCTCATCGGCGTCGCGGTACTCATGCTCCTCGTCCTCGAGCAGCGTCTGCAGTTCACCGTTCTCCAAGATGGTCTGGATCGTCGTTCCTTTCGTTCGCAAAATTGGCCGCCGGCTCAGGGATCTTCCGGCCGGCGGCTTTCGATCGTTTAAAACGGGCGGCCCGGCCCGGGCATTCCCGTGCGCAGGGGCGCTAGAGGCCGCGCTGGAAGCGGCGCTCCTCCTCCACCGTGCGCTCGGCCAGCGGCAAGGCCTCGAGGCGATCGTCGGGGATCGGATCGCCGCTCTCCACGGAGAGCCCGTACGTCCCCTCGACCAGCCTCGCCTCGGCCCGCTCCAGCGCCTCGAGCTCCCGCCGCAGCTGGTCGAGCAGGCCCTCCTCGAGCTCGCGCTCGTAGAGCACGGATCCCTGCTCGGCCGAGCTGTCCCCGTTCGTCGGCTCGTCGGAATCGACCGGCTCGCCGAGGTCGGCGAGACCCTTCTCGATCCGCCGACGCTCGGCGGAGAGGAGCTCCTGGGCGCGTTCGGGGCTCATGGGTCCATCCTACTGACCGCCCTTGCTCGATCCGGCGTGACCCAGTCCGCTCCCGTCCGACCCGTCGGAAGGACGAGCCAGACGTCGGCTCCGCACCCGCTCCGATTGGCGGCGCCCGCGGAGCCGCCGTGCGCCTCGGCGATCGCCCGGGCGATCGCGAGCCCGAGCCCCGCGCCGCCCCCGGACCTGGCGTCGTCGGGCCGGCTGAAGCGGTCGAAGGCACGCGGCAGGAAGCTCGGCCGGGAAGCCGGCGCCCTCGTCGCGGACGTGAAGCTCCACGGTGCCGTCCTGCGCGAGGGCACTGAGCGTGGCGAAGCCGCCGCCGTGACGGAGCGCGTTGTCGACGAGGTTGCCGAGCGCCTGGTCGAGGCGGGCTCGGTCGCCGACGAGCTCCACGCCCCGCGGCGGCTCCACCGCGACGCCTCCCGCCGTAGCGCGCCGGCGACGCCGGCGAGCAGTTCGTCGACGGGCAACTGGCTCGCGCCGGATCGCGAGCCGGCCCTGGTCGGAGCGTGCAAGGACGAGGAGGTCCTCGGCCAGGCGGACGAGGCGGTCGGTCTCCCCGGCAGCCGACCGAAGCGCCTGCTCGAGCTCCTCCCTCGTGCGCGGGCGGCGCAGGGCCAGCTCCAGCTCGGCCTGCAGGAGCGCCAGGGGCGTCCGCAGCTCGTGGCTCGCGTCCGCGACGAAGCCGCGCTCGCGCTCGAGCCCGTCCTCGAGCCGACCGAGCATCGCGTTGAGCGTCTCCCCGAGACGGCGGACCTCGTCGCGGGCCCGGGGCAGCGATAGCCGGCGCCCGGGCTTCTCGGCCGAGATGGCGGCGGCCTCGGAGCGCATGCCTTCCACCGGCCTGAGCGCGGCGGTCGGCGAGCCCGTAGCCGAGGAGCGAGGCGAGGACGAGGGCCGCGACGCCGATCCCGAGGAGCTCGACCAGGAAGCCGGCGAGCGTCTCGTCTCGGTCGTCGAGCGAGGCGCCGGCGACGATCACGCGGCCGCTGCCGTTCGCCGCGGGAACGAGCAGGATGCGGGCCCGGCCGAATCCCGGGGGGCCGTCGCGATCGACCGTGCGGGGCTCCCTACCCTGCGCGCGCCTCCACGAGGGGCCGTCCGGCGGCGTTCGACGTCGCGTCGAGGACGCTGCCGTCGGCGGCGAGCACCTGCGCGAACCCCTCGTCCGCGGGGACGGGCAAGGTCTCGAGCGGCTCACCCCGGTCGAGCCGAGCCTCGGCCTCGAGCGCACGCTGGGCGAGCGTCTCGGCGAGCGTCTCGTCGAGGGAGGACTCGAGCCGAAGGTAGAGAAACGCACCGGTGGCGGCGAGCACGACCGCCATGGCGACCGCGAACGCGAGCGTCAGACGAAGCCTGATCGGGACACGGCTCATCGCAGGCGGTACCCCGCGCCCCGCACCGTCTCCAGCGAGTCGCGGCCGAAGGGGCGGTCGATCTTCTCGCGCAGATACCGGACGTAGACGTCGACGACATTCGAGCGGTTCTCGTAGCCCTGGTCCCAGCAGTGCTCGAGCAGCTGGTAGCGGGAGAGCACCTCGCCCGGGCGGCGCATGAACGTCTCCAGGAGCGCGAACTCCTTGGCCGAGAGCGAGATCTCCGTCTCGCCGCGCCAGGCCCGCCGCGCGGCGGGGTCGAGGCGGAGGTCGCCGAGCTCGAGCACCGTCGGGCGCTCGAGCGGGGGCCGACGCACGAGCGCGCGAAGGCGCGCCAGGAGCTCCGCGAAGGAGAACGGCTTGGTGAGGTAGTCGTCGGCACCCGCATCGAGGCCGGCGACCCGGTCCTCGACGGCATCGCGAGCGGTGAGCATCAGAACCGGCGCCCAGGTGCCGGCCTCCCGCAGCCGGCGGCAGACGCCGAAGCCGTCCCCGCCGGGGAGCATGACGTCGAGCACGATCGCGTCGTACTCGGTGGCCCGCGCCATCCAGACCGCGTCCTCGCCGGTGCGCGCGACGTCGACGGCGAGCCCCTCCTCGCGCAGCCCCCGCCGGAGGAGGCTCGCCATCTTCACCTCGTCCTCGACGATGAGCACCCGCACGCACCAATTGTCCCTATGGAGATGAGAGCGCGATGAGAGCCCGCTCTCACGGTGGTTTCATCTGCCGCCCGTACGGTGGAGCCCGGAAAACGGCAAGGAGGTGAGATGAGACGGAAGCTCATCGCGATCGGCGCGGTCGTCCTCGTGGTCGGCGGCGTCTCCGCCGGGATCGGGATCGCCGCCTCCGGCGGCGACGAGCAGCCGCTGACCGGCTCG
Organism: uncultured Actinomycetes bacterium; assembly: GCA_963743495.1. Lineage (GTDB taxonomy): Bacteria > Actinomycetota > Thermoleophilia > Gaiellales > Gaiellaceae > JAIBJN01. The sequence continues at coordinate 21,422 of CAVUPO010000007.1, read as the reverse complement.
ACGCTCGAGCGAGCGACGGCCGCGGCGCTCGCCCACACCGGCGGGGGAACGGTCACCGAGACGGAGACCGGCGACGACGGCGCCGCCTACAGCGTCGAGGTGCAGCTGGACGACGGCACGCAGGTCGAGGTCGATCTCGACTCCGACTTCCACGTGATCGGACAGGCGGCCGACGACGACGGGCCCGGAGACAAGGAAGGCCCCGGAGACGACGACTGAGCATGTCCGGCGCATCCTCATCCCCGCTCTCGCCGCGACAGCCGTTTCTGGCCGCTTGCGGCGGGAGCGGGGTGCCCGAGACGGCCGCGGCGAACGGCGGTTCCGCGCTTGGCTCGTACCGGCGGACGCGCGCGTGGCGCTGGACTGGACGCCCTTCGAGCCCGACGTCCTCGAGCACAAGCTCTACGCGAGGGAACTGCGGCCGGTGCTGGCACTCGGCGTCTCGGACGGCGGCCGGCCGCGAGGAGGTCGTCAACTTCGAAGAGGCGTGAATGGGGGTACCCTCCTCCACGTGGCGGAGGAGCGCAGCAGGGAGGTGCTCGACCAGGAATGGGGGGAGCTGGTCGAGGAGCACCGCCTGGCGATGCCCGGCGTTCAGGTGCTCTTCGCCTTCCTCCTCATCCTCCCTTTCCAGAGCCGCTTCGCGGAGTTGACGACGAACCAGAAGTACGTCTACTACTCCGCGCTGCTCAGCTCGACCATCGCGATCGTCCTCCTGATCACGCCGACCGCGGCACACCGCATCCGCTGGCGCAAGCAGGACAAGAACGCGCTCCTGACCATGTCCACGCGGGCGGCGATCGCTGCGACCGTCTTCATCGCGGCCGCGATGACCGCGTCCGTCTACCTGATCACGGCGGTCATCTTCGGCAACCCGGCGACGGTGATCGTCTCCTCGGTGATCGCTGCCCTCTTCGCCCTCTTCTGGTACGGGTTCCCGCTCCGCCGCCGCTACAAGGCGAGGTAGGGCAGCCTCGCGAGCTCGGCCCGGACGAGCGCCAGCGCGGCCTCGAGCCTGCCCCGGTTCGCCGGCTCGTTGAGCCACCCGCTCGCGCCCGACGGATGCGGGAGCGGGATCCCGACCGCCTCGCCCAGCCGGTAGCTCGAGCCGATGCACTCCGTCAGCCGGCTCCTGCCGAGGAGCCGACGGAGGGCGAGGCCGCCCACCACGAGCACGAGCTCCGGCTCGAGAAGGCGGAGCTCCCAGTCGAGCCAGAAGGCGCACAGGTCCATCTCGGCCGGAGTCGCCGGGCGGTCGCCGCGGCCCGACGGGTGACGCCCCGGGTAGCAGCGGGTGATCGAGGCGCAGGCGAACGTCGCGTAGAAGGCGTCCTCGTCGAGGTCCAACCAGCGCCTGAGCGTCCGGCCGGCCTGGCCGCGCCACGGCCGTCGCTCCGCTCCCTCGACGATGCCCGGCGCCTGGCCGACGATGAGCGCCCGCTGACCCCGCCGCGACTCGACGACGGGCCGGGACTCGATCGGGAACCCCGCCTCGGCGCAGGCGCGGCAGGCACGCAGGTCGCGCTGGAGGGAGGCGAGCGAGCGGTAGCGGCCACGCCGGCGGCTCACCGGCGCGGCGTCCTCAGCTCTTCTTGCCGGCGACCGCGCGCTGGAGCTGGGACTTCGACATCTTCGACCGTCCCTCGACGCCAAGCTTCTTGGCCTCGGCGTAGAGCTGCTCCTTCGTCCGCCCCTTCGACCGGTTCGTGCCCGACCGGCGGCCGCCCCGCCGGCTCGACGACATGTCCTGGGTGGACGTGCGCGAACGGGTCCGCGATTCGCCGGAGCGCGCGCGCTCCTTGTTGACGGTGCGCGCGGCGATCTCCTCGGCCCGGCCGGTCGAGGCGCCCTGGTCCTGCGCGCTCTCCTTGATGTGCTGGTACTGGCGGGCGCGCTTGGTGCCCTTCTTGACTCCGCGTGGGGGCATCCGGCTCCTCCTCGTGATCGGATCGTCGGCGGTGCTTTTGCCCAGAGGGCCGATCGCCAAACGCGGATACCATGGCTGTGGCGCGGAGAGGTGTCCGAGCGGTCTAAGGAGCGCGACTGGAAATCGCGTACTCGGTGAAAGCTGGGTCGCGGGTTCAAATCCCGCCCTCTCCGCCTCGATCTCCGGCACGGAGGAGGGGGCGCGGGCCGCGTCCTCTCCGCCGGCCTAGCCCTCCGAGGCGACGACGAAGGCCGCGACGTCCTGGATCTGCTGCTCGGAGAGCGTGCCCTCGAAGGCGGGCATCACGCCGCCGCCGTTCGTGACCTGCGCGACGACGCCGTCGAGGTCGAGGGTCGTCTCGTCGAGGTTCGGCCCGACGGCGCCGCTCGTCCCGGCCTCGCTGAGCGTGTGACAGGTGCCGCAGTTGGCGACGAAGACCTCCTGCCCCGCGGCAGCGTCGCCCTGGCCGCCGCCGCCGCCACCACCGCCACCACCGCCCGTCTCGGCCGGCATGCTCTCGCCGCCCCCGTGCCCCTCGGCCTCGTGCGACTCCCCGAAGAGCTCGACGGAGGCGAGCGTGATCACGACGAGCGCGACGGCGACGGCCGTGAAGACCCCGATCGTCTTGCCGGGGAACCCCGGGTCCCGGCGGGGAATCACGATCGAGACGACGAGGCTGAAGACGACGAGGACGAAGGCCGCGACCCCGATGATGACGTCGTTTCGGCTCACCGGCGCCTACGATAACTCGTCCATGAGTCGCGCCGGCATCCTTGCCGTCGCCGGCGGGGCCCTCCTCGTCGCCGTCGGCCTAACCCTCGTCGGTTTCGGGGAGGAACCGGGGGCCCTCACCGACTGGCAGGCTCTCGTGCTGGGGATCACCCAGGGCGCGACGGAGCTCCTCCCCATTTCCTCGTCCGGGCACCTGATCCTGGTTCCCTGGCTCTTCGACTGGACCTACCTCGAGATGAACGACGAGTTCAACCAGACGTTCGACGTGGCCCTGCACGTGGGCACCCTCGTCGCCGTCGTCGCCTACTTCTGGTCGGAGGTGAAGAGCCTCGTCCGCGCGTGGCTCGTCAGCGTGCGGCGGCGCCGGATCGAGACGCCCGACGAGCGGGTCGCCTGGTTCGTCGCCATCGCCACGGTGCCCGCCGCGCTGATCGGCGCGGCTGGCGAGAGCGTCATCGCCGACCACCTCGGCGATCCGTGGCAGATCGCCTTCTTCCTCGCCTTCTTCGGGGTGCTCCTCTGGGTCGCCGACCGCACGCCGGCGCGGCGGAAGATGAGCGACCTCGGGATGGGCACTGCCCTCGTCGTCGGCCTCGCGCAGACCCTCGCGCTCATGCCCGGGGTCTCACGCTCCGGGATCACGATCACCGCCGGCCGCTTCCTCGGGCTCGACCGGGACTCGGCCGCGCGCTTCTCCTTTCTCCTCCTCATCCCGATCGTCTTCGGCGCGTCGCTCTGGAAGGGCGTCACGGACGTCCTCCTCGGCGATCTTCCCCCGGGGTCGACCGGACCCTTCGTGGTCGGCGTAATTGCCTCGGCCGGGAGCGGCCTGCTCGCCATCTGGGCCCTGTTGGGCTACGTCCGCCGCCACGACTACACGATCTTCGTCGTCTACCGGCTCGCCCTCGCCACGTTCATCGTCCTCATGATCGCCGCGAACGTGCGCGACGCAACGTTCTAGACTGCAAGCGAAGGAGAAACGACGGCAACGCTGGCCAGAATTGCACCGCGAGCGGCCCGCGGTCGGCTCGCTCTGGCGCTCTGGGCGATCCTGCTCGGCGCTCTGCTGATCATCGTCGCGACCTGGGGCGCAGGCCGGATCACCGCACGGCAGGAGCGGGACACGCTCGACACCCGCCTGACGGGGGACCTCCGCTCCGGTCGCCAGGAATTCGCCGACGAGCTGGTCGAGGCCAAGGCCAAGGCGGGCAGAATCGCCAACTCCGAGCGAGTCCAGCGGGCGCTTGCCGACGCCGACGAGGCCGCGGCGAAGAGCATCGTCGCGGAAGAGGGCGACATCGGCCTGGTCGCGGGCGGGGAGCTCCTCGCCGGGAAGGACGACTGGGCGGCGAGCAGGGCCGTGGACGTGCGCGTCGAGGGCGACCTGGTCGGGAGCGTCGTCGCCGGCGTCCCGCTCGACGACGCGCTAGCCGGCCGCCTCGCCCAGGCCACCGGGCTGCCTGACACCGACTTTCTCGCTGTCGTGGAGGAGGGCGAGACGCTGGCCGCGTCGGCCATGCTCCCGGCCGGGGCGTCCGTGCCGACCGCAAGCCGGGGGACAACGGAGCAGGACGGCCAGAAGTACCGCTTCGTCTCGACGCCGCTGCTCGAGGACACCGGCGTCAGCCTGACCGCGCTCACCTCGGAGGCCCCCGTCGACGCAGCGGTCGAGGATACGCAGCGCCGTGCGTTCTACGCCGCGCTGGCCACGGTCGCGCTCGGGCTCCTCCTCGCCGGCGTCGTCATGGTCTTCCAGCGCCGCCGCACGGCCGAGGCCCGCGCCGCCGAGGAGGCCGACCGCGGCCGCCGCTCACGCGACGTCCGCCGCGCGGCGGACGAGGACCGCGTCCGCGAGGCGGTCGCGCTCGTCGGCGAGGCGCTGGCGGCCACCCACGACCCCGAGGCCCTTCTGCCCGTCATCCTCCAGAGCGCGATCGAGGCGACGGGCGCCGCCGGCGCCCGTCTCGTCAGCGGCGGCACGGAGGTCGTCCGCGCGGGGCACCCCGAAGAGGGGGGTGGCCCGCTCACGCTCCGGCTGGGAACGGACGTCGACGGCATCGGGCGCCTGCTCCTCTACCCGCCCCGCGACGGCTCGTTCGACGAGGAGTCCGAGCAGCTCGCGCACTGGCTGGCGGCGCAGGCCTCGATCGCGATCGAGAACGAGCGCCTCCACCGGACCGTCAAGCGCCAGGCGATCACCGACGAGCTCACCCAGCTCGCGAACCGGCGCCGCTTCACCGAGACCCTTGCGGTCGAGGTCCGCCGGGCGGAGCGGTTCGGCGACCCGCTGGCGCTCGTCCTCGCCGACCTCGACGACTTCAAGCTGATCAACGACCAGTACGGCCACCAGACGGGCGACGATGTCCTGCGGCGCTTCGCCGACGTCCTGCGGGAGAACGTCCGCGACTTCGACCTGCCGGTGCGCTACGGGGGCGAGGAGTTCGCCGTCCTCCTGCCCGAGACCGGCCTCGGCGGCGCGGAGCAGCTCGCCCGGCGGCTGCAGTCCGCCCTCCAGCGCCTGCGGCTCCCGGCGATCGGCGCCGACCGGGCGCCGGTGACGGCCAGCTTCGGCGTCGCCGCCTTCCCGGCCGCGCGAACCGCGGACGAGCTGCTCTCCGCGGCCGACGGCGCCCTCTACCAAGCGAAGGCCGCCGGCAAGGATCGCGTCGCGTCCGCGTAGGCCGAAAGACCTGGAGAGAACGGCCCACAGCCTGATATAAGGAAGGTTGAATGAACTGCCGGGTATGCGGCCGCCAGTTCGACCCGCAGGGGTTCCAGGTCATGGTCCCCGGCATCAAGCACGCCTTCGACCGGGTCGACTGCGCACTCGAGGCCAGCCTCGTCGGCCCGCCTCCCGCTCGGGCGATCGAGCCGGCAGCCGCTCCCGTCCGCGCGCTGCCCAGCCCGCCGGTCCGGGTTCCCGCACCGAGCGCCGGGCCGCGGCCTTCGCCCGCCGAGAGCGCCAGGCCGCAGCTCCTCGCGGGCGTGAACCTCGCCCTCCTCGCCGGAGCGACAGCCGCAACCATCTACCTCTGGCTCCGCGTCTTCGGAACGGATGCGGGACCGGTCACGATGCCGGCGAACGCGTCGGCGGCCTTCGGCAGAACGACGATCCCCGCTGCCGTCGACCTCTCGCCGGCGGCCCCCGCGCCGAAGCCGCAGCCCGAGAGCGCGGTTCGCGGCGGCGGCAGCCAGCCTGCCGCGCCGAGCCTCGACTCGAGCGGGGCCGGCATCGCCACGCTCGCCGCCGACCGCTCGAAGTCGAAGTCAGGCGGGCAGGCGCGGACCAGCGGCGAACCCGTCGCCCGGCCGGCGCCGCCCGCGCCCCCTCCGGCGCCCGCTCCGGAGCCTCCCGCGCAGCCCGGCCCGACACGCTCGGCGCCCGCCCCGACCTACCCGATCCCGTCGTCCCCTCCCGACGACCGCGTCCCGGGCCCGACCCTTCCGGGGTCGGGCGACCCCGAGCAGCCCGGCCTGCCCGGGGGCGGCACGCGCGGCGTAGCCGCCCCCACCTTCGGGCGCGCGTCAGGTAGACAACCGGTGGAAGCATGCGCTGGCTCGCCGTCATCGTCCTCGCCGCCGCCGGCATCGCCCTGGCCACCGCCGGCCTCGTCCTCCTCCGAAGCGACGGTCCCGAAGAGCTTCTCCCCGACCTCGACCAGGCCCTGCCGAACGAGCTCGCGATCGTCCAGGAGGGCGACGTCTACCGGCTGGTCTTCGCCTCGGCGGTGGACAACGTCGGCAGCGGCCCGCTGGTGATCGAAGGCGAGCGCCCCGACCGCGAGACACCGGCGATGACGGTAAGCCAGCTCGTACGCCGGAACGACGGCACGGAGCGCCGCCGCTCGGTCGAGGGCGAGATCCGCTACGTCCGCTCCGAGACCCACGCCCACTGGCACCTGCTCGACTTCGAGGTCTACGAGCTCCTCTCGGCCCCCGACGCCGAGCCTGTCGAGCCGGGCGAGAAGACCGGCTTCTGCCTCGGCGACCGCTACGAGACCCCGGGCGGGGCCGAGATCGAGGGCAAGCCCGCCCGCCCGGTGTGGACCGAGGAATGCGGACGCGAGCAGCCGGGCCTCCGGCAGGTGCGGGAAGGGATCTCGCCCGGGTACGGAGACGACTATGCGCCCGCGCTCGAGGGCCAGTCCGTCGACGTCACGAACCTGCCCCCCGGCCGCTACATGCTCGTGCACCGGGCCAACCCCGACCGGACGATCGAGGAGAGCGACTACGAGAACAACGCCGCGTCGGTGCTGATCCAGCTGCGGCGCTCCGGCGAGCTCCCCTCCGTGCGGGTGCTCGCGCGCTGCCCGGACGCCGCCACCTGCCGCCGCGGCCAGGGCGCCGGCTCAGATTAAGGTCGCGTTAGCAGCGGCCGAGCCCCTTCGACCCTCGCGGGCCCGTCGCTACGGTGGGACGGCAGGCAACCCTGGAAGGCGCACGCATGCTCGATCCCCTGATCGAACTCCTCAACTCGAGAACTCCCGTCTACCCGCCGTTCGGGAGCATCCTCGTCATCGTCACGCTCTTTGCGCTGGCGTGGCTCGTCTCCCGGTCGAGCGGATGGGTGGCCCTGCACGTGCTCGCCTGGAACGACCGGCGCTCGAGCACGAGCGACCTCGAGGCCACGGGGAAGATGGCGAACCTGAAGCGGCGGGAGACGCTCGTCTCGATCATCCGCACCGCGATCATCTACGTCGCCTTCGGCACGGCCGTCGTCCTCTCGATCGGCCGACTGATCGGCGGGGTCGACCGGCTGACTGCGATCGCAGGCGCCTCGTTCCTGATCATCGTCGGCGCCTTCGCCGCCCAGAGGATCCTCATGGACATCCTCGCCGGCCTGATGATGTTCGTCGAGCGCTGGTTCTCGGTGGGCGACACGGTCGTCGTCCACGCCGGGGCCCAGCACCAGGGTGTCGTCGAGGACGTCTCGCTGCGGCAGACGCTGATCCGCTCGGTCACCGGCGAGCAGATCCACATTCACAACTCGCAGATCCAGGCCGTCCGCGTGCTCCCGCGCGGGGTCAAGGAGCTCGCCGTCGAGCTCTTCGTCAGTCGGCGGGACGAGGGGGAGGAGCTGGTTCGCGAGGTCGCGTCGATCCTGCCGGAGGGCCCGACGACGTTCGTGCGCCGGCCGTGGGTCGAGCACGTGGACGAGCTCTCGGTGAGCCTGGCCCGCATCCGCATCCGGGCGACGGTCGCACCCGGCCGGGAATGGCTCGTCGAGGGCTTTCTCTCCGACCTGCTCAAGGAGCAGGCGGGCGAGTCCCTGATCGTGCACGGCCCCGTCGTCTTCGCGGTCGACGAGCGCGCGACGTGGAGCTTCGCCCGCGCGAGCGGTGCGGAGCGCGGCGAGCTTCGCCCGCCGCCGTCGCATGCCGGTCGGCGCCTAGCCCGCCTCGCACGGCACCATAGGCGTGGTGCAGCGCCTCCTCGCCTCCGCTCTGGTCGTCGTCGGGCTCGCCGCCGGCTGCGCCGCCGCGGACCCGCCGGCGAGCGAGCGCCTGGGGGAGCTCGGCGAGGAGCTCGTGCCGCAGGGGGCCGAGCTCGTGGAGACGCGCGAGGGCTCCTGCCCGCAGATCGCCGGCAACCCGTCGTGCGCCCGCGTCTTCTTCCTCGCGCCCGGCGCGACCGAGGGCGAGCGCGCCGACGCGCTCGAGGCCTCCGCCGAGGCGGCCGGCTGGGAGGTCGTCTCTCGCGAGCCGAAGGCCGACGGCATCCTCGTCGAGCTCGGACGCGAGGGCTACCGCGCCTTCGTAGCGATCTGGGAGGACGAGCGCGCTCAGGCGTGCCGCGCCGAGCCGGACCCGGACTGCGCCGACGAGCTCCAGCTGATCGAGGACGTGTGATCAGGACGCTCTCGCCCACGGATGCCGAGGCGTGCGACGGCATCGTCCTCAGCCTGCCCTACCACTTCGGGCACGATGGGCGGCCGTGCGGAGTGCGCGCGGGCGGTCAGGGCGCAGGAAGGCCTCGTCGCGGTCGAGGACGGGGAAGTCGTCGGCTTTCTGACGCTTCGGCGACACAGCTCGAAGAGCGCAGAGATCACCTGGATGGCCGTTCTCTCCGCCCGCCGCGGGCAGGGAATCGGCCGGCGGCTGGTCGATCGCGCCGCCTCGGACCTGGCACGCGAGGGGGTCGAGTTGCTCTGCGCTCTGACGCTGGCCGAATCAGAGCCCGAGGAGCGGGAGGCTGACAACTACGCCGACACGCGCGCCTTCTATCGAGCGATCGGCTTCGTTTCGCTGAGAGAGCTCCAGCTCGAGGACTGGGACCAGCGGGCCGTGCTGCTCGTTCGGCGCCTCCCGTAGTCAGCCAGCGAGGGAGCCGAGGCGGGCGATGCCCTCCTCGATCCGCTCCCGCGCCACCTGGCTGAAGGAGATGCGGACGTTGCGCTCGCCGCCGCCCTCGGCGAAGAAGGGCGGCCCGGGCACGACCGCGACGCCGGCGTCGAGGGCCTTCGCGGCGAAGGCCTTCGAGTCGACCCCGGCCAGCTCGAGCCAGGTGAAGAAGCCGCCGTCGGGCACCGTCCACGTCGCCCGCCCGCCGAGGTGCTCCTCGAGCGCGGCCAGCGTGGCGTCCCGGCGCTCCCGGTAGATCTCGCGCGACGCCGCCACCTGGGTGTCGAGGTGGCCGCGGCGGCCGTACTCCTCGAGCAGCCGCTGGCCGAGCGCACCGGCGCACTGGTCGGTGTTCTGCTTCGCCCAGACGAGCTTCGAGACGAGCTCCTCCGGCCCGGAGGCCCAGCCGAGCCGGATGCCCGGAAAGAGCGTCTTCGAGAACGTCCCGATCTGCACGACCACGTCGGGTGCGAGCGTGGCGAGTGCAGGCGGGCGCTCGTCGACGAAGGAGAGCTCGCGGTAGGCAACGTCCTCGACGACCAGCAGGCCGCGGCGTCCCGCCAGCTCGGCCAAGGCCTCGCGACGCTCGGCCGAGAGGGTCACGCCCGCTGGGTTCTGGAAATCGGGGATCGTGTAGAGGAGCTTCGGCGCCGGGCCCGCCTCGAGCCGGAGCGCGAGCGCCGCGACGTCGAGGCCGTCGGCGTCGAGCGGGACCGACTCGACCACGGCCTCGAAGCTCTGGAAGCCCATGATCGCGCCCAGGTAGGTGGGCGCCTCGACGAGGACGCGGTCGCCCTTGTCCACGAGCGCCTTGCCGATCAGCTCAAGCGCCTCGACGCCGCCGCTCGTGAGCATCAGCTCGCCGTCGGCCGGGCGCCGGCCCTCGACCCTCCCCAGCCGCTCGGCTACGTAGTCGCGCGGGCCGGCGAGCCCCTCGGTGGGCGCGTACTGGAACGGCGAGGCGTCGCCGGACTCGGCCAGCTCGGCCAGGATCTCGGCGCAGATCGCCCCCGGAAACGTCGCCGGGTCGGGGAACCCGCCGGCGAAGGAGATGACGTCCTGCGCGCCGGCGAGCGCGAGGATCTCGAGCAGCGCCTCGCTGGCGCCGCCGCGGGTGCGTGCGGCGAACTGCGCGTCCCAGCGGGAGATCTCCTCCACGGCCATGCAGGGATTCTGACGGAAAGACGCCCGGGGATCAGGCGGAGGGCGGCGAGGCGGGGTCCGGGCGGTCGAGGAGGCGCGCCTCGCTGCGGCGGGCGCGGGCCCGGAACGCGAGCCAGAGGAGGACGAGCAGGAGGACCGCAGGCATGAGCACGATCGCGAGGAAGAGGGCGATCGTCCCGGCCGCGGCGAGGAAGCGCAGCGCGTCGCCGGCCGCGCCGGCGACGCCGCCCTCGTCCTCTCCCGCGGCGGCGGGGGCTTCGCGGGTGTGGAGGACGAGCGCCAGCTCGGAGGTGGCCGCCTCGCGCCGGTCGGCCCGGTTCTCGCCCTGGAGCTCGGCGACCTCGTTCCGGCGCTGCTCCAGGCGCAGACGCAGCTCGAGCTCCTCCGCAGCGGTGAGGGTCTCGTTCTCGAGGCGAAGCTCGAGCGCCCGGATCGTCCGCCGGAGCCGCTCGATGCGGGTGTCGCGGCGGTCGATGGCGGCCTGCAGGTCCTCGATGACGACCCGCTCGCCCGTGACCGTGCCGAGACCGGAGAGCTCGACGACCGCGTCCTCCACGCGGCCGACCGGAACGCGGAGCGCCAGCTCGGCAGTTCCCTCGTTCCCCTTCGTGTCGAGGTCCGAGGCGGCCACCCAGCCGCCCAGCTCCCGCGTGATCGCCATCGCCTCGCCGGCGGTGGCGGAGAGCTCGTCGGCGCCGGGGACGCGGACCTCCAGCCAGACGCCGATGTCCGTGGCGCGGCCGGGCGGGGCGACGAGGGCCCCAGCGCCGACGCCCCCGGCAAGCGCGCGCTCGCCAGCGGTGGGCGACGGCGCCTCGCTCTGCGGCCCGAACGCCTCGCCGCCGCCGGTCTCATCCTCCGGAGTGGTCGGCGAGGCCTCAGCCGCGCCGACGTCCACTTCGGCGGGAGCGGCGGCCTCGCCCGAGTCGTCGTCGTTGCCCGCGCCGTCGCCGAACGCGATCACGGCACCCAGGAGGGCTACGACGAAGACGAGCGCCAGCGCGAGCGCCACCCGGCGCACGGGAAGCTGCCGGCGACGCCGCTTCGGCGCGTCGCCGAGAGCGCCCACGCGGGCCTGCAGCGGCTCCGGAGCAGGCGGCGCACCCGCCCGCAGCTCGCGGAGGAGCCCCTGCACGCGCGCCTCCCACTCCACGTCGGGCGGGCTGCCGGCGAGCAGCTCCTCGAGGCGGTCGGGGGCGATCGGCTCAGGCGAGGGCATCCGCGGCCATCCTCTCCTCGAGCTTCCCGAGCGCCCGCGCAAGCCGCATGGAACAGGCCGAGCGACCGATGCCGAGCACCTTCGCGGCCGCGTCCGCGTCGAGCTCGAGGACGACCCGCAGCGCGAGCACCTCCCGCTCACCGGCGCTGAGCGTAGCCAGCGCGACGTCGAGCTCCGGCGAGAAGCCGAGCTCCGGGACCGGCGCCTCCGAGACCCCCTCCACCGCGTAGCGTTCCTGGCGGCGTCGGCGGCGCGACTCGCTCCGGAAGTGGTCGAGCGCCAGGTTCCTGCCGATCCGGCAGAGCCAGGTGCGTTCCGAGCTCCGGCGCGGGTCGTAGCGCCGCCACGTACGGAACGCCTTCTCGAAGGTCTCGGCGGTGAGATCGTCGGCGAGTGCGTGGTCGGCGGTGAGCATCAGCAGGTAGCGGTAGACGTCGTTCAGGTGCTCCTCGGCCGCGGCCGCGAAGCTCCGCCGGAGCGGGCTCTGCCTCGCCAGCGGCGGCGCGAGAGCGTTCACAGTCCTCTTACGCCGCCGCCACCCGGTCCCGTCACACCGACCCGCATGTGTGGATTGTGGCGTGTTCGCGGCCCGGCTACGAGTTGGTGGCCGGCGCCGGCCGGTCCAGGATGGCCCTGCGGCGGCGCTTGCGGAGGTGCTCGGCCAGGATGTAGCTCCCGAGCACGAAGGCGATCGCCACCCCCTGGGCGAGGAGCCCTTCCCAGGTCGGAAAGATCCCCAGCCAGAGGCCTGCCCAGTACGGGAGGCGCAGGCCCTCGACCGGCGTCACCGGCACCCAGCCGACCACCTGGAACGTCTGCACGGTCGTCCCCACCATGACGACGAGCACCCAGAGGATCAGCACGCCGGTCGCCATCAGCATCCTCTTGTGCGGGAGCTTCCGCTGGAGGCGGATGGTCAGGTAGCCGACGGCCAGCGTCGCGAGAAGGCCGACGGCCACGCCGATGAGCACCGTCCCCGTCCCGGCCTCGAGCACGATCGCCTGCAGGAAGAGCACGGTCTCGAAGCCCTCCCGGTAGACGCTCGAGAACCCGAGCATGGCGAGCCCGAGGAGCTGCGCCGCCGCCACCCCGATCCCGATCCCGAGGATCTTCTTCTTCCTGCCGTGCAGGCCGGCGAGATGCTCGCTCCAGTACACGCGGTGGTAGAACCAGTTGAGGACGAGGAGGAGCACCGCGATGGCGATCAGCGAGACGATCGCCTCGAGCTTCTCCCCGTAGCGGCCGAGACTCCCGAGCACGGTCTGGGCGATCCCCCAGGTGGCGACGCTCGCGACGAACGCGGCGGCCGCGCCGGCGAGGAGCGGTCTGCGCAGGGAAGCCTGCGCCCCGGTCATCCCGGCCATGAGCGCGGCGAGGATCAGCACCGCCTCCAGGCCCTCGCGGAAGACGATGATCGCCGTGTTCGAGATCACGGCCGTGGACGAGGACGGCCCCGCCCCGACCGCGGCCTCCGCGTCGGCGAGCGCGCCGTCGAGCGCCATCCGGGTCTCGGCGACCTCGGCCGGTCCCGCCTTGCGCTTGACGAGCTGCGCCAGCCCGGGCAGGCCGTCGGCGCCGTACCAGAACAGCCCATCGACCTCGACGAAGATGTCGTTGGCGAGCCCGCGCAGGCGCTGCTCCGGCCCGAACTCGAACAACGCATAGGCCTCGAGACGGGCCTGCTCGGCCTGAGAGAACTGACCGGCGGCGATCGCGCCCTCGAGCCGGTCGAGCGTGGCCGAGATCACGTCGAAGTCGGCGCTCGCTCCGGCCTCCGTCCACTCGTCGGGATAGAGGTCGTCGATCAGCCCGAGCGCCTCGTCGGTGGCCGCCTGCACGTCGTCCGGGTCGGTGACGGCGTCGTGCCGGCCGGCCGCGCCGAGGTCGGCCGCGAGCCCGTCCAGGAGCTCGCCGAGGCGCCGCGTCCCCTGCTCGTCGATCTGCGCGAGCCGGTGCTCCAGGTCGCCGTACGCCTGCGCGGCGCCGTCGCGGAACGTGACCGCCTCCTGGATCTCGAAGTCGAGCTTCACCTCGCCGTTCGAGACGCCGCGCCCGTACTCGATCGGGACGAGGGCGAGGAAGCGCTGGAGCTGCCCGGCCCGGCGGAGCTGCTCCTCGGCCGAGAGCGGGGCGGCCCGGAAGCCCTCGAGATCGGCTTCGATCGCGCCGACGGCAGACTCGACGCCGGCGTCGACCTCGGCGCCCGCCGCCGCGACGAGGCGCTCGAAGGCGCCCTCCAGGGCGCGCGCGTCGGCGGTCGAGCGCTGCCCGGCGTAGGCGGGCGCGAGCACGGCGAAGTAGCCGGCGGCCAGCGCGGCGGCGCCGGCGCGGCTGATGTCGAAGTCCTGGTCTCCGGCCGCGGTCACGGCCTCGAGCGAGGCCCGCAGGCGCGCCTGGTACGTGTCGAAGAGGTCGGAGCGTACGGCGGCGGCCGCCCGCCCGGCTGTCAGGCGACCCGCTCCGAGTGCCTGCAGCGCCAGCGTCGCGTCGGCGCCCGGCCTCGTGAAGCGGGTCGGCTTGCGGAACTCGCGCACCAGGAGCCAGTCGCGGGCCCGCTGGTCGTCCCCGGCGGCTGCGGCTGCAATCGCCCGCGCGGCAGCCTCGCCCAGAATCGCCGTCCAGGCCTCGGCTCGCGCGATCTCGAGCTCGACCGGATCGCGGGCGGCCGCGGCCCTCTCTGCGGCCCGGAGCCCCGGCTTCGCAGCCGGCCCGAGCGAGCCGAGATCGAGGGCCGCCGCCGCGCGGGCGAGGCGAAGCGCCCTCTCCGGCTCGTCGAGGACGAGCGCCCGCTGCGCCTCGGCGAGCGTCGTGCGGACGTCGGCGGCGGTCTCCCAGGGCTCCCGCGGGGCCGCCGAGGCGAGCCCCGCAAGAGCCAGTGAGGCGGCGATCGCCACCGCGCCGACGAGCGCCCGTGCCATTACTGCTCGATCGTCACCCCAAGCTCGGCGGCGGCCTGGGAGACCTGGCCGGCGATGGCAGTTGCGCGCTCCTGCGCCTCGGTGCCGAGCACCTCCGCCTGCTCCGGCTCGAACCGCTCCCCGGCGTCCTCGCGGCCGTAGAGGTCCTCGACGAACGCGCGGAGGTCGGCGAGCTCGCGCCCGGTCTGCTCGGCCCGTGCCGGGTCGACGTCCGCCAGCCACTCCTCGACGCCCGCGAAGATCACCTCGAGGCCGGCGAGACGGCCTGCGGGGGAGACGACGAGTCGGCGGCGGAGGACACGACGGCCGCCGCGCCGGCGACCGAGACCGGGTCGGCGGCCGACCTCGGCGGTGTCGAGGATTACCTGCTCGAGCACACGGGACTCCTGACGTGCTTCACGTCCCAGCTCCAGGCCGACGCCCAGGCCTACCACGACCTGGCGGAGGAGGCGGGCTTCGACTACGCCGTCCTCTGGGACGAGCGCGCGGACGAGCTCGTGCCGCTCCTCGAGAAGATGAAGGCCGACTGGGTCGACGGGAACCCGTACTACGAGCGCATGGAGGGGGTCGTTGCGGGCACGCCCTCGCTCGCCGAGTACGACGTGATCAGGGCGGCTGCCGCGAGCACCGCCGCAGCGAGCGACGCGATCGATCTCGGGTGGTTCAACTCGACTCCCCTTCTCACGGCGACGTAAGGGGCACCTTACAAGAGGAGTATGGAGTCTGTGACCTTGTTTGCGGACGCGATGCCCGGGTACGCGGGCGGCATGAAGGCCGAATGGAGCTACGAACACCCGCCCGCCGGCGCCGGCACGGAAGGCCTGGAGGGCTACGCCGCTTTCACGGCGCAGGGCGAGCCCGCGGGGAAGGTGGTCACCCTCCTCCGTCAGGCAGGGTGAGCTCTTCCTCGCCGTCGAGCGGGGAATGCCTCCACTGACCCACGACCGGCGCGCCGTCCCCTGGGACGACGTGGCCGAACTCGACCACGCCTCACTCGCGGTCCGGCTGCGTCTCTCCGCGGCCGAGCTGGAACGGGCTCTCAGACTCGATCCGGCCCTGGCCGTCGAGCCGGACGCGTCGAGCGGCGAGTCACGGAGCTCGGCAAAGCGGGTGACGGAGCTGCCTCCCGACTCCGGCCCGCAGGTCGCGGCACCGGAGAGCGCCCGCCCGGCCGACCGCTCGCTCCTCTACGCGGCCACGGTGGGCGCCGGGCTCCTCGCTGTCTTGGGCATGCTCGGTGCAGTCGCGCTCGTCACGGCCGGCAGCGGCGACCTGATTCCTTTCTTCCTCGTCCCGATCGTGCTCGGCGCGGTCGCCCTCCTCCTCGGCTACCGCCTCTGGCGCCGTCCCTACGAGGCGCCGCCGGAAGGCCGGCGCTTCCGCCGACGGCGGCGCTGACCTCGGAGACTGGCGCCCGGCGCAACGCCTCCAGGCCGGCGACCCGGCATACTCGCGCTGATGCCTCTGGACAGCGACGACCGTCTCCTCGTCGACTACGAGCAGACGACGCAGTACCTGCGAGCGCTGATCGACGTCCGCTTTCGACTGCTCGCCTTCGTGCCGACCGCGACCGGCGTCGCCGTCGCGATCGTCGGCCGCCCGCGGCCGGCAGCGGAGCTCCTCGGCGTCGGCATTATCGGCCTCCTGGCGACGCTCGGCATCTTCGTCTACGAGCTTCGGAACGCGCAGATCTCGGGCACGCTGATCCGACGCGCAGCCGAGCTGGAGCGCCAGCTCGAGCTCCCGGCCGCGCTCGGCACGCAGCATTTCGGCGGCCTCTACACGGAGCGGCCCGGGATCACCGTCCAGCTGCTGGGCGCCTTCCCCGTCTCCCACGGGCTCGGGCTCGGGCTCGTCTACGCCGCGGCCATCGGCGGCTGGAGCTACCTCGTCGCCTGGGGAGGGCTGGAGGCGGTCGACGCACCCCAGGCACAGGCCGCCGGGGCCGCCCTCGGCGCCGTCGCGGGCGTCGTCGTGCTCTTCGAGGTCGAGCGGTTCCACCGCCGCGCCGGCTGGCGCGCGGATCGAAGCGGCTAGGAAGCCCGTACTCTGGCCTTGTGCTTGCGTCCGAGGAGGCGTAGAACTCAACCGCCGCCAGGTGACGTCCCGTGCGACGATTCGTTCTCGCAGCGGCTGTTCTGTGCCTACTCGCACCGGGCCCGGCGACGGCTGCTCCGGTGCTGCCGCCGGGCTTCCAGGATCAGGTCGTGCTCACCGGCCTCGTCCAGCCCATGGTGGTCCGCTTCTCGCCCGACGAGCGCCGCCGTCGGAGGCGCCGCCCCGCGCTGGGGCGACCGCTGCCCGACGCCGCCCGGACCGAACACGGACGGGTACATCGCCTCCGGGCGCCTCTCGCGCCTGAACGCGGCCGGGAACGAGACGGTCCTGATCAACGACTGGTGCCAACAGTTCCCCAGCCACTCGGTCGGCCAGCTCCAGTTCGGACCGGACGGCGCCCTCTACGCCTCGGCGGGCGACGGGGCGTCCTTCACCTTCACGGACTTCGGGCAGGCCGGCGACCCCCTCAACCCCTGCGGCGACCCGCCCGCCGGCGTCGGCGGTGTCCAGACCGCTCCCACGGCCGAGGGCGGCAGCCTCCGCTCACAGGACCTGCGGACGATGGGCAACCTCGGGGCCGACCCGGTCGGCCTCGACGGGACGGTGATCCGCGTCAACCCGGCCACGGGCGCAGGGCTCGCGGGCAACCCGCTCTTCTCCAGCCCCGACCCGAACGCGAAGCGGATCGTCGTGCACGGCCTTCGCAACCCTTTCCGCACCACCTTCCGGCCCGGCACGAGCGAGCCCACCGCACGGGCACGTGAGGACATCGCCTCTCGGCGCCGAACGCCGAACCGTGGGGAGTTCGGTGTGCCGCAACCCGGACTCCCCACTCTCGCTACCAGGGTCGGCGGCCTAGGCGCCGCCCAGCTCGACGGTCCGGTCGACGACCTCGAGGAACCCGGGGAAGTCGAGCTCCGGCAAGGGGGCGCCCTCCGGAAAGTGGCCCTCGTACAGCGGGTACATCCCGCCGGGCACGGACGGGTTCAGGACGACCGTGCCGAGACCCGCCGCTTGGTAGGCGTCGACCCGCTCCCGGACGTGCGAAGCGGGCCCGCTGACGGTGAGGGCGTCGGCAAGCTCGTCCGGGACCAGCCCCATCGCTCCGATCGGATCGCCGAGGGCGACGCGATCCTGGATCGCGCGCATCTCGTCCTCGAAGCCCGCAATCGCGATCGAGCGGGCATAGGCGGGGGCCGACTTCAGGGCGGTCGCGAACATCACGACCTGTCCCTTGTTCTGTTCGATGCCATCCTCGCCGACCAGCGCCGGAAACCCGCAGGCCGCGTCGAAACCGTCGAGGGAGCGCCCCGAGCGGCTCGCCCCGCGCTCGAGCGCCGGCAGGACGACCTGCTCCACGTAGGGCAGCGAGTAGAAGTACCCGAGCAGCCCGTCGGCGAGCTCGCCGGCCACCTCGATCGCTGCCTCGCCGATGGCAGCGAGGTAGATCGGAATGCGCCGCTGCGGAGGCTGCATCTGCAGCTGGAACCCGCGGACGGAGAAGACCTCGCCTTCGTAGGTCACTCGCTCGCCGTCGAGCAGCGGCCGCAAGATCGTCAGCGCTTCCCGGACGGCCTGCAGGGGCCGACGGTAGTGAGCCCCGTGCCAGTTGTCGACGTATGTGCGGGACTGAAGCCCGATCCCGAGCGCGAGCCTTTCGCCCGAGAGGGAATGCAACGTCGCCGCGGTCATCGCCGTCGTCACGAGCGATCGCGACCAGATCCCCACGATTCCCGTCGCCAGCCGAATGCGCTCCGTGCGTGTCGCCACTGCGGTCGCAGGGACGAATGCGTCGCCGAACGTGATCTCCGAGAACCACAGGCTGTCGAAAGCCGCGCTTCTCCGCCCGCTCCCCGATCTCGACAGCCATGCTCGGCGGCAGGGCCTGAAGGTAGAGGCCAAGCGCCATCCCGGCATCGTAACCCGCGAAGGCCTCGGCGTGCTGCCCCGCCGAGGTCCCTGGCGTCTTCCCGAGATGGGCGCAGCTCGTGCCCGATGCCTCCCCGTGTCTTCCGATGGAGCCAGGCCATCAGGCGTCCTCCGCGAGCTCCAACCGCACCCAAGTCGCCGGGGAACGGCCAGCGCAGACGATCGCCGGACAGCCGGTCGCAATGGCTGTGGCCGCCGAAATCGACGGTTTCGCCAGCGCCGGGGATCACGACGGAAGGTTTCGCACCCATCGCGGGCGGCGGCGGGCGAGGGCAACGGGCCGGCGCTACGGAGTTTCCGGCAGACGGATGATCATGCGCTGTCGGTTCGAAGGCACTGTCGACGATCTGCTGTCCGGGCTGAAGCGCGCGAGCGAGCGCGGCGCATCCGGCGAGAGGGGGTCTCGAGCCGGCACCCTTGTAGACCCAATGTGAGGGCCGCCGTGGGTAGCCTGACCAGCAGGGAGAATAGAGACGCATGCCCAAGGCGATCCTCATCACCGGTGCGTCGTCGGGAATCGGACGCGCGGCCGCGCTCGAGCTGCTTGGGGCGGGCCACACCGTCTACGCCGGCGCCAGGCGCGTCGAGAGCATGGTGTCGGTCGGGGCGGCCGGCGGTCGCCTCCTGCCGCTGGACGTGACAAGCGAGGCCGACCTCGAGCGCGTCGTGCAGACGATTCTCGAGGAGCAAGGGAGGATCGACGTCCTCGTCAACAACGCCGGCTTCGGGCTCTACGCCGCCGCCGAGGACGTGCCGCTCGACGACGCCCGCTACCAGCTCGAGGTCAACCTGTTCGGGCCGGCGCGCCTGATCCAGCTCGTCCTGCCGCACATGCGCGAGCAGCGTGCGGGCACAATCGTCAACGTCTCCTCGATGGGCGGCGAGATCACGTTTCCGCTCGGGGCCTGGTATCACGCGTCCAAGCATGCGCTGGAGGCGTATTCCGACGCGCTTCGGCAGGAGGTCAAGGGCTTCGGCATCCACGTCGTCCTCGTCCAGCCGGGCATCATCAGGACGAGTTCGGCGGCGTCAGCTCCGAGGCTGTGCGCGAGTATTCCGGCCACGGCGCCTACCGAGACCTCGCCGAGGCGATGGCGACGGCCACTGAGCAGGCATACGGCGAGAGCGGCAAGGCCTCCGATCCTGCCGTCGTCGCAGCCACGATCCGTAAAGCAGTGGAGACTGCCAAGCCGAAGCCGCGCTATCCCGTCGGGTACGCGGCCAAGCCGCTCCTTGCCCTGAACAGGTTCCTGCCGACCCGGGCCTTCGACCGGATCGCATCGAGGCAGATCGGGTAGGTCGCGCGATAGCGGGCATCATTCGCGGGAGGGCGTGTGACCGCGCCGTCCACCCTGACCAGCGAGAAGGAAGAGCCACATGCCCTACGAGATCATCGACGAGAGGGAGATCGAGGCAGTCAACGGCGTCTTCAAGCCTCTGCGCCCGTCGCTCGGCGTGTCCGCGTTCGGGATCAACCAGCTCGAGCTGCCGGCCAAGGCGGAGGGCCCTGAGCATGACCACGGTGAGGACGGCCAGGAGGAGGTGTACGCGATCGTTCGCGGAGGCGGGGCGATCCGGGTCGAGGGGGAGGAGCGCGACCTCCATCCCGGCCAGTTCGTCTTCCTCGCGCCGGGTACGTACCGCCAGATGGTCGCCGGCCCGGACGGGCTCGCCTGGATCGGGATCGGCTGCCAGCCAGGCGCGTACAAGGCGCCGTAGGCTTTTCGCCGCGTGCTCGAGCTAACGCTCGTCGAGTTCCCAGCAGACGACCCGGAGCGGGCGCGTCGGTTCTGGGAGGGGCTGCTGGGCCAACCCTTCGCCGAGCGTGTGGAGGGGGAGGGGCGGGGTTGGCAGACTCGGGAGAAGGGAGTCGCGCTCGGGTTGCACGAGCGTGGGCCGGGGCCGGGCGACCGCTTCTCGCTTCCCTACTT
Organism: uncultured Actinomycetes bacterium; assembly: GCA_963743495.1. Classification (GTDB taxonomy): domain Bacteria; phylum Actinomycetota; class Thermoleophilia; order Gaiellales; family Gaiellaceae; genus JAIBJN01. The sequence continues at coordinate 1,203 of CAVUPO010000007.1, read as the reverse complement.
CACCGTCGCCGACGTCGGGGAGGCGCTCGCCCGTGTCGAGGCGTTCGGAGGCGAGGTCATCCACCTGGGCGAGCAGTGGGCGATCTGCCGCGACTCCGAGGGAAGTCCCTTCGGGCTCACCCGCCGCCGATGAGGCTCGCGGTACAACGACGCGACCTGATGAAACGACGGATGAGTTTCGGTCGCCTGAGGGACTTCCATCACGAGCCAACTCGACGACAAGTACCTAAAAAGAGGAAGGACCGCGATGACCATGCCGCCGATCGTCTCGCCGGAAGAGTGGGAGACTGCCCGCCTGGAACTGTTGGTCAAGGAGAAGGAGCTGACCCGCGCCCGTGACGCGCTGTCCGCCGAGCGCCGTCGGATGTCGAGAATGGCGGTCGAGAGGAACTACCGCTTCGAGGGCCCGACCGGCCCGGTGAGCCTGCTCGACCTGTTCGAGGGGCGCCGTCAGTTGATCGTCTACCGCTTCTTCTTCGATCCTGGCATGAAGCGCTATCCGGAGGCGGGCTGCCCCGGTTGCTCCTTACTGGCCGACCAGGTCACTCACCTCGCCCATCTGAACGCACGCGACACCACACTCGCGTTCGTCTCGCGCGCGCCGCAGCCCGAGATTGACCGCTGGAAGACGCGGATGGGCTGGGAAATTCCGTGGTACACGATCACTGACGAGTTCGACGCCGACTACGGGGTGGACGAGTGGCACGGAACCAACGCCTTCGTGCGTGAGGGCGAGCGGGTCCTCCGCACCTACTTCGTCAACAGTCGCGGCGACGAGGCGATGGGGAGCACCTGGAGCTACCTCGACCTCACGGCGCTGGGGCACCAGGAGGACGTGGGAGGACTCGCCCGAGGGCTATCCGCAGACCCCGCCCTACCAGTGGTGGAGGCCGCACGACGAGTACAGCGAGGCTCCCTGATCGCTCCTGGGAGGCAGCTAAAGGAAGGTTCAGCCCGGGTCGCGCCGGGCCTTGGCGTTGAACTCACCGTCGACATCGAGCCGGGTGTGGGTCCAGCGCCCCGTTGCCGACCCGAGCGGACCGGCTTCTAGGGGGTCGGTGGCGAGTGAGGACGTCCCTGGCGGCGGACGCTACCCCCCCACCTGAGCGGCCTCCAGGGCACTGCCGCTGCGCCGAACGCCTCCCGCCTTGGGTCGGCCCGGCTCGACCATGCGGTTCTCGCTCAAGCATGCGGGGCGAGATG
>CAVUPO010000006.1:0-20415 GCA_963743495.1 uncultured Actinomycetes bacterium | reverse complement strand
ATGTAGCCGCTGGCGCCGACGTATTGCTGAGGACCGGGAACAGCTGGGTGCGGTCGCCTTCGCTCTCGACGAGCTCGAGCGCGCGCGCGTACTCGGCCTCGACGGCGGACGTGTAGCCCTCCATCGCCAGGAGGGCCCTCGCCTGGCTCATGCGCAGCATCGCCTCGGTGGCGGCGCGCTCCGGCGTCTCGGGACTCGACGCGAGGGCACCGAGCAGGTCGGAAGCGAGCTCGATCGTCGCGCGGTACCAGCCCCGACCGTCGTAGAACGCCCATAGGCCGTCGACGAGGCTGTTCAGCCGCTCGAGATCCCGTTCTCCCACCCAGTAGAGTCCAGCAGAGGCTGAAGGTTCTCGGCCTCGGCGCGCCATGGCACCAGGGCCGAGCCGCGCTCCGAGCCGGTCAGCTCGGCGGCCTGGCTCTGGATGAGGTCCGCGAAGTAGACCGCGTGGGCGCGCCGCGCGGCCGAAGCGAAGTCGGGGACGTCCTCGAGCCGCTCGGCCGCGTACTCGCGGATCGTCTCGAGCATGACGAAGCGCGGCTCGCCGTCGCCGTCGCCGCCGACCTGCCGGATCAGGCTCTTGTCGACGAGCGAGGCGAGCCCGTCGAGCGGGTCGACGCCCTCGAGTCGTCCGTCGAGGCTGGCCGCGACGGTCTCGACCGCCTCGAACCCGTTCCGGCGAAGACCGAGAGCAGCTCGAAGAGTCGCTGCTCGCCGTGCTCCAGCAGCTGGTAGCTCCACTCGATCGTCGCGCGCAACGTCTGCTGGCGCTCGGGAAGGTCGCGCGCCCCGCTTCGGAGCAGCGTGAGCCGGCTCCCCAGTCGCTCCGCAGCGCGTCGGGCGAGAAGAGGCCGATCCGCGCAGTGGCCAGCTCGATGGCCAGCGGAAGACCGTCCAGGCGAGGCAGATCTCCGCCACGGCCGCGGCGTTCTCGTCGGTGAGCTGGAATCCGGGCGGATCCCCTGGGCGCGCTCGACGAACAGCTGGACGGCCTCGTAGCGCGCATCAGCTCCTCGGCGGTGAGCTGCCGCGCGGCGGCGTCGGGAAGCGCAAGGGGGGCACCGGGAAGCGGTGCTCGCCGCGGACGCGGAGGGCCTCGCGGCTCGTGACGAGCAGCTTCAGGCCGGGACACTCGTCCAGCAGGCGGGCGACGGTCGCTGCGGCGGCCGTGACCTGCTCGAAGTTGTCGAGGACGATCAGACATCGCCGATCCTCGAGGCGGTCGATGAGCTCGTCCAGCTGGCAGCCCTCGCTCGTGTCGGCGAGACCGACCGAGCGGGCGATGGCGACGAGCACCGAGTCCGCGGCCCCGAGCGGCTTCGAGGTCGACGAAGAACACCCCGTGCTCGAACGCGTCCTTGGACACCGCCGCCGCGCGGAGCGCCAGCCTCGTCTTGCCGATTCCGCCCGGCCCGAGGAGCGTCACGAGGCGCACAGCGTCGTTTCGCAGGTGCTCCTCGAGCTGCTCCAGCTCGGCCTTTCTGCCCACGAAGCCAGGGAACTCGACCGGGAGGTTCCCGTGCTCGCTCGTGGATCGTCGCGAGCGGCGGGAAGCCGGCCGGCAACCCTGGATGGACGAGCTGGAAGACGTGCTCCGGGCGGCCCAGGCCCCTGAGCCGATGCTCGCCGAGGTCGAGGAGCGTCGAGCCCTCGGGGAGCTCGTCGGCGACAAGAGCGACTGCGACCCCGGAGAGCAGCACCTGGCCGCCGTGGCCCGCGGCCATGATCCGGGCAGCCCGATTGACGGCGGGGCCGTGGTAGTCGTCGCCGCTCGCGTCTGCCTCCCCCGCATGGAGACCCATTCGAACGCGAAGCGGACCGGCCTCGTTCCACGGCTCGCTCGCGAGGGCGAGCTGGGCGCGAAGAGAGGCGCGCACGCCGTCGCGCACCGACCCGAACACGGCCATGAGTCCGTCGCCCGTCGTCTTCACGACCACGCCTGCGGCACCCTCCACCGCGCCCCGCAGGATCGCGTCATGACGCTCGAGCGAGCTCTTCATCGCTTCGGGGAAGCGCTCCCAGAGCGCGGTGCTTCCCTCGATGTCGGTGAACAGGAACGCGAGCGTCCGCGTGTCTGCCAGTGTCCGCATCACCATCGGTCGTCGTGGGACCGTCAGCTCCCGAACCAGCGCTCCAGGTGCTCGGTCTCGAAGGCCTCCTTCTCGGCGGCGTGCGCCGCGCTCGGGCCCGTGATCGAGACGACCGGCTCGGGCTCCGCGTACCAGTGGCCTTCCACGATGGCTGCCGAGCCCGACCCCAGCTCGATCGGGCAGAAGCCGCTGCCGTCGAACGGCGCCGGGGCCTCCTCTCCGCGCGCCTCGGCCGCGATCGCCCGCGCCACCCGGGTGCCCTGCAGCTCGGCCATGACGCCGGCCTTGGGGAGCGGCAGGCCACTCGCCAGCGGGATGAGGGTGACGTCGCCGACGGCGTAGACTCCGTCGTGGTCGGTCGCCAGTGTGCCCGGGTCGACGGTGATCCATCCGTGCTGCGCCGTCAGGCCGCTCTCGGCGACGACGGCCGGAGGCCGGTGGGGTGGGACCGCGATCAGGAGGTCGTAGGCAATCTCGCCCTCGGCGAGCACGACCAGGCCGGGCTCGACCCGCTCGGTCTTCGCGCCGATCCGCTGGGAGATGCCGCGCTCGGCGAGCTGGCGCCCCATCCACTCCGAGCCGTCGCGACCGGCGTTCGGCATCAGCATCGGCTGGAGCGTCGCCACCGAGAGCTCCGCCCGCTCCCGCAGGCCGCGGGCGAGCAGGTGCTCGTGGAGGTGGAGGACGCACTCGTACGGCGCGGGCGGGCATGGGTAGGGAGCGCCCGCGACGAGGACGACGATCCGTCCGCCGTCGAAGGCGTTCAGTGCCTCGGCCGCGGCCGGGACGCCGGCGAAGCTCCACACGTCGTGCCCGTACTCCTCGAGGCCGGGCACGAGGTCGGGCCGGGACACGGCGCCGAGCGCGATCACGAGGTGATCGCCGGCGAGCGGGCCCTCCGACGTCTCCGCCCGCCGGGCGCCGGGGTCGATCGCCTCGATCTCCGCCTCGACGAGCTCGACGCCATGCCGCGCGAGGAGGGCCCGCGACCGGCTGCCGTCGGCGATCGATGCGCGACCGACGAGCTCCCAGAGCTTGCGCAGGCCCATCGCGAACTCCGGCTTTTCGTCGACGAGCACGATCTCGTGATCGCCGCCGAGGAGCCGCCGCAGCTCGACCGCCGTTGCGATCCCGCCGAAGCCGCCGCCGAGGATCACGGTGCGGCCGCTCACGCGTCACCGCCCGGGCGGGCGACGACCTCGATCTCGGTCGGCGCGAACTTGTCGACGAACTGCTGCACCCGGCCCATCCGCTCCTTGAACTCGGGATGCCCCTTCCAGCCGCGCACCGAATCCATGTCGTCCCACCCGACGAAGCTCACGTATCTGCCCTCCACCCGTACGTCCCTGGCCAGGATCCCGTCACCGGCCCCGTCGAGACCGGCCGCCCACCCCGCGAACTCCTTCCAGGCGGCCAGAAACGCCTCCTCCTGCCCGGGAAACGGCTGCCACGAGCCCGTCGTGTAAACGGAGTACTCGGTCGTGCGCATGGGTGTCCTCCTCGGGTCGCTGCGTCACGCAGTCCGGTGGCGCGAGGCGGCCGGGCCGCAGGCGCATCGTATGGTGATCCGGCCCTGCCGCCGAGTCGCCAGGTGTGCGTCTTGGTCAGAGCCGCCGCGCCCGGACGAGCGCGTCGAGGGCGGTTTGCTCTCCGTCGGCCGTCGCGACCGGTCGCTCGAGCAGCTCCGCGCGCTCGATCTCGACGCCGCTGCCGTCGAGATCGGTGACGACGTCGGCGGCCGTGTAGAGGACGGCGGGCTCCTTCGGTCCACCGTGGCCGTGCTCGAGGTTGCTGCTGTCGTGCGCGACGAGAAGCAGCGTCCCGCCGGGGGCGACGCCATCGGCGGCCGCGCGGACGATCTTCCGCCGCTGGACCGCCGGCAGCTGCAGGTAGAAGAGGAGCACGAGGTCGTAGGCCCGCGGCTCGGGCCGGTAGTCGAGCAGATCGGCCCGCACCCAGTCCGCCTCGACGCGGCGCGCGGCGGCGAGCTCGAAGGCCTTCGCCAGCGCCACGTCGGAGAAGTCCACGCCGGTGACCTGCCAGCCCTGCTCGGCGAGCCAGACGGCGTTGCGGCCCTCGCCGCAGGCGAGGTCGAGCGCCCGGCCCGGGCGCAGGTCGGCGGCCTCGGCGACCAGGAAGCGGTTGGGCCGCGCCGTCCAGACCAGCTCCTTGCCGGCGTAACGGCGGTTCCACTCCTCGCGACCGACCGGCGTCGTCATGCCGACGGCACAGCCGCCTGGGCCCGGACCTCGACCGTGGTCTCGACCGGAAGGTCGAGCGAGGCAGTGACGAGGCACCCGGCTTCCGACTTCGCAACGAGAGCCCGGGCGGCATCCTCGTATCCCTCGCCGGTGCGAACCCTGACATGCTGCTCGATGCGCACGAAGCCGAAGCGGCCGTCCTCGCGGCGGCCGACGACGCCCTCGGCACGCACGTCAAGCCCGTGGAGCGGCAGCCGCTCGCGCTCGGACAGCGCGACGATCGTCACGGTGAGGCAGGAGGCGGCCGCGGCGACGAACGCGTCCTCGGGGCTCCAGAGGTGGGGATCGGTGCCCTTGAACTCCGGCGGGGTTGCCACCGCGAGCGGCTGCTTCCCGTCGATCCGCACGCTCGTGCGACGGCCGCCCTGCCAGTCGATCTGCACCGGGAAGCGAAACTCGCGCGCCATCGTCGCCTCCTAGGCTGCCATCGACTCGACGCCGACGATCTCCCGCCTCATCCGGTCGCCTCCGCAGCCTCGGGCCGATCGGCGAGCACCTGCTCGTCGAAGTAGTGGCCGATCGTCGCCGGCGGGTAGGCACCGACGAAGCCGGTCGCCGGCACGCCGTCGCGGAAGACGACGACGGTCGGGATCGACCGGACGCCGTAGCGGGCGGCGACCTGCGACTCGGCGTCGACGTCGAGCTTCGCGAGCTCGAGCTTCCCTTCGCGCTTCGCGACCTCGGACTCGATCGCCGGGCCGAGCGCGCGGCAGGGCCCGCACCAGGCCGCCCAGAAGTCGACGACGACCGGGATCTCGTGCGAGCGCTCGATCACGTCGCGCTCGAAGGTCTCCGTGGTGATGTCCATTGGGTGCTGCTCCTTTCAGCGCGGCACGGGCCTGCGGCCGCGCGAGTCGAGGTGGAAGACCGCGTACAGCGGGCAGACGCCGACAGCTGCGGTCACGCCCATCAGCGCGGCGACGACGAGCAGAAGGATTCCTGCAACGGAGCCGGCGCCCATCACGATTGCCGCGACGAGCGCGACTGCGGCGAGGACCGCACGGACGGCCCGGTCGACGGTGCTCATGTTCCTGGTCATCTCGACCTCCTAGGTCGCGTCGCCGACGATCAGGGCGAGTGACCGCAGCTGCTGCTCGAGGGAGCCGCACACCTGCTCGCACAGGCCGAGCACGCCGTCGTCGACGATCCGGTAGTGGACGTGGTTGCCGTCCCTGCGCCGGCCGAGGATGCCCGCGTCGGCGAGGACCGACAGGTGCTTGGAGACGTTCTGCTGTCCGGCGCCCAGCGCGGCGGCGAGCTCGTTCACGGACCGCTCGCCCTCGCGGAGCTGGTCGAGCAGGCGGATGCGACTCGGCTCGCTCAAGACGCGGAAGCGACGGGCGATCAGCTCGGCCAGGTCGTCCGGGAGCGGATGAGGGAGTCTCTCCATGTGGCGACATTATAGCACTATATCGTTGTACAGTTGTACAGAGTCCGCCACGAGGAGCGCGTGCTCTTTCCCTTGGTCGAGCGCCTCGTGGCCGATCAGGCCCTCGAGGCGCTCCCGATCGAGCCCCGCGACGCACAGGCGGAGCGTCCCGGCTCCCTTCGAGGCCCTGGGCCCCTGTGGGGAGCGGAGTCGGAGGACCTGAACGCCACGCTGCTCGCCTGGGAGGCCGGAAGCGGACCGGCGGAGCACGTGAACGCCGACCGCGACGTCCTCGTCGCCGTTCTCGACGGATGGGCCATCGTGGCGCTCGACGGGCAGGAGCAGCGACTCGATCCCGGAGAGGCGATCATCATCGACAGGGGCCGCGCCCGGCGGATCACGGCCGGCGCCGACGGCGTCTGCTACCCCTCGGTGCACCGGCGCCGGCCTCCGCTGTGCAGATCGACTCGCACGACCTCTCGGAGCGCTCGGGCACGGGGTAGCCCCTCATGTACGAGTAGGCGCCCTTCTTTCACCTCGTCGGGGCGATCCTCTTCTTCGCCGGCCTCGCAGTAGCTGCTGTCGGTCTGTCGGCGGCACGGAGGCAGACGCACGCAAGCGAGATCGCTGCGCTCCTGCAGACCGCCCGCTGGGGGTCCTCATGGTGGGCCTCGGCACGCTGCTTGCCGTCGCCTTCGGCTTCTGGCTCGTCGACCTGACCGTCTACCGCTTCGACGGCTGGGTGCTGGCCTCGCTCGCGCTGCTCGTCGTCGCGCTCGGCGCCGGCGCGGCCGGAGGCCAGGCTCCGAAGCGCGCGCGACGCCTCGCCGGCGAGCTCGCTCGCAGCGGGCGCCCGCCCAACGGCGAGCTCGCATGCTCCTTCACAGCAGGCGCGCGAACGCGCTCAACTGCGCCGCCGCGGCGGCCGCGACAGCGATCCTGGTGCCGATGATCTGGAAGCCCGGGGCGTAAAAGAGGATCCCGGCAGCGCCTCAGCTCCGGAGTGCTTTGAGAGCTGCATGGAGACGGGGTGCCACCCTTCGCGGCGTCGAGGACGGCGCTCCTCGCTTCGCGTCAGCGTGGTCGCCGGCTTCGCGGGTCTACCCGAAGGTGAAGGAGTACGCCTCCGCGCCGCGCTCGAGGAACGTGATCTCCAGCGTTCGTTCGCGAGCCTTCTCGTGCTCGCGCACGAGCTGCTACATGCGGCCGTGCTCGAGCACGCCGTTTCCGGCGTCGTCGACGTCGACGCCGCGTGAGGGGCCTGGAGGCTCGCCGTCGACGAGCACGCGAAAGGGAATCGGCCCGCTCGCTCGGGGCGAGAGCACGAGATGCGCGTCGCGCGCGTCGAACCGGAAGACGATGCTGCCGCCGGCCTCCTCGAGGACGACATTCTCACGCGCGATCGTCCACGCGCCGGCGAGGGCCCAGTGGTTGGGACGCAGGCGCTCGGGGAGCTGGTAGGTGCGGACTTCATTGGGCTCGGCCCGTCCGGGGCTGCGAAGCGCTCGGCGCGCCCGTAGCCGAGGTACGTCTCGGGCGTCCGCAGGTGGCTCCTGTCGGCCTCGGCCTCGACGCCGAGCCCGACGACGGGGACGAGCCCGCGCTCGACCCCCAGCAGCTCCTGGATGACGCGCTCCGACTCGTCGTAGCGTCCTTCGCCGAAGTGCTGGTCCCGGATGCCGCCCTCCCTGTCGACGAAGTAGAGCGCCGGCCAGTAGCGGTTGTCGAAGGCGTTCCAGATTCCGTAGTCGTTGTCGAGCACGACCGGGTAGTCGATGTCTCGATCATCCGTCGCCCGCCGCACCAGGTCGAGCTCGTGCTCGAACGAGAACTCCGGCGTGTGGACTCCGATCACCACCAGCCCGTCGTCCCGGTAGGCCTGCGACCACGCGCGGACGTACGGCTCTTGGCGCAGCCAGTTGATGCACGTCAGCGTCCAGAAGTTCACGAGGACGACGCTGCCACGCAGCCCGGCGGGATCGAGCGGCTCGGCGTTGAGCCACCCGGTCCCGCCGTCGAGCTGCGGCATGTGAACACGTAAGGCGCTACTCAGGACGACCTCCGATCAACGCAGTGACCTGAACGCCGCCCGGACCTCGGCGGAGAAGAGCTCCGGCTCTTCCCAGGCGGCGAAGTGTCCGCCCCTGTCGACCTCGTTGAAGTAGGCGACGTTGGGGTAGGAACTCTCGACCCAGCTGCGCGGGGTCCGCCAGATCTCGCCGGGGAAGGTCGTGAAGCCGACCGGGAGCGAGACCTCCGGAGGAGCCTGGCCGGACGCGTGTGCCTGAGCCAGGGCTCGCCCGTCCTCCCAGTACGACCGGGCCGCCGAAGCCCCGGTGCCCGTCAGCCAGTACAGCGTGATGTTGTCGACGATGCGGTCCCGGGTGAGACTGCCGGCCGGCTCCCCGTCGACGAAGGCGTGGGAGATCTTGTAGTAGCTGTCCGTGTCGTGGTCGAGCAGCCAGCCTGCTAGGGCGACGGGTGAATCCAGCAGGGCGTAGCCGATCGTCTGCGGCCGCGTGGCCATCTCCAGGAAGTAGCCGAAGCCGCTCTCCCTGAAGGTGGCGAGCTGGTCCGCCGCCGCGCGTTCCTGCTCGGACTCCGCCGACTGGGGACCGCCCAGCACCGTCACGAGCAGGTTCATGTGGATGCCGAGCAGCCCCTCGGGTGCCTGCCGGCCGAGCGCGTCGGTGACGGCGGCGCCCACGTCGCCGCCCTGGGCGACATAACGGGAGTAGCCGAGGCGGTGCATCAGCTCCGCCCAGGCCTGCGCGACGCGGCCGACGTTCCAGCCGAGCTCGGCCGGCTCTCCGGAGAAGCCGTAGCCGGGCAGGGACGGCAGCACGAGGTGGAACGCCTCCTCGGCGTCTCCTCCGTGGGAGGTCGGATCCGTGAGCGGACCGACGGAGTCGAGCAGCTCCATGACCGACCCGGGCCAGCCGTGTGTCACGATGAGCGGCAACGCGTTCTCGTGCTGCGACCGCACGTGGACGAAGTGGATCTCCACCCCGTCGATCTCGGTCGTGAACTGCGGGAGCGCGTTCAGCTTCGCCTCGGCCTTGCGCCAGTCGTAGTCGGTGGCCCAGTAGCGCGCGAGCTCCTGCAATGTCGCCAGCTGGACGCCCTGCGAGCGATCGTCGACGAGCTCCTTGCTGGGCCAGCGCGTCGCCTCGATTCGGCGGCGGAGGTCGTCGAGCTGCGCCTGTGGAACCTCGACATGGAAGGGGCGGATCTCGGTGCCGGTCTCGACGGTGCTCATGACGCCCTCCTTGCGATCGGGGTGTGCGGAACGCTGCCCGAATCTCCTGGGTGAAGATCTCGGGCTCCTGCCGGGCCGCCAAGTGGGTGTCCTCGGCGACCTCGTTGGAGTAGACGAGGTTGGGGTAGGCGATGCGCCGGCGACCCGCCGGCGAGCTCCGAGGCGACTCTAGCGCGACTCGCGCACGGGATGCAACGCAAAATCCCGGATCTTCACCAGCCGGCCCGGTAGCCGGCTGCGTCCCTCAGGCAGCTCCTCAGCGCTCCCAGAAATAGGCCTCTGCGGCTCGATGAAGCGGCCCGTCGAAGAGCGGTAGCCAGTGGCCGATGAGGGACGACCGGACCGGATCGTTGAAGACAGCTCTGACCGACTCGTGCGACCCTTCGCCCTCGAAGAGAAAGACGACCTCGGTCTCCGACAAGAAGATGGCATGCCGTTCGAAGGCCGTCCCGAGCTCCGCGCTGCCGAGAGCCGAGTGTTCGGCGAGAAGCTCTTCAGCCCGCTGGCGGCCGTCGGGTTTCAGGCGGGCGACGAGAACGAAGCGATCCACGGCGGCAAGCCTACTCTCCCGCGGGAAGGTGAGGCTGCCGACGGCCCGATCGTTGCTCCCGTTCATGAGGTCACGCTCGACCCGTACCATTTCCGCCGTGGATGCCTGGCCGATCGTCGTGATCGCGCTCGCGGCCGTTATCGGGTCGCTCGCGCTCAGGACGCTTGCACGCCGACGCGAGCGGCGGCATCAGAGCCGCCGCCTCGAGGCTGACGACCGCCGGGCGCGGCGGGCGAGGGCAGCTCGAGGCGCCAAGGGACGCGAGCTTTCCCCTCGCGAGGAGCTCGCCAGAAACGGGGGGATGGCGTCATTCGGCCTGAATCTCCCTGGTGGACTCGCATAGATTCCGGCAGACCGCGCACGGGCGGCCGCCGGCGCACCTAGACCGCCCTCCTTGCGCATCCGGCAAGACGACGATGCGGAACAAGCGCCGGCAGCGAGGGCACTTGGGGTCATGCATCGAGTCGGAGCACGACCTCGTCCGTCTCTTCGCCGCGCCCATGGGCGAACCCGCGCCCCTCGCCCACGATGAGAAAACCGCACTTCGTCAACACGCGGATGGACGCGGCGTTGTCGCTCGCAGCGCGAGCGTAAAGAGGACGGCTCGTCTCCACCTGCAAGAACGCTTGCAGCGCACGTGTGGCAATGCCGCGGCCCCAATCTTCACGGCCGATCCAATAGGTGACCTCGCGGTGACCCTCCAAGTCGAAGCTCGCAATGTGACCCGCGACTCGACCGTCGACCTCGACGACCCTGTTCGTCGTGGAGTCGTCGCTTCTCAGGCGCGCCCACCGTCGCTCGAAGCCGGGTCGATCATCGGGATCCGCCGACGTGAACGCGGCCATCCGGATCGCGTCGCGATCCGTCGAGTGCTCGAACAGCACGCTGAGATCACGATCTTCGATCTCGCGAAGCACAAGCTGTCCCGAGCCCTCCCACACGTCGTTAACGCTAGTTGCGAGGAAGCGGGCGCGGCGTAGTTGCGCATCGGCCTGCCCGAGGGTCCATGCCTTCGAGCATCACGTGCTTCAGCCGGAGGTGGCGGTTGCATACTGCGGGCGTCCGGCGGGCCGGTAGACCTGGATCGTCACGCCCTTCGAGTCGGCTCGCGAGTCGACCAGGTCGAGCGCAATGTCCGGGCCGGCGTCGGGGAACAGCCGCGCCCCCTGGCCGAGGATCACTGGGACGATGAGCAGGGTGACCTCGTCGACGAGGTCGCGTTCGAGCAGCCAGCGGATCAGGACACCGCTGCCGTGCACCTGTAGCTCACCCGCCGGCCCGGCTTTCAGCTCGCCGACGGCGGCCGCGAGGTCACCGGAGAGGAAGGTCGTGTTTGCCCAGCGCGGATCCGTGAGCGTGGTCGACGCGAGGTACTTGGGCTTGGCGTTCAAGGCAACTGCGATCGGGTGGTTGCCCGGATCTTCCGCCGCGGCGCGAGCCCGCTCCTCTGCGCCCCAGTAGCCGGCGAAGAGCTCGTAGGTCCGCCGGCCGAACAGGAACGCGTCGGCGCGCTGGTAGGTCTGGCCGATGAACGTCATGGTCGCGTTGTCGAACACCCCCATGGCCCATCCGCCGCGCTCGAATCCGTTCCTGCGGTCCTCATCCGACGCGCCGCCGTTTCCCTGCATCACTCCATCGACGGTGACTTGCGTCATGGTCGTCAGCTTCATGGTCGCAGCTCCCTTCTCGCTGGGTCTTGTCGTCGTTCGATTCGACCGAACCGCGGCGCCGATCTCATCGGTCGCAGAAGAAGGAGCCGGCCGACTCAAGTGTTTCAATCGACCGGCTCCGAAACGGCTCCGTCGAGCCAACGATGGAGGCGGCGGGAATCGAACCCGCGTCCGAAGTCGCACCGTGAAGAGCCTCTCCAAGCTCAGCCTGCCCTTGAATTTCGCCCGCGCGGCCGGTGGGCTGGCGAACCTACCGTCGGGCTAGCCGATCCTGAAGTGTCCCGCCTCCGGCGATCAGCGCTCCTTCGGCGGCGAGCCCGTTTTCTGACGCCGGGTCTCCGATCCACGGGCCGAGACCGGAGCCGACGCGTCGCCTAGTTAGGCGGCGAGTGCGAGTTCGTTGCGATCCGCACTTGCGTTGTTCCCGGTTGTTTTACGAGGCCGACCGGGGACCTCGGCTTGCAGCTCTTCCGGAGAACCGACCCCGTCGAAACCGGATCGCCCCCAGAGGTTGAGAGTATAGCCGGGAGGTACAGCGCCCCCGGCTCAGCCGGACGCTCGTCCTGCGGATCGACGCGGTCTCGAACGCGGCGCTCCCGGCGTTCCTGCCGGCTGCGACGTGAGACCGCCTCCAGGCGTTCCTCGGCCTCCCCCTCGTCGAGCCGCCGATCTACGCCCTCAGCCGCGGCCGCGGCTCTTGAGGGCGCGCTCCATCTGCCGCTTCGCGTCGCGGTCGGCGATCGTGCGCCGCTTGTCGCGGACGTCCTTGCCGCGGGCGAGGGCGAGCTCGACCTTCGCGCGGCCGTCCTTCCAGTAGAGGCGAGTGGGCACCAGCGTCAGGCCCTTCTCGGCCACCTTGCCGGCCAGCTGGTCGATCTCGCGGCGGTGGAGCAGGAGCTTGCGGTCGCGGTCGGGGTCGTGGTTCGCGACGTTCCCCTGCGTGTACTCGGGGATGTGCAGGCCGACGAGGTAGACCTCGCCGCCGCGGACGTCGCCGAACGCGCGCTGGAGGGTCGCCTTGCCGTCGCGGAGGGACTTGACCTCCGTGCCGGTCAGCGCGAGGCCCGCCTCGTAGCGGTCGAGGAGGTGGTACTCGTGCCGCGCGCGGCGGTTGTCGGCGATCAGCTTGGTCCCTGCGGTCATGGCCTAGTAGAACACGTGTCAGAACGAAGCCTAGTTCCGCCGGGCCGCGCTGCTCGCCCCGAGACTGCGTCCTCAGTCGCGCCCGTAGCCTCCGGCTACGAACGCTCCCTGCGTCCTTGCCTCGGAACGACCATCACACCCCGACGGGGAGGCGTCGTTCTGAAACGCGTTCCCGCATTGGACCAAAAAAATTCGCCGAGCCGGGTTCGCTTTCGTCCAGCTCCCCGGCGAACGTTCCGCTTCCGCGTAGCGCCTACCGGTGAACCTTCGGCCTACTCGCGCCCCGTGCTCGGCGCAAGAGACAACCTAAAGGGACGGGTCTCCCCGCGCAAGCGGCGCCGGAGCGTTTCTCCGCAAAGAGCGGCAAAAATCTTTTCAGGCGCCCGCGAGCGCCAGCTCGACCTTCCCCTCCCAGCGCTTGAGCTCGGCCACCTGGACCTCGATCGGGTCGCCGAGCCGGTAGGCCGAGCCGCCGCGGCGGCCGACGAGGGACGTCCCGAGCGGTGTCAGCTCGAAGTAGTCGCCGGGCAGGCGGCGCGCCGGCAGGTAGCCCTCGAAGACCCCGTCGAAGCGGACGAAGAGGCCCGAGCCGATCGCGCCCGTGATCTCCCCCTCGAACGTGGCGTCCCACCCCTCCTCGAAGAGGCGCCGCTCGAGGAGCCAGGCGAGGCAGAGGTCGTCGGCGCGGTAATTGATCCCGGCCGCCTCGCGCTCCCGTTCCGAGGTCCGGTCGCCCAGCTCGGCGAGGTCGTCCGGCGGCGCGACGTCGAGGACGGCGAGCTCGCGTAGGAGGGCCCGGTGGACGACGAGGTCGGGGTAGCGCCGGATGGGCGAGGTGAAGTGGCAGTACGCACGGCTCGCCAGGCCGGAGTGACCGAGGTTCCGCGGGTCGTAGCGCGCCTGCTTGAGGGCGCGCAGGACGAGCGCGGGCAGCGCCTCCTCCCCGCGCCCCGACCGCTCCGACGTAGTCGGTGACGAGCTCGCTGGCCCGCGCCGCGAAGACCTGCGGCCCCCTCCGGGGAGAGGTGCTCGGGCGCCGGCGGCGTCGGCACCTCGAGGTCGGCGAGCTTCGCAAGGAGGAGCTCGACCGACTGCGGCTCCGGGCGCTCGTGCACGCGGAAGAGCGCCTCCCGCCCGCGGCCGGCGAGCAGCTCCGCGACGGCCTCGTTCGCAGCGATCATCAGCTCCTCGACGAGCATGTGCGCCAGCGGCTCCCGCTCGATCCAGGCCCGCTCCACCCCGCCCGCTCCGTCGAAGGCGAACTCGACCTCGCGCCCCTCGACCCGGAGCGCGCCCCGGGCGAAGCGGCGGTCCCGGAGCGCACGGGCGACCCGTTCCGCCAGCGAGACCGCCTCGGCCAGCTCGTCGACGGCGCGCTCGTCCCCGGCGAGGATCGCCTGGGCGTGGCCGTAGGTCAGCCGCTCGCGGCTGCGGATCAGGCTTCGGTAAAAGCGCGGCTCGCCCGGCCGCAGCGCGGAATCGAAGGGGAGCTCGACGGTGACGCAGCGGCGGTCGGCGTGCGGGCGCAGGCTGCAGAGGTCGTCGGAGAGCTCGTGCGGAAGCATCGGCGCGACGCGACCCGGCACGTAGACCGAGGTGCCTCGCTCGGCGGCGTCCCGGTCGAGCGGGCTCCCGGCGGGGATGAAGGCGGAGACGTCGGCGATGTGCACCCACGCGCGGACGCCGCCGTCCTCGGTAGCGAAGGTGAGGGCGTCGTCGAAGTCCTTCGCGCCCTCGGGGTCGATCGTGAAGGCGTAGAGGTGCCGCAGGTCGACCCGGTCGGGCTCGTCGTCGCTCGGCGGCGGCGGGAGCGGCGGGTGCGGGGCGCGGACGCACTCGTGCCAGAGGAGACCCTCCAGCACGGCCTCGATCGCGGAGGCCTGGCCGAGGACCTCCTCGACCCGGGCGCGCCCCCGGCCGAGCCGGAGGACGGCCAGGTCGCCGACGGCAGCCTCGCCGGCGCCCTTGCGGTCGACGACGACCGGCGCACCGCCCTCGAAGTACGGCTCGCCGACGAGGAGCTTGCCCCGCCGGGCGAGCTCGCAGACGAGGTGCTCCGCCACCTAGTCGGCCTGGACGATCTCGACGAGCGTCTGCCGGGCGGCCTTCAGCCCCTCGTCGCCGAGCGTGAGCGGATCGTCGGCGGCTGCGACGGACGGCTCGAGGCCGAGGCCGGTGATGTCGGCGCCGGCCGGCGTCAGGTACTTGGCGGTGGTGAGCTTGAGCGCGCCGCCGCCGGTGAGCGGCGCGATCGTCTGCACCGAGGCCTTGCCGTAGGTGCGCTGGCCGACGAGCACCGCGCGCTCGTGGTCGACGAGCGCGCCCGCGAGGATCTCGGCGGCGCTGGCGCTGCCGCCGTTGACGAGGGCGACGAGCGGCAGCTCCGGGTGGGTGGCCACGCCCGTGACGCGGTACTCGTGCTCCTCCTCGTGCAGGCCGTCGGTCCGGCAGACGATGCCGTCGTGGACGAACACCGAGGCGACGTCGACCGCCTCCGAGAGCAGGCCGCCGGGGTTGTCCCGGAGGTCGACGATCACCCCGCCGACGCCCTGCTCGACGAGTTCGGCGGTCGCCTGCTCGATGCGCTCCGCGGCGCCCGCCGAGAAGGAGAAGATCCGGATGTAGCCGAGCTTCTTCTTCTTCGTCTTGATCAGGCGGCTCGAGATCGGCGGCACGTCGATCTCGCGCCGGACGACGATGAAGTCGAGCGGCTTCTTCTTCTTCGGCCGGCGGACGACGACGGTGACGATCGTCCCCTTGTCGCCCGCGACCAGCGCGAGTGCGTTCTCGAAGGTCAGGCGCCCGAGCGGCGCGCCGTCGACGCGCACGATGATGTCGCCCTTACGGATGCCTGCCTCGCGGGCGGGGCCCGCGGCGGCGGAGGTGACGAGCAAGCCCTTGCGCGCCGGGCCGACGGTGAGCCCGATGCCGGCGTAGGTGCCCTCGGTGTCCTCCCGCAGGTGCTCGTACTGGATCCGCGTGAGCAGGTCGGTGTGCGGATCGTCGAGGCCGGCGAGGATCTCGCGCACGGTCGGGCGCGCGAGGATGTCGGGGTCGATCCAACGGTAGTAGGAAGACGCGAGCTCCGCGCGCACCTCGTCGATGAGCCGGTGCGGCCGGTCCGTCTGAACGGGCGGCGCCGACTGGCTCGCTCCCTGCTCCGTGTGCGTGAGGAAGAAGCCGAGCGCGAACGCTCCCGCGACCAGGAGGAGAGCAGCGAGATAGCCGGCGCCCCGTCTCACAGGCCGCCCGCCCTCTCCGGTCCCGGGCCTCCCGCGTGCATTGCTCTCAGATTCGCAGAAAACGCCGCAGGGTGATACCAGAGCCGGCGGCGCCGACGAGCAGGCTCACGCCCACGAGGATGAGCGCGACGCTGGGGAAGCTCCAGGCCTGGATGTCGCCCGGGCTCTCGATCCGGCCCATGATCCCTGGCAGCGCCAGCTCCTTGGCGAGCAGGAGAAGCACGACGGCGAGGACCGAGCCGGCGAGACCGCAGAGGAGCCCCTCGAGCATGAACGGCGCGCGCACGAACCAGTTCGACGCGCCGACGAGCTTCATCACCTCGATCTCCCGTCGCCGCGAGAAGATGGAGAGACGAATCGTGTTCGCGATCAGGATCGTCGAGGCGATCAGGAGGATGAGGCTCCCGAGAGCGAAGAGGATGCCGATGATCGTCGCCACCTGGAGCACCCGTTTGGCCTTCTTCTCCCCGTACTTCACGGTCTCGACGCCGGCCGGGGTCGGCTCCTGGAGCGAGGTCGCGATCAGCTGCACCTGGTCGGCGTCCTTCGGGATCACCTCCAGCGAGGCCGGCAGCGGGTTCCGGACCGTCTCGGCCGTCAGCTCGGGGAACCGCTGCTGCATCTCTTTCCAGGCGTCCTCCTTGGAGACGAAGCGGTACGACTTCACGTTGGGGTTCTCGTCGAGCTGAGCCTGGACGGCGTTGACCTCCTTCGGCTTGACCTCCTTGCCGCACGTGAGGTCGGTGCAGAAGTAGACGTTGACCACGAGGTCACGCTTCACGTGGTTCGTCCACGAGATCACCCAGCTCCCGAGCGCGATGAAGAGGCCGAGCAAGAACATGCCGATGAGCACGGTCATGACCGCCGCCACGCTCGTGGAGAGGTTCGCGGCCATCGACCGGAAGGCCTCGGAGAAGAACAGCTTCGAGCGCATCAGTGCTCCTGCCGGGGATGCCGCCGCGTCACTGGGTCGTGAGCACGAAGCCAGGGCCCGCCTTGTGTCGTCGGAAGCGGCACGAGCCTAGCCGTAACCCCCGCGGCGCTCGTCGCGGACGACGACGCCGTCCTCGAGCGCGATCACGCGCTTGCGCATCTTGTCCACCATCTCGCGGTCGTGGGTCGCCATCAGCACGGTCGTGCCGGTGCGGTTGATGCGGTAGAGGAGCTGCATGATCCCGACGGAGGTGTCCGGGTCGAGGTTCCCCGTAGGCTCGTCGCAGATGAGGAGCGGCGGGTGGTTGACGAACGCACGCGCGACCGAGACGCGCTGCTGCTCGCCGCCCGAGAGCTCGTGCGGAAAGTTGTTCATCTTCGAGCCGAGACCGACGAGCGCGAGGGTCTCGGGCACCTGGGCCCGGATCTGGGACTTCGACTCGCCCCGCACCTTGAGCGCGTAGGCGACGTTGTCGTAGGCGGTGCGGTCGGTGAGGAGCTTGAAATCCTGGAAGACGCAGCCGATGTTGCGGCGGAGCATCGGCACCTTGCTGCGGCGCAGGCGCGCGAGCTCGCGGCCGCCCACGATGATCCGGCCCTCGGTCGGCTCGAGCTCCTTGAGGAGGAGCCGCATGATCGTCGACTTGCCGGACCCGGACGGCCCGACGAGGAAGACGAACTCGCCCTTGTCGATGACGAAGCTCGTCTCGCGCAGCGCGACGACGTTCGGCTCGTAGACCTTGTTCACGTTCTCGAACACGATCATCGGCGTCCCCGGCGGGGCCGGGCCGAGGCCCTCGGGGTCGACGGCGGTGGCGCTCTCGACGGGGTCGCCGTTCAGTTCGACCGCAGTCGTCGCCGGAATGTCTTCGAGTGAATCTTTGAGGTCTGCTTCCTGCACCGGTTCAGGCGTGGGCGCCCGTCCCGAGGGCGCACCGGTCGGATCTCTGCAAGCACACGAGTCTAGCGAAACGGTTGGGCATCGGAATCAGTTGGCTCCCGAATCGGTTGGCTTCCTATGCGACGGCCCCGGTTGCGTTGGCAAGCAGGTAGGCGCTGATGAAGCGGTCGAGGTCGCCGTCGAGGACGGCCTGTGCGTTCCCTTCTTCGACGTCGGTGCGGTGATCCTTCACAAGCTGGTACGGATGGAGCACGTAGCTGCGGATCTGGCTGCCGAAGCCGGTGTCGAGGACCTCGCCACGCTCGCGGGCGAGCTCGGCCTCGCGGCGCTCGAGCTCGTGTTCCGCGAGGCGGCTCTTGAGGATCCGCATGGCCGTCTGGCGGTTGGAGAGCTGTGAGCGCTCGTTCTGGCACTGGACGACGATCCCCGTCGGCAGGTGCGTGATGCGGACGGCCGAGTCCGTCTTGTTCACGTGCTGCCCGCCGGCGCCGCTCGCCCGGTACGTGTCGACCCGAAGGTCGGCCTCGTCCACCTCGATGTCGACGTCGTCGGAGACGAGCGGGCTGACGATCACCTGCGCGAACGACGTGTGTCGGCGGTGCGCCTGGTCGAACGGCGAGAGCCGCACGAGGCGATGCACGCCGCGCTCGGCCTTGAGCGTCCCGAAGGCGTTCTCGCCCTCGACGGTAAAGGTGGCGGACTTGAGCCCGGCCTCCTCCCCCGGCGAGACCTCGATCAGGTCCGTCTTGAAGCCGCGCGAGTCCGCCCATCGCAGGTACATGCGGAGGAGCATCTCGGCCCAGTCTTGTGCGTCCGTCCCGCCCGTCCCGGCGTGGATGGACACGACGGCGCCCCCCGCGTCGTACTCGCCGCTGAAGAGCGAGTCCTCCTGCAGGCGGTCGAGCTGGGCCCGGAGCGCGAGCACGCTCTGCTCGACCTCGTCCAGCTCGCCGTCGTCGGCGGCGAGCCCCACGAGCTCGGCGAGGTCGGCGGCCTCCCCGCTCAGCTCCTCGTACCGATCGAGCCGCCGGGAGAGGCGCGCGTGCTCGGAGGAGACCCGCGCGGCTTCCTGCTGCTCGTCCCAGAATCCCGGCGCGCCCATGGCCTCCTCGAGGGCGGCCACACGCTCCCTCAGCGTGTCGGGGTCAAAGGTACTCACGGACCCAGTCGAGCTGGGCCCCGATCTCCTCGAGCTCACGCTCGACCGCGCTTCGCTCCGCCATGGAGGTGGATGGTAGCTGGCGAGCCGGGCTGCTCACCGGGGCGCGCGGCACGCAGACGGCCCGGACAAGCCCGCGCGGCCAAGCCCCGGGGTCTGACCCCGGGGCTCGGCCGCAGGCGACCTGCCCTCGACCGATGGCGAACAGCGGCTGAATCCGCATGGATACAGCCGTGCAGGCATCAAGACAGTGGGCAAGCCGGCACACCCGTGTGAGACACACTCCGTCCGATGCGGACATGGCCAGGGGTCAGACCCCAGGGCGTGGCCGCCGGGGACGTGGCCGCTTGTCGGCGGACTGCCGACGGGGGGCAGGATCAGTGAGCGGCTGCGACCGTATCGCGGATTGCTAGATCGCGTCGGCCCGGCGCAGAAGAGACGACCACGTACGGGATCGGCTGGTGGCGGGTCCGTCCTTATGAGGCGCTGCTACGCGCCGTGGCACTTCTTGTACTTCTTGCCGGAGCCGCACGGGCACGGGTCGTTGCGGCCCACCCGGTCCTCCTCGGCGACGATCCGCTGGCCGGTGACCGTCGTCGTAGCGCCCGCGGCCGTTCCGGTGGCCACCCCCGCCCCGGCGCGGGCCCGCTGGAGCGCCGCCTCGTTCGCATCGGCGCCGCCCGCGGCGCGGATCGCCTCGGAGCCGGCGGCGGACTCGTGCTCGTATGTGAAGCCGTCGCCGTTGGAGCCACCGTCGGGCCCCGCCGACGCAGGCTCGAGCTCGCCCTGCTCGGGCGGGCGCTCGATCTGGATGCGGAGGAGGTAGCGGACGATCTCCTCCTGGATCATGGCCGTGAGCTCCTGGAACATCGAGTGGCCCTCCGAGCGGTACTCGGAGAGCGGGTCCTTCTGGGCCATGGCGCGCAGGTGGATGCCGTCACGGAGGTACTCCATCGACTCGAGGTGCTCGCGCCAGCGCACGTCGACGACCTGGAGGACGAGGTAGCGCTCGACCTCGCGCATGAGCTCCGCGCCGTACTCCTCGACCTTGGCGTCGTAGGCGTCCTGCGCGTCGTCGGAGAACTCGTCGATCAGCTCCTCGCGGGTGGTCGTGACGGCGAGCTCGTCCGGCGAGATCTCGGTCTCGTAGAGGCCCTGCATCTCGGCGAAGAGGCTGTCGAGGTCCCACTCCTCGCGGTACTCGGACTGCGTGTGCTCGAAAACGACGCGCGCGATCAGCTCGTCCATCCAGCCGCGGATCTCCTCCGAGAGGTCGGCGCCCTCGAGGACGCTCCGGCGCTGCTCGTAGATGACCATGCGCTGGACGTTCATGACGTCGTCGTACTTGAGGACGTTCTTCCGCGAGACGAAGTTCTGCTCCTCGACCTTCTTCTGGGCGTTCTCGATCTGCTTGGAGAGGATCGAGGCCTCCATGGGCTGGTCGTCGGGGAGCTTGAAGCGCTCGATGATGTTGTAGATCCGGTCGCCGGCGAAAAGACGCACGAGCTCGTCCTGGGCCGAGAGGTAGAAGCGGGACTCGCCGGGGTCGCCCTGGCGCCCGGAGCGGCCGCGCAGCTGGTTGTCGATGCGGCGGGCCTCGTGACGCTCGGTGCCGAGGACGTAGAGGCCGCCGAGCTCGCGGACCCCCTCGCCGAGCTTGATGTCGACGCCGCGGCCGGCCATGTTCGTGGCGATCGTGACCGCGCCGAGCTCGCCGGCGTGCATGATGATCTCGGCTTCGCGCTCGTGCTGCTTCGCGTTCAGCACGTTGTGCTCGATCCCGGCGCGCGTCAGGAGCGTCGACAGGTACTCGGAGACCTCGACGGAGATCGTGCCTA
>CAVUPO010000005.1:0-419630 GCA_963743495.1 uncultured Actinomycetes bacterium | reverse complement strand
GCCAAAGAAAATTCCGACCGCGCCGCGACGTGACGATCTGCGGGAATTCTCGGATGCCCGCCTCGCCCGACGGTGCTTGGATCGGGGCGAGGTACGCGTTCGATGAGAGGCTCGGTGATCTTGGCGAGCCTCGTGCTCGTTGCCGCGGCCGGCTGTGCTCCGAAGGCCGAGCGTTCAGAGAGAGCTTTCTGCCGTGGTCGAGCGCGACGGCGTCGCCTTCACGGAAGACGCGCTCCCGGACCGGGTTCTCAATCGGCTGGCGAGCAATCGCGTCATCGTCCTCGGCGAGACGCACCATCTGCGCGGACACTGGTCGCTCGTCGCCTCGCTGCTGCGAGACCTCCATGCGCGTGGGTTCCGCCAACTCCTGCTCGAGGCACCACACATGGCCGACTGGATCTTCGACGACTACCTCACCGGCGGAGCGCTCGAGCCGACCTTCATTTCCGCCCCGGCATTCTGGCGCCGGAGGCTGGACGCGATTCGTGCATTCAACGACACGCTTCCCACGAGGGAGCGAGAACGCGTACGCGGGATCGACGTCAACGAGCAGCACCACGGAGGCTCGACGGCATTCGTGGACAGCCTGCGCACGCTGATGCGGCATCCCCCCACGTCCGGTCCCGTCGGCGCGTTCCTCGACGTCGCATACGGAACACCGCAGGCCGAGACCGAGGCGATCGAGACGCTGCGCACTGCCCTGCGCTCCGGGCGTTCGGAGCTGACCTCGTCGTGGGGAAGCGAGCGGTACGCCCAAGTCGTCGAGATGGTCGACGTCGAGCGAGCGAGCATCGACATCCGGCTGCTGCGCGAGACGGACAACCAGCCGCGGGCAGCCCGCATGCGCGAGGACACGATCAAGCGTCTCGCCGACGCGCGCCTGGGAGGCTACGAGCACGGGACTGTGATCAACATCGGCGGGCACCACGCCCAGAAGGCGCACCTCATGGGAACGAAACAGGAGTGGCTGGGCGACTACCTCGTGCACGGCAGCCCAGCGATCGACGGAGCCGTCGTCGTCGTCGTCTGCACGCGACATCGGCGAAGACGGAACTCGAGCCTGGTGCCACCGGAACTCCCTTCGACGTCCGCGACACTTCACCGAGGAACGAGCTGTTCAGGGTGATGGCCGAGGCTCAGCCCCGGGAAGAACGTCTTTCTCCCGCTCGACGATCATCTGTTCCGCGAGCATCGAGTGGCTTTGAACTCCGAAGACGTCATCTACGCCGCAGCTATCCAGGAGCAGTACGACGCAGTTCTCCAGTACGGTCTCGCGCACCGCATGCCGATCTACTAGCCGTGCACTGCTGGCGAGACAGACACGTCGGGAGCCCACGGACGGCGCTGCGGATGAGGCCCACCTCCCGCACTCAGAGAGCTACTGCGGCCATGTAGGAACAAGCGCGGCGCCGGCTACGCGAGCCCTGCCCGCTTCGGCCAGGTGTGCCCCGACGAGCAGGAGTCGCGCGCAACTCCTCGAAGAGCCCTGCCGGCGGGTCGTCGAGCGCCCGGAGCACCGCCTCGCGTTCGAGGATTTCGAGGGCGAGGATGACGACGCCGCGCTCGACGGCCTGGGCCAGCTTCCCGGCGAGCTTGTCGTCGACCACGCCGCGAAGTCGAGCACAAGCTCGTCGCGTACCGGGATGCCGGCGACATCCGTTCCGAAGGGTACGCGGGCGTCTTGCGCGGCTTCTCGCGTGCCGCTGACCCCGAGTGCGGGAAAGTTGCGGGAAAGTAACTGTTTCTGTGAGGCGGTTTCCAGCGGATGAGCCGAGAGAGCCTCTGAGTGAGGCGCAATCGCACTAGATATGCAAGATTGCGACTTTCTAGGCCAACAGGGGCGGCAGGACTCTCTTGGAGACCGGGCGGGTAGCTATCCCGACGCCTGGGGCACCGCTTCAAGCGGTTTGAGGTTGACGCTGGGGCCGCTAAAACCGGCTCAGATGGGTACAAAGTTGTACCCCGCTCTACTCCAGATCGACTGCGCCAGGCTGACCGACTCCTCAAGGCCAAGTCGGGACGCCCACGCCCGCATATCGTCGGTCGGTTCGGGGCTCGTCGCATCCGCCTGCACGCCCGACAGATTGGCTCCCGCGTGTGTGCACGCGCCTCCCGCACGCGGCGGGCTGACAGGTCGTGGCGGCAGTCGCAGCGAGCGCACGTCACCTCTCTGGGCGCCTCGACCGTCACCGCGAACGCCGGCCGTCCATCGTGCAGCTCCCGCCACGGGTCGCTGCCGGACGTCGCCGCCTATGCACGCCCGGCGCTAGACGGCAAGCACTACCACGGGACGATGGTCGCGTCGAGGGCTGCCGCTGCCCTGACGGGATGCCGAATGGATCGACGCGGCCGCTGCCCTCAGGGGAGCGACGTCGACTCCAATCCGCGAGAGCTGAGGGGATAGCCCGCTCCCGTCCGGTGGCCGCCGCTCGGCGTCCCGAGCGCGCTGCGGCGGCGACGTAACAGCGGGCGCGTCGTCAGACCCTGGAGGCAGACTGAAGCGTCCGGTGGCTGAGGTGAGCGACAGGCGTCGATCCATCGTACGGCTCTGCGGGGGCATCGCCGTAGTCGTCGTAACCGCCGCTATCGCGGCCGTCGCCATCGGGCCGGGGCCATTCCTGCGATGGGCCCGCTTCTCCGCAGCGAACTCCCGCCTCGTGACAGGCATCTTCGTAGCCGGCACTCCGGCGGCCCCCGTCCTCTACGTCACCTCGAGCGATCCACGCCAAGGGGGCGGCACGACCGGCAAAAAGCTACCTCTCGACACGAACTCGGGAGTGGTCTCGAGACTCGCTTTGCGCACGGCCGCTGGACGAGGACCGACCTCGTGCGCGGTCTTCCACGTTCCGAGCACGATCACGCCACGAACGGCCTCGCTCTCGACGCGAAGCGGGGTGTGATCTACGTCGCTCAGGGAGGCATGACCAACATGGGGGCACCCTCTGCATGTTCGGCCTGACCCCCGAATACGCGCTCTCGGCTTCGATTCTGGCGATCGACCTGTCGAGGCTACCGTCGAGACTCCCCTACGACCTGCCGACACTCGACGACGAGACCCGACCCGGCACTACCGACCCGGGGGACCCGTTGGGGCGGAAGGATCGTAACCAGGCCGTGGTCGATCCGAAGGGGCCGGTGCGTCTGTTCGCTACCGGGTTCCGCAACCCCTACGACATCGTTCTGAGCCACACGGGGCGCATCTACACGGTCGACAACTCCCCAGCTTGGTACTGGGGGGGGCCGCCGACGGTCGACAGCGGGCGCTGCTCGAATGCGACGCAAGAACACGGTCGTTACGTCCCCGATGCCCTATATCTCGTCGAGGAAGGGCTATATGGGGGGCATCCGAACCCCACACGGTCGAGCACCGACGTGACATTCAACGCGTCGAATCCTCAGTCACCCGTCGACCGCGGCGACTCCCGCGAATGCACGTACTCACGTGCCACGGGGCCGAACGTACTGACAACGTTCGACGCCTCGACGAACGGAATCGCTGAATACACGGCGTCGAACTTCGGCGGTTTGCTTCGTGGCGACTTGATCGCCGCCAGTACTCGATCAGCGGATCTACCGCGTCCACCTCGACGCAACAGGGCGCCGTGCGATCAGGGTCGCTCCACTGAAGAAGATCGACGGCTACCCCCTGGATGTCATAGCCCAACCGGACGACAGCGTGTTCTCGGGAACGATCTGGGCGACCGACTGGTTGACGGGAAGACATCCTCGTGCTCGAGCCGGAAGATGTCAGGACGCAACCGCATTGGGAACGACTCACGCCAAGCGGCTCCGTGCGGCAGGAGGTCTCCTACGTCCGACTCGGGAGTCGCTTCTACCTCGCTGGGGGCGGACGCAGACACGAAGTGTACGACCCGGCTACCGACACCTGGACGGATGCCGCACCGCTTCCAGAAGATCTTGACCACATCCAGGCAGTTGCCACAGGCGGGCGAATCTACTACGTCGGCGGGCTGCGCGGCTTCCCCGAGCCGGCGAGCGATACGGTCTTCGTCTACGACCCTACGACCGACTCTTTCTCACAGGGGGCCAGGATGCCCCGTCCGCGGGGTGCGGGCGGCATCGGGGTGAAGGACGGCAAAATCTACTACGCGGGGGATTGCACGAAGGGAACGCCGTGCCGTGGTTCGACGTCTACGACACGGCGACCGACTCCTGGTCGGAACTCCCGGATATGCCTCGGGCACGCGATCACTTCCAGGCCCAGGTGGTCGGCACACGCTTTTTCGCGATCGGCGGACGCGACTCGACGATCGATTCGAATCTCGCGGAGAACGATGCGTTCGATTTCTCCAGCAATCGCTGGATCCCGTTCCTCGCACCAATGCCGACGCCGCGAGGGGGCTACGCGTCGGCCGTTATCGGACACGAGATCGTCATCCTCGGGGGAGAAGCACCCGACCGAACGTTCGCGGAAGTCGAGGCATACGACACCCGCACGAATTCGTGGCGAGTGCTCGACCCGATGCCAGAGCCGCGGCACGGCATCCAGGCCGTTGGCTGCAGCGGAAACGTCTACGTGGCAGCGGGCGGGCTCCAACCGTACGGCGAAAGCCCGTCGAACATCCATTCCGTCTACGAGGCACCCTTCGGCCGGCTGTCCTCTTGCCCGGCCCCGCGCCGCGGACGCTACGACACGCCCACAAGCGGTCCGCTTTCGGAGCTCGGCGCTACGCCTGGGGCTCAGGAACCCGACGTCGCTCCAGTTTGGTACCGACGGACGACTCTACGTCGCGGAACAGTCCGGCAGGATCAAGTCGTTCCTGATCCACAGGGCTGCCAGTGGCAGGTACGAGGCGCTCGACCGACAGACGATCGACGAGATCCGGAAGATACCGAACCATGATGACGACGGCACGCTCACAATCGGGTGGGACACCCTCGCCAGGCTCGTCGCCGCGCGTGTTCGGCGTTTGCTGCGCATTCCCGCACTACCGACCGGATCCGGTGTCTGCCGAACCTGCAGGCCCACACGACATCGCTCGCGGCAGGGAGCTCTTTCTCGACATCGGGTGCGCTGAATGCCACACTCTGCCTGCGGCGGGCTCGAAGGCATTCAGCGGCAAGCGCTCGACCATCTCACAGGCATGTCGGCCGAGTACATCATCCGGGCAATTCGGAGTCCCGACGCCGAAGTCGTCCCTGGCTATCTCCCGGGGCGGATGCCACCCGAGTTCGCGTGGACGATCGACGAACAGCAGATGGCCGATCTCGTTGGTTTCCTCCAGAGCCAACCGATGGGGAGGTAGCACGTCGGCACACCGGCGACCGCCTCGCCCGTGGCGAGGGCCTACGGGAGGACGACGAGTCAACCGCAAGAACGTGGAGCACCCGCAGGTACGCCGGGTCGCCCAGCAGAGGACGACCGCCAGCTGGGACGGTGGAAGGCGCGGCCGTCACGCGACGACTACGTGGTGACTGCTGCGGGGTGGCAAGCCGAGTGCTGGGCGGTTCACCGCGGCGTGATCGAGTGGCCCCCACGGATGCGCCGACTCCTCCCCACGCCCGAGGCACCGCCCGCGCTGCTGCGTTGCCTCTCCTCGTTCGCCGTGATGTACGGCCCGATGCCACGGATCTGCCGCGCTGGCGACCTCGTCCCCGCTGACGACGAGTGTGTTCGGCTGCGTCCCGACTACTTCATCAGCGCCCGTGCGAGCGCCGACGAGGCTCGCCGTGCGGGCGTGGCACTACGAGAGCTACGAGTCAGATCTGGAGCGGGCCGCACGCCCGAGGCCTAGCCAGCGACGTGCTTGCACGGATCTGTCGCCGCCCGGGCCACGGGCTCTACACGGAGCGACGCTGCCCCGCGTGCCGGCGTGCTGACAACCAACGCCGCCAACTCAAGAGCAAACGCTCGGGCCGCCCCACCGCCCACTGGCGACACATACGCGCACGTGTGCTTACCCGCGCCAACGGCCACTGCCAACTGCGCCTCCCCGGCTGCACGACCCATGCCACAAGCGTCCACCTCGACCCCGCCATGAACGGCAACCACCGTACCGCCGCTGCGACAACTCAGGAACATTCCCGCACACTTGCGCAGGCAAGACTCCTCGACAGATGACGTCGCAGAAGCGAAGCTCGCTCGATCCCGCGAGGCTCTTCGTGAGCGGATCCGGAAAAAGAGAGCACATGCACGCGACCATACGAAGCTATGCATCCGACGGAGGTCTGGTCGACGCACTGGTCGCCAAGAAGGACGAAGTTCGCGACCTACTGACCGGCATCGAGGGTTTCCGTGCCTACTACGTCCTGCGAACAGCCGACGGTGGCGCCGTGTCGATCAGCGTCTATGACGATGCCTCCGGGGCGGCCGCCTCCAACGCCGTCGCCGCGGGATGGGTGCGTGACAACCTCCCGAGCCTTGCGGCTGCTCCGCTCCGCCACAGACGGCAGCGGGAGAAGTAGCCCTCTCCTTCTAATGAAGCCTCGGACGCGGGGAGATCGACTGGTCGCGGTCTCCCCGCCCGCCCTTTCTCCGGGCGACATTCCCGAGCATGGCCCAGTCGAAGCTTCCTTCCATCCGACTCGCGCGTAGGGGAGTGGCTGGGTGCAAGCCCGGCACACCGGCCGGAGGTGATTGCCTTTCGGCCCATTAGCGCACGCCTGTGTCAGGCGCTGCTACTTCACTCGAAGGAGTCGCGGTCGGCTAATCGGGCTCGAGCGGCCGGTGTTGCTTGTCGATCCAAGCGACGCTGACCGGCTCTTCACGCTCGGCCTCCGGAGGCCCCGTACAGCTCCATCTGCGAGATTCTGGAGCTCGGCCGCGCTAAGGACGGCTGCGCCGCTTCCTCGGCTCGTCGGGAACGCGCCACTGCGGTACGTCGAGGACGCCGGGCATCGCGCGTTCGTAGATCGCCGCGAGCCGCTCGATGTCGTTGCCCGCGAGGCCGCCGAAGAGCAGCTCGCGTACGCTGGCGTGGTGGGTGACCTGCGCTTCCCGCAGTCGGCGCACGCCCGCCGGGGTCAGGGAGACGAGGAAGCTCCGCTGGTCGTCGGGATCGTGCTCGCGCTCGACGAGGCCCTCCTGCCGTAGTCGGGCGACCGCTCGCGTCATCCCGCTCGGGCTGGTCAGCACCTGGTCGGCGAGGTCGCTCATGCGTAGCCGTCGACCCGGAGCGCTGACCAGGGTGATCAGGACGCCGTAGTGGAGCAGCGGGAGGTCGTGCGCCCGCTCGAGGCGGCGCGCCAGCTCGTCCGTCACGGTGCGGTGGACGCGCATGAAGCCGCGCCAGGCGCGGAACTCGTGCTGGTCGAACGGATCCGGCTCGGGGGGCTCGACGGACTCCTGCTGCTGGCTTGACCCTGTTGCTTTCATGTGGTAGTAATTCTAGTTGCTGCCGGTAGCAAACATCTTACCAGGGCTACCACCCCAGCAAGGAGGTCTCATGGCTACCACCGCCCTCGTCCTGCACCGTGTAAGTGACTACGACGCCTGGCGGACGGTCTACGACTCGGTTGACGAGATCCGCCGAAAGGGGGGAGTCACGGCCACCGAGGTGTTCAAGCCCGCCGTCGGCGACAACCTCGTGGCCGTCACGCATGAGTTCGAGACGCCCGACGGCGCTCGCGCCTTCTTCGAGAACGAGGAGCTGAAGGGCGCCATGGAGCGCGGCGGGGTCGATCGCGCCTCGCTCCAGCTCCACCTGCTCGAGCGCGACTGAACACCGTCCACAGCGAGCCGGCCCGCCGAGGTGGCGGGCCGGCTCCGGAAAGGATCCGACATGTCGAACCAGGGAACCATCCTCGTCACGGGCGCCACCGGCAACACCGGCTCCGGCGTGGCGGCGTCGCTGCTCGCGCAGGGGCAGGTCGTGCGGGCGCTCGTTCGCGACGAGCACAGAGCAGCCGGACTCCGCGAAGCGGGCGCCGAGGTCGTCCTCGCCGATCTCGACCGTCCCGAGACCCTCACGAACGCGCTCTTCGAGAGTGTGACGCGCATCTACCTCGTGACCTGGAACGGGCCGACCGCCCTCCAGCAGTCGCGAAACTTCCTCGCCGCCCTCGAGCGCTCCCGCGCCAGGCCGCACGTTGTGCGCCTCGTCGGCTTCGGCACGCCCGAGAGCCGCATCATCTCCGAGCTCCTGACGTGCGAGGACGAGCTGCGGGGATCGGGGCTCCCGGTGACCACGCTCGCGCCGACCTTCTTCATGCAGAACGTGCTCATGGCGGCGCCCACGATCGCCGAGCAGGGGGCGATCTACTGGGACTGGGCCGACGGCAAGGTCGGCATGATCGACGTTCGCGACATCGTGGACTCCGTCGTCGCCGTCCTTGTCGGCGGCGAGCGGTACGCCGGCGAGCGGTTCGTCCTCACGGGTCCGGCGGCGATCGGCTTCGCCGACGTTGCGCAGATCCTCTCCCGCGTCCTCGGGAAGAAGATCTCGTACGTCCCCGTGCCTCACGAGGCGGCGCTCGAGGGGATGACGGGTATGGGCATGCCCGCGTGGATCGCCGAGGGCTACGTCGAGCTCAACCGCGGCTTCGAGGACGGCTTCGCCGACACGACGACCGACAGCGTCGAGCGGCTCACGGGCCGTCCGCCCCGCAGCTTCGAGCAGTTCGCCGTCGACTTCAGCGAAGCCTTCGCCCGTCTCCCCGTGCCCCGCTAGCGGTTGCCGACCCGACATCGGGGGAGCGGCAGCGGCGGCGACCCCGGCCGCGCCCGAGGCCAGACGGGCGCGGCCGGGCCCGAGGCCCCTCCGTGGCGGGCGGTGCTCGACGTCGTCGCTCGTAGCGCCGACGACTGAGTCCCGACTGCCCCGTTGCTTTGGACAGTCGCGGATCTCGGTGGACTTCGCTGGACTGGGCTGGGTGTTTCATCGAGACCGTTCGTTCCGCATGAGCAAACGGCCTGACCCTAAACCGCACGGGGAAAGCGGTGGGGAGGGATTTGCGTCGTTCTCGTGGCAATTCGCTTCTCGCGCTGGGCCTTGGGATCGCCTGCGTCGGCGGGTTCGTGTTACGTCCGGAGCAACGCGGGCAGCTTGGGCGGATCGAACGCGCGCCACCGTCGTCAGATACAACAACTAAAGGTGACCCTAAGCAGGGGTTTAGAGGCGCATACGGGATTCGAACCCGTGCTACCGGAGAACGCTGAAGGCAAACCAGACTCCGGTAGCAGGCGTCGGAACGCGCCCGATAGCGAGCTGAACCCGCACCTGCTTAGCAGGGGTCAAGGCCCATACGGGATTCGAACCCGTGCTACCGCCGAAGGCTGTTGGAAAGCCGGACTCCGGTAGCAGGGGCGAGATCGCTCCCGGTAGCGAGCTGAACCCGCACTTGCGGGCCGTTCTCGAGCGGTTGAGGGAGCGCGACCGGGAGCGCCGCAGATGAGTCTCGGCGAGCTTCTGAGGACGAAGTCGAGCGAGTACGAGCTCCTGGCGGAGTGGCATGCTGAGCGTGCCCCTCTGGACGAGGAGCACTTGGTTGCCTGCCAGGCGATGGCCGTGGTCGGGATCGTGCTCAGGGAGGTTGCCGAGGCGATCGAGCTGGAGTGGGGCGAGGAGGCGAACGCGCACTGAACCGCTCGCTGCCATCAACGGTGGGCCATGGAGTTACCCCGTTTCCGTTTGGCCCCTGGCGTGAGAGAGCGAAGGCCGTCTGGGGTTCCTTCTTGATCATTCTCGAGACGGTCCGGCGTCGGTAGCCGACGTCGAGTGGCGGCGGCGGGCGTTAGAGAACCGGGTGAGGCTTCGGACGCGGGTTCGATTCCCGCCGCCTCCATCGGCTCGCGTTACGCGCTGCGTCGCCAGTTATGCAGGACTCGTCGGAGCCTCTACCGCAGCGTGGGCGGCCGCGACCATTTGAGCTCCTGCACGAAGATCTGGATGACCGCCGCGAGCGGAACCGCGGTGAGTGCACCGAGAACTCCCAGCAGCGCACCGAACAGGGTGACAGCGACGATGATGAAGAACGCCGAGAGGTTGAAGTTCAGGAGCATCTCGGAGTGAGCCGGACCCGGCTTGACGGGGACCGGGCACCGGATGAATTTGCGCACCCGACACCTCACGCGAACCTACCGCGGCTCTTGAAGACCCCTCTACTACATCCCCACGGGCACGCTACCCCGACGACACGAGGCAGGCGTCGATTAGTCCCAGTCTGCGATGGTGACGGCGATGGTGGTGCCCCCCACGGCCGCGCGGCAGGTGGCATCGGCCATTGGCGCGACGAGGGGGACGAGTGTGTCGGCCGGGGCGAACTTGAGCGGGTTCACGAAGATCGGGATGGCGGAAAGCAGGTTACGGGTCAGCGCGTCGAGATCCAACTTCTTCAATAGGAACATCGGGATCACTGCGCTGAGCTGAACGGTCGCGATGAGGACATTGGAGAAGGTCAACGCCTCTGCCTGGTCGGCCTCGCTTCCGTAGGCGACGACGACGATCGTCAGGATCGACAGGACTGAGAGCACGACGTCTAGGTCGTCCTTGTTCACGACCGCGTGCCAGATGTTGGCGCCGGCTTGGGCGACGAGCAGGGTCATACCCACGATGCCCCGTGCCGCTTTCCCTCCGGCGGTAAGCTCCTGCGAGGCGATGTACAACGCATCGAGGATGGCAGTGAACCAGCCGGCGAAGATCATGGCGATCCCGGTCACCAGGCCACCCAGTCGCTTCGCCACCGTGGGATCGAGGCTGGCGCCGAGTGTCGTCGCGGGGACGGCCGGCCATGCTCCTTCGACGATGCGGTAGACGATGGTGACCGGGATCGCCCCGACGAAGGCGATCACGTCGAGGAAGGTCAGGGTTTTGCCGGTGAGCGCCTTCCACAGCGGTGAGAGGACGGGGATCTCGAGTGTCCCCAGATCACCGACCGCGGTGACCATGTTCTGCGCCAGCGCGTCGACGAGGGCCTTGACGACCGCGAGCGCCGTGATGGCCACCACCTTGACGACCTCGAGGAGATCCGCGGCGGCCATGCGCAGGAAGTCGTCGGCGGACCGTATCTTCAACTTGAGGTGGAACTGCGCCCTGGCCTCGTCGAGCGCGCGCTTCAACTCGGGGTCGGCGGTGATGCCGGTGATGACGTCGGTGAGCAGTCGCGCGAACGGATCGGCTGTACCGACCGCGGCGCTGTCGTCGGTCGTCGTGGCCTGCTTGTAGTGCTGGCGCAGCTTGTGTGCCGCCCAGGAGCACTGGACGGCATGCGACCTTGTCGATTGCTGGCCCTTGGGGCCGACCGTGAAGGCGCTGTGCGTCGTCGTGCCGACGCCGCTGAGGTCGCTGATCGCGCCGTGATCGGATGGGTCACCGGTCGTGCTGGGGTCGAGCTCCTTGATGAGCGTGTCGAACCAGGTGTCGATGTTCTGCTCGAGGTTCTTGAAGAACTGGTCGCCGGCGGCTGTGAACTTGCTCGCGACGTCGCTCAGGTTGTCGTCGAGCGTCGTGAAAAACCCCTTGATCGCATCCGCGGTCGCAAGGATCTCCTTGAAGTGAAAGAGAACGGTCAGCGCTTCGACGACTTTGGCGATCTCCTTGCCGAGCTTGACGAAGAACGCACCGATCAGCGAGGCGATGTCGTCGATCGTGTGGACGACGGCGCGCACGACCTTGAGCACGCCCTGCTCGAGGTACTGGAATCCCGCGTAGACCTCCCTGCCAATGGAGACGACCACCTTCTTGATGGCGGCGCCGAGGCTCTTGATCTTCTTCCAGAGATCCTTGAGGAAGCCACCGACGGCGGCGCTCGCGAGCAGGGTCGGCAACACCTCCTCGCCCTCCAGCGCGTCGATGCTCGCGGCCGCATCGGCGACCGACAGCGGTGTGAAGTTGTGGTCGTCGTCCAACTCGAAGCCGGTCGTGGCGACGATGGCCGCCGGCCGCGTCGCGGGCGTGTCGACCGCGAAGTAGGCGACCCCGGGTAGGTCGCCGTAGGCCACGTACTTGTCCGCTGGTGATAAGGACTCGAACGCCCGCGGTTGCGATGCCCTGTCTCGCACGTGGGGAGGAGCTGACGGCGGTCGCTGCGACGCCTGTGCCGTCGAGGCGCCGACGTTGCCGTGCTGCACCGCTGCCCACGTCTGTTGGATCGCCTGCGCGGTGGACTCGGCCTGATGCTGGCTGTCGCACAATGGACCATCGCTGAAGTCCTTGGCGGTCGACAGATTGACGCGTGTCGGATCGATCTCGTCCTGTTGCTGGCCGTTCGGGTCGGCCTTGGGGTCGGCGAGGCGCTGGTGGAACTCCCGGTCGGGGTAGACGACGATCCGCTCGTGCGGATCCATGAACTCGGCCCACAGCCGCAGCGGTACGGCGAACGTGTCCGTCGCATCGCTGACGACGGTGAAGCTGCCCGTCGCATCGGTCTGGAAGACCGCCGGCGTTCCGGCGTCGATGCTGTGCGGTTCGCCGTCGACCTCCACGACCACGGCGTCCTCGGCCCAGATCTTGACCGCCTGCGACGGCCGCGCGATCTTGTCCTCGTCGACGATGGCGACGTGCGTCTGGTAGCGCGTCCGTTGGTTGGCCTCGCCGTCGCGATCCTCCATCAGCTCCGACTCAGCCACGAAATCGTGCATGACCGCACCGTCGAGACGGATCGCGAAGTACTGCGCCAGCGTGCCGGGGGAGCTCGTGTAGCCACCCGCGTACACGACGCCGGTGTTGGTGGGGACAAGCGTCGAGAGGGCTGTCGCGCCGGTCCCGAGCTGAGCGGCGGCGGACGTCGCCGTGTCATACGCCCACAACGCCTGGCTGCTCGTAATGCCGAACCAGATCACCGGGGTCGAATCGGCACGCGCACGCACGTAGGGTGTGGTGCTGATTCGCGTAGCGTCCGCCGTGCCCTTGAACGGCGTACCCCAGACCTCCTCCACCCCGACCGGCCCCATTTGCACGGCGCGAAGCGTCCCTCCACGGGTTCCGAAGACGCACACGGGCACGTCGTACTGCTCCGCTTCCTGCTCCTGCGTGGCGCGATAGACACTCAGGCCGCTCGTGATCTCATCCTTGGCGTCGTACGCCGCGCCGACCTGGCTGCCATCAACGGCGCGGAACTGGTAAACCGTGGTGTCCCAGGCCACGAGCACGGTGTCGGTGTGCTCGTGGAACGGCCCGACGTCAGCGGAGTAGGAGGGGAAGTACACCGGTGGCGCCGGCCGCTGGTCGACGGTGGCATAGGTCCCGCCTTGCGCGGGCAGCTGGTGATTCCAGAGGATCCGTTCGTCCAGACCCAGCGACGTGGCGGTATCCAGCTTGAGTAGCTGTAGGGAGATGCGGTTGCTGCCGCTGTGCCAGATCGACAGATAGATCGCATCGTCGGCGATGAGGGGCGGCTGCGGCGCGGTGACGCCGGTCTGCGGCGGTGGAGCCCACGTCCACAAGGGTGCGACGTCCTGGGAAAGCTGTGCCGACTGGTAGGCCTGCGCGGTGTCGAATGCGATGACGGCACCCGTATCGGTCGCGAAGCACAAGAGCGAGCCCCGCAGCGCGGGGCGTGCGACGAGCGCCCCGTGCTGCTGCGCACACCGCCAGACCACGGCACCGTCCTGCACCCCGAGCGCGGCGATGTCATCTTCGAGAGCGAGGTAGACGACCTGGAACTGCGGATCAAAGACGCTCTCGGGAAAGCCGCCGCCCACGTGGGCGGCTATCGACCGACGCCACCGCTCCTGCCCTGTCTGGGCATCGATGCAGACGTATGAGACGCCGCCGTCGTCGTCGAAGAACGAGAAGTACAGACACCCGGCGCCGACCACCATCTGGCGACCGGGGGCCGACTGGTAGCTGCCTGCTGTCTTCATCAGATACGGCGACTCGTACCGGTACAGCACACTGCCGCCCTTCTCGTCCGCCAATACATGGGCGATGCCGAACCCCGTCGTCGCGACCTTCTTGACGCCAGCAACTCCTTGCGCCACGGCGAGCGCCTGCGACTGCGTCGTCGCGGACAGATGACGGTAGACGTGCGCGCTCTCGCCGTCGCAGTGCCAGACGGTGCCATCGAACGAGGCGGCCATGTGGGTCGCTGGCACGCCGGTGTCGACCGGTGTGAACACGTTCGGCTCGGTGAACCGGTGGATCTGGTTCTGTTCGTCGCGGACGAAGATCTGGTAGCCGTCCCCGGCAGAGACCTGGCGCAGCGGCATCGGTGCAGCGCCCACTTGCGTCCACGTCCCTCTCTGCCCATCGAGCCGATGCACGCTGTTGTCATCGGCGATCGCGTAGACGTAGCCGTCCACGCTCGCCGCAACCGACAGGACGACAGTCGTGTCCTCCCAGGCGACAACACTCCAGTCGCCGCCATCGTGGGTGTAGATCACCCCGTCCTGGTACCCGACGCACCAGAGACTGCCGCTCCGCCCGCTCGGAGCCTGGCCGAGACGCGGATACCACTCGTCCCACCAGGTGAGGTAGTTCGCTTCGGCCGAACTCCGATCGAGCGAGTCCCACCGCAGCGGGCCCTGGTAAACCGTCGTGTCGGAGCCGCTGAACGTCGCCGCATCGATTCCGCCCAGCATCAGCTCGAGCAGCGCGCCGCCATAGCGCGCAGACAGCGGATACGGCCCGTCGACGACCGCCTTCTGCGCCATGTCGACGACCAGGAACTCGTCCCGCCGGAACAGCGTGACGGCCGTACTCGTTGCGTCATCGCGACTGGACCCGGTGCCGTCGACGATCCCCTCACGCCACGTATCGGTCTGCGGCCAGCCGGTCAGGCCGGTCAGTGCCGCAGCCGGCTCCGCCATGTCCGCCCGCGCATACCGCCCCACCTTGAACAAGTACAGCACGCCCCCGACGTTGGCGGCGCCGTCCACTCCCAACTGGAAGCTCCCCGGAAGCTGCGGCCACGTGTGAGCAAGCTTCTGCGGCTGTTGCCCGTCGTGCGTGTACTCGTCGCCACGGAAGACCAGCGCCAGGCCGGGCTCGGACCAAGCGATCGCGTCGATGCCCCGGCCGAACACCGACCAAGCCTGCGCGATCGGATCAAACAGATGCGGCACGCCGTCCGCCGTCGTGCCCCAAAGCGTCCCGTCCCAGCCCATCGAGATGTCGGCCATCTCGCCCAGCGGCGACTCTGACGGGACGGGCACGAAGGTCGGCTCCAGCGTCGTTGCGTGCAGATGATCGTCGCCGACCGCACGCGCCCCACCTGGCAGATACGACGCGGCCTTCGACGTCACCATCGTGCCTTGAGGAGGTTGCTACCCGTCACTTGTCGATGCACGTGACTTATCTCCCTGCCGCTCCACGAGTCTGGTTCAAGCCGCCCCCGCTGTCAACACCCCGTGCTGGGAATGTCAGCGAACGCTGCTCCAGGCGCGCCGCCGTTACCGCGTCGGCTTGCCGCAGAGCCCATCACGCGGCGAGCGGGCACGAGATCGCGTGGCCAGAGAGCGTGCCGACGTAGTCGACCCTCATGGGCGAGGCTGGGGGTGGGGCGAGGAGGCGGACGTGCACTGAACGGCTTGCGGCCATTGAGGGTGGGCCATGGAGTTACCCCGTTTCCGTTTGGCCCCTGGCGTGAGAGAGCGAAGGCCGTCTGGGGTTCCTTCTTGATCATTCTCGGGACGGTCCGGCGTCGGTAGCCGACGTCGAGTGGCGGCGGCGGGCGTTAGAGAACCGGGGTGAGGCTTCGGACGCGGGTTCGATTCCCGCCGCCTCCATCGGCTCGCGTTACGCGCTGCGTCGCCAGTTATGCAGGACTCGTCGGAGCCTCTAGCGCGGCGTGGGCGGCCGCGACCTTCTCCCGGCGGGCCTTCGTCAGCTCCTGCACGAAGATCATGATGACCGCCGCCAGCGGAACGGCGGTGAGCGCGCCGAGGACCCCCAGCAGCGCGCCGAAGAGCGTGACGGCGACGATGATGAAGAACCCCGAGAGGTTGACGGCCTTGCCCTGCACCTTCGGCGTGACCAGGTTGTTCTCGACCTGCTGGTAGACCAGCAGCAACCGGTCGGGCCTACCGGGTAGCTCAGCCCGAGAACGAGAAAAACCCCGCGTGAGCGGGGCTTTTCGGAGGAGGCGCATACGGGATTCGAACCCGTGCTACCGCCGTGAGAGGGCGGCGTCCTAGGCCACTAGACGAATGCGCCGTGCCGGCGACAGCGTAGCCGATCGTGTCCGTCTCCTGGGCCTCGAGGCCGCCGCGCTCGGGCGATGCGCCGACAAACGGCAGAAGGAGGCCCGGCGTTCTGCGGCCCGAACGCCGAGCCTCCCACGTGCCCGAGTCCTCCGCCGTGCTCCCCTCGAGGCGGCGAATCCCGATAGGCGCTCGGGGACGGCTCCGCTTATCTCACACAGCCCCTATGCACGGCAAGGGCCCGAGGTCGAGGAATCACCTAGTCCAAAGTCGGGAAAGGGGGAGCCCGGGGGCGGCACCCGGGAGAGCGCGCAGCCTCTCCGGGGAGGCCGCATCGTGCCCGGGGATGGGGGATCGCCGGGCTTGACGCCGGCGGCATCGAGGCGGAGACTAGGGCGCAGACCCGCGGGGAGCGCCACCTTTCTGCGGCCGTCCCAGAGGGCCGCCATCGTGCTCCGGCGCGGGTCACCTTTTGCGGCTACTCGACCGCCGAGACCGCGAAGGCGAGCGCGAAGCCGAGCGTCGTCGCCAGGCCGACCGCCTTACCGCCGCGGAGATAGGCCTCCGGGATCATGGTCTCGGCGAGCGTCGTCAGGATGGCGCCGCCCGCGAACGCGAGCACGAAGCCGGTCCCCGCCTCCCTTCCGGCTGATCAGCTCGTCGCCCCCGAAGTAGACGAGCGCGCCGGCGAACAGGCCCGCGGCGCCCCAAGCCTGGCTGTACGACGTCGTGTAGGCCCCCTCGACGAGCTCGTAGGCGACGGCGCTCACGCGAGCACACTGGCGCCGAAGCCGAGGACGAGGCCGAGCAGCCTGCCGTTGACGCGGAACCTGATCGCGATGGCCCCGCCGAGGAGGAGGGAGGAGGCGGCCAGGGCGCCCCAGCCGAACGCCGCCGTCACCGCGGCTCCGTACGAAGCGTCTTGTAGCCTGCGGCGCGACGGCAGGCGACGAGAGGAGTCGAGCGATGGGGTACGGCGGGATCGGGTTCGGAATCTTCCTCGTCGCCGTTGGCGCGATCCTCCGCTACGCGGTGACCGCCGATTTGGCCAACATCGATCTCGGCATCGTCGGGGTCATCCTCATGATCGCCGGCATCGTGCTCTTCCTGATCTCGCTCTTCTTCGTGCTCATGGCGCAGCGATCCCAGACCCGGCCGCCTGGCCCGCCGCCTCCGGGCCCGCCGCCCCCGCAGTCCCCGCCTCCTCGCTACTAGCGTCACTCGAAGGCCTCGCCGTACACCGTGACGGCCCAGAGCACGAGGCCGTTCGCGACGAGCGCCAGGATCGACCAGATCGGGTAGGCGCCGATCGAGAGGAAGTTGACGAAGAGCCCGGCGAACGCGAGCAGGGCTGCCAGGGTGCGGCCGACGAGCGTCCGGGCGAGCACGAGGGCGCCGGCGGCGAGCTGGGCCGCGGCGACGGCGACCGAGACCCAGCCCCAGGTCGTCAGCGTCGACCAGGCGAGCTCGCGCTCGATCAGGACGTCGCGGCCGGTGAGCGCCGCGAGGCCCCAGAGGGCGTTCATCGTCCCGGCGACGAGCAGGTAGACGCCTGCGAAGACGAGCCAGCCGTCCCGGGCGCGCCGGCTGGACAGCGGGCCGGCTTCCACGCCTACGCGCCCGGCTCCGGCTCCGCCTGGACGATCAGTCCGTAGATGACGGCCACGGCGAGGCCGATCGTGATCAGGCTGAAGATCGGGAAGGCGACGAGGAACGCGATGTGGAGCACGGCGCTCAGGAACGCGAGCACGATGCCGAGAACGCGTCCCCACGTCTTCCCGCCGAAGATGCCGACCCCGACGGCGAGCTGGAGCAGGCCGAGGATCAGGAGCACCGTGCCCCAGGCGGTGTAGTCGGCGACGGGAAGCTGGTCGCCGCCGACGTCGAAGACCTCGTCCTTGAAGAGCGCCAAGAGGCCGGCGATCGTGTTGAACGCGCCGACGAGGTAGAACATGACGCCCGCGAACGCGCGCCACCCGGAGAGCTCCCGGCTCATGCTTCCTCCCGTGTCGATCGTGTGGGTCGCGAGTCTGCCACCTCGCCCGGATGCCAGCCCGGTGCCGCGCCGCCACGCGGGTCTCGGAGAGGCTGCCGGGCTGCGTACTTCTCCGAACGGGGATCGGGACCGTCCCCGATGCCGCCGCCGACCGCGCGTGCGAAACCTACGTCGAAAGGAGGCGCAAGATGACGACAGTCCCGCACGAGCCGGCGGCGTTGGACGCGCGACAGCACTGGTCGGCGCTACTCCTCGTCCCCGAGATGTGGGCGTCTTTGGCGATCGTCGTGATGTGGCTTGCGGTGCTCTTCGACGCGATCTACGGGCCGGACATCGTGTCCACAACGCCCGGCGCGACGAGCACGACCGTACCCTCGGCGGTCGTGGTGGCGCTGTTCGCGTTCCTCGGTACCTGGGTCGTCGCCCGGCACGGGTTCGGTCGCGGCCGAGAGGAGTAAACGGCCTCGGAGCCAGGGCTTGAGCGCGTCGAGCCCGCGCTCCTCGGACCGGGTCGGCGCTGCCATGGCCGCGGGGAGGTATGAAAAACCCCGCCGGAGCGGGGCTTTTGCGAGGCTGCGGGGCTAGGATTCGAACCTAGACTACCCGGTCCAGAGCCGGGCGTCCTACCGTTAGACGACCCCGCAACGGCAGGGGGCATTGTAGCCGCCCGCTCTCAGAGCTCCAGCGTGTAGAGCGGGATGAGGCTCTTTTCGGCCTCGGTGTCGATGTGCGCGACGACCTCCACGTAGGGCTCGAGGCCCGAGCCGCGGAGCTTCGCCTTCAGGAGCTCGTCCACCTGGTAGATGCCCGACGAGTTGTTCATCGTGATCTCGATCAGGACGGGCGCCTTGTCGCCGTCCCTGATCTCGACTCCCTCGATCGCCGCTGCCGAGAGGGAGTGGATGGACACGCGCCCGTGCTGGAAGGGGATGCGCGAGCGCCCCTCGGCCATGTCGAGCGCGTCGGCGACGCGGACGATGCCGGCCTCGAGCGTGAGCGGCTTCCCGTCCTGGCGGTGGCTCGTGATCGCCTGGAGCACCTCGGAGGCGATCACCGTCAGCTC
This sequence comes from uncultured Actinomycetes bacterium, assembly GCA_963743495.1. GTDB lineage: Bacteria > Actinomycetota > Thermoleophilia > Gaiellales > Gaiellaceae > JAIBJN01. The sequence goes on along the minus strand of CAVUPO010000005.1, from coordinate 400,532 downwards.
GGGCTCCTCGTAGAGGCCCTCGAGGAGCTCGTGCAGCTTCGGCTGGGCGAGGAAGAGGCTCCAGTCCTCGTGCCCGTCGCGGTGCACAGCCATGCCGATGCAGTGGAGGAACGCGCCGAGCGCGACCACCATCTCGGCGTCGTCCTGGGTGAGGCCGTAGTCGCGCACGACCCCCGGCTCGACGTCGTTTTTCGCCAGCTGGCGCAGGAGCTTCAGCCCGATGTTGGCGACGATCTGGATGTGTACCCAGGAGTGGTCGTTGATCTCGAGCCTCTTGACCGCGTTGACGTTCGCGACGTGCCACCAGCTCTTGAGCTGCTCATCCGCGTTCACGCGATCGACGAGCGTGCGCAGCTTCTTGTTCGCGCGGGCCGGCACCTTGATGCGCATGCGCTCGATGGCCTGCGCCGGGGTGAGCAGCGTCTCGCGCTCGGCTTCGGCGGCGACCGGGTCGTCGATCCGGTGCTCGGTGATGGGGTCGAGCTCCGACATCGGAGCGGAGCCTACACCCGCCCCGGCGCCGCTACTCGGTGGGGGCGGCCTGCGCTCCAGTCGCAGTGATCGCGTCTTCCCGGCCCTTGAGCCGGTAGTAGACGAGTGTCCAGACCGTGACCACGAACGGGCCGATCACGACGCTGTTGACTAGCTGGCCGATCAGGCTGGCCAGCCAGTCGGCGAGGGGCGTGAGCGCGAGGTTGAGCACGAGCCAGACGCCGAGCAGGAGCACGATCGTGATGACGATGACGCCGAAGACGTTCCAGCCGTTGCCGCGCACGAGCTCGCGGCTTCGGCCGAATGAGTCGGTCACGCCGCGCTGCTCGAGGACGACCGCCGGGATCACGGCGATCCAGATCGTCAGGAGGACGACGCCCGGGATGATGAGGAAGAGGAAGCCGATTCCGACGGCGACGCCGAGCAGGATCCCGGCGCCGACGATGCTGCCGAGCCGCGGCTGGACGCGGGCGAAGGTGTCCGAGACGGTCAGGTCGGCGCGGCCGTCCCGAACGTCCCGCACGGCCTCGATCAGCGCGCCCTGCAGCCAGTACCAGCCGACGAAGCTGACGATCCCGCCGAGGAGCGCGCCGAACCAGCCGAGGACGACCGACAGCAGGATGCCGATCGCCGCGACCACGACGAAGACGACGAGGGCGATCGTCGCGAAGTGGCGCCAGTGCACGGCGTAAAGCGCCCACGCCTCCCTGAAGATGCCGCTCAACGGATTCACGCGCGGGAGCTTAGGGGAAGCCCAGGTCGTCCGGGGGCGAGAGCCCTACGAGGCTGGGAGCTGCCAAGCACCCCAGTCCAAGGAGGACACCGGATGAAGGTTCACGGTAACGCGGCGCTCAGCTGGCAGGGGAGGCGGCGGCTTGCGGAGCGGGTGGTCGTGGAGGGTTGGACGCTGGCGGCGGCGGCCGAGGCCGCCGGTGTCAGCGTGCGCTGTGCGCGTAAGTGGGTGGGGCGGTATCGGGCGGCGGGGGTGTCGGGACTCGCTGATCGTTCCTCGGCGCCGCGGCGAGTTGCGAATCGCACGGCCCCTGATCGGGTCGCGGTGATCGTGGCGCTGCGTCGGCTGCGGATGACTGCGGCTGAGATCGCTGAGACGCTGACGATGCCGCTGTCGACCGTGTCGGCGGTGTTGAAACGGCAAGGTATGGGCCGGCTCGGCCTGATCGGGCTCGAGCAGCCGGTCTGCTACGAACGCTCGAGGCCCGGCGAGCTCGTCCACATCGACGTGAAGAAGCTCGGCCGCATCGAGGGCGGCGCCGGCTGGCGCGTCCGCGACCGCAAGCAGCACACAAGGCGGCGGCCGCCCAGTCCCCGTAGAGCGAGCGGTAGCGGCCGTTGAGGGCGACGAGCTCGTCGTGCGTCCCCTGCTCCACGATCTCGCCGTGCTCGAGGACGACGATCAGGTCGGCCCGCCGGATCGTCGAGAGCCGGTGGGCGATGATGAAGGCCGTCCGGCCGGCGAGGAGGCGGCGCAGGCCGAGCTCGATCCGCCGCTCGGTGCCGATGTCCACGCTCGAGGTCGCCTCGTCGAGGATGAGGATGCGCGGGTCGGCGAGGAGGGCGCGGGCGAAGGCGACGAGCTGGCGCTGGCCGAGCGAGAGCCGGCTCCCGCGCTCGGCCACCCCGGTCTCGTATCCGTGCTCGAGCTCGGCGATGAACTCCTCGGCGCCGACGGCGCGGGCGGCGGCCGCGATCTCCTCGTCGGTCGCGTCGGGTCGGCCGAAGGCGATGTTCTCACGGACCGTGCCCGCGAAGAGAAACCCCTCCTGCGGCACGATGCCGAGCTGGCGGCGGAGGCTCTGCTGCGTTACCTCTCGGAGGTCGTGGTCGTCGATGGAGATGCTCCCCGAGCGCGGGTCGTAGAAGCGGGCGAGCAGCTTCGCGATCGTCGACTTGCCCGCGCCCGTGTGGCCGACGAGCGCGACGGTCGTCCCGGCGGTGACGTCCAGGTCGATGCCGTGGAGGATCTCCGGGCCTGCGCCGTAGCCGAAGCGGACGTGCTCGAAGCGGACGTGCCCCTCGGCCTCCGGAAGAGGCCGGGCGCGCTCGCGGTCGACGATCTCGGGCTCCTCGTCCATCACGTCCATGATCTTGTCCAGGGCGGCCACGGCCGAGAGAAACGTGTTGTACAGCTGCGAGAGCTGCTGCACGGGATCGAAGAAGTTCGAGAGATAGAGGAGGAAGGCGAAGAGCGTCCCGACCGTGATCTGACCCTCGAGCGTCAGCCAGCCGCCGAAGCCGAGCACGGTGGCGGTGGCCACGGCGGCGAGGAAGTCCACGAAGGGGAAGTAGAGGCCGTTCAGGACGACGGTCTCCTGGTTCGAGTCGCGGTAGCGGGTGTTCACCGAGCGAAACTGCCGCTGGTTGGCCTGCTCGCGCGTGAAGGACTGGACGACGCGCATGCCCGCGATGTCCTCGGCGAGCGTCGCCGTCACGAGGCCGAGTCGCTCCCGGACGGCGCGGTAGGCGCGCGTGGAGCGGCTGCGGAAGATGCTCGTGGCGATCGCCATCAGCGGGAAGACGGCGAGCGCGACGAGGGCGAGGCGCCAGTCGAGGAAGAAGAGGATCACGGCGGTGCCGACGAGCATGAGCGTGTTCTGGAAGAGACTCGTGACGCCGTCGGTGACGAGCTGGTCGAGCGCCTCGACGTCGTTCGTCAGGCGGCTGATCACGACCCCGGCGCGGTTTCGCTCGTAGTAGCCGAGCGAGAGCCGCTGCAGGTGGCGGAAGAGCGTGTTGCGCAGGTCGGCGAGGATGCGCTCGCCTGTCCAGCCCGTGAAGTAGGTCTGGGCCATGCTCGTCAGCAGGTTCGCGACGCCGGCGGCGACGAAGAGGGCGATGATGATCGTCAGGGCCTCGAGGTCGCCCTTCGAGATGCCGTCGTCGATGGCCAGCTTCGCCAGGAAGGGCGGGACGAGCGCGGTCAGGGTCGCGGCGAGGAGCGAGACGACCGCGAGCGTCGTGCGGGCCCGGTACGGGGCGGCCAGCCGCGCGAGCGTCGAGATCCGGCGCACGGTGCGCGCCCACGACCAGTCGTTGACCTCGGCCCCGCGCTGCATGCTCAGGTGGGAGCCGGCCTGCCAGACCCTCATCGCGGCCGCCTCCCCTCGCGCGACGACGCGCCTCCCGCTCGACGAGCGCCCGGGTAGAGGGAAGCCCACCTCCCCAGCCCGATGGCCTGGAGCCTACCGTGGAAGTCCGCGCGTGTGGGCGACGGAACGGTGCCGGAAGCGTGCGGGCTGCGGCCGGGGTGGGAGCCGGAGCCGGCGCCGGCGCCGGGGGAGACGCCGGCGGGCTTGGCGGGGCGGGAGAGCGCGCCGGTCATGCCCCTGCCGCCTCCACGCGCTCGGCGAACTCCCGCTCGAGGAGCCCGTGCTCGTAGATCTCGCGGAAGACCGGGCTCCCCTCGAGGAGCTTGGCCTGCGTCCCGCGGGCGGCGATGCGGCCCCGGTCGAGGACGACCAGCTCGTCGGCGAGCGCGATCGTCGAGAGCCGGTGGGCGACGATCAGCGTCGTCCGGCCCTTCATCGCCTCGCGGAGGCCGAGGCGGATCCGCGCCTCCGTCGTCGCGTCCACCGACGCGGTCGCGTCGTCGAGGATGAGGATGCGCGGGTCGAGGACCAACGCGCGGGCGATCGCGATCCGCTGGCGCTGGCCGCCGGAGAGCGTGATCCCGCGCTCACCGATCGTCGTCTCGTAGCCGTTCGGCAGCTCCTCGATGAAGTCGTGGGCCTGCGCGAGGCTTGCGGCGCGGACGACGTCCTCGTCCGTCGCCTCGAGCGCCCCGAACGCGATGTTCTCGCGGACGGTCGCCGAGAAGAGGAAGGGATCCTGGGCGACGATCCCGATGGCGCGGCGCAGCGAGGCGAGCCTGAGCTCCCTGACGTCCGCGCCGTCGAGCGTGACGCGGCCGCCCGTCACGTCGTAGAAGCGCGGCACGAGTGAGGCGAGCGTCGTCTTGCCGGACCCGGTGTGGCCGATCAGCGCGATCGTCCGCCCGGCTCGACGGCGAGGTCGACGTCCTCGAGCACCGGGCGCCCCTCCGCGTACGCGAAGCGGACACCCTCGAAGGCAAGCCTGCCGTCGCCCGCCGGCAGCTCGCGCGCGCCGGGCGAGTCCGCCACGTCCTCCGTCTCGTCGATCACCTCGAAGATCCGCTCGCCCGACGCCGTCGCGCGCTGGGCCTGGCCGATCCACATCCCGAGCATGCGCAGCGGCAGCACGAGCATGAGGACGAGCACGTTGAAGGCGAAGAACGAGTCGAGCGCGAGGCGCCCGTCCGCGACCATGCGCCCGCCGTAGAGGAGCACGGCAGCCTGCGCGAGCAGAGGCAGGAAGGAGAGCAGCGGCACGTAGAGGGCGCGCTGGCGGTTCGCGTCGATCGACCGCCTGAAGACGCTCTCCGTCCTCTCCCCGAACTTGGCGGCCTCCGTCTCCTCCTGCGCGAACGATTTGACGACGTGCACGCCGACGATGTTCTCCTCGGCGACCGTGGCCACGTCGGCCATCCGTTGCTGCACGTCGCGGAGGACCGGGTGGGAGACCTGCGAGTAGCGGTAGGCGAGAAGGACGAGCAGCGGCGTGAAGGCGGTGGCGGCGAGCGCGAGTCGCCAGTCGACGATGAAGAGGACGACGGTCACGCCCACGATCGTCAGCAGGTGCTGGAAGAAGAAGATGAGGCCGTAGCCGAGGAAGAAGCGGACCGCCTGCAGGTCGACGGTCGCGCGCGACATGAGCTGGCCGGTCTGGTGGCGGTCGTAGAAGCCGAACGAGAGGCGCAGGAGCTTGGCGTAGAGCACGTCGCGCAGGTCGTACTCGACGCCGAGCGCCTGCCGGCCCGAGATCAGCCGCCGCCCCGCCATGAAGACCGCGCGGGCGGCGCCGACGAGCAGGATCGCCCCGGCGAGCAGCCAGATCCGATCGCGGCTCGCGGACTCGACGGCGCTCTCGAGCGCGTCGCCGGTCAGGAACGCGATCGTGACGGCGGCAGCCTGCGACGCGACCGCGAGCACGATCGACACGGCCAGCGACCAGCGGTAGGGACGCAGGAAGCCGAGCAGGCGCACGAACGTGCGCAGGTAAGGGTGCGAATCCGCCACCAGGAGACTCAACGTCGAGTGTAGTCCCGACCATTCCAGGGCTTTTCTCGCGCAGGCGTCGCGAACTACGATGCGGGGCGCATGGCTGACCGCTTCGGCCCGGACGTCCAGCGCGCGAGCCTCGACGGCATCCCGGTCTTCTGGGCGGACGCGCCTCCTCCGTACGAGGGCGCGCTCGTGTTCCGGGTGGGCCGGGCGGACGAGACGCTCGCGACGTCGGGGATCACCCACCTGGTCGAGCACCTGGCGATGCCGCCCGAGCCGACGGAGTTCGAGTCCAACGCCTGGACGAGCGAGAGCGTGACCGCGTTCTGGGCCAAGGGAACCCCCGACGAGGTCGGGAGTTTTCTCGGAGCTCGCGCGGCGGCCCTCGCCACCCTGCCCGCGGAGCGGCTCGGGCTCGAGAGGAGGATCCTGGAGGCGGAGGCGGCCTCCACCGGCCCGGATCCGATCACGGGGCTCGTCCTCCCCCGCTACGGGAGCAGAGACTTCGGCCTGGCGGCCTTGGAGGAGCTGGGCCTCCGCGGGCTGCAGGTGGAGGACGTCCTCCGCTGGTCCGCAACCCGCTTCAGCGCCGACAACGCGGCGCTCTGGGTCAAGGGGCCGTTCGCGCCGTTCCCGCTCGCGCTCCCGGACGGGGAGCGGATCCCCATGCCCGAGCCGGCCCCGCCCGAGGTCGACCTGCCGGCCGTGATCCTGAACTGGCCGGGTGGGGTGCACCTGACGGTGCTCACGGCGGGCACCCCTGCCGCGACCGTCGGGGTGAGCATCCTCGCATGGCGCGCGGCTACGCGGCTTCGCTTCGAGCTCGGCCTCGTGTACCACGTCCAGGCCGGATCCTTCAGGGTCGCGCCGGACCTCGTGCACCGGACGGTGTCGGCACAGTGCAGCGAGCCGGACGGCCAGGTCGTGCAGCAGACGATGCTCGAGCTCCTCGACGAGCTCGTCGCCGACGGCCCCACCGAGTCCGAGCTGGCCGTGCTGACCGAACAGCATCGCCGCGCCGTGGAGGACCCCGCCAACGTCAACAGCCTGCTCGCCGGTCACGCCTTCGACGAGATCGTCGGCGTTCCGTTCGAGTCCGCCGGGAGCTGGGTGGAGCGTTGCGCGGCGACGTCTGCGGCCGACGTCGCGCGAGAGCTGCAAGCGGCCCTGGAGACCGCGCTCCTCGCACTCCCGCCCGGAGTCGACTGCCTCGACGCGCGGTTCACGCCGATCCCCGAGCACGCCGCCGGGGAGCGCGTGCCGGGCACGGAGTTCAAGCTCCGCGGCAGGATCCGTCGCCCGCGCGTGCACCTCGTCGTCGGGTCGGAGGGAGTCTCGGTCGTCATCGGCGGCGAGCCGTTCGTGACCGTTCGGTTCGAGTCTCTCGCGGCGCTCCTGGCATGGCCGGACGGCAGCCGCGGGCTCTGGGGCATCGACGGGACGTACTTCGAGGTGCACCCGGAAGACTGGCGGAAGGGCGACCTGGCGACGCGCGAGATCGACCGGCTCGCGCCGCCGGCACGGTTCGTCCCGATGACCGAAGACGACCCGTTCCGAACCGCCCGCTGAGTCGCGACCCGTGCCGCTGCCGCTCGAATCCGTGCCGAACGTCTCCGAGGGCCGCGACGCCGCCGCGATCGCCGCGCTCCGCGAGGCGTTCTCCTCGCCGGCGCGGCTCCTGGACGTCCACGCCGACGGCGACCACCACCGTTCGGTGTTCACGCTGGTCGGGAGCGGGGAGGAGCTTGTCGAGACGCTCCTGGCCGGCATCGCCACCGCCGCCGAGCTGATCGATCTCCGCGAGCACGAGGGCGCCCACCCCCGGATCGGCGCCGCCGACGTCGTCCCGCTCGTCCCCCTCGAGCCCGGCTGCGGAGCCGGCCGCGCGCCGGGCCGCCCTCGCGCTCGCCGACCGGGTCGGAGCCGACCTCGGCCTCCCGGTCTTCCTCTACGGGCGGCTGACCGAGGACCTGCGCGAGCCTGCGTTCTTTCGCCGCGGTGGCCCGGAGGAGCTCCAGCGACGGCTCGACGCGAGCGAGCTGCGGCCGGACCGCGGGCCGGCCCGCCTCCATCCCTCCGCCGGCGGGGTGCTGGTCGGGGTGCGTGGGCCGCTCGTCGCCTTCAACGTCAACCTCCGCTCGGACGACGTCTCGGCCGCGCGCGAGATCGCCTCCGTCGTGCGCGAGCGCGACGGCGGGTATCCCGGGGTCAGGGCGCTCGGGCTCGACCTTCCCCGCGTCGGGCTCGTGCAGGTGAGCATGAACGTCACCGACTGGCACGCGGCCGCGCTCCACGAGATCGTCGGCCGCATCGCCGCCGAGGCCGAGGCGCGGGGCCTCGAGGTCGCGGGCTCCGAGCTCGTCGGGCTGATGCCGGCGGGCGCCGCGGTCGAGGCTGCCGGGGCCGCGCTCAGGATCGAGGGCTTTGACCCGTCGCGGGTGCTGGAGCTCCGGCTCCTCGCGCCATAGCCAGCGCCCATGGTGCGCAGCCGAGCCCGACGAGCGGGAGCGCGAGCGCCGCGCCGACGAAGACGAGGCTGGGCTCGACGACAGCGAAGAACGGGGCGACGAGGAGGAGGCCGGTCGCGTGCGCGCCGCGGTGGACGAGCGAGATCACGCCCATGACCCGGCCGAGCACCCGGTCGGGCACCTGCTCCTGCGCGGCCGAGTTCAGCAACACGACCGCCGTGCTCTCGCCGAGCGCGGCGACGAACGCACCCACCATCGCCACCTGCACGGAGCCGGCGAACGCGAGGATGAGGAAGGCCGGGAGGTAGGAACTCCAGGCGAGCAGGCTCCCGAGCGCCTTCCGCCGGACCGGCCGCCGCGCGAGGAGGGCTCCGGCGGCGATCGCGCCCGCCGCGTAGCCGGTCATGACCAGGGCGAAGCCGCCCGCTTCCCGGTCGAGGTTCTCGCTGACGAGCTCCGGCACCCCGGCGATCCACGTTCCGGCGGCGATCGTCACGGCCAGCCCGAGCGCGGCCACCGCCGCCAGGAGGAAGGGGCGGACCCGTAGCGCCTCGAAGCCCGCCGCCAGCTCGCGGAGGCCCGCCGGCCCCTGCGGCCGCCGCCGTCGCTCCGTGCGTGCGCACGCCGGCGAGGAGCGCGGCCGAGACGGGGAACGTGGCGGCGTTGACCGCGAAGAAGACGCTGACCGGCATGAACACGAGGAGGCCCGCCGCCACGGCCCAGCCGCCCACCGAGAGCGCCTCCGCCGTGGCGCGGACGAGACCGTTCGCCTGCTGGACGTTCCGCCGCTCCACGAGGGCAGGCAGGAGCGCGCCGTAGGCCGGGTCGAAGTAGCTCGTCGCCGAGGTGAGCACGAACGCGGCGACGACGAGGCCCCAGAGCGGGAGCTCGCCGGCCAGCCCGGCGAGGGCGACGGGGACGAGCACGGCGGCGCGGACGAGGTCGGCGCCGATGAGTACACGCCGGCGGTCCCAACGGTCGGCGACGAGGCCGCCGTGGAGGCCGAAGACGAGCGCGGGGACGCTGTCCGCCAGCCGCACGGCGAGGACGCCGAGCGGCCCTCCGCTCTCGAAGGCGAACCACATGAGCGCGATGTACTGCAGCGAGTCGCCGAGCTCGCTCGCGGAGACGGCGACGTAGACCCGCCGGAAGTTCCGCCGGCGCAGGAGCCCGAGGGCGCTCCGCCGCGGTGCCAGCGCGTCCACGCGCGACTCCTCCGGGGCGTTCGTGACCGGATCGGCCATCGGCACTAGAGTAGGTGCCGGCGGTGAGCATCCTTCCCGAGAACGCGCGTGCGGTGCTCGAGTCCGACGGGCTCGCTCACCTGGTGACCGTCAACCCCGACGGGAGCCCGCAGGTCACGGTCGTCTGGGTGGGGCTCGAGGGCGACGACATCGTCTCCGCCCACCTGGTCGACCAGCAGAAGCTGCGAAACATCCGCCGGGACCCACGGGTCGCGCTCTCGATCGAGACGCCCGAGTCGAATGCGCTCGGCCTGCGGGAGTACCTCGTCGTCCACGGCCGGGCCGCCGTCGAGGAGGGCGGCGCGCCAGAGCTCCTGCAGGAGCTCGCGCACGTCTACCTCGGCCCTGACGTGACCTTCCCGCCGATGCCGAACCCGCCCCCGGGCCACCGCCTGCGGATCAGGGTCGAGCGGGTCGGTGGCGTCGGGCCCTGGGTGGAGTCCGACTAAGGTGGGCGGAGGCCTCCCCAGGAGGCTTCCGGGACGGCGACGAGGAGGGATCGGTTGGGCTGGTTGCGCACGCGCTGGACTGTCGTCGCGCTCGTCCCCGCGTTCTTCCTGCTGGGCTTCGGCATCGTGTCCGCGCTCGCGGGCGGCTCGGACGAGCCGGGTCCGGCCCCCGCGCCGGGCGGGCCCACCGCCGGGGGCGGGCAGGCGATCGTCACCGTCAGCGGCGAGGCGGACGATGCGACGACCGCCGCGGAGGACGGTGCCGCGACCGCGGGCGGCGCGAGCGCCGAGGACGCCGAGAACGGCGGCGGGACCGGCGGCGGGGGAGGGGGAGGCACGCCGCCCGCGCCTCTGTCGGGCGCGGTCGAGGTCGACTACGGGCGCTGGGGCGGGGTCTTCGAGCTGGCCAACCCGGGCATCCTCGGCGGCGGGGGCTCCGCCGCGGTCACCGGCGAGCTCTCCTACCTCGGGGGCGTCGACTGCCCGATCGGGCTCGTGCGCGTCCGGGCCTGGCTCTACGACGGGCGCGGCCGCGTCGTCGGGGAGACGCTCTGGAGGAGCGTGGACTCGACCGGCGAGGGCGGCGAGGTCACGGGGCGGGAGCCGCTTCCCGTCGACGCGAGAGCGCAGGTCTCTGCGGCCGCCTCGTCGGCCGTGCTTCGCTTCACCGCCGTCCGGTGCCTGTGACCTGCCGCGGGACCCGCCGTCCCTTACCATCAGTTCTGGGAGATGGCTGTTCTCGAGACAGGGGAGCGCTGAGCCGGTGAGCTGGTGGGTGCCGCTCGCCTTCGTCGCGGCCGGCCTGGCCGGCATCGCGATCGCTCTCAGCCTCACGGCCGGGCGTCCGCGCCCGACGGCGACGGCCGAGCCGGCGGAAGGGCACGCGCACGGTCCGCGCAAGTCCCGCTACCACCAGGACAACGACCTCACCTGGAACCCGGTCGCGTTCGTCACCGCGGCGGCGCTGATCGGCGTGATCGTGCTGATCGGCGTCCTCATCGAGGTGCTCTAGCCCGTGGCGAGCAAGAAGCAGCGGCGCCGGCGCGAGAAGCTCCAGCGCCACGAGTACGAGTACGTCCTCGAGACGGACGAGGGCGAGGAGATCGTCGAGAGCCCGCGCACCGCCGAGAGTGCCAAGTCCGGGAACGGGAAGCCGGCGAAGGCCTCCTCCGGGCCGCTCGACCGCCACGGGAAGCCGCTCACGAAGCCGACGTGGCGGCGCGTGCTTCGGCGGGCGGCGATCTTCACGCCGGTGATCGCGATCTTCGTCTACTTGACGGCGCGGGACATGACCGTCGCCGGGCTGATCCTCAACATCGCGCTCCTGATGGCCTTCTTCATCCCGCTGAGCTACGTGGTCGACCTGTTCGTCTACCGCATGCTCTGGCGCCGCTGGGAGAAGGGGCGCGCCGCCAAGCGCGGCGGCTAGATCGGCGCCTCAGGAGGCGGCCTGGGTCTTCTCCTGGCCCCGATAGTGGCCCGGGCCGGGCCAGGGTGCGAGGAGCAGCAGGAGCTTCGCGCCGGAGTCGGTGCCGACGGAGTGCCGCTCGTCGGGCTCGAAGCGGGCGAGCGTGCCGGCGTCGGCCTCGACCTCCTCGCCCGCTGCCCGAAAGGTGGCGGTGCCCGTGACGACGAGGATCCAGGCGTGCTCCTTCACCTGGTGGTCGCCGAGCTCCTGGCCCGGATCGAGGCCGACCAGGACCGCGCGCGCCTCGTCTTCGCTGCGGAGGACGACGGGTGAGCGAGTCCCGCCGGGCGTGGCGATCTCGGTCAGCTTCCAGGTCTCCATCCGGACAGCAGTCTAGGGGACCCGCAGGCGCCGTGACCCGCGCCGGGACGACGTAGACTCACCCGTCGATGGCTCTCGAGGTCGAGCAGCTGGCCCTGGGCGCGTTCCAGTCGAACTGCTACGTCGTCCGCCGTCCCGGCGCGGCGGAGGCGGTCGTCGTCGACCCCGGCTGGCCGGGGGAGTCCGAGCTGATCCTGACGTCCCTCGCCGGCGCGCGCTGCGCCGGAATCCTGGTCACTCACGGTGACGTCGACCACGTCGCCGGGGTCGCCGAGCTCGCAGAGGCCACGGGTGCGCCCGTGCACGCCCCCGCCGCCGAGCGCGAGGCGCTCGAGCGGCCGGAGGGCGCGCTCGAGCTCGGGCTCGGCTCGGCTTCGGCCTCCGCCCGCACGCGCTCGAGGTGGCGCTCGAGGGGGACGAGCAGCTCGACCTGGCCGGCATCCGCTTCCGGACCCTCCGTGTGCCGGGCCACACGGCCGGCCATCTCGCCTTCGCCGCCGACGGCTGCCTCTTCTCGGGCGACGTCCTCTTCGCGGGCTCCGTCGGCCGCTACGATCGCCCGGGCGCGAGCTGGGAGGCGCTGCTCGGCTCGATCCGCATGCTCGCGGAGACCCTGCCGCCGGAGACCGTCGTCTACCCGGGGCACGGCCCGGCGACCACGCTCGAGCGCGAGCTCCGGACGAACCCGTTCCTCGCCGAGCTGCGGGCGCCCGCCCAGTGAAGATCCAGGCGCCGCGCGGCACCCTCGACGTCCTGCCCGCCGACCAGCCTGGGCGGCTACCCGTCCTCGACGCCGCCCGCTCGACGGCCGAGGACTACGGCTACGGCCTGATCGTGACGCCGGGCTTCGAGGACACGGCGCTCTTCACCCGCACGGCCGGGCGAGGGGTCGGACGTCGTGCACAAGGAGATGTACACGTTCACCGACCGCGAGCGACCGCTCGCTGACGCTGCGGCCGGAGGGCACCGCGCCGATCGCGCGCGCCTACGTCGAGCACGGCCTCCACCGCGAGCCGCAGCCGGTGAAGGCGTACTACGATCGCGCCGATGTACCGCTACGCGGCGCCGGCCGCGGCCGCTACCGCGAGCACTGGCAGCTCGTCGCTCGAGGCGATCGGCTCGGCCGACCCGGCGATCGACGCCGAGCTGGTCCAGTTCTACGCCGAGCTCCTGCGCCGGCTCGGCGTCACGCACTCGCGAGCTCCAGCTCAACTCGATCGGCGACGCGAACTGCCGCCCCGCCTACGTCGAGCGGCTGAACGCTCCTGGCTCGACGCCCATCGGGACCGCTCGACGAGGAGGCTGGCGCACAAGCGCGCGACGAGCCCGCTGCAGGTGTTCGACACGAAGGACGAGCGGCTCCGCGCGGCGCTCGCGGACGCGCCGACGATCGGCGAGTCGCTCTGCGCGCGCCTGCCGGGAGCACTTCGACGAGGTGCGCGGCCATCCTCGACGCCTACGGCGTCCGCTACGCGCTCGACCCGATGCTCGTGCGCGGGCTCGACTACTACACGCGCACGACGTTCGAGTTCCTCGGACCGAGGAGAACGACGAACTCGCACGATCTGCGGCGGCGGCCGCTACGACGGGCTCGTCGAGGCGGTCGGCGGGCCGCCGACGCCGGGGATCGGCTTCGGCGCCGGGGTCGAGCGGCTGACTGCTCGCGCTCGAGGACGAGGGTGTGGAGCCGCGGAGCCGGCCCGCTCGACGTCTTCTTCGCGCTCGACGGCGCGCACGCGCGAGCAGATCCTGGCGCTGACTCGCCGAGCTGCGCCGCCGCGGGCCTCGCCTGCGACACCGACTACGCGGGCCGCTCGCTCAAGGGCCAGCTGACCCAGGCGGGCCGGCTCGGCGCGGCGCACCGTCGTCGTCGCGCGCCGGCGGACGCCTCCGTGCGCCGCGGCGGGCAGCGACGACGAGGTGACTCCCCTCGCCGAGCTCGCAGCTACGCTCGCCCGTGACGGCCTGGCGGGACCGCTTGTGCGGCGAGCTCGCGCGCCGGCACGTCGGGCAGCGAGCTGACGCTCGCCGGCTGGGTCGACGCGCGCCGCGACCACGGCGGGCTCGTCTTCGTCGACCTCCGCGACGAGGGCGGCGTCGTCCAGCTCGTGATCAACCCGGAGAGCTCGGCCGGCCGCCGCGGCGGCTCGCGCACGAGCTGCGCAACGAGTTCGTCGCTCCGCGCCGCGCGGCACGGTCGTCGCACGCTCGCCCGAGACCGTGAACCCGGACATGGCGACGGGCGAGATCGAGGTGCAGGTGGTCGAGCTGGAGATCCTCTCGCGCTCGACGCCGCTGCCGTTCCAGCTCGACGAGGAGAGCGTCGACGACAACGTGCGCCTCCGCTACCGCTGGCTCGACCTGCGCCGCGACAAGCTGCAGCGCAACATCCGCCTGCGCGGGAAGATGGTCGGGACGATCCGCCGCGTGATGGAGGAGGCCGGCTTCGTCGACATCCAGACGCCGATCCTCTGGAAGCCGACGCCCGAGGGCGCGCGCGACTTCCTCGTCCCCAGCGCGGCTGCAGAGGGGCCGCTTCTACGCGCTGCCGCAGTCGCCGCAGATCGCCAAGCAGCTGCTCGTGATCGCCGGCTTCGAGCGCTACTACCAGATCGCGATCTGCTTCCGCGACGAGGATCTCCGCGCCGACCGCGTCCAGGAGATCACCCAGCTCGACGTCGAGCTGGCCTTCCCCGACCGAGGAGCTCCTGTTCGGGCTGATGGAGAAGATGATCTCGACCGTCTGGCGCGAGTGCGTCGGGATCGAGCTCGCGACGCCGTTCCCGCGCATGACCTACGCCGAGGCCGACCGCCGCTTCGGCAGCGACAAGCCCGACCTCCGCTTCGAGCTCGAGCTCGAGGACGCGACCGAGGTCACGCGCGGCTCCGAGTTCAAGGTGTTCGGCGCGCGCCGACGCGGTGCGCTTCCTGCGCGTGCCGCAGGAGCTCTCGCGCGCGCGAGCTCGGCGAGCTCGAGGCGTTCGCGAAGCAGTGGGGCGCGAAGGGGCTCGCCTACCTCGTCTACGACGAGACGCGGCGAGGTGCGCTCGCCGATCGCGAAGTTCCTCTCCGAGCCGAGCTCGAGGCGTTCCGCAGCGACCCGGGGACGACGCGTGCTCTTCGCGGCCGACACGTGGGAGATGACCTCGCGCGTGCTCGGCGCGCTGCGTCTCGCACCTCGGCCGGCCAGCTGGGCCTGATCGACGAGTCGAAGCAGGCCTGGCTGTGGGTGACCGACTTCCCGCATGTTCGAGTGGGACGAGGACGAGGGCGCTGGAGCGCCAAGCACCATCCGTTCACGCGCCCGGCGCCCGACTGGCCGACCGCCTTCGACGCCGATCCCGCGCACGCGATCGCGCACGCCTACGACCTGATCGTCAACGGCAACGAGCTCGGCGGCGGCTCGTTCCGGATCCACGAGCCCGACCTGCAGGCGCGGGTCGTTCGCCCTGCTCGACCTGACGCCCGAGCAGCAGCGCGAGAAGTTCGGCTTCCTGCTCGACGCGCTCGCGATGGGCGCGCCGCCGCACGGCGGCATCGCCTTCGGCATCGACCGCATGGTGATGGTGCTCGCCGGCGAGCCGAACCTCCGCGACGTGATCGCGTTCCCGAAGAACCAGGCCGGCCTCGACCCGATGTCGGGGCGCCGACGGCGGTCGACCAGGAGCTGCTCGAGGAGCTTGGAATCGAGCTGCGAGTCGAGCCGGACTGAGCCCACCCCTCAAGGAATGCCGACGATCCAACCGATCTGGAACGAGAAGCCTTCGTCGAGCCCGCGGTGAAACACGGAGGAGGCGTAGCGAACCTGCCGCTTCCGAGCGCGGACGGGCCCGCCGGGGCCCGAGACCGTCACCGAGAATCGAGGACGGAAGCCAGGGCCCGCCGTCGACCGGGTCTCGACTGCTCGAGCGTGCCCGCCAGGCGATTCATCTTCCGGCTCCTCGCGCTCGCGGGCTTCCTCCTGACCGTCGCTCTGGCCCTCCGGCCGGCCGAGCTTCGCCCGCCGAGGGCCGTCACCGTCACGACCGTCGCCCTCCTCGCGGCGTGGGCGCTCGAGCGGCTCGCCCGGCGGCAGTCCCTCGCTCATCCGGGCGGATTGGCGTCCGACGGGCCGGGGCGACAGGCGTTCGGGCAGCTGCTCGAGCGCGCGGGCCGATGAACGCGGGACTGGCCCGGCGACAGGCCGCGCTCGCCGGCGTCGCCCTGGTCGGCGCGCTCGGGGCGATCGCCCTGAGCCGGCTCGGCGGGGACTCGGACGCCGCGCCGCCGCCGACCGCCGTCGTCGGTTGGGAGACCGGGGCCGTCGCCGTGTTCGAGCCGAGCCGAGAGCCGACCGTGTGCGGGATCACCGTGACCGCGGAGACCCTCGGGATCGCCCACCCGGTGCTCCCGTGCGGCGCGCAGCTCGTCCTCGAACACCGGGGGCGCCGGTTCTCCGCCGACGTCGTCGCCCGCGGCCCGATCGAGGCGGGCGACGCGTTCGAGCTGTCGCCCGCGCTCGCGCTCGCGCTCGGCGTCGCCGGCGAGGCGACCGTCCGCTGGCGCTTCGCCGAGTAGCCGCCTGGCCGGAGGCCGCTTCGCCGCTGCGCTAGAGTGGGCGCAGTGCTCGACTCCGTGCGTGGCGACGTGCGCACATGTAGAACCAACACCTACTGAGAGGGAGCCCGCGTCCGGCCTCCGGGTCGGCAGGGCACCCACCTGGTACTCCCAGGTTCCTCACGCACGAGGCATCATCGGCGGGGTGGAGCACTACTACTTTCATGGCCGCAACGGAGCTGATCGGAAACGCCGCGCGAGGTGCGGACCTCGCATGGGTGACGCTCTCCGTCGAGGGCGGGAGGATCGCGGCCGCGCGCGGCGAGGGCAACGGCACGAACGAGCTCTGCGCGGCCGTCACCGGTCTGACCCCGCTCGAGGCAGCGGCCGTTCCGGGCCCGGCGCTCGCCCTCGACGCGCTGCACGACGCGCTCGGCCCCGCCGTCCGCGCTCCACGGGCGCCGGGCCGGGTCGCCGTCGCGATGAGCGGCGGCGTCGACAGCGCGGTCGCCCTCCTCGAGGCCCGCGCCGAGGGCCGCGACATAGTGGGCGTCACGCTGCGCCTCTGGACCGACCCGGCCGGGCCGGACGGCGAGCGCGCCTGCTGCTCCCCCGCGGCCGTCGTCGCGGCCCGGGAGACCTGCCATGCCCTCGGCGCGCCGCACGTGACCCTCGACCTGCGCGACCGCTTCCGCCGCGCGGTCGTCACCCCGTTCGTCGCCGGCTACGCGCGCGGCGAGACACCCAACCCCTGCGTGCGCTGCAACGGCGGCTTCCGCTTCGCCGCACTCCTCGCCTTCGCGCGCCGGGTCGGCGCGGCCCGGCTCGCGACGGGCCACTACGCGCGGATCCGCGAGCATCGCGGCCGGTTGCTGCTCGCCCGTGCCGCCGACGGCTCGAAGGATCAGTCCTACATGCTCGCCCGCCTCGACCCCCGCGTCCTCGACCGGCTCTGGTTCCCGCTCGGGGAGCGGACGAAGGACGACGTGCGCGCGCAAGCGCGCCGGGAGGGGCTCGCCGTCGCCGGCCGGGCCGAGAGCCAGGAGGCCTGCTTCCTGGCGGGAGCCGACTACCGTGACTTCCTCGCTCGCCGCGGTCTCGACGCCGCCCCCGGGCCGATCGTGGACGAGTCGGGAGCGGAGCTTGGGCGCCACGACGGCTACTGGCGCTACACGCCCGGGCAGCGCCGGGGCCTCGGCGTCGCGGCGCCGGACGGGACGCCGCTCTACGCCGTCGCGACGAGCGCGAGGACGAACACGGTCGTCGCCGGCCCGCGCGAGTCGCTGGCCCGCACCTCCGTCGCCGTCCGCTCGGGCCGGCTCTTCGTCCCTGTCGATCGGGTCGAGGCGAAGCTCCGCTACCGCTCGCCCGCAGCCTCCGCCCGCGTGCACGCGGCGGGCCGCGGCTTCCGGCTCTCCCTCGACCGGCCGGTGTACGGCGTTGCCGCCGGCCAGGCCGCCGTCCTCTACGAGGACGACGCCGTCGTCGGGGCCGGGCTGATCTCGGCAAGTGGCTGAGTAGACTGGCGGCGTCGTGCTCCTCGCCTTCGACGCCATCGACGGTCTCTGGGTCGCCCTCAGCGTCTTCTTCGTCCTGGTCGCGCTCGGGCTCTTCTACCTGCTCGTACGGCTCGGCGGGACGATCGGCCGGCTGACGTCGCTGCTCCAGGGGCTCGAGCGGGAGGTTCTGCCGGTGATCAACGAGGCCGGCGGGACCGTGCAGCGCGTGAACGCCCAGCTCGACAAGGCGGATCTCGTCACCGACAGCGCCGTCGACATGGCCGACAGCCTGGACACCGCGGTCCGAGCGGTGGCGCTCGCGATCACGAGGCCCGTCCAGAAGATCGCGGGCCTCGCCGAGGGCATCAGGTTCGGCGCAGCCTCGCTGCGCGCGCGCAAGAGCCCGCGGCGGGCCTACGAGTCGGGACGCGACGCCGCAAAGCACAGGGAGCAGGAGATCGCGGACGAGCTCCGTGAAGGTGGCGACGCTGAGAGCTGACTCGATCACGCTCTCGATCCCGCGCGCGAAGGAGTACCACGGGGTCGCACGCCTGGTGGTCGGCGGCTTGGCGGCGCGGCTCGAGCTCACCTACGAGCACCTGGAGGACCTCCAGCTCGCGCTCGAAAGCGTCCTCGAGCGGGAGGACTACGTCCGGGGCGAGAAGGTCGTCGTCACCCTGCAGGTCGCCGAGGGCTCGGTGGCGATGGAGATCGGGCCGCTCGACCCGGCCGAGCTTCGGGCCGATCTCGACCTCGAGGCCGGCGAGGGCATCTCACTCGCCCGCCTCCTCTCCACGCTCGTGGAGGAGGTCACCGTGATCGAGGGCGACGACGGCGACCGGCTTCGACTCGAGAAGCGCGTTCCGATGACGCGACCCGAGACCCGAGAGCCGGTGTGACGACGACCGGCGGCGGGACCGACCGCGAGCTCCTGCGCCGCTACCACGAGGGCGGCGACCTGGAGGCGCGCGAGCAGCTGATCGAGCAGTACCTACCCCTCGTCCGCTCGCTCGCCCGCCGGTACGCGAACCGCGGCGAGCCGCTCGAGGATCTCGTCCAGGTCGGCTCCATCGGCCTGATCAAGGCGATCGACCGCTTCGACGTCGAACGCGGCGTCGAGCTGACGACGTACGCGACCCCGAACATCATCGGCGAGATCAAGCGCCACTTCCGGGACAAGGGCTGGTCGATCCGTGTCCCGCGCGGCCTGCAGGAGCTGAACGTGCGCCTCTCGCAGCTGCTCGAGCGGCTGACGGTCGAGCTCGAGCGCTCGCCGACGATCCCGGAGCTGGCCGAGGCCGCGGGGGTCTCGGAGGAGGAGGTGCTCGAGGCGCTCGAGTCCGGCCAGGCGTACACCACCGTGTCTCTCTCGGCGCCTCCCGGCGCGGGCGGGGACGCCGAGGTCGACCCGCTCGAGTCCCTCGGCGAGCTGGAGCACGAGTACTCCATCAGCGAGGACCGGGCCGTCCTCGCGCCCGGGCTCGACGTGCTCGACGAGCGCGAGCGGCGCATCATCCACCTGCGCTTCTGGGAGGGCCTGACCCAGTCCCAGATCGCGGCGCAGATCGGAATCTCGCAGATGCACGTCTCCCGCCTAATCCGGCGCGCGCTCGAGAAGGTGCGCGCCGAGATCGGCACCGGCCGGCCGTAGAATCGAAGCCGTGCGGACGTCCGCCGAGCTGCGGGAGGGCTTCCTCCGCTTCTTCGAGGCGCGGGGCCACCTCGCGCGGCCCTCGGCGCTCGCTGATCCCGCGACCTACGACCCGCTCCGTCGCTCTTGACGACCGCCGGGATGCAGCCGTTCAAGCCGTACTTCCTCGGCCTCGAGCGAGCCGCCCGCGCCGCGTCTGCCGACCGTGCAGAAGGTGCTTCCGGACGACCGACATCGAGGAGGTCGGGCTGCACCGCCCGGCACCTCACGTTCTTCGAGATGCTCGGCAACTTCTCGTTCGGCGACTACTTCAAGGACGGCGCGGTCGAGCTTCGCGTGGGAGTTCGTCACCGAGCAGATGCAGCTCGACCCGGAGCTGCTCTGGGCGACCGTGTTCGACGGCGACCCGGCGCTCGGCCTCGGCGAGGACACCGTCGCGATCGAGGCCTGGAAGCGGGTCGGCATCCCGCCCGAGCGGATCGTGCGGCTCCCGCGCACGGAGAACTTCTGGCAGGCGGGGCCGACGCGGGCCGTGCGGGCCCGTGCTCGGAGATCTACTACGACCGCGGCGCCGAGCACGGCTGCGGCCGCGCCGACTGCGCGCCCGGGCTGCGAGTGCGACCGCTACCTCGAGTTCTGGAACCTCGTCTTCATGCAGTACGACCTGCGCCGAGCAACGGCACGCTGACGCCGCTGCCGAAGCCAGAACGTCGACACCGGCCTCGGCCTCGAGCGCGGCGCGATGGTGCTCCAGGGCGCCACTCGATCTTCGACACCGACGGCTTCCGGCTCGATCATGGACTGGGTCGAGCGCCGAGTCCGGCATCGCGCTACGGCGAGTCAGCGACGGCGACGAAGGCGCACCGCGTGCTCGCCGACCACGGCCGCGCGATGACGTTCCTGATCGCCGACGGCGTCACCCCGTCGAACGAGGGCCGCGGCTACGTGCTCCGCCGCGTCATCCGCCGCGCCGTCGTCAGTACGGGCAGCGGATCGGGCTCGAGAAGCGTTCCTGCCCCGGCTGCCGGCGTCGTGATCGAGCAGATGGGCGACGCCTACCCCGAGCTGCGCGAGCAGCCGCGGAGATCGAGGCGCGTCGCTCGCCGCCGAGGAGGAGCGCTTCCGCGAGACGCTCGCGCGCGGGCTGAAGCTGTTCGACGAGCTCGCGGGCAAGGACGCGATCTCGGCCGACGACGCGTTCCAGCTCGCGACGACGTACGGCTTCCCGGTCGAGCTGACGCAGGAGCTCGCCGAGGAGCGCGGCCAGCCGGTCGACATCGACGCGCTTCCGCGCGCTGATGGAGGAGCACCGCGAGGTCTCGCGCGCGCGGCGGCGAGAGCACGGCCGAGCAGCTCGCCGCCGAGATCGCCACGCGCGCCGGCTTCCGGCAGACCGAGTTCGTCGGCTACGAGAAGACCGACGTGCTCACGGCCAGCTCGGCGCGGTCGGCGCTCGGGTCGGCACGCGGCCTGCTCAAGCTCGAGGAGTCGCCGTTCTACCCGGCCGGCGGCGGGCAGGTCAGCGACGCGGCCGCTCGAGATCGAGGGCGAGGGCTCGCGGCACGACGTCGTCGACGGCGCTGCGCTTCGGCGACGACCAGGTGCTGCTCGTCGAGGCGCGACGGGCTTCGAGGCCGGCACGCGCGTGCACGCGGTCGTGACGTGGGCGACGCGCTTCCCGACGATGGCGAACCACACGGCCACGCACCTCCTCCACGCGGCGCTGCGCGAGGTGCTCGGCGACCACGTCAAGCAGGCCGGCTCGGCGGTGCGGCCCGACAAGCTCCGCTTCGACTTCTCGCACCCGCAGCCGCTCACGCCGGAGGAGCGCGAGCAGGTCGAGCGGATCGTCAACGAGCAGGTCTTCGACGAACCGCTCCCGGTGCGCACGTTCGTGACGCCGATCGAGGAGGCGCGGCGGCTCGGCGCGATGGCGCTCTTCGGCGAGAAGTACGGCGACGAGGTGCGTGTGGTCGAGATCGACGGCTTCTCGCGCGAGCTCTGCGGCGGCACGCACGTCCGCTCGACCGCCGAGATCGGGCCGTTCGTGATCCTCTCCGAGGGCTCGGTCGGCTCCGGCGCGCGGCGGATCGAGGCCGTCACCGCCGGCGAGGCGTGGGCGCGCCTGCACGGCCGCGCGCGCGAGCTCGACGACGTGCGCGCCGAGCTCGAGCAGGCGCGCCGCGAGGCGAAGCAGAAGCCGAGGGCGGCGCCGAGCCGCGACGTCGTCGTCGAGCGCCGGAGACCGTGGTCGTCGGCGGCGTCAACATGATCGTCATGGAGGTCGAGGGCGTCGACGCCGCAGGCGCTGCTCGACCTCTCCGACCGCCTCAAGCAGCGCAGCGCGCCGGCCGCGATCGTGCTCGGCTCGCGCGAGGACGGCACCGCGAACCTCGTCGTCAACTTCGACCAGCCCGTCGCCGACAGGGTCTCGCGCCGGCGACGTCGTCAAGGAGATCGCGCCGATCGTCGGCGGCGGCGGCGGCGGGCGGCCGACGATGGCCCGCGCCGGCGGCAAGGATCCCGACGAAGCTGGCGCGGCGCTGGCCCTGGCCGGGCCCGCGCGCGCGAGCTGATCTCGGCCGCGCTCGCCTGAGCGTGAAGGTGCTCGCCCTCGACTACGGCTCGGCGCGGACCGGCGTCGCCGTCTCCGACCCGACCGGGACCGTCGCCCGGCCCGTCGGACGATCGTGCAGCAGGTGCGCGAGCCCGCCGGCTTCGACGCGCTGCTCGAGCTGATCCGGCGCCGAGGAGCCGAGCAGATCGTGGTCGGGCTGCCGCTGACGCTGCGCGGCGAGCACGGCCTGCAGGCCGACGAGACCGCGCTGTTCGTCGAGTCGCTGCGCGACGCCGTCGACGTGCCGGTCGCGACCTTACGACGAGCGCTTCACGTCGGTGCTCGCCGACGGCGACGACGCGCGCGGCCGGACGCCGTCGCCGCGCCACCTCCTCGAGAGCTACCTCGCAGTGGCAGAGCAACGCCAGCCCGCTGAGGTCGCGGCCCGGCGGAAGCGCGGCGGCGCCGGATCGCGGCGCTCCTCGGCGTGGTCGTCGGCTTCGGCTTGGCGGCCGCGATCGCGGGGCGGTCGTCGGCGCCGGAACGGGCGACAGCGGCTCGCGCCGAGGCGGCCACCGGCCTCGCCGACACCGCGCCGCCGAAGCCGTTCCGCATCGTCTTCCCCGAGGGCTTCACGCGGAAGAGATGGCCGACCGCGTCTCGGCGGTCAACGAGATCGCCCAGGAGGAGCGCGGGATCGCGCCCTCCCTCCGCCCGCCCGCCTACCTCCGCGCCACCGAGAACGTCGTGCCCTGCTCGGCAGGGTTCAAGAACGCCGACCCGCCGAACCTCGAGGGCTTCCTCTTCCCGGCGACGTACGACTTCACGGAGGACGACGCCTCGCGGCAGCTCGTGCCCGACCAGCTCGAGACGTTCTGCGGCAACTGGTCGAAGCTCGACCTGCGCCTACGCGCGCTCGAAGAACCTGACGCCCGTACGACGTGCTCATCATCGCCTCGATGATCGAGAAGGAGGCGCAGGTGCCGCGGCGAGCGGCGCGCTCGTCGCGGCCGTCGTCTACAACCGGCTGCACAACCGGATGCCGCTCGGGATCGACGCGACGCTCCGCTACGGGCTGCGACATCCCGCCGACGCAGTCGATCCTGCAGTCGCAGCTCGAGTCCGACAACCCGTACAACACGCGCACCCGGGTCGGGCCTGCCGCCGACGCCGATCTCGAACCCCGGCCTCGCCGCGCTGCAGGCCGCCGCGCATCCCGCCGACGTCGACTACCTCTACTACGCGCGCAAGCCGGACCACAAGCACCACTTCTTCACCGCGAGCCTGGCGGAGTTCGAACAGCTTCGCCGCGAAGGGACGGGTGCTGAGCCCGCTGAGCGGGACGACGACGCTCGTCGCGCTGCTCGGCCACCCAGTCCGCGACTCCCTCTCGCCGCTGATGCAGAACGCGGCCTTCGCGGCGGCCCGGCTCGACTGGCACTACTCGGCCTTCGGCGTCGAGGAGCGGCTCGGCGCGGTCGCGCGCGCTGCAGCTGCTCGGCTTCGCCGGCGCGAACGTGACGATCCCGCACAAGACAGGCGGTGCGTCGCCGCCTGCGACGAGGCCGACGGGGCGAGGCCGGCTCCTGAACACGCTCGTCTTCCGCGACGGCCGCGTGCTCGGCTTCGACACCGACCGCGGCGGTCCTGACGCGATCGAGGCGAGGGCGCGCGGGCGCTCGTCCTCGGCGCCGGCGGCGCCGCCGGCTGTGGCGACCGCCCTCGTGGACGCGGGCACCGCCTCGCTCCGCATCGCGGCGCGGTCGCCGGAGCGGGCGCATGCGCTGGCCTCGAGGCTGCATCGGCTCGCCTCCGGGCGGATGGTCGACGCCGACGACGCCTGGCCGCCAAAGGCCGACGGACCTGACCTCGTCCTGAACGCGACCCCGGTGCGCGACGAGCTGCTCGTCGAGCCTCGCGCGACGGCCGCCGGTGGTCGATCTCGCCTACCGGCCCGAGGGCGGCGACACGGCGCTCGTCGCCGCGGCGCGGGCGGCCGGCTGCGAGCGGGTCGTCGACGGGCCTCGAGGCGCTCGTCCGCCAGGGCGCGAAGCGCTTCGAGCTGCTGGACGGGCGTCGCCGGCGCCGGTCGAGGTCATGCGCGCGACGTCCGCGCCGGCCGCGCGGCACTACTCTCTACCGCGTGACGCTCCGCCTCGCCACCGCCGGCGAGTCGCACGGGCCGGCGCTCGTCGCGATCCTCACCGGCCTGCCCGCCGGCCTCGTGCTCGACCGCGACGCGATCGACGCCGACCTGCGTCGGCGCCAGGAGGGCTACGGCCGCTCGCCGCGCCAGCAGATCGAGACGGACCGAGGTCGAGGTGCTCGCCGGCCTCCGGCACGGGCGGACGCTCGGGACGCCGCTCGCGCTCGTCGTCCGCAACCGCGACCACAAGAACTGGACGTGGGGGATGAGCCCGTGGCCGCCCGAGGGCGAGCCGGCCGGGAAGGGCAAGAAGCCCGTGACGCTGCCGCGGCCCGGCCACGCCGACCTCGCCGGGCGTGCTCAAGTACGGCCACGACGACGTCCGCAACGCGCTCGAGCGCGCCTCGCGCGCGGCACACGGCGGTGCACGTCGCGGCCGGCGGCGTCGCCAAGGCGCTGCTGCGCGGCGATCGGCGTCGAGGTCGCGCGGCTCGCGTCGTCGACGAGGAAGACCTGCGAGGCGCGCGTCGACGCGGCGCGGGCCGAGCGCGACACGGCCGGCGGCGTCGATCGAGGTGCGCGCCCGCGACGTGCCGCCCGGGCTCGGCTCGTACGCCGCGAAGGAGGATCGGCTCGACGCGCGCCTCGCCGCGGCCGCTGATGGGCATCCAGGCGGTGAAGGGCGTCGAGATCGGCGACGGCTTCGCGCTCGCCGAGCAGCGCGGCTCGGACGCCCACGACGAGATCGACCGCGACGAGCGCGGCTACACCGCGAGACGAACCACGCGGGCGGGATCGAGGCGGGCGTCTCGAACGGCGAGGAGATCGTCGTCCGCGCGGCGATGAAGCCGCTGCCGACGCTGATGAAGCCGCTCCGCTCGGTCGACCTCGTCACCGGCGAGGCCGCGGAGGCGCTCGTCGAGCGCTCCGACGTGGCCGCGGTCGAGGCGCTCGCGGTCGTCGCCGAGGCGGCGGTCGCCTTGGAGCTCGCCCGCGCCGCGCACGAGAAGTTCGGCGGCGACGCGCGTCGGCGACTTCGTCGGCGCCGTGGCGCGCGTACGTCGAGCGCATCGCGTGGCCGCCGCAAGTAGGCGCGCTCGGGCGGCACGTCGCGCTCGTCGGGTTCATGGGCGCGGGCAAGACGACGCTCGGCCGCGAGGTCGCCAGCGCGACTCGGCCGGCCGTTCCTCGACCTCGACGAGGCGATCGAGGAGCGCGCCGGGCAAGACGATCCCGCAGCTCTTCGCCGAGCGCGGCGAGCGCGGCTTCCGCGAGCTCGAGGCGCAGCGCCGTCGCGGCGGCGCTCGCGGCGCCCGAGCCGGCGGTGGTCGCGCTCGGCGGCGGCGCCGTGACTACGCCCGAGAACCGCGAGCGCGCTCGCGGGCCGGCGTTCGTCGCTCCTGCGAGACGTCGACGTCGAGACGGCGTGGCTGCGCGTCGCGCGGCTCCGACCGGCCGCTCGCCCGGGACGAGGACGAGTTCCGGCGGCTCTACGCCGAGCGGCAGCCGCGTCTACCGCGAGGTCGGCCGACGCGGTCGCGACCGACGCCGACGGCGCGGTCCTCGCCGCGGCGGCGTCCACCTTCGAGCGCGGCGTCGCTCGACCTGCTCGGCGAGCTCGTCCCGGGCGAGGGCCCGGTCGCGCTCGTCGCCGACGCGCACGTGATGGGCATCCACGGGCCGCGCGCCCAGCAGGCGCTCGGCGACCGGCTCACCGACGCACGAGCTCCCGGCCGGCGAGGCGGCGAAGACGCTCGGCGTGCTGCGCCGCTCTGGAGCGAGCTGCGGCTCGACCGCGACGGCACCGTCGTCGCGCTCGGCGGCGGCTGCACCACCGACCTCGCCGGCTTCGCCGCCGCGACCTACCTGCGCGGCGTGCCCTGGGCGGCCGTGCCGACCTCGCTCGTCGGCCAGGTCGACGCCGCGATCGGCGGCAAGACGGCGATCGACATCGCCGGCGGGAAGAACCTCGTCGGCGCGTTCCACTGGCCCGCCCGTGTCGTGATCGACGACAATCTGCTCGACACGCTCCCGGAGGCGGAGCGCCGCCAGGGCATGGCCGAGGTCGTGAAGACCGGCCTGCTCGCGGGGCGCGAGGTCTGGGAGCTGCCGGAGGAGGAGCGTCCGCGCCTGCGCCGCCTACAAGACCGGCGTCTGCCTCGCTGACCCGCTACGACCGACGGCCCGCGCGCGCGTGGCTGAACCTCGGCCACACGTTCGCGCACGCGCTCGAGGCCGGCTGCCGACTACGAGCTCCCGCACGGCGAGGCGGTCGCGCTCGGCCTGCTCGCCGCGCTCCGGCTCTCCGGGCAGCCGACGGGCGCGGTCGAGGAGATCCTCGCCCCGAGCCGGTCGAGGCCGACCCCGACGTCGCCTGGGCGGCGCTCCTGCGCGACAAGAAGGGTGAGGGCGTCTTCGTCCTCCTCGAGTCGCCCGGCGAGCCAGTGGTGACGACGGTCGCCGAGGACGAGGCCCGCGCCGCGCTCGCCGACCTCGTCGCCCGCTAACTCCTGCGGGTCGCGGCCGTCCGATTGAGCAGGGTGGTCTCGACGAGAGCGTGGTGGCCCGGTGCCGCAGCGGCGCTGGCCACCGCGCTCTCTCCCCGGGCGCCAAGCGGCGAGATCGCGCTCGTCTTCCTCGCCCGGAGGCCCGTGACGCTTCCGTGACGTACGTCCTGGCCCGAACGGCCATGCCCAGGGGTCAGACCCCTGGCCGTGGCCGGTGGGGACACCGCCGGTGCGCCGGCAAGCGCCGTTGCCATGGGTCTCCCGACGAGCTGCCTGGCGCCGCCCGCCAGTAGACTCGCCGGGTGCAGGTCGCCGTCCTCAACGGGGTCAATCTCGACGTGCTCGGCGAGCGCGACCCCTCGCTCTACGGCGGCATTGGGCTCGGCGAGCTCGAGACCCGCATCTACGGGTGGGCCCGCGAGCTCGGCTCGACCGCGCGCTGTTTCCAGACGAATCACGAGGGGCAGTTCGTCGAGTGGTGCCACGATGCGAGCCGCTGGGCCGGCGGCCTGATCGTCAACCCCGGCGCCTGGTCGCACTACAGCTACGCGATCCACGACGCCCTCGAGCTCTGCACCGTCCCCGTCGTCGAGGTGCACCTCTCCAACATCGAGGAGCGGGAGGAGTGGCGCCGCCACTCGGTCGTCGCCGACGTCGTCTCGCACCGGATCATCGGCAAGGGCCCCGACGGCTACCGCGACGCGCTCGTGTACGTGAAGGAGCACGCGTGAACGGACGTGTCGAGCGCCTGCGCGCGCAGCTCGACGCGGCGGGCGCCGGCAGCTTCCTCGTCACGCGGGCCGTCAACGTCCGCTACCTCACGGGACTCGAGAGCTCGAACGCGGCGCTTCTCGCCGGCCGCGACCGGCTCGTGGTCGCCACCGACGGGCGCTACCTGGAGGCCGCGCGCGGCCTCGACGGCGTCGAGGTGGTCCAGGCGGACCGCGACCTGCTCGCCTGGCTCGGAGCGCGCCTCGGCGAGCTCGGCGAGCCGCCCGTCGCCTTCGAGGCCGACGAGGTGACCGTCTCGGGGCACGAGGCGCTCGCCGCCGGCGGGACCGAGCTGGTGCCGACGACCGGTGTCGTCACGAGCCTGCGAGCGGTCAAGGACGAGGACGAGCTGGCGACGATCCGCCGCGCCGCGCGCATCACCGACGAGGCCTATGCGCGCCTCGCAGGCGAGAGGATCGTCGGCCGCACCGAGGCGGAGGTCGCCTGGTGGCTCGAGCAGGCGCTTCGCGAGGAGGGCGCCGAGGCGCTCGCTTTTACGCCGATCGTCGCGGCCGGGCCGAACGCCGCCCTCCCGCACCACCAGCCGGGCGGGCGCGAGATCGGGCCGGGGGAGACCGTGGTCGTCGATGCCGGCGCGCAGGTCGGTGGCTACTGCTCGGACTGCACGCGGACGTTCGCCACCGGCCCTCTACCCGAGCGGCTCCAGCAGGCCTACGCCCTCTGCCGCTCCGCCCAGGAGAGCGCCCTTTCCGCCGTCCGCGCAGGGGCCGCCGGGGCCGATCTCGACGCGATCGCGCGGAACGAGATCGAGGGATCCGGGCTCGCGCCGGTGCTCACGGGCTCGGTCACGGCGTCGGCCTCGACGTGCACGAGCTGCCCGTCCTCCGTCCGACGTCGGAGGACACCCTCGCCCCCGCCAACGTGGTCACGGTCGAGCCGGGGGTCTACGTCGCGGGCGAGGGCGGCGTGCGCATCGAGGACCTCGTCGTCGTCGGCGACGACGGCCCGGAGGTCCTGTCACGCTTCACCAAGGACCTGCTGACGCTGGACTAGAATCTTCCGCCGTGGCCGAGACGGTCTCCACCAACCAGTTCAAGAACGGGATGCACGTCGAGGTGGACGGGCAGATCTGGCGCATCGTCGGGTTCCAGCACGTGAAGCCGGGCAAGGGCGGCGCCTTCGTGCGCACGAAGCTGAAGAGCGTCGGCACGGGTGCCGTCGTGGACAAGACCTTCCGCGCGGGCGAGAAGATGCCGCGCATCCGCACCGAGACGAAGAACGTCCAGTACCTCTACGACTCGGGTGACGAGGTCGTGTTCATGGACGAGGAGACATTCGAGCAGCTCACGCTGCCGCGCGGGGACGTCGAGGAGGATCTCGCGTTCCTGCAGCCGTCGTCGAGCGTGCAGCTACTCCTCGTGGACGGCGACGCGACTGGCGTGCAGCTTCCCGCCTCGGTCGAGCTCGCCGTCACCGACACCGAGCCCGGGATCCGCGGCGACACGGTGTCGAACGTGACGAAGCCGGCGACGCTCGAGACGGGGGCGGTCGTCCAGGTCCCGCTCTTCGTCAACGTGGGCGATCGCATCAAGGTCGACACGCGCGAGCGCCGCTACATCTCGCGAGCGTAAGGGGGCTGCCGTGCCGCAGCTGGTCGACACGACGATCCGGCTCCTCTCTCAGGAGCCGCTCGCGGACAGCGTCTCCGCCGCCGGGCTCTACGAGCTGGCGGCGGAGCTCGACAAGGCCGGCTTCGCGTGCCTCGAGGTCTCGGGCGGAGGCTGCTTCGACGCCGCCGTGCGCCGCGGGGTCGAGAGCCCCTGGGAGCGGATCCGGGCCATCCGCGCGCGCTGCTCGACCCCACTCGGCATGGCGCTCCGGGGACGCTTCCTGGTCGGGGCCCGGCCGGTCTCCGGAGACCTCGTCCGGCGCTTCGTGGCGAGCGCGGCCGGGAGCGGCATCGACCTGTTCCGCCTGCACGACCCGCTGAACGACCTCGCGAACCTGCGCGAGGCCGCCGACGCGATCCGTGACGCCGGCAAGGAGCTGTCGGTCGGGCTCGTCCACAGCCCCGGCCCGACCGGGGAGACCGATGTCCTGCTGGAGCGCGCCCACCATCTGGTCGAGCTGGGCGCCGCGCGCGTCCTCATCCACGACCCGGCGAGCTCCCTCGACCCGGCTCAGGCACGCGAGCTCGTCGAGGGGGTCGGCGAGGCGAGCGGGCTGCCCGTCGGCCTCCACTGCCAGGGCGCGGGCGGCGTCGGGCTCGCGGCTGCGATCGAGGCCGTGCGCGCGGGCGCCGAGCGCATCGCCGTCGCCCTCTATCCGATCGCGCTCTCGCTCCACCGGGTCTCGGCCGAGGCGCTGACGAAGTCCCTTGCCGGCGTCGGCCTCGACACGGGCGTCGACCTCGAGGGCCTCTGGCGCGGGTCGGAGCTCGTGGACGAGGCGCTCGGCGACGAGCCCGTGCCACCGCTCTCGCCCCGCGTCGCCGTGAGGGCAGCCGAGTACACGCTTCCCGCCGGGCTCGTGGCCGAGCTGGAGGCGCGGCTGCGCGAGCACGGCTCCGGCGACCGCCTGGACGAGGTGCTGGAGGAGCTCACGCGCATCCGCCGCGAGTGCGGCTGGCCGCCGCTCGCGTCCCCGATCGGCCAGGTCATCGGCTCGCAGGCGCTCCTGCACGTCCTCTCCGCGCAGCGCTGGCGGTTCGTCGTGGACGAGCTCCGCGACCTGGTCGAGGGCAGCTATGGGACGCCGCCTGCCGAGGTCGACCCGACCGTGACGCGTGCGGTGCAGCTCCTGGGCGACGGCGTCGAGCGGCCGGAGGCGCCGGTCGTGGCGCTCGAGGACCTCCGCGAGGACGCGAAAGGCCTGGCGTCGAGCGAGGAGGAGCTGCTCCTGCTCGCCCTCTACGGCGACCAGGCCCACCCGCTCCTCCGCTCGGTGCGCTCGCGCGGCCGGCGCGAGGACAACGAAGCCGCCGGCCTGGCGCCGGGGGAGGCGGAGCGGCTGCGCGAGATCATCCGCGTCGTTCAGGAATCCGGCATCGGCGAGGTGACGATCGAGGAGGGCGAGATGCGCGTCACCGTGCGGCGCTCGGACGAGCGCGGGGACGTCCCCGTCGTCGTGCCTGTGCCCACCGCCCCCGTCCACGAAGAGCCGGACGGCGCGGTCGAGCCACTCGCCGGGGACGTCATCCGCGTCGAGTCCCCGATGGTCGGCACCTTCTACCGAGCCCCGCAGCCGGGCGCCGCCCCCTTCGTCGAGGAGGGCGACACCGTCGAGCCCGGACAGACACTCTGCATCCTCGAGGCGATGAAGCTCATGAACGAGGTGAAGGCCGAGTCCGAGGGCGTCGTGCGCCGCGTCTGCGTCGAGAACGCAGCCCCCGTCCAGTACGGCGAGGTCCTCTTCGAGCTCGAGAGGCTGAACGGCCGGCCACTCGACGCTCTCTAGGACGCCCGCGGATGCCCCTCGCCGGTCCCGCCCTTAATACATTGGGGCACCCCGCCCTCCACCCGCTTTCGAGCGTAACCCGGAAATCCACGCGAGTGGCGCGCGCAATGTGCCGAGATGCGCTCGGACTCGTGCCGACACACAGCGGAAGCCGGTGTTCGGCCGCGTCCTGATCGCGAACCGAGGCGAGGTCGCCGTCCGGCTGATTCGCGCCTGCCACGAGCTCGGGGCCGAGGCGGTGGCCGTCTACTCGACGGCCGATCGCGACTCGCTGCACGTGCGCCTCGCCGACCGCGCCGTCCACCTCGGCCCGCCGCCCGCCGCCCAGAGCTACCTCAACGTCCCCTCGCTCGTCGCCGCCGCGACCACGACCGGATGCGAGGCCGTGCATCCCGGCTGGGGCTTCCTCGCCGAGAAGGCCGAGTTCGCAGCCGCCTGCGAGGACAACGACCTCGCCTTCGTGGGGCCCCGGCCCGAGTCGATCCAGATCATGGGCGACAAGGTGCGCGCGAAGCAGGCCGCCGAGGCCGCGGGGCTCCCGCTCGTGCCCGGCTCCGACGGCGCCGCCAGTCTCGAGCAGGCCCGGCTGCTGGGGGAGGAGGTCGGTTTCCCGCTCCTGCTCAAGGCCTCCGCCGGGGGCGGCGGTCGCGGCATGCGCCTCGTGGCGAGCGCCTCGGAGCTCGACGCGTCCTTCCGGACGGCCTCGGCCGAGGCGGCGGCGGCCTTCTCCGACGGCGCCCTCTACGTCGAGCGTGCGCTCGTCGGAGCGCGGCACGTCGAGATCCAGGTGCTCGGCGACGGCGAGGGCGGAGTGCTCACGCTCGGCGAGCGGGACTGCTCGATCCAGCGGCGCCACCAGAAGCTCGTGGAAGAGGGGCCCTCCCCGGCGGTCTCCCCGGAGCTCCGGCTGGCGATGGAGGACGGCGCGCGCCAGGCGACCGAGTCCCTCTCCTATCGCGGCGCCGGGACGCTCGAGTTCCTCCTGGCGGCCGACGGGAGCTTCTACTTCATCGAGATGAACACGCGCCTCCAGGTCGAGCATCCCGTCACGGAGCTCCTCACCGGGATCGACCTCGCGCAGGCCCAGCTCCGCATCGCCGCCGGCGAAGGCCTGCCCGGCACCGGGCGCGCCGAGCTCCGCGGCCACGCGATCGAGCTCCGGATCAATGCCGAGGACCCCGCGCGCGACTTCCTGCCCGCGCCGGGGACGGTGACGCGCTTCCGGCCGCCGCTCGGCCCTGGGGTCAGGGTCGACACACACGTCGGCGACGGCTACGCGATCCCGCCCTTCTACGACTCCCTGGTCGCGAAGGTGATCGTCTGGGCAGAGGATCGTCCCGCCGCGGTCCGCCGGGCGCGGCGGGCGCTGACAGAATTCGAGCTCGAGGGAGTCCCCACGACCAGGGAGCTGGCAATCGACATCCTGGAGAACGAGCAGTTCGCGAGCGGCGAGTACACGACCTCGTTCCTCGCCGACGAGGCGCCGTCTCTTCCCTCGCTCGCCGGGGAGGCGGCGTGACGAGCCGGCGCGCGGCGCGGCGGACCGCGCTCGAGCTCCTGTACCAGTGGGACCTCACGGGCCAGCCGCTCGTGAGCCTCCACGACGGCGACGCCGACGCCTTCGCCCTCGACCTTGCCGAGGGGGTGGCCGCCCATGCCGACGGGCTCGACGCGCGCATCAACGCCGCCTCGGACGAGTGGCCCGCCGACCGTCTCGGCGTCGTCGAGCGGAACGTCCTCCGCATGGGCCTCTTCGAGCTGGAGCGCGGCGACGTACCGCCCGAGGTGGCGATCGACGAGGCCGTGTCGCTGGCCAAGCGCTACGCGAGCGAGGACGCCGGCCGCCTGGTGAACGGGATCCTCGGCAGGGTGGCGAGGGAGGCGCGAACGTGAGCCCGGGCGAGCCCGACGCCGTCGCGCGGCTCCAGGAGCTGCTCGAGAAGGTCGAGTCGGCGCGGGCCGAGCTCGAGGAGGTCGACGACTCCGAGCAGGCCGTCCGCATCCTTCAGGAGCTCTCGGGCCTCGCCAAGGAGGTTCAGGCGGAGGTGGAGCGCGCACGTCGTGAGGCCGATGCGTCGCCCTGACGCGCTGCGCGAGCAGGTCGAGGACTTCCTCGCCGGGCTGCCGCTCGCCGGGGAGCTGGGGAAGCTCGAGGAGGCGCTCCGCTACTCGCTCCTCGGGGGAGGCAAGCGCATCAGGCCCGTCCTCTGCCTCGCGACCGGGGAGGCGCTCGGCCGCGCCCCCGCCGAGTTCCTGCCGGCCGGGTGCTCGCTCGAGCTCGTCCACACGTTCAGCCTCGTCCACGACGACCTGCCCGCGCTCGACGACGACGATCTGCGCCGCGGCCAGCCGAGCTCCCACGTCCGCTTCGGCGAGGACGTGGCCATCCTGGCCGGGGACGCGCTGCTCGCCGAGGCCTTCCGGCTCGCCCTCACCTACCCCTCGCCGGAGGTCGCCCGCGAGCTCGCCTCGGCGACTCTCGGGATGATCGGAGGCCAGTACCTCGACGTCACC
Source organism: uncultured Actinomycetes bacterium (assembly GCA_963743495.1). Taxonomy (GTDB): domain Bacteria; phylum Actinomycetota; class Thermoleophilia; order Gaiellales; family Gaiellaceae; genus JAIBJN01. The sequence continues at coordinate 367,393 of CAVUPO010000005.1, read as the reverse complement.
ATCGACGGCGACCTCGACGCGGACGGGCTCCGGCGTCTCCACGCCCTCAAGACCGGAAGGCTCCTGCGCGCCGGCGTCACGACCGCGACCGCGGTCGTGGGCCTCGGCGAGGAAGAGCGCGGGAAGTGGCGGGCCTTCGGCGACGAGCTCGGCGTCCTCTTCCAGATCGTCGACGATGTCCTCGACGCGACCGGCACCGCCGAGGAGCTGGGCAAGACGCCCGGGAAGGACGAGGCGGCCGGCAAGGTCACCTACGTCTCGCTGCACGGCCTCGACCGCGCGCGCGAGCTGGCCGACGAGGCGCGCGCCCGCGTCAACGAGCGGCTCGCGGCCCTCCCGGGCGATACGTCCGTGCTGGGCGAGCTCGTCGACACGATCCGCGACCGGCACAGCTAGGCGTGCTCCACCGCAAGACGCAGGAGGGGACGGTCGTCATCGGGCAGCCCGCGCACGCCTGGGTTTCCGGCCAGCTCGCGCGCGCCTGGGCGGAGCCGTTCGAGCCCTGGGAGGAAGTCTGCCTGGCCGCCGAGCAGCACGACATCGCGTGGATCGCCTGGGAGCGCTCGCCCGAGCGGATCCGGACACGGCCTCCCCTACACGTTCTCGGCGCTCCCTCGTCTGCGGCGCCTCGAGCTCTGGTCGGGCGCGGCGGCCCAGCTGCTCTCGCAGTCGCGCTACGCGGCGCTCCTCGTCTCGCTGCACGGGAGCCTGCTCGTCGAGCGCTTCCCTCCGGGCGGGGACGAGGACGTCCGTGCGGCGCTCGCGGCCTACCTCGAGCGCGAGCGCGACTTCCAGGCGCGCGTGCTCGACTCGCTCCGGGGCGACCGGCGCTACGGGCCGCACTCGACGCCGGAGGCGGTCGACCGAAACCGGGAGCTCGTGTTTGCCTGGGACGGCCTCTCCCTGGCCCTCCTCCACGGCGTCGACGAGCCGCGCACCGCAGCCGGTCACAGCCTCGCGCCCGTCGGCGGCGACCCGGAGACGGTGAGCGTCTCGCCGTGGCCCTTCCGGGAGAACGTGGTCACGCTCGCCTGCGAAGGCCGACTTCTGACCGAGTCCTTCCGGGACGGGCGCGAGCTGCGGCGCGGCCTCGCGAAGGCGCCGTGGGCGACGATCGAGACCAGGCTCGTCCCGGCGTGAGCCGGCGGGCCGGAGCCCTGTTTCGTGGCAGTTCGCCGGGTGACCCAAGGGGTACGCTCTCGCCATGAGCGCCAAGAAGCGCCTGGACGTGCTGCTCGTCGAGCGCGGGCTCGCCGAGAGCCGCGCGCAGGCGCAGGCGCTCGTCCTCGCCGGCCGCGTGCAGGGGCACTCGAAGGCGGGCGAGCAGGTCGACGAGGCGCGCCGAGCTCGAGGTCGAGGCGGCCGCCGCGCTACGTCTCCCGCGGGGGCGAGAAGCTCGCCGGACGCGCTCGACGGCGTTCGGCGCTCGACGTCGCCGGCCACGACTGCCTCGACGTCGGCGCGTCCACCGGCGGCTTCACCGACTGCCTCCTCCAGGCCGGCGCCGCGCGCGTGATCGCGCTCGACGTCGGCTACGGCCAGCTTCACCCGAAGCTTCGCGACGATCCGCGCGTGACCGTGCTCGAGCGGACGAACGCCCGCGAGCTCGCCGCGAGCCTGCCCTTCGCGCCGCAGCTCGTCGTCTGCGACGTCTCCTTCATCTCGGCCTGCGCATGGCGCTGCCGCCGGCGCTCGGCTGCGCAGCGCCGGGCTGGCGGGCGCTCGTGCTCGTGAAGCCCCAGTTCGAGGCCGGGCCGGGCGGACGTCGCCGCAAGGCGGCGTCGTCCGCGACCCGGAGGTGCAGCGCCGGGTCGTCGACGAGGTCGCCGAGCGCGTGCGGCCGACTGGGACGCCCGCGCGGTCGGCGTCGTAGCCTCGGGCCTGCCCGGCGCCGAAGGGAAACCGGGAGTTCTTCCTCCACCTCGTCGACGCGACGCGCCGCGCGCCCGGAGCTCGACGCTGGATCGATGCCGCCGTCGGTTGAGCAGTGCGCCGCGGCGGTCGTCACGCACGGACGCGCGCGGACGTCGGCCCGCGGTCGCCCGGCTGCGAGACGGTCGCGCGCGACGCGGGCGTCGAGCTGCTGTTCGCCCAGGAGGAGGCCGCGCGCACGGGCTCGGCGACCGCGGAGGACGCACGACCCCGACCTCGCTGTCGTGCTCGGCGGCGACGGGACGATGCTGCGCGCGCTCGCACGCGCTTCCTCGGCACGGGCGTGCCGGTGTTCGGCATCAACTTCGGCCGGGTCGGCTTCCTCACCACGGTCGACGCGCGCCGAGCTCGAGGCCGGCCTCGCCCGCGCGTTCGCCGGCGAGTTCCGGGTCGTCGAGCTGCCGCACGCTCGAGGTCGGCGTTCGACGGCGAGACGCACGCCGCCGTCAACGACGTCGTCGTCACCAGCGCGCAGCCCGGGCCGGATGGTCGAGCTCGGCTGGGCGATGGCGGGCGAGGACCTCGGCGACCAGCCGTGCGACGGGCTGATCTGCGCGACGCCCGCGGGCTCGACGGCGTACAACCTCTCGAACGGCGGGCCCGTCCTCATGTGGGGCCTCGACGCGATGGCGATGACCTTCGTCGCGCCGCACTCGCTCCGCGCGCGCGGCCGCTCGTCGTGCCGCGCGGGCTCGACCTGCGAGTCGCGAACCGCACGCAGGACGTCGCCGGTCACCGTCCTCGTCGACGGCCACGCGGTCGGCGCAGCTCGGCCGTGCCGGCCGAGATCGCGCGTCGTCCTCGGGCTCGGCGACGGCTGCGACGCCTCGCCGTCGCTCCCGGAGGTCGACGTTCTTCACGCGCTACCACGACGTTCTGCTCCTAGACTCCATCGCCTCGAGAGGTCCGGACGCGGAGCCCGCCGGTGCGAGGGCTGCCTCGGCGGGTGCTGCGCCGCCTTCGCATCGAGAGCCTCGTCCTGATCCGCGAGGCCGACCTCGACCTTCGCGCCGGGCCTGAACGCGATCACCGGCGAGACGGGCGCCGGCAAGACGATCCTCGCGCAGGCGATCGGCCTCCTCCTCGGCGCCCCGGGCGACGCCGCCTACCGTCGGCCCCGGCGCGGAGGAGGCCTACGTCGAGGCGGAGCTCGACCTGCCGCGAGGGCATCCTCGACGACGCCGAGCTCGAGCCGGTCGCCGAGCTGCGCCCGGCCGGCGAGGAGGGGCTCGTCGCCGCGCGGCGGGTCTTCGCCGACGGGCGGACGCGCGCCTACGCCTGGGGCCGCAGCGCCGTCCGCGCGAGGCGTGGCCGCCGCTCGTCGAGCGGCTTCTCGCCATGTCCGGGCAGTTCGAGCAGCGGCGGCTCGCGCGCCCGTCCCACCAGCTCGACGTCCTCGACGCTTTCGTCGGCGAGGAGCAGCTCCGCCGGCGCGGCGAGCTCCAGCGCGCCTGGCGGGAGCTCGGCGCCGCCCGGCGGCGCCGCGAGGAGCTCGCCGGCGCTGCCGCGGGCCGCGAGCAGCGCCTGGCCGAGCTCGCGCGCCCTGGTCGCGCGCACCGAGGGGATCGCGCCGGGCGACGAGGATCGCCTCCTCGCCGAGCGCGAGCGTCTGCGCCACGTCGCCGAGCTCGCCGAGGCGGCCGCGGCGGGCGCCGAGGCGCTCGACCCCGAGGACGTGGACGCCCTCGGGGCCGTCGGCAGGTGTCGGCCGAGGCCCTGAGCGCGCTCCACGCCGTCGCGGGCGGCTCGCGCCCGAGCTGGACGAGGTCGCCGCCGAGCTCGGCGACGCGGAGATCCGCGTGCGCGAGGCCGTGTCGTCCTCCGCGGCTTCCTGACCTCGCTCGAGGCCGAGCCCGGGCGCCTGGAGGCGCTCGAGGGCGAGCTCGACCGGATCGCCGACGCGCGCGGCCGCTTCGGCGCCTCGACGACCGAGGAGCTGCTCGACCGGGCCGCGGCCGCACGCGCCGAGCTGGACAGGGTCGAGGCCGGCGAGGACATGCTCGCCGGGGCCGACCGGGCGGCCGCCGAGGCGGAGGAGCGCGCCGAGGCGCTCGCCGCGGCGCTCTCGGCCGCCCGCCGCGAGGCGGCGCCCGCCTTTGCGGGGGCCGTTGCCGGCGAGCTCCAGGGGCTGGGGATGGGCGACGGCGAGTTCCGGGCGGAGCTCGCGGAGCGCGAGCTGGGCCCGGCCGGCCGCGACGGCGTCACCTTCCTCGTCCGCCCGAACGCGGGGCTCCCGTTCGCGCCGGCCGCCGAGACGGCCTCGGGCGGGGAGCTCTCACGCATCGCGCTCGCCCTGCGCGCCGTCGCCCACGCCTCGGCCGGGGAGCCGACGATCGTCTTCGACGAGATCGACGCGGGCATCGGCGGACGGACGGCGCACGCCGTCGCGGACGCCCTCGGGCGGCTGGCGGGAACCGCCCAGCTTCTGACGATCACGCATCTTCCGCAGATCGCGAGCGCCGCAGAGGCCCATTTCCGGGTCGAGAAAGTCGCCGGCGACCCGACCCACACCCGCATCGAGCGCCTGTCCGAGGCCGAGCGGCGTGACGAGCTCGAACGTATGCTGGGCGGGGCCGAGTTCCTCTCCACGGTGCAGCGGGCCGGCTAGCGGGAGCGCGATGACGTTCGTCGAGTTCAACGGCACGGCGAGGCTGGACAAGCGCACGAAGCGCCTCGTCAAGCGCGTCGCGCCCGGGCGACATCGCCATCATCGACCACCCCAACCTCGACCGCATCTCCGCCGAGGAGCTGCTCGAGAGCGGCGTCCGCGTGGTCGTGAACGTCGTCCTCCTCGCAGACGGGCGCCTATCCGAACGCGGGGCCGCTCGCGCTCGTCGAGGGCGGCGTCTGCCTGATCGACGCGCCGGGCGCGGAGCTCTTCGAGACGCGTGCGGGACGGCGAGCCGCTGGTCGTCCGCGGCTCCAACGTCTTCCGCAACGGGACGCGCCTCGCCGCGGGCCGCGAGCGGGAGGCGGAGCGAGCTGGCGGAGGACGCTCGCCGAGCAGCAGAGCCGGGTCAGCGAGGCCCTCGAGGCGTTCGCGGAGAACACGCTCCGCCACCTCCGCGAGGAGACGGCGCTCCTCGCCGGCGGCATCCCGACTTCCCGCAGCTTCGAACGCGCTTCCGCGACCGCCACGCGCTCGTCGTCGCGCGGAGCGCCGAGACCAAGCGCGACCTCTCCATCGTCGGCCCCTACATCGGCGACTTCAAGCCCGTGCTGATCGGCGTCGACGGCGGCGCGGACTCGCTCGCGGCGGCCGGCTACAAGCCCGACGTGATCGTGGGCGACATGGACTCGGTCACGGACAAGACGCTCCTCACGGCGCGGAGCTGATCGTCCACGCCTACCCCGACGGGCGCGCGCCCGGGCGCGACCGGCTCGACCGCCTCGGGCTGCCCTCGACGGTGCTGCCCACCCCGGGGATCTCGGAGGACGCGGCCATGCTGCTCGCCTACGAGAAGGGCGCGGAGCTGATCGTGGCCGTCGGGACACGCTTCAACCTGATCGAGTTTCTCGAGCGGAACCGGGCGGGCATGTCCTCGACCTTCCTGACACGGCTGAAGGTGGGGGAGAAGCTCGTGGACGCCCGCGGCGTCTCCCGCCTCTTCCGGCCGCGGGTCGGGCCGGGCATGGTCGTCGCGTTCGTGCTCGCGTCTCTCGCGGCTATCACGGCCGTCCTGGTCGCCTCGCCCGAGCTCAGGGACCTCGTCACGACGCTCGTCGAGCGCTTGCGGTCGCTCCTCGGGATCGAATGAGAGCCCGCTTGCTCCCCGCGCGACAGCCCGGGAAAGCAGTCCGGAGCGGGCTCTGAGCCTGATCGAGGCGACCGGGGAGCTCGAGTCCGAGCGCCGCGAAGTCTGGAAGCTCGTCGCCGAGCCGTACCACCTGCCCGACTGGTGGCCGGCCTACACCGGCGTCGAGCCGGACCGGCACGGCCTGGCCGAGAACGCGCGCTGGAAGGTGGTCCGGAACGTCTCGCCGGGTCTCCTCCGGCGCCCCGAGGGCGAGGGGCTGATCGTAATCACGCGCGTCGTGGACGAGTGGGAGCTCCGCTGGCACGACGTCAGGCAGGACTTCGAGGCCGGCGTCACGCTCGACAACGCGGGGACCGGCCGGACGCGGGCGACGACCTTCGTCTCGGGCTCGTGGTTCCGCCTCGTCGCGGAAGGGGCGCGACGCCTGCCCGAACGGGCGCTCGTGCGCCTTCACGACCTCTGCCAGACCACCGCAGAGCTCTGAGCATCTAGGCTGGTGGCGGATGTTCGGGCTCCGCTACCACGTTGCCTCCCTGGCGGCGGTGTTCGTCGCCCTCGCCGTCGGCATCCTCCTCGGCGTCGCCGTCTCGGGGAAGCTGACCGACGTCGGCGAGGGCGCCGAGCTCCAGAACCTCCGGAACGAGAACAAGCAGCTCAGGCAGAGCATCGAGGACGCCCAGGCGGAGGCTGACGCCTCGGCCGCGCGGGGCGAGGGAGCGGACGAGCTCTTCGCCGACGCGTACCCGGCGTTGATGCGGGGACGCCTCGAGGGAAAGAGCGTCGCCGTCGTCTTCCTCGGTCGCTCGGACGGGAGCGTCCGGGCCGAGGTGGAGGGCGCCCTGGCCGACGCCGACGCGGGACCGCCGGCACGGGTCGTCGCCTTCGACGTGCCGGTGGATCAGGGCGAGCTGGCCTCGGCGCTCGAGGGCGACGAGCTCCTCGCCTCCTACGCCGACGAGGAGGGCGACTTCTCCGACCTCGGCCGTGAGCTCGGACGCCAGCTCGTCGAGGGAGAGGACGCTCTCTGGGCCTCTCTCCAGTCCGAGCTCGTCGAGGAGCAGATCGGCTCGACCTCGACGCCGGTCGACGCGGTCGTCGTCGTCACGACCTGGATGCCGCCCGAGGAGGGCGACACCTCGGGGGACGCGGCCGTCAGGACCCGTGCGACCGCGTCGCTGCTGGAGGGCATGGTCGGCGGCCTCGACGGCGCCGGCATCCCGGTCGTCGGCGTCGCAGCCGCGGACGACCCGCCGAGGTGCTCGACGGCTACCGCGAGCGCGGCATCTCGAGCGTCGACGACATCGACGTCTCTCCGGGCCGCCTCGCCCTGGCGCTCCTGCTCGCGGGCGCCGAGCCCGGCCACTACGGGTTCGGCGAGTCCGCCACCGACGGCATCGTCCCTCCGATCGAGCCGCTCCCGGCCGAGGGTGGGTAGCGCGGAGGGCCTCGCCGGCCTGACGATCCTCGTCCCCGCCCGGAACGAGGAGGAGCGCATCGCGCGCGACGATCGAGGCCCTCCGGCGGCGACTTCCCGGGCGCCGAGGTCATCGTCGTCGACGGCGCGCTCCGAGGATCGCACCGCCGAGCGGGCCGAGGCGGCCGGCGCCGCCGTCATCCGCATCGAGCCGGCTGGGGAAGGGCGAGGCACTCTCCGCGGGCGAGCGAGCGGCGCCGCCCGGGCCGGCTGCTGCTCTGCCGACGCCGACCTGCGCGGCTCGCTCCTGCCGCTCGCCGGAAGCTCCGCCGACCTCGCGGTCGCCGCCTTCGCGCGGCGAGCAGGGCGGAGGCTTCGGGATCGCCAAGCGCGTGGGCCGCGAGCTCGTCCGCGCTGCCAGCGGGGGTCGCCGCCGCGCGAGCCGCTCTCCGGCCAGCGGCTCCTGAGCGCCCGCGCCCGGGCCGCGTGCTTCCCGCTCGCCGCCGGGCTTCGGCTGCGAGGTGCGCATGACGATCGACGCGCTCCGCGCCGGGCTCTCGCTGGAGGAGATCGAGGTCGACCTCGCGCACCGGGCGACCGGCCGCGACGCGGCCGGATTCATCCACCGCGCCCGCCAGCTCCTCGACGCCTGTCCTCGCCGTCGGCCCGCTCGGGGTCAACCACCGCGGGCTGCGGCTGCCGCTCGTCGGCTGGGCGCACCGCCGACCAGGGCGATCCCGGCGTCACTCTCGGTCGATGCTCCTCGGCTTCCTCGACGACGCGCTACGCCGGCCAGGAGCGCGGCCTCGCGCGCGCACCTGCGCGCGCGCAGGACGACGGGGATCCTCAAGGCCGTCGGCATCCCGCTCGTCGGGCTCTGGCGGACGCGCAGCTCTCGGCGGCGCGCTTCTCGTCGCCCTCTCCGCGAACGCTCCTCAACCAGCTGGACACGAGGCCCGGCCGCTGCCTGAAGGCCTACCTCCTCGCCGCCGCGCCGCTCGGCGCCCCGCTCGGCAGGGCCGTCCTCCTCCTTCCCTACGATCTTGCGGGAGATGGCGATGCTAGGGGACTGCGGGATCGAATGCGCTTGGAGCCGTGCTAGGGTTGAAGTCCGTGGAGCGCTTCCACGGATTGAGCCGCTGGGTCGCGATCGGGACGCTGGCCGGCCTCAACATCCTCGGAGAGCGCACGTCCCTCGGCCGCTTGATCGAGCGGACGCCGCGGCCTGCGCGAGCTCGACCGCCTGGGGAGGCTGCTCGTGAGCGAGCGTCCGACGAAGTACGTCTTCGTCACCGGCGGCGTCGTCTCGTCGCTCGGCAAGGGCATCACGCGCCGCCTCGCTCGGCCGGCTGCTCAAGGCGCGCGGGCTCAAGGTCCAGGTGCAGAAGTTCGACCCGTACCTGAACGTCGACCCGGGGACGATGAGCCCGTTCCAGCACGGCGAGGTCTTCGTCACCGAGGACGGCGCCGAGACCGACCTCGACATCGGCCACTACGAGCGCTTCGTCGACGAGAACCTCTCCCGGAACGCCAACCACACCGTCCGGCTCGATCTGGTACGCGCGTCATCCGCAAGGAGCGCAAGGGCGAGTACCTCGGCTCGACCGTCCAGGTGATCCCGCACATCACGAACGAGATCAAGGCGCGCATCCGGCGGGTCGCCGACGTCAGCGACACCGACGTCGTCATCTCGCGAGATCGGCGGAACCGTCGGCGACATCGAGTCGCTGCCGTTCCTGGAGGCGATCCGTCAGTTCCGGCGCGAGGTCGGGCCCGAGAACGTCGCTCTACCTCCACGTCACGCTTCGTCCCGTTCATCGAGACTGCGGGCGAGCTGAAGACGAAGCCGACGCAGCACTCGGTCAACGAGCTGCGCCGCATCGGTATCCACCCCGACGTCGTCATCTGCCGCTCGCAGGACCGGCTGTCGCGCGACATCCGCGAGAAGATCGCGCTCTTCGCCGACGTCGACCCCGGAGCCGTCGTCGCGAACGAGGACGTGAGCGACGTGTACCTCGTCCCGCAGGCGCTACGCGAGGCAGGGGCTCGACTCGCTCGTCATCCGCAAGCTCGGCCTGCCCGACGTCGAGCCCGAGCTCGGCGAGTGGGACAAGCTGCGACGAGCATCGCCCGGCGGAGCGGTGAGGTCGAGATCGCGCTCGTCGGCAAGTACGTGAAGCTGCACGACGCCTACCTCTCCGTTCACGAGGCGCTCAAGCACTCCGGCATCCACCACGGCGTCGACGTCAACGTCCGCTGGTTCGACGCCGAGGGGATGAGCCTGGAGGAGGCGGCGGCCGAGCTCGAGGGCGTGGACGGCGTGCTCGTCCCGGGCGGCTTCGGCTCGCGCGGCTGGGAAGGCAAGATCACTCGCGTGCCGCGTCGCGCGCGAGCAGGACATCCCGTACCTCGGCATCTGCCTGGGCATGCACGTCGCCGTCTCGGAGTTCGCTCGCCACGTCTGCGGGCTCGACGGCGCGAACTCGACGGAGATGGACCCGGAGACGCCGTACCCGGTGATCGACCTGCTGCCGGAGCAGAAGGAGATCGAGGACCTGGGCGGGACGATGCGGCTCGGCGCAGGCGCCGTCGACCTCGTCGAGGGCACGCGAGCGCACGCCGCCTACCGTGAGCTCGTCGTCCACGAGCGCCACCGGCACCGCTACGAGGTGAACAACCATTTCCGCCCGCGGCTCGTCGAGCAAGGGCTCGTCGTCTCCGGGACGTTCCAGGCGGGACGCCTGGTCGAGGTGGTCGAGCTGCCCGACCACCCCTGGTTCGTGGCGAGCCAGTTCCACCCGGAGTTCAAGTCGCGCCCGACCCGCCCGGCGCCGCTCTTCCGCGACTTCGTCGGCGCCGCGCTCGCACGTGCCCGCGACCGCGGACGGGTTGCCGAGGCTGCCGGCCGCTAGCGGGCGCCCCGCCGGGCCTCGCGTGTTCGTTCGGGGCACCCCGGCCCACCACCCGCTGCCGGCGTAACGCCGAGATCCGCGCGTGTGGGAAACGGGGTTGTGCCGGACGTGTGCCTGGTCCTCCACAGCCGACCTGCCTAGAATCCGGCCCGTGACGACCGCCTGGGCCTCCGAGGTGCTGCCGCTCTTCCTCGAGCTCGCCGCCATCCCCAGCCCCTCCGGCGAGGAGAAAGCGGTCGCCGAGAGGGTGCGGGCGTACCTCCGCGACCTCGGCGTCGAGACGGAAGGAGACGCGGCGGGCAACCTGCTCGCCCGCCTGCCGGCGAGCGGGGAGGAGGCCGGCGAGCCGATCTTCCTGTGCGCGCACCTCGACACGGTCCCGCCGGCGGGGCCGATCGAGCCGGTCGTCGAGGACGGGGTCGTCACGAACGGGGCCGCGACGATCCTCGGCGCGGACGACAAGGCCGCGGTCGCCGTTCTCCTCGAGGCGGCGCGCCTCCTGCTCGCCGAGGGCAGGCCGCACGCCGGGGTCGAGCTCCTCTTCACGACGCGCGAGGAGACCGGCCTCGAGGGCGCCTTCGCCTTCGACGCCTCCCGCCTCCGGGCGCGGCTCGGCTTCGTCTACGACTATGCGGGCGCGATCGGGCAGATCGTCGTCGCAGCACCCTCCGGGCGGACGATCGACGTGGTCTTCACGGGGCGGCCCGCCCACGCCGGGATCAACCCGGAGGACGGCCGCTCGGCGATCGGAGCGGCCGCCCGCGCGATCACCGACCTGCGCCTCGGCAGGATCGACGAGGAGACGACGGCGAACGCCGGGCTGATCGGCGGCGGGAGCGCTCTCAACGTCGTCCCGGCCCACTGCCGCGTGGCCGTCGAGGCGCGCTCGCGCGACGAGCGGAAGCTCGCCGAGCTCGTGCAGGAGATGCTGGACTCCTTTTCCTTCGCCGCCGCCGTGGCCGAGTGCGAGGTCGAGGCGACGGTCGAGGACAAGTACCGCGGCTACCGGCTCGCCCCCGGCGACCCTGCGCTCCGGCTAGCGCGGACGGCGCTCGAGCGCGCCGGCTTCCAGCCGGCCGAGGTGGAGGTGGGCGGCGGGGCCGACGCGAACGTCTTCAACCAGCGCGGCCTGCACTGCGTCAACGTCGCCAACGGGATGGCGAACGTCCACACGGCGGACGAGGAGATCGCGGTGGCCGACCTCGAGGCAATGGTGGCGGTCACGCTCGAGCTCGTGTCCGCCGCCCGCGAGGCGTAGTGGCCGCCACGCTCCGGCGCGGGACGGTGACGGCCGTCACCGAGCGCCAGGAGGGCCTCGTGCGGCTGGTGGTTGACGGGCGCCCGTGCGTCGCCTATCCGGGCCTCACCGGTCCCGTGGCGCTCGGCGACGACGTCCTCGTGAACGTCCAGGCCGCCGAGCTCGGGCTCGGCACCGGCGGCTTCGACGTCCTGCACGCGAACCTGACCCGCGGCCTCGAGCTTCCACCGGAGGAGGGAAGCCACGTGATGAAGCTGCCCTACACGTCCCTCCAGCACGCCGTCCGGCATGCGGAGGAGTCGTGGGAGGGCGAGCCGCCCGCCGACCTCGCCGGCCTGCCCGTCGTCTGCTGCTCGCTACACAGCCAGGTCGCGCCCGCCTGCGCCGGGCTCGGCCGCGACCTGCGCGTCGGCTACGTTCAGCTCACGGGCGGCGCGCTCCCTGTGCCGCTTTCCGACACCGTCCGCCTCCTCCGCGACCGGGGCTACGTGCGACTCACCGCGGCGGTCGGCCCGTGCTTCGGCGGCGAGCTGGCCTGCGTGACCGTCGCCTCGGCGCTGATCGCGTGCGCGGCCGCCGGCCTGGACGCCGTCGTCTGCGCAATCGGTCCCGGCATCGTCGGCACGGGCTCGCGCTTCGGTCACGGCGCCGCCGCCGCCGCCGAGGCGGCCAACACGGCCGGCGCGCTCGGCGGCCTCCCGATCCTCGCTCCCCGTGTCGCGAGCGCGGACGAGCGGGAGCGCCACCGCGGGCTCTCCCACCACACTCTTGCGGTGCGGCACCTCGTCCACGGCCCCCTGACGGTCCCGTGGCCCGTCGGGCTCCCCGTCCCCGGGGAGCTGGCCGGCGCGGAGACGGTCGACACTGAAGGCTGGCGCGCGGCGTGCGATGGCCTGCCGCTCTCGCACATGGGCCGCGGGCCGGACGAGGAGCCATGGTTCTTCGCGGCGGCCTATGCGGCCGGCGCGCTCGCGGCCGGGCACGTCCGCTGAGCCTCGACCACCCGGCGAAGAATCCCGTGCAAATGAGGCCATCTCGGTGAATCGCATCGGCTATCGTTCGCCCGCGTCATGCGGATCGGCGTCGCCAACGAGATCAAGCCGGACGAGTATCGGGTCGCGCTGACGCCGGCCGGCGCAGGTGAGCTGACCCGGCGAGGGCACAAGGTCGTCGTCGAGTCCGGCGCCGGGGGCGGAAGCGCCTTCCCGGACGCCGAGTACCGGCAGGTCGGCGCCCTGATCGCCTCGGCCGAGGAGGTCTGGGGGACCTCCGACCTCCTGCTAAAGGTCAAGGAGCCGCTCCCCGAGGAGTACGGCTTGCTCCGGGACGGGCAGATCCTCTTCACGTACCTTCACCTCGCCGCCCACGACGAGCTGACCCGAGCCCTACTCGCGAGCGGCGCGAGCTGCGTCGCCTACGAGACCGTGGAGGCCGACGACGGCAGGCTGCCGCTCCTCGCGCCGATGAGCGAGGTCGCGGGGCGGCTCGCCACGCAGATGGGGGCGTGGGCCCTCGAGAAGGCCCAGGGCGGCCGCGGCATCCTCCTCGGAGGCGTCCCCGGCGTCCCGCCCGCCAAGGTCGTCGTGCTCGGCGGCGGCATCGTCGGCTACAACGCCGCGCTGATCGCCGTCGGGATGCAGGCCGACGTCTGGGTGCTGGACAGGTCGGTGGAGCGGATGCGCGACCTGGAGATGATGCTCGACGGCCGGATCACGCTGGCGATGTCGAACCGGCTCCAGATCGAGCGGGTCGCCGCCGACGCGGACCTGATCATCGGTGCCGTCCTCATCCCCGGTGCGCGGGCCCCGAAGCTGATCACGCGGGACATGCTCGGCGGCCTCAAGCAAGGCGCCGTCCTCGTCGACGTCGCGATCGACCAGGGCGGGTGCTTCGAGACCTCGCGGCCGACGACGCACTCCGACCCGATCTACGAGGTCGACGGGATCGTCCACTACTGCGTGGCGAACATGCCAGGGGCGGTTCCCGTGACGTCGACGTTCGCGCTCACGAACGTCACGCTCCCGTACGTCGAGGCGATCGCCACCTGGGGGCTCCGCGAGGCGGTCGCGCGCGACCGCGCGCTCGCGCGCGGCGTCAACATCGTCGACGGGAAGCTGACGTACGAGGCCGTCGCCGAGGCGCACGGGCTCGAGTTCACCCCGCTCGAGCAGGCGCTCCCGCTCGAGCCGGTCGGCTAGCTCGCGCCCGTCTCCTGCGTCTTCCGCTTCAGATCCTCGTCGCCCGGAAAGATGCTGACGACGACGTAGGTGACGCCGGCGGCGATCCCGATCGTCCCCGCGATCCAGACCGCCATGCCGAAGAGGCCGAGGATGGTGTCCATCGCAGCCGTAGAATAGCCGCATGCCGCGCGCCTGCGTGATTGTGCTGGACGCGGTTGGTGCAGGCGAGCTGCCGGACGCGGCCGAGTACGGCGACGAAGGGTCCGACACGTTGGGCAACGTCGCCAAGGCCGTGGGCGGCCTCGACCTCCCCAACCTCGAGAACCTCGGCTTCGGGAACGTCGAGGAGCTGCAAGGCTGTCCGCCCATGGACGGCGCGCCGGCGATCGCCGGCCGGCTCTTCGAGCGCTCGAAGGGCAAGGACACGACCACGGGCCACTGGGAGCTGATGGGCATCGTCACGCCGGTGGCCATGCCGACCTATCCGCACGGCTTCCCGTTCGGGGTGATCGAGGAGTTCGCCCACCGCACGGGTCGCGGCGTCATCGGCAACAAGGCGGCCTCCGGGACGGAGATCATCGAGGAGCTGGGGGAGGAGCACCAGCGCACGGGCAAGTGGATCGTCTACACGTCGGCGGACTCGGTCTTCCAGGTCGCCGCCCACGAGGAGACGATTCCGCTCGACGAGCTCTACGAGGCCTGCGGGATCGCCCGCGAGATCCTCACCGACAAGGACGCGGTCGGGCGCGTGATCGCCCGCCCCTTCGTCGGCGAGCCCGGGAGCTACACCCGCACGCCCAACCGGCACGACTGGTCGCTCAGGCCGCGGCAGCCGAACTACCTGACGCTCGTCCGCGAGGCGGGGAACGAGGTCTACGCCGTCGGCAAGATCCACGACGTCTTCGCCGGCGTGGACATCGACCACTCCTTCCCGACGAAGTCGAACGCCGACGGCATCCGCCAGACGGAGACGCTCTTGCGCGAGATCGACGCCGGCCTCATCTTCGTCAACCTCGTCGAGACGGACATGCTCTGGGGCCACCGCAACGACCCGGTGAACTTCCACCGCTGCCTGCAGGACTTCGACCGCCGCCTGCCGGACCTGCTCGACGCGCTGCGGCCGGGCGACCTGCTCGTCCTCACGTCCGATCACGGCTGCGACCCGACGACGCCGTCGACCGACCACTCCCGGGAGCATGCGCTCTTCCTCGCCTACGTCGAGGGCAGGAACGCGGCCGGACAGCGCCACGAGGGCGAGTTTGCGGACGTCGGTGCGACGGTGAACACCTGGCTCGGGGGGAAGCCACCAGGCCGCGGGATCCCCGGCGCCCCGGTCCTCCAGCCGTGATCGACGTCGCGCACCTGATCCAGCGGAAGCGCGACGGCGAGGAGCTTGCCGAGGACGAGGTCGCCGAGCTCGTTCTTGCCTTCGCGCGGGACGAGGTGCCCGACTACCAGATGGCGGCGTTCTGCATGGCGACGTTCTTCAGGGGCATGACCGCCGCGGAGACCCATGCCCTGACGGACGCGATGGTGCGGAGCGGGGAGACCATCGACCTGAGCGCCCTCGGCCGCAAGGTCGTGGACAAGCACTCGACGGGGGGCGTCGGCGACAAGGCCTCCATCGTCGTGGGCCCCGTCGTGGCCGCCTGCGGCGTCCCCTTCGCCAAGATGAGCGGGCGCGGCCTCGGCCATACCGGCGGGACGCTCGACAAGCTCGAGTCGATCCCCGGGTTCCGGGTCGAGCTCGACCGCGATTCTTTCCTCCGCCAAGTGCGCCGGGTGGGTATGGCGATCGTGGGGCAGACGGCCCGCCTCGTCCCGGCCGACAAGAAGCTCTACGCCCTGCGGGACGTGACCGCGACGGTGGACATCAGCCCGCTGGTCGCCTCTTCGATCATGTCGAAGAAGATCGCCGGCGGGGCCGACGCGGTCGTCCTCGACGTGAAGGTCGGCGACGGGGCCTGGGGGAGGACCCTCGAGGAGGCGAGGGAGCTCGCCCGGATCATGGTCGAGCTCGGCGGATTCGCGGGCCAGGAGGTCGTCTGCGAGCTGACCGACATGGATCAGCCCCTGGGCCGGGCCGTCGGGAACGCGCTCGAGCTCGCCGAGGTGCTCGACACGCTCGAGGGCGCCGGGCCGCCCGACCTCACCGATCTGGCCGTGAGCACATCCGCCCAGCTCCTCGCCCTCTCCGACCTGGGCGTCGATCTGGAGGAGGGCGGCCGCCGGGCGGCCGAGGCCCTCCGGAGCGGTGCCGCTCGGGAGTTCTACGACCGCTGGGTGCGCGCGCAGGGAGGCGACCCCGACCGCAGCGTGCTGCCGCGGACGGGCATCGTCCGTCAGGTACCGGCGCCGGCAGCCGGGTTCGTCGAGTCGATCGCCACCGCCGACCTCGGCCTCGTTGCCGTCCACCTCGGCGCGGGGCGACTGCGCAAGGAGGACGCGATCGACCACGCGGTCGGCGTCGTCTGCCTCGCGAAGCGAGGCGACCGCGTCGAGACCGGGGCGCCGCTCGCCGAAATCCACGCCCGGGACGAGGACGCGGCGGCTCGCGCCGTCGCGGAGGTCGAGGCCTGCTACCGGATCGGGGGCGAGGCGCCGGAGCGGAGGCCGATCGTCCTCGACGTCCTCGCCTGAGCCTGCACGCGGTTCGACGGATGCCGGAGCTGCCCGAGGTCGAGACCATCCGCTCGAGGCTCGCGCCCGGCCTGCGAGGACGGACGCTGGAAACGGTCGAGATCCGGGACGCGCGGCTTACGCGGCCCGAGCCGCCCGAGCTCGTGGCCGCGGCCCTCGAGGGGGAGTCGATCGCCGACGTCCGCCGGCGGGGCAAGTACCTCGTCGTCGGCTTCGCGAGCGGCCGCCAGCTCCTCGTCCACCTGCGGATGACCGGGAACGTTCTCCACCCGGCGCCCGCGGGGGGCGAGGACGACCCGCACGTGCGGGCGGTGATGGGGCTGGACGACGGCTCCCGCCTCGTCTACCGCGACGTCCGGCGGTTCGGCACCTGGGACCTGCTCGAGCCGGGCGAGCTCGAGGGGTACTTCGCAGCCCGCCGGCTGGGCGTCGAGCCGCTCGGCCGCGCCTTCACGGCGGCGGGGCTCGGGCGCGCGCTCGCCGGCCGGCGGGCGCCGGTGAAGGCCGCGCTCCTCGACCAGCGCGCGGCCGCCGGTGTCGGGAACATCTACGCGGACGAGGCGCTCTGGTACGCGAGGATCAACCCGCTGAGGGCGGCGGGCGAACTGGACGATGGCCAGGTCGTCGAGCTGCGCGCCGGTGTTCGCACGGCCCTCCGGCTCGGGATCGAGCGCCAGGGGGCGACCCTCCGCGACTACCGCGGGGCCGACGGGTCGCGTGGCCGGATGCAGCACGAGTTCCGCGTCTACGGGCGGGAGGGCGAGCCGTGCGAGCGCTGTGGGACGCCGATCGCGAAGACGCGGGTGGCCGGGCGCGGAACCTGGTACTGCCCGACCTGCCAGCCTGCTGGCTAGGATCGAGGCCGCATGGAGCCGTGGTCGTTCGAGCCCGCCGGGCGGTTCGAGGAAGTCGTCATCGATAGCGCCGCCCTGCGCGGGAACCCGCTCGGCGACCCGCACGAGCGCCCCCTCTGGGTGTACCTGCCGCCCGGGTACGACGACGAGCCCGAGCGCCGGTATCCAGCCGTCTACCTGATCCAGGGCCTCACGGGCCAGCTGGACATGTGGCGCAACCGCTCGCCCTTCCGGCGCAACTTCCCGGAGCTCGCGGACGGGCTCTTCGCGGCCGGCGAGGCCCCGCCCACGATCGTCGTCTGGGTCGACGCCTGGACGTCGCTCGGCGGCAGCCAGTTCCTCGACTCGCCCGCGACCGGCAACTATCACACCTACCTCTGCGACGAGGTCGTTCCGTGGGTCGACGCCACCTTCCGCACGCTTCCGGAGGCCGAGCACCGCGGGATTGCCGGCAAGTCGAGCGGCGGCTACGGCGCGATGGTGACCCCGATGCTGCGACCGGACCTGTTCGGGGCTCTCGCGACCCACGCCGGGGACGCGCTCTTCGAGACCTGCTACCTGCCCGAGTTCCGGGAGGCCGCACGCGCGCTTCGCGACGATTACGAGGGCTCGTACGACCGCTTCTGGGAGGACTTCCGCTCGCGTCCGGCGCTCGCGAAGGAGAGCGACGCCGTCCTCCTGAACGCGTGGTGCATGGCCGCCTGCTACTCGGCCGATCCGGACGGGACTGTGCGGCTGCCCTTCGACACGGTGACCGGCGAGGTGATTCCGTCCGTGTGGCAGCGCTGGCTGGACTGGGACCCGGTGCGCATGGCCGTCCGGCGGTCGGCGTCGCTCCTGGGGCTCCGCGGCGTCTACATCGACGCCGGCCGCCGGGACGAGTACTACCTCGACCTCGGCGCCGAGGCGTTTCGCCGGGCGCTCGAGGACGTCGGCGTCGCGGACGTGCGCTTCGAGCTGTTCGAGGGGACGCACATGGCCATCGAGTACCGGTACCCGCTCGCGCTTCGGTACCTCGCCGAGCGCCTCGCCGCCGAGCGGTGAGCCGGGCTCACACCGGGTACCCTTGACCCATGGGACGTCTGACCCTGTACGGATCCTATGTTGCCCTGGCCGTCGGGCTCGGGGTAGCGTACTCCTGGGCCTGGGCGGGGTTCATCGTCTTCATGGGGGTCGTTCCCGCGCTCGCGCTCTCCGTGCTCGTGACGCACGGTGGCGAGTTCGTCGCCGACCTGAGCAGTCGCCGTTGGGAGCCGGGAGGCTCCTACTCCAGCTCGCCGAGACCTCCGTCTAGACCGCGAGCTCGTCGAGGAGACCGCGACGGTCGAGCTCGCGGAGCTCGACGAAGCCGCCGATCGGCCGGCCCTCGATGAGGATCTGCGGGACGGTCCACCGTCCGGTCAGGCCGAGGAGCCGTGCCCGGAACGCCGGGTCGTCATCGACCCGGACTTCCTCGTAGGGCAGCCCGCGGGCCTCGAGGAGGGCCTTCGCCCGGTCGCAATAGCCGCACCAGGCCGTCGTGTACACCTCGATCCTGGCCACGACCAGGGAGAACGCCCGCCCCGCGCGCCGGATTCCCCCGAGCCCGGGACTAGACTGGCTGCCGATGTCGTCGCGCACGCTCACGACCGAGGCGGTCGTGCTCCGCTCCATCCGCTTCTCCGAGGCCGACTGCGTCCTGCACCTCTACACGCTGGCGAAGGGGAGGGTCGGCGCGATCGCCAAAGGCGTCCGCAAGACGCGCTCCCGCTTCGGCGCGCGCCTGGAGCCGCTCTCGCATGCCGAGCTCCTGCTCCACGAGGGCCGCGGAGACCTGCACACGGTGCGCGGCGCGGAGCTCGTCCGCTCCCACGACCGCGCTCGCACCGACCCGTATCGGCTGGCCGTGGGGCACATCGGCCTGGAGGCCGTGCTCAGGCTGTTCGTCGAGGAGGAGGCGCAGCCGCCCGCATTCCACGCGCTCACGCGCTTCCTCGACCTCCTCGACGACGTGGAGGCGGAGCTGCCGGCGCAGCCCGCGCTCGAACCGCTCGTTCTCTCCTTCCAGCTGAAGCTCCTGTGGCTCTCCGGTTACCTGCCGCATCTGGCCAGCTGCGCCGCGTGCGGCGAGGCGAGCCCGCTCGTGGCCTTCTCGGCCCGGGCGGGCGGGGCGGTCTGCCGGGAGTGCTCGGAGGGCGCGCTCCCGGTCTCGGAGGCGGGGTTCCTCGGTCTCCGCGCGCTCCTGGAGCAGCCGCTGGCGGGGGCCCGCGGGCTCGGGCTCGGCGAGGACGCGCTCGGCCAGTGCCTCCGCGTGATCGGTGCCTCGTACGAGGAGCACGGGGGCTTCCGCTTGCGGACGCTCACCGCCTGAGCGCCACCCGGCCTCGGAGCTCTGCGCCCCAGCTTCAGGCGCGGAGGGGGCGGCCCGCCTCCCCGACGGCGTCTCCTACGTCGACCTCGCCGACCTCGACGTCCTCCCCGAGCACCGCTGCCGCGGCCTCGGGGTCGAGCTCGTCCGCGAGCTGGTCGAGAACGGGCCCTGCGGCGAGCCGCGGTGGATCCTGCACACGTCCGCTGCGCACGAGCTCTACGCGCGCGTCGGTTTCGGCCGCCCGGACGGGAAGGCGATGGAGCGGCTCCCGTAGCATGTCCGCTCGATGAGCGCGCCGACGTTCCAGGAGATGATCGCCCGGCTCGAGGGCTACTGGGCGGAGGAGGGCTGCGTCCTCATGCAGCCGTACCACACCGAGGTCGGCGCGGGCACGTTCAACCCGGCCACGTTCCTGCGCTCGCTCGGCCCCGAGCCCTGGAACGTCGCCTACGTCGAGCCCTCCATCCGTCCGACCGACGGGCGCTACGGCGAGAACCCGTTCCGCTTCCAGCACTACTACCAGTACCAGGTGATCCTGAAGCCGGCGCCGGCCGACGTCCTCGACCGCTACTTCGCTTCGCTCGAGGCGGTCGGCATCGACCTCCAGCAGCACGACGTGCGTCTCGTCGAGGACGACTGGGAGGGACCGACGCTCGGGGCGTGGGGCCTCGGCTGGGAGGTGTGGGTGGACGGCATGGAGGTGACGCAGTTCACCTACTTCCAGCAGCTCGGCGGGCTCGAGCTCGACCTGATCCCGGCCGAGATCACCTACGGGCTCGAGCGGCTCGCGATGTTCCTCCAGGACAAGCGCAGCGCCTTCGAGCTCGAGTGGGCGCCCGGCGTCACCTGGGGCGACGTCTACCGGGAGAACGAGCGCCAGTGGTCGATCTACAACTTCGAGACGGCCCCGGTCGAGACGCTCGTGCGCCGCTTCGGCGAGCACGAGGCCGAGTGCCGCGAGCTCGTCGAGGGCGGGCTGCCGCTGCCCGCCTACGACCAGGTGCTGAAGTGCTCGCACGCCTTCAATCTGCTCGACGCCCGCGGGGCGATCTCGGCGACGGAGCGCGCCTCCTACATCGGCCGCGTCCGCAACCTCGCCCGGCGCGTCGCCGAGCTCTACGTGGAGTCCCTTGCCGAGCCTGCTGTTTGAGATCGGGTGCGAGGAGCTGCCCGCGTCGGCCTGCCGCGAGGCCGAGGCGCAGCTCCGCGAGCGCTGGCTGCCCGAGCTCGGGGCCGGCGACGCGCTGGTCGGGCCGCGGCGGCTGGCGCTCCTCGTCCCGGACGTGGCCGAGCGCGAGCCGGACCGCTGGGTGCAGGGGCCGCCGGAGCACCTGCGTGAAAAGGCGGCCGCGGGCTTCGCCAAGAAGCAGGGCGTCGCGGAGGACGACCTCGAGGTCCGTGACGGCTTCCTCGGCGTCGTCGTGCCGGGCCGGCCCATCTCCGAGGCTCTCCCCGAAAAGCTCGCCGCGATCGTCGAGGGTCTTGCGTTCGGCAAGTCGATGGCCTGGGAGAAGGACGGCTTGCGCTTCTCGCGGCCCGTGCGCTGGCTCTGCTCGAAGCTCGACAAGGAGACGATCAAGCTCGCGGTGGCCGGCGTCGAGTCGGGTCATCTCACCTACGGGCACCGCTTCACCGGCGGCGAGGTCGAGCTCGTCAAGGCCGACGAGTACGTGGAGACACTGAGGGCCGCCGGGGTCGAGCCGGAGCAGGACGAGCGGCGGCGGTTGATCCTCGAGGGCCTCGACGCGATCGGCGGCTGGCGCGACCCGGCAAGCGTGATCGAGGAGGTCGTGTTCCTCGTCGAGGCCCCGGTCGTCCTCGAGGGCCGCTTCGACGAGCGCTTCCTCGAGTTGCCGCCGCGGGTCGTCGAGACGGCGATGCAGTCGCACCAGCGCTACTTTCCGCTGAAGGGCGCGCGCTTCGCCTTCGTGGCCAACGGCGGCGTGCCGGAGGTCGTGGTGGCCGGGAACGAGCGTGTCCTCGAAGGGCGCCTCGAGGACGCACACTTCACGTTCGAGCGGGACGTCGCCAGGGGGATCGAGAAGCTGGCGGCCGCGCTCGGGTCGATCACCTTCGTGGCCGGGGCGGGAAGCTTCGCCGACAAGGCCGCCCGGCTCCAGGAGCTCGTGGCCGCCCTCGGCGGCGGCGAGGCCTCGCGGGAGGCCGCTCGGCTCGCCAAGGCCGACCAGGCCGCCGAGCTGGTCCGCGAGTTCCCCGACCTCGAGGGCCACATCGGCGCCGAGTACGCGCGGCTCGCGGGCTTCCCGGAGGGAGTCTGCGCCGCGATCGAGGAGCAGTACCTCCCCGACTCGGCCGAGGGCACGCTGCCCCACACCGAGCCCGGCCGGGTCCTCGCCGCCGCCGAGAAGGTGGACAACCTGACGGTCGCCTTCGCGCTCGGCCAGCGGGCGACCGGGTCCCGCGACCCGCACGGCCTCCGCCGGGCGGCGATCGGGCTCTGCCGGCTCGCCGTCGAGGGCGGGCTCGAGATCGACCTCGGCGGGCTCGTCGGGCGCGACCTCGGGCTCCTCGTCCAGCAGCAGGCCGAGGTCACGGAGGATCCCGCGGACGTCGTCGAGTTCGTCTTCGAGCGGCTCGAGGGCGTCCTCGACGTTCCCGTCGAGTTCGTGCGCGCGGCGCGCGCAGGCGGGGTCACCGAGCTGGGCGGCGTCGCGGCCCTGGCGCGGGCCCTCGCCGCGGAGGCGTCCTCGGAGCAGTTCGACCGCGCCTACGTCGCCTTCGACCGTGCCAACCGCCTGGCCGGGAAGGCCGACGGCGCGGCCGCGACGCTCGATCCGGCGCTGGCCGGCGACTCCGCCGAGAAGGCGTTGATCGACGTCCTCGCCGAGGCCTCGCCGCGCATCGAGACGGCCGTCGCGGAGCGGGACTTCGAGGCGGCGATCGCCGCCGCGGCCGAGCTCGGGCCCCCGGTCGACCGCTTCTTCGACGAGGTGCTCGTGATGGCGGAGGATCCCGCCGTCCGGGCCAACCGCCTTCGCCTCCTGCTCGACGTCCGCGACGCCGTCGGCGTCCTCGGCGACCTCTCGCAGATCCCGCGCTAGGCATGGCCGATCCCGTCGAGCTGCACGTCGTCTCGGATTCGACTGGAGAGACGGCTGCGCGGGTCGTCGAGGCCGTGGAGGCGCAGTTCCCCAGCCAGGAGTTCGAGGTCGTCCGGCATCCGCGCATCGCGGGCATCGAGGACGCCCACCTGGCCGCCCAGCGCGCCCGCGGGCGCCGCGCGGTCGTCATCTTCACGCTCGTCGAGCCCGAGCTGCGCGAGGCGATGCGGGCGCTCTGCCGCCGTTACCGCCTCCACTACTGCGACCTTCTCGCGCAGCCGATCGAGTCCGTCGCCCGCGTCTCGGGCGCGCCGGCCACGCGCCGGGCGGGCGCGCGCACGGTTCTCGACTCGAGCTACTTCAAGCGGATCGCGGCGATCGAGTTCGCCGTCCGCTCGGACGACGGCGCCGGCACCCGCGGGCTCGCGGAGGCGGACATCGTCCTCGTCGGCGTCTCGCGCAGCTCGAAGACCCCGCTCTCCATGTACCTCGCGTATCTCGGGTACCGGACGGCCAACGTGCCGATCGTGAAGGGCATCGAGCCGCCGGCGGAGCTGTGGAAGGTCGACCGGGCAAAGGTCGTCGGTCTCACCATCGACGCAGACGCGCTCGCGGCGATCCGGGGCGAGCGCGCGCGGGGCATGGGCGGCGGCGGGCGCTACGCCGACCTGGCCGAGATCTACGAGGAGCTCGAGTACGCGGCGTCCGTGCACAAGCGCCTCGGCTGCCCCGTGATCGAGGTCTCCAACCTCGCCATCGAAGAGACCGCCCGGCGGATCGTGCGCCTCGTCGAGGAGCGCCGGCTCGAGGCGGAGTCGCAACGATGAGGCCGAAGCCGCCCATCGCCTGGTACTGGTGGCCCTTCTGGCTGTTCCTCCTCGCGCTCGGTCTCTTCGTCTTCTACGTGCTCCTGACGCCGGTCTGGGTCGGCATCCGCCTGATCGAGTGGTTCGCCCACCGGCGCGCGAGCGGAGGCCGCTGACACGAAGCTCGTTAAAGGAAGAGGCGGCCCGTGGTGCCACGACCGCCTCTCTCTGGGCCGAGACGTAGGCTGCGGCGCCCCGCGTCTGCCTGACCCGCTGTCTGACAATGGTGGAGGGCCGCGGAGGGCGCTATTCCCCTGCCGGGGGATCCTGTCCGTGCATGGGATCGCCTCCGATGGGAGAATCCGAGTCCAGGGCATGGGTACGCAGTACGTCTACGATTTCTCCGCGGGTGGGGACCTGGGCCGCGAGCTGCTCGGCGGCAAGGGCGTCGGCCTGGCCGAGATGACCGCGATCGGGCTGCCCGTCCCGGCCGGCTTCACGGTGACGACGGAAGCGTGCCGCGAGTACATGCGCGGCGGCGGGCCGCCGGCGGGGCTCGGCGAGGAGGTCGGCGAGGCCGTGGCCCGGCTGGAGCAGGCGAGCGGGAAGCGCTTCGGCGACCACGACGACCCGCTCCTCGTCTCCGTGCGCTCGGGCGCGGCGATCTCGATGCCCGGGATGATGGACACGATCCTGAACCTCGGCCTCAACGACGATGCGGTCGAGGGCCTCGCGCGCGCGACCAACAACGAGCGGTTCGCCTTCGACGCCTACCGGCGGCTCCTGCAGATGTTCGGGGAGGTCGTCGCCGGGGTCGACGGGCAGCTGTTCGAGCGGGAGCTCGGCGCGCTCAAGTCGGAGCGGGAAGTCGCGCAGGACGTCGAGCTCGACGCTGCCGACCTGCGCGAGCTGACCGGGCGCTTCCAGCGCATCTACGCCGAGCATGCCGACGCGCCCTTCCCGCAGGCTGCGCGCGACCAGCTCGAGCGCTCCATCACCGCCGTCTTCGACTCCTGGGACACGCCGCGCGCGAAGGTCTACCGCCGCGCGAACGGCATCCCCGACGACCTCGGCACCGCCGTGAACGTCGTCCAGATGGTCTTCGGGAACAAGGGCGAGGGCTCGTGCACCGGGGTCGCCTTCACCCGCGACCCCTCGACCGGCGAGCCTGGGCCCTGGGGAGAGCTGCTCGTGAACGCCCAGGGCGAGGACGTCGTCGCCGGCATCCGCACGCCGGAGCCGATCGCGGCCATGCGGCAGCGGTTCCCCGAGGCGTACGACCAGCTGGCGGCGACGATGGCCCGCCTCGAGGAGCACTACCGCGAGATGCAGGACATCGAGTTCACGGTCGAGGAGGGGACGCTCTACATCCTCCAGACCCGCACCGGAAAGCGGACGGCCGCGGCGGCGCTCCGGATCGCGCTCGACATGGTCGGCGAGGGCCTGCTCTCGCGAGGAGGAGGCCGTGGCCCGCATCGACCCAGGGCAGCTCGACCAGCTGCTCCACCCGCGCATCGACCCGGGCGTCGATACGAGGTGGCCGCGAAGGGACTGAACGCCTCACCCGGCGCCGCGACCGGGAAGATCGTCCTCGACGCCGACCGGGCGCAGGAGCGGGCCGGGCGGGCGAGGCGTCGTCCTCGTCCGCACGGAGACGACTCCCGGACGACATCCACGGGATCATCGAGGCGAAGGGCGTCCTGACCGCGCACGGCGGCATGACCTCGCACGCCGCGGTCGTCGCGCGGGGGATGGGCAAGCCGTGCGTCTCCGGCTGCGAGGCGCTGACGATCGACCTGGGTCGCGGGCGGATCCGCCTCGGCGCGCGGGAGCTGGCCGAGGGCGACGTGCTCACGATCGACGGCGGCTCCGGCGACGTGATCGTCGGCGAGGTGCCGCTCGTCCCGCCGCAGATCGACGAGCGCTTCGAGACGCTCCTCGGCTGGGCCGACGAGATCCGCCGCCTGCGCGTTCGCGCGAACGCCGACACGCCCGAGGACGCGGCGCGCGCGCGCGAGTTCGGCGCCGAGGGCATCGGCCTCTGCCGGACGGAGCACATGTTCATGGCCGAGGAGCGCCTGCCCCTCATGCAGGCGATGATCCTCGCCTCGACGGAGGAGGAGCGGCGGGAGGCCCTCGACCGGCTGCTGCCGCTCCAGCAGGACGACTTCGAGGGGATCTTCGAGGCGATGGCCGGCCAGCCCGTGACGATCCGGCTCCTCGACCCGCCGCTGCACGAGTTCCTGCCGGCGCTCGAGGAGGCCGAGTCGGAGGAGATGGCACGCCGCATCCGCGGGCTCCGCGAGGCGAACCCGATGCTCGGGACGCGCGGCTGCCGCCTC
The DNA here is from genome assembly GCA_963743495.1 of uncultured Actinomycetes bacterium. GTDB lineage: Bacteria > Actinomycetota > Thermoleophilia > Gaiellales > Gaiellaceae > JAIBJN01. Next base: position 341,885 of record CAVUPO010000005.1, on the reverse strand, counting down.
GGGCTCATGTACCCGGAGATCTACGAGATGCAGGTGCGGGCGATCGTGCGCGCGGCACTCGCCGTCGGCGAGCGGAGCGGGGACGCCCCGCTCGTCGAGATCATGCACCCCGCTCGTCGGCTTCGCGGAAGAGCTCCGGCGGCTGCGGGCGCTCACGCTCGACACCGCCTCGGCCGAGCTCGAACAGGCCTCGCGCGAGCTCGACTACCACGTCGGGACGATGATCGAGCTGCCGCGCGCCTGCGTCCGCGCCGACGAGATCGCTGCCGAGGCGGACTTCTTCAGCTTCGGCACGAACGACCTGACGCAGACGACGCTCGGCTTCTCCCGCGACGACGCGGAGGGCAAGTTCCTCACCCGCTACCTCGAGGATCGGATCCTCGACACGAACCCGTTCGAGACGCTGGACACGAGCGGGGTGGGCGACCTGATGCGGATCGCGGTGGAGCGGGCGCGGGAGGTCGACGCGGGGATCAAGCTCGGCATCTGCGGCGAGCACGGAGGCGACCCGCGCTCGGTTGCCTTCTGCCACGGCCTGGGGCTCGACTACGTCTCCTGCTCCCCGTACCGGGTGCCGCTGGCGCGTCTCGCCGCTGCCCAGGCGGCGCTCGCCGAGCGTGGCGTCACCGCCGTGCAGGTCGGCGGCTAGGAGTAGCCGCGGACCGCGAGGTAGGCGACGAGCACGCTGGCCGCGGCCAGCCCCGCGAGCAGCAGGAAGGAGAGCGCGTCGAGCCGCCCGTGGATCGGGTGCCGTCCGGCGACGGAGAGCGCGAGCATCGAGAGGGCGCCTCCGATCAGGCCGCCCAGGTGGCCTCCGATCGAGATGCTCGAGACGGTGAACGTGAAGACGATGTTGAGAACGACCACGAAGATGGCGGCGCCCCCGAACACGTAGATCTCCCGGCGCTCGAGGACGAGGCCGGCGCCGAGGATCCCGAACACGGCGCCGGAGGCGCCGACGGTGTTCACGAACTCCCCGCTCAGAAGGAGGGCGCCGGCGGCGCCCGCGAGAGCGCTGACCGTGTAGATGCCGAGGAAGCGCGCCCGGCCGAGCGCGTTCTCGAGCGCGCGGCCGAACCACCAGAGCATGAGCATGTTGAAGCCGAGGTGGATGAGGCTCGCGTGCAGGAACGCCCCGGTGACCAGCCGGTACCACTCGCCGTCCGAAACCGCGAAGCCGTTCAGGGCCCAGCGGTTGATGAACGACCGCGCCGGCGAGAGGCCTCCGCTCCCCTGTGCGACCGAGATCAGGTAGACGACGACGTTGATCGCGATCAGCGTCTTCGTCACGAGCGCGCCCGCCCCCGAGCGGGCCGCACGGCCGACGCGCTGGGTGGCCGCCTGCGCGCCGCCCGGGCGGCCGGCGCAGTCGGGGCACTTGATCCCGACCGCCGCGTACACCATGCAGTCCGTGCAGATCGGCCGGCCGCAGTTGGAGCAGCTGACCGCCGTCTCGCGCCCTGGATGCCGGTAGCACGTCCGCGTCTGCGTCTGCTCCGGTGTGGCCATTCGAGCCATCGTAGCCGGGCCGTGTAAGGTCACGAGCCGATGCGCGTGCACGTCGCCTTCACGCCGGCGGAGGCCGAGCGCGCGCCCACGGCCATCGTCGTCGACGTCCTCCGGGCGACCTCGACGATCGCCCAGGCGCTCGCCTCCGGCTATCAGCGCGTCCTCTGCTGCGCCGAGGTCGAGGAGGCCGTCGCTCTCCGCGACCGGCTCGGCGACGCCGTGCTCGCGGGCGAGCGGATGGCCGTCGCGATCCCCGGCTTCGACCTCGGGAACTCCCCCCGGGAGTTCGCAGAGCCGCGGGGCGAGACGCTCGTCCTGACGACGACGAACGGGACCCGGGCGATCCTGGCGGCCGCCGCGAGCGCGGAGACCGTCCTCGTCGGCAGCATCATGAACCTTGCCGCGGTGGCGGCCGCGGTGCCCGCCGGCGTCGACGTGGAGGTCGTCTGCGCAGGGCTCCAGGGGCGCTTCACCATCGACGACGCCTACTGCGCCGGCCGGCTCGCGGCGCTGCTCGGCGGGGAGCGTTCGGACGCGGCGGAGGCGGCCGTCCGCCTCGCGCACTCGTTCCCGAGCGCGGAGGCGGGCCTCGGCGCCTCGGAAAACCCCGAGCACGCCCGGCTCGGCGACGACATCGCCTGGTGCGCCCGCGAAAGCGTGCTCGACGTCGTACCGCGGCTGGCGCGCCTCGACGGGGAGGCGGCGGAGATCGTCGCCTAGGCGTGCGCACCGCGGTCGTCCTCTTCACCCGCGATCTGCGCGTGCACGACCACCCGGCGCTCGCCGAGGCCGCGGCCGCCGCCGAGCGGGTCGTGCCGCTCTTCGTCCTCGACGACGGGATCCTCGGCTCGGGCCTCGCGCGGCCGAATCGCGTTCGTTTCCTCCTCGACTCGCTGGTGAACCTGCGGCGGTCGCTGCGCGACCTCGGCGGCACGCTGGTCGTCAGGCGCGGCGACGTCGTCGCTCAGACGATGGCGGTGGCGGCGGAGACCGGGGCCGAGGCAGTCATGCTGAGCGCGGACGTGAGCGGCTACGCGCAGGCGCGCGAGCGCCACCTGGCGGCCGGGCGCGTCGAGGTGCGGGCGCTCCCCGGCGTCACCGTCGTCCCCCCCGGCGAGCTCGTGCCGGCCGGGGGAGACCACTTCCGCGTCTTCACGCCCTACTGGCGACGCTGGTCCGAGGCCGAGCTGCGGCCGGTGCGGCGGGCACCGCGCCGCCTCTCGACGCCGGCCGGCCTCGCGGCGGGCCGGCTGCCCGCACTCGCCGACCTCGCCTGCGGCCAGCCGGCCTCCGAGCTGCCCGTGGGCGGGGAGGGGGAGGGCCGCGCGCGGCTTGCCCGCTGGCTGCGCTCGGGGCTCGCCCGCTACGGGGAGCTCCACGACGACCCGGCCGCCGACGGCACCTCGCGGCTCTCACCGTACCTCCACTTCGGGTGCCTGTCGGCGCGGGAGGTCGCCGGGCGCGCGGCGGGGCGTCCGGGCGCGGAGCCGTTTCTGCGCCAGCTCGCCTGGCGTGACTTCTTCCACCAGCTGCTGGCGGCCCGGCCCGAGGCGGCCCGGGACGACTACCGCCGCCGGCGCGCAGGCTGGAACGACGACCCCGACGGGCTCGCCGCCTGGAAGGCGGGGCGCACCGGCTTCCCGCTCGTCGACGCCGGCATGCGCCAGCTCGTGCGCGAGGGCTGGATGCACAACCGCGCGCGGCTCGTCGCCGGCTCCTTCCTGACGAAGCACCTGCAGGTGGACTGGCGGCTCGGCGCGGCCCACTTCTCCGACCTGCTCGTCGACGGCGACGTCGCCCAGAACTCCGGCAACTGGCAGTGGGTCGCCGGCACCGGGGCCGACACCCGGCCGAACCGTGTCCTCAACCCGGTCCTCCAGGCCCGCCGACACGACCCGGAAGGTGCCTACGTGCGCCGGTACGTCGAGGAGCTCGCAGACGTGTCCGGGCCGGCGCTCTTCGAGCCGTGGAAGCACGGGGGCGTCGACGAGTACCCGCCGCCGCTCGTCGACCAGGCCGAGGCGGCCGCGCGCTTCAGGGGGTCGGCGGGGCGATAGGCGGGAGCTTCCCGAGGCGCCGCAGCTCGGCGCAGTGCGCGCAGATGCAGCCCCCGCCCGCGCTGCGCTCCCAGCCGGGCGGGAGCTCGCCCGCGTGCTGCCCGGTCTCGGAGACGGCCGCACCGCACGGGCAGCGGTAGACGGCGGTGATCGTCGTCAGCGGCAAGTCGGGGGAGCTGAACGCGACTCCCATGCCCGAAAGTGTACGCCTGCCGCCCGGTGGCGGGCGGCCCGGACCCGTCGCGTGCCGGGTTCACCTCGGTCCGGCGCTTCCCGGGTCGTCAAGCGCTCGGCCCGGGCCCGACGAGCTCCGCGTACTCGGGGTGCCGGTGGATGAACGCGCGCACGAACGGGCAGATCGGGAGGACGGCGAGCCCGCGGGCGCGCACGTCGTCGAGCGTGGCAGAGACGAGCCGGGAGCCGACGCCCCTCCCCTCCTGCCCGGGGGAGATCTCGGTGTGGAGGAGGGTGATCAGGCCCGGCCGGAGGTGATAGTCGACGACCCCGACGACCTCGGCCCCCAGCGACCCCTCGTACCGGTGCTCGCCAGGGTTGTCGGCGACGGTCAACCGGTCGTCGTGCACGGGGAAGCGTACGGTGCCCGGACCCGGTTGCGTGTGAGACGATGCCACGTCGGCGGAAGAGACGAGAGGAGACGGCGTGAACAGCCCGGAAGCCACGCACTACCGCTGGGAGGACATGCCCAAGGAGAAGCTGAAGCCGGACCTCGGTCGGCGTCTGATCTCGACGGAGCGGGTGATGGTCGCGCACGTCTACCTGGACGAGGGCTGCATCGTCCCCCACCATTCGCACGAGAACGAGCAGGTCACCTACATCCTCGAGGGCACCCTCCGTTTCTTCCTCGGGGACGACGGGTCCGAGGTCGTCGACGTCCACGCCGGCGAGGTGCTGCACATCCCCTCGTGGCTGCCGCACAAGGCGGAGGCGCTCGAGGACACGCTCGACGTCGACATCTTCACCCCGCCGCGCGAGGACTGGCTCGACGGCTCCGACGCCTACCTGCGCGAGAAGTGAACCTCGGGCTGGAGGGCAGGGTCGCCCTCGTCTGCGGCGCGAGCCGCGGGCTCGGCCGAGCGATCGCCGTCGAGCTCGCTGCCGAAGGGGCCGCGCTCGCGGTCTGCGCGCGCGACCCCGAAGGCCTGGCGGCCGCCGCCGGCGAGCTGGGGCCGGACGTGCTCGCGGTGCCGGCCGACCTCGCGGTCGCGGGCGAGCCGACACGCGTCGTCGAGGAGACGCTCCAGCGCTTCGGCAGGATCGACGTCCTCGTCACGAACACGGGCGGGCCCCGCGCCGGCTCGCACGACACGCTCTCGCTCGAGGACTGGGACAGCGCCACGGCGCTCCTCCTCAGGAGCACCGTCGAGCTGGCGACGGCGGCGCTCCCCGCGATGAAGGCGGCCGGCTGGGGCCGGATCCTCTGCGTCACCTCGATCGCCGTGAAGCAGCCGGTCGACAACCTCATCCTCTCCAACAGCCTGCGCGCGGCGGTCACCGGCTATGCGAAGACGCTCTCCCGGGAGGTGGCGACTGCCGGCATCACGGTGAACACGATCCTCCCGGGCTACACGGCGACAGAGCGGGTCACCGACCTGAACCGGGCGAACGCCGAGCGCGAGGGCGTCGATGTCGCCGTGATCCAGGAGCGGCTCGAGGCGTCGATCCCTCTGGGCCGCCTCGCCGAGCCACACGAGTTCGCGGCGCTGGCCACGTTCCTCGCCTCCGAGCGCGCCGGGTACATCACCGGAGGAGCCTTCGCGGTCGACGGCGGCTGGCTGCGAGGCCTCCTCTGACGGACCTCCCTCACCGCCGAGGCTTTCGCGCGGATGATGGCACTTGCTGAGCGCTCCCCGCCGTCGTTCCCCGGCGACGAGCGGGGACGAGGTCGCCTGTACACCGCCGTCGTCGCCAAGGTCGTCAGCGAGCTCGCCGGCTGGTGAGGAGACGCCTGCTCGTGCCGCTCGCCGGGGCCGCAGCAGTCGCGCTCGGTGTCCGGCGCGCCGGCCGGCGGTCGGGAGCGACGACGGACGAGGTCCGCGGGCCGCTCCCGGGCGACGAGGTCGTCGCCGACCCCACCTGGGAGTCGACGCGGGCGATCACGATCCGGCGGCCGCCCGAGCTGGTCTGGCCCTGGATCGTCCAGATGGGCTTCCCCGCGTTCCGGGCCGGCTGGTACACGCCGCACCGGCTCGACCGGCTCCAGTGGGGGATCGGGGAGCGGAGCGCCGACACGATCGTCCTCGAGCTCCAGGAGCTCGGGGTCGGCGACAGGGTGCCCGACAGCCGCGACTGGTCCGTGTACTTCACCGTCAGCGAAATGGCGCCGGGGCACGCGCTCGTGCTCCACTCGACGAGGCATGTGCTCGCGCCGATGCGCGCGAACGAGTTCACGTGGGCGTTCGTCCTCCGGCCCGCGGGCGAGGGGCGGACGCGGCTTCTCATCCGCGCCCGCGGGCGCACCGAGCCGCCGGCAGCACGGCTCCTCCTCGGGCCGCTCATCTCGGTCGGTGACTACCTGAACGCCTCGGCGATGCTGCGAGGGATCAAGGCGCGCTGCGAGAGCCAGTAGCCTGCGGCCGTGGCCAAGACGAGTCTGGACGCGGCGATCGACGGGCTCTACGCGGCCGCGCCCGGCGAGTTCGTGAAGCGCCGCGACGAGCTCGCCCGCTCGCTCCGCGAGGAGGGGGACCGCGAGACCGCGGACGAGGTGAAGGCGCTCCGCAAGCCGACGGTGGCCGCCTGGGCGGTCAACCAGCTCGCCCGTCGAGAGAGGATGCGCCTGCGCGGTCTGTTCACGGCCGGGGAGCGCCTGCGGGCGGCCGACGGCCCCGAGGCGCTCGAGCAGGCGAGGGACGACGAGCGGGCGGCGATCGAGGAGCTGGTGGGCGCGGCCCGGACGCTCCTCGAGGAGGCCGGGCACCCGCCCAGCGAGGCGGTCGCCGACCGGGTGCGGGAGACGCTCCACGCGGCCGTGGTCGACGAGTCCGTCGGCGAGCGCGTGCGGGCCGGGAGGCTCGAGAGGGAGGAGCAGGCGACCGGGTTCGGCGTCGCGGCGCTCGCGGCCGCGGGGAAGGGGAAGTCCGCGAGGAAGGCGCCGACGGAGGACCCCCGGAGCCGGAAGCGGCGCGAGGCGGAGGGCCGGCTGCGGGAGGCCGGCGAGGCGCTCACCGCGGCCGAGCGCCAGGTCAAGGGGCGGCAGCGCGAGCTGGAGGCCGCCGAGCGCGAGCTCGAGAGCCGCCGCGCCGCCGTCTCGCGCGCGGAGCGCGACCTCGAGCGACTGCGCTGAGCGGCGTCAGCCCGGGCCCTGCGAGACGAGGCGGGTCGCGGCCGCCTTGAAGGAGGCGACGACGGGCTCGCCCTCCTTCAGGTCGAGCCGCTCGACCGAGGCGGTCGTCACCTCGGCGACGAGCGTGCCCACCTGGATGCGGGCGCGGTTCCCGATGCGGACGAGCGACGTGATCGGCCCGCGGACGTGGTTGAGCGACGAGTCCTCCGGCAGGTCGCGCGCGATCGCCACCTCCCATGGGTAGACGACCACGGAGACCGGCCCGAGCGCTGCGTCGACCGAGTAGACGACGCTGCCGGCGGCGGCGGCGACCTCGGTGAGCCCGTCCGGGCCGGGGCGGGCGCGGCCGGAGAAGATGTTCGCACCGGTGAAGCTGGCGACGAAGGGGTCGGCGGGGGCCGCGATCAGCTCGCCCGGCGTCCCCACCTGGAGCAGGCGGCCCTCGACGAGGACGCCGACGCGGTCGGCGAGCAGGGCCGCGTCCTGGAAGTCGTGGGTCACGAGCAGGACCGGGAGGTCGAGGTCGTCGAGGTTCCGGCGCAGCTCGGCCCGCACGCCCGCGCGGGTGTGCGAGTCGAGCGCGGACATCGGCTCGTCCAGGAGCAGGACGTCGGGATCGCGGGCGAGCGCCCGGGCGAGCCCGACGCGCTGGCGCTCCCCGCCGGAGAGCTCTGCGGGGTGGGCCTTCGCGAGCGGCGTGAGGTGGAAGCGCTCGAGCAGCTCCCCGGCGGCCCTGCCGCCGGCGTAGGCGACGTTCTGCTCGACGCTCATGTGCGGGAAGAGCGCGTATTCCTGGAAGACGTAGCCGACGCGCCGCTCCTCGGGCGGCCGGTCGATCCCGGCCGCCGCGTCGAAGAGGACCCGCCCGCCGAGCGCGATCCGCCCGCGTTCCGGCCGGGCCAGCCCGGCGACAGTGCGCAGCGCGCTGGTCTTGCCCGCGCCGGAGGGCCCGACGAGCGCGAACGTCTCGCGCCCGACCGCGGCCGCTAGCTCGAGCCGAAACGAGCGAAGGGGGAGAGCGATGTCGAGGTCGAGCGTGTCCATGCGGGGACGAGCTTGGCGATCAGGAGGATGGCGGCGCTGACGAGGACGAGCAGGCCGCCGAGCGCGAGCGCGACGTCGAAGTCGAGGTCGAACTGAGCGTAGATGGCGAGCGAGACGGTCTGCGTGACGCCCTGGAGGCTGCCGGCGAACATGATCGTCGCCCCGAACTCGCCGATGCCGCGGGCGAAGGAGAGGGCCAGGCCCGCGGCGAGGCCGCGCGACGCGAGCGGCAGCGCGATCCGGAAGAACGTGCGGGCCGGCCCGGCCCCGAGCGTGCGCGAGGCGTCGAGCAGCGAGCGGTCGAGCGTCTCGAACGACGCGATCGCCTGGCGCAGGTAGAAGGGGCTGGCGACGTAGGTGACCGCGAGCACGACCGCCGCCTGGGTGAAGCTCACGGAGATCCCGAGGGCCTCGAACGTGCTCCCGAGCAGGCCGAGTCGTCCGAAGGCGGCGAGCAGCGCGATGCCGGCGACGGCCGGCGGCAGCACGAGCGGCAGCTCCACGAGCGTGACGACGAGCGCCCGGCCCCGAAACGCGCGGGAGGCGATCAGATACGCGGCGGGGGTCCCGACGAGGAGGATGAGCGCCTGCGAGACGAGCGTGGCCTTCGCGGTGACGACGATCGCGTCCACGACCACGTCGCTACCGAGCTGGGAGACCAGCTCGCCCGGAGGGACGCGCACGTAGATGGCGACGAGCGGGAGGACGAGGAAGCCGAGCGCGAGCGCCGACGCGGCGAGGAGGACTGCAGTGAAGGCATGACGGCGGATCACCGCTCGACCATGACCGAGGTGGACTTGACGATCGCCACCGCCTCCCGGCCGGGTCGCAGGTCGAGCTCCTCCGCCGCCTCGCGGGTGATCACCGCCACGACCCGGGCCGGGGAGGTGACGTCCAGCTCGACGCGGGCGAGGAAGCCCTCGACCTCGACCGCGCGGACGACGCCGCGGAACCGGTTGCGCGCGCTCAGCTCCTCGGGCGCCGTCTTCCCCTGGAGCCGCGTCACCTCCGAGGCGGGCACGAGCCGTCGGTTCGCAGCGTCCCGCTCCGTGCGGATCCGGCCGGCCCGGTCCCAGCGGCGCAGGGTGTCGAGGCTGATCCCGAGCGCACGGGCGGCTTCGCTGGCGGTGAGGAGCTGCTCGCTGCTCACGGCCGTCTCCTCTCGTGTAGAGTCGCGGCGTATCGCATAGGCATTGCCTAGGCAGTATCGAGGCGACCGGGCCTGGTTGTCAAGGAGGGACGTGTGCGGAGTCGGCTCGTGGTTCTGGCGGTGGCCCTGGCGCTCGCGCCGGCCGGCTGCGGCGGCGGCGAGACGCCGGCGGAGGCCGAGGACGCGCCGACGGTGTACGCGGCCGCCTCGCTGGCGGAGATCCTCCCGGCGATCGACCCCGCGCCGGCGTACGGCTTCGCGGGCTCGGACGAGCTCGCCACGCAGATCCGCGAGGGGGCGCCCGCCGACGTCTACGCGGCGGCCAGCCCGAGGTACCCGCAGGAGCTCCACGAGGACGGCCTCGTCGAGGAGCCGGTCACGTTCGCGTCCAACCGGCTCGTCCTCATCGTCCCGAAGGACAACCCAGCGCGCATCGAGGAGGTCGCCGACGTGGCCGGGCCCGGGGTCCAGCTCGTCGTCGCCGCGGAGGGCGTGCCCGTCGGCGACTACACGCGGACAGTGCTCGAGGACCTCGGCCTCACCGCCGCGCTGGACAACGTCGTCTCGAACGAGGACGACGTCAAGGGCGTCGTCGGCAAGATCGCGCTCGGCGAGGGCGACGCCGGCTTCGTCTACGCGACCGACGCCGCCGTCGCCGGTGACGGCGTCACGGTGATCGAGCTTCCCGAGGGCTCCCAGCCGCCGATCGCGTACCAGATCGCCGTCGTCTCGGCGAGCGAGAACGCGGAGGCGGCGCAGGCGTTCGTCGACGAGGTGCTCGGCCCGGACGGCCGGGAGAAGCTCGAGGCCGCCGGATTCGTGGTGCCGGAGGGCTAGGTCGGGTGCCGCCCGCCGGATAGGCTGTGGACCTCACCGAGCGAGGGAAGGAGCCCGATGGCGGCAATGGCAGCACCGCTCGCGGCGGACAAGCTCGAGGCCTGGGAAGCCTGGATCGTCGACCTGAACGGACCGCGTAAGGCCGAGTTCGACGACATGAATGCCCGGCACGGGGTCACGGACCACCGGGCGTACCTGCAGCCGATGCCGGACGGCGACTACCTCGTGCTGGTGGTCCACGAAGGACCCGGCGGCGACGAGTTCCTGGCGAACGCCATGTCGTCCGACCACGAGTTCGACCAGTGGTTCGTGGGAGCCGTCGCCGACGTGCACGGCATCGACCCGAGCGGCCCGATGCCGCCGGCGGCAGAGCGCAGGCTCTGAGGCCGTCTACCCGCGCCGGGCGAACGACTCGGATAGGGACCTGGGCACGCACATCGCCCAGGCGTTGAGGACGAGCTCGCGCATCTCCTCCTCGTCGATCCGGTCGAGGCGGACGCGCACCCACTGGTAGCGCATGTCGGACTCGCGGGGGAGCATGAACTTGTCTGGCTCATTCTCGACGAGCGCCTGCCGCCATTCCCGCGGGAAGCCGAAGCCCATGATCGTCCCGTCCTTCGAGAAGGCGAGAAAGACGATCCGGCCCACCCGGAACTTGACGCGCCCCTGGACGAAGGCCTCGTAGGCCCGCGGCAGCGTGAGCGCATACGCACGCACGTCCTCGAGGGTGACACCGAGCGAGCCCCCGCCCATGCGGCCACTGTAGACCGCGTTCACCAGGCTGACCGTTCCCGCTTGACTCCGGATTGGGTCAGGCGCGGCTCGCGAGCGAGGGGAAACGTCCGGCCCCGACCCGGCCGGCCATCTGGACGAGGCGAACATCCGCGAGCTCGCCGCACTGATCGGCGAGACGCTCGACGCGCTCCGGCTGGCAGCGCGGCAGCCCACCCAGCGGCGTCCTACGCGCGTGGCGGGCGCGTTCCGCGACCCGACCTTGCGAAGGTACAGTGACTGCGGAGTCGTGATCGTCAGGGAGGTGGCGTGATGCGTGATTCGGTCGAGAAGGCGATTCTCGCGGGCGGCTGCTTCTGGGGGATGCAAGACCTAATCCGGAAGCGGCGGGGCGTCGTGTCGACGCGAGTCGGCTACACGGGCGGCGACGTCCCGAACGCCACCTACCGCAACCACGGCACGCACGCGGAGGCGATCGAGATCGTCTTCGACCCCGAACAGGCGTCGTACCGTGACCTGCTCGAGTTCTTCTTCCAGATCCACGACCCGACGACGCTCAATCGTCAGGGGAACGACATCGGGACGAGCTACCGCTCGGCGATCTACTACCTGGACGAGGAGCAGCGCCGCGTCGCGGAGGACCTGATCGCCGACGTCGAGGCCTCCGGCCTCTGGCCGGGGAAGGTCGTGTCCGAGGTCGAGCCGGCGGGGCCGTTCTGGGAGGCCGAGCCCGAGCACCAGGACTACCTCGAGCGGTACCCGAACGGCTACACGTGCCACTACCCGCGGCCTGGCTGGGTCCTGCCTCGCCGCGCTGCGGCAGCACCGGCTGACGACGCCGGAGGCGCTGGCCCGCTGACCTAGTCCGGGGTCGAGCGGGGACGTTCAGCTGCTGACCGTTCCCAACTGAAATCAGGACTTAGGTCAGGCGGCTGCTCGCTTACGAGATGCCGCTAAGCGAGGTCAGGCAAGATGCCCGCTCGAGCCGTCCCGCGGTGTCCCGGTGTACAACAGCGGGAATCCCAAGGTCCATCCGGGTCTGCGAAAGTAACGGACGTCTTGGCGTCGTTCCCGAATTCGGACGAGAAGCGACTCGACTCCAACACCGATGGATCCCGCCGTCACAAGAGCCGCGAGGTGTGCAGCTTCCTCTCCCGAGAGGAGTAGCGGGAAGCACCCCACGAGCACGATCGCGAGCGGCAAATCCTTCTTGTCTGGCCGCAAAAACTTCTTTGAAAGATGCCACGCGAGCGTCGATGGGAAGCGCTCGAGTTCCTCTTCGGCTGAGCCAGATCGGCGTTAGCACCAGTACGCCGATGACGACGAAGACGGTGATCCACCCGAGACTTACTACATAGCTCCTCATTGCGCTTGTGACGTCATTGGTCCGGAAGACCACCACGACGAGACTCGCAACGCCCACCGCGCCTGTTTTCAGGCTATTTGCAGTCGAGGCGAATGCGACTCGGTAGAAGCGCATACACCCAGTATGGGTGTGCGCCGCTCTATTTCCAGATCAAAGCGTTCCTTCTTTTGAGACTTGGCAAATCTTCCTAGCCCGCTGACTTACTCGGGGGTCCAGCGGGACAGTCAGCTGCTCCGGAATCTTTGTCCACCTTGACAGGAGAACATGTGTTCGTGTAGAACAGACGTTCCTATGGTCGCCTGTCTCTCCATCCCCGGCTTCTCCCTCAGAGCGCCGCTGCGGCGGCGGCCGGACCTCCGGGGGAAGCCGGTCGCGCTCGCGCCGGCGCCGGGGACGCGGCCGCTCGTCGGGCCCTGCACCCGCGCCGCCCACGAGCAGGGCGTTCGGCCAGGGATGCGGCTCTCCGAGGCGCTCGCCACCTGCCCGCGGCTCGAGCTCGTCGAGCAGGACCCGGCCGGAGTGGAGGAGGCCTGGGAGGCCGTGCTGCGGCGGCTCGAGGGCGCCGGCTTCGCGGTCGAGCCGGTCGAGCCGGGCTGCGCCTACTTCGAGACGCGCGGGATGGAGCGGCTGGCCGGGGGCCTCGCGGAGGCGCTCCGGTGCGCGCTCGATGCAGTCGGGGAGGAGTGGGGGGCTCGTGTGGGGGCGGCCTCCCGGCGCTTCGCGGCGCTCGCGGCGGCGACCGTGGCGCCGGCCGGCCGGCCGCTCGTCGTCGACGACGGCGAGGCGCACCTCTTCCTCGAGCCGCTCCCGCTCGACCTGCTCCCGCTCTCGCCGGAGCGGCGGGGGGAGCTCTCCGAGCTCGGGGTCAAGCGGCTCGGCGAGCTGGCGCGACTGCCGGGGGCGGCGGTCGCGGACCGGCTCGGGGCGGACGGTACGGAGGCCTGGCGCCTCGCCCGGGGCGACGGGGGCGCCTCGGTCGAGCCGCGCCGGCCTCCCGCCGAGATCGTGGAGACGCTCTCCTTTCCGGAGCCGGTGGCGAACGAGCTCACGCTCGCGCGGGCACTGGCGGCGCTCGTCGAGCGCCTGCTCGCCCGCCCGGAGCGGGCCGGCCGGGCCCCGCGGCAGCTCGCCCTCTCGGCGAAGCTGGTCGGCGGAGGCTCCTGGCGGCGCTCGCTGACGCTGCGCGAGCCGACGGCGGAGCCCGACCGCCTTCGGCTCGCGCTCGCGTCCAAGCTCGCCGAGTTGCCGGCGCCGACGGCGGAGCTGCGGCTCGAGCTGGGGGAGCTGACGGAGTCGGTTGGGACGCAGGCCGAGCTCGTCCGCCCGCGCGGCAGCCGGCTGCGGGAGCGCCTGCGCACAGGGCTCCGGCAGGCGCGCACGGCGGCGGGCCTGGACGCGGTCTGCACCGTGGTGGAGGTCGCGCCGTGGTCGCGCATTCCGGAGACCCGGGCCATTCTCGTTCCGCGCGACGACTGAACGAGCCGCGCCCGGCGCTCGTGGCCTGCGAGGACGGGATGCCGGCGGCGGTCGACCGGGTGCCCGTGGCGGCGCTCAGGGAGGAGTGGCGCGTGGTCGACCGCTGGTGGACGGGGGAACCGGTGGAGCGGCGCTACTTCGAAGCGCAGCTCGAGACCGGGCGGAACGTCGTGGTCTTCCGGGACGAGGCGAGCGGCGAGTGGTTCCGGCAGAGCGCCTAGACGCCCGCTCGGCCGGGGAAGACGACGTCGTGGCGGGCGATGACCTCGGTCCGCGGCGGAACGGGGACGGCGGTGGTCGTGAACTCGAGCTCGCCCTAGAGGATGAAGAAGGCATCCGTGTGCCCCTCGTGGAGGTGCGGGCCGGCGCCCGTTTAAGCCGGACCGGTGTCGTACTCGACGAGGCTGAGCCCCGGCCGCGCGACCTTGACGAGGAACGAGCAGTCGTCGCCCGGAATCAGCTCACCCCCCGTCGGCCCGTTCACGATCGCCTCCTCCACCAGCGCCACCTCCCGCCCCCTATCTCTAGGGGCACCCCTCTCCCACCACCCGCTTTCCAGCGTAACGGGGAGAAGCGCGCGTGTCTGTGACGCAGCGCGTCGAAACTGTGACGGGGGCGTGACGAGTCGCGTGTCGGCCTACGTCGAGCTCCACTGCCACTCCGCCTACTCGTTCCTCGACGGCGCCTCTCAGCCCGAGGAGCTCGCGGCCCGGGCGGTCGAGCTCGGCTACGAGGCGCTCGCGCTCACCGACCACGACGGGGTCTACGGCTCGCTCGAGTTCGCCTACGCGGCGAAGGCGCTCGGCCTGCGCCCGCTCACCGGGGCCGAGGCGACGCTCGCGGACGGCTCTCACGTGACGCTGCTCGTCGAGACGTCCAGGGGCTACGCGAACCTCTGCCGCCTCCTCACGGCCGCCCACGCTCACGAGCGGCTGAATCCCCGCCTCGACCTCGCGCTCCTCGCCGAGGAGGGCGAGGGGCTCGTCTGCCTCTCCGGCTGCGCGCGGCACGGGCTCGCCGTCCGCGACCCGAACTCGGCGGCGCGCCTCGCCGGCGCGCTCGGCCGCGACCGCTTCTTCGTCGAGCTCCAGCGCCCCTACGAGCGCGGCGACGCCCGCCGGAACGCGGCCCTCCGCGCCCTGGCGGATGCTCTCGGCGTCCGCACGGTCGCCACCGGCGACGTCCACGCGCACCACCCGCGGCGAACGTGTCTCCAGGACGTGCTCGTGGCGATCCGGAACCGCACCTCGCTCGAGGGCTGCGAGGCCGAGCGGCGCGGGAACCGGGAGAGCGTCCTCCTCGCTCCCAAGGAGGCGGCCGCACGCTTCCCGCTCGACCCCAGCGCCGTCCACGCCACCGTCGAGCTGGCCGAGCGGCTTACGTTCGACCTCACGGACGAGCTCGGCTACCGCTACCCGGACTTCTCCGACGGCCCGACCCCCGCCGCGGCCCAGCTCGCCGAGGTCTGCCGCCGCGCCTTCGAGGAGCGCTACCGCCACGCGCCGCACCGGCTCCGCCTGCGGGCCGAGGAGCGACTGCGCGAGGAGCTGGCGCTGATCGGAGAGCTCGGCCTCTCCGGCTTCTTCCTCCTCCACTGGGAGGTGCTCGAGCTCGCGCGCGACGTCGCCGCCGAGGTGCGGGGCCCCGGCTCGCCGCGCCACCTGCTGCCGCCGGGGCGCGGCCGCGGGAGCTCGGTCGGCTCGATCGTCTGCTACCTGACCGGGCTCTCGCACGTCGACCCGGTCGACGCCGGCCTCGCGCTCGGCCGCTTCCTCAACCGCGAGCTGAAGTCGGTGCCCGACATCGACCTCGACTTCCCGCGCGACATCCGCGAGAAGCTGATCGTCGCCGTCACGGAGCGCTACGGCCGCGAGCACTCGGCGCTCGTGGCGAGCTTCTCCACCTACCGCGCGCGCGGAGCGATCCGCGACGTCGGCAAGGCGCTCGGGCTCCCGCCCGCGGAGCTCGAACGGCTCGCGCGCGTCTCCGACGGCTGGAGCGCCGGCAAGGTGGGGGAGGAGATGGAGCACGTGTCCGGCGCCGACGCGCGCCTCGCCTCGCCGCGCTGGCACGCCTTCCGGGAGCTGTGCGGCGAGATCGCCGGCCTGCCTCGCCACCTCTCCCAGCACCCGGGCGGCATGGTCATCTCCTCGCGCCCGCTCGTCGAGCTCGTCCCCGTCGAGCCGGCGGCGATGGCAGGCCGCCAGAACTGCCAGTGGGACAAGGACTCGTGCGCCGACGCCGGCTTCCTCAAGATCGACCTGCTCGGGCTGGGGATGCTCTCGGCGGTCGAGGAGTGCGTCGAGCAGATCGCGCTCCTGCGCAACGAGCCGATCGACCTCTCCCGCATTCCGCTCGACGACCCCGGCGTCTACCGGGAGATCCAGAACGCGGACACGGTCGGCCTCTTCCAGATCGAGAGCCGGGCGCAGATGCAGAGCCTCCTGCGCACCCGCCCCGAGAACCTCGACGACCTCACCATCCAGGTGGCGCTCGTCCGCCCGGGGCCGATCCAGGGCAAGGCCGTGCACCCGTACATCGAGCGGCGCCAACGCAGGCGCGAGGACCCCGCCTACGAGCCGCCCTTCGACCATCCCTCGCTCGCCGAGCCGCTGCGCGACACGCTCGGCACGATCATCTTCCAGGAGCAGGTGCTGGACGTCGCCGTGGCGCTCGCCGGCTTCTCGGTGGGGGAGGCCGAGGGGCTGCGGCGGGCGATGAGCCGCAAGCGGAGCCAGGACGCGATGGAGGCCTACCGGCGCCGCTTCATCGCCGGCGCGCTCGCGAACGGAGCCGACCTCGAGACTGCCGAGCTCGTCTTCTCGAAGCTCTCCGGCTTCGCCTCTTTCGGCTTCCCCAAGTCGCACGCGGCCGCCTTCGCGCTCCTCGCCTACCAGTCGGCCTGGCTCCGCCACCACTACCCGGAGGAGTTCCTCTGCTCGCTCCTGAACGCGCAGCCGATGGGCTTCTACCCACCCGCCAGCCTCGTGCGGGACGCGCAGCGCCGCGGCGTCGAGGTGCTGCCGCCCGACGTCAACCGAAGCGCTGCGAAGTGCCGGCTCCAGCAGGGCGCCGTCCGCGTCGGGCTCGGCTACGTGAAGGGGCTGGGCGAGGAGCCCGCCGTCGCGCTCGTGGCCGAGCGGGAGGAGAACGGGGGCTTTGGGAGCGTTGCCGACCTCGCGCGCCGCGCCCCACTCGACCGGCCGGCGTTGGAGGCGCTGGTCGCCAGCGGAGCATGCGATTCCTTTGGCTGGCCTCGGCGGCAACTGTTGTGGCGGTTGGGGCTTACGCCTCGCCCCACGAGCGCAGCTCGCGGGGCGACTAGACAGCTCGCGCTCCCGCTCGAGCCGACGAGCGAGACCCCGGAGCTGGCCGAGCAGACGCCCTGGGAGCGGATGCTCGCCGACTATCGCCTCACGAGCCTGTCCGTCGGCCTCCACCCGCTGGAGCTCCTGCGCCCGCACCTGCCGGGTGAGGTGCTGGCGAGCCCGGAGCTCGAGGAGGCTCCGCACGGGGCCCGGGTCGCCGTGGCGGGGCTCGTCGTCGCCCGCCAGCGTCCGGCGACGGCGAGCGGCGTCGTCTTCATGCTGATCGAGGACGAGCACGGCCAGGTGAACCTGATCGTCCCGCCGCCCGTATACGACCGCTTCCGCGCCCTCGTGCGCGGCGAGCCCCTCCTGCTCGCCCGCGGCCGCTACGAGCGCGTCGACCGCAACCGAAACGTCCTCGTCTCCGACCTCGCCTCGCTCGCACCGCTCGCCCGCCGCGTCGCCGACGACGCCGAGGTGCGGGGCGCGATGCCCGCGGCGCACCACTTCGGCGGCCGCTAGGCCGGGACCCTCATCTAGGCTGCTGCCGTGCCTCCCCGGTCGCTGTGGCTCCAGGAAGCGCTCGCCGCCGAGGAGGGTGTCGCCTCGGAAGAGCTCGTCGCGGGCACCTCCGCCGACATCTGCGTCGTGGGCGGCGGCTACACGGGCCTGTGGACGGCTCTGCGGGTGGCCGAGCTCGAGCCCGGCGCGACCGTCGTGCTCCTCGAAGGCGACATCTGCGGGGGCGGGCCGTCGGGGCGAAACGGCGGCTTCGCGCTCTCCTGGTGGTCGAAGATCGAGACGCTGGTCAAGCGCGTGGGGGAGGAGGAGGCCTTCCGGCTCGTGCGGATCTCCGCCGAGGCCGTCGACGAGCTGGGCGCCTTCTGCGAGCGGGAGGGCATCGACGCCCACTACCGCCGCGGCGGCTGGCTCTGGACGGCGACCTCCGAGGCGCAGCTCGGCTCGTGGGACGGGACCGTCGCTGCGGCGGCAGTGGCCGGAGAGCGTCCGTTCGAGCTCCTCGACGCCGACGAGGTGGAGCGCCGGACGGGCTCGCCCGTCCACCTCGGCGCCGTCTACGAGGCCGGCGCGGCGACCGTCCAGCCTGCGCTCCTCGCCCGCGGGCTGCGCCGGGTCGCGCTCGCCCGCGGCATCCGCATCTTCGAGCGCACGCCCATGGTCGGCCTCGACCGCGAGCGGGGCGTGGTCGAGACCCCCTCGGGCTCGGTGGACGCGGGCGCGATCGTGCTCGCCACGGGAGCCTGGCTCGCCGGCGTCCCCGAACTGGGCCGTGGCGTCGTCGCCGTCTCGAGCGACATTGTCGCGACCGCCCCGATGCCCGAGCGGCTGGAGGAGGCCGGCTGGACCGGCGGAGAGTCGATCTCGAACTGCCGCCTGATGGTGCACTACTACCGCACGACCCGGGACGGCCGGATCGCGTTCGGCCAGGGCGGGCACCGCCATGTCTACGGCGGCCGCGTGGACGACGAGTTCATCGGCACGACTCCGCCCGCCGCCGAGCAGCTCCTCCGCCGTGACCTCGTGCGCCTCGTGCCCTTTGCGGCAGGCGTCGACGTGACGAACGCCTGGGGCGGCCCGATCGACCGCACGGCCGACGGGGCGCCCGTCTTCGGGCGCCTGCCGGGAGCCGTCCCCATCGTCTACGGGGTCGGCTACTCAGGGAACGGGGTGGCGCCGAGCCTGACGGCGGGCAAGATCCTCGCCTCGAGCGCGCTCCGCCGCGACGACGAATGGTCGGGCTGCGGCCTCAACCGGGGCGTCACCCTGCGCTTCCCGCCGGAGCCGATCCGCTACGTCGGCGGGTTCGTCGTCCGCGCGGCGGTCAGGCGGAAGGAGAGCCGCGAGGACGTGGGCCGCTCCGTCGACCCGGTCACCCGCCGCCTCGCCGGGCTCGCCCCCCAGGGCTTCTTCCGCGCGATGCGGTGACCCGCCGCTACTCGAGCTCGAGACCGAGCTCGGGAAGGCGGATCCGGGCGAGGCCGTCGAAGACCGCCTGGTACTCCTCGGCCGCGTCGGCGTCGAGGGTGAGGACGTACGCGTCGCGGTAGCCGAGAAGCGCGTCGCGGGCGGCGCCGACGGCGTCAACGTAGTCGCCGTAGCGCTCCTCGGCCTCGTCCCGGGAGGCGGCGTTGTAGTCGGCGAGCGCGGACCGGCAGTCGGCGAGCAGCTCCTGCTCCTCGCGCTCGAACAGCTCCAGCTGGCGCTCGACGAGGTCGACGAATCGCCCTCGCACGCTCCTAGACTACGGGCGATTGCGCCTCCTCGTCCGCAGCTGGAACGTCTACCACGGGCGGACGCACCCGCAGTCCTCGACGCTCCACCTCGAGCAGATGATCCGCCTCGTGACCGCCGACGCTCCCGACGTCGTCGCGCTCCAGGAGGTGCCGCTCTGGGCGGTCGCTCGCCTCGAGGTGTGGAGCGGCATGAGCGCGCCGTGGGCGATGACGATGCCCGCGCCCCTGGGACCGCTCGGGCGCCGTGTCACCGACCTTGATCCCGCGCGCTTCCGCTCGAGCCTGACCGGGCAGGCCAACGCCCTGCTCGTGAACCCGCACTTCGAGACGTCCCGCCACCGCCGGCTCGTCCTGAACCCGGAGCTCTCCCGCTCGGCCTGGCTCCTCAAGGGCGGGCAGCGCCGCGTCTGTCAGGCGCTCGAGGTCGACGCGCACGGCGAGCGGCTGGTGCTGGGGAACCTGCACGCCTCGAACCACCCCGACCCGCACCTCGTCGAAACGGAGATCGACCGCGCGGTCCGCTTCCTCGAGGGCTCCCAGCCGTGCGTCCTCTGCGGAGACTTCAACGCGCCGCGCCATGCGGTGACCGGCTTCAGCGAGCCGATCGGCGGCATCGACCAGATCCTCGTCCGCGGGCTCGCCCTCGACCGTGGCCCCGAGCGGTGGCCGGAGGAACGACGGACCGTCGACGGCGTCGTCCTCTCCGACCACGCGCCGGTCGAGGCGGTGATCGCATCGACCTCCTAGCCGTCCGCCGCGGGCTCCCGGTGCTGGAGCGCCTCGCCTACCTGAACACGGGGACGTTCGGGCCGCTCCCGCGCGTCACCGTCGAGGCGATGGAGGAGGTCCAGCGGCGCGAGCTCGAGGAGGGCAGGTCGAGCCGGGCCTACTTCGAGGGCGCCATGGGCGAGCGCGAGCGCCTGAAGGGGGAGCTCGCGGCGCTCCTGTCGGCGCCGCCGGAGCAGGTAGCGCTCACGACCTCGACCACGGAGGGGTGCAACATCGCGGTCTGCGGCCTCGAGCTTCGGCCGGGAGACGAGGTCGTCACCACCGACTCCGAGCACCCCGGGCTGATGGGCGCGCTCGTCGCCTCGCGGGCGACGCTCCGGCACGCTGCCATCCGCGACCTCCCGGCGGCCGACGTGGTCTCCGCGATCCAGGCCGAGATGACGCCGCGCACGCGCCTGATCGCGGTCTCCCACGTCTCCTGGCTCACCGGCGTCGTCGTTCCGGTCGAGGAGCTCGCGGGCCACGGCGTCCCCGTGCTGGTCGACGGGGCGCAGGCGGCGGGCGCCTTGCCAGTGGACGCGACGGCGCTGGGGGTCGACTTCTACACGGTGAGCGCCCAGAAGTGGCTCCTCGGCCCCGCCGCCACCGGCGCCCTCTACGTCGCGCCCGAGCGGCTCGAGGGCTGCCGAGTGGCCTGTCCCTCCTACTTCTCGTGGAAGCTCCCCGAGTACGAGCTGAAGGAGACGGCGGCCCGCTTCGAGGCCTCGTGGGCGCCCCCCGGATCGGTCGCCGGGCTGCTCGCTTCGCTCGCCTTCGCCGCCGAGGCCGGGGTGGCGCGCTTCGCGCGTGCCCGCGAGGCGGCCGAGCGCTGCCGTGCCCTCCTGCTCGAGCACGGCGCGGACGTCGTCACGGAGCCGGGCCAGGGGACGCTCGTCTCCTGGCGCCCAGCCGAGGAGCCCGCCGACGTCGTCGCCCGCCTCGCCGAGCAGGGCGTGGTCGTCCGCGACCTGCCGGGGACAGGGCTCGTGCGCGCCTCGTGCGGCTTCTGGACGAGCGAGGACGACGTCGAGCGACTCGTCGCCGGCCTGCGACTCTGACCGGCCGTACCCGGTTCAGCCGCGGCCGACGCAGGTCGATACGAGGAGGCGATGGCTCCTGCTTCCCGCGTCTTCCTGGTCGCGCTTGCCCTGGTCGGCTGGCTGTGGTCGGGTTGGGCGCTGGCCGCGGGGCTCACCTGGGGCCTGGCGTTGCGCTGCGACGAGGCGTGTGACGGCGGCGGCTGGCGGAGATCGCCGGATGCGTGGCAGTGGAAGGGGGTCGCCGGGCTCGGCGTCGTCGCGTTCCTCGCGGGGACGGCGCTCCTCCTCTCCGTCTGGCGGCGGAGAGCCTGGTACGCCGCCGCATCTTTGCTCCTCGGCCTCGTGGCCGTCCTCCTGCTCGCGACGGCGCTGAGCCCGGAGTGGCCCGAGCACCTGGGCCGGCGGAGCCCGGGAGAGCTCGCCGCGCTGGCGGCCGGCCTGGTCGCGCCGATCGCCGCGGTCGCGCTCGCAGCCACGACGAACCGCGTCGAGGCAACGCGCCGGCGCCGCCTCACGGACGGCCGGTAGCGGCCGTGAGCCGCGATCCCCCGTTCGGGGGCTCACAATCGGTGGGGCGGCGGCCGAAGCGGACCGTATGCCGCGACTCCTGCGGGGCCTGATCCTCGCCGGCGCACTCGTGCTGGTGGGCTGCAGCGTGGGCCAAGACGACGCGCCGAAGAGCGTCGAGCAGCCGACGATCGCCCAGGCGCAGCTCGCAGCCATGGTGCTGCCTCAGGCGGAGCTCGAGGCGACGGCGGCCGGGCTCAAGCTCGCCGCCGACTCGGGCCGGGTCGACAACGCGGAGGCGGCCGAGGACACGCCGGACCCGAACGACACCGGAAAGTCGCTCCGAAGCGCCGGCCGGCTCGACGGGCACAAGGCCTACTACACGGGCACCGCGCTCGTCGCGAAGAAGAACGGCCTCGTCGTGGTCGGCTCGGAGGTCGAGCTCCTGCAGGACACGGTCTACGCCGCCCAGTACCTCCACAAGCAGGTCGGCGACTTCCAGCGCCTCCAAGGGAAGCAGCACGACGGCTCGAGGGCAGTCGTCAAGAGCTTCTCGCCGGCTCCCGTCGGTGACGAGGCGGAAGGGCTGCTCGTGACCTTGTCGAAGGGCAAGCAGAAGCTCGTTCAGACCGCGGTGGCGTTCAGGCGCGGACGCGTCGTCGCCGTCGCCATGGTCGCCCGACAGGACAAGCAGGATCGGCAGGCTGAGGTGGAGGCGCTCGCCGTCAAGCTCGACAAGCGCATCCAGGACGTCCTCGCCGGGGCGCTCGGGCCCGAGCCGGCCCCGCCGGCCGAGGACGAGGAGACGGCGGCCTTCGCCGGCAACGGGAAGCTGCCCGCCGCGACCCTCTCCGGCCGCGACGTGGCTCCCGGCGCCACCGCGGCGAGCGAGGGTCGGGGCGCCGGTGACGGATTCGTCTCGTTCTACCGGGTGTTCGAGGACGTCCGTGTCGGCAGCTCGCACCTGATCAAGCTGCGCGTGGAGACGAGGCTCTACCGGTCGAACGCCGAGGCCGAGGCCGCGTACCGCAGCCTGCGGACGAAGCCCGGCCGCCGGGCCTACGGCCGCGAGCTCGTCGACTCGATCGCGAAGGAGACCAGCCTCACGCCGGTCGACACGCAGACAGTGGCGCTGCCGGGCGCCGGTCGTGACTACACGGGCATCGTCGTCACGTTCGGGACCAGCGAGGGCTCGTACCGCTTCACGACGGTGTTCACCCGCTCGGGGAAGCGGATCGCCGCGGTCACCGGCTTCTGCCACACGCTCGGGCTGAACCCGGGCGACATGAAGCCGCTGGCGCAGCAGGCGCGCAAGCGGCTTCTCGTCTAGCCATCGAGCAGGAGCTCGACGACGACGACGTCGCGCCACTCGCCGTCGAGGCGCGCGTGCCGGAGGTACGTCCCCACCTCGCGGAAGCCCAGCGCCCGGCAGAGGGCGCGGCTCGCCTCGTTCTCCGGGAAGATCCGGCTGACGAGCTTCCAGAAGCCCCGCGCGCGCGTCTCGGCGACGAGCGCCTCCATCGCCTCGCGGCCGGCTCCGCGTCGGCGCTCCGAGCGCGCGACGTAGACGGAGAACTCGCCGATGCCGACGTACGCCTCCCGGCCGGGCCGGTAGGGAGCGGCCGAGGCCCACGCGACCACCCCCCGCTCGTCGGCCACGACGACGAGCGGGAAGCCGTCCTCGATCCAGAGGCGGACGTCCTCGGCCGAGCGCGGGCGCGTCTCGAAGGTGGCGAGCCGGTCCTCGACGCCCTCGTTGTAGATCCGCGCGATCGCCTCGGCGTCCTCGGATCGGGCCGGCCGCCGGTCGAAGGTCACGGCGAGGACCTAGGCGGCTTCGGTGCGCAGGCCGAGCTCCTGCGCGATCGGGCGCAGCGCGGCGATGACGTTGCGGACGTGGTCGTCGAGCTCGAGGCCGAGGAGCTCGGCCCCGGCGTAGACCTCGTCACGGTGGACGCCGGCTGCGAACGACGGCTGCTTCAGCTTCTTCCGCACGGACTTCGGCTCGAGCGTGGCGATCCCGTCCGGGCGGACGAGACCGCACGCATGGACGAAGCCGGCGAGCTCGTCGCAGGCGAAGAGGGTCTTCTTGAGCGGGGTGTCGCGCGGCAGCTCCAGGTGCTCGGCGTGGGAGAGGACGGTCTCGACGACCTCCTCGGGCCAGCCCTCCTCGCGGAGGATCGGCGCGCCGTCCTGGGGGTGCTTGTCCAGCGTGGGGTGCATCTCGTAGTCGAAGTCGTGCAGCAGCGCGGCTGCCCGCCAGAGCTCCTCGTCCTCGCCGTCCTCTCGCGCGTACCAGCCCACACAGGCCTCGACGGCGAGCGAGTGCCGGCGCAGGGCCTCGCTCTGCGTGTAGCGGGTGAGGGTTTCCCAGGCGCGCTCGCGGGTGACGTCCATCGGGGCGTTTAGGATAGCCTCCTGGGTCGCCCCGGCCACTGCGAGCCTGACCCAGATCCGTGCCCGAGACCGTTGTCGCCGACACCGTGATGGAGTCCTTCGTCATCGAAGGCGGTCGCCCGCTCCGCGGGTCGATCCGGGCGACCGGCAACAAGAACGCCGCGCTCCCGATCATCGCAGCCGCCCTCCTCACGGACGAGCCGGTGACGCTCACGAACGTCCCCGCGATCCGCGACGTCGAGACGATGCTCGAGCTCGTCGCCGACCTCGGGGTCGAGGTGGAGCAGTACGGCGGCGGCGTCGTGCGCATCGTCGCGGAGGACATCCGCACGTACGAGCTCGACGCCGAGCTCTGCACCCGCATCCGCGCCTCGATCCTCATGGCCGGGCCGCTCGTCGCCCGCTGGGGCGAGGCCGTCTTGCCCCCGCCGGGGGGCGACGTGATCGGGCGGCGGCGCCTCGACACCCACATCCACGCCCTGGCTCGCCTCGGAGCCGAGATCGACGCCGACCGGCGCCTGCACCTGAAGGCCTCGCGGCTCGTGGGCGCTCAGATATTCCTGGACGAGGCCTCCGTGACCGGCACGGAGAACGCGGTCATGGCCGCGGCGCTCGCCGAGGGCGAGACCACGATCGTGAACGCCGCGTGCGAGCCGCACGTGCAGGACCTCTGCCGCTTCCTCGTCGCCAGGGGCGCCAGCATCGACGGGATCGGCTCGAACGTGCTCGTCATCCGCGGGGTCGACCGGCTCAGCGGCGGCGACTGGCGCATCTGCCCCGACCACATCGAGGTGGCGAGCTTCGTCGGTCTCGGTGCCGTCACGGAGGGCGAGATCGTGATCGAGGACGTCGTCCCCGAGCACATGGTCGGCGTCTGGCACGGCTTCGAGCGCCTCGGCATCGAGTGGCACGCGGAGAACGGCTCGGTTCGCGTGCCCGGCAGGCAGGAGCTGGTGATCCGGGACGACCTCGGCGCGCAGATCCCCAAGGTCGAGGACGGGCCCTGGCCCGCCTTCCCGGCCGACCTGACCTCGATCGCGCTCGCGGTCGCGACGCAGGCTCGCGGGACGGTGCTCATCTTCGAGAAGATGTTCGAGAACCGTCTCTTCTTCGTGGACAAGCTCGTCACCATGGGCGCCCGGATCATCCTCTGCGACCCCCACCGCGCGGTCGTCAACGGCCCGACGCGCCTCTACGGCGAGCGCATGGAGAGCCCGGACATTCGCGCCGGGATGGCGATGCTGATCGCCGGCCTCTGCGCCGAAGGCCGCTCGACGATCGGGAATATCGGCCAGATCGACCGCGGCTACGAGCGGATCGACGAGCGACTGCGGGGCCTCGGCGCGGGCATCGAGAGGGTGGAGAGCTGACCGTGGGCGACAAGCGCGCGATCCGCACCGAGACCGCCCCCGCGCCGTTCCAGGGGGCCCCCTACTCGCAGGGCGTCGTCGCCGGCGACCTGGTCTTCGTCTCCGGCCAGCTGGGCATCGACCCCGCGCAGGGCCGGGTGGTCGACGGCGGCATCGCCGAGCAGACCGAGCAGGTGATGCGGAACCTGGCCGCGATCCTCGCCGCCGCCGGCGCCGCCCTCGACGACGTCGTCATGACCTCGATCTTCCTCGTCGACCTGCAGGACTTCCAGGCGATGAACGAGGTCTATGCGAGCCACCTCAGCGAGCCCTACCCGGCGCGGGCGACCGTCCAGATCGCCGCGCTCCCCTCCGGCGCCCGCGTCGAGATCGCCGTCGTCGCCCGCCGCTCGAGCGCCTAGCGGGCCCCGCCACCCCGTGTGGCCGAGCTCGCTCGACGGAGTAGAGGCCGATGGAGCCGGTCTGCGGGCCGGCGCTTGCCAGGAGGGAATCCCTAGGGTCGACCTCTAACCTTCAGCCGTGGACGTCATCGTCTCCCACGCGAACACCGACTTCGATGCGCTTGCGGCCATGCTCGCCGCGCGTCGCCTCTACCCGGGCGCGGCGATCGCGCTCTCCGGGTCGCTGAACCGCAACGTGCGCGAGTTCTATCGCCTGCACGCGGAGGAGCTCGAGCTGGCCGAGCCGGGGCGCGTCGACCCGAAGGGCATCCGGCGGTTGATCGTGGTCGAGACGGTCCAGCCCGAGCGGCTGGGCGAGTTCGAGGCGGTCGCCCGCGACAGGGACGTCGAGGTCGTCGTTTTCGACCACCACGCAGGCGAGACGCCCGACTGGGTGAAGCCGGAGAACCTCGTCCTCTCCGAGGACGGGGCGCTGACGACGACGATGGTCGGGATCCTCGCCGAGCGCGAGCTCGCGGTCACGCCGCTCGAGGCGACCGTCTTCGCGCTCGGCATCCACGAGGACACGGGCTCGCTCGGCTACCCGGGGGTCGGCGTGCGCGACGCCGAGGCGCTCGCGTGGTGCCTCCGCCACGGCGCCCGCCAGGACGTCGTCGCCCAGTACCTTCGCTCGCCGCTCTCCGAGGACGAGCGCGCGCTCCTCGAGGCGCTCGTCTCCTCGCTGGAGGCGCACGAGGTCGCGGGCCTCGAGGTGCTGGTGGCGCCGGTCTCGTGGCCCGTCTACGTCGACGGCGTCTCGAACCTCGCCCACAAGATCGTCGAGCTCACCGACGCGCTGGCCCTCGTCTGTCTCGTCGAGATGGACGGCCGCGTCTTCTGCGTCGTGCGCACGCGCCTGCCCGAGCTGGACGCGGCCGCGATTGCCGAGGCGCTCGGGGGCGGCGGGCACCGGCAGGCGGCCTCGGCGGTGCACCACGGGTCGCTCGCCGAGGCGCGGGAGCTCGTGCTCGGTGCGCTCCCGTCGGCGGCCCGGCCGCTCGCGACCGCCGCGGAGATCATGTCGCGCCCCGCGCGTTTCGTCGGGCCCGGCAGCTCCGTGGCCGAGGCGATGGTGCTCTGCCAGCGCCACCGTCAGAGCGGGATCCTCGTCGGCGACGCCAGCTCGCTCACCGGCCAGGTCACGCGGGAGCACCTCGATCAGGCGATCGGCCATGGCCTCTCGCACGCGCCGGTCAAGAGCGTGATGAGCAGCGAGGTCGCCACCTGCGCTGCGGAAACCCCGCTGCCGGAGCTCACCCGCCTCCTGCGGGGCTCGGACGCCGGCCGCGTGGCCGTGCTCCGGGACGGCGAGGTGGTGGGCGTCGTCGCCCGGAGCGACGTCCTCCGCGCGCTCGGCGAGCCCCCGGCCGAGGCGGCGGCTCCTGCGGGACTCGACCTCCGCGACCGCCTGCTCGCGCTCCCCGGGCTGGCGCCGGTCTTCGAGGCGCTGCAGGCGGTGGGGGAGGGCTTCGAGGGGGTCTACCTCGTCGGGGGGGCTGTGCGCGACCTCCTCATGGACGAGCCGAGCTTCGACGTGGACGTGGCCGTCGAGGGCGACGGCATCGCCCTCGGCAGGGCGCTCGCCCAGGCGCTCGGCGGCCGTGCCGTCCCGCACGACAAGTTCGGCACGGCCGTCGTCCTCCACGACGGCGGACGCGTCGACGTCGCCACCGCGCGCACCGAGTTCTACGGCTACCCGGGGGCGCTGCCCGCGGTCGAGCAGGCCACGATCCGCCAGGACCTCTACCGGCGGGACTTCACCATCAACGCGCTCGCGGTCTCCCTCAAGGGCGAGGACTTCGGGCGGCTCGTGGACTTCTTCGGCGGCCTGCGCGACCTCGAGGCCGGCGTCATCCGCGTGCTCCACAACCTCTCCTTCATCGACGATCCCACGCGCCTCTTCCGCGCCCTGCGCTACGAGAACCGCTACGGGTTTCGCATGGAGGCGCACACCCAGGCGCTGGCGCACGCCTGCGTCGAGATGGACCTCGTCGGCGAGCTCTCGTCGGCGCGCCTGCGCGACGAGCTCGAGGCGCTTCTCTCCGAGGCCGAGGTCGCGGGCACGCTCCGCCGTCTCGCCGAGCTGCGCCTCGACCGCGCCGTGCACCCGCACCTCGAGGCGGGGGACGAGGCGGTGGCGCTCGTGGCCGAGCTCGACCGGCTCCGCGAGCGCTTCGCGCCCGAGACGCCGCTCTGGCGCCCGCGGCTCGCCGCGCTGGCGCGGCGCCTGCCGCCCGACGAGCTCTACGAGTGGTTCGAGCGCCTGCGCCTGCGCCGCCGCGACGCCGACCGGATCGCCGACGCGGTCGCCGTGGCGCCGCGCCTGCGCGAGCTCGCCGCGGCGACGGACGAGCCCGCTGCGCTGCGTGCGCTCGCCGAGCCCCACGACCCGGACGGCGTCCTCATGGCCATGGCGGGTGCAGACGTGGACGTCCGTGGACCGCTCGAGCGGTACTTCGACGAGCTCCGCGACGTCCGCCTGGAGATCTCCGGGGCAGACCTCGCCCGGCTCGGCCTGCACGAGTCGCCGCAGGTCGGAGCCGTCCTCGACGAGGTGCTGCGCCGCAAGCTGAACGGCGAGCTCGCCGGGCGAGACGAGGAGCTCGCCGCGGCGCGCGGGCTGATCGGCTCGCCTGCCGCATGAGCGCCGAGATCTTCGTCTGGCTCCTGCCGTTCCTGATCGTGAGCCTCGTGCTGCACGAGCTCGCGCACGCCTACGTCGCCACGTGGCTCGGCGACCCGACGCCGCGCGCCGACGGCAGGCTGAGCTTCAACCCGATCGTCCACCTCGACCCGCTCGGCACCGCGATGTTCGTGATCACGGCGCTCGTCTCGGACTTCATCTTCGGCTGGGCGAAGCCGGTGATGGTGAGCACCCGCTTCTTCCGGCGGCCCCAGATGGACATGGCGATCGTGGCCGCCGCCGGGCCGGCGACGAACCTGCTGCTCGCGCTCGGCTGCGTCGCCTGGCTCATCCACGGCGACATCCACGGGACGCTTCGCGAGGTCGTGATCAGGGCCTTCGAGGTGAACGTCGTGCTCGGCATCTTCAACCTGATCCCGATCCCGCCGCTCGACGGGTCGCGCATCGTCGGCGCGATCATGCCGCGCGCGCTCCACGTCCGTTGGTCGCAGCTCGACCAGGTGGGGATGCTCGCCCTCTTCGCCGTCATCTTCCTCTTCAACGACCGCTTCTGGGAGGTCTTCTCGCGCGTGCTCGACGAGACCACCCGGGTGATGGTCAATATCGTGACGGCATGACGCTCTTCGAATGGCGGGGACCCGGCCCGTACCGGGTCGCCTTCTCGACCAGGCTCGGCGGGGTGAGCGACGGCGCCTTCGCGTCGCTCAACCTTGGCCTCCTGACCGACGACGAGCCCGAGAACGTCCGTGAGAACCGACGCCTCCTCTGCGCCCGGGCCGGCGTGGAGGCGGAGACGGCGACGATGGCGTGGCAGGTGCACGGCGCCGACGTCCGCCGGGCGGACGGCCGCGGGGTCGTGACGCCCGGGCTCGCGTTCGAGCGCTGCGACGGCCTCTGGACGGACGAGCCGGGCCGGGCGGTGATGCTCCTGACCGCCGACTGCCTGCCGATCGCGATCGCCCGGGCCAACGGCTCACCGGCCGTCGTCGTCCTCCACGCCGGCTGGCGCGGGCTCCTCGCGGGCATCGTCGAGGCAGGCGTGAACGCGCTCGGGGGCGGGCCGCTCGCCGCCGCGGTCGGCCCGGGGATCGGGCCCTGCTGCTACGAGGTCGGCGACGAGGTCTCGACGCCCTTCCGGGAGCGGTTCGGCGAGAGCGTCGTCGCCGGGCGGAGGCTCGACCTCGCCGCGGCGGCTCTGCTCGCGCTTCGGGAGGCGGGCTGCGAGACGGTCGAGCGCGTCGGGCTCTGCACCTCGTGCGAGGAGGAGCTGTTCTTCTCCCACCGCCGTGACCGGGGCCGCACGGGTCGCCAGGGAGTCATTGCCTCCGTCGCCTGAGGCCGTCCGCGCGAGCTACGCGCGGATCCGCGAGCAGGTCGGCGAGAAGGTGACCGTCGTCGCGGCCACCAAGTACGTCCCGCTCGAGGAGCTGGGCGTCCTCGCAGAGGCCGGCGTCGACGTCGTGGGGGAGAACCGCCTCCAGGATCTGACCGTCAAGCACGAGCGCTACGGGGACGCATTCCGCTGGCACTTCATCGGCCATCTCCAGTCGCGCAAGGCGCGCGACGTTTCCGCGCTCTGCGAGCTCTGCCACTCGCTCGCGAGCCTCTCGGCCGCCTCGCGTCTCACCATCCCCTCCCTCGTGGAGGTCAACCTCTCGGGCGAGGCCTCGAAGTCGGGAATCGCCCCGGAGGAGCTCGCCGGCTTCCTCGCCGAGGCCCGAGGGCTCGGGGCGGACGTCCGCGGCCTCATGACCATGCCCCCGCTCGCGGACGACCCGGAAGACTCGCGGCCGTACTTCCGCCGGCTGCACGAGCTGGCGGCCGACCACGAGCTTGCGGAGCTCTCCATGGGGACCTCGCAGGACTACCGGGTGGCCGCCGAGGAGGGGGCGACCCTCGTCCGGGTCGGCTCCGTTCTCCTCGGCCGCTAGTATCGTTTGGCGTCATGGGACTCGGAGACGTCTGGAGCCGGGCGCTCGTCTACTTCGGCATCGTCGAGGAGGACGAGTACTGGGACGAGGAGGCGTACGCGGCCGAGGAGGAGCTCGAGCGCAGCTACGACCGCGACCGGCAGAACGTCCGCCGCCTCAGCCCGCGCGCAGGGCGACAGCGCGAGGAGTTCGAGGACTGGTCCGAGCCGGAGGCGGCCGCCCCGGCGGCGACCGCGGTGCGTTCGTCGGCGAACAACCGGCGGCTCGAGGCGGTTGCGGCCGCGTCGGTGAAGGTGCACCTGGTGGTGCCGCGGAGCTTCAACGACGCGCAGTCGATCGCCGACAAGTTCAAGGACTCGGTGCCCGTGATCGTGAACCTCCAGAGCGCCGACCCCGAGCTCTCGAAGCGGCTGATCGACTTTTCGAGCGGGCTCACGTACGCCCTCGGCGGCAGCATGCAGCGCGTCGCCGACAAGGTCTTCCTGCTGACGCCGAGGAACGTCGAGGTCTCCGCCGAGGAGCGCGCGCGCCTGATCGACCGCGGCTTCTTCAACCAGGCGTAGAGGCTGCGGTAGGCTCCGGCCGCGAGGGGCGGTAGGTTTCACGCGCCATGCTGGTGCTCGCAGATGCGATCTCGACCGCGAAGGGGTTCGTCGCGGCCCTCTACTACGTCTACCTGATTTGCATCCTCGCGTTCATCATCACATCCTGGGTGCCGCTGCCCTACAACCAGACGCTCAGCCGCATCCAGCAGTTCCTCTTCGACGTCGTCAACCCGTACCTGCGCATCTTCCGCCGCTTCATCCCGCAGCTGAAGCTCGGCGGGCTCGGCCTCGACCTCTCGCCGATCGTCGCGATCATCGTGCTCTCGATCGCCCACTCGCTCGTGCAGCGGGGCCTGAGCGCGCTGTAGGAAAGCGCCCCCGGGCGGCGAAGAAGGCGGCGGATGTCCCTCACGCCCGTCGAGATCCGCCATGTCAGGATCGGCCGCCGCCCCCTCGGCTACCAGCGCCCGGGCGTCGACCGGCTCCTGGACGACATCGCCTCGAGCTACGAGGACGTCTGGCGTGACCGCGCCGACCTTCGCGACGAGATCGAGCGGCTGGAGGTCGAACTCCGCCGCCAGCGGGAGATCGAGGAGGCCCTCCGAAACACGCTCCTCTCGGCGGAGCGGATGGCCGACGAGCTGCGCGCCCGGGCCCATCAAGAGGCCGACCTGATCGTCGAGGAAGCCCGCGCGAAGGCGCGCGAGATCGCCGCGTCGGCCGAGGCCGAGGAACAGCGCGTCCGCGACGAGATCCGCCGCCTGCGCGCCCTCGAGGCTGACGTTCGGGCGGAGTTCCGGGCCTTCCTCGCCTCGGCTCTGGAGCGGCTCGAGACTGCCCCGCCCGAGCCCGTTCCCGCGCCCGACTGACCCTCCGGGAGCCCCCGGACCGGCGGATATACTCGGCGAGTGGACACCGAGCGCTTCCGCAAGATCCTGCTCGACGAGCGTGACCGCGTCACGCTGACGGTCGAGAGTCTGCACGAGGCCAACTCGGGGTCGTCGCTGGAGGAGGAGACCGAGGAGGAGACGTACGACAACCACCTCGCCGACTCGGCGACGGCGACGCTCAACCGGGAGATCGACCACACGCTCGAGGAGAACGCGGAGCACGTACTCATCGGCATCAACGACGCGCTCGCGCGCATCGACGAAGGAACGTTCGGGACGTGTACGAGCTGCGGGAGCGAGATCGCCGAGGACCGGCTCGAGGCCCGACCGTACGCAACGAGGTGTATCGACTGCCAGCGGCTCGCCGAGAGGGTCTAGTCAACTCGTCGGCGAGGCTGATCGACGTCCGCGTCGGATCGGCCACCGACGGGCGCGTGCCGATCTCGATGGTCGAGCGGTCGCTCTCCGCCACGCCGTTTCACTGGTTCGGCCTGCTCGCGGTCGCCTTCGCCGCCGTCGTCGCCGACCAGGTGACGAAGCAGATCGTCGTCAGCCAGCTCGAGCTCGGCCAGTCCGTCCACGTCCTCGGCCCGCTCGAGATCCGCCACGTCACCAACGAGGGGATCGCCTTCGGGCTCTTCTCCGCCTGGGCGAGTGCCGTGACGATCCTCACCGCCGTGGCGGTCATCTGGATGCTCTTCTACTTCGCGCGCGCAGGAGCCCGCCATCCAGTGCTGCCGGTCGCGCTCGGCCTCCTGGTCGGCGGCAGCGTGGCCAACCTGACCGATCGGATTCGGCTCGGCCACGTGACGGACTTCTTCGACCTCCGCTTCTGGCCTGCTTTCAACCTCGCCGACTCGTTCATCGTCGTCGGCGTCGCGATCCTGCTCGTCGCGCTCGTCTCCGCCGAGCGCGAGCCCCGCCTGCGGCGGACGGCTCCCAAGACCTCGGGATGAGGCTCGTCGTGCCGCCTGAGGCGGCCGGCGAGCGGCTCGACCGCTTCCTCGCTGGATGTGAGGGGGTCGGCTCCCGCGCAGCGGCAGAACGGCTCCTGGCGGAGAGCGCAGTCCGGGTGGACGGGGCGACGCTGCAGAAGAGCCACCGCCTCGCGGGCGGGGAAGAGGTGCAGCTCGAGCTTCCCGAGCGGCGCGACAGCGCCCTCCGCCCCGAGCCGGTCGAAGGCCTGCGCATCGCCTACGAGGATGAGCACCTGCTCGTCGTCGACAAGCCGGCCGGGGTCGTCGTGCACCCCTCGGCGGGCCACGCGCACGGGACGGTCGTCCACGGCCTCCTCTCCCGGTCGATCGAGGGCGGGGAGGAGCCGGAGCGCCCGGGCATCGTCCACCGGCTCGACCGCGACACGTCGGGGCTCCTCGTCGTCGCCCGCTCCGACGAGGCCCACCGTCGCCTTCAGCGGCTCCTGCGCAGGCGCGCTCTCGTGCGCGAGTACTTGACGCTCGTCCGCGGGCGGCCGCGCTCGCGCGCCGGGAGGATCGAGGCGCCGATCGGGCGCGACCGCCGCGACCCGACGAGGCACTCGCTCGACGCGGCGACGCCACGGGAGGCCGTGACCACGTTCGAACTCGTCGAGCTCCTGCCGGAGCACGCCCTCCTCCGGGTCCGGCTCGAGACCGGCCGGACGCACCAGATCCGCGTCCACCTCGAAGCCGTCGGGCTGCCCGTGGCCGGCGACCCCGTCTACGGCGTCGAGGGGGATCTCGGCCTCCCGCGGCAGTTCCTGCACGCCTCGCGGCTGGTCTTCCCCCACCCGTTCACCGGCGAGCCGGTCGAGGTCACCTCGGAGCTCCCACCCGTCCTGGAGGCGGCGCTCCGCATGGCTCGGACGGGGGAGGCCCGGGAGGGCGACCCGAGCTAGCGTGAGTCACGGGCTCTCGCCCGTGACGTCTCTGCTGCCGTCCCGTCGTCTCCCAACTGCTGCGGCGATCCTCGTGTCGCTGCTCGCCGCCGGTGTCTGCGCCGCGGCGTCCACCGCTGCCCGCTCCGCGGCCGCGCCGGCCGAGACCCTCCGCGCCTCGCTCGGCCTCCAGGGCGTCGTCGACCTCGACCCCGTCACCGGCACCCCGCGCGTGGTCGCGCGGCTCGACGGCTTCCTGACCGAGCCGCGGGCCGGCGACGCGCACGCCCTCGTCCTCGACTACGTCCGGGCCAACGAGCGCGTCTTCGGGCTCGACGAGCACGACCTCGCGGGCCTTCGCCTCGTGCGCGACGAGACCGACGCCGTCGGGGTCCGCCACCTCCTGTGGGCCCAGGAGGCGGGTGGCATCCGCGCCTACGCGAACGACCTTCGGGCAAGCGTCACGCGCGACGGCCGCATCCTGACCGTCTCCGGCTCGACGGTGCCCGACCTCGAGCTGCCCCCGGGGGCCCCGGTCGGCGGCGCGAGGGCGGTCGCGACCGCCCTCCGCGAGGCCGGCCATCCTCCGGCCCGCCTTCCACGCCCGCTCGCACAGCCTCGCGGTGCCGCCCGGGAGGCACGCTACGCGGGCGGCCACAGCGCCGAGCTCGTCCTCGTCGCAACACCGCGCGGCGTGCGCCTCGCCTGGCGCGTGACCGCGGACGCCGACTCCGACGAGGTCTACACCTCGCTCGTGGACGCCCGGAGCGGCGACGTCCTCCGGAGCGACAACAAGGTCGAGGACGCCGGGGCGTTCGGCCAGGCCTGGGAGTACTACCCCGGCGCTCCGAGCGGGGGGACTGCCACGCTCTCCAACTGGACGGAGAAGGGCTGGCTGCCCGCGGACTCGACCGTCCTCAACGGCCCCTACGCGCGGGTCTTCGCCGACCTGGACGACGACGACCACGTCGACGCCGGGGAGGAGGCGACCGAGTCCGACTCGACCTGGGTCTACACGCTGAACACCAAGACCCATCCGGCGGGGTTCTGCTTCCCGAATTCGGTCTTCACGAGCATCTGCACGTGGGACAGCACCGCGGTGGCCAGCTGGTCGCCGAACCGGAAGCAAGACTCGGCGCAGGTCTTCCACTTCGTGAATTCCTTCCACGACCACCTGAAGCTCGATCCCGACATCGCCTGGACGACGCGGACGTTCGAGAACGGCGACAAGGTGGTCGCCCACTCCGACGACGGCGCGGCGACGGGTACGAAC
This sequence comes from uncultured Actinomycetes bacterium, assembly GCA_963743495.1. Classification (GTDB taxonomy): domain Bacteria; phylum Actinomycetota; class Thermoleophilia; order Gaiellales; family Gaiellaceae; genus JAIBJN01. The sequence goes on along the minus strand of CAVUPO010000005.1, from coordinate 307,187 downwards.
GGGGTCTTCCTCGGCGCACTCATGCCGGACGGCTCCCACGTGTCGAACGCGAACATGCTCACGCTGCCCGACGGCCAGTCGCCGCGGATGCAGATGTACCTCTTCACCTCGTTCACGGGGAACTTCAATACCGACCCGACCCCGGACGTGAACGGCGGCGACGACGCGGCGGTCGTCTACCACGAGTACACCCACGGCCTCTCGAACCGGCTGATCACGTACGCCGACGGCTGGGGCGCGCTCGACGCCTTCCAGTCCGGCGCCATGGGCGAGGCCTGGAGCGACTGGTACGCGATGGACCACCTCGTCGCCGAGGGCTTCGCGCCGGACACCGCGGCGGCCGGCGAGGTGACTCTCGACCGCTACCTCGGGAACGGGAAGCACACCCTGCGGACCGAGGGGCTCGACTGCGCGGTCGGCGCCGCCGCCGCCGCCTGCCCGGGCGGGGCCTCCTCCGGGGCCGGCGGCTACACGTACGGCGACCTGGGCCACGTCTGGTGGGGCCCGGAGGTGCATGCGGACGGCGAGATCTGGGCCCAGACGCTCTGGGACCTCCGCGCGGCGGTCGGCGTCTCGGACGCGCGCTTCCTCGTCACCGAGGGGATGCGCCTGTCTCCCCGGAATCCGTCGTTCCTGGACATGCGCAACGCGATCCTCCTGGCCAACCAGGCCGGCGTCCTGGCCGGCCGCGCCGACGACGAGGCGACGATCTGGCAGGTCTTCGCCGCGCGAGGGATGGGGTACTTCGCGGCGACCGAGGACGCCGACGACACGGAGCCGATCCAGAGCTTCGACCTGCCGCCCGATCCCGTCGAAGGGGTCGGCTCGCTGGCCGGCGCGGTCACGGACGCGGACACCGGCAAGCCGGTCGCCGGCGTCAAGGTCGCGTTTGCCGGGATCGACTACTCCGACACGACCGACTCGCTCGGCCGGTACGCCATCGCCGGCGTCCCGGTGGGGACGTACCCGCAGGTCGTTGCCTCGAAGGTCGGCTACGACCGCGACGTGGCCGTCGGCGTCGAGGTCCTGGCCGACACCCAGGGCCTCTCCGACCTCACCGTTCGCCGTGACTGGTCGTCCCACGGCGGCGGCGCACGCATCCACGCCTTCACGGGCCCGAACTTCTCCGCGTACGGCTGCGGCCCGGCCCACGCGATCGACCAGTCGACCGCGACGGGGTGGTCGTCCGTCAAGCCCACGATCGCGCCCGCGGGCGCCCGCTCGATCACCGTCAAGCTCCCCGCCTACGTCGACGTGACCTCCTTCGCGGTCGATCCGGGGGCAATCTGCGGCGACCCCGACTCGGCCTCCGCGCAGGGGTACAAGCTCGAGACCTCGAAGACCGGCGCGAGCGGGTCGTGGACCGCGGTCAAGACCGGCTCGTTCACGCTCGGAGAGGCGCACAGCCTGAACGCGGTGCCGATCCCGCTCCGGCGGGCCGTTCGCTACGTCCGCCTCACGATCACGTCGAACCACGGCGACGCCGACTACATGGACGTCGCCGAGCTCGTCGTCCACGGGAAGGCCACGCCGATGTGCCTGGGCAAGCCGGCGACCAAGGTGGGCACCGACGCGGCCAACACGATCAACGGCGGCTCCGGCGCCGACGTGATCGTGGGCCTCGGCGGCAACGACATCATCAACGGGAAGGGCGGCAAGGACCTCATCTGCGGCGGTCCCGGGAGCGACAAGCTCACGGGCGGCCCGGGCGTCGACAAGCTGGCCGGCGGCGACGGCGCCGACACGCTCTACGCACGCGACGGCCTCAAGGAGCTGACGCTCAAGGGCGGCGCCGGCAAGGACCGGGCGCGGAAGGACAAGAAGGACAAGACCTCCGGCGTCGAGAAGCTCTTCTAGCAGCACCGACCGTCGCTCCAGCCCACCTCCGGTGGGGGCACGGGGGCTGCGAGACCGGCGCCGGTGCCGCCTATGCGGCTCTCGGCCGTCTTGTCCGAGTAGAGGCGGCGGTCGGCCACCTCGAGGAGCTGCTCCGCGGCCGGGCACTCGGCGGGCAGGTGCGCCGCGCCCGCGCTGACGTGGACGCCCTCCGGGAGCGTGTGGCGGAGTCTGGCGACGAACGCGTCCACGTCCGGCGGCGCGGCCGAGACGAGGAGGGCGGCGAACTCGTCGCCGCCGACCCTGCCCGCGACGTCCGTCTCTCGCAGCGTTCGCCGCGAGGACAGAGGCGAAGGCCCGTAGGAGCCGGTCGCCCTCCTGGTGACCCTCGCGGTCGTTCGTCTCCTTGAAGCGGTCGAGGTCGAAGAGGACAAGGGCGATGCTGCCGCGGTAGCGCCGCGCCCGGGCGGCCTCGACGGCGAGCTGGGCGTGGAAGGCGCGATGGTTCAAGAGCCCCGTGAGCGGGTCGCGGCGGGCCGTGTCTGCCAGGTCGGCGGTCACGCGTCGCGACGTAGCCCGCGACGTACCGGTCGACGGCCGCCCGCGCCGCATGCTCGCCGTGACGGTCGAGGACGTGGCCGAGGACGAGGAGCTCGGCGACGACCTCGGCCGGCGCGAGCCCGAGGCTCTCGCGCTCCCGCGCGAAGTCGGCCGCGGCCTCGTCCGTGTCCCCGTCTCCGGCGAGCGCCGAGATGAAGGCCGGCAGCGAGCCCAGCTGCCCCAGGCGCCCGAGCCGCTCGAGCGAGGGAACCGCACCCGACGTCGAGTGCCTCCTCGAGGCACTCGACGGCGAGATCCCACGCGCGCAGCCTGACGACCCCGTGCACGCGTCCCAGCGTACGGAGAGCGTCGGCTAGAATGGCCCGCAGTCTCTGCACCCGACCCGGCGGCACAGCGCGGGTGGCGGTGCCGGGCGACCTGCCCGGTTCCACCCGTTCCCGTCGGCCCCAAGACCCGAGAACCGAGGAGGAAGACAGTGTCCGTCGTCTCCATGCGGGAGCTCCTCGAGGCTGGAGTCCACTTCGGCCACCAGACCCGCCGCTGGAACCCCAAGATGCGCCGCTTCATCTTCACGGAGCGCGGCGGCATCTACATCATCGACCTGCAGCAGACCCTCGAGCTCGTCCAGCAGGCCTACGCCTTCGCCCGGAACGTCTCCGAGCGCGGCGGCTCGATCCTGTTCGTCGGCACGAAGAAGCAGTGCCAGGACTCGATCGAGGAGGAGGCCGAGCGAGTCGGCATGCCGTACGTGAACCACCGCTGGCTCGGCGGCCTGCTCACCAACTGGCGCACCATCTCCGAGCGCATTGCGCGGCTGCACGAGCTGCGCCGGCTGCGCGACGACGGCCAGCTCGAGCTCCTGCCGCCCAAGGAGCGGATCTCCATGGTCGCCGAGCTCGAGAAGCTCGACGTGAACCTCGGCGGCGTCGCCGACATGAAGTCCGTGCCCGACGCCGTCTTCGTCGTCGACCTGCGCAAGGAGCAGCTCGCGGTGCGCGAGGCCCGCCGCCTCGGACTGCCGGTGATCGCGCTCGTGGACACGAACTGCGATCCCGACGATGCCGACTACGTGATCCCCGGCAACGACGACGCGATCCGCTCCTGCAGCCTGATCGTCCGCGTGATCGCGGACGCGATCGACGCCGGCAAGTCGAAGGTCACGGCCGCGGAGATGGCGGCGTCCGAGCGCGAAGCGGCGCCCTCGCCGCCGGCGGAGCCCGAGGCGGCGGCGGAGGCGGTACCCGCCGCCGAGACCGCACCGGAGCAGGGGCAGCAGGCCGCTGCGGTCACCGTCGAGCCGGGGACCCCGAGCCGGAGGGCGAGCCTGCGAGCGAGGCCCCCGAGCCCGCGAGCGAGGCCCCCGAGCCTGCGAGCGAGGCCCCCGAGCCCGCGAGCGAGGCCCCCGAGCCCGCGAGCGAGGCGCCCGAGCCCGCCGCCGCCGAGCCTGGAGCCGCGGAGCCCGAGACTTCGGCCGAGAGCGGGGAGGAGGCCCAGTGAGCACCACCGAGATCCCCGCCGCGCTCGTCAAGGAGCTCCGCGACCTCACGGGCGCGGGGATGATGGACTGCAAGCGCGCCCTCGTCGAGTCGGGCGGCGACCTCGAGGCCGCGCGGCTGGCGCTCCGCGAGAAAGGCCTGGCCGCCGCCGGCAAGCGCGCCGGCCGCGAGACGTCCGAGGGCACGGTGCTCGCCCGGGTCGAGGGCGCCAAGGGCGCGATCGTCGCGGTCGGGTGCGAGACGGAGCCCGTCTCCGGCAACGAGGAGTTTCTCGCCTACGCCCAGCACGTCCTCGACCTCGTCTGGCTGGAGGGCGCCTCCGCAGCGGAGAGCCTCGAGCAGGAGCGCGTCGAGCTCGTCGCCAAGCTGGGCGAGAACATCGCCGTCGTCGGCGCCGAGCGCTTCGAGGGGGGCGAGGATGGAGACGTCGTCGCCGCCTACATCCACCCCCCGGCGCAGAAGATCGGCGTCCTCGTCCACGCACGGGCGACCCCCGAGCTCGCGCGGATGGTCGCCATGCACGTTGCTGCCGCGAAGCCGCGCTACCTCATGCGCGACGAGATCCCCGCCGGGGACGTCGCCGAGGAGCGGGGCGTCTACGAGAAGCTGCCCGAGGTCGAGTCGAAGCCGGAGGAGGTCCGCGAGAAGATCGTCGAGGGCATGCTCCAGAAGCGCGTCTTCGCCCAGACCGTGCTGCTCGACCAGGCCTGGGTTCACGACCCGGACCTCACCGTCGGCAAGGCGCTCGCGGAGCACGGCGCCGAGGTGAAGGCGTTCGTGTGCTACGACGTCGGCAAGTGACCCGTTGAGCTCGCCGTCCGGGAGCGACGTAGCCGCAGGCGCGGCGCCCGAGGGCGCCGCCTTCGAGCGCGTCCTCCTGAAGCTGTCCGGGGAGGCGCTCATGGGCGACCAGCCGTACGGCATGAGTCCCGAGAAGGTCGAGTCGCTCGCCGCCGAGGTCAAGGGCGTCGCCGACCGCGGCGTCGAGACCGCCATCGTGATCGGCGCCGGGAACATCTACCGGGGCATGAAGGCCACGGCCGAGGGGATGGACCGCGCGACGGCGGACTACGCGGGCATGCTCGCGACCGTCCTCAACTGCCTGACCGTGCAGGACGCGCTCGAGCGGCTCGGCGCGCACACGCGGGTGCTGTCGGCGATCACCGTCAGCGAGGTCGCCGAGCCGTACATCCGCCGCCGCGCGATCCGCCACCTCGAGAAGGGCCGCATCGTCATCTTCGCCGGCGGGAACGGGGAACCCGTTCTTCACGACGGACACGGCGGCCGCGCTCCGCGCCCTCGAGGTGGGGGCGGAGGCGATGCTGATGGGGAAGAACGGCGTCGACGGGGTCTACGACGGCGATCCCGCCGTCGACCCGGACGCGAGCTTCCTGCCCGAGCTCACGCACCTGGAGGCGATCGAGCGCGGCCTCAGGGTGATGGACACGACCGCGCTCACGCTCTGCATGGACAACGCGCTGCCGATCTACGTCTTCGGCCTGGACGAGCCGGGCACGATCGGTCGCGTCGTCGCAGGCGAGCGAATCGGCACGATCATCTCGACGCCACGGAGGGATGCATGATCGAAGAGCTGCTCGACGACGCCCAGCGTCGCATGGACAAGTCGGTCGAAGCGACCGCGCACGAGTTCACCACGATCCGCACGGGGCGCGCCGCCGCGGCGCTGCTCGACCGGGTGCGGGTCGACTACTACGGTCAGGACACGCCGCTGAACCAGCTCTCGACGATCAACGTCCCCGAGCCGCGGCTCCTGACGATCCAGCCCTACGACCCGAGCTCGATCAAGGCGATCGAGCGGGCGATCCAGGAGTCGGAGCTCGGCCTGACGCCGTCGAACGACGGCAAGATCATCAGGCTGCCGATCCCGCAGCTGACGGAGGAGCGGCGCAGGGAGCTCGTGAAGGTCGTCCGCCACCTCGCGGAGGAGGGCCGGATCGCGGTGCGCAACGTCAGGCGGGACTGCATGCACCATCTGAAGGAGCTCGTGCGGGACGGCGACGTCGGCGACGACGAGGAGCGGCGCGCGGAGGAGAAGACCCAGAAGCTCACCGACGAGCACGTGGACAAGATCGACGAGCTCCTCAAGCGCAAGGAAGAGGAGATCATGGAGGTTTAATTGGGCGGCGTGCCGAGCGGCGTGCGAACGGGCAGATGAGCCTTCTCACCAAACTGCGGACCCTGCGAGGACTTCGACCCGCGCCCGAGCGCGAACTGCCGGACGTCGCCAGGTCCATCGCGATCATCATGGACGGGAACGGCCGCTGGGCAAGCCGGCGGAAGCTGCCGGTGGCGGCCGGGCACCGCGCCGGTACGCGCGCGCTCCGCCGCACGGTCGAGGCGGCCATCGACCTCGGCGTCGAGTCGCTCTGCGTCTACGCGTTCTCGACCGAGAACTGGTCGCGGCCCTCCGACGAGGTCGACGCGCTGATGGAGATCTTCATCGAGACGATCGAGCGCGAGCTTCCCGATCTCGCGCGCGAGGGCGTCCGCACCCGCTTCATCGGCAGGCGCGATCGTGCCAACCCGGAGCTCCGGGCGAAGATCCGCCGCCTCGAGGAGCAGACCGCCGCGAACGAGCGCCTCCAGCTCTGGATCGCCTTCGACTACGGCGGGCGCGCGGAGCTCGTCGAGGCCGCCCGGCGGCTGGTGGAGGAGGGGGTGGACCCCCGCGACATCGACGAGAACGCGATCGCCTCGCGCCTGTACGCGCCCGAGATGCCCGAGCCCGAACTCCTCATCCGCACCTCGGGCGAGCTCCGCATCTCCAACTTCCTCCTCTGGCAGCTCGCCTACACCGAGCTCGTCTTCGTCGACACCCTCTGGCCCGACTTCGGAGAGCGCCAGCTCCGCGAGGCGCTCGCCCAGTACGCGAGCCGCCGCCGGCGCTTCGGCGGTCGATGAGCGCCGGCCCCCGGCGACGGCGGGCGAAGGCCGGTCGATGAGCCCGCTCCTCACCCGCATCGCCGTCATCGCGGCGGGCCTGCCGCTCGTGCTCTTCGCCGCCTACTACGGCGGCTGGGCGCTGCTCGCGCTGGCCGCCCCCGCCGCGCTCCTCGCGCTCCACGAGCTCTACCGTATGGCCCGGGCGCTGCGCCCGCTCGTCCTCGCCGGCTACGGCGGCGCGCTCGCCGCGGTCGTCGGCGCCTCCCTCGGCGGGCCGGAGTGGATGCTCGGAGGCTTCGCCGGTGACCCTCTTCCTCGCATTCGTCTTCGCCGCGATCTCGGAGACGCGGCAGTCGACGACCGTGGCCATCGCGGCCACCGTGCTCGGAGCCGCCTGGATCGGCCTCGGCCTCGGCTTCCTGGTGCTCGTCCGCGACCTCGAGCCGGACGGCCGGCTCCTCCTGATCACGGTGCTGCTGACGGTGTTCGTCGCCGACACGTTCGCCTACGTCGGCGGGCGGCTCGCCGGGCGTCACAAGATGGCGCCGGGGATCTCCCCGGGGAAGACGTGGGAGGGGTTCGTCTTCGGCGTCGTGGGCGGCATCCTCACGACCTGGCTCGCGCTCAACGACGAGCCGGTGGGCATCGTCGGGTGGGAAGCCTTCGCCCTCGGCGGTGTGATCGTGCTCGCCGCGGTCGCCGGCGACCTCTTCGAGTCGATGGTGAAGCGCGACCTCGGCGTCAAGGACTCGGGACGCGTCCTCCTCGGACACGGCGGCGTCCTCGACCGGGTGGACTCGATCGTCTTCGCCGCGCCGGCGGCCTACTACGCCGTACTGGCCCTGACCCAGAGCTAGCGCTCGAGCGGCTCTACACTGGCCTCGATGAAGCGCATCGCCCTCCTGGGCGCCACCGGCTCGATCGGGCGCCAGGCGCGCGAGATCGTCGCCGCGCACCCCGGCCTCGAGCTCGTCGCGGCGTCCTCCGGCTCGAGTCCGATCGACGGGCTCGCGCCGCTGACTCAGGTCGGCGGCGACCCGACCGAGCTCCTCGAGCGGGCCGAGCCCGACGTCGTCCTGAACGCGGTCGTCGGCTTCGCCGGCCTCCCCGCCACGCTTCTGGGCGCTCGAGCGCGGGGTCGACCTCGCGCTCGCCAACAAGGAGAGCCTCGTCGCCGGCGGCGATCTCGCGGTGGCCGCGTGGAGACGGGGAGGCGGGAGGCTCCTGCCGGTCGACTCCGAGCACTCCGCCGCCTTCCAGCTGCCTCGACGGCCGCGCGGCCGAGACCGTCGCCTCGCTCGTCCTGACCGCGTCGGGCGGGCCGTTCCGCGGACGGGCCCGCGCCGAGCTCGCCGGCGTCACCGCCGCGGACGCGCTCGCCCACCCCACCTGGAGCATGGGGCCGAAGATCACGGTCGACTCGGCCACGCTCATGAACAAGGGGCTGGAGCTGATCGAGGCGCACTTCCTCTTCGACCTCCCGTACGAGCGGATCGAGGTGGCCGTGCACCCGACCTCGGTCGTCCACGCGCTCGTCCGCTTCCGCGACGGCGCCTCGCTCGCCCACCTCGGCTACCCGGACATGCGCGTGCCCGATCTCCTTCGCGCTCACCTACCCCGAGCGCGCGGCGACGCCGATCGCGCCGCTCGACCTGGCCGGCGGGCTGATCGCTCGAGTTCGGCGCGCCCGGACCTCGACGCCTTTCCCTGCCTCGCGCTCGCGCGGGCGGCAGGCGAGGCGGGGGACACCGCGCCGTGCGTCCTCAACGCCGCCAACGAGGTCGCGGTGGCGGCGTTCCTCGAGGGCGGGCTGCCCTTCCTCGGCATCGCCGACGTCGTCGAGGGCACGCTCGCGCAGATCGACTGCGCGCCCGCGCGCGACCTCGCCGACCTGACTGCGAGGACGACGGAGGCCGCGCGCCGCGGGCTCACGCGCCAGCTGGCACGAGTGTCTCACGCGCACCGTCCGAGCGCCCCAGAGAGACGGAGCAGACCGTGAACGTCGTCGTCGCCATCGGGGGCCTCGCCTTCCTGATCCTCGTCCACGAGGCCGGGCACTTCTTCACCGCGCTCGCGGTGCGGATGCGGCCGCGGAAGTTCTACCTCTTCTTCCCGCCGGCGCTCGTCAAGTGGCGCCGGAGCGGGATCGAGTACGGGATCGGCGCGATCCCGCTCGGCGGCTACGTGAAGATCCCGGGGATGCACAAGCCCGCCGCGGGCGACCTCCGGCACCACCTGGAGCCGGCCGCGCGCGGAGGCGCCCTCCCTCGCCGACGCGGAGTCCCGGTCGAGCAGGCGCTCGTCGCCGAGGACTTCGGGGAGGCGCGGACGGCGCTCGCCGACCTGCGCGTGCGGGTCGAGTCGAAAGACCTGTCGGACGGCGCGCGGCGCGCCGCCGAGCCGCGGGCTCGACGAGCTCGACGACGGGCTCTCGCCGGACGCCTACTGGCGGGCGCCGACCTGGAAGCGGATCGCCGTCATCCTGGCCGGGCCGGCGACGAACTTCCTCTTCGCGGTCGCTGCTCTGACGGCCGTCTTCATGGCGGGGATCCCCACGGCGCCACCCGGACGGTGGAGCAGGTGACTCGCGGGCACGCCGGCGGCCGCCATGGGCCTCCAGCCGGGTGACCGCGCTCGTCGCGGTCAACGGGACGCCGGGCGAGTGGGACGAGCTCGCGCAGGCGATCCGGGCGAAGCGGCGGCGAGCCCGTGACGCTGACCGTGAACGCGGCGGCGAGGACCTGCAGCTCGAGGCCGGACGCCGCAGCTCGACGAGGAGGTCGGCGCGTACCGGCTCGGCTTCGCCTTCGAGTCCACCGCGACGAGCTACGGACCGGTCAAGGCCCTCGGGCTCGCCTTCCAGACGACCTGGGAGGTGACGAAGGCGATCGGCGACTCGCTGAAGCGCCTCGTCACCGGCTCGGGCCGCGACGAGGTGTCGAGCGTCGGTCGGCATCACGCGCGGTCTCGAGCGAGTCGCTCGACGAGGGCTTCAGCTACTACCTGCAGGTGCTGGCGTTCATCAGCCTCTCGCTCGCGCTCCTCAACCTGCTGCCGCTGCTGCCGCTCGACGGCGGCCACATCGCCTTCTCGATCGCCGAGCGGATCCGCGGCCGCGCGATCCCGCGGGAGGCCTACGAGCGCGTCTCCGTCGTCGGGATCACGCTCGTCCTCTTCCTCTTCGTCATCGGCCTCTCGAACGACATCGACCGGCTCCGCGGCGGCTGAGCCGCGGCCCGGCCGCCGCTAGACTTCCCGCGATGGCGAGCGAGCGGCAGATCACGGTCGGCGGCGTCCCGATCGGCGGCGGCGCGCCGGTCGTCGTCCAGTCGATGACGCTGACGAAGACGCACGACGTCGACGCCACCATGGCGCAGATCGCCGAGCTGGCCTCCGCCGGCTGCGAGATCGTCCGCGTCGCCGTGCCCAAGAGCGAGGACGCCGAGGCGCTCGCCGAAGATCGTCCGCCTCTCGCCGCTCCCGGTGATCGCCGACATCCACTTCAACGCCTCGCTCGCGCTCAAGGCGATCGAGGCCGGCGTGGCCGCCGTGCGCATCAACCCCGGCAACATCGGCGGCCACGACAAGGTCGGCCATGGTCGTCGAGGCCGCCAAGGCGGCGGGCATCCCGATGCGGATCGGCGCCAACTCGGGCTCGCTGCCGAAGCACCTCTCGAGCTGGCCCGCGAGGACGACCAGGCCGAGGCGCTCGTCGAGGCGGCGCTCGAGGAGGTGCGGCTGCTCGAGAGCTCGACTACCACGACTTCAAGATCTCGGTCAAGTCGAGCTCACGTGCCGACGATGATCCGCGCCTACCGCATGCTCGCCGAGCAGGGTCGCCGTACCCGCTCCACCTCGGCGTCACCGAGGCCGGGCACGCCGTTCGCCGGCTCGATCAAGAGCGCCATCGGCATCGGCGCGCTGCTCGTCGACGGGATCGGCGACACGATCCGCGTCTCGCTCACCGCCGACCCGGTCGAGGAGGTCGAGGTCGCCTGGGAGATCCTGAAGGCGCTCGGCCTGCGCGAGCGCGGCCCGATCATGATCGCCTGCCCCTCCTGCGGGCGCGACAACGTCGGCGTCCAGACCCTGGCCGAGGAGGTCGAGGAGCGGCTGCGCGACTATCCGCAGGCACTTCGAGGTCGCGGTCATGGGCTGCGCGGTCAACGGCCCCGGCGAGGCGGGCGACGCCGACTTCGGCATCGCCGGCGGGCGCGACGCCGGCTTCATCTACGCGCACGGGCGCGTGCTGCGAAAGGTGGAGTCGGAGATCCTCGTCGACGAGCTCTTCCTCGAGATCGACCACTGGATCGAGGACGGCATGGTCAGGCCGGAGCGCCAGAAGCTTGCCAAGCCGGCCGCGCTCATGATGGCCGAAGCGGCCCAGCGTCCCGTCGATAGGACGACCGTGAGCGCCGGGCCTCCCAGCTCTTCATCCCGACGCTCCGGGAGGATCCGGGCGATGCCGAGGCGGCGAGCCACCGCCTGCTCGTCCGCGGAGGCTTCATCCGCCAGGTCAGCGCGGGCCTCTGGTCGTTCCTGCCGCTCGGTTGGCGGGTGCACGAGAAGATCGGCCAGATCGTCCGCGAGGAGATGGACGCGATCGGCGGCCAGGAGATGTTCATGCCCGTGCTGACGCCTGCCGAGCTCTGGCAGACGAGCGGCCGCTATCCGCATCCCGGAGCTCTGGCAGACGGAGGACCGCCTCGGGCGCCCGTTCGTGCTCGCGATGACGCACGAGGAGACGATCACCTTCCACGCCCGCGAGATCTCCTCGCTACCGGCAGCTGCCGCAGATCCTCTACCACTTCCAGACGAAGGTGCGCGACGAGCCCCGCCCGCGCGCCGGCCTCATCCGCGTCCGCGAGTTCATCATGAAGGACTCGTACTCGTTCGACCGCGACGAGGAGGGGCTGGAGCGGAGCTTCCGGGCCGCACGAGGGCGCCTACCACCGGATCTTCGAGCGCTGCGGCCTCGAGTACTACGCCGTGGAGGCCGAGTCCGGGATGATGGGCGGCAGCGAGTCGCGTCGACTTCCTGGCGCCCTCCGGCTCCGGCGAGAACACGCTCGTCACCTGCGAGCACGGCGACTACGCCGCCGACCTCGAGGTCGCCCGCGGCATCCCGCGCCCGCCCGAGTTCCCCGAGCGGCTCGACGCCCCCGCCGAGGTCGAGACGCCAGGGACGACGACGATCGAAGCGCTCGCCGAGCTTCTCGGGATCGATCCGGCCGCGACCTCGAAGGCGATGCCGGTCTTCACCCACGACGGGACGCTCGTCCTCGCGCTCGTCCGCGGCGACGACCGCCTCGAGGAGGCGAAGACGGCCGCCGCGCTCGGGAGCGGGTTGCGCCCGGCGACCGAGGAGGAGATCCGCGAGGGCTTCGGCGCCGACCCCGGCTCGATCGGCCCGATCGGCTTCTCCGGGCCCGTCCTCGCCGACGATGCGCTCCGGGAGGGACAGTTCGTCGTCGGCGCCAACCGCACCGGCCGCCACCTGCGCGGGGTCGAGCACGGCCGCGACTTCGAGGCGCGCTTCGCCGACATCCGCGAGCCGCGCGAAGGCGACACGTGCCCGCGCTGCGGCGGCCGCCTCCACTTCCAGACCGCGCTCGAGGTCGGGCACATCTTCAAGCTCGGGACGCACTACTCCGAGCCGCTCGACGCCACCTTCCTGGACGAGGACGGCAGCGAGCGCCCGATCGTGATGGGGAGCTACGGGATCGGGCCGGGCCGGGTGATGGCCGCGGCCGTCGAGCAGCGCCACGACGAGCACGGCATCGCCTGGCCGCGCTCGCTGGCGCCGTACGAGGTCGAGGTCGTCGCCATCGGCGCGGCGGGCCCGGAGGCGGTCGAGATCGCCGAGCGCGCCGCGGGCGAGCTCGACGCGACCGGCCTCGAGGTCCTCCTCGACGACCGCGACCTGCGCCCGGGGGAGAAGTTCGCCGACGCCGACCTCATCGGGTGCCCGGTCCGGGTGACGGTCGGCAAGAAGACCCTCGAGGACGGGAGCGCGGACGTGCTCCGGCGGCTCGACCGCGCCGAGGAGCGCGTCGCCGTCGAGTCCCTCGTCGACCACGTGAAGGAGGCCCTCTGATGGCCCGGAAGCGTCGTTTCTCGACGGAGCCGTTCGGCGAGACCGTCCAGTCGCTCATGGGCGAGCGGGGGGTGACCTACCGCGGCCTCGCCGCGACGACGGGGCTCTCCGCCGGCTACCTCAACCACCTCGTGCACGGCAACCGGCCGGTGCCGTCGAACGAGGTGATCGAGACGCTCGCCAAGGCGCTGAAGGTCGAGCCGGCCCACTTCCGCGAGTACCGGATCCGCACGATCACAACCCGCCTCGAGCAGATGCCCGAGCTCGTCGACCGGCTCTACCGGCGGCTCGAAGCCTGAACTCGAGGTCGACGCATCTCACCCTGAGGTCGAGGGTGAGGCTAGGCGGCGAGCCCGGCCGAGGGCCGAGGCGGAGCGGTCGTGGTGCGGCAACCCGCCGGCTAGGGGCGGGGGGGCCGCTCGGACGAGACCCACTCGACGATCGCCACGAGCGTCCAGGCGAGCGCCATGGCGACGGCGATCGCCGGCGTGGGCAGGGCGGCCTGCCAGACGATGACGGCGACGGCGACGATGAACGCCGCCTCGAGGGCGAAGCGCTTCGTGCGGCCCAGCCGAAAGCTGCGGACCGGCGGCGCGGGCGGGCGGGCCGGCGGCTGCGGGGGCGCCACGGGGGCGGGACGCGGCTGAGCCGGGGGCATCGGTGTGGCCGCGCCGGCCTGCGGGGCGGCGGCAGCGGCCTGCGGGGGGAGCCAGATCTCGCGGTTGGAGAGCTCCTCGACCTGCTTCGTGAGCTCGCTCACCCGCCGGCCCAGGTCGCTCGCCATCTGCTGCTGCGCCTGGGTGGGCTGCGGGTGTTGCGGCTGCGGCTGCCGCTCGAGCTCCGCCAGGCGGACGCGGAGGTCGGCGAGCTCGTTGGTGAGCCGCAGGCTCTCGGCCTGCACGGTCAGCGCGCGGTACTGCGCGATCTCCTGGGACTGGCGCTCGAAGCGGTCGAGGACCTCCCGGAAGAGCGACGCGAGCATGTCCTCGCCCGTTCCCGTCTCGGCGAGCGCCGACCCCGGAGCGGGGTGGGGGAGGAACGGGGCAGCGGGGTCACCCTCGCGGGGCTCCGAATCGCCCTCACCGAGCAGGCCCGCGCGCATGAGCTCCGAGCGGGGTATGCGCCGCCGGCCGTTCCGGACCACCGAGCGCAGGGAGCCGCGCTCGACGCGCCGTGCGATCGCCTTTCGGCTCAGGCCGGTCGCATCCGCCGCCTCGGTGATGGTGTAGGTGCGCAACCCGATGTCCCCGGAGGACGGATTGTGCCGAACCCCGCGGGGCAGGGCAACCGGCGTGCTGCCCCGGGGATGCGACACCGGGGTCCTGGGAGGGGCGATCCCGCCCCCACCGGGTGCCCCGCGGCGAGCGGGCGCCCCGGCCGGCGGGGACCCCGTCAGGCGGCGCCGAGCAGCGCTAGGATGAGCCCAGTCGCGGGGCGTGGCGCAGCCTGGTTAGCGCGCTAGTCTGGGGGACTAGAGGTCCCGAGTTCGAATCTCGGCGCCCCGACTGGAGTTCCGTAGAGCCTGCGGGCCGGGGAACGCAATGTGAGCGGACGCCCGAGAAATGCTCACACCGCTCTTGCAGGCCGACCTAGAGTCGTCGGTGGTTCTCCCGCCGAGCGGCGTGACCCGCTTGGGGCCACGGCGGAGATCGGCGGGATCACATCATGCCGGGGGGACGCCGGCGAGACACGCCTCCCGCTCCTGGTCCGGACCGGGTGCGACTTGCGCCCGCGGTCGCGCTCGCTATGCTGCTCGGGCGGCGCGCGATTCGGCCGCAGGTCGTGTGTCGCTGGGACGCAGCTCGTTGGCCGCGTCCCGCCGGGTGAGCGGGCCTCCCTAGGCCAAGGGGGTACGGCCCGCCCACCCACCTTCTTTTCTCGCCGGGCGCGGCCGCCGACGACTCCTCGCGGGCGGGCAGGAGAAGGCGCCGTGGTCGCCAATTGGACCCGTCATGCGAACCTGGCGGTACGTCGCGTTCGCATCCGTCCTGGCCGTCCTGGCCGCTGCGGCCCCCGCCCCGGCCGCGCCGGCGCCGCACATCGCGGGCGCCCAGGTCGCGTTGCGCGCCCACGGCCTCTACCGAGGCCCGATCGACGGCGTCCTCGGCCCGCAGACGAGCCGTGCCGTCCGCTCCTTCCAGCGGCGGGAGAGGATCGTCGTGGACGGGATCACCGGCCGGCAGACGCGGGCGCGCCTCGGGCGGCTGGGCAGGCCGGTCCTCGGCAAGCGCCTGATCCGCCGCGGAATGGTGGGCTGGGACGTTTCCGTGCTCCAGTTCATCCTCCGGCGCCACGGCGCGGGAGTCCCGGCCGTGGACGGCATCTACGGCCGGGGGACACAGCGGGCGGTCCGCCGGTTCCAGGCGCGGCGAGGCCTGGTCGCCGACGGGATCGTCGGACCAGCGACGACCCGGCTCCTGACAGGGAAGGCCTCGGCGCGGAAGTCAGCGCCCGCGCCGCGGGCGCGAGGCGCGAGCCGGCGGGAGGTGCGGCGGATGCTCGGCTACTGGGCGCGCCACTACGGCGTCAACCCCAGCCTCGTCCGGGCCCTCGCCTGGGTCGAGTCCGGGTTCCACTGGAACGTCACCTCGCCCTCGGGCGCCTGGGGGGTGATGCAGGTCATGCCGACCACGTGGAAGTACGTGGAGCACGCGCTCATGGGCCGGAGGGTCCCGCGCACGGCCAAGGGGAACATCCGGGTCGGGATCGTCTTCCTCCGCCAGCTGCTGCGCGAGTTCGGAGGGAACAGGCGCCTCGCGCTCGCCGCCTACTACCAGGGCCCCCACGGCGTCCGCCGTCATGGCCTCTACGCGGACACGCGGGTCTACGTCCGCGCCGTCCTGTCCTTGCAGCGGCGTCTGTGAGGTTCCCACGCACGAGGGATCGTCGCGATCGGCGGAGCTGCCGATCCAGGTGGGCATGCGCATTCGCGTCCTCGCCCTCGGCCTCGCCTTCTTCGGCTGCGCGATCGCGGTCGCGATCCAGCCCTACGTCGCGCGCGGGCACACGCCGAACCTCTCCCGGCCGTGCACGATCACGGGGACGCCCGGGGACGACCTCATCAAGGGCACCGCCGGCCCTGACGTCATCTGCGGGCTCGGCGGAAACGACACGATCGGCGGCGGCGGCGGAAACGACCTGATCCGCGGCGGGCCCGGGAACGACAAGATCCAGGGGGACAGCGGCAAGGACGTGCTCCAGGGCGGTCGCGGACGAGACCTGCTCTGGGCCCGGGACGGTGAGCACGACCATGTCAACGGCGGCAAGGGGTGGGACCGCTACCGGGCCGACAAGTCTCTCGACAAGCTGCTGGGGGTCGAGGCCAAGATCTAGCGTTCCGCCGCGCGGTAGGGTTCGCTGGCGATGGCGGAGGCCGGACGAACGCTCGCCGTGCTCGGCGCAGGCAAGGCCGCGGAGGCCATGATCTCCGGGGTCATCTCCTCGGGCTGGCGGGAGCCCGGTGAGATCGTCGCCACGGCGCGGCACCAGGAGCGGCTCGAGGAGCTGGCGGAACGGCACGGCGTCCGAACGACGCTTTCGAACGTCGAGGCGATCCGGGGCGCGGGCATCGTCGTCATCGGCGTGAAGCCGCAGGACATCGAGGGTCTCCTGGCGGAGATCGGCGGCGCGGTCACGTCCGAGCAGACGGTCGTCTCGATCGTCGCCGCGATCCCGACCGCGCTGATCGAGCAGCACCTCGACGGCGCCGTCCCCGTCGTTCGTGCCATGCCCAACACGCCGATGATGGTTCACGAGGGCATGGCCGGCCTCGCGGCCGGCGCCCATGCGAGCGAGGAGCACCTCGCCCGCGCGGAGGAGGTGCTCGCGAGCGTCGGGCGGGCGGTGCGGGTCGACGAGCCGTACATGGACGCAGTCACGGCGGTCTCCGGGTCCGGCCCTGCGTACTTCGCGCTCCTCGCCGAGTCGATGATCGAGGCGGGCATCCTGCTCGGCCTCTCGCGCGAGGTCTCGACCGACCTCGTCATCCAGACGATGCTCGGCACCGCCAAGCTGCTCCGCGACGAGGGCATGCACCCGGTCGAGCTGCGCGAGGCGGTCACCTCGCCGGGCGGGACGACGATCGCGGCCATCCGCGAGCTCGAGCAGGCGGGCGTCCGCGCAGCCTTCCTGAACGCCATCCAGGCCGCCATGAAGCGCTCGAAAGAGCTCGCGGAGGGGTAGCGGGCCGGGCGGGCGCGCGCCCGGCCGGCGATACCATTCGTCCAGTCCATGGCGACTCGCGTGGTTTCCGCACCGCTCGCACAGCTTCCGAATGCGCTCACGGTCCTCCGCCTTCTCGTCATCCCCGTCTTCGTCGTGCTCCTGCTCGGAGCGGACGGGGAGGGGAGCTACGCCCTTGCGGCGCTCTTCGCGGCCGCCGCGCTGACCGACCAGGTCGACGGGTACCTCGCCCGCCGCTGGCACGTCGAGTCGGAGTTCGGCAAGTTCGCCGACCCGCTCGCCGACCGGCTGATGATCGACGCCGCCGTCCTGCTCCTCTGCCTGGACGGCCGGCTGCCGTGGGTCGCGCTCGGCGTCGTGCTCGCCCGCGACGCGCTCCTGATCGGCGGCTACGGCGCCGTGCGGGACCGCGGGTACGACTTCTCCGTCTCGACGCTCGGCAAG
Organism: uncultured Actinomycetes bacterium; assembly: GCA_963743495.1. Taxonomy (GTDB): domain Bacteria; phylum Actinomycetota; class Thermoleophilia; order Gaiellales; family Gaiellaceae; genus JAIBJN01. The sequence goes on along the minus strand of CAVUPO010000005.1, from coordinate 289,667 downwards.
GCGGCCACCTGGGTCCTCTACGCGGCCATCACCGGCGTCATCGCCTCAGGCGAGGGGACGGAGTGGCCGCTGTGGCTCTTCTGGATCGGCCTGGGGCTGGCCGTGCTCGCCGCGGTCTTCTACGTCCTCGGCGCGCTCAGGACGGAGGAGGCGTGAAGGCCGTCGTCATGGCCGGCGGCGAGGGCACGCGCCTGCGGCCGCTCACGTCGAACCAGCCGAAGCCGATGGTGCCGATCGTCGGCAAGCCCTGCATGGAGCACATCCTCGACCTGCTGCGCGAGCACGGGTTCGACGACGTCATCGTCACGCTCGCGTTCATGCCGCAGGCGATCCGCGGCTACTTCGGTGACGGCGAGGGCTACGGCCTCTCGATCCGCTACTCGGTCGAGGAGTCGCCCGCGGGCACCGCGGGCTCGGTCAAGCTGGCCGAGGAGGCGCTCGGCGAGACCTTCCTCGTCATCTCGGGCGACGCCCTCTGCGACATCGACCTCGGTGCCCTCGTGCGCACGCACAAGGAGAAGGGGGCGCTGGCCACCATCGGCCTGAAGAGCGTGCCGAACCCGCTCGAGTTCGGGATCGTCGTCACCGACGCCGAGGGCAGGATCGAGCGGTTCCTGGAGAAGCCGTCCTGGGGCCAGGTCTTCACGGACACGATCAACACCGGCATCTACGTGCTCGAGCCCGAGGTGCTCCGGCACGTCCCCACCGACCGACCGTACGACTTCTCGAAGGAGCTCTTCCCACTGCTCCTCGAGATGGGCAAGCCGCTCTACGGCCACGTCTGCGGCGGCTACTGGCAGGACATCGGGAACCTCGACCAGTACCGGCAGGCGAACTTCGACGCGCTCGACGAGCGCGTGCGCCTGAGCATCCCCGGCATCCGCCTGCGCGGCAACGTCTGGGTGGGGGAGGGGGTCGGACTCGAGGACCTGGAGGCGGTGGAGGCGCCCGCGTTCATCGGCAACTACTGCCGGATCGCGCCGCGCGCCTCGGTCGGCGCGTATTCCGTCCTCATGCCGAGCACGACCCTCGGCGACCATGCGCGCGCGTCCCGCTCGGTGATCGACTCGTCCACCTCGATCGGGCGGAGCGCCCTCGTCGAGGGGGCGATCGTCGGCCGCGCCTGCGACATCCGCCCGCACGCCCGCCTGCACGAGGGCGTCGCGGTCGGCGACAACTGCACGATCGGCCAGGAGAGCGTCGTCATGCCGGGCGTCCGCATCTACCCGTTCAAGGAGGTGGAGTCGGGCGCTCTCGTCGACCGCAACCTGATCTGGGAGTCGAGGCTCTCCTCGCGCCTGATCGGCCTGGACGGGGTCTCCGGCCGCATCGACGTCGACCTGACACCCGAGACCGCGCTCCGGCTCGGGCTCGCGCTCGGCACCGCGCTCGACCGCGGCGACCGGGTGGTCACGACTCGCGCCGCCTCGGCCTCCTGCCGCCTGATCCGGCGCGCCCTGATCGCCGGCGTCAACTCCGCAGGCGTCCACGCGACGGACGCGCAGGTCATGCCGGCGGCCGTCAACCGGCACTTCCTGAAGACCGGGGGCTACGACGCCGGCATCCACGTCCAGCCGAGCCCGAACGACCCGGAGGTCGTCGAGATCCGCATCTTCGAGCCGCCGGGGACGCAGGCCTCGCCCGCCCTCGTCAAGGAGATCGACAAGCACTTCTCGCGCCAGGAGTTCCGGCGCTCCTCCTGGAACGAGGTGGGAGAGATCGGCTACTCGTCGCGGGCCGCCGAGACCTACGCCCGGGATCTCCTCGACGCGCTCGACACCGAGGTGATCCGCCGCCGCGGCTACCGGATCGTCGTCGACTACGCGTACTCCGCCGCCTCCCTCGTGCTCCCGCAGGTGCTGGGCGCGCTCGATGCCGAGGCGGTCGCCTCTCACGCCTACGTCAGCGAGCGCCGCCAGGCCGGCGAGACGGCCACCCTGGCGGAGTCCCTCGGCCAGGCGAAGCGGCTCGTCGCCGCCGTCGGCGCCGACCTGGGCGTCTGTCTCGACCCGGCCGCGGAGCGGATCTTTCTCGTCGACGACAAGGCCCGCGAGGTTCCGGTCGAGCAGGAGCTCCTCCTCTTCCTGCGCCTGCTCGCCTCCGACGGCAAGCAGGGGCGTCTCGCGTTCCCGACCACGGTCACCCGTCTGGTCGACGAGCTCGTGCAGGGCACCGAGCTCGAGGTCGAGCGGACGTCGCATTCCCTCTCGGCGCTGACGATGGCCGCGGCGGGCGACGGGGTCATCTTCGCCGGCTCGGTGGGCGGCGGCTTCGTCTTCCCGGACTTCGTCCCCGCCTACGACGGGATGGCGAGCCTCTGCAAGCTCCTCGAGCTGCTGGCGACCGTCGATCGTCCGCTCTCGGAGATCGTCGGCGAGCTGCCCGAGTCGTCCGTCGTCCACCGCCAGGTGCGCTGCCCGTGGGCGCGCAAGGGCGCCGTCATGCGGATCCTCACCGAGCGCACGAAGGACAAGGAGCTCGACGTCACCGACGGCATCAAGGTCTACGACGAGCGCGGGTGGGCCCAGGTCCTGCCCGACCCCGACGAGCCCCTCGTCCACATCTTTGCGGAGGGCAGGACGCCCGAGGACGGCGCCGCCCTCGAGGCGGAGTTCCACGGCCTCGTCGAGGAGATCGTCGCGTTGGAGGACGACGCCGAGGAGAGCTGACGCGGCCCAACCCTCAAGTCGAGGTTGATGCCTGGCGCTCCAGCTGGTTTACTGTGTAGTCGGTCTTCGTCCCCGATTCCTGGAGTTGCCGCGTGGAAGCCCTCCCTGACCTTGGAACCCTGTCCGACCAGGAGCTCCGAGACCTCATCCGCGACCTCATGGTCCAGGAGCACAAGGTCTCGTACGAGCGCCGGCTCCTGCACGGCAAGATCGACATCCTGCGCGCCGAGCTCCAGGCGCGCCTGCAGAAGCAGGTGGGGGAGGGAGACAGCCCCCTGCACGAGATCGACGTCGACAGGCTCGCTGCGATCCTCGCCTCGAAGGCGCCGCCGCCGACGGACGAGGAGCTCGACGCGGCGGAGCGGTGACACACGTCCACTGCCCGGAATGCGGGTTCCAGAATCCGGAGGCCGCCAACTACTGCTCGAAGTGCGGGGCCCTGCTCATCCGTGAGGAGCCGGGGGCGGCGCACACGACGATGACGTTCACGCCCGAGGAGGAGGCGGAGGACGAGCTCTCGCTGGACGGGCTCCGGATCGAGGGGCCGGCGCTCGTCGTCCGCGCCGGCGGCGGCCGCACGGGGGAGACGTTCGCCCTCGTCCACGACCGCACGTCGCTCGGCCGCGCTCCCGAGTGCGAGATCTTCCTCGACGACGTGACCGTCTCGCGGCGCCACTCGGTGGTGACCCGGGGCGTGGACGGCTTCACTCTCCACGACGAGGGAAGCCTGAACGGGACGTACGTGAACCGCCGGCGGGTCGAGAGCGCGAAGCTCGAGGACGGCGACGAGGTCCAGATCGGCAAGTACCGGCTGACCTTCCTGGAGAGCTGATGGCGACCGCACCCGCAGACATCGGCCCGGGGAGGCCCTTGACGATCGGGGCGGTGTGCAACCGGCTCCGCGAGGAGTTCCCCGACATCTCGATCTCGAAGATCCGCTACCTCGAGGACCAGGGCCTCCTCGCGCCGCGGCGCACCCAGGGCGGCTACCGGCTCTACTCGGAGGAGGACGTCGAGCGGCTGGAGACGATTCTCCGGCTGCAGCGGGACGAGTTCCTGCCGCTCCGGGTCATCCGCCAGGAGCTCGCCGCCGGCGCCGCGCAGCGCCGCCAGCGTCCGCGCGCGGCCGGGCTGCAGACGCACGAGAGCGATGTCGACCTGGCGGCGCTCTGCGAGCGGGCGGGGGTCGAGGCCGCCTTCGTGGGCGACCTGGAGGACTTCGGGCTCGTCGAGCCGAGGACCGTGGACGGCGCCAAGCGCTACCCGGAGCGGGACGTCGACGTCGCCGCTGCGTGCGCGCGCCTGGCCCGCTACGGCGTCGCGCCCCGGAACCTCGCCACGTTCAGGCGGTGGGCCGACAACGAGGCCGATCTGCTCGAGCGCATCGTCGCGCCCGAGCTGCGCTCGCCCAACCCGGAGAAGCGCCATGCGGGCCTCGAGAGCCTCGAGAACCTCGCGGCTCTCTCCCAGGAGCTCTCGAATCTCCTCTTCTGGCGAGCGCTTCGCGGTATCGTGCCGCGGCCGTGACCGTCGACCTCGCCAGCAAGATCCGGGACATCCCGGACTTCCCCAAGCGCGGGATCGTCTTCAAGGACATCATGCCGCTCCTCGCCGACGACGAGGCCCTGCACGAGACGGTCGAGCGCCTGGCGGAGTTCGCCGAGCCGCGCGCGCCCGACCTCGTCCTCGGGGCGGAGGCGCGCGGCTTCATCCTCGGCGCGGCCCTCGCCTACCGGCTCGGCTGCGGGTTCGTGCCGGCCCGCAAGCCCGGCAAGCTCCCCTGGCGGACGATCAGCGCGAAGTACGCGCTCGAGTACGGCTTCGACGCCCTCGAGCTGCACGCCGACGCGATCCCGGCCGGGGCGCGCGTACTCGTCCACGACGACCTGCTCGCCACCGGGGGCACGGCGAAGGCGAAGATCGACCTCGTCGAGCAGCTCGGCGGCACCGTCGTCGGGCTGGCGTTCGTGATCGAGCTCGAGTTCCTCGGCGGCCGCGACAAGCTCGCAGGCTACGACGTCTGCTCGCTCATCCAGTACGCCGACTGAGGCTCGACGGGGTGCGGAGTCCCGTCCTCCGTGCCGATACATAATCAGAAGTCCGATGTACGACCAGCTCACCGGGCGGTACACCTTCGCGTGCCCGGCGCGGGGCGAGGTCAAGGTGACCCTCTCGCGCTTCCGCGTCCTCGAGCGCCTGCCCGGGGCGGCGCGCCCCGCCGTCTACAAGGTCACATTCGCGTGTTCCTGCAGCGGCGAGCACGAGGGGCTCGTCACGCACGACGAGCTCGACTGGGCGCCGCTCGCGGGCTCGGGGACCGTCTTCCTCAACCTGATGACCGCCCGGCTCGAGCCCGCCGCCGACGACCTCCTCGACCTGGCGGCGACGCGGATCCGGGCGGGGGAGTGGCCGTGGAGCTTCTTCTGCTACCCGGAGGAGCGGCCCCGGCCGGTCACGCCGTCGGCCTTCCGCGCCCTCTCGGACGGCGAGCGGGAGCTCGGCCTGGCCGTCGAGTGCCCCACCTGCGCCCACACCACCGTCAACGTCGTCAGCCGCGAGCACGTCGACGTCCCCTTCTACAACGACCGGCGGGTCGGCGTGGTGGAGCACATCTTCGCGCGCGACCGCGACGCTGCCGTAGCCGCCTTCCGAGACGAGCTCTTCTCGAGCGTCTTCGAGGCGAGCCGTCGGGACCTCGCTGCATAGTTAGGCGCGGGCCCGGAGCGGGCAGGACCCGGGCGGCAGTCGACCGAGCGAGGTGGAGCGAGCATGCGCTGGACACGGACTGACGACGACACGGTGGTCGAGCGAGAGACGGAAGCCGAGCGGACCGAGAGCGAGCACGCCTGGGGAGGTCCTCCCGTCGTGCGCGGCCTGACGACCCTACTCGGCGTCGCCGCGGCGGGCCTCCTCGTCTGGGTGGCGAGCACGTTCGACCTCGGCTCGACCGGAGAGTACTGGGCGGCGATGGGGATCCTCGTCGGCGCGGGCGTGTGCCTCGGCCTCTCGCAGCTCCTCGGCGGGTGGACGAAGTGGGGGGCCCCGACGATCAGCCGAGGCGTCTTCTTCCTCGCCTTCCTGCCGACGCTCGTCGCGGTCGGCGGCATCCTCGTCGCCACGCGGCCCACTGACACGGAGGAGGGCGACCAGGTGGCGGGGTGGATCCGCGACGTGGGTCTGGGCGGCCTCGCCGGGGACCTGATCGTCTTCCAGGGTGTCCTCGCCTTCGCGCTCGGGATCGTCTTCGCGTTCACCTTCGACACGCGCGGCCCGCGCCTCCGTACGGTCGAGCGGGAGGAGGCCGTGGCGGTCGAGGAGGTCGACGGCGACGACGTTGCGCCGGCGCCGGTGGCGGAGGAGGAGACGGTCGTCGTGCGCCGGGTCCCCGAGTAGCGGCGGGCTCCTTCCCTCGCGCCAGGGATCGAGCGGGGGGTCCGCCCGGGCGATACGGAGAGGGTCATGGATGCCGCGTCGGCCTCCTTCCTGAACGGCCGGGGCGCGCCGCGGCTCCTACGCCAGTTCGCCATCGTCGAGCGGCTCACCCGCGACAACGACTGGCCGAGCGGCCGCGCGCGCCTCGAGCGCGAGGTGGGGTGCGAGCTGGCCGAGCTCCTGGTCGGCGCGCTGGTCTCCGTGCGGCCGCCGGCGGGGCTCAGTCGCGCCTGAGCTGATCCTCGCCGCAGAGGCGGACGAAGAAGAAGACGAGGACTGCGGCGACGAGCCCGAAGAGCAAAGCGGTTCCGCCGCCGGTGCCGATCGCGAGGAGGCCGATCCAGACGTAGGCGCCGAGGATGACGCCCCAGATAAACGCCTGGAAGCCGGGGCTGAAGGCGGGCGGTCGCGGGGGGAACGCCATCGGCGGGAGTCTATCGCCGCGGCCGCGGTCGACCCGGACCAAAAAAATTCGCCGAGCCGGTTGCGCTTTCGTCCGCCTCTCCGACCAACTTTCGGCTTCCGCCTACAGCCGCCCGGTGGGGCTTCGATCTACTCGCGCTCCGTGCTCGGCGCAGGAGGGAATCTAGACGGCCTCGAGGAGCAGTGCAAGTGCTCCGGAACGAGCTTGGCCGCAATTTGCGGAAAGTTCATTTTTCCACATTTTCCACAGCCTCCGGCCGCCCCTGTGGGTATCTCTGTGGAACTCGGCTCGGCGCCTAGGGACGCTTCAGCGCGGCCGTCTTGTAGACGCCGCTCGGGTTCCAGAGGAGGAAGCCGCGGGCCTTCGCGTCGCGGGCCGCGAGGATCTGCGCGCGGACGTCCTCGAGCGAGTAGTCACGGCCGAGCGAGAAGTCCTGCAGCCACGGGACTAGCTCCGTGTCGCGGCCGCGCAGCGCGCGGCGGAAGTCGCGGAGCGCGCGGGCGACGGTGACGCCCGGGACGGCGTTGGGGTCGTTGATCGAGTACTCGCCCGACCCGAAGTGGGAGGGGTACACCATCGGGTAGATGGAGTCGAGGTACTGCGCCAGCTGGCGAGGCCGCTGGCCGATGCCCATCTCGCGCGTGGCCGTGAGGCCGAAGACCGCCGCCGAGACGCGCGCCCCCAGGGGTTCGAGCCGCGAGTGCGCGTACTCGAGGAAACTCGCGATCGTCTTGGTCTTCGGCTCCTTGCGCTTGCGCGGGAAGACGGCCGCGGAGATGTCGCCGTCGGTCGGGAAGCGCACGTAGTCGAACATGATCTCGTCGAAGCCGGCCTTGACGGCGGCGGCGGCGATGTCGACGTTGTACTTCCAGACGCGCTTGTCGTACGGGTTCGTCCAGCCGAGCCCGCCGCTGTTCGTCCAGATGCCGCCGCCGCGTCGCTGGATGGCGAGCGGTGGGCGCTCGCTCGCGAGGACGGGGTCCTCGAAGACGACGACGCGGCCGATCAGGTAGACGCCTGCGTCCTCGGCGGCCTGCGCCGCTTTCCGCGGGTCGTAGAAGGGTCGTGCGGCGCCGGTCTTGCGGGCCATCTCGGGCGCGAGCCGCTCGAACCCGACTTCGCCGTTCTCGTCCTTGACGTCCAGCTCCAGGGCCGTCAGGCCGCTCTCGGCGAGCGAGAGGTATTCGTCCAGCCTGCCCTCGAGCGAGGCGAGCGCGGCCGTCACGTGGACGCCGCGGATCTCCTCGGGCATGGGCGCCTGCTGCGGCTCGGCGGGAGCGGTCGTCGCCTGCTGGGCGGCGGTCGAGCCGGGGCCGGCCAGCCGCGAGGCGCTGCCGCCCCAGCCGTTCAGGAAGGTGAAGCCGAGCGCCGAGACGGCCGCGGCGATGGCGACGATCCCCAGCGCGACGACGCGGCGGGCGCTTCGACGTCTTCGAGCCTGCCGGCGGCGTTCCCGGAATCGGTCATTCGGATCGAGAGGCTCGAGCAGCATGGGTGATTCGGGCACGGTATTTCCTCATCGGCCCAGCCGCAAGCCGAACCCGCGGTTCTGCGCAACGCTTTTCGTTGCGTTACCATCGGCCGATGCCGGTCGCGGCCGCCGTCAAGGCGAAGGCCCTCGCCGCCGACTTCCGCTCTCAGCGGCGCCTCGCGGACGCGCTCGGCGTCAGCCCGGCGCAGGTGAGCCGCTGGCTGCGCGGCCAGGGGATCGACCCGATGAACGCGGAGCGCCTCGACCTGCTCGAGCTCTCGATGTCCTTCCTGCTGCGCGTCTACGAGCCGGAGACGGCGGAGCGCTGGCTTCTCGCTGCGAACCCGCGCCTGGGGAGCCGCCGGCCGATCGACGTGATTCGGCTCGGGCTCGCCCACGAGCTCGTCGCCGTCCTGCGGCAGGAGCGCGCCGGCTCCTACGCGTGATCCTGCACCGCTGCTTCCCCTGGGACGAGAGCGCTGGGGTCTCGGCGCCGGGCGGGGCGCTGTGGTTCCCGCGGCCGCTTCAGGGCGAGGGCCGCCACGACGGGCCGGACCGCTACGGGTGCCTCTACGTGTCGGAGGAGCCGGCGGCCGCCGTGGCCGAGTGGCTGGCGCCCCTCGCGGGAACGAAGCTTGCCGCCGTTGACCTGCGCCGGACGCGCCTGCCGCTCGCGCTCGCCGTGCTCCGGCTGGACGACGGGGCGTCGCTCGTCGACCTCGACGAGCCGCTCGTGCTCGCGAGCGTGGGGCTGCGGCCGTCGCGCGTCGCGACGACCGACCGCCGCCGCTCGCAGGGCGACGCCCTGGCCCTGTGGGAGCGGCATGGTGAGGTCGTCGGCCTCCGCTGGTGGTCAGCGCTCGACGCCCGCTGGGCGAACGTCACCCTCTTCGACCGCGCCCGCCGGCACCTCTCGCTCGGGGCCGTCGCGCCGCTCGCGCTCGCCGACGACGCCGTGGGGGAGGCGGCCGCCCGCCTCGGTCTTCACATCGCCGCCTGAGACCGGCCGGTCAGACTTCGACTTGACATAACGCCGGTTATCGTGCGCGGCCGATCACCCGCCACCTACGCGGGGACGACCACCACGCAGCTCTCTCCGAACCAATCGTCGTCACCAAGTAAAGCGAGAGCACACCGCGGTGGGCCGCCCCGGCCGCGGCGGCTCAGGGACGCGGCGGGGTCGAGGTCGAAGTCTGGAGCGCCACGTCCGACCGACCCTGGTGGATCCCCCAGTGGATGTGCGGCACCGACCACGTGGGCGGCCCGTTCGCCAGCGTTGCCAGCACGTCGCCCTTCCGGTAGCGGCCCAGCGGGGCGACCTTGGCCAGATGCGTTCCGAAGTACGTGTTGCCGCTCTGCCCCAGGTAGTAGAGGGAGAACCCGAGCGGGCCGCCGGGAGGCCCGCCCAGCGCGGGATCGCGTCCCGTGTGGCGCGTGAGCTCTCCGGCCTCGGGGGCGAAGCACCGCGTCCCGGGCCTGGCCAGGTAGTCGACGGCCGGAAAGCCGGGCAGTCCGCCCGTCTCGTGCGTCGACGTCTGCCTCGTCGGGAGCTGGATGCCCGGCCCGTCGGGGGAGGCCTCCGGCTGCTGCAGGTGTAGCAGGCGGATTCCGAACGCGTCGAAGCGGTGGAGCTCGAGCAGCTTCCCGTGCGTGATCTCCCCGTAGTCGCCGTCATCGTCGATCCCCTGCGCACGCTGGAAGCGCTTCACCGCCCTCACCATCCCCGGCCCGTACGTGCGGTGCCGAGTCGTCCACGGCTGCTTCGGCCGCGGATGCACGAACCCGGCTTTCGCGAGCGCGCGGCGCACCGCCAGCACGTCGTTCCCGCGGACGCCGAGCGTCAGGATGCGCTCGAGCGGAACTTCGTCACTCATGCAACGAGTATACGCCTGTGAAGATGGCTCTCATTAGGCCCCGAGAGGCGGTCGGACAGCGAACAGCGACACACGCTGCGCCGGTTGTCGTGGCCGTCGGCCGCTACCGGCCGATGGCGAAGGTCGAGAGCACGGCGTTCGCCTCGTCGAGGAGTTGGTCGCTGGGGCTGGTGATGCCGAAGTGAGCCATCACCTGCACGAGGTGGCCGTCGACCGTCAGGGAACGGACGGCCGATGCCTCCGTCAACCCCTCGAAGCCACCGAGGTCGGACCGGTGGATCACGAGCGGCAGGGTCGCCGACTCGAGGGCGTCGCCCTGGCCCGTCGGCGGCCTGTCCGGCCAGTAGGCGATCGCCAGGACGATCCCGTCCCGATCCAGGCGCTCGCGCGTCCTGCTCCCTTCGTCGTCCTCGCCCGGGGCCAGCGGCTCGTTGGCCGACAGGATGACACGGAGGCCCGTGTCGTTCTCGAAGGCACGTCCTGTCCAGTCGTCGGGCAACGTGATGCTCAGCCCGTTGCCGCTGATCGTTCGGGCGCCGCCCGCCTCCGGTTTCGGCTCGGCTCCGCCGCAGGCGGCTACGAGGCCGGCGACGAGAAGCGCCAGGATCGCGGCCGCCACCCGGAATGTGATCATTGCAACGCGTTGAGAGTGTACCGCTCGTCGCTAACCTCGTGGCCCGCTCGGCGTTTGACTTGGCCGCTGCGACGGGTAGGGTAAGCCCGGCACGCCGCCGCAGGCAGCCGGTCTTTTCCTGCTCAGTGATCCAGCCACCGACAACGCCGAATGCCTGACGACCGCTCGGTCGTCGGTCAGCACGACGAGTTGCAGCCGCTGCTCGAACGTGCCGACGCGTCGGGCGTCGTCGAGGCCGTCGAGCTGCGCGAGGCGCTCGAGCTCCTCGACCTCGAGCCGGGTGACGTCGAGGCGCTGCACAAGGAGCTCGAGGAGCGCGGCATCGAGGTCGTCGACCGCCAGAAGGAGCCGGCACCCGCCGCTCCGGGCACGGAGGTGCTGGAGACGACGACGGACGCCCTCCAGCTCTTCCTCCGCGAGATCGGTCGGCACCCGCTCCTGACCGCCGCGGACGAGGTCGAGCTCTCGAAGCGCATCGAGCGCGGCGACCTGGAGGCCAAGAAGCGGATGATCGAGTGCAACCTGCGCCTCGTCGTCTCGATCGCGAAGAACTACCGAAACCAGGGCCTTCCCTTCCTCGACCTGATCCAGGAGGGCATGTTCGGGCTGATCCGCGCCGTCGAGAAGTTCGAGTGGCAGCGGGGGCTCAAGTTCTCCACCTACGCCACCTGGTGGATCCGCCAGGCGGTCGCCCGCGCGATCGCCGACAAGGCGCGCACGATCCGGGTGCCCGTGCACGTGGTCGAGCGGATGCAGAAGATGCACCGTGCGGAGCGGCACCTGTGGACGCAGCTGGCCCGCGAGCCCTCGCTCGAGGAGATCGCCGACGAGGCCGGCCTTCCGCTCCAGCAGGCGATCGAGGTGCGCGCCGCCGCCCGGGCCTCGACGAGCCTCGACCAGCCGATCGGCGAGCAGGAGGACGCCGTCTTCGGCGATCTCGTCGCCGGCGACGAGCCGCTGCCGGACGAGGTCACCGAGAAGCGTCTCCAGAAGGAGGCTCTCGACCGGGCCCTCGAGTCGCTCCCCGAGCGCGACCGGCGCGTCCTCGAGCTGCGCTACGGGCTCCGCGGCGAGGAGCCGCACACGCTCGAGCACATCGGCAGGCGCCTCGGCATCACCCGGGAGCGCGTCCGCCAGATCGAGATCGAGTCGCTCTCCCGCCTAGCCTCGCTGCGCGAGATCGAAGCGGTCGCCATCCACTCCTAGGGCTTCCAGGGCGCTCCCGTCGAAGAGGGCGTCGGCGCCCTCCCCCACCCGTGCCCGCACGAGGGCGTGCGCCGCGTCCAAAAACGGCGGCCGCGAGGTGCGGTGGCCGTCGGAGGCGACGAGGTCGGCGAGGCCCGCCTCGAGGAGCGCCCAGCCGGCCGCCTCCTGCGCGCTCCCGTGCGCGCCGAGGAGACTCGTCGCGTTCACCTGGATCAGCCAGCCGCGCGCGCGGAAGGCGGACACGACCCCCGGATCCTCTCTGGCGCCTTGCGCGCGCTCGGGGTGGGCCACCACCGGAGTCAGCCCGGAGCCCGCGATGCGGGCTCCGAGCCGCTCGGCGAGCCCCAGAGAGCCGTCGAAGGGCACCTCCATGAGGACCGCGTCGAGCCCGCCCAGGCGGTAGCGGGCCGGCTCCTCGCGGAGGAGCCGCTCCGAGGGCGTCAGCTCCCAGCCGAGGCGGAGGTCGAGCCCGTGCGCCGCCGCGGCCGTCGCCATCTCCGCGTGGGTCGCGCGCACCGCCCGCTCACGCTCCGGCGTCAGCGGCAGCGAGGGCCAGACGTGCGGGGTCGCATAGAGCACGCCCGTGCCCCGGCGCGCAGCCTCGGAGCAGAGCGCCAGTCCGGCCTCGGCGGTCTGCGCGCCGTCGTCGCCGGAGGGGACGACGTGGGAATGGATGTCGACGAAGCCGGTCACGGCCCTCACGCTACCGACCCGGCGCGCGGTCGGCCGCTACTCGGCGCGCAGGTAGAGGCGGAGCTCGGGGGCGACGGACTGGAGCTCGCGGAGCGCGCGGGACTCGAGCTGACGGACGCGCTCGCGCGTGACGCCGAGCTCGTTGCCGACCTCCTCGAGCGTCTTCGGGATCCGGCCGTTGAGGCCGAAGCGGAGCTCGAGGACGTGGCGCATGCGGTCGTTGAGCGAGCCGAGCGCCTCCTGGAGCTCGACGCCCCGAAGGAGCTCGGCGAGAGCGGCGTCGGGCTGCTCGGAGTTCTCGTCCTCGAGCATGTCTCCGTAGAGCGAGTCCCCGTCGCCCACGGGCGTCTCGAGGCTCACGGGGTCCTCGACGAGGTCGAGGAGCTCGTTGACGCGGGCGACCTCGAAGCCGCTCTCGGCCGCGATCTCCTCCGCGAGCGGGTCGCGGTTCAGCTTCTGCGTGAGGATGCGCCGCGCGCGCATGACGCGGCGGACCTGGTCGACGACGTGCACGGGCAGGCGGATCGTCCGGCCCTGGTCGGCGATCGCTCGGGTGACCGACTGCCGGATCCACCAGGTCGCGTACGTGGAGAGCTTGAAGCCGAGCCGGTAGTCGAACTTCTCGACGGCCCGGATGAGGCCGAGATTGCCCTCCTGGATCAGGTCGAGAAGCGGGACGCCCGAGTTCACGTAGTTCCGCGTGATCGACATGACCAGCCGGAGGTTGCACTCGATCAGGCGGCGCTTCGCCCACTCGTCGCCCTCGTCCTTCCGGCGCGCGAGCTCGCGCTCCTGGGCAGGCGTCAGGAGCGGGCCGTCGCCGATCTGGCGGACGTAGAGCTTGAGCGGGTCCTGGGTCGGGACCGGGACCGTCTGCTTGACGGCCGGTTCGTCGTCGTCGGCGTCGTCCTCGACGGGGTCGGGGACGAGTTCGAGCTTCGGCTCCTCGTTCCCGACGCGCTCGGGCTGGTTCGGGAGTTCCGCAGACGAGTGCTCCACGCAAGGCGTATCGGCGGGGCCGTCGAGCGCCTTGAGCGAGAACCGTCACAAATAGGGTGATTGACGCTGCTCGGCCGCCTGTCGAGGGTGCTAGGGTCAGTTCGAGGACGGAGGTGCCCGGGCGGTCGTGGCCGCCGGCCGTCCGGCCATCCACCTAGGATCGGTGAGCGAAGCATTGTGCGGAATTGCCGGATATAGCCTGAGCGGTGCGGCGACGATCGGTCGCACTCTCGCCGTGCAGGCGCTCCTCGCGGCGATCTCCGAGCGAGGCTCCGACGCCGTCGGCTATGCGCACCGAAGCCGGGGCGGCCCGATCGTGGTGCACAAGCAACGGGGCGGCGCGAGCGCGCTGCTCGACGCCCTCGACGTCCGGGCCGACGCCCACCAGGCCCTGGTGCACGTGCGTGACTACACCAAGGGCCACCCGAGCCTCTCCGCCAACAACCACCCGATCCGGCACGGTGCCGTGGTCGGCATCCACAACGGGATCATCGCGAACGACGAGGAGATCCTCGCGCGCTTCGAGCGCGCGGAGCCGGGGATGTCCGTCGACTCGGAGGCGATCTTCGCGCTCGCCGACGAGGCGGGGAGCCGGGCGTCCGCGCTCGAGGAGCTGCACGGGTCGATGGCCGCCGCCTGGCTCGACGAGCGAGACGGAGAGAGCCTCTACCTCGCGCGCGGGCTCGGGCGGCCGCTCTGGCTCGGCGAGGGCCCGGAGGAGCTCTTCTTCGCCTCCACGTGGACGGCGCTCGAGCTTCTGGAGCGCTACTCGGGCCTCCGCCTCGTCAAGAGAGAGCTCGGCGAGGGCACGTTCCTCACCGTCGCGTTCGGCCGCATCCGGCGCACCGACTCCTTCGAGCCCGACCGGAGCTTCGTCGAGGAGTCCGTCCCTCCGCCGGTCCGGGCGCCGGAGGAGTCCCGCTCGGCCCTCGCACGCCTGGCCGCGATCGCGACGGCCTCTGCATCCGCGCGCTAGGCCTTCCCTGGGGCAGGCTTGCTCAGGGTCCCGTCGGGCGCCACCTCCACCCCGCTCCGCCGGAGCCGCCGGCGCAGCGTTGCGCGGAAGGCGCCCCAGCCCCTTCCGTCGGCGGCGAAGAGCCGGTAGACCTGCCACTCGGAGAGGAGCCCCGCCCCCGCGGCGCTCGCGCGTTGCCAGTCGGAGAAGCCGGGCAGCCGACCGAGCTCGAGCGCGAGCCCCTCCCCCTCCCGAAGCGCCCGCGCCCGCCGTTCGGCCCGGCTGGGGACGTCGAAGCCCGCCTCCCTGAGCGCCTTCGAGAGCGACCCGAACCGGTGCCAGTAGAGGGACTTGGACGGCAGCCGCGCGCGGCGCTCGTCCAGGTCGCGGCCCGTCGGTGCCCTCCCCAGCTCGGCCCCGAGCGCCCGGAGCTGGGCGAGCAGCTCCGCCCTGGTCGCGAACCGCCGCGGGACGAGGCCCGCCCGCCGCTTCGCCGCGTTCCACGAGCCGAACCGGTCGACGACCGTCTGCGGGTGTACGGCCGCATCCGGGTCGGAGGCGAGCTCCCGCATCGTCGGCGAGCGCCCGAGGCGGCTCGCGCAGGCAGCCAGCTCGTCGAGGATCCGGGCGTCGGAGTACCGTGGCACGGGATTGCCCGCCGCCAGTGTAGGCGAGGCTCAGGAGTAGCCGAGCTCGTGGAGGAGGTCGCCGCACTCGGCCAGGACGTCGGTGAGCTCGGGCCCGGAGAGCTCCTGTCCGTGGCGCCCGACCGAGCCGCCGTGCGCATTGGTGAGCGCGGCCGCGAGCGGCGGCTCCGGGACCTCCAGCGCGGCTGCCAGCTCGCCGGCGACGGCGCCGGGATCGGCAGTCAGGCGTTCGTACCGCAGCTCGACGACCGGAGCGCCGGAGTCGCGCACGGCAGAGACGTAGCGCCGCCAGGCCCAGCCGGCCCGGCGGGCGTCGCTCACCTCGGCGAACTCCTCGCGGCGGTCCGGCTCCACCCAGAAGCGGGCGTCGGGCCCGAACGGGTTGCCCGCGTCGTCGGCGCCCTCCCGCCCGGCGCGGAGCCAGCCGCGCTCGAGGAGCGAGCAGGCGACGTCCCGCCCGTCGCGCACCGCATGCACCACGCGGGCCTCGGGGAAGGCACGGAGGACCGCCGGCAGCACGAAGGCGCACTCGGGCGTCTGTTCGACCGGTCTCAGGCTCCCGACGAGCCCGAGGCGCCGCGCCCGGTTGAGGACGCGCCTGAGGGTGACAGCCGCCTCCTCGGTCTCGGTACGGGCGAGCCGGGGCACCGCCGCCTTCAGCGGAGCGACCTCCCCGAGGTCGATGAGCCCGGGCAGCGAGCCGAGCGAGCGTGCGAGGAACGTCGTCCCCGACCGGGGGCTGCCGACGACGAAGACGAGGCGGCCGTCCAGATGCCCGAACCGCCTCCGTGAGAGCGGCGCCCGGGGGAGGATGTGGCGCGCAGCGCGCAGCTGCAGCTCGGCTGAGCGGAGCGGGCCCGTCACGTGCGCGTATCGTGGCAGGTCGCGCTACGAGGCCGCGGCAAGAGGCGACGCAGGCGCCCCATGGGTCTCGTGCTCGCCGCCGAGCAGGCACTCGAGCGCGGCGACGCTGCGTGGGCAGAACTGGCTGCCCGCGCCCCGCCGGAGCTCCTCCAGCGCGTGGGACGCCGGAAGCGCGGAGCGGTACGTGCGGTTCGTCAGCATCGAGTCGAGCGCGTCGGCGACGTGGATGATTCGTGCCCCGAGTGGGATCTCCTCGCCGGCGAGGCCGTGGGGGTAGCCGGCGCCGTCCCAGCGCTCGTGGTGGTGACGGATGGCCGGAACGGCGTCGTCCAGGAAGCCGAGCCGGTCGATGATCCTGGCCCCCTCCTCGGCGTGGGCCCGCATCAGCGCCCACTCGTCGCTCGAGAGCGCCGCAGGCTTCAGAAGCACGACGTCCGGGATGGCGAGCTTGCCGATGTCGTGGAAGAGCGCCGCGTGCTCGAGCAGGTCGAGCTCAGGCTGCGAGAGCCCCAGCACCTTGCCGATCGCGAGCGCGAGCTGCTTCACCCGCCGCGAGTGTCCTGCGGTGTAGGCGTCGCGCGCGTCGACGGTCGCTGAGAGGCTCTCCATCGCCGCGGTCGAGCGCTCCCGGAGGAGGCGGTTCGCCCGCTCGAGCGAGACGTTCTGATCCCGGATGGTCTCGGCGGCCTCGCGGAGCTTCTTCGTCGACTTCAGGGTGTGACCGAGGTAGGCGGCCATCGTCTTCCGCATGAGCAGAAGGGGCAGGACGAACACGGCCAGCCCGTAGAGGCCGATCGCCCAGTAGGCGAGGGCGATCGCCCCGCCGACGGCACCGAAGGCGACGTAGTGCGGCAGGAGCCACGAGAAGCGCTCCGTCCAGACGCGCCGCCAGCTGTCGTGGCCCTCGAGCGCCATCGCCAGGCTCAGGAGGCCCGTGTTCACGACGAAGTAGGCGCCGCCGGCAACCAGGCCCGCGGCCGCCATCACGAGCTTCTGGAACCCGTCGGAGCCGCCGAGGCTGAACACACTGGCCGCGGCGAGGCTCGCGAACGAGAGCGCGCCGACGTTGAAGAGCAGCTGGAAGATCGGCGTGCGTCGCGAGCTCCATTCCACCGCCGCGGTCGCGACGGCGAGCGGCAGGGCCGCCTTCGGCCCGGCGATCGCGGCGCCCGCGAGCGCGCCGACGGCACTGACGGAGATCGAGCCGCCGTCCACCTCGAGGGCGAGCGCCTGCCCGCCGGCGACGAGCGCGATGACGGCGAGCAGGCCGACGACGGAGGTGGTCGGGCCGAACGCGAAGCCGAGCACTCCAGCCGCGATCCCGCCCAGGCTCACCGTGACGACCAGGAACGCCAGCGCCTGCGAAAGCGAGAGGAAGCGCGGGCCGGCCTGGGTGTGGGGGCGCTGCCGCTGCGCCTGCTCGAGCTCCCCGCTCCGCTCCGGGCGCGGGGTCGCGACAACCGACCGCGGGCCGGGATTCTCGTGGGCGGGCTGCTCGGGGACGGTCGCGAGGCGGACGGCGTGGTCGGCGCGCAGCAGGACCGGCTCCGAGCTGGCGCGGAGGATGCGGTTGCGGCCCTGGAGCTTCGCGCGGTAGACGGCGAGGTCGGCCTGGTGGACGAGCTCGTTCGCGTCCGCCCCGTCGTTCGGGAAGCCGGCGACGCCGAACGAGACGGTCGCCCGGATCGGCTCGCTCGAGGTCTCCACCTCGAAGCGCTGCTCGGCGACCGCGCGGCGAATCCGCTCGGCGATCTCGAACGCCTCCTGCGGGGTCGTGTCGGGAAGGACGATCGCGAACTCCTCCCCGCCGAACCGGGCGGCCGTGTCCGAGTGGCGCAGGTGCAGCTGGAAGACGCCGGCGATGCCGCGGAGCACGTCGTCGCCGGCGAGGTGGCCGTACGCGTTGTTGATCTCACGCAGGAGGTCGAGGTCGGCCATGACAACGGAGAGCGGCGCGCCGGACCTCCGCGCCCGCTCGAGCTCCTCCCTGAGCGTCCCGGCGAAGTGTCTCGCGTTGAAGAGGCCCGTCTTCGCGTCCACGCGCGCCTCCTGCTGGAGAGCCGGCACGCTCAGGGAGCGGTGGACGAGCAGGAGCGGGGCCACGGCCATCGGCAGGAGCAGCGGGTCCCAGTCCCAGAGGCCGGCGACGGCGACACCGAGAAGCGCCAGCACGAAGTCGGTCGAGAGGCTCTCCAGGGAGAAGAGCCCGGTGCCGCGCAGCGAGTGGCCGCGCGCGTAGTGGAGCATCGTCGCCAGAAGTGCGTGGTTCAGGGAGACGAAGACCACGGAGGCCACGAGGCCGGAGACCGCGAGCTCCAGCTCGGGCCCGAGGCCGGCGTTGCGAACGAGCACCACCGCCCCCCAGGCCGCCAGGCCGTCGAGGGTGTGGTTCGCGATGTTGAACGCCTGGATGTACCAGGCGTAGCGAACCTTCAGCCACTCGGGGATCCCGTAGACGACGCCGAGGAGCGCGATCAGCTCCGGCGGCAGCAGCAGCACCCCCGGGATGAGGAAGACGATGGTGGTGTGGTAGCTCTGGTCCCGCGGCGTCCTGACCACGAAGAGTTGCGCGACGGCCGCGCACGCCGAAAGCACGAAGAACGTCGCCCAGCCGCCGGTGTCGAGCGACAGGTGGGCGAACGGGACGGCGGCGGCCGCGGCGGCCAGCGCGCCCGTCGCGTAGAGGAACGCCTTCGCCCGGGGAGGCAGCGACGAGGGCTCGCCGTCGTCGGGAGCGGCCGGGCGGCGGGCGTCGGTGAGCTCGCTCGGGACCACGCTCATCGGGCCCGCTCCCACTGGATGGGGGCGTGTGCCCACGCCGAGGCGCGGTCCGGCCGCAGTGCCATGGGCTGAAGGTAGGCCCCGGCAGGGGTCCGGGCGTCCCCCGTTCTGGGGACGCCCGCGAGGTTCACCCTGAATGGTGAGCGCTACTCGGCGAGCCCGAGCTGGAGCAGCTCACCGCTCGTGATCTCCTCGCCGCCCGCACTGACCTCACCGGCGACGTTGTCCGCCCACGAGGCCGAGGCCCAGGAGGCGGAGGCCCAGGAGGCGGAGGCCCAGGAGGCGGAGGCCCAGGAGGCGGAGGCCCAGGACGCGCTCGCCCAGGAGGCGCTCGCCCACGAGGCGGAGGCCCAGGAGGCGCTCGCCCAGGAGGCGTCGCTCCGGGCGACGTTGGCCCAGCTGGCCGCGTCGAACGCCTTGCCGCTGCCGTCGGACGCGTCGACGACGAACCGGTGCAGGCCGGCGTTGGGGTTCGACGGGCTCGTGACCGCGGCGGCCCGGCCGGCGTCGACCGTGCCGACGCCGAGGGAGCCGAGGGCCGCGCTCGGGGTGTCCTTGGCGGAGACCATGAGGGCGCCCTTGACCCTGTCGGGCGTCCACTCCGGATGGCGGGCGAGGACCTGCGCCGCGGCGGCGGCGACGATCGGGGCCGCGAACGAGGTGCCGGAGAGCTCCATCGTCCCGTATCCCCTGACATTGCCGGGGCGCTCCGCCACGAGTGTCGAGGAGCTGGGGACGGCGGCCACGAGGTAGCGGCCGGGCGCGCCGAGCTCGGGCTTCGCGAAGCCGTCGAGCGTGTAGCCCCAGGCCGACCACGGGGCGGCGAAGTCGTCGTTTGCCCTGACCGAGCCGTGGATGTCGGACGCACCGACGGTGATGACGAACGGGTCGTTGGCGGGCGCGAAGTACACCCCGCTGGGCGCGCCGTCGGCACCGTAGTTGCCTGCGGCCGCGACGACGACCACGCCGTTCAGCCAGAGCTTCTCCACGGCCCGGTCGAGCGGATCGAAGAAGACGGTGGCGGGCACCGAGCTGTGGAGTGAGAAGTTGGCGACGCGGATGTTGTACTGGGCCTTGTTCGCCAGGATCCAGTCCGCGGCGGCGATGACGTCCCGCGTCATCGCCATCCCGTTGTCGTCCATCACGTCGATTGAGACGATCTTCGACCTGGGTGAGCCGCCGGCGCGGCCGTACTTCTCGCCTGCCGCGATGGCCGCGACGAACGTGCCGTGACCGCGGCCGTCGCCGGCCGAGTTCGAGTGGAGCGACGTGAGGCTCACCTCGGCGACCACACGGTTGCCGAAGTCGGAGCGGCCCGCCTGAATGCCGGAGTCCACGACCGCGATCGCCGGTGCGTTCGCAGCCGCGATCCCGTTCCAGACACCGTGGAAGCCGGCGACATAGGGCCAGCGCTGGGTGCTCGAGTAGCCGGAGAGGACGACCGGCGCGTCGACCGTGATCGCGCGGATGCCAGGCTGCCTGGCGAGCCGGAGGACCTGCCGTCCCGTCAGCTCCGCGGCGACGCCGCTGAGTGCGCGGAATCGCTTGCGCAGGCCGATGCCCCGGCCGGGGTCCGACGAGCGGGCGGAGGATACGTCGGCGGCCACCTCGGCGGAGGTCTGGCCGTGGGAGCCCTCGATGATGACGTTGAAGGTCGCGTTCGGGCTCGCCTGCGCCTGCTCCAGCAGGCCCGGCGACAGGTATGCCCGGATGCCCGGATCGTGGGGGTTCGAGGACCTCCCGGCGCCGGCCGCCATGGGCGCGCCCAAGACGATGACGAGGACGAGCAGGAGTGCAGCCCCGCGCCCGCTCTTGCCCACACGAGCGCTCGACCGTGTCTTCCCCTTGGGCTTCCCCCAAAGGGCGCTCGATCGAGTTTCCCTCGAGGAGCCGTTCAGCCGCATGATTCTCTCTCTTCCCTTCTCCGCGCAGAGCGCGGGCCGCACGCAATTCCCACATCCGACGCTAGGTTCAGGGCCGGGACAGAACGTCCCCTGTTGGGGTGAGGCGCGCGAAGTTCCCCCGGACGGGTGATGAATAGACTGGCTGCCGTGCGCCTGGGCCTCGAGATCGCCGTCGCCCGCGCCGCCGGACGGCTCTCGCGGCTCGCGGGCCGTGGCGGCGGCACGACGTTGCCCGGCAAGATCCTCGCCGCGATCGACCCTCGTTCGCTCGGGCTCCTGGCCGCCCGGCTGCCCCTCGGCTCGGCCCTCGTCTCGGCCACGAACGGCAAGACGACGACCTCGGGCATCGCGGCGGAGATCCTGACACCCCGCCTTCGCCTGGCGCACAATCGCGCCGGGGCGAACCTGGTCTCGGGGGTGACCTCGGCCCTTTTGGCGCGGCCGGACGCCGAGCTCGGGCTCTTCGAGGTCGACGAAGGAGCGTTTCCCGACGTCGCCGCGCGCGTCGGGCCTCGGGCGGTGTGCCTCGGCAACCTCTTCCGCGACCAGCTCGACCGCTACGGCGAGCTCGAGCTGATCGCCGAGCGCTGGCGGGCGGCCGTCGCCGCGCTCCCGGCGGGGGCCCGGGTCGTGGCGAACGTGGACGATCCGCTCGTGGCCGACATCGCCGGAGAGAGGGGTCGTGCGGTTCGCTTCGGCCTCGACGACCCGAGCGTCGCCCGAGAGCGCCTCCCCCACGCCGCCGACTCGAAGTACTGCGTCGCCTGCGGGACGCCGTACGAGTACCCCGCGGCCTACGTCGGCCACCTCGGCGCCTGGCGCTGTCCCGGCTGCGGGCGCGAGCGGCCTCCGCTCGACGTCTCGGCCCGGGCCATCCGGCTCGACGGGCTCCGGGGCTTGGCCTTCGACCTGGTCACCCCGCTGGGCGCTCGGCGCGTCGAGCTCGCCCTGCCGGGGCTCTACAACGCCTACAACGCGGTCGCCGCGGCCTCGCTCGGGCTCGCGCTCGGGGCGAGCCTCGACGAGATCTGTGCGGGAATCGGTCGCTTCCGCGCGGCCTTCGGCCGGTTCGAGCGCATCGAGACGGGCGACCGCGGCGTCCTCCTCCTGCTCGTGAAGAACCCGGCCGGCGCGAACGAGGTGGTGCGCACGCTGGTGGACGGAGGTCCGCCGCGACTCGTCGTCGTCGCGCTCAACGACGAGATCGCGGACGGCCGAGATGTCTCCTGGATCTGGGATGTGGACTTCGAGCCGCTCTTCGAGCGCCTCGAACGGGTCGTGGTCACCGGAGCACGCGCCGAGGAGCTGGCGCTCCGCTGCAAGTACGGCGGCTTCGATCCCGGCGCCGTCGAGGTCGTCCGCTCGCTCGAGGCGGCGCTCGACCGCGGGCTGGAGCTCACGCCCCCGGGCGGCGAGCTGGTCGTCCTGCCGACGTACACGGCGATGCTCGGCCTGCGCCGGATCGCGGCTGCCCGGGGGCTCGTCCGCCCCTACTGGGAGGCCGCGGCGTGAAGATCGTCGTCGGCCACCTCTATCCCGAGTATCTGAACATCTACGCCGACCGTGGAAACATCGCGGTGCTCGAGCGGCGGGCCGCCTGGCGCGGCATCGATTTCGACTGCCGGCGCGTCGGCCTCGGTGATGAGGTGGTGCCCGGCGAGCACGATCTCATCTACATCGGCGGCGGGCAGGATCGGGAGCAGGCGCTCGTCTCGGCCGACCTCGCAGCCAAGGGTGAGGGGATCCTGGCGGCGGCGGCCGCCGGGGCGGCGCTGCTCGCCGTCTGCGGCGGGTACCAGCTCCTCGGCCGCTCCTACCGGGAGCGGAGCGGCGTCGAGCTTCCGGGCGTCGGGCTCTTCCCGCTGTCCACGGTCGCCGGCGAGCGGCGCATGATCGGGGACGTCCTCCTCGAGTGCGAGCTCGTACCCGGAGAGCGGCGCCCGCTCGCGGGCTTCGAGAACCATGCGGGGCGCACCGTCCTCGACCCCGGAGCGGAAGCCCTCGGGCGGGTGGTCGCAGGCTTCGGGAACGACGGCGAGAGCGGCTACGAAGGCTGCCGTGTGGGCCGGGCCGTGGGCACCTACCTGCACGGCCCCCTCCTGCCCCGAAACCCGTGGCTCGCAGACTGGCTTCTCGCTCAGGCTCTCGCGCGCCGCCTCGGCGAGCCCACGACGCTCGAGCCGCTTCCGGACGACCTCGAGCGGGCGGCCCAGCGTGTATCCGCCGACCGCGCCCACGCCCGGGGCGGTCGCTTCTCCTAGGAGCCGCCCGCGCGCACCGTCCTCACGAGGCCCAGAGCGAGCCGAGATAGACCGTGGGGTCGCCGGGCTGCCAGCGCGCGAGGAAGCGCTGGATCGGCGGGTGCAGGGCGAGCCCCGCGAGCTCCTCGACGTCGAAGAGGCACAGGTTCCTGACCGCGGGGTCGTCCGAGGTCACGCGCTCGAGCGAGCGGTCGCCGAGGCTTCCGGCGAACACGATCTGCACGACGTGCTTCGGCGGCCAGCCGGGCGGGGCGATCGAGTCGGCGAGCGCGACGGGCCCCTCGAGCGGCACCTCCTCCTCGAGCCCGACCTCCTCTGCGAGCTCCCGCTTCACGGCCTCGAAGAGCGTCTCCCCCACGACGACGCCGCCGCCGGGCAGGA
Source organism: uncultured Actinomycetes bacterium (assembly GCA_963743495.1). Taxonomy (GTDB): domain Bacteria; phylum Actinomycetota; class Thermoleophilia; order Gaiellales; family Gaiellaceae; genus JAIBJN01. The sequence goes on along the minus strand of CAVUPO010000005.1, from coordinate 266,472 downwards.
GCCAGTACTCGCGGCCGCGTTTCTCGTGCCGCACGAGGAGGATCCGGCCCTCGCGCCGCAGGATCGCGGACACGCGGATGCGCGGCTCCACCTCAGCTCCTGGAGGAGCCGAAGCCGCGGACGCCGCGTTCGCTCGCGGGGAGCTGATCCACCTCGACGAGCTCCAGCTCGGGCACGGGCAGGACGACGAGTTGGGCGATGCGCTCGCCCGCCTCGGCGGCGAAGATCCGCTCCGGGTCGGTGTTGAGAAGGACGACGCGAATCTCGCCGCGGTAGCCGGAGTCGATCAGGCCCGGGGAGTTGACGACCGCGATGCCGTGGCGGGCTGCCAGGCCGGAGCGGGGCTGGACGAAGCCGGCGAACCCCTCGGGGATGGCGACGGCGAGGCCGGTCGGAACGACCGCCCGCTCGCCGGGCGCGAGCTCGACCGGCTCACAGGCGGTGAGATCGAGGCCGGCGTCCCCTGCGTACGCGCGCTCGGGGACGGTCGCCCCCTCCCGCAGCCTGACGACCGGGAGCTCGATCACGCCTCGTGTGCCTCGGCGGCCGGGGCTTCCGCGTCGGCGATCAGGTAGGGCGCGTAGCGAGGCAGCTCGCTCTCGGGCAGGCGGGCCCGGACGAGGACGCCGTCGGGCCGGTCGGCCCGCTCCTCGATCGGAGCGCCGAGGTCGTACAGCTCCTTGAGGACGCGGCCGTCCTCGTACGGGACGAGGAGGCGCACCGGCCGGAAGCGGTCGGCGAAGCGCTCGGCGACACGGGCCCGCAGCTCGGCGAGGCCCTCGCCGTCGCGCGCCGAGACCCGGAGAGCGCCGGGAAAGCGGTTCGCGAAGCGGCGTAGCCGGAGCGGATCGACGAGGTCGACCTTGTTGAGCACCAGCTCCATGGGCAACTCGTCCGCGCCGATGTCGGCCAGCACCGATTCCACCGCGGCGATCGTCTCGTCGAGGCGCTCGTCCCCCGCCGAGGCGTCGACGACGTGCAGGACGAGGTCGGCGAGGAGCGTCTCCTCGAGCGTGGCGGCGAACCCCTCGACCAGCTGGTGCGGTAGCCGCCTGATGAAGCCCACCGTGTCGGTGACGAGGTAGCGGCGGCCGTCGTGCTCGAAGCCCCTCGTGGTCGGGTCCAGGGTCTCGAAGAGGCGGTCGTCGACCGAGACGTCGGCTTCGGTGAGGGCGTTCAGGAGGGTCGACTTGCCGGCGTTCGTGTAGCCGGCGAGGGCGACGACGGGGGTCGCCGAGCGCTCGCGGGCCTTCCGCTGCACCGCGCGCCGCTGCTCGAGCCCGCGCAGCCGCCGCTTGAGCAGGCCGATCCGGCGGCGCGCGATCCGGCGGTCGGTCTCCAGCTGAGACTCGCCCGGGCCGCGCGTGCCGATGCCGCCGCCGAGGCGCTCGAGGTGCTGCCACATCCCCCGCATGCGCGGGAGGTTGTACTCGAGCTGGGCGAGCTCGACCTGGAGCTTGCCCTCCGCGCTCCGCGCGTGCTGGGCAAAGATGTCGAGGATGAGCTGCGTGCGGTCGACGACGCGCGCGCGGAGGGCGTCCTCGAGCCGGCGCTGCTGGCCCGGGTCGAGCTCGTCGTCGACGATCAGTGACTCCGCCTCCGCGTCCGCGACCTGACGTTTCAGCTCCTCGAGCTTGCCCTTGCCGACGTAGGTGCGGGGATCGGGCGCCGGCCGCCGCTGGACGAGCTCGCCGACCGGGGCGACGCCGGCCGTCCGCAGGAGCTCGCGCAGCTCTCCGAGCTCCTCGCCCTCGTCCACCCCCGGGGCCAGCACGGCGACGACGAACCCGCGCTCGGGCGCCGCTCCGGGCGCGGGGTCCGGCTGGCGGTGGCTCACAGGGCGATTATGCCCGGGATTCGATCCGGAGCGAAGACGCGATCCGGCCCGCGGCCTCCTCGAGCCGCTCGTCGGGCACCGTCAGCGAGATACGGACGTAGCCCTCGCCCGAGGGCCCGAAGGACGGGCCCGGCGAGAGGATGACGGCCGCCTGCTCGAGCACGAGCTCGGTGAAGCTCGTGGAGTCGTGGCCCCCGGGGACGCGGATCCACAGGTACGGCGTCGCGCGGGGCGGCTCGGCGTCGATCCCGATCGCGCGCAGCGCCTCGATCATGAGGTCGCGCCGGCGCCGGTAGACCTCCGACATCTCCTGCGGGAAGTCGCGTGCCGTCGTCAGCGCCGCGACGCCCGCGAGCTGGAGGGCGTCGAACATGCCCGAGTCGAGGTTCGTCTTCAGCCGGCGGTAGCGCTCGACGACCTCGGCGTTGCCGACGATCGCGCCGATCCGCCAGCCGGTCATGTTCCAGCCCTTGGAGAGGGAGAAGATCTCCGCGCCGACGTCCTTCGCGCCGGGCGTGCCGAGGAAGCTCGGCGGGCGGTAGCCGTCGAAGGCGATCTCCGTGTAGGCGGAGTCGTGGACGGCGACGAGGTCGTGCTCCCGCGCGAAGGCGACGGCCCCTTCGAAGAAGCCGTCCGCGGCGACGGCACCGGTCGGGTTGTTCGGGTAGTTGAAGTAGAGGAGGTTTGCTCTGGACGCGATTCCTGGGGGAACCGCGTCCAGCTGGGGCATGAAGCCGTGGTCGGCCGTCAGCGGAAGGTAGTGCACGTCCGCGCCGGCGAAGACCGGGCCCGACGTGTAGGGCGGATAGCCAGGGTCCGGGGAGAGGGCGACGTCGCCGGGGTCGAGGCAGGCGAGGGCGACGTGCGCGACCGCCTCCTTGCCGCCGAGGACGGGGACGACCTCGGCCGCCGGGTCGACCTCGACCCCGAAGCGGTCGGCGTAGAAGCCGGCGACGGCCTCGCGGAAGGCGCCCAGGCCCCGGTTCGAGGGGTACTGGTGCGTCTCGGGCCGCTCGACCGCGCGCTGAACCGCCTCGACCACCGTGGGCGGCGTCGGCAGGTCCGGGTCGCCGATCCCGAGCGAGATGACGTCGACGCCCTCGGCCCGCATCGCCTCGATCCGCCGCTCGATCTCGGCGAAGAGGTACGGGGGCACCTGGTCGAGCCGCCGCGCGAACCTCACGCTCCCTCCACCTCCTTGAGCAGCTCGGCCGCGACCTCGCCGGTGCAGATCTCCTGCGCCGCGCCCGTGAGGCGGGCGTTGAAGGCGTCGTCGAGCTCGACGCGCATGTCGCCGCCGGCGAGGTGGACGGTCAGCGGGCTCGCGCACCAGCCGTTCGCGACGGCGGCGCCCGCCACCGCGACCGCGCTCGTGCCCGAGGAGAGCGTCTCCCCCGCCCCGCGCTCCCACACGCCGACGGTCGCCTCGGCCGGCGAGTCGACGCGGACGAGCTGGACGTTCGTCCGCGCGGGGAAGCGCTCGTGGTTCTCGACCAGCGGCCCGAGGCGGAGCAGCTCGGCTCGCTCCGGCTCGCGCCGGATGACGGCGTGCGGGTTCCCGACCGAGACGGGCGTGAACTCGACTTCGGCGCCGTCGATCGCGAGCGTCTCCACGGCTCCGATCTCGACGCGGCCCATCTCGGTCTCGACCAGGAGCCCGCCGCGCATGCGGGCGACGACCTCGCGCGGCCCGACGGCGACCGCGACCTCGTCCTCTCCGCTCCGGCGTGCGAGCCAGCGGGCCGCGATGCGGGTGCCGTTGCCCGAGAGCTCGGCCGTCGAGCCGTCGGGGTTCCAGATGACGATCTCCGCGCGCGGCCCGTCGGCGGCGAGGATCTCGAGGATCCCGTCGGAGCCGATGCCGAGGTGGTAGTCGCAGAGCCGCCGGACGAGCGCGGGCCCCAGCGGACGGCCGGCGTCAGCCCGCTCGACGAGCAGGTAGTCGTTGCCGAGCCCGTGCCACTTCGAGAATCTCATCAGCGACCCCGTCCGCAGGACGATCGGCCCGAACGCTAACAACGCCCGGGATGCGGCGAAGCCACTTGCGCTGGTACGCGGCGTAGCGCCGCGTCCGGAGCGCGACCGCCGCGACCGCCTCGTCGGGCGGAAGCGCGCCGAACTCCTCTAGCCCGATCACCTTCCGCGCCGTGGTCGAGAGCGGCTGCGCACGTGCCCGCGCCACCTCCTCCTCCACCCCGCGCTCGACCATCGCCCGCGTGCGCTCGTCGATCCGGCGGTCGAGGTCCTCCGTGGGGACGTCGAGGCCGACAACGACGGTGGGGTGTCGCGTCTCCTCCGTCCAGAGGCGGCTCCGCTCCGGGGCGAGCGAGGCGCCGGCCTCGGCCAGCTCGAGCGCGCGGACGACACGGCGCCGGTCGTTCCTGTGGACCGCGGCGGCCGCTTCCGGGTCGAGCTCGGCGAGCGCGGCGTGCGCGGCCCCCGGTCCGGCCTCGTCGTAGAGGTGCCCCCAGCGCTCTCGCGCGCCCGGCGGCGGCTGCGGAGGGAGCTCGAGCTCGGCCACCGCCGCACGAAGGTAGAGGCCCGTCCCCCCGGCGACGACCGGCGTCCGGCCGGCGGCGAGGATCTCGTCGATCGCAGCATGGGCGAGCCGCTGGTACTCGGCGACGGAGCCTTCGTGGTCGAGCGGCCAGATCCCGACAAGCCGCGTCGGCCGGGTGGGCTGATTGGTCAGGATCGGAAGCCCCCGGTAGGCCTGCATCGCGTCGGCCGAGACCACCTCCGCGGGGATACGCCCGGCGACTGCCTCCGCGACGGCGCTCTTCCCCGACGCGGTCGGGCCGAAGATCGCGAGGACTAGACCTTTTCGCTCACGGCCAGTGAGGTCAGTGGCCATAGCGTCGGAGGGGCCGGCCGCGGGCCTCCCTCCGCTGCGAGCATAACGACGGAAAACGCACGCGTGGCGCGCGGATGGTCACGAAAGGGTGTCGGCGAGCGCGGGGTCGGCCGCGCCGGCGAGCGTGGTCGACGTCGCGCCCTCGATCCGCACGGGAACGACCTCTCCCGGGGCGGCGCCGCCCTTGAAGTTGACGGTCGTGTTCCGGCGGGTGCGGCCGCGCAAGAACTCGGGGGACGTGCGGCTCGGGCCCTCGACGAGGACCTCCTCCACGCCGCCGACGCGCTCCTCGTTGCGCTCGCGGGCGATCCGCTGCACGAGCTCGATCAGGCGCTCGATCCGCTCGCGCTTGACCTCCTCGGCGACCTGGTCCGGCATCGCCGCCGCCTCCGTGCCGCGGCGGGGGCTGTAGACGAAGGTGAAGGCGCCGTCGTAGCGCACCTCCTCCACGACCTCGAGCGTCTCGCGGAAGTCGTCCTCCGTCTCGCCCGGGAAGCCGACGATGACGTCGGTCGTGAGCGCGAGATCGGGAATCGCGTCCCGGAGTCGCTCGACGAGCGCGAGGTACCGGTCGCGGCCGTAAGTCCGGCGCATGCGCTTGAGCACGCGGCTCGAGCCCGACTGGAGCGGCAGATGCGTGTGCTCGCAGACGGCCTCGCACTCGGCCATCGCCGCGATCACGGGGTCGCGGAAGTCCTTCGGGTGCGGGCTCGTGAAGCGGATCCGGTCGATGCCGTCCACTGCGTCGACGGCCCGCAGGAGCTCGCCGAACTCCGTCTTCACGCCCGGCAGCAGGTCCCGCCCCCAGGAGTTCACATTCTGGCCGAGGAGCGTCACCTCGCGCACGCCGTCCGCGGCGAGGCCGGTCACCTCGGCGACGATCTCGCCGGGGCGCCGGCTCTGCTCCTTGCCGCGCACCGCGGGGACGATGCAGTACGAGCACACGGAGTTGCAGCCCATGGAGATCTGCACCCACGCCTGGAAGGCACGCTCGCGGCGGGCGGGCAGGTCGCCGGCGAAGTGGCTCCACTCCGCAAAGCTCCCCCGCGAGAGGCCCTCGCCGCCCGCGCCCAGCCAGTCGCCGAGGTGCGGGATCGACCCGGGGCCGAACGCGACGTCCACGCAGGGGAAGAGGTCGAAGATCCGGTCGCGCTGTGCCTCCGCGTAGCAGCCGCCGACCGCGATCACCCGGTCGGGGTCGGCCCTCTTCAGTGCCGCCGCCTGCGCGAGGTGCGCGGTGAAGCGCTGGTCGGGCTTCTCGCGCACGGTGCAGGTGTTGAAGACGATGACGTCCGCCTCCTCCCGCGAGACCGCCTCGCCGAGGCCGAGCGACTCGAGCAGGCCCTTGATCCGCTCCGAGTCGTGGGCGTTCATCTGGCAGCCGAACGTGGTCACGTGGTAGCGCTTCACGGGCAGATCGTAGCGGCGTCCTGAACGGCCTTGTCCCAACGGTCGAGGCCGTCTAGGCATCGGGGTAGACAACGGCACCGGCACGCCGGTCGACCTCGACGCCGGGGACTACGGGGTTTAGATGTTCTTCGACGGCAGCCCTGGGCGGTGGAGCCACCTTCGGCTTCACGACCATCGGCCCGCCGGACGCGGACGGCCCAACGTCCGAGGCCCTGCTCGTCGTCACGTCTTCGGCCTCAGGTCGCGAGGCTCGACCTCCGCAATCTGCCCGACGCCTGAACAGGTGCGGGGGAGGGCGCCGCTCGCGGCGGCGGCACGCTCCCGCCCGCTACTTGGCGAACTCGACGGCGCGGCTCTCGCGGATAACGGTCACCTTGATCTGACCCGGGTACTCGAGCTGGTCCTCGATCTCGCGGGCGATCTCATAGGAGAGCAGGACGGCGGCGTCGTCGTCGATGTCGGTCGGCTTCACCATCACGCGCACCTCGCGGCCTGCCTGGAGCGCGTAGACGCGCTCGACGCCCTTCTTCTCGGAGGCGATCTTCTCGAGGGTCTCGAGCCGCTTGATGTAGTGCTCGAGGCTCTCCCCGCGCGCGCCCGGCCGTGAGGCCGAGATCGCGTCCGCGGCGATCACGAGCACCGCCTCGACCGTCTGCGGCTGCACCTCGTAGTGGTGCGCCTCGACCGCGTGGACGACGTGCTGGGACTCGCCGTAGCGCTTCGCAACCTGCCCGGAGATGACGGCGTGGGATCCCTCGACCTCATGGGTCATCGCCTTGCCGACGTCGTGGAGGAGCGCCGCCCGCTTCGCCGTCTTCACGCTGGCACCGAGCTCGGACGCCATGACGCCGGCGAGGTGGGCGCACTCGAGCGAGTGCCTGAGGATGTTCTGGCCGTAGCTCGTCCGGTAGCGGAGGCGGCCCAGGAGCTTGATCAGCTCGTCGTGCATCTTCCCGCAGTTGGCCTCGAAGACCGCCTGCTCGCCCGCCTGGCGGATGTGGTCCTCGATCTCGGCCTTCGAGCGGTAGTACATCTCCTCGATCCGCGACGGGTGGATGCGGCCGTCCTCCACGAGCTTGGCGAGCGTCAGCTTCGCCACCTCGCGGCGGACGCCGTCGAAGGAGGAGAGCACGACCGCCTGGGGCGTGTCGTCGATGATGAAGTCGACCCCGGTCAGGTTCTCGAGGGCACGGATGTTGCGGCCCTCGCGGCCGATGATGCGGCCTTTCATGTCGTCGGACGGGAGCTCGACGATCGAGACCGTCGTCTCGGCCGCGTGGCTGGCGGCGACGCGCTGGAGTGCATCCGCGACGAGGTTCCTGGCGCGGCGCTTGGCATCCGCCCGGGCCTCCTCCTCGAGCTGGCGCACCATCCGGGCCAGGTCGTGGCGAACGACCTCCTCGGAGTGCTCGAGCACCTGCTTCTTCGCCTCCTCGACGGTCAGGCCCGAGATGCGCTCGAGCTCCCTGGCCTGGTCGTCCTTCGCCGCCTTCGTCTCCTCCTGGAGCTGCTTCAGGTGGCTCTCACGGTCGAGCAGGCCCTGCTCGCGGCGCTCCATCTCCGTCAGCTTGCCGTCGATCTCCTCTTCCTTGGTGATCACGCGCTCCTCGATCGTGGCGATCTCGGCGCGCTTGTCCCTGAGCTCCTGCTCGACGTCGGCGCGGAGCTTGAGCGCCTGCTCGCGCGCCTCGACCTGGGCCTCGCGACGGATCGACTCCGCGGCCCGGACGGCGTCGCTCGACGCCCGCTCGCGCTCGGCCTCGGCGGACGCAGCGCGGCGCGAGAGCAGGAGCCGCGATCCCAGGAGGCCTCCGGCCAGGGCGCCGAGCGCGATCCCGACGATCAGGAGGCCGATGGATAGTGCCATTTGCTCGCTCCTACGTGGTCAAGCCCGTAGGAACGGCGGATCCGGTGAATCGGCGGCCCGCGGGCGCGCCTCGAGGCGGACTACGGCCCCGCTCGAGATCTCCCCTCGCTTGGGATGCAGGCCGGTGCGTTTCGTATGTCCACGGTCGTCGGGTTTCGTGTCCGATTCGGCGAAAAGCCGTTCCGATGCAGGCAATTCATGTGCTGAGGTGTCGGTATGGTAACCGGCGTCAGCGGTCGGCGTCCAGCACGCCGACCGCGTCCTCGGCGGCCTCGAGCGAGAAGCCGCGGCGGGCGAGGAGCTTCCAGGCGGCTCGGTCGTCGTCGGCGGTCGCGGCGAGCGCGGCGGCGCGCTCCCGCTCGGGGCGAAGCCTCTGCACCGCCTCGCGGACGTCCTCGGCCCCGAACCCCTCGCCCGCGAGCCGGGCGGCCACCGCCGCGTCGCCCCAGCCCCGCTCCGCGAGCGCGTCCGCGCGGCTCCGGGCCGTGCGGGAGTCGACGACGACCCCGGCGCTCGCGAGCGCCGCCACGGCGGCAGCGGCCTCGCCCGAGCGCACGCCGCGGGCCGCCAGGCGTTCGCGGAGCCGCTCGGCGGAGAGGTCGCGGCGCGAGACGGCGCGCACCGCGAGCCCGAGGGCCTCGGCGCGCCTCAGCTCCCGCCGGAGCCGGCGCAGGAGCGGGCGTTCGAGCGCGGCGCCCGGCGCGAGCCCGCAGCGCAGGACGACGTCGTCGGGGACGACCCGCCAGGGGCGTCCGTCCACCTCGAGCTCGACCCGGCCCGGCCGCGCCCGGCGAACCGCCGTCAGCATCGGGGGCCGGTCCCCCACGCCGAGCCTCCCCTAGGCGGCCGAAGCGGTCTTCTCGGCCGCGGCCGCGACGTCGTCCTCGGGCGAGCTCTTCGCGCCCTCGCCCACGGGCAGGAGCCGCGAGGAGACCACCGCGTCGGACCCGAGCTCGTTCTGCACGGCGCGGAGGATGCCGTCGGTCACGTCCGGGTGCTCCCGCAGGAACGCCGTGGCGTTCTGGCGACCCTGGCCGAGCCGCTCGTCGCCGAAGCTGAAGTACGAGCCCGACTTCTGGACGAGCTTCCGCTCCAGGCCGACGTCGAGGACGCTGCCCTCCCAGGAGATGCCCTCGCCGTAGATGACGTCGAACTCGGCCTGCTTGAACGGCGGCGCCACCTTGTTCTTCGCGACCTTGACGCGGACGCGATTCCCGATCGCCTCGACCCCCTCCTTGAGGGTCTCGATGCGCCGGATGTCCAGGCGGACCGACGAGTAGAACTTGAGAGCGCGCCCGCCGGGGGTCGTTTCCGGGCTGCCGAACATGACGCCGATCTTCTCGCGCAGCTGGTTCGTGAAGAGCGCAGACCGTGCCCGTGCGGTTGAGCGTCCCCGCGAGCTTGCGGAGCGCCTGGCTCATGAGCCGCGCCTGCAGGCCGACGTGGCTGTCGCCCATCTCTCCCTCGATCTCGGCCTTGGGCGTGAGCGCGGCGACGGAGTCGACCGCGACGACGTCGAGCGCGCCGCTGCGGATGAGCAGCTCCGCGATCTCGAGCGCCTGCTCGCCGTTGTCGGGCTGCGAGACGAGCAGGTCGTCGATGTTCACCCCGATCCGGCGGGCGTACGCCGGGTCCATCGCGTGCTCGGCGTCGATGAAGGCGCAGATCCCACCGCGGCGCTGGGCCTCGGCGATCACGTGGTAGACGAGCGTCGTCTTGCCCGAGGACTCGGGGCCGTAGATCTCGACGATGCGGCCTCGCGGGAGCCCACCGATCCCGAGGGCGACGTCGAGGGAGAGGGCGCCGGTGGAGATCGACGGGATCGCGACCTGGGCCTGGTCGCTCATCTTCATGACCGAGCCCTTGCCGTACTGGCGCTCGATCTGGCTGAGCGCGGCGTCGAGGGCATGTTCGCGGGTGGAGTCGGTCACGTCGTCAACCTCCCAGAGGAACCGATTGGAGAATCTCGTACTGCGCCCCGGTCGGTCGCAGCACCGAATGATAGAGCGCCAGTTCGGACGGACTGACCGCGCCCAGCGTCGGGGACGGACGGCCTCGCCCGGGGCGGACGGCGGAAGCGGAGGACGGTCACGTGCGGAAGCCAGCGCCGCCGCTCGCGCTCGAAGGCGCCCAGGCGCTCGAGGCCCTCGCCGACGGCGCCCGCGATGCGCGCGGCGCGGCCGTCCTCGTCGTCGAGCAGCACCATGCCGACGCTCCGCGTCTCCCGGTAGCCGCTGGCGGCGAGCACCGGACGCTCGCAGGCCGTGGCGACCTCTCGAAGGACGCCGAGCACCTCCTCGGCGTCCTCGGCCGGTCGGCGGCCGAGGAAGGCGAGGGTGACGTGGAGGTTCTCAGCCGGCACGAGGCGGGCGTCGCGGGTGTCGGCGAGCTCCTCCGACTGCCAGGCGACGAGGCGCTCGACGGCCTCCGGCGGCAGCGGGAGGGCGGCGAAGAGGCGGAGATGCTCATCCCCCTCGACGCTATCCGGCCGGGTCATGCGCGTGTGTGCCGGGCTGTCACAGCAGGCGCCTGAGAGCGTGCAGGGACTGCGCCGTCGCCCGCAGCCTGATCGCCTCCCGGTCGCCGGAGAAGACGAAGCGATCGGCGGAGGCCCCGCCGGGCGCGACCGCTGCGATGTAGACGAGGCCGACCGGCTTCTCCGGCGTCCCCCCGTCGGGGCCGGCGATGCCGGTCACGCCGATCGCCGTGTCCGCGCCGAGCGCCTTCTGCGCGCCCTCCGCCATCGCCTCGGCGGTCTCCGCCGACACCGCCCCGTGGGCCTCAAGGACGGAGGCCGGCACGCCCAGCTGGCGCTCCTTCGAGGCGTTCGAGTAGGCGACGACCCCGCCGGCGTAGACGTCGCTGACGCCTGGGACGTCGGTCAGCCGCGCGGCGACGAGCCCGCCCGTGCAGGACTCCGCGGTGGCGAGCGTCAGCCCGAGGGCGCGGCAGCGCCCGGCGACGATCTCCGCCACCGGACGCTCGTCCTCGGCGAAGAGCTGGTGGCCGAACTCGGCCCGGAGCACCTGCTCGACGCGGTCGGCGGCCGCCTCCCCGCCGCCGGCCGCGAGCAGGTCGACGCGGATCTCGAGGTCCTGCGCGCACACCGTCACCTCGAGCCCGTCGGCCTCGCCGCCCGCCGCCTCGAGGAGGCGGGCCACGGACGACTCGCTCGGGCCGAAGAAGCGGAGCAGCCGGTGCTGCGGGGCGTCGACGCCGAGGAGCAGCCGCCGGAGCGGCTCCGACTCGCGGACGCGGGGCCACAGCCTGCGGAGCTCGTTCGGCGGCCCGGGCAGCGCAACGGCCAGACCGCCCTCCAGCTCGAGCAGCAGCGCCGGGGCGGTGCCGGCGAGGCCGAGCGTGACCGCCCCTGCGGGGAGCGCGGCTTGCTTGCGGACGCCGGCGGCGAAGTCCGCGTACGGCCGCCCGAGGCGCTCGGCGTAGGCACGCGAGACGCCTTCGATCCGGACGGCGAGCTGCTGGTCGACCTCGAGCTTTCGTCCCGCGACCCGGGCGAGGGTCTCGACCGTCCGGTCGTCGTGCGTCGGGCCGAGGCCCCCGGAGAGGACACAGACCGCGGCCTCGAGCCCTTCGCGGACGGCCTCCTCGAGCTCGGCGGCGTCGTCGCCGACGATGAGGATCCGGGCCGGCTCGAGGCCGATCGAGGTCAGCTCGCGGGCGAGGTAGGCCCCGTTCTGGTCGGCCTTGTCCCCCCGCGCGAGCTCGCTGCCCGTGAGGACGACGACCGCACGCGGGCGCGCCACCCTAGGACCCGGTGGACTGGGTGCGGACGCCGTCGGCGGTGACGACGACGACGGCCGACCGCGCCGGAAGGTCGCCGACGCTGTGCCCGTTGAGCCTGATGTCGAGGTTCTGCGGCTGCTCCAGGTCGAGCCAGAGGCGCCGGTACTTGGTGAAGCGCTGCGTCTGGCCCTGCTCGAGCGTGCCCTCCCAGACGAGCTTGCCGTTGACGCCGCCGTTCCGGACCTGGACGAAGGAGTCGCCGCCGGCCGCCGTGACGACGAGCCGGAAGCGAGGGCCCGCCTTCTTCGCCTTGGTCGTCGTGCCGCCGTCCGTCGTGGTCGTGCCGGCCGCGCCGCCGCTGGCGGTTCGAGAGGTCGTCGTTCCCGGGAGCGTGGCCTCGCCGCCGCCGTCCGACCCGAGGCCCCCGAGCCCGACGACGAAGAGCACCGTCACTCCGACGATCGCCGCGAGCGCGACGACGACGAGGTTGGACTCGAGCCGGCGCCGCTGGCGGCGTTTGGGTGCGTCCGACTGCGCGAACGAGACCTCCTCGGCCGCCGCGAAGCGCGAGTTGTACTCGTCCATGTAGAGCTGCCCGTCGAGGCCGAGGTAGTCGGCGTACGTGCGCAGGAAGCCCTTCACGTAGGTGTCTCCGGGCAGCACCTCGAACTGCTCCTCTTCGAGGGCCCTTAGATATTTCCCGCGGATCTTCGTTTCCGCCTCGATCCGGGGGATCTCGAGACCCTGCCGCAAACGAGCCTCGCGCAGGCTGTTGCCGATCTCGAACACGAGTCCCGGATTGTAGCGATGCTGCCGCGCCGCGCCGACTACTCGAAGACGAGCACGAGCACGGCGAAGACGCCGAGCGCGAGGGCGGCCGTCAGCGCGAGGAGGAACGCGATCGTCCCCGCCAGCCGCGCGAAGGCGAGGAACGCGGGGCTGCCGCTGCGGCCGAGGGTGCGCTGGTGCTCGGCCCGCGCCCGCCGGTTGAGGACGACGGCCGCGAGCGCGAGGGCCAGAGCGATCGGGGCGGCGACGACGGCGTCCCTGACCCTGACCTCGCCGTAGTGGCGGGCCGCGTAGGCGGCGGCGCCGAGTGCCGCGAGGGAGAGCGCGGCAGCGACGAGCGCCCAGACGGCCTTGGTGTTCGTCCTGCGCATCGGGCGCAGGCTACTGCTTGATGTACGGCCGGCCGGCGGCTGCGGGGCCCCGCGAGCGCCCGATCACGCCGACGAGCGCGACCAGCGTGAGGACGTAGGGCAGGGTCTGGAGGAGGTTGGCGGAGGCGAGGTCGGACGGCAGGAGCGGCGAGCCCTGCAGTCGCAGCGCGAGCGCGCTCGAGAAGCCGAAGAGGAGGCACGCCCCGAAGGCCCCGAAGGGCCGCCAGTTGCCGAAGATGACCGCGGCGAGCGCGATGAAGCCGCGCCCGGCGGTCATGTTCTCGTTGAACGTGCCCCCGAATCCGAAGGAGAGGTAGGCGCCGCCCAGGCCGGCCAGCACGCCGGAGAGGATGACGGCCGCGTAGCGGATCTTGAAGACGGAGATGCCCACGGTGTCCGCTGCCCTGGGGTGCTCGCCGACCGAGCGGATCCTGAGGCCGAGCGGCGTCTTGAAGAGAACGATCCAGGAGAGGATCACGGTGAGGAACATCAGCCAGATCATCAGGTTGAGCTGCCCGAAGATGTCGCCGACGTACGGGATGTCCTCGATCAGGGGCAGCCTGACGTCCGGGATCCGCTCCGGGAGCTCCGGTGTCCCGCGCGTTCCGTAGATCGAGCGGAACAGGTAGCCCGTCAGGCCCAGGGCCAGAAAGTTGATCGCAAAGCCGCTGATGATCTGGTCGGCGCGGAGGTGGATGCAGAAGAAGGCGTGGATCAGCCCGAGCGTTCCGCCCGCCGCCATGGCGCCGAGGAGGCCGAGCTCCCACTGCCCGGTCTTGGCAGCGACCGCGATCCCGAAGAACGCGCCCGCAAGCATCATCCCCTCGAGGCCGATGTTCACGACACCCGAGCGCTCGGAGAAGATCCCGCCCATCGCAGCGAACGTCAGCGGCGTGGCGAAGCGGAGCGTCGCCGCCAGGAGTCCCACGCTGAAGACCGATTCGAGCTCGGACGTGCTCTCCCCCTGGAACCAGAGCGCGCCGAGGATCGCGATGGCCGCGATGACGAGCGCCCAGACGCCCAGCTTCCGCTCGCCCCTGGTCAGCGCCCACAGGCCGAGTGCGGCCGCGAGCACGGCGAGCGCGGCCGGCACGGCAATGTTGCGCACGGTGAAGGGCGGGAGCGAGAGCAAGAAGGCCAGGAGGCCAACGCAGATGCCCGCGATCGCGACCGAGCGGGGCTCCCCCAGCCGGCGCAGGCGGTCGGCGGTCGTCTCGCCGGTCTCCTCGGCGGTGCTCATGAGCCCGGCCCGTGATCGATGTGCTCATCGAGGAAGGTCGCGACCCGGCTGGGCGCCGCGAGCGCCCGTGGCGCGTGCCGGTCGGTACCTGGTCGGGTGAGCGCGAGGCTCGAGTGCGGCGTTGCGGCCGCCATCCGTGAGTGCGTGACGCGCGGGTCGGTCATTCAGGCCTTCTCCGGTGCGGCGCCGCCGGGCCGGAAGCCCACCTTCCGTCTCGCGCGCCACAGGTAGAGGATCAGGAACTCGGCGCCGACGAACGCGATGATCAGCGCCTGGATCATCGTGGCGAGGTTGGTCGCCAGCTCGGGGTTGAAGACATCCGGATCCAGCTGCCGCGGCGAGGTGCCCACGATGAGCGATCCGAAGAGGAGCGCCGCGAAGAGGATCCCGATCGCCTTGTTTCGCCCTAGCAGGGCGACCGCGATGCCGGTGAAGCCGTAAAGGTTCGCGTCGAACTCCGTGCTCGTGAGCCGGTACTTCCAGCCGAGCAGGTCGATGGCCCCCGCGAGGCCGGCGAAGGCGCCGGCGATGGCGAGGGCGAGGAAGTAGTTCCGCTTCACCGAGATGCCTCCGTAGGCGGCGGCGTCGGGGTTGAAGCCGACCGCGCGCACCTCGTAGCCGAGCGTCGTCCTGTTCAGGAGCAGGTGATAGACGAGCAGGGCGAAGAGGGCGATGAAGATGCCTGCGTGCAGCGGCTGCAGGTTCCCCCAGATCGTCGGCAGCTTGGCCGAGTCGAAGACGTTGTCGGACCGCGGCAGGCTCGGGTCCGCGCCCTGAAGGAAGCCGTCGGGCGCCTCTAACAACCACTTCCCCACCCAGATGGCGATCCAGTTGAGCATGATCGTGGAGATCACCTCGTGCGCCCCGGTGGTGGCCTTGAGCAGGCCGGCGATCCCGCCCCAGACCCCACCCGCCAGGATCCCGGCGACGATGGCGAGCGTGACATGGACGACGGAAGGCGCGCCGCCGAAATGCGTCCCGAACCAGATCGCCGTCAGGAGTCCGACCCAGTACTGGCCTTGGCCGCCGATGTTGAACATGCCGCACCGGAACGCGAAGGCGACCGCGAGGGCCGTGAGGATCAGCGGCGTCGTGATCAGGAGCGTCTGCTGCAGGTCGCGGGCCTGCTCCGCCTGGTCGCCGCCCGGGATGAACCAGCCGAGGCCGGTCCCCTCGAAGATCGCCTTGTACGCCTCGAACGGCGCCGAGATGCTCTTCTCCGTGATCAGAACGACGATGCCCCCGATCAGGAAGGCGAGGAACGCCGCCGCGACCGGAACGAGCACCCCGCCCGCGCGGTCGTAGAACGTCTGCAGGCCGGTGACCGACCCGGCGGGCGGCTCCTCGGGCGCCGGCGGCGGCGCGGCCGCTGGAGGCGTGGTCTCGCTCACGCGACCGCCTCGGCCCTGCGGCCGCCGGTCATCGCGATGCCGAGCTCCTCCTCGCTGACCTCCGGCGTGTACTCGCCGACGATCTCGCCTTCGTAGATGACGAGGATGCGGTCGGCGAGCGAGAGGATCTCGTCCAGCTCGAAGGAGACGAGCAGGATGGCGCGGCCCTCGTCCCGCTCGGCGACGAGCCGGCGGTGCACGAACTCGATTGCGCCCACGTCGAGCCCGCGCGTCGGCTGCGCCGCCACGAGGACCTTCGGGTCGCGGGACACCTCTCGCGCCACCACGACCTTCTGCTGGTTGCCGCCCGACAACGAGCCGGCGGGCGTCTGCGGGCCCCCGCCGCGGACGTCGAACTCCTTCAGGAGCCGTGCCGCGCGGGCCACCAGCCGCTTGGGATAGAGCCAGCCCCACTTCGAGTCGGGCTCCTCGCGGAAGTCGTGGAGCGCGATGTTCTCGGCGAGCGAGAAGTCGAGCACGAGGCCGCGGCGCTGCCGGTCCTCCGGGATGTGACCCA
Source organism: uncultured Actinomycetes bacterium (assembly GCA_963743495.1). Taxonomy (GTDB): domain Bacteria; phylum Actinomycetota; class Thermoleophilia; order Gaiellales; family Gaiellaceae; genus JAIBJN01. Next base: position 250,452 of record CAVUPO010000005.1, on the reverse strand, counting down.
CACCGGCGTCGAGGCACTCTCGGGCGCTTTCGTGGGTGACGTCCTCGCCGGCGGCGACGATCCGCCCGGACTCCGACCGGCGCAGCCCGGTGATCGCCTCGACGAGCTCGGTCTGCCCGTTGCCGTCGACGCCGGCGATGCCGACGATCTCCCCGGAACGGACCTCGAGGGAGACGCCGCCAACGGCCTCGAGGCCCCGCTCGTCGCGGACGCGGAGGTCCTCGACGGTTAGAAGCGGCCCGCCGGGGTGGGCGGACGTCTTCTCGACCTGCAGGAGCACTTCGCGCCCGACCATGAGGCGGGCGAGGCCCTCCTCGGTCGCCCCCTCGCGCGGGACGGTCTCGATCGTCTTCCCGCGGCGGAGGACGGTGACCCGCTCGGCGATGGCGAGCACCTCGCCGAGCTTGTGGGTGATGAAGATGATCGACTTCCCCTCCGCCTGCAGCGAGCGGATGATCTGGAAGAGCTCCAGCGCCTCCTGCGGCGTCAGCACTGCCGTCGGCTCGTCGAGGATGAGGATCTCGGCGCCGCGGTAGAGCGCCTTCAGGATCTCGACGCGCTGCTGCATGCCCACCGAGATCGACTCGATCTTCGCCTCGGGGCGGACGGCGAGGCCGAACCGCTCGGAGATCTCCCGCACCTTCTCGTTCGCCGCGCGGAGGTCCATGAACGGCCCTCTGTGCGGCTCGACGGCGAGCACGATGTTCTCCGCCACGGACATCACCGGGATGAGCATGAAGTGCTGGTGCACCATCCCGATCCCGGCGTCGATGGCCGCCCTCGGCGAGTCGATGCGGATGGGCTCGCCGTGCAGCGCGATCTCGCCCTCGTCCGGGTGGTAGAGCCCGTAGAGGATGTTCATGAGGGTGGACTTGCCCGCCCCGTTCTCGCCCAGGAGGGCGTGCACCTCCCCCTTCACGAGCTCGAAGTCGACGTGGTCGTTGGCGACGACTCCGGGAAACCGCTTCGTGATGCCCTTGAGCTCGAGGAGAGGGGGTTCGGTCATCGGCGGCAGCAGGAGGGGCGGGCGTCGCCGCCCGCCCCTCGTTCGCTGTCCCTATTCGAGCGAGTCCGGTACCTCGATCGTGCCGTCCACGACCGACGGGATCTGTGCCAGCGTCTCGTCGATCGCCTCCTGCGGCGCGTTCGGCGAGAACTCGCCGAGGCCGACGCCTTCTTCGGCGAGGCCGAAGGTTGTGACGCCCCCGCCGGCGAACGAGCCGTCGACGACCCCCTGGATCGTCTGGAAGACGGCCTCGTCCACCTTCTTGAGCGCACTGGTGAGGACATGGTCGCCCAGGAACGCCTGGTCGGCATCGACGCCGATGCCCCAGACGTTCTTCTCGGCTGCCGCATCGAGCGCGCCGAGACCGCAGCCGCCCGCCACCTGGAAGACGACGTCGGAGCCCTCGGCGATCTGGTCGAGCGCGACCTCCTTGCACTTCGCTTGGTCGACGAAGTCCTCGGAGTACCCGTTCAGCGTCTTGACGTCCGGGTTCGACGCCGCGGCGCCCGCCTGGTAACCGGCGATGTACCGGTCGACCGGTGGGATCTTGATGCCGCCGACGCTCGAGACCGTGTTCGTCTCGGTCACGAGACCGGCCAGGTAACCGGCGAGGTAACCGGGCTCCTGCTCCTTGAAGAGCAGGCCCTGCAGGTTCGGCAGCTCGCAGGTGTTGGTGTCCTCGCAGCCTTCGCCACCGTAGGCGTTGTCGATGATGGCGAAGTTCGTGTCCGGATACTCCTCGGCGGCCGTGTGCGTCGCTTCGCCCATCAGGAAGCCGACCGAGATGATCAGGTTGTACCCCTCGTCCGCGAGTGTGGAGAGGTTGGGGATGTAGTCGGCGTCCGACTTGGACTCGAGCACCCTGATCTCGACGCCCAGCTCGCTTGCGGCCCGCTCGAGGCCCTGGTTGGCCAGCGAGTTGAAGCCGCGGTCGTTCAGTCCCCCGATGTCTGTGACGAGGCCGACCTTGATCGCCTCGGCCTCTTCCGTGCTGGTGTCCTGCATCGCGGTCGTGTCCTCGCCCGCTGCAGGCGCGGTGGTGTCGTCGTCATCTCCACCGCAACCTGCTGCTACGAGCGCGAGACCGAGCGTGACCAGGAGCACCAGGAGCCACGGCAACTTTCTCCTTGCGTTCACGGAACCTCCTCTTTCGCCCATGCCGTCGAGTGGAATCGCACGATGCTATCCCTCTTGCGACCCCATTTCTAGGACGTCGGGAAGACGGTGTTCGTTAGCCGGGCACTGTCGCGCGGCTACGAGGCGACGTCCGCGAGCACGCGGTCGAGGTCCGCCTCGCCCACGAGCACGCGCCGTGGCTTCGAGCCCTCGTATCCCGAGATGATCCCCCGCCGCTCCAGCATGTCGACGAGGCGGCCCGCCCGCGTGTAGCCGACCCGGAGGCGGCGCTGGAGCAGCGAGACGGAGGCGGTCTGGGTCTGGACGACGATCTCGATCGCCCGGTCGAGGAGCGGGTCCTCGTCCGGGTCGAAGTCCTCCTCCCCGGCCTCGGCCCCCTGGCCGGCCTCCGGGGGCTCGAGGAGCGACTCGTCGAGGTCCTGCCGGCGCTGGCTGCGGCACTGCTCGACGACGAGGGCGATCTCCTCCTCGCTCACGTACGCGCCCTGGACGCGCTGGAGGCGGGAGGTGCCGAGGGGCTTGAAGAGCATGTCGCCCTGTCCGAGGAGGCTCTCCGCGCCGGAGCTGTCGAGGATGACCCGGCTGTCGGTCTGGCTCGAGACGGCGAAGGCGATGCGCGACGGGACGTTGGCCTTGATCATCCCGGTGATGACGTCGACCGAGGGCCGCTGTGTGGCGAGGACGAGGTGGATGCCGACGGCGCGCGACTTCTGCGCCAGCCGGATGACGGCGTCCTCGACCTCCTGGGCGAGACCATCATCAGGTCGGCGAGCTCGTCGATGACGACGAGGAGGTACGGGAGGGTCGTCTCGCCCCGCTTCCGCAGGGCGCGGTTCAGCTCCGGGAGGTTCCGCGCGCGGGCGAGGCTCATGCGCTCATAGCGGCGCTCCATCTCGGTGAGGACGTTCGTCAACACGGCGGAAGCCTGCTTCGGGCTGGAGACGACCGGGGTGAGGAGATGCGGGATCGACTCGTAGAGGCCGAGCTCGACGCGCTTCGGGTCGACGAGGATCATGCGCACGTCGTCGGGCGTCGCACGGAGCAGGATCGAGCAGAGCATTGTGTTGATGCAGCCCGACTTCCCCGAACCGGTCGTGCCGGCGATCAGGATGTGCGGCATGCGGGCGAGATCGGCGTTGACGGAGGTCCCGGAGATGTCCTTGCCGAGCCAGACCGAGAGCGGGCTCGAGGTGGTCGGAAGCTCGCCGAAGATGTCGCCGAGCGTGACGATGTTCGGCGAGAGGTTGGGGACCTCGACCCCGACGGCCTGCTTCCCCGGGATCGGGGCGAGGATGCGGATCTCCGTCGTCGCGAGGGCGTAGGCGAGGTCGTCCTTGAGCGCGGACACCTTGCCGACCTTCGTCCCCGGCGCGAGCTGGAGCTCGTAGCGGGTGACGCGCGGGCCCACGACCTGGCCGACCAGGGTCGCGTCGATGCCGAAGTGGCCGAGCGCCTGCAGGAGGGCTGCGGCGGTACGCTCCGCCGCCTGGCCCGGCTGGCCGTCGTGCGGGCGCGAGCGCCGCAGGACCTCGGCGTCGGGGAGCTGGTAGTCGGCGTGCTCGCTCGTGGGCGGGTCGAAGAGGCTCGGCGGCTCCGGGACGTCGTCCGTCTCGTGCTCGAGCCTGGCGGCCGGCTCCTCTGCGGGGGCGAGCTGGTCGACGAGCACCGGCTGCGCGGCGGGGGCGTCACCGACGACATCGGGGTAGGCGGACTCCCCGTCCACCGGCGCCTGGATGCTGTGGCCGTTCGACGTCCGGTCGAGGGTCTCCCCCCAACCGAGGTCGGCGCGCGAAGGGATGCTGACGGCGGTGACGGTGCGCCGCGCGGCGCCGGCGGTGTCTCGAGCCAGGCGGGCGGAGCGGCGCACGATCGCGCCGAGCGAGGCTCCTGTGAGGAGGAGCGCCCCGCCCCAGACGAGGAAGAGGCCGAGGATGAGCGTCCCGGTGCCGCCGACGAGGCGGCCGAAGACGGCGTCCGAGGCCGTCCCGAAGGCGCCGCCGCGCTCGGCGCCGAGGAGGATGAGCGTCCCGGCGCAGGCGAGGACGATCCCCGTCCGGAACGGCTTCACGTCCATGAGGGACGCCCTGGCGATCATGAGGGCGCCGAGCACGAGGAAGACGATGGGCACGCCGATCCTCGCCGTCCCGAAGAGCGCGTCGAGCCAGTCGGCGATCGTCGTCCCGACGATTCCCCCGTTCCCCTCGAGCCAGGTGACGAACGCGAGGAAGAGGCCGGTCGCGAGCAGGCCGAGGCCGAACAGGTCGTGGTGGCCCTGCGAGTGCTGCCGGCGCGCGCGCTTCTTCTTACGCACGCGCGCGGGCGACTTGGGGCGAACCCGAGACGGACGCTTCGTCGGCGCCATGCACAGCGTCTTTCGCGACCCTCGGGGCCGCTCCTTCCCGGCTAGAGAGCGGCGATGCGCTCGCAGAGGAGCTCGAGGAAGCCGTCGGCATCGACGCCGACGCCCACGTCGCAGTTGGGCTCCTCCCCGGTTCGCTGCCAGAGGTCGACGACGGTGCGCCCGCGGCAGAGGCGTGAGTCGCAGTCGACGTCGACGTGGCGGCGCAGCGTCTCGACGATCCCCGGCCGCAGCACCTGGGCGACGGCAACCGCGTCGTGGACCGGCGCGGCCTCCATCCCGTAGGTGCGGCGGTGGAAGCCGATGAAGAAGTCGAGAAGCTCGGCGACCAGCCGCCCCGGGTCGCCGGCTTCGCGCAGGCGCTCGACGTGGGCCGCGGTCACGAGCGCCTTGTGCGTGACGTCGATCCCGATCATCGTCACCGGCAGGCCGCTGTGGAAGACCCGCCAGGCCGCCTCGGGATCGACGTAGACGTTGAACTCGGCGGCCGGGGTCACGTTCCCCTCGGCGATCGCGCCGCCCATGAGCACGATGCGCTCGACGTTGGCGACCGCCGCGGGGTGGCGCGCGAGCAGGAGCGCGACGTTCGTGAGCGGGCCGACGGGGACGAGCGTGACCGGGTGCGCCGAGCCGAGGATCCGCTCGGCGAGGAAGTCGACGGCGTGCTGCTCCAGCGGGACGCCCCGGGGCGGTGGCAGCGCCGGGCCCTCGAGCCCGGACTCCCCGTGCGCGAAGTCCCCGACGACGAGCTCGCGCGCGAGCGGGCGCTCGGCCCCCGCGGCGACCGGGACGTCGCCGCGCCCGACGAACTCGAGGACTCGGAGCGCGTTCGCGGTCGTCTTCTCCAGCGTCTGGTTGCCGGCGACCGTGGTCACGCCGAGGAGGTCGATCTCCGGGCTCGCGAGCGCGAGCAACATCGCAATCGCGTCGTCGTGGCCCGGGTCGCAGTCGAGCAGGATCGGCGTGCTCACGGCGGCAGTATCGCCTCGACCTCGGCCGCGGTGGGCAACGAGGGCTGCGCGCCGGGCCTCGAGGCGGCGATCGCGCCGGCGCCGCAGGCCCGGGCCAGCGCCTCCGCGCGGTCACGGCCCTCGAGCAGGGAGACGACCAGGCAGGCGGTGAAGGCATCGCCCGCGGCGGTGCCGTCCACGGCCTCGACCGGCGGCGGGGTCGCGCGCGCCACCTCGACCCCGTCCTCGAGCAGGAGGGCGCCCTCCGCGCCGAGCGTCAGGGCGAAGAGCGCGCCCATCGGGCTCGAGCCGAGCGCCTCCAGCTCGAGCGAGTTGGCGACGACCAGGTCGGCGCGCTCCAGGATCGCGGAACTCACGGGCCGCGCTGGCGCCGCGTTCAGGCAGAAGAAAGCGTCGGTCCCGCACAGGGCGGCCGCGATCGCGTCGTCGCGGACCTCGAGCTGGCAGACGAGCGCCTCCGGCGCGCCCACGTCCACGGCGCGAGAGTCGAGCGCGTGGTTCGCGCCGGGGACGACGACGATCTGGTTCTCCCCTGCCTCGTCGACGAGGATGAGCGCGATCCCGGTCGGCTCCCCCACGACCTGAAGGCCCGCGAGGTCGACCCCGGCGGCCCGGAGCTCGGCCAGCGCGGCTTCGCCGAAGTCGTCGTCCCCGACGGCGCCCAGGAAGCGGACGTCCGCCCCGAGCCGTGCGGCGGCGACCGCCTGGTTGGCGCCCTTCCCGCCGGGCACGCGCTCGAGCTCGGCCCCCGTCAGCGTCTCGCCGGGCCGCGGCAGCCGCGGGACGGCGGCGACGAGGTCGAGGTTGATCGAGCCGACGACTGCGACGGTCGGCACTCAGGCGGCGAGGGCCCGCAGATCGTCGAGTGCGCCGTCGAGCAGGTTCTCGCGCAGGTCGAAGAGCCCTGCCCAGAGCGAGTCGCGGTCTGGGACGGACTCGATGCGGGCGGAGTCCGCCAGGCCCTGGAGGGCCCGGACGAGCACGGCCAACTCGAGGTAGGCGTGGGCGACGCGGTGGGGCGCGGCCACGATCCCGGCGCGCTGGAGCACGTCGTCCCAGGTGACGACCTCGCCCGCGCCCGGCTCCCCGTACCAGGAGCGGCCCTCCGCGCCCTGCGGCTCGAGCTCGAGCAGGAAGCGGCCGAGCGGACGGTCCAGGCCGGCGAGGGCGGTCTCGGCGCGCTCGGCGGCGCGGCGGAAGGCGGCCTGGCGCCGCTCGGGCGTGCACGGCTCGGGCTCCCCCCGCGCCCAGCGCTCGAGCAGCCGGCAGAAAGCGAGCGCGGCCACCTCGCTCGCGGCGAGGGAGCGGATCAGCCGCGCCGCCGTCGAGTCGGAGACGCCGTAGGAGCGCATGAGCGCCTGCCAGCCGCCCTTGGAATCGGTCATTTCCTTACTAGTACACGAAGTCGGAGCGAACGCGTACCGTTCCCCTGGCATGGCGACCTACGACCGCGTCCGCGACCTGCCCCTGAAGGTCGAGTCCTACCGGCTGGAGGGCCTGGAGATCCAGGCCTCGCACGACTTCTCCCGCCGCACGACCGTGATCCGCCTCGAGGGCGGCGGCCACGAGGGCCTCGGCGAGGACGTCACCTACTCCGGCGAGGACCACGCCGCGCTGCAGGAGGCGGGGCCGGTGCTCCCGCTTGCGGGCACCCACACGCTCGACGGCTTCTCCCGGCTCCTCGACTCGCTCGAGCTCTTCCCCTCGGGGGCGAGCAGGCAGGTGTTCCAGGACTACCGGCGCTGGGCGTACGAGAGCGCCGCCCTCGACCTCGCGCTCCGCCAGGCCGACCTTGGGCTTGGCGAGGCGCTGGGGCGTGAGGCGCAGCCGGTGACGTTCGTGGTCTCCCTGCGAATCGAGCAGCCGCCCCGCCCCGACCCGGTGCCTCTCCTGCTCGAGCGCTATCCGGGCCTCCGCTTCAAGCTCGACCCGACCGACGGAGTGGGACGAGGAGCTCGTGGCGGCGCTCGCCGCGACGGGCGCCGTCGACACCGTCGACCTGAAGGGCGCCTACAAGGGGACGCCCGTCGACCAGGCCGGCGACCCCGCTCTCTACCGCATGGTCGCGGAGGGCTTCCCCGACGCCTGGATCGAGGACCCCGACCTGAACGAGCGCGACGGATCCCGTGCTCGCGCCCCACCGCGACCGGATCACCTGGGACGCGCCGATCCACTCGGTCGCCGACATCGAGGCCCTCCCCTTCCCGCCGAAGACGCCTCAACTTCAAGCCGTCGCGCTTCGGCAGCGTCGGGCGCCTCCTCGACGGCTACGACCACTGCGCCGAGCAGGGGATCGCGCATCTACGGCGGCGGCCAGTGGGAGCTCGGCCCCGGGCGCGGCCAGATCCAGCACCTCGCGTCCGCTCTTCCATCCGGAGACGCCGAACGACGTCGCGCCGGCGGCATTCAACATCCACCGCCTCGACCCGCGCGCCGGGCCTGCCGACGAGCCCGCTTCCGCCGCAGCCGAGCGCGACCGGGTTCCGCTGGGGGGACGGCGTCTCGGAGTGAGCGTCCCGGCCGGCGAGCGGTCCGTACGCTCGTTCATCGAGGACTACGGCTGCGCGTGGGACAGCTTCGGCCTGGCGGCGATCCTCGGCGCGTGCTCGACTCCGTGCTTCGTCTCGAGAGCGGAGGGGTTCACTGGCACCGCGAGGGAGCCGAGAAGGAGGAGGCGCGAGGACGGCAGCGTCGCCTTCGACTACCGGGACGCGTGCCCGCTCGTGCGCACGGATGACGGCTGGACGATCCTGGGCGACGTCGTCTTGTAGCCGGCCCGCCCCCGACGGCCCTAGACCTCGACGACGACCGGGAGGATCATCGGACGGCGGCCGGTGCGGTCGGCGACGAGCTTGCCCACGTTGTCGTGGATGTGCTCCTGCAGGAGCTTCAGCTCCCGGACGTCCTCGCGCAGGCACTGCTCGACGGTGCGCGCCGCCTCGAGGCGCGCCTCTTCGAGGATGGCGTCGGTCTCGGCGAAGCCGCGGGAGATGACCTCGGGCGCCGCGATCTCGCGGCCGTTCTGCATGCCGACGGTGGCGACGACGATGAGGACGCCGTCCTCGGAGAGATGGCGGCGGTCGCGGAGCTCGACGTCCTGGACGTCGCCGACTCCGAGGCCGTCGACGAACGTGCTGCCCACGTCGAGGTGGTCGACGAGGCGGGCGATCCCGCTTCGCAGCTCGACGACGGACCCGTTCTCGGCGAGGACGATGCGGTCGGGCGGCACTCCGGCGTCCACCGCGAGCCGGGCCTGCGCGGCGAGCATGCGGAACTCGCCGTGGACGGGCATGACGTTGCGGGGCCGCAGGAGCGCGAGCACGGTACGGATCTCCTCCGCGTTCCCGTGGCCGGAGACGTGCACCGGCGCGATCTCCTGATGGAGCACCTCGGCGCCGGCCTTGGCGAGGTGATTGATGGTGTCGTGGACGCGCAGCTCGTTGCCGGGCACGGGCTTCGCGGAGATGATGACCGTGTCGCCCTCCTCGATTGCCACGTGCGGGTGGTCGTGGTAGGCCATGCGGGTGAGCGCGGACATGGGCTCGCCCTGGCTTCCGGTGCAGAGGATCAACGTCTCCTCCGGCCGGAGCAGGTCGAGCTCGTCGGGCTTGACGACGAGGTCGTCGCGGACGTCGAGGTAGCCCAGGTTGCGGGCGATGTTCACGTTCTTGCGGAGCGAGCGGCCGACGAGGCAGACGCGCCGTCCGGTCTCGGCCGCGACGTCCATCGCCTGCTGCACCCGGTGGATGTTGGAGGCGAAGGAGGCGATGAGCACGCGCCCCTCGCGTTGCGGGATCAGGTGGCGGAACTCCTCTCCCACCGTCCGCTCGGACTCGGTCACCCCGGGCCGCTCCGCGTTCGTGGAGTCGCCGAGGAGCAGGTCGACGCCGCGGTTGCCGAGGTCCGCGAGCTTGCCGAGGTCGGTGCGGAAGCCGTCCACCGGCGTGTGGTCGATCTTGTAGTCGCCGGTCACGACCAGGAGGCCGCCGGGGGTGTCGAGCGCGACCGCGACGGCGTCGGGGATGGAATGGGCCATGCGCACGAACTCCGCACGGAAGGGGCCGACCCGGGCCTCGCCCTGCTCGGGCTCGATCTCGACCAGGTCGGCGGCGCGCAGGAGACCGTGCTCGTCGAGCTTGGACTTGACGAGGCCGAGCGTCAGGCGCGTCGCCCACACCTCGGGGACGTCCACCTCGCGCAGGACGTAGGGCAGCGCCCCGACGTGGTCCTCGTGGCCGTGGGTGAGGACGATCGCCCTGATCTCGCCGCGGCGCTCGCGCAGGTACTCGAAGTCGGGAAGCACGAGGTCGACGCCCAGGTGCTCGTCGCGCGGGAACGACAGGCCCGCGTCGACGACGACGATCCCGTCGTCGGACTCGATCACGGTCATGTTCTTGCCGACCTCGCCCAAGCCGCCGAGCGGGACGATCCGGGTGCTCTCGGCCATGGGGAGAAGCATACTTCGGGCTCCCGGCGGGCTCGGTTAGGCTCCTACACATGGACGCGAACGGCGAGCGGCCGGGGCTGCTCGGGGCGATCGGGCGGACGTCGGTCGTGCGCCTCGAGCGCCTGACCGGGCCTGAGCACGGCGAGGTCTGGCTCAAGCTCGAGTCCACGAACCCGACCGGCTCCTACAAGGACCGCATGGCCCTCGCGATGGTCGAGGGGGCCGAGCGGTCGGGCCGGCTCCGGCCCGGCCAGGCGGTCGTCGAGTACACGGGCGGGAGCACCGGCTCGTCGCTCGCCTTCGTCTGCGCCCTCAAGGGCTACCCCCTGCGGATCGTCACCTCGGACGCGTTCTCGCCCGAGAAGCTCTCGACGATGCGAGCCTTCGGGGCCGAGCTCGAGATCGTCCCCAGCCCGGAGGGCATCACCGCGGAGCTGATCCCGGCGATGATGGAGCGGGCGGCCGAGATCGTCCACGAGGTCGACGGTTACGCCACCGACCAGTTCCGGAACGAGGACATGATCGAGGGCTACGCAGGGCTGGGCGAGGAGCTGGCCGGACAGCTCGACGGGCGCCTCGACGCGTTCTGCGCCTACGTCGGGACGGCCGGCTGCTTCCTCGGCGTCACTCGTGCCCTCCGGCGCACGTCTCCGGAGCTCCACCGCGTGGTGATCGAGCCGGCCGAGTCGCCGGCGATCTCGGAGGGGCGCTCGGGCACGCACCACATCGAGGGCGGCGGCGCCGGCTTCTGGCCGCCGCTTCTCTCACGCGACGACTTCGACGAGGTCGTGGCGATCCCGGAGGCGGAGGCGTTCGCGACCGCCGAGCGCGCGGCCCGGGTGGAGGGCCTCCTCTGTGGCCCATCGGCGGGCGCGAACATCGCGGTCGCGCTGCGGCTGGCCGAGCGGCTCGGGCCCGGGGCCCGCGTCGCCACCACGAACGTGGACTCGGGCCTGAAGTACCTCGCCCGCACCGCCGGGGCCCGCTGAGCGCGGCTACGCGCGGGCGACCGCGAGGACGCCGGAGCGCTCGAGCGTGTCGCGGATGACCTCGCGCTCCTCGTCGCTCGCCTCGACGAGCGGGAGCCGGACGCCGCCGACGTCGTAGCCGAGCATGGCGAGCGCGGCCTTCACCGGGATCGGGTTCGTCGAGACCGCGAGCGCGTCGATCACCGGGCGGAGCTCCCGCTCGATCGCGCGGGCACCGTCGAGGTCGCCCTGGCGGAAGCGCGTGACGAGCTCCCGCACGCGCGGCCCGACGACGTGGGTGTAGACGAGGATGCCCCCGGCGGCCCCGAGCTCGAGGAACGGAAGGAGGAGGTCGTCGTTGCCCGCGTAGAGCACGAGGTCGGTCTCCGCGAGGATCCGCCGCGCCTGCTCCGGGTCGGGCGTCGCCTGCTTGACGGCGGTGACGTTCGGGATCTCGGCGAGCTCGGCCAGCGTCTCCGGCTCGAGGTTCAAGACGACGCGCTGCGGGATGTTGTAGACGACGATCGGCAGGTCGGTCGCCTCCGCGATCGCGCGGTAGTGCGCGACGATGCCCCGAACCGGCGGCTTCGAGTAGTACGGCGTGACGACGAGGAAGCCGTCCACTCCGAGCTCGTGCGCGCGGCCGGTGAGGTGCACCGAGTGCGCGGTCGAGTAGGTGCCCGTGCCGGCGATCACGGTCGCCCGGTCGCCCACGCTCTCGACAGCGGCTGCGAAGAGCGCGAGCCGCTCGTCGTCGTCCAGCGTCGGCGCCTCGCCGGTCGTCCCCGCGACGATGATCCCGTCCGAGCCGGTCTCCACGAGGTGCGCGCAGAGGCGCTTGAAGCCGTCCAAGTCGACCGAGCCGTCCGCGCGGAAGGGCGTGACGACCGCTGTCAGAACCTCGCCGAGCACCTGTCGGATTGTACTCCGACTTCCGGCGGTCGCCCTACAGAAGCCAGGAGTCTCCGGTGAGCCCGTGTCGTGCGAAGAGCTCGCTCCCCTCCGCCGGCGTCCTGCAGTGCCAGGCCGGGCGTGGACATGCCGCGGGGTCTGACCCCTGAACGTGGCCGCGAAGGACACCCTGTGTGTCGCGGAAGTGTGCGAGCCGTGACCGGAGTGGTCGGCGCTCCGTCCCCCCGGGCCACGGCCTGGGGTCTGACCCCTGGGCATGGCCCGGATGGACATCCTTGGGGCGCGCGGCAACGGCCGTCAGAGCAGGGCCTCCAGGCCCACGGTGATGCCGGGCGCGAGCCCGGGCAGGCGCTCGAGGGCGAGCAGGACGCCGGAAGCGAAGGCCTCGCGCGAGAGCGTGTCGTGGCGGATCGTAAGGAGCTCGCCCTCGCCGCCGAAGAGCACCTCCTGGTGGGCGACGAGCCCCGGCAGGCGCACCGAGTGGATCGGGACGTCGCCGGGCAGCAGGTCGGCCGTCGCCCGCGCGGTCCCCGAGGGGGCGTCGAGCTTCGTCTCGGCGTGGAGCTCGACGATCTCGGCACGGGGCAGGTGGCGCCCGGCCTCGGCGGCGAAGCGCATCATCAGCACCGCCCCGAGCGCGAAGTTCGGTGCGACGAAGCAGGCCGTTCCCCGCTCACGCGCCAGGGCGTCGAAGGCCGCCAGGTCCGCGGGCCCGAGCCCGCTCGTGCCCACGACCGCGGGAACCCCGGCGGCCAGGCACCGCTCGACGTTCCCGCGCACCGCGTCCGGGCGGGTGAAGTCCACGGCCGCCTCGTGCCCGGCCGGCTCCCAGCCGTCCTCGCGTCCCCCGCGCGTCACCTCGTGGCCGGCCGCCTCGAGGCGCGGGGCGAGGGCCGAGCCCACCTTGCCCCCCGCGCCGAGCAGCAGGACCTTCACGCCGCGGCCCGCTCCGCGAGCGCCGGGCTCACGGGTCCGAGCGCCGCGAGGAGCCGCTTCTCCCGGGGCCCGATCGCCGCCACCGAGAGCGCCTCGGGTGCGAGGACCGCCTCAGCCAGGGCGGCGACGGCCGGCGCCTCGACGGCGTCGATCTCCGCGAGGATGCGGTCGAGGCCGAGCAGGTCGCTGTCGGTGATGAGCGACTTTCCGAGTCGGCTCATGCGGTTCGACGTCACCTCCATCGAGAGCATGATCCGGCCCTTGAGGTTCTCCTTGGCCCGCTCGAGCTCGTCAGCCCGAGGGCCGTGGACGGTGATCTCGCCGATCTCGTCCGCGACGATGCGGAGGCACTCGCCAAGGTTCTCCTCCCGCGTGCCGACGTAGACGCCGAACTGGCCCGTGTCGGCGTACTGCGACGAGAACGTGTAGACGGTGTAGGCGAGGCCGCGCTTCTCCCGGATCTCCTGGAAGAGCCGCGAGGAGGCGGAGCCGCCGAGGACGCCGTCGAGGATCGAGGCCGTGAAGCGGCGCGGGTCGGAACGGGCGATCCCGGGCGCGGCGAGGCAGACGTGGTACTGCTCGGTCGGCTTCTGCTGGAAGACGAGCGACGGCTTCGGCGCCTTCACGAACGGCGCGCGGGGTGACGGCTTGCGGGCAGGCAGGTCGCCGGCCTTCGCGCGCATGACCTCGACCAGCTCGACCAGGCGGTCGTGGTCGACGCTGCCCGTCGTGGCGACGACGACGTTGTCCGGGCGGTAGCGGTGGCGGTGGAACGCGCCGAGGGAGCGCCTGGACACACCCGAGATGACCTCGGCGGCCCCGAGGACCGGCCTCCCGAGCGGGTGCCTGCCGAACACCGCTTGTGTCACCAGGTCGAAGATCAGCTCGTGCGGCGAGTCCTCGACCATGGCGATCTCCTCCAGGACGACCTCGCGCTCGGCGTCGAGGTCGGCCAGGGTCGGGGCGAAGACCATGTCGGTCATGACGTCGAGTGCCGTCTCGAGATGCTCGTCGAGGACGCGGGCGTAGACGACCGTGTAGTCGCGGGCGGTGGCGGCGTTCAGCTCGCCTCCGAGGGTGTCGAAGATCTCGGCGATCTCGAGTGCGGAGTACGAGGCCGTGCCCTTGAAGAGCAGGTGCTCGAGGAAGTGGCTGACGCCGGCGTGGGCGTCGCCTTCGTCCCGCGAGCCGGTGCCGATCCAGAGCCCGATCGCGACGGAGCGCACGGACGGGAGCGGCTCGGAGACCACCCGCGTCCCGCCGTCGAGCGTCGTCAGCAGGTAGTTCTGCACGCCCTCATCGTAGGGTCACGCCTGCCGGTACGCCCCGCCCGGGTCGCCCGCGGCGCGCGCGAGCGCCGCGAGGGCCTTGAGCGGCGGGCGGGCGAGGCCGCGGGCGGCGCCCACGTCGTCGATCTCGCCCCGCACGAGTCTCTCCACCGTGCGCCAGACGATCCGCGAGCGGGCGATCCGGAAGGTCGTGCGCGGGAAGCGGTCGAGGGCGGCCTTGACGCCCCAGGAGGCCCACAGGTGCGTGCCGAGCCGGCCGGAGAGCTGCTCGCCGTACGGCTCGAGCCCGTCCGCCCGGCCGGCGATGACGTCGAGCGAGGCTTCGGCGGCGAGCTTGGCCGAGAGGAAGGCCTCGAACATGCCGTCTCCGGAGACCGGGTCGACGAGGCCGGCGGCGTCTCCGACCACCGCCGCCCGGCCGCGTGCGAGCGTCGAGCGGGGCGAGCGCAGCGGCAGCCGGTAGCCGCGCAGGCCTTGGAGGTCGTCGGCGGCGACCCCGTGGGCCGCGCAGAGGGCGGCGAGGTGCCCGCGCAGGCGCGGCGCCTCGGAGCCCCAGCCGCCGATTCCGACGTTCGCGTGGTCGCCCTTGGGGAAGACCCAGCCGTAGCCGCCCGGGACGATGCCGAGCTCGAGGACGGCGAGGCTGCGATAGCCCTCGCCGAGCCGGTCGTAGGGAACGTTGCCCTCGAGGGCCACCCCGACCTCCTGGTTCCCGCCGAGTCCGAGGCGCCGTGCGCAGAGCCCGTTGACCCCGTCGGCGCCGACGAGGGTCTCCGCGTGCAGGCGCTCGCCGCCGGCGACGGCCTCGACGCCGTCGGGGAACGCCTCGACCGACTCCACCTTGAGGCCGTCGCGGAGCTCTGCGCCTGCGGCCGCCGCCTGCTCGGCGAGGAAGGCGTCGAGCCGCATCCGCTGCGTCATGAGGACGAGCGGCTCGCCCTCGCCGCGCTCGAACCAGCTCCCGTAGCGAAGGCGCATGCGGACGGAGGTGACTCGGTCCTCGACGACCGGCGCGATCGAGAAGGGGAGCAGTCGGGCCGCCCGTCCCGTGACGCCGCCGCCGCACGGCTTGTCCCGCGGGAAGCGGGCACGGTCGAGCAGGAGGACGGAGGCGCCCGCCGCCGCAAGGCGGTACGCGCACGTCGAGCCGGCGGGGCCGGCACCGACGACGATCGCGTCGTAGCGGCGCACCGCGCCATTATGGCCGAGCCGTCTCACGGAAACGCGCCGCTCCTCGTCGAACTCCGCCAATGGACACGGCGCTCCCGCTCGAGGCCGAGGGCCGCCCCGAAGGGCGGCCCTCGCTGCGGTTCCGAGAGCGGCCTAGCCGTCGTCGCGGCGGCCGCGGCCTCCGCCGCGCCTGCCGCTGCCGCCGCGGCGGTCGCGGCCGCGGTCGCCGTCACGCTCGCGCCGCTCGCGCGGTGGGGCGTCCTTCGCCCGCTCGATCAGCTCCTCGGGCTGGACGACGGTGCCGTTCTCGTGCTTGCCCACGAGCTTGAGGCCGATACGGCCGCGGGCCTTGTCGACCTCCTGGACGACGACGTCCAGCACGTCGCCGCGGCTGATCACGTCCTCGATGTGGCCGACCCGGCCGGGGCCGACGTTGGAGACGTGCAGCAGCCCGTCCGTCCCCTTCTTCAGCTCGACGAAGGCGCCGAAATCGGTCGTCTTCACGACCTTGCCGGTGTAGGTGTCGCCGACCTCCGGCTCCTTCGTGATCGCCTGGATCGCGGCGACTGCCTCCTCCGCCTTCGTGCCCTCGGTCGCGTAGATGAGGATCGTCCCGTCCTCCTCGATGTCGATCTGGACCTCGTAGTCGGCCTCGAGCCCGCGGATCGTCTCGCCGCCCTTGCCGATGATGAGCCCGATCTGCTCGGGGTCGATCGAGATCGTCGTGATCCGGGGCGCGTGGGCTGCGAGTTCCTCGCGGGACTCGGAGATGGCCTCGGCCATGCGGTCGAGGATGAACTCTCGTGCCTGGCGGGCCTGCTCGAGGGCGTTCCTCATGATCTCCTGCGTGACGCCGGTGATCTTGATGTCCATCTGCAGGGCGGTGATGCCCTCGCGCGAGCCGGCCACCTTGAAGTCCATGTCACCGAGGTGGTCCTCGGCGCCCTGGATGTCGGTGAGGATGCTGTGCTCGTCGCCCTCCTTGACGAGACCCATGGCGATGCCGCCCACGGGCCGCCGGATCGGCACGCCGGCGTCCATGAGCGCGAGCGTCGAGCCGCAGACGGAGCCCATGGAGGACGAGCCGTTCGACTCGAGCGTCTCCGAGACGAGCCGGATCGTGTACGGGAACTCGTCGAGCGGCGGGATCATCGGCTCGAGCGCGCGTTGCGCGAGCGCGCCGTGGCCGATGTCGCGGCGCTTGGGGCCGCGCATGAATCCCGTCTCCCCGACCGAGTAGGGCGGGAAGTTGTAGTGATGCATGTAGCGCCGCTCGACCTCGAGCGAGAGGTCGTCGATGCGCTGGCCCTCCTTGGCCGTGCCGAGCGTGAGGAGGGTCATGATCTGGGTCTGGCCGCGCGTGAAGAGCGCGGAGCCGTGCGTCCGCGGAGAGACCCCGACCTCGCACGTGACCGACCGGATCTCGTCGGTCGCGCGCCCGTCCGGGCGACGCTTCTCGACGGCGATCTTCCGGCGGACGAGCTCCTTGTAGATCGCCTCGGCGGCCTTCTTGACGTAGCTCTTCGTCAGGCTGTCCTTCACGGTCGGCGCCTCGCCCTCGGCGGTCGGCGGGCCGACCGGGAAGGGAAGCTCGACGGACTCGAGAATGCGGTCGAAGAGGAGCGCCCGCTTGGCGGAGCGGAGCTGCTTCGAGTCCTGCTCGGCGTCGGTGAGCGTGCGGAGCTCGTCTTCGAACTGGGCGCGCACCGGGTCGAGGACGGACTGGAGCCGGCGCCGCTCCAGGATGGCGTCGAGGCTCGCCCGCACCTGCGTCTCGCGGACGATGTCCTCCTCGGTGGAGTCGATCGTGATCGTCGGGCTGAGCTCGCCGACGAGCTCCTCGACCGCGGCCGCCCCGTCGCGGAGGCCGTCCGCCTCGATGCGGGCGGCGATGCGGTCGCCGTGGGTCGCGTCCAGCTCGGCCGTGAGCTCGGGATCGAGCCACTTCGGCTTGCCGACGCGGGCGCGCAGGTCCTCCTGGGCCTCGCAGAGCTTCTTGATCTCGGCGTGCGCGAGATCGAAGGCCGCGAGCAGCGTCTCCTCGGGAACCTCGTCTGCGCCGGCCTCGACCATCGTGAGCCCGTCCTTGGTGCCGACGACGATCAGGTCGAGGGCCGACGTCTCGATGTCAGGGAGCGACGGGTTGACGACGAGCTCGCCCTCGGCCATGCCGATCCGCACGGCCCCGACGGGACCGAGGAAGGGCAGCGGCGAGAGCATGAGCGCCGCCGAGGCGCCGTTGATCGCGAGGATGTCGTGGGGCGTGACGAGGTCGGCCGAGAGCGTCGTGCAGATGACCTGCACCTCGTTCCGGAAGCCCTTCGGCCAGAGCGGCCTGATCGGGCGGTCGATCATCCGCGCGGTGAGGATCGCCTTCTCGGTCGGCCGTCCCTCGCGCTTGAAGAAGCCGCCGGGGATCTTGCCGGCCGCGTACATCCGCTCCTCGACGTCCACGGTGAGCGGGAAGAAGTCCGCGCCCTCCCGCGCCTCGAGGCGGCCCTGCGCCGTGGCGAGGACCATCGTGTCCCCGCTCGACACGACGACGGCTCCGTCGGCCTGCTTGGCCAGCTTGCCGGTCTCGAACTGGATCTCGTCGGTGCCGACGGCAGCCGTCACCGCGGTGATCCCTGATGCAATCGTGCTCATGTGTGTCCTCCTTCTCCTTGCGGGAGACGGAGGCGGAGGTTTGAGGCAGGCCCGACGGGACGGACTTCCCTCAAACTTCCACCTGTCTCCCAAGTGGTGTGCCCGGGGTGGGCGGTGGGAAGTCCGGGAGTTCCGCCTACCTCCTGAGGCCGAGTTCCTGGATCAGCGCGCGGTACCCCTCGAGGTCCCGCTTCTGCAGGTAGTCGAGGAGACGGCGGCGCCTGCCGACGAGCTTCAGGAGCCCGCGGCGCGAATGGTGGTCCTTGCGATGGGTGCGCAGGTGCTCCGTCAGCTGCTCGATTCTCTTGGTGAGCAGCGCGATCTGCACCTGTGGGGAGCCGGTGTCCCCACCGGTCCGCCCGTGGCGGTCGAAGATCTCTCTTTTTGCGTCCTTCGTGAGCGTCACGACCGACGTAGGCTAGCAAAGGTGCAGGTAGCTCCAGGGGTTGCGGCAGGCCATCCGGCGACCGCCGAGGCCGGGCTCGAGGCGCTCGCCGACGGCGGGTCGGCGGCCGACGCCGCCGTCGCGGCGACGCTCGCCTCGTGCGTCGCGGAGACGGTCATGACCGGCATCGCGGGAGGCGGCTACGCGGTCTGGGTCGACGCCGGCAGCGGCCGGGCGGAGGTGCTCGACTTCTTCGTGGCCGTCCCCGGCCTGGGGCGGCCGCCGGAGACACCCGTCTTGGAGGAGCTCGCCGTCCCTTTCGGCGAGGAGCTCGTCCACTACTTCGTCGGAGCCGCCACCTGTGCCGTGCCCGGCATCCCGGCCGGGCTCGACGAGCTCTGGCGCCGAGCGGGTCGGTTGCCGTGGGCCCGGCTCGTCGAGCCGGCTCTCCGGCTCGCGCGAAGCGGAGTCGCCATGCCGTCCGCCCACGCGAAGTGCCTCGCCATGCTCGCGCCCGTGATGACCCTCCGGGAAGGCGGGCGCATCTATGCGCCCGGTGGTCTGCTCCTCGAGGAGGGCGACCGTCTCGATCAGCCGGGCCTGGTCGCCATGCTCGAGGCGCTCGCCGCCGAGGGAGCACGGACGTTCTACGCGGGCACGCTCGCCGAATCACTGCTCGCGCTCATGGACGAGCGCGGCGGCCTCGTCACCCGGGACGACCTCGCCGGGTACCGGGTCGAGTGGCTCCCGCCGGCCGAGGCGGAGTACGCCGGCGTCCGCGTGCTGACGCGGGGCGGCCTGTCGCGGCTCGCGGACACGCTCGTGCTCCTCCCGCCGCTTCGCGAGGCGCCGCCTGCGAACCGCGCCCTGGCGCTCGCCCGGATCCTGGCGGCGCCGCTCTACAGCGGCCGGACGTACGAGCACACGACGAACCTCTGCGCGGTCGACTTGGAGGGGAGCGCCTGCGTCGTGACGACGAGCCTCGGGCTGGGCTCCGGCGACTTCCTCCCCGGCTACGACGTCCACCTGAACAGCATGCTCGGCGAGTCCGACCTTCTGATCGCCCCGCTCGAGCCCGGGGGGCGGATGGCGAGCATGATGTCGCCGACGGCGGCGCTCGACGGCGAGGGGATCGTGCTCGCGGCCGGCGCGGCCGGGGGGACGCGGCTACGGCCGGCGCTCGTCCAGGTCCTCTCCGGGATCCTCGACGAGGGCCTCGCCCCCCAGGAGGCGGTCGACCGCCCGCGGCTCCACTCGACCGGCGAGATCGTCCATCTCGAGCCGTCCTTCGACGCGAGCGCTGTTGCGGCGCTCCGCGGGGACGGCTACGACGTCCGCGTCTGGGACGAGCGCCATCACTACTTCGGCGGCGTCAGCGTTCTCGCCAGGGCGGGCGCGGCAGCGGATCCGCGGCGTAGCGGGGCTGCTCTGACGCTCCGGTGATCGTCTGCCCGGCGGGAATCCAGCCCAGATACCCGCAGGTCGGGCAGTCGCCCGCGTCGGAGGAGCCGACGCGATCGAGCGGCTTCACGTAGACCTGCCCACAGCCGAGACAGCGGACGGAGAGGGCGGCGGCGGTGCCCATGTGGTGGTATAGACGTCCGAGCTGGAAGAAACTTGCGCTTGCATCAGGAGGGCCGCCGGGCGGCGCGCGCGGCCTCGACGTCGGCGGCGATCTGGCCCACGAGGTCCTCCTCGCTCGCGAACGCGCGCTCCTCGCGCAGGCGCTCCCAGAGCTCGAGGCGGAGCCGGGCGCCGTAGAGGTCTCCCTCGAAGTCGAGCAGGAAGGCCTCGATGCGCCGCTCGCTGCCCCCGTAGTGCGGGTTGACGCCGATCGAGGCCGCGACCCGGTGGTCGAGGGCCTCGCCCGCGTAGATGCCGTAGGCGGGCACGACGCTGTGAGGATCCGGGGCGAGGTTCGCCGTCGGAAAACCCAGGGTGCCGCCGCGTTGGTCGCCGTAGACGACCTCGCCCTCGAGTTCGAACGGGCGGCCGAGGAGGGCGGCCGCCCCGGGCAGGTCGCCCCCGCGAACGAGTTCCCGGATCCGGCTCGAGGAGACGCCCCCGACGAGTGGGACCGGCCGCACGTCGATCCCGAGACTGCGCAGGAGCGCGGTGTCCCCGCGGCGGCCCGCGCCGAAGCGGAAGTCCTCGCCGGCGACGACGACCGACGCGCCGATCGCCGTCAGGTAACCGGCGACGAACTCCTCGGGCTCCAGGCGCGCGAGCTCCTGGGTGAACGCGACGACCAGCGTCTCGTCGGGCCCGGCCTCCTCGATCAGCTCGAGGCGCCGCGGAAAGCTCGTGAGGAGCTGCACCTCGTAGCCGAGGACGAGGCGCGGGTGCGGCTCGAAGGTCAGCACCGTCGAGCGCAGCCCGGTCGCCCTCGCGGCCTCGATCACGGCGCGATGGCCGCGGTGGACGCCGTCGAAGGTGCCGAGCGCGACGGTCCGCTCCGCGGGCCCGAGCGCCTCGGGCGAGCGGGCGACGATCACGCCGCCTCCTCGGGCAGCTCGCGCAGGTACCGCACCGGCGTCGGCAGGAGCCAGAGCGCGCCGGCGAGGGCCGCCACGGAGGCGATCCAGAGCGTCGGCCGCACGCCGATCCAGGCGCCGAGCGCGCCGCCGACGAGCGAGCCGATCGGCCTGATTCCCCAGTTGACGAAGTTGAACGCCCCGGTTGCCCGGGAGCGGAGCCGGTCGGGCGTGAGCGCGAACATGATGGAGCCGGCGTTGATGTCGAGAATCATGACGCCCAGGCCCGAGAGGAACTCGGCCGTGAAGAGCAGGACGAGGACGAGGGGACGTGAACCTCCTGCGAGCGGGACGAGCACGAGCGGCGCCGGGAAGAGGATGCAGCCGAGGAGGAACGCCCTGCCGACGCCGAGGGCCCGGCCGAGGCGCCCGGCGACGACCGCTCCGAGGATGCCGCCGACCGCGCCCGCGCCGAGGACGAGACCCAGCGTCCCTGCCTCGACCCCGAGTGATCTGGTGGCGTAGAGGACGAAGAGCGCGCTGAATGCGTAGTTGAAGAAGTTCAGGATGGCCACCGACACGAGCGTCGGCCGGAAGATCGGGTTGCCGGCGATGAAGCGGAGGCCTGCCGCGACGCGGTCGCGCAGGCCGGACTCGCCCTCGTGCTCGATGGGCGCCTCCTGGGCGCGGACGCGAGCGAGGAAGAACGCCGAGAAGAGGTAGGAGACGGCGTCGGCGAGCACGGCGAACGGCGCGCTGAACGCCTGCACGAGCAACCCGCCGACCGAGGGCCCGGCGACGTACGAGAAGGAGCGGCTGCCGTGGACGAGCGAGTTCGCTTCCAGGAAGCGTTCACGCGGAGCAAGCGAGACGAAGAGCGTGGGGTACGAGAGGTCGAAGAGGACAGCCAGCGAGCCGGCCAGGAACGCGACCGCGTAGAGCTGCAGCAGCGTCAGCAGGTCCAGGGCGTACGCGAGCGGGATCGTGCCGACCAGCACCGCCCGCCCGAGGTCGGCCGCGATCATGACCCTGCGTCGTACCGCCACGCGGTCGAGCCAGACGCCGGCCGGGAGCGAGAAGAGGAGATGCGGAAAGAGCGCAGCCGCCCCGAGGAGCCCCATCTGCCCGGGCCCTGCGTCGAGGACGAGGACGGCGACCAGCGGAAGCGCGAGCACGGCGACCTGGTCGCCCAGGAGCGACACCGACTGCGCGATCCAGAAGTTGCGGAAGGCTCGCTCCCGCAGGAGCGTCATCCGACCACGGTCTCGGGCCGCACCATACCCCCCGCTGCCTGCCCGACGGCGATCAGCTCCCCCGCACCCGCCCAGAGCGCGGTCGGCCCCTCGCCCGTGCCCGGGACGGGGCGGCCCGAGCGCGCCAGCCGTGCCTCCTCGTCGTCGAGGTGCCGCTCGGGCAGGTGGACGAGCGCGGCCAGGAGGGGCAGCACGCGCTCGGGGTCGGCGTCCTCGACCCGGAAGGGGCCGACGGCGGTGCGGCGGAGCCAGCGGCAGTGCCCGCCGAGCGCGTCGGCGATCGCGCGGACGTAGGTGCCGGTCGACACGTGCAGGTCGAGCTCGACGAGCGGCGGAGCGTAGCGGGCGATCCTGAGGGCGTGGATCGTGGACGTCCTCGACGGCATCTCGACGGCGACGCCCCGCCGGTGGAGCCGGTAGGCGCGCTCGCCGTCGATCTTCACCGCCGAGGCTGCCGGCACGGTGAGCTCGACGTCCCCCTCGAGCGCCTCGATCTCGGCCTCGCCCGGAATTGCCGTCTCCTCGACGATCTCGCCCTCGCCGTCGCCGGTCGAGGTGCGGAGCCCGAGGCGGATTTCCGCGCGGTAGCGCTTGTCCAGGCCGACGAGGTAGCGCGCAAGGCGCGTCGCCCGGCCCAGGAGGACGAGCAGGAGCCCGGTCGCGAGCGGGTCGAGCGTTCCGGCGTGCCCGGCCTTCACCCCGTGACGTCGACGCAGGTCGGCCACGACCGCGAAGGACGAGGGTCCGGCCGGCTTGTCGACGAGGACGAGCCCGGAGATCGGCTGAGCTGCCACGGCGCCCGCCAGTCTACGAACCGCGCTTGTGTTCCACCGTCACAAGACGCCTCTCACCTCCCCGGGAGGCCTCGGCCGGTCGGGCGGACACGGCCCAGGCGGTCGTGGGCGTGGAACACAAAGGGGCGGCTCGCCGGCGTCGCCGCAGCGGCGGGCCGGGCGGGGCGGGGCCGTCGGGAAGCTAGCGGGCGTCGGAGAACTGCTCGAGGTACTCGCGGCGGATGAAGTCGACGATCTCGTCCGTCGAGGCCTCGCTGGAGAATCCGGCGGCCTGGCGATGGCCGCCGCCGCCGCTCTTGCGGGCGATTGCGGAGACGTCGACGCCCTCGCCGCGAGTGCGCAGGCTGACCCGCCGCGTCGGCCCGTTCTGGGTGGGCGGCTCGCGGATGAGCGCGACGACCTCCGCGCCCTCCACGGCGCGCAGGAAGTCGATGATCCCCTCGGCGAAGGGCTCCTCCGCCCCGGCGGCGGCGAAGTCTCCGCGCTCGAGGTCGGCGACGATGACGCGGCCGCCGTCGTAGACTCTCGCGCTCTCGAGCGCCCTCGCGAGGAGCTTGAGCTTCGCGAAGGCGACGTTCTCGTACACGTCCTGGAACACCTGATGGACGTTGGCGCCGGCCTCGACGAGCTCCGCCGCCATGCGTAGCGTCCTCGGCGTCGTGTTCGTGTACTGGAAGCGCCCGGTGTCGGTGACGAGCGCGATGTAGAGGGCCTCCGCGATCTCCGGCGTGAGCACGACGCCGAGGTCGTCGAAGAGGTCGTAGAGGATCTCTCCGGTCGAGGAGGCATCGGGGACGATCAGGTTCACGTTCCCGAAGCGCGAGTTGTCGTGGTGGTGGTCGATGTCGACGACGAGCGGCGAGCGCTCGACGAGCCCGGGGTCAGGCCCGAGCCGGCGGACGTTCGCGCAGTCGAGGGCGAGGACGACCCGCTCCGCGGCGTCCTTGGGGAGCATCCGGCCGAGGTCGCCGAGGTCCATGAAGCCGTACTCGCTCGGGAGCGGGACCTCGCCCGAGAGGTAGAGGACGGCGTCCTTGCCGAGCTGCTCGAGGGCGAGCTTCATGGCCAGGATCGATCCGAGCGCGTCGCCGTCGGGATTCTCGTGGGTCGTGACCAGGAACCGGTCGTGCGACCGGATCGCGTCCACCACCGCGTTGCGCTCAGCTGTCTGGGTTTCCGTCTGGGGCGAGCTCATCGATGAGCCTGGTTAGCCGCACCCCCTCCTCTATCGTCGGATCGTACTCAAAGCTCAACTGGGGCGTTCGCTTCAGGCGCAGCTCCCGGTTCACGGCCGCCTGGAGGACGCCGTGCGAGGACGCGAGCCCCGCGAGCGAGGCTTCCCGCTTGCGCTTCGAGCCGAGCACGCTTACGTAGACGGTCGCATGGCGGAGGTCGGGGCTCGTCTTCACGCCGGTCACCGTGACGAAGCCGATGCGCGGGTCCTTGAGCGCGCCGATCTCCTCCGAGAGGACCTCTCGGAGCGCCTCGTTGACCCTGCGCATCCTCTCACTCATCGAGCGTCACCACCTCGCGCTCGGTCCCGACCAGCTCGAACGCCTGGGCAGCGAGGTAGCGCTCGGCGCCGTCGAGGAGGCCGACGAGCTCGGCGTGCCCGCGGGCGACGCACGCGACCGTGAGGCGGGCGCGCTGCCAGACGTCGTGGTGGTCGACCTCCGCCACCGAGGCCCCGAAGCGCCGCTGGAGCTGCGCCTTCGCCGACAGGAGCTCCTTCCGCTTGCCCTTGAGCGAGTGGTTGTCCGGGAAGAAGAGCTCCGCGGACAGGATGCCGACGTAGCCGGAGCCCACGGCTCCCGCCTACTCCGGCTCGTCCGCCTCCGGCTCGTCCGGGGTGCCGCCGTTCCCGGCGACCGTGAGGTCGGTGCGCTCGATCTCCCGGGTCTCGAAGGCCTCGAGGACGTCGCCCTCCTTCACGTCGTTGAAGCCGTCGAGCAGGATGCCGCACTCGAAGCCCTCCTGCACCTCGCGGACGTCGTCCTTGAAGCGCTTGAGGCCTGCGATGGTCGTCTCGTAGATGACCGTGCCCTCGCGCACGACCCGCACCTGGGCGTTCCGGCGGATGACGCCGCGCGTGACGTAGGAGCCGGCGATGACGCCGAGCCGCGAGGCGCGGAAGAGCGCCCGTACCTCGGCCTCGCCGAGGATGTCCTCGTGCGTCTCCGGCGCGAGCATGCCGACCAGCGCCTGGCGGATGTCGTCCGTGAGCTGATAGATGACCCGGTAGGTGCGCAGGTCGACGCCCTCGCGCTCGGCGAGCGAGCGTGCCTCGGCGTTCGGGCGCACGTTGAAGCCGAGGACGACGGCGTTCGACGCCGAGGCGAGCATGACGTCGCCCTCGGTGATCGCGCCGATGCCGGTGTGGATGACGTCGACGCCGACTTCCGGATGCTCGATCTTCGCGAGCTCGCCGGCGACGGCCTCGATCGAGCCCTGGACGTCCGCCTTGACAATGATGTTGAGCTCGCGGAGAGCGCCCTCCTCCATCTGGGTGAAGAGCTCCTCGAGGGAGACGCCCTTCTTGGTGCCCCGCGCGAGCTGCTCGGCGCGCACGCGCTGGCCGCGGGCCTGCGCGAGATGGCGCGCCTGGCGCTCGTTCTCGACCACGTGTGCGTGCTCCCCCGCCGACGGCGGCTTGTCGAAGCCGAGGATCTCGACGGGTGTGCCCGGCGTGGCCTCCTTCACCTTCTCGCCGCGGAAATCGAGGAGCGCGCGCACCTTGCCCCAGGCGTCGCCGGCGACGAGCGCGTCGCCGACCCGGAGCGTCCCGCGGGCGACGAGCATGGTCGCCACGGGCCCGCGCCCGATGTCGAGCCGGCTCTCGATGATCGGCCCGGAGGCCTCCGCCCTGGCATTCGCAGAAAGCTCGAGCTCGGCGTCGGCGACGAGCAGGATCTTCTCGAGCAGGTCGTCGATGCCCTCGCCGGTCTTGGCGGAGACGTCGGCGAACTGGGTCGTGCCGCCCCACTCCTCCGGCTGGAGGTCGTGGGCGACCAGCTCCTGCCGCACCTTCTGCGAGTTGGCCTCGGGCTTGTCGATCTTGTTGACGGCCACGAGCACGGGCACCTCGGCGGCGCGCGCGTGGTTGATGGACTCGACCGTCTGCGGCATGACGCCGTCGTCGGCGGCCACGACCAGGACGGCGATGTCCGTCACCTTGGCGCCACGGGCGCGGAGGGCGGTGAATGCCTCGTGGCCCGGCGTGTCGAGGAAGGTGATGCGCCGGCCGCCGTGGTCGACCTGGTAGGCGCCGATGTGCTGCGTGATCCCGCCAGCCTCGGTCTCGACGACCGCGCTCTCGCGCACGGCGTCGAGCAGCGTCGTCTTCCCGTGGTCGACGTGTCCCATGATCGTGACGACGGGGGGCCGCGCGCTCAGGTCGGCCGGATCGTCCTCGTAGGTCTCCGGCTCGAGCTCCTCCTCGTCGGCGTGCTTGATCTCGACGTCCTTCTTCGACTCTGTCGCGATCAGCTCGATGGCCTCGTCGGAGAGCGTCTGCGTGATGGTGACCATCTCGCCGACGTTCATCATGATCTTGATGATCTCGGGCACCGAGACGCCCAGAGCCGCCGAGAGCTCCTTGACGGTCGCGCCCGAGTTGACCTTGACCGGACCGGTCTGCTGGGCGGGCTGCTGCTGCTGGGGCGGCCGCTCCTGCTTCTGCCCGTCGCGCTGGGGGCGCTCCGGACGCGGCCGGGCGGCCTGGGTGTCGATGACCACGCGGCGCTTGCGGCGGCCCCCTGGCGCGCCGCCGCGCGGTCTCAACGGTCTCTGGCGATCAGCCACGGTTCGACCCTAATCCTCTCGCATGGATGCTTTCAAACTCGACGGGACGGTGATCGTGCGCCTGAGCGTCCGTGCGAACGCCCGCCGCGACTCCGCCCGCTCGAAGCAAGACGGTCGCCGGCACGTGTACGCGCCGCGGCCCGGAAGCGACCGCGCCTCGTCCAGGACGAGGACGCCGGCCGGCGCCGTGAAGCGGACGAGCACCTGTTGGGGCGCCTTTCGCCCGCAGCCGACGCACGTCCTCGTTGGCACGCTCACGACGCAGGCTGCTCCCCCTCCTCCACCGTGGCGGCCGCCTCGACGGCGCCCTCCTCGACCTCCGCCTCGTCCACCTCGGGCTCCTCGGCTCCGCCCACGGGGACGGCCTCGGAGGGAGCGAGCTGCTCGCCGGCCTCCTCGCGGGCGGCGAGCTCGCGGTGGGCGGGGATCCCGCAGTAGCGGGAGCCCGGGATCGACGTGTTCGGGCAGCGCTTGCCGGTCGAGAGGATCGCAGCGCAGCGGCCGATGAACTCCTCGTCGACGCCGCCGCCGAACGCCGCCTCCGCCTCGCTGCGAGCGAAATCGGTCTCGGAGACGATGTCAATCTTCCAGCCGGTCAGGCGCGCGGCGAGGCGCGCGTTCAGCCCCTCCTTGCCGATCGCGAGCGAGAGCTGGTCGTCGGGCACGACGACCGTCGCCTCCATCGTCTCGTCGTCCACGAGCACCTCACGGACACGGGCGGGCGAGAGCGCCTTCGCGACGAAGCGCGCGGGCTCGGGGTTCCAGGGGATGATGTCGATCTTCTCGCCGCGGAGCTCCGACACGACCATGCGGACGCGCGAGCCGCGCGGGCCGACGCAGGCGCCGACGGGATCGACGCCCTGGACGTGGGACTCGACGGCGATCTTCGACCGGTAGCCGGGCTCGCGCGCGACGCCGCGGATCTCGACGAGGCCGTCGGCGATCTCGGGCACCTCGAGCTCGAAGAGCGTCTTGATCAGCTCGGGGTCGCGGCGCGAGAGGATGACCTGCGGGCCCTTCGTCCCCGAGCGGACCTCGGTGATGACGGCCTTGATCCTGCTCCCCTGCTCGTAGCGCTCGCCGTCCACCTGCTCGGAGCGCGGCAAGAGGGCCTCGACCTTGCCCAGGTCGACGAGCACGTTGTTGCGGTCGCCCGCCTGCTGGACGATGCCGGTCACGACCTCGCTGACACGGTCGACGTACTCGTCGTACATCATCTCGCGCTCGGCCTCGCGGATTCGCTGGAGGATCACCTGCTTCGCCGTCTGCGCGGCGATGCGGCCGAAGTTCTCCGGCGTGACGTCGCTGCGCTTGACGAGCTCCGGGGCGATGTCCGACCAGTCGATCGCGAGGTCGTCGTCGGAGATGAGCGTGTGCGAGTGCTCACCGTTCTCGGCCTCGGCGAGCTCGAGCTCGATGATCGCGCGCTCGCGCGCCTCGTCGAGCAGGCGCTCCTCGACGTCGGCGGGCAGCTCGATCGACCACACGCGGAAGTCGCCGCTGACGCGGTCGAGCTCCACCTGCGCGTGGCGAGCCGCCCCGGGCGTCTTCTTGTACGCGGCGAGGAGGGCGTCCTCGAGCGCGCGGACGAGCGTCTCGTCCTCGATCCCCTTCTCCTTCTCGATCTGTCTGACCGCTTCCAGGATCTCCCGGCTCATGGTTCCTTCCTATCCCTCGTCGATGAGATTGCCGCGCGCGATGGCCTCGTACGGGATCTCGACGCGGTCGCCTCCGGTCGCCAGCGTGACCTCACGGTCGCCGACGGCGACGATCTCGCCGCGGAAGCGCTTTCGGCCGGCGACCTCCTGGCTCGTCCGGATGGCCGCCCGCCGTCCCACGGCGCCGGAGAAGTGCGCGGGCGTACGGAGCGGGCGCTCCAGCCCCGGCGAGGAGACGTCGAGCGTGTAGCGGTCGAGGTAGCTCCGGAGCACGTCCGTGACCTGCTGGCAGAGCGCGTGGTCCACCCCGTCGGGATGGTCGATGTAGACGGTGAGTCGCTCCGGGCCGCTGAGCTCGGCGGCCAGGACCTCGACGTCGGGCAGGCGGCCCTCGACCGTCGCGGAGGCCTCTCGCTGGAGTTGTCGTTCCTTCTCGTAGACCTGCATTCCATTCCTTCTCGCAAAAAATGGGCGCCGCGCGCCCATTTCTCCGCATGCCTGGGGAAATGTCCTGATCAGGATAGCAGCGGTCGGGCGCCTCCCGCCGAGCGCGTTTCCCCTGCATCGAGGACGATCGTGACGGGCCCGTCGTTGACCAGCTCGACCGCCATCCGGGCGCCGAAACGGCCCCCCTCCACGTCGATCCCATGGGCCTGGAGCGACTCGCAGAAGCCCTCGTAGAGGCGCCGGGCCCGCCCGGGCGCGGCCGCCGCGGCGAAGCTCGGCCGGTTGCCCTTGGCCGTGTCCGCGATGAGCGTGAACTGGCTGACCACGAGCGCGCTCCCGTGGATGTCGACGACGCTCCGGTCGAACCTCCCCTCCTCGTTCTCGAAGATGCGGAGCCGGGCCACCTTGCCAGCCAGGCGTTCGGCGATCGCCTCGTCGTCGTCCGCCGCCACCCCGAGCAGCACGCAGAGGCCGGCGCCGATCTCTCCCACCACGTCCAGGCCGACCAGCACGCGCGCGCCGCTGACGCGCTGCACGACCGCCCTCACGACTCGACCTTCTCGCCCGGGGCGCTCGACTTCAGCTCCTCCTTCCACTTGTCCGCCCGGCTCTGGAGCGACGAGGCGAGGAGGCTCGGGGTGAAGCCGAAGACGGCGGCCGAGATCAGCCCCAGCGGGTTCGCGGCGACGTCGAACACCGTCGCGAGCGCCGGCACGTCCGTGCTCGAGTTCAGCGCGGTCACGTACGCGGTGACGACCACGCCCCCGATCGCCGCGAGGCCGGAGGCCAGCGGGATGTGCACGAGCCGCACCATGCTGAGGCCGTAGTCCTCCTCGGTGACCGCGTCCGTGACGGCCGCCTGGCGGAGCTGGCGGAAGAGGCCGACGGAGGCGCCGATCAGGTAGAAGGTGCCGCCGGCGACGACCTGGGTCTTCTCCGCGCCGGCGAGGAGCGCCAGGCCGAGCCCGCCGTAGGCGACGAGCCCGGTCGAGACCACCGTCGCGAAGAGGCGGTTCTCGGGAGCGCACGAGGCCGCGGCGGCGGCTGTCGCGGAAGTCGTCCACGGTCGCCTGGGCGTCCTGGACGATGCCGCGGGCGAGGCTCTTGTCGCCTCCGGCCCTGGCCGCCCTCGGCCCGGTGAGGTACTCGCCGCCGCCGAGCGCGCAGATCGCGTGCTCGAGGCGGGAGACCTGCTCGTCGGCGTCGGCGATCTTCGAGCCGTTGAGGGACGCCCGCTCGTAGAGCGCCTGCCTGACGACGTCGTGCTCGGCGACGAGCATCGTCAGCGCCTGCTCGGCGCGGTGGACGAACGTGAAGACGACGACGTAGGCGGCGCCCCCCGCCCAGGCCGTCCCGTCACCGCCGGCACCGTCCTCGGCGAGCGAGGAGCGGACGGTGTCGAGGGAGGCGCCTACTGCCGCCCAGGCTTCGGGATCCGTCGCCGGGTCGACCGCGCGCGCGATCTCGGCGAGCTCCTTCTCGCGGGCGACGAGCTCCCGGTAGACGCCGGAGTTGGCATGGCGCGGGGACGCGAGGCGGCGGAGCGGGAAGGCGAGGCACGCCCAGGCGGCGACGCCGACGAGGGTGCCGTACAAGAGCGCCTGGCTGGAGCTGATCCCGTCGCCGCCGGCCAGCACCCACGCGACCACGGCGGCCGAGCACGCGCCGGGCAGGAAGATCAGCCCCGCGACGAGACCGACGCCGTAGCCCGGCAGGAGGCGGCTGGCGGCGGATCGGGCCACCCGCCTATCCCACAAGAGGCGGAGGACCGCGTCAAGCGCGCGCGGGTCAGCCCTGGAGCTTTGCCAGCGCCCGGCGGTAGTCCAGGCTCTGCGGGCGGAAGAAGCTCGCCAGACGGTAGTGCCCGACGGCCTCGCCGGGACGGCCCTGCTTCTCGAGGCAGCGCCCGAGGGCGAAGTGCGCGTAGTGGTCGACCGGCTCGAGCTCGAGGATCGTCCGGAACTCCTGCTCGGCTTCGGCGAAGCGGCGGATGCGGTAGTAGGCGATCCCGAGCGCCTCGCGGATCGACGCCTTGCGCGGCTCCCGCTTCTTCGCCTTCTCGAGCGCCACGGTCGCCTGCGCCGCGTGGCCGGCCGCGAGGTGGTCGCGGCCCTGCTGGTAGAGGTCGTAGGTCTCACTCATGTCCTGCCCTCACGATACGGCACGGCGCCGGGTCCGCCGAGCGCGCGAGGGTGCGTCAGACCGAGAGGGACCGGAGGCTGAGCGCCCCGCGCACGCGGTCGACGACCCCGAGTCGCTGTCGCAGGCGACTGCGGACGTCCCGGAGGTCGCGGCGGGCGCGCCGAAGCGCCTCGCCCGCCTGGGCGGGCGGGCCGTAGCGGGCGAGCGTGACGTCTTTCACGAACGGCGAGGCGTCGACGGAGTAGAAGCGCTGCAGGGTCGTCCCGATCTCGGACATCGAGGCGCTCTGGGGCAGCTCGACACCCTGATCGGCGAGGAAGCCGACCACGTCGCGGCGGCAGGCCCCGGCGAGGGCGCGCGGGTCGCGCGTGGCGAAGCGGGCGCTTCGCCGCACGGCCTTGAGGGCGAGGAGCGCGACGAGCGCGCCGCCGAGCACCATTGCGAGGAGGGCGATCAGGCCGGGACCCTGGTCGCGGACGACCGTGAGCGTCCCGCTCGTGCCGCCGCCGCGCGCGAACCCACCGCCGAGCCCGGACTGCTGCGCCGCCGAGCGGATCGCCTCCGCGCGCGTCGGCGAGATCGTCTCCAGCCGGTCGGCGAAGCCGATGTCGGCGGCGTCGCCGGCGTTGAAGCCGGTCGAGGAGACCGCGTAGGTGGCGTCGAGCTCGCCGCGCCCGGGCGTCGGGTCGAACGGAATCCAGCCGTAGTCGGGGAACCAGACCTCGACCCAGGCGTGGGCGTTCGTGTCCTTGACCACCCACTCCTTGTCGTCCTTCGAGTACTCGCCGCTCGTGAAGCCGACGGCGACGCGGGAGGGCACGCCCAGGAGCCTGAGCATGAGCGCCATCGCGCCCGCGTAGTGCTGGCAGTAGCCGCGCTTCGTCTCGAGGACGAAGTCCACGAGCGCCGGCGTGCCGCCGATCGGCGCGGGCGGCTGCTCGTCGTAGGTGAAGCCGCCCGCCTCGCGGAACCAGGTCTCGAGCAGCGCGGCGGCCTCGTAGGGAGACTGTGCCTGGCTCGTGACGCCCTTCGCCTGGTCGTAGATGGCCTCGAGCGCGGTGATCTCGAACTCGTTCGAGGCTCCGAAGAAGACGTCCATGAGGGTGTCGCGGCCCTCGACCCCCCACTCCGGCAGTGGCTGGTAGACGACCTCGAGGTAGCGCTTCGCCGCCTCGGGGTAGCCGCCGCGGAAGGCGTTCAGCTCGCTCGGCTTTGGCCGCGGCACGTAGCTCCACACCGTGTAGCGCTGGTCGCGGCGGATGCCGTCGGGGACGAGGACGACGTCGCCGCCCTTCGCCTCGGCGACCGGGGCCTCCGTCCCGGGCCGCCACCGCACCGGCTGGGCCGACGCCGGCAGGCGCGAGTCGCGGAGGGCCTCGATCGTGAACTCCTGGCGCACCCACTCGTCCTCGTTGCCCGCTGCCTCCGGCAGGAGCGGGCCCGACGCGTCGATCTCGTCGCGCTCGGAGGCCTCGCCGGTCTGAAGGTCCTCGTCCCAGACGAGCCCGGTGTAGTCGTCGAGCGTCGTCGCGCGCCAGTAGAGCGAACGTTGCGATCCCGGCACCTTGACGCGCAGCACGGTGGTCGGCTTCTCCGGGAACTGGATCCCGTCGTAGTTGCCGCTCCAGACGTAGGCGACCGAGACGGGCTCGGTCGGCCGGTCGTACGGATCCCACGTCTGCCAGGAGAGGAAGGCGGGCTTCGCCACCGCGTCCGTGGTCGAGGCGAACGCCGCGAGCGCGACGAGCAGGGCGCCGACCGCGCCGGCCTGGACCAGTCCCCGCGTCTCGTCCTCGCGGCGGAGCAGGAAGAGGATCGCGAGCGTCCCGACGAGGACGAACGCGCCGACCCGGAGCGGGTTGTCGCCGGGGACGAGGGTCGCCGGCCAGGCCAGGGCGACGACGAGCGCGAGGGCGGCCCCGACGGGGCGCCGCGCCATGACCAGGATCCCGACCAGGGCGGTGAAGCCGAAGATCGCGAGCAGGACGACGATGTGCATGTAGGGAAAGTCGACCCGGTCGAAGGGGAGCTGGGTCTCGTAGAAATCCAGGAACCCCCGTCGGATGCCGTCGAGCACCGGGCCGAAGAAGTCCCGCGAGGCATCGCGCGGCCGCGCGTTCGCGAGCGGGACGTTCGAGGCGAGCGCCGCCGCGACCACGGTCGCGCCCGCCACGGCGACCGCCACCACCCAGCGGGGCCGCCGGAGCGCGACCGCACCGATCGGCACGAGCGCGAGCAGGAGCATCGGCAGCCAGTCGTCCCAGGGCACCGTCTCGGCCTCCAGGCGCGACCAGGAGACGGTCACGAAGGCCCAGGCGAGCGCGACGAGGAACCAGCGCCTAGCCAACGGCCCTCAGCTCCGCGGCGCCCAGACGCGCGGCGAGGTCGTCGCCGCGGCGGAGGACGAGGGCGGGAACGCCGGCCCGCTCGAGCCGCAGCAGGTGGGCCGAGTCGGCGGCCGAGAGCGGCGTGCCGGCGTCCGCGCGCGCGAAGCTCGCCGGCTCGACGTAGACGAGGCTGGCCGGGTGGTTGGCGAGCGAGCGATGCGCGAGCCGCTCCACGAGGCGCGGGGAGAGCGTCGAGGTCACGACCGTGAGCTCGACGGCGCGCGAGGCGGGCCCGCCCTCGTCGGCGAGCATGTTCGCGAGCGGCGCGTGCCCGTCCGGCTCCACCGCGGCGAGGATCTCGAGCGCGCGCTGCCAGTCGCCCTCGACCGAGTGGACGCGCTGGTAGGCAGGGCGGAGGCCGTTCACGACCAGCGCGGCACGCCGTCCGCGGCGCGCGTGCGATCTGACGATCGAGCCGGCGGCCCTGACTGCCAGCTCGAAGCTCGACTCGGGAGCCGTGCCGACGACCGAGCCTGCGTCCGCGTCGAGGAGCACCGCGGTCTCGTCACGGGGCGAGTCCTCGAGCTCCTTCACCATCAGCTGCCCGCGCCGGGCGGTCGTGGGCCAGTGGACGCGGCGAAGGGACTCGCCCTGCTGGTAGTCGCGGACGCTGTGGAGGTCGAACCCCGTCGGCCGGCGCATGAGGAGCCGGCGCCCCTCCGGCGTGCGGGCCCCCGACTCGGAGAAGAGGCGATCGACGTCGACGAGCCGCGGGTAGACGAGGATTGACGCTCCGGTCGGCAGCGACACCGTCACCCGCTCGAGGCCGAACGGATCCTCGATCACGACCTCCGCCTCCTCGACCGGGAAGCGGCCGCGCGGCACGCGCCGGAGCAGGTAGCGGCCCCGGAGCCGGCCGTGGCGCCGGACGAGGGGCGTCTCGCGCTCGCCGAGGCGGGCGATCTTCTCGCGCAGCAGGAGTGTCCCGGAGGGGACGAGCCCCTCCGCCTCGAGCTCGAGCTGTACGGGGACGTCGTCGCCGGCGAGCCGCTCGCCCCGTCCGAGCGTGCGCCGCAGCGTCATCGGCCGCTGGAGCAGGCGCACCCAGAGGGCCGCGGCGAGGACGGCGAGGACGAGTCCGATGGCGACCGGGTACAGGACCTGCGAGCCGAACGCCCAGGCGGCGAGGTAGATCCCGCCGCCCAGGGCCAGGATCCAGCGGCCGCGGTCGGTCAGCACGAGATGTTCGGCCGGTGACCCGTGTCCTCGACGGGGCCGGTCACGACCGGGCCGGGCGCCGCCATCGTTCGCGGCGCGTTCCGGAAAGGAAGTGCAAGGGCGAGCGCGGTGATCCGGCGCCGCGTCGCGGGCACCAGCCGCGAGTTCACAGGTCGCCGGTCGATCATCCTCAGACGGGGACGGGCGTGTGCTCGAGGATGTC
This sequence comes from uncultured Actinomycetes bacterium, assembly GCA_963743495.1. Taxonomy (GTDB): domain Bacteria; phylum Actinomycetota; class Thermoleophilia; order Gaiellales; family Gaiellaceae; genus JAIBJN01. The sequence goes on along the minus strand of CAVUPO010000005.1, from coordinate 215,889 downwards.
GCGGACGAGCTCCTCGCCGTCCAGCCCGCCCGCCCTCGCCTCGGGGGCGAGGATGAGCCGGTGGGCGAGCACGGTCGGTGCGACCAGCTTGACGTCGTCCGGCTCGACGAAGTCGCGGCCGGCGACGAGCGCCCTCGACTTCGCCACTCGGAGGAGCGCGAGGCCGGCGCGGGGGCTCGCCCCGAGGAAGAGGCGCGCGTCGGAGCGGCTGTGTCGCAGGACGGCGACGATGTAGCGGTTGACGCTCTCCTCGACGTAGACGTTCTTGGCGCTCTCGATCGCAGCCAGCACCTCCTGCGCGCTCGCGACGGGCTCGAGAGCGTCGAGCGGCGTCTCGGCGGCGTTCTCGGAGAGCATCCGCGCCTCCTCCGCGAGCGGCGGGTAGCCGATGGCGATCCGCATCGTGAAGCGGTCCAGCTCGGCCTCGGGCAGAGGGTACGTCCCCTCGTACTCGATCGGGTTCTGGGTCGCCATCACCATGAAGGGAGGCGCCAGCTGGTACGAGACGCCGTCGATCGTCACCTGGCGCTCCTGCATGCACTCGAGGAGGGCTGCCTGCGTCTTCGGCGAGGAGCGGTTGATCTCGTCGACGAGCAGGATGTTCGCGAACACGGGCCCCGGCCGGAACTCGAACTCGTTCGAGCGCTGGTTGTACACGTTCACGCCCGTGACGTCCGACGGCAGGAGGTCGGGCGTGAACTGGAGCCGGGAGAAGGAGCAGTCGACCGATCGCGCGAGCGACTTGGCGAGGGTCGTCTTCCCCACGCCCGGGAAGTCCTCGATGATCAGGTGCCCCTCCGCGAGGAGGCAGAGCACCGCAAAGTCGAGCGTCTCGTCCGGCGCGTGGATGACGCGGCGCAGGTTCCCGGAGATCTTCTCGGCGAGAGACGCGGCCGCAGACGTCTCCACACCCTGCTTCGGCTCGACGGCTTGCTCGTCCATCTACACCCCTCTCAGCAGAGCCTCGATTTCGTCGAGGATAGCCACAGCGCATTCCTCCTTGCTTCGCCTGCTCACCGCGCGCTCGCCGGCCCGGGTGATGAGGACGAGCTCGTTCCAGTCCGACTCGAACCCGATGTCAGAACGAGATACGTCGTTGTAGACAAAGAGGTTCCCGCCTTTGTTTGTCAACTTCGTGCGCGCTCGCACGAGGCCCTCCTCACCCTCGTCGGCCGCGAAGCCGACGAGGATCTGGCCGTTCCGCCGGCGCCGGACGAGCTTGGCGAGCACGTCCTCGGTCGGCTCGAGGTCGATCGTCCACACGTCTGAGTTCTTCGGGCGCTTGCCCGCGTTCGGATTGGCCGGGCGGTAGTCGGCCACGGCGGCGGCCATGACCACGACGTCGGCGTCGGCGCGCGCGAGCACCTCGTGGGCCAGGTCGCCCGCACTCGGCGCCTGCGCGACCTCGACGCCCTCCGGGGGAGGGACGGTGAGGTTCGAGGCGACGAGGACCACGTCCGCGCCGCGGCGCCTCGCCTCGCGGGCCAGGGCGACGCCCATCTTCCCGGAGGAGCGGTTCCCGACGTAGCGGACGGAGTCGAGCGGCTCCCGCGTCCCCCCTGCGCTCACGACCAGGCGCTTCCCGCGGAGCGGGCCGTCGGCGCCCAGAAGCTCCAGGCAGCGCGCGAAGACGTCCTCCGGCTCCGACATGCGCCCGGCGCCGTGCTCGCCCTCGGCCAGCTCGCCCTCCTCGGGGCCGATCACGTGGACGCCGCGCTCGAGGAGGAGCCGCAGGTTGACCTGGGTCGCCGGATGCTCCCACATGCGCACGTTCATCGCCGGGGCGACGAGGACGGGCGCGCGGACGGCGAGCGCCGCCTGGGTAAGGACGTTGTCCGCGAGGCCGTGCGCGAGCTTGGCGAGCGTGTTGGCGGAGAGCGGTGCGATCACGAGCAGCTCGGTCTCCACCAGATGCGGGTAGAGGTCGCGGGCCGCCTCGCGGCGTGCCAGTGCCTCGAAGGTGTGTGCCGTCACGAACCGTTCGGCGTCCCGCGTCAGCACCGGGGTGACCTCGTGCCCGTCCTTCACGAGCAGCCTGACGAGATCGCACGCCTTGTAGGCGGCGATCCCGCCGGTCACGCCGATGAGTACCCGGGCCACGGTGGACGCGGAGCCCGAAGGCTACGCGTACGAGACTGCGATCTTGCCCTCGGCGATCTCCTCGAGGGCCATGGTCAGGTAGTTCTTCGACCTCGACTCGACGAGCGGGGGCGCGAAGTCGTCGAACGTGCCCTCGCCGAGCTGATGGTGGTAGTTGTTGATCTGCCTCGCCCGCTTGGCGGCCGCGATGACCAGTCCGTAGCGCGAGCCGTCGGCGCTGGCGAGCAGATCGTCGATCCGTGGATACATCATTGCGCGGAAAGCTTACCTGCCGCGCTCGGCTCCCTGAGGGCCCGGTCGACGATCTCCCCCACCTCGCCCACGGCGCGGGCCACGTCGTCGTTCGTGACCACGTGGTCGAAGTCACCCGCCTCCTCCGCCTGTCGCCGGGCCAGCTCGAGCCGCTCGCCGATCTCGCCGGCGCTCTCCGTCGCGCGGTCGCGGAGCCGCCGCTCGAGCTCGGCGAAGCTCGGCGCCTCGATGAAGATCGTGACGGCGTCGGGGAGGGCGGCCTGCACCTCCTTGGCGCCGTGGGTCTCGAGCTCGAGGACGGCGCTCCGGCCCGAGGCGAGGATCCGCTCGACCTCCTCCTTGAGTGTCCCGTAGCGGTGGCCGGAGACGTAGCTGACGTGCTCGAGGAAGTCGCCGGCCGCCACCCGCCGCTGGAACTCCGCGGCGCTGAGGAAGTGGTAGTCGCTCCCGTCCACCTCGCCGGGGCGGCGGGAGCGCGTCGTCGCCGAGACGGCGACCGCCAGGTCGGGCCGCGACGCGACGAGCTTCCTGATCAGCGTGCCCTTGCCGGCGCCGGAAGGTCCGGTGACGACGAAGAGCCGCGGCCTCACGTCAGCGGCGCAGCAGTGCCACCAGCTCGGCGCGCTGGCGGTCGGAGAGGCCGCCGACGGTCTTCGACTGGCTGATCCGGCACTGGTTCAGGAAGCGGGCGGCCTTGACGCGCCCGAACTTCGGGACGGCCATGAGAATGTCGAAGACCTTCGCGGTCTCCACGTACTCCGGCGGGTTCCGGAGGATCGTCTCGATCTGGACGGTGCCTGCCTTCAGGTCCTTCTTCACCTTCGCGCGCTTGACGCGGATCTCATTCGCCCGGCGAAGCGCTTCCATTCGCTGATCCAGGGAGCGGAGGGGAGCCTGGACCTGCGTCTTGGTGCCTTGCATGGCGCGGCATTCTAACAGCGTCCCTCAGACCTTCAAGCGAACCCGTCGGGCCCCTTTCGCTCGCATGTCGGCAGGTCTGGCAACGCCGGCATGTGCCGCCCCGCGAGCGTCGAGCGGCCTGGCGAAGCCGCGCGCTCGGGCCTCGGCCGCGAGCTCCTCGCGCACCCGCTCAGGCGCGCCCGGGTCGGCGAAGAGGACCGTGCCGAGGGCGACCGCCGAGGCGCCGGCCGCGATCAGCTCGAGCGCGTGCCGGCCGGTCTCGACTCCGCCCATGCCGACGATCCCGAGCCCGGTCGCCCGGTAGGCGGCGTGGACGGCGGCGAGCGCGACCGGCCGGAGGGCGGGCCCCGACAGACCCCCGGAGGCGGTGCCGAGCCGGGGACTCAGGGTCACCGAGTCGAGGGCGAGGCCGCGGATCGTGTTGACCAGGGAGAGCCCGTCGGCGCCGGCCGCCGCCGCCGCCTCGGCCACGGCAGGCAGGTCGGGGAGACCGGGCGCGAGCTTCGCGTAGAGCGGCTTGCCGGTGGCGGCGCGCGCGGCGGTGACGATCGCGGTCGTCTCGTCCTTCGGCGCGGAGACGTTCGGACACGACAGGTTGAGCTCGAGGGCGGCGGCCCCGGTCGCGTCGAGCCTGGCGCAGAGGTCGGCGTACTCGCCGGCCGCGAAGCCGCCGACCGAGACCCACACGGGCGGCCCCAGCTCGAGGAGCTGCGGGAGCACGTCCCCCAGGAAGCGGTCGATCCCGGGGTTCGCCAGACCGATCGAGTTCAGCATCCCCACGTCCGTCTCGGCGATCCGCACCGGGGGGTGCCCCTCGCGGGGAAGCGGGGTCACCGTCTTCGTCACGTAGGCGTCGAGGCGCCGCCCGACGTCCGGCGCGGTCAGCGCGTCCAGGCACCCGGAGGCGTTCAGGATCACGCGGCCGCCCCCTGCAGACGGGTTCCGGTTCCAGGAACCCGGCCATGGCCGCCAAGGACGGGGCCCTCCACGCAGAGCCGCGCGAGGCGGCCGTCGATCTCGACCGCGCAGCCGTAGCAGGCGCCGTAGCCGCAGGCCATCGGCGCCTCCCAGGCGAGCTGTGCGCCGGGGGCGAGCGCGCGCACGGCCTCGAGCATCGGCTCCGGGCCGCAGGCGAGGAGGTCGTGGCCGCCGGGGATCGCCTCCGTGACGTAGGTCGGCTCGAGGACGACCTCGGCGCCGGCGACGAGTGCGGCGGCCTCGGCGTGGTGCGCGGTGCGGAAGCCGAGGACGGCGGGTGGCCCGCCGAGGCGCTCGGAGAGGTACGGGAGCGGGGCGACGCCGATGCCGCCGCCGACGAGGAGTGGCCGGGCGACCTCGAGGTCGAACCCGTTGCCAAGCGGGCCGAGGACGTCCACCTCCTCCCCGGGCTCGAGCGTGGCCAGGGCGCGTGTGCCCGGCCCGATTGGATCGACGAGGAACCCCAGCTCGCCTTCAGGCGCCAGGCAGAGACTCATCGGCCGCGGGAGCAGGAGCCCCGGCGGGCGCAGCATGAAGAACTGGCCCGGAACGCCCGGGTCGAGCCCGCCGCGTCGCAGCCGGACGAGCACGTACGGCCCCACCGACTCGACGGCGAGCGTCCTAAGCGGACTGGGCGACACGTTCCTGGAGCGAGAGGGTCTCGCCGCGGGTGGCGCGGGCGATCGCCTCGACCGCGGCGGCGGCGCCCGAGATGGTCGTCACGCAGGGGACGCGCGCGAGCAGAGCGGCCTCCCGGATCAGGTAGCCGTCCGAGCGGGCGCCGCGGCCGTCGGGCGTGTTGATCACGAGCTCGATCTTGCGGCGCCGGACGAGATCGACGACGGTCGGCCCCTCGCCGGGCTCCGACACCTTGCGGACGCTCGTGACCGCGAGGCCCGCGGCTGCGAGGGCCGAGGCGGTCCCGGTCGTGGCGCAGAGCGAGAATCCGAGCGCGGAGAGACTCTGGCCGAGGACGACGGCGGCGGGCTTGTCCCCGCTCCTGACCGAGAGGAAGGCGGTGCCCCCCTCGGGCAGGGGCCTTCCGGCGGCCCGCTCGGCCTTGGCGAAGGCGGTCGGGAAGTCGGCCGCGCTCGCCATCACCTCGCCGGTCGAGCGCATCTCCGGTCCCAGCACCGCGTCGGCGCCGGGGAAGCGCTGGAAGGGGAAGACGGAGGCCTTGACCGAGACGTGGGCGGGCCGCTCGCGGCCGGCGACGTGGACGTCCGCCAGCCCGGCCCCGGCCGCGAGGCGGCAGGCAGCGGCGACGAGGTTGACCCCGAGGGCCTTGGAGACGAACGGGACGGTGCGGGAGGCCCGCGGGTTCGCCTCCAGCACGAAGAGGCGCCCGTCCTGGAGCGCGAGCTGGACGTTGATGAGCCCGACGACACCGAGCGCGGGCGCGAGCTTCGTCACCGTCTCGGCGCACCGGGCGAGCACCTCGCCCGGAAGCCCGACCGGCGGCAGCACGCACGAGGAGTCGCCCGAGTGGACGCCGGCCTCCTCGACATGCTCCATGAGCGCCGCGATCCAGGTGTCGGTCCCGTCGCAGAGCGCGTCGACGTCGAGCTCGACCGCGCCCTCGAGGAAGCGGTCGACGAGCACCCTGCCCGCGCCCTCAGCGGCGCCGGCCACGTCCTCCGGCCGGTAGCAGACCCGCATGCGGCGTCCGCCGAGCACGTACGACGGGCGGACGAGCACCGGGTACCCGATCTCCTCGGCCGCCTCGACGGCCGCCAGCGGGTCGTCGGCCATCCGCCAGGCCGGCACGTCGATCCCGAGCGTCCCGCACAGGTCGGCGAAGCGCTCGCGGTCCTCCGCGAGGTCGACCGCCTCGTATGGAGTCCCGAGGATCCGCAGGCCCTCCTGCTCGAGGGCGCGGGCGAGCTTGAGGGGCGTCTGGCCGCCGAACTGGATCACGACCCCCTCGGGGCGCTCGCGGGCGCAGATCTCGAGGACCTCCTCGACCCGGAGCGGCTCGAAGTAGAGCCGGTCGGAGGTGTCGTAGTCGGTGGAGACCGTCTCCGGATTGCAGTTGACCATGACCGTCTCGTACCCGAGCGCTGCGAACGTCCTGACCGCGTGCACGCAGCAGTAGTCGAACTCGATGCCCTGGCCGATGCGGTTCGGGCCGGAGCCGAGGATGACGATGCGCGGTCGCTCGCCGTCCGGGCGCGCCTCGTCCTCCTCGCCCCAGGTCGAGTAGAGGTAGTTGGAGCTCGCCTCGACCTCGGCGGCGCAGGAGTCCACGCGCCGGTAGGCCGGGCGGACGCCCGAGGAGTGCCGGGCGCGCCGCACGTCGTCCTCCTGCACAGCCCAGGTGGCAGCGAGGTCGGCGTCCGCCCAGCCGGCGCGCTTCAGGCGGAGCCAGTCCGCCGCCACGAGATCGGCCGGGCCGCGCGTGGCGTCGAGCGCGCCGAGCGCGCGCCCGAGCTGCTCACGGAACCAGGGATGCAGCCCGTCCGGGAGATCGGCGAGCGTCGCCCACGGCGTCCGCGCGCCCGCCTCGAGCTCGCGCGAGCGCATCGCCTTCAGGAACGCCTCCGTGAAGGTGCGGCCGATGCCCATCGCCTCTCCGACCGACTTCATCTGCGTCCCCAGCTCCTCGTCCGCGCCGGGGAACTTCTCGAAGGCGAAGCGGGGGAACTTGACGACGACGTAGTCGAGCGTCGGCTCGAAGCTCGCCGGCGTCGTCTGCGTCAGGTCGTTCGGAATCTCGTCCAGCGTGTAGCCGACGGCCAGCTTCGCGGCCACCTTCGCGATCGGGTAGCCGGTCGCCTTGCTCGCGAGGGCGGACGAGCGGGACACCCGCGGGTTCATCTCGATCACCCGCAGCTCGCCTGTGCCGCGCTCGCGCGCGAACTGGATGTTCGAGCCGCCGGTCTCCACGCCGACGGCGCGGATCACGCGCGCGGCCGCGTCCCGGAGCTCCTGGAACGACTCGTCCGAGAGCGTCATCTGCGGTGCCACCGTGACCGAGTCGCCGGTGTGCACCCCCATCGGGTCGAGGTTCTCGATCGAGCAGACGACGACGACGTTGTCCTTGGCGTCGCGCATCACCTCGAGCTCGAACTCGTCCCAGCCGACGAGCGACTCCTCGACGAGCACCTGCCCGACCGGGCTCTCGCTGAGCGCGCGCTCGAGCTTGCGCGCGAGATCCTCGGGCGAGCGCGCGATCCCGCCCCCGTGGCCCCCGAGGGTGAAGGCCGGCCGAAGGATGAGCGGGAAGGAGAGCGCCTCCGGCAGCTCCTCGGGCGAGGTGACGACCACCGACTCCGGCACGCGGAGGCCGACGCTCCCCATCGTCTCGCGGAAGAGGCCGCGGTCCTCGGCGCGGCGGATCGCCTCGTAGCTCGCGCCGACGAGCTCGATCCCGAGCTCCTCGAGGACGCCCTCCTCGGCCAGCCGGCGGGCGAGGTCGAGCGCGGTGCCGCCGCCGAGGGTCGGCAGGAGCGCGTCGGGGCGCTCGCGCTCGAGCACGTCGCGCATCCCTTCCAGGTCGAGGGGCTCGATGTAGGTGCGGTCGGCGTAGCCCGGGTCGGTCATGATCGTCGCCGGGTTCGAGTTGACGACGATCGTCCGGTAGCCCTCGGCGCGGAGCACCTTCAGCGCCTGGCTCCCGGAGTAGTCGAACTCGCACGCCTGGCCGATCACGATCGGCCCGGCGCCGATCACGCAGATCGAGCCGAGGTCGGAGCGTCTCACGGGGCGCTCCTAGGCCGCCGCGGCATAGCCGAGCTCCTTCACCCAGGCCTCGATCTCCGCCCAGGCGTCGTGCGGGCCCGGGCCCGCCTCGGGGTGGAACTGCAGCGAGCGCGCGCGCTCCTGCGGGAGCGCGATCCCCTCGACGGTGCCGTCGTAGAGCGAGACGTGCGTCACCTCGGGGCCGTCTCCGCGCACCGCGAAGCCGTGGTTCTGGCTGGTGACGAGGACGCGCCCGGCCGCGAGCTCGAGCACGGGGTGGTTCGCGCCGCGATGCCCGAACGGGAGCTTGAAGGTCTGGAAGCCGGCGGCCTGGGCCAGGAGCTGGTGGCCCAGGCAGATGCCGAGGATCTGCACCCGGCCCAGCAGCTCCCTGACGACGGCCACCTCGCCGCCGAGCGCGGCCGGGTCGCCCGGGCCGTTGCAGAGGAGCACGCCGTCCGGCTTCGCGGCGAGAAGCGAGCCCGCGTCGGTCTCGTGCGGCCAGACGGTCACCTCGGCGCCCGCGGCGCCGAGCCGCTCGACGATCGAGCGTTTGCAGCCGTAGTCGAGGACGGCGACCCGGACCTGGCCGTGCCCGACGCGGTAGGGCTCCCGCGTCGAGACGCCGGCAACCAGCGCGCGGCCGGTCATCGGCGCCTGCGCGCGCACGTCGGCGAGCACCTGCTCGACGGACGCGGCCCCGGCGACGGCAGCAGCGCGCATCGCGCCGCGCTCGCGGAGCCGGAGGACGAGCGCCCGCGTGTCGATCTCCTCGAGCGCGACGATGCCTTGGCCGTGAAGCCAGCGCGTCCACTCGCTCCCCGTCGCCTGCCGCATCAGCGCCGCCCGAGCGTGCGGGCGCGCCGACTCCGACCGCTGTGGCGAGACCCCGTAGTTCCCGATCATCGGCGCCGTGAAGGCGACGATCTGCTCGGCGTAGCTCGGGTCGGTCACGACCTCCTGGTAGCCGGTCATCGCCGTCGTGAAGACCGCCTCCCCGTGCGCGACGCCGAGCGCGCCCACCGAGCGGCCCCGAAAGACCGAGCCGTCCTCGAGCACGAGGAAGCCGCTCACGGCCCCACCGGCATGCGGACGTGTGAAGGGTGTCTGAGGGAGCCGAGTTCCCGCACGACTTCCAGCCGAAGACGAGCGACGCTCATCAGGCCGCGTACACGACCTTACCGGCGGCCACCGTCTGCACGACGCGACCGCGCAGCCGCGAGCCGAGGACCCACGAGTTGACCGACTTCGACCTGAAGGAGCCCGCGTCCACGTGCCACACGGCGTCGAGGTCGAGGAGCACGAGGTTCGCTCGCGCGCCCACCTCGATCGTGGGCGCGTCGAGGCCGTAGATGCGGGCGGGCCCCGCGCTCATCCGCTCGAGGAGCGTCGCGAGCGGAAGAGCGCCCGGCTCCACGAGCTGGGTGTAGAGGGCCGCGAACGCGGTCTCGAGCCCGGTCACGCCGAACGGGGCCTCCTCGAACGGCACCTCCTTCTCCGCACGGGCGTGCGGGGCGTGGTCCGTGGCGATCGCCTGGATCGTGCCGTCACGGAGCGCTTCGACGAGCGCCGCGCGGTCCTCGTCGGCCCGCAGCGGAGGGTTCATCTTCACGTTCGGGTCGAGCGAGCGCACCGCCTCTTCGGTGAGGCACAGGTGGTGCGGCGTCACCTCGGCGGTCGCCGCCACGCCGGCCTCCTTGGCGCGCCGGAGCTCGTCCACGGACTCGCGCGCCGACAGGTGGAGGAGGTGCAGCGGTCGCCGCTCGTAGCCGGCGAGCGAGAGGTCGCGGGCGACCATCACGCTCTCGGCCACGGAGGGATAGCCGCCGAAGCCGAGCTCCGCCGAGACGAGACCCTCGTGGACGTGGCCGCCGCGCGAGAGGGTCGGCTCCTCGCAGTGGACGGCCACGGGCCTCCCCGCGGCGGCGCTGTACTGGAGCGCCCGGCGGATCAGGCCCGGCGCGACGACCGGCTGCCCGTCGTCGCTGAAGCCGGCGGCGCCGCGCTCGGCGAGCTCGACCATCTCGGTGAGCTCCGAGCCGGCCTGGCTCTTCGTGATCGCGGCGAAGAAGCCGACCGGGATCTCCGCCTCGCGCTACGGCCTGTTCGGCGAGCGCGCCGAGGACGGAGGCCGAGTCGATCACCGGGTCGGTGTTGGGCATGGCGAGGACGGCGCAGTACCCGCCCGCAGCCGCCGCGCGCGTGCCCGAGCCCAAATCCTCCTCGTCCTCGCGGCCCGGCGTGCGCAGGTGGACGTGCGGGTCGACGAAGGCGGGTGCCAGCACCCTGCCGTTCGCGGGCGCGGACGCCGGCTCGATCGCGGCGACGACTCCGCGCTCGACCCTGACGGTCAGCGCTTCGTCGATGCCGCGGACCGGGTCGACGACCCGGACGTTCTCGAAGGCGAGAGAGTCCTGGCGCCCGTTCTTTCCGAACAGCATCACGCCACCTCCTCGATCTCGGCCACCTTGATCTCGACCGGGCCCTGCGTGAGCAGGTCGTAGAGGACGGCCATGCGGACGACGAGCCCGCTCCGCACTTGCCGCTCGATCAGCGACTCGGCCGAGTCGGCGACGGCGCCGTCGATCTCGACGCCGCGGTTCATCGGCCCCGGGTGCATCACGCGCTGGCCGGGGCGCAGCCGTTCCGACGTCACGCCCCAGCGGGCCGTGTACTCGCGGAGGCTGGGCACGTAGTTCGCACCTTCGAGCATGCGCTCGCGCTGCATGCGGAGGACGTAGACGACGTCGGCGTTCTTGATCGCGGCGATGTCGTGCGAGACCTCGCAGCCCATCGCCTCGATCCCGCGCGGGATCAGCGGCGGCGGCCCGACGAGCGTCACGCGCGCGCCCATGAGCACGAGCGCCTGCACGTTCGAGCGTGCGACGCGGGAGTGGAGCACGTCGCCGACGATGGCGACGTGCAGCCCCTCGATCCCGCCGAGCTCCTCCTCCAGCGTGTAGAGGTCGAGGAGCGCCTGGGTCGGATGCTGGTGCTTGCCGTCGCCGGCGTTGACCACGTGCGCGGGCGTGAAGCGGGCGGCGAGGTGCGGCGCGCCTATGTGGGCATGGCGGATGACGACCACGTCAGGGTCGTAGGCGCCGATCGTGAGCAGCGTGTCCTTCAGGGACTCGCCTTTCTCGACCGCGGAGCCGGAGGACTTGATCGACATCACGTCGGCCGAGAGCCGCTTCGCGGCGAGCTCGAAGCTCGACGACGTCCGGGTCGACGCTTCGAAGAACAGGTTCACGACCGTGCGGCCGCGGAGCGTCGGCAGCTTCTTGACGTCGCGCTCGAGCGAGCGGGCGAAGGTGCGCGCGAGCGCGAGCAGGCGCTCGACGTCCTCGCGGCTCAGGTCGGCGATCGAGATCAGGTGCCGGCGCGGCGAGCTCTTCGGCGGCAGGAGCTCCGTGCGAAGCAGGGGTCGAACGTCTGCCATGGGCTTCCTCACTTCTCGGGGATCGGTTCGAGCAGGACGCGGTCGATCTCGTCGACCTCGAGGAGCTGCACCTGGACACGCTCCCCGTGCGAGGTCGGCAGGTTCTTGCCCACGTAGTCGGGGCGGATCGGGAGCTCCCGGTGGCCGCGGTCGACGAGCACGGCGAGCTGGACGCGCTCGGGGCGGCCGTAGTCGAAGAGGGCGTCGATCGCGGCGCGGATCGTCCGCCCCGTGTAGAGGACGTCGTCGCAGAGGACGCACGTCATCCCCTCGAGCGGGAAGTCGAGCCGCGTCGAGCGGACGACGGGCTGCGGATGGAGGGGCCCGCTGCGGTCGCGCGCGTGGACGTCGTCCCGGTGGAACGTGATGTCGAGGGTGCCGAGCTCGACCTCACGGCCGGTGAACCCTTCGATCTCGCGCCGCAGGCGCTGTGCGAAGGGGACGCCCCGCGTGTGGATGCCGACGAGCGCCGTGCGCTCGAGGTCGGGGTTCCGCTCCACGATCTCGTGCGCGATACGGACGATCGTCCGCCGGAGAGCCTCTCCGTCGAGCAAGAGCTGTTCCGCCTGTGTCGGCGCAGCCACCAGCCACTCCTTTCCGGCCTCACGGGACCGAGTTAAAGGTGCGCGGAGAAGGCTAGCCGCTGGGCCGGACGGCGTCCACCTGACCGACCAGGCGACGGTGGAGCGCCTGCGCCGCCGCCCCGGGCGCGACTCCGAGCTCCTCGCGCAGGAGGCTGCGAAGGCCCTCGTAGACGCGCAGGGCCTCGGCTGCGTTCCCGCCCTCGGCAAGGGCCTCCATGAGCAGGAGGTAGCCGCTCTCGCGGAAGGGGGCCGCCCCGACGAGCTCCCGGCCCGCCCGCTCGGCCGCGGCCGTCTCGGTCCCTCCCATGCCCAGCCCCGAGGTGCCGACGGCCTCGAGCGCACGTACCCTCAGGTCGTCCAGCTTGCGGCGGCGCTCCTCGATCCAGGGCGCCTCGTAGCCGGGGAGGAAGCCGCGGTTCGCCGTGTACAGGGCGGCCCGCGCCGGCGCCCAGGCCCGCTCCCACTCGCCCAGGGCCACCGCCGACTCGGCCCGGTGGACGGCGACCCCGGCCGCCTCGACGTCGATCCAGGCGTCCGCGGGAAGGGACAGCCTCAGCTCGGCCCGCCCCTCGAGCGTCTCGCCGCCGATCACGCGCCGGAGCTTCGAAAGCAGCGAGGCGAGCGAGGCCTCGACCGCATCGGGCGCGCCGTCGGGCCAGAGCGCGTCCACGAGCTCGGCCCGCGTCGCCCGACGCGCGCGGCTCGCGGCGAGGTACGCGACGAGGAGCCGCCCCTGCCGCCCTGGGAGCTTGCCTTCGAGCCGCCGCCCCGCCACCTCGACGACGAGCCGCCCGCAGAGCTGGATCCTCGTATCGCCGTCGCCCGCCAATGTTTCTCCAAGGTAGCCGCAAGCGGCAGTGGCGACAATGACCGCTCCCGACCGAGAGGAGCGGAGTCATGACCAAGGTCGTCAACTGCGAGTGCGGCGAGACCGTTCGGGCCGAGAGCGACGGCGCGCTGGTCGCCCAGGTGGAGGCTCACGTCGAGCGGAGCCATCCCGACATGGTCGGGAAGCTCTCCCGCGACGACATCCTCGGGATGGCGGAGGAGGAGTAGCCCGAGCCGCGCCTGTATCAGCGAGGGGCCGGCGTGTCGGCCGTGACGATCGCCCATTCCAGCCGGAGGTCGATCGCGGCCGGAAGCTCGCGCTCGGCGCGGGCGAGGCCTGCCGCGAACGCGGCCTCGTCCAGCAGCCGGAGCGTGGAGATGTAGCGGCCGCGGATGCGCTCGAGGGCGTGCTCTCGCGCGAGGGTGCCGCGCTGGGAGAGGAGCCGCGTCCGCACGCGTTCGAAGCCGGCGGCCTCGAGCTCGGCGGCCAGCGCTTCCGGGGCGGGAAAGCGCTCCCGGTCGATCTCCCCGATCTCGGGGAAGATGTCGACGGCCCAATAGCGGTCGAAGTGCCGAGGCTGGAATGTCGCCACGACCGCGCGGCCCGCGGGAGCCAGGACGCGTGCCAGCTCCGGCAGCGCGCGTGCGCGGTCGACGAGGTGGACGACGAGGCGCAGGACGGCGCGATCGAACCAGCCGGCCTTGAAGGGGAGCTCCTCAGCGCGACCCTGCTTCAGCCCCACGGTCTTGCCGGCGGCCAACCGCGCCTGCTCCAGCATCTCGCCGGACGGGTCGACGCCCCAGACCTTCGCGCCCCGCTCCGCGAGCGCGACCGCCAGGCGCCCGGTCCCGCAGCCGACGTCGAGGACGCGCCGACCCCGGAGGTCGCCCTCCACGACCAGGACGTCCACGAGCTCCCACCAGTTGTCGTCGACGGGCCGGAGGCGGTCGTAGGCCTCGGCGAGCGGTCCGAAATCGGGTGGGAACGCGCTAACGGCCGCCGATGAGCTCGTCGGGGTCGGTCATGGCCTCGAGCGCGTGCTGGGCCGCCTCGAGGAAGCCCTCGGCGACCATCACCTTCTGGGGGGCGTCATCGAGCGCTGCGGGGTGCTGCTCCACCGCGGGGAGAAGCTCCGACCGGATCCCCGCCGAGTGGAGGATCGTCTGGATCTCCTCCGCCTCCGCGAGGTCCGCCGCCACCGCCACCTGCACCATGCCCTCCATCCGGCCCGGCCTCCTCCCGAGCGGGCCGCGCCCCCGCCTTGACGAGACGTGGGCCTCCCCGCTCCTGGAAACGGACGTCGATGATATCGAAGTCCCTCGGGACGACCGTCTCGGGGAAGACCTCGCGCGCCTCGCGCGCGATCTCGGGGCCGAAATAGCGGTTGGAGAGGTGCGTCAGCGCGAGCATGCCCACACCGGCCGCCTTCGCGAGCGCGGCTGCGCCGGCTGCCGTCGAGTGCAGCGTCTCCTCCGCGCGCCCGCGCTCTTCCTCGGCGAACGTCGCCTCGTGGACGAGGAGGTCCGCTCCCTGGGCCACCTCGAGGACGCCCGCCGCCGGGGCGGTGTCCCCCGCGAGCACGATCGTCCTTCCCGCCCGGGCCGGCCCGAGGACCTGGTCGGGTTCTACCTCGGCGCCGTCCGGGAGCCGAACCGCCTCGCCGGCCTGCAGCCGGCCGAACAGCGGGCCCGAGGGCACGCCGAGGCTCCGCGCGGCCTCGACGTCGAACCGGCCCGGCCGGGGAGCCTCGGCGAGCGCGTACCCGTTCGCCGCGACCCCGTGGTCGACCCGGAAGGCGAGCAGCCGGTATTCGCCGCGGTCGAGGACGTCCCCGTCGGTCAGCTCTCGGAGCTCGAGGTCGTACGTCAGCCTCCCGAAGATCCGCCGAAGCCCGGCGAAGAGCTCGCCGAGCCCCGGGGGGCCGTGGATCGTGAGCGGCACCTCCCGCCCGCGAAGCGCGAAGGTCTTGAGCATCCCCGGCAGGCCGAGGTAGTGATCCGCGTGGTAGTGGGTGAGGAAGATCTCCGGGAGCTCGATCAGCCCGACCGACGAGCGAAGGAGCTGGCGCTGGGTGCCCTCGCCGCAGTCGACGAGCATGCGCTCGCCGCCGCGCCGGATCAGTGTCCCGGAGAGGCCTCGCCGCGCCGTCGGCACCGAGCCGGAGGTTCCGAGGAATACGAGGTCGAGGTCCACCGGGCAAGTGTAGGTTGCCCCCCTTGCTTGCGCCCTGCCGGGCTCCGCTAGACACCACCTCCGTCGGCGGGCAGGTAGAGGATCGTCCCGGCCGGCAGTGTCGTCGCGCCGAGCCCGTTCCGCTCGCGGATCCTCCAGACGCCCTCCCGCGGATCCCCACCGTAGCGCTCGGCCGCGAGCTCCCAGAGCGTGTCCCCGGGCCGGACGACGTACCGCTCCTCGGGAGCCGAGCCGCTGGACGGGCGCGCCAGGGCGAGGAGCACGATTCCGAGGACGAGCGAGAGGGCGAGGACGGTGCGCAGAGCGAACATATGTTCGCATGATAGCCGCCCGGACGGACGGATACCACTTCTGGCCGCTCAGCCGAGCACGACGACCTCGGGCACGCCCCCGCAGATGACCGCGAGGGAGTGGCTCGGGCCGCGTCGCCTCTCGGTCGGGCTGCCGGGGCTGACCACCCCGGCCGACCGGCCCGCGTCGATTCCGCCATCTGCGTGTGCCCGTAACGCGACGACCGCGCAGTCCTGGAACCAGCCGACGAGCCCGATGCGCACCCCCCTCCGCCTCGACGACGCGCCGCTCGGCACGAGCGACGAGGCCTCGAGGACCGCGAGGCGGCGCTCGGGGAGCGCCCGCGCGCTGCGGGGCATGTGCGTATCCCCGAGGAGCGCGATCAGAGGAGGCCGTCGACGAAGCGGCCGTCGCGGTAGACGAGCTCGCCGTCGGCGTACGACCTCGCTTCCGCTGCGGAGGTCGCAGACCATGTCCCAGTGGAGCGCGGACTGCACCTGGCCGCCGGACTCGGGATACGACGCCCCGAGCGCGAGGTGGACGGTGCCGCCGATCTTCTCGTCGAAGAGCGTGTGCCCGGTGAACTCGCGCACCGCCTCGTTCAGGCCGAAGGAGAACTCGCCCACGCTGCCGGGCGCCCTCGTCGAGGGCGAGCATCTCGCGCAGGAACGTCTGTCCCTCTGCTGCGCTCGGCGCGCGACGACCTCGCCGCCGCGGAACTCGAGCTCGACGCCCCGGATCCGCCGCCCCGCGTAGCTCGCCGGGTAGCTGAAGCGGACGACGCCGTCGACCTTCGTCTCGACCGGGCCGGTGAAGACCTCGCCGTCGGGGAAGTTCTCGCGACCGACGCAGGGGATCCACGTCCGCCCCTCGACGCCGAGGGTCAGGTCGGTGCCGTCCCCGACGACCCGGATCTCCGCCGTTTCGCCGAGCCGGGCGGCGAGCTGCTCGTACGAGCGGCCGAGCGCCTCGCCACTCCGCCGACCGGGTCGTCCCGGTCGAGGAGGCCGGCACGGTAGACGAAGTCCTCGTACTCCGCGCAGCGACATGTCGGCGTCCTGCGCGGCCGCCTGAGTCGGGAAGAGCGTGACGACGGAGCGCAGGTCGCCCGAGCTCGCGCGGGCGAAGTGGATGCGGCGGAGCGGTTCGCGGGCGCGCTCGGCACGCGGCCTGCCGCTCCGGGTCGACCGCCGAGTTGGCACGGGTGTTGAGGTCGCCCTCGATGGCGATGCGAACGTCGGCGAGCTCGACCTCGGCGCGCCGCTGCGGACTGATCCAGTCGAGCTGGGCGGTCGCTGCCGCGGCTGAGGAGGAGCTCCGAGGCGCCCTCGACGTCCAGGTGGAGATGCGGATGCCCGCCGGCCTCGAGCACGCGCCGCCAGACCTCCCGGACGAGCGGCGCCGCCCCGGGGCCGGCGTCGATGCAGACGAGATCGCCCTCCCGCACCCTCGTCGAGTACTCGACGAGGACACCGGCCAAACGCTCGAGCCGGCTAGCCATGCACGCTCTCGACTGCCTCCAGCGCGGGCTCGCCGAGGAAGCGGCCGTCCTTCCAGACGAGCTCGCCGTCGGCGTAGACCTCGCCCTCGTCGCGGAGGTCACAGATCATGTCCCAGTGCAGGCCGGACGTGTTCTTGCCGCCGGTCTGAGGGAAGCCCGAGCCGAGCGCGAGATGCATCGTCCCGCCGATCTTCTCGTCGAAGAGGATGTTGCGGGTGAAGCGGTCGATCTCGTAGTTGAGCCCGAAGGCGACCTCGCCGAGCACGGAGGCGCCGGCGTCCATCCGCAGCAGCGACTGGAGGTAGTCGTTCCCCCGCGCGGCCTCGGCCTCGACGACCTTCCCGGCCTCGAAGCGGAGGCGGACGTCCTCCACCTCGCGGCCGTGGTAGACGGCCGGGAACGTGTAGCGGATGACGCCCTCGGTCTCGTCCTCGAGCGGGCTCGTGAAGACCTCGCCGTCCGGCATGTTGTAGCGGCCGTCCGCGGCGAGCCACGTCCGGTCGGCGACGCCGACGCGCAGGTCCGTGTCGGGACCGACGATGCGGAGTTCCCGGGCCCCGCCGAGCTCGGCGGCGCGCGCCTCGAGCAGCGCCGAGACCGAGCGCCAGTGGGCCGCCGGGTCCTCCTCGTGCACGTGACAGGCGGCGTAGACGAAGCTCTCGTAGTCGGCCAGGGACATCTCGGCCTCCTGGGCGTGGGCATTCGTCGGGAAGAGCGTCCCGCACCAGCTCATCTCGCCCGCGGAGATCCGCTCCCAGCGTCGGTTCGAGAGCTTGCGCTGGGCGGCGATGTGGGCGGCGTGCCGGGTCGGCTCGATCCGTGAGAGCGCTCTGGTGTTCGTCTCCGACCACACCGTGATCAGCGCGTCGAGCTGCTCGATCTCCTCCCACTGGATCGGAGAGATGTAGGTCAGCTGGTCCTCCGACCCCTCCTGGAGCAGGGTCTCGCCGAGGCCGGAGAGCGCGATGTTCGTGTAGGGCAGCGCGCCCGCCCTCAGGGCGGCGCCGTAGAGGGCGAGGACGAGCGGCGAGCCCGCGTCGAGGCTGTCGATTCGCAGCACCTGGCCCTCCCGCAGGGCCAGCGAGTAGTCGACCAGGAGGCCGGCGAGACGTTCGACCCGGGCATCGGTCACCGGCCCGTTATACCCGAAGGCAGTGCCTTCAAGACGGCGTCCAACAACCGGTCAGGTCCGAATCGGACAGGGTCGTCGGCAGGCAGGCCGGTCTCGGCGGCGACCGCCTCGACGGCGGCGCGGGCCTCGCCCTCTTGCAGGCTCTGGGTGTTCAGCGCGACCGCCGCGACACGGGCCGGCCGCGGCGGGAGCGCGAGCCGCTCGTAGAGCTCGACGAGCTCGGTGAGCGGCGGGATCGGGTGCCCTGGAGGACCCTCGAGCTCCGTGTCGCCGGCCCGGTGGACGAGCACGAGGACGTGCGGGGCGCTCCCGTGGTAGAGGCCGAGCGTCACGCCCGAGAACTGCGGATGGGTGATGGAGCCCTGGCCCTCCACGAAGAGGAGGTCTCCGCGCTCGGCGCCCTCGACGACGAGCCTCTCCCCCGCGCCGGCGAGGAAGTCCGAGACGACCGCGTCGACGGCGATGCCCCAGCCGGCGATCATGATCCCCGTCTGGCCCGTCGGGACGAACACCGACCGGCGGCCGCGGGCGCGGGCGGCGCGGTCGAGCTCGACCGCAACGGTCTTCTTGCCGACGGCGCAGTCCGAGCCGACCGTGAGGACGACCTCGGCAGGGAGGGCGAGGTTCGCGCCGGTGGCCACGCTCAGGTCGGTGGGCGGCCGCCGGTAGTCGCGCAGTCCGACGCCGTGCTCGAGCGCGAGCGCGGAGAGCTCGGGGTCGTCTGTGAGGAACTCGTGCATGCCCGCCTCGACGTCCAGCCCCGCGCCGATCGCCTCGCGCAGGATCCCGCGCCAGACGGCGGGGAGGCGGCCGCCCGCGACCGCGACGCCCACGAGCGCGACCGTGGGCTCGTAGGGGAGTGCGTCGGCGACCGAGCCGACGATGGGGATACCCTCGAGCGTCTCTCCGACCCGCGTCGAGTCGAGGACGGCGACGACCGGGTCCGGCGCGTAGTGGACGACGCCGTAGGTCGTCTTGCCGTAGTGCACGTCGTCCGAGAAGCCCTCAGCCAGTGCGAGATACCGCTTCATGGACTCCCAGCCCGGGCCGGTCGGAGGGGACCTGGACGCCGGCCGAGAGCTCGATTCCCGGCCACGGGTCCTCCGCGATCAGCAGGTTGCCGTCGAGGTCGAGGTGGTCGCAGAGGCTCCCGATCTGGGCTGCCGCCGCGATGCCGAGGCCCGACTCGATCATGCAGCCGAGCATGACGCCGAGCCCGAGCGCGCGTGCCGCGTTGGCCATCCGCACGGCCTCGCGGATGCCGCCGCTCTTCGCCAGCTTGATGTTGATGCCGTGGGCGCGCTCCGCGCAGGAGGCCACGGTAGGGAGCGTGTGCACGTCCTCGTCGAGGTAGATGGGGAGCGGAGAGTCGCGCTTCAGCCGCTCGCCGCTGGGATCCCCGGCCGGCAGCGGCTGCTCGACGTACTGGACGCCGAGCGCCGCCAGCTCCTCGACGGCGGCCAGCGCCTCCTCGAGCCCCCAGTACTCGTTGACGTCCACCTGCAGCGGCAGGCGGGTGACCCCGCGGACGGAACGGACGCGCTCGACGTCGAGCCCGTCGCGGCCGCCGAGCTTCAGCTTCAGGCGGCGGAAGCGGCCGTCGTCGGCCCGCTGCGCCCGGCGCGCCATCTCGTCAGGGTCGCCGAGCCAGATGGTCCAGGACGTCGGCGGCCCGCCCCGCTCCAGGCCGAGGAGCCGCCACGTCGGCTCCCCGACCAGCTTGCCGCAGAGGTCGTAGAGGGCCGCGTCGACCGCCGCCTTGGCGGCGAGGTTCCCCGGGACCTCGGCCAGGCGCGAGCCGATCGCCTCGAGGGCGAAGGGGTCGTCGCCGAGCAGGCCGGCGGCCTCGTCCAGGAACGCCTCGGCGCCGGCGACGCTCTCGCCGTAGTGGGCCTGCGGCTGGGCCTCGCCGAACCCGCTCGCCCCCTCGTGGTCGACCTCGACCCAGAGGACCCCCTCCTCGACGCTCGTCTCGCGGGAGATGCGGAAGGGCTCGGCAAGCCGGAGCGTGGCGCGGCGGTGGGCCAGTCTCACCCCGGGTACACTAAGGCCCTCCGCGCCTGTAGCTCAGGGGATAGAGCGCGCGCCTCCGGAGCGCGAGGTCGTAGGTTCGATTCCTACCAGGCGCATCTCGTCACGCGGCGGCTGGCCGGGTGGCCGCGCCGCCGACGACGAAGAGGTCGTCGTCGAGGCTGGTGTGCGCGCGGCCGGCCCTCCGTCCGTCGAGCGGCCGAGCCGTCGAGCCGGCAAGGGATTGCGAGTAGAATCGCGTACCTGGAGATGCAGCTCGAGGAAGCACTCGGTACCCATGGCACGGCCGACCCTCCCACGCCTCCGGAGAGGACGCGCCCGCGGCGTCGCGGGCGAGGTCGCCGAGCGGACCGAGCCGCGCGTCTCCGAGCTCTCCGCTGACGGCCTCACCTGGTTTCACGCCGAGCGGCCAGGCTCGCTCGAGGTCGCCTACCTCGCCGAGCGCTTCGGCTTCCACGAGCTTGACATCGAGGACGTGCTCTCGAAGCGGCAGCGGCCGAAGATCGACGAGTACCCCGATTACCTCTTCGCCGTCCTCCACTTCCCCGTCTACGACAAAAACGTCCGCCGGCTGAACGCTGCGGAGCTGGACGTCTTCCTCGGTCCCGACTTCCTGATCACGCTCCCGAACGTCGAGCTCCTGCCGGTGACATACCTCTTCCGGCGCTGCGAGGACGACGACGAGCTGCGGCGCGAGCTCTTCCGCGGCTCGGGCTACCTCCTCTACCACGTCCTCGACGACCTCTTCGACTACTGCTTCCCGATCCTGGACAAGATCGGCGCCAAGCTCGACCAGATCGAGCCGGCCATCTTCGAGGAGCGCTCCGAGGACGTCGTCCGCGACATCTCGAACGCGAAGCAGGAGATCATCGCCTACCGCAAGATCATCAAGCCGGAGCGCTCGACGCTGCGCATGCTGGAGCGCACGACGGAGCGCTTCCTGCCCGAGAACCTCGAGCTCTACTTCGACGACATCGTCGACGCCGCCGAGCGCATCTGGGACCTCCTCGACAACTACAAGGAGGTCATCGACGGCCTCGAATCCACGAACGAGTCCTTCATCTCGCACAAGCAGCAGTACCGGCTGCAGCTCCTGACCGTCGTCACGGTGATCCTGCTCCCGCTGACGCTGATCACGGGGCTGCTCGGCATGAACGTCGGGGTGCCCGGCGAGGGCGAGATCGAGGCCTTCTGGACGATCGTCGGGGTGATGGTCGTCCTCGGCCTCGGGCTGCTCGGGCTCTTCCGCTGGCGCCGCTGGCTGTGAGCGGGCGCCTGGTCGCCCGAAGCGGCGCGGTCACGGACGCGATGCGTGACGCGGTCGTCGAGCGCGTCGCGTCGGACGAGCCCTTCTGGCTGGATCTGGAGCGCCCCTCGCACGAGGACTTCGCGCTGCTGCGCGAGGTGTTCGGCATCCATCCCCTCGCGGTCGAGCAGTCGGAGACCTTTGGCCAGCGTCCCAAGGTCGACGACTACGAGGACTTCGTCTTCCTCGTCGTCTACGGGTGGTCGACCGAGGAGGACGGGCTCGTCGAGGTGCACTGCTTCTACTCCGAGCGCTACCTCGTCACCGTCCATCGCGATCCCTCGCAGACCCTCGAGGGTCTGACCGCGAAGCTGGAGCGCGAGTCCGGCCACTTCCCCGGCGCGCCCCTCCTGCTCTACGAGGTCGTCGACCGGTTGGTCGACGACTTCTTCCCCGTGCTCGAAGGGCTCGACGAGAGCCTCGACCTCCTGGAGGAGCGTGTGTTCGAGTCGCCGCAGGCTGAGCAGCTCGAGGAGATCTTCGCGAGGAAGCGGCAGCTCGTCCGGCTGCGGCGGGTAGTGGCGCCACAGCGGGACGTCCTCGCCCGCCTGGTCGTCGGCGGCGTCGAGCTGCCGGGGATGACTCGTGAGTCGGAACGCTACTTCCGCGATGTGTACGACCACCTCATCCGGCTGACCGAGGAAATCGACGGCGACCGCGAGCGTGCCAACTCCGCCATCGACGCGTACCTGTCAACTGCGTCGAACCGGCTCAACGTGACGACGAAGCAGCTGACGGTGATCGCCACGATCTTCCTGCCGTTGTCCTTCCTCACCGGGTTCTTCGGGCAGAACTTCGGGTGGATGGTCGGCGAGGTCTCCGGCTGGCAGGCGTTCGCCCTCCTCGGCATCGGGCTCGAGCTCCTCACCGTGGTCGGGCTCGTCGTCCTCTTCCGCCTGCGGGGGTGGTTTTGAACCGGCTCTGGGCACCCTGGCGGCTCGAGTACATCCAGAGCGCCGACGAGCAGGACGGCTGCGTCTTCTGCCGGGCCCGTGGCCTCGACGACGAGCCGGGGCTGGTCGTGCGGCGGGGCGAGCGCGCCTTCGTGCTGCTGAACCGGTACCCGTACGCGTCGGGCCATCTGATGGTCGCGCCCTACCGCCACGTCGGCGACTTCCGCGGGCTCGAGGCCGAGGAGGCGGCGGAGATCCACTCGCTCACGGCCGCCGCGGTCGCCGCGCTCGAGGACGCGATGGGGCCGCAAGGCTTCAACCTCGGCTGGAACCTCGGGCGGGTCGCGGGCGCGGGCATCGTCGACCACGTCCACCAGCACGTCGTCCCTCGTTGGGCCGGGGACACGAACTTCATGCCGGTCCTGGCGGACGTCAAGGTGATGCCCGAGGCGCTCGAGGCGACCCGGCGTAAACTCGCCGAGTCATGGCCCTAGACCCCAAGGTCTTCAAGGCGTACGACGTCCGCGGCATCTACCCCTCCGAGCTCGACGAGGAGGGCGCCCGCGCGATCGGGCGCGCCTACGCCGAGCAGTTCGAGCCGAAGCAGATCGCGGTCGGGCGCGACATGCGCCTCTCCTCCCCCTCGATGCACCAGGCGCTGGTCGCCGGCGCGGCCTCCGCGGGAGCGGACGTTCTCGACGTCGGGATGATCGGGACCGAGATGCTCTACTACGCCGTCGGCGAGCTCGGGCTGGACGGCGGGGTGACGATCACGGCCTCGCACAACCCGAAGGACTACACCGGCGCCAAGATCGTCCGCCGCGGCGCGCTCCCGGTCGGCTCCGACTCGGGCCTCCTGGACATCCGCGACCGGGCGCTGTCCCTTCAGGGTGGGGACAAGGGTCAGACCCCCGACGTGGCCGGAAGGGTCGAGTCCGGGGAGCTCTACGCGGGTTTCGTCGAGAAAGTCC
The DNA here is from genome assembly GCA_963743495.1 of uncultured Actinomycetes bacterium. Classification (GTDB taxonomy): domain Bacteria; phylum Actinomycetota; class Thermoleophilia; order Gaiellales; family Gaiellaceae; genus JAIBJN01. Next base: position 192,787 of record CAVUPO010000005.1, on the reverse strand, counting down.
TGTCCTTCATCGACCCGGAGACTGTGGAGAGGCGCCGCGTCGTCATCGACGCCGCGAACGGGATGGCCGGGGCGATGCTCCCACCGATCCTCGAGCGCCTCCCGCTCGACGCGGTGCCGTGCTTCTTCGAGCCCGACGGGAGCTTCCCGAACCACGAGCCAAACCCGCTCCTGCCCGAGAACCGGGAGTTCATCGTCCACAAGGTGCGCAAGGAGCGCGCCGACCTCGGGATCGCCTTCGACGGCGACGCCGACCGCTGCTTCTTCGTCGACGACACGGGCGAGTTCGTCCCGGGCGACTTCGTCACCGCCCTCCTCGCGGAGACGATGCTCGAGAAGGAGCCCGGCGCGACGATCATCTACGACGTCCGTGCGAGCTGGGCCGTGCGCGACACGGTCGAGCGGCTGGGAGGCACGCCCGTCATGAGCCGGGTCGGGCACGCCTTCATCAAGCTCCTCATGCGCGAGGTGGACGCCCTCTTCGCGGGCGAGGTCAGCGGCCACTACTACTTCCGCGACTTCTACCAGGCCGACTCTGGAACGATCCCCGCGCTCCTCATGCTCGAGCTGGTCTCGAAGCGGGGTCGCAAGCTCTCGGAGATCCTGCGGCCGCTGCGTGAGCGCTACTTCCTGACAGGGGAGATCAACACGCCGGTCGCCGACGTCGCCCTCACGCTGCAGCGGCTGAAGGAGCACTTCGCCAGCGAGGGTGGCATCTCCCATCTCGACGGCGTCTCGGTCACCTCCGACGAATGGCACCTGAACGTGAGGCCGTCGAATACCGAGCCGCTCCTCCGGCTGAACCTCGAGGCGCTCGACCGCGAGCTCATGGAGCGCAAGCGGGACGAGGCCCTCGCCGTCATCCGGGGCGAGTAGTGGCGGGGAACGACGAGGGCGGGGCCGAAGCCCCGCCCTCGTGGAGTTCGTCTGTGTCCGAGCCGCTACGGGGCGACCAGGAAGTCGATCGCCCGGCCCATGACGTTGGCCCGGGTGACGGCTCCGTCGATCCCCTCGAAGCCGAAGCCCATGTAGAGGGTCCGGTAGTCGGCGTCCGGAGGCTCCGACGCCACCACGGCCGCTTCGGGGAAGCCCGCTGCGGTCGTCCGTGTCCAGGTGTTCGAGTTGGGTGCGCTCCCCGCCGGAGACGAGGTTTGCGTCCAACCGTCCATCGGGTCGGCGTCGTCCTCGAACGACGTGGAGCCTGCGCCCGTCGGCGTGACGATGTCGTCGACGAAGACGCCGAGCCCCTGAGTGGCCCAGTCGGACGCGTACGAGATCGAGATCTCCACTTGTCCGCCGGCCCACTCGCCGAGGTCGACCCGCCACTGCTGCCAGCCGCCGGCGGAGCCGGAGGTCGCGTTCCAAGCGCCCGACGAGCCCGTCGGGTCGCACGCGTCGGTGCCGACCTGCGTCTGGTAGTGGTCGAGGAACGGGTGCAGCGTTCGCCAGCCGCCCGAGTTCTCGTTCAGGCAGCTTTGGCCCGTGTCCTGGGTCGTGTGGCCGTTGAGGTCCGGCAGGGTCGTCCAGTCGTCCCCGCCCGCCGTCCTGGCCTCGACGAAGAGGAAGTCCCAGTCCGCCTCGGTGTCGTAGGACGTCCAGAAGGACAGCTCGCCTCCGCCCGCGGGGACGTCGACCGTCCGCGTCAAGCGCTTGTAGGAGACGTCGGCGATCTGCGAGTACATGTAGTAGTCACCCGTGTGCGGGTCGAACGGTCCGCCGGGCCGGTCGTACCTCGCCGAGGCCCAGCTCGTGAACTGCGGGAACATCGACTCCGGCAGGATCCCGCTCGTCGTGATGAACGAGTTCGCGACGTCCTGGTTGTCGGCACTGTCCGCACCGTTGATGCTCCAGCTCGTCCCTGCGAACGGCGTCGCAAGGCCGTTGACGTCGTAGACGTCTCCGTCCTCGGTCAGGCCCGCACCGAAGTTGAAGACGTAGGCGCCGAGGTAGTACTGGAGGAAGTCGTCCGAGAGCGCCTGGCAGCTGGCCTCCGGATCGACCCCGCAGGCGCGGTTCTCGTCCAGGTCGAACGCGTAGCCGCCGGCGTACTGGAGACCCGCGTACTTGCCCGTGTAGAGCAGTCCGCCGCCCTCGTTCAGGTACGCCCTGACCGCGAGCATCTCGTCGTTCGCGAGACGTGACGCGGTCCCGCCGACCATGCCGACGTCTCGGGTGATGACGTCCTCGCCCGTGTACCAGACGACGGCGTCGTAGTGCGAGAGGACGCCGAGCAGGCTCGGGGCGACGCGGCCCTGGGCATCGACGTCGTAGACGTCGTAGCCGACGCCGTTCGCGTCGAGAGCGTCGGTGTAGTAGCTCAGGTAGAGCGGGCCTGCGTACGGCCCGGGCGAGATCCCGGTGTAGTCCTCGGCGGCGAGCACGAGGACGTCGTTCTCCGACTCGGACATCGCCGTGTACTCGAACGAGTCGCTCGTCTCCCCGCCTTCACCCTCGAACCACACCTTGACGGTGTCGCCGGGCTCCGTGCCCGTGACCATGCCCTGGACGACGTGGTAGTAGTAGTCGCCCCCGGCGCCCCAGCGGTCGCCGCCGTCCCACTCGGAGGTGGACGCGGTCTGCACCGAGCCGCCGTCGACCTGGTACTTCACCTCGACCGCGCCGACGCTCCGCTTGGCGAGCACGCGCACCGGCTGCGGGTCGCCGTAGGAGACGTCGAAGGTGAAGTCGGTCGTCGGGTTGTTCGACTTCTCGGGGTCGAACTCGGCCATGTCGAGGTAGAAGTCCTGGACGGTGTTCCCGAGGTGGGACTGCGGATCCCCGGGATCCAGGGCGGAGCGGGCGAGATCGAGCGCGAACGGGAGGTTCTTCTCGAACTCCGCCTGCACGAGCGCCTCGTCGTCCGGGAAGACGAAGCCGCAGCCGTCGCACCCCTCCTCGAGCTCGGGCGTCCAGCTGAGCGCGCCCGTCTCGGTGTACGAGTAGTCGTCGGTCGTCCCGTTCGTGACGTAGAGGTCCGCCGCCACGCCGGGATCGAAGCCCGGAACGGCCGGCGCGTCATCGGTGCCCGTATAGGCCACGTAGAGCGGGTCGTCCGCCGACGGGGTCTGGATCTGCCAGCCGTACGGGTAGAGGAGCAGTGGCCCGTAGGAGTGGTACGTGAGCAGGAACTCGAACCCGATCCGGTCGATGAAGGCCTGCGAGGCCTGTACCTCGGGCTCGGAGGCGGGCGCAGGGCCCCGGTAGGTCTCGCTCGCGGTGATCCCGGAGGAGCCCTCCTCGTCCCAGCCCCACTTCGTCTCGTAGTTCCGGTTCAGGTCGACGCCGTCGCCGTTCGTGATCGCGCCGTCGCCGTTGTTGTCGCGGAGGTTCTTCCGCCAGAGCCGCTCCGAGTCGAACGTGTACTGGTACCCGTCGGGGTTCGTCGAGAGCACGAACCAGAGCTCCCGGGTCTGCAGCCACTTCCGTACCTCGCGGTTGTTGGCCCGCCACCGGTCGACGAACCAGTGGAGGAGGCGGCGGTTGACCTCGACCGAGATCCACTCGCGCGCGTGGATGTTCGACATGTAGAGGACGGACGGGCGCGCGCCATCGGCGATCCCGCGGGCGCCCTGCGTGAGCTTGAGCGCGAGGATCTCACGGCCCTGGACCGTGTGTCCGAGCACCTCGAGCTTGAGGATCTGCGGGTTGTTCCGGGCGAGAAGCTCCATCTCGTCGCGGATGCCCCCCGGCTCGTCCCACGAGCGCCAGACGTTGTAGCCGGACGTCGCCTGGGCGAGGGCCCGCTGGCTCTGAGACCGGCCCTTCCCATCCTTGACGAGCTTCACCTTGACGCCCTCTCGCGCAAGGGCCGCGCGTTCCGTCGGTGAGAGGACCAGGTCGAGCTGGATTCCGGCGGTGACCGCCTGCGTGGCTGCGATGTCGTAGCCCTGCTGCGCGAGCTCGGCAGCCGTCGCGGCGTCGACCGTCGCCGTGTAGAGATTGAGTTTCTGCTTGCTGGCCGCGAGCCCATTCGCAGCGAACATGAGCCCGGCGGTCAGGGCGCATACGAGCAGCACCCATCTTTTCATGCTTCCCCCTCCTCTTGATCCCGGGTGGATGAAACCCGGCAAGGTTTGCAGATCGCTCGACAAGGGTCAACCACGCCCACGAGTAGCATCTAGGGCATGGAGCTCGGGCAGGCGACGGACCGCAAGGCCCCGTTCAAGTACTCGGCCTACGCTCGGGTCGGCTTCTCCGACACCGACGCGCAGGGCATCGTCTACTACGGCCGCTATCTCCCCTACTTCGACCTTGCCCGCGTCGAGTACGAGCGCCATCTCGGGCTCCTCCGCTCCGAGGCGGTCGGAAAGAACTTCGTCATGCGGTCCTCGACCGTCGTCTACGAGGCGCCCGCCCGCTTCGACGACCTGCTCGAGGTGTTCGTGCGGACGAAGCGGATCGGCGTCACGAGCATCACGTACGAGCTCTGCGCGCACCGTGTCGCGGACGACGCACTCATGTGCACGGCCGAGCAGACGCTCGTGCTGGTCGCCGTCCCCGAGCGCCGCCCCACACCGATCTCGGAGGACTACCGGCGCACGGTCGCCGAGTTCGAGGGCGCCGACGTCGAGCTGGTGGTGCCGGCCGGGTGAGCTCGACGACGGACACGTACCGCGGCGCCCTCGAGGCCGTCGACCGCTTCGTCAATCGCGAGCCCGAGGCCGACGAGGTGCTGCGGAAGACGGTCGAGCTCCTCCACGAACGCTTCGACCACTACTCGTGGGTGGGGATCTACCTCGTCGAGGGCGACGACCTCGTCCTCGGCCCCTGGAAGGGGCCGCAGGCGACCGAGCACGTGCGCATCCCCGTCGGCGAGGGCATCTGCGGCGCAGCGGCCGCGAGCGGGGTCACGGAGGTCGTCGACGACGTGAACGCCGACGACCGCTACCTGGCGTGCTTCGTCTCGACGCGCAGCGAGATCGTCGTGCCGATCGCCTACGAAGGCCGCGTCGTCGGCGAGATCGACATCGACTCGGACGTCCCTGCGGCCTTCGGCCCCGAGGACCGCGAGTTCCTGGAGCGCGCCGCGCTCCTCGTCTCCCCGCACTGCCTGGTCGGCTGGGACACCGGCGGAGAACGCTGGGAACCCTAGCGGGCCGAGTCGGCGAGGATGCGCTCCGCCGCGGCGACCGCGTCGATCGGTGGCGCGGCGGCGATCGCGTTTCGGCCGCTTGCCTTCGCCTCGTACGCTGCCCGCTCGGCGAGGGCGAGAAGCTGCTCGGCGCCCATCCCGGCGCCACGGTGCGAGACCGCCCCGATCGAGACCGTCACCGTTAGGCCCTCCGCGCTCGTCGACTCCTCGACGCCGCCGCGGACCCGCTCGGCGACGAGAAGCGCCCCGGCGAGGTCGGTCTCGGGGAGAAGGACGCAGAACTCGTCGCCGCCGCGGCGGGCGGCGACGTCGTAGTCGCGAGTCGCGCGCTCGAGGGAACGGGCGACCTGCTGGAGCGCCCGGTCGCCGGCCACCTGGCCGTGGAGGGTGTTGAGCTGACGTGGTGGTCGACGTCGACAACGAGGAGTGCGATCGGCCGGTCGAAGCGCCCGGCGCCGCCGAGCTCCTGGCCGAGCGCCGCCTCGAGGTGGCGCAGGTTGTAGAGGCCCGTCCTCGGCTCGATGCGGGTCGCTTCGACGAGGGCAGGGATGGCGAGGGCGCGGTAGGCGAGCGCGAGCGGCACGAGCGTCAGCGCGACGAGGCCGGGGTAGTCGTCCCAGAGCGCCGCGGCGATCGCGCCGAGCGAGAGCAGCCCGGCGTCGATGAGGACGCAGTCGATGCGGATCGTGTCTGAGGCCCTGACCCCGCGCGCCAGGCGGGGGACGGATGCGAGCAGTCCGTAGTGGAGGATGAGGAACGCGAGGAGGGCGAGGGCGGCGCCGACGGTCGATCCCGCCGTGGTGCCCTCGCCCACCGCCTCGAAGACGGCCCGGGCGAGGAGGGCCGGGGCCACGAGGTTGCAGACGTTGAAGACGAGGATGTACCGGTCGCCGCGGTTGCGAAGCCAGTCGGGCACGACCGCGAAGGCGATCAGGAGGGTCGTGAGCGACGGCGGCAGAATGAGCACGGCGGTGAAGATCGGCGCCAGCGAGAGCTGCGAGCCCTGATGCTTCGTCCGGTCGGCGCCGAGGAGGTGGGCGAACGCGACGAGCGGGAGGAGCACGGCGAACGCGATCCAGTCGCCTCGCTCGACTGCCTCGGGACGACCGAGCGCCGCCACCAGCGTCACCGTCGCGAGGACGACGACGAGCTCGAGCCCGGCAGCCTGCCGCCCGATGCCTCGGTGCGCTGGGTCGTAGCCGTCGTGCATGTGACCCCTCGCACGGTCCGTCGGCCTCGTGCGGGGGTCTCGTATCCCCCGACGGAGTGACGAATCACTCGATCGAGTGACGAAAACGCGTGAGATCGTCTTTCGATCGAGGGACGCGGTCAGGCGCCGAGCACGCGCTCCACGCGGCGAACGGCCTCCGCCGCGCCGAGCGTCGGAAGGGCCTCGCCGAGGACGACGGCGGCGAGCTCGTTCGCCTGGCGGACGACCGCGTCGCGCTCGGCCGCGATCTGGCTCCTCGCGACGAGCACGGCCGCTCGGGCGCCGGTGGCCCACTCGGCGAGAGCGGCCGGCCCGGAGCCCGGCTCCGCGACGGCGTCCCCGCCGACCCGCGACCGGCGTGCCAGGGTCGCGGCGAGCTCGGCGGCCCGGTGCTCGAGCGCCGGCGTCTCCGCCTCGGCCGCGCGCGCGCGATCCTCGATGGCTGCGGCGCGGTCGCGGGCGGCCGCCGCCCGGCGCTCGATGACGTGCAGCGTGTCGCGGGCTGCGACCTCGACCCGCCGTGCCTCCGCGAGCACCTCCGGGTCGCCCCGCCGCTCCATCTCCGCGAGCGCGGCGGCAGCCTGGCGCACCGCCTCGCGTGCCTCCTCGCGCGCCCGGTCGGCCGAGGACACCGCCTCGGCCGCATCGGCGCGCTCACCCGGGAGACGCGCCAAGAACTCCTGGAGCTCGAGCGCCCGCCTGCGGAGATCTTCCACGGCGGCGTAGAGCTCGTCCGCGTCGGCGAGCTCCGCTGCGATCGTCTCGTCCGCCTGCTCGAGCTCCCTGAGGAGAGCGAGCCGGTCGTCGGCCATCAGGACGGCGTCACCCGGTAGGCGTCGAAGACGGATTCCACGTTCCGCAGCGAGCCGAGGAGCGCGCGAAGGGCCTTGATGTCCCCCACCTCGGCCACGTACCAGTTCTTCGCCATCTGGTCCTCGACGTGGCCGCCGTACTCGACGATGTTCGTGCCATGCTCGGCGAACGTCCTGGCCACGTCCTCGAGCAGGCGCGGGCGGTCCCAGGAGACGACGGCGATCTGCACGCGGAAGCTCTGTGAGGCGCCGCCGTCCCACTCGACCGGCGTGAAGCGCTCGGGGTTTCGCATGAGCGCCTTCACGTTCGGGCAGTCGAGCCGGTGGATCGTGATCCCCTTCCCGAGCGAGATGTAGCCGACGATGTCGTCGCCAGGGACCGGTGTGCAGCACTTGGCCAGGCGCACGAGGACGTCCTCGACGCCCGGGACGTGGATGCCGAAGTTCTGGGAGACGACCGCCTCGCGCGCCTTGGGCTTGCGCGGGAGGGTCTCCTCCTCGACGACCTCGTCCGTCTTCAGCCGGTGGAGGACCTTGTTCGCGACCTGGGACACCTGCAGCTTCCCGGAGCCGAGGGCGAGGTAGAAGTCCTCGGCCTTCTTGAAGCCCATCTCGCGGATGATCTCCGCGAGGAGGGGCGAGCCCGACAGCTTCTTGTACGGGAGGTTGTGCTGCTTGAGGGCGTTCTCGAGCGCGTCGCGGCCCCGCTGCTCGGCGACCTCTCGCGTCTCGCGGCTGAACCACTGCCGGATCTTGTTGCGTGCGCGCGAGGAGACCGCCAGCGACAGCCAGTCCCGGGAGGGCCCGCGGCTCGACTGCTTCGAGGTGAGGATCTCGACGAAGTCGCCGCTCTTGAGGCGGTAGTGGAGCGGGACGATGCGGCCGTTCACCTTGGCGCCGACCGTGCGGTGGCCGACGTCGGTGTGGACGGAGTAGGCGAAGTCGATCGGCGTAGAGCCGCCGGGGAGGCTCTTCACCTCGCCCTTCGGGGTGAAGACGTAGACCTCGTCGAGGGCCAGCTCCGGGAAGGCGCGCATGAGCTCGCCGGAGTCGGTCTCCTCGCGCTGCCAGTCGGCGAGCTGCTTCATCCAGGCGAGCTCGGTGTCGCTCGTCTTCTTGCCCTTGGTGCCCTTGTAGAGCCAGTGCGCCGCGATGCCCTGCTCGGCCGTCTTGTGCATCTCCCGCGTCCGCACCTGGATCTCGAGCGGCTTCCCCTCCGGCCCGATCACCGTCGTGTGCAGCGAGCGGTACATGTTGAACTTGGGCATCGCCACGTAGTCCTTGAAGCGCCCGGGCATCGGCTTCCAGAGCGAGTGGATGACGCCGAGCGCGCCGTAGCAGTCGCGCTCGCCCTCCTTGCCGTCGCGCTCGACGAGGACGCGCATCGCGGTCAGGTCGTAGATCTCGTTGAACTCCTTCCCGCGCTTCACCATCTTCTCGTAGATGGAGTAGAAGTGCTTCGCGCGCGAGGAGACCTCGGCGGGGATGGCGACCTTGTTGAGCTCCCGCTTGAGAACCCGGCCGGCGCCGTCGACGTACTTCTCGCGCTCGGCCCGCCGCTCGTTGACCATCGCCTGGATCTCGGCGTACTTGCGCGGGTGAAGGGTCTGGAAGGCCAGGTCCTCCAGCTCCCACTTGATCGTGTGGATGCCGAGCCGATGCGCGAGCGGCGCGTAGACCTCGAGCGTCTCGCGGGCCTTCTGCAGCTGCTTCTGCTTGCCGAGGTACTCGATCGTCCGCATGTTGTGGAGGCGGTCGGCGAGCTTGATGAGGATGACGCGATGGTCCTCGGCCATCGCGACGATCATCTTCCGGTAGTTCTCGGCCTGGGCCTGCTCGCGGCTCTGGAAGTGAATCCGGGTCAGCTTCGTGACGCCCTCGACGAGCCGCGAGACTTCGTCGCCGAAGTCCTCCCGCACCTGCTCGATGCTCGCGTCCGTGTCCTCGACGACGTCGTGGAGGATCCCGGCGGCGATGCTCGCGTCGTCGCTGCGGAGCTCGGCGAGGATCATCGCGACGCCGAGCGGATGGAGGATGAAGTCCTCCCCGCTCCGCCTCTGCTGGTGCTCGTGGGCCTCGGACGCGAAGCGGTACGCCCGTTCGAGGAGCTGCCGGTCGACGCCGGGGTTGTAGGCCGCCACCTGCGCCACGAGCTGGTCGAACTGCTCGCGGTGCCGTTCGGCGGACGCGGTGAGCACCTGACCCGCCATGAGCCCATCTTAGCTCCCGAGGGTGCGGCCTCCCGCCCCCGTCGGGGGTTCGCCAGGCGGTCTGGGAGCGAGGAACGGCTCGACGAGGCGCCGCCAGCCCGCGGGGCGCTCGAGGTGCACGTCGTGACCCGCCCCGGGAACCGTCTCGAGCAGGGCACCGTCCAGGCGGGAGACCATCTCGCGCGCCTCGGCGGCCGCTAGCCCTCGCTCGCCGCGGACGACGAGCGTGGGGCGCCGGATCGAGCTCCGCTCGTCCCACGAGTCCGCCGCCGCCTCGCGAAGCGCCCACAAGAGGGTCTCCGCGTCGAAGCGAGGCCAGAGCCCGTCCTCCCACTCCTCCAACCCGCCCGCCCAGGCGCGGGCCCGCAGGGAGCCACCGCCGAAGAAGCGGATCGCCGCTTCCTCGTCGGGAAACGGGACAGGCCAGGACTCGAACCACGCCCCAACCTCGGCCTCCGCGCCCGGGGCCGGAGACGGCGACGCCTCCGCCACGACCAGTCGCTCGACGAGCTCCGGATGCCGGGCGGTCGTGAGGAACGCAATCAGCCCGCCGAACGAGTGGCCCACCAGGCTTGCGTGCTCCAGGCCGAGCGCCCCGAGCCAGGCCGCGACGTCCTCGACGAAGGCAGCGGTCGCCACCGTGCGCGGGACGCGGGTGCTGTCGCCGTGGCCACGCAGGTCGGGCGCCACGACGTGATGCCGCGCGCAGAGCCAGGACGCGCTCTCGGCCCATTCGCCTCCGTAGCCGGCGAGGCCGTGCAGAAGGACGACGGGCGGCCCGTGTCCGCCGAAGTCGACCGCCGTGAGCGAGACATCCTCGCGCGTGAGCCGGAGCGGGGCTCACCGAAGCCCGCTCACGCGGCTTCGGCGGCCGGCTCCTCGTGGAGCGCGGCGGCGAAGGCGGGCGACTCCGCGAGCGGGCGCCAGCTCCGGGCGTCCTCGTCGAGCCCGAGCTCTGCGAACACCTCTCGCGCCCACGGGCTCCACCGCTCCGGGCCCGCCTTCCATTCGGCCAGCAGTGCCCGCCGGAGCTCCTCGAAGCGCGCGGGCGTGTCGAAGATCTCCCGGATCAGGAGCTGCGGCGTGACGGTGCCGTTCCAGTGGTTGGCGGCGAGGCGAAAGGCGACGTCGTAGCGCCCTGGGCGCCGGAAGCGGTCGAGCGCCGCACCGCGGCCGAAGGCGATCGCTCCGGAGCGCGCGCCGGCCGCCGTGACCGCCAGGCGGAGGTGCTTCCCCTCGCCGACCGTGTCGAGGTCGGAGAGCTCGGTGCCGACTGCAAGCAGGGTCACGTTCGGGTTCCCGAGCCCGAACGGCGCCAGGCGCTCGAGCTCCTCGCAGAGGCCGAGCGTCAGCTCGTTGCCGCGGACGACGGCGTCGACCACCGTCACCGGTCGCAGGTCCTCCGGCCCGAGCGTGGCGGCGGCGTGCCCGGCGAAGGCCTCGGCGAAGGCCTCGACGTCCTCCGCTGCGATCGAGAGGCCGGCGGCCGCGCGGTGGCCGCCCCAGCGCCCCAGGAGATGCGAGCACGCGGCCAGCGCGCCGTGCAGGTCGAACGCGGAGACCGAGCGGCCGGAGCCCACCCAGTCCTCCCCCGGCTCTCCGCCCGCGATCAGGACGACGGGTCGGTGGAAGCGCTCCACCAGCCGGGAGGCGACGATGCCGATGACGCCGCGGTGCCAGTCCTCGCCGACGATCACGTAGCCGAGCCGGCGCTGTTTGGGCTCCGGCCACTCCTCGACCTGCCGGACGGCGTCGCGCAGGATCCGGTCCTCGACGGCCTGGCGGTCGCGGTTCAGCGCCTCGAGCTCGCCGGCGAGCCGGCGGGCCTCCTCATCGTCCTTCGTGAGGAGGAGGTCGAGGGCGGCGCCCGGGTGGCCGAGCCGCCCCGCCGCGTTGATGCGCGGGGCGAGCCGGAACGCGATCGCGCCCGTGTCGACCGCGGCGGGGTCGACGCCGGCGGCGCGCATGAGCGCCTGGAGGCCCGGCTTGTCCGTGCGCGCCAGCCGGCGCAGCCCGGCGGCGACGAGCGCCCGGTTCTCGTCCACCAGCGGGACGACGTCGGCGACCGTGGCGAGCGCGACGAGGTCGAGGTGACGCTCGAGCTCACCCGTCCCGAGCGCCTCGAGCAGCCGGAGGACGACGCCCGTGCCGCAGAGCTCGGCGAACGGGTACGCGGAGGGCTTCGTCGCGACGACCGGGCAGTCCGGGAGGGCCTCACCCGGCCGGTGGTGGTCGGTGACGATGACCTCCAGTCCGGCGCCGCGAGCCTCGGCGACCTCCTCGACGGCCGTGATCCCGCAGTCGACCGTGAGCACGAGCGCGCACCCGTCGTCCGCCAGGCGCGTCAACGTCTCTCTCGAAACGCCGTAGCCCTCCTCGAAGCGGCTCGGGAGGTGCCACTCGACCTCGGCGCCGAGGCTTCTGAGCCCCGTGACGACGAGCGCGGTCGCGCAGATGCCGTCCACGTCGTAGTCCCCGTGCACGCAGATGCGGCCGCCGGCGGCGATCGTCGCCCGGATGCGCGCGCACGCCGCCTCGACGTCCCCGAGCAGGAGCGGGTCGTGCAGCGGCCGCTCGGCGGCGAGGAATGTTCGCGCCGCCTCGGGGTCGCCGAAACCCCTGCGGACGAGGACGCTGGCAGTCGCTTCGCCCACGCCGAGCGTGGTGGCAAGCTCTCGTACCTGTCCGCGGGGGCATGGACGGATCGTCCAGGTGCCCTCGTGCATCGCGTTCCACCGTAGGGCCCGGGTCGGACGGACCCTTTCCTCATGCGGGCTCCAGGGCCCACGGCTATCCTCAGGCCGGCGTGAGCGACTCGAACTACACGTCCGGGGACGACTACGTCGTCGAGTTCCTCGGGTACCGGTTCGGCTTCAACGCGATCGACTTCGAGCAGCGAGTCAATGCGGCCGCCGTGCGCCTCCGGCTGGTGGAGCCGGGCGAGCTGGACAAGGCCGAGACCGCCGACCTCGTCGAGCTCACCGCCCACGGTCGCATCGACGAGCCGCTGAGCGGTCTCGGCGAGTACCTCGTCCGCCACTGGGAGCGGGTCGCGCTCGTCAACGACGAGTCGCTCGTCTACTGGCTCCGGAAGCTGATCTTCCGCGGCGCCTGGCTCGACCAGCGGGTTAAGGACAACCTGCTCGAGGTCGACTGGGACGGCGACACGGCCGAGTTCGGCTACCGGGAGCCCGACGGCGGCCGGGCGCTGCTCGAGCTGGCCCCCGTGCCCTCCTGGCACGAGCTCCAGTTCCGGCGCTGAGAGCGAGAGGAGCCGCCTTGCGGCGGCCCCTCTCGACGACGGCTGCGGCCGGGGCTACCGCTCCAGCCTGGAGCCCTTGTACTCCATCTTCTCCTTGGCGGTGTTCGACGCCTTGTCCGTGCCGTTCACGGACGACTTCGTCATTGCGAAGACGAGGGTGGAATGCGCGATGGCGTTCGACATCTGGTCGAGGGCACGCTCGCTCAGGTTCGCGATCGTGTCGCACGCCTGGTGGTAGCAGGAGTCGTACGCCATCGCCGGCGGTGCCGCCGTAGACGGCGGCCTGCTCGGGCGTCTTGATGCCTTCGGCGCCCGTGAAGAGGCCGCCGGCCGGGATGCCCGCGTTGATGAACGCGTCGTAGTCGGAGCGGCCGTCGAACTCCGTCGGCTCGGTGGCGAGCCCATGCTCGTCGAAGTAGTCGACGAAGACCGACTCGATCCGGCCGGAGCCGCTTGGGCCATCCGTCCCGAACGCCGAGCCGTCGCCGTCGTAGACGAACCGCACGAAGTTGGGCGAGCCGACCATGTCGAAGTTGAGGTTGAGCGCGATGTCCTTGAGATCGCGCTTGGCGAGGCTGTCGACGTAGTGCTGCGAGCCGATCAGCCCGTCCTCCTCGGCGCCCCAGAAGGCGAAGCGGACGCGATTCACCGGCTCGATGCCGAGCTCGGACATCTGGAGCGCTGTCTCGAGGATGGTCGAGGTGCCGGAGCCGTTGTCGTTGATCCCCGGGCCCTCGCTCACCGAGTCGAGATGGGCCCCGACCAACACCGTCCGGTCCGTCCGCCCGGTGGGCGTGTCGGCGATCACGTTCGAGGTCGCGGTGGTGACGACGGTGGCGTCGACGGCGACGCGAACGGTGACCGCCTGGCCCGCCGTGACCCGCTCGTAGAGGTCGGCGCCGACGGCGAAGGAGGTCCCGATCACCGGGAGGCTCATCTGCGGCGGATCCAGCGTCCCGGCGATCACCCCGAAGCGGTCGTCGTTCGGGTCGTCGTTGCCCTCGTTGAAGATGACGACCGCGGCCGCTCCGGCTGCCTGCGCGTTCTGCGCCTTGAGGCGGAACGTGCAGGTGCCGCGCTGCACGAGCGCGACCGCACCCGCCGGGAACCCGGCGAAGTCGGCAGCGGTGCAGCCGCTCGAGGCGCCGCCGGGCGACGGGATCGTGATGCCGCCGGCGAGCGCCAGCGGGGCGGTGACGTCGCCGGGGCCGGAGTAGTTCATGACCTCGTAGTCGGCGTCGAGGCCCTCGGCGTAGTCCTTCGGATCCGGCGAGACGCGCTCGAACGCGCTCGAGCTGAGCACGAACTGGTCGTACGTGAAGTTCTGGATCGTCACGTCGTAGCCGGCTCCGGTCAGGAGGTCGGCGACGTAGTCGACCGAGGCCGCGTAGCCAGGCGTGCCCGAGGCGCGGGTCCCGCCGTTGGCGTCGGCGACGGCCTGGAGCGCCGCCTCGCGCTCCATCACGCCGGCGACGGTGACGGCGTCCTCGAGCTGCGTCGTGTCCGTGCCGACGGCTGTCGAGCTGAACGCCGGCAGCGCGAGCGCCGTGATCGCCACCGCCAGCGGCAGCAGGAGTCTCGTCCGCAAGTGATGTCCCCCTTGAGTCGCTTTCTCGGATGTCTGGGCCGGTTCTGACGGCCGACCGGCCCGGCCCAGGTCGGCGGGACGCTAGCAGAGAAACGGGGCCGTGGCGGCAGCGCGCGGCGCCCACGGCGCGGCCTGCCGAGCGACGAGCCTCCTCTAGAAGAGCGCGTCCTCGACGGCGACGCCGCCCACGTAGGCGCGGCCGAGCTTGGTCACGACCCGTCCCCGCGGCGTCCGCTGGAGGAGGCCGAGCTGCAGGAGGTAGGGCTCGTAGACGTCCTCGATCGTGTCCGGCTCCTCGCCCAGCGAGACCGCGAGGGTGGAGAGCCCGACCGGTCCTCCGTCGAACTTGCGGACGACGGCGTGGAGGAGCTCCCGGTCGACGCGCTCGAGGCCGTGCCCATCCACCTCGAGGAGCTCGAGCGCCTCGCGTGCGACCTCGAGGGTGACGTCGCCCTGGTGGCGCACCTCGGCCACGTCGCGGACGCGGCGGAGGATGCGGTTGGCGACGCGCGGCGTCCCGCGGGCGCGACGCGCGATCTCCTCCGCGGCCTCGTCGGCGACGGCGACGTCGAGGATCCGCCCGGAGCGGCGGACGATCGTCGCCAGCTCGGCAGGCTGGTAGTGCTCGAGCCTGTAGGTCATCCCGAAACGGTCGCGCAGCGGCGTCGTCAAAAGCCCGGTGCGCGTGGTCGCCCCGACCAGCGTGAACGGCGGGAGGTCGAGCGTCAGCGTCCTGGCCGACGGGCCCTGGCCGACGATGATGTCCAGGCGGAAGTCCTCGAGCGCCGGGTAGAGGATCTCCTCGACGGCCCGGTTCAGGCGGTGGATCTCGTCCACGAAGAGGACGTCGCGCTCCTCGAGCGACGTGAGGATGGCGGCCATGTCGCCCTTGCGCTCGAGCGCGGGGCCGGCGACGCTCCGCAGGCCGGCGCCGAGCTCCTCGCGGATGATGTGCGCCAGGCTCGTCTTTCCGAGCCCGGGCGGGCCCGCGAGGAGAACGTGGTCGAGCGCGTCCCCCCTCCCCCTGGCCGCCTCGAGTGCGATCGCGAGCTGCTCCTTGACCCGCTCCTGCCCGACGAACTCCACCAGGGTGCGCGGGCGCAGCGAGCCCTCGAGCTCCTCCTCGCCCTCGGAGACGACAGCCGTGGTCACACGCTCGCTCATGCGGCCTTGAGCGCCTGGCGGACGCGCTCCGCCGGCGGCAGGTCGGGGTCGGTGTCCGCGAGGCGCTGCTCGGCCTCGGCGGCCGAGTAGCCGAGCTCGACGAGGGCGTCGCGGGCGACGACGTGCCCGTCCCCGGCGCCGAGGTGCGGCGCCTGCTCGACGGCCGCGAGCGGCGCGATACGCTCCTTGAGCTCCAGCACGACCCGCTGCGCGGTCTTCTTGCCGATGCCGGGGATCGTCTGGAAGAGGTCGGCGTCCTCGTGGACGATCGCCCGCCGGAGCTCGGCCGGCGAGTACCCGGAGACGATCGCGAGCGCGACCTTGGGGCCGACGCCGGAGACGGCGAGGAGCTGCGCGAAGAGCTCCCGCTCCTCGGCGTCGGCGAAACCGTAGAGCTGGAGCGCGTCCTCGCGGACGTGCAGGTGGGTCTCAACGACGACCTCATCGGCGCCGTCGGCCTTGCGCAGGGCCGACGGGGTCGCATGGAGGCGGTAGCCGACGCCGCCGACCTCGAGCACGAGGCCGTCCGCTGCGAGCGCCACGGGCTTCCCCCGCAGGCGCGCGATCACCGCCGTGCCCCTGCGATCGCGAGGAGGGGCGGCGCGAGCGCATGGCAGATCGCGACGGCGAGCGCGTCCGCGGCGTGGTGCGGGCGGGGACCTCCGGGAGCCCGAGGACGGACTTCACCATCCGCTGCACCTGGCCCTTCTCGGCCCGGCCGTAGCCGCAGACGGCCTGCTTGACCGTTGCCGGTGGGTACTCGGCGCAGGGCACGTCGGCGACCGCGCAGGCGACGAGCGCGGCCCCGCGCGCCTGTCCGACCGAGAGCGCGATGCGGGCGTCGGCGCCGACGTAGGACTCCTCGAGCGCGACCGCTTCCGGCTCGTACCGCTCGATGAGCTCCGCCACCTCGTCGTGGATCCGCCTGAGGCGGGCCGCCGGTGCGTCGCGGGGCGACGTCTCCCACCAGCCGTACCCCACCGCCCTGAGGCGACCGCCGTTTGCATGCACGATGCCGAAGCCGCACGCCGCCGTGCCCGGGTCGATGCCGAGGACCTTCACGAGTCGAGGTTAGGCGCCGCTTCGGACGTTCCTGCCGAGGCCCCGGGGCGGAAGGAGGTTCGCCTCGACCCGGGGTCGGCCGCGCCCCGCGCCCAGAGGGAGTCGGGGTACCTGGCGGCTGAAGCGCGGGCGCTCAGGCGGCGACGGCTTCGAGGATCCCCTCGGGGATGTCGAAGTTCGCGTAGACCGCCTGGACGTCGTCGTTTTCCTCGAGGTCGTCCATGAGGCGGAGGAGCTTCTTGCGCGCGTGCCCTCCTCCTCGACGGCGACGGTCGTCTTCGGGAGCATCGTCAGCTCGGCCGACTCGTAGGCGATGCCGGCGTCGTCGAGGGCCGCCCGGACGGCGGCTAGGTCGTCCGGCGCGGCGGTCACCTGGTAGCTGGAGCCGTCGAGGTCGACGTCCTCGGCGCCCCCGTCGGCGGCGACGAGCATCAGCTCGTCCTCGTCGACGGAGCCGGCCGCGACGATCAGGATCCCCTTGCGCTCGAACAGCCAGGCGACGGCCCCGCTCGTGCCGAGGTTGCCGTCGTTCTTGGCGAAGATGTGGCGCACCTCCGCGGCCGTCCGGTTCCGGTTGTCGGTCAGCGCCTCGACGAAGACGGCGACGCCGCCGTCCCCGTAGCCCTCGTACGTGACCGTCTCGTAGGCCTCCCCGTCGGCGCTCGCTCCCGGAGCCGCGCGCGATCGCGCGCTCGATGTTCTCCTTCGGCATCGAGCTGTCGCGGGCCTTCTGGATGGCCGTGGCGAGGGTCGCGTTCCCGTCGGGGTCCGCGGCCGCCCTCGCTGCGCGGCGACGATGATCGCGCGCGTCAGCTTCGAGAAGAGCTTGCCCCGCTTTGCGTCGGCGGCGCCCTTCTTGTGCTTGATGCGTCGACCACTTGCTATGCCCCGACACGGCTCTCCTCCCGCACGAGCCCGAGGAACCGCTCGTGCACGCGCGTGTCGTCGGTCAGCTCCGGATGGAACGACGCGGCCAGCACGCGCCCCTCGCCGGACGAGCACGGGCTCGCCCTCGACCGTCCCCAGCACCTCGACCTCCGGCCCGAGCTCGACGATCCGCGGGGCCCGGATGAAGACGCCGCGGAGCGGCTCGTCCTCCCCCTGGAGCTCCACGTCGGCCTCGAAGCTCGCGACCTGGCGCCCGAAGGCGTTGCGGGCAGCTCGACGTCGATGAGCCCGAGCCGGTCGCGTCCGAAGCAGGATCATGCCCGCACAGGTGCCGAGGAGCGCGCCCGGGAACGTCGCCACGGGCTCCTCGAGGCCGCCGATCCGCATGAGACGACCGATCGCGGTCGACTCGCCGCCCGGGACGACGAGCCCGTCGACGCCGGTCAGCTGGTCGGGCCGGCGCACCTCGACCGCGTCCGCGCCGAGCCTCCGCAGCATGGCCGCGTGCTCCCGGAAGTTGCCCTGGAGAGCCAGGACGCCGATGCGCGTCGGATCGCTCATCTCCCTCGTGAAACTCTACCCCCGGGGGGCCTTCGGCCCCTCGCCCCCGCTCTCGACGCTACACGCGAAAGCGTGACGCATGTGTGCCGCTTCGTGCCGCGTCTGCGCCGGCGGCGCTACCAGCCGCGGGTCTCGAGCAGCTCTTCGGGTGCGAGCGCGGCCGCGTCGAGGCCGCGCATGGGCTCGCCGAGGCCGGTGGAGACGCGGGCGAGCGTCTCGGGGTCGGAGAAGTGCGTGGTCGCCTCGACGATCGCCTTTGCCCGCGGCAGCGGGTCGGCGGACTTGAAGATGCCGGAGCCGACGAAGACGCCGTCGGCGCCGAGCTGCATGCAGAGCGCCGCGTCGGCGGGCGTGGCGATCCCGCCGGCGGTGAAGGTGACGACCGGCAGCCGGCCGTTCTCCGCCACCCAGCGGACGAGCTCGATCGGAGCCTGCAGCTCCTTCGCCTCCGTGTACAGCTCCTCCTCCGCGAGCGTGCGCAGCCGGCGGATCTCGCCGAAGACCGCGCGCATGTGCGCGCACCGCGTTGACGATGTCGCCGGTGCCGGCCTCGCCCTTGGTGCGGATCATCGCCGCGCCCTCGCGAGATCCGCCGCAGCGCCTCGCCGAGGTTGCGGCAGCCGCACACGAAGGGCACGCGGAAGGCCCACTTGTCGATGTGATGCGCCTCGTCGGCCGGCGTCAGCACCTCGCTCTCGTCGATGTAGTCGACCTCGAGCGCCTCGCAGGACCTGCGCCTCGACGAAGTGGCCGATGCGCGCCTTCGCCATCACCGGGATGGAGACGGCCTCCTGGATCTCGCGGATCTTCGTCGGGTCGGCCATGCGCGCCACGCCGCCCTCGGCGCGGATGTCCGCCGGCACCCGCTCGAGCGCCATCACCGAGACCGCCCCGGCCTCCTCGGCGATCCGCGCCTGCTCGGCCGTCGTCACGTCCATGATCACCCCGCCCTTGAGCATCTCGGCGAGGCCGCCCTTCACCCGCATCGTCCCGAGCTCGGCCATACGGGGAAGTGTATCTACGCGACGAGCAGCTCAAGGGCTGCGTCCGGCTCCTTGAACGGCGGGATCACGTAGATCCCGGCCGCGAGTGAGCGCGCGTCCTCGACCAGCTCGCGGCGCGAGCTCGAAGCCGACCGCGCGGCCGTCCGCACCGGCCGCCGCGAGCCGCTCCTGCAGGGCGTCGGGGATCGTGATCCCCGGCACCTCGTTGTGCAGCGCGGGCGGCCATCTGGTAGCTCGTCAGCGGCCAGACGCCCACGAGCACGGGATGCGGCCACTGCCGCCGAGCTCGTCCAGGAAGCGGTCGAGGGCCGAGGTCGAACAGCGATCTGCGTCATCGCGAACCGCGCGCCGGCGGCGACCTTCGCGCTGGAAGCGCTCGACCTCGAGCTCGAGGTCGTCCGCGGTCGGGTTGACGGCGACGCCGGCGTAGAACGAGGTCGGCGCGTCGATCGCGCGGCCGTGGAAGTCCTCGCCCGCGGTTCAGCCTGCGCCATCAGCCCGACGAGCCCGATCGCGTCGACGCTCGTAGACGCCGCGCGAGCCCGGGTAGTCGCCGACCTCGGGCGGGTCGCCGGTGACGGCGAGGATGTTCCGCACGCCCTCGGCGTGGGCGCCGAGCAGCAGCGACTCGAGCCCGACGATCGTCGAGTCGCGCGGGGTCACGTGCGGGATCGTCTCGACCGCCGGTGGCCCGCTCGATCGCGCCCGACAGCCATCAGCGCCGCTCATGCCGGCCCGCGCCGTCGGGTTGTCGTTGACGTCGACGAAGTGGACTGCGCCCGAGTCCTGGACGGCCGGGCGGCGACGCCGAGCAGGCCTCGGTTCGAGCCGCCGAGCGGCGGGTCGAGCTGCACCGAGACGACGAACTCGCCGGCTCCGAGCGCCCGCTCGAGCCGGTCTCGCGCTGCTCGGCGCCGGCCGCGCGCGACGACGAGCTCGCGCTCGTCGACGACGAGCGGGACGCGCGGCTCGCGCGGTCCTCCGTCCACGGCGGCGCGGATCGCGGCGATCTGCGCCGGCGTCGTGCCGCAGCAGCCGCCGATCAGCCGCGCGCCGAGCGTCGCGCGCCTGCGCGGCGAACTCGCGCGAAGTAGTCCGGCGTCGCGTGCGGGTAGATGATGCGCCCGCCGGAGCAGGCTCGCGAGGCCGATGTTCGGCAGCGCGGCGAGCGGCACCGTCGCCCTCGTGCATCTCGCTCGAGCGCGTCGCAGCGCCGCCATCAGGCCGGCGCCGTGGTTCGCGCCGAACGGCGGCGAGCGCCGAGCCCGCGCAGCCGGTCGGCCGCCTCGCGCGCGGTGCACGCCGGCGAGCGTCTCGGCCGTCCTCGTCGAAGGTCAGCAGCGCGACGATCGGCAGCGAGACCGTCGCGCACCGCGCGCGACGGCCGTCTCCAGCTCGTCGAGGTCGTAGAACGTCTCGACCATGAACAGGTCGACGCCGCGGCCCTCGAGCAGCGCGCGCCTGCTCGGCGAAGAGCGCAGGCGTCCTCGGCGCCGGTCGAGCCCTCGACGTCGCCGAGCGGCCCGATCGCGCCGCCGATGAAGACGTCGCGACCCGAGACCTCGCGTGCCTCGCGCGCGAGCTTCACGCCCGCGCGTCGATCTCCTCGAGCTCGTCCTCGAGGTAGTGCGCCGCGAGCTTGCGCCGGTTGGCGCCGAACGTGTTCGTCTCGATCAGCTCGGCGCCCGCGCGGATGAAGCCGAGGTGGACGCCGACGACCGCCTCCGGCGCGCGCAGGTTCGCCTCCTCGGGCAGCGGAGCCGCGGCACGGCGGCGCTGAGGAGCGCGCCCATGCCGCCGTCGCCGACGACGACCCGCTCTTCGGCAAGGCGCTCTTCGAATCGGCTCACGGCGACTGAGACTAGCGTGCGCGAGACGTCCGGCCCGGGCGCCCTCGTCCGGCCGAGCCCGCCGCATTGCGAACGGGTTGGCAGGGACGTAGCCTCGCGCTGCGTGATCCCGATCCCGCTCGGCATTCACGAGGTTCCTCCGGGCCTGACCGCCCAGCTGCGGCTGCGGCCGCCGGCCATCGTCAGCCCGGCGCCTCGAGAGACCTCGTTCGGGGTGGTCAGGGGAACCGTCTCCACGGGAACGACGCGCGTGCGCGTGTACGTGGACGGCACGCTCGAGGGCGGCCGGGACGTTCAGGGATCCGCGAGCTTCAGCTTCCCGCTCCCCTCCCCGCCCGCGACGTGCGGGTTCGGGTCGTCGCCGAGGACGCCGGAGGCACGCACGCGGCTGCCTCGGTGTCGCCCGTACTCGGGCTCCCCGCGGCGAGCCGTCCGTTCCCGTCGCCGCCGTCGGTCCTGGATAGCGTCCTCCAGCGGCGCGTGCGGGCCCTTGTCCGCGCGTACCCGGGAATCGCCGCCGCCTACGTCCAGGACCTGCGCTCCGGCCGCGGCGCCGCCTGGAACGCCCGCGCGCGCTTCCCCGCCGCCTCGACGGTGAAGCTCGCGATCGCGGTCGAGGTCCTGCGCCGCTACGGCAGACGGCCCACGCCTCGGTCGATCCTGCACCGGAGGCTCTGGAGGATGCTGGTCGACTCCGACAACGCGGCTGCCAACGAGCTCCTGGTCCGGCTCGGCGGCTCGACGAGCCGCGGCGCAGCCCTGGTCAACGCCCTGCTGCGCTCACTGCGAATCAACGACACGATCATGTACGGGGGCTACGAGACGCTGGCGGCGGCCGTGCGGCGCCGCCCCATCCCCCTCCGGGTCGACCGGCAGCCGTCCTTCGGCCCGGGCAAGTACACGACCGCGTGGGACCTCGCCCAGCTGCACCGCAACGTCTACCTCGCCGCACGAGGGCTCGGACGCCTGCCGCGGCTGCCCGGGAGCTTTGGGCGTCAGGACGCCTCGTACCTCCTCTGGCTCCTCGCCCACGTCACCGATCGAAGGAAGCTCGACCGATTCCTGCCGGCCGCGGCACGCGTCCTGCACAAGGCGGGCTGGATCACGCACGCCCGCCACGATGCCGGAGTCGTGTACTGGCGCAGGGGCGCGTACGTGGTGGCGGTCATGACTTGGCGCCCGACCGGGGTCGGCCCGGGCTCGGACGTCCTCGCGGGCCGCGTCGCGCGCGCCGCCCTCGACCGTTTCCGGCAACGCCGGACAGCGCCGGCCGCGTCGGGCGGCTCGGGTCTGGCCTAGTTCGGACATGTCCGAAGGGGCCGGTACCGTCGCATGCGTGCGCCTGATCGTCGCCCGTTGCGAGGTGCGCTACACCGGTCGTCTCACGGCCTTCCTGCCGGAGTCCGACCGCCTGCTCATGCTCAAGTCCGACGGCTCCGTGCTCGTGCACGCCGACGCCGGCGGCTACAAGCCGCTCAACTGGATGACCCCGCCGACGGTGATCGAGGAGGAGGGCGACCCGCTCGAGCGCCTCGTCGTCCGCAAGCGGGCGGTGAAGAGCGAGGACCGGCTGGAGATCGTGGTCCACGAGGTGCTGAGCGACGTCGCCCACGAGATGGGCGAGGCGGCGCCGCTCGCCAAGGACGGGGTCGAGCGCGACCTCCAGGAGGCTCTCGCCGAGCGGCCGGAGGCGCTCCTCCGCGGGCTTCGCCTCGTCCGCCGCGAGTGGCCGACCGACATCGGCCCGGTCGACCTCATGTGCCGCGAGGGCGACGAGTGGGTCGCGGTCGAGATCAAGCGCGTCGGCACGATCGACGCGGTCGAGCAGCTCTCCCGCTACCTCGAGCGCATTCGGGAGGACGCGGCGAAGGCTGCCTGCCGCGGCATTCTCGCCGCCCAGCGCGTCCAGCCGCAGGCGGCGACACTCGCAGCCGCTCGCGGCATCGCGTGCGCGGAGGTCGACCTCGAGCTGCTCCGCGGCGAGCGCGAGCCGGACCTCACGCTCTTCGGCGTCTGAGCACCCCGGCGATGGGCCCGCCGAAGTCAACGGGCCTGCTCAGTTGCGCGAACAGGAAGCTAGTGCGGGACGCTCGCCGTGTTGTCGATGATGTTCACAGCCCATGACGGGATTCCCGGCGTGTCAGGAAAGTTCATGAAGCAGAGATTCTCGTCGCCGTTCGTGTCGAGCGACATGAACACCGCTAGGAGCTCCTCGTCGCTTGCCGGAACTCCAGTCTCGTGCGCGACGACGAGTGCCTCAGCGAACGTCTGCTGGTCGAACGGCGGCGGGCAGACGCCCACCGGCTTGGTCGCGCCGGAAGGCGCGGCGGCGGCGAGCGCGAGCACGCCAGCCATGACGAGAACTCCAACGGGGCGCTTGAGCATGCATTTCCTCCTTCGGTTGACCGCAGAGCGATGTCCTTAGGGCCTGGCGCAGATCAGGCCGCAGTGGCGACCGAGGCCCGCGTTCTTTCTGTGTGGTTTCCTGCCCGAGCAGGGCAGCCGCAAGCCCGACGCTATCCAGACCCCTCTGCCATAGCCGCTCGATTGTTGCATCCCACACCAGCGGATTCAACTCGGCGCGTTCGGCCGGGTTCAAACTGGTTCACGCCGCCGCCCCCCGAATGCGGATCTCACCCGTCCGCTCAAGCCTCCGCGCCAGGCAAGAGGACTGACGAGGACGCGCGGGAGGCGCTCCACCTCGTCTGGCCTCGAGCGCGTCGGGCCGAGCCAGGGGCATGCGTGCCAGGCGCACGACGCTCTACCATCCCAGCCGGCTCGCACACGTCTATCGGCTCGAGGCCGTGATGGCGCCTACGCCGGGCCCCCTTGAGGTATGCACCGGGGTGCGCACGCGACGGGCATTTCCGGCTCGCCCAGCACACCTGACCCACGGAGCCATGCGGGTCCCGCTCAACCATGCGATTGAAGATGGGCCCGCCTGGATTCGAACCAGGGACCAACGCCGTGCGTGATCGCGCCGCCTCGGCCGCGGCTTCGAGCCCGGCCGTCTCGGCCAATCTCGGCGGGTCGTGTTGTCACTCTCTTGTCACCCCGAAGCGCCTAGTGGGTTCGCATCTCAGCGTCGTAACCGACGCTCTGCAAGTAACCCAGGAACGCCAGGCGCTCCTGCCTAATGACGTACTGGTCGCCCTGCTGCTGAATGAGGCCATTGACCACGAGGTAGTTCAGGTACTGGTCTAGATTCCAGATCATCAGAGCTGGGGCAACACGCTGAGTGGCTTCGCGCTCGTCCCCGGGAACTCCTCGAGTCGGACTTCCCGCACGATCCCCACGCCCTCGGCGTGCTGTCGGAATAGCTCGTCCTCGTGGCGGTCAAGGGGACGCTGCGCCCGGTCGCCCTTGGCCGCGATCCGAAGCAGCTCGTCCTCCCGGGCGGAGAACGACCGAGGCCAGACCGATTCCCGTGCCCGTCGATGTAGACGAGCCGCAGCCCCTCGGTCATGCCGCCTCGACCTCCCCAGCTTCACCGCGAGGGCCGAGCCCGACTGCGGCCGGGTCGGCCGTCTCGACCCCCACGATGCACCGGACGAGCGCCTGAAGATTGGCCTGGCGGAATCGGTACTCACCCGACGGGAGGCGGAGCGCGGCGAGGCGGCCGTCCTGCGCCATGCGCCGGACGGTCTCGGGCGCAAGGTCGAGCCGAATCGCGACCTCGCGAGTACGAAGCAGAACGTCGGAGTTGTTCTCCATCAACCGTAGTATCAGCAGGGATCGGCCTGGCCCCCTCCGAAGGTTGCGGGACGGTGGCGGAGCGCTACGGTGAGAGAGTGGTCAGCTTCGATCCGATCCCCAGCGACTGCGAGGGCTTGCTGTTTCGGGGAAGCGGCTCGATGAACTATCCGGAAGCGGAGATGCGGTTCATCTGGGACGGGCGGGGAACCGTCGGGGCCAGCGCGGATTGCATCATCAGCCACGAGGGGATTCGCTTGCGGCCGAAGAAGCTGATCAGATCGCTTCAAGGCTGGCCCGAACTCGTACTCCCACTGGAGGAGATTCGCGGAGTCGAGAGGATGTTCTTCGGCCGCTACCGATTTCGGTGCGACTGCGAGGCTCTGGATGGCGCGTGTTTCCGGCCGATTGGGTCGAAGGACGCATTTCTGGCTGCCGTACAGCGATTACGAATCCCGATCATTCACCCTTCAAAAAGAGACAGGGTCGCGTTCGAGCGGCGAACAGTCTGGAATCAGATGCGCTGGGGAGGTCGTCTCCGCCGACGCCACTGGAAGCAGGAGCGGCGGGAAGGCGCAGCAGACTAGGAGCGGCGAAGGTTGCTGGGACGCCCCGGGAGACCCGCCGCGACCCTGGCAGGTTAGACGAAGCGGAGATCGGCGATCGAGACCGGCTCCCACTCGATCACCTTCCCGTTCTCGTCCCTCACGACGACGCACACGCTGCCCGCCATGATCGCCGCCAGCTCGTGGGCCGCCTCGGCATTGACTCCAGCTTCGATCATGCGGCGCTCGTCGTCCATCAGACCCCCGCGGTACCCGCGCCCGACTCGCGCCCGACGATCACCGGATGCGGCGACGCAATGAGCGCCGCGGTCACCGTGTTGTCACTTTCGTTGCCACCCCACCCCCTGGCCGGGCGGCTCGGATCGGCTGAGCGCGGAACGTGCAGGAGCTTTCGAGATGGGCCCGCCTGGATTCGAACCAGGGACCAACGGATTATGAGTCCGCTGCTCTGACCAGCTGAGCTACGGGCCCGCGGCCGTCCTGCGAGCTTAGCGCCGCCGGGCTGGATGGGTTCGGATTCACGCCGTGCGACCGGAATGGTAAGAATACGCGCGCATGTCCGGGAGCTTGATGGTGCCGTCGACCGGTCCGGCGACGAGGGCCGCGAGGTGAAGGTCTTCCAGGCGGAGCGGAGCCTGCGTACGTCCGGAGGGCTCGAGATCCGGGACATCACCGAGGAGGTGCGCGAGTTCGTCCTCGAGAGCGGCGTCGCCGACGGGATCGCCTGCGTCTACTCGCCGCACACGACCTGCATGGTCCGCGTGAACGAGTTCGAGGGCGGCTTCCTCGAGGACTTCACGCGGATGCTGCGGCGCCTGGTGCCGAGCGAGAAGTACTACGCGCACGACGACTGGGACCGCCGCACCGAGAACATCTGCCCCGAGGACATGGAGTTCGGGAACGGTCACTCTCACTGCATGGCCATGCTCCTCGGCCCTGCGGGCGAGTCGATCCCGGTGCGCGACGGCGAGCTCTGCCTCGGCACGTGGCAGCGCGTCCTCTTCATCGAGCTCGACCGCTCGCGGGACCGCCGCTGGCTCGTCCAGGTCGTCGGCGAGTAGGAAGACGGCCCCAGAAACGGAAACGGGGCCGCCGCAGACCCCGTTCCGTTTGGGTGGAGAACTCTTCCCGGATTGCCCCCGCCGCATCGGGGCCCCGCTGGAGTTTTCCGCTATGCCTGCAGTGTCGGTGCTGCGGGCCCGCGGCGCCCCCCTCGTCGGGAGTTGATTGGCTCACCCTTCCGGGGTTGACCGCCCTGCTTCACTCACAGACGCCGTGACCCCCGTCCTCCTTGCGCTTGCGTCGGCCGTCTTCTTCGGAGCGATGACCGTCGCCCTGCGCGCCGCCCTTCGCCGCAGCCCGGAGCCGGACGTCGCGGCGGTGGCGACGACCGTGGTGGCCCTGCTGGTGGCGCTCGGCGCCGTCGTCCTCGACCCCGGGACGGGCGAGCTCTCCCGACCCAGGGAGCTGGCCGTCTTCGCGGTCGCCGGCCTGATCGCGCCCGGCCTCTCGCAGATCCTCCTCGTGCTCGCGGTCAGGGACGTCGGCGCCGGGCGCACGTCGGTGGTCGTGGGGAGCGCGCCGCTCTTCGCAGCGACGCTCGCGATCCTCCTCCTCGACGAGCCCTTCGAGTGGCCGCTCGCCGCAGGCGCTTTCCTCGTCGTCGGCGCCGGCGTCCTCCTTGCGGCCGAGACGGCCAGGCCCGCGCACTTCCGGCTCGTCGGCGTCGCCTTCGCCCTCGGGGCGACGATCATGTTCTCGAGCCGTGACCTCGTCGTGCGCTGGTACTCGGACGACACGGCGCTGGGCCCGGTCGAGGCGGCGGCGGCCGCCCTGGCTGCCGGGGCTCTCCTGATCACCGTCTACGCCGCGATCGCCAGGCGCGGCGCCCTAATCCCCGCCCTGGCGCAGCCGGGTCTCCTGCGCTTCGTGCCTGCCGGCGTCTTCTTCGGTCTCTCGTACGTGCTCCTCTTCGAGGCCTACTACCGCGGGAAGGTGACCGTCGTCTCGCCGCTCGTCGCGACCGAGTCGCTCTGGGGCGTGCTCCTCGCCGCGCTCGTCCTGCGACGCAGCGAGCTCGTCGGCCCGCGCCTCGTCGCGGGAGCCGCGCTCGTCGTCGTCGGCGGAGCGCTCATCGGCGCGACCCGCTGAGGCGGCAGCGGCCTCCAAGAAAGCCCTGCACAGGCAGGGCTTTCTGGAGCTCCCCGGGTTGGACTCGAACCAACAACCCTCCGGTTAACAGCCGGATGCTCTGCCAATTGAGCTACCGGGGATCGCTCGGCTGCAAAAGTCTAGCGAAGCTCCGTGGCGCCTTCTTCCCTCGCCTCGCGGATGCGCCGGAGCACCTGCTGGAGCTCGAGCACGCGCTTCGTGTCGCCTCCCCGGACCTCCTCGTCGAGCTCCCGCTGGACGAGCCGCTCCTCGAGCCGCAGGAAGAGCTCGCGGGCGGAATCCTCCTCCAGCTGCTCGGCCGCCGCCGTGGCGCGGAGCTCGGCCAGGGCGGCGACGAGCTCGCCCTCCGCCTCGCCGCCGTCGACGAGGTGGCGGCGAAGGCGGCGGTGCAGCTCGCTGTCGAAATGGCGGTCGTCGAGGGGCGCCAGGTAGCGGTCGACGAGCTCCGGCGAGGTCGTGCAGGCGGCGAGCAGGCGCCGCTCGAGGCGCTCGCCGGCCTCCAGGAGCTTGGGCGAGACCCGGCCGACGACTGCCGCGCTTCCCGCCGCGAGCCGGATCGGCACGCCGAGCCGGTCGGACGCGTACCGGGCGACCTCTTCGCGCTCGGGTCCGGGCGGGGCGTCGGCGATGAGTTTCTCCACGAGCTCGTACGCCTCTTGCCTGGAGTGGCGCGAGAGCTCGGTGTCCACGCGGTGGCGCAGGTAGCCGACCGAGTCGGCCAGGCGCTCCTCGAAGCCGTCGGCCGCGTCGGCCGGGTCGAGCCCGGGCGGAAGCCTGACGACGCGGACGTCGAACCCGGCGCGGACCGCCAGCTCCATCCCCCGGAGCGTCGCCGCCTCGCCGGCCGCGTCGGAGTCGAAGCAGAGGTAGAGGTGACGGGCGAGGCGCCGCAGCTCCTTGAGCTGGGGCTCCGTGAGCGCGGTGCCCATCGAGGCGACGACCGAGGGGAGGCCCGCCTGGTGGAGGGCGAGCACGTCGGTGTACCCCTCGACCACGAGGGCTCTGTCCTCCTTGGCGACGGTGGCCCGCGCGCGGTCGAGCCCGTAGACGATCGCGCCCTTGCGGAAGACCTCGCCCTCGGGGGAGTTCACGTACTTCGCGGGGATGGGGTCGTCCTCGCGAAGCCGCCGCGCGCCGAACCCGAGTACGCGGCCGCGCGCGTCGGCGAGGGGGAAGACCAGGCGGTCCGCGAAGTAGTCGTTCCCGCGGCGGTTGACGAGGCCGGCGGCGACGAGCTCGTCGTGCGCGTAGCCCTTGCCGCGCGCCTTCTGCGCGAGGACGGAGCCGCCGGGCGAGAGCCCGAGGCGAAAGGCGCGGGAGACCTCCTCCCCCAGGCCCCGCTCGGCCAGGTAGGCGCGCACCGGCTCCCCGGCCTCCGCGTCCCAGAGGTAGCGCTCGTAGAAGGAAGCCGCTTGCTCGAGGAGGGCCAGGAGCCGCTCGCGCCGGGCGCGGCGGGCCTCGTCCTGCGGCGAAGTCTCCTCGTAGGAGAGCGTGATGCGGTAGCGGTCGGCGAGCCACTCGACCGCCTGGACGAAGTCGAGCCCCTCCGTCTCGCGCACGAACGTGATCAGGTCGCCGCCCTTGCCGCAGCCGAAGCAATGGAAGAGCTTCCCCACCGGGTCGACCGAGAAGCTCGGCGTCTTCTCCTCGTGAAACGGGCACCGGCCGCTCCACTGGGCGCCGCTGCGGCGGAGCTGCGTCCGGGCGCCGACGATCTCGACCATGTCGGCGGCCGCCTTCACCTCCTCGATCGACCCGTGCGTGATTACGGCCACGCGAGCGCGAAGCGGTCGGTCATGCCCGCCACGTAGTCGGTCACCCGCTGGGGGACGTCGCCGGGCCGACCCTGCGGGAGCTCCTCCGGGTGCTCGACGAGGCGGTCGAAGATGCGTCGAACGGTGGCCACCGCGAGGGCGCGCTGCTCCTCGGCCGTCGGGCCGAGGTAGACCCGCTCGAACATGAACGCGCGGAGCTCGAGCATCGCCCGGCCGATCTCCTCGCTCTGGACGATGTCGCCGGCCGCGGCCGAGGCCTCGACGAGGTCGTGGACGAGCGTGTCGATCCGGCGCGAGCCCCGCTCGCCCAGGAGGGCGATCTCGTCCTGCGGGAGCTCGCGCGGGCCGAGGATGCCCGCGCGGACGGCGTCGTCGATGTCGTGGTTGATGTAGGCGACCCGGTCGACCAGGCGCACGATCTTCCCCTCGAGCGTCGACGGCTCGCCGGGGCCGGTGTGCCGAAGGATGCCGTCGCGCGTCTCCCGGGTCAGGTTGAGGCCGCGCCCGTCGCGCTCGAGCACCTCGACGACCCGGAGGGACTGCTCGTTGTGGCGGAAGCGGCGGCCGAAGCGCTCCGCGAGCGCCTGGTCGAGCGCCTCCTCGCCCGTGTGCCCGAACGGGGCGTGCCCGAGGTCGTGCCCGAGCGCGATCGCCTCGGCCAGGTCCTCGTTCAGCCGCAGGGCGCGGGCGACCGTGCGGGAGATCCCGGCCGTCTCGAGCGTGTGCGTGAGCCGGGTGCGGTAGTGGTCGCCCTGCGGGTCGATGAAGACCTGCGTCTTGTGCGTGAGGCGGCGGAACGCCTTGCTGTGGACGATCCGGTCGCGGTCTCGCTGAAACGGCGTCCTGAGGCGGCACTCCTCCTCCTCCTCGGCGTGGGCGCGGCCTCGCGTCTCGTAGCTCCGCACGGCGAGCGGGGCGAGTCGGCTCTCCTCCTCCTCGCGCACGCGCGCCTCGAAGCCGTCGGCCACCCTTCCCGCGAGATCCGGCATGCCGCCTACGCTACCGCTAGATGATGATGGGGACCGTTCCCCCGTCCGCGCTCCAGGCCGCCCCCGTCACGTAGCCGGCGCGGTCCGAGCAGAGGAAGACGATCACGGCCGCGATCTCCTCCGGCTGGGCGAGGCGGCCGAGCGGCCTCCCCTTGGCGACGCCTGCGAGCACGTCCTCGCGGGACTTCCCGGAGCGCTCGGATGCCTGGTCGGCGAGGCCGCCCGGCGCGAGCCAGGCCGGGGAGGCGGTCGGTCCGGGGGTGATCGCGTTGACGAGGATGCCGTCGGCGGCGTAGAGGTCGGCGACGAGTCGGGAGAGCGAGAGCACGGCCGCCTTCGTGACGCTGTAGTCCGGCATCGACGCCGAGGGCCGCTTGCCGGCCGTCGAGCTGACGTTGACGATGCGTCCCGCGCGGCGCTCGCGCATCCCGGGGAGCACGGCCTGGATCGCGCGAACGTAGCTCATGACGTTCAGCTGCCACATCCGCTCCCAGTCGGCATCCGTGAGCTCCTCGAAGCCGATCTGGACTGCGAGCCCGACGTTGTTGACGAGGCAGTCGACCCGGCCGAGCTCTCCCTCGGCGCGGGCGATCAGCTCGGCCGGCGCCTCGGGGCGGGCGAGATTCGCGGCGATTCCGAGCGTCGCCCCGGTCTCGTTCAGGGCCTCCTCGACGCGGCCGGGGTCGCGGCCGGAGACGACGACGCGGGCTCCCTCGGCGGCCAGCAGCCGGGCGGTCTCGAGGCCGATGCCGGCGGTCGAGCCCGTGACGACGCAGACGCGATCGCTGAGGCCGAGGTCCACGGCGGCAGCCTACCGGCCCCGCCAGGCCGCTACGGCGTCGTCAGGACAGTGCGGACCGGGCTGACCCGCCGGTTGTTCTGGGCGTCCCAGGCGACGACGCGGAACTGATCCGAGTCGCCCAGGGCGTCGGCGAAGAAGTGGAAGCTCTGGGGACCAGCGTCGTTGCCCTGGACGAGGACGTCCGTCCAGCTCTCCCCGGGCGCATTCCGGTGCTGAAGCTCCCACCTGTCAACCCCGGACGCCAGCGTCGCCCCGCCCGGGTCGGTGACGGTGAAGTCGAGGTTGTAGTCCGTTGAGCCGGCCGGGGGCGCCGGCTGCGGGAAGACGATCTTGGGTGCGCGGATGTCGTGCAGCACTCTCGGGCCGGGGTCGAAGCAGCCGCGCCGGCAGGTCGTCTTCGACTTGAAGTAGGAAAACGCCTGCCACTTGTAGCCGGCCGGGCTCCCGATCTGCTTGCGCGTGAGCGTGATGCGGATCATGTGGCGGTTCGGCCGCTTCACCGAGGCGGCGCCGATGTAGCGCCGCTTCGGGCCCGGGCCGAAGACCAGGGCGACGAGACGGCCCTTCCGCGCGAACACGAGGATGCTCCGCTCCGGTGCGGGACCCCCTCTCGTGCTCAGCTCGAGCAGGAAGTAGTTGGGTGTCTTGGGGCCGAGGAGGGCGAGCCGCCAGCCCGCGTAGGTCCGAATCGTGTGCGTGAGCTTCGCGCCCGTGTGCCCGTGCGAGACGGAGCGGATGTCGAGGGGCCCGGCGACGTCGTCGCCGTCCGGGACGGTGACGGCTCCGGCGCGGGCCACACCGGCGGCCGCGAAGAAGGCGACCATGGCGACCAGCACCGCGAGCGGCAGGCTCGAACGCCGGAAGATGACCGCCCCCCTCAGTGGTCGCCGCATTGCTGTGAGCGTATACGCCGACCCGCACCGCTTCTACCCCCCGCCGGGCCAGTTCCGAACTCCTACCATCTCTCCATGTCCTACTCCCGCTCCACGATCGACGAGCTCGGCAAGGGTGTCTTCCGCAAGGTCCGCCGGGAGCTGGGAATCACCGCCTTCGGCGTCAACGCCATGGTGCTGCCCCCGCAGACCGGCTGGTTCGAGCACTTCCACGACCGGCAGGACGAGCTCTACTTCGTCCACCGCGGTACCGCCGGCTTCGAGGTCGAGGGCGAGCGCTTCGAGCTCGGGCCGGGCGGCGTCGTCCACGTGGAGTCGATCTCCCCCCGGCGGGTCTGGAACGCAGGCGCCGAAAACCTCGTCCTGCTCGTCGTCGGCGGGACCGGCGGCTACGTCGGGCGCGACGGCCACATGGTCGACCCCGAGGACGAGGAGCGGCGGCGCGCGTTCAGCGCCGGCGAGGAGGCGGTCATCCGACGGCTTCCCGAGTGACGACCGTCCACCTGGTCCGCCACGGTGAGAGCGACTGGAATGCCGCGAACCGGTTCCAGGGACGGATCGATCGGCCCCTCACCGACCTCGGACGGCAACAGGCGGAGGCGCTCGCCGAGGAGCTGGCGGCCGCCGCCCGGCTCGACGCCATCTACTCCAGCCCGCTGCGCCGAGCCCTCGACACGGCTGCGGTGGTCGGTGCCCGGCTCGGGCTCGAGCCCGTCGCCGTCGAGGACCTGCGGGAAGTGGACGTCGGCGGCTGGGCCGGCCTCAGCCGGGAACAGGTGCAGGAGCGGTTCCCCGACGGCTTCGCGCGCTGGCTCGCCGGGGGCGAGGGCTGGGAGGACGGCGAGAGCTACGCGGCGATGTCCGAGCGCGTCCTCGCCGGGCTCCACCGAATCGCCGAGTCCCACCCGGATCGGGAGATCCTCGTCGTGTCCCACGGCGGCCCGATCCGCGCGATCCAGGCCGTCGCGGCCGGCATGGAGGTGCACGCGTATCGAAAGCTCTACCGGGTCGAGCCGAATGCCCGCCTCTCGCGGGTGGACGTCAGGGATGGAGCGATCACGCGGCTAGACTGAGCGCGTGGAGGACTACACCAACAAGTACACCGGCGAGCAGGTCGAGGTGGAGCTCTTCGGCGGCGAGTACCAGGAGGGCACGCTCACGGCCTACTGCGCCGTCGCCGGCATCCCGCACCTCGAGCTGAACGGGCACATCCTGGTGCCGCTCCAGAACATCGCCTCCCTCCACTGCTCGAGCCGCTGCGACGCCCCGGAGCCCGACTGGCCGCCGCGGGGTCTGGCAGAGAGCGAAGGCGAGCCCTAGGCGCGGCCCGATGCGCAGCAGGCTCCTCGCCGCGCGCAACATCCTGAAGGCGCTCCTCCTGTACGGCGTCTTCGCAGGCGGCCTCTTCGCGCTGGGGTGGTGGCTGGGCGGCCTCCGGCTCGGGAGCGTCTTCCTCGTCGTCGGGCTGCTCATGGCGGCGACCGTCTTCTGGTACGGCCCGCGTGTGATCCTCGCCTCCCTCGGGGCCCGGGAGCTCCAGTTCGCCGAGGCACCGGCCCTTCACTCGAGCGGCCGAGCGGCTCGCCATGCTCGCGACCGTCGAGCGGCCGAAGCTCTACCTGATCGCGGACGGCCATCCCCGGGCGCTCTCCGTCGGCCGCGGAGCCGGTGCCTCGGGGATCGCGGTCACGCAGGGCCTCGTCACGCTCCTCTCGCCGGCCGAGCTCGAGGGCGTCCTCGCCCACGAGGTCGCCCACGCGCGACACCGCGACTCGCTCGTCCAGACGCCGGTCGTGCTGATCGCCGGCTGGCTCGTCGAAGCGAGCCGCATCGGCGGCTTCCTCGAGCGGGCGCTCCTCTTCGTCCTCGGGCCCGTGGCCGCGAGCATCGTGCAGGTCTTCCTCTCTCCCAAGCGCGAGCTCGCGGCCGACCTGCTGGCGGCGAAGCTCTGCGAGTCCCCGCACCTGCTCGCCGACGCGCTCGTGCGGATCGAGCAGGCCGAGGAGCTGGTCCGCTTCCAGGGGAGCCCCGTGACAGAGCCGCTCTACGTCGTCAACCCCTTCGAGCCGGTGGGGCTGGCGGCGATGTTCGTCACCCATCCGCCGGTCGGCGTGCGGGTCTCAAGCCTGCGCGCGCTCGACCCGGAGTGGCGCGACAGGCTTCGCGCCGCCTAGGCGCCGTCCGGCCGGGGCGCTCCTTCCCGCCGGCGGACGTTTCTGTCCTTTCTTGGTGCCGAGAGCCCCGTCCATGGGCACGGAAACGAGCGAGGGCCGCCTCACGGCGACCCTCGTCCAGAAAAAGACCGGCGGCGACCTACTCTCCCGGGAGGTTGCCCTCCGAGTACCATCGGCGCGGGCGGGCTTAACTTCTCTGTTCGGAATGGGAAGAGGTGTTTCCCCGCCGCTATGACCACCGGAAATTGTGAGGCTCGTGTGCAGGTGACTCCCCGCACACCCTCAAAACTCCATAGCGACTTTATGACGGTGTTCAAATCAAGACCTCGGGTAATTAGTACGGGTCCGCTGAACACATTGCTGTGCTTGCACGTCCCGCCTATCAACGTGGTGGTCTCCCACGACCCTTACTCCCTCGAGGGGATGGGAGGCCTCATCTCGAGGTGGGCTTCCCGCTTAGATGCTTTCAGCGGTTATCCCATCCAGACGTGGCTAACCAGCAGCGCCGTTGGCACGACGACTGATACACCAGAGGTCTGTTCGTCCCGGTCCTCTCGTACTAGGGACGACTCCTCTCAAGCCTCCAACGCCCATGGTGGATAGGGACCGAACTGTCTCACGACGTTCTGAACCCAGCTCGCGTACCGCTTTAATGGGCGAACAGCCCAACCCTTGGGACCTACTCCAGCCCCAGGATGCGACGAGCCGACATCGAGGTGCCAAACCCTTCCGTCGATGTGGACTCTTGGGAAGGATGAGCCTGTTATCCCCGGAGTACCTTTTATCCGTTGAGCGACGGCAATTCCACTCTCTACCGCCGGATCACTAAGGCCTGCTTTCGCACCTGCTCGACTTGTCAGTCTCACAGTCAAGCTCCCTTATGCCTTTACACTCTACGCACGATTTCCAACCGTGCTGAGGGAACCTTTGCGCGCCTCCGTTACATTTTAGGAGGCGACCGCCCCAGTCAAACTGCCCACCTGACGCTGTTCCCGACCCGGATCACGGTATCGGGTTAGAAGCCCGGAACACGAAGGGTGGTATCCCAAGATTGCCTCCACGAAGGCTGGCGCCTCCGCTTCACAGGCTCCCACCTATCCTGGACAACGCATCCCAGACTCCAACATCAAGCTGCAGTAAAGGTTCACGGGGTCTTTCCGTCCAACCACGGGTACTCGGTATCTTCACCGAGACTACAGTTTCACCGGATCCCTCGTTGAGACAGCGCCCAAGTCGTTACGCCATTCGTGCAGGTCGGAACTTACCCGACAAGGAATTTCGCTACCTTAGGACCGTTATAGTTACGGCCGCCGTTTACCGGGGCTTGGCTTTGAGGCTTCGCCGAATGGCTAACCTCTCCGCGTGACCTTCCGGCACCGGGCAGGCGTCAGCCCCTATACGTCGTCTTTCGACTTCGCAGAGACCTGTGTTTTTGGTAAACAGTCGCTTGGGCCGTTTCACTGCGGCCCCCTCGGGCTCGGAACCGAGAAGATTCCTCACCCTACCGGGGCGCCCCTTCTCCCGAAGTTACGGGGCCATTTTGCCGAGTTCCTTAACGAGGGTTCTTCCGATCGCCTTAGTATTCTCTACTTGCCCACCTGTGTTGGTTTAGGTACGGGCACGCCCCACCTTCCTAGAGGATTTTCTCGGAGGCATGGCTTCAGGAACTTCGCCCGATTAAGGGCTCGGCATCCCGTCTCAGGCTTGCTGGCCGGCGGATTTACCTACCGGCCGCCCTACGCGGTTACCCCAGGACGACCATCGCCTGGGTTTCCCTAGCCTACCCCGTCCCCCCTTCGGTCAAGCGGTGGGTACGTGGTACCGGAATATCAACCGGTTGTCCATCGCCTACGCCTTTCGGCCTCGGCTTAGGTCCCGACTAACCCTGAGCAGATTAGCTTTACTCAGGAACCCTTGGGCA
This sequence comes from uncultured Actinomycetes bacterium, assembly GCA_963743495.1. Taxonomy (GTDB): domain Bacteria; phylum Actinomycetota; class Thermoleophilia; order Gaiellales; family Gaiellaceae; genus JAIBJN01. Next base: position 157,100 of record CAVUPO010000005.1, on the reverse strand, counting down.
TTCGGCGGAGGGGTTTCTCACCCCTCTTTCGTTACTCGTGCCAGCATTCTCACTTCCCACGCCTCCACGGCTAGCTCACGCCGCCGCTTCGCGGGCGTGGGAACGCTCCCCTACCACTCCGAGCAAGCTCGAAGTCCGTGGCTTCGGTTCCTGACTTGAGCCCCGTTACATTGTCCGCGCCCGAACACTTGACCAGTGAGCTGTTACGCACTCTTTAAAGGGTGGCTGCTTCTAAGCCAACCTCCTGGTTGTCTCGGCACTCAGACATCGTTTCCCACTTAGTCAGGAATTAGGGACCTTAGCCGACGGTCTGGGCTGTTTCCCTTTTGAGCACGAAGCTTATCCCCCGCACTCTGACTGCCACGCTCTGGAACGTCGGTATTCGGAGTTTGCCTGAGTTCGGTAAGCTGGTAGGCCCCCTAGCCCAAGCAGTGCTCTACAGCCGACGCTGAACGCGTGACGCTATACCTAAATATATTTCGGGGAGAACCAGATATCTCTGAGTTTGATTAGCCTTTCACTCCGACCCACAGGTCATCCGCTCAGTTTTCAACCTAAGTCGGTTCGGTCCTCCACGGGGTCTTACCCCCGCTTCAACCTGCCCATGGGTAGATCACTCAGTTTCGGGTCTGCATCCGACGACTAAATCGCCCTATTCGGACTCGCTTTCGCTACGGCTCCGTTTCCTTAACCTCGCCGTCGAACAGCAACTCGCTGGCTCATTATGCAAAAGGCACGCCGTCACAGGACTAGCCTGCTCCGACCGCTTGTAAGCACACGGTTTCAGGTACTATTTCACTCCCCTTCCGGGGTGCTTTTCACCTTTCCCTCACGGTACTAGTTCACTATCGGTCGCCAGGGAGTACTTAGCCTTACGGGGTGGTCCCCGCAGATTCCGACCGGGTTTCCCGTGCCCGGCCGTACTCAGGAGCTCGTCCAGGAAGACCAACCGCTTTCGCCTACAGGGCTATTACCTCCTATGGCGCGAGTTTCCACCCGCTTCGACTAGCGATTGATTTTGTAACTTCCCGACCCGCCGGCAGACGGATCCAGACGAGCCCTACAACCCCCGCGTGACAACGGCTGCCGCCTATCACGACACGCGGGTTTGGGCTCTTCCCCTTTCGCTCGCCACTACTCAGGGAGTCGAGGTTTCTTTCCTTTCCTCCGGTTACTAAGATGTTTCAGTTCACCGGCTTGCCATCCCTGCCCTATGGATTCAGGCAGGGACACGCACGCATTACCGTGCGTAGGTTTCCCCATTCGGAGATCCCGGGGTCAATGGATGGTCAGCTCCTCACCCGGGCTTAACGCAGCCGCCCACGTCCTTCATCGGCTCCTGGCGCCAAGGCATCCACCGTGTGCTCTTTGTCTCTTGATCATGAAGAACACCGTGTTTGCCGCTATGGAGTTTTCAAGGTGCGCGCGGGCGATCCCGCTCGAGAAGCCCCGGCCCGAGGGCCGGTCTCTCAAAACTCAACAGCGTGGAACGTCGAGGTCGACGTGTGATCTAGGCGAGCCCGGACACCGGACGAGTCGGCCGCATGGCCGAAGCATCGACGGGCCGGGCGCCTGCGGGAGTTGGAGCTCCCGGCGTCCCTAGAAAGGAGGTGATCCAGCCGCAGCTTCCGCTACGGCTACCTTGTTACGACTTCACCCCAATCACCAACCCCACCTTCGACGGCTCCCTCCCTTGCGGGTTAGGACACCGGCTTCGGGTGTTGCCGGCTTTCGTGGTGTGACGGGCGGTGTGTACAAGGCCCGAGAACGTATTCACCGCGGCGTTGCTGATCCGCGATTACTAGCAACTCCGCCTTCATGGAGGCGGGTTTCAGCCTCCAATCCGAACCGGGACCGGCTTTTTGGGATTCGCTCCCCCTCACGGGTTTGCAGCCCTTTGTACCGGCCAATGTAGCACGTGTGTAGCCCAGAGCATAAGGGGCATGATGACTTGACGTCATCCCCACCTTCCTCCGGTTTGTCACCGGCAGTCTCCCTAGAGTCCCCGGCATTATCCGCTGGCAACTAAGGACAGGGGTTGCGCTCGTTGCGGGACTTAACCCAACATCTCACGACACGAGCTGACGACAGCCATGCACCACCTGTGCACGAGCCCCGAAGGGCTGCCGTATTTCTACGACATTCCCGTGCATGTCAAGCCCTGGTAAGGTTCTTCGCGTTGCGTCGAATTAAACCACATGCTCCGCTGCTTGTGCGGGCCCCCGTCAATTCCTTTGAGTTTTAGCCTTGCGGCCGTACTCCCCAGGCGGGGTGCTTAATGCGTTAGCTTCGGCACGGGCGGAGTCGACACCGCCCACACCTAGCACCCATCGTTTACGGCGTGGACTACCAGGGTATCTAATCCTGTTCGCTCCCCACGCTTTCGCGCCTCAGCGTCAGTACCGTCCCAGAGAGCTGCTTTCGCCATCGGTGTTCTTCCTGATATCTGCGCATTTCACCGCTACACCAGGAATTCCACTCTCCTCTTCCGGACTCTAGCCGAGTAGTTTCCAACGACCGCTGGAGGTTGAGCCTCCAGATTTCACGTCGGACTTACTCGGCCGCCTACGCGCTCTTTACGCCCAATAAATCCGGACAACGCTAGCCCCCTACGTATTACCGCGGCTGCTGGCACGTAGTTAGCCGGGGCTTCTTCTGGAGGTACCGTCACCCTCTGGGCTATTAACCCGAGTAGCCTCGTCCCTCCTGAAAGCGGTTTACAACCCGAAGGCCTTCTTCCCGCACGCGGCGTCGCTGCGTCAGGCTTTCGCCCATTGCGCAAGATTCCCCACTGCTGCCTCCCGTAGGAGTCTGGGCCGTGTCTCAGTCCCAGTGTGGCTGATCGTCCTCTCAGACCAGCTACCGATCGGAGCCTTGGTGAGCCATTACCCCACCAACAAGCTAATCGGCCGCGGGCCCATCCTCAGCCGGAAGCCGAAGCCACCTTTTCTCATCGACCCGAGGGCCGATGAGGCTGTCCGGTATTAATCCGGGTTTCCCCGGGCTATCCCGGTGCCGAGGGCAGGTTACCCACGTGTTACTCACCCGTTCGCCGCTTTCCCCAGGGCCGAAGCCCAGGTTCTCGCTCGACTTGCATGTGTTAGGCGCGCCGCCAGCGTTCGTCCTGAGCCAGGATCAAACTCTCCGTGAAGACCTTTCGCATTCAGGCCCGAGGGCCTGGTTGCTAACGGTTCAGTTTCGAGCTTGAGCTCAAAAGTCCCCTCGTTGAGAGGAGACGGGTTCATAGACCTCCCGCGCCGAAGCGCGCGAGGTTCTCGACGTTCACGCTGTTGAGTTTTCAAAGACCGGGCGCCTCGAGGCTGCCACGAAAAAGGTCTCCACTCGCACGGGAGACCCTTGGAGGAAGTGATACTCGGTCGTATCAGACTTCGGCCGAAGGACTCTCCGTCTCTCGTGGGTTTCCGTTGCGTGCAGCCGTAAGGGCGGCTGGACAATGATAGCAGCGCCCGAAGGGCTGTCAAACGGTCGCAGCCGAGAACGGCTCAAGCCGCGCGAAGGCGCACGAATTGCCGCTTCCCGACCTGCAGGAGGGCGCCGGCGAGCGAGTCGCGTGGAAGGTCGAGATCGCCGGAGGGAGAGCCGTTCAGCTTCACCCCGCCCTGAGCGATCATCCGCCTCGCCTCGCTCGTCGAGAGGCCGAAGACGTCGCGGATCAGCGCCGGCATGTGCACCGGGTCGCCGGCGGGGAGAGCGGCCTCCTGCACCTCGTCGGGAGCGCGCCCCTCGCGGACGACGCGCGTGAAGTGCGCCTCGGCCTCCCGGGCGGCCTCCTCGCCGTGCGAACGGGTGACGAGGAAGCGCGCAAGCGCGAGCTTCGCCTCCATCGGCTCGAGCGCGGCCGGGTCGGCGTCAGACTCCAGGACGAGCCGGTAGTACTCGGGCAGGAGCTCGTCCGAGATCCGCATCGTCTTGCCGAACTGCTCCTCCGGCGGGTCGGTCAGCCCGATGTAGTTGCCGAGCGACGCACTCATCTTGCGTCCGTCGAGCCCGATCAGGAGCGGCGTCGTGAGCGCGACCTGCGGCTCGAGCCCGTAGGCCTGCATGACGTCGCGGCCAGCCAGGAGGTTGTAGAGCTGGTCGGTCCCGCCCAGCTCCACGTCGGCCTGGACGGCCACCGAGTCGTATGCCTGCATGAAGGGGTAGAGGAGCTCCGAGACCGAGATGGGCGTCTTGGCGGCGAAGCGCTGCTGGAAGTCGTCGCGCTCGAGCAGGCGCGCGACGGTGATCGTCCGCGTGAGACGCACGACCTCGGCGAAGTCGAGCTGCGAGAGCCACTCGCCGTTCATCCGCACCTCGAGCGCCTCGGCGCTCGTGTCCACGATCTGGGCCGCCTGCGCCAGGTAGGTGGTGGCGTTCCGGTCGATCTCGTCGTCGGAGAGGATCGGCCGCTCGCTCGAGCGGCCCGACGGGTCGCCGATGCGGGTCGTGTAGTCGCCGATGATGAGGACGCCGACGTGGCCGGCGCGCTGGAAGGCGGCCATGCGCTGCAGCGGGATCGCGTGCCCGACGTGGACGTGCCGGGCGGTCACGTCGATGCCGAGCTTCACGCGCAGCGGGCGCCCGGCTGCGAGCTTGCGTTCGAGCTCGCCGCCCGGGAGCACGTCCACGGCGTTCCTGGTGAGCTCGGCTACGAGGTCGGGGGCGGCCATCGCCGCCCGATCATAAGCTGGGAGCGCCGAACCGGACGTCTCCCGCGGCTCGAATACGGCACATGGACGGCGTGCTAGCGTTGAGCGGCCCCCGGTCGGGGCGTGGACTCATGGGACGAGGGCTCGCTCACCTCTCGGACGAGGCGCTCGTCGCCTTGGTCGCGCGCGCCGACGAGGAGGCGCTCGCCGAGCTCTACGACCGCTTCGGCCGCGTGGCCTACGGCCTGGCGCTCCGGATCGTCCGCGACCCGGCGCTCGCCGAGGACGCTGTGCAGGAGGGGTTCCTCGCCGTCTGGCGCTCCGCCGCGCGCTTCGTCGCCGAGCGGGCGAAGGCGAGCACGTGGATCCTCACGCTGATCCACCGGCGTGCGGTCGACGTCGTTCGCCGGGAGCAGCCGCGGCGGGCCGAGCCGCTGGAGACCGCGCCGACCGAGGTCGGCGACGACACGGAGGTGGAGGCCTGGCGGCGGCTTCGGCGCGCACGGATCCAGGAGGCGCTCAAGCGGCTCCCCGACAAGCAGCGCGAGGCCCTCGAGCTTGCCTACTACGGCGGCTTCACCCAGTCCGAGCTCGCAGACCGCCTCGGCGAGCCGCTCGGCACGATCAAGAGCCGGATGTTCTCCGGCCTCGCCAGTCTCCGCGAGCTGCTCGCGGAGGACGACCTGAGAGAAGAGGAATGGAACGAGCCGAGATCCACGAGCTGAGCGCCGCGTACGCTCTCGACGCCCTCGACGACGCCGACCTCGCGGCGTTCGAGCAGCACCTCGCGCACTGCCAGGAGTGCCACGAGCAGGTAGCGGGCTTCCAGGCGGCCGTCGCCGAGCTCGCCTACGAGACCGACGCTCGAGCCCCCTCCCCGGGCCTGCGCGAGCGGATCCTCGCGGAGGCAGGCCGCGCACCTCCCCGGGTCGTGGCCCTCGCGCCCCGGCGCCGCTGGGCCCTCCCGGCCGCGGCGGCCGTGGCGGTCGCAGCCGGATGCGCCGCGGTCGGGCTCGCTTTCTGGGCTGCCGACCTCTCTCAGGAGGTCGACGACCTCAGAGCGGAGCAGCACCGCGACGAGGAGCTCGCGATCATGCTCGCCGACCCGAGCGCCGAGCGCGTCCCGCTCGACGGCGCGAACGGAGTGCTCGTCGTCGACGGCGAGACGCAGGAGGGCCACCTGCTCGTCTTCGGGCTCGACGACGCACCCGAGGCCCACACGTACGAGGCCTGGGTGATCGAGGACGGCGAGGCAGTGCCCGCCGGCCTCTTCTCGGGCGGCGCCGGCAGCACCACCGTCGTCCCCCTGAACGCGCCCGTGCCGGAGGGGGCGATCGTGGCGGTCACGATCGAGCAGGCCGGCGGCGTCGAGCGGTCCCAGCAGCAGCCGATCATCGTCAGCGGCACGGCCGCCTGAGCGACCGGACGGCGCTGCCCCGCCGATAGACTTTCCAGCTTCGTGCTGCTCGGAAGACGTAGGCGCGGCGCCGCCAGGCGCCCTCGCCGGATCCGCAAGCTTCGGTTCCTCGCGCTCCTCACCGTCATCGCGTGTCTGATGACGGTGTCGTTCACCTATGGGCTCGTGAGCTCGATCGCAAGCGAGCTGCCCCAGCTCGAGCCGGGGAACGAGCGCCGTGCCGAGCGGCTCGGCTACATCTACGCGTCCGACGGGAAAACAGTTCTCGCCGTGCTCCGGGGCTCCGAGAGCAGGATCCTCGTCGAGTCGGAGCAGATCGCCCCCGTAATGAAGCAGGCGATCGTGGCCGTCGAGGACCGCCGCTTCTGGGAGCATCGGGGCGTGGACATCCAGGGCATGGCGCGTGCGGTCTGGGCCGATCTCCGCTCCCAGGACGTCGTCCAGGGCGGCTCGACGATCACGCAGCAGTTCGTGAAGAACCAGTACACGAAGCAGGAGCGCACGGTCAGCCGGAAGCTGAAGGAGGCCGCGCTCGCCTGGCAGCTCGAGCAGCGCTGGTCGAAGGACAAGATCCTGACCGCCTACCTCAACACGATCTACTTCGGGAACGGCGCGTACGGGATCGAGATGGCCTCGCGCGTCTACTTCGACAAGCACGCGAGGGAGCTCACCCTCCCCGAGGCCGCCCTCCTCGCCGGGCTTCCCGCCAGCCCGGGGGCCTACGACCCGGCGAGCAGCCCCGAGGCGGCGAAGTCCCGCCGGACAACGGTGCTCAGGCTCATGCTCGAGCAGGGCCTGATCACCCCGAGCGACTACCGCGAGGCCGACGAGTCACCGCTGCCCACGGCGGACGAGATCGGCCTGCCGGGCTCGAAGGGCCGCGTCGGCTACTTCGCCGAGTACGTCAAGCAGCAGCTCGTCCCCTACTACGGCTCGGGTCAGGTTTTCGGCGGCGGGCTCAAGATCTACACGTCGATCGACCTCGACCTGCAGCGGATCGCCCGCAACTCGATCGACCAGTGGCTCAAGGACCCGAACGGGCCCACGGCGGCGCTCGTCGCCATCGACCCGCGGGACGGGCGGGTGCTCGCGATGGTCGGCGGCGAGAGCTTCCGCAAGAGCCAGTTCAACCTCGCCGTGCAGGGCCAGCGCCAGACCGGCTCGGCCTTCAAGCCGTTCGTCCTCACGTCGGCGGTCTCCCAGGGGATCTCGCCGCAGACCGTCTTCACCTCGGAGCCGACGGTGATCAACCTCGGCGACAAGCTCTGGAAGGTGAGCAACTACGAGGGCTCCTACCTCGGCCGGATCGACCTCCAGGAGGCGATGATCCAGTCGGACAACTCGGTGTACGCTCAGCTCACGGCCCAGGTCGGGCCGAGGGCGGTTGCCAATACCGCGCACAAGCTCGGCGTGACGCGGCCGCTCGAGGACTACTTTGCGATCGGTCTCGGTGTCGAGGCCGTGAGCCCGCTCGAAATGGCGCGCGCGTTCGCGTCCCTCGCGAACGGCGGCCGCCGAGTGGACGGCTCCGTGCTCGGCAACACCCCGCGGGCAGTGCTCCGCGTCGAGGACGAGAACTCGGCGGACGTCAACGACCCGGTCGAGAGGCCGGCGGTGGACGAGAACGACGCCGCCATCGTCAACTCGATCCTCCAGCGCGTCGTCTCCGAGGGCACCGGGCAGCGGGCGGCGCTCGACGACCGGCCGGTCGCGGGCAAGACGGGGACGACCGAGAACTACGGCGACGCCTGGTTCGTCGGCTACACGCCCCAGCTCGCAGTCGCCGTCTGGGTCGGGTACCCGAACCGGCTCATCCCGATGGAGACCGAGTTCAAGGGCGATCCCGTCGCCGGCGGGACGTTCCCGGCGCTCATCTGGCGGTCGTTCGCCAAGCGAGCGCTCGCCCACCTCGACGAGGCGCCCGAGAGCTTCCCCTACCCGTCCTACGACTCGGTCGTTGCACGGCAGGTCGTCTTTCGCAACAACAAGACGATGCTCGACAACGGCAACTGCCGGAACGTTCGCCAGATCCTCTACTTCGCCGGCACCGGGCCCGAGGCCGAGGCCGACTGCAAGCCGAACGAGGTGGACGTCCCCAACGTGATTGGGACCAGGCTCGCACAGGCGAAGAGCCAGCTGCTCTCGATGCCGCTGACGCCGGACGTCGTCTGGCGGCGGGCGCGGCCGGGCGAGCAGCTCGGCTTCGTCACCGACCAGAAGCCGAAGTCGGGGACGCTCTCCTCGTGGAGCGACGTACGCATCGTGCTCCCCCGTGCCGGCAACGGCAGAGTTCCCGACGTCGTCGGCATGCGGATCGGGAAGGCCAAGCATCTCCTCGCGAACCGAAGGCTCGGGGCGGTCGTCCAGCGGTACCTGGACGGGCACAAGCCCAGGGTCGTCCTCGCGCAGTTCCCGCGGGCGGGGCTGGCGGCGACCCGCAACATGACCGTCCGCCTCGTCGTCGGGCGGCGGTAGTCCTCCCCGCCTGACAGAATCGTGCGGTCAACGGAAGGAGCTCACATGGCGGAATCCGCGGTCGTCACGACGTCCGGTAACACCGGCCCCCTGGGCCAGCCTCGCGGGATCGGCTTCGGGATCCTGCTCTACATCGTCACCCTCGGCTTCTACGGGTGGTGGTGGATCTACAAGACGATGGAGGAGATCAGCAGGCACACCAACAAGGGCGTCGGCGGCGTCCTCGGCCTGGTCATCTGGGTTCTCCTCGGCGTCGTGATGGCGTTCGTCACCCCGGCCGAGATCGGCCGCATGTACCGGGAGGACGGCCAGGAGCAGCCCGTGAGCGGGTGGACCGGGCTCTGGCTCTTCCCGTTCGGCATCTTCATCGTCCCGGCGATCGTCTGGTTCGTGAAGTGCCAGGGCGCGCTGAACGCCTACTGGGAGGGGAAGGGCGCGACCCGCCCCTAGTCAGAGGGGCCGACTCAGGAAGCGCGACCCCGCCTGGACGTACCGCCACGGGAGTTCCGCCGCGCGGGTGATCCCGACGCGCACGCCGTTCGCGACCTCGGCCGGCTCGTCGCCGACCGCCAGGGCGAACGGCGGTCGGTCGAGCGGCAGCCCGTCGTGGGCTGCGGTTACGCCGAGTGCCTGGCAGAGCCTCCCCGGCCCCGCGCAGAGGAGCCGCTCGTCGCGCAGGCCCCGCCGCTCGCGCATCAGCTCGAGGCCGGCGGTCGGCTCGAGTGCCCGGACGAGCACCGCCTCGGCGCTGCCCTCGGGCCCGCAGACGAGGTTGAGGCACCAATGGATCCCGTACGACCGATAGACGTAGGCGTGACCTGGGGGCCCGAACATCGCCCGGTTGCGGGCAGTCGGCCCCCGGTAGCCGTGGCTCGCCGGATCGTCGGGGTCGTACGCCTCGACCTCTACGATCCGGCCGCCGACACCGTCGACGTGCAGCGTGCAACCGACGAGGTCCGGCGCGACGTCGTGGACGCTCCGCGCAAAGAACTCGCGCGCGAGCGTGGTCAAAAGAGCTGCTCGGGCTCCTCGGGCTTCGCGCTCGCCACGAGCAGCTTCCGTGCCCGCCGACCGAGGTCGCCGAGGTCGACGCGGCCCTTGTCCGCGTCCTCGGCGATCCGCTCGGCGAACGCGAGGGCCTCGTCGAGGAGCCGCGACCCGGCGGCGACGTCCTGGCCCATGTCGTGGAGGATCGTGCGCTCGGTTCGGGAGGCGACGATCGGCTCGGTGATCCCGTCCACCCAGACGAGCGTCCGCCGCCCTCCCCCGCGGTCGTCGCCGCGGATCGGCTCGAGCGCGTAGATCTTGTCCGCGCGCGCATACTTACCGAAGCCGAGGAAGACCATGCGGGGCGCGCCGTCCGCCACACGCGGATTATCGCAAGCCGGCCCCCGCCGGCGCCCGCTAACGGTCTTCGCGCGGGCCCGTGAAGAGGGAGACCCACCTCCCCGACCCGTTGGCTCGAGCCTATCGCCCAACCACGCGTCGATGGGAGACGAGAGCGTGCCGAGGCCGTGCCGGCTCGTGCCCGGCCGGGCCTCTCAGCCCAGGGCGCGCCCGAGCGCCGCCGCCACGCGCTCCTGATCGTCGGCCGGGAGCCGCGAGTGGAACGGGAGCGCGAGCGTGCGGGCGCTCGCGTCCTCGGAGACCGGGAGCATCCCCTCGCGGTAGCCGAAGCGCTCCCGGTAGTACGGCTGCAGGTGGATGGACGGCAGGTAGGGCTTCGAGGCGACGCCGGCGGCGCCGAGCCGCGCGATCACCCCGTCGCGGTCGACCCCGGCGTCGAGCCTGACGACGTACACGAACCAGGAGCGCACGTGGTCGGCGTCGTCGGCGAGCGGTGTCTCGACCCCGTCCAGCCCGGTGAGGAGCTCGCGGTAGCTGGCGGCCACCCGGGCCCTGGCCGCCAGGATCTCGTCGAGACGCGCAAGCTGTGCGAGGCCCAGCGCGGCGGAGAGCTCGTCGAGCCGGTAGTTGTAGCCGAGCCTCGCGTGCGTGAGCCACTCGCCCGAGTCGCTCCGGCCCTGGTTGGACAGGCTCTTGAGGAGCGCCCACTCGTCCTCGGAGGCGACGGCGACGGCGCCCCCCTCGCCCGTCGTCATCTGCTTGTTCGGGTAGAAGGCGAAGACGGCCGGGCGGCCGGAAGAGCCGACGGGGCGTCCCCGGTACTCGCTGCCGAGCGCCTCGCACGCGTCCTCGACGACGGCCAGCCCGTGGCGGGCGGCGACGGCCTCCAGCTCGGCGAGCTCGGCCGGATAGCCGAAGATGTGCACCGGGAGGATCGCCTTCGTTTTCGGTGTCACCGCGGCCTCGACCGCGGCCGGGTCGAGGTTGAGCGTCTCCGGGTCGATGTCCGCGAAGACGGGCGTGGCGCCCTCGTAGAGCGCGCAGTTGGCCGAGGCCACGAAGGAGAACGGCGTCGTCACGACCTCGTCGCCGGGCTCGATCCGGGCGAGGCGCATGCACAGGTGCAGGCCGGCGGTCCCGCTCGAGACGGCCGCGGTGAATGGTGCCGCGACGCGGTCGGCGAGCGCGGCCTCGAACCGGTCGACCATCGGCCCCAGCGAGAGCTGGCCCGAGCGCAGGGCGTCGAGGACGAGCAGCTCGTCGCGCTCGTCGACCCAGGGCGCCGAGAGGCCGATCGGCCTCGACGCCGGGCTCAGGAGCCCGGCGCGGCCGGCGTCTTCTCCGCGTACTCCAGCCACCGCGAGAAGCGCTCGTCGCGGCCGCGGACGGCGGCGAAGAACACCTCCTGGATCGCCTTCGTCACGGGCCCCGGATCGCCGACCTCGTGATCGTCGACCGAACGAACGGGCGTCACCTCGGCGGCGGTCCCGCACATGAAGAGCTCGTCGGCGAGGTAGAGGTCCGAGCGGATGAGCTGGCGCTCGTGCACCGCGTACCCGAGCGTCTGCGCGATCTCGATGACGGCCTGGCGTGTGATTCCCTGGAGGATCGAGGCAGAGAGGTCCGGCGTCGAGATGATCTCGTCCTTGACGACGAAGATGTTCTCGCCGGAGCCGTCGGCGACGTACCCGTCCTCCGTCAGGAGGATCGCCTCCTCGTACCCCGCGCGCGTCGCTTCCAGGACCGCGAGCATCGAGTTGAGGTAGATGCCGGTCGCCTTGGCGACGTGCGGGACCGTGTTCGGGCCGATACGCCTCCAGGAGGAAACCGTGGCACGAATCCCCTTCTCCAGCGCCTCCTCGCCGAGATAGGTGCCCCACGGCCACGTCATCATCACGACGTCGACGGGGTTCGAGCCCGGGTGGACGCCCAGCTCGCCGTAGCCGTAGAACGCGATCGGGCGCAGGTAGCACTCGGTCAGTCCGTTCACCGCGATCAGCTCGTGCGCGACCGTCCGGAGCTCCTCCGTCGAGTACGGAATCTCCATGTCGAGAAGCTTCGCGGACTGCTGCATCCGCTTGAGGTGGGGTGTGAGCCTGAACACTGCCGGCCCCGCATCGGTCTCGTAGCAGCGAATTCCCTCGAAGACGCCCGATCCGTAGTGGAGGCCGTGCGCGCCGACGTGGATCTTCGCGTCCGCCCAGCCCACGAGCTCGCCGTTCATCCAGATCTTCTCTGTTGCCTTCATGCGTCGAAGGTTACTCCACGGTCAGCTGGGCCGGGCGGGCACGCGCGAGCCGGGCGAGGTCGGCGGGAGCGATCGCCACCAGGTGGCGGCTCGAGCCCGCGCCGACCCACACGACCTCGTGCGCGAGCAGCGCCTGGTCGATGAGGATGGTGTCGATCCCCGGGAGCGGGAACGGGGCGACGCCTCCGGGCGGGAAGCCCGTCAGTCGCTGGACTGCGTCGGCGCCGACCGCCTTCACCCGCTCGCAGCCGGCCGCCGCGGCCACCTTCGCCGTGTCCGCCCGGCAATCGCCGGGCACCATGACGACGATCGGCCGGCCGTCACCGGCGAAGACCAGGGACTTGACGATGCTCTCGATCGGCGCGCCCGTGGCGGTCGCGGCGTCCGCGGCCGTGGGGGTGCCCTCGACGAACTCCTCGACCCGCGCCTCCACCCGGGCCTCGCCGAGCGCCGCGGCGACCCGCTGCACCGGCTCGGGCCAGCTACCCGGAGGCGTCGGCGGCTCCACGTTCGAGCGCGATCGCGCGGGGGTCGAGCAGGCCGGGCTCCTCGCGGATGCGCTCCAGAACGTCGGGCGTGATCGGGCTGTCGAGCGTCAGCACCATGAGCGCGCGCGAGCGGGGCCGGTTTCGCGAGACGGCCATGTTGGCGATGTTGATCTGCGCCTCGCCGAGGATCGTGCCGAGCCTGCCGACCCTTCCGGGCCGGTCGTCGTTGACGACGAAGAGCATGATCGGCTCGATCGCGATCTCCACGTCGTAGCCGAGCGCGCGGACGAGCCTCGGTTCGTCGTCGCGGCCGGTGATCGTCCCGCCGACCGTGAACTCCACCCCGTCGGCAACGGCGGTGACGGTCATGAGGTTCTTGAAGCGCTTCGTGGCCCGCCGCTGCTCCTCGCGGACCTCGATGCCCCGCTCCTCGGCCACGAGCGGGGCGTTCACGTAGTTGACGACCTCCTCGACCCGCCCGCGGAAGGCCCCGTTCAGGGCGGCGACGGTGAGGATGCGCGTGTCCCGGTCCGAGAGCTCGCCGAGGTAGCGGAAGTCGAGCCGGTCTGCGGTGCCGCCTGCGAGCTCGATCGCGAGGGCTCCGAGCTTCGCGGCCAACGGAAGGTACGGGCCCAGCGCGTCCATGTCCTCGGCGGCGACCGCGGGGATGTTGACCGCGTTCGTGACGACGCCGTCCTCGAGCGCGGCGGCGACCTGCTCCGCGACGATCACCCCGGCGCGGTCCTGCGCCTCCTGCGTCGAGGCGGCGAGGTGCGGCGTGACGACGACGTTGTCGAGGGCGAGGAGCGGCCCCGAGTACGGCTCCTCGGCGAAGACGTCGAGCGCCGCGCCGGCGACCTTGCCGGAGGCGAGCGCCTCCAGGAGCGCGTCCTCGTCGATCAGCTCGCCGCGCGCGACGTCGACGATCCGGACGCCGTCCTTCATGGACGCGAACTGGTCGCGCCCGATCAGCCCGCGCGTGTCCGCCGTGAGGGTGGAGTGCAGCGAGACGAAGTCCGCGTCGGCGAGGAGGTCGTCGAGCGACTCGGCGTGCTCGACGCCGAGCTCGCGGAAGCGCTCCGCGGCGACGTACGGGTCGAAGGCGCGCACGCGCATCTCGAAACCGCGGGCGCGGCGGGCGACCTGCTGGCCGATCCGGCCGAAGCCGATCAGCCCCAGGGTCTTGCCGGCGAGCTCCAGCCCCGCAAAGCGCGAGCGCTCCCAGCGCCCCTCCTTGAGGGCTCGGTGCGCCTGCGGGATCTGCCGGGTGAGCGCGAGCAGCAGCGCGAGGGTGTGCTCGGCTGCCGAGACGACGGTCGACTGCGGCGCGTTCGCGACGACGATGCCCCGCTTCGACGCGGCAGCGAGGTCGACGTTGTCCACGCCTACCCCTGCGCGCCCGATCACCTTCAGCCGGCCGCCGCGCTCGATCAGGTCGGAGGTCAGCTTGGTGCCGCTGCGGATGATGATGGCGTCGTAGTCGCCGATCGTGGCCGCAAGGTCGCCGTCCGTCTCCACGTCGACGTCGAATCGCTCCCGCAGGAAGTCGATCCCCGCCTCCGCGATCGCCTCCCTGACGAGAACGCGCTTCACACCGACGTCCTGAGCCGCCGCATCGCCGCGGACGGGACGATCCTGCGTCCTCGGTCGCGTCCACAACGTCCGTCGCCGACCGCGCCCTGCGTCCTTGCCGTGTGCTTGCCCGGCGCACCCCGGTGACGGGGCGTCAGCTCGAAACGCGTTCTGGTGACCCTCACGCCGCGACTGGTTCCGCGTGCGCCTCGAGCGCGGCCGGGACGGCTGTCCCGCGCTCGAGGTCCGCGCCCGTCGCCACGAGCGCGCGCTCGAGCGCGGTCAGCGCCGCGGCGATGTCCTGCACGTCCACGTAGCCGATGTGGCCGAAGCGCACGATCTTGCCCCGCTGCTCGCCCTGGCCGCCGATGATCGTCACGCCCGAGTCCTCGCGCATGGAGGCTACGATCGCCTGCCCGTCGACGCCGGCGGGCATGCGGATCGCGGTGACCACGGCGGAGCTGTCGAGATCCGGGGAGAAGAGCTCCAGGCCCATCGCCTTGACGCCGGCGCGGGCGGCGCGGCCGAGGCGGAGGTGCCGCTCGTGGGCTGCCTCGAGACCGTCGGCGAGGATCAGGTCGAGCGCGACGTCGAGCCCGCGGACGAGCGAGATCGCGGTCGAGAAGGGCGGCTCGCCCTTCGCCTGCGAGGTGATCGTCCGCTGCCAGTCCATGTAGTAGCGGGGCAGCGCCGCGGTCTCGGTCGCCACGAGGGCGGCCGGTGAGACCGACGCGAACGCCAGCCCGGCCGGGCACATGAGCGCCTTGTGCGAGCTCGTCAGGACGATGTCGAGCCCCCAGTCGTCCGTCTCGAGCGGGACGGCGGCGAGGCTCGAGATGGCGTCCACCGCCACGAGCGCGCCCGAGCCGGCGAGGCGCTCCGCTGTCGCCTGCACCTCGGCGACGCCGCCGGTGGACGTGTCCGAATGGGTCAGGTAGACGACCTTGACGCCGCCGATCTCCTCCAGGCGCGCGCCGACCTCGTCCGGGCTCGGCAGCTCGCCCCAGGTGTAGCGGAGGTGGTCGACGTCCAGACCGTAGCCCTCGGCGATCGCGGCCCAGCGCTCCCCGAAGTAGCCGTGGGAGACGCAGAGCACGCGGTCGCCCGGCGAGCACACGTTTGCGACCGCGGACTCCATCGCGGCAGTGCCGGCCGAGGTGAAGAGCAGCACGTCGTTCTCCGTCCGGTAGACCGTGCGCAGGCCGGCGAGCGTCCGCGAGAACGCCTCCCGAAACTCCGCCGAACGGTGGTGGATCATCGGCTGCGCCGTGGCGGCCAGGACCTCCGGCGGCACCGGAGTCGGGCCGGGCGTGACGAGATAGCGCTTCTCCGGCATGGGCCCTGAGGTTAACTGAACGCGAACGATGGAAGCGCTCCTCGCCTTCGGTGCCGCTCTTCTCGCCCTCAGGCTGGCCGGACTCCTGCTCGGACGCTGGCGCGAGCAGCGACGGCCGCAGCTGGCCGCCTGGGCCGGAGCGCTCGCCGCGTACGCCGCGGCGTCGGCCGCGCTCGCGTGGGGAGCGGCCTCCGGCTGGGGGGACGAGGTGTTCCGCGTCTACTACCTCTTCGGCGGTCTCCTGACCGCGCCGCTCCTCGGCGTTGGCTCGCTCCTCCTCGCCGGCCGTCGCTGGGCGGCGCCTCTCGGCCTTCTCTACGTCGGCCTCGCCGTGGGCGTTGCGATCGCCGTCCCGCTCACCGAGCCCGTGATCGGGGACTCGATCCCCGAGGCCCAGGATCACCTCGACTTCGTGCCGGCGCGCCTCCTCGCGGTCCTCGGCAACACCCTCGGGACGCTCGCCGTCGTCGCGGTCGCGCTCCTCACCCTGCGGCAGCGGCCGGTCGGGAACGCCCTGATCGTCGCCGGCGTCGCGGTCGCGGCGGCCGGCAGCGGCCTGGCGGGTCTCGGCGTCGCCGAGACCGCGACGTTCGTCGCGCTCGCCGCGGTGCTCCTCTATGCGGGGTTCGTCGCCGCGCCCGGCCGAGGCAGCCTCCGGATCCCGGCCTCCCGCTCCGGGTAACCGAAACCGGCCGGCGAGGTCTTCCCCTTGCGGCCGGAGGCGGGGCGCGGGCAGCCTGGACGCCTCATGCAGAGATCCACGCTCCGGCTCAAACCGCGCGCGTGAGGACGACCCGGTCCTCGCCCGGACCGTCGTAGCCTGCGTGGGGAGCGCTCGGCTCGAATCCGATCGCCGCGTGAAAGGCGAGCGAGCCCGCGTTCGCCGGCGAGGTGACGCAGGTCACGCGCGTCCGACCGTGCCCGCGCGCGACCGCGAAGAACCGCTCGTAGAGCGCCCGGCCGAGGCCCAGCCCCGCGCTCGGCCGGGCTCACGCCGACGAAGTGGACGTAGGCCTCCCTTGGAGAGGACTGGGAGAGGAAGCCGACGAGGAACGCGGCCAGCTCGCCGTCCCGCTCCGCGACGAACGACGTGTCCCGGAAGTGGGTGAAGAAGAGCCGCGGGAGCATGTCGACCATCGGGCGGCCGCCCCACCACTCGTCGACGACTCCGATCACGCGCGGGTGATCCGCGGGCTCCGCCTCACGGATCGCGACCCCGCTCACAGCGGCTCCGTCCAGGGCGCGCGCCATGCCGGCGCCGGTGCCGGCTCTCCGTCCGACCAGTACTCGACGGCGCGGACGATGCGCTCGTCGGCGAGCTCGAAGAACGAGGCGACGAAGAACCGCTTTCCCGCCTGGTCGACCCGGACCTCGGAGACGACGGTGTCGCCGTCGTCGACGATGCGGAGCACCTCGATGTGCCAGCCCTCGGGGTACTCGCGCTGCACCGCCAGGTAGTTGTCCCGCCCCCGCATCCGCTCCCCGGTGTTCGGCCAGTCCACGACCACGTCCGGATCGAGCTGCGCGGCGACGGCCTCCCAGTCGCGGGCCTCCATTCGCCGCCAGAGAACTCGGACCGGCTCTGCGCTCACGCGCCCAGCTTCTCGCGCAGGCGCTCGTTCACCGCCCGCGCGTCGGCCTTGCCCTGGGTTTCCTTCATTACCTGGCCGACGAAGAAGCCGAGCAGACCTGCCTTGCCGCCGCGGTAGGCCTCGACCTGGCCCGGGTTGGCGGCGAGGATGGCGTCGATGACGGGGTCGAGCTCGGCCGTGTCGGTGACGGCGGTCTCGACCAGGTAGCGCTCCGCGGTGAAGCCCGGCTCACCGCTGGCCGCAAGCGCTTGCAGGAACGACTGGCGCGGGATGCGGTCACGAGCCGCGACGAGCTTGGCCAGCTCGCCGCCGTCGACGGCCGCCGGGTCGACGCCGGCCGCGGCCAGCTGGTTCATGAGCACGTTCGCGACCGCACGCCGGTCGTCGCCGGGCACGCGCGCGTAGAGCTCGTCGCGGCCGCTCGTGACGAGGCCGTAGGCAAGGTCGAACTCGACCTCCTCCTCGAGGCGGCGGATACGGGCGCCGGGAGCTCTCCCACCTCTGCGCGCGCCCGCTCGACCAGCTCTGCCGGCGGCTCGATCGCGACCAGGTCGGGCTCCGGGAAGTAGCGGTAGTCGTGGGCCTCCTCCTTGGAGCGGAGCGGCGCGATCGTCCCTTTCTGCGGATCGAAGTGGAGGGTCTGCTGAACGACCTCGCCGCCGTTCTCGTAGAGCCCGATCTGGCGCTCGACCTCGGCCGCGATCCCGTCGGCGACGAACTTGAAGGAGTTCATGTTCTTCAGCTCGGTCTTCGTCCGGTAGCCCTCCTCCCCGCTCCTGCGCACGGACACGTTGGCGTCGCAGCGAAGCGATCCCTTCTCCATCTCCGCGTCGGAGATGCCCAGTTCGACCACCGTCTGGCGGAGCAGCTGCAGGAAGCGCCGCGCCTCCTCGCCCGAGCGGACGTCGGGCTCGGCGACGATCTCGACGAGCGGGGTCCCTCCGCGGTTGAAGTCGACGAGCGAGGACTCTGCGCCGTGGATGCGCCCGGCGGCTCCGCCGACGTGGACGGTCTTAGCGGCGTCCTCCTCGAGGTGGGCGCGGACGATCCCGATCTCGCGGTCGCCGTCGGGCCCCGGGACGACGAAGCGCCCCTCCGAGGCGAGCGGGACGTCGTACTGGGAGATCTGGTAGCCCTTGGACAGGTCGGGATAGAAGTAGTTCTTGCGGTGGAAGAGCGAGCGCTCCGCGATCTCGCAGTCGAGCGCGAGCCCGAGCTTGACCGCCCACTCGATCGCCGTCCGGTTGGGCACCGGCAGCGTCCCCGGGTGCGCGAGGCAGATCGGGCAGGTGCGCGTGTTCGGCGCCTCGCCCCAGACGTTCTCGCAGCGGCAGAACATCTTCGTCCGCGTCTTCAGCTGGACGTGGATCTCGAGGCCGATCACGGCCTCCCAGCCGTTCGCCGTCATCGCAGCCGCTCCGGCACGTAGTCGAAGCCGAGGGCCTGCTCGAGAGCGTGGCCGACGCGGAAGAGGGTGTTCTCGGAGAACTGCGGGCCGACGAGCTGGAGCCCGACCGGCAGACCTTCCGAGAGCCCGCACGGGATCGAGAGGCCCGGCAGGCCGGCCATGTTCGCCGGGATCGTGAGGACGTCGGACAGGTACATGGCGAGCGGGTTCTCCGCCCGCTCGCCCAGTCGAAAGGCGACCGTCGGCGACGTCGGGCTGACGAGCACGTCGAAGCGCTCGAACGCGGCCGCGTGCTCGCGGGCGATCACCGTTCGCACCTTCTGGGCCTGACCGTAGTAGGCGTCGTAGTAGCCGGCGGAGAGAGCGTACGTGCCGAGGAGGATGCGCCGCTTCGGCTCGGCTCCGAACCCCTCGCCAGCGCGTGCGCGAGTAGAGGTCGGTGAGGTCGCCGTCGACCTCGGCCCGGTGGCCGTAGCGGACGCCGTCGTAGCGGGCGAGGTTGGAGCTAGGCCTCGGCGGGGGCGACGAGGTAGTAGCAGGCGAGGCCGTAGTCGACCGAGCGCGGGAGGCTCGTCTCCTCGACCTCGGCGCCGAGCTCCTCGGCCAGGCGGATCGCCTCGTTGACGCGCTCGCTCACCCCCGGGTCGATGCCTTCGGCGCCGTTCATCTCCTTCGGGACGCCGACGCGGACGCCCTCGAGATCCATCCCGTCGGGGATCGCCACGGGCTCGGGGAGCTCGACGGTGGTCGAGTCGCAGGGGTCCTTCCCGGCGATCACCGCGTAGAGTCGCGCGTTGTCGCGCACGGTCTTCGTCAGCGGCCCCACCTGGTCGAGCGACGACGCGAAGGCGACGATCCCGTAGCGGGAGACCGTGCCGTACGTCGGGCGCAGGCCGACGACGCCGCAGAGCGAGGCCGGCTGCTTCACGGAGCCGCCGGTGTCGGTTCCGAGCGCCCACGGCGCCAGCCCGCCCGCCACCGCCGCCGCCGACCCGCCCGAGGAGCCGCCGGGCACCCGCTCGGGGTCCCAGGGGTTCCGGGTCGGCCCGAACCCGGAGTTTTCCGTGGACGAGCCCATGGCGAACTCGTCGAGGTTGGTCTTGCCCAGGACGGGCAGGCCCGCGGCCTTGCAGCGCGCGGCGACCGTCGAGTCGAAGACGGGCGTGTAGCCGACCAGGATCTTCGAGCCGGCCGTCGTCGGCATGCCCTTCGTCGTGATCACGTCCTTGTGGGCGATCGGGACGCTGTCGCCGTGCTCGCCGGCGACGTGGAGGTAGGCGTGCAGCTCGGGGTCGCGGGCCTCGATCGCGTCGAGGTAGGCGCCGACGAGCTCCTCGCCGGACACCTCGCGGCGCTCGAGGAGCCCGGCCGCATCCTCCGCCGTCAGGCTCAGGGTGTCGATCACGGCCCCGTCCTCGACGGACGTCTGCGGGGCCACCCCGTGCCTCCACCCGCTGTGAGCGTAACGAGGATGAGCGCGCCGGTGGCGCGCGGAACGTGCCGAAACTGAGACGACCTGTGGAGGGAGACGTGCGACGCCACCGCCGGGCTCACCCGCCCACCGCGGGGACCCGGAAGCTGCCGTCCGCTGGATCGGGCGCGTTCGCGAGCGCGTCCTCGCGCGAGAGGGACGGCCGCGGCTCGTCCTCCGCCCACTCGTTCGCCAGGTCCAGGGGGTGCGTCATCGGCGGCACGTCGGCGAGATCGAGCTCCGAGACCTTTCCCACCGCCTCGAGGATCGCGCCGAGCTGCTCGCGCACCGCTTCCACGTCGCCCGCGGGGATCTCGAGGCGCGCGAGCGCCGCCACGTGCAGCACGTCCTCCCTCGTGATCGCCATCCGGCCTCCAGTCTAGAAAGTTCTGGGACCTTCCCATGCCGAGTACAGTGCTCCGGGCGGGGTAGCCGAGGGTCGAAGGCGGCGGCCTTGAAAGTCGCTGAGCCGAAACGCTCCGTGGGTTCGAATCCCACCCCCGCCGCCTCGACAGGAGCCGAAGGCCGCATGGCTGACCGGCGGCTCCGGCCTGCCTTCTCGACCATCCGTCCGACGCCGCTGGAGACCGACTTCGAACGTCGCGGCCCGCCTCACGAGGTCATCGAAGGCGACGCACGCGATCCTACGCCGTCCACCGAAGTCCGTGGGGCCCGGAGTCGTGCGCTGATTTGGCTCCACTGGCGAAGGACAGACGATCTTCGACGGCTCGCAAGACGACCGAGTCCGAGCGGCGTGGCCGGGACGAGCGTACCCGGCCACGTCGTCGCACTCGGCTGCCCGTCGTCACCAGGGGCTGTCGAAGGTATGGCAGATGTAGTAGTCCCACCCGAACAGCGTCCCGAGGTAGCTCCACGGGTAGAGCGGTGGGCTGCTGGCCCCGCCGGGGGGGCCGCCCGGCGGGTCGCTCGGACAGGGCTGGTTGTGGAACAGGTCCGCTCGGATCATTCGTTCGGTGCCGAGCAGCGGCGCCTCTTCTGCATTCACGTCGCTCGTCGCGAACGCCAGGAGGAGCGCCGTCGCGGCGGTGCCTGCGACCACGGCCTCCAGCTGGCCGGACGGGAAGCAATGCACGTTTGGATTGGCCGGAAAGGCAAACGCCGGGTTGACGCAGCTCCAGCCGGCCTGCTGGAGCCCCGCCGGGCTCACGCCGTTCGCCTGGGCCCCGGAGCCGGCCACGCCGGCGACCAGTCCCACCAACCCGACGATGGTGACGAACCTCCGCATTGCTCAACCTCCTGAGTCATCGGTTCGCTACCCGCTGCAGCTCACGTTCGGGTTCCACGCGTAGAACAGCCCGCTCGGGTTCGGCTTCCAGATCCACGCGTGCAACGCGTAGAAGGAGGGAAGCCCGTAGCGGTTCGGGCTGGCGACGAAGTCGAAGCTCCGCCCGAAGAGCTCGGGGGCGGAGGTGTTGCCCGCCGCCTCCCAGTCCGCCTGAAAGACGATGTACTCGAGCGCGACGAGCTTGTAGCTGCCGTCGTTGCGCTGCTCGTACACGAGCGCTTCCGGCTTCGTTGCGTCGATGACACCGCCGTCGATCAGCAGAGTGGGGTTGGCGAAGTGGTCGCCCATCGCGCCCTCTCCCGGCTCGGCGATGCAGGTCGCTCCGCTGAGCTCGGTCACGTGGATCGTGTAGCCAGCGTCCTGTGCGGCGCGCTGGTCGTGGAAGCGCGCCGTGGCGCCCGACGCGACCGCGGTGTCGGAGCGCTCGTTCGAGGCTGCTGCGTGGCCGGCGACAGCGAGCAGCGTCGTCGCGGCCAAGACACCGAAGAAGATCAGTGGTCCATGGCGCTTCATCGCTCTCCTCTCAGTAGAAGTACGGGTCGAGCACGCGGACCTGCGTGATCCGCTCGACCGTCAGGTGGTTGCGCGCGGCCGCTCTTCGTATCGCCTCTGGGCTGGGGCCCTCGTAGACGCAGAAGCTCGTCGTCGCGTCCTCGCTGACGTAGGAGTGGAGCCAGGTCACGGCCTCGTCGAGGTTCCGGTCGATCAGCGCGCGGCACTAATCGGCTCCCGTGTTCCCCCCGTCAACTGGAAAGCCGCCAGAGATGGTGCGCTCGACGACGTACCGGGGCATCGAACCCCTCCTTGTGTCCGCGATGCTCGAGACGAGGCTAGAAGTCGATCAGCGCGAGCGCATCGGCAGGACCTGCCCAGTTTTGGCGGCGGGTCTACCGATCTTGCGCGACGAGCCCGAGCTCGACTGCCTCGGCGCCCGCCTGGCGGCGATCGGCGACGCCGAGCTTGCCCAGGATCGCCGACACGTGGTGATCGACCGTGCGCTGGGAGAGCACAAGCCTCTCGGCGATCTCCGCGTTGTGGAGCCCTTGCGCCACGAGCGAGAGCACGTCGACCTCGCGGCGCGTCAAGTTCGCCGGATTCTCGCTCGTCGTGCGGCGAGGTCCCCTCGGGACGCCCCGCGCGCCCCGCGTACGTAGCCGCCGCGCGACAATGGCCGCGGCAGGCTGCGCGCCGAGGTCCTGCAGCTGTGCGAGAGCCGCGCGAAGCGCTTCTTCATCCTCGGTTTCTGCGAGCGCGAGGGCAGCCTCGTAGGGGCAGCCGAGCTCCCGCCATCGGTCGGCGGCCCGTGACCACTCGCCTGCCAGCTCGAGCGCGTAAGGATCACCGGCTCCTGCCGGCGCTTCCTCCTCGGACCCGGCCCGCTGGCGCCAGACGCCAAGCTCGCCCACGAACCTCGGGACTCGCCGGCGCACGGCGAGCTCGAGGGGAGACCGAGTCGCCTCGAGCGCCGAGGCGTTGCGACCCTCGAGCCACGCGGCCTCCGCCCTCGCCGCGGCCACCGGTGCAACGCGCTCGGGCTCGTCCGTCCCGTCGGCGAGCCGCCAGGCCTCGTCGAGAAGCGGCCAGGGGCCCGGGTCGCCGCGGCGCGCACGGATGAGTCCGAGCACCGTGAGGGCCATCGAACGAGGGAGCGTCGAGATCCAGCGCTCGCGGAGCACCAGCTCCGCCGAATCGGCCGCCTGCGCCCAAAGCCCCAGCTGGAGCTCGACGCGGGCCCGGTACGCGATGGAGTACAGCCGATAGAGGATGAAGCCACGCTCGCCGATGAGCTCGAGCCCCTCGGCAACCGACCGACC
This sequence comes from uncultured Actinomycetes bacterium, assembly GCA_963743495.1. Classification (GTDB taxonomy): domain Bacteria; phylum Actinomycetota; class Thermoleophilia; order Gaiellales; family Gaiellaceae; genus JAIBJN01. The sequence continues at coordinate 133,977 of CAVUPO010000005.1, read as the reverse complement.
GGCGAGCGCGTACCTGTGCTGCCTGCTCGCCGCCTGGGCGAAGGAGAGGTGCGCCAGCACGACAAGCTCCTCGGAGCCGAGCCTGCGTCCACGCTCGAGGCTCTCCTCGAGCTTCTCCGTGCCAGCGGCGATCCCGTGAAGGAGTTCCGTCGTGCCGATGATCCCGAGCTGGCGGCACACGATCTCCTCGTCGCCGAGCCCCGTCGCCAATTCGATTGCCCGTCTCGCCCAGTCCACCGCACCGTCGAGATCGTCGGCGCGCATCCGAAGCGCGGCGAGGTGCCCGTAGGCTCGCGCGAGCTCGGTCCCGGACTCGAGCGGTTCGAGGAGGGCGATCGCCTCACGGCCGGCACGATCGGACTCGGCGGTTCGGCCGGGGCACCAGAGAATGGTCGAGAGTTCGAGTAGGGATTCTCCTTGGCTCCGGCGATCGTCGAGCTCCCGGTAGCACGCGATCGCGTCCTTCGCCGACGCGATCGCCTCGTCCTGCTGGTCAGTGAGGTAGCACTCGTGCGCACGGAGCCGGTGCAGCCGTGCCCGTTGCGCGGCAGTCAGTCCGACGGCGAACCGGAGCGCGCTCGCGTAGTGGACGGCGGCTTCCCGGTGGGCGCCGACTCCGGCGGCACGCTCTGCGGCCGCCGGAGCGAACCGGATCACGGCGTCCGCGTTCTCCGCGGCCTCCGCGTGGTGTGCGAGACGAGCAAGATCGGGCGTCCCGACGGGCGGAGCCGAGAGCACGGCCAGCGCGCGTCGATGAAGTGATGCCCTTCGGTCCGGAGCGAGCGCTTCCTCGACCGTCAGACGAGCCAGCTCATGCCGGAATCCCACTCCTCGGGGCCCGGCAACGAGCAACCCGGAGGCAAGACACTCGTCCAGGCATCCAAGGACGTTCCCGGCGAGTGCCTGCAGGAGCCACAGCTCGGCATGGGGACGCATGACCGCGACGGCCTCGAGCAGCGCACGAGGTCCGCTCTCGAGACGCGAGCTCCTCGCAAGCACGGCGTCTCGGATGGTTACAGGGATCTCTTCGCCCGGCGCAGCGAGGACCTGAGTCACGAAGAACGGGTTGCCGGCGGTCTTCCTATAGAGGTCGTCGGCATCGACACCACGCGGCTCCGCCAGCGCGCGAACGGCGTCTCGTGACAGCCGCTCGACCGGGATTCGGCGGACTGCCCTCGGTGTGACCAACTGACCGAGGAGATGGCGGAGCGGATGCGTCGCCTCCAGCTCGTCGTCGCGGTAGGTGGCGACGAGGAGTGCCGGGACGGCCTCGATCTGGCGCCCGAGGAGTTTGAGAACATCCAGCGTCGCCTCGTCCGCCCAGTGGACGTCCTCGAAGACGACGATCGTCGGCGACCGGGAGCGCAGTTCCTGGATCAGCGCAGCGGCGACATCGTGGGAGCCCGCCGCGTCTCGAACCTCGGCATCCAGACCACTGCCGGCGTCCGCGATCTCCAGCACAGGCCCGAGCGGACGCGGCGTGAACAGCGCGTCACAACCGCCCCAGAGAGTTCGAGTCTTTCGGCGGTGCTCTGCGCAGAACCGCCGGGCCAGTGCGGTCTTGCCCACGCCCGCCTCGCCGTAGATGAAGACGAGCCGGCCCGGGCCTGTTGCCGCTTCGGCGAGCGCGTCGGCGAGCGCCTCGAGCTCCAGCTCTCGCTCGAGCAGGACGTCCACGCCGAGCGCGCGTTCCCCCAGCGCCACAAAAGGGATAGTGACCCGCGCAGGTCCGTTCTTCAAGCGGCGGTACGCCCAGCGTGGCGAACGGAGTGGCAAACGGGCGCAAACGTACCTGGAAATCGCCACTTCCTCGGCCGTCCAGAAGCCTGCGAGAAACGGCGACGGGCCCTTCCCGGGGCCCGTCGCGGCAAGTGAACCTTCGCTGGCTAGAGCAGCGTAACGTTCTTTGCCTGCAGGCCCTTGTCTCCCTGCTCGACGTCGAATTCGACGCGCTGGCCCTCGGTCAGGGTGCGGTAGCCGTCCATCGTGATCGCGCTGTGGTGGACGAAGACGTCGTCACCCGCCTCGCGCTCGATGAACCCGTACCCCTTCTCGTTCGAGAACCACTTCACGGTGCCCTCAGCCAACGGAACTGTCCCTCCTTAGACACAAAGGACGGCCCGGCTCCGAGCCGTCGAATCTGGCCCTGCCGCCTAGGTCGCGGCGCGCGCAGCGTAACGTCACCCGCCGGGGAAGGCAAGCGTCCCGGACTGGTATCTCCCGGCGCGAACCGTGTTCCGGAGCAGGCTCGCGATCGTCATCGGGCCGACGCCTCCCGGCACGGGCGTGAGGTGGCCCGCCACCTCGCTCACGTCCTCTGCGACGTCCCCGACGACCTTGCCCTCGACGCGGTTGATGCCGACGTCGATGACGGCCGCCCCCTCCTTCACCATCGCTCGCGTGACCATGCCGGCGCGACCGACCGCAGCGACGACGACGTCGGCCTCGGACACGACGCCTTCGAGGTCACGCGTGCGGCTGTGGCAGACGGTTACGGTCGCGTTCTCGCCGAGCAGGAGCAGCGCCATCGGCTTGCCGACGATGTTCGAGCGGCCGACGACGACCGCACGCGCGCCCTCGAGCGGGATCTCGTACGCGCGCAGGATCTCCATGATCCCGGCCGGCGTGGCCGCCACGAAGGTCGGCTCCCCCTGCAGGAGATGCCCGGCGCTCACGGGATGGAAGCCGTCGACGTCCTTGATCGGCGCGATCGCACGGATTACCCGCCCCTCGTCCATGTGCTCGGGGAGCGGGAGCTGAACGAGGATTCCGGTGACGTGCTCGTCGGCGTTCAGAGCGGCCACGAGGCCGAGCAGCTCGTCCTCCGGCGCATCGGCGGCGAGCGCGTGGTGGATCGACGCGATCCCGACCTCCTCGCACGCCTCCTGCTTGCGCTTCACGTAGAGCGCCGAGGCCTGGTCCTCGCCGACGAGAACGGTCGCGAGCCCGACGGGACGTCCCAGCTCGGCGACCTCGCGGGCTGCCTCCTCCCGCACCCGGGCGGCGAGGGCCTTCCCATCCATCAGCGTGACCGTCACGGCCGCGGAGCGTATCCGACCGACGGGCACGACACCCGGTGAGCGTCCGGCGCCAGCTCCGCGCGGTGGCGGCCCTGCCCCTCGTCGTTGCGGGCATCGTCCCGGCGCTGATCGCGTGGCGGAGCGGCGCGCAGGTTGCGGCGTGGCCGCCCGCCGCGCTCGGCGCCGCACTGATCGCAGCCGGCCTCGCCCTCATCGGTTGGACGGTCCGGCTCCTCGCGCGGATCGGGCGAGGCACGCTAGCGCCCTGGGACCCGACGGCGAGGCTGGTCGTCGCCGGCCCCTACCGGCACGTGCGAAACCCGATGATCAGCGGCGTCCTCGCCGTCCTCCTCGGCGAGGCGGCGCTGCTGGGGTCGCTCGTCCTCCTCGCCTGGGCCGCCGGCGTGTTCGCCGTGAACGCCGTCTACCTGCCTCTCGTGGAGGAACCGGGGCTCCGCAGGCGCTTCGGCGAGGAGTACGAGCGCTACCGAGCCGCGGTCCCGCGCTGGCTCCCCCGCCTGCGTCGCTGACGCTTAAGCTGACGCCGTGGAGCTTCGTCGCTGGCCGCGCAAGAACGACGCCGACTCGATCCGTGCGCGGCAGGAGGAGATCGCACCACGGCTGGACGGCGGCCGCGAGGTGCTCGAGCACGACCTCGCCCCCTTCGCGAGCGCGACCGAGGCGATCACCGGCGTCGCCCTCGTCCCGGTGGCGGTCGTCGGGCCGCTCGACGTCGAGCTCGGCGCCTACGCGCTCGAGGAGCCGGAGGGGCGTCTCGTCGAGGGTGCGCGCGCGCGCGAGGGCGTCTTCGTCCCGCTCGCGAACACCGAGGGCGGGCTCTCGATCTCCCTCTACCGCGGCGCCCGGGCGGCCGGCGAGTCCGGCGGGTTCCGCACGCATGTCGTCCGCGACCGGATCACGCGTGCCTCGGCGTTCCTCTTCGACGACACCGCCCAGGCGGTGTCGTTCTCGCGGTGGATCGAGACCCAGGTGGGCGAGCTGCGGGCGTGGCTCGCCTCCGAGCCCGTCGCCAACCTCTCGACGCACGCCAGGCTGCGCGAGCTGGAGACGCACGTCGTCGGCCCGATGTGCCATGTCCTCTACGCCTACACGACCGGCGACGCGTGCGGGATGAACATGATCACGCGCAACACGTACGCGCTGAACCAGGGCTTCGTGCTCGAGCGCTCGCCGGTGCGGCCGCGGCGGGCGATGCTCGAGGGGAACATGGGCGGCGACAAGAAGCCCTCGGCCCGCTACTTCGAGCGCGGCGGCCACGGGAAGACGGTCATCGCCGAGGCCACCTTGAGCGAGGAGGCCGTCCGGCGCGTCCTCAAGACCTCGCTGAACGACCTGGACGAGCTCGCCTTCGTGGGCACGCACGGTGCGGTCGCCTCGGGCATGCAATCCGTCGCGTTCACGCCCGCGACCGCGGTTGCGGCGCTCTTCACGGCGACCGGCCAGGACATCGGCATGGTCGGAACGAGCTCGATGGCGCACGGGACTGCCCATCGAGTCGAGGGCGGCCTGCACGTCTCGATGCGGCTCGCAAGCCTCGAGGTCGCCACGGTCGGTGGGGGCACCAGTCTTCCCTACGCACGCTCCTGGCTTCGGCTCATGGGCTGCGAGGGCCCGGGGAAGGTCTATCGCCTCGCCCAGATCGTCGCCGCAGCGACGCTCTCGCTCGAGATCTCTGCCTCCGCGGCGATGGCCACTGCCGGCTCCGAGAACTTCTACCGCGCCCACTTCGAGCGCGGCGGCCTCCGATAAGGCCGGTGCCTCCGGCGGTCCCGCCCCACCACGACCCGGCCTGCTGGGGCTGTGGCGCCGACCCGCGGGGACTGCGGCTGCCCCAGCCCGTGGAGGAGGGCGCCGAGCGTTACGAGGCGCCAGTGACCTTCGGCGAGCACCACCAGGCCGGCCCGGGGCTCGTACACGGGGGCCTGGTCGCGGCCGCGCTCGACGAGGCCTCGGGCCTCCTCGCCACGTGGCACCGGTTCCCGGCGGTCACCGCGCGCATCTTCGTCCGCTACCGGCGACCGGTGCGCATCAAGCGCGAGCTTCGGCTCGCCGCGTGGGTGACGGAGAGCCGCGGTCGCCGCATCCACGTCGACGCCAGGCTCCAAGACGGCGAAGAAGTGCTGGCCGAGTCCCGCGGAGCCTTCCTCCACGTCCCGCTCGACCACTTCCTGGAAACGCCCGAGGGTCGCGCCGCGGGAGAGGCGTGGCGCCGGCGCCTTCGCCAGAACGAGGGTTGAGCCGCGTCCGACCCCCTGCCGATGGCAAGCGGGATGGAACGCTGCGAGGGCTACTACCGGCTGGAGAACCGACGCTGCGACCGCGCAGGGTCTCAGACCCTGAGCGCTGCCGACGGCCGGACGTACCTGGTGTGCGCCTACCACGCCCGCCAGGGCTGGGCCGCCACCGTCGCCCGCTGGAACGGCGAGTCCGACGTTCGCGACTCGGCACCGGTCTCGCTCCGTCCCGGGCTCGACTCGGCCGCCTAACGGCGGCGCACGCTCGCTCCTCCGGAAAGGAGAAGCGGCGACGAGGGGGATCGCCGCCGCTTCGGGCGTTGCTGGACACGGGGCAGTCGTTCGTGCCGCCGCGCCCAGGAGGAGAGGACCTCGCCGCCTGTATCGGCAGGCACGAACCCGTGCTCGAGACACCGCAACTCCCCGTTCGGACCAGCCAAAGGTCCGGCGACGGGCGGTCGAGCCTCTTCCACGATGCGTGTCTACCCCTTGCGGGGGATCACTGCGGCAAGAGAGGGAGAGGGAACATGCAGCACATGAACGAGAGCTTCCTGTGGGGAGGGCTGCGCACACGCCTGGAGCGCACGGGGCGGGTGCGGCCCCGGACGATCAGGCAGGAGGCGCTCGGGCAGCGGCCCGAGCTCGTCCACCGGCAGGTGCACTTCCGCCCTGCGACGCCGGTGCTTCGCACGCGCGTACAGGCGTTGCAGTCGGCGCACGGGCGCTGAGCTGCCTCGCGTGAGCGGCCGTCGCCCTCCTCGGGCCGGCCGCTCACGGACAGCCGGTGCGGCGAACGGCGCATCTCGACACCGGCGGGCCGGTGCGGACCGCCTACGCACGTGAACCCGGAGCGCGGGACGCGGGTCCGGGCCTTCTCCGCGTCGAGCCGACGCCCGCCTGCTCCGTGCCTGCACGCACACAAGGCGCGGACCGGATTCGAACCGGTGGCCGGCGCCCCGGCTGGATCAGTGGGCGATCTTTCCGATGCGCTTCGAGTGCTTCTCGAGCTGGTCGCGGAGCTCCGCGCTCAACGGGAGTAACGTCCTGGGCTCGGGTCTTGACGTCGGACTGCAAGTCTGCCCCAGCAGGCCACGCCGGGGCCCTGGTTGTGGAGAGTGCCTGCAGAGCTCCGGTCTTGACTTGCAGCGAGTGGCGAGGATTCGACGCTTGTGGAGGCAAGCGTGTACGAGCATCGCACGCGCGCGGCCTCAGCGAGCGGCGAGAGCCGGAGGCGTGCCCGCCAGTCGCCGTCCCCTTCGTCGGGACCGGATTCTCCTTCTGGTGTTCGTGAGGCTGCCTGGTGGATGGATGCGTCAGAGATGTCCCTCGGATACGATCTGATCGGCAGTTGGGACGAACGGGCGGTCGCCGGCGCGGCGGGCGTGGGATGCCTTCCCGATATGGCTGCTCCCGGCGCACAAACCGACGGTGAGCTCTGTTACTCGGAGCCGAGTTCGTACTCGCGCAGGTCGGGCGCGGTCCATGCTCGCACCGCACCACTCGTCTCGGCCTGTCCGATCGCCTTGATGACTCGATTGTCGGCATCGGCGACCTCGACGTACCAGGACGCAGATTGATGCTCGCCGATGAGCCCTTGAAGAATTTCTCGCCACCGATCAATCACAGAGCGGCGGTCCTCTTCAGCGCTGACGCGAACGACCAGAGCTGGTTCCGTTCCCTTGAATTCAACAGCATCTAGCTTCAAGCCTAGGTCTCGTGTCGCCTCCTGAATGCGGACGCTCTCCGCCTCAGGATCTTTGACCACTCTCGGCTGATCAGAGATTGGTGCGCCAATCATGATCTCGTATGGCTCCTCGCGAGTCCCATCCGGGAGCACGCCAGTTATCGAATAGCCGAACGGAGCATCCAGCCCTTCGGCCGCTGCTGTGGCGCGCACATCTCCGGCGATCATGCTCGCCTCCCAGTAGGCCTCTGCCCGGTTCCCTTCCGGATCGTTGATGCTTACGTCCATATAGAGCCAGCGCTTACCGACGAATCCTTCGAGAGGAACTAGATTCTCTCCGGGTGGATCGCCAAGCTCCATGGCAAGAGTGAACTGGGCATCGCCCTCGCTAGCGACTTGAGTGAGCAACTCGACATCTCGTTGCGAACCTGCGGCGTCGACCTCAACAGCCTTCGCGTGTCCGGGGCTTTCATTGCCGCGGCTGTTCTCCTGGCTGGGACCCTGATCTGAGTCGACAGCGCCGCAGCCAGAGAGGAGAAGCGCGCCAAGCACCAGTGAGCACCAAATCCACAGGCCGCGATGTCCCTTCATGGTCCGGTGATCCAAAATGGACTCGGAAGAGGGCCGATCGACCAGGCGTACGAGGGCAACCGAAAGACGTACGACTGCTGAATCGTGTAGTACTGGCCACCTCCGCGCTGCATTGCCCGCTGCCACTTCGTGTCCCCTGCTCCGTATCGTGCCTCTTGGTACGCGTCGATCCCCGTTGAACCAACCTCACCACCGGCAAGGAAGCCCTTCGCCTCACCGAAGCCAACATAGCCAAGCCATACTCGTGAGCCCGTGAGCCACGCTGACCAACTCTGTGTCCCGCTAGTAGCCCACAATACGGCGGCTCTAACCTGTGCGGTATTGCCAAAGTTGTCGCAGAAGGTTCCGTTTGGTGTTTTCGCCTCGTAGGAGCGATATCGCTATCCGCTTACATTCGGACAATTAGCCCAACTCTTATTGAATGTTCGGATGTATCCGGACTGAATCAGCAAGGGACCGGCGTTATCTGCCTCGACTCTCGATGCGAACAAGACGGAATCCCCGTTTGGGCTATACGAAACCTCGTCTATGTTCGCGCGACCGCCATAGAGCGTGCAGCAGTTCTGCTGTAAGAAGCGACTTCCGAAGGCGGCACCCTTGGCTTCCGAGGCGGCCAACAGGCCGACCATCACAGAAACCACGAGGATCGATCGCACGTGGCAACTGTAACAAGCGGCACAACCGCTCGTCAACCGCCTATGGAGTCGGACAGCCGGCGGACGTCCTGGCCCATCTGCGCAGGCTTCGCCTAGTTCAGCCGTGTCCACGCAGCTGACCCCTTGAGCGGGTGGAGCCTCAGGTCGTCGCATCGAGCAGCCGACCACCTTGCGGGTCCAGGCATCGAGCACGCGGGCCAGGAAGACGTGGCCCTCCCAGGTGGGGGCGTAGTCGTAGGGGTCGGGCCGGGGCGCGGTGGCGGCCTTTCGGCTGCTCCGTTTCCCCGGCCCGCCCTCCGAACCGGACGTGCACCTCTCAGCGCATCCGGCTCTCCACGGGTCGCGCCGTGGTCTCGACGGTCGGGCTCCAGGGGCTGGGGACCCGCGCTCCTCGGTAGCGGTAGCGGGTGATCGCCACCGTCGAGGGGTTGTAGAGCGTGATCCCGTCGCAGACGATCTCCCAGCCGTTGAGGAGGCGTCGTCTGATCGCCGTCCAGTTCAGGCCGGGGTGGCGTTGGCGCGGCCAGCGGACGACCCTTCGCCAGGCGAAGTGGCCGAGCGTGCTGAAGCTGCGTTTGCTCACTCCGTGCTTGAAGTAGTTGGCCCAGCCGCGTAGCGCCGCGTTGACGCGGAGCAGCAGGAGCCGGAGGTTCGGTCGCGATGTCCGCCGGGTCAGCGCCCGCACCTTGTCGCGGATCGCGGCCAGCGATCGTCGCGACGGGTAGGTGTAGACGTAGTGGTTTCCGGTGCCGCGCTTCCGTCGGCGTCGGATGCGCCAGCCGAGGAAGTCGAAGCCCTCGTCGATCGAGCAGACCCTCGTCTTCTCGGCCGCCAGGCGAAGCCCGAGCGGCGCGAGCACCTCGCTCACCTCGCCGCGGAGCGCCTCGGCGTCGCCGCGTTGGCCGTGCACCATCACCACGAAGTCGTCCGCGTAGCGAACGAGCCGGGCGACGGCGCCGCCTTGGCGGCGATGCTTGACGCGCTTCCACTCCGGCCCGAGCGCTTCCCACTTGCGCGCGAAGTGCTCGTCCAGGACGGAGAGGGCGATGTTGGCGAGCAGCGGCGAGAGGATGCCGCCCTGCGGGGTGCCGGTGATCGTCTCTTCCCTCCGGCCAGTCTCGGTCATGATCCCGGCCTTCAGAAACGCCTTCACCAGCGCGAGCAGCCGCTTGTCTCCGACTCGTCGCCGCACCCGGCCCAGCAGGGCGGTGTGGTCGATCGTCTCGAAGCACGCCTCGATGTCCGCCTCGAACACCCAGCCGTAGTGGCGGTTGGGCGAGGCGAGGTGGTGGATCTCGGCCATCGCGTCCTGCGCGCGTCGGCGCGGGCGAAGCCCGTACGAGCACGGTTGGAAGTCCGCCTCGAAGATGGGCTCGAGCACGAGCTTCAGCGCCGCCTGCACGACCCGGTCGCGCGCGGTCGGGATCCCCAGCCGACGGCGTCTGCCGCCGGACTTCTGGATCATCCGCTCCCTGACCGGCAGGGGCCGAAACGCCCCCGCCTTCAGATCCGCGCGCAGGTCGCGTAGAAACGCCTCCGCTCCCCGCCGGGCCTCGATGCCGCGGACGGTCTCGCCGTCCACGCCGGCCGAGCGGGCACCGACATTCCCCTTCACCCGGCTCCACGCGACGGTGAGAAACGCCGGCTCGCAGACGAGGTTGTACAGATCATCGAACCGGCGATCCTCGTCCTCGCCGGCCCATCGGTGCAGCTTGGTCTGCATACCCAGTACCCGCGCCGCCGCCTCATCGGGCGACGGCCACGACGCGCCGGTGTTCACCGGCGGCCTCCTGGCCTTGCAGCACGTCTGCTGCGGACTCGCTGCCTCCCTTCGCCATGTACCGGGCTTTCCCCGGCTCCGACTACTACGAAGGCTCCGCCCCGCCCGACGCCAACAGCAGACGACGTGCCTGCCCACCCGCGCCGATCACCGACGCGGGGAGGGCGACGCCGGGCGGTTCCCACGTTCACCATCAGACCGCTCAACGGAGGAGGCGCCCAGCTATACCCCTGCGGCATCGCCACGCCTACCCCGCAGCACTTCGGCGTGGCCTCCCTGCCGGCGACATCGAACCGGCCCAGAAGTCGCCCGCCAACATGAAGCGGGCGTGCACCGCGGCCCAGCCCCCATCCGCCAGATTCGAGCTGGTGGGCAGCTTGAGGGGCGTTACACCGCTGGTTTCTCACGTACACCTTTCCGTCTCGCTTGCCGAACCCGAGCCGTCTGGCAGTATCGGCCCGTCCCGTCGTTGTCGGGGCTGCTTCCCACCCTCACCGGCGCCTCCCGGACCAGACTGCCCCCAGCTTCACCAGGCTGCTGCGACAGCCCAGCGACGGAGCCCTCACATCCCCGCACGGTCTCACGGCGCCTCGTGGCGCTCGATGTCGGCCACCCAGAGACGGTCCGGGCCCGCGGCTCGAACAGCCCGAGGGCTCATCGCCAGCTTGGAAGGCTGCCCGATGCAGTTCCGCCCGTTGTTGACTGTTCCTGTCTGCTTCCGTGGATGGCCGTCGCCATGCGGGTTCGGAGCCACACTGGTCTCGACAGTCAGGAAGTGCGCGAAAGAACGTTTCGGGCCGGTTCCGTTAGCAGAGCGTTAGCCAGGGCTGGCCGAGAAGAGACCCTGTCAGGCGAGCCGGTTCTCGGGCTCGACGAGGCCTCTGCATCCGCGAGCTAGAATGGCCTGAACCAGGTCCTCCACACGCTGGCGATCCGTGGCAGCGGCTCGGAGCGCTCGGCCGAGTCCGCGCCGTCCGCGGGGGCCGAGCTGACCTCTGCCTCCGCAGAGCAAGCTGAGGGCTGGGGGTTGGTTGGAGCCGAGATAGCCTAACCTGGCTCTTCAGCGGGTTCGCGGAGCGCCTGCGGTCGAGAGCCAGTTTCTCGCTCGTCTGGACATTTCTTGGACATTCTGTTGCCGAACCCAGACAGCGTCAGACATGATCGTCGCGTCCTCCCGAGCTCGCGGTCCACTCCGTCTTTCCGGGCGTCGCTAGGCGGACGAACGAACTGAAGAACCCATGCGCGGCCCCTTGGGCTTGCCGTGGCGCGCGAAGAGCCACCTGCGCGATCGTCTCACCCTGCGCCTGCAGCCGCTCCGCCTCTCGCAGCGTCGCGACGATCTGCTCCACGCTGTAGCGCTTGCCCGGCATGCCTCACCTCCATTCAGGCTCTCAATGTTGGCAGGACCCACGGACGCGCTGGACCACATTGAGCGGGGCAGGGTGACCAGCAATACAAAGGCGATGCAGGAAGACCTTCCGCCCTCTAGGCTCGCTCCCTCTTTCGGTTCATCATGAGATCGCGCAGATCGCGCACTGCCACGATCGTGAATAGTGTTCCCACAAGTGCTATGAGCCACTCTTGCGATACAGCCGCGTACAACGCCAGGCTCGCTGCTGATAATGCGATGACTACCTCGAGAGTAACACGCCCGCGGCGACGCCAGCCTGCGGCTGCATGAGGACGCTCAGTCACCCTAATGCACCCAACTACTAATACCAGCGCCTTGCGCGGTACCAACCGTAAGAGACGCAGATCACATCTACGTATTTAAGAAGGCGGCCCCTCACCCATCTGAATACGCGAGCGGTTCCCCAGCTCAGACAACCGTATTTCCACGTGTAGTAGCTCCAGTATCGACGGTTACTCCAATTGCCCTTTCCACAGTTTGATCCAAATATCCCAAACGAGAGGCAGCGGAACCGAAGAGTCCCCTCCAGATCGTAGAAGTTGAGCGGATCCTGTCCAGCGTAGTCGTAGAGGTTCAACGCTCCTCCCTCAATAGGGTCGACAGCGTAGAACCGCCCGAGAGCTTGATCGTAGGGACGGGCGCCCATTTCGACAAGGCTTGAGGTCGTGTCGACCTTCTTGTCCCACCTCGCGGTGAAGCGCTCGCTCGTGACGTCCGCCGGTGCTGTGCCCGTGCGGAGCTGCCCGAACGGGTCGTAAGTGTAGGCGGCGTGCCGTGGGTCAGAATTTCTTGGACACGTTGAAGTGGTATGCGCAGCGGGAGGCTGGAGATGGGCCGAAAGCCGTTCAAGAGTCCCGAGGAGAAGCTGCAGGTCGTGCTGGGTGTACTCCGTGGCGAGATGACCCAGGTGGAGGCGGCACGCCGTCTGGAGATGTCGCAGACGACGATCGCCAAGTGGCAGAAGCAATTCCTCGAGGGCGCACACGAGGCGCTCGCGCGTGGTGAGAACGCGCGAGCGCCGGCGAGCCAGCGGGAGGCCGACCTGCAGGGGCAGATCGACGAGCTCACGAGCGCCCTCGGCGAGGCTTACGTCGAGCTCAGGGCGTGGCGTAAAAGGGGGGCGCTCTACCCTCATTCGAGGAGCTAGAGGAGATCCGGCGCGAGGCGGCGATGCCGGTGCGGCGCTTCGTCGCCCGCCTCGGGATCCCGCCCTCGACCTGGTACTACTGGCGCCAGGCCTCGCTCCAGGGCCGCCCGACGCGGCGCTGGCCGGCGCCGGTCGTCGATGCGATCGAAGAGGCTGCCGCCGAGCAGGCGTATCGCTTCTCAGCATGGGGCCATCGCAAGATCTGGGCCATGCTGCGTGCCGACGGGGCCTCGGTCTCGCAGTCCTCGGTCAAGCGGGCGCTCGCCCGCCGCGGCCTGCTCATGCCGGTGCGCTACCAGGCCGAGCGGCGCGCACTCGCCAAGGCGCGCCGGGCGACCTTCGACGCCCCGCCCGGACGGCGGAACCGCGTCTGGCAGACCGACTTCTCCGAGTTCGAGACGAGCGCGGGCGGCACCTGGCGGATCACCGGCGTCGTCGACTACGCCGCCAAGCTCTGCCTCGCCTGTCAGGCCAACGGCACCCAGACGGCCAGGGACGCGATCGCGGTCATCGAGGCCGCGATCGCCGAGGCGGAGGAGCTGCTCGGACGGCCGCTCGAGCAGGAGTGCCTCGATCCCGAAAGCGGAGAGCTGCATCCGCTCGTCATCGTCTCCGACAACGGCCCCGCGTACAAGTCCGACCGCTTCCAGACCTTCATTGCGAGCCGGGCCGAGCTCACGCACGTACGCACCAAGCATCGCAGCCCGGAAACCAACGGCGTCATCGAGCGCTTCTACGGGTCGCTCAAGTACGAGCACCTCTACCGGCTCGAGGTCCCCACGGGCCACGCGCTCGGCCAGGAGCTCGAGCACTACCGCCAGCTCTTCAACCAGGTGCGCCCGCACGAGAGCCTCGCCTTCAGAACCCCGCTCGAGGCCTACCAGGCCACGCCCGAGCCCAACCTATCCGACCCAGAATGTGTCCAAGAAACTTGACTCGGGACACCTCTCCACCCTCGCCTATCTCGGCTCACGGGCTGGGGCAACGTCGAGCCTCCGCTGGGAGCTGGTCGACCTGGACGAGGGCTGGGCGACGCTCCATGAAAAGGGCCGCAAGGTGAACCGCGTCCCCCTCCCCCATGCCTACCTCGGGCTCCTACGCGAGCTGATCGCGGCCGGCGCGCTCGACCCCCTCCGGGACGAGTACGTGATTCCGATGGCTCGGGCGCAGCGGCGTTCGGGCGACCGTGACCATCGGGTGGTCTGGCGGATCGTCAAGCAGCTCGGGAAGCGGGCCGGTCTGCCGGCGCGCCGCGTCTTCCCCCACGCCGTCCGCCATGCCTTCTCCGTTCGCTTTCTGGAGGATCACCCGGGCGAGATCGAGGCGCTGCAGCGGCTGCTCGGCCATGCGGGCATCGCGACCACGCAGCGCTACATCAGGGCAATGGAGAGGGAGCGGCTGGTCGAGCGCGTCCGTGACCTGAGCTGGGGGACGCAGTTCGATGCCAAAGCAGTAGAGGCGCGGACCGGAATCGAACCGGTGTACGAGGCTTTGCAGGCCTCTGCCTAACCACTCGGCCACCGCGCCGGCGACGGAAAACATCGTATCGAGCGAACTATTTGGATCGAAGGGGGTTGAGAGGATCCGACAGATTTGCGCAGAATACGGTCCACGTCCGCCGATGCGAACCTTGTCCCGGGGTTGATACCGCGTCGGTGGGCAGGAGCCCCGGCCCCCTACCGGGGCTCCACCCTTTTCTCCGCAGAGATCAACTCGGCGCCGACGACGGCGTCGGAGCGCACGGGTCGGACCGGAGGCGCAGGCGCGCGAGGAACGAGCGCCTCTCCTCCCGCCGCGACTCCCCCAGCCGCCGGGCCAGGGCGCCGGCGCGCGCCTCGCGCAAGAGGTCGCTGTGCCGTGCCCGGACGAGGTCCAGCTGGGACTCAGGCTGAAGCATGTGGGCCTCCTCTCACCGTCCACAGGACGGTGGAGCGGGCTGCGATCTTCCCTCCGGCCGACATTTTCGGTCCATACTCACGGCGTGCAGCTCACTTCGCTGCCCGACGCTCAGCTCGTCGCCCGCTGCCGTCAAGGGGACGAGGACGCCTGGCGCGAGCTCGTCTCGCGCTTCTCACGTTACGTCTACGCCATCTGCGGCCAGGCCTTCCGGCTGCGGCAGGAGGACTGCGAGGAGGTGTTCCAGGAGGTCTTCGCCCGCACGTACCAGCATCTGGAGCGGCTTCGCGACGACCAGGCGATCCGCCCCTGGATCGGGCAGCTGACCCGGCGCCTCTGCATCGACCACCTCCGCTCCAGCTCGCGGGAGGAGATCGTCGACCCCGAGACGATGCCGGGCGGCGCCGACGAAGCGATGGAGACCCTCGACGAGGCGCTCGCCGTCCACGAAGCGATGGCCGAGCTCACCGAGAACTGCCGCGAGATCCTCGACCGCTTCTTCGCCCGTGACGAGAGCTACCAGACGATCGGCGTGGCGCTCGAGATCCCGTCCGGGACGATCGCGAGCCGGATCTCGCGCTGCCTCGCGCGCCTGCGGGAGATCTTCGCGGGAAGAAACCCGGCCTCCGGCACGTCGAGTTGACGGAGAACCGATGACCGCCTACGACGAACAACGCCTCGCAGAGCTGATCAAGGCCCTTCCGCCCGCGCCGGAAGCGTGGGTGGAGGCCGCGCAGGAGCTCCCCCTCGCCCGCGGGCGCCTGGACGACATCGTCGCGCGGGCCGAGGCCGACCTCGCCTTCCGGGACGCGCTCGTCGCGAACCTCGAGGAGGCGCTTCGGCTCGAGGGCTACGAGCCCGACGCGATCCCGCTCGACGAGCTCCGCCGCCGGCTCGAGAGCTAGCGCTTCGGCCGGGGTGCCGGGCAAAGAAAGGGCCGCCTTGTGCGGCGGCCCGATTCAGGGAGGTCCCGGCGTGTTGCGGCCTCACTCCGGAACCTGAACTACTCTTCGGCAGTTCGGACGCGAACCTTTAGCCCAATTTCTGGAGCCGATCCCGGACGCCGCGTCGCGCGCTCTCGAGCTCGCCCGGCTCCTCGAACAGGAGGAAGAAGACATTCGCCGCCACGAGCATGCCGTTCAGCTCGAAGACGAGCTGGGCCGTGTCGGTGTCATCGGGGATCTCCCCCAGCGCGCGGGCCCGCTCGGCCTGCTCCTCGAGGGACGCGATCCACACGCGGTAGCTCTCGGCGATCTGCTCGCGGACGGGCCCCGGCTGCGTGCTCAGCTCGGCGGCGGCCGAGGCGAAGAAGCAGCCCCCGGGGAAGACGCCGCGCTCGACATGCGAGAGGAATGCGTCGCAGAGGGCGATCAGGCGCTCCAGGCCCTCGGGGGCAGCGTGCGCGGGGACGACGACCTCCTCGGCGAGGATCGCTCCCGCGGTCTCCACGGTCGCGACGAGCAGCTCTTCCTTGGAGCCGAAGTGCGCGTAGAGGCCGCTCTTGCTCATGCCGACCTGCTCGGCGAGCCTCCCGATCGAAAGGCCGTTGAGCCCTTCGACGGTGGCGAGCTCCGCCGCCGCCTTGAGGATCTTCTCCCGGCTCCGCTCGCCGTCGGCACGGAGGCGTCGCTCTCGGGGCGTCACGCTCACGGTTGACAAGATAGCACGACCGGTCGTATTGTCCTGGTTTCAGCACGACCGTTCGTTCGCGAAACTGGGAGGTTGAGAGTGGACGTCTCGACGTTCAAGCAGTCGAACAGGGCCATGTGGGCCAGCGGGAACTACGACGTGGTGGCCGGCCTGATCTGGAGCGCCGGCGGGCACCTGGTCGACCGGGTGGGCGTCGGCCCGGGCGACGAGGTCCTCGACGTCGCGTGCGGCACCGGCAACGCGGCGATCCCCGCCGCGCAGGCCGGCGCGAGCGTGGTCGGCGTCGACCTCACCCCGGAGCTCTTCGAGGCCGCGCGGGCGCGCGCGGAGGCAGCCGGTGTCGAGATCGAGTGGGTCGAGGGCGACGCCGAAGCCCTCCCCTTCGCCGACGAGAGCTTCGACGTCGTCATCTCCACCTTCGGCTGCATGTTCGCGCCGCGGCACGAGGTGACCGCGGGCGAGCTCGCGCGCGTCCTGCGACCCGGTGGGCGGCTCGGCCTCGCCTGCTGGACACCGGAGGGCTCGATCGGCGACTTCTTTCGCGCGATCGGCGCGCACCTCCCACCCCCGCCCCCGTTCGTCTCGCCGGCGATCCTCTGGGGCGACGCCGACCACGCCCGCTCGCTCTTCGCCGGCACCGGTCTCGAGCTCGAGCTCGACCGCGACCACGTGGAGTTCCGCTTCGACTCGGTGGCGGGCGCGGTCGACTACTACGAGACGCACTTCGGGCCCGTGATCAAGGCGCGCGAGCACCTCGAGGCCGAGGGGCGCTGGGAAGCCGCCCGTGCCGATCTCGCTGCCCTCTACGAGGAGCACGAGGACGATGAGGACGGCTCGGTCGTGTACCTGGGCGAGTACCTGACCGTCACCGGCCGGAAGACGTAGCCCAGAGGGAACGTCGGGAGGCACACTGGCGTCCCCGATTCCGGCGCTCGCTCGGAGACGACCGCTACGGCGTCGGCTTCGCGACGGCGCACGACGCCGCATCCGCCTACCTCGCCCTCGTCTACTGACGGCAGTCCGAGAACGACCTCCACCAGCGGATCCTCGTGAGCCCCAAGGGACCGCGGATCGCCTTCGAGCAGCTCGCTGACCCGCCGGCGGCGTGCGTCTGGGAACTCGCGATCGTCGACGTCGAGCGGCGTGACTCGATCGAGGACGTCCTCGCCTACGAGGACGGCTCCGACCTCGAGCGCTACCTCAGCCGAACACTGGCCGAGGACGTCTCGCCCGCCGAGCGAGGTATTCGGCGAACCGACCCTCGCTCGTCTCGAGCCACGCGCGGAAGCCGCGCTCGAAGTGCTCCGCGTCTCCGGCGGCCGTTGCCGGACGCGGGCAACGGTGCCCGAACGGCGCCGGGTAACGGCCGTGGCAGCGATCGCACCGCTGAAGCTCACCGAACATCGGATCGTGGGGCTCCTGCGACCCCGAGCCTGTGCCTGCCTCCTGCCTCCTGCACGACGTCCCCCTCCCTGACCGTCTCTCCCTGGCAGGACGGGCCGGGCCCCGGGGATCTTCCCGAGAAGGTGGCGCCCCCTTGCGCCCGGACGTCCTTCCGGTGGGCTCGAGGACGACCTCGCCGCTGCCGGTCAGCGTGGGCAGGTCCCTTGGCCCGGATCCGTGTGCTCGGCGACGAAGAGCCGCTCATGCCGTCGGTGTCGGGACCGTGGCCCTGGGGCACGGTGGCCTGCTGGCTCTCGTGCGTTGCCTGCATGTTGCCCTCCTCTTTCGGAGCGGTCTGCAAACTACTCCTCCCCCGCCGCTCTCAGGTGCACGGGGCGACGATTACGACCGACCGCCAGGTCGGCCAGCCGTCGCCGTCGTATGCGAGCGCCTCACCATCATCCGCCGCTGCCACCGCTCCAACTTCAACGGGCGCCCTTCCCGGCGGTCCTCCGACTGGATCAGATGCTCGCGGCAGAGCTTGGCGAAGTGGGCGACCTCTGACCCGGCCGCGTACTCGCGCCACGCCTCCCGACGGCCGCCCATGTCAAACGGGCCGCCACGCTGCGGCCCGCGTGGCGACCCTGCAGACGCCGGCAGGATAGCCTTGGCGTCGACCCACCGATTACACGCAGAACACGGGTCGCGGCGCATCAGTGCATTCCCCGATGCGGTGGAGTCTCGCGCGCTGTGAACTTCCACCACGAGACTCTGGGACGCCGCGGCCGGCGCCCCATTTTCTTGTGCCCGACCGAAAGCCCGTAGCGCGGTTGGCCCATCGCACCGATGTGGATCCGAATCACGGGAGTTGGGTAAGAGGGAACAGGGGGCGTTGGCGGCCCAACGCCACCCTTTCCCATATCCGTCGCCGACAGCCGGTAGCTCGGCTCGTCCACCTCACACCGCCCGGAGCTTTTGCCGCCGGAGACTTTCCGATCGACGGCTTCAGCACCGCCGACGGCTCCGGGCCGCGGTGCCCGTGCGAGCGGCGGCGGCAACCGGTCGACGAGCAGGTCGTCCTCCCGCAGCATCTTCACCAGCGGAGGCTCGACCGGCTGCCCCCGTCGAACCCACTGCCAGCAGCGGTGGGGTCGAGCCGGTCACGCTGCGGCCGCCTCGGGATCATTCGGCCTCCTCGGGCGGGACGCTGGCAGCGGCGCCCCACCCGGCGAGACTGGCTGCGTGCACGGGGAGGCCGCAGAGGTAACAGTCGAGCTCGTCCGGGCCGACCCGGACGGGCGCCTGCGGGCCGGGCCGAGGCGCACGGCGGGGATCTCGCCCTCCCAGATGCGGCGGCGGACGGTGGTCGTGGAGAGGTTCAGCCGCTCGGCGGCCTCGGGGATCGTCAGCAATGGCAGGGGGTGCTCACTAGTTGCCATGCCCCTGGCGTGCCGATCGGCGTCGGAGTTATGTCGGCGCGGTGCCGATGACCGACCGGCGGTTTCCGGCGCGACCGGTAAGGGGATGCCCTTCGCATGAGACGATCCGCGATCGTCTTCGTCGTGCTGGCGATCTGCCTGCTCTCGGGGCTGGCATGTGGAGCCGCCGGCGAGGGGAACCCGCCGACGACGACCATCCACGGCGACGCCACCACCGAGACGAGCGCGAACGCGCGAGACGAGGAAGAGGGCGACGAGGAGCGCCATGAACGAGGGGACGATGAGCAGTCCGGCAAGCACAAGGACAAGCACAAGGACAAGGACAGGACGGGGGCAAGGGACGACGAGCGCGACTAGGCTCTCGGCCTTTGCAAGTTGCTGCCGAAGCGGTGGCAGCTAGCTGGCCGAGATCCCCAGCCTTTGCTGTTCGATCCGTGCCCAAACGTCCCGAATCGGCCGACAGAGCCGGGTGTTCGGTCAGCGCCGAGCGGGCCGATGGCTGACTGGAAGCCGACCTTCAGGTCGTGGCAGATCGCGAGCGCCGGCGCGACCACAGGAAAACCCGCCGTTTCCAGCGGGTTTCCGAGAGCGGATGATGGGACTCGAACCCACGACCTTCTGCATGGCAAGCAGACGCTCTAGCCAACTGAGCTACATCCGCACGCCGGCCGATTATAGCCGCGCCTAGGGATTCGGGACGGCCAGCCAGAGGACGACGGCCTGCTCGGTGTCCGACGGGTTGCGCCAGGTGTGCGGATCCCGCGGCGTGTAGGTGAAGGAGTCGCCGGGGCCGAGGAGGTGGCGCTCGCCGCCGACCTGGAGCTCGAGAGCCCCGCTCGCGACATGGACGATCTCCACGTCGGCCGGCAACGTGTAGAGGCTCTCGCCCGCCGAGGCGCCCGGCTCGATCCGCGACTCGGTCACGTGGAACCGCATCTCGGCCGGCGCCGAGAGGAGGACCTGCTCCTGGCCCCTCAGGGTCAGCGTCGCCTGGGCTTCGCCGGGCGGCGTCCCGTCGACGAGGTGGCCGAGGCGGACGTCGAGCGCCGCGGCGATCCGCGCGAGGGACGAGAGCGACGCGGATGTCAGGTCGCGCTCCAGCTGGCTGATGAACCCGTTGGTGAGGCCGGTCGCCGCCGCCAGCTGGGGGATCGTGAGGCCGCGCTCCTTGCGCAGCGCGCGCAGGCGGCTCCCGACCGGTACCGCGACCGTCACGTCGACCGCGCTCGACGTCCTCGCATCTGCACTCCCTTCCTGCGGGGATGAAGCATGGAGCATCGGGCGGCCGGTTCGCCACCCCCGCCGGGCGGGGTTCGCTAGGTGGCCGCGTCGAGCGCTTCGTTGACGAGGCGGTCGGCGAGCTCGTTGTGCTCCCGGCGCACGGCCGTGTAGCGGACCGCGCCGATCTGCCGTGCGAGCTGCCCGGCCTCGAGGGAGAGCTGGCGAAGCGCCGCGTTCTTCACCTTGTACTCGCCGCGCATTTGCCTGACGAGGAGCTCCGAGTCGGAGACGACCTCGACCTCGTCCAGGCCGAGCTCGCGCGCGCGCTCGAGGCCGGCGACGAGCGCCGTGTACTCGGCGACGTTGTTCGTGGCGACGCCGATCGTCTCGCCCTGGGCGGCGAGCACCGTGCCGTCGTCGGCCTCGAGGACGTAGGCGGCGGCGGCCGGTCCCGGGTTCCCGCGGGCGCCGCCGTCCGTGAAGAGGCGGGCTCTCACGCCGGCGGCTCGACCAGCGGATAGAGGTCGAACATCGGCTCGTCGTACGGGTGGGCGGCGCGGAGCGCCGCCACGACCTCGGCCTCCCGCTCGACCGGGTACACCGTCTCGAGCCTGATCTCCGAGACCCGCTCCTCGCGCCCGGCCTCGCCCAGCGCGGGAGACGTGCGGTTCCCGCCCAGGAAGGTGCCCGTCCCGGCGACGTACCAGGAGCAGCGCTCGGAGTCCCCGATCCTCCCGGCGCCGGCGGCGAAGAGCGCCTCGCGGACGCCGGCGAGCGCCTCGCGCGGTACGAAGACGACGAGCTTGCGGTTCAGATCTCGACCTCGGGAGCAGCGTCGGCGTCGGCGTCGCCCGTGTTCGGCGTGCCGCGGAGCTCGAGCAGGAGGACGTGGGCCTCCTCGTCCGCGACGGGCCGGTGCTCGACGCCGCGGGGGACGACGAGCAGCTCGCCCTCCCCCAGCTCGACCTCCCCGTCGCGCAGCTCGACCCGCAGCCGCCCGGCGACCACGAGGAAGAGGTCGTCCGTGTCCGGGTGGGTGTGCCACACGAACGGCCCTTTCGTCTTCGCGACCTGGATCTTCGTGTCGTTGTAGTAGCCGACGATCCGTGGGCTGAAGGGCTCGTCGAAGCTCGCGAGCTTCTCTCGGAGATTGACCTTCTCCAGCACCGGCGGCACTCAGTCGATCTGCGCTCGCTGGAGCTTGCCGGAGTAGTCGACGTAGATCGACTTCCACTCGGTGTAGAAGTCGAGCGCGGCCTGCCCCGCTTCGCGGTGGCCGTTGCCGGTGCCCTTGGTGCCCCCGAACGGCAGGTGCACCTCGGCGCCGATCGTGCCCGCGTTCACGTACGTGATCCCGGCGTTCAGGTCGCGCATGGCCTTGAAGGCCGTGTTCACGTCGCGCGTGAAGATTGACGAGGAGAGGCCGAACTCGATGCCGTTGGCGATCCTGATCGCCTCCTCGGCATCCGTCGCCCGGATCAGCGCCGTCGTCGGGCCGAAGATCTCCTCCTGGGCGATCCGCATGCCCGGCTCGACGTCGCCGAAGATCGTCGGCCGGTAGAAGGAGCCCTTGTCGAGGCCGTTCCCGGTCGCCTGCTCGCCGCCGGTGAGGAGCGTCGCGCCCTCGTCCTTGCCGATCTCCGTGTACGAGTGGATCTTCTCCAGGGCGGAGCGGTTGACGACCGGGCCGACGTCCGTCGAGTCGTCGAGGCCGTCACCGAGACGGAGCTCCTCGGCGCGCTCGACGAGCTTCGAGGCGAGCGCGTCGTAGACGCGCTTCCCGGCGATGACGCGGCTCGCCGCGGTGCAGCGCTGGCCGGAGGTGCCGAACGCCGACCAGAGGATCCCGTCGACGGCCAGGTCGACGTCGGCGTCGTCCATGACGATGATCGCGTTCTTCCCGCCCAGCTCGAGGTGGATGTGCTTCAGGTACGCAGCACCGTTCTCCGCCGTCTTGATCCCCACCTCGCGCGAGCCCGTGAGCGAGATGAGCGGCACGTCAGGGTGCTTGACGAGACGCTCGCCGACCGACTCGCCGCCGCCGTGGACGATGTTGAGGACGCCTGCCGGCAGGCCCGCCTCGGCGAAGATCTCGACGAACCGCTGGCCGAGCATGGGCGTGTCGCGCGCCGGCTTGAAGACGACCGTGTTGCCGCAGACGAGCGCGGGCGCGATCTTCCAGCTCGGGATCGCGATCGGGAAGTTCCAGGGGGTGATTGCCCCGACGACACCGACGGGCATGCGCACGCTCATCTGGAACTTGTCGTGCATCTCCGACGGCGTCGTCTGCCCGAAGAGCCGCCGCCCCTCACCCGCCATGTAGAAGGTCATGTCGATCGCTTCCTGCACGTCGCCGCCCGCCTCCGCGCGGACCTTCCCCATCTCGCGGACCATCAGCCCCGTCAGCTCGTCCTTGCGCTCGACGAACCGCTGCGCGACGCCGAAGAGGATCTCGCCGCGCTTCGGCGCCGGGGTCAGCCGCCAGCTCGCGTACGCCTCCCGGGCGGCCTCGACCGCGGTGTCGACGTCGGCCGCGCTCGAGCGGGGGAACGTGCCGATCGACTCGCCGGTCGCGGGATTCGTGCTCTCGAAGGCCTCGTCGCCGGTGGCCTCGACCCACTCGCCGCCGATGTAGTTCTTGGACGTCTCTGTCGCTGCGGTCGCCATCTCGCTCCTTGTCGTTGGTGCGGATCCGATTCTAGGCTTGCGCCCATGCCCACCGTCGGCGAGACAGCCAGGCGCACCCGCCGCGTTCGGAGCGGGGACATCGAGCTCTTCACGGAGCTGACCGGCGACCGGAACCCGCTCCACTACGACGAGGCGGCGGCGGCGCGGTCGCGCTTCGGCGGCCTCATCGTCCAGGGCGGCGTCACGAGCGGCCTCCTCAACGCGGTCGTGGCGGAGGACCTCCCCGGGCCCGGGAGCGTCTTCCTGCACGTGGACTGGAGCTTCACCGCCCCGGTGAAACCGGGCGACGAGATCACCGCCGAGGTCGAGGTGCTGGAGGCGCGCGAGGACAAGCCGATCACGAAGCTCCGCACGACGGTCGTCAACCAGGAGGGAGCGGTCGTCCTCGAGGGCACCGCCGTCGTATGGACGGAGCCGCTGTAGCGCCGGGCCGCACGCGGGCGCTGGCGCTCCTGGCGGCCTCGCTCGTCCTGGCGATGACCACGTGGTTCTCGGCGAGCGCGGTCATCCCGCAGCTCCGAGACGAGTGGGGCCTCGGGAGCACCGCGGCCGCATGGCTGACGATTGCGGTCCAGCTCGGCTTCGTCGCCGGGGCGCTCGCCTCGGCGGTTCTCAACGTTGCGGACGTCGTGCGGCCGCGACTCGTCATCCTCGCGGGCGCGGCCGGCGCCGCGGGCGCGAACGCCCTCCTCGGGCTCGTCTCGTCCGCCGGTCCGGCCATTCCGCTCCGCTTCGCCACCGGCTTCTTCCTCGCCGGCGTCTACCCGCCGGCGCTGAAGCTCATGTCCACCTGGTTCCGGCGCGGGCGCGGCACGGCGCTTGGAATCCTCGTCGGCGCGATCACGCTGGGGACCGCCACGCCGCACCTGGTCAACGCGCTCGGTGGGCTCGACTGGCACACCGTCGTCTACGCGACCTCGGCGCTCACGCTCGCCGGCGGGCTGCTGGCCCTGACCGTGCACGACGGCCCGTATCCGTTCCCGCCGGCGACCTTCGACCCGCACCAGGCGCGCCGCGTCTTCGCGAACCGCGGCGTCCGGCTCGCCAGCCTCGGCTACTTCGGGCACATGTGGGAGCTCTACGCCATGTGGGCGTGGTTCGTCGTCTTCTACGCGACCGCGGTGGACAGCGGTACCGCGGCCGCCTACGCAACGTTCGCGGTGATCGCCGTGGGCGCGCTCGGCTGCTGGGCCGGCGGCGTCCTCGGCGACCGGATCGGTCGTCCCGAGACGACCGCGCTGGCGATGACGGTGTCGGGAGCCTGCGCGCTCGTGATCGGGCTCTTCCTCAACGCGCCCGCCTGGGTCGTCCTCGCGGTCGGGCTCGTCTGGGGCTTCACCGTCGTGGCCGACTCGGCCCAGTTCTCCACGCTCGTGACCGAGCACGCCGACCAGGCCTACGTCGGCACGGCGCTGACGATGCAGCTCGCCGTCGGCTTCACGCTCACGGTCGCGACGATCTGGCTGATGCCGGTGTTCGCCGACGCGGTCGGCTGGCGCTGGGCGTTCGCGTTCCTCGTCCCGGGCCCGGCGCTCGGCGTCGTCGCCATGCTGCGACTGCGGCACCTCGACCACGGCGAAGAGCCGGTCACGTGATGGCCCGGAGAGGACGATGGATGGGATCGAGATCGGCCTCTCCACCGACCCGGAGGGCCACGTGATCGGCGTCGTGAGGGACGGGTAGCGGAGTCCGCTACTCGGGGGGGTCGGTCGTCGGGAAGGTCCCCGGACGGGCGCGGCGGCGGTCGCGAATCGTCCGCTGCTCACCCGCCGGCGGGGTGCCGCCGTTTCCACGCCGATCGGGCCCCGACCGGCGATCGACGATCACCTCGACGTTGGGGTTGTCGCGGTAGTGCTCGACGAGCTTCGCGTAGAGCTCGTCCTCGAGCTCCGACGGAATGACGCAGTAGATCATCGCCCGGGTCCTATCGGCATCGCGTCCGCCCGTCTAGAGCGGCGGGATGTCGGGGGTAACCCGCCCGTCACCTTCGAGGTGACCGTTCCAGCTCGCGAAGCGGGGGTCGAGGTCGTCGAGCTCGTACCCGCGCTCGGCCAGGCGCACGTGCTGGGGCGATTCGGGCGAGACGCGGTACTGGTACCAGGAGATGTCCCAGGCGACCGTGATCACGACTTCCGGGTTCACGCCCGAGAGCGGGAGGAGGCTGACGCGGGCGGGGCCGAGGCTCTTGGCGATGCCGGCGATCGTCCGCCGGTAGGCGCTCTCGTTGAAGAGCTCGGCCGCTTCCACCATCGCCCGCTCCTCCGGCGACAGGCGGCGGTAGACGGGCTCGTGGAGGCTCGGCTCGGGCTCGACCCGGCGCGTCTCGAGGAGCGACCCGAGGCTGGCGAAACGGCGGCGGCGCCTCGTCTCCGGCATGAGCGGCGTCGTCGGGCTTCCCTCCTTGACCCAACCGTGGTCGTCCGCCGTCGCCGTGCAGAGCGCGCACACGTCGACCCAGTCGTCACCGCCCGGTGTGAAGCGCACGGCGCGCTCCCCCATGAGCAGCGTCCGGTGGCAGATGGCGCACGTCCGCTGGACGTCCTGCCTGCGGACGACGGTCATTCCTCCTCCTCCGCCTTCGCCTCGGCCATCACCTTCTGCGCGATGTGGGAAGGCACCTCCTCGTAGCGGAGGAACGCGAGTGTGTAGTCGCCTCGCCCGCCCGTCAGCGAGGTGAGGGACTGCGAGTACGTGAGCACGTCCGCCATCGGCACTTCGGCCTTGATGCTCGTCATGCCGGCACCGGTCGGCTCCATGCCGAGCAGGCGCCCGCGGCGCGAGTTCAGGTCGCCGTTGATCGCGCCGACAGCCTCGTCGGGGACGGCGGCCTCGAGCGACATGATCGGCTCGAGGAGCACGGGATCGGCCTTCTCGTAGGCGGTCTTGAAGGCCATCGAGCCGGCGATCTTGAACGCCATCTCCGAGGAGTCGACCGAGTGGTACGAGCCGTCCACGAGCCGAACGCGGACGCCCGTCACCGGCGCACCGGCGAGCTCGCCGTTCACCATCGCCTCCTGGATGCCCTTGTCGACCGCCGGGCGGAAGCTCTGCGGGATGACGCCGCCGACGATCTCGTCCACGAACTCGTAGCCGTCGTGCCCGGGCAGCGGCTCGAGGACGACCTGGCAGTCGCCGAACTGGCCACGGCCGCCCGTCTGCTTCTTGTAGCGGCCCTGCGCGCGGGACTGCTTGCGGATCGTCTCCAGGTACGGGACACGCGGCTGGTGAAGATCGACCTCGACGCCGAAGCGGCGCCGGAGCCGGTCGACCGCGACCTCGACGTGCATCTGCGAGAGACCGCCGAGGAGCTGCTCGCCGGTCTGCTCGTCGCGGCGGAGCGTGAGCGTCGGGTCCTCCTCGTGAAGGCGCCTGAGCGCGGAGGCCATCTTCTCCTCGTCGCCTTTCGCCTTGGGCGCGATCGCGAAGCTCATCACCGGTTGGGGAAACTCGAGCGGCGGCAGCTCGATCGGCTTGTCCTCGGCCAGGAGGACGTCGCCGGTACCCGTGTCCTTCAGCTTGGCGACGGCGCCGATGTCGCCCTCGCCGAACTCGGTCGCGGGCTCGTGGTCCTTCCCCTGTAGGACGAGCAGCTGCCCGACGCGCTCCTTGCCGCGCGTGCGCGAGTTGACGAGGTTCGAGTCGGAGGAGAGCGTCCCCGAGAGGACGCGGAAGACGTTGATGCGCCCGGCGAATGGGTCGGCGACGGTCTTGAAGACGAAGGCGGCGGGCTCGATCCCGTCGACGCCGACTTCGAGCGGCTTCTTCGCCGGCGAGGGGATGCCCTCGACGAGCAGGTCGAGCAGACCCGTCGTACCGAGGTCCTTCGTGGGGACGCCGCAGGTGACCGGGAAGAGGTCGCCGGCCACGACGGCGTCCTTGAGCGCCGTCGCGAGCTCGTCGCCCGAGACCTCGCCCTCCTCTAGGTACCGCTCCATCAGCGCCTCGTCCGTCTCGACGACGGAGTCCACGAGCCGCTCACGGTACTCGGCCGCCTGCGCGGCGATCGACTCGGGGATGTCGGCGGGCTTGGCCTCCCGCTCGCCCTCCGGATCCACGTAGGCGCGCATGTGGAAGAGGTCGACGATCCCCGCGAGCTCGTGCTCGTGGCCGATGGGGATCTGCACCGCGACGCACCGGTCGGAGAGCGCCTCGCGAAGCTGCTCGAGCGTCGCGAAGAAGTCGGCCCGCTCGCGGTCGAGCATCGTCACGAAGACGACGCGGCAGAGGCCGAGCACGTCGGAGCGCTCCCAGAGGCGCGTCGTCTGCACCTCGACGCCGATGACGCCGTTGACCGCGAAGAGCGCGCCCTCGACGACGCGGAGGGCCGCAAGCGTGTCCGCCTGGAAGCCGGGGTCGCCGGGCGTGTCGACGAGGTTGATCTTCCGGTCCTGCCACTCGAGGTGGCAGACCGAGGCGGCCAGCGACATCTGGCGCCGCTGCTCGTCCTCGTCCCAGTCGGAGACCGTGGACGAGGACTCGACCGACCCCAGCCGGTTGGTCGCGCCGGCCTGGAAGAGCATCGCCTCGACCAGGGAGGTCTTGCCGGTCCCCCGATGGCCCACGACGGCGACGTTCCGGATCTTGCTCGCTTCGAACTGCGGCACGGGTTGGCGAGTTTACCGACTCGAACCCGCCGCGAGCAGGGAAGATGCCGCCGTGGAGTCGATCCTCCGTCCGGCGAGGACGCCCGGCGCGGAGGCGCTCACCGACGGCTCCGGAAACGACTGGCGCGTGCCCGACGCCCTCTACGAGTGGCCCCGGCGACTAGTCGCGGCTCGCGCGGACGACCGTGGCCGAGAGCCGCGCCTTCAACCGGAGGATCGCCTTCGTATGGAGCTGGGAGACGCGCGACTCGGTGACGCCGAGCACCTCGCCGATCTCTCGGAGCGTCAGCTCCTCGTAGTAGTAGAGCGTGACGACGAGCTTCTCCCGCTCGGGCAGGCGGGCGATCGACTCGCCGAGTGCCTCGCGGAGCTCCGTGTGCGCCATCGCCGACTGCGGCTCCGCGGCCTGCGTGTCCTCGATCGTGTCGATCAGGGCGACCGGGTCGCCTCCGTGAGAGGAGCTCGTCCAGAGCTCGTCGAGCGCGGCGATCGACGTGCGCGAGATCTCGAGCAAGGAGTCCTGGAACTCCTCCTCCGTGATCCCGAGCTGGCCGGCGATCTCCTCGTCCGTCGGGGCCCGCGCCAGCTTCGCCTCGAGCTGGGCGATCGTCCGCTCGATGTCGCGCGCCCGCGCGCGCACCGACCGCGGCACCCAGTCCAGCGAGCGCAGCTCGTCGATGATCGAGCCCTTGACCCGCGCGATCGCGTACGTCTCGAACTTGATGTCCCGGTCGATGTCGAAGCGCTCGATCGCGCCGATCAGCCCGAGGAGCCCGTAGGAGACGAGGTCACCCTCGTCCACGTGCGCCGGAAGGCCGCTCCCCAGCCGCCCCGCGACGTACTTGACGAGCGGCGCGTAGGTGAGGATGAGACGGTCCCGCGCACCCTGGTCGCCGGTGCGCTTGTACTCCCGCCAGAGGGCCTGGGTGTCGTCTTGCCGCTCGACCATCGTCGCAGAGGATAGAAGGAAGGACGGCTTTCGCGAGAATCCGGCGGTTTTCCTACCTGAGCAGCTTGAACGCGAGCTCGCCCATCCAGACCGCCAGAAGAACGGCCGCGGCCGCGATCACCCAGGCCGCACCGCCGTGGTCCGCGGCGTAGATGCCGATCGAGAAGAACCCGACCGCGAGGACGGCGAAGAGCGCTCCCAGAGGCCTGCGGCGCACCCCGGTACAATGCCTCGTCGCCGAGGGCCGTAGCTCAACTGGCAGAGCACCGGTCTCCAAAACCGGGGGTTGCAGGTTCGAGTCCTGCCGGCCCTGCTTCTCGCTCGAAGCCGGAAACCCGCATGGATAGCGGGCTTTCTTACTTTCTTTCTTACACCGGCGCAAGCGGCTTGCGGCTGCGGAAAGGGGTCGAGATCCGGATCTGACTGTGGCGCGACTGTGGCGCCGCCGTCCGATGACCTCGTTACGGTCGTCCTCGTGAGCGCCGGAATCCGCGTCCGCCACTCGAAGCTCTGTCCTTCGCGCTCGGACGGCGCTTGTCGGTGCCGCCCGACGTACCAGGCGAGCGTCTGGAGCGCGCGTGAAGGCAAGCGGCTCTTCAAGACGTTCGCCAGCCTCGCGGAAGCGAAGGCCTGGCGGGCGGACTCACAAGTGGCGCTGCGCCGAGGCACGATGCGCGCGGGCTCGACCGGCACGCTGCGGGACGCGGCCGAGGCGTGGCTCGGGAGCGTGAAGACCGGCGCCATCCGCAACCGGAGCGGGCACGCGTACAAGCCGTCGGCGATCCGGGGCTACGAGGCTGCGCTCGTGGCGCGGGTCCTGCCCGACCTCGGCGGCCTGCGTCTCTCGGAGATCCGCCGCGTCGACCTCCAGGACTTCGCCGACCGCCTCTGTGCCGACGGGCTCGATCCGAGCACGGTGCGAAACACGCTGATGCCCCTGCGGGCGATCTTCCGGCGCGCTGTGGCCCGCGGCGAGGTCGCCGTGAACCCGACGTCGGGGCTCGAGCTTCCGGCCATGGAAGGCGCTCGTGACCGCATCGCCTCGCCAGGTGAGGCGGCCGAACTCCTCGTGGCTCTTCCCGAGCGCGACCGGGCGCTCTGGGCAACCGCGATGTACGCCGGCCTCCGCCGCGGCGAGCTGCTCGCGCTCCGGTGGGAGGATGTCGACTTGGCGGCCGGCGTCATTCACGTCGAACGCTCCTGGGACGTCAAGGAAGGTGCCGTCGATCCGAAGAGTCGCGCCGGTCGGCGCACCGTCCCGATCCCCGCCGTGCTCCGGGACTACCTCGTCGAGCACAAGCTCCGGTCGGGCCGTCACGTCGGCCTCGTTTTCGGGACGAGCTACGCACAGCCGTTCACGCCGTCGAATGTCCGCAAGCGCGCGAATGCCGCTTGGACGCGGGCCGGACTCGCGCCGATCGGCCTGCACGAGTGCCGCCACACCTTCGCCTCGCTCATGATCGCCGCCGGCGTGAACGCGAAGGCGCTGAGCGCGTACATGGGCCACTCGTCCGTGACGATCACGCTCGACCGCTACGGCCACTTGATGCCCGGCAACGAGCGCGAAGCGGCCGAGCGACTGGACGCCTACCTCGCCGACGCGGTGGCAGCGACCCCGACGGCCCTGTGACTGGCTTGGCCCCCACTCTCAGGCTACGGTGTGTTCGATGAGCGACACGCTTCAGCTGATGATCGCGTACGACGATCCCGACGAGGATGGGTGGATCGTCGCGCGCGTCGTCCAGGTGCCCGGCGCAATTAGCCAGGGCCGAACGCGCGAGGAAGCGCGTGAGAACGTCATCGACGCTCTCCGCCTCATGCTCGCCCCGGACGACGACGCGGACGCCGGCAGCAGCGAGCCGCTCGAGCTCACGCTCACCGAGTGAAGCGGCGCGATCTCGAGCGGCACCTGGCCGCCTACGGGGCTCGCAAGGTCACCGAAGGCGGGAAGCACACGAAATGGAGAAGCGCCGACGGCGCTCGGGCGACGGCGGTCCCTCGCCATCGCGAGATAGGGCCGGGGCTGGTGCGCGCGATCTGTGCGCAGCTCGACGTCCCCGTACCCCCACGGCCTCGCTAGGAGATCAGCTGCCCAGGCTTCCGACAGTCCAACCGACTGGTCTAACGAGGCTGAGCGGCAAGCACCGCCCGAATGGTCGAAGGCCACCACTGCCGACCTCCCTGCGATGTCGGTACGCCGTCGGCATTCAACCCGCGCGCGATTTGACCGAGACTTCTCTCGTCGGCGTGCTCCCGGCGGACGCGGGCGATCACCTCGCTGGGAAGACCCGTCCTGCGACCGCGTCTCGCGGATGGTCCAGGCGTTGCTCGCGTCCGTCGCCTCCGCTCGGCGAGGAAGCGCTCGACCTCGTCGACCGGGATAAGGCTCGTCCCCCAGCCGGTCTCGATCGTCTCGACGAAGGGCAGGACACGGCGGATGAACGTCGAGCGACTGATCCCGAGGGCTGTCGCCGCCTGGGTTCGCGTGTACGCGAGCCGCTCGACGTAATCGGCTTCGCGAACGACGACTCGCGAAACCTCCGGCCGGGCCGTCGATCGCGGCGTATGCCTCCGTAGCTTCTCGGCCCTGCGCCGAACACGCCGACTCTGCGACATGCGTACAACGTACACCAATGTCGAGACTGATTTGCATCTTGATGCATCTGCGTCTCCCGTGCTATCGACGTCCTGTTTCCCTTACGGGTGGGCGTTGGGCGAGGCTCCGAGTACGGTGTGAATCGGGCGCGTTGAATGGAGCGAACTGAACGGACAGTCGTGCGGCATGAATTCGGGCCGGAAGGAACGGCCTACGTGCGCTCGTACCTGGAGAGCAACCAGGCTTTCGGGAAGAAGCTTGGACGACTACTCGTCGCGCACCACGACCTCGATCGAGGCACCGCCTGGGCGTTTGTACCGGGCGACAGCCCCATGGATCGCCGCACGGCCTTCGAGGAAGGCGGACTGCGACCGGCGTCCGAGCCAGACCTGGAGCAGCGCGTCGGTGGCTGGCTGCTACATCAGCTCCGCCAACCCGATGCGGCAGCGCGTGTCCTAATCGTCGAAGGTGCGCACGAGCTCCGAACTGACCCGTGGCTGGAGAACAGTCCTGACGACCCTGTCGTCTTTTGCGGCGACGACGTCTACTTCTACGGGACTGCCGAATCAGCGCCGAGCGACCTGGTGAGGTGGCTGGGCGGTGCAACATGGCGTCCTGATGTAGGCATCGTCACGGACCTTCCGCTTGCCCCGAACGGGCTAACGAACCGCCAGTCGCTCACCCCTGAGGAGCTCGGCGAGATGGCGGTCCGCGCTTCTGTGATTGTCCTCGGTGCCTGGGACGACGAAGCCTTCGTGTTCTGGGAGCGTCCCGTGCCGTCAACGAGCGAGGCGAGCTCCTCCTGACCGTTGTCGCCCGGTGACGCGTCATTCCGGACTGTGGCGCCGACTGTGGCGTCACCGCGCGAACCCGCATAGCCAAGCCGAAAACCGCCCGTCTCCAAAACCGGGGGTTGCAGGTTCGAGTCCTGCCGGCCCTGTAGCACGAGATCCCCGCTCAGGCGGGGTTTTCGTTTTGGCGCCACCCTGTAGCTGCGCTGCGAAACCTGGCAGATAAACGAAAAGGTAGAGGAGCCTCACTCCGAGCCGAATTCCGCCCCCTCGACCGGGCCCTCGTGCGCATCGGGCGTCTCGGCAGGCAGGCGTCGCGGCCGTCGGAGCCCTGCCTCTCCCCTGACTTGCCCGTCACGCGCATGGCAGGACTCGAGAACACTTCCGCGACGAAGCTCTAACGTGGCCCGAGTTAGACCACTCTTACAAATGGCGAGCAAGAGACGATTTCCGAGCGGCCTGATGGGGAAGCTTTCCTTCACTCTCCTCCGATGCTGCCAGTACCCTCGTTCCCGATGAAGCCCTGAGCGGTACTTCGTCCAGGTCTCCTTTGCGGAGGAACCCTTCGGCCTGAGCAGCCCCGTTCGCGCAGAACGGTCGGATTGCGTTTCGGGCTCTCGCAGCCGCGGGCAGCCCAAGGGGTAGCGGAGTCTTTCGACCGTGGCACGTTTCGGCAAGGCGAGGAGGACATCAGCGACCGGGTCATACCCGTTGCCCGCGTCTAAGCCAAACGGACCCTTAGAGGCCGAAAGGTCGATAGCTCTTGGCATTGCGTAGGCTGCCACTCAGGCATGTTTTTCTTTCGGCCCTCTGGCGAAGGGGCGTAGATTCTGCTACAAATCCCGGCGTCGAACCAGTGGAGGTAAATCTGTGGCACGGAAAACAGTTCGGGTTTCGGATCAGTCGGGCGACGTGATCCCCGACGGGAAGGGGGCAATCCTGCGGGTGACATATACCGATGCCAGGCGCGGGGCATTTCAGGCTGACCTTACGGACGACGAGGCCGAGGCGATTCGCACGGCGACGAAGGCCCAGCCGGCAGCTCGCAGAGGGCGCAAGCCGAAGTCTGCGGCCTGACAGGCTCTCTGAAAGAATCCGTAGTCGCCCATGAAAGGAGCAGCTTTCCATGACTGATCCACGGACTCAGGCGACCCGCACTCAAATGGACACCGGCGGCATCAGCCGGGGTGGCGGGAGCGGCTGGATCGCCTTCGCCGCGATTCTCCTCGTCCTCATCGGCTTCCTCAACGTCATGTGGGGACTCGTGGCGATCATCGACGACACGAGGATTGCCGCCGTCGCCGGTGGCCTAGTTCTCGCGAACGTGTCGACCTGGGGCTGGATCGAGCTCATCCTCGGCATCGTGCTGATCCTCACCGGCTTCGGTCTGCTGTCCGGTCGCGGCTGGGCACGTTGGTTGGCGGTCCTGTTCGTGGTACTGAACGCACTCGGGCAGATCGCCTGGATGAACACCTATCCGATCTGGTCGCTGCTCATCATCGCCCTGGACGTGATCATCATCTACCAGCTGACGGCACGCTGGGACGAGTCCGAGTTGGCGGGTTATTGATAGTTCAAGCTGGCCGCATCGCCTGCTCCTAGGCGATGCTCCGCTCGCTCCAGGCCCCGAGGGTTCAATAATCCTCGGGGCCTGCCGTGCGCCAGCGTGGCTCGTAGGCTCGTCCCACAGGCTTCTGGCTGATCCTCCGGCACCCCGAGAGGCAACTCGGGCGCTGTGTCAACGTCTCTTCCAATGAGCGCCGGGTGACCTCGGCGCGCCGAGCTGGGCCGCAAGCTCGGAGTACAGGTCACCCCGCCTCTTGCCTACCGAACCGGGTCGGAACGCGAGCCGGAACGAACGGGGAGCGACGTCATTGCACTCCCCGGAACCCCGCATTGAACGGCGAGCGCTCGCGAGGCTCGCCAAGACGAACAGGGCGGTTGGCTCTTGCTTAAAGTGCGGTGGCCGCTAGCGAGGAGGTGGGTGTGCGGATCGAGGACTATGGTCTGATCGGGGACATGGAGTCGGCGGCTCTCGTCGGTCGTGACGGGTCGGTGGATTGGCTGTGTCTGCCGCGGTTCGATTCCGCGTCGTGTTTCTCGGCGCTGCTTGGGGATGAGCGTCATGGGCGTTGGCTGCTCGCGCCGGCCGGCGAGGTGGGCGCGACGTCTCGTCGGTACCGTCCGGGGACGCTGGTGCTCGAGACCGAGTTCGAGACGGGTGAAGGCGTGGCGCGCGTGATCGACTTCATGCCTCGCAGACGCGCGGGTCCGCCGCGGGTGATGCGGATCGTCGAGGGGGTGAAGGGGCGGGTTCCGATGCGGATGGAGCTCTTGCTGCGTCCGGACTACGCCTCGATCGTTCCCTGGGTGGAGTCGGTGCCGGACGGGATCATCGCCACGGCAGGCCCCGATTCGTTTCGGCTCAGCAGCGGGCTCCCACTCCAGGCCGAGGACGGATCGGTCCGAGCGGACTTCGTCGCGGTCGAGGGTGCGCGGGAGCGGCTCACCCTTTCCTGGCATCTGTCCTACGAGGAGACGCCCCCGGTCGAGGACGCCGAGTCTGCGCTGGCGCGCACGGAGGCGTGGTGGCAGGAGTGGAGCGGGCGCTGTTCCTACGAGGGGCCCTACCGCGACGCTGTTCTGACTTCGCTCATCGCTCTCAAGGCGATGACGTCGGAGACGACCGGCGGGCTCGTCGCGGCGCCCACGACCTCGCTGCCGGAGGACATCGGCGGCGTGCGGAACTGGGACTACCGCTACTGCTGGCTGCGCGACTCGATCCTCGCGCTGCAGGCGCTGCTGGCCTGCGGGTACACCGAGGAGGCGCTCCGCTTCCGCGACTACCTGCTTCGCGTCGGCACCGGCGACCCGACCAAGACTCAGATCATGTACGGCATCGGCGGCGAGCGGCGCCTGACCGAGTTCGAGCTGGCGGAGCTTCCCGGCTACGAGCAATCCAGGCCGGTCCGGGTCGGCAACGCAGCCTCGGAGCAGTTCCAGCTCGACGTCTACGGCGAGGTGCTCGGAGTGGCGTACCTCGGCACCACGATCCTCGGCAGCATCGACAAGCGGTTCTGGCCCCGCTGGCAAACGGTGATCGAGCACATCGAGACGATCTGGCGGCAACCCGACGACGGCATCTGGGAAACACGCGGCCCGCGACGCCACTTCACCCATTCCAAGGTCATGGCCTGGGTGGTGTTCGACCGTGCCGTCCGCCTCGCCGAGCGGTTCGAGCTGGAGGCGCCCCTGGAACGCTGGAAGCGGATCCGCGACGAGATCCACCAAGAAGTCTGCGAGCACGGCTACGACCCCGAGCGGCGCACCTTCACCCAGTACTACGGATCCAAAGAGCTCGACGCAAGCGTGCTCACCATCCCGCTCGTCGGGTTCCTGCCCGGCACCGACGAGCGTGTCACCGGCACCATCGACGCGATCACGCGCGAGCTCGGCCGGGACGGCCTCGTCTCCCGCTACTCGACCGCCGACACCGACGACGGGCTGAGCGGCGACGAGGGGCAGTTCGTCGCCTGCTCCTTCTGGTTGGTCAGCGCGCTCGCGCTCAACAGCCGAGTCGAACAGGCACGCACCCTGTTCGAGCGGCTCCTCGCCCTCAGCAACGACCTCGGCCTGCTCGCCGAGGAATACGACGTCAAACGACAACGGCAGGTCGGCAACTTCCCCCAAGCCTTCAGCCACCTGACACTGATCGGCGCCGCGACCGCGATCTCTGCGGCGGACGCCAGTTCGTAACCGCTCGAGTGGGCGCCCCAGGAGGTGTCTGCTCGCGAGAGCCTGGTGATCGAGAGCACGGCCGCGGCGGGTCAGTTGCCGTCGCCGAGACCCCGGCGGGCCGGCGCGCAGGTTGATCCTCCGCTTGCGCTCGCCCAGTTCATCTGGACTTCGCGCGAGCTCGAACATGAACGAGGTTTCAGGTCCCGGCGGCCCTGTCCCTCGGGGCAAGCCACATTCCCGCTTAGCGGGGGTGTGCGCGCCGCAAGGTGAGCCGGTGCGGCTGCGGTCGGGGTCTTGCCGCCGTCGGCCGCCGGCCGGGCTTTCGCGGGGCGAGCTCCGAGCGCTTCGAGCGCGAAGATTGGGAGGGCGACGCGACTCGGGCGTCAGCGGTGGCGGCCGGGAGGGTCGTGCCTCCCGGCCGCCACCGGTCGAGCCTAGGCGGGCGGGAGGAGAACCGTGTCGATGACGTGAATCACGCCGTTCGAGGCCATCACGTCGGCCGAGACGACCGTCCCGTCATTCACCTTGACGCCGCTCTCGTCGACGACGAAGGCCACCTCCGGTCCGGCGAGCGTCGCCGCGGAGGCTCCATCGGCGACCTGATCCGAGGTCACTTCCCCGTCGACGACGTGGTAGAGCAGCACCCTCTCCAGCTGCTCCGGATCCTCGGCTAGAGCGTCGAGCGTCTCCTGGGGAACAGCGGCAAAGGCCTCGTCGGTGGGTGCGAAGACGGTCAGCGGCCCGGCGCCTGAGAGCTCGTCGGCGAGACCCGCCTGCTGGACGAGGTCGACGAGCGTCGTGAAGTCGCCGGCCGCGACGGCGGTCTCGACGATGTTCATCTCCATCTGCTCGGTCGTCGTGCCTTCGGTGGTCGCAGCGGCCGTCGTGGCGGCAGCGTCCCCGTCGTCGTCCCCGCCGCACGCGGAGGCGACGAGGAGCGCTGCGAGCGCGACACAAGCGATGAGTGCGATGCGTTTCATGGCTACTCCTATCTGTACATACCTGGGACGATCTTTCTACAAGGCGTTCGTACACAAGCCGCAGACGGTTCGAACGACGGGAGCGGCTCGTCGCCTGTCCGCGACGTATCCCGGTTCCGCAGGCAGAGCTCCCGCCACCGCAGTCTTTGTGAGAAGTGCAACAATAGGCCTCGTGTGACGCCCTCATGGTCGAGGTCGACGTGCCTTCCCGGGACAGCGCTGAGGCGATCGCGGAGCTGTTCAACGACCTCGCTTACGAGCACTACGGCGAGTCCGTCATAGACGCGGACGAGGTCGCCCATTGGCTCGACCTGCCCCATGTCGAGTCATGGGTCGCGCTCGGGCCCTCGGGCGAGCTCGCCGCCACCGCCGATGTCCTGGAAGAGGATGAACGGCGCCGCTACTGGCTCGATCTCCGCGAGCATCCCCGGCGGCGCGACCTCGGCGGTGCCCCTGTGCTGCTCGAGACAGCCGAGCTCTTCGCCCGTACGCGTGCTCCGCCGGGCGCCCTTTTCCGCGGCACCGTCGCGAGCCCCGACGAGCCGCTGCTGCGCCTGTACGAGAGGACCGGATATCGCCTCATCCGACACATGCTCGAGATGCGACTGGAGCTCGAGCTCGCCCCGGCTCGGCCCGAATGGCCGGAAAGAGTCAACCTCCGCACCTTCGCTGCTGAGGACGAGCGGCGGCTGTACGCGGCTGACATGGAGGTGTTCGAGGATCACTGGGAGTTCGTGCGGGAGCCGTTCGAGGAGTGGCGAGCCTCGCTCGTCGAGCGCCCGCGGTTCGATCCCTCGCTGTGGTTCCTGGTCGAGGATGCTGAGGAACTCGCCGGCTTCTGCCTCTGCGGCATCCACAGCTCGGGCGATCCGACCTTCGGCTACGTCCACGTCCTCGGCGTCCGGCGCCCCTGGCGACGGCGCGGACTCGGTCTCGCCCTCCTACGGCAAGCGTTCAACGAGTTCCGCCGGCGGGGCATGACGAGAGCGGGCCTCGACGTCGACGCCGAAAATCTCACGGGTGCCGTTCGCCTCTACGAACGCGCCGGCATGCGCATCGTCAAACGACGGGACGTCTACGAGAAAGTGCTCTGAGGCGCCCGGCGGCCGCGCGACGCCGGAGCTTCAGGCCGAGGGATCAGTCACGCGGCCGAGGAAAAGGACCGTGCCGGTCTGGGCGTGACGGATGAGGTAGAGAAACGGACGGTCCGCCCGGACGACCGCGTCGGCCGGAGGCGGACCTGACACCTCGAAACCGAGGGCGGTGGCGGCGGCAGCGAGTGTGCCGTGCTCGTCGACCTCGATGTCGGCGGCGTGGATGCCTGCGCGGATGAACGGATTGCGAGGCGAGATGCCGGTGAAGTCGCCCCCGCCGAAGGGGAGAGTCAGCCCGAGCTCGGGCAATGTCGTGGCCAGGTCGGCTTCGTAGCTCGCGGACCAGCGCGGGAGGAAGAGGTCGACGACCCCCTGGTGCATCGAACCGTCGATCTGCGCCAGGAGCTCGGCGTCGAACCGCGCCGCGAGGTCGGCCAACCCACCATCCCGCGGGAGCACGACTGTCATCGTCAGCTCGCCGTTCGCGTACGGAAGCTCGACCGCCTGGTAGCCGGCAGCCTCGACGTATCGCGTCCTGAGCTCCGCGTTGTGCATCAGCGCGGCAGCGACGAGGGAGCCGTCGAGGCAGGTGAACGGAGCGTTCTCCGTCGGGTACTTACCGAAGGGCTGTGACCATTTCGCCTCGAGGTCGAGCGCATTGACCAGGGCGAGCATCGTCCGGGGATCGAGCGTCCCCGCAGCCAGGAGCTCCGGAATGCGGTTCTCGGTGCGGTCGGCGACCCATGCGTTGATCCGCTCGCGCGCTGCGTCGGCATCGGCGGCGAAGTCGAGACGTTCGAGCGGCGCGCCGTACCAGGCCCCGAGCGCCGTGACGAAGTCGTCGATTAGCTCGTAGCCGACTGCCGGGTACATCCGGTTCGCCAGTCGCAGGGTGGAGTCACCCGACTCGGCGAGTGCCCGGTCGAGTGCGTTGAACGCCGCGTGAAGCCCCCGGTCCGAGCGAGGGAAGTGGAACACCTGCTCGATCTGGGCCGCCGTGTCGCCGCGAGCACCGGCCTCTGCCATGCCGAAGGCAATCGCGATGCCGAGCGGCGAGAAGACGATGTTCTCCTCGCCCGCGCGATCTGAGAGGACAGTGAAGTAGTCGAAGCCGAATCGGTTGACTCCCTGGGCCAGCGCGGTGGTATCGACGGCGCGGGCGGGCACCCTCCCCACCCCGGCTCCGAGAAGGTCGCCACTCGAACCGGCCGGTGCCCGCGGCGGGTCGCTCTCGCTGGTTCCGCAACCGGCGAGCGCGATCGTCGCGAACGCGACCAGGAGCAGAAGCCCGATCTTGATGCCCGTCTGGCGCATGCGGACCTGTGACGGTGGAAGGGACGCGAAAGTTCCAGGCGTTCCTCGGTCGCGACCGCGGCGCGACGGCGGCGCGACGCCCGTCGGGGCGGCGACCCTGGATCTCACAGTCTCGACCTCCCTGGAGGGAGCTACCGACCCGGCAGCCAGTGGTCAGGCCAAGCCTCAGAGGCCATCGGCTCGAAGCGTGCCCGCCTTGTCGGTCCGGAGGCCGGAGCCGCGCCCGGCGTTCTTCGGCGCCGGATCGTCAGGCCGCGCGCTGCCGGTACCAGGCGGCGGTGGCGGCGAGCCCGTTCTCGAACGGCGTCGGGTCGCTCCAGAAGCGCCCCGCGAACTTGGAGGCGTCGACGCGGAACGGCCGCTGCCACTGGTAGAGCATCTCCTTCAGCTCGCGGAGGTTCGCGTTGAACAGCCCCATCGCCGTGAGGACGAGGCCCGGGGCGACCTGCAGCTTGGGCTCCTTCCCGGCCTTGGCCGCGAACATCGTCACGACCTCGCGCATGGTTCTGTCAGGGGCGTTCGGGACGTTCCAAGCCTGCCCGAATGCGTCGTCGCCCGCCTCCCCGACCGACACGAGCGCCCGGACGACGTCGTCGACGTAGGCGAAGCTGTGCGGCTGGTCGGGGTCGCCGACGACCTGGGCCGCCTTCCCCTGCACGAGCCGGCCGAAGACGGTCTCGCCGAGCGCCGAGTTGGTGACGCCCGGGCCGTAGAAGTCGGCCGCGCGGACGGAGGCCACCTCCACCCGGCCGGCCTCGTGGGCGTCCTGCCACATGCGGGTCAGGCGCGAGCGCGTCGCCGGCTTCTTGCCGTAGTCGGTGAGCGGCATGTCCTCGCGCATCGGCTCGTCGACCGGGCCGTACATGTAGAGGTTGTCCATGAAGACGAGGCGTGCGCCCGCGGCCTCCGCGCCGGCGAGCATCCCCTCCATCATCGGCGGCCAGCGCTCGGGCCAGTGCGTGTAGTCGAGGCCCACGCACGCGTAGACGATCCCCGCGCCCGCGCACGCCGCGACCGCGTCGTCTCTCCGAGCGACGTCCGCGGCGACGACCTCGACCCCGTCCGGGACGTCGGCCCTGCCGCTTCGGGTCGCGACCCGAACTGTCCTGCCCTGGGCGCCGAGGCCTTCGGCGAGCCCTCGCCCCACCGGCCCGGCCCCCAGGATGACGCTTATCCCCTCGGGTGAAGCAGCGATGCGGGCGAGTATAGAGGGTCGCGTGCGCCGGGTCTGGCTCAGACCAGCAAGACGATCAGGATCGTGAGGACGCCCAGGAGCGTGCCGGCGATGGCCAGACCGATCGTGCCGATGGCGCCGATGGGTGCGTATGTGCCGCGCTCGAGCGCGTGCTCGAGGCGGCGCTGGCGCAGGAGCCCGTAGCCGAAGACGGCGATGCCGAGGGCGCCGTACCCGACCCCGAGCGCTTCGTACTGCCACTGCGAGCCGTCCGTGAGCCCGGGGACGAGCTTGCCGGCGGCGAACCCGAGTGCGATCGCGGTCAGCCCGCTCCGCCACCAGGCGAGGTACGTCCGCTCGCCCGCCAGGTGCGTCCTGCGCGTCGCATCGACCGTCTGGGCTCCCGCGCCCTCCTCCGCCGGCGGTGTCACATGCCTGGGTTCGCCGGAGACTCCGACGATCCCTGCCGGGGGGTGAGCGGGCGGGCGCCGCCCCGGGGGGCGGCGCCCCTCATGCCCCTTACCAGACCGTCGGCTTGCCGGGCTGGTAGAGCCAGACGTCGAAGAAGGCGTCCAGGTCCTGCCCGGAGGCCTTCTCGGCGGCGGCGATGAAGTCCGCCGTCGTCACGTTGCCGTAGCGGTTGTCGCCGGTCCAGTCGCGGATGAGCTGGAAGAACGCCAGGTCGCCGATCTTCTCGCGCAGCGCCTGGATCGTCATCGCCCCGCGGTTGTAGACGACCGATGAGAAAAGATCCTCGGGCCCCGGCAGCGCATTGGGCGGCGTCTGCCAGAACGAG
Source organism: uncultured Actinomycetes bacterium (assembly GCA_963743495.1). Lineage (GTDB taxonomy): Bacteria > Actinomycetota > Thermoleophilia > Gaiellales > Gaiellaceae > JAIBJN01. Next base: position 93,120 of record CAVUPO010000005.1, on the reverse strand, counting down.
CTCGTCGCCGGGCGACTGTACTGCTGGTTGAACGACTGCTGCACCGTCGCCCCGCCGGCGTGCTCGGTCCAGAGCCAGCTGGCGTAGGTGGCCCAGCCCTCGTTCAGCCAGATGTCGGGCCAGACCTCGAGCGAGACCGAGTCGCCGAACCACTCGTGCGAGATCTCGTGCGAGAGCGTCCCCTGGCCGGGCATCGAGGCGTAGTTCGCCTTCGTCTGCGTCTCGAGCGCGTAGCCGACGTTCGGGGCGCGGTCGACGATCGCCCCGATCGCGTCCGGCGGGTACGGCCCGAAGACCGAGACGAAGTACTCCTGGATCGCCGGGATCAGGTCGAGAGCGGCGCGGCTCGACGTGATCGTCGGGTCGACCGCGACGTAGCTCGGCGTCCCGTCGGGCAGCGTCGTCACGGTCAGGTCGAAGAAACCGTTCGTCGCCGTGGCGAGGTACGGCGCCATCGGCGTCGAGCCGCTCCAGTTCCAGGTCGTCTTGCCGTTCTCCGTCTTCGTCGACACGAGCACGCCGTTCGCGAGCGCGGTCCGGCCTTCCGGCACGGTCACGGAGATGTCGAAGAGAGCCTTGTCCTGCGGGTTGTCGTTCGCCGGGTACCAGCCGGGCGAGCCCTGGGGCTCGCCGACGACGTAGGCGCCGTCGGCGGTCGGGACGAAGCCCTCGATCGACTCGTCCGGGTCCTCGATCGGCTCGACGACGCCCGAGTACCGGACGACCACGGAGAAGACCTGCCCGTCCTTGAGCTTCGGCCGCGGCTCGACCACGAGCTCCTGGTCGTAGCGGCTGAAGTCGGCCGGCTTCATCTCGTGGCCCTTCTTCCCCCACCTCGATCGTCGAGACCGCCAGGAACTGGCGGAGGTCGAGGTCGAAGCTCTCGAGGTCCTGCGTGGCCTCGGCGACGATGGTCGCCTTGCCGACGAGCAGGTCGGTCGCCGGGTCGTAGTCGATCTGGAGCTTGTAGGTCTTGACGTCGTACCCCCCGTTCCCCGCGTACGGGAAGAACGGATCGCCGAGCCCGGGCGCCCCGGGCGTGTAGCGAGTCGCCGACGCGGTCGCCGCCAGGATTCCTGCGGCGAGCGCGAAGACGAGGAGGCACAGGCCGAGGTGGCGCGTGCGCATGCTTCCTCCCTGAATCTGGATTGCCTGGCGAGACCAGCCTAGTCGAGTCGCGGCCGGAAGCGCGAGCAGCTGGCGCAGATGCTCACGCGTGGTGGTGGTGGGCGTGGGCGACCGCGTGCCCGCGGCCGCGCGCGATCAGCCAGCGGTTCGCCGGGAACGCGCACACCCAGGCGATCGCGAGCGCGGCGGCGAGCGTCGACCAGAAGAGCGCGTCGCCGAGGCCTGCCGCCATCGCGCCGGGATAGAGCAGGAGGAAGGCGTTGTCGACGATCTCCATGATCGCGATCGACAGCGTGTCCGCCGCGAGCGCGATCGGCACGACCTCGCGCAGACCGAGCCCCGAGCGGAGGAGCGGGATGCTCGTCAGCAGGTACCCGAAGAAGAAAGCCAGCACGATCGCGAGGGCGATCGTCGGAGCGTTGCCCCAGCCGAGAGCCGTTCCGATGACGACGCCCAGCACCTCGCCGATCGCGCAGCCGGTGAGGCAGTGGGTCGTCGCGCTCGCCGCCAGCCGGTTGAGCGACTGCCCCCCGTGCTCCGTGTGGCTCACCGAACCGAGAACTCGACCCAGAGCGGGAAGTGGTCGGACACCTTCCACGAGAGCCCCGTCTTCGTCAGATCGCCGCGCAGGAGCGGGACGAAGTCGAAGCCGCCCGCGGCCGACGAGTCGAGGGCGAGGACGGGGCCTTCGGCCGCGTCCACGAACCAGGCGATCTGATCGTAGAACTTCGCAGCCCCGGGGTCGCCGAAGATCGTCCGCGGCACGTCGTTCAGCTGCGGCGCGGGCTGGATCCCGGTCGAGGTGAACGCGTCGAAGAGCGGGTCGCCGCGGCGGTCGATGTTGAAGTCGCCGAGGGCGATCAGATTCTGGTTCCACTGCCGCTCCTCCTTCGCCCAGCGGGCGAGCCAGCCGGCGATCTCCCGCAGCTCTCGCGCGCGAGCGGTTTCCTCCCCGTAGAGGACATGGAGCGTCACGAGCGTGAGCTGGATGCGGTCGGCCGCGAAGCTGACGGCGTACGGGGTCCGGGCGAACTGGCGGTCGAGCCCGGTCGGAGTCACGCTCGTCCCCGTCTCGATCGCGACGACGAGCTCGCCGGCGAGCCCGGAGGGGCGGACGCGGCGAAGGTCGAACGCGAACGCCATCCGCTCGTTGTTCCCGGCCTTCCCCCGGGTGACGTCGGTCATGATCGTCGCCCAGTTGGGCCCGAGAGCCGATAGGAGAGTCTGGAGCGCCGTCAGGTTGCCGCGCACCTCCTGGATCGCGATCACGTCGAACCGGGAGACGATCTCCGCGATGCAGCGGATGTCGAAGAGGTCGCGAACGGGCTCGTCGCCCTCCTCCGACCGCCACTTGTCCGTGAGCCCGCCGAAGGCCCGCAGGTTCCACGTCGCCACCAGGAGGTTCCGGTCGAGCTGCTTCGCCGGGATCGCGGCGTCGAGCGCGCCGCGAAGCGACAGGAACCGCTCGTCGAGCGGCGGCGGCAGCGGCTCCGTGACACCCGGCATGGCCCGCAAGTCTTAGCACGGCTTCGTGCGCGAGGACCGCGGGCCGGAGGCGAAGCTTCACCCACCGCGAAGGCGATCCTTACCCTCGCTTCGCCCGCGCTGAAGCCACCGGAGCCTACCGTCGGAGCATCGACGGAAGGAGGCCCGGATGGCCAGGAAGCACACGTTCTTCATCGTCGTCCTGCTCGCGGCCGCGGCGCTGGCGGGCCTCGTCGCGGTCGGCCGCACGGTCGCGCTCGCCAAGCCCCAGCCCGCAGCGGCGCCCTCGACGACCTCCCAGGACGCCCTACAGGCGCGCCTGCGCGCACTCGACCGGTTCGAGGCGAAGCTTCGCAAGCAGCTCCGCGCCTCGCCCGCGAAGCGCGCGGCCGTGCCCACCGCGGTCGTAACGCGCGCGGCCCCGGCCCCCGCCCCCGCGTACGACGACGACGAGCACGAGGACGAGCACGAGGAAGACGATGACTAGCCACGTCGGCCGCCTGTACGCGCTCGCGGCGTCGGTTCTCGGCCTCTTCCTCGCCTGGGCCGGTGTCACCGCGGCGCCCTGGCCCGCCAAGGCGCAGCCGGCGGCCCAGACGCAGGACCCCAGGCGGCTGCGCTCCTCGCCGCCTACGAGCAGCGCCTGCGCCAGGACAGCCGCCTCGTCGGCCGGATCCTCGAGCGCCGGAACGCGCAGCCTCCGCCGGCCGCCCCGCAGGTCCGCGTCGTGACGGCACCGCCCGTCGCGACGACGAGGACGTCGTGACCACGCACGCCTTCCGCGCGATGGGAACGGAGATGGAGCTCCACCTCGACGCGGGGCCGGGCGGGAAGGCGCTCTTCGAGGCCGAGGAGGAGATCCGGCGGCTCGAGGGGCTCCTCTCCCGCTTCCTCCCCGGCTCGGAGCTCTCGCGCCTCAACCGGAGCGGCCGGCTCGCCGCCGGGCCCGACCTCCTCACGGTCGCCGAGGCGGCCCTGGACGGGCGGGAACGGACGGCCGGCCGCTTCGACCCGACCGTTCACGAGGCCCTCGTCGCCGCCGGCTACGACCGTAGCTTCGAGCTCGTCCCCGCGGGCGCAGGCGCTCCCCGCGACAGCCGGATCGCCTGCGGGGGCGAGGTGACCGTCGACCGGCGCTCCGGGTCGGTCGCGCTCGCTCCGGGCGTCGCGCTCGACCTCGGCGGCATCGCCAAGGGCTACGCGGCCGACCGGGCGCTCAGGATCCTTGCTGCCGAAGGGCGGGCCCTCGTCGACGCCGGAGGCGACGTCGCCGCCGCGGGCTCGCCCTGGCCCGTCGGCGTCGAGACGCCCGCCGGGACGCTGACCCTCGAGCTCCGGGACGGCGCCCTCGCGACGTCCGGACGTGACCGGCGCCGCTGGGCGGGCCCCGACGGCGAGCGCCACCACCTGATCGACCCGACGACGGGAAGGCCCGCGGAGGGCGACCTGCTTCGCGTCACGGCCTTCGGCGAGACGGCGCTCGAGGCCGAGATCCGCGCGAAGTCGCTCTTTCTCGCAGCGGACGCCGAGCGCGCCGCCGCCGAGGCGGACGCGGCCGGCGTCCCGGCCGTTCTCGTCACGCGCGACGGCCGCACGCTCCTCGCTGGAGGGCTCGCGTGAGAAACGACCCCACCTTCTGGCTGCTTGCGCGGGCCAGCGGCCTGCTCGCCTACGGGCTCCTCACCGCCTCCGTCCTCGCCGGGATCGTCGTCAAGGCGCGCCCCCTGGGACGCTCGGTCCGCCCCGCGTCCGTCGTCGACGTCCACCGCTTCCTCGCGCTCCTCGGCCTCGGGGCACTTGCCCTGCACGGCGGGACGCTCGTGCTCGACAGCACCGTGGACATCGGCCTGCGCGCGCTGCTCGTGCCGGGCGCCGCTCCGTACCGTCCGCTGGCGACCGGGCTGGGCGTCCTCGCGGCGGAGCTGATGGTGCTCGTGATCATCTCGTTCTCGCTCCGCAGGGTGATCGGCGGCAAGGCCTGGCGCGCCCTCCACTGGTCCACCTATCTCGTCTTCGCGCTCGCGACCGTCCACGGCCTCGCCGCCGGAACCGACAGCGGCCGCACGTGGGTGCTGGCGCTCTACGGCTCCGCCGTCGGGGCGGTCATCGCAGCAGTCGGCTGGCGGCTGCTCGTCCCACCAACACAAGGAGGTACCCGACATGCACCGCATCGAGATCGACAGCTCGCTCTGTAGCGGCTTCGGCTCCTGCGTCGACGTGGCGCCGGAGCTCTTCCGGCTGGGCGACGACGGCATCGCCGTCGCGTTGGTCGAGGGCACGAACGACGCCCGCGCCTTCGAGGCGGCTCGCGCCTGCCCGATGGGCGCGATCGTCGTCACGGACGTCGAGGGCAGGCAGGCCGCGTGACTCCCCGCACCGTCCTGATCGTCGGCGCCGGGCTCGCCGGGAGCCGCTGCGCCGAGGTCCTGCGGGCGGAGGGGTTCGCCGGCGAGATCGTCCTCGCCGGGGACGAGCCGACGCCGCCCTACGAGCGCCCCGCGCTCTCCAAGGAGCTGCTCGCGGGGCGCCGCGCCGACGTGGGCCTGCGGCCGGACGCGTTCTGGCGGGAGCGCGGGATCGACCTGCGCCTCGGGGCCCTCGTCCGCAGAGTCGATTCCCGGCGCCGCGTGGCGCTGACGGATGCCGGGCCGCTTCCGTGGGACACGCTCGTCCTCGCCACCGGGGCGCGCGCCCGGGGCCTCGCCGCCCTCGCCGGGCACCCCGGCGTCCACTCGCCTGCGCACGCTCACCGATGCGCGCACCCTCGCCGCCGCGCTGCGGCCGGCTCGTCGGCTGACGGTGGTCGGCGCGGGGTTCGTCGGCGCCGAGGTCGCCTCGACGGCGCTCGATCTCGGGGTCGAGGTGACCCTGCTCGAAGGCGCCGACCTGCCGTTCGAGCGGCTCCTCGGGCCCGAGGTCGGCCGCCTGCTCGCCGACCGGTACCGGTCGGCCGGCGTCGACCTGCGCACCGGGGCCCTGGTCGCGGAAGCGCGCACGGACGGCCGCGAGCGGCTCCGCGCGCTCGGGCTCGCCTGCGGCACGGAGGTCGCCTGTGACGCCGCCCTCATCGCCGTCGGCGCCGAGCCGGCGGGCGAGCTCCTCGGCGGCGGCGCGGTCGAGACCGACGCATGCGGACGGACCGCCGTGCCCGGCGTCTACGCCTGCGGCGACGTCGCCGCGACCTGGCGGCCCTCGGCCGGCCGTCACGTCCGCACCGAGCACTGGACGAGCGCGGCGGCGCAGGGCGCGTCGGTCGCCCGGGCGATCCTGGGCCGCGGAACGCCCGCGGAGGAGGTCCCGTACTTCTGGTCCGACCAGTTCGGGCTGCGCCTGCAGCACGTCGGGCACCCGGCCGGCTGGGTCCGCGTCGAGCTCGAAGGAAGCCCGGAGTCCTTCTCCGCCCGCTACATCGCGCGGGACGGGGCGCTCCTGGCCGCGCTCCTCGGCAACCGCCCGCAGGAGGTCGCCGGCCTGCGCCGCGAGCTCGCGGCGCAGCCACTCGCGGCGTAGGCGACACCAGGCCGCTAAGATCGCGGCGCCGGGCCCCGCCATGAGCGACGACCCCACCTCCATCGACGCTCGCGTCAAGCTCGTCGACGAGCACGTCCAGGCCGAGGTCGAGCGCGACCTCGACAAGATCATGGCGACCTGGGGCGAGAGCCCGGACTTCGACGACGTCCCCTGGGACGAACAGTTCAACGGCCGCGACGGGATCCGCCACCACTACGACGAGCTCCTCGCCGCCTTCCCCGACCTCGACATCGAGGTGCACGACCGCCACGTGACCGATCGCTTCGTCATCCTCGAGGTGACGGTGAGCGGGACGCATCTGGGCGACTGGCGCGGCCTCCCGGCGATGGGCAGGCGCATGGAGTCCCGTGTCTGCGCGCTCTACAGCTTCGACGACAAGGGCATGCTCGCACTCGAGCGGACGTACTACGACAAGGCGAAGATCCTCGAGCAGCTCGGCATCTTCGCCGACCCGCGCACGACCACCGGCAAGGTGATGGCGGCGATCACGCCGCCCTTCGCGATCGTCCGCAGGCTCGGCGAGCGCCTAGTCGAGCGCGTCAAGTCCCGAAGCTAGGCGTCCGGCGTGGACACCGTCCCCCTGGCCACGGCCAGGGGTCTGACCCCAGGGCATGGCCGGTCCGGACACCCTGTAGGTCACGAAAGGGTGTCAGGGAGCTCCATACTCGGGGAAGGAGGCGCCCAGACCGCGCTTGCGGCCGAGGGCGGCGAGCAGCGACCACGCCGTCCGCTGCAGCCCCAGCGGAATGCCGGGGGCGGCGATCTCGGGCGCGTAGCGGTCCATGACGAGCGCGATCTGGAGCAGGCCGCGGGGGAGGCCCGAGGCCGGCAGCCGGACCCGCCGGTCCCGGGAGAGGCCCAGGTAGGCCCGGAAGTAGTCGTCCAGGGCGAGGGCCGGGCGAACCGTCACGAGCAGGCGCGCGGAACCGGCCGCCTCCCGGAAGCCGTGCGGAGTCATCGGGGGGACGACGACGCTCTCGCCCGGGGCGAGCGCCCGCGTCTCGCCGGCGACGTCGAGCACGAACGTCCCCTCGACCGCGGTGAAGGTCTCCTCCTGGGTCGGGTGCGCGTGCGAGCGCACGAAGCCGCCGGCGCTCACGTAGAGGTCGGCCTCGAGGAGCTCGTCGCCGGTCTGGGCTCCCGTTCGCCGGAAGACCCAGCGCTGGCCGGAGACCGGGTCGGAGAGGTCGCGCGGTGCGTCCACCGGGCTCAGGCGGGCTCGACGACGACCGACTCGGCGGAGCGCCGCGCGGGCCCGTGGTAGACGGCCTCGACGTTGTTGCCGCCGGGGTCGAAGTCGAGGACGTAGGCCGCGTAGTACCCGGGGTGGTAGTGCCGCTCGCCGGGCCCGCCCTTGTCGCGGCCGCCCGCGGCGAGCGCCGCGGCGTAGAAGGCCTTGCTCGCATCGAGGTCGACGACGCGCAGGTGGACGTGGTCGAGGAGGCGTCCCTGGTGGAACTGCGCCGCGGTCACGGCCGGCGGGCGCGGAGGGCCGCGGCCGCGAGGCCCGCAAGCGCGACAGCGGCGACGAGCACGCGCCCGCGCCGTCTGCTCCCGCAGCGGTAGGCGGCCTCGACAGTACTCCCGGCAGCCGGCCGGCGGCCGTGCTCGCCGTCGCCGAAGGCGACCTTCCCGGTCTCCCGCTCCAGCGTGAAATGGCGGTCTCCGGGGCCGGAGCGCGCCAGGCTCGGCACCTCCAGCCACTCGTCGGCGGCACCGTTTCCGGCGATCGTGAGAACGATCTCGCGGCTCGTGCCGCGGATGGAGTCCTGCTCGAGGGTCAGGTCGTCCGCGCTCGAGAGCTTCCCCGTGAAGAACGTCGTCCGGCGCGTCGCGCCCACGCGCGCAGCCTATCTGCCTTTGACACGAGGAGAATGGCTCGTCTTAATCGAAGGTGATACACGCAGTTCTGCGGCGCCACCGACCGGCTCTGGGCCCGGAGTCGGCGAGAGAAGGGGCGCTATTGGCCGGCACGCAGACGATCGCCCACGAGACCGCCGAGGAGGCGCAGGGCATCCGCGTGTCCCGGGAGACGGTCCGCCTCCTCCCCATCGTCGCGCCGGTGATCTTCGGCGGCACCCTCGCGACGATCCTCGCGCTCTCGGCGCTCGCTGCCGTGGAGCCGTCCCCGACGGCGCTCGCCGGGTCGATGGCCCTCCTGCTCGCGGCGGCGTTCGTCGAGGCCTTCCCGGTCCCGATCGAGAACGTTCCCGTGGGCGGCACCTCGCTCGCGACCGTCTTCATCGTCGGCACCGCGACGATCTACGGCTGGGCGGCCGCTGTGGTCGTGGGCGTCGTCACCCAGGTCCTCGTGGAGGTGGTACGGCGTCAGCCGGTCGTCCGCGTCCTCTACAACAGCTCGGTCTACGCCCTCGGCGCAGGCGCGGCCGGCCTCGTCTGCGCCGTCGTCCCCGACGACGGCTTCGGCTGGCTCGCCCTCGAGGTCGGGCTCGCCTCCACCGCCTTCTACGCGGTCAACATCCCTCTCGTCGCCGCGGTGGTCAGCCGTTGGGCACGCGAGAGCTTCCTCTCCCTGCTCCGCCGGGCCGTCGCCTCCACGTTCATCCCGTTCGCGATCATGGCCTCGCTGACCCTGATGCTGGCGGTGCTCTGGCAGCGCTCGCCGCTCCTCTCCGCCGCGCTCGTCGGGCCCCTCGCCGCCATCGCCCTCTACCAGCGGTCCGTCTTCCGCGAGCTCGAGGCCATGCGACTCGCCCTCACCGATCCGCTCACCGGCCTCGGCAACCACCGGCACTTCCACGAGCGGCTCGAGCAGGGCCTGGCCGAGGCGGAGGAGCAGGGCATCCCGCTCAGCGTCTGCGTCCTCGACATCGACAACTTCAAAGAGCTCAACGACACGCTCGGTCACCCGAAGGGCGACCTCGTCCTCTCCCAGGTGGCGAGCAGGCTGCGCCAGGGGGGCGAGGCCTTCCGGATCGGGGGCGACGAGTTCGCACTCCTGCTCCTGGGACGCGACGAACGGGAGGCGGCGACGGTCGCCGACGGAATCCTCCGCCGCGTCAGCCTCCTCGAGGCCGCGCCCGGGCTCCCCGTCAGGCTCTCGGCCGGGATCGTCACGTACCCGCAGCTCGGGCTCGCGCGGGCCGAGATCGTGACCGTCGCCGACCAGGCGCTCTACCTCGCCAAGGAGCAGGGCAAGAGCCGGGTGCGCGCCTACCGCCCCGACCTCACCGACCTGCCGCAGTTCGCCGGGCTCGGCGACGCCCCCGACCGCGGGGCGCGCTTCAAGGCCGCGGCGAGCCTCGCGCACGCGGTGGACGAGCGTGACGCCTACACCGGCCGGCACTCCTACGTCGTCGCCGAGCTCTCGGCGCGCGTTGCCGGCCTGCTCGGGCTCGACGCGGAGGAGGTCGAGCTCGTCCGCCTCGCCGGCAGCCTCCACGACCTGGGGAAGCTGGCCATCCCGGAAGAGATCCTGCGAAAGCCCGGCGTTCTCAGCGACGCCGAGCTCCTCGTGCTCCGGCGCCACCCGCAGATCGGCTACCGCATGCTCCGCTCCCTCGGGGTCGAGCCGGTCTCGACCTGGGTCCTCCATCACCACGAGCGCTGGGACGGCCGCGGCTACCCGTACGGGCTCGGCGGGGAGGACATCCCGCTCGGCTCCCGGATCCTCTTCGTCGCCGACGCCTACGACGCGATGACGAGCGGCCGCATCTACCGGGATCGCGTCCCGCACGAGGACGCGGTCGCCGAGCTCGAGCGCTGCGCGGGCTCCCAGTTCGACCCGCAGGTGGTCGCCGTGTTCGTCTCGAGCGTCAAGCCGGCCGAGGCGCTCGCCCTCCAGAACGACTAGCGCCGCTCCCGAGGCGGCGCTAGGTACCCGCTGCGGTCAGGCCGCTGCGGCTAACCCCACTTCCAGCCGGCGGCCGGGAGCGCGGCGAGCACGAGGGCGGCGGTGACGCCGATGCGGAGGGAGAGAACGCGGAGGTTCGGCATGCTCGTCCTTTCGAGTGGGAGAGGGCACTCACTCGCATCGGCCGCCTCGCCCGGCTGCACGATCCCGCCACAGGACTAGGACCATCCCACGTTCGGGGTAGGACTTCCGCGTCCGCCGCTACTCGTCTTCGTCGTCACGGCCGCGCACGGCCTTGACGACGGCGACCGCCACGAGCCCCGCGACGAGGGCCCCGCCGACGATCATCGGGATGCGCCGGGCGCTGTTCACGTCCTCGCGAAGGGCGGAGAGGGCGTCCGTGAGCCCGGCGCGCTCGTCCGTCAGCTCCCGCCGGATCTCCTCGGCGCTCCGGCCGTCAGCGGGCATGGCCGCTCCTCAGCGCCTGCTTCGTCAGGAGCGCCTCCTCGATCGCCTGCTCGGGCGCGAGCGGCGTGCCCTTCTTGACGAACCGCACGGCCAGCAGGGCCAGCAGGAGCGTGAGGAGGAAGAGGATTCCGAAGACGATCAGGAGCGCGAGCCACCAGTCGACGACGAGGGCGAGCGCGGCGGCGATCGTCGCGAGCGCGAACGCCGTCGCGAAGAAGCCGGCCAGCGCGGCGGCGATCCCGAGCCCGGCGCCGGCCCCGAGCGAGGCGGCCTTCCGCTTGAGCTCGAGGGTGGCGAGCTCCTTCTCGAGCTGCGAGATCGACCTCGCGTGTCCGACCACACGCCGGATGGACGGGCGGATTCCTTTCGGGCGGGTCTCGTCGGCGCTCACGTCCGGCAGCTTAACCGGACTGGGCCCGGCGCAAACGGTGGTTTAGGATCGCGGCCCATGTCGGCAGGTGACCACACCGCCACAGCCGCCAGGCGGAAGAGGCTCACCCGGTGGATGCTCGGCGTCGGGGTCGTCACGTTCCTCGCCGGGCTCCTGTTCGGCTACGACCAGGGGGTCATCTCCGGAGCGCTGCCGCTCCTGAAGGCGGATCTCGGCCTCTCGACGATCGAGAGCGAGATCATCACGAGCTGGGTGACGCTCGGCGCGCTCTTCGGCGCGCTCCTCGCCGGCGGGATCGCCGACCGGATCGGCAGGCGCTGGACGGCCGTCGCCGCGGGCCTCCTCTTCGCGGGGGGCGCCGCGATCGAGATGGTCTCGCCCGGCGCCGGCCTGCTGACGCTCGGTCGCGTCGTCACGGGCCTCGGGGTCGGCTTCGCGTCCGTGGTCGCGCCGCTCTACGCCGCGGAGCTCAGCCCGCCGCGCCTGCGCGGCCGCTTCGTCTCCACCTACCAGCTCGCGGTCACGGTCGGCATCTTCCTCGCCTACCTCGCCGACGACGCCCTCACGAGCTCGGACCGCTGGCGCCTGATGTTCGGGCTCGCGGTCATTCCCGGCGCCCTGCTCGTGGTCGGGTTCCTCGTCATGCCCGAGTCCGCCCGCTGGCTCCTCAAGGTCGGCAGGCGCGACCGGGCGCGCGAGACGCTCGTCAAGGTGGACGGCCCCGAGCAGGCCGACTCGGAGCTAGCGAGGGTCGAGGCCGACCTCGCGGTGGAGGCTCGCGAGGGCGAGGCCGCCTGGCGTGACGTCTTCGGCCCCCTTGTCCGCCGCGCGCTCCTCGTCGGAGTCGGCCTGGCGATCTTCCAGCAGGTCACCGGGATCAACGCGATCATCTACTACGCGAACGAGATCTTCGCCGAAGCCGGCTTCACCACCGCCGAGCAGCAGGCGAAGGCGACCCTCTACGCGGTCGGCCTCGTCAATGTGCTCGCGACCTTCGTCGCCATCGCCTGGATCGACCATTTCGGGCGCCGCCCGCTCCTCTTCACGGGCCTCGTCGGCATGGGCGTCAGCCTCACCGCCGTCGGCATCTCCTTTGCCACCCTCGACACGTCCGCGGAGGGCGCCACGTCCGTGACCTCGGGCGGCATCGTGACCGTCGTCGCCCTCGTCGTCTTCATCGCCTCGTTCGCGTTCTCGCTCGGGCCCGTCACCTGGACGATCATCTCCGAGATCTACCCCAACCGGATCCGCGGCCGCGCGATGGCGGTGGCGACGGCCGTCAACTGGTTCGCGGCGTTCGTTGTCGCGCAGTTCTTCCTCTCGATCGTCGACGCGATCGGGGAGTCGACGACCTTCATCCTCTTCGCCGTGCTCTGCGCGGCCGCATACGTCTTCGTCTGGCGCTACGTGCCGGAGACGAAGGGGCGCTCGCTGGAGGAGATCCAGGCCGACTGGAAGGGCATCCGCGAGGCCGAAGCCCGCTCCCCCGGCCCGCTACAGTAGAGGCCGCTGCCCTCTTAGCTCAGCTGGTAGAGCACCTCCATGGTAAGGAGGGGGTCGACGGTTCGAGTCCGTCAGAGGGCTTGCGGTTACATCCTGCTTATGCGCTATCTCCGTTGTCGCGACCGGGGACAACCGGGGGCTTCGGCGTCCATCCGACGTCCGACGCCTGGACGTCGGCGCTCAAGCTCTCGCCGAAGCGCTCGTTCCGCGCCCCTTCTCTCAACGAGCCGGTGTCGTTTCGGCGGGGCATGGCGGGACGCGGAGCACTGCCAACCGCAATCGAGCGCGTCGCGTCGTCGCCTGGCGGGTCGCGCAGGCTCCTGGGATCATTCGCGCTATGGGTGTCGCGACAGCTGACGAGCTGGTAGGTCTCGGCCGCGAGGCGCTTGCTCAAGCGAACTGGGCGCTCGCCCGCACCTTCTTTGAGCAAGCTGCCGAGTTAGGCGAAAGCGCCGAGATTCTCGACGGCCTGGGAGAGGCGCTGCAGTTCGGGGGAGAGCATGCGCGGGCGATCGAGGTGAAGGAGCGGGCGTTTGCCGAATACGAGCGTCGGGGGCTGGGTGCTGAGGCTGCCGAGCTGGCACGTTGGCTCGCGTTCCTGTACGTGTCGGTCCACGGGAACGTGGCCGCGGCAAATGGTTGGATGGCGCGGGCGGAGAGTGTGTTGGAGGGAGTCGAGGAGTGTGCGGCACACGGCTGGCTCATGCTCGATCGTGCTCCGTGGACGTCTGATGCATCCGAGCGCGAGGAGTTCGCGATCGGAGCGATCGCGATCGCCAGGCGCTACGGCGACAGGGACCTCGAGTTCGATGCCATTTCTCTGCTCGGCGAGGCGTACGTCGCTTCGGGGCGTGTCATCGAAGGCATGACGTTGCTCGACCAGGCGATGGCTGCGGTCGCCTCGGGAGAGGTCCTCGGTGTCGGCCCCGCCGGCGAGATCTACTGCAGGTTGTTGAGCGCCTGCGAACGGGCCACCGACGTGAGACGTGCCGAGCAGTGGCTTGCCGCCGCAACTCGCTTTGAGGCGTGGGGCGACTTCGTGCCGCCGACCTGCCGGACGCACTACGGCGGGATTCTGATCGCACTCGGCCGCTGGGAAGAGGCGGAGCGCGAGCTGCTCGCCGCGATCCGGACCTTCGAGACTGGTTACTGGGCATCCCAGCTCTTCGCGCTGCTTCGGCTCGCGGACCTGCGCGTTCGGCAGGGACGATTCGAGGAGGCCGAACGTCTGCTGGAAGGCTTCGACTGGCACGCGAGCGCCAAGCGGTCACTCGCGAGAATCGCGTTGGCACGCGGCGATCTCGCTCTGGCAGGAGACCTCGGCCGCTTGTGCGTCGAGAGCACGCCGCCGTCCGATCCGGATTGCGCGCCCGTGCTCGCCTTGCTCGTCGAGGTGCAGCTCGCGTGCGGCGACGTCGCCGCCGCGGAAGAGACGCTTGACCAGCTGGCCGTTATTGCGATCGACCGCAAAGACGACCGGACGCGCGCCGTCGCCAAGCTCGTCGAGGGCACGGTCCGAGCCGCTCGAGGAGACGAGCAGGCGCGGGCGGACTTCCAGGTCGCCCTGGAGTTGTTCTCGGGGCTCGGTCTTGCGCTCGAAGCCGCGCAGGCCCGGGTCGCGCTCGCGCGGGCGCTCGGCTCGCATGCGCCCGCAGCGGCAGTCGTGGAGGCGCGGCACGCGTTGGAGACGTTCGAGCGTCTCGGCGCGATCCGAGACGCCGACGCGGCCGCCGCCGTGCTCCGAGAGCTCGGGGCCTCGGCGCGGACGTTCCCGAAAGGCTACGGGGCGCTGACCAGGCGCGAGACGGAGGTCTTGTCGCTACTGGCGGAAGGATGCTCGAATGCCGAGATCGCGCAGCGCCTCTACATCAGCCGGCGAACGGCCGAGCATCACGTCGCGCACATCCTGGCGAAGCTCGGCCTCCGGAACCGAGCCGAGGCGGCCAGCGTACGCGCTACGCGAGCAGATCAAGAATCCGTAGCCGGATGGGTATTCCCACCGATGCTGTGCGCCTCGCGCGCAGCAATCCTCGCCTGTGTGGAGACCGAGCTGGAGCTGGATCGGGAGCTCGAGCAGGCGCAGGCTGCGCTGCTCGCACGGTTCGCGCCTGAGACTCGCGTCCACCGGATTCGCTGGTCCCAGGGCGAGACGCAAGTCTTCGAGCTCGGCCGCGGCTCCCCGCTTCTGTACGTCCACGGTGGGTTGGGCGGCGCCTACGAGGTCGTGCCGATCCTCGCGGCTCTCGCGGAGAACCACCGCGTGCTCGCAGTCGACCGGCCGGGTCACGGGCTGGCCGATCCGTTCGACTACCGCGGCGTCGACCTGCTCGACCACGGTCGAACGTTCCTGCGCGACGTCGTGGATGGGCTCGAGCTCCCGACCGTCGACGTGGTCGCCAACTCGATGGGCGCGCTCCTGTCCGTCGCCTTCGCGCTCGACGCTCCCAGCCGCGTGTCGCGCCTCGTGCTCGTCGGCGCGCCGTTCGGGATCGCGCGAAGGCCGCCCCTCCTGATGCTTCCGATCGGATTCCCGCTCATCGGCCAGCGGCTTGGCAGGCACCTCTTCTCGAACGCGACGCGCGACGGGAGTCGGAAGTTCTGGGGGCAACTCATGGTCGAGCATCCCGAGCGAGTCGACGACCGACTGCTCGACGTCGACGTCGCGCACACGCGACGAAACGTCGAGAGCATGCTCAGCTTGATCGCGTGTATCGCCGATTGGCGCCGCCTCGGGTACCGACGCGAGCTGATCCTCGGCGAGCGCTGGCGAGCGTTGACGATGCCGACGCTTCTCCTCTGGCCCGAACACGACGCCTTCGGATCGCCGAAGGAGGGTGAGGCTCTCGTCGCGACGAATCCGAACCTTCGCCTCGTTCGAGTTCCCGGGGCAGGCCACAATGCGTGGTTCGACGACCCAGAGACCGTCGTCGCCGAGATCGAGCGTTTCCTAGCAACAGAGCCTCGGAGCAAGGTGGAGGCAGTGGCGTAGCCACCACGACGAACGCCGTCGCCGGTTGCGCGGCACAGCAACAGCATGCCGGTTCCGACGCCGGCGACCTGCAACGCCTCTCTGATCCGGCTCTTGGATCAAGGGTTCGGCGCCGGTCGATCGCGGTATGGAGCGTCTGTGGAGCAGAGCGGTCGCGGCCGGTGGCAACCGGTGGCAAATGCGGAGGCCTCGAAAAAGGTCGAAACAAGCCAAAACCGTTGCCACCGGTTGCCGATCGGAGCATGGTAAGGAGGGGGTCGACGGTTCGAGTCCGTCAGAGGGTCGCTCGCCACGAAGCTCCGGTATGGCGTCTCCCAACGGGAGGCGCCGCTGGAGTCGACCGAGGTGCGCGTAATGAGCATGCACGCCTCTGAGGGATTGACGGCCGACCTCGTGGTGCTCGCCGGTCTGGTCGACGGTTTCATGCCCCGCGTCGACGCCGCCGAGCCCCCGACGCCGTTCCTCGGCGAGCTCGGCGTGGAGCTGCCGGAGGCGGTCCGCGGGGAGGACTGATCGTACGAGTTACGCGGCGGCGTCGCTGCCGCGGCGTGAGAGCTTACTCTACGACTTCAAGGCGGCGGCCTACGGCCGCCGCGAAAGCCGGCCGCGCTTGCAACTCGGCCGCGAGTTCGAACCGGCGCGGCGCGCTCGTGAGCTCCGATCGCGACGCGCCGAGGCCAGCGATCCGCATGTCGGCAAGCAGGTCGAACAGGTCCCCGGTCATCTCGTCGACCAGGCCCAGCAGAGCCATCGTCGCATCCTCAGGCACCGAGACGAGCACGTGGAATCCGCGATCCCGGAGGCCGACTACTACTCACGGGTCATCGCTCGCCGGGGTTGAGCCTATCGAGCGCTTGCGAGGCCCACAGCCGAGATGTGGTTGGCGGACTCGTCGGCCACGGCTCAGCCCCGGTTGTGGTTGACGACCTCGACGTTGTGCCCGTCCGGGTCGAGCACGAACGCGCCGTAGTAGCCCGGGTGGTAGACGGCGCGCTCGCCCGGCGCGCCGTGGTCCTCGTAGCCCGCCGCGAGCGCGGCGGCGTGGAACGCGCGCACCGTGGCGTCCTCGCGCGCGGGGAACGCGAGGTGGACGTGCTCGGTGAGCGGCCGCTCGTCCCGGACGAGCGAGAAGCTGTAGTCCGGGCCGGACAGCTGCACGCGGTCGGGCTCGTCGTGCGTCAGGCGGAGCCCGGCATGCGGGGCGATCGTCGTGTAGAAGCGCCGGGAGGCCTGCGGGTCGCGGACGCGGATCCACAGGTGGTCGACGCGGCCGTCGGGCACGGCGTCCTCGCGGTCGCCGTGGACCGCCTCGACGCTGTTGCCGTCGGGGTCGAGCAGGAACCCGCCGTAGTAGGTGGGGCCGTAGTGCGTGCGCGGCCCCGGCGCGCCGTCGTCGGCGTACCCCGCGTCGATCCCGGCCTGCCAGAACGCGTCGACCTGCGCGCGGTCGCGGGCGCGGAAGCCGACGTGGAGCCCGCGGGTCACCGGGTGCTCGCGGTCCGTCGGACCGATGTCCCAGTCCTCCCACTCGACCAGCTCGGCGTCCGCATGGCTGGGCTCGACGCCCAGGACGCTCAGGACGGTGCGGTAGAAGCGCTCGGAGGCCGCGAGGTCCGAGACGGCGATGCCGACGTGGTCGAACACACGGCCGAGGCTACCGTTGCGGGCATGCTCCGCGACTGGCGCACGGGCACGGGCGGGCGATCGTGCAGTGCCCGCCCAGCCGCCTTCCTGGCAGCGACGCCAGAGCCGATAGCCGGTCGCGCGGCTCCCCACCGCAGGCGGCCGCGGCCCCGGCGGGCTCTCACCAGCGAGGACGAGCGAAACGAGACGGCAGCGCGACTCGAACGAGAACCTCATCCGTCGCGGCGGCTGCTTAGCGTTGGACATTCCGGGCCTCCTTCGCGAGCTGGGGTATCCGACAGCCGCCAGACTCGCGGGAGGCCCGGACCAATCGGCCGTCTCACAGGTGTGTAGGCAACAGAACTAGGCAGGTGCGTAGGTCGTGATAATCGCGCCCGTGCAGGTCACCTCATGATCGACGGGCCGTAGCGGCCGAAGCGCACCGTCGTCCGGGAAGATCCGCTTCCCACCGCCGACCAACACTGGATCGATCATGAGGCGGAACTCGTCGACGCGAGCCGCAGCACCAATTCCTCGATCTCGGCGGAACGCGCTTCGGCGAAACTGCGTTCAGTCGCGATGGCGCGGAAGCCGCATTTGTCGAGGACGCGCCGCGACGCGACGTTGTCGTAGGCGACGCGCGCGTGGAGCGGCCGAGACGGGTCAACAGCCAGGAACCCTTTTAGGGCGCTGGTCGCGATCCCTCTTCCCCAGTAGGAGCGGCCGATCCAGTACGTGACCTCGCGCTCGCCGAGCTCGCCCCACGACCCGATCGTTCCGGCGACTTCGCCGTCCACGACGATCGCTCTGGCGATCACGGTCTCATCGGCTCCTAGCCTGGACCAGCGGCGCTCGAATGCGTCCCGGTTCATGTGGTCGGGCGCCGTGAAGCCGGCCATGTGCGCGGCGACGGGGTCCGCCCACTGCTCGAACAGCACTGCGAGATCCTCGTCCCGTACCTCGCGCAACGCGCACCGCATCAGACCGAATCCTTGCCGACCGCAACGCATGGCGAGGAGGGGTTGAGCCAGAGCCGGATCCCGAACCACTCGTCCTTCTGATCGACCTGAGCGCCGAGCACGTCACGATAGAAGGCAGTGGAGAGCGTCCAATCCGACACAGCGATCACGCAGTGATCGTTCCCGAGCCCGACCTCAATAATGATGTTGGCAGTCGTTTGCCAGGGAGCCGAGAGTGGCTCGTGTTCAACGGGGACATGTCCCGCTTGACTTCGGGATGAGCGGCAGGCCGAAGATGATCCCGTGCGCGGCACCGTGAAGAAACACGAACGCGGCGAGCAGGACGCGGATCCGACCTCACCTTCTCCCTGGGAGCTCTGCCTGTCGCATCCTCTCGGCGCCGAGCACCTCGGCGCGCTCGGCGATGTTGAGCATCGACTTGCGCATCATGATCGGGTCGGCGAACTCCATCACCAGCGCGAAGAGCGGGTCGCGCCAGGAGAGCCGGCAGCGAATGCGCGAGATCAGCCGTGTCTGCCCCTCGCCGTGCTCGCGCGAGAGCCACAGCCACGTGAACCGATGAGGCCCCTCGGGGTCGCCCCAGAGCATGCTCCGTGGCGGATCGAGCGCCAAGACGGAGGGCCCATAGGGATCGCCGCCCTTGGACTCGCCCATAGCCACCACGTCCCCGACGTCCATCTGCTGGTAGGCGGGGATGATCGCCCGCGCGCTCGGCCTGCCCTTGTTGTCGAGCCGGTCGTAGCTGTACCAGCCGGCGCGCCCGGTCCCGATCTGCACGAGCCACGGCCACACCGCTTCCGCAGGCGCGTCGACCGTGACCGCCCGGGTCGCCACCAGGTTCGCATCCCGGACGAGCTCGTCGCCCAGAGCGCGCAGAGCCACCTCTTCGCCGGTCGCGCCCCAGGTGAGCTGCCACGGGCGCACCCAGCGGAAGTACGCGCCTGCAACGGCGGCGGCGACGCCGATACGAAGACTCCGTCTCACCATCTTGGGCTCCTCCACTCCCGTCGTCTCGTTCGAGTCGGGTGCACGGCGCCTCCCGGCCCGCCTAGCCTCCATCGCCTTGCTGCATCCCCACGACACGTTCGACTCGGGCCCGGAAGACGCGCCAGCGCCGCTCGTTGTCGTGGACGAGCATGGCCGATTCGGCCGTCAGGTCGGCGGCCCGGTCGAGCAACTCCGCGGTCGAGTACAGGTAGCCGGGGAAGACGCGGGCGCCGGCGAGGTCTCCGCGCACCGCCTGGGGGGCGAGATCGACGTTCTCGAGGAGCTCGAGCGCGCGCCGGACGAGCCGGCTGACGAGGGTGCTCAGGGCGGCCGCCTGCCAGTCGTTGACGATGATGCGGTGGCGCTCGCCGAGCACGTCCGCGAGCCAAGGCTGCGGGAGCAGCGCTTCGGCGCTCTTCCAGGAGGACTCCATCGCCTGCCCGAGCCACTCCCCCGTGGAGGCGAAGTCGTCCGCGAGCGCGGCCAGGTCGCGCTTCAGTCGGGTTAGCTCGGCCGGCTCCTCCTCGCCTTCCATGAACAGCACGCCGTCGTGCTGGATCGTGGCGGGCTCGTTCAGGTCCTCGCAGCCCGCGAACGGACTTTGCACCGGCTCGCTGGACGGCTCGGCCTCACTCCAGCGTCCCGCAAGCGTCTTGAGCGTCCGTGCCGCGCTCTGGAGCGCGATCGCCGACTGGAGCGGTGCCTGCCCGTAGAACTTCTCGTGCTCGCGGTGGAAACGGGAGAGATTGAGGACCGTCTCCAGCAAGCCCGCAGTCGCCTTCGTAGCCATCTGAGTCACCTCCCGGGGATCACAGCGACCAGGTTCGCACCGGGTCGCAGCGCGGACATCGGTGAGGACAACGACCTCGCGCTAGGGGTTTTCCCGCAGCGAATGCCGAGTCGGCGCCGATGCAGCCGGTGCGTGGCGACGTGAATCTGGACCCACGCATGCGTTCGCCGCAGGAACCGAAACCGAACGAGTGTTCCAACTCGATGGTATGGGGATGTCGGGACGGCGAACCCGCCAGCTCTCAGTAGCGGGCTCGCCCCATCCAACGTGCTCGACCTGACGCGTCCTCCGCCGCGGCTCCAAAGGCGGCTCGTGAAGGTGCTCCCCGCCGCGTAGGAACGAGTGGTCCCAGGCCTCCTTACGCCTGCGTCTGGTGCCGAGTCGGCAGCGTTGCCGGACTCTGCGACGGCTCGGTGCGATTGCCGCTCGGCCCGTCTCTGCTGGCGACGCCGATGATCCGAGGATGCCCGTCGACGACCGGTGTAGCGTGCAGCTCGAAGGATGCCGACTCGGTGAAGGCGACGAGATTGGCGAGCGCCCCACTCGAGAACTGCCAGTAGACGAAGCGGTCGTCCGGATAGACGCTGCCGGGCGCCGGAACGCGAAGGGCACCGTCCTCGCGCCCCGGGTCGCCTTTGATCCCGTACGTCTCGATCAGCAGGCGACCGGTGGCCGTCAGTCGGCGCGTGAGAAGGCCGAGGAGCCCGAGCGGATTCTCAACCCGGTGCAGGAGACCGAAGCAGAAGATGAAATCGAAGCGCGCATCGAGGCCGTCGAGTTCGTAGGCGTCCATCCGCCGATATTCGACTTCCGAGCCGAGGAGGCCCTTGATCGCACGGAAGCCCTCGCCGCCTGAGAGCGTCACTCCCCAGCGATCCCTCACCCAGTCCACGTATTGGCCGTTGTCGACGGCGAGCACCCGCGTCGCCCCGCGGGCCTCGGCGAGGAATCCGTAGAAGCCGTCGAAGGCGCCGACGTCGAGGACCGAGAGACCGTCGAAGGAGTCCGGGATGGAGGCGAGCCGATAGCCGTGATCACGAGCGACACCTGGCGTATAGAGACCGTGCTCGCGATTGAGAGCGAAGGTATGGAACCAAAGCGGAACCGACCGAAGCACGCGCCGCGCCTCGGGGGGAGCCGCCTCGATCCGCAACTCATCAGCAACCTGACGCTCCGTGGGCCAGCGACCCTTCCGCTCGATCTCGTGCCTCATCTCGTTCTCCTCAGTCCGAATCGTCCTCCGCTTGCTTGGGAGCGTCGGGAGGCATCGCCTCGACCTACCCGGTGAGCTGCAATACCCCGGTGGCGTTGTCATCCCTCGCGCCCTGCCACCTCGTATTGTCCTACAGACAGCCGAATGGCCGCTGAGCCAATCGCCTTGTCGCCGGAATTCAAAGCGTCTGCGGCTCTCGAGCGCAAGAAGCTGATCGAGCGCTTCGAGAGGGCACGCGGGACGTAGCGAGAACGACGCACGTCTCGCCGAAGAGGCGGCACGCGAAGCAGATCGCTACGCGGACACCATCGGCGAACTCGTCACCCGCCTCAAACCGCCCTTCTAGCACCCCTTCGCGTTGGCCATCCGTCGGCGGCTCACGCGCCGAGCGGTAGCCACGAGCCGTCGCGCATCAGCAGGCGGCCGCTCAGCTCGTTCGCTTCGCGCCACGCCCGGATCTCCGTCGGCATCACGCGCAGGTAGACGTAGTCGCCCGGCTCAAGACGCGCGTCGAAGCACCGTCGAAGCACGTGTGTCGCGCGTGAGCGTCGGCGATGCCCTCGCTCACCGGCCCGTTGACGAGCACGCCGGCGCCCACCAGCTCGTCGCCGTCGGCGACGAGCGAGGCGTCGCGACCACGGGCGCCGCGCCGTCCCAGTAGTGGGAGAGCGGGACGAGATGGGCGTTCCCCATCTCGTCCGCGCTTGCCACCCAGCAGTCGACCTCGGTGCGCCGGCGCTCCGGCGTGTCCGCCTTGCGCTGCGCCACGAGATCGAGGTGCCGGTCTCACGCTGCGATCTTTTCCAGCAGCGCGTCGACGCGCGCGAAGCCTCCCTTCGCGCCCTCCTCGACGCCGTACTGCATCGTCGTGTCGCGCAGCTCGGCCGTCTCGAAGCGCATCGTCTGCGTCAGCTTCGTCTGCTCGCCGAGATCCTCGAACTCGAGCGTCTGCAGATGGTTCTGGAACGTCTGTACGAGGCGCTCGGGCGGCTCGACCTCGTGGAACTCGCCCTCGACGACGCCGAACTCGGTGCGGAAGCGGTACGTGCCGCCGGGGCGGACGTCCATCTCCTCGACGACGGTGGCGTCGCCCCACCATTCGGGGATCAGCTGCGGATCCGTCCAGACGGAGAAGACGTGCGTGCGCGGTGCGTCGAAGATCCGCTCGAGGCGGATCTCGAGCTCGTTCGGGGTGGTGACGGTGGTGGGATTCATCGTGCTCCTTCCGGTCCTCGGGTAACGGCCTTCTTCACGAGCGCGGCGATCTTCTTCTCGTCGGCGGCGGTCAACTCCCTCAGCGCGAAGGAGGTCGGCCACATGGCGCCGTCGTCGAGGTTCGCCTCGTCGCTGAAGCCGAACGTCGCGTATCTCGACTTGAACTTCTCCGCGCTCTGGAAGAAGCAGACGACCTTGCCCTCCCTGGCGTACGCGGGCATCCCGTACCACGTCTTCGGGGCCAGGCCGGGCGCGCTGGCCTTGACGATCTCGTGGAGCCGCGTGGCCATGGCGCGATCCGATCCCTTCATCTCGGCGATCTTCCCTAGCAGAGCCTTTTCCCCGTCCGCCTTGCGCGCCTCCGCCTTCAGCTCCTGGGCGCGCTCCTTCATCGCGGCTCGTTCGGCGGCGGTGAACCCCTTGGACTTCTTCTCAGCCATTGCGACGTACCTCGATCGTCATCGTGCTCCTTTCGTCCGTTCGACGACCTGCGCGAAGCGGTCGAGCCGCTGCAGCCACGTGCTGATGCCCTCGAACGCGTAGGGCACGAGCGTGCACCTGCGGACACGGCCGACCTTCTCCGTCGTGACGAGCTCCGCCTCCTCGAGCAGCCGGATGTGCTTCTTCATCCCGGTCAGCGACATGCCGAAGGGATCGGCGAGCTCGCTGATCGTCGCGCTGCCGGCGCCGAGCCGTTCGAGCACTGCACGGCGGGTCGGGTCGGCGAGTGCCGCGAAGGCGAGGTCGACGGTCGGAGGATACTGAACCATTGAGTTCAGTATGGTGGACCCGTCCGAAAAGGGCAAGAACCCGTCGAGCTTCCCTCCGGGGGACGCGCTAACCCGGCGACTGGCTCGTCCGTCGGGCCGCGCGAGGATTCGGCCCGTCGGCCACGGTGAGTGCCGAATAGGCGGCCGGGAAGCCCGTACGCCAGCTGGGATAGCGCAGCGTCCAGCCGAGCTCGCGCTTGGCCTTCGCGTTGGAGGCGCCGCGGGCATCGGTGCCCATCACGACAGCCGCCTCGCCGGCCAACAGCCGCGCCAGCCAGGTCGGGAAGCGCCGCGGCGGCTTCGCGCCGAGGGCCTGGGCCAACACCGGCAGCCACTCCCGCGCCGGCGCCGGCTCGTCGTCGACGATGTTGTAGATCGCCGGGCCCTGCTGCTCGAGTGCGAGCACCGTTGCCATGGCGGCGTCCTCGAGGTAGATCACGGAGGTGATGCCGCCGCCGTCTCCGATGATCGGGTACTGCCGCTTGCGCACCGGCTCGATCAGCCCGTCGTTGGCGGCGCCGTAGAAGCCACCGTAGCGCAAGGCGGTCCCGCCCGCCTCGGTGACCGCCTGCTCGAGATAGGCCATCGCGGCGAAGGACTGCTCCGCGTTCGCCGGCGGGGTGGGGTCGAGCGGATCGTCCTCGGTCTTGACCGGCCCGCCCTCACGCGCGTACCGGTAGGAGGCGAAGCTCTGCGCGACGAACCGCCGCACGCCCGCCTCCCGCGCGGCAGCCAGCAGCGCGTCCGTGCCCTTCGTTCGCAGCTCGTTGGTCCTGGCAAACACCTTGTCGAAGTTACGGCCCCACTTCGCGTTCGCGAGCGCGGTCGCCTCGTGCACGATCGCCTCGGGCTCGCTCTCGAGCACGGCCTCGCGCACCGCGCCCGCGTCGAGCAGATCGAGCGGCACCTCCTTCGCGCCGAGCGTCCTCACCAGCTCGGCGCTCTCCGGCGAGTTGTGCGTACCGACCACATCGTGGCCTGCGTCGATCAGCTGGGGGACGAGCCGCCTACCAAGGGCGCCGCTCGCTCCTGCGACGAATACACGCATCACGTCCTCCTGTTCGTTGTTCTGGTCGCATCCCACGATCTCGCGGGTCTAAACGTGACGTGGATCAGCAGGCATGCTCGCCCAGCGATTCGACGAGCAGCGACCGTGCCTACGGGCAGTCGCTTACCGAATGCTCGGCTCGCTCAGGCCGACAACTCCGGCTCCATCCAGGGCCGGGTTGGGACACCGGCGAGTGTCGAGTCCGCCGCCCGGGGAGGCCCACCACTCCTGTGCGTACCGACCCGACGGTGCAGCCTGTCTCGTCAAGGCGGCCCGCCGCGAGCAATCGGCCGAGTAGCTGCCGAGGCCCAAGTCTCGCAGGACTCCCTGGGCGGCTGCCCGCGCGACGGTGGGGATGCACGAATGTCCGTGCCCTTAGAGGGGCCGCATGTCCGTTGCTCGGCGCCCGGGCAACGATCCGCTCGGCCGCGGCGCGCGTAGTGAAGCGGTGACTGAGGAAAGGATCGCCATGGCGCTCAGGTTCGGCTTTCTCGCACGGCTCGAGGCCCGCCCCGACAAGACCGCGGAGCTCGCAAGCTTCCTCGAACGCGGCCGCGAGCTCGCCGCGGCCGAGGAAGGGACGGTGACCTGGTACGCCTTCAGGATCGACGAGACGACCTTCGGCATCTTCGACACGTTCGAGACCGAAGAGGCCCGCGACCTGCACCTGAACGGACAGATCCCGCAGGCACTCGCGGGCGTCGCGCCGGAGCTCCTCGCCACCGAGCCCGAGATCCGACCGGTCGAGATCGTCGCCGTCAAGTAGACGGCCGCGGACGGCCGGTCGTTGTGCTCGGAGAACTAGTGCTCGCTGCCGGGGAGAGACCAAGAGCTCCGCTGCGGGCACGGTCACAGCGGCCCTGGGCGATCTCGGCGAGCGGAGGTCACGACCCGACCTGGGCCAGCCCGAGCCAGGAGGCGAGGTCGTCCAGCTCGTTCCGGACGGCTTTGGCCATCGCGCGGGTGAGCTTCCTGTCTTCGTGGATCGCGTTCACCCGCAGGACCGAAGCCTTCCGGTCGGCGGTGGCATCGAGCTTCCCGACGAGCCGGTCCTCGTGCAGGATCGGGAGCGCGAAATAGCCCCAGCGGCGCTTCGCGGCCGGCTTGTACATCTCGAGGGTGTACTCGAAGTCGAACAGCTCCTGGGCGCGGACGCGATCGTGGACGAGCCGGTCGAACGGCGACAACAGCGCCGTCCGGCCCTCGAAGTCCTCGACCAGGTACGCGGGGTCGACGCGCCACTCTCCTTCGACACCCTCGACCTCGGCCGGCTCGCCGGCCTCGCCGACGTGAACCGGCTCCATCGGCATCGCCCTCGCCGACCGCCGGGCGATGCCGAGCGAGGCGAGCCGCCGCTCGTTCCTTCTGCGCTCGGCTTCCTCGACCGGCGGGATGTCGACGTCAGACGGGTAGACCCGCTCGGGGATGTCCCACAGTCGCTCCCGCCCCACCCGCCCCGTGATCGCCACCTCGCCGCGCACCATCAGGAGCTCCAGCATCTGCGTGACGTTGCGGTTGTTTGTCCATCCGCTCGACGCCCAGGGGACGACGCACGTGTCCGGGATCTCGCGCGAGCTCAGCGGGCCGGAGCTCCCAAGCAGGTCGAGGATGTCGCGCCGAAACCGATCGTTGTCGCGCAGCCAGGCGCGCGACCGCTCGTAGCTCGGTCGGTCGGCCGCGCCGGCGAGGTACAGGCCGAGGTCGCTCATCGGCCGCACCAGCGCATCGAGCTCGAACAGCGTGCGGTCCTGCTCCACGCCCTGCCTGAGCTGGTCTGACCGATACGACGAGCCGAGGCGACTCCAGGCAACGAGGTCGGCGCTCGGCGCGATCGCCGTGGTCGGGTCGATCTGCAGCAGGGTCAGCCGGTCGACGACCGCGAGCAACTCGGTCGGCCGCGGAGCGTCGAGCAACTGCGCCCGCACCGCGATACGCCGGGCCTGCGCCTTCGTCAGCCGATGCACGACGGGGAGGCTAGCGATCGAGGCCGGGCGCGCTCACCCGGTCGATCGTGCTCTCACGTACAGCGGACGTGCTTGCGCGCGCGGACGGGGCGGGTTCCGCGGCTCGCGTCGTGTCTACGCTCGGGGCTCGACGCCCTCGACCGTCACCGCCGCGCCGAAGCGCTCCTCGGCGATGCGCAGGAGGATCCTGCGGTGGCAGGCCTTCGCGAGGCCCTCGTAGCAGACGAGGTAGACGTCCTCGGCCGCCGCGCGTACGGCCAGCTCCTCGAGCCTCGCGAGGGCGGCGGGGTCGCCGGCGATCTGCTCCCGGAACCGCCTCTCGTAGCCTGACTCGAGGAAGGCGCCGTTGTGCGCCTCGGCGCTTCCCTTGCCGTGCTTCTGCTCGAGCCGCGCCTTTGCCGCCTCGAAGTCGCCGTAGAGCGCGTCGGCGGGCGCGAGCTCGTCGTTGCCCCTCCCCCGGTTGACGAGGACGCGCCGCTCCCTGGGGATGTCCCCGCCTCGCAGCTCCGACAGGCCGGCCTCTCTGAGCACGTGTACCCGTGCCGGAGGTTACCGCCCTCGGTGCGGTTGCCCAGCCACGGACGCGGCGCGAGAGGGGACCAACTCGGTCCGGTGAGGCTCGAGATCAGGCGCCGGCCCGTCCCACGAGCCGCCGGAGCGACTCGACTCTCTGGCGGAGACCACCGCAGACGGCCTCGCAGAGAGCGAACACGCCTTCGTCGATGACCCGGTAGTACGCGAAGTTCCCCTGCTTGCGACGGGCGACGATGCCCGCCCGCTGGAGGAGCCCGAGGTGCTTCGACACGTTCTGCGGCGTCGTCCCGACGAGCTCGCTCAGCTCGAGCACGGTCGCCTCCCCCTCGCGGAGGCGGTCGAGCAGCCTGATCCGCGTCGGCTCGCTCAGCGCGCGGAAGCGCTCGGCGATGAGCTCGGCGAGATCGTCCGGTAGCGGGCGCGACCCCGCCTGGCCGTCTGCCCACCGTTGTTGGGTGCGAGACGATCGGTGCGTCTGTTCGATTTCACTCAGCATCGGGGCCTCCACTGCCTCACGATGATCGTGCCGGGCGACGGGGTTGGCATCCGCACCCGCGCGGATCCCGCTACGGGCAACTACGCAGCTGAGTAGTTGTCCGCACTCGATTCCGGGAGGGCGCGGATGTCGTCTGCCCTCGCCGCTGCGAGGGTTTCGGCAGACCAAGGAGGTGGCGTCAGATGGCCAAAAAGCAGATCGTGATCCTCGGCGGCGGAACCGGCGGGACGATGACCGCCAACCGGCTCCGGCGGCGTTTCGATCCGGACGAGGCCGAGATCCACGTCGTCGACCGCGACGACGGCACGTCTACCAGCCCGGACTGCTCTTCGTGCCCTTCGGCCTGGCCCAGCTCGACGAGATCGTGCGCCCGCGCCGAGGCCAGCTCCGAGACGACGTCGTCTTCCACGAGCAGCGAGGTCGACGAGGTCGCGATCGACCGCGACGAGGTACGGCTCGAGCGACGGAACGGTGCTGCCCTACGATGCCCTCGTCGTCGCCAGCGGGGTACGGCTGCAGCCCGAGGAGACCGACGGCCTGACCGGCCCGGGCTGGAACGAGCGCGTCTTCACCTTCTACGAGCCCCGAGCGGCGCCGAGGCGTCTGCGCGCCGCGCTCGAGCGCTTCGACGGCGGCCGCCTCGTCGTCAACCTCGTCGACATGCCGATCAAGTGCCCGGTCGCGCCGCTCGAGTTCGCCTTCCTCGCCGACTGGTACCTGCGCGAGCGCGGCATCCGCGACCGCACCGAGCTCGTCTACGCGACGCCCGCTCGACGGAGCGTTCACGAAGCCGATCGCTTCCGAGCACCTGGCAGGCCTGCTCGCGGAGAAGGAGATCGAGCTCGTGACCGAGTTCAACGCCGGCGAGGTCGACGGGGTCGGCGGCAAGCTCGGCTCCTACGACGGCCGCGAGCTCGACTTCGACCTGCTCGTCACGGTCCCGCTGCACGGCGGCGCCTCCTACGTCGAGCGCTCGCCCGGCCTCGGCGACGCGCTCGGCTTCGTCCCGACCGACAAGCGGCACCCTGCAGACGCCGGCGAATCCCGAACGTGTTCGCGCTCGGCGACGCAACCGACCTGCCGACCTCGAAGGCCGGCTCGGTCACCCACTTCGAGGGCGAGGTCCTGACCGAGAACGTCGCCCGCTACCTCGCCGGGCAGGAGCTCGACGCCGGCTACGACGGCCACGCGAACTGCTTCATCGAGACCGGCTTCCACAAGGCGCTGCTGATCGACTTCAACTACGACACCGAGCCGCTGCCCGGCCACTTCCCGTCCGCGCTCGGGCTGCCGCTCCTGCGCGAGTCGCGGCTCAACCACCTCGGCAAGCTGCTTTCCAGTGGGTCTACTGGCACGCGCTCCTGCCGGGCCGCGAGATCCCCGGCATCGGTCCCGGCGATGCCGACGGCCGGCAAGCGGCGCAGCACCGTCCATGCGCCTAGAGAGGAGAAACGAGATGACCACGACCCTGATCGCCGACGCGCCGGTCGACGTCGACGCCGAAGGCTTCCTCACCGACCCCGAGCCAGTGGAACGAGCAGCTCGCCGCGGCGATCGCGGCCGAGAACGGCGTTCCCGAGCTGACCGACCGGCACTGGCTCGTCGTCAGGTTCATGCGCGAGCGCTACCTCGCCACCGGCACGGCACCCTCGATCCGCTCGCTCGGCAAGGAGTCCGGCGTCCCCGTCAAGGAGCTGTACCAGCTCTTCCCCAAGGGGCCCGCCAAGCTCGCCGCCAAGATCGGCGGCATCCCCAAGCCCAAGGGCTGCATCTAGGAAGGAGCCCACGATGACCGAGCTGCTCGAGCATACGCAGAGCGCCGCGCCGGCCGAGCCGAAGACGATCGAGAAGGTCTCGATCGTCATCTCGAAGGGCTCGCTCGAAGGCATCTACCCCGGTCTGATCATGGCCAACGGCGCGCGGATGGAGGGCATCGAGGCCGACCTCTTCTTCACCTTCTTCGGCCTCGACGCGATCCGCAAGGACCGCAACGAGAAGATCAAGGTCGCGACCGTCGGCAACCCCGGCATGCACCTGCCCACCTGGCTCGGCGCGATCCCGGGCATGTCTCCGGCTCGCCACGACGATGATGCAGCGGCAGATGGAGAAGATCGACATCCCGCCCATCCCCGAGTTCATCGAGCTCGTCGCCGACTCCGGCGCACGCCTCTACGCCTGCAAGGCGAGCGTCGACATGTTCGGCCTGACGATGGACGACTTCGTCCCGCAGGTCGAGGAGATCATCAGCGTCGGCGAGTTCTACGAGAAGGCCGCCGGCGGCCAGATCATCTTCACGTAGTCGATCGTTGCATTGTCTCCGGCGAAGAGGGCCCGCATCCAGCGGGCCCTCTCTTCCTCCGTCTCGGTTTCTCCGATTTGAAGCTCCGCCGGGTGAACGACGCCGGGCCGTGCCCGCGCTACGCTCAGCGGCGAGCGCCGACATGAGGAAGGACGTTCGCGAGTTCATCCGCCGGCTCGAGGCAGCCGGGCTCACCGTCGAGGCGACGCCCGGCCACTACCGCGTTCTGCGTGACGGCAAGCCGCTCCGGAAGGCGAACGGAATGCCTTTCATGCTGCCCTTCTCACCCGACACGACCCGCTGGCGCCGCTCCGCGATCGTCGAGCTCCGCAAGCTCGGAATCGATCTCTAGCAGCTGCGCCCCGGCCTCGAGCCGGCGCCACCCTCACGTCAAACCACGCCCCTGAAACGTCGAGGGCACGCGTCCGCTCCGGTTGCGAGCCGGCTCCACGATCCCCAGAGAGGCGAGGGAGCGGCCGGCCGGCCGCTCCCTCGGGTTCGTTCGCGTGCTGCCCCGCCTCGCGGGCCAGCGTGCGGCTCAGCTGCCGGGGATCTTCATCAGCAGCAGCTGACCGTTCTCGCGTCGGCTCACGTACGTGGATCCGACGTCAGGCCCGCCCGGCCCGTTCCAGACGAACGTGCCGAACTCCTCCTGGTTGGTGTGCGACTGGACGTCCAGGGCCCACCAGCCGCGGCCGAACCAGCGCGAGACGTCGACGATGCCGCTCGTCTCCGCCGAGGACTGGTTGGCCGTGGCGATGTGCGTCCAGGAGCCCGTCTTGAGGGAGTACCTCCAGATCTTCGCGTCGGAGGTGTCCTCCTGCACCATCAGGCTCTTGCGGCTCGTGCCGACGTTGTCGGGGCTCCGCATGCCGATGTCGGCGGCGTCGACCAGGATGGTGAACGAGTCGACGATCTTGGGGTTCTTGCGGTTGAGGACCATCTTGAAGACACGACCGGCCGTGTCCGTCGTCCCCGGGGTACCGCTCGGGGCCCGATAGAGGCGCCCGGTGCCGGGATCGATGAGCCGGCTGTTGCCCGTGTCCGCGAAGTAGACGACCCGTGGACGGTTGACGTCGTACGCGATGTCCTCGACGCGGACGAACTGGAACACGTTGTTCGCGTTCGACCAGTCCTCGAGCGCGTCCTGCGGCGACTCGGTGGTCGTCCCGCGGGCGACGTCCTCCGGCACGCGGATGAACTCGCCCGTCCAGTCGTCACCGGTCGTCATGTCGAGGTAGTCGTTGGCGCCGTTGAACGGATCCGCCGGATCGATCGGCGCGCCGCCGGTGCCGGTCACCCGGAAGGCCCAGAGCGTGCTCTTGTCCTTCTGGAAGTGCTTCCAGTTGCGGGTCGTCGACATGTAGAACTGGCTCAGGTTCGGCCGCTCCGGCGTCGACGGGAACGTGAACGTGTCGTCGCCCGAGAGGCCGACGATCTTCTTGTGCCAGCGGCCGGGCACGATCACAGTGTTCTCGTGGTTCATGCGCCCCTGGCTGGCCAGCACGCCCACCTTCCCGGTCTTCGTGTCGAGATAGGCGGCGTACCCGGCCTGGCGGTTCGGCGTCAGCGACGGGTCGGGGCCGTAGGGCGCGCCCGCCGGAATGGGCAGCGGGTCGTTCGACTCCTCGTTGACGAGGAAGGTGTAGTGCCCGAAGCCGTGCTCCGGCCCGGCCATGAACGCCGAGCAGAAGCGGATGAAGCCCAGGCTCGGCGACAGCGCCACGTCGAGGTCGGTGATCTTCTTCGACTTGATGTCGAGACGAACGCGCGAGACCGAGGAGTCCTGGTGGTCGGCGAAGCCGCCGAACGGCACGTGCGACTGCTCGTGCGTCACGTAGAGGTCGACGTACCCCTTCTTGTTCTTCTTGCCCGGTCCCGGCTTCGCCCCGATGCCGTCCGGGAGGCCCTCGAATACCGTCCCGAACGCCTCCTCGCCGGAGTTGATCAGCGGGACGACGGTTCCGGGCACCTCGAGGTTGACGTACGACGGCTCCGACGTCCGGTAGCAGTTCTTCCCGTGATGCCCGCACTTTCCGGAGCCATGGTGGTGGTGACCTCGGTGGGCGGACGCCGGAATGGCGACGGCCAGCGCGACCGCGGTGCCCAGCGCGAGGACGCCGACCCAGCCGAGCCGGCGAAAGCCAAGCGATCTCACAATGCAGCCCTCCTTGTTCTGCTGCGGGAGCAGCCGCACGCAGCCGAATCGGCGAGGACCCTGCGACCTGCGACCTGCACCCTGCAGTCCCGTATGCACGCCATCCTCCCTGATTCGAGCCGCCGATGCCAGCGGGCGCCGCACGGGGACGTAACGCGCGCGGACGGAGCGTGGGAGGGCCAAGGACGGCTTCTGCAAGACTTGGCGTCGACACTCTGGGCAATTCGTCCTCAGGTGCGATTCACAAGCCCGAGGGATGAGCGCCTCCAGCGCAGCGCCACGGTACTCGGACGAGCAGAGCGTGGAGACGCCGGACGCCTTCGCGGGCCGCATCACCGTCGTTCCGGGGGCGACCGACGATCGGGACGCGTGATCGAGCGGGCGGTCGCGGGGTGCGACGGCGTGCTCGTCGTGCTGGTCCCGTGCGGGGTGCACGGGTACTCGACGGGCACGGCTCAGGCGGTGCTCGGCTGCGCGCCTCCGGGTGCTCGCCTCGTGTTCTCGTGCGCGTGGCACATCACGCTCGACGGCAAGGACGCGTTCCCGTGGAAGCTCAGAGCAGTCGTGAAGGTCTTCGGCCCACTCGCGCGCCTCGCCCGCTTCGCGGACCTCGACGACCAGGTGGAGGCGTGCCGGCGCGCGTTCGCGAGCGACACCCGCTGGACGGTCGTGCGCGGAAGCGACCTCGAGGAGGGCGAGAGCCAGGGTCTGCCGGTCTGGAGCCGGCACGAGGCCCCGGCGATCGTCGGCCGGCAGACGCCATCGGCGCTCGCGCACGCCTCCGGCGGCTGACCCTCCCGGCAGGCAGCCGTGCGCATCAGGTGGCCGAGGCCGCAGGGTCGGTCAGCGCGAGCTGGCCTCCTGCCGGGAGCTCGGCGACGGTCTCCCCGATCCCGATCGAGATCGGCGCCCCCCGGGCGGTGCGCGACGTGACCGCCACACCGCCGTCCGCGAAGTCGAGCTCCACCAGCTGTCCGCGGTAGAGGACGGTGAAGGCGAGGCGCCTCATCGCCGTCGGCAGCTGTGGGCTCAGCCGGAGGACGTCCTCGCGCACCTCGAGGCCCGTGTAGCAGCGCTGCAGGAGGTCGAGCGTGCCGACCATCGCCCCCAGGTGGATACCCTCGGGTGTCGTGCCGCCCTGCGTGTCGGAGATGTCGCTCTCGAGCGCCTCGAGGAAGAACTCCCAGGAGCGGCTTCGATCGGTGCGCGCCAGCACCCAGGCGTGGACCACGCCGCTGAGAGTCGAGCCGTGGAGGTCCGCTGGAGGTAGTAGTCGACGGCCCGCGGGATCGTCTCCTCGTCGAAGCTCGTAGCCGAGCCGCGCGAACAGCTCCGCGCAGCTCGTCGGCCGACAGGAGATAGAAGAGCATGAGGACGTCGGCCTGCTTGGACACCTTGTAGCGGTTCGGCGTGTCGCCCTCGGCTCTCGAGGATCCGGTCGAGCCGGCTGATGTCGCCGTAGCGCGACGCGGTAGCCCTCCCAGTCGAACTCCTCGAGCTCGCTCGTAGCCCTCGAACTGGCTGAGGACGCCGTCCGTCGTGGAAGACGAGACGCATCTTCCGGCTCAGGTCCTCCCAGCGCTCGACCTCTTCCGGGCCGAGGGCGAGGCGCTGGCGAAGCTCGTCGCGTTCGGTCGGACGGAAGCAGTCCAGCACGTCGAGCGCCGCGGCAGAGCACCCAGACCGCCATCACGTTCGTGTACGCGTTGTTGTCGAGGCCCGGCTTCGGCGCGCCGGGATAGGCGTCGTGGTACTCGTCCGGACCCATGACGCCGCGGATCTCGTAGCGGTCGAGCGCGCGGTTGTAGCTGGCGATCGGCTCCAGAAGCGAGCGATCTCGATGATGCAGCTCCGCGCCGAAGCCGGCGAGGAAGCCGACGTCGCCGGTGACCTGGTAGTACTGCCAGACGTTGTAGGCGATCGCGGCGTTGACGTGCCGCTGCAGCGAGGAGTTGTCGGGGATCCAGCGGCCCGAGCGCGGATTCAGGTGGCGCTGCTGCGTCTCCTCGCGCCCGTCGCTGCCGCTCTGCCACGGGAACATC
Source organism: uncultured Actinomycetes bacterium (assembly GCA_963743495.1). Taxonomy (GTDB): domain Bacteria; phylum Actinomycetota; class Thermoleophilia; order Gaiellales; family Gaiellaceae; genus JAIBJN01. Next base: position 59,692 of record CAVUPO010000005.1, on the reverse strand, counting down.
GCGCCCGCGTAGCCCGCCTCCCGCGCCGCCCAGCGTGCCTCCCGCAGCCGCCGATAGCGGTAGCGCAGCAGCGCGCGGGCGAGCTCGCGGCAGGCGCAGAGTGACGAACGGGAAGCACGAACAGCTCGTCCCAGAAGACGTGGCCGCGGTAGGCCTCGCCGTGCAGGCCTCGGGCGGGGACGCCCACGTCGAGCGCGGCAGTGTGCGGCGAGAGCGTCTGCAGGAGGTGGAATACGTGGAGGTTCACGATGCGGCCGGTCCGCTCCTCCCCCTCCTCGATCGTGATTCCGAACCGCCGCCACAGGTCGTGCCAGGCGAGGACATGCTTGTCGAGGAGATTGGCGAACCCCGGCGCCCGGACCGCGGCGCGGGAGGCGGCATACGCGGGCTCCGAAAGCGCATCGTCGCGAGAGGTGAAGATCCCGACCACCTTCTCGATCGTCACTCCCTGCTCCGGACCGACCTCGGTGGTGAGCTCGTGCCCGACCGCACCCGGCTCGCGCAGAAGCGTCCGTTCGACGACCACCGCCGTGCCGTTCCGTGCGACGCGCGTCCTGGCGGCCTCCGAGACGAGGATGCGCGAGGTCTTCGTCCGTGCCCTCAGGACCACGCTGTCGTCGTCCACGCTCTCGGTCTCGACGGCCGTCAGGTGATCCCCGGCCAGCGCGCGTACCGCGCGACTCCGAGGTTGGCGACGTTTCCATCGACGAATGAGCGGACCCGCAGCCGGCCGGACCAGTTCTCGGGGACGATGGTCGTCTCGAGCGCGACCAAGTGCGGGTCGTCCATCGAGACGAGGCGCCGTTGGGTCACATCCGTGACGTGGCCGGCGTCGTCGCGGACACGTGCGAACCGGGTGAGCACTCCCCGGCGGAGATCCAGCTCGAGTCGTTGCTCGAGGAGCTCGGCCGCCTCCAGCCAGCAGCCGTCTTCCGCGCGAAACGTCAGCGGGAGCCAGTTGGGAAGGTTGACGACGCTCTCGTTCTCGAGAGTCTCGCCCCCGATCGCGGTGGCCAACCGGTTGTAGACGCCGGCCGCGTAGGTCGCCGGATAGTGAGCGCCGTCCGCCCGCGACTCCGGCGCCGCGCCCCGCGTGGCGACATATCCGTTGCCGAGCGTGCAGAGCGCCTCGCGCAGCCCTTCGCGCTCCGGCTTGAAGCCCTTGTACTCGAGATCCATGCACTCATGCGGCCACCTCGGCGAGATCGCCGACCACCATATCGGCGCCGGCGGCGGCCAGCGAGGCGACCGCGGTCCGCACGCCAATTTCGCGCAGCTTCCCGATCAGCTCGACCGTCGTCGCATAGGGAGCGGGACCGCTCCGTGCGAGCGCCTCCAGGAAGTAGCCTCTACGTGTAGAGCTGGACGTCGGCCCGCCGCATCACCTCCATGAACGTCAGGTACTCGCACACGACCACGCCGTCGAGGGCGAGCCCTGCCGGATCGACACGGAAGTGCTCCAGGGACGGACCGCAGGCATAGACCACACCGGCCAGCGCCTGAAGCGGCCGCAGCTTCTCGGCGGCGACCGCATGCCCCGCCTGCTCCAACCTTGCTCGTGCAAATCGGCTGAACGGCCGCGCGAAGCCGTGGAGCTTCGCACGGAAGTCCGGGGCGAGCACGTGTACTTCCGGGCCCTGCACGTACCTTCCCGCCCCCTGGCGACGGCGGGGCTTCAGCCGAGTCGGGGGACCCGTGATCGCCTCGGCGGCGAGGACTCTCTCTGCTTCCCGGCGCCCCCAGCTCACGAGCAACCCTGAACCACTCCTCTCGGAATTCCCTGCCACCCTCCTACGCCGCGTCCCGGACAGAATCGGGGCCGCCCCCGATCCCGCTGCCTCGAACTACGGTCGGAGGGCGCGCGACCGCGCCGAACGACGTCAGCCGGCGCCGACCTCCTGCACGAGTAGGCGCTACGTCGAGTCCGCCGCGACCGGGACGATCTGGAAGAGGGCGCGCACGGGCTCGGTCGTGAAGTTCAGGAGTCTGTGGCTCGTTCCCGCGGGCAGGTAGACGCCGTCGTCGGCCCGGGCCTCGATCCACGACTCCTGGTCCGGGAGCTGGACGTTCAGCGTCCCCTCGAGGACGTAGATCGTCTTGATCCCGTCGTGGGCGAAGACGTCGCTCTGCTGGCCCGGGAGCAGGTGGACCTCGCCGACGGTCAGGTAGCGGGTCGAGACCAGGTGGCCGACGAGGACGTGCTTCCGCTCGCCGTCCATGCGCCAGAGGACGTCCTCCTCGCGGAGGACGCGCACGGTCGAGGCCGCCTCGGCCTCCTCGCGCGCCTCGGGCCAACGGCCCTCGAGCTCCTCCTGGACGTAGCGGGGGTTCTCGATCGGCGGCTTCTTGACGGCGTGCCGCACCGACTGGATCGCCGAGGGGGCCGAGAACTCGAGGACGCGCACAGGCTCGGTGCCGTAGCTGTAGCCGTAGTGCCAGATGTCGCCGTGGAAGAAGAGCGCCTCGCCCTTCCGGGCCATGTGCACCTCGCCCGATTCCGGGTTGACCACGACCAGCACGCCGCTCAGGACCCGCCAGATGATGTCGGAGTCGTAGACGTCCTTGAAGTCGTCCGAGTGGCCGAAGTGACCGCCGACGGGCATCCCGAAGACGATCTGGGAGACCTCCTCCGTCGAGATGTAGATCCAGTCGGTCGTCTGTCCGGAGACGTCGTCGCCCCAGACGTGTTTCATCGTCGCCTCGCGGCGCACGAGGGTCGGCTTGTCGAACGTGAGTGCCGGATACTCGTAGTCGCTCATCGAACCTCCCGCTCGGTGAAATGCGTGAAAGCGTAGATCATGCATTATGACGGACGGCCGGGTCGCTCATACTGGCCTGCGTGGATAGGTCCCGATTCGAGGTGACGGCGATCGGACACGTCGAGTCTCCATTGACGGATCGCGCCACGGCGCCCAGGCAGGGCGACGAAGGCGCGCCCGACGCGTGGCTCGTCTTCGAGCCCGCGGTGCTCGAGGCACTGGAGGGCATCCGTCAGGGAGACGAGGTCATCGTGCTCACCTGGCTCCACCAGGCCCGGCGCGATGTCCTGCGGGTGCATCCTCGCGGCGATCCTTCGAGGCCGGAGCAGGGCGTCTTCAGCACGCGCTCCCCCGACCGGCCCAACCCGATCGGGGTGCATCCGGTGGGGATCCTGTCGATCGACGGCGGCCGGGTTCGCGTGCGCGACCTGGAGGCGGTGGACGGGACGCCGATCGTCGACCTGAAGCCGGTGCTCGGAGCGGACTTCGGGGAACGGTGAGCGAGGTTGCCGGCGGCTGACGCCCGACCCCGTCCGGAGCGGAGTGGGAGCGTCTCCCGGACGAGGAGAACCTGGCCGATGTTCAGGCGGGAGAGCGGAGGCCAGCCGCAGGCGGGTTCGCCGGCTCCGACCCTCGGCCATCTGCGCCCCCGTCGTGCCGGCGTCCTTCGCGACCGCGTTGACCGGATCCTCGCAGGCGGGCTAGCCTCGTCCGTACGACTCAGTGAACTGCGGCCCAAGGGAGGATGCCGATGCGAGTTGCCGTGATCTACAGACCTCGAAACGTTCCTCCGCCCGAGCTCATGCCCACGCTCTTCGCCGAGCTCAGCGCATGGGTCGAGCGGTACCGCGATCGAATGGAGACGCTGGAGTTCTTCGTTGGCGGCGGCGGCTTCGCCGTCGCCGACATCGACGACTCGGCGGAGCTGCACCGCCTGACCTCGGAGCATCCGTTCACGCCATTCGCCGAGGTAGAGGTCAGGCCTGTCGTCGACCCGGACGTCGGCCTGCGGAACCTGCAGGAGGCCTTCGAGGCCAGGTCTGCCGGCGGGTAGGCGGCCCCACCGGGCCGGGCTCGAGCTTGCACGAGGGGGCCGGTCGCCGCGAACCGGCCCCCTCGCCTTCCGCGCTCAGCGCGCGCCCGCGCGGGCGAGCACGGCTACGGAATGAGTGGGCACACGAACCGGGTCCCCGTGTCGACGATCGAGCTCGCCTGCGCGAGGACGTCGTCCGCGTTCGTGAGCTGCTCCGTGATGCCGAAGGCCTGGACGACCATCCAGCGACCGCCGTTGTAGCCGGGGTGGCCCGGCGCGGCCTCGGACACCGCTGCGCAGGTCGCACAGTCGGGGAACTGGTAGAGCGTGTCGAACGGGCCGTTGCCCGGAAGCATCGTCGGCGTCGCGATCACCTGGTAGGCCTCGTCGAACGCGTAGATCGTCCCGCCAGGGGGTCCGACCGACTTCCCGGCGGCCATGGTCGGGCCCGCGACGACGGCGGCCACGAGCGCGGTCGCGGCCGTCAGCAGTAGCAAACGTCTCACGGCTCCTCCTTCTCTGGGGTGGATGAACAGCCACGCTAGGAGGCGGAGGTTGTGGCGGACTTACGGTGCCCTTAAGTCCCGGTTAATCGCAACCGGCAAGCCGCGCCCGGGACGTTCCGCGTGCGGGGCCCGCGCCTCGTCTAGGTACCGGCACGGTTCGAAGATGGGTATCCGCCGCCGATGACGGAGCAGCGGCGCAGCCGTACCGTCTCCATCCCATCCGCACATTCACACGAGGAGACACCCGATGACAGAGATGCTGGAAGCAACCAAGCCCGACCTCGACGCCGTCAAGCGGCGCCAGCAGGACGCCTGGGCGAGCGGGGACTACTCGCTGATCGCGTCCCGGATCGCCCTCACGGCCGAGCAGCTCTGCGACACCGCCGACCTCCACGCCGGCTGGCACGTTCTCGACGTCGCCACCGGCAGCGGCAACGCGGCCATTGCGGCCGCTCGCCTCGGCTGCGACGTGGTCGGCGTCGACTACGTGCCGTCCCTGCTCGAGCGGGGCCGCCGGCGGGCGGAGGCCGAGGGCCTCGCGGTGCGGCTGCTGGAGGCCGACGCCGAGCGGCTCCCCTTCCCGGACGGCTCCTTCGACGCGGTCACGTCCGTGTTCGGGACCATGTTCGCCCCCGACCACGAGCAGACCGCCTCCGAGCTCGTCCGCGTCTGCCGGCCGGGCGGCACGATCGCCCTGGCCAGCTGGACGCCCGAGGGGTTCATCGGCGACCTCTTCCGGACCGTCGGCGCCCACGTGCCGCCGCCGCCAGGGCTGCGGTCGCCGATGCTCTGGGGCACCGAAGCCCACCTGCGCGAGCTGTTCGGCGACGGCATCCGGTCGCTCGAGACGGCGGAGCGGACGTTCACGTTCAGATTCCGCTCGGCGGAGGAGTTCGCCGCCTTCTTCCGGACCTGGTACGGCCCCACGCTGAAGGCGTTCGCCGCCCTCGAGGGCGCCGCGCGCGACGGGCTGGAGCAGGACCTCGTCGAGCTCGCGCGCCGCTCCGACCGGCTCGCCTCCCACGGGGCGATCGCGATCCCGTCCACCTACATGGAGACCGTCGCCGTCGTTCGCTGACCCGTCAGCCGGGCGCGACGAGGCCGAGCTCCGATGCTCGCCTCGCCGCGTCCCGGCGGGTCGGAGCGCCGAGCTTCGTCAGGACGGCGGCGACGTGGTGCTCTGCCGTCCGCGGCGAGACCACCAGCCGCTCGGCGATCTCCGCGTTCGTGAGCCCTTCGGTCAGGAGCGCCAGCACCTCGAGCTGGCGGGCGGTCAGGCCCGCCGGATTGGCACGCGCCGACCCGCGGGGCCCCTGCGGGACGCGCAGGCCGAGCTCGCGCATCCGACCTACCACCCGCTTCGTCAGCGGCCCGGCGCCGAGCCTGCGGGCGATCGCAAGCGTCTCGGAGAGGGCATCCTCGTCGTCCAGCAACGAAAGCAGGAGCGCCCGGTCGTAGCTCCACCCCACCTCGCCGAAGGCGTCGGCTGCCCCGCGCCAGTCACGACGCAGCATCGCAGCGTGCGGGACGGGCTCGCTCGCGTCGCAGTCGACGGCGACCCCGGCGACGACCGCCCACGCCGCCGCGCGCGTCGCGAACCTCCCCCGGGTCCCGTTGGCGGCGAGAAACCGCTCGAGCGGCCGGGTCGGCATCGGTGCGCCGGTCGTCAACGCCCACTCGGCCTCAAGCTCGAGGATCGGCGCGATCCGCTGCGGCTCGCCCGTCGTCTCCGCCTGCAACTCGACGTCGGCGAGCCGCTCGGCGGCATCGGGATCGCCCCGGCGCACGGCGAGCTCGGCGAGGACCGTCTTGTCGAGGAGCTGCACGACGCTCGTCCCCAGCTCGAGCTTCTCGCGCACGACGCGCTCGGCCTCCTTCCACTCGCCTGCGCGGAGGGCGAGCCAGGCGACCATCGTCGCCACGTACGAGCCGAGGTTGTGCACCTCGTGCTTGTCCGCGTACGCGAGCGCCTGCCGCTCGTAGCGGAGCGCCGCGGCGGGCTCCACCCACCACATGAGCGAGAAGCCGAGATTCCCGAGCGCACGCATCGCCTCCTGCCGGTCTCCTGCCGCGTCGGCGACGTCGTGGGCCTCGAGCAGGGTCACCGGCTCCCCGGGTCCCTGCATCATCCGAGCGCTGCCGATGTTGACGAGGGCGCGCGCGCGGGTGCCCTCGTCGCCGAGCCGGGTGGCGAGCTCGAGGGCCCGCCCGCCCCAGGCGAGCGCCTCCCCGGTGTCCTCGGCGAGCATGGCGAGCTGCGAGAGCCCGCTGTAGCCGCGGGCCAGCTCGACCGACTCGCCGAGCGGCTCGAGGATCTCGACCGCCTCCACGGCCTTCTCCCGCGCGCGCACCCCGTCGCCCGCGTACCAGTGGAAGCGCGAGAGCACCCGGGTGCAGCGCCCGAGTGCCGCCTCGTCGCCGAGCTCCCGGTGGATCTCGATCGCGCGCTCGATCGCCGGGAAGGCCTCGTCCAGCCTGCCGACGACGTACGCCGCGGTCGCCAGTTCCTCGAGGACGGTCGCCTGCTCCCCCGGCGGCAGCCGGTCGAGGAAGTGGGACGCCCGCCGGTAGTGGGAGTACGCGACCCGGTTCGAGTCGAGAGCAGCGGCCCGCCGCGCGGCGACGAGCGCGTAGTCGGCGACCACGTCCTCTGCGCCCGCCGCCTCGGCGTGGTGGACGATCTCGGCCGGGTCCGCCTCGGCGGCGAGCAGGGCTGCGAGGATCTCGGCGTGGTGCCGCCGGCGCGCCGCGATCGGGAGGCTCGACCTGATTGCGTTCCGCGCCAGCTCGTGCCGGAAGCGGACGTATCGGGCGTCCACCTCCAGGAGCTGACGCCGCTCGGGCTCCTCCGCCGCCTCTGGCCATTCGGGCAGAACCGCGTCGAGCACCGAGGTGGCGACGCGGTTCGGGACGACCGAGACAAGCTCCACGAGGCGCCGAGAGGCGTCATCGAGCCGCGACACCCGGCCGAGCAGGGCGGTCGCGACCGAAGGGGGGATCTCCGCCGCCGTCCGGGCGGCGAGCAGCTCGGTGACGTAGAACGGGTTCCCGCCGGTCGCGGCGTAGAGAGCGTCGCCGCCCTCGCCGGCGAGAGCTGCAACCGCGCCTTCCGAGAGCGGCGCGAGCTCGAGGAAGGCGTCCGGGCGCGTAGCGCTGACCGCGGCGTGGACGGGGTGACCAGGCCGCGCCTCACCGTCCCGACAGGTGAGGACGAGCAGCAGCGGGAGCGAGTCGATGCGCCGGGCGAGCACGGTGACGACGTCGAGAGTCGCCTCGTCCGCCCAGTGGATGTCCTCGAGCACGAGCACAGCCGGCGCCGGCGGCGCCTTGACCTCCGCGAGCAGCAGGCGGTGGATCTCGTGCGGGGCTGCGCCCCCGGATAGCGCCTCGTCGAGCTGCGGCGACACGCTCCCCGCCAGGTCGAGGAGCGGCCCCAGCGGCCTCGGGATGGAGAGGTCGTCGCACGTCCCCAGGAGCACCCGCGAGCCGGGCCCCTCGTCGCGCAGGAACCGGGTGACGAGGGAGGTCTTGCCGATCCCGGCCTCACCGGTGACCACCACGACGCGGCCCTGCCCGCGGGCGGCCGCCGCGCGCGCCTCCGTGAGCGCCGCCAGTGCCCCGTCGCGCTCGAGGAGTTCCACAACCCGAAACGATAGTCCCGCCCACAGCGCCCGGCGACCGCGGCCGCGTCGGCCGGCCCGAAGCTACCCCTTCACGACCCCGAGAGGACGAAGGCGCGCCACCCTCCGGGCGAGGCCCGCCCGCTCCACCACCTCGACGACCCGGTCGACGTCCTTGTAGGCGAACGGTGCCTCCTCGGCCAGGCCCTTGTTCGACGGGCAGCGAACCGCGATCCCCTTCGCCTCCAGCTCGCGGCGCAGCTCGGCGCCCCCGATCCGCTTGCGCGCGGCGGTCCGGCTGAGGCGCCGGCCCGCGCCGTGGCAGCACGTCCCGAACGACAGCTCGAGAGAGCCGGGCTCGCCGGCGAGCACGAAGCTCGCCGTGCCCATGCTCCCGGGAACGAACACGGGCTGGCCGACGTCGCGGTACGCAGCCGGGACGTCGGGGGAGCCCGCCGGGAATGCCCGCGTCGCCCCCTTGCGGTGGACGCACACGTCAAGGCCTCCGTGGCGCTCGATCTTGGCGACGTTGTGCGCCACGTCGTAGACCTGCCGGGTTCCGTCCGCGGCCGCATCACCCAGCACGGCGCGTACGGCCTCGCGAACGGCGTGGGAAATGGCGTGGCGGTTCGCCCAGGCGAAGTTGGCGGCCGCGGCCATCGCCCCGAGGTAGCCGACGCCCTCCGGCGAGGACTGCGGGGCGCAGGCGAGCTGACGGTCGGGGAGCTCGATCCCGTAGCGGCGCCCTGCGACGTCCATCCGCTTCACGTAGTCCGTGCAGACCTGATGGCCGAGGCCGCGGGAGCCCGAGTGGATCAGCACCGCGACCTGACCGCGTTCCAGCCCGAAAGCCGCCGCCGTGGCGCGGTCCTGCAGCTCCTCGACCCACTGCACCTCCACGAAGTGGTTTCCGGCGCCCATCGTGCCGAGCTGCCCTCCGCCGCGCTCGTGTGCGCGCTCGGAGACGGCGGACGGTTCCGCTCCGGCCAGGCGGCCCTCGGACTCCGTGTGCAGGACATCGTCCGCCGTGCCGATGCCCAGCTCGACGAGGCGATGCGGCCCGTCCACGAGCACCCGGTCGAGCTCGGCGGCGGTGAAGCGACGGCCCCCGTGCTTCCCCGCCCCGGCGGGGACGCTCCGGGAGATCTCGTGGACGAGCGGCTCGCGGCTCGAGCCGAGCTCCTCGCGGGCGAGCGGAAGGGCCAGCAGACGCACGCCGCAGTTGATGTCGTAGCCGACGCCTCCGGGCGAGACGATCCCGTCGGGCGTTTCGGTCGCCGCCACGCCGCCGACCGGGAAGCCGTAGCCCTGGTGGATGTCCGGCATGGCCAGTGCCGCCTCGACGATCCCGGGGAGCGTCGCCACGTTCTCGAGCTGCTCGAGCGAGCGGTCGTCCCGGATCGCCTCGAGCAGCTCCGCGTCGGCGAACACACGCGCCGGCACGCGCATGTCGGCCCGGGCGGACACGGGGATCTCCCAGAGCGTCTCGTCCACCTGCGTGAGCTCGACGCGTCCGGAGGTCACGGATCCATCCTGCCAGCACCCGGTCGACCCCGCTCGCTCGGGCAGGAGCTCTCCCGGCAGGTTGCCACGCACGAGCGGAGGACGCTTACTCCACGCTCCCGGCGAGCAGGAGGACGGCCGCCATGCGTCGTCATGGCATCGAGATCATCGCGGGTCGCGAGGGGGCAGCCATCCGGGCCGCCGCTGATTCGGCCTCGGTCAAAATACGCAACCGGCCGTCCCGACGCCGGACCCGGCCGATCGGGCCGGCCGTCGCTCGAGGGTCCGTAGTTCTCCCCCGGCCCGGATCGGCACTCCCTGGGATGCGGTCCGCCGCCGGTGGCCCGGAGACCGAGAGTCGCACCTCGCTCGGAGAGGAGGTCATATGGAGAGAGTCAGGCGGACACCCTTCCGTGAGCTGGAGGCCCTGGACCGGCGGATGCAGCGTCTCTTCGCGGAAGCCGGCTTCACGACCGAGGCGCTCCCCGCGGCGGACGTCTACGAGACGGACGGCGACCACGTCCTCGAGCTCGAGGTTCCGGGCTTCGAGGAGAAGGAGCTCGATCTCGAGGTCACGGACCACACGGTCCGCGTCACGGGCGAGCGCAGCGAGGACAAGGAGGCGAAGGAGAAGGCCTACCGCATCCGCGAGCGCCTCGAGCGGAGCTTCGAGCTGCCGCCCGAGGTCGACCCGGCCGCGCTGAAGGCCGACTTCAAGAAGGGAGTGCTCGAGCTCCACGCGCCGAAGGCCGAGCCGCCAAGCCGCGCGGCCCCACAGGCGGAAACCGCGCAGACGGCCGCGGAACCGACAGCCGGCCCGGCCGGCTGTCGGCGTTCTGCCCAGGCCGACTACCGTGTCGGACAGGATGAGCGCGTCGAGTGCGGCGCCGGGCGCCGGGGCATGACCTACTCCTTCCTCGACCATCCCGGAGAGGTCGAGCTCCTGCTCGAGGCGGGCACCGAGGAGGAGGCCTACGCAGACGCGCTGCTGGCGCTCGCCGAGCTCGTGGACTCCGGCTCCGCCGCAGGCCGGCCGGGCGTTCGGCAGGTCGAGCTTGTGGCGGGCGACCGGGCCTCGCTGCTCGTCGACTGGCTGAACGAGCTCGTCTACCTCGCCGACGTGGACGGCTTCGTTCCCGAGCGTATGGAGCGACTCTCGCTGCAGGGAGCCGCGCTCGAGGCCACCGTCGGCGGCCGGCTGGACGCAGAGCCGACGAGCCTCGTCAAGGCCGCCACGCTTACCGGCGCCGTCTTCGAGCAGCTCGGCCCCCGCTGGCAGGCTCGAGTCGTCCTCGACGTCTGAGCGGCAGCCCGGCGCGTCGCTAGACGCGCTTCTGATCCGGCTCGATCGCCACGCCCTCGAACTCGACCTCGACAGGCTCCTCGTAGCGGCGCCCGTTCTCGTGGTCGTGCCGCATGAACGAGGGCGGCTCCACCCGCACGCGCACCCGGTAGTCGCCCGGCCCGCCGACCCGCCAGTTGCGGCCGTAGTGGAAGAGCCAGGGGTGCCAGAGGAACGGCTGCTCGTGCGTGCCCACCTCCCGGCCGTCGGGGTCGATCAGCGTGACCGCCACCTCCAGGCCGGGCACGAAGCGGCCGTCGGCCCGGTCGCGGACGCAGACCTCGACGTGGCAGTTCTCCTCGCCGGGGTTCTCCCAGACGAGCTCGCCGTCTTGGCGGTGCCACATCCCCTCGGCCTCCTCGACGGCGATCCCGATCTCGAAGTCGCCGGCCTCGCGGGTGAGAACACCCGAGTCGGACTCCTCGTCCATCGCGTCGAGCGCGGCCTGGAGCGCCTCGCCCTGCTTCCTCGCGAGGCGAAGCTGCTCCGGGCTCGACTCCTCGCTCTTTCGCATCGGCGGCTTGGACGGTGCCATCGCATCCTCCGTTCGGTTCGCGGTCGTCTCGACAAGGTCATTGACGGAGCAGCACAGCCGGAAACCTCACGTCGGCGACGGCGACGCTGCAACTCAGCCCGGCCCGCCCGCCTGGCGGAAGGCGTGCTCCTCGAAGTCCCGCTGACGCACGAGGACGAGCGCGAGCATCGCCCCGACGAAGGCGATCGAGGCGGAGACCCGGAAGAGGTCGGCGAGCGAGGAGACGAAGGCGGCGTTCGCGGCCTGGGCGGTCTGCTCCCGGGCCGCCTGCGGCACCGCCTGGAGAGCCTGCCCGATCGCGCCCGACGAGGCGGCCTCCGCCAGGCGCCCCGCACCTCCGGCCCCCGGCGTGCCCTGCAGCCGCTCCTCGAGCCCGGACTCGACGCGGGCCTGGAAGAGGGCGCCGAGCGCCGCGATCCCGGTGGCGATCCCGACCTGGCGAAACGTGTTGTTCACGCCCGAGGCCATCCCGGCGCGGGCCTGCGGGGCGACGCCGATCGCGGTCGACGCGAGCGGTGGATTGGTCATCCCGATGCCGGCGCCCGCGACGACGAACCCGGCCGCGAGCGCGGTCCAGTCGTCCCCGGGGCCGACGCGCGTCATGAGCACGAGGCCGGCGCCGACGAGCGCGAGACCGGCGCCCAGGAGGAGGCGGACGGGCACGACCGTCGAGAGCCGCCCGGCCAGCGGGGCGACGAGGAACGCCGCCGCCGACACCGGGAGCAGCCGGATGCCCGTCTGGAGCGCGTTGTAGCCGAGCACGTTCTGGAAGTAGAGGGTGATGAAGAGGAAGAGCCCGAAGAACGAGAGCGAGAGCAGGAAGGCCGTCGTCTGGGCGCCGACGAACGCGGGCCTCCGGAAGAGGCCCAGGTCGACCATCGGGCGCGACTGGAGGTGCTCGGCGAGGAGGAAGAGCACGAGCAGGAGAAGCGAGCCGGCGAAGAGCGACAGGGCCGTCGGGCTCGTCCAGCCGAGGCCGTTGCCCCGCAGGAGCGCGTAGACGAGGAGCGACAGGCCTCCGGTCAGGGTCACCAGGCCGAGCCAGTCGAGCCGTTTCGCCTCGGGATCGCGCGACTCCGGCATCCGCGCGAGCGAGCCCGCCACGAGGAGAACGGCGATGGGGACGTTGATCCAGAAGATCCACTCCCAGCCGATCCAGGTCGTCAGCGCACCGCCCACCAGCGGGCCCACGGCCACCGCGGCGCCCGCCGTCGCGCCCCAGACGCCGAAGGCGATCCCCCGGTCGCGACCGGTGTAGGTCTGCGAGACGATCGCCAGCGAGGTCGCGAACATGACCGCGCCGCCGATTCCCTGGACGCCGCGGAAGACGATCAGCAGGAGCGGCGTGGTCGCGAGGCCGCAGAGGAGCGACGCGACCGCGAAGATGGCGACGCCCGCGACGAAGACCTTGCGCCGGCCGACGAGGTCGGCGAGGACGCCGGCGTTGAGGACGAAGGCGGCGAGCGCGAGCGAGTAGGCGTCGATGACCCACTGGAGCTCCGTGAAATCGGCGGAGAGCGAGGCCTGGATCTGCGGCAGCGCGACGTTCACCACCGTGATGTCGATCAGCAGCATGAAGATCGCCGTGACGACGAGCGCGAGCGTCGACCACTTGCCGGCCACCCCAGCGCCCTACCGCGTCCTCGCCGCCGCGAAACGTCGGCCGCGGTCCGCCGGGCTCGCGTCCTCGGCGGAGACGGCCCGGGCGCGGTGAGCGCTCGGCGGGCTCAGGTGCCGGCCCGGGCGGGGCCGAGCTCGACCTCGACCCCGTGGACAGCGGTGCTCTCGCCCATGTCCGCCTTCTCCCCCGGGTTGAGGAAGTTCACGTTCGCCGAGCCCGCCTCGAGCTTCGGCCAGCGGCCCTTGTGGGAGAGCGCGACGCCCGGCAGCACGTCATCGGAGACGAGGAGGCGCGCCCGCAGCAGGCCGGTGGCGTTGCGCAGCTCGACCTCGTCGCCTTCGGCGAGCCCGCGCGCGGCGGCTTCGTGCGGGTGAACCGCGACCTCGGCGCCGCCGATCCGCCTGGCGATCTTGCCGTCGTTGGCGAAGGAGTCGTTGAGAAGCCACGGGGAGGCCGGCGAGAGCAGGCGCAGAGCCCGGTCGCGCGGCCGCGGGTCGGCGAGCGGCAGGGGCGTGCGCGGGAAGCCGTCGGCTTCGGCGCGGCCCGAGGCCAGCTCGGCCTTCCCGCTCGGCGTCGGGAAGACGAGGTCAGGAAACTGGACGACGGGCTCGGGCTCGAGGTCGACGGTGCCCGCGGCCGCGAGCGAGGCGAAGTCGTCGACTCCGGGGACGCCGGCCAGGACCCGGGCGATGACGGCCTCGTCGCTCTCGTGCAGCTCGGGCTCGTCGAAGCCCATGGCGGCCGCGAGCCGCCTGAAGATCTCCGTGTTCGGGAGCGCCTCGCCGGGCGGCTCCTCCACCTTCACCTGCGCGGAGAGCGTGAGGTGGAAGTACGAGGCGACCAGGTCGTCGCACTCGAGGAAGCTGGCGGCCGGGAGGACGTAGTCGGCGTAGTCGGTCGTGTCGGTCGGGAACAGGTCGACGGCGACGGTGAGCAGGTCGTCGCGGGCGAGCGCGGCCCGGAGCCGCTCCTGGGCCGGGTTGGAGGCGGCGATGTTGATGTTCCAGCAGACGAGCGCGCTCGAACGGGCGGGGTCCGCGAGCGCGTCCGCGAGGTCCATCTGGCTCACGGCCGGCGGCTGCTCGCCGCCGAGCCCTGACCCGGCGAGGTAGTCCTCGTCGATGCCGCGGCTCTCGGTCCCGTTCAGGTAGAGGAAGCCTGCCCCGGGCTTGCCCACGTTGCCGGTCGCCGCGGGCAGGAGCGCGCACGCGCGCATCGCGTTCCCGCCGGCGCGCTGCCGCTGGAACCCCTGCCCGAGCCAGAGGAGCGACGGGCCGCGCCCGTAGAGCCTGGCCGCCTCGAGGATGAGCGCAGCCCGGACGCCGGTGACCTCCTCACCCCACTCGGGCGTGCAGGCGTCGAGGAGCGGCTCGACCTCCTCCCAGCCGACTGCCCGGGCGGCGAGGAACTCCTCGTCGAGGAGGCCCTCGCGCCGGATCCCGTGCAGGAGCGCGAACGCGAGCGCGGCGTCGCTCCCCGGGAAGGGCTGGAGGTGCAGGTCCGCGGCCGCTGCGGTCGGGGTCCGGATCGGATCGACCACGATCACGGCCCCCGGCGCCTCCGGGAGCCAGTGCTCGTGCTGGTGCGGCGCGGACGCCGACGGGTTCGCGCCCCAGACGAGGATGCAGCCGGCGTCGCGGGCGCCCCGCGGGTCGAAGCCGACGAGCGACGTGCCCCAGACGTAGTCGAGGGCGACGTGGCCCGCCTTGTTGCAGATCGTGTCCGGGTCCACCTCGGTCGCCCCCAGGCGGTTGAAGAAGCGCAGCGGGAACGAGTAGCCGAGGAGGGCGAAGGTGCCGGTGTAGTGCGCGTTCAGGACCGAAGCGGGCTCGAGCTCCAGCAGGCGTGCTGCGATCTCGCGGAGCGCGTGCTCCCAGGAGACGGGCTCGAACTGCCCGGCGGCCTTCGCGCCCACCCGCCGGAGCGGCCGCGTCAGGCGCGCCTCGGGGTCGCGCCAGGCGCCGTTGTAGCCGATCGAGCACTTGCGGCACAGCCGCCCCCGCGCGACCGGGTGGTCGCGTCGCCACGGACGTGGACGACGGCGCCGTCGCGCTTGCGAACGACGATCCCGCAGGCGTCGTAGCAGTCGCGCGGACAGGTGGTGCGGACGATCTCCTCGACGGCTACCGTGGGACCGCCCCCGCAGGGTCGGGCGTCGTCAACGCCGCCGTCGCCGTCTCGAGGAAGCGCTCGAAGAGGCCGTGCGCGCGCGCCTCCATCGCCGGCCTGTGACCTTCGAACTCCTCGAGGAGCCGGGGCAGGGCGCCGGGGCCGCGCGTTCGCTCGAGCGAGGCGGCGTAGGCGGGAACCTCGGCCCAGTCCGCCGCCATCGGCCGCGTCACCTCGAGGTGGAACTGGACGCCGTAGGCGCGGCGGAGGCGGAACGCCTGGCTCGCGTAGGCGGGTGAGCTCGCCAGGCGGACGGCGCCGTCCGGGAGGTCGAAGGTGTCGCCGTGCCACTGGAGGGTCGCGAACTCGTCCGGCAGCGGCCCGAAAACCGGGTCGCGCCTCCCCTCTTCCGTCAGCGTCACGGGCAGGACACCGACCTCGGGCTCCGGCCCCGGGTAGACCCGCGCCCCGAGCGACGCGGCCAGGAGCTGGGCTCCCAGGCACACGCCGAGGAACGGCGTGGCCGCCCCGACGGCGGCGCGGATCAGGGCCTTCTCGGCCGAGAGCCACGGGAGCTCGGCCTCGTCGTTGGCGCTCATCGGGCCGCCCATGGCGACGATCAGGTCGTAGGGGCGCCAGTCGGGGAGCGGCTCGCCCTCGTCGACCTCGACGCGGTCGACGCACGTGCCCCGTCCGGCGAGGACGTCCTCGTAGGCGCCCGGCGGCTCGCAGGCGATGTGCTGAAGGACGAGGGCGCGCACCACGCCGATTCTCGCACGGCTTCGCCGCGCGCGCCCGCCGCCGGCGGCGCGCGAGAGCGACAGGACGGCTAGGACTCGGCCCTGGACTCGAGCGGCTCGACCCCGAGCCAGCGGCGCTGCTCGTCGGGGTCGGAGGCGAGGCGCTCGGCCGTCGTCTCGGCCTCGATGTGGCCGCCGACCATGATCAGCTGGCGCTCACACACGGAGGTGGCGACACCGAGGTTCTGCTCGATCAGGAGCAGGCCGATTCCCTCGGTGACGAGGGACTGGCAGGTCCCGACCAGGCTCTCGACGATCGTCGGCGCCAGGCCCTCGGAGGGCTCGTCCATGATCAGGAGCTTCGGGTTGAGGAGAAGGGCGCGGCCGATCGCGAGCATCTGCTGCTCGCCGCCCGAGAGCTGGGTCCCCGAGACCTTCTTGCGCTCGGCCAGCCGCGGGAAGAGCTCGTAGACGGCATCCACCGTCCAGCGGCCGGCGCGCTTCCCCACCATGCGCAGGTGCTCGTCGGTCGAGAGGGACTGGAAGAGACGCCGTCCCTGGGGGACGTAGCCGATGCCGCGGTTCGTGATCTTGTACGACGTGACGCCGATGAGCTCCTCGCCCTCGAAGGTCGCGGAACCGGTCACGGTGGCGGGGGGCATTCCGACGAGCGCGTTGCAGAGAGTCGTTTTCCCCATTCCGTTGCGCCCGACCACCGCAAGCGGCTCCACGCCCATCTCGAACGAGACGTCGTGGAGCGCGTGGGCGCCGCCGTAGTAGGCGTTCAGGCCCTCGACCTTGAGAAGCGGCTCAGTCGTCGCCACGGTGGGCGCGTCCCAGATAGAGGTCGTGGACGAGGTCGTTCTTCCGGATCTCCTCGGGGGTTCCCTCGACGATGATCCGGCCGTCGTGCATCATCGTCACGCGCTGGGCGACGTTCAGCGCGACGTCCATGTCGTGCTCGATCAGGATCAGAGTGACCTCGGGGTCGAGCGCCAGGAGGAGCTCTGTCAACAGCTCGCGCTCGCCGCGCGAGAGCCCCGAGGCCGGCTCGTCGAGCATCATGATCCGCGGGTTGGTGACGCCCGCGAGGCCGAGCTCGAGCTGCCGCTGCTGCCCGTGCGAGAGCGACCCCACGGGCGCGTCGAGCTGGGAGTCGAGCCACACGCGCTCGGCCGCCTCCCGTGCCCGCGTGCGGTACTCCTGGTCCTTGCGCGAGGGCACGGGCCGCAGCCGGCCGCCCTCGCGGCCGACGACGGCCAGGTAGAGGTTGTCCTCGACGGATAGCCCCTGGAAGACCCGCGACTTCTGGTACGTCCGCGCGAGCCCCAGCGTCGTCCGGCGGCGTGCCGGCTGGTTGGTCACGTCCTCGCCGAGGACGACGATCCTGCCGGCCGACGGATGGAAGTCGCCGGCGACGAGGTTGAAGAGCGTCGTCTTCCCGGCCCCGTTCGGGCCGAGGATCGCCCGCCGCTCGCCCGCGGCGATGTCCAGGTCGACCTCGCGCACGGCGTGCACGCCGCCGAAGCGCTTGCCGACGCCGCGGAGGTGGAGGACGTTCTCGGCGGGGGGTGTCTGGGTTGCTGTCTCGGTCATCTGCGCGAAGGGAGCGGGCGCCGGCCGCTTCACGCGGCCGGCGCCCGATCGTCGATCTGCTTTCTCCTATTCGATCAGGTCTTCCGAGATTTCACCGTTCTCGACCACGCGGATGTTGTTCTCCCACGGCAGGTCGACGTCCTCGCACGGAGGCTGCTCGCGGCCGGGGGGCGGGCTGTCGGCGGTGAACAGGCCGCCGAACGTCTGGTCGACGTTCGGCACCATGCCGACGACCACGGTGGTCGGGGCTCCGTCGTCGCCCTCGACGATTTGGAGCGGGTACTGGTCCTGCACGGCCTGGCGGTTGTCGTCCAGGAAAACGATGCCGCCGGAGCTGACGACGTCGTCGTCGGCGTTCGTGACCTCGTACCCGGACATGAGCTCGCGCGGCATGTTGTCGGCGAGCGTCGTCAGGTCGCCACCCGAGGCCTCGAGGCCCTGGATCAGCGCCCAGGCCGCGTTGTAGTAGTTGTAGACGAACCCGTCGGCTGCGGGCAGGTCGGGATAGACACCGGTCATGATCTCCTCGTAGGCCAGCGCCTGGTCCGTCTGGAGTCCCGGCGCCGTGCCGAAGCCGCCGAAGTAGGAGCCGATCAGGCGAGGAGCCACGGACTCGAAGTTCCCGAGGAACGAGAGGAACAGGTTCCCCGAGTGCTGGTTGGGATCGAGCTGGCCGTACTGCTGCTCGAAGGCCTGCAGCGCGGCGCCCGTGCCCGTGCCGCCGACGACCCAGAAGTAGCCGTCCACCTGGTCGGGCGGCGGCAGCTGCTGGATGTACGACGAGTAGTCGGTCGTGCCGAGCGGCGGGAAGACACGCGTCGTGATCTCGCCGCCGACGCCGCAGAAGTCGGCGATGATGCCGGCGGCCGACGTCCAGCCGAAGCTGTAGTCGTCCATGATGATGGCGGCCTTCCGCCAGCCGAGCTTCTTGTAGACGATCTCGCCGATGCCCGCGTTCCACTGGGCTCCGTCGCCGTGGTAGCGGAACTCGTTCGGCGGGGCGATCTGGAGCGTCGGGTCCTGCGACCCGGCGGTGCCGATGATGAACAGCTTGTCCGGGTGGTCGACGGCGTAGTTGGCGATCGTGACCGCCTCGTCGCCGGACAGCGGGCCGATCATGACGTCGGCGCCGAGCTGCTCCATCAACCGCTCGGTCTCGACGATGGCGGTGTCGGCGGTGTCGTCGCCGCAGCCGTAGCCCACGATCTCGAGGTCGCGACCCCCGGCGGAGCCGCCGTCGATGCCGGCGGACGGCATCGCCGGATCCTTGGCCGTGGCGCCTGCGTACTCGACCATCGCGGCCTGGGCACCGCCGATGTCGAGCTCGTAGCCGAACCCGAACGCGCCCTCGCAGTCGGTCATGATCGCGATCTTCACCGGTCCGGAGTCACCGCCGCCGCCGCCGGACTCGCCGGTGGACGCCTCCGTCGCGGCCTCGCCGCCGTCGTCGTCGTCGCCACCGCACCCGACCGCGACCAGCGCGAATGCGGACACGAGCAACGCGAGCGCGGCGAGCAGCCGCCAGTTTCTGACGTGCTCTGTCACTTGCCTCCTCCTTCTCTGGGGGGTTCCGTCCTGCCTTGCCCGCTCATCTGGCCGGCCGTCCCGTGCGCCGCCCCGCCCGACGTCGCCGCCGCGGGCTGGACCGGCGCGCCGAAAGTCTGGACCCGTCCCGTCGTCAGCCGGTCCCGGATACCCATGAGGCCGTCGGGAGAGACGAGGACGATGGCCAGGAAGATGAAGCCGACGACCGTGTTGAAGCTGCCGCCGAGGATCGGTACCGAGACGTCTCGGACGTAGTTGTTGATGACGATGAACGCGAAGGCCCCCAGCCAGGCGCCCTCGACGCGCGCGAGCCCGCCGATGACCGCCATGATCAGGAGGTTGATGATCCCCTGCAGGCCGATCGCCGCCGGGTCGATGTGCCCTCTATCCCAGGCAAAGAGGATCCCGGAGAGCGCCGCGATGAACGCGCCCAGGCCGAAGGCGAGCGTCCGGTGGAGGGCGACGTTGTAGCCGAGCGAGGCCATCCGCACCGGGTCGTCCCGGATGCCCTGGAGCGCGTAGCCGAAGGGCGTGATCAGGACGAAGCGGATCAGCGCGTAGACGAGGACCGCGACGACGAGCGACGTGTAGTAGAGCCGCGTGCCGTTGCCGGCGAGGATGTCGGGGGCGAAGCGGCCCATGCCGGAGATGCCGGAGAAGCCCGACACCTTCGTCACCTGCCCGAAGAAGAAGTACACGATCAACCCGTAGATGAGGGTGATCATGAGGAAGTAGATGCCGAACGACCGTGAGGCGAGCGCGCCGAAGAGCAGTCCGACGGCGACCGTGATCAGGATCGCCAGCACGATCGAGAGGTTGGGGTCCCACCCGAGGTTCATGCCCTTCGCGGCGCCGGTGTTGACCATGTTGCCGAGCGCGAACCCGGCGATGCCGTACAGCGCCGCCTGGGCCAGCGAGATCATCCCGCCGTAGGCCGAGAGGAAGATGAGGCTCGCCGCCGCAACCCCGAAGAAGAACGTCTGGGTGAGGATGGTGTTCACCCAGTAGTCGTTGAAGATCAGGGGCCCGAGCGCGGCGACCACGAGCACGCCGACCGCGATCGCCCGCTCCGTGGTCGTGCGGACGGACGGGTTCATGCGGCGGCCTCCTGACCCGGCTCCGACCCGACGATCACCCGGTTCTCCCGAAGAGACCCTGCGGCCGGAACGCGAGTACGAGCGCCAGGAGGACGAACGTGAGGACGATCGCGTACTCCTTGGCGTTGGAGGGAAGGTAGACCGTCGAGAACGACAAGACGAGCGCGTACAGGAGCGACCCGGCCGCGGCACCGACGAGCGAGCCCATCCCGCCGACGATCACGACGATGAGCGAGTTGAGGAGCCAGAGGCCGTCCTGGCCGGTGGCCGCGCCGCCCTGAGACGCGCCGACGGCGCCGCCGAAGGCGGCGAGCGCCGAGCCGACGACGAAGGCGACCGCGAAGACGAGCTGAATGTTGACGCCCAGGGCCGAGGTCATCGGCTGGTCGTCGACGCCCGCGCGGATGACCATGCCCATGCGCGTAGCGGTAGAGCCAGAGCCAGAGGAGGAAGCCGACGATGATGCCCAGCCCGAGGAGCGCAGAGGCGGGCGACCGAGTACTGGACGCCCGAAGATGTGCAGGTCGACCAGCCGGTTCGTCCAGCCGGGCCAGGTCATGGCTTGACCGCCCCTTTAGAGGTTTCCACCTTCGTGGAAGTGTGCGATGACCTGATCGGCGATGATCACCGAGATCGCGATCGTGATCATCGCCTGGCGCAGCTCCTGACCCTGGTTCCAGCGAAGAAAGACCTGCTGGATGACGAGGCCCAGGAGCGCGATCGACGCCGCCGCCGCGAGCGCCGGCAGGACCCAGTCCCAGCGTGTTGACCTCCGTCCCCGGGATGGCGAAGCCCTGCCCTGTCATGTCCTGCTGGATGTCGTAGGCGATGTAGCCGCCGAGCAGGTAGAACGAGCCGTGGGCCATGTTGACGACCCGCATGAGCCCGAAGATGAGCGAGAAGCCGCTGGCGACGATGAAGAGGAGCCCGGCGAAGGTCAGCGCGTTCAGCAGCGTGACCGTGAAGTTCCTGGGGTCGTCGATCGCGGACCCGAATGTCGTCTCCCTCGCGATGACCAGGACCCACAGGACCGCGAACCCGACCGCGCCGAACGCGAGCGCGTAGGCGGCGATCCGCAACGGCCGCTCGAGAGTGGCGAGGTTCACAGGCGGGTTTCCGGCTCCGGCTCCACAGATGCCAAAGGCTGCAGGTCAGAGACTAAAGTTCGCATCGGCCCGACCGTAACACCCTCTCCGCTGGCTTTTCAATCGACCTCCGGCCGCGCGCAGGCAGCGGCCTCGTCGGGAGCCCGGCCCGGTCATGCCGGGCTGAAGGCTCTCCGTGCGCCCGCCTCGAGCCGCCTGCCGCGCGTCCCCTCACGCCGGACGATCACCACCGCCTCGACCTCGATCTTCGCTCCCGGCACGGCGAGGCGCGCGACCTCGACGAGCGTGCTCGCGGGCCGGCTCGCCCGAAGGCCTCCTGCCGGACCGGGTTGATCAGCGGCCGGTCGTCCACGTCCGTGAGGAAGACGGTCACCTTGACGACGTCCGCGAACGAGGCGCCTGCCGGCCGTCGAGCACACCGCCCATGTTCGCGAAGACCTGCCGGGCCTGGGCGGCCACGTCGTCCCCGCCGACGACCGCTCCCCGCTCGTCGACGGGCACGACCCCCGAGACGAAGAGGAGGTCGCCGGCGCGCACCGCGTCGGTGTAGTGGCTGATCGGCTCGGCGAGCGTCGCCACCCGGTACTCCTGGCGCGCCGTCAGCGCGCGCCCCCCCGAAGCTGGCCGATCGTCGCCCGCGGGCGAGATCCCCTCCGGGTCGACCACGCAGCTCCAGCACCGCCGGCCTGCCGGCCGCGAGCGCCCGCTCGAGCGCGGGCTCGAAGTCCTCGGTCCGCTCGACCGCCTCGCCGTGCGCGCCGAACGACGCCGCGCGAGCCGCGAAGTCGGGGTTCACGATGTCGGTCCCGACGACCCGCCCGGGGTACGTGCCGCTCCTGGTGCATGCGGATCGTGCCGTACATCCGTTGTTGACGACGAGAACGACGATCGGAAGCTCGTACTGCACGGCCGTCGCCGAGCTCCTGGCCGCTCATCAGGAAGTCGCCGTCGCCGGCGATGCAGACGACCGTCCGCTCGGGCTGCAGGACCTTCGCGGCGAGCGCGGCCGGGAGGCCGTAGCCCATCGCGCCGCTCGGCGGCGCGAGCTGGCTCGGATAGACGGCGGAACTCGTAGAAGCGGTGCGCCCAGACCGTGAAGTTGCCGGCGCCCGAGGTGATGACCGCGTCCACCGGGCAGGCGCCCGCGCAGGACGGCCATCGACCTCGCCGAGATCGAGCTCGCCGGGCATCGGCGTCGTGCTCGAGGTTCGCGAGGTAGTCGGCCCGCGCCTCGCTCGGTCCACGCCCGCCAGCGCCGGCTCGACCGGCTCGAGTGCGCGCAGCGCCGACCGCGAGCTCCGGGAGGCCCGAGACGATCGCGAGCGTCGGGCTCGTAGACGCGAGCCGAGCTCGTCCGGGTCCGGGTGGGCGTGGACGAGCGTCTGCCGGGGGCGCGGGACGTCGAGGAGCGTGTAGCCCCGCGTCGCGATGTCGCCCAGCCGCGCCGCCGACGGCGAGCACGAGGTCGGCCTCCTGCACGCGCCGCGGCCAGGCGCGGGGTCGAGCCCGATCGCCAGGTGGCCCGCGTAGCTCGGCGAGCGCGTTGTCGACGTAGTCCTGGCAGCGGAAGGAGGCGGCCGACGGGCACGGCGCTCGCCTCGCAGAACGCCGAGCACGTCCGCGCCCGCCTGCGCGCTCCAGCCGCCCTCCCCCGACGACGACGAGCGGCCGCTCGCTCCCCGCGAGGAGCTCCCGGAACGCCGCGAGGTCGCGGTGCGACGGCTCGGGCCGCGCGGGCGCGATACGGGCGCCGCGTCGGGGACTCGGCCTCCTCGACGAGGACGTCCTCCGGCAGCGCGAGCACCGACGGGCCCGGGCCGGCCCGAGAGTCGCGACGCGAACGCCCGCGCGACGAGCTCCGGGATCCGCGCCGGCCTCGTCGGCCTGGCCGACCCACTTGGCCACGGCGCCGAACACGCCTCGTAGTCGATCTCCTGGAAGGCCTCGCGCCCGAGCAGCTCCGCGCGGAACCTGGCCGACGAGCAGGAGCGAGCGGCGTCGAGTCCTGGGCCGCGGTGTGGACGCCGACGCTCGCGTGCGTCGCGCCCGGGCCGCGCGTGACGACGCACACGCCCGGGTCGGCCGGTGAGCTTCCCGTACGCCTCGGCCATGTTCGCCGCGCCGAGCCTCGTGGCGGCAGCTGACGAGCCGGATCTGCGAGTCGTGGAGCGCGTCGAGGACGGGGAGGTAGCTCTCCCCGGGGACGCAGAAGACGAGCTCGACCCCGTTCAGCTCGAGCTGGTCGACGAGGATCCGCGCCGCCGGTGCGGTTCACGGAGCTCGATCGGCTCGTCGAAGAAGACGGTCGCGCTCTGCAGCTTCGGCCTCTCCTCGTCGGCCGGGTCGACGTAGCGGATCGTCCGCTTGCCCGCCCACTCGGCGCGGGAGCAGCATCACGCGGACGAAGGCCGTCTCCTCGGCCTCGGACGCCGTCGCGACGGACCGGCTCCGGGCCCGCTCTCGAACCACGGCTCGCGCGGGCCGTAGTCGTGCGCCTCCCCGCCGCTCTCGATCCGGATCGCGCCGAAGAGGAGGCAGCGGACGCCGGGGCCCGGGTGCGTGTGCAGGTAGGCGATCCCGCCGGGCGGGAAGTCGACGCGGTCGCAGCGCATGAGCCAGCGCTCGCCGGGCTCGAGCTCGACCTCGGCGGAGAGGAGGGCACCGGCGCCGGGCTCCTCCTCGAGCTCGAAGCAGAGGCCAGGCCCCTCGACCGCCGCCGCGCCGAAGTGCGCCTCGTTCCGCGCCAGTCGTAGACGACCCGGTTCCCGGCGTCCGTCTGGACGCCGCCGGGCTCGTCGTAGAGCGATAGCCTGCACTAGTGGAAGTACTGGCCGCCGTCGATGACGATCGTCTGCCCGGTGACGAAGTCCGAGCCCGGGCCCGGCCAGGAAGACGGCCGCGCCGACGACGTCCTCGGGCACCTGGTCGCGCTGGATCGTGCGGGCCGCGACGGACACGTCCCGGAGCTTCTCGATCACCTCGGGCTGCTCCTCCACGCCGTCGCTCATCGTGAAGCCCGGGCGCGACGCAGTTGACGAGGATCGCCGTCCTTGCCGAGCTCCTTGGCGAGCGCCCGCGTGAAGGCGACGATCGCGCCCTTGCTCGTCACGTAGTGGAGCAGGAAGGGCACGCCCCGGAACGGCGTCCCCGAGGAGATGTTCACGATCTTGCCGCCGCCCTGCTCCCGCATGCGGGGCACGACGGCGCGGCAGGTGAGGAACATGCTCGCGACGTTCACGTCCATGACGCGGCGCCACTCCTCGAGCGGGATCTCGGTCGAACGGTCGCATGGCGAGTGATGCGTAGAGGCCGGCGTTGTTGACGAGGACGTCGATCGAGCCGCAGCGCTCGGCCGTCTCCTCTGCCATCCGCGCGACGTCCTCCTCGGAGGCGACGTCCACGGTCAGACCCGACGCCGTCGGGAAAGCCGGCGGCCGCCTCCTCGGCGCGCGCGAGGTCCGCGATCGACGATCCGCGCCCCCGCGGCCGCCAGGCCGCCGGCGATCGGCGTGACCGATGCCCTGCGAGCCGCCGGTGACGATCGCGACCTTGCCCTCGAGCTTCACTTGATCGGCGAGAAGGAAACCGGCGCGAGGATCCGGTTCTGCTGGGTGTGGATGAGCGGCTGGATCTTGGCGAGGAACGCCTGCCAGCGCTCATCGGCCTGGAGGGCCTTCCGACGCTCCTCGCGGTCGGCGGCGCTTGGATAGCCCCAGAGGCTGACGACGGTGGAGAGCGCGCCCACGTCCACGGTGAACCACCCGATCAGGTTGCCGAGGTGGGACTTCTGGAGCTCGATGCCCTCGTCCGCGTAGAGGCGGACGAGCTCCGGCAGCTTGCCGGTGTAGACGTGGTAGTCGCGCTGCTCGACGATCACCGCGCGTCCTGGATTCCGCCGAGCGCGAGGTACTTGATCTCCACCCACTCGTCGATGCCGTACTTCGAGCCCTCGCGGCCGATCCCGGACTCCTTGACGCCGCCGAACGGCGCGACCTCGGTGGAGATGAAGCCGGTGTTGACGCCGACGATCCCGTACTCGAGGCCCTCCGAGACGCGCCAGACGCTGCCGACGTCGCGGCTGAAGAAGTAGGCGGCGAGCCCGTAGGGCGTGTCGTTCGCGATCCGAATCGCTTCCTCCTCGGCCGCGAAGCGCGCGATCGCCGCCACCGGGCCGAAGGTCTCCTCGCGAGGACATCGCCATGGCGGCCGTCACCCCGGTGAGCACGGTGGGCTGGAAGAACGTCTGCCCCAGCTCGTGCCGGGCGCCGCCGAGCAGAAGCTCGGCGCCCCGCTCGCGCGCGTCGGCGACGTGGCGCTCGACCTTCTCGAGCCCCTGGCGGTCGATCAGCGGCCCGACGTTCACGCCCTCCTCGTGCCCGGGGCCGACGCGCAGCCCCGCGACGGCGCCCGTAAAGCGCTCCAGGAAGGCGTCGTAGATGCCGTCCTGCACGAGCATCCGGTTCGCGGAGATGCACGTCTGGCCGGAGTTGCGGAACTTGCAGAGGATCGCGCCCGCGACCGCCTCCTCGATGTCGGCGTCGTCGAAGACGATGAACGGCGCGTTGCCACCGAGCTCGAGCGAGACCTTCTTCACCTGGTCGGCGCACTGCGCGCATCAGCAGCTTCCCGACCTCGGTCGAGCCGGTGAAGCCGAGCTTCCGCACGGTCGGGTTGGAGGTCAGCTCGCCGCCCGATCTCCGGGGCGTCCCCCGCGTCGCCGGTGACGATGGAGAGGACGCCGGGCGGCAGCCCGGCCTCGCTCGCCGAGCTCGGCGACCGCGAGCGCCGAGAGCGGCGTCTGCTCCGCGGGCTTGAGCACCATCGTGCAGCCGGCGGCGAGCGCCGGCGCCGCCTTGCGGGTCACCATCGCGGCCGGGAAGTTCCAGGGCGTGATCCCGCCGGTGACCCCGACCGGCTGCTTCGTCACGAGGATGCGCCGGTCGGGCGTCGGCTGCGGGATCGTGTCGCCGTAGACGCGCTTCGCCTCCTCGCCGAACCACTCGAGGAACGAGGCGCGCGTACTCGATCTCGGCCGCCGACTCGACGAGCGGCTTGCCCTGCTCCGCCGTCAGCAGGGCGGCGAGGTCGTCGCCGTGCTCCACCATCAGGTCGGCGACCCGGCGGAGGATGCGCGCGCGCTCCTTTGCCGTGCGGGCGCGCCACTCGGGGAGGGCGCGCTCGGCCGCCTCGATCGCCCGGCGGGTCTCGGCGGCCCCGAGCCGCGGCACCTCGGCGATCGTCTCGCCGGTGGCCGGGTCGACGACGCCGAACACGGCGCCCGAGTCGGCCTCGGCCCAGCGGCCGTCCACGTAGGCGTGCATTCGCAGGAGGCCGCGATCGCGCAGCTCGGGCGGCTTCGACTCCACGGTCGCCACGCCGGTCAGCATATCGGCCACCCGCGGTGGCTACGGGGTGACGAGGACGCGACCGGCGGCGCCGCCGAGGCTCGCCTCGACCGCCTCGTCCACCCGCTCGAGCGGGAAGCGTGGGCCGACCAGCGAGGCGAGCTCGAGCCGGCCGTCCCGCACGAGGTCGA
Organism: uncultured Actinomycetes bacterium; assembly: GCA_963743495.1. Lineage (GTDB taxonomy): Bacteria > Actinomycetota > Thermoleophilia > Gaiellales > Gaiellaceae > JAIBJN01. Next base: position 33,044 of record CAVUPO010000005.1, on the reverse strand, counting down.
GGAGCCGGGGGAGCGCGCGCACGGGCGTCTCCGACCCGTAGACGGAGCCGGTGAGCGTCTTCTCGAAGTTCGAGAAGGCGAGCGGGTCGAGGTCGAGCCGGGCGCCGCCGGGAGGCATCCCCACGAGTACCGCCGTGCCGCCGCCGCGCGCCGCTGCGAGCGCGGTCTCCGAGGTGGCGGCGAGGCCGACCGCGTCGAAGGCGACGTCGAAGGCGTCCGTCTCGGCGAAGTCGTCGGGCGAGACCGCCTCGTGGGCGCCGAGCGCGAGCGCCGCCTCGCGGCGGGCCGGAAAGAGGTCGACCGCGACGATCCGGCCCGCGCCGGCGATCCGTGCGCCCTGGACGACGAACTGCCCGACGCCCCCGGCGCCGATCACGAGCACGCTCGCGCCGGGCTCGACCCGGTTCCCGTTGAGGACGGCGCCGACGCCCGTGAGGGCGGCGCACCCGAGCAGGGCCGCGTGCTCGAGCGGGACATCGGCCGGGATGGGCAACGCCGTGTCCGCCGGGACGAGCACGTGCTCGGCGAGCCCTCCGACCGTGGTCATCCGGTAGACGGGCTCCCCGTCCACGCTGAGGCCAGTGGAGCCGTCCAGCATCGTCCCGGCGCGGATGGCGGCCCGGAGCGCGAGACACGCGGTCTCGCGACCGCTCCGACACGGCGGGCAGACGCCGCAGGCCGGCGCCCAGGAGATCACGACCGGCTGCCCCGGCTCGACCGACTCCACGCCGGGGCCGACCGCCTCGACGACGCCCGCGCCCTCGTGCCCGAGGATCATCGGCGTCGGCCGGGCCCACTCGCCGCGGATCACGTGCAGGTCGCTGCCGCAGACGCCCACGGCGGCCATCCGCACCACCACCTGGCCCTCCCCCGGCTCGGCCAGGTCGATCTCGCGCAGCTCGAGCGGGGCGCCGGCCGCGCGAAAGAGCGCGGCCCGCGACCTCATCGTTCTCGGGGCGAGCTTGGGGACAGGCGCAGCCCCAGCATGCGGCCGCCCCCGCGCCTTGCGTTCTCGTAAACGGACGGGAGCAGCGAAGCTACTCCCGTCCTCCCTGTCTCAGCCTTTGCGGCTGCGCCGCCGCTGAGACTCATGCCCCGAGCGCCTCGTGGATCGCGCCGCAGTTCGTCACCGTCGCGACGTTCTGGAGGGCGAAGTTGATCGAGGCGTCGTGCCAGTCGGGGTTCATGGTCGAGCAGGCGTTCTCGGGAACGATCATGTAGAAGCCCTTGTCCGCTCCCGTCCGGGCCGTGTGCTCGATGGACATGTTCGTCCAGGCGCCGGTGACGATGATCGTGTCGATGCCGAGGCCCGCCAGCATGGTCTCGAGCTTCGTCCCCTGCCAGGCGCTCATGCGCATCTTCTCGACGATCAGGTCGCCCTCCTGGGGCTCGAGGCCCTCGGCGGGAGCGGCGCCCCACGTGCCGCGGACGAGGGCGTTCCCGTCCTTCACGCCCTGGAAGAGCGGCGCGTTCAGCTTCAGGCCGACGGCGCCCTCCTCGACGATGTACCAGACGTGGATCACCGGGATGCCCGCCTTGCGGCAGGCGGCGGCCAGGCTCTTGACGTTCTCGACGACGTCCTGGGACTTCGCGTGCCCCGGCGAGCCGGAGTCGGCGAAGGCGCCGTTCTCGATGATGACGTCGTTCTGCATGTCCTGGACGATCAGAGCCGTCCGGCTCGGGTCCAGCTCGAGCTTCTCGTTGTCGCCCATTCGCGTGTCCTCCTAGGCCATGTAGGGCTCGCGCCGCGGCCCGACCGTCGTCCGGATGCTGTAGAGCGAGGTCGTGCTCGGCATGAACAGGGTGTGCCAGTCGTCGCCGCCCCAGGTGATGTTGCCGACGTTCTCCGGCACCTCGATCGTCCCCAGGTGCTCGCCGCCCGTGCTGATCACCCAGACGCCGCCGGGGCCGGTGACCCAGATGTTCCCGCGCTCGTCGCACTTCATCCCGTCGGGGATGCCCTCCTCGATGATGCCGGAGCCGATGCCCTCGAAGAAGCGCCGCCGCTTCGCCAGCGAGCCGTCGGCGTTGACGTCGTAGACGTCGATGAGGGCGCGCGGCGTGTCGTTCACGTACATGAGCGACTCGTCGGGCGAGAAGCAGAGGCCGTTCGGCTGCTCGTACTCCTCCCGGCCGACCACGAGCTCGGGGTCGCCGCCGCCGGGCGCGATGCGGTAGACGCCCTGGAAGCCGAGGTCGCGCTCCCGCTCGAGGCCGAAGACCGGCATCCGCCCGTACCAGGGGTCGCTGAAGTAGATGGAGCCGTCCGAGCGGACGCAGACGTCGTTGGGGCTGTTCAGCTCCTTGCCCTCGAAGTGCGAGGCGACGGTCTCGCGCGTCCCGTCGGGATGTTCGCGCACGAGCGAGCTCGTCACGTGCTCGCAGACGAGCAGCGCGCCCGAGGGCTCGTAGGTCATGCCGTTGCCCTTGTTCGAGGGGTTCATCACCTCGACGACGCCCTCTCCCGGAGTCCACTTGCGCCTGACGTCGCCGGGCATGTCGCTGAAGAGGAGGAACCCCTCGGCGTGGTTCCAGATCGGGCCCTCCGTGAAGGTGAATCCGGTGGCGACCTGCTCGACTTCCGCGTCCCCGTCGACAAGCCCGAGGAGCGCGTCGGACTTCACGTCCACTCCCATGCCCCTTCCTTTCGTCGAAATCGCGAGAGGCGCGAACCTAACACGCAGGGACGGGGCGTGCAGCCTCGGCTCCGGGGGTCAGGCGGCGTGCCTGCGGTCGATCCCGGCGAGCACGTCGGCGAGCTCCTCGAGGCTCGAAAGGTTGTGCCCGGAGACGAAGCGGTCGACGTGCGGGAGCGCCGCCTGCATGCCGCCCGCGAGCGGCTGGTAGGCGGGATGGCCCTTGAGCGGGTTCACCCAGACGACCGCGTAGGCGGCGCGGGCGAGACGGGCCATCTCGCGCCCGACGAGCCCCGGATCCTCCCGGTCCCAGCCGTCCGAGACGATCACGACGACGGCGCCGCGCGTGAGGGCCCGCCGTCCCCAGAGATCGTTGTAGGCCTTGAGCGAGGAGCCGATCCGCGTGCCGGCCGCCCAGTCGACGACGCGCTCGGCCGCGGCGGCGAGGGCCTTCTCGGGGTCGCGCGTGGCGAGGTCGGGCGTCAGGCGGGTGAGGCGCGTGCCGAAGGCGAAGACCTCGACGCCGCGCCCCGAGCCGGCGGCGGCGTGGAGGAAGAGCAGGAGCGGGCGCGCGTACTTCTCCATCGAGCCGGAGACGTCGCAGAGCACGACGAGCTTCCGCGGGGTCTCCGCACGGCGACGAAATGCCCGCTCGACCGGGTCGCCGCCGGCTGCGAGCGACTGCCGCATCATCCTGCGGAGGTCGATGACGCGCCCGCGGTGGTGCGGGCGCAGGCGCCGGGAGCGCCGGAGCGGCCGCCGGGCCGCGACGTCGACGAGGAGGGCGCGGAGGCGCGCGAGCTCCTCCGGCGTCATCGCCGCGAAGTCCTTCTGCCGGAGCAGCTCGTCGGCGCTCCAGCCGATCTCCTGCGGCTCCCCGTCCTCGTCGCGCGGGCGCGGCCGCGCTCCCGTCCCGGCGGCGGCTCTCCTCGCGGAAGCGCCGGTCGGCGGCGGCGAGGCCGCGCGGCCGTCGGGCCGCGCCGGCGAGCGGAGGAACCAGGCGCGGAACGCCCGGTCGAACGGCTCCACCTCCTCGGCGCGCGTCACGAGCGTCGCCCGCAGCGTCCAGTAGACGTCGTCGGGCCGGGTCACGTCCACGCGGGCGAGCCCGGCGAGCGCGTCGCCGAGCCGCCCGGGGCCCACCTCGAGACCGGCCTCGCGCAGGCAGCGGCCGAAGGTGACGACCTGGCGGACGATCGCGTCGCCGTCGCTCACGTGCGAACGGCGCGCGCCTGCTCGACGAGGGCGGCGAGGGCGGAGTCGCGGACGAGGTCGAGGTCCTCGTGGTACTTCAGCACCGAGCCGAGCGTGTCCTCGACGACCGCGGCGTCCAGCTCCTCCCGCCCGAGCGCGGCGAGCGCGTGCGCCCAGTCGATCGTCTCCGCGACCCCGGGTGGCTTGGCGAGGTCGAGCTCCCGGAGGCCGCGCACGAAGGCCGCCGCCTGAGCGGCGAGCAGCTCCGGGATCCCCGGCACGCGCAGGCGCACGATCTCGACCTCGCGCTCGAGGCTCGGATGCCCGATCCAGTGGTAGAGGCAGCGGCGCTTGAGGGCGTCGTGGAGCTCGCGCGTCCGGTTCGACGTGAGGACGACGGCGGGCCGGCGCTCGGCCGCGGATCGTCCCCACCTCGGGGATCGTGATCTGGAAGTCGGAGAGGACCTCGAGGAGAAAGGCCTCGAACTCGTCGTCGGCGCGGTCGATCTCGTCGATCAGAAGGACGACCGGCTCCTCGCTCTCGACCGCCTCGAGCAGCGGCCGGCTGATCAGGAACTCGCGCCCGAAGAGCTCCTCCTCGGAGACCGTGCCCTCCTGGGCCGCGCGGATCCGCAGCAGCTGCCGCGAGGTAGTTCCACTCGTAGACCGCGTGCGCGACGTCCAGGCCCTCGTAGCACTGGAGCCGGATCAGGCGCGCGTCCATGGCGCGTCGCGAGCGCCTTGGCGGCCTCGGTCTTGCCGACCCCCGCCTCGCCTTCGAGCAGCACGGGCTTCTCCAGGGTGAGCGAGAGGAAGAGTGCGGTCGCCAGGCCCCGGTCGGGCAGGTAGTCGGCCTCGTGGAGGGCGGTCTCCAGCTCGTCGATCGTCGTCGGCTCCACGCCTGGGAGCCTAGCGAGGGCCTGCGGCAGGGCGCGCTCTCGAGCGCCCCTGTCCTCGGCCGCTGGGTTAGGATCGCCGAAAGCCCACTCCCCACCCCCGAGAACCCATATGACGCATTTCACGAACGTCCTCGTGCCGTCGTCCCCCGAGGAGGCTGTCAGCTCCTTCGGCGACGGCGGTGGGGTCACGATCGTCGCGGGCGGCACGATCGTGATGCCCGAGCTCAACGCGGGGCGCCTGCGCCCCGAGCGCGCGCTGCTCCTGGCCAAGGCCGGTCTCGACGGCATCACCCGCGAGAACGGCACGGTCAGGATCGGCGCGACGACGCCCGTCCTGGCGCTCGTCGGCGCCGTCCCGGAGCCGCTCTCGACGTTCTCCGCCTTCGTCGGCGACTTCGAGATCCGGAGCCAGGCGACGATCGGCGGCAACCTGTGCGCGCCGCCGGCGCCCGAGTCGCCCCGCGGCGACCTCCAGGCCCCGCTGCTCGCTCTCGGCGCGCGCGTGCGCTCCGTGGGAGCCGGCGGGGAGCGCACGGAGCCGGTCGAGGACTTCCTCGCCGGCGGCGAGGGGCGGCTCGTCCTCGAGATCGAGGTCGACGAGCCCCAGGGGGCCTCGGCCGCGGCGCTCGGCCGGCCCCACGCCCACAACTACACGATCATGGCCGTCGCCGCGGCCGAGACCTCCGAAGGCATCCGGGTCGCGGTCACCGGGGCGGGCACGAGGGCGCAGCGGCTGCCGTCGGTCGAGCAGGCGCTCGCCGGCGGCTCCGACGCTGCCGCCGCCGCCGGGAAGGCGGCGGACGACGTCACCACCCACGACGACGCGCTCGCCTCGGCCTGGTACCGGAGCACCATGCTCCCCCGCCTGGTCGAGCGCGCGGTGAGCCAGCTCTAAGGAGGCTGCGGAATGAAGTTGGTGGTCAACGGCATCGAGCACGAGCTCGAGAGCCCTCCGCTCGGGTCCCTCCTCCACGTGCTGCGGGAGGAGCTCGAGATCACGAGCCCCAAGGCCGGGTGCCTCCAGGGCGGCTGCGGCGCCTGCACCGTGCTCGTCGACGGCGAGCCGCGGCGCTCCTGCCTCGTCCCGCTCGCGGCCGTGGACGGCGCGTCGATCACGACGGTCGAGGGGCTCGGCACGAACGGGGTCCTCGCGCCCGTCCAGGCCGCGTTCTTCGAGAACTACGCGACCCAGTGCGGCTTCTGCGTCTCCGGCTTCATGCTGGCGGCGCACGCGCTCCTGGAGCGCGAGCCGGGCGCCGGGCGGGAGCAGATCCTCGAGGTGCTCTCCGGCCACATGTGCCGCTGCACCGGCTACGTCAAGATCGTCCAGGCCGTCGAGGCCGCCGCGCGCGGCGAGGTCTCGACCACCACCGAGATCGTCACCGAAGGGGGTTCGGCATGAAAGCTGTTGGAGCGCGCCTCCCCCGCTACGACGGGATGGCGCAGGTCACGGGACGGGTTGCCTACGTCGACGACGTCCGCGTCCCCGGGATGCTCTGGACGAAGGCCCTGCGCTCGCCGCACCACTACGCGGGGATTACGAAGCTCGACACGAGCAAGGCCGAGGCGATGCCCGGCGTCCACGCCGTCGTCACGAAGGACGACGTGCCGCTGAACGTCTACGGCCACCTCTCGGCGCTCGGCGTCCCGGGCGACGAGCCGCTCCTCGCCGACGACGAGGTCCGCTACAAGGGCCAGCCGATCGCGGCGGTCGCGGCCGAGACCGAGGAGCTCGCGCAGGCGGCCGTCGAGGCGATCGAGGTCGGCTTCGACGAGCGCGAGCCCGTCTTCGACATCCGCACGGCGTTCGACCCCGAGTCCTCGTCGATCCACCCGTGGGGGCCGGTCTACACGCACTTCGGGCCGCACAACCACCGGCGCGTTCGCAAGGGCGACGTCGACAGGGCCTTCGCCGACGCCGACACGGTCGTCCAGGGCGTCTATCGGCCGCAGGCGATCGAGCACTGTCCGCTCGAGCCGCAGACGGCCGCGGTCGTCCCGGAGGCCGACGGGCGGCTCACGATCTACTCCTGTACGCAGGCGATGTACTTCTCGATGGGCGTCGTCGCGGCGCACCTCCAGTGCCCGCTGAACAAGCTGAAGTTCGTCGGCGGCACCGTCGGCGGCGGCTTCGGCGGCAAGGTCGACACGGCGGCCGAGACCGCATGTGCGCTGCTCGCCCAGAAGTCGAAGCGTCCGGTGAAGTGGCGCTGGACGCGCGAGGAGGAGTTCCTCGCCTCCTCCACCCGCGCCCCCTGGCACATGGAGATCGCCGACGCCCTCACGAGCGACGGCTGGATCCTCGGCCGCCGGATGCTGACCCTCCACGACGCCGGCGCCTACACGCGCTTCTCCTCCTACGGGCTGACGAAACACGCGTTCCACCACACGGGGGCCTACACGATCCCGAACGTCAACTTCAACGGCTACGTCGTCTTCACGAACCGGGTGCCGACCACCGCGATGCGCGGCTTCGGCGTCACCTCGGTCTCCTACGCGGTCGAGATGCACATGAACCGCATCGCCGACGTCCTCGGTCTGGATCCGTTCGCGGTCCGGCTCAAGAACGCGAACCGGATCGGCGACCTCACGGCCAACCTGGTCACGCTGAAGGATCCCTCCACCGTGCCGGTGATGCTCGCCGCCGCGGAGCGGGTCGGCCACGAGCTGCCGGGCGAGCTGCGGTCGATGACGAACGAGCCGCGCTCGGGCGACCTCCTGCCCGAGCACCTGAAGAGCTCCGTCGCGGCGGACGGCGAGCGTGTCCAGCTTCCGCCCCATCTGGGCGAGGGGGAGGATCACTGATGGCCAAGCACAAGGGTCGCGGCATCGCGACGATCGAGTATCCGACGGGCATGAACCAGAACGGCGATCCAAGCCAGGCATGGGTGAAGCTGAAGCCCGACGGCCGCGTGGACGTCTTCGCCGGCACGGTCGACATCGGCCAGGGCTCGCGCACCGTCCATACGCAGATCGTGGCCGACGCGCTCGGCGTCCCCTACGACTGGGTGACGATGGACAACACGAACACGGACTCGTCGCCCGTCTGCACGGGCAGCTTCGCCTCCCGCGGGACGTTCATCGGCGGCAACGCCGTCCGCTTCGCCGCCGAGAAGGCGCGCGAGCGCGTCCTCGACATCGCCTCGAAGGAGCTGGAGATCGACCCGGCCGACCTGGAGATCGCAGACGGCGAGGTCGTCGCCAAGGGCGCGCCCGACCGGAAGATCTCCGTCTCGGACGTGGCGGCGGCGGCGACGTGGGTCTACGGCGAGCTGATCACCGGCACCGGCGCGGCGCTGAAGCCCTTCGTGCCGGTGGACGACGACACCGGCGCGGTCGAGGTCGAGCCGCACTCGGCCATCTCCTACGCGGCCTGCGTGGCCGAGGTCGAGGTGGACGACGAGACCGGCGAGGTGACCGTCGAGAAGCTCGTCCAAGTCTACGACGTGGGCCGGGCGATCAACCCGATGCTCGTCGAGGGCCAGATCGACGGCGGCGCGATGATGGGCCTCGGTCTGGGGCTGCTCGAGGCCGCCTACCCGTACTACCCCTCCGTCGACCACCGGGGCGGCGAGTTCGGGGCCTACCTGATGCCCTCGCTCGAGGACCTGCCCGAGCTCGACAACGTCATCCTCGAGAACCCCTCCGCCGAGGGGCCGTTCGGGGCCAAGGCGATCGGCGAGATGGCGAACAACGCCCAGCCGCCCGCGATCTGCTCCGCGATCCACGACGCCGTCGGCGTCTGGATCACGGAGTGCCCGGCGACGCCAGAGCGCGTCCTCAGGGCGCTGGCCGAGAAGGCGGAGCCGCGCCGCGACGGCAAGCGGGTGATCTTCGACGAGGCGATCTCCGTCCGCGGCGTCTCCTCGAGCGCGGGCAAGGACGCCGAGGGCGACGGGTTCATCCTGGTCGATGACTGAGTCTCGAGGGGTCCCGCCCTTCGGCACCTGGAAAGGGCGGGACCCGTTCCCGATCTTCCCGGGCGTCGCCCTCCATTCGACGGGAGGGGAGCAGGTGCTGCTCTGCCGCGTCTCCTACGAGCCGGGGACGACCGTGCAGCGGCACGCGCACGAGCACACCGAGCAGCTGATGGCGATCGTGGACGGGGAGGTCGAGGTGACGATCGGCGACGAGACGAGGACGCTCGCCGCCGGCGATGTGTGCGTGATGAACCGCGGCGTCGAGCACGAGCTCTTCTCGGAGAACGGCGTCACCTTCTTCGAGGCGCTCTCGCCCGTCCCGCTCGACCACGTGGACGAGCCGGAGCGCGACCTCGTCCTCGGCCCCGACCGAGGAAGGCTCCACGTCGAGCGCTAGAGACCCGATGCGGGACCTGGCGCGCCGTGGGGTTGTCTCAGACCAAGACTGCCGCCGTGTCTGAGGCGGCCCGCTCCGACTCGCACCAGGCCTCTGGCCCGCTCCAGGGCAAGGGGGCCGTCGTCACCGGCGCGAGCCGGGGCATCGGCGAGGCGATCGCCCGCCGGCTCGAGCAGCTCGGCGCCCGGGTGGCGACCCTGCAGCGAAGCGAAGGCCCCGGCACGTGGGTCAGGTGCGACCTCGAGAGCGCGGAGGACGCCGAGCGCGCGGTCGCGGAGTCGGCGGAGAAGCTCGGCCGGGTCGACGTGTGCGTCTGCAACGCCGGCACGATGTTCCGGGCGCCGGCGCTCGAGCTCCCCGTCGAGGAGCTGCGCCGCGTGCTCGAGGTGAACGTCGTCGGCGCCTTCGCCGTCTCCCGAGCCGCCGCCCGGCACATGGTCGAGCAGGGCGACGGCGGCCGGATCGTCCACATCGCCTCGATGATGTCGTTCCACGCGGGCATGAACACGCTCGCCTACGCGGCGTCGAAGGGCGCGCTCGCGCAGCTCACGAAGGCGCAGGCGAACGAGTGGGCGCCGCTCGGCATCCGCGTCAACGCGGTCGCGCCCGGCTGGGTCGAGACCGAGCTGACGACCGCGCTCCGGGAGGATGCAACCCGGTTCGCGGAGATCTCCGGCCGCATCCCGGTGGGCCGCTGGGCGCGCCCCGAGGACATCGCCGGCGCGGTCGGGTTCCTCTGCCTGCCGGAGTCCGAGTACATGAACGGGACGGTCGTCCCGGTCGACGGCGGCTGGCTCGCCCGCTAGGGTCGTCTCTCGGGATCCCGAGAGCGAAAGGAGGCAGCCAGTGCCCCTGATCGAGGTGAAGCTCTACGAGCAGCGTGTGACCGAGGAGTCGGTCCCGAAGATCATCGAGGCGCTCACGGACGCCCTCCACGAGTCGTCCGGCGCCGCCAAGGAGCACATCTGGGTGATCGTCGAGGGCGTCTCGCCCAAGCACTGGGGTGCCGGCGGCTCCCCGGCGGCCTAGAGAGAGGAGGAGCGATGCCTGTCGTCGAGGTGAAGCTCTACGAGGAGCGGCTGACCGACGAGCTCGCCGCGAACCTGATCGAGAAGATGACCGACGCGCTCGTCGAGTGCACGTCCGAGCAGCTCCGCGACCACACGTGGGTGATCGTCACCGCGCCGCCCGCGAGGCACTGGGGCCACGGCGGCGACCCGGGGCCGATCGCCGGCGTGACGATGCCGCCGCCCGTCTCGGCCTGAAACGGGTTCCAACGAGCGCTACGGGATCGGCTCGGCCTCGACCGCCTGGGCGTCGGGAACGATCTCGAGCGTCTCCCGGGCGTGCAGGAGGGTCGTCCTGACGATCAGCTTCGCGCGGGCGAAGTTGTCGAGCCGCGTGGGCACGGGCCCGACCGGCCGCCGGAGCGCGTAGCCCGCGGCGTTCCGCCCGATCGCCCGGTAGGACTCGAGCGAGAGGAGCGGCGCCATCCCGAAGAGCTCGAGGTTGTCGAGCGGCTCGAGGTCGGCGCGGTGGATGACGGCCGTCCCCTTGGACTGGAGCCCCACGGCCACGCCCGACCCGGACAGGCGCGCGCCGTCGTGGCCGATGAAGGCGACGTCGGAGGAGCGGAGCACGCGCACGACCCGCGGCGTCCCCCCTCCCTCCCGGACGCCGTCGGCCAGCGCCGCGAGGACGTCCTCGTGCGGGAGGTCGCCGATGGTGGCGCGGAGCGCGTGCCCGTAGGCCGGCCCGACGGCGATCACGACCTCGTCCTTCCGCCGGCCGGCCTCCGCGGTCGGTCCGTCCACGAGCACGGGCGTGCCGTCGGCCTCGGGCGAGGCGAGCGAGCGCGGGTCGAGCACATGCGGGAGCGCCTGCACGGCCTCCCACTGCTCCCCTTCCAGCCGCCAGCCGGTTCCGGGCCCCAGGTAGAGGTTCGGGTCGTTCACGGCGGAGCGCACCTCGCCGTCCCGGTCGATCACGGCCGAGGTCTGCAGGTAGTCGGCGGCGACGCGCTGGCGCTGCATGCCGAGGATCGCCTCCGCCACGTCGGTGAAGCCGCGCCGGTCGAGCTCGACGGCCACCTGAGCCGCAGTGATGCCCTCGGAGAGGACGCGGTCGGCGGCCTCGACGTCGGCGGAGCGATCGCGGTCGGGCAGGTCGGCGCTGTCGTAGGCGTAGGTCGCGGCCTCGACCTCCGCGGCGGTGACCGGCGGGAAGGAGAAGGCCTCGAAGACCGCCTGGATCGCCTGCGCGCCGCGCTCGCGCAGGCGCACGACCTCGTCTTCGGCGACGGGCTCGAGGCCGGCGTCGACCTGCCAGTCGCGTTGGATCGTCAGCCACTCGTCGAGGTCGTCGGCGTCGTAGTTGCCGCCGCCGAACATGTTGTCGTGACGCGGCATCACGGAGTAGCCGGAGGTGACGAAGTCGGTGCCGGGCAGGAGCTGCCCCATCAGCTTCGCGGTCTTGCGGAACTCGGAGTGCGAGGCGATCGCGTCGTTTCCGGAGGCGACCTCGAGGTCGAGCCAGGCGGCGAGGACGTTCTCGGCGAGAATCTCCCGGGTTCCCGCGGGAACGGAGAGCGCGAGCGCGACGCAGGAGATGGATCCGTTCTGGACGCCCTGGGAGCCGGCCGCGCGGATCGCCGCCAGGCAGCGCGCCTCGAGGTAGAGCATCGAGCAGCCTTGCGCGTGGCCCATGAGCGCCTCCGAGCCGCCGCCCGACGTGAAGCGGACCTTGACCCCGCGCGAGGCGTAGGCCGAGGCGAGGAGCGCCTTCGACCACGGTGTGTCGTCCCCGTCCACGAAGACCGGCTCCGTCCCGTACACGGAGAGCGTCTCCGCGTACGTGACGAGTCCCTGCATGGCGAGCTGGAGGTTCCGGCGCTCCTCGACCGCGCACTGGGTCATGACGCCGGGGCGGCCGGTCTGGGAGCCGACGAGGATGGCGAGCGCGTTCAGGGGCGCATAGCGCGACACGCCCACGGTCGTCTCGATCTCGGCGAAGCCGCGCAGGGCGGCCTCGGCGGCGTCGGCGGCCAGGAGCGCCGGGTTCTCCTTCAGGTTCGTGACGTGCGACTGGTTGGCGGGCCGCCGGCGCGCGCGGAGCTTCTTGAGCGCGAACATGAGCTCGACGGGGTCGAGGAGCGAGACGACCCGGGCCAGGCGCGCCGGGGTGAGGCCCCGCGAGAGACGGATCAACTCCTCCCTGGGGACGTCCACGTCCACCAGCCGGTGCGCCAGTTCGCGGTCCTCCAGGGCCATCGCCTCCCGTGCGACGTGCACGTCGAGCCCGTAGCGCACCACGAAGTGGTCGATCGCGTCGAACTTCGCTGCCGGCTTCCCGTCCATGGCGAGGACGCGGCCGTCCTCGAGCTCGAGGCCCGGCTCGGGATCGCCGGGCCCGTTCATGGCGACGAGGCCGAGATCCGGGTAGGGGGCGATCAGCAGCTCCTGGCGGAGCGGCTTCTCCTCCCGCGAGAGGAAGCGCCTAGACCGCTGCGCGCTCATCGCTCGGCGCCAGGAGCCCGCGCTCCGCGTAGACGGCGCGGGCCTCGCGGACGAACGCGGCGGTCAGCGGGGCCTCGTACGCGGTCTCGAGCCGCTCGGCCCAGCGCTCGAGCGCCCCCGCGTCCGAGCGCCGGGGCCGGAGCGCGGTGTAGAGCTCGAGCAGGACGTCGGCGGGGACGAGGGCGAGCTCGGCGGCGCGCTCGAGGTTCGCGGCCAGCTCGGGCCGGCCCGCGGCGCGCGCGACCTCCGCCTGGAGGCGAAGGGTGCGGGGCGTCGCCCGGAGGTCGTCTCCGTCGATCTCGCCCGCCCTGAGCGCGTCCAGCGTCAGCTCGTGGAGCCGCCGGCCCGCGGACGTGGCGACGAGGTCGGGGCGGCGCGTCCCGAGGGGGTAGTCGGATGCAGGGTCGAGCTCCACGCCCGAATCGTAGTCCGTTCCCTGCCGGCCTCCGCGGTCGGGGCGACCGCGGGCCGGGGAGAACGTTTATAAACACCCCATGGCGGACGGCAACGTCTACGGCTTCGACGGTCGCGTCGCGCTCGTCACGGGCGGGGCGCAGGGCATCGGCGCCGCCACCGTCGCCCGCCTGCAAACAGGCGGGGCGAAGGTGGCCGTCTTCGACCTGAGCGAGAGCGACGGGCCGGCCGACCTGGCGATCGCGGGCGACGTGCGCCGCTCGGAGGACCTCGACGCCGCCGCCGTGCACGTCGTCGCCGAGCTCGGGCGCCTGGACGTCCTCGTCTGCTGCGCCGGGGTGAGCGGCGACTCCCTGCGCACGGTCGACGTGGGGGACGAGGAGTGGAACCGCGTAATGGCCATCAACGCGAGCGGCGTCTTCTACGCCGATCGCGCCGCGATCAGGGCCATGGAGCCGAACGGCTACGGGCGCATCGTCAACGTCGCCTCGATCGCCGGCAAGGAGGGCAACCCGATGGCGGCCGCCTACTCGGCCTCCAAGGCCGCCGTGATCGCGATGACGAAGGCGATCGGGAAGGATGTGGCCGGCTCGGGAATCCTCGTCAACTGCGTCGCGCCTGCGGTGATCGAGACGCCGATGCTCGGCGACATGACGCAGGAGCACGTCGACTACATGGTGGCGCGCATCCCGCTCGGGCGGATGGGGAAGCCGGAAGAGGTCGCGGCGTTGATCGCCTTCCTCGCGAGCGAGGACCTCTCCTTCGCCACCGGCGCCTGCTTCGACCTCTCGGGCGGGCGCGCCGTCTACTGATGCCGGACGTCGTCACGTTCGGAGAGGCGATGCTCCGGCTGTCGCCGCCCGGCCGTCTGCGGCTCGAGCAGGCGCGCACGCTCGAGGTCTGGCCCGCGGGCGCGGAGCTGAACGTCGCCGTCGGGCTGGCGCGGCTCGGGAAGGACGTGGCCTGGGTCTCGCGTCTCCCCGCCAACCCGCTCGGGGCGATCGTCCTCGCGCACGCGCGCTCGTTCGGGATCGACGTCTCCGGGGTCATCCAGGCCGACGAGGGCCGGCTGGGCCTCTACTTCGTCGAGATCTCCGAGCCGCCGCTCGCCAGCCGCGCCCTCTACGACCGCGCCGACTCGGCCTTTGCCTGCCTCGACCCCGCCGAGCTCGACTGGCAGGCTCTCCTCGCCGGCGCGCGGGCCTTCCACGTCACGGGCATCACCTCCGCGCTCTCCGAGAGCTGCGCGCGCGCGGCCGCGGACGCGCTCCGGGCCGCGCGCGCCGCCGGGTGCCTGACGACCTACGATCTCAACGTCCGCACCCGGCTGGCGCCGCCGGCGCACTGGCGCGAGCGCCTCGAGTCGGCTGCCGCCTTCGTCGACACCCTTGTCTGCTCGGTCGAGGACGCCCGCGCGGTCCTTGGGCTCGAAGGAACGCCCGCCGAGGTGGCCGCGGCGGCCCGGGAGCGGCTGGGAATCGGCCGCGTCGTCGTCTCCCGCCGCGTGCCCGACCCCTCGGGAATGCGGCGCGAGAGCGTCGCGGTGGACGGGGACGGAACGGCCGAGGCCGGCCTCTCCCCCCTTCCGCGGCAGCGAGCCGATCGGCGCCGGCGACGCCTTCTGCGCCGGGCTGATCCACGGGCTCCTCGCCGGCGGCGTCGAGCAGGCGCTCGAGCTGGGCGGCGCGCTGGCGGCCGTCAAGCAGGCAGTGCCCGGCGACGCACCTGTCGTCGGCCCGGAGGAGCTGGAGCTGGCACTTGCCGACGATCCGAGGATGCGCCGGTGAGCCGGGGCTGGAGGCTCGTCCGCCTGGAGGGCCCGGACGGCGCCCGCCTCGGTGCGCTCGCCCCGGACGACCCGGGACGCATCGCGCTCCTCGACGGCGCGGATCCGCTCGCGCTCCTCGATCCGGGCGCCCTGGCGCGCGCGGCCGCGGCCTCCACGGAGGCGCTCGAGGGCGTCGACGCAGAGACCCTGCGCCCGCCCGCCCCCTGGCGGCTCGGCCTCCCGGTCGACTGCCCCGAGGTGTGGTGCGCCGGTGTCACCTACGAGCGGAGCCGGGACGCCCGCCTCGAGGAGAGCAAGACGGAGGCCCGCGACGCCTACGGCCTCGTCTATGACGCCGAGCGGCCCGAGCTCTTCCTCAAGGACGCCCAGCGCCGCCGCACCGTCGGCCAGGACGCCCCGGTCGGCGTGCGGAGCGATGCGAGCTGGAGCGTTCCCGAGCCGGAGCTCGGCCTCGTTCTCGGCGAGGGAGGCGCGCTCCTCGGGCTGACGGTCGGCAACGACGTCTCCTCGCGCGACATCGAGGGCGAGAACCCGCTCTACCTCCCGCAGGCCAAGGTCTACGCGGGAGCGTGCGCGATCGGCCCGGCCGTGCTCGTCCCGGACGACTGGGAGGAGCCGTTCCCGATCGAGCTGCGCATCGCGGCCGAGGGCGGGAGAGCTCCTCTTCGAGGGGGAGACCTCGACGGCGCGCATGAAGCGAGGGCTCGGCGAGCTCGCGGGCTTCTGCGTCCGCGACAACCCGGTCCCGCCCGGAAGCGTGCTCCTGACCGGCACGGGGCTCGTGCCTCCCGACGAGTTCACGCTCGAGGCCGGGCATGGTGGTCGAGGTGGGCATCCCCGGAATCGGCAGACTGGTGAATACCGTGGCGATCGCGAGCGAGCTCCTGTGACTCCGCAGCCGATCGCGGGCACCGTTCCCGCGCTCCTGACGCCGTTCACCGAGGGCGGAGCCGCCGTCGACCTCGAGCTGATGGAGGAGCACGTCGCCTGGCTCGCGGAGCGGGGCGTCGAGACGATCTCGCCGTTGGGGACGACGGGCGAGGGCCCGTCGCTCTCGCTGGCCGAGCGGAAGGCCGTGATCGAGCGGCTGGCACGCCGTCCCGCCGGCGTCCGCATCCTCGCGGGCACCGGCTGCACGGCGCTGCCCGAGACGATCGAGCTCTCGCGCTTCGCCGTCGAGCACGGCGCGGCCGGGATCCTCGTCGCGCCGCCCTGGTACTACGACGCGACCCCCGCGGGCACGACCCGCTACTACGCCGAGGTCCTGGAGGCGCTGCCGGCGGACGCGCGCGTCTACCTCTACCACATCCCCGCGCAGACGGGCGTCCCGATCGAGGACGGGACGATGCGGGAGCTCCGCGACCGCTACGGCGCGCCGATCGCGGGCGCCAAGGACTCGAGCGGCGACCTCGACCACGCCGCCCGCTGGATCCGCGACTTCCCGGAGCTCCGGATCTTCCCGGGCTCCGACGCCCTCGCGTCCGGCGCCGCCGCCGCCGGGGCCGCGGGCACGATCACCCTGCTCGCCAACCTCTTCCCGGACGAGCTCGACGCCGTCCGCGCGGGCGACCGGGTCGAGGAGCGGCAGACCTTCCTGACGGCGGCCCGGGGATTGACGCAGTCCTACCCGCGCCACGCCGCGATCAAGCACCTTCTCCATGTCGTCTCCGGGCTCCCCCGCTCGGCGGTGCGCCCTCCGCTCGAGGAGCTCACGCCGGAGCAGGCAGGGGAGCTCGAGACGCGGTTCCACGAGCTCTGGAGGAACGTCCATGTCTGAGACCCTGCAGGCGCCGGCGAGACCGGCGTTCGCGAACTTCGTCGCCGGCGAGTGGCTGCCGAGCACGACCGGCGAGACCTACGAGAAGCGGAACCCCGCCCGTCCCTCCGAGACGATCGGGGAGTTCCCGGCCTCAGGGGCCGAGGACGTCGAGGCGGCCGTCGCCGCCGCCGCCGCGGGCCTTCCCGGGCTGGTCGGGGCTCCCGATGGCCGCCCGGGCCGCGGTGCTGACGAAGGCGGCCGCCGCCGTCGAGGCGCGCGTCGAGGAGATCGCGCGCGACATGACGCTCGAGATGGGGAAGCCGCTGCGCGAGGCCCGGCTCGAGGCGGGCAGGGCGGCCGCGATCTTCCGCTACTTCGCGGGCGAGGCCTGGCGGCCGGTCGGGGAGCTCTACGAGCAGTCCCTGAACGGCCAGCCCGTTCACACGATCCGCCGCCCCCTCGGCGTCGTCGGCCTGATCACGCCGTGGAACTTCCCCTGCGCCATCCCGGCCTGGAAGGCCACGCCGGCGCTCGTCTACGGGAACACCGTCGTGCTCAAGCTTCCGCAGGAGGCGCCCCTGACCGGCCTCCACCTCGCCGCCTGCCTCGAGGAGGGCGGGCTGCCCGCCGGGCGTCCTCAACGTCGTCGTCGGGCGCGGGGCCGCGGTGGGCACGCCGCTCGCCGAGCACCCGCAGGTGAAGGCCGTCTCCTTCACCGGCTCGGTCGCGGTCGGGCACGAGGTGCGGGAGCGGGTCGTCGGCCGCGGAGCCCGCGTCCAGCTCGAGCTCGGCGGGCACAACCCGCTGATCGTTCTGGCGGACGCCGACCTCGGCCGCGCCGTCGAGGCCGCCTACGCGGGCGCCTTCTGGTCGGCGGGGCAGAAGTGCACGGCGACCCGGCGGATCTACGCCCAGGACGCGGTCTACGAGGACTTCCGCCGCCTGCTGCTCGAGCGCATCGAGAGCGGCAAGGTCGGCGACCCCTCCGACCCGGAGGTCGAGGTCGGCCCCGTCGTCACCGAGAAGGCGCTCGAGGAGATCCTCGCCGCGATCCAGCAGGGCAAGGACGAGGGCGGGACGGTGCTCACCGGCGGCGCGCGCGCCGACGACGACGGCTACCTGATCGCGCCGACGCTCTTCGAGGGCGTCTCCGACGGGTCGATGCTCTCCTGCGAGGAGGTCTTCGGCCCCGTGGCCTCGCTCTACCGCTTCGCGACGATCGACGAGGCGATCGAGCGCGCGAACGCCGTCGAGTTCGGGCTCTCCGCCTCGATCTTCACCGACAGCCTCGCCGCGGCCCGGAGGTTCGCGGACGAGCTCGAGGCGGGGATCCTCCACGTCAACCAGCAGACGGCGGGCGCCGACGTCCACGTGCCCTTCGGCGGCGTCAAGGGCTCGGGCTTCGGCCCGCACGAGCAAGGCCGTGCCGCGCTCGAGTTCTACACCGAGGTCGTCACCGTCTACCAGGACGTCTAGGAGCCCTCGAGCGGTGGAAGAGCGCTTCCTCGTCACCGGCGCGCTCGGGTGCATCGGCGCGTGGATCGTCAGTACGCTCATACGGGAGGGCGTCCCGGTCGCCGGCTTCGACCTGGGCACAGACCGGAGCCGGCTCGAGCTGGTCCTCGACGAGGAGGAGCTCGCCGCTTTCGAGCTCGTGCACGGGGACGTCACCGACCTGGCCGCCGTCGAGCGCACGCTGGACGAGCAGGGGACGACCCACGTAATCCACCTCGCGGCGATGCTGATTCCCCTCGCGAAGGCCGACCCGCCGCGGAGCGCCGCCGTCAACGTGACCGGCACCGTCAACGTCTTCGAGGCGGTGCGGCGCCGGGAGCGGGTGCGGGGCCTCGCCTACGCGAGCTCAGCGGCGGTCTACGGGCCCGACGCCCCCAACCGCGTGGCCGAGGATGCGCCCGCCCGCCCGGCGACGCACTATGGCGTCCACAAGCTCGCGAACGAGGGCGCCGCCCGGGTGTACTGGGCCGACGACGGCGTCCCCAGCATCGGGCTGCGGCCCTACGTCGTCTACGGCGCCGGGCGAGACCAGGGGATGACCGCCGAACCCACGCTCGCCATGGCCGCCGCCGCGCGCGGCGAGCCGTACCGCATCGGCTTCGGCGGCCGGATGCAGCTGCACTACGCACCGGATGCGGCGCGCGCCTTCATCGACGCCTCCCGGCGCTCGGAGTCGGGCGGTGCGCTGGTCGGCAACCTCGGCGGGCCGCCGACGGGCATCGACGAGATCGTCGCCGCGATCGAGGCGGCGGCGCCCGAGGCCGCCGGCTCGATCACCTTCCAGGACACGCCGCTTCCCTTTCCGGAGGAGTTCGAGGGCACCGTCCATCCCGCGCCGGTGACACCGCTGCGCGAGGCCGTCGCCGAGACCGTGGCCATCTTCCGTGCACGGCACTGAGCTCTACACGGCGGCGGTCGCCGACGTCCTCGACTCCCTCGGGCTCGAGCGACGGACGCTGCCGCCCGCGATCGGAGCCCTCCGCCCCGGCATGCGGCTCGCGGGCCCGGCCTTCGCCGTCGAAGGGCGCCCGCACCCGGAGCTCGAGTACGAGCCTTCGATCCGGCGCATCCTGGAGATGCTCGGCGCCGTGCCGCCGGGCCACGTGCCCGTCTACGCGACCCACGACCACGCCGCGGCGCAGTTCGGGGAGCTCTCGGCGACGGCGCTCGAGGCGAAGGGCTGCCCCGGCGTCGTCCTCGACGGCGGCTGCCGCGACGTCGGCTTCATCGAGCGCGCCGGCTTCCCGGTCTTCTGCCGCTACACGACGCCGCAGGACTCGGTGCCGCGCTGGGAGTGCAGCGAGTGGGGCCACGGGGTCACGATCGGTGCGGTCGAGATCGCCACCGGCGACTGGGTGATCGCCGACGCCGACGGCGTCGTCGTCGTGCCCGCCCCCCTCAGAGACGAGGTGCTCGAGAAGGCGGCGGCCGTCGTCGGCACCGAGAACCGCGTGCGCGACGCCGTCCGGCGAGGCGTGCCGCCGCTCGCGGCCTACGACGAGTTCGGCAAGTTCTGAGCCGCGGCCCGGCTCAGACGTCCACGGTCTCGTAGAACGCGCGCTCGCGGCTCTCGAGCCGCGGGATCGCGTCGCCTACCCCGTGCTGCTGGAAGTGCTCCGAGGCCCCGTGCTCCTCGAAGGCTGCCGCGTCCGCGTACTGCTCGTAGAAGAAGAAGACGCGCGGGTCCTCGGGGTCGCGGTGCGGCTGCCACATGAGGCAGCCCGGCTCCGCCCGCGAGGGGCCGGCCAGCTTCTCGACCGCCGCGAGGACGTTCTCCTCCTCGCCTTCCTTCGCCGTCCACTTCGCCACGAGCACGTATGCCATCTAGGCTCCTTCCTCGCTTCGGACAGGGTTGGTCAGGGCACCGATGCCCTCGATCTCGACGGTCACCTCGTCGCCGGGCTTCAGGAAGACCGGCGGCTCGCGGGTGAAGCCCACGCCCGCAGGCGTCCCCGTCACCAGCAGGTCGCCCGGCTCGAGGGTGATCCCGTGGCTCACGAAGGCGATCAGCTCGGCGACGGAGAAGACCATCTCCGCCGTCGAGGAGTCCTGGAGCGCCTCGCCGTTCACGAGGCAGCGGATGCCGAGCGTCTGCGGGTCGGGGATCTCGGAGGCCGGGGCGACACGTGGCCCGACGGGCGAGAACGTGTCGAAGGACTTCGCCCGCGTCCACTGCCGGTCCTGGAACTGGAGGTCGCGGGCGCTGACGTCGTTGTAGCAGGTGTAGCCGGCCACGACGTCTAGCGCCCGCTCGACGGGGACGTCGCGCGCCGGCTGGCCGATGACGACGCCCAGCTCGGCCTCGTAGTCGATCTGCGAGGACGCGGCGGGGATCACGATCGCCTCACCCGGCCCGATCACGCTGCTCGGCCAGATCGCGAACACGACCGGCCGCTCGGGCACCTCGAGGCCGGCTTCGTCGGCATGGTCGCGGTAGTTCATCCCGGCCGCGACGATCTTGCCCGGGTGCCCCCGCAGACCTGTGCTCATGGCGCCGCTCCGCTCATCGCGCGATCATGGCACACGGCGCCTCAATCGTGAGGAGCCTGCCGGCCGCGCCCGTCAGCTCCGCGCCCGGCGCTCGGCCTCCGCCTTCACGCCGGCGAGCGAGGCTCGGACCGCCGACTCCCACCGCTGCCCCACTCGATCGCCCCACCAGCGCCCCAGCCGCCAGAGGTCGGTACCCAGCTCACCTACGTACTCGAGCGTGGTACCTGCGACCGCTTCGCTGAGAAGGAAGCTCTCGACGACGTGGGGAACGGGGCCGCGGACGAGGCGGAAGTGGATCGCCCGCGGCGGCTCGAACCGCACGGTCTCCACTGTCGTCGCCACGAGCCTGCCGACGTCCGTGAAGTGGGCCGCGAGCACCATGTCCGTGCCACGCTCGAGCACCTCGAGCTTCGCCGCGAGCGCCCGTGGCGTCGGCCCGAGGTACGGGGCAGCCACCACGTCGAAGACGACGTCGCGCGGCGCGGCGATCGACACCGTCAGCGGGCCGAGCGGGCGCACGCTCCTGCCGAGGCCGACATCGATGGTCACCGCGCCGCGCACGAGCAGGGCGCCGAGGCCCGCAGCCGAGCCCGCCAGCGCGAGGGCCGCTCCGAGACTACGGCTCCTCACTGCCGACGCCTCCTCCCTCGGTCAGCGCCCGCACCACCTGGAGCCGCGCCCGATGCACGCGACTCTTCGCCGCCGTGACCGAGATCTCGAGCGCGTCGGCCACGTCCTCGTACGACCAGCCCTCGACGTCACGGAGGACGAGCGGCACGCGGGAGTCGAAGGCAAGGGCGCGCAGCGCGGCGAGCAGGCGGTCGATCTCCTCGCGCTCCCCGGCCGCGACGTCCGCGGGCAGCGGCCGCGCGGCGGTGGACTCGGGACGGACGCGGGACTCGATGTCGATCGTCTGCTCGAGCGGCTGGGTGTCCGGTCGACGGCGCCGATTGCGCTGCAGCGCCTCGTTGACGGCGATCCGGTAGAGCCAGGTGAACGGTGCGGAGTCGCCGCGAAACCGTTCGAGGTGCCGCCATGCCTGCACGAAGGTGTCCTGGGCCGCCTCCTCGACGTCGCGCTCGTCGTCGAGCAGACGGGCGAGGACCCCCCGGACGCGCCGCTCGAAGAGACGGACGAACTCGGCGAAGGCGTCCAGGTCTCCCTCGCGCGCCCGCACGAGCAGCGCGGCTTCCGGGTCGGGCATTGGAATGACGCTACCATCGGCGTTCCACCGCCCTGCGACGCACCCCGGGCCGGGCGCATCCAATGATCGTGAACATCCTCCTCTTTCCCCTCAACGGATCCCACCGGGAGACGGCCCGCTCGATGTCGGCTTACGCCGAGGGCGAGCTCGGCGGGTACCGCCGCTGGCGGGTGACGCGACACCTGGCCCGATGCGAGGCATGTCGAGCCCTCCAGCGTGCGTTCGTCTCCACGCTCGCCTCTCTCCGCGGGCTCGCAGGCGAGGATCCGCCCGCCCGCCCGGGCTTCGCCGGCGAGATCGTCGCGCACGTGCGCGCCGAGGGTCTCGACGGGGCGGGCTGAGGCCGGGCGGTCGCGGCGATCGCGGACGCCCGGTCACCGTCGTGCCTGACGAGACCGCCGAACGCCCAGCGACGCGGCCGCGAGGACGGCGAGGAGGAGGAGGTACGCATCCTCGAGGAGGATCCACCAGCGGAGCTCCTGGGCGATGTAACCGCCGAAACAGCCGCAGTTCTCGACCTCGAGGCCCCGGGCGAACGCCTGAGCGGCGAGAAGCGACCAGACGACGGCGACCGCGATGCCGAGCGCGGCGGCTCCACGGACCGCACGCAGGGGGAGCCGGCGCGAGCCCAGGAGACCCACGGCGGCGGCCCCCTCCAGCGCGATGAGCCCGACCACGACGGCCGGGACCAGGCCGCCGAAGACCCGGTACGAGGCCAGCGCCCCTTCGAAGGCGTCCAGGCTCGCGAGCTGCGCCGCCGCCATCACCGCAAGGAGCAGCCCGTAGAGGAGCGCCGCGGGCGGAGGCAGCCCGGCAGCGGCCGACCTCGGGCTCACGGGCCGCCTACGAGCCCCGCGTAGCGAGCGCGAGGCCGTGCTCGAAGCCCGCGCGGTCGGTGGCCCCCACCACGCGGGCAACCACCCGATGCCGCGCGTCGAGGAAGACTGTCGTCGGCAGGCCGAAGACCGCGAGCTCGGCGGCGTCGGAGCCCGACGCGTCGAAGATGCTGGGGTGTACCCACCGCCAGCGGCGATAGAAGGCGCGCGCCCCCTCGACCGAGTCCCTGAAGTCGACGCCGAGCACCGCGACCTCGGAGTGCTCCGCCGCGAACTCGCGCAGGTCGACGGCCTCCTCGTTGCAGCCCGGGCACCAGGACGCCCAGACGTTGACGACGACCGCCTTCCCGCGGAAGTCGGCGAGCGCGACGTGCCCGCCGTCGAGCGGGCTCTCGCCGGCCAGCTTCGGCGCCGACGTGGGCGCGACCGCGATCGGCCGGTTCTGGGAACTCCCCAGGGAGCCGGCGCCAGGGCTTCCCCGCAGCGCTCCGTCCTCGGAGACGAGCACGAAGACCGCGAGGGCGACGACCCCGGCGAGGCCGGCCAGCGCGAGGCCGGCGAGGCCGAGCGCCACCGGGAAGCGACGTCCCTCCCCGCTCACACGACGTTCGCTGTCCCGGCCGGCTCGGCAGTCGCTTCCGCCCGCCCCGTCGGCCGCCGACGGGCGACCACGGCCGCATACCCCAGGACGCCGTGGTCGACGCCCTCCCTCGCGGCCGCGACGAGCTCGAGCCCGCGGTCGACGAGAGCGGTGCCGTCCTCGCCCGGGAACGCCAGTCGTGCGAGACGCAGGCGGGCCTCGACCCGCTCGATGAGCTGTGCCAGAGCCGCATCCTCGCGCTCGACGCGCTCGACGAGGAAGCCCGAATCACGGACGAGCCCTACGAGCGCGGACAGCGGCCGCGCGTCGCCTAGGCAAGCGACCCGGCCCTCGAGCGTCCGGAGGGGCGCCGGCAGCCTGTCAGGTTCCGCGGTCACGTCGGAGAGCGCGAGCATGCCGCCCGGCTTCGTGACCCGGGCGAGCTCGGAAGCGGCGGCACGCTTGTCGGGAAACGTGCAGAGCGAGCACTCGCAGAGGACGCCGTCGACGCTCGCATCGGCGAGAGGCAGCGCCTCGGCGTCCCCCTGGAGAAATCGGACGGAGCCTTCGAGGCCCTCCTTCGCCGCCGCCGTCTCGGCCGCCGCGAGGGAGGCGGGCGCCAGGTCGATCCCGACGACGCGGCACCCGGTTTCCCGCGCGACCTGGAGGGAGCTCGTCCCCCGTCCGCAGGCGACGTCCGCCACCGTTTCCCCAGGGCCGACCCGAAGGGAGCGGCTGAGCCGCGCGGTGAGCGCCGCCCCGCCGGGATGGAAGCTCGGGCCCAGGAGCCAGCTCGCGACGGGCGAGGCGTAGGCGGTCGCGCAGCAGGTCTTGATCGCCTCGGGACTCGCGGTCAGCGCGCGCTCCTCGATCCGTGGCGGTTGACGATCAACCGGGACTGGAGCGGCTCGCCGTTCGGCACGACGGGCTCCACCGGGACGCCGGTCAGCATGGAGCGCACCTGTTCCCGATAGCCGACGGAGTTGTACGCGCAGAAGGGGATGAGACGGCCGTCCGGCGTGATCTGTGCGACGCAGCACTTCATGAGCTGGCGCACGTTCAGCGTGTAGGGATCCTGGAAGTCCTGGACGGCGACGACGAATGCGTGCTCGCGAACGCCCTCGAGAGCGGCGGGCACGTCGATCCCGCAGCTTTCGCAGGCCAGAAGGGCGGCCTCGGCTCCCGGCGTCGCCGCCGACGAGAACATCTGCTCGAGCGCGCCGCGGACCTCGAGGTCGGGCACGACCCGGTTCGAGAGGTAGTCGAGGTGATCCTCGACGTCGAAGAGGCGCGTCAGCGGAAGCACCTCACCCCCGTCGACGAGGGCGTAGCTCATGCTGCGGCAGTTGGGGAAGCAGCACGGGACGGGGACGAAGTCGTCGAGCCGGTACCACTCCGGCACCTGGGCGGCGACGAGCTTCATCACGTCGGCGTTGGTCAGGCGCTCGAGCGGGTCGAAGACTGGGTGGCGGCCGGCGTGCGTCACGGGCTGGAAGACGACGCTGTTCACCGCCCTGTGGGCGACGCCGAGACGGACGATCGCGCCGACCTCGTGCTCGTTCACCCCCCGCTCGACCGCAGCGACGAGCGTGACGGACACTCCCTCGCGCTCGCAGGCGGCGAGGGCGCGCTCCTTGTCGGCCCGCAGATCGCGCCCGCGGATCGCCAGGTGCGTCTCGAGGTCGAAGCCGTCGAACTGGAGGTAGACGTGCGCTCCGGCGCTCGCGCAGTCGGCGGCGAACCGCGGGTCGCGCGCGAGGCGCAGGCCGTTGGTGTTGAGCATGACGAAGCGGATGCCGCGGGCCTTCGCCAGCGCGACGAACTCGATGATCCGCGGATGGATCGAGGGCTCCCCGCCGGAGAGTTGCAGCACCTCCGGCTCCCCCTCGGCCGCCACGAAGCGGTCGACCATGAAGGAGACCTGCTCGTACGTCAGAGCGAACCCGTCCGGCTGGTGTCCGGAGTCCGCGAAGCAGACCGGACAGTCCAGATTGCAGCTCGAGTTCACCTCGATCAGGCCGAGGCAGGCGTGCTGCTTGTGCGCGGGGCAGACGCCGCAGTCGAGCGGGCACCCGCGCTCCACCTCCGTCTGGAGCTCGAGCGGCAGGGCCCCCGGCTTGTTGAAGCGCTGCTGCGCCGCATAGAGCTCCGCATCCGAGTAGACGAGCGCCTCGAAGGGCCCGTGCTCGGGACAGCGCTTGCGCATGATCACGCGATTGTCACGCGCGTTCACCTCCGCGTCGATCACCCGCTTGCACACGGGGCAGATCGACCTGGTGAGCTCGAGGAAGACCTCGTGACGGTCGTCCCGGGCTGCGGCTACGGCGCCTTCGGTCACGCTTCCCTTCAGATGCGCCGCGACTGCCGATCGTCGCAGGTCCGCTACCGGTCGACGATCCGGATGTCCGGCCTGAACGAGGCGACGGCGAACCAGAACGGCTGGTCGAACGGCACCGGCTCGCCGTGCGAGAGGGAGCGAACCTCAGCCGACCCGACCTCGCGCCCCGACGCGACCGACGGGGCGTCGAGCGCCGAGCGAACACCGGGGATCCAGCGCACCTCGAGCCGCTCGCCACCGACGTCGACCACCATCCGCTTCCTCGCGGCCAGGGCCGCGAAGGGAACGGCCACCGCCTCGCCTCCGAGCTCGACGAACACGACGCGCTCCTTCGGGAGGAGACGCTCGTCGCCGACCCCGGCGGCCGGGAAGAACGGGCCCGTGTCGACGTCGTCGTAGCCCGCGTAGGGGTTGCGGCCGTAGTCTCGTGCGTAGCCCGTGTCCCTGGAGAGCACGTCGCCGCCAGGATGGCGCGCCGCGAAGTCCTCCCAGGCGACGATCCTCGCCGGCACCCGTGTCAGCGTCTCCCCGGCGAGCTCCCCGACGACGCCTTTCCCGCCGAACTGCTGCCACCAGCTCTCGGTCTGCCGGTCGTACATGACGAGATCGGAGTCCCTCAGGTTGCCGGTCGTGCCGAAGTCGAGCACCCGACCGTCCAGACGCCGGTCGAAGGCGAGCGCCGTGTAGCAGAGCGGGCAGAAGGTCACCGCCACGGGAGTCGCCGCCAGCTCGTCGTTGACGATCTCGTGCCACACGAGGATCTGGAGCGGATAGGCGCGGGCGACGCCGCCCAGCTCGAGCTCGACGACCGGCTCCCGGGCCGAGAGCCACCCGTCGGCTTCCTCGACGGAGACGAGCTTCGGCCCGTCGATCGACGGGATCCCGTCCTTTCCCGGGCCGCCGCTCCGGAACTCCGAGAGCGGCACCGTGTGCTTGGATAAGTCCGTCTCCCAGCCGACCGTGGAGACGGCCGGCTCGTCGGTCGACTCCCCCGTCGCACGCTCTGCCGCCGCCGGCTCCCCGGCCCCGCCTCCGCTGCTTCTTCCGCAGCCTGCCGCGAGGAGGGCGAGGACGAGCCCCGGAACAGCGAGAAATCGCATCTCTCTCCGTTGGATGCCCGGCGGCTGCAGCCGCCGCAGGTGCCGGTAGCGCCTAGCTCAGGGGCCTGAACGCCTTGACCGTCGTGCCGTGGGCGCCGTACTTGACCGCCTTGCGGCGCGTGTCCTCGAACTTCGAGCGAGCGTAGGTCGCTACGAGGTTCCCCACCTCGATCCGCTCGAATCCGTGCTTCGCCAGGGTGTCGGCGTACTCTGCCTCCAGCAGAGCGCCGGCAATTCATCCCGTCCAGAGGTCGATCTTGCGCCGGCCCTCCTCGCTCACGGGCGCCTGGATCGTCACGTCGGCGACCTGCAGGCGGCCGCCCGGGACGAGCACACGGTAGATCTCCCCGAACACCGCGTCCTTGTCCGGGACGAGGTCGATGACGCCGTTCGAGATCACGGCGTCGAAGGCTCCGTCGGCGAAGGGAAGCCGCTCGGCCTCGGCCTCGAGGATCTCGACGTTCTCCGCGCCGGCCTCCGCGATCGCGCCGCGGACCTTCGCGAGCATCTCCGAGGTCATGTCGATCCCGGTCACCCGTCCCTCGGGGCCGACCATCCGCGCGGCGATCAGCGTGTCCGTGCCGGAGCCGCAGCCGAGGTCGAGGACGCGCTCGCCAGGCTCGACCCGGCCCAGCTCCCAGGGGTTCGCGACGCCGGCGAACGACTCCGCGGCGCTCTCCGGCACCGTGGCCAGCTCCTGCGGATAGCCGAGGTCCTCGGCCCAGGCCCGCCCGGTCGGGAAGATGAAGTCGGTCTCCGGCTCCGAGGAGACGCAGGCGTACGTCTTCTTGATCTCGCTCTTCAGGAGCCCGACGTCGAGGCCGACGTCGACGCTCACAGGGACCACTCCCCGTACCGCATGGGCACACCATAGTCCACACGCTCCGCGCGCCGGGCCTCGGCCGGGTCGGCACCGCCGGTCTAGGATCCGGCCCGATGACGAAGCGCGCGGCCGAGGGTTCGCCGGAACGTCGGTGGTGGATCCTGGCGGCGACCGGCGGCTCGCTGGCGATCGTCCTGCTCGACGAGACCGTCGTCGGCGTCGCGCTGCCGACGATCCGGGATGACCTGGGGATGTCGCAGCTCCTCTCCCACTGGATCGTCAACGCCTACCTGCTCGTCCTCACGGTCTTCGTCGCCGCGGCGGGTCGGCTCGGAGACGTCGTCGGCCAGGGTCGTGTGTTCGTCGTCGGCGCCGCTGTCTTCGGCGCCGGCTCCCTGGCGTCGGCGCTCGCGCAGGGAAGCACGATGCTGATCGCGGCCCGGTCGGTGCAGGGGCTCGGCGGAGCCGCGCTCTTCGCCGTCGGCGTCGCCATGACCGCGATCGCCTTCCCCGACCGGGAGCGCGGCCACGCGATCGGGCTCTACGGGGTGATCGGGACGGTCGCGGTCGCACTCGGCCCGTTCGTCGGCGGCCTCCTCACGGAAGAGGCCTCCTGGCGCTGGATCTTCGTCCTCAACCTCCCGCTCGTCGCGGCGACGATCGCGATCGTGCTCGCGGTCTGGCGCGAGCCTGAGTACGACCGCCCGCGCCCCCGGTTCGACGTGCTCGGCCTCGTCACCCTCGGGTTCGGGCTCGGGCCGCTCGTGCTGGCCCTCATGCAGGCGCCGGACTGGGGCTGGAGCTCGCCCACGGTGATCGGGCTGCTCCTCCTCTCCGCTTCGGCCCTCGCCGCCTTCGTGCACACCGAGCGGCGCGCCGCCGACCCCCTGATCGAGCTCGAGCTGCTCGAGCGCCCGACCGTCGTCGGCTCGAACCTCGTCCTCGCCTCGGCGCAGTTCGCGAAGATCGCTGTGATCGTCTTCGGGGCCCTCTACCTCCAGGACGCCGTCGGCCTCTCGCCCTTCGAGGCCGGGGCGGCCCTCCTCGTCGCCATGGCCCCCGTGCCGTTCGTCGGCGGCTGGGCCGGCCGGATCACGGACCGGCGCGGGAGCCGGGCGCCGACGCTCGCAGGGATCGTCGTCATGACCGCCGCCCTGGCCTGGCTCGCCGCCTTCGCCGGCGAGTCGCGCCTGCTCCCGCTCGTGCCCGGACTGCTCGGCTGGGGCCTCGCGATCCAGTTCTTCTTCACGCCGCCGCAGACGGCGCTCATGAACGCGGTGCCGCCCGAGAAGCGGGGCGAGGCCGGAGGCATCGCCGTGACCGCCCAGATGCTCGGGGGCACGCTCGGCGTCGCCGTCCTCGGCGCTCTGCTCCTCGACTCGGGCTTCACGGCGGTCTTCGCGGTCAGCGCGGGCGTCGCGGCCGCCACCTGGGTCGCCGCGTACCTCCTGATCGGGCGGGGCGGCTGATGCCGCTCCGAAACCGGGTGACGCCGCTGGGCGAGCTCCTCGCCGATCCGGCGCGCGGGCTCGTGTACGGGAACCGCGGCTGCCTCCACGACGACTCGGGGCGCATCCGCCGACGCTACGCCGGGCGGCGCTGGATCGCCTGCCGGCTCGAGTTCCGGGGCTGGCACCGGTCGCCCCTCCTCCAGCCCGGGAAGTTCACCGAGCTCTTCTTCCTCGACGAGGCGACGGCCTTCGCGGCGGGGCACCGGCCGTGCGCGCTCTGCCGCCGGGCGGACTACGATCGCTTCGGCTCCATCTGGGCCGGCCTCCACAACTGCGAGGCCGGCGCGGACGTGATCGACGCGCGCCTCCACGCAGAGCGCGCGGATGCCCGGACGCGGCAGCGCCGCCTCCACGACGCGCCGCTCGACGGGCTTCCCGACGGCGCCTTCGTCCTCGCCGGGGGGAAGCCGTGGCTCGTGCGCGGCGACCGGCTCCTCGCCTGGACACCGGCGGGCTACACGGTGCCGCGGTCGCGGGCCGCGGCGGGCAGGCTGCCGGTGATCACCCCGCCCTCCCTCGTGGCGGTGCTCGCGACCGGCTGGAGCGGGGTCGTGCCGCTCCTCCATCCGAGCGCGGATTAGTCTTCGTGGGCATGGAGCACGCGACACCGGACGAGCTGCGCGCGGAGCTGGCCCACATCCGCTCGTCCCCGGCCGACCGCGGCAAGCTCGAGCTGATCGTCCGCAGGCCGGGCGAGAACGAGCGGGAGCTGCTCGAGGAAGGCGTGCTCGACGCCGACGTCGGCCTGGTCGGCGACCGCTGGCACCTCGGGACCTCGCCGATCAACGACGCGCAAATCACGCTCATGAACGTGCGCGCCGCCCAGGCGGTGGCTCGAAGCCGCGACCGCTGGCCCCTCGCCGGCGACCAGCTCTTCGTCGACTTCGACCTGAGCGTCGAGAACCTTCCGGCCGGCGCCCGCGTGTCGATCGGCGAGGCCGTGCTCGAGCTGACCGAGATCCCGCACACGGGGTGTGCGAAGTTCAGCGCCCGCTTCGGCACCGAGGCGCTCAAGTTCGTGAACAAGGACCCCGGGCGGGAGCTGCGCCTCCGCGGCGCGAACGCGCGCGTCGTCACGCCCGGCACCGTCCGTCTCGGCGACGCGGTCGCGAAGCTGAACTGAACGCGGGCCCCGGCCCGTAGGAACGGTCGAGGGGTTCGCATCCGGCCCGGCCGGGGAACCCGCCGTCGTAACGCTCACTCAAGGGGGTCTACTCATGACATGGAAACGCCTGTTGGCGCTGCTCGCCGGGCTCGTTCTCGTCGCGGCGATGCCCGCCTCGGCCTCGAAGTCCTGGCCGGACACGATCCCGCTTCCCACCGGTTTCCAGCCCGAGGGGATCGCCATCGGCTACGGCAAGAAGTTCTACGTCGGCTCGATCCCGACCGGCGCCGTCTACCGCGGCGACCTGCGCACCGGCAAGGGCTCGCTGCTCGTCCCCGCGCAGGAAGGCCGCGCCGCCATCGGACTGGACTTCGCCGACAAGCGACTCTTCGTCGCCGGCGGCCCCACGGGGAAGGCCTGGGTCTACGACGCGCGTACCGGCGCGACGCTCGCCTCCTACCAGCTGGCGGCCGGCCCGCCCACGTTCGTGAACGACGTGGTCGTCACGCGCGACGCCGCGTGGTTCACCGAGTCGATGGGGGCCGTCCTCTACCGCGTGCCGATCGCGCCCGACGGGACGCCCGGCTCGCAGAGCGACGTCGAGACGGTGCCGCTGACCGGCGACTTCGAGCTCGCGCCCGGGTTCAACGCGAACGGCATCGACGCCACGCGCCAGGACAAGAAGCTGGTGGTCGTGCAGTCGAACCTCGGCCGCCTCTACACCGTCGACCCGGCGACCGGCGAGGCCGACGAGGTCGAGCTCGCCGGCGGCGACGTCGCCTTCGGCGACGGGATCCTGGTCGACGGCAGGATCGTCTACGTCGTCCAGAACCAGCTGAACCGCGTCGCCGTCGTCAAGCTGCGGCGCGACCTCGGCTCGGGCAGGATCGTCGACCATCTGAGCGACCCGGACCTCGACGTCCCGACGACGATCGCGGGCTTGGCCGCTGGCTCTACGCCGTCAACGCCCGCTTCGGCATCGCCGACCCGGACACGGCCGAGTACGACGTCGTGCGCCTGGAGCGCTAGCCCGGCACGTGCCGTGGGCCTCACCCGGAGCGGACGATGCGCCGCGCCGCTCCGGGTGAGATGCTCTCTCCACCCGACGAAGGAGGAACGCAACATGTGCCGCTGGCTTGCCTATTCAGGCACCCCCGTTCTGCTCGAGGAGCTGCTCCTGAAGCCGAAGCACTCGCTGATCGACCAGAGCCTCCATTCGCAGCTGGGCGCGGAGACGACGAACGGCGACGGCTTCGGGATCGGCTGGTACGGCGTCGGCGACACGCCCGGGCGTGTTCCACAGCGTCGAGCCGGCCTGGAACGACCGCAACCTGCGCGACCTGGCCCGCCATCTCGCTCCGCCGCTCGTCTTCGCCCACATCCGCGCCTCGACCGGCGCGGCCGATCCAGCAGACGAACTGCCACCCGTTCCGTCACGGCCGCTGGCTCTGGATGCACAACGGCGCTGATCAACGAGTTCGCGACGGTCAAGCGCGACCTCGCCCTCGCGGTCGATCCCTCGCCTCTACCCGGAGATCGAGGGCTCGACCGACTCCGAGCTCTTCTTCTACCTGGCGCTCACGTTCGGCCTCGAGGACGATCCGCCGGCCGCCGTCGCGCGCGCGGTCGGTCTGATCGAGGAGACGGGCCGCGGCACGGCGTCGAGCACCCGGTCCAGATGACCGTCGCCACGACCGACGGGCCCGCGCGTCTGGGCCTTCCGCTACTCGAGCGAGGGGACAGTCGCGGTCGCTCTTCTACAGCACCGCCGTGCGCACGCTGCGCGCGCAGTACCCGGACAACCCGGTGCTGCACCAGCTCTCGGACGAGTCCCGGCTGATCGTGTCGGAGCCGCTCGGCGACCTGACGGGCGCCTGGAACGAGGTGCCGGAGTCGAGCTACTGCGTCGTCCAGCACGGCCAGGACGAGCTCCGCCCGTTCTCGCCGAAGGCGTCCTAGATCTCCGCGGGAAGCTCCTGCGGCGCGCGCTCGGCCTGACCGAGCCGCTCGCGCACGCGCGTGTCGTAGTAGACGTACGTGGTGGTGATTCCGACCGCGGGCATGGCCACGGCGTAGAGGATCCCCGCGAGCACGTTCATCCAGCTACCGGAGGCTCGTCACGAGCAGCAGAAGAGCACCGACGACCGGCCCTGCCACGATGACCAGCGCAGCGGCGAACACGACGAGCGAGAGCACCTTCACCCATTGGCAGTCGCACGAGCGAGCCACTTCGCCGCAGCGCTCCGAGCGCGCGCCGCTCCTCGAGCTCGGCACACGGAACCAGCAGGGCCCACCGCACCGCCAGGACGAGCGCGACTGGGAGGAGGAAGATCGAGAGGGTGAGCAACGAGACGGCGCTGACGGCGATTGCCAGGGCGCCGATCATGGGGAGGACGCTGTCCAACGACAGCCGATAGACGTGCACCACCCCGACCGGCCGGCCCTCGTCGATCTCCACCATCGCCCGAGCGCTTGCCGCCTGGACGAGCGCGAGCCCGAGCAGCGTGAGCACGGTGCCTGCACCCACGACCGAGCGCGACGCGGAAGCCACCGCCTTCCCCTTCCCGCCGGAACGCCGACGATCGTCGAGGCGTTGACGAGCAACGACTGCAGCAGCGTGATGAGAAGGAGATGGGGATGGTGACGAGGCCGATGCCCAGGAAGAGCAGCGGATGCCTCGCATACATGCGGAAGGTCGACGTCACGGTCTGACCCCACGAGCGGCGTCGCGCGATGCGCACGGCGGCGCGGGCCGCCAGGAGGTCCGCGAGACGAGTAGCACGACCAGCACGGCGAGAGCCGCGAGGACTGCCAGCACCACGAGCGGCGCGTCGGCGAGGTGGCGCACGAGGTTCGAGCCGCCGCCGACGGCGCCGCAGAAGAAGTCGGTCGCATCCGAGCCGAGGAGCCCACCGGCTGGGATGGCGTAGCTCTGGTCGCGCCAGTCCTCGGCCCAGGTGATCGGCTTCGTCCACTGCGCCTTGAGGTTCGGCCCGGTCGGGCCGTTGAGCAATACGGG
>CAVUPO010000004.1:0-43821 GCA_963743495.1 uncultured Actinomycetes bacterium | reverse complement strand
AAGACCCCTTCATTGCGAGTTTCGCGCCGCTGTCACCGTGAGTCACGAGGAGTCATCTCAGGTCACTTCTCGCCTCGAATCCGCTGGACTGGAGGTGACCCACGATGACTGGAGATGCCAAGTCCGTACACCTCTGGTGAACCTCGCCTACGTTGACTCGTCGGAGAACGGCTGCCCGCTGTGCGGCCGACCGCTCGGCCGTGGAAGCCGGTGCTTCTCGCTGTCGCTGCCGAGTACCCGCTCAGCACTCCCTCGGGATGACGACGCTAGCTGGCCGCCCGCCCCGCGTCGGCCGCTCCCAACGGCGACGACGAAAGCCTGCCGCACGACCGCGCCTGATCAGCTTGCCGACCCTCGCAGCCACCGGCCGACCGTGACGACGAGCGCTTCAGACCGAGGGCTTGGCGAAAAAACAGTTAGCGGTCGTACTCGTAGTCCACAACCCGTCGGTGGATCGGAACCATGTTGATGTACGCGTCTCGACCCTCTCCAAGCAGCCGCTCTAGCAGCATGTTCGCCTCTTCCTCGGAGAGGAAACCGCCGATCTGCGCACACTCGCCAGTCTCCTTCGTCTCGACGAGGTACACGATGATGGGATCGGTGTAGCCGGGTGGAGGGGCGTCCATGGGCTCCGGAGCAGCCTAACCTCTTGAGATCAGGCGGCCATCGGAACTGCCCGCACTCGCAGGAGCGTCTGCCCGAGCCCTCCGAGCATCGTCAGGTCCGCGTTCAGCCGTCCAGCCGCATCCGCGCCCGGGCGGGCCGGCCTATGTCACGAGCCCGACCGGCCTCGGGTCGATCGGCCCGAGAAGCCCACGGCTCACCACCCGGTCGAGCCAACCTCTTGGCGTGCAGCTGTAGACCTCTCGTGAACCCCGACTCGAGCCCTCGCGCGGACAGACGAAAACAGGCGAAATGGCCGGAAACGGCAGATCAGCCCGGTTTGGAGCACATAATTCGTCTCCTAACCAGCAAACACAAGTAGCCGTTTTGCAGGGCTTTAAGGAGCCGACGCCCGGACTCGAACCGGGGACCCCTTCATTACGAGTTTTCGGGCGGCTGTCACCACCAGTCACCAGCAGTCACCTCAGGTCACTCGTCGCGCCGAATCCATTGGACTGGAGGTGACTCACGGTGACCCGAAATGACAATCGCGTAGACCCCTGGTGAACCTCAAGTGCGTTGCCTCTGAAGACAAGGACGCCCGACGGACTGCGTGGCATCGGCGCCACTGGTTCTACCGGTGGTTCTGGTCACGTGGAGCGGCTGTCCGACGTTGCCGAGTCTGGGCGGCCTTTGAACGCCTGAAACAGAGGGAGGCTGAAAGGACTGAGGGCCGCTCGCGCGGCCCTCAGTCCTTGTACGGGTCGTACACGTCGCGACCGGCCATCGCAACGCCGAGCGGACGGAGCGTGTGCTTGACGCGGATGGTGTCGCCGTGGGCGGCGAGCACGTCCGGCAGGCGCTTGTACACCTCCGGCGCCTCGTCCGCCCCACCGCCGACGAGCACGATGCCCTGCTCGCGCAGGCGAGCCTGAACCGCGGGCCAGTCGACCACGCCCGGCTTCAGCTGCTCCTCGACCCACACCTTCTTGACGCCCGCCTCCGGATGGTCGGGGCAGACGCCCTTCTTCGGTGCGCCGCGGTGAGAGCTGATGCCGTCGATGTCGAACACTCGCTCGCAGTCGCGGTTCCGGCACGTCCAGCGCTTGCGCCGGCGGATCCGACCGGCGGCCTGCGAGCGGCTCATCACCCGGCCGGCGCCGTGCACGGTGGAGAAGAGCGCCTGCTCGTTCTCGTCCGACTCGACGCCTTCGAGGATGACGGACTCGTCGCCCATCGACCCGCCGACGAAGCCCTCCCGGCCCGGGCGGGCCGGCGTGCAGCCCTTGCGGATCACCCAGTACGCGCGGCCGAAGTGCTCCTCCCGCCACGCGAAGTTGTGGTGGTTGTGCACCTCGTCCATCGCCTGGGCGCCGAGGATCTCGAGCACCTTGGCGACGACGACGTCGCGGCCCGCGTAGGCGTACTCGCCCGCGAGCTCCATCGCGGCGATGTAGCTCTCGCCGAGCTCTGAACCGACCTCAAAGAGGACCGGCGGCGAGTCCATCTCGCCCTCGACCGCCCGCTCGTCGAAGCGCTTGCCCTCCGCGAGCGCGAGGAAGCCCGAGGCCGTCTTGTGGCCGAAGCCGCGCGAGCCGAAGTGGACGCCCACCCAGACCCGGCCCTGCTCGTCCTCCATCAGGTTGACGTAGTGGTTGCCCGAGCCGACCGTGCCGAGCTGCGACTCCGCCAGCCCGGCGAGGTGCCGCTGCGGGGCGAAGTCGGCGTTGCGGATCTTGTCCAGCACTGGGTGGTCGGCGCGCTCCTGCGCGGGCACGCCCATGCCGAACGAGATCCGGCGGACGATCTCGCGCATGATCGACCCGACGCCGCCGAGGGCGTCGAGATCGGCCCGCGTCAGCTCCGTGAGCGCCGCCTTGTTGCCGCAGCCGATGTCGTAGCCCACGCCCGAGGGCGAGACGTAGCCCTCGTAGGCGATGCCGCCGCCGATCGGCTGCGAGTAGCCCGGGTGATGGTCGGCGCAGAGCACGCCGAACCCGGCATCGCCCGCCTCCATGCAGCGCTCGAGCTGCTTCAGGCTCCGCTCGTCGACGGTGCCGAACGTCTTGATCGTGCTCATCCTGCTTCCTCCTTTCATTCTGTCGGCAAGACACCGGGCGGACTCGAACCGCCGTAGCGCGCTTTGCAGGCGCGCGCCTCGCCGCTCGGCCACGGTGTCGCGGGAGAGCCTCCGAGAGGAGTCGAACCTCTGCGCCCGGGGTCGAAGCCCGGCGCTCTGTCCACTGAGCTACGGAGGCAGATGGTGCGGGCGGAGGGAGTCGAACCCCCATGGGCCGAAGCCCCGCCGGCTTCTGAGGCCGGTGCGTCTCGCCTGTTTCGCCACGCCCGCACGGTTCGTGCGGCAGCGCCGCCGCCTGGCCAACTCGGCGGCGACGCGTCTCTCGTTACCAACCCCAGGCGCGCCGGTAGGCCTCGACGAGGGAGCGATCGACTGCGGCCCGGTCGGGCTCGGGCGGAAGCGGGGTCCGCTGGAGCGCTTCGGCGAGACGCTGCTCGACCTGGTCGATTTCGGCGATCGTCTCCTCGAAGGTGCGCTCGCCGGTGCGGATCGCCATCACGCGCGACCGCTCTGGCTCGGGCATCGGCAAGGTCAGCCACCCGGTCTCGAGCAGCTCGAGCCCCTGGTAGCCGAGCCGGGCGGCGTGCATCGCGTACTTCGTATCGAAGCCGTGCGCCTCCACCAGCTCGGGCCGATTGACGCGCTTCTGCCCGCGCGTCCCCAGCAGCCGCTCCTTCTGGCCACGCAGATAGCCGAGGTAGCCGCGGCCAGCCCGGCGCGAGAGGAGCGCCAGCCGCAACTCGCGCAGCTCCTCGCCCAGCTCCGTCTCGACGAGCACGAACTCGTCCGGGACGAAGAGGAGCAGCAGGATCGTCGGGTGACCCTTGAGCGCGAGCCGCACGTACTTGCGCAGGCTGTAGGCGACGAGATCGAGGTCGCCCGGGCCGGAGCGCACGCCCTCGGGCTGCGTCCGCTCGACGAAGTGCTCGAACCCATAAAGACCGCCGCGGATACCGCGCGCCCGGGCAAGCCCGAGCAGGTACTCGGGCGGCTCGACGAAGACGGCCCATCTCGTCGCGGTCGTCCTGACCGCCGTGGTGGAGGCCGTGGACGGTCGAGCCGACGGTCGCGCGCAGAATCGTTCCGCTCTCGACGATCTCCCGGGAATCCATCAGCGGCCTCCTTCCCTCATGTCTTCCAACTCTGGCGCCCCGCCTGGACAGCTCGGCGGGGCGCCTCTTCGGTCGCCCGCCGAGCTCGCTCCCGGTCAGAGCGTGCCACGGGCGAAGTCGGAGATGAGCTGCGGCGTCGCCGTGTCGAAGCCGACGACGTCGAGCATCCCCGGATCGTGCGGGATCGGCGATCGAGAAGCCGTTCGAGACCATGCCGACCACGACCAGGCGGGCGTCGATGCCCGACGCCTGCCGGTAGTCGCGGAGCGCCTGGGCCGGGTGGACATCGCCCGCCCACGTCTCCGAGTCAGTGTAGATCACGAACGTGTCGACCTCCCGCTCCTGCGCGCTGCGCGTACAGCATCGGCAGAGCGCAGTCGGTGCCGCCGAACGGCAGACCGTCGACCGTCTTGACGACGTCGTCGAGACGCTGCCGCGGGCTGATCGAAAGCGGGGTCAGACCCTGCTCACCCCAGCCCCACTGGCTCTTCGTGCGCGACTTCCAGCCGCCCCGACCGGCGAAGAAGCCGACCACCTCGTAGCGGTCCTCGGTCGCCGCCGTCACGAGCGCGAGCGCCGCCGAGGCGTCCCGCGGGTGTCAGCCCCGGTACGCCGGCCACCCAGCCCGACGTCATCGAGCCCGAGACGTCGAGCGCGAGCAGCAGACGCTTGCGCGCACGGCTCGACGTTCCCGAACGCGCGTAGAACGCCCGCGTCGAGCGCGTCCACGACCTCCGGACGGGGTTCCAGCTGTTGCCGGCCGCGAGCGCCGCGGCCGCGACTGGTAGGTGCGCAGCGCCGCCAGGAGCGCGATCGGGTGTACGCGCGCCTTGCCGGATGCCGCTCGCGGTCGCCGAGCCGCGCGACGACCTCGCCGGTCCGGCCGAGCCCGGCTCGAGCAGACCGACGCGGGTCATGGTCGCGAGGTTGCGGACCAGCGCGGTCATCGGCATGTCCGCGAGCAGCGCCTCCCAGACCTCGCGGCGAGGTCAGGTGCTCGCTCGGGACCGCCTCGCGCGGCAGGCCGTACTCGCGCACGAGCGCGGCAGCCTCCGCCGGCGAGTCCGCCGCCTGGGCCTGCGCGAAGCCCTCGACGAGGCGCGGCAGCCCGTCCGTCTCGCCGCCACGGACGATCCACTCGAAGAGACGACGCGTGTTCGGCCGACCCGTCGAGCGTCGGGTTGCCGCGCGCTCGCCGCTCGCCGGGTGGGCGAGCCGCAGGACGTCGCGGTGCGTCGACGCCGTCCCGCTGGCGGTACTTGACCGCCTGGTAGGCGAGCGCGTCGACCGGCCGCGCGGCGTACCAGGCCGCCGACCGCGCGCCGCAGCGCGCGGCCCCAGCCGCGGAAGCCCTCGACGAACGTGGCGAACTGGAACAGGTGCGTGCCCGTGCGGCAGACCCGCGGCAGCGCCTCGAGCGCGGCCTTCCGGGTCGCCTCGTCGCCGAGCCTGGCCGCCATCGCGAGCGCGAAGATCGCCGGGTCGTTCTTCGGCGCCCGGCCCGCCTCGCTCACCCGACGATCTCGCGCGACCGCGCGCGGCCCGTCGCGCGGCGAGGCAGCGCTCGACCGCCTGCGGCGTTCTCGCGGGTGAGCTTCTGCTCGCGCGCGTAGTAGCTGCCGCCCTCGGAGCCGAGGACGAGGAAGCGGCGCAGCCGGGCCCAGTCGTCGACCGCCCAGGCGAAGCCGCCGGCCGAGTTCGCCACCTGGCCGGAGCCGAGGATGGGCGCCGACTGCGGCGGCCGGCGCGGACGGATGCGCTTCAGGTAGGACATCTGGAACTCCTTTCGTCAGGAAGCGGTCGTTCTGTGAGTGCCGCGGTCGTGGGGTGCAAGCCGTTACCCCGGAGGCCGGGGTCGCATGAGAGGCGATAACCGGCTCGCTCCGGCCCGCGACAAGGGATTCTGCGGTCGTGGTCTTGCAGACCGGCCGGAGCAGACGCTCCTTTCCCGGTGCTCTCTCTGAGCTACCGCGGTCGCCCGCGGGCGACCCCGGGCGGGATTCGAACCCGCGACCTCCGGGTCAGATAACCGGCGCTGCCTCGGCCCGCAGAAAGGCCGATCACTGGCGACGCTGCTGCTCACGCTTCGCGTACAGCTCGGCCTCGGCGGCGAGGCCGTGGCGAAAGCGGGTGAGCGCTCCGAGCAGCGTGTCGATCTTGAAGAGCGCGTTTTCGCGGAGCTCGGCCGTCTCGACCGAGAACTCGAGGTTCACCTGGTGCGCGCAGTCGGCCACGCGAAGGCGAAGCCTCGGCGACGGCGGAGTGCTCCGGAAGCGGCCCGTACGGTACGACGTGTCCTCCACGAAGACACGCATATAGGCGCCGCCGTCGAACCTCGGCCGGTTGAGGATGAGGCGCTCGTCGACACGCACGCCGCGCCGAACGCCTCGCGACGAGGCGGGACGCCGATCGGCGTACTGCGCGAGATAGGACATGGCGTCCCTCCTTTCGAGGACCTGCCGCCAAGCCGCGGTCGTGGTGGCGTGATCAGGTTCAGCTGGCGAGCCGTGCTCAACCAGCCCCGGTGGTAACCGAACTACTCCGGCCCGCGGAAAGAGCAGGGCTGCGGTCGTGTCGTCGCAGGGCGGGGAACTGAGCTACCGCGACCTGGTTTCCCAGGTGCGGGCGAGTGTCGAGCTCGCGACCTCCCGGACAGGGCCCGGGCGCTCTGACCGATAACCGCTCCTACTCCGGCCCGCAGCCCAAGCGCGGACACGCGGTCGTGGGGTGAAGATCGGGTGGAGACCCGGCGTCGCCGGGCGGAGGTTCTCGGCCTCCCGTGCTCCCAGGGTGAGAGATAACCGATCCTCTCCGGCCCGCGGTCCGACATCTCGGAAGAGGTTGCTGCGGTCATGGAGACAGCACGGACCGGGCGCTCTACCCACTGAGCTACCGGAGCACGGAGTGCCCCGGACAGGATTCGAACCCGCGACCTGATAAACCGATAACGGACGTCCCGGCCCGCAGCAAGTCCTACGTCGCGGTCGTGAGATGCGGTCGGAATGCGCGGGATCGAACCGCACGGGCCCGAAGCTCCGCCGCTCTCCCATAGATAACCGAGCCGCTCCGGCCCGCGACGATCGTCCAACAGGCCCGCCAGGGATCGAACCCGGACCGGCGAGGTTGGAGCTCGCCGTGCTCCCGTTTACACCACGGGCCTTCGAGAGCGGACGGCCCGGCTCGAACGGGCCCCTCCGGGTGGAGCCCGGTGCTCTTCCCTCTGAGCTACGTCCGCAAAGTAGTACGCCCGGCTGGAATCGAACCAGCGGCCTCTGCCGTCGCAGAGCAGCGCTCTCTCCACTGAGCTACGGGCGTAGGGAGGAGCCTCCGGCAGGAGTCGAACCCG
The DNA here is from genome assembly GCA_963743495.1 of uncultured Actinomycetes bacterium. Lineage (GTDB taxonomy): Bacteria > Actinomycetota > Thermoleophilia > Gaiellales > Gaiellaceae > JAIBJN01. Next base: position 36,680 of record CAVUPO010000004.1, on the reverse strand, counting down.
CACCTCGGCCGTACAAAGGGCGCGTGCTTGCCGTTGACACTACGGAGGCTCGAAGGTGGAGACGGCGGGAGTCGAACCCACTCCTCCTCGGTGCAAGCGAGGCGCTCTTCCATTTGAGCTACATCCCCAAGGTGCGGACGGGTGGAGTCGAACCACCACAGCGCGAGGCGGCGGGGTTACAGCCCGTTGAGCTCACCGATGCTCAGCGTCCGCAAGGGGTGACCGGCCGGGCTCGAACCGGCGCCGCGGGGCTCACAACCCCGGATGCTTCCCTCTACACCACGGCCACCACGAAGCGGGGACGACCGGACTTGAACCGGCGGCCTCTCGCCTGACAAGCGAGCGCTCTGCTCGTCTGAGCTACGCCCCCAGGTAGCGCGGGTGGGATTCGAACCCACGATCTCGAGCTCATGAGGCTCGCGAGGACAGCCGCTCCTCTACCGCGCAAGTCTGGCTGGCAGGAGTCGAACCTGCGATCTCCGGCTCCCGAAGCCGGCGGGGCGGCCAGTCTCCCCTACAGCCAGCCGATGAAGCACCCCCGGCGGGACTCGAACCCGCAGCTTCCGGGTTGAGGGCCCGGCGTCATTGCCCGTTTCGACCACGGGGGCGTGAGGCTCCGGCGGCAGGACTCGAACCTGCCCCTCGCGATTAACAGTCGCGCGTCTTACCGACTCGACTACGCCGGAACGAGGCGGAGGCAGCAGGACTCGAACCTGCGGGGCGGGAACCGCCCTACGCCTTAGCACGGCGCTGCCTTTCCAGCTCGGCCATGCCTCCGCGAGGCGGAAGGAGAGGGAGTCGAACCCCCAAGACCCGGAGGCCCACCCGTTTTCGAGACGGGGTACCGCGCCAGTGGCAGTCCTTCCAGAGTGGCCCCGACAGGCGTCGAACCTGCACCCTCCCGGGTAAGAACCGGGAGCTCTGCCGTTTGAGCTACGGAGCCGGAGGTGTGGCCGGCAGGGATCGAACCTGCGGCGCCCCGCGTTTCAGGCGGGCGCTCTACCGGCTGAGCTACGGCCACACGATGGGCGAGGCTGGAGTCGAACCAGCGACCTCTTGCTTGTAAGACAAGCGCTCTGCCGTCTGAGCTACTCGCCCGTCAGCTCCGGGACAAGGAGTCGAACCTCGGTCTCCACGTTCAGAGCGTGGCGTCCTTCCTGCTAGACGATCCCGGAACGGCGAGAGAAGGGGCGCAACGCTTCGCGCCCCGCCTCTCAGTCGATGAAGGCGACGTGCCGCATCGCGCGTGCGCCCTGCTCGGTGTTCATGAACACGCGGTGCCATCCGGGGAGGTGGGTCGTCGCGTGCTCGGGATGGCGAACGGCGCCCTTCGCATACACCTCCGGGTCGCGAAGGAACTGCTGCCAGCTCTGCCTCTTGCGCTCCCGCTCGGGGAGGCGCTCGAAGCGCGCCTGGCTCAGGCCGGTCGGGTAGCGGCGGCTGACGTAGACGACGTCGCCGCCGCGCCGGTAGGCGAACTGCATGACGTGCGCGTTCCCGGCCCCGCGCGTGAGCGGCTCGTTCCGAAGCACGAGAGCGGCCGGCGGATCGATCCCGGCGGCCGGGACGAAGAACCACTCGCCCTGGCGAAGGTAGGCGGCGTTGCGGCGACGGAACGGATCCTTCGGGCGCCTCCGCTCCACGAGCGCGCGCACCGCCGAGGGCTGCAGCGCCGCCTTCGCGGTCAGGACGCCGGTAACACCGCGTGCCGCCTCGGGAACGGCGGCGACGAACCAGTGCCGCTCGTCGTGACCGCAGAGGAACTTGCTCTTCTCCTCACCGATGCGGGCGAGGAGGAGCAGGTGCCGGTCGCGCGGCTGTACGTCGACGACCTCGAGCTCGACGTCGCGCCCGCCGCCGGCGAAGCGCACGTCGAAGTACTCACCACGACCGTCCCTGCGGATGTCGATGCGCGGCTCACCCCGCCACGGCTTCTCCGCGACCTTGAGACGCGCGCCGACGGTGCCGAAGCGGCGCTCCAGCGTCTCGCTCGACATAGCGTCCTTCCTTTCTAGCTGCCGACGATGGCTAAGGGCGCGGGCCGGCAGAGTCCCGCTTCTCCGTCCACCTCCAGTCGAAGAGTGGAGGTCGACGCAGCAACGAGCCTGCTCGGCGAGCGACGCGCGTCATGTCTCGTTCAGCCCAGCCGAACGATGTTTTCTAAGCCACTCGCCTACCCTTCTGCCCTGGATCGCCGCCCCGCCGGATGCGCACAGCCGGATAGGGGTGTCGTCCTACGTGGAGGAGCCTTGGAGCCCGAATCTCGAAGTGCGCTCGAAAAAGTGCAGACAAAAGCTAACGCATAATTACCAGCGCTATTTCACGACGCGACACGCCGAGGGTCTTTCTCTCTCAGGCGGGGCCTCGATTCGATCTAAACCTTGTTCAAGCTGGGCATCACCCTTCTGTTCCGATTCTCTTCTTCGCCTCCTAAACGACGAAGGCGACCTCCCGGTCGCCCTCGCGTCGAGCTGCTATGCGGCTAGTTTCCTAGCGCATCCACCTCTCAGCAAGGGCTAGCACGTAGCCGGCCTGGCTCCCGTTATCGACGGGCTTGTGCCAGCACGGCAACGCCGAGGCGGCCTCGGCCGCTTCGCGAAGGAACGTACGGGTGTTGACTGTCATCAGCATCGTTTCGTAGTTCTGCCGGGTAGGAGGATAGCTCAAACATCCGACGTTGGCAAGAGATCAATTCGAAGATGCGGCGGCATCACTGTCGGGACTGCGAAGAAAAGAAGCCGAGCAATTGCCCTGCCGATAAATTAGCCGCCAAGCGTAACCATGATGGGGTCGTCGGCGCGGTGCTCGCGCTTCGAGCACACAACCGCTGCAGGCCGATGACGTATCCGCGCGGCTTGATGCACACGCCCATCTCGTCGGGATCGCGGTTCCCCCGAGCTCAAGTCCCGTGGATGCTCTAGCCCACGAGCGAGCAGATGGTCATCCCTTGCTCGGCGGTGTGCCGCGGTTCCACTGCTTACAACCTCGGATCGACGGGTTCGGACTCGAGGGCGAGTACTCCAAAGACGCATTCGTGGACGCGTCGGAGCGGCTCGTTTCGGATGAATCGCTCAAAGCCTTCAATGCCGAGCGCGAACTCGCGCTCGGCGAGGGAGCGCTTGCGTCCCAGGGCGCGTTCGCGGAGCCGTTCGAGGTTCTTGGGTTCGGTGTACTCGGGCCCGTAGATGATGCGGAGGTACTCGCGGCCGCGGCACTTGAGCGCCGGCTGAACCAGGCCGCGCCGCCCGCGTGCGACGAAGTCGGCGGGCTTGACGACCATGCCTTCGCCGCCGGCTTCGGTGAGCTCGAGCCACCATTCGGTGCCCGCCTTCTCGCTCTCGCGGTCGGTGGTCTCGACCAGTAGGTACTTCGTGGCCTGGAGGGTCTCGGCGTTCGCCTCGGCGAGAGCGGCGAGCGTGGTCATGTGCCAGAGGTGGTCCTTGTCGATGTGCACCGCGCCCTCGCTTGCGAGGAGGTGGAAGGGCGCGAAGCTGAGGTCGTCGAGCGAGCGGACAGGCCAGCAGTAGCGCCGATACGCGTCGACGAACTACAGCTAGACCTCGAGGCCGGTCTGCAACACGTGCCGCATCAGATCGGTCAGCAGGCCGCCCTCACCGGTCAAGCCGCACCCTCCTCACGCGCCCTCGCGACCAGCCGCTCCGCCCACTCCTGCATCGAGCCAGGCGGATCGACCGGCGCCAGCTCCCCACGCGAGACGCCTGTCGGCGCCTCCCTACCCTCGTCCGTCATCGGTGCGCTCCCTCCTGCCACCGGATCAGCCGGCAGCCGTCAGGCCACGCCACTTGCACAGAGGTTCGGACAGACCCCTCGCGAGTGCCTCCCGGCCCGCCCTAAAGAGGTTCTCGAAGCGAGCGAGGTCGAGCGTTTCTTCCTCGGCGAGTGCAAGCAGATAGCCGGGCGGTTCGGCGATGTAGGCGGTCCCCGTCCAGCTCGTGAGCTGCGTGAAGTCAGCGACCCACAGCCGGTCGGGCCCCTCGACGGCTAAGTCGCGGCAGACGAGATCGGGGGCGAGCGGGTGCTCCTTCGCCGCGTCCTCGAGCCCTTCCGCTTCTTCGAATAGACCGAGACCAGCCCCGCCTGGCGCATCAGCCGGGCGACGCGCTTCTCGCCGATCGCCAGACCACGACCGAGCCTCAGCTCCTTGAAGACACGCGGCGAGCCGTAGGTCTGCTCGCTCTCGTCGAAGATCGCTGCGGATCTGCTCGGTCAAAAGCCAGTCGGCGATCGCGCGGTCGCAGAGCGGCTGGCGCCGCCATAGAAGCCGGAGCGGGTGACGCCGAGAGTCCGGCAGAGGCGGGAGACGGGCTGGCGGCGGCTCTCTTCGTCGATCAGCCGGTAGAGCGTCACCGCCGATCGGTCTCCCGCACGAAGGTCACCGCTCGCTTGAGGATCTCGCGTTCTTGCTCGAGCTCGCGCACTTGGCGGCGGAGCCTGCGGAGCTCCTCCGCTCATCGCTCGTCAGCCCGTCGTCGCGCTCGCCACGGTCGACTGCTCTTGCCTTCCCCACAGCCGCAGCGACTCGCTGCTGACGCCGAGCTCCGCGGCGACCTTCGGAATCGAGCGGCCGCTCGTCTCGAGCAGACGGACGGCCCCACGGCGGAACTCCGGCGGGTACGGCCCCGTGCATCTCGAGGCATCTCTCTTCTCCTTCCTCGCCTGACGAGGAGACTCTCGCCAAGCGCTCGGGATGTCCGGAGAAGCAGCGGAACTTTAATCCGAGTACATCAGAGTCTGTTGGGGAACCGACCGCCTGGAGTGGCGAGGGGCGAGGGCGCCGCCGAGCGGAACGCGGCGACAGCCGCCTAACGACGGCTGTCGCCGGTTTTGCAGTGTCGGCTAGTACCCCGTGACGAAGTGGATGAACGCCCCCATCGCAGCATTCGGGAAGACTCCGCAGCGGACCGTGACGCATCGGTAGTCGCCGATCGCGTTGTAGTTCAAATACTTGGAGCCGATCAGCCTACCGTTGGTCAGCTTCCACTTGACGAGTACGTCGCCGCTGATGTCCGCGTTTGGTGAATAACCCGTGAGCTCGCGGATCCACGCCCCATATCCGGGCCGCACCCTGGCGCTCCTGGTCACCTCGACCCGCTTCTGCCAACCCTGCGTGTTGCGCATGTACCCCCAGAGGCGGTAGCGGACGGTAACCACCTGCGTGCGTTTCGAGTAGCAGGTGGAGCGCCACACGAAGCGCGTGGGGAAGACGAACGTCGGGGCGCCGTAGGACGCAGCGCCGTAGTTATAGCCCTTGATCACCGGTACCTGGACCTTGCCGACACAACCGTTCTTCGTCACGCTGACGGCGGACGCGGTCTCGGTCGAAACGCCGGCGACGGTCGCTGCGACAGCCAAGGTTGCTGCCGCGAGTTTGACGAGCCTCCGTCGCCTATTCGCTGCGCCGCCCCCGTCGGCACTCTGAGTGGTCGTGTGCATCGCGCTTCCTCCTGTGGCGGGATCGCCCTCTGCGATCCGATGCGAGGAGCCTGCCTAGGGGCGCTGATGTGTCTCTGACGTGGCGCTGATGCCGGCGAAGCGAAGGCGCCGATGCAAGCGCCGGAGGCGACGGCAGGATCCACGGCCGGCGACGGTTTCTGCGCTCACAAGTCGAGGCGAGGCGAGCGGTGCGACGAGGGCCGGGAGGATTCCGAAGGCGAGGAGGGCGCCCCGGGTGCCTAGGGCCGAGGCGGCGAGCGGGGCGAGGAGGGCGCCGAAGGCGATTGCGACGAGGACGAGGCTCTCGAGGACGCCGAGGACCCGCCCGAGCGCTTCGCGGGGGGCCCACTCCTGGAGGAGCGTCAGGTGGGAGACGTCGATGAGCGTGTTGGCGGCTCCGACCGCTGCGAGCGCGAGGAGCGCGAGCAGCGGTAGGGGCGAGAGCCCTACGAGCGCCGTCGCGCCGCCGTAGAGGAGCACGGAGAGGACGAAGACGTGCACGAGTCGGGAGGGTGCGAGGAGGAGGGCGAGGGGCGCGCCGAGGAGGCCGCCGATCCCGAAGCCGGCGGTCAGGTAACCGACGCCCGCCTCGCCGAGTCCGAAGAGCTGGAGCGCGGCGACGACGGTGAGGACGCCGAGGGCGCCGTAGACGAGGCTGACGAGCGCGTAGAGGCCGACGACGAGACGCAGGCGTGGGGCGCGCGCGAGCAGGCGAAGGCCGGCAAGGACGTCACGGTCAGGGGCGTCAGCGTCGGGTGTCGCGCCCGCCTCGTCGATGCGCGAGATCTGGAGGGCAGACCAAAGGAGGGTCGCCGCGGCGGCGAGGAAGACGACGCTCGGACCCGAGAGAGCGAGCAGCATGCCTGCGAGCGCGGGGCCGATGATGGCGGCAAGGCTGTCGATCGTGCTCGTAAGTGTGTTCGCGGCCGCCAGCTCGTCGCGGTCGCGGGCGAGGGTGGCACGAGGGCTGCCTCGGCCGGGTTGAAGACGCTCGTCCCGAGCGTGATCGCGACCGCGAGCAGGTAGACGGCGATCGCCGGTGCGCCGCTCGTCGCACAGAGAGCGCAAGCGGCCATCGCGCCCGCACGGCCAAGGTCGCTCGCGACCATCACCCGCGTGCGCCGGTAGCGGTCGGCAAGCGCCGCGAGCCACGGGCCGAGGACGGCGGCGGGCAGGAAGCGGGCAAGCGAGGCGAGCGCGACCGCGTCGGCGCCGCCCGCCTCGTAGGCGAAGAGGGCAAGCGCAACCGTGTACGCCCACGCCCCGCAGGAAGTACCCGCCCAGGCCAGCTGCAGGCGCCGCAGGTCGCGATTGCCTGCGAGCGCGCGCAGGGGTAAGAACGCCGCCGCGAGGCGCGCCCGCGCCGTGCGCTTGCCTGCGCTTCTGGCTGTTGTCGACGTCTCGGTGTTCATCGTGTGCCTCTCGCTCGGGCCGAGGGTGGCGGACTCCGGCTCCGCCACCCTCTGGCCAACGTCTCCTCGGACCACCTGCACTGCGCGGGTGGCTACTTGCCCTTCTTCGTGCGGAACCTGGCGCGCGGCATCGCTCCTCCCTTCTCGCACGGAGGCGGGTCAGGCGGCACTCGCGGCGAGCGCCGCCTGGGCGAAGGGGTGGTGGAAGACCTCGAGCGCCCGATCCGGCGGCGCGGGGATCTCGTGCGTCTCCTCGCTCTTGGCGTCGTAGACGACGACGGTCAGGCTGCCCTCCGAGCGGCTCCACAGGAGCGAGACCTCGAGGCCGTCGCTCTCGCGGTAGGCGAGTCCTCGAAAAGCTGCGGGCTGTCGCTCGTAACGCTCATCGTCTTCCTCCTTCTCCTTCGCACCGACTTGGTGGACGAGAGCGTGCGTGCGGGCGCTGATGCGGCGCTGACGCGACGCTGAGGCGACGCCCGTTCCGGGCATGGCGGCCCTTTCGTCCTGCCGCGTGCCCTGTTAGCGTCAAGACGTAGCTGCGGTGGAGGTGTGAGCGTGGAGTTTCGGCTGCTCGGCCCCTTGGAGGTGGTGCGGGGAGGAGAGGCGCTCGCCCTGCCGGCGGGGAAGCCGCGGCTGCTGCTCGCGCTCCTGCTCTTGCGCGCGGGTGACGTCGTCTCCAGCGATGCGCTCGCGGAGGCGCTTTGGGCAGGGCGCCCGCCTGCCACGGCGGCAAACGCGATCCAGGGGCACGTGGCCACGTTGCGCCGCCTGCTCGGCAGGGAGGCGATCGCCACGCGTGTGCCCGGCTACCTGCTCGTCCTGGGCGAAGAGGACACGCTCGACCTGGTTCGCTTCGAGGAGCGCTTCCGCGCGGGGCGGGAGGCGCTCGCGGGCGGGCATGCGGGCGAGGCGGCTCGCCTTCTTGGTGAGGCGCTCGCGCTCTTCCGAGGGGTGCCTCTCTCGGACTTTCGCTACGAGCCCTTCGCGCAGGCGGAGGCCGCCCGTCTCGAGGAGCTTCGTCTCGCCTGTCTGGAAGAGCGGATCGAGGCCGAGCTTGCCCTCGCCCGCCACGCAGAGCTCGTCGGCCAGCTGGAGGCTCTCCTCGCCGAGCACCCGCTGCGCGAGCGCCTGCACGGGCAGCGGATGCTCGCCCTCTACCGCTCCGGCCGCCAGTCAGAGGCGCTCGAGACCTACCAGCAGGCGCGCAGCCGCCTGGTCGAGGAGCTGGGGATCGAGCCGGGCGAGGAGCTCAAGGCCCTCAACCGGGCGATCCTCGCCCACGATCCTGCCCTCGCGGTCGAGGCGCCGTCGGCGCGCCCGGCGACGAACCTGCCCGCTCCGCCCACCCCACTCGTCGGGCGGACGCGCGAGCTCGACGAGCTGGAGACTCTTCTCGCCCGCCCCGAGGTGCGCCTGCTCACCCTCACCGGCCCCGGCGGCGTCGGCAAGACACGGCTCGCCCTCGCGCTCGCCGAACGCTTGCTCCCCCGCTACGCGGACGGTGTCTTCGTTGTCTTTCTTTCCTCGCTGCGCGATCCGGCGCTTTTCCCCAGCGCCGTCGGGCAAACGCTCGGGCTGCGCGAAAGAGCAAGCGAGACGCCACAAGAGGCGCTCGCCACCTACGTGAGCGAGCGAACGCTGCTGCTCTGCCTCGACAACCTCGAGCACCTGCTTGCCGCTGCCCCCATAGTAGCCACCCTCCTCGCGCGCGCCCCCGCCGTCACCCTGGTCGCCACCAGCCGCGAACCGCTCCGGATCGCCGGCGAACACCTCGTCGACGTCCCCCCACTCCCCGTACCGGCCTCGGTGCCCGCCGACGCCGCCTCCGCGCTCGCGCACGATGCGGTCGCTCTCTTCGTCGCGCGCGCCGCGGCGGCCGACGCCGGCTTCGCGCTCGACAACGGGAACGCCGCCGCGGTCGCCGCCATCTGCGCCCGCCTCGACGGACTCCCGCTCGCGATCGAGCTGGCCGCCGCCCGCATCCGCGCCCTCCCCCCGGCCGCGCTCGCACGACGACTCGAACACCGGCTCAGCCTGCTCACCAGCGGCACCCGCGAGGCCGAGGAGCGCCAGCGCACGCTCCGCGCAACGATCGCCTGGAGCCACAACCTCCTCAGCGACGAGGAGAAGACCCTCTTCGCCCGCCTCTCCGCCTTCGTCGGGGGCTTCCGTACGGAGGCGAGCCACGTCCTCACCGAGGTAGACACAGAGCTAGACCTTGAGCTTCTCGACAACTTGTCCTCCCTGGTGGAGAAGAGCCTCCTCCGCCGACGAAGCGATCCCGACGGGGAACCCCGCTACTGGATGCTCGAAACGATCCGCCAGTACGCAGCGGAGCGGCTCGATGCAGCAGGCGAAGCAGACGGAACCGCACGGAGGCACGCCAACTACTACCAAGATCTCGCCGAACGTGCCAAGGTCGAGCTTCGCGGGCCCCGACAACTCGCCTGGCTCGACCTACTGAAAGCAGAGCAAGCGAACCTACGGGCTGCAGTCGGTTGGTCGCTACTCGAGGCGCCCGAATCGGCGCTTCGACTTGTCGCTGCTCTGGCTCATTTCTGGGACCTCCGCGGCGAGTCGAAGGAGGGGGTGGCGTCGATTAAGGATGCACTTGAACGGGGTCGAGGATCGAGATCGAGTGCCGCGTATGCGAAGGCTCTTGTGGGCGTTGGCTTCCTCACTCCGAATATCGGCGCTTACGAAGAAGGCATTGCCTGTCTAGAGGAAGCTCTCGCGACCCTCGAGGAACACCATGAGCCGTACGCGACGGCGGAAGCCACGACCCGCCTGGCGTGGGCCAAGCTACACATTGGAGCGCCAGAGGAAGCACAGATCCTCGCCGAGCGCGCGCGATCGATGGCGCATGACCTTGGCGATCGCGGGCTTGAGGCTGCGACGTTGATGAACCTCGCCTCAACGTTGGACGAGGATGGTCCGACGCGCTCCGCTGCGCTTCTTCAAGAAGCGATCCGACTCTTCATGGACGCCGGAGACGACATCTACGCTGGCCGCGCACGCGGCAATCTAGGCTGGGTCGCGCTTCTCCAAGGGGACTACGAGCAGGCCCGGTCCCTGTTTGCAGAGTCGCTTCGTTTCGCTTCGAAGACGGATGACGAGCCGGCAAAGGCTCAGCAAGGCAGCAATCTCGCCTTGGTCGCGCTCTTCGAGGGGGATTTTGAACTCGCGGGGACGCTGGCTTTCCAGGCCCTCGAACAGGTTGAGAGGCTGGGTGACAAAGCGATCGCTGCGGAATCGTTTTCCACGCTCGCAGGTGTTGCTGTCGCGGGCGGCGACCTGGCTCGCGCAGCGCGGCTTTGGGGAGCGGCCGAGGCCATCCGTGACAGCACGCATCGCTCGATGTCCCTTGCGGAGTTGCGCATCCACCAGCGCTGGCTTATCCCGGCCCGCGATGCCTCACCAGACTGGTTCGCCAGTAGGTGCGCCGAGGGTCAGGCGATGACGGAGATGGAAGCCGTCCAGCTGGCGCTTGGCGGTCCGCTCGACGTGCAGAGTTCGAGCGAGGAGCCCTCGACCTTACCGGCTCAGCTGGAAACGTCGGGCTCCGAGTGAGTTGGACAGCCGAAGGGACTCATTCGGTGGCTCCCAATCGCGGGTCTGTCCGAAACTCTGTTAAGTGGTTGTGGCCTGATCGCTGTTGGCTGGAGCGCCGGCGGCTAGATCTGTTGCCTACACACCTGCGAGACGGCTGATTGTGTCCGGGCCTCTCGCGAGTCTGGCGGTTGTCGATACCCCAGCTCGCGAAGGAGGCCCGGTATGACCAACGCTACGCAGCCGCCGCGACGGATGCGCTTCTCGTTCGAGTCGCGCTGCCGTCTCGTCTCGCTCGTGCTCGCCGGCCACAGCCCGCCGGCGGCCGCGGCCGCCTGCGGTGCGAGCCGCGCGACCGGCTATCGGCTCTGGCGTCGCTATCAGGAGGGTGGCTGGGTGGGGCTGGCCGACCGTCCGCCGGTGCCCCGCCGTCAGCCGCGGCGGCTGCCGCGGGGCTCGAGCAGCGCATCCTCGAGGCGCGTGCGTTCGCGAAGGCGGGGCCGTTGATCGTCGCCGCCCAGCTCGGCCTGCCCGCCTCGACCGTCTGGAAGGTGCTGCGCCGCCATGGCGTCTCCCGCCTGCGCCGCCCGGCCCGTGGGCCGATTGTCCGCTACGAGCGTGAGCGGCCGGGCGAGCTCGTGCACGTCGACATCAAGCGGCTCGGCCGCTTCTGGACGGTCGGCAAGCGCATCCACGGCGACCGGCTGACACGCAGCCGCCACGCGGGCTGGCAGTACCTGCACCTCGCGATCGACGACCACTCCCGTCTCGCCTACGCCGAGCTCTTGCCGGGCGAAGGCCCCGACGAGTGCGTCGCCTTCCTCCGCCGCGCCGTCGGCTGGTACCGCGAGCGCGGGATCACCATCGAGCGCGTCCTCTCCGACAACGGCAACGGCTACCGCTCACGCGCCTGGGCGGCCGCCTGCGCTCAGCTGGGCATCGGCCGCCGTTACACCCGCCCCCGCCGCCCGCAGACCAACGGCAAGGCCGAAGCACTCGTGAAAACGCTCCTGCGCGAATGGGCCTACCGCTTCGCCTACCCAACCAGCAGCCACCGCGCCCGCGCGCTCCCCGGCTACCTCCGCTGGTACAACAACCACCGACCGCACAGCTCACTCGGCGGCCAACCGCCAATCAGCCGCGTCTCACACGTCTGTGGGTCCCACGGCTAGACGGAGCGCACCGATGACGGTTCGGCTCAGAAACTCGTCCAACCTTGCGCTGAGCGCAAACGGACCAGCTGGCCGGAGCGCCTCGACTACGCTGAAGCGTTCGCTGTTGCATGATCGTGAACTCCGGCTGCTGGTTGAGGCAACCCCCAGCCGGTGCGGGCACGCCTCGGAGCGTCGCCGGCGTTCCTGTGCCGCTTCTCAGACACCTTCGCGTCCTGACCGGGCCGATCAGCCTCGAAGGTCGAGCCGACCGGCCGACTAACCCGCCCCTCGTCGCCAGCCAGCGTTGCAGGCGGGCGAGCGCTCGATAGAAGCCCGTGGCAGATGCCGCCGCGTGCCCATGCCTTGGCCAAGCTGATCGTCTCACGCCGGAACTCCGGCGGATAGGGCCGCTGAGACCCTTGTCGCATGACGCACCTCCTTGCACACCGACCGCGCTGCTGACCAAGCGCTCGGAGGTCCGGAGAGCGGGAGAACTCCAAGGAGCTAATGGGCCGCGCCTGAGCGCTCGCCCAGAGTGGACTCCTGTGCCAGAGCCGCCTCCACCGCCTGCTCGAGGGTCAACCTCCTGCCGAGGCTGCGCATCATTGCCCATCGCTCGTTCCCCAGTCCAGCGCGGACCGTCGTGACGAGCTCGTCCCAGGTACTTCGTTCAGTGCTTCCAAGTGACGCACCTGCACGCTCGAGCAGGCTCTCCGAGCTGCCAAGGAGCTGAGCTGCGCGAGCTTGGTCATCGCGGACTGCAAGTTGGGCGAATCCAAAGAGGCAAAAAGCAATCCCAGCCAGGTCCCCCAGCTCACGATAGACACCGAGGGCCTCGACGAAATGTTCGCGCGCGACCCCGTCGAGCCCATCCCCCAACGCGGCAGTCCCCAGGTTCCCCAACAGCGTTGCAGCTCCCCAGAAGTCATTCGCTTCTCGGCACAGAATCAGACCTTCCTTACAGAGTTCGGCCGTGCGCGTGTAGTCCCTCAACTCAAGCGCAAGGTCGCTAAGGTTGATTAGCGAGTGGGCGAGTTCCTCGGGCTTGCCGGCCTTGCGCGCCAGTCTGACGCTTTCCTCGAGGAGAGATCGAGCCCGAGTGTAGTCCCCGTGTTCTTGCGCCAGACCCCCGAGACCGCGCATGAATCGGAGGATAGCGAGCGAGTCTTCGCTCTCAAGTGCGAGGCTGAGGCCCTCGCTCCAGTAACGCTCAGCCGTTTGAAACTGCGCCTGTCTATTAGCCAGATTCCCGAGCCCAAAGAGCGCCTCCAATCGGAGATGAGAAGGCTGTTCGCTGGCGCGCTCAAGAGCGCCGGACAGGAATCCCAATCCTTCGCTCGCATATTCGCGAAGCCACCAAAAACCCCAGAGAGCCACCGCGAGTCGAAGTTCGGCATCGTTCAGATCCGGCTGGAGTGCTAGCCACGAGATGGCAGCGCGGAAATCGTCATACTCGGAAGCGATCCGCTCGACCGAGTTGGGCGCGAGCGTCGATGAACTCGCCGGTTTGGCGGCCTCGGCAACCTCAACGTAGTACTCCGCGTGCGCTCGAGCGAGTGCGTTCGCTTCGCCTCGTGCGTCAAGCTGCTGGCCGGCGTACTCGCGGATCGTCTCGAGCATCCAGTAGCGGGGCTCGCCGTCGGGGTCGGTGCGCTGGCGGAGGAGGCTCTTCTCGAGCAGGGAGGCGAGCCCGTCGAGGAGGTCGAGGCCGAGGTCGCCGTCGGGGTCGCAGACGGCGGCGGCCTCCAGGCGGCAGCCGCCGACGAAGACGGCCAGGCGGGCGAAGAGGGTCTTCTCCTCTTCAGTGAGGAGCTCGTGGCTCCAGGCGATTGTGGCGCGCAGGGTGCGTTGGCGCTCTTCGGCCTCGCGGGTGCCGCTCGTGAGGAGAGTGAGGCGCCGTTGGAGCCGTTTGGCGAGCGCTTCGGGTGGCAGGACACGGATGCGGGCGGCGGCGAGCTCGATCGCGAGCGGAAGCCCGTCGAGGCGGGCGCAGATCTCGGCTACGGCAGTCGCGTTGGCATCGTCGAGGGCGAAGCCGGCATCGGCGGCGCGTGCGCGCTCGACGAAGAGGGCGACCGCCTCGTGCGCGAGCGCGGCCTGGGCATCTGCCGGCGTTGACTCCGGTACTGCGAGCGGGGGCACCTCGAAGAGCTGCTCGCCTGCTACGTGGAGCGGCTCGCGGCTGGTGACGAGCAGGGTGAGGCCGGGGGCGCGGGCGAGCAGCGCCGCCACGACGGGGGCGGCGGCGAGCAGGTGCTCGAGGTTGTCGAGTACAAGAAACACGCTTCGCTCGTTCAGGTAGGTGGCGAGCGTCTCCTCAGGCGGCTCACCTGCCTGCTCGCGCAGGCCGAGCGTTTGGGCAATGACGCTCGGGAAAAGGGCCGGATCGCGCAGGGACGAGAGGAAGACGGCGAAAGTGCCGTCCGGGTAGCGAAGAGACAGGGGTTCGGCGAGGGCAAGCGCGAGGCGGGTCTTGCCGACGCCGCCGGGGCCGGTGAGGGTGAGCAGGCGCACCTCCGGGCGGGCGAGGAGGGTCTCCAGCTCGTCCAGCTCGCGCGCGCGTCCGATCAGCGGGGTGGGCGGGGCGGGCAGGTTCGTCTGCGGGCGGGGAGGCGGCGCCTCGACGGCGAGGGTGGGGTCGTGGGTGAGGATCGCCCGGTTGAGGGCCTGCAGCTCCTCGCCCGGCTCGATGCCCAGCTCCCCGACCAGCCGGTGTCGTGCTTCTTGGTAGGCCTCGAGGGCTTCGGCCTGGCGTCCGGAGCGGTAGAGGGCGAGCATCCGCTGGCCGTGTAGACGCTCGCGCAACGGATGCTCGGCGAGGAGCGCCTCCAGCTCGCCAACGAGCTCAGTGTGCCGGGCGAGTGCAAGCTCGGCCTCGATCCGCTCCTCCAAACAGGCAAGACGCAGCTCCTCGAGGCGGCCGGCTTCTGCCTGCGCGAAGGGCTCGTAGCGAAAGTCGGAAATGGGCGCGCCCCGGAAGAGGTCGAGCGCCTCGCCTAACAGGCGGGCTGCCTCGGCTGGATGGCCGGCGGCGAGCGCCTCCCGCCCCGCCCGGAAGAGCTGCTGGAAGCGGGCGAGGTCGAGCGTGTCCCCCTCGGCGAGGGCGAGCAGGTAGCCGGGCGGGCGGGTCGTGATCGCCTCCCGTCCGAGCAGGCGCCGCAGCTGGGCGACGTGGCCCTGAATGGCGTTGGCGGCAGTGGGGGGCGGCCGCCCCTCCCAAAGCGCCTCAGCAAGCACATCCGTGGAAACGACGTCACCCGCTCGCAGGAGCAGGAGCGCGAGCACGGTGCGCGGCTTCCCGGCGGGCAGCGCGAGCGGACCGCCGTCTCGCAGCACTTCCAGGGGGCCGAGCAGCCGGTAGTCCACGCTCACACCTCCACCACAGCCAGGCCCGGACGCTAACAGGTGGAGGGTGCCGGGAGAAGCCGCTCGGCGCTCGGGCGCAGGCGTCAGCGCGCCGTCAGCCCCGCATCAGCGCTCGAGCGCACGCTCTCCCACATCAGGTCGGTGAGAAGCAGAGGAGGAAGGCAATGAGCGCCACCATCCACAGCCCCCATCTGTTCGAGGAGCTCGACTACCGCGAGAGCGACGGCCTCGAGGTCTCGCTCCTCTGGAGCCGCTCCGAGAGAAGCCTGACGGTCTTCGTCTACGACGCCAAGAGCGAGGAGACGCACGAGATTCCCGCGCCCCCCGAGCGGGCGCTCGAGGTCTTCCGCCATCCGTTTGCCTATTCCGCGCTCGCCGAGAGCGCTTCGTGACCACCGATGCCGTGGAAGGGAGGAGAGATGCCGCGAGCCAGGTTCCGCACGAAGAAGCGCAAGTAGTCGAAGTTCGGGGCACGCGCCCGAGCTAGAGACGCAAGCGAGGCCGAGGGTGGCGGAGGTCGACTTCGCCGCCCTCGCCCCCTCCGAGGAGCAAGCTGATGAGTACTGACAGGACACCGGTATCGACCCCCGCGAACGAGAGGACCGGCAGGGCGCGTCTTTTGGCCGCATTCCTTCCCCTGCGGGCGGTCGCCCGCAACCATGGCTTGCGTCGCCTGCAGCTCGCTTGGGCGGGGACTGCCTGCGGGGCCTGGGCGTACACGGTCGCGCTTGCCTTGTTTGCCTACGAGGCGGGCGGCGCAAGCGGTGTTGGCCTCGCCTCGCTCGTCCGCTTCCTGCCGGCCGCGCTTCTTGGCCCTGCGGTCGCCCTCCTCGCCGACCGCTATTCGCGCACGCGGGTGATGATCGCAAGCGACCTCGGCCGCGCGCTCGCGATGGTCGCCTGTGCGCTTTGTTCCGCGACCGGGGCGCCCGCTGTTGCCGTCTACATGCTCGCCGTCGCGATCACGCTCGGCTCGAGCGCCTTCGGCCCCGCCGAGGCGGCGCTCGTCCCCACCCTCGCCCGCGACCGCGCCGAGCTCACAGCCGCCAACACACTCGCGAGCACGATCGAGAGCGCCGCCGCCTTCGTCGGACCCGCCCTCGCGGGTCTCCTCCTCGCCCTCTCCGGCCCGAGCGTCGTCTTCCTCGCCGCCGCGGCGACACTTCTTTGGTCCGCCTTCCAGATCTCACGCATCCAGGTCGATGAGAGCCGGACCGCGGACGAGCGCCAAGCAGCTGCTCGAGGGAATGCGTTGGCCGGCCTGCGCCTGATCGCGCACCAGCCGCGCCTGCGTCTCGTCGTCGGCCTCTACGCGCTCGTCAGCCTCGTCTACGGCGCCCTCGGCGTCCTCACCGTCGTCGCCGCGCTCGCAGCTCTTCCAGCTCGGCGAGGCGGGCGTCGGCTACCTGAGCGCCGCCCTCGGCATCGGCGGCCTCCTCGGCGCGCCCCTCGCACTTCTCCTCGCCCCCTCCCGACTCGTGCACGTCTTCGTCCTCTCCGTCCTCCTCTACGGCGGCGCGACGGCGCTCGTAGGGCTCTCGCCCCTACCGCTGCTCGCGCTCCTCGCGCTCGCAGCGGTCGGAGTCGCCAACACGCTCGTCGACGTCTCCCACCTGACGCTCCTCCAGGAGTCGGCCCCCCGCGAAGCGCTCGGGCGGGTCTTCGGCGTCCTCGAGAGCCTCGTCCTCGTCGCCATCGCCCTCGGCGCCCTCCTCGCTCCCCTGGCCGTCTCAGTTCTCGGCATTCGCGGGGCCCTCCTCGCCTTCGGGATCCCACTGCCCTTCGCTGCGGCGCTCGCCTGGCCCGGGCTCGTGGGTTCAGACGCCGAGGGCGGCCGACCCTCTCGTCACCGCTCGAAAAGGCGCCAGCGCCTGCGCCCAGCGCGCTTCAGCGGCGCATCAGAGCTGCATCAGCGCTCCTGAGGAGGCTTCCTCTCGTCGGATCGCACAGGGCGATCCAGTCAGAAGGAGGAAGAGATGTTGAACGGGACGATTCAGGAGACGAAGAATCGCCGCATCCGGCGCATTGTCCTCGCCGGCATGGCTGTGGCTGCTTCGCTGGTCATGGTCTCGAGCGCACAGGCGCGCTTGATCCACGTCTACACGACGGGCTCGCCCGGTCAAGGCAACCTCAATGGCAATGTCGGCGTCTCGTGCTACTCGTACCGGGGAGATCGTAACGTCAGCGTAAGCTGGTCGTACGCTGGTATTTCCCCGGCCTATTCCGGCAACCAGGACGTCTACATGAGGGCGAGGGTCTTCTTCTACGAGGGCTCGAGCTGGCACTTGTACGCGGTGAGTGGGTGGCAGAAGGGGCTCGGCGGCCAGTTTGGTACGCCCTACTTCAACAGCATGGGCTTCGGCGTTACGCCTTACCCAGGGCATCTGTGGAAGATTCTTCTCGACTACCAGTGGAACATCGCGAGTACAAACCATGTGCTCGGAACCGCGACCGACATCGCCACTCGCGACGAATTCGGAGGCTACGGTTCTGCCTGGCCAACCTCCGTGGGTGGGACTGGAGAGGGAGCCTGCTACATCGGCTAGTAGCAGTGCGGGCCTTTGCATCAGGGGCCGGGGCGCTTCACGCTTCGGCCCCTTCCTCCAGGCCAGCCCTTCGTGGACTGGCGTACGACGAAGGGCCGCTCGGCGAGCCAACGAATACGCAGCAGCCTTTCAGGCGGCCTACCCGAGTCCGGCCGTACGCGCCGGTGGCTCGACCAGTTGATCTCGCACGGCCGACCGTCGCACGGACATCACGTTGTCGCCGCATTGGTCTGAAGTGGCCAAACCGCCGGATCGCGACAACCAACTTCGACGATCCGATCGAGCCCAGCGCGCCGCGATCTCGGCGGACATCTCCACGGCGATCGAGCCCTCGGCCTCGACCGCCTGCGCCAGCGCCTGGACGATGGTGGGCGCGGCGGTGGCAGGTGGGGCAGCGGGCTTGATGCCGCGGCGGCCCGCGGGGGCACCCGCAAATCCCGTGGCGCTCCGACGGCCGTTGCGTCATCCTGTGAAATGTGATCCAGGTCACACTGCGCCGGTACCTCAACGAGGCCATCGGCGATCACGCCACCACCACCGACCGGACTTGGGCGGAGGAGTCTGGGACGGAGGGCTACAAGCCGGTGCGCTGGGAGGCCCGGGTGCTCCTACCGGAGCCGGGCGAGAGCGCACCACCGGACATGGTGCCGCTGCACCGCTGGTACAGCCCGAGCCGGAACGACCACTTCACCACGGCCGACCCGGACTGGCATGGCGGCCCCCGACAGCGGCGTGACCCGGACTACCGGTGGCGTTCCCTGGAGGGCTACGTCTTCGACCGACCCCGGGCAGGAACCGTGCCGCTCTACCTCTGGAAGGGCTCCGGGAAGCACGTCTTGACGACCGAGTGGACGTGGGCCGGGCCCGAGCGCGTCCGGCCGCTGCCCCGCCGTCGGCGCACCCCCGACTCCCGGTTCGACCGCATCGAGGGATACGCGTACCCCTCCGGGAACATCACCTCCGAGGTCCACCCGGAGGTCCTGGGGTATGGGTCGCAGAGGCCGCAGTCGAGCATCAACCTGCTGGGCATCATCGTGGACCTCGCCGACCGTCCGGCGGACGTCGACGACACCGACGTGGACCGGCTCCTGTTCGGCCGCCGCTACGGCGGGGTGAAGCGGGGCCTGGCCCCTCTCCAGACGTGGCACAGCGCCGTGCGCGCGGACTTCTTCACCACCACCAACCCCGACTGGGCCAGCACGACCGCCGCCTTCCCGCGCCGCGACCCCGACTACACCTTCTTCCGCACCGACGGGTTCGGAACGGACCCCACGACTGTTCCAGCCCCTGCGGGGATGGTCATGCTCCGCCGCCTCACCGACGTGAAGACGGGTTCCATCCGTGTGGTCGGTGCGGCACAGGTGCCCGTGACCGGTCCCGGGAGCTCGGGCTCCCGATCGCGCACGACGACGGTGAACCTGGCGTACGTCTTCGACCCCTCGAAGTCGAAGCCTGACGGGACCGTCGAACTCCACCGCTGGTACAGCAGCAGCCGGAAGGACCATTTCACCACCACCGACCCGGCATGGCGCGGCCGCAGTGGCGCCACCAAGGCAGGTTACGTGTGGCAGGCGCTGGAGGGGTACGTGTTCCCGTTGTGGTACCCGGGCTCGGTGCCATTGTGCGCCTGGTGGAGCAGCTCCCTGGCACGCCACGACATCCAGACAACGGGGCCGGGCTCGGTCAGCCACCGAGCCCCGGACTACGCTCACCTGCGAACCGAGGGCCAGATCTTCTCCAACCGGCTCGGCCGCGCACCGGCCTCGGGCAAGCCGCTGTGGACCTGGTGGAACATCGAGCACGGGGGGCACCTGACCACTTCCCATCCGGACTGGGAGGGCCAACGCGGGGACGAAAAGGACGGCTACCGGTTCGTCGCGCTCGAGGGGTGGGTGCTCGCCCGTGCGCGTACCGGCACGCTCCCGCTTCGGCGTTACGTCAGCCCGGACGGTCGCCGGCACCTCACCACCGCCGACCCCCGGATGTTTCTCCGTCTCGGGCTTCCGCAGTGGACGCAGGAGCACTTCGAAGGTCATGTCGTGGGGCCTACCACCGGGCCCGACGACCTCCCCGCCCAGTTCCGCAACATCTCGAACAACCAGTTCCGGATCCGTCGCGCTGGCCTGATCCGGGTCAGGGTGCCCTGGACGGTGGCCGAATTGCGTCAGGCCGAGACCCTCACCGGCGACGAGCGCGACGACGCCGGGGACCGGTTCGCCGCCGACGTCGTCACCGCGGCCCGCCCGGGCGGCTTCAACTATCGCACCTTGGCCACCGACGGTGTCGTCCAGCCTGACGACCTCACGATCGTCGCGGTGGTCCCCACGTACACTCCGAAGACCGCTCTCGGCTCGTACCAGGGGCCCCGCGACATCCCGGGGCTGCCGCACATCCGGGCGGAGTACCTGGCGGTCAACGAGTTCGGCGGCATCAACCTCATCGCCCACGAGCTCTTCCACTCACTCGGCTTCCAACAGCACCTGTACGGCCCCGGCTTCGCCCTCAACAACGGCGCCACGCTCTTCGCCGGCACCGACAGGGCGCCGGGGCCGGGCGCGTACCAGCTCGACCCGTGGCACCGGATGAAGGCCGGCTGGCTCAAGCCCGAGGTGGTGCAGATGAACCACCCCGGCGACAACGCGCTCCTGGCCCGCAACCTCTCAGGTGTGCTGGCTTTCTGGCACCCGGGACGACGGCCACGCCTGGAGCTTTTCTTCGTCGAGTTCCGGGCCCCGGGTACGGCGGCCCCTCATGGTTCGACCGCAGCATCGGCGGGACCGGGCTCCTAGTCTGGTACACCCAGGCGACCACGGACGACGTCGGGATCACTGATCCCCGCGCGCGTCCCCCTCATCTGGTCACCTTCACCTGGCCACCCCCGTTCGACGGATCGTCGGAGACCGGGACGATGTACGCGCACTACGTGGTGGCCCCCTCGGGGCCGCCAGGGCGCCGGAGGTTGTGGACTCCGGTGACGATCGGCAGGGGCCAGCCGTCTACTGAATGGATGCGCCTACGGCACGGCGACGGTGATCGGACGGGCCTGATCCTCCGGCTGGGGGAACTCCGACGCGCCCCTGGCTGCAGTGGGAGTCGGAAGAGGACGGCTTCATGCCCCGGCTCGACCGGATACTCGAAGCGCCCGCGCCGCGTGTGCGAGGGTCATTGCGGCTCGAGGGCGTCTTCCCCGTGGACGGGGTGACGGTGAGCATCGAAGCGCCTGACGGTGCCTTCTCCGAGCACGGCACGGGCCGTGCGCCCGCCTCCAACCCGCGGGTCGTGCAAGCTCTCGCGCCGGTCGCCGAGCCCGGCCGGTACCTGATTCGTGTGCGGGGTCGCGCCGAACCTCGGAACACCAGCAACGCACTGGTGTGGGACCGGCGCTGACCCGTCCGCGAGATCGTCCCGAATGCCCGGTCCGCGGGCGCCTTGAAGCACGCCATCCGATCAGCTCGAGGGCGTCTCGCAGGATGCTCGTCGGCCCCTGGGGTGCGAACGTCCTGCGGGTCGGGAGGCCGGGCGGACGCCGCAGAGTCGTCAGGCGCCGTGCGGCTGCGCCGCCCACGACGCGAGGAGGCGAAGTGACTCCTCGGAGCGCGAGCCCGGCTCGGCCGTGTAGACGATGAGCTGCTGGTCGGGCTCGGCGTCGTAGGTGAGCGCGTCCCAGTCGAGCGTGCTCTCGCCCACGACGGGGCGGGCGAACGTTCGGGTGCCGCGGCGCTTGATCGCGACGTGGTGGTCCGCCCACCAGCGGCGGAACTGCTCGTCCTGGACCGACAGCTCGCCGACGAGGGTGGCGAGGCGGAGGTCGTCGGGGTTCTTCGCCGCTTCCCGCCGCACGTAGGCGACGGTCGCGCGGGCGAGCCCCTCCCGGTCTGGATAGAGGTTGCGCAGGCGCGGGTCGGTGAAGATCAGCCGGAGGAAGTTCCGTTCTCGCTCGGGGGCATCGCCGAAATCGATCATCAGTGCCGCGGCGAGCGGGTTCCAGGCGAGGATGTGCATCGTGGTTGCGACCATCGCCGGCGTGTCGGTCAGTTGGTCGAGCAGCCGTTGCAGCTGCCGAGGCCTTCTGCGGCGCGGCCAGGCGCGTGGGGCTGGAACGGCCGGTCTCAGGGTCGCAGCTGATCACGTCGAGCCCTTCGACCGCGAAGGCGGCGAAGTCGAGCTGGATCCGCTGCTCGAGGACTCGAGGGCCGCGGCACCGGTTGAGGTCGCTCCCTCGACCTGGAGCCGCGGAAGCCACTTGAGCCGGCGCGGCAGGTACCAGTTCCAGTTGCCGAGCAGCTTCATCGCGCTCGGCAGCAGGACGGAGCGGATGATCGTCGCGTCGAGGAGCAGTGCGACGGCCACGCCGAAGCCCATCTGCTGGAACATGATCAGGTCGCCGCGGGCGAAGCCGGCGAAGACGGCGACGATGATCAGCGCGGCACCGGTGATGATGCGCGGCCGTCGAGCCGACGCCGAAGGTGACGGCGTCGGTCGTGTCGCGGGACTGGTCGTAGCGCTCGCGGATGCGGCTGAGCAGGAACACCTGGTAGTCCATGGAGAGGCCGAAGACGACGGAGAAGAGGAAGAGCGGCACCCAGGCCTCGAACGACGAAGACGGGCCGGACGAAAACCGTTCGGCTGCTTGCGCCGCTGGCCGCGGATCTCAACGAGTGGCGTCTCGCGCAGGGGCGCCCCGACGAGGGCGCGCCCGTCTTCCCCAACCGAGACGGCTCGACATGGAGCGACGTGACCTGGCGAAACTGGCGCCGGCGCGTCTTCGCGCCCACGGCGGCCAAGGCCGGGCTGGGCGCGGACACGCGGCCCTACGACCTACGCCACTCCTTCGTGTCGCTCTTGCTCCTCGAGGGAGCCACGGTCGTCGAGGTCGCGCGGCAGGCGGGTCACTCGCCGACGATGACCCTCTCGACATACGCCCATCTCTTCGAAGAGCTCGAAGGCACCGAAACGCGCTCGGCAGAGGACGAGATCAGGCGCGCACGAGAGACCGCGCGAGGCTCGCGTACCCGTTTTGTACCCGCGACCGGATCGAAGGCCTCCGGGCCCGGAGGAAAAACTCCTGCAAATCCTGAGAAGCCGACGCCCGGACTCGAACCGGGGACCCCTTCATTACGAGTTTCGAGCCGCTGTCACCACCAGTCACCGGGAGTCACCTCGGGTCAAGCGCGCCGCCGAATTCGCTTGGCTGGACGTGACTCACGATGACTGAAGATGACAACCGCGTAGACCCCTGGTAAACCTCGCTGCTGTTGCCCGCCAGAGAACGGTGCGCCATGACGGGGTCCACCCGCGCCCGTTCTCGATGCGGACGCGCCGCGCGCGCTTCCAGCTCCGGTGGCGAGTGACGCATCGTGCGAAGAGTCGATACTGCTCTCTCGTCGAGAACGTAGGCTCGCGCTGCGCTCCTGCTTTCGTCCGGGACGACAGTCTGGGTCGCCTTCGACGAGACGCCTGTTCTCGCCACAAAGGGAGGAGCGACGCGGGGAGCCGACCGCCTCGCTTGGGGAAGACCGCGGGACGTCCCGACGGCTGGCCGGGGCGCTCGGTAGGCCTCACGACTGCGCTAAGGCGGGACTGGCGTCTCAGGCGGCGGCTTCGACCTCGCGCCAGAAGGCGTCAACGCGCGCGCTCCACTCGTCCGGGTCTCCTGGAAGGGCTGGTGGGCCTCCTCTTCCATCACCTCGAATCGAGCTCCAGGGATCAGCTCGGCGACGCGGCGGCCGAGCGCGGGGCGCGCGCCCGAGTCGCGGCCGCCGGCGAGCACGAGCGTCGGGGCCATGATCTCGGGCAGGCGGTCGGTCGTGTCGTGGTCGACGAGGGGGTCGAGGTAGCGCTGCAGGTCCTCTGCCTCCTGCTTGTGGGGAAACGCGAGCACCTCGTTGATGAACTGGTCGACGGTTCCGTCGTTGTGCGCCCGCGCCGTGTAGATGTCGAGGAAGAAGCCCTCGAGGAACGCGCGCTCGCTGGGTGCGACCTCAACCAGCCATTGGACGAAGGTTGAAGAGCTCCCGTCGCCGTTGTGATCCGGCACGAGCTCGCCGAACGCCTCGCCGACCGGTACACGGTCAGTCGTGGTCTCGCATGATGGGCGTCGCCGTGTAACGATCCCAGTTCGGGTGTTAGGCCGCGTCATTCGTCCTTGGCAAGGGGAACTCAGAAGGAGGGTGTCACATGCGTGGAATCATCGTGATCGCGCTTGTTGTCGTCGTTGTCTCGAGCGTTGCCGTTGTCGCCTCAGCGGGTCAAGGCCCGCCACCGTTCGATCGCCAGCCATCGCCGGAGGCGGTCGTAGCCGAGCACATCGACGCCCTCAACGACTGCGACGTGGACCGGCTGATGGCGCAGTATCCGGAGACCGTCGCCATCCTTCTTCCTGGAGGCGTGACCAGTGAGGGACGGACGGAGGTTCGCGCTCTCTTCGAGGGTTTCTGCCAGCCGTATCCGGCGGGGCTCAACGGCCTCCAGTTCACCGAAGTCAAATCGTGGACGGTCGGGAAAACCGTCAACGTTCAGTGGGTCGCCAACGCCCCCTTCCTCGCGGAGCCCTATTACGGCGCCGACGCGTACGTGACCAAGAACGGCCTCATGGGGGCGCAGGTGACCACCTTCGACGGAGCCGAGCTTCAGTTCGTTCCGTAAGAGTCCGGTCGGAGTTCCAAGCCGGGCTGACGGTCATTCCGAGTCCTTTTCGATCGGAGACCCCGCCTCCCGAGGGGCGGGGTCTCCGCATCGGGCGCGTTCCCGGTCGGCGGCTTTGTGGGCGGCATCGGCGTCTGGGTCGGCGCTGCGGGCGAACGAGCTCTTCGGGCCCGACACCGTCTGGTACGGCTTCGAGAAGCGGCGCTTCTGGCTCTGGCGAAGCGCGCCCAGCTGACGCGGGCCCGAGGAGGCCCGGTCGGTCCTCGAGGGCTTACGGCAAGAATTCGAGCAACGACCCGGACACCAGGGCGTCCGCGCGGCCGAGTTCATTCCCGTCGGTGCCGACCGGATCGTTGTCGGCGTCTATTGGGTCCGCGACGACGGAAGCCAAGGCGAGCCTGCCGCCTTCCAGTCCCTCCGCGTCCGCGACGGCGCATCCACGAGATCCACGACTACCACGACAAGAGCCAGGCGCTCCGCAAACGGGCGCGCTGAACTCGAGCCGCGCCATCGTGAGACGGTCAGGGCAACCCGGGCGTGCAGGGGTAGACCTCTCGTGAACCCGACTCGAGCCATCGCGCGGACAGGCGAAAACACACGAAACGGCCGGAAAGGGAAGTTCAGCCCGGTTTGGAGCACTTCACTCGTCTACTGATCGGCAAACACAAGTGCCCGATTTGCAAGACCTTAAGGAGCCGACGCTCGGACTCGAACCGAGGACCCCTTCATTACGAGAGAACGACGAGTAAGGGACCGGCGGGCACGCGCGGGCACTGGAGGGCACGTTCTCGCTGGAATCTGGACGGTTTCAGGTCTCGAACGGTGGACGCGTGTGCCCGCCCGTGCCCGAGTCGACGTACCCGTCTTGTACCAAGCCGAAGCCGTGTTCCGGTCGCCCGCCCCGTGTGGTCTGGGCGCCTGGATCGCACCCAAGGGGTCGCCAGTTCAAGTCCCGTGAAGGCCATGTGCCGGACGCCATCGTGGAACCAAGAGACTTGAGACGGGAGATGCCGTCATATCGTGCCGGGCGGTGGGGGTGCGTAGTTCCCCACAGGAATCTCGCCGTTCTCACGGATGCGTCCTCTCGCCCGCCCTGACAGCCTGACATGCGTTCTGTCTCAGAACCGAGCTGAGAGGGCAGTTGAGCAGATCGCTCGAGGAAGGGCGCCTGAGGATTGAGGTCAATGCCCAAGCTCATGCTGGCCAACGTGCTCGGTGACCTGTGGGGCTGGATCGCCGAGGTCGTCGGGCGCATCGGTGAGATTCCGGTTTACTGGCTCGTCCTCGCGCTCGGGCTGAAGACGGCCGAATCCGGATTCATCGGACTCGCCTGGCGGAACATCCTGCGGGCCGCGTACCCGGGGAGCAACGTACCGTTCAAGATCGCCTGGGGCGCCTCTCAGGGCGGGACGGCGATCAACGCCGTCGCGCCGGCCCAGGCGGGCACGGTTGCGATGATCGGCATGTTCCGTGCCAGCATCCCGGGCTCGTCCGTCGCGGGGCTCACCTCTGCCACGGTCGTCGAGTCGTTCTTCTTCGCCGCCGTCAGCGTCCTCACCGTTGTCGCGGTAGCGATCTTCCTCCCGCGGACGGTGTCGAAAGGCTCGCCCTCGGACGAGGTCGGCGACTTCTTCGCCGCCCACCCCGTGCTCGTCGTCGTCGTCATCGTTGCCGTCCTAGGCGCCGGCTACTTCCTCTGGCCGCGCGTGAAGCGCCGTGTGGTCGACGAGTGGGAGAAGGCGAAGCAGGGGGCTGCGATCTTTCGCGACTGGCGCCGCTACCTGCGCGAGGTGGCGCTTCCGTCGGGCCTCTCGTACTGCTGCCGGATGGGCGTGACCGCGGTGTTCATGGCCGCTTTTGGCCTCCCGGTGACCTTCTTCACCGTCTTCCTCGTTGCCTCCTCGCACACGCTCTCCCAACTCTTCGCGATCACGCCGGGTGGGGTGGGGCAGACGCAGGCGCTCGACCTTGTGACCTTGCGGCGGTACGCGTCGAGCGACAGCATCGGTGCCTTCTCGATCACTCAGGACTCCGTGATCACCATCTGGAACGTCGTCCTCGGCATCAGCGTCATGCTCTGGGCCTTCGGCTACGCGCAGACGAAGGACCTGCTCTCGAGGACCAGGCGAGCCGAGGAGACGCCCGGAACGTGAAGAAGCCATCGAGCGGCTGGCGAGGTTCCCGCAAGCGATCAACTCCGCCTTCGCAGCGGCCGGCGCGAATCGCGCCGGCCGCTGACCCGTTCTCCTGTGGATGTCAGCCGTGCGTTACGGGCTTCGCGGTGGTCGGCCGCGGAAGCCGGCGGCGGACATCGGCCGCGGCGCTGCGCAGCTCGAGTGCGAATCCGACCTGCATGACGCCGATGACGATCAGGAAGGCCGCGATCAGCGCGATGATGCCGATGGCGCCCACGTCGGGCTCGATGAACATCACGACGCCGAAGGCGCCGGCCACGAATCCGTTGAGGGCGAGCAGCAGTCGCTGCCCACCGCTCATGGGAAGCTGGATCGCCGCGGCGAGCATGAGGACGCCGATGGCGATCGCCCAACCTGCCACGACGTACAGCAGCGCCTTCGCGGAGATGTCGTTCCAGACGAGCAGCGCGATGCCGATCGCCGTTCCTGCAACCGCTTCGAGTGTCAGCCATCCGCGCTCGGCAGGTGGGAGCGGTGCGAGAAAGGCCGCCGTTCCAGACAGGACGGCTCTGACCAGTGCGTAGATCGCGACGACGGCGACGATGGTCGTCAGGGCGATGTCGGGCCACAGGACGAGCACGAAGCCGAACAGGATGGCCGCGACGCCGTTCGCTGCGATGAGTTCCCAGGCGCGGGTGACCATGCGTTCGCCCTCGCTCGCTGCCTGGTCGATCTTGTTGCTGACCTTCGATTCGATGGTTTCGGTGGGTGTGGACTCAGTCGTCATGTCTTCCTCCTCATTGGAACTTCGGGGCCGCCTCGCGGACCTTCCGCTCTAGGCCGTCGAGCGCGTCCGTGACGCGGTTCCTCTGCTTTCGCCAGGCGTCGTCCGATGAGGCGGCCAGCGCTGCAAGACGCTCGGCTGCCCGGTTCCGCGCCTGCCTGAGCTGGGCGACCTCGGCCTCCGCCTGCTCGCGAGCGTCGTGTGCCTTCGTCGCTGCGCGCATCTGGAGCCGCTCGATCGCGGCATCCCAGTCGTGCAGCTCCGCCTCCACCGCCTCCGCGAACGACGTCGCGTCTTCGGCCAACTCGGAGGCCAGCCGGTTCTCGGCGATCGTGATGTCGATCTCGAGCTGTCGGAACCGCTCGTCGACCGCCTCGGCCTTCTCGCGGACGGCCGCCCAGGCCGATGCTTCCTCCGCCCGCAGCCTGTCGATCCTGTCCTGGAGACGCGCTCGCGTCTCGGCCGTACCGCTGTCGGCGCGGGCTTCCAGGTCGTCGATGTGCCGGCGGATCTCCGCCAGCATGTCGTCGGTCGTCTTCGTCGCCATGTGCACCTCCTGTCGTTGTCCGATGGACTCCACGACAAGCCTCTGATGGGCGACTGCCAACGCCCTGCCACGGACCAGGCCCTCGCTGCCACCCTGTAGTGGCGCGAACGAGCTGACCCGCTCCGATGGGGGCCTACGTCACGGCGTCTCGGCGCGCGCGGACACGGCCGCAGCCTCTCGGTGGGGCTCCCCGAGGTCGTCGAGGCCGGCTCGGGCGGCCGCGGCCGGGTCTTCGGCCAAGGCGAGGAACAGGCTCTCGCGAGCTCCGTGCGGCCGGGGATCTTCGGACCACTCGAGGACGTCGCGGTACAGCGCCTCGGCGGTGTCGGTGTCGCCGGCCTCGGCGAGGGTGCGGCCGAGCCCGACGCGCGCGTGGGCGGCGGCCCAGGCCGCACGCGCTCGCTCGGCGGTTGCGAGGGCGCGCCGCTGGAGCTCTTCGGCGTGGCGCAGGTCTCCGCGCACGAGGGCGCATGAAGCGAGTCCGGAGAGGGCAAAAGCAACGTGATCCGCGAAGCCTGCGCCGCTCGCGAGATCGAGTGCGCGACGGTACGCGTCCGCGGCGGCGTCGCGGTCATTCTGCCGCTCGGCCACCCACGCATCGAGCAGCATCGCCGGGACGCGGAATGCGTCGAACCCGATCGCCTCGGCGTGGCTGTGCGCGTCCGCCGCCATGGCCTCGACCGTGGAGGCGTCTCCCACGGCTGCCGCGATGTGCGCACGGAGGAGGCTGGCGACTGCGCACCCCCAGTGGTCTGGGCCTGCTTCGAACGTGGCACGCGCCTGCTCTGCCAACGTGACGCCGCGCTCGAAGTCCCCGGCATCCGCGACCGCAAGCGCGAGCGTCGCCTGCGCCAGACCGACTTGCGGCGCGTCCGTCCGGGTCGCTGCGATCGCGAGCGCGCGCTCGCCGATCTCGATCGCGGCGTCGAGGTCGAGCTCTTCGGTCGCGAGGAAGCAGAGACCGCCAAGCGCGTCGAGCCGCCGATCGGACAGAACGTCGTCCGACGTCTCGGCGAGGGCGAGCTCGACGAATCGCCGCCCTTCGGTCACGCGCTCCGCGACCGTGAAGTACCAGGCGAGCGACGCCAAGCGGGCGGCGATGTCTGCGTCGCGTGCATCGCGAGCGTACGTGAGCGCGGCCCACAAGTTGTCGTGCTCGAGGTCGAGCCGGCGAACCCAGGTCTGCCAGTCGCGTCCGCGGAGCTCGGCCCACGCTGCGTCGGCGAGCGTGGCGAAGTACTCGGCGTGGGCCCGCCGGGCGGGGGCGAGACGGCTGCTCTCGGCAAGACGCTCGAGCGCATAGTCCCGCACCGTGTCAAGTAGGTCGTAGCGCGCGTCGGCGCTCGGGAACGAGACGGTGACTATCGACTTGTCGACGAGCGCGCCGAGCAACTGGAGCACAGTCGCCTCGTCCAGTCCGTGTTCGCTTTTGGTGGCGACGAGCGCGGGAAGGGGCGCGCCGCCGCGGTGGACCGCGACCTGGTGGAGCAGCGTCTTCTCGTCCGCGTGCAGAAGGTCGTAGCTCCACTCCACGAGCGTCGCGAGGGCGGCGCGGCCGGCGTCCGATGCCGGCTGATCGCGTAGCAGCTCGAGGCGGCGCCTGACGAGCGAGAGGATCTCCGCAACGCCGAGAGCGTGCACTCGTGCAGCCGCGAGCTCGATTGCGAGCGGGAGTCCGTCCACGACACGGCTGATCTCCGCGACCAGCGCGGCCGCATCGTCGGTCAGCTCGAAGCCTGGGCGTGCGGCAAGTGCGCGCGCGGTGAAGAGCTCGACGGCCGGGTAGCCGTCGGTGTCGGTCGATCCGATGTCCGGCACCGCGAGAGGCTCGACCGTTACGCGCACCTCGCCCGGAAGGTGAAGCACCTCGCGGCTCGTCGCCAGGACCCGGACGCCGGGACAGCGCGTCAGAATCGTTTCGACGACGCGCGCGGTCTCCTCGAGGACGTGCTCGCAGGCGTCGAAGACGATGATCGCCTCGGTGTCTCGAAGGCGCGCGACTATCCGCGTCAGCGGATCGGCGCCGCGGGCCTCGACGGCCCGCGCCACGAGACCGACAACCTCGGCCGCGCTGCGGGCGTTTGCGAGACCGGCGTGCCATGCGCCTCCGTGGAGATCGGTCTCGAGCGAGCGGGCCGCCTCGAGCGCGAGCCTGCTCTTGCCCACGCCCGGCGGGCCGCAGAGCGTCACGAGGCGGTGCTCCCGCAGGAGCCCGCGCACCTGGGCGAGCTCCGCCTCGCGGTCGATGAACGAGGTCGACGGGGCGGGCAAGTTGCCGCGCCTTCTCGGTGCAAGCGGGACGGGCGCGATCGCCGGATCGTGCGCGAGGATCGCCTCTTGGAGGCGCCGCAGGTTCGGTCCGGGCTCGAGCGCCAATTGCTCCGAGAGGACTCGCCGGGCCTCCTGGAACACCTCGAGCGCGTCCGCTTGCCGACCGGTTCGGTAGAGCGCCAGCATCAACTGCCCCCACAGCCGCTCGCGGAACGGGCTCTCCTCGAGCGCGGCACGAATCGCGGACACGAGCTCGGCGTGCTCGCCCAGCGCGAGTGCCGCCTCGAACCGCTCCTCCAACGCATCGAGCCGAAGCGCGTCCAGCCGCCCGGCCTCCGCCGTCGCCCAGGTGGACTGAGGAAGACCAAGCAACGCGGGGCCGCGCCAGAGGGAAAGCGCGTCCGCGATCGTGTCCGCCACCCCGTCCGCATCGCCGGCGCGGAGCGCGGCGCGCGCAGCGGTGAGCAGTTCCTCGAACTCGATGGCGTCCACGACTGCGCCTTCAAGTGCGTACCCGTCTGCGGCGAGCCGGATCGCGTCCGCCCCCAGTGCCCGGCGCAGCCGGGTCACGTGGTGTTGCACGGCGTTTCGAGGCGCGGCCGGAAGATCGCTCCCCCATAGCGCCTCGACCAGCGTGTCCGTCGCCACGACTCGACCGACGCGCAGCGCCAGGCAGGCGACGAGCGCCTGCCTCTTGGCACCCGGCACGTCCACGGGCTCTCCGCCCACGACCACCTCGAACGGGCCCAGCAGCCGAACTTGCAGCCTCGCCGTCACACGCAGGGCCTCCTAGCCGACCGGCAAGTCTCCCACACCCCGCTCGATGATGCGAGCGGGACGGCCGCGGGAGACGCTACGTCGCGCCGACGAGGGCGGGGGCGGCCTCCGAGGAGGCCGGCGGCGTAGAGACGATCAGGTAGTTGAGCAGCAACAGGCCGACGAAGACGCCGACGTTGCGCCAGATAAAACGTGGTCGGTTCTCGGCGTCTCCCGTCCCGGCGGGATCTTCGCTACTGGGGTGTTCGTGCCCTCTCACCGTCATCTCCTCCTCGCGTCGGGTGCGCTCGAAGGCTCGCGCACACGGCTGCCATCGACTGCGCCGTTGGCTGCCGCCGAGGTGGGTAGCCGTCATCGCCGGGAGCGCGCATCGGTGGAGGCAGAGACGAGCGGCTCGGCGGCAGCTACGTGGCAGCGCCGGCGCGCATCGTCCTCCCCATGGCGCCGGCTATCGCAATCGGACGGAGCTAGCGCGATGCTGCCGCTCTCGGACGGGCTGCCCGCACGCCGCTTTCCGGTCGTCAACCTCGCCCTGATCGCGGCAAACCTCGCGGTCTGGATCTTCTACGAGCTCCCGGACCTCGAAGGGGCGGTCGCGCAGGCGTCCTTCTACCCGTGCGACGTGGACGGCACGTGCCAGGCGCCCCTGCCCTGGGCGCTCAGCTGGCTGACGGCCATGTTCATGCACGCGAGCTGGGACCACCTCCTCGGCAACATGCTCTTCCTCGCCATCTTCGGCAAGAACGTCGAGGACGCGTTCGGCCGCCTCCGCTACCTGGCCTTCTACCTCGCGGGTGGCTTCGCCGCCACTGCTCTGCAGACGACCATGACCCTCCTCTTCAGCTCCGCCGCCGACGCACGCATCCCCCTGCTCGGCGCCAGCGGTGCGATCTCGGCCGTCCTCGGTGCGTTCCTCGCGCTATACCCGCACGCGCGCATCAAGACGCTGGCGCTCGTGTTCATCGTGAAGATTCCCGCCTGGGTCTACCTGGGCGGCTGGTTCCTGTACCAGCTCCACGAAGCGCAGAATGCGCTCTTCGCCGCGGCGGCGGAAGAGAGCGGCGTGGCGTTCTTCGCGCACGTCGGCGGGTTCGTGTTCGGTTGGATCCTGGCCGGGGCGCTGCTCCGGGCGGGACGAATTCGCCCCCAGTCCGTGCCGCGTCGGTCCGCGCTCATGCCGCTCTGAGGGTGCATGCACGACCCGCGCTCTATGCCGCTGCGACTGGGGGAGCGCTCCTCGTCGGGGCGGCGCTCGGCTGCTTCCAGGCTCCGCCGAAGCGACTCACCGCGGGGATGCTCGCCTTCGCCGCGGGGGCGATGGTCGTTGCCGTCGCGTTCGAGCTGGTCGAACCGGCGCACCGGAAGCCGGCCTCCCTCGCGCGTCAGCTGCGCTGCTCGTCGGCGCCGCTGTGTTCATCGCAGTCGATCTTCTGCTCGAGCGCCATGCCGGCGCGCAAGCCGGCGGTCTCGCCCTGGTCGCGGCGGCGACCCTCGACGGCGTCCCGGAGAACCTTGCCCTGGGCGTCGGGCTCGCCGAGAGCGGCTCATACGCGCTCCTCGCCTCCATCGTCCTGTCGAACCTGCCGCAGGGGTTCGGCGAAGGCGCCCAGCTGCGTGCGAGCGGAGCATCCTCGGCGCGCGTCCTCTCTGTGTGGGGCGTGACCGCCGCGCTGCTCGCCGTCGCTTCGTGGCGGGCAGGATCGCCGCGGACGTCGCATCCGAGGAGTCGCTGGGCATGCTGACGGCGTTCGCGGCGGGCGCCGTACTGGCGGCACTCGCCGACACGGTGATGCCCGAGGCGCCGAGGGCGGGCCGCTCGTCGCCTTCGCCACAAGCGCACGGTTCCTCGCCGCGTACGCGCTCACGACGCTCGACTGACGACCGACGAAAGCTGCCCCCGCCGGGCGCGGCGCACGGCAGTGGAGAACGCGCGGCGCGGCAGCGGCATGGCAGGCGCCCCCGGGATGCTCGGTGCGATCCGACGAAGGGAGACGTGATGAGCAACACACTGATCGGGACGCAGACCACGGTCGAGTGGTGGACGGCCGATCCGAGCCGGACGACAGTCGAGTTCGAGGTCGACCATTTCTGGGGCCTGCACACCGTGCGCGGCCGCTTCCACCGGTTCGACGGCGTGTACGTCGTCGGCACGGCCGGCCCTGAGATCGAGCTGACCGTCGACGCCGCGAGCGTCGACACCGGCATCTCGGCGCGCGACAGGCATCTCCGGTCGGCCGACTTCTTCGACGTCGACGAGCATCCGCACGTGCGGTTCACGTCGACGCACGTCACCGGCATCGGGAACGGGCGCGTACGCGTGAGCGGCGACCTCGACGTTGCCGGCACAAGCGTTCCTCTCGCGTTCGACGCATCCGTGCGGATGATCGGCGCGGAGCTCGAGATCGAGGCGACGGCGACGATCGACCAGCGCCGGTTCGGCATGAGCCAGGGCCCGCTCCGCAACGTCCGGCCGTCGGCGAAGCTGCACGTGAAGGCGCACCTCGTACGGCAGCAGCCCGAATAGCGGGCGCCGCGACGGCACAGACGCGACGGTCTGCGCCGTCAGCGACGCGGACCCGAGGGAGTCACACCCGGGTGGCAGGTCGAGATTCGCGCGCGGCGCCGCGGGCAGGATCTCGAATTCGAGCGGGGTGCGGAGGTCGACCGCCTCGCCGTCGATGCCGGCGTGCACCGGCGCCGGCCCGACCACCTCGACGGACGTCGCCGTCCATGCCCTGCCCGGCAGCGGGCCGCAACTGGGCGCGGCCATGACGATGCCCCCGAGGCGGTCGAGGTCGAGCCTCGGTCGGGTGCCCGGCGCCAGCATGCCTCGAGCGCGCAGACGAGGTCGTGCGTGTCGTCGACTCCTGGGTCAAGCGCGAAGTGATTTCGCGTCCCGGCAGGAACGCAGACGAACGGCAGGCCCTGCACAAGGGCAGTCGCTGCGACAATTGCGAGCGATCCGTCCTCGCCGGCGATGCCGAGGCCATCCGCACAAGCTGCACCGCCTCGCCGACGGGCGACTCCAGGCTTCGATCCGACCGCAGGACTGTCACGCAGCTGCCGCGTTCGCGTGCACGGTCGGCGAGAGCCGCGCGCGCAGCCTTGCCGCCCCCGGACGCCGAGCACTCACGCACGGCAGCGGCCGCGTACGGCGTGGCAGTGGTGTGGCAGCACCGGACGGGAGAGTCCAACCGACAACTCGAATGAAAGGAGGAGCAATGGCTGAGATGGAAAACGTGGTCGTCGTCGGGTTCTCGGACCCGAGCGATGCGTACCAGGCACTCAGCGTTCTCAAGCAGTGTGACGCGGAGGGTCGCATCGAGCTCCACTCCGCGGCCGTCGTCGAGCGCACGCCGACGGGTGAGCTGCGCACCCCCGAGGGCGCCGACAACGTCGGCCTCGTCGGGACGGTGAGCGGCTCGCTGATGGGGATGCTCATCGGCGTTCTCGGTGGCCCCGTGGGCGTCCTCGTGGGCTGGGGCGCCGGCGCCGTGATGGGCAGCGTGTTCGACATCGCTCGCGTCGAGAAGTCCGACGAGGCGCTCGTCGAGCTCGGCAGGGCGATTCCGCCGAAGTCGACCGCGGTGATCGCGGGCGTGGAGGAGCCGGCCGTCGAGGTGATCGACGGCGAGATGGCCAAGCTCGGCGGGGAAGTGACGCGCCGTCCGCTCGCCGAGGTTCTGGACGAGCTCGATGCGTCCGAGGCGGCCGCCGAGGCCGCTGCGCGCGAAGCGCGGAAGGAGCTGCACCAACAGCGCAAGGCCGAGGTGTCCGCAGACCTCAACGAACGCGTCGGAAAGCTGAAGGAGAAGCTCCACGTCTCCTGACCAAGTGAGCGCCCGCCGCCGGCCTGCCGGCGGCGGGCGCTCGACATCGGGAGGAGAGCAGTCATGCAAACCGCTCCGCATGAAGAGCAGATGACCGCGGCGGAGTCCGGGTCGCGGAGAGGGAGAGAGCTCGCACCGAACTCGAGGTCTCGGTTTCGATCCGGACTATCCTGCTCGTCGCGGGCGTCGTTGCCATAGCGTGGGCGCTGGCGTCGATCGCGGACGTCCTTCTCGTCATCTTTGTCTCGGTCTTCAGCATCGCGGTCCTCTCGCCGGTGGTGGCCGTGATGGAGCGGCGGCTTGGCTGGAGCCGGGGACTGTGCTCGGCGGTGCTCGTGCTGGGGATCGTGATCGTCCTCGGTGCGGTCGCCCTTGTGGTGGTGCAGGCGACCGTCGGCGCAGTGCGCGAGTTCAGCGACGACCTGCCGCAGATCGTCGACGAGGCCAGGCGAAGCGATCTGGGCAGCCTCATCAACGGCGGGAGCAACTCGCTCGACACGTTGTCGGAGCACGCGGGCGAGATCACAGGTGGGGTAGCCAAGGTGTCGGGCGGCGTCGCCGACATCGGCGTCTCGGCCTTCGGCGCGATGACGCTCCTCTTCTCGGTCCTTTTCCTGACGTTGTTCGGGCTGGTCGACGCACCGCGCGTGCGAGACTGGGTCGGGGGCCTGCTCTATCGGGGCGAGCGCGAGCGCTTCCTGCGGGTCACCGACCGGATCGTCCTGACCACCTCGCGCTACATGCTCGGCAACCTGGCCATCTCCGTGATCTGCGGGACTGTCTACGGCGTCACCGCGGTGATCCTCGACGTTCCGTACCCGCTCGCTCTGGCGGTGATCGCCGGAGTCCTCGACCTGATCCCCAACATCGGGGCCACCATCGCCGGCGTGATCGTCGGCATCGCCGCGCTCTCGGTCAGCCTTGGAGCATTCATCGTCTTCCTGATCGTGATCGTCGTCTACCAGCAGATCGAGAACTACATCCTGCAGCCGACGATCATCGGAAAGGCGGCCCGGATCTCCGGCTTCACCGTGCTCGCCAGCGTTCTGGCATTCGGAGCGCTCTTCGGGCTCGTCGGGGCGATCATCGGCGTGCCGATCGCAGCAGGGCTCCAGATCGTCGTGGAGGAGTTCACCGCCGCCAGGAGAGCTCGCATCGCCGCCGTGGACACGGCCGGGTAGGAGTCTCC
This sequence comes from uncultured Actinomycetes bacterium, assembly GCA_963743495.1. Classification (GTDB taxonomy): domain Bacteria; phylum Actinomycetota; class Thermoleophilia; order Gaiellales; family Gaiellaceae; genus JAIBJN01. Next base: position 1,021 of record CAVUPO010000004.1, on the reverse strand, counting down.
TCGTTGGGCCGCCGCGGTGGCACGGGCCGTAGGCTGTGCGGCCATGGACGACGTCGTCTTCGTCGAGATCCCGTCGGGCTCGCGCAACAAGTACGAGTGGGACACCGAGCTGGGCGCGATCGTGCTCGACCGGCGGCTCTTCACGTCGATGAGCTACCCGGCCGACTACGGCTACATCGAGGGCACGCTGGCCGAGGACGGCGACCCGCTCGACGCGCTCGTCCTCGTCACCGAGCCCACGTTCCCCGGCTGCCGCGTGCGCGTGCGCACCGTGGGCGTGTTCCACATGACCGACGAGAAAGGCCCCGACGAGAAGGTGCTCTGCGTCCCGATCAAGGACCCGGCGTGGTCGCGCGTGACCGACATCCACGACGTGCCGCCGGAGCTGCGGAACGAGATCGAGCACTTCTTCCAGGTCTACAAGGACCTGGAGCGGCACAAGACGGAGACGCGCGGCTTCGGCAACCGCGCGGAGGCCGAGCGCGTCATCGAGGAGGCACGGCGGCGAAGAGATGAGACAGAGAACCGCTAGGCGCGGGCAGCGCGCCGTGCGGCTGCGTCGGGTAGAACCATCTCCTCGGGTGGCCTGAGCATCGGCGGCAGGAGGGAGCACACCGATGACAGATGACGGTAGGGACGCGCCGAGAAAGCGTCTCGCGAGAGGAGCTGGTGCCGGCTGATCCGCCCGGCTCGAGGCAGGGGTCGAACTTGCAGGCCTTCTAAGCAGACGCTCCGGCTCGAGCCGAGTGCCCTTCATCCGAGGGAACGACGAGCGAGGAACCCGCGTACACGCGCGGGCACGGGAGGGCACGCGCACGCTGATGGCCAGTGCGATCAGCCCCTCCGCTGGTCGGCGGAGGCCGTTGGCCATCTCGAGCGCGTCCAGGACGAGCTCGGTGCGCATGTGCGTCGCAAGCTGCCAGCCCACGATCATCCGCGAGTAGCAGTCGAGCACGAAGGCGAGGTAGAGGAAGCCGTTCCAGGTCCGCACGTAGGTGATGTCGCAGACCCACTTTTGGTT
>CAVUPO010000003.1:0-475616 GCA_963743495.1 uncultured Actinomycetes bacterium | reverse complement strand
GATCGCGCCCGCGACCCGCGTGCCCCTGCCGTACCTCCGACGGGGAGCTCCCCGACGAGGCGGGCCCGTCACCTCTTCATCGACTCGTTCGGCCGGCCCCTCACCCCGATGTCCGTCGCCGGGATCCACCGGCGCGAGCGACGCCGGATGCGGCGCGTCTTTTGAGTCGCGAGCGCGAGGTATGAGACGACGGCCGCCGGACCCGTGCCGACGCCAGCGGTCATCGACGAGCCGGAGCCCCGGACCTGAGCGACGCGATCCCCGGGAGGACAGCTCGTACCGGCAGATCGGGCTCGCGTACATCTTCGTCGGGGTCGGCGTCGGGCTCGCGGGCGACGCCGGCCTCGTACTCGCTCACCGGCTCGGCGCCCGTCCCGCGCGCGGGCACGTGGAGTCGTGAGCGGTCCCCACTTCACCTCGTTCGCACGATGTGATTCGCTAGCGCATCCAATTCGATCTCGTCAACCGTCTCGACCCGGGAGGTGCCCGTGAGGGAGGACAGGCCAAGGGAGTTCGTCGCCGTCCCGGTGATCCTCGTCCTGCTCGGGATCCTGTTCCTGATCGCGCTGCTCGCCGAGCTGGGAACCTGGGGCTGGGTGCTCTTCGGCGTCGGGGCGGCCGTCGGGATCGCCCTCGTCTTCGTCTTGCTGGCGCGGCGGCCCTCGCATCCGTCGGGGCTCGACGCGCCCTCGACGACCGCCAGGAGGGCGGCGGTCCCGAACGGCGCCTTCCGCGTGGTCGTCGTCGCCGACGACGCCTGCACGGGGCCTGCGCTCGCACAGGCGCTGGTCGCGCACGCGGCCGGGCGAACGCTGGACGTCCTCGTCGTCGCGCCGGCACTCGGCTCCCGCATGTCCCGCTGGACCGGCGACGACCGCTCGAGGGAGGAGGCGGCCCACACGCTGGCCGACACGCTCGGCGCGCTCGAGGCCGCCGGCCTCTCCGCCCGCGGGGAGGTCGGCGCCGGAGGACCCGATCGAGGCGGCAGACGACGCGCTGCGCGAGTTCCCCGCCGACGAGCTCATCTTCGCGACCCATCCGGACGCCGAGGCCAACTGGCTGGAGCGCGACGTCCTCGAGGTCGCCCGTACCCGCTACGACGTGCCGGTGGCGCACGTCGCCCTCGACCGGCCGACCGGCCCGGAAAGGAGCCAGGAACCGACATGAGGCATCCCAGGGGGCCACTCGGCCCGAGCACCGACCTCTCCGTCCCGTCCATCTTCAGCCATGAAGCGAAGAGGATCCCGCGGCACCGGCTGCCCGAGGGCGAGCTCCCGCCCGACGTCGCCTACCAGATCATCCACGACGAGCTGATGCTCGACGGGAACGCCCGCCTGAACCTGGCGACCTTCGTGACCACCTGGATGGAGCCGCAGGCCGAGGCGCTGATGGCCGAGTGCTTCGACAAGAACATGATCGACAAGGACGAGTACCCGCAGACGGCGGAGCTCGAGATGCGGTGCGTCAACATGCCTCGCCGGACCTCTGGAACGCGCCCGACGCCGACGAGGCGCCGGGATGCTCGACCACCGGGTCGAGCGAGGCGGCGATGCTCGGCGGCCTCGCGCTCAAGCGCCGCTGGCAGCACGCGCCGGCAGCGCGGCGGGCAAGCCGACCGACTCGCCGAACATCGTCATGGGCATCAACGTCCAGGTCTGCTGGGAGAAGTTCGCCAACTACTGGGACGTCGAGATGCGGCTCGTCCCGATGGAGGGCGACCGCCTCCATCTCTCCGCGGAGGAGGCCGTGAAGCGCTGCGACGAGAACACGATCGGCGTCGTCGCGATGCTCGGCTCGACGTTCGACGGCTCCTACGAGCCGGTGCAGGAGATCTGCGCGGCGCTCGACGACCTGCAGGCGCGAGACCGGGCTCGACGTCCCGGTGCACGTCGACGGGGCGTCCGGGGGCGTTCATCGCGCCGTTCCTCGACCCGGATCTCGTCTGGGACTTCCGGCTCGCCGCGCGTCGCCTCGATCAACGCCTCGGGCCACAAGTACGGGCTCGTCTACCCGGGCGTCGGCTGGGTCGTGTGGCGGGACGCGGAGGCGCTGCCCGACGACCTGATCTTCTGGGTCAACTACCTCGGCGACAACATGCCCACGTTCGCGCTCAACTTCTCCCGGCCCGGGCGCCCAGGTCGTCGGCGCAGTACTACAACTTCCTCCGCCTCGGCTTCGAGGGCTACCGCGCAGGTGCAGCAGCTACGCCCGCGACGTCGCCACGAGGCTGTCGGGCGAGATCGCGGAGCTCGGGCCCGTTCGAGCTGCTCACCCGGGGCGACGAGCTGCCGGTCTTCGCGTTCCGCTCGCCGACGGCATCGACAACTTCACCGTCTTCGACGTCTCGAGCGCGCTGCGCGAGCGCGGCTGGCTCGTCCCCGCCTACACGTTCCCGGAGAACCGGGAGGACATCGCCGCGCTGCGCGTCGTCGTCAAGCGCGGCTTCAGCCACGACATGGCCGACCTGCTGGTGCGACGACCTGCAGCCGGCAGCTGCCCCGCCTGGAGAAGCAGCCCGAGCCCGATCCACGACGCCGACAACTCGACGAGCTTCCACCACTAGTGACCGCTGCTCATGGCCGAGACCGCCCTGCGCATCTTCGTGTTCGCGCTCGTCGCCGGAGCCAGCCCGATCGCGCTGGTCTCGCGCTGGGCGTGCTCACCAGCCGGCGGGGGCGCACGAACGGCCTCGCCTTTGCGATCGGGTTCCTGATCACCCAGGCGATCGCCTTCGGCGTCGCCTACGCGGTCGGCTCGGTGGCGACGACCGGCCACAGGGGGAACGCGACCCTCGCCGCCGCGCTCGAGCTCGTCCTCGGGCTCGGCCTGCTCGTCCTCGCCTGGCCGCAGAGACACCCTGCCTCCGGCGCCGGACGGCGCCCCCACCCGGACGAAAGCGCTCCTGGAGCGGCTGCGCCGCCTCCGGCCCACGACGGCCTTCGTGGTGGGGAGCCTGCTCGGGATCGGCGGCGTCAAGCGGCTGACCATCACGATCGTCGCGGGAGCAACGGTCGGCATCGCCGGGCTGCTGCCGATCGAGGACCTTCTGCTGGGCGCGGTCTACGTCGCGATCGCGGCCGTGCTGGTCTGGCTGCCGGTCTCCGTCTACCTCGTCGCCGGTCAGCGGGCAGACCGCTGGATGAAGGCTGCGGAGACGTGGCTCACGAGCAACGAGCGGCGCCTCACCTTCGTCTCCACGCTGGTCTTCGGATTCCTGCTGACCTCGGACGCGCTCGTGAGGCTGCTGTGACGACGGGCGCGTCGAATATCGTGGGGCCGCCATGGATGAGCTAGCGGCACTTCTCGCCATCTTCGCCGCGGTTTCCTTCGCGCTCGCGGCCACCCTGTGGCAGAAGGCCTCCGTCGGCCTGGGAGTGGAGGCGGGGAAGCCCGGGTCGTTCCTCCGCCTCCTCGCGAGCGGCGTCTGGCTGCTCGGCCTCGGCGCGCAGATCCTCGGCATCCTGCTCCAGGCGGCGGCGCTCGACCGGGGGCGTGTGGCCATCATCCAGCCGATCCTCGTGACGACGGTCGTCTGGGCGCTGCCGCTCGGCTACTTCCTGACGCAGCAGACGATCACGCGTCGCCACGTCATCGGGGCGACGATCATCGTCGCCGGGTTGGCGGTGTTCGCGAGCGTCGGCGACCCCGCCGCCGGCGTGGACGACGCGCCCCTGTCGGACTGGCTCTCGGCGTTCCTCGTCCTGGGGGCGATCTGCGGCGGACTCCTCCTCTTCGCGCGCCGGGGCAGCCCGAGCACGAGGGCGGCGGTGCTCGGCGCGACGGCCGGCGTCCTCTACGGGGTCTCGGCGACGCTGATGAAGCCCGTCGTCGAGAACCTGCACGAGAACGGCTTCACGGCCGTGCTCGAGAGCTGGGAGCTGTGGGTGATGGCCGTGACCGGGATTGTCGGCTTCTACATCCAGCAGCTCTCGCTCGCCACCGGCCGTCTCGTGGCCTCGGTCGCCACCGTGTCGGTGGCCAACCCGGTGGTGAGCGTCATGCTCGGCGCCCTGATCCTCCAGGAGCGGCTCGACCAGACGCCGCAGTGGCACGCCGTCGTCGCGATCGGCGCGCTCGCGGCGGCGCTCTTCGGGGCGATCGTGGTCGCGTCGGCCTCGGAGTCGGAGTCGGAGTCCGAGGCCGAGGCCGGGTCGCCCAGCCCCGCCGCCGCCTGAGGGTCCTTTCACCCGGTCTGGACGATGACGCCGTCCGGCGCGCCCGGTCTCATGCGCGCTGAGCGGCGCGCTGCCGCTGCATTCGACCGGAAAGGGGAGCCCCGTGCTCTTCGCTGCCGACTATCCGTTCCTGGACGTGGTCTGGACGATGTTCATCTTCTTCGCGTGGGTGATCTGGATCATGCTCCTGTTCATGGTGCTGTTCGACAACTTCCGCCGGCACGACCACTCGGGCTGGGCGAAGGCGGGCTGGACGCTCTTCGTCATCGTCCTACCGTTCCTCGGCGTGCTGGTGTACATGATCGCGCGGCCGGCCGCGGCCGAGCCGGCGCGCCAGCTGTCGCCCTAGCGATCGGCCCCGCCGCGAGGGAGGAGGAGGCGGGCTCCTGCGAAGAAGCAGACGGCGCCCAGGAAGGTGAAGGCGTCCGTCGCCTCGGTGTTCAGGAGCTCGCCCGTGTCGGGCACGACCCACGAGGCGATCGCGGAGATTCCGAAGAAGATCGAGCCGGCCATGTTCCAGACGGCGATTCGCCGGTCCCGGCCGCGGCTGCCCCAGACCGCGGCCAGCGCGAGGGCGCTCGCCACGAGAAAGCCGATCGACCCGATCGCGTCGGGCGCCCAGACGCGGATGTCCTCCTGCTGGGTGGTGAGGGCGTCGTTCATCGCGGTGAACGTCGTGACGTTGAAGAAGATCGTCCCCACGAACTGGACGAGCGCCGCCCACCAGTCGAGGCGGTCAAGCTTCGGGGTCTGGCCCAGCTGGAAGACCGCGGCCAGGGTGAAGAAGATCGACCCGGCGAAGAACGTGACGCCGACCACCTTCGGCTGGACGAGGTCTGCGTAGAATGGCGCCGACCCGAGCGCGAACAGCGCCGAGCCGACCATGAAGAGGACCGCGATCCACCAGAGTCTCGGCTTCATCCTCGCGGGATGATGCGCGATTCGCCGACCGCGTGGAGCCTGACCGGTGACGTCGCCCGCGTGGTCCAACGTCGAAGGAGGTGCCTGTGACGAACTCCGTCGAGCCCAGCGAAACGGAAGCGCGGCGTCCGCGTGTCGTCGTCCTCGGCGGCGGCTTCGGCGGGATCGGAGCGGCGCGGTCGCTCAAGGACGCGGACGCGGACGTCGTGCTCGTCGACGAGCACGACTACCACACGTTCCAGCCGCTGCTCTACCAGCTCGCCACCGACCTGCTCGAGACCGACGTCGTCGGCCACCCGCTCCGGGACCTGTTCCACGACCAGCCGAACGTCACCGTCCACCAGGACTCGGTCACCGAGATCGACCTCGACGCCCGCCGCGTGCGCTTCTCCGAGATGGCGCCGCTCGACTACGACTACCTGGTCGTGGCGCTCGGCGCCCGCGTCAACTTCTTCGGCACCGAGGGCGCGCCCGACCACTCCTTCCCGATGTACACGCTCGCCGACGCCGTCCGCCTCAAGCAGCACGTGCTGCGCAGGTGGGAGGCCGCGGACAAGGATCCCGCGCTCGTCGAGGACGGGGCGCTGAACGTCGTGGTCGTCGGCGGCGGGCCCACCGGCGTGGAGAGCGCGGGTGCGCTGGCCGAGCTCTATCGCGGCGACTTCGCCGCGGACTATCCGGGGCTGCCCGAGGAGCAGGCGCGGGTGACGCTGGTCGAGGCCGGGCCGGCGCTTCTCACCATGTTCAAGAAGGACATCCAGAGGTACACGAAGAAGGCGCTCGAGGAGCGCGGTGTCGACGTTCTCCTGGGCGAGACGGTGAAGTCGGTCGAGCCGACCCGCGTGACGCTGGCGTCGGGGAAGGTGCTCGCGGCGCACACCCTCGTCTGGGGCGCGGGCCTGCAGGCGAGCTCGCTCGCCGAAGGGCTCGAGGTCGCGAGGGAGAAGGGGAACCGCATCGTCGTCGGGCCGGACCTCTCGGTCGAAGGGCACTCCGAGGCGTTCGCCGTCGGTGACATCGCCTGGATCACCGACGCGAAGACGAAGCGCGTGCTCCCCCAGCTGGGATCGGTGGCGCTCCAGGCCGGTGACCAGGCCGGGGCCAACATCGCGCGCCGGCTCGCCGGCGAGGAGACCGAGGCCTTCGCCTACCACGACAAGGGCACGATGGCGACCATCGGCCGCGGCGCGGCGGTAGTGCAGTTCCATCGCGGGCGGACGCTGAAGGGCAAGACCGCGTCGCTCGCCTGGGGCACCGTCCACCTCGCGCTCCTGTCGACCGGAGAGGATCGCGCCAAGGCAATCGTTGAATGGAGCTGGGCCGGCTTCACGCACGAGCGAGCCGGCCGGATCACGGTTCGCACCGAAGAGTAGGACCGTTGGCCGCCCTGCCGAGCGAGAGGAGACGGGAATGAACCAGCCTGCACCGGCGGATGTCTTCGTCGTATTCGGAATCACCGGCGACCTGGCGAAGGTGATGACCTTCCGGTCGCTGTACCGACTCGAAGCGCGCAAGCTGCTCGACTGTCCGATCGTCGGCGTCGCCGTCGACGACTGGACCGACGAGCAGCTGATCGAGCGCGCACGCGAGTCGATCGAGGGAACGGGCGAGCAGCTGGACGAGGCGGTCTTCGACCGTCTGGCCGCGCGCCTCTCGTACGTCCAGGGCGACTTCGGCGACGCGGCCACCTACGACCGTGTCGGCAAGAAGATCGAGGGCGCCTCGACGCCGGTCTTCTATCTGGAGATCCCGCCCTTCCTCTTCGGCAGGGTCGTCAAGGGCCTGGCCGACGCCGGGCTGACGCAGACGGGGCGCGTCGTCGTCGAGAAGCCGTTCGGCCACGACCTCGAATCGGCCCGGGCGCTCGCCGCCGAGCTCCACCAGTCGATCGACGAGTCGCAGCTCTACCGGATCGACCACTTCCTCGGAAAGATGGGGCTCGAGGAGATCCTCTTCCTGCGCTTCGCGAACACGATGCTCGAGCCGGTCTGGAACCGGAACTACCTCGAGTGCGTCCAGATCACCATGGCCGAGGACTTCGGCGTCGAGGACCGCGGCCACTTCTACGATCCCGTCGGCGCCCTCCGCGACGTCGTCGTCAACCACCTCATGCAGGTGGTGGGCGCCGCGGCGATGGAGCCGCCCGCCGGCGGCGAGCCGGAGACGCTGAAGGACGGGATCGTCTCGCTCTACCGGGCCATCCGCCCGGCCGACCCGGCCAACTACGTCCGCGGGCAGTACGAGGGCTACCTCGAGATCGACGGCGTCGCCGCCGACTCGACGACCGAGACGTACGCCGCCCTTCGCCTCGACATCGACAACTGGCGCTGGTCCGGCGTGCCCTTCTTCATCCGCACCGGGAAGCGACTGCCCGCCACGCAGACGGAGATCAGGCTCGTCTTCAAGCATCCACCACGGCTCGGCTTCGGGGTCTTCGACCGCGACCGGACGGAGCCCGACCAGTTCACGATCAAGCTCGACCCGTCCACCGGCGTCCAGATCGTCCTCGACACCCACCGCGCCGACGCCCGAAAGATCGAGCCGATCACCCTCGAGATGGAGTTCGCCGAGGAGGGCGGGGAGGGGCCGACTCCCTACGAGGTGCTGCTCCGCGCCGCGATGGTGGGGCAGAGCACGCGCTTCACGCGCCAGGACGGCGTCGAGGAGGCGTGGCGGATCATGCAGCCGCTGCTCGACGCGCCGCCGCCGGTGCATCCGTACACGCCGGGGACGTGGGGCCCCGAGGCCGCCGACGCTCTCGTCGCCGGGCACGGCCGCTGGCACGGTCCGTGGGTGACCGGATGAGCAACGGGGGCGGAAGCACGCAGAGCGCGGCGGTGCCGTCGCCGTTCACGCCGATCGCGGACTACGCGTTCCTCTCCGACTGCCACACCGGCGCGCTCGTCGCTCCGGACGGCTCCGTGGACTGGCTCTGCGCCCCGCGCTTCGACGCCGCGAGCGCCTTCGGCAGCCTGCTCGACCGGGGGGCCGGGTCCTTCAGGTTCGCGCCCTTCGGGATCAACGTTCCCACCGCCCGCTACTACGAGCCCGGCACGAACGTGCTCGTCACGACGTGGAACACGCCCACCGGCTGGGTCGTCGTCCGGGACGCGCTCACGCTCGGCCCGACGGGTCAGGAGGACACGATCACGCCGCACACGAGGCCGCCCGCCGACGACGACGCCGACCACATGCTCGTGCGGACCGTCGCCTGCATGGACGGCGTGGTCGAGGTCGAGCTGGTCTGCGAGCCGGTCTTCGACTACGGGAGGACGCCGGCGGAGTGGGAGCTGGTCGACGGCGGGCGCCACGCGGCCGACGCGACCGGCGCCGGCCAGACGATCCGGCTCCAGTCGGACCTCTCGCTCGGCATCGAGGGCAACCGGGCCCGCGGCCGCCACTCGCTCGCCAAGGGCGACCGCGCCTACTGCGCGCTCTCCTGGGCCGAAGGGCTCGTCGCGCCCGCCGACGTCGACGAGGCGGAGGCCCGGATCGCCGCGACCGTGCGCTTCTGGCGGGCCTGGCTCCGCGGCGCCCGCCTGCCGGACCATCGCTGGCGCGAGCCGATCCAGCGCTCGGCGCTCGCGATCAAGGGCCTCACGTACATGCCGACCGGGGCGACGGTCGCCGCGCTGACGACGTCGCTGCCCGAGACTCCGGGCGGCGAGCGCAACTGGGACTACCGGTACACGTGGATGCGCGACTCCACCTTCACGCTGCAGGCGCTCCACTGGCTGAACCTGGACTGGGAGGCCGACGAGTTCATCCAGTTCGTCGCCGATCTCGAGGCCAACGAGGACGGCGCGCTGCAGATCATGTACGGGATCGACGGCCGCCGAGACCTGACCGAGTCGACGCGCGACGAGCTCTCGGGCTACGGGGGCGCCAGGCCGGTCCGGATCGGCAACGGCGCCTTCGACCAGCGCCAGAACGACGTCTTCGGAGCCGTGCTCGACTCGATCCTGCTCCACACGCGCCGGAGCGAGCGCCTTCCCCGCCGGCTCTGGCCGGTCGTGCAGGCGCAGGCGGAGTGCGCCACGGGCGTCTGGCAGGAGCCCGACCAGGGAATCTGGGAGGCGCGGGGCGCGCCGCAGCACTACGTCTCCTCGAAGCTCATGTGCTGGGTGGCGCTCGACCGCGCCGCCAAGCTCGCCGCGATCAGGGGCGAAGGCGACCTCCGGGAGACCTGGGGCGCCACGGCCGAGGAGATCAAGGCCGACATCCTCGAGCACGGCGTCAGCGACCGCGGCGTGCTCCGGCAGCACTACGCGACCGACGCCCTCGACGCCTCCACGCTCCTCGCCGCCCTGTTCGGCTTCCTGCCGGGAGACGACGAGCGGTTGCGCGCCAGCGTCCTCGCCGTCGACGGGGAGCTGACCGAGCACGGGTTCGTGCTCCGCTACAAGACCGACGAGACCGACGACGGCCTCTCGGGCAAGGAGGGGACGTTCCTGATCTGCTCGTTCTGGCTGGTCTCCGGTCTCGCGATCATCGGCGAGGAGCAGCGGGCCCGCGACCTGATGGAGCGCCTGCTCCGCGTCGCCTCGCCGCTCGGGCTGTACGCCGAGGAGTTCGAGACCGAGACGGCCCGGCACCTCGGCAACTTCCCGCAGGCGTTCTCCCACCTCGCACTCATCGAAGCCGCCGGGAGGATCATCCTCGCCGAGCGCCTGGAGGAGATGACATGAGCACCGACTCGTACGATTTCATCATCATCGGGAGCGGCGCCGGCGGCGGCACGCTCGCCAACCGCCTCGCCTCCTCGGGGAAGAGGATCCTGCTGCTCGAGCGGGGCGGCTGGCTCGCCGCGCGAGCCGGAGAACTGGCTGGCGCAGAACGTGTTCGTCGAGAATCGCTACGTGTCGCCCGAGACGTGGTACGACCGCGAAGGGAAGCCCTTCCAGCCGCAGATCCACTACTTCGTCGGCGGCGCGACCAAGCTCTACGGCGCCGCGCTCTACCGGCTGCGCCGCGAGGACTTCGGCGAGCTCACCCACCACGACGGCGTCTCGCCCGCCTGGCCGATCTCCTACGACGAGCTCGAGCCGTACTACACCCAGGCCGAGCACCTCTACCAGGTGCACGGTGCGCGCGGCGAGGACCCGACCGAGCCCGACGCGAGCTCCCCCTATCCTCACCCTGCCGTCTCGCACGAGCCGCGCATCCAGCAGCTCTCCGACGACCTGGCGTCAGCCGGCTACCGGCCGTTCCACGCCCCGTGCGGCATTCTGCTGGACGAGTCGAACCCGCCCTACAGCACGTGCGTGCGCTGCGCCAACTGCGACGGCTTCCCCTGCGTGCTGCACGCCAAGTCCGACGCGGAGGTGATCGCGGTGCGGCCGGCGCTCGAGCACGCGAACCTCACGCTGCTGACGAACGCGAGAGCCGTCAAGCTGAACACGAACGCCGAGGGCACCGCCGTCACCGAGGTCGTCGTCGAGCACGACGGCGAGACGGAGAGGTTTGCGGGCGACGTCGTCGTGGTGTCGTGCGGCGCCGCCAACTCGGCGAAGCTCCTCCTCGAGTCGGCCAACGAGCAGCATCCGGACGGCCTCGCCAACGGCTCCGACCAGGTCGGCCGCAACTTCATGTTCCACGACAGCCAGGCCGTGCTCGCCCTCTCGCGCGAAGAGAATCCCACCATCTACCAGAAGACCCTCGGGCTGAACGACTTCTACTTCGGCGCGGACGACTTCGCCTACCCGCTCGGCAACGTCCAGATGGTGGGGAAGTCGCAGGCGCCGATGTTCCGCGGCGAGAAGCCGGGCGAGACGAGGCTGGCGCCGCAGTGGTCGCTCGAGCGGATCGCCCGCCACGCGATCGACTTCTGGCTCTCGACCGAGGACCTGCCCCGGCCCGACAACCGCGTGACGGTCGACGGCGACGGCAAGGTGACGCTGGCCTACGCGGAGACGAACGCCGAGCCCAAGAAGCGCCTGTACGAGAAGGTGAGGTCGATCCTCGGGGAGCTCGACATGAACCCCGGGCACCTCATCCACCGCTTCGCCTACATGAAGAACGAGATCCCGGTCGCGGGGTGCGCGCACCAGGCCGGCACGGTCAGGTTCGGGACCGACCCGGCGACCTCGGTGCTGAACACCGACTGCCGGGCGCACGAGGTCGACAACCTCTACGTCGTCGACACGAGCTGCTTCCCCTCGATCGGGGCCGTGAACCCGGCGTTGACCGCGATGGCGAACGCGCTTCGCGTCGGCGACCACCTGCTCGAGCGAGTGGCCTGAGTGGGCTGGCTCTGGTGGGTCGGCGCGGTGGTGATCGTTGCCTGGCTCTTCGCCGTGGTCGACATCGTGCGCCGGCGGGCGCAGCTCAGACGCGGCCAGCTCGCCGCCTGGCTCTTGATCGTGATCATCCTGCCGGTGCTGGGAACGATCCTGTACTTCGCCGTCGGCCGGCGGCCTAGCACGTGACTCCACCGTCGGGCGAGCAGCTCGAGATCGCGTTCGGCGACCAGCGGGCGACCGCCGTCGAGGTCGGCGGGGGCCTCCGCGCCTACTCGGCCGGCGGCCGGCCGCTTCTCGACGGGTACGCCGAGGACGAGGCGAGCACCTCGGGCCGCGGCCAGGTGCTGATGCCGTGGCCGAACCGGCTCGAGGACGGCGCCTACGAGTTCGACGGGCGCCGGCACCAGCTCCCGCTCACCGAGCCCGAGCACGGGAACGCCATCCACGGCCTCGTGCGCTGGCAGCCCTGGACGGTCGGCGACCGCGACGAGAGCCGCGTGGTCATGGAGCACCGGCTGCACGCGCAGCCCGGGTATCCGTTCTCACTCTCGCTCGCAGTCGAGTACTCGCTCTCGGAGAACGGGCTCAGCGTGCGCACGACGGCGAGGAACGTGGGGCGGAGCCCGTGTCCCTTCGGCAGCGGCCAGCATCCGTACCTGACCCTCGAGACCCCCACCGTCGACTCGCTGACGCTGCGCGCTCCGGGGAGGACGGTGCTGCTCGAGGACGAGCGCGGTCTCCCGGTCGGCAGGGAGTCCGTCGAGGGGACGGAGTACGACTTCCGCCGTCCGCGGCCGATCGGCGCGACGAAGCTCGACGATTCGTACACCGACCTGGAGCGGGACTCAGACGGCCTGGCCAGCGTCGAGCTCCGTGCACCGGACGGCCGCGGTCTGACCCTCTGGGCCGACGAGGGCTACCGGTACCTGCAGCTCTTCACCGGCGATCCCATTCCCGACGTCGCGCGCCGCGCGCTCGCCGTCGAGCCCATGACCTGCCCGCCCAACGCGTTCCGCAGCGGCGAGGACCTGATCCGGCTCGAGCCGGGCGCGGGCGTCACCACGTCCTGGGGGATCCGACCCACGTGAGCCGGGCAGCCGCAGCCCGGACGCGTCGGGACCGGGGGCCGGAGTATCATCGCGCGGTGAGCCGCACCGGGTTCGAGGGGAGCGAGGTCTGAGCCTTGGGAGCGGTTGCCTCCACGGCGGTCGAGCTGGCGCGCTGGCAGTTCGCGCTCACGGCGCTCTTCCACTTCGTCTTCGTCCCGCTGACGCTCGGGCTCGCGCCGCTCCTGGCAGTGATGCAGACGCTCTGGGTGCGGAGCGGGGACGAGAAATGGCTTCGCCTGACGCGCTTCTTCGCGACGCTCTTCCTGGTCAACTTCGCGATCGGGGTCGCGACCGGCCTCGTCATGGAGTTCCAGTTCGGGATGAACTGGTCCGCGTTCTCCATGTACGTGGGCGACGTCTTCGGGTCGGCGCTCGCCCTCGAGGGCCTCGGCGCGTTCATGCTCGAGGCCACGTTCGTCGGCCTCTGGGTCTTCGGCTGGGGCCGGCTGAGCCCGAAGGTGCACCTGGCGACGATCTACCTCGTCTGGCTCGGCACCTGGCTCTCCGCCTACTTCATCCTCGCCGCCAACTCCTGGATGCAGCACCCGGTCGGCTACGAGGTGAACTCGCAGACGGGGCGTGCCGAGGGGAACGACATCTGGACCTTCCTCTTCCAGGGCTTCACGCTCTTCGCCTGGGGCCATGTCATCCTGGCGGGGCTGATGACCGCGGGCTTCCTCGTTCTCGGGGTCGCCTGCTGGCACCTCCGCCGGCGCCGGAACGTCGAGGTCTTCCGCGCGGCGGCCAAGCTCGCCATCATCGTCGTGCTCCCGGTGTCGATCGTCCAGCTCGGCTGGGGGAGCGAGTTCGGCGTCGCCGTCACGGACGCGCAGCCGATGAAGATCGCCGCCACGGAAGCGCTCTGGGACACGGAGCAGCCGGCCTCGTTCTCGCTCTTCCAGATCGGCGGCTTCACGGAGGACGACCAGACGCCGTCGTTCTCGATCTCGATCCCCGGTCTGCCTCTCGTTCCTCGCCACCAACTCGTTCAACGGGCAGGTGGTCGGCATGAACGAGCTCCAGTCCCAGGCGCAGCAGCAGTACGGCCAGGGGAGCTACATCCCGGACGTCCGGCTCGTGTACTGGAGCATGCGCGTGATGGCGTACCTGGGAACCCTCTCCGTGCTCCTGGCGCTCTGGGGTGCGTGGCTCCTCCACCGCGGGCAGCTGGTGGGCTCCAAGTGGTTCCAGCGCGCCGCCCTTGCGGGGATCGCGTTTCCGTTCCTCTCCAACTTCGCCGGCTGGATCCTCACCGAGGCCGGGCGGCAGCCGTGGGTGGTCTACGGGCTGCTGCGGACCGACGACGCCGTCTCGGGCAGCGTGAGCGCCTGGACGGTGGGGCTCAGCCTGGGCGTGTTCGCGTCCCTGTACCTGGCGCTCGGCCTCGTCGACCTCTTCCTGATGCGCCGCTACGCTCGCCTCGACCCGCCCGAGGTCGGCGGCGACGGAGAGAGCGAGCCGGCGACGGCTCCCGCCTACTAGCCCATGAGCCTCGAGATCCTCTGGTTCTGCGTCATCTGCTTCGTCTGGGTCGCGTACTTCGTGACGGAGGGCTTCGACTTCGGCGTCGGGATGCTGCTTCCCGTCCTGGGCAAGAGCGAGGCCGACCGGCGGACGATGCTCCAGACCATCGGGCCGCTCTGGGACGGCAACGAGGTGTGGCTCGTGATCGCCGGCGCGGCCACGTTCGCCGCCTTCCCCGTCTGGTACGCGACCATGTTCTCGGGCTTCTACCTGGCGCTCCTGCTCGTGCTCATGCTCCTGATCGTGCGCGCCGTCTCGTTCGAGTGGCGAGGAAAGGCCACGAGCCCCCGCTGGGAGGCCATCTGGTCGGGGTTGAACACGGTCGGGTCGGTCGGCGCCCCGCTCCTCTGGGGGATCGCGCTCGCCAGCCTCCTGAACGGCGTTCCGATCGCCTCCGACCAGAGCTTCGCCGGGAGCTTCGCCGACCTCTTCTCGGTCTACACGGTCCTCGCCGGGATCGCGCTCTGCCTGCTCTTCGCGTTCCACGGCGCCGTCTTCCTCGCGCTCCGGACGCTGGGAAGCCTGCGCGAGCGCGCCGGCGACGCGGCCGCGCGGCTCGCGATCCCGGCCGCGCTCGTCGGCGCGGGCTTCCTCGTCTGGACGCTGGTCGTCGCGGACCAGCGAAACGACAAGGGCGTGTTTCCGGGAATCCTGCCGGTAGGAGTCGCCGCGGTCGCCGTCGCCGCCGCCGTCGTCTTCGCGTACGGCCGGAGCGAGCGACGGGCGTTCGCCGCCACGGCGGTGACGATCGTGGCCGCGGTGGTGACGCTCTTCGTCAGCCTCTACCCGCGGGTGATGGTCTCGGACCCGGACGCGGGCAACAGCCTCACGATCGAGAACAGCGCCTCCGCCCACTACAGCCTCACCGTGATGACGGTCGCGACGGCGATCCTCCTTCCGGTCATCCTCCTCTACCAGGCCTGGACGTACCGTGTCTTCCGCGCCAGGCTCGCGGGCGAGGATCCCGGCACTCCGGTCGACGTGGTGGCGCGCAAGGTGCCGTCGGCGCCCGAGTAGGGCGTCGCGACCGACTTCACCCGGACGGATGTCACTCGACGCGGCGGGGTTCGTCCGGCGTCGCGTGCCGCGCCGCCCTGTGGCGCAAGAGCGCCGTCTGCACTGCGAGCGTCGTGACTGCGCCCGCCACCATCATGGCGACGTTGGCGCCGAGCAGGCCCAGGGCGCCTTTGGCCTGATCGGACTCGCCCAGCCCGGCCGCGACGCCGAGGTATGCGACGGCGGGGATCGTCGTCACGGAGATGGCCACGCCGACGCCGGAGCTGGCTCGGGTCTCGAGCGCAAGCATGCCGGCCACGCCCGCAACGAGGGCAACCACAATCGTCTCGTCGTTGACGCTCGTGAGGTGGCCGAGGACGCCGGTTTGGTCCAGGTTGAAGCCGGACGGGATCAGGTCGAGCTGCTCCAGGGCGAACGCGAGTGCCGCTGCCGCGGCACTCGCGAGCCCGAGGCCGAGCGCGAGCGTCAGGAACGCCCGGCCGGCGAGCGCCGGACGACGCCCGACGATCCCGACGCTGACCGCAGTGATCGGGAGCAGGTCCGGGCTGACGGCCATGGCGCCGACGATCAGGATGCCGTTGTCGTCGATCACGCCGTAGCAGGCGATCACGCCCGCCACGAACATGAATGCCAGGTAGCGTGCGATCGGTCGCGCGTTCAGCCAGGCGGTGCCGAGCACGTCGGCCCACACGAAGCTCGTCTGCGGGACTCCCTTGGCGAGTGAGCCGACGACCTCGACCCGTGTCAGCGTGATCTCGGCGTCGGGCACTCCTCGCCGGTGCAGGAGGTCCAGCAGGGCGTCCACGGCCCTCGGTCTGACCGCGGCCGTGATGACGGAGCGCCCTGCCCGCACCGCGGGGACGACCCTCACCCGGCTGACACCGTCGACGTCGTCGAGCAGCTCCGCGACCTCCGACATCTCGGCCGACTTGCCGAAGACCTCGATGTTGATCATGGAGCGCGAGCGTAACCCCGCGCTCGATTCTCGGCCACCCTGCGGCGCCGGCCGGTAGCGGCCGCAGTTTCGTCCCCTCCGATCTAGCCGAGGGCGCGCTCGTAGCCGACGCGGCGGCGCAGAGCGCGCGCGTCAGCGGGATCGAACCAGATCGAGATCAGCACCGCACCACGCATCGCGGGGGACTCCACGACCTCCGCATACTCGAGCGCCGCGGACCGAACGCGTGGAGCCCGCAATCTGCCGCGGGGCGCCCAACCTCTGCTACTCGGCGCTCGAGCGCGCCCAGATGTTGATGCCGCTGTCGGTCGCGTGGCGGTCGATCTCGACGAGCTCGTCCTCGGCGAAGTCCAGGCGGTCGAGCGAGGCGACGTTCTCCTCGAGCTGCGCCACGCTCGAGGCGCCGATCAGCGTCGAGGTCACGCGCGCGTCGCGGAGCGTCCAGGCGAGGGCCATCTGCGCGAGGCTCTGGCCGCGGCCCTTCGCGGTCTCGTTCAGCGCGCGGATCTTCTCGAGGGCCTCCTCTGTCAGGAGTTCCTCCGTGAGCGCGTAGCCGCGCGCCATCCGCGAGCCCTCCGGGATCCCGCCCAGGTACTTGTCCGTCAGCATCCCCTGCGCGAGCGGTGAGAAGACGATGCAGCCGACGCCCTCCTCGCCGAGGACGTCGAGCAGGTCGGGCTCGATCCAGCGGTTGAGCAGCGAGTAGGAGGGCTGGTGGATGAGGAGCCTGACGCCCAGGTCGCGCAGGATCGCGGCCGCCTCGGCCGTTCGCGCCGCCGAATACGAGGAGATGCCGGCGTAGAGCGCCTTCCCCTGGTGCAGGGCCGTCGCGAGCGCCCCCATCGTCTCCTCGAGCGGCGTGTCCGGGTCGGAGCGGTGCGAGTAGAAGATGTCGACGTAGTCGAGCCCCAGCCGTCGCAGGCTCTGGTCGAGGCTGGCGAGCAGGTACTTCCGCGAGCCCCACTCGCCGTACGGGCCGGGCCACATGTCGTAGCCGGCCTTCGTCGAGATCACGAGCTCGTCCCGGTAGGGCCCCAGGTCGGCCGCCAGCATCCGGCCGAAGTTCTCCTCCGCCGCGCCGTAGGGCGGCCCGTAGTTGTTGGCGAGGTCGAAGTGCGTGACCCCGAGGTCGAAGGCCCGCCGGACGATCGACCGGCCGAGCTCGTAGGGGCGGTCGTGGCCGAAGTTCCACCAGAGTCCGAGCGAGACCGCCGGCAGTTCGAGCCCGCTGCGGCCGGAGCGGCGATAGAGCATCGAGTCGTACCGGGAATCGGCGGGGACGTAGGTCATCGCGCGGCGGGTCGTCGCGTGCGGTATACCTGATCTGACAGATGGGCAAGCCCGTCGAGCAGCGGCACGACGTCGTCATCCGCTTCGCCGGCGATTCCGGCGACGGGATGCAGCTCACCGGAGGGCGCTTCGCGAGCGAGACCGCCCTCCTGGGGAACGACCTCTCGACTCTCCCCGACTTCCCTGCGGAGATCCGGGCGCCGGCCGGCTCGTTGCCGGGGGTCTCGGGCTTCCAGATCCACTTCTCCGACCACGACATCCTCACGCCGGGCGACGCGCCGGACGTGCTCGTGGCGATGAACCCGGCGGCGCTGAAGGCGAACGTCCGCGCGCTGCCCAACGGCGCCACGATCATCGTCAACACGGACGCCTTCAACGACCGCAACCTGCAGAAGGCCGGCTACGCCGCCGATCCGCTGGAGGACGGCTCCCTCGACGAGTTCCGCATCCAGCGCGTGCCGCTGACCTCGCTCACGATCGAGGCGCTCAAGGAGTTCGACGTCTCCAAGCGGGAGGCGGAGCGCTCGAAGAACATGTTCGCGCTGGGGCTCATGTCCTGGCTCTACAGCCGCCCGACCGAGGGCACCGTCGAGTACCTCGAGCAGAAGTTCGCGCGCAGCCCCGAGATCGCACAGGCGAACGTGAAGGCCTTCCGGGCGGGCTACGCGTTCGGGGAGACGACCGAGGAGTTCGCGGTCCGGTACGAGGTGCGCCCCGCGCAGCTCGAGCCGGGCACGTACCGAAACGTCACGGGCAACCAGGCCCTGGCCATGGGGCTCGTCGCCGCGAGCGTCCAGAGCAAGCTGCCCCTCTTCCTCGGCGCCTACCCGATCACGCCTGCTTCCGGCATCCTCGAGGAGCTCGCGCGCCACAAGAGCTTCGGCGTGCGCACCTTCCAGGCCGAGGACGAGATCGCCGCGGTCGGGGCGGCGCTCGGCGCCTCCTTCGGCGGCGCGCTCGGGGTCTCCACCTCGAGCGGTCCCGGGGTCGTCCTCAAGTCGGAGACCGTGGGGCTCGCCATCGCGCTCGAGCTTCCGCTCGTCATCCTCGACATCCAGCGCGCCGGGCCCTCGACCGGGATGCCGACCAAGCCCGAGCAGTCCGACCTGCTCATGGTCCTCTTCGGGCGGAACGCCGAGTCGCCCGTGCCCGTGCTCGCCGCCGGGACGCCCGGCCACTGCTTCGAGATGGCGATCGAGGCGGCGCGGATCGCGCTCAAGTACCGCACCCCGGTCTACCTCCTCTCCGACGCCTACCTCGCGAACGGCTCGGAGCCGTGGCTCGTCCCGGACGCGGCCGACCTGCCGGACATCGCGCCCGAGTTCGCGACCGAGCCGAACGACGACGACCGCTTCCTGCCCTACGTCCGCGACGGGGAGACGCTGGCGCGCCAGTGGGCGCTGCCGGGAACGCCCGGTCTCGAGCACCGGATCGGCGGGCTCGAGAAGGAGGACCGCACCGGGAACATCTCCTACGACCCGGACAACCACGACCTCATGGTCCGCGTGCGGGCGCAGAAGGTGGCCGGGATCGCCGCCGACATCCCCGAGCAGCGGGTCGACCACCAGGAGGGAGCGAACCTGCTCGTCCTCAGCTGGGGCGGCACGCACGGGCCCGTCGCCGCCGGCGTCCGGCGCGCGCGCGAGCAGGGCTTCGCCGTGGCGCATGCCCACCTCGCCTACCTGAACCCGTTCCCGCGGAACCTCGGCAGCGTCCTCCGCTCGTACGACCGGGTCCTGGTCCCCGAGATGAACCTGGGCCAGCTCCTGAAGCTCGTCCGCGCCGAGTACCTCGTCGACGCCGTCGGTTTCCAGCGCGTCCGCGGCGTGCCCTTCACGTCGGGCGAGCTCGCGACCGCGATCGGGAGGCTCGCGTGACGGAGCTTCCGGTCCTGAGCGCGAAGGACTTCAAGTCCGACCAGGAGGTCCGCTGGTGCCCCGGCTGCGGCGACTACGCCATCCTCGCCGCCGTGCAGGGGTTCCTCCCCGGCCTCGGCATCCCGCGCGAGCGGCTCGTCTTCATCTCCGGGATCGGCTGCGCGGCGCGCTTCCCCTACTACGTGAACGCCTACGGCCTCCACTCGATCCACGGGCGGGCCGCCGCAATCGCCACGGGCCTCGCCGCCTCGCGACCCGACCTGTCCGTCTGGGTCGTCTCCGGGGACGGGGACGCGCTCTCGATCGGGGGGAACCACTTCCTCCACGCGCTGCGCCGGAACGTCAACATCACGATCCTGCTCTTCAACAACCAGGTCTACGGGCTGACGAAGGGGCAGTACTCGCCGACGAGCCCCCTCGGCCAGGTGACGGGGCCAACGCCGATGGGCTCGATCGACTGGCCGCTGAACCCGGTCTCGGTCGCCCTGGGAGCGGAGGCGACGTTCGTCGCGCGCTCGATCGACACCGACCGGGCGCACCTGACCGAGATGCTGCACGCCGCGAGTCGACACGAGGGCGCGGCCTTCGTCGAGATCCTTCAGAACTGCAACGTCTACAACGACGGCGCCTTCGACCACGTGCGAGACGAGAAGGCGAACCGAATCGTGCTCGAGCAGGGGCAGCCGCTCCGCTTCGGCGCGGAGGGGGAGCGGGGCGTCCGCCTCCGCCGCGACGGCGGCGTCGAGCTCGTCGACGTGGCCGACGTCGGCGAGGCCGCGCTCCTCGTCCACGACGCCCACGCGGAGAGCGCCGCGATCGCGTTCGCCCTCGGGCGCCTGGGGTACCCGGAGCCCGGGCCGCTCCCGATCGGGTCCTCCGCGACATCGAGCGGCCCGTCTACGACGAGCTGATGGCAGCGCAGCTCGACGAGGCAGCGCGCACCGGCGGGGGCGACCTCGACGCCCTCCTGCACGCCGGCGACACCTGGCAGATCGCCTAGTCGGCACTCGCGGCGCGGCCGCGCTGCGTCTATCATCCAGCCCGCCGTGAAAGTCCGGGCACCGCGCTCGACGCCCATGAGAGCCGGGGCGGCAGCAGTCGTCCTGGCTGCGCTTGCGCTCGCCCTGCCGGGACACGCCGCCGCCGACCCGTTGGCGAAGGCCGTGCGGACGACGCCGCGGCCGCGCACGGTCGAGGCCGTGCAGCGAAAGCTCGTCCAGCTCGGCTACCTGCCGGCGGGCAGCGTCGACGGCATCTTCGGCGGCCGAAGCCGCGCGGCGGTGATCGCCTTCCAGAAGTGGAAGAGGCTCGCGCGCGACGGCATCCCGGGCCCCGTCACACAGAAGGCGCTCGCCTCCGCCAAGCGGCCGACGCCCCGCACGAAGGGGCCGGGGACGCGGGTCGAGATCCTCCTCGACCGCCAGCTCCTCCTCTTCATCCGCAACGGCTGGGTCGCGCGGACGCTCCACGTCTCCACGGGCAGGCGCGGCTTCCGCACGCCCGCCGGCGACTACGCGATCCTGCGCAAGCGGCGGAGGTCACGCTCGATCCCGTACAAGATCTGGCTTCCCTGGGCGAGCTACTTCCTCCCCGGATTCGCCGTCCACCAGTCGAAGAACGTGCCGGTCAGGCCGGTCTCCCACGGCTGCGTGCGCATGCCGCCCTACGACGCCCGCTGGCTCTTCCGCCGCACGCCGGTGGGGACGCCGGTCACCGTCCTCAAGAAGTCCTAGGGCCTCCTAGCGGCCGACCTGGATTCGCTCGAGCTCCAGGCCCTGCGGCGGCTCGAAGGCGAGGAGCTCCGGCACCTGGAGGACGAGCGCGTGCCAGCCCTCCCCAACGAGCTCGCCCGCGAGGACGGCGGTGCCGTCGACGAGCTGCGAGTCGGCCTCCTCGCCGTCCACCCAGAGGATCGCCCGCGTCTGCTCGATCGCCGAGACCTCGAGGCGGAGAGTGCCCGAGCCGTGCAGCCAGAAGGGCGCCTGACGCTCGTCCATGACACGGCCGCGCCAGCCTTCGCAGAACACCGGCGCCGACCGGGGCGGCTCGGGCACGGGGTTGCCCAGATCCGCGTCGCCGTCCCGCGAGAGGAGGGTCACCTGCCCGCCGCGCGCGACCGGCGAGAAGCCGTGCTCGGCGAGCTCTCGCCACCCGAACCAGGCGCCTGGCACGAAGCCCTGCCGGTACATGCCGACGTGGAACATGAGGTAGCGGATCTCCATCGCGTCGAGCGCGAGCTCGTCGCTCGGCAGCCAGACGCCGCACGAGAGGCGATTCCGGAGAAAGTAGAAGTCGAAGGCCGGCTGGGGGACGAGCGTCGAGTACCCGCCCGGGCGCTCGCGGGCCGCCTGCAGCTGGAACGAGTCGTACACGCTGCCGAAGTGGATCCCGGGCTCGAAGAGGGGGAGCTCGAGCACGCGCCCGGCCGGCTCCGAGCGCAGCGCCGCGTAGGCGGCGTTGTCGGGGTCCGCCGACGAGGGGGCGAGCGGGAAGACGAGGAGGTCGGCGGCGACCAGCGCGATGAGCGCGGCCCCCGCGAGAGCGGCCCGGCGGCCGGCGGCGGCGAGGATGCGCGCGGCGGCGATCGCGGCGAGGGCGGCGAGGGCGAGGTCGGCGATCGGCATCAGACGGCCCGGCACGCGTGGGAAGCGGAGCGGAGGGAAGGCGTGCCAGAGGCCTTCGTAGAGCGGGATCGTCGTGCCGAGCGCGAGCAGGACCGGCACGACGGCGCCCGCCCCGAGGACGGCTGCGAGCGCGCGCCGCTTGGCGCGCCAGAGGGCGACGATGCCGGCGACGGCCAGCGCCGGCAGGAGCCAGCCGAGATAGACGAAGCGCTCGGGCTCGTCCGGCTGCCAGCGACTGACGAGGTCCCAGAAGCCGGCCGAGTACTCGCCGACCTGCTGGAGCGACCGCCCCTGAGCCTCCGCCGACTCCCGGATGATCGCGAGGTGGACGGCGAGCCCCACCCCGACTGCGGCGAGCAGCCCCGCGGCCGCCCAGGCGCCCGCGACCGGCGCCGCCCGGATCGCGGCGTAGGCGGCGACGAAGGGAATGACGCCGAGAGCGAGGTGCACCTGCCCGGAGAGGGGGAAGGAGACGACCGCGGCGGCCGCGAGCGCGCCCCACAGGTGGGCGCTCCGCCCGTGCCGGGCCCGGCGCGAGCGCTCGTAGGCGAGGAGGGCGAGCGGCAGGAGGACGGCGATCCAGCCGAGGAGGTGCGTCCCGCTCTGCGCGAGCCGGTAGGGGGCGAGCGCGAACGCGAGCCCGCCGACCGCCGCGGCTGCAGGCGTGACCTCGAGCTCGCGCAGCCAGCCGTACGTGAGGAGCCCGGCGGCCACGATCGTCCCGAGGAGGAGGAGGTTCCAGGCGGCGACGGGCCCGAAGGCCGCCTCGAGCGGCCAGAAGGCGAGCCCGAAGGGCCAGCCGGCGAGCACGACCTGCGGGTCGACGAGCGGCTGGAAGCTGTAGGGGTCGATCCACGGCGCCGCGCCGCGGCCGAGCTGATGGCCCACGAGCCAGAACCGGTAGACCGCCTGCAGGTGGTCGCCCGCCGCGGGCTCGCCGTACCCGTCGGCGCCGTCCGCCATGTAGTCGGTCGCGACGTCGAGGCTTGCCGGGAGCGTCGCGACGAACGCCGCGGCCGTGTAGAGCGCTACGAGAGCGAGGCCGCGGCCTCGACGAGCATGTCGAAGTCGGAGGTCTCGGATGCGCCGTATCGCCATGCGCCGCGGATCATGCCCTCTCCGTCCACGACGAAGGCGGCTCTGCGGGCGACGTCGGGCAGACCGCGGAACTCCTGGACGATCCCGAGAGCGCGCACGGCCTCGCCCGTCCAGTCGGAGAGAAGCGGCACCTCGATGTCGAGCGCCTGCTGCCACGCGACGTGCGACCAGGGGCTGTCGCGGGAGATCCCGTACGGGGCCACGCCCGTCCCGACGAGCGCGTCCCTGCGCGCATTCAGCTCCGAGAGCTCGTTCGTGCACGTGCTCGACCAGTCGAAGAGGTAGGAGAGGAGCAGGTAGGGCGCCTCGCCGGCGAGCTCGCGTAGGCCGACGGTCTCGGAGGTCGAGCGCCAGACCTGGACGTCCGGGATCTGGTCGCCGACGCCGATCACGCGGGGACCGCCGCGCCCGCCTCGGTCGCGTCGGCGATCTCGCGCGTCACCTCGACGATGTCGCGGTTGGCGTTGAAGACCCGGACCTGGCGGTCGGCGCCGTTCCCGGCGGCGAGGATCTCGCGGATGCCCTCGAGCTCGCGGTCGGAGCCGAGCTCGCGCGCGTGCGGCTCGATGTCGCGGAGGGCGCGGCGGATGAGCTGCGCCACCGGCACCCGGTTCCGGCGGCCGGTCGCGAGGTCCATGACTGGCGCCTCCAGCCCGTAGCGGGCGCACAGCCACTTGTTCTCGGTGATGAGGATGCGGTGGTAGCTCGGAAGCTCCTTGCCGCCGTCGTAGAGCTCGCAGTAGTGCTTGATCAGGCCCTGGACGTACGCCGTGATCGCGACCGTCTCCTCGACGCGGGTGATCGCGTCCATCACCCGCACCTCGATCGTCCCGAAGCGGGGGTGCGGCCTGACGTCCCACCAGATGTGCGTGTAGTCGGCGATGCAGCCCGTCTTCTCCAGCTGGCCGACAACCTCGGCGTAGTCCGCGTAGTCGCCGAAGCGGGGCGGCGGCCCGGAGCGGGGAAAGCTGCGAAGACCATCTGCCTGCTGGAGGAGAGGCCGGTCGGCTCGCCGCGCCAGAACGGCGAGCTGGCCGAGAGCGCGAGCAGTTCGGAGAGGTGGACGAGCAGCGCGTTGATCACGTGGACCGCCTTGTCGGCGCCGTCCACCGCGACGTGGATGTGGAAGCCGAAGATCAGCTCGCGGCGGGCGACGTACTGGAGCTGGTCGACGAGGTTGCGGTAGCGGTCGCGGGCGGTGATCCGTTGCCGCTCGAAGAGGCTGAACGGGTGGGTGCCCGCCGACCCGACCCGGAGGCCGTGCGTGCCCGCCGCCTGCAGGACGTGCGCGCGCAGCCTGCGAAGCTCGTGGTCGATGTCGGCGGTGGTCTTGCAAACCGGCGTCGAGATCTCGAGCACCGACTGCATCAGCTCGGGGCTGATCCGCTCGTCGAACTCGCCGTCCATCGCCGCTGTCAGCACCGTGTCCACGTGCTGGACGAGATCGAAGGTCTCCGGGTCGAGCAGCATGTACTCCTCCTCGACCCCGAGCGTGAACGGGTCGGTGCTTCCGAACCGGTGGTCGAGGACGCTTCCTCCCTCGGCGAATCCCTTGCCGGTGATCGACGCAGGGTAGATCTGCTTCATGGGAGGCACCAACTCTACTGGGCGGCGGCAAGAAAGCCCGGGCCTCGCTCGTCTCCTGGGAGACCGTTCGGCGGGACCCGGAAGGAGGACGATGCGAACGGAGACGGCCGGCTCGACACGTCGGGCGGCCGGCGCTCGGGCCGGTAGTGCGTTCCTCGCCGGGCTCTCGCCGGCATGGTCCTCGGCTCCCGGCGCGGCCCGCCCGCGGTTTGCGAGGATTCGGGGATGCGGCGGGCCCCGGTCCTCGTGCTCGTCCTCCTCCTCGCCGCCTGCGGCGGCGGCGAGTCGAGCTCGCCCACGACGACGATCGCGGGCGGCTCACAGCCGACCGCCCTCCAGCCGACCAACCCCGAGCCGGGGACGACGAGCGAGCCCGAGCCGGCCGGGCCGGTGGTGCTGCTCGAGACCGCCGGGGGTGGTGGCACCGTCGCCGTCCCCGTCGAGGTGGCCGACAGTCAGGACGAGCGCGAGGTCGGCCTCATGAACCGCGAGTCGCTGCCGGAGGACTCCGGGATGATCTTCCTCTTCGGCGAGGACACGAGCAGCGGGTTCTGGATGAAGGACACGCTGATCCCGCTCTCCATCGCCTTCGCGGACGGGAGCGGGACGATCCTCCGTATCTTCGACATGGAGCCGTGCGAAGCCGACCCCTGCGACGTCTACGAGCCCGGCGTCTTCTACCGGAGCGCGCTCGAGGTCAACCGGGGGGCGTTCGAGCGCTGGGGCGTCGCCGAGGGCGACACCCTCACCCTGCGGGGGCGATGACCGCCTCGACCTCGATCTCCAGCAGCCAGCGGCTGTCGAGGAGCGCGGCGACGACGACCGTGGTGTTCGCCGGGCGGATGTCGGCGAAGACCTCGCCGTGCGCCTTGGCGAAGCCCTCGAAGACGGCGGTGTCGGTCACGTAGGCGCGGGTTCGCACGACGTCGGCGAACGACGCCCCCGCCTCCTGCAGGGCCGAGCCGACGATTTCCAGGCACCGGCGCGCCTGTGCGTATGCATCGGCGGGGGGCTCGGAGCCGTCGGCCATGATCGGGGCCGTCCCCGCGACGAACACCCGGTCGCCGACCCGCACCGCCCGCGAGTAGCCGGCGACGGGCTCGTACGGGGAGCCCGAGGAGATGATCTGGCGGCCCACGTCGGCGACTAGTATCGCCGACCGTGGAGGCCCTCGAGCAGATCGACACCTGGCCTGCGCCGACCGCCGCAGCTGCAGTCGTGACGCCGGCCGGCGTCCTCGCCACGCGCGGGCCGGACGGGCTCGTGCTGCGCTGGGCCTCGGTGACGAAGCTCTTCACCGCCTACGCCGTTCTCGTCGCCGCCGAAGAGGGCGTCCTCGACCTCGACGAGCCGGGAGGCCCGCCCGGCTCGACCCTCCGCCACCTGCTCGCGCACGCCTCCGGCCTTCCCTTCGAGGGGATCGCCCCGATCGCGGGGCCGGGCGAGCGGCGCATCTACTCGAACTCCGGCTTCGACCTGGTCGGCGAGCTGCTCGCCGCCCGCGCCGAGATGCCCTTCGCCGAGTACCTGCAGGCGGCCGTGCTCGACCCGCTCGGCCTGGCGGCGCCGGAGCTCCGCGGCCGGCCCTCCGAGGGCATCTGGGGGACCCTCGCCGACCTCGCGGCGTTCGGGCGCGAGCTGCTGACGCCGACGCTCGTCGCGCCGGAGACGCTCGCGGAAGCGACCGCGGTGTCCTTCCCCGGGCTCGTCGGCGTCCTCCCGGGCCTGGGTCGCCAGGAGCCGAACGACTGGGGGCTCGGCTTCGAGCTCAAGGATGCGAAGCGCCCGCACTGGACGGGCTCGGCGAACTCACCGGAGACCTTCGGCCACTTCGGCGGCGCCGGCACGTTCCTCTGGGTCGACCCGGATGCCGAGCTCGCGTGCGCCTGCCTCACCGACCTGGAGTTCGCCGAGTGGGCTCTCGCCGCCTGGCCGCCGCTCGCGGACGCGGTCCTCGCCGAGGCGGCCTCCCGCTGACGCTACTCTGGAGGCATGGTCCAGTGGATCGTCATCGTCTGCCTCTATCTCTTCGTGCTCTTCTTCTTCCACCTGCTCGGCGGGATCGGCGCCGCCGGGCGCGCGATCGAGCGCTGGGGGCGCGAGAGCTCGCTCCGACGGGTCGAGCGGAGCGGTCTCGGCCCGGACGAGTTCGCCCGCAGCCGGCTGGGCCGCCGCAGCTGACCTAGCCGCCGCCGGCGATCGCCTCGTAGGAGGCCTGCTCGCAGGCCGCCACCGCGGCCGGCACGAGAGCGCGCACCCGCCCGGAGGCCCGGTCCCCGGGTCGAAGGACGCCCTCGGCGCCGTTCACGAGCCCGCTCAGGACGACGGCGAAGCGCTCGCCGACGTCGAGCTCGTCGCCCGCGCCGAGCTCGTGCCGGTCCATGGCCCGTGCCAGCTTCGTCAGCGTCTCGCCGGGAAGCGTCGAGAGCTCCGCCACCCGGGCGAGCTCGTGGACGGTCGCGCCCTGGTGCCTCACTCGTCGGGCTCGCGGGCCCGCTCGGGATCGTCGTGCCCGGGACCGCGCTGCTCGTCCTCCTCACGCCGCCGCTCGAGGGGGGCGTCCTTCTCTTCCTCGGTCGGCTCGGGCTGCTCGGGAGCTGCCATAGTGCTCGATCCTATGGCAACGTCGGAGCAGCTCGCGGAGTGGCGCTCCTGCCCGCGCTGCGGGGGCCCGCTCGACCATGCCGAGCGCTCGGTTCGCTGCCCGGCCTGTGGGCTCGAGGAGTACGCGAACCCTGCGCCGACCGCGAGCGCGCTCCTCCGCGACGGCCAGGGGCGCGTCCTCCTGGCCCGGCGCGCAGCCGCGCCGGGGGCGGGCCTCTGGGACCTGGTCGGAGGCTTCCTGGACGAGGGCGAGGAGCCCCTCGACGCGCTTCGCCGGGAGGTCCGCGAGGAGACGGGCCTCGAGGCCGAGCCGGGCGCGTTCCTCGGCGGGCTCCCCGACCGCTACGGGGACAGCGGGCCCTGGACGGTGAACTTCTACTGGGAGGCGCGTTTGGCTCCCGGCGAGCCCTCGCCGGCAGACGACGTCGCGGAGCTCGTCTGGTTCCCGGCCGACGCGCTGCCGCCGCAAGAGCAGTTCGCGTTCCCCAACACGGTCGAGCTGCTGCGGCGGGCCGGCGCCGCGTTCTCCCCCTAGATGCTCGGCCCGCTGCTCGCGCTGACCGCGAGCGCCAGCTGGGGGCTCGGCGACTTCCTCGCCGGCCTGCGCGCCCGGCGCCTGCCGGTCGTGACGATCCTGGTCGTCGCGCAGGCCGCGGGGCTGGGCGCCATCGCTCTCGTCGTGGCGATCCGCGGCGTGGGCCCTCCGGAGGCCCGCTACCTCCTCTACGGGTCGCTGGCCGGCATGGCCGGCGCCGTGGGCCTCGTCGCCCTCTACCGCGGCCTCGCCGTCGGGCCGATGAGCATCGTCGCTCCCATCTCGGCGACGGCGGCGGTCGTGCCCGTCGTGGCCGACCTCGTCGCGGGCGAGCGTCCCGGCCCGGTGCAGACCGCCGGGATCGCTCTCGCCGTCCTCGGGGTCGCGCTCGCCTCGCGGACGCGCTCGGGTGGTCGCTCGCGGGGCGCGGCGAGCGGCGTCGGCCTCGCGCTCGTGGCGGCCCTCGCCTTCGGGCTCCTCCTGGTCGCCCTCGGTGCCGCGAGCGACGGCGACCCGTATTGGGGCACGTTGTCCATGCGGGGGACCTCGTTCTCGCTCGTCGTCCTGGCGGCGCTCCTCCTCCGCCCGAGCTTCGAGCTCGGCGAGGGCGACCTGCCCGTCCTGATCGCGATCGGCGTCCTCGACACCGCCGGGAACGTCCTCTTCGCCGTGGCGACGACCGAGAGCCTCCTGAGCGTCGCCGCCGTCCTCGGGCAGCTCTACCCCGTGGTGACCGTGCTCCTCGCCCGCGCCGTCCTCGGCGAGCGCATGACCCGCGTCCAGGGAACCGGCGTCGTCGCGGTCTTCGGCGGTGTCGCCCTTATCGCGGCGGGCTAGGAGGGCCTGACGGCAGGCGGAAAGGCTACCCGGACGGCCAGGGACGATAGGCCGAACGGCCTATTCAGGCCGTGCGTGCTCCGGCCGATAAACGGCCCACATGGATCACGGGACTCACTCGATCGAAGACCACCTGCGCGACGACTGGGTCGACGCCTGGATCGCGGAGGGCCTCGACGCCGTCGAGGCGTTCCTCCGCAATCACGCGGCGTTCGACACGTTCCTCGAGGACCGCGAGTAGCCGAGGGTCAGGCGGCCTCGTCCACGAGGCCGAGCGACTGCTCGAGCATGCGCTTCGGCTGGGCGCCGACGGCGGCTGCCGCCGGCTCTCCGTCCTTGAACAGGAGGATCGTGGGGATCGAGAGGATGCCGTAGCGCATCTGCAGCTCGGGCTCCTCGTCGATGTTGACCTTGACGACACGGAGCTCGTCCGCTCGCTCCTCGGCGATCTGCTCGAGAACGGGGGAGACGGCGCGGCAGGGGCCGCACCACTCCGCCCAGAAGTCGACGATCACCGGGGTCCCGCTCTGCAGGACCTCGGCGTCGAACTGGGAGGTTGTGATCGTTTCTGGCATGCCTCTTCAAACGTAGACTGACCGCGAGATGTTCCGCACCCTGCCACGCGTGCCGAACCATCCCGCGATCGAGCTCGAGATCCTCGACTGGTGGGAGGCGCACGGCACCTTCGAGCGGCTCCGCGAGCAGAACCGGGGCGGGCCGACCTGGAGCTTCTTCGACGGCCCGGTCACCGCGAACAAGGCCCTCGCCGTCCACACGGCCTGGGGGCGCACGCTCAAGGACGTCTTCCAGCGCTACAAGGCCCTGCGAGGCTACGACCAGCGGTACCAGAACGGCTTCGACTGCCAGGGCCTCTGGATCGAGGTGGGGGTCGAGCGCGAGCTCGGGCTCAACTCCAAGCGCGAGATCGAGGAGTACGGCCTCGCCGAGTTCTCACGCAGGTGCCGGGAGAAGGTCGTCTGGTCGGCGACCGAGCTGACGCGTGGCTCGAAGCGCCTCGGGCAATGGATGGACTGGGAGAACAGCTACTTCACGTTCTCGGACACGAACATCGAGTACATCTGGCGCTTCCTCAAGCACGTGCACGGCCAGGGCTACCTGATCAAGGGCCACCGTTCGACCGAGTGGTGCCCCCGCTGCGGGACGTCCATCTCGGCGCACGAGCTCGTCGGTCGCTACGAGGATCGCACCGACCCGTCGCTGTACATCCGCCTTCCGCTCCCCGACCGGCCGGGCCAGTCGCTCGCCGTCTGGACGACCACCCCCTGGACCTTGCCCGCGAACGTGGCCGTGGCCGTCAACCCCGAGGAGGAGTACGGCCGCCGCGCCGACGGCGAATGGTGGGCGGTCGCGCGCGCTCCCGAGGAGGAGCTCGTCGAGCGCGTGCGCGGCTCCGAGCTCGTCGGTCTCCGCTACGAGGGCCCCTTCGACAACCTCGCGGCCGCCGGCGGGATCGAGCACCGCGTCATCCCCTGGGAGGACGTGTCCATGGAGGAGGGGACGGGCGTCGTCCACATCGCGCCCGGCTGTGGCGCCGAGGACTTCGAGCTCTCGCGGGCGCTCGACCTGCCGGTACTCATGCCGGTGGATGAGGCGGGCCGCTTCTACGGCGACTACGGCTGGCTCCACGGCCTCAGCACGGTCGAGGCCGCGGAGCAGATCGTGGTCGACCTCGGTGAGCGCGGGAAGCTGATCTCGGCCGGCGAGATCGAGCACCGATTTCCCTTCTGCTGGCGCTGTCACACGCCGCTCATCTTCCGGATCGCCGACGACTGGTTCATCGCCGTCGACGAGCTGCGCCCCAAGCTGATCGAGGCGAACGCGGCGGTCGCGTGGACGCCCGCGTACTTCGGGAAGCGCATGGAGGAC
Organism: uncultured Actinomycetes bacterium; assembly: GCA_963743495.1. Taxonomy (GTDB): domain Bacteria; phylum Actinomycetota; class Thermoleophilia; order Gaiellales; family Gaiellaceae; genus JAIBJN01. Next base: position 445,334 of record CAVUPO010000003.1, on the reverse strand, counting down.
TGGCTGCGGAACATGGGCGACTGGAACATCTCTCGCCGCCGCTACTTCGGCCTGCCGCTCCCGTTCTACCCGTGCGACTGCGGGCACCTGACCGTTGTCGGCTCGAGGGCCGAGCTGACCGAGCTGGCCACCGGCGGCCTCGACGGGCTCGAAGAGCTCCACCGCCCTTGGGTGGACGAGGTCACGATCCGGTGCGAGGCCTGCGGCAGGCAGGACGTGCACCGCATCCCCGAGGTCGGCGACGTCTGGCTCGACGCGGGCATCGTCCCCTTCTCCACGCTCGGCTGGGAGAATCCGGAGTGGGTCGAGAACGGCTACGCGACCGGGGCCTCTGCCGGCCTCTCCGGCGCCGATCTGCCGGATCACGCCTACTGGGAGACGTGGTACCCGGCCGACTGGGTCTCGGAGATGCGCGAGCAGATCCGCCTCTGGTTCTACTCGCAGCTCTTCATGTCGGTCGCGCTCCTCGGCCGCTCGCCGTTCCGCTCGGTGCTCGGCTACGAGAAGATGCTGGACGAGCGGGGGCAGGAGATGCACGGATCCTGGGGGAACATGATCGACGCCGAGGACGCCTTCGCCCGCATGGGCGCCGACGTCATGCGCTGGCAGTTCTGCGCCCAGCCGCCCGACCGGAACCTCCTCTTCGGCTACGGCCCGGCGAAGGAGATCAAGAAGAAGCTCCTGACCCTCTGGAACTCGACCCGCTTCCTCGTCGACTACGGCAACATCGAGGGCTTCACGCCGAGGTACGGGGACCTGGAGACCCCGCCGCTCGCCGAGGGCTCCCGGGCGCTCGACCGCTGGCTCGTCGCCCGGACGCGGGCCTACGTGCACGAGGCGACGCGAGCGCTCGAGGGCCAGCTCACCCACCGGCTGATCGAAGGCTTCGAAGCCTTCGTCGACGACGTCTCCAACTGGTACATCCGCCGCTCCCGCCGGCGCTTCTGGGACGGGGACGAGGCGGCGCTGCGCGTGCTCTGGCACGCCCTTGTCCAGGGCGTGCGCGGGATCGCGCCGGTGATGCCGTTCTTCGCCGAGCACATGTGGCGCAACCTCGTCGCCGACGTCTGCGAGGGCGCGCCGGAGAGCGTCTTCCTCGCCGGGTGGCCCGAGGCGGCCGAGCCGGACGCCGAGCTGCTCGCGGAGATACGTGAGGTGCGGGACGTCGTCGCCCTCGGCCACCGGGCTCGGGACGCGATGGGGCTGAAGCTCCGGCAGCCGCTGCGGGAGCTCCTCGTCGAGGGAGCCGGCCTCGCCCGCGACCACGCCGACGAGATCGGCGAGGAGCTGCGGGTGAAGTCGGTGCGGTTCGAGCCGATCGTCGGCGCCACCGTTCGGGCGAAGCCCAACCTGAAGCTCCTCGGGCCGCGGCTCGGCTCCGGCCTCCCCGCCGTGCGGGCCGCCCTGGGCGACGGCCGCTTCGAGCAGCTCCCCGGAGGCCGCGTCGCGGTCGAGGGCCACGAGCTGGAGCCCGCGGAGGTCTTCGTCGAGCGCGAGGCGCCCGAGGGCTGGGCGCTCGCCGAGGACGGGTCCATCTCCGTAGCGCTCGACGTGCGCCTCGATCCCGAGCTCGAGCTCGAGGGGCGCGTCTACGACCTCGTGCACGCCGTCAACACGATGCGGAGGGCGCAGGGTCTCGAGCTGACGGATCGGATCGTCCTGACGCTGCCCGACGGCGACGACCTCGAGGGGCTCCTCGACTGGATCAAGTCCGAGACGCTCGCGGTCGAGATCGAGGCCGGCCCGGAGCTGGCCGTCCGCAAGGCCTAGAGCCGTGGCCCGGAGCGGCGTTCCCCGTATCTATACGACTTACAAACGATAGGCCTAGCGGTTTAAAAGATGGGCCGGTCGGCCTATTGGAACCGGCAACACCCGGCGCTACCGTGCCCCCACTGGGCGATGCGAACCGCGGTGTGTGTCCCTGGCCATGTGATCCGCGGTGAGCAATCTGGGAAGGCCCGCCGCGCTTACCCCCCGAGCGGCGGGCCTTTCCATGTCCGCGCCCGAGCGTAGCGGCGACCGTCCGCGCACGGCGGTCCGGACGAGCGCTGCCTATCATCACCGGAGGGGCTCCCCGTGAGCGCCGACCGTCCGATCATGCTGCTGAACGCGATACCGCTGCTCGTGCTGGCGGGCCTGTACGGCCTCGTCTCCGTCCTCCTCGCCGTCTCGCTCGTCCGGGAGCGGCGGGCGACGGGGCTCGGGATCGGCATCTGGCTGCTCTTCACCGTCGTTGCCGCGCTCGCCGCGCTCCTCGCGGGCCTCGCGTTCGCCGGGCGCGACCTCCTGTCGGACGAGCCCTCCTGGCTCGTCCTCGCCGCCTCGGTCGCGTTCGCGGTGCCCGCTCTGATCGTCCTGGTTCGCGGCCACGACCGCGCCCTGCTCGTAACCGCCGGCCGCCGCGTGCTCGAGGCCGAGGAGATCGCCACCGAGCGCGGGCGCGAGGCGGACGCGATCTCGCGGCTCTCGTCCGTGCTGGGCAGGGCCCACAGCGCCGAGGACGCCGGGCGCTCGCTCCTCGACGAGGTCGAGGCCGTCCTCGACATCGACGCGCTCCTCCTCGCCCACGTCGACGACGAGCGCCGGACGGTGACCGGGCTCGTCGCCCACGGCGTCGACGAGGCCTGGTGGCGTGGCGTCGAGCTCGACCTCGAGGAGGACACGGGCGCGATCGTCTCGGTGATCGCCGACCGTGAGGCGTGCTCGGTCTACGACGTCGCCACGGCGACGACGGTGAACCGCGCGCTCGCGGAGGCTGTCCGGGCGAAGAGCGCCGCCTTCGTCCCGCTTCTGTCCGAGGGCGATGTCGTCGGCGTGCTCGTCGTCGTTGCGCAGCGGGCCCAGCGGGCGTTCACCCAGCCGGAGCTCGACCTCGTGCAGGGGCTCGCGAACGAGGCGGCGCTCGCGCTCGGACGCGCGCGCTCGAACGAGGCGTTGCGGGTCGCCCTCGGCCGCGAGCGCGTCATCGCCGAGATCGGCCGGCGCGTGCGCTCCGAGCTCGACCTCGACACCGTGCTCCGGGTTGCCGTCGAGGAGACGGCGAAGGCGGTCGGGGTCACGCGCGCCTTTATCCGCCTGGGGGAGATCGGAGAGCCGAACCCGGTCCTCGCCGAGTGGACCGCCCCGGGCGTCGCCCCGGTCGGGGACGCCGCTCCGAGCCTCGCCGGCCTGAACCTCGCCGCGCGCGACCACCGCACGGTCGCAATCGGGGACGTCCAGGCGGCGCCGGAGCTCGAGGAGCCCGGGCTCGGCCGGCCGGACGCCCTCCTCGAGCTCGACACGCGCGCCCTGCTGGACACGCCGATCGTCGTCTTCGACGATGTCATCGGCGTCTTCGGGCTCCATCGCGGCGAGCCGACGCGCTGGCTCGAGGGTGAGATCGCCCTCGCCGAGGCGGTGGCGCGGGAGCTCGGGATCGCCATCCACACCGCCCGCCTCCTCGGGGAGAACGAGCAGCGTCTGCGGCAACAGGAGACCCTGATCGAGGCGGCCCAGGTGCTGACGAGCGATCTCCGCTTCGACTCCGTCATCCGGCGGCTGGTCGAGGAGGTGGTCGCGCTCACGGGCGCCGACGCCGCGGACTGCTGGATCCTCGAGCCCGACCACCAGTTCCTCCGCTGCCGCGCCGTGACCGGCGTCGCCGACTGGAACGTCGGCCGGCAGATCCCTCCGGAGGGGACGATCGGCCGGGCGCTCCAGGGCGGCGAGAGCGTGCTCAAGCACAACTTCGCGGCCACCGAGACGCCGGCGCCGAGCCCGCCCTACGCCGTCTTCAACGACGTCCTGGCCACGCCGATCACGTGGCTGGGCGAGGCCCGCGGCGTCCTCGGCGTCTGCTCGCGCGAGCCCGGCAGCCTGGCCGAGGGCGACATCGAGGTCGTCGAGGCCTTTGCCCGGTTCGCGTCGCTCGCCCTTCACAACGCCGAGAGCTTCGAGGAGCGCGAGCGGCAGACCCAGGTTCAGCGCGGTTTCTACCGCGTGGCCCAGGTGCTCGGCTCGACTCTGTCGCTCGCCGAGACGCTCGACGCACTCGCCCAGGCCGCCTGCGACGCGCTCGGCGGCGATGCCGCGCTCGTCCTCGAGCTGCGGGGCGGCTCCGCGATCCTCGCCGGCAGGCACGAGCTGCCCGAGGCCGTCCGCGACCGGCTCGCGGTCAGCGACGCCACGTCGCTCTGGCCGTTCGAGCACCACGGGGGCCAGGAGGGGATCGTCGCCTCCAGCGACCTGTCCGGAGACGAGCGCTTCGACGCCTCGCTCCGGGATCGCCTCGTCGCCGAAGGCTACGGGTCCCTCCTCGGCGCCCCGGTCTCGGGCGCTCACGACCGGACCTACGCGGTCGTCGTCCTCTTCCGCGGCGGGCGGACGTTCGCCGACGAGGACGTGCAGCTCGCCGAGCACCTGAGCGGGGCGGCGCGCGGCGCCCTCGAGCGCAGCGAGCTCTTCGAGGGCGAGCGGCGCGCCCGGACGGCGTCGCAGCAGCTCGCCCGCATCGGCGCGCTCCTCGCGACGAGCCTGGACCCCGCGGTGGTGCTCGACGAGGTCGCCCGCGAGGCGCCGGGGCTCCTCGGCGCCGACGCGGCGGTCATCCGCCTGCTCGAGGGCGACCAGCTCGTCGTGAGAGCGGCGGCGGGAGACGGCGCGGAGGGGCTGGTCGGCGTCGCGAGCAGCTCGTTCGCGGGCATCGCGGGGGCGGTGGGTCAGGGGCGGTCGGCGGTCGCCGTCCGAAACGCCGAGGAGATGCCGCGGCTTGCGCACGGGGACGTCCTCCTCGAGGGCGGGACGCAGGCCTGCGTGGCCGTCCCGCTGGTCGCGCACGGCGGCGGGCTCTACGGCGTGCTCGCCGTCTACTCGAGGACGCCGCGCGCGTGGCGAGACGACGAGGTGCAGTCGCTCTCCGCCCTCGCCGCCGCAGCCTCCGCCTCGGTTGCGAACGCCGAGCTCTACCAGCGCGTGGCCGAGGAGAAGGAGCGGAGCGGCGCGATCCTCGCCAACATCGCCGACGGCATCGTCGCGGTGGACCGCGACAACCGCATCGTCCTCTGGAACTCGACCGCCGCCCGGATCACCGGCGTGCCTACGTCGGAGGCTCTCGGCCGGCTGGTCTCCGACGTGCTCCAGCGCGAGCTCTCCGCCGAGGGCACGGAGGGCTCCGGGGAGCGCGAGGTCGTCGTGCGACGCGGCGGGGAGGAGGTCTGGCTCTCGTTGACGGAAGCGGTGATGGTCGACCCCGCAGGGGCGGTCGCCGGCCGCATCTTCGCGTTCCGAGACGTCTCGCGGGAGCGGGTCGTCGATCGCATGAAGTCCGATTTCGTCTCGACGGTCTCGCACGAGCTGCGCACGCCGCTGACGTCGATCTACGGCTTCGCCGAGACCCTGCAGCGGGGAGACGTCGAGTTCACGGACGCCGAGCGGGAGACATTCCTCCGCTACATCGCGGGCGAGTCGGAGCGCCTGATCCGGATCGTCGACGACCTCCTCGACGTCGCTCGCCTCGAGGCCGGGACGCTCGAGGTCAGCCTCGCCTCCACCGACGTCGGGGACGTCGCGCGGGCAGCGGTCGCCGCCCTCGGCTCGCGGCTCGACGGGACCCATCGCATCTCGCTCGAGGTCGAGCCCGTCGGTCTCGCCGTCCGGGCCGATCGCGACAAATTGGGCCAGGTGCTGGCCAACCTGCTCGACAACGCCGTCAAGTACTCGCCGGAGGGCGGCACGATCACGGTCGTCGCGCGCGGGCGGAAGGACACCGCGGAGATCACGGTCGCCGACGAGGGCGTCGGCATCGCGGACGCGGAGCAGCGGCGCGTCTTCGCGAAGTTCTTCCGCTCGGAGCGGGCGCCCGCCGGGCAGGGCACCGGGCTCGGGCTCTTCCTCGTCCGCGGCCTCGTCACGGCGATGGGCGGGAAGATCTGGCTGGAATCGGAGGAGGGCCTCGGCTCGCGGTTCACGTTCGAGCTGCCGCTGGCAGGCGCCGAGCCCACAGCGGGAGCCGAGCTGGAAGCGACTGCCTCGTGACCCGCGTGCTCGTCATCGACGACGAGGCGCCCATCCGCCTCCTCTGCCGGGTCAATCTCGAGGCCGAGGGCATGGGCGTCAGCGAGGCCGGCGACGGTCCGGGCGGGCTCGACCTCGCGCGGACGCACCAGCCCGACGTCATCCTCCTCGACGTCATGATGCCGGGCCTGGACGGCTGGCGCGTCGCCGAGATGCTGCTGGACGACCCCGTCACGCGGGACATCCCGATCGTGTTCCTGACCGCCCGGGCCGACGTCCGCGACCGTGCCCGCGGGATCGACCTCGGCGGCCTCGAGTACATCACGAAGCCGTTCAACCCGGTCGAGCTCGCCTCTCTGGTCCGCCGAGCTCCTCGCCGCCGTCGAGCGCGGCGATCGCGAGCGCCTTCGCAGCGACAAGGTGGCGCAGCTGCGCCAGCTGTTCGAGGGTGCCTAGCCGCTACTAGCGGAAGCGGGCGACGGCCATCTCGGCGCAGCGGCCGCGGAAGTTCCCGCGCGTCCAGCCCGTTCCGACGAAGCGGAACCCCGGCCGCAGGAGGAGCGCCCGGTGACCGGGGCTGTTGAGCCACATCCGCACCGCCCGCGCCGGCGAGAACCACGCGCAGGTTCCCCAGGCGAGGATCTCGCCCGTGCCAGAGCGAAGCCGGGCGTGGTAGAAGGCGTTGCGCCGGATGAGGAAACGCGACCAGTAGTGGGCGCCCTGGCTCAGATTCGGTCCGATGCGGAGCTTGCGGAGTCCGTGCGCGGCGCGCGTGTTGTTGATCTTCACGACCAGCCGCTTCTCCATCTTCGTGGGCGCCGCCTGGCTCGGTGCAGCCACGACCAAGGCGACCAGACAGGCGATGAGGGCGATAGGTGTGCGCATGTGTCCCGACATGTGGCGCAGACTGCCGGACCTATATCGGCATCCGGTTCGCAAAGCGTTAGCGTTGTCTGAAGACGGGCGGCTCCCGGGCGGCGACGCGCGCTGGAGATGCCATACATCTCCGCAATTTGCGGAGATTCACGTACTCTTTGTCACAAGTCGCCGCCGCGCGCCGTCTGGGCGAGCACGACGCCGGCGAGGACGATCAGGCCCCCCACGACCTGGATCGGGGCGAGCTTCTCGCCGAGCCAGGCCCAGGCGACGACGGCCGCGAGCACGGGCTCGAGCATGGCCACGATCGTGACGCGCGTCGCGGGGACGTGGTGGAGCGCGCTGACGAGAAAGACGAACGGGACGACGGTCCCCAGCACGACGACGTACGCGAGGAGGGCCACGACCGGAACGGAGACGTCGTCGAAGCGGCCGAGCAGAGACACGCTGCGGTCGACGACCTCCACCGGGAAGGCCCACCAGGGCTGGAAGACTGCCCAGAAGAGCGCCGCGAACGAGAAGCCCCACGCGAGGAGCGAGTAGACGTCGCGCCCACGCTCCAGCGCGCTCTCCGCCATGAGGACGTAGGCCGCGTAGGCGACGGCGGTGACGAGGCAGGCGAGGACGCCGAGCCCGTCCAGCGAGGAGCCTCCGCTCCAGAGCTCGACGACGAGCGAGAGGCCGAGCAGGCTGAGGGCGATCGCGAGCCAGAGCCGGCGGCGAACGGGCTCGTGGACGTAGAAGCGCGCCCACAGGGCGACGAACACAGGGGCGAGGTACTGGATGACCAGCGCGATGCCGATCTCGAGCCGCTGAATCCCGACGAAGTAGAAGAGCTGGACGAAGGCGAGGCCGAGGATCCCGAAGACAGCCAGGAAGCCGAGCTCGCGGCGCGTCGTCCGGAGCGTCGCCGGCCGCAGGATCGCCACGGCCGCCACGAGGATGACCGCGGCGCCGGTGGCGCGCACCTCGGCCAGCCGCAGCGAGGAGAGTCCCGCGGACTCCAGCACGATCTTGGAGATGACCGCGTTGAGCGACCAGAGCACGACCGCCGCCCAGACGAGGGCGTAGCCGAGTGCCGGGCGCGGCGCCGGTCGCGTCGACTCGAGCGCCGGCGGCGCGAAGGGGGCGTCGGCCACGGGCGGGCAACGATAACGCTCCGCCGGTCGCGTCACCGGCGTAGCGTTCGCCCGATGGGCTCCAGGCCGGTTCTGATGGCGATGGGGGGCGCCACGTGCATCGCCTTCTCGGCGATCCTCGTGCGCCTGGCCGACGTGCCGCCCTCGACGGCGGCCTTCTACCGCTGTGCCTACGCGGTTCCCGTGCTCGCGATGCTCGCCTGGTGGGAGCGGCGGCGCTTCGGGCCGCTCGCCCGGCGGGCCGTCGTGGTCTCGCTCGTCGCCGGCGTCCTCTTCATGGCCGACCTCGTCTTCTGGCACCACGCCATCGCGGCGGTGGGCGCGGGCCTGGCCACCGTCCTCGGAAACGTCCAGGTCGTGGTCGTCGCCCTCGCTGCGTGGGTCTTCCTGCGCGAGCGCCCGGGGGCTCGGACGCTCGCGGGCGTGCCCGTCGTCCTCGCCGGCGTCGTCCTCATCTCCGGCGTGATCGGGGCGGGGGCGTACGGGTCGAGCCCGGCCCTCGGCGTCGTCTACGGGATGCTGACCGCCCTGACGTACGGGGCCTTCCTGCTCGTCCTCCGCGCCGGGAGCGCCGACCTGCGCCGCCCGGCGGGCCCGCTCTTCTACGCGACCCTCTCGGCGGCGCTCGCGACGTTGCCGGTGGGTTTGGCTCTCGGCGAGCTCGAGCTGGAGCCGACGTGGCCCGAGCACGGCTGGCTCGTCCTCCTCGCGCTGACGTCGCAGGTGGTCGGCTGGCTCCTGATCGCGGCCGCGCTCCCGCGCCTGCCGGCGGCGCTCACCTCGGTCACCCTGACGCTGCAGCCGGCGCTCTCGGTCGTCTTCGGCGTGATCATCCTCGACGAGGCGCCGTCGAGCGTGCAGCTCGCCGGCGTCGGCGTGATCATCGCCGGTGTCGTCCTCGCCACGGCGGGCCGCCGCCGCGCGCAATACACTCAGGTCACGCTGCGGGACGTAGCGCAGCCTGGTAGCGCGCCTGCTTTGGGAGCAGGAGGCCGCCGGTTCGAATCCGGCCGTCCCGACTGGTGAAAGCCCCCGCAAAAGGGGCTTTCTCGGCGGAGGAGTCTACGCCGGCCTCAGGAAGCCGCCGCCGCTAGTCAGGTCCTAGTCAGGCTTGGGTTGCCTCACAGGCTTCCCCTCCCCCTCCGTGATCCCTCCTGGCGCGGTGCCCCGCAAGGGAACTTGACCTACCAACCGGGGGAGCGTATCCTTGTCGCACGTCAGACGTCAGACGTCAGACAAAGGAGACGTGATGTACCAGGAGTTCGTGGTCGTGCCCTTCGAACCCCCTCGCCTTGGGTTACGGGTAATCGGCGATCTCGACATGTCCACCGCGCCTGAGCTCCAATCCGCGCTCGCCGAGCTTGCGGGAGAAGGCCAGGTGACGCTTGACCTCTCAGGGCTGAGCTTCATCGACAGTACGGGCATACATGCGATTCTCATGTACGCCCGCTCACTTGACGGAGGCCCGCCGATGATCCTTGCCAACCCATCGAAGATCGCGCTCCGTGCTTTCGAGATCGTTGGCCTGACGATCCATCCTGCGATCGAGATCCGGAAGGACAGAGATGGCGAGTGAGTCGGTCGTCTCGCTCGCCGAGCGACTCAAGACCCGGCGCGACGAGCTCGGCATCAGCCAGGCGCAAGCCGCACGCGAGCTCGACGTCGCCCGCACCGCCTATCGACTCTGGGAGATGGAGGCCGCGAGGCCGGCGCCGGATCGCTGGCGTTTGATCGCACGCTGGCTGGGAGTGTCGGTGACGACGATGCTTCTGGCGGAGGAGCTCGTCAACGAAAACGAAGCGGAGATGAGCGAGGTCACAGAGATCGACTTCGGGCGCTCAGGAAGAGACTGGGACGAGGTCGGCGCCGCCAGCAAGGGCGACTTCTTCTCTCAGGCACGAGACCTGATCGCCCAGGGCACCGGAGGCGGTTACATCACGGCCGAGCAAGCCGATGCGTTCACGTTTGTGATCGACCGAATCGAGCAAGAGAGAGCAGAGGCGCAAAAAACGGAGGCGCAAAAAACGGAGGGCTGGGACGCGACCGAGCTCCGAAAATCTCTCACGGTAAACGAGCAGACACCGCGAGAAGCCCGCGAGGCTCTCTCATTCGTCGGCGCAGGTGTCCCGGAAGAGCCTTTGAACGTGGCACAGCTCCTCACGAGCGAACTTGTGACGAACAGCGTAAGACACGGCCCCGCGGGGCCCGACACGAGCATCGGTCTCTTCCTCGCTGTTGATCGGCACCGACTTCGTGTCGAGGTGTCCGACGGCTCGCCGACGGGAGCACGACCGAGACCGCCCGACGAAGACGGCGGCTTCGGCCTCGCGCTGATCGCGGACATGTCCAGTCGGTGGGGCGCGGGACGAGAGGGCGACCGGAACCTCACGTGGTTCGAAGTCGATCTGCCCGTACCCGGCTTGGTGCCTGCGCACTCACGCGAGTAGCCGCCGCGACCGACCGCGGGAGCGTGGGTCGACGGGGACCTTTTCCGACCACTCGCGGACCTCCTTCTCCAGGAGCGCCTCGCACGCCTACGTGCAGGACACGCCGCTGATGGGCGCTCCGAACCTGACCCGGATCGTCGCCGAAGGCTCGGCCACCGCCTCCGAGTACCTGCGGCTGAGCGTCGACCCACACGCCGCGTCGCTCTTCAGGTGGGAGCGCGTACTGACCTGAGCCGATCGAGGAAGGCGGATCCACGGCATCGGATCCGCCCTCTGCGCTTTCGTCGGGCGACTTGCTCGCTCGCCGGTCGAGCTCGGTTCCAAGAGGAGCGGGAAGGCACGAGGTTTCGGACGCTGGCGCAAGCGCCTCGTTGTTCAGTCAGGTCGTAGCCTAGGCGGCGGCGTCGAGGACGCAGCCGTTCTCGAGAGCCAAAGAGCGCACTTTCCTTCCACGTCCTCGACCGTGACCCAGAGTCGCCCTTGCCGCTCAACACCCCCGATCGCCGCTCACGGTCGGGCTGTTTGCGGTCGGTGGGGGTGCGGAACGTTCAGGTCGTATGGGGTATCGCTTGGAACGCGACGAGACGATCCCGGAGGGCGTCGAGCGGATCGCGCAGGAGCAGATCGAGCAGGCGGTCGCCGCGCTCGGGGGCTCTGGCGAGTTCGGGCTGGAAGGGGCGGTTCACGGCGTCCGCAAGTGCTGCAAGAAGCTGCGCGGGCTCGTCCGGCTGGTGCGGCCGGGCCTGGACGAGGAGTACCGGTACGCGAACGTGGCTTTCCGCGACGCGGCCCGTGAGCTGTCGCCGATCCGCGACGCCCAGGCGCTGCTCTCGACCTTCGAGGATCTGGTCGCGGCGCGCGAGGGACGGCAGCCGCGCGGGACGGCGGCGGTGCGGCGGGCGCTCGGGGAAGGCTCGGATGCCGCCTCGGAGGCGGTCGGCGGCGGCGGCGGGCGGGTCGAGCGGGCGAGAGACCTGCTCCAGGGCGCGCGGGCGCGGATTCCCCGCTGGCAGCTCGACGACGACCTCGAAGTGGCGTCGGACGGGATCGAGAAGACGTACCGGCGCGCGCGCGGCGCCCTCCGCGCCTCGCTCGAGGAGCCGACCGACGAGACGCTGCACGACTGGCGCAAGCGGGTGAAGTACGCCTGGTATCACGTGCGGCTGCTCGAGCGTGCTGCGCCGAGCGTGCTCGCGCCGCTGGGGGCGCGGCTGCACGACCTCTCGGACGCGCTCGGCGACGACCATGACCTCGCCGTCCTCGCGGCACGGCTGCGCTCCGATCCGGGCGAGTTCGACGGCGAGGAGTCGGTCGCGAACGCGCTCGGGCTGATCGACGAGCGCCGCGCCGACCTGCAGGAGCGGGCGCTGCGGCTGGGCGCGCGTCTGCACGTCGAGCCGGCGCCTGCCTACGCCGCGCGGCTCTCCGGCTACCTCGAGGTCTGGCGCGACCACGGCGACGAGCTCCCGGCGGGCGAGATCGCCGCGCTCGCCGAGGCCTGAGCGTCGAGATCGAGCGCAGGTTCCTCGTCGCGGAGCTCCCCGCGAACCTCGGCGAGGGCGTCCCGATTCGCCAAGGCTCGGCCCGGGCGACGATTCAGGGTGCGGCCGAGTTGGTCAGCATTCCAGTCAGGTTTCGGTGGCGCCTGCTCCCGGTTTGAGGCAGGCGTCAGGCCGCTAGCGCGAGTGTTCAAGCGGGATGCGGCGACCCTGGCGGCCAGGAACCGCCATGACCGTTCCTCTGGGAGCAGGAGGCCGCCGGTTCGAATCCGGCCTTCCCGACTGGTGAAAGCCCCGGAGACGGGGCTTCTCGTCGGTTACCGAACCCCGGGGCCGCGCGGGACGTGGGCGACCGCCAGTTGCGAGGCGGAGGCCAGCAGGTAGAGCGCGGTCACCAGGAACGCGCCGAGAGGCCAGGCGGCGATGCTCTGCACGAAGTGGGCCACGAGGGTGGCCGCTGCGATGGCGAGCCCCACCGAGAAGAGGTGGAGGCCGCCGAACACGGCCGAGCGGCCCGGCTCGGGCACGAGCTGCTCGGAGAAGCCGCCGAAGGCGAGGCCGCCGACGATCGCGTAGGCGGCGACCGCGCCGACGAGGAACAGGAGCGCCTCGGCCGAGCTGGGAATGCCACGGGCGTGCGAGAGCACGGCTCCGCTCGTCCAGATCGTGAGGGTGTACCCGTACGGGGCCGCGCTCGCGGCGACGGCAGCGCGAAGAGCTGACCGGTAGCGCGGCCCGAACACGTCTCTCGCTTCGCGTGCGCGAAGGCCAATCCTCCCGCGGGGTGGGTCGACGGGCCGGAGGCCGAGCTGGAGCGTGGTACGGCTACCCGTACCACGACCGGGGGCTTTCCGCCTGGACGGAACGCCGGCGATCCTCCAAGCTTCCTCGCATGTCGGAGCACGAGCTCACCTTCCTGTTCACGGACATCGAGCGGTCGACCTCGCTCGTCCGGAGCCTGGACGAGGACTACCTCGACGTCCTCGATTTCTCCCGGACGCTGATCCACCGCGCCGTCACGGAGCGCGGCGGCCGGGAGATCGAGTGCCGGGCCGACGAGTCGTTCTCCGTCTTCGACTCACCGGCCGACGCCGTCGCGGCGGCCGTGCAGGCCCAGCGCGACCTGCTCGCACTGCACTGGCCCGAGGGCGCGGAGGTCAAGGTCCGCATGGGCATGCACACCGGCATCGCCGTCGACTCGGGCCAAGGCCTGGTCGGGCTCGACGTCCATCGCGCGGCGCGCATCGGTGCGGTCGGCCACGGCGGCCAGGTGCTGCTCTCCTCGGCGACGGCGACGCTGACGGGCGCGAACGTGCGCGATCTCGGCCGCTACGAGCTTGCGGGCCTCCCGGAGCCCGAGCGCATCCACCAGCTCGTCGGCGAGGGCCTGCCCTGCGACTTTCCGCCGCTTCGGTTCGCCCGGCGCGTGGACGACGATCGGCTGCGGGTCGTGCTCGCCGACGACTCGATGCTGATCCGTGACGGGATCGCCCTCCTGCTCGAGGAGGCCGGGATGAACGTGGTCGCCCAGGCCGGGAGCGCCGAGGAGCTCCTCGAGTGCGTCGCCGCCACCGAGCCCGACGTGGCGGTCGTCGACATCCGCATGCCGCCGTCCGGGAGCGACGAGGGCGTCCGCGCCGCCAAGGCCATCCGCCGGGAGCATCCCGACGTCGGCGTGCTCCTGCTCTCGCAGGACCTCGTCCCCGCCTACGCCCGCGAGCTCCTCGCCGCGAGCAGGGACGGCGTCGGCTACCTGCTGAAGGACCGCGTCGCCGACATGGAGGAGTTCGCCGGTGCGCTCCAGCGGGTCGCCGCCGGGGAGGTCGTCCTCGACGCCCAGATCGGCGAGTTCGCGGCCTAGGCGGAGGGCTTGAGGGCGCCGACCAGGCGCAGGAGGCGCTCGAGCGTCGCCGCGTCGAGCTCGCCCCGGTTCTTCGCGAGGGCGGCGACAAGCGCCAGCTGGCTGCGGGTCTGATCCGGGGACGGGGTCTTCACAGGACCGTCGAACTTCGCGGCCGTGCTCAGAGATCCTTCCTCGCGAAGGCGGCGAGCGCCCCGCCGGTGACGAGCGCGACGTAGGCGACCGTCCACGGCCAGAGCAGGCCGCCGGCCGCCTGCGCGCCGCCGAAGGGCCCGAGCGTCAGGGCCGCCTCCGTGAAGCCGCGCGAGTCGGCGGTGATCGCGTCGAGCCCGTCCTGGTAGAGCGCCTCGAAGGGGAGCGCCAGCGAGGCGGCCTTCGCGACGTCCACGAGGGTGCTCGAGGCGATCGCCTCGCCGATCTGGCCCAGCAGCCCCGCGACGAGGCCGGCGCCGAAGACCATGAAGACGGCGATCCCGTTGGCGGTGGCCGAGAGGAAGACGGATCCCAGGAGCGAGAGGGCTGCGACCACCGCCGTCGCCGCCGCGAGCTGGAGGGCAGGCCCGGCGATCCTGTCGGGCGTCCAGCCGCCGATCGCGCGCGTGATCAGGAGCGTCCCAAAGAAGACGAGGACGACGTAGACGCCGCACACCGCGGCCGCCGCGACGAGTCGGCCGGCCAGGACCGCGGAACGGCCGATCGGCCTGACGACGAGCGGCTGCAGGAGCCCGCGCTCGGCGTCGCCTCTGACCGTCCCCAGCGTCAGGAAGGCGGCGAGGACGGCGCCCAGGAAGAGCGTCGCGAACATCGAGAGCCCGAACATCGTCGCGCCGGTCAGCTCCCGCTCGTCCACGGGGACGACGCCGCGGTCGCCGAAGCGGCCCTCGACCGCGTCGAACGCCTCCTTCGTGCCGAGCGCGTAGAGGCCGAGGAAGGCGGCGGTGAGGACGAGGACGACGAGGAACACCCGCCGCCGCAGGCTCTCGCGCAGCGCGTATCCGACGATGACCGGGATCCCGCTCATCCGGGCTCGTCCCCGACCGCCTCCAGGTAGATCTCCTCGAGAGTCGTCTCGAGGACGCGGACGCCGTAGACGCGCTCGCCGGCGGCGACGAGCTCGGCGACGAGCCCCGGGGCGTCCTCGCGACCGAGCCCCTCGTAGCGCCGGGTGCCCGCCGCCGTGTCGACCTCGACTCCACGGGGCCGTGCCAGCTCGGAGGGCCGACCCTCCGCGACGACGCTGCCGCGCGAGAGGATCGCGACGCGGTCGCAGACGAGCTCGATCTCGCTCAGCAGGTGCGAGTTGAGGAGGACGGAGACCCCGCGGCGCCGCAGCTCCTCGAGCAGCCCGCGCACCGTGCGCCGCCCGCCGGGTCGAGCGCGCTCGTCGGCTCGTCGAGAAAGAGGAAGCGGGGATCGCCGACGAGCGCCTGCGCGATCCCGAGGCGCTGCTGCATCCCCTTCGACATCGTCTCGACGCGGCGCGAGCGCGCCTCGGCGAGGCCGACGAGCTCGAGGAGCTCCATCCGCTCGGCCGCGCCGCCGCGGGAGCCGGCGAGGCGCTGGTGGAGGGCGAGCAGCTCGTCCGCGCTCGCCCAGCCGGGGAAGCGGAAGAGCTCGGCGAGGTAGCCGAGCGACCGCCTAGCCTCGAGCGACCCGGCGCGCGCACCGCAGACGTGCGCCTCGCCCGCGCTCGCGCGCACGAGCCCGCAGCCGATCTTGACGAGCGTCGACTTGCCGGCGCCGTTCGGCCCGAGCAGCCCGACGAGCTCGCCCTCCCCGACGTCGAGGCTCACCCCGTCGAGCGCGGTGACGGGCCCGTAGCGCTTGGCGAGCCCGCGTGCCGAGAACGCCGCCGCCATCGCGGCGAGTCTACGTCCCGGGCTCCCGCGCCTCCGTTCGGCCTCCTCGGCCATGAAGCGGACGAAGTAGATGGTGAACATCGTGAAGAAGACGACCGACTCGCTCACCGCCATGACGATGCCGGCGACCTGCTGGTCGGCGAGCGGGCTCAGTCCCCGGAGGCGCGGGGCCTCGACGTAGAAGTCGTAGAGCGGGGTGGGGAGGAGGGCCATGAGCAGGCCGAGCGGGCTCGCGAAGACGAAGGCGGCGAAGAGGTAGGCCGCCTTCGCCCCGGAAGAGAGCCGCCACGGCTCCGAATGGAGCACGGGCCACCAGAGCAGGAGGCCCGCGACCAGGTAGGTCAGGTGCTCGAGGGCGAGCAGCGCAGGGCGCTCGAGCGCCGAGTCGTAGGCGACGGGTACGTGCCAGGCGAGGTAGGCGCCCAGCCAGAGCGGCAAGGCGACGAGCGGCCGCGTCAGCTCGCGGACGACACGGACGCGGGCGGCGCGCCCCGCGAGCTCCGGCGGCACCGAGGCGACAAGGAGGAGCGGGATCCACTCGGCGAGCGCGACGTTCTGGACGAGGTGGGCCCAGAGGACGTAGTGGAGGGCGAGCGTCGAAAGCGGCGTCACCGAGACCGCGAGCAGAATCACGATCGCCGCGGCGAAGCAGAGGTGGCGCCGGCGTGCGGGCGGGTGCCTCCGCGCCGCCAGGGCGTAGGCGGCTGTCAGGACGACGGCGGCCGTGAGCTCGACCCAGGCTGCCGGCCAGGTCCACGGCGACGGCGCCACGACGCTCCGAAGGATACGGTCGCGGCTCCGTCGCCGTGCCTTGGCCAGGCAGGCCGGTCTAGATCAGCCAGGGGTCGACGTAGGTCGGGTCACGGCGCGCCAGCCACTCGCGCAGCCAGACCCCGCCCGCGACGAGCGGAGCGCCCGGGAACGCGGTCAGGAGCGTCATCGTCGCCCAAAGCGGCGACGGGAGGCCCCCGGCGACCGCGCTCACGACGATGGGAAGGGCCAGGAAGTACATGGCCTTCCAGTCTCCGACCACGTAGCCGAGCCCGAAGTAGGCGAGTGGTGGCACGACCAGGAGCACGAGCACTACCGGCGACGGCAGCTCGATCTCCGTGCGGGCGAAGAGCACGATCCAGGCGGCCATGACGGCGCTGTAGCCGACCATCGCTCTTCGCGGGCTGAGCTCGTTGATCCGTTCGAGGGTCACGTGACTCCCCTTTTCCGAAAGGCGTGACCGCTCCGCCCGGGCTGACGTGTCGCGTCACATGATGGGCGGGCCGGCCCGGGCGGGCATCCCCCGGTTGGGGAACCGGCTACCCTTCCTCGGAGCGCGGGCGTAGCTCAATGGTAGAGCTCCAGCCTTCCAAGCTGGTGGTGAGGGTTCGATTCCCTTCGCCCGCTTCTTCTCCCGTCGTCAGCGCGTCGCGCCGACCAGGGCACCGCCCGCGACGACCAGGAGCGCGACCACCACCAGCCGCCGGCCGACCAGCTCGCTGCGGCCGAGGAAGATCGCTGCGAAGACGACGGTCCACAGCACTCCCGTGCCTGCCAGAGGCGCGACAACGGTCACGCGGGCGCGGTCGAGCGCCTCGAACAGCGTCGCCTGACCGACCGCGAGCACGACCCCCGACGCCGCGAACGCCGGCAGCGCGGCTCGCAGGCGCCGGCGTACGGACGACTGGCGCAGGAGGTTGGCGCCCAGAACGATCGACGCGCCGAGCATGACCGCCGTCGTCTGGGCGAGCGGGTCCGCTGTGACGTCCTCGCCGGCGGCGCGGGCGACGTTGTCGCGGAGGCCGAATGCCGCTGCGACCGTCACGGCCAGCCACGCTCCGTACGCCTTGTACCCGGCCGGCCGCTCGCCCTCCCACGCGAGGGCGGCGCCCCCCGCGACGACCAGGAGCGTGCCCGCGATGAGCGGCCAGCGGAGAGGCTCGCCGAACGCGACGATGGCGATGAGCGCCGAGAAGAGGGGCGCCATCCCGAACAGGATCCCGGCACGCGAGGCTCCCGCTGCGTGCACCGCATGCACGACGAGCAGCTGCGAGAGGCCCGGCACGAAGGCCCCGACCAGGAGGAACGGCCAGAGCTCGCCCGCGTCGAAGCTCGTACCGGTGACGAGCGACGCCACCGCGACGACGCCGAGCGCAACGATCACGATCGCCACCGAGCCCGCGTCGACGTCCGCGACGCGGGCGAGCCCGCGGCGCATGGTGACGTTGAGAGCTCCGAGGAAGATCCCGGCGGCGCACGCGAAGAGGACGCCGGTCACGGTCGCGCTGCCGCGACGCGCGGCCTCCTCTTTCGCGGATGCACCAGCGAGGTCAGGCCCGGATCATGCCAGCGAGCCCGAGCTGCGAGGCACGAGCCGCCGGCGCTAGGCCCGCTCGACGCCGAGCGTGATCGCGCCGGTCGACGACTCGCTGTCCACGGTGACCGCGACCACCGTCACGCCGCCGCTCTCCTGGTAGATGGCGTCGCTCTCGTTCGGCTGGTCGGGCTCGCCGCGGGCGGCGTACGGCTCCGCCGCGTAGACCGCGGACAGCGTCTCCGGGTCGAAGAAGAGCTGCCCCGTGTGGGTCGCGTCGCCGTCGGCGGCCACCTTGACGTGGATGTGCACCGCCCGGCCCGTGTACCAACCGGGGAAGACCGTGCGGAACTCGGCCGCGCCGTCGGCGCCGGTCACCTGCACGCCGCGGCAGAACGTCTCGCCCTCGGCGCCCTGGACGCCGGAGTAGGCGCCCTCGGCGTCGCAGTGCCAGAGGTCCACGGCGGCGCCCTCGATCGGCTCGCAGGAGCCGGCGTCGACGACGTTCACGCGAAGGTCGAGGGGGAGGCCGGGCCGGCCTTCCGTGATGTCGCTCCGCACGAGGTCGAGATCGAGGTAGTAGGGGCCCTCGGTCAGCTCGGGCATGAGGACGCAGTCGGGCGCCGCCGTGGCGGCCGTCTCGGTCGAGGCTCCCGCGGCGGTCGTCGCGGCTACGGGCGCAGAGCCTCCGTCCGATGCGCAGGCAGTGACGAAGGTGACGAGCCCGACGCCGCCGGCCAGCTGAAGGGCGCGGCGCCTCGTGACGGGGTTCTCGAGATCGGCCATGACGGCAGTCTCCCCGCCGACTCTAAGAGCGGCCTGAGCCGAGGCTAAGAATCGTCTAACGAGCCGGTCCCGGCCGCGACGAACGGGTTCCGTCTCCGTCCGGCGGTCAGGGCACGCTTGCCGCCATGGACGAGCACCGGATGGAGGAGCGCCTGGTCTACTTCAGGCCGCGCGCGGTCCTCGTCGTGCTCGGGATCATCCTCGCGGCCGTCGGGATCATCGCGTTCGTCTTCTTCGCGTGGCACATCATCACGTGGATCCTGATCGCGCTCTTCCTCAGCCTCGCGCTCAACCCGGCGGTGGAGTTCTTCGAGCGCCACGGGCTCAGACGGGGGGTCGCGTCGCTGGTCGTCTTCGTCCTCGCGCTCGTGGGCTTCTCGGTGCTCGGGGCGCTCGTGATCCCGCCGCTCGTGACGCAGATCGACGACTTCGTCGCCGCTGTCCCGGGGTTCGTGGAGGATCTGACGGCCGGGCGCGGGCCGCTCGGCTTCCTGCAGGACGACTACCAGATCGTCGACAAGGTGCAGCAGGCGATCGAGGACCAGGGAGCGGGCGGTGTGCTCGGCGTCACCAACGCGGGGATCGCGATCGCCCGCGGCGTCATCTCCTTCGTGATCGGCGTGATCACGATCGCCTTCCTCACGATCTTCATGCTGCTCGAGGGGCCCCGGCTTTCCCGCCGCTTCCACGACGCGCTGCCCGAGCCGATGAAGCCACGCTGGGAACGCGTCTCCGGCGACATCTACCGCACCGTCGGCGGCTACGTCACCGGCAACCTGGCGATCAGCGTGATCGCGGGCGTCAGCGCGGCGATCGTGCTCTTCGCGCTCGGCAGCGACTACGCGATCGCACTCGCGGTCGTCGTCGCGGTCCTCGACCTGATCCCGCTCGCCGGCGCGACGCTCGCGGCGATCATCGTCTCCACTGTCTCCTGGATCGAGCTCGGTTGGGTGAAGGCGGTGATCGTGATCGTCTTCTTCGTCCTCTATCAGCAGCTCGAAAACCACGTCCTCCAGCCGGTGATCTACGGGAGGACGGTGCAGCTCTCGCCGCTGACCGTGCTGATCGCCATCCTCATCGGCGCCGAGCTCGTCGGCATCATCGGCGCCCTGGCCGCGATCCCGGTCGCCGGCATCGTCCAGGCGATCGTCCGGGAGATCATCCGCTGGCGGCGGGAGGCGATCGTCGCTACGCCCTCCGAGGTGGTGCTCCCCGAGGAGACGCCGGGCTGACCGCCCTCGCCCCGTCGCCTAGGATGCGGGGCCGCCGCCTCCGTCGTGCCACACGGAGGTCTCGTCGAGCGACTTGCGGGCCAGCTTGGGAACCCGTGCCCCCTCGGCCGGGTACCCGACGGGGAAGAGGAGCACCGGCGTCTCGTTCGGCGGGCGGTCGAGCAGCTCGGCCAGGAACCTCATCGGGTTCGGCGTGTGCGGCAGGGTTGCCAGGCCCATGTGGTGCACCGCCGCGATGAAGAAGCCTGCGCAGATGCCGACGCTCTCGGACACGTAGTAGTTCTTCGAGCGCGTCCCGTCCGGAAGCACGTCGTAGGTGCGCTTGAAGAGGACGACGACCCACGGCGCATCGGTGATGTGCGACTTCACCCAGTCCGTGCCGAGGGGAGCGAGGGCCTGCCGCCACTCCTCGGGCATGCGCTCGGCATACGTGCGGAGCTCCTCCTCCTCGGCCGCCTCGCGGATGCGCCGCTTCTGCTCCGCGTCGCCGACGGCGACGAACGTCCACGGCTGCCGGTGCGCACCGGAGGGGGCGGTGGCCGCGGTGCGGATTGCGAGCTCGATCAGGTCGCGCGGAACGGGCTCGGTCGAGAAGTCGCGCGTCGTCCGGCGCCGGTCGAGCTCGGCGTACCATGCGGCGGCCCGTCTCCGCATCTCCTCGAGCGGCCGCCGCTCGAACGCGAGCGGCACGAGCTCGGGCTCCGGCAGGTCGGGATAGAGGCGACGGTTGCGCGCCGCTCGCTCGGCGTCGGTCTCGGGGTTCCCTTCGTGCATGGTCCGGGCGCTCGCTGCGCCATTATCGCGCCCGCCCGTTCGCACCGAGAGCCCGCGGGGGCCGGCTCGGCGTTCTCGCAGCGGCCGGAAGGCAGCGACGTCGTCGGCGAGCAGGTCGGGAACCCCGAGCGCCGCGAAATGGCCGCCGTGCGGGCATCTCGGTCCAGCGCGTGATGTTAGCGCCTGCTCGGCGAACGCACGCGGCGGGTGCCGGGTCTCGCGCCGCAACGAGGCGTACGCGGTCCGCGTGTCGATGAAGTCGTCCGGCAAAGAGCACGGCTCGTGGCGGATCGAGCCGCGTCGAGCGCCTCGTCGTCCGCGAGATCAAGTACGTGTGAGCGGGGGGCGCCGGGCGCCGGGCCCGTCACGCTAGCTCGGCCGCGAGCTCGCCGAGGAGGGAGACCATCTCGGCGTCCTCGTGCACCATGTGCTGGAGCATCGCCCGCTCGACGCCGACGGCCTCGTAGCGGCTCAGCTCCTCCGCGACCTGCTCGACCGTGCCCGTGAGCCGGGGCAGCTGGCCCTCGCCGGCGAGCTCGCGCAGCCTCGCGAGCCGATCCTGCACCTCGGCGTCGTCCCGCCCGACGGCGCAGCCGATCATCATCGAGAAGCGGAGCGGCTCGCGCCCGGCCGCCTCGGAGGCCTGCGCGACGGTCTCCCGGCGCTCGCGAGCCTCCTCCACGGTCGGGTCGACGGTGTTGTACTCGTCCGCGAAGCGCACGGCGGCTCGCACTGTCCGGGGCTTCGCCCGCCCGCCGACGATGATCGGCGGCCGCGGGCGCTGCACGGGCTTCGGCCAGACGTCCCCCGCCTCCTCCGACCACTGCCGGTTGATCTCGGCGAGCTGCCGGTCGAGCTCGTCCAGCCGCTCGCGGACGGTCAGGAACGGGAACCCGTAGGCCTCGTGCTCCGCCTCGTACCAGCCGGCGCCGATCCCCAGCTCGGCCCGCCCGTTCGAGATGTGGTCGACCGTGACGAGGGACTTTCCGAGCACCGAGGCGGGCCGGAACGTGACGGGCGAGACCATCGTCCCGAGCCGCAGCCGCTCGGTCCGGGCGGCCAGCGCCGCGAGGGTCGCCCAGGCGTCGAGCGACCCGGCGGGCTCGCTCCGCTCGATCGCGCGGTAGTGGTCCGAGCGAAAGAGCCCGTCAAGCCCGGCCGACTCGGCCGCGAGCGCCAGCTCGAGCCACTGCTCCCAGTCGATGCCCTCCTGGCCCTCGAGCATGAGCGAGATGCGCATCCCCGGATTCAACCAGTCCGGCGACCGCCACGCGCCCGAGAGGATTCGAACCCTCCGACCCGCGGATCAGAAGTCCTGCCCTGGCTTTCCGTTTCCTGCGGAGCCGGTGTCCGAAGCTCGACGAAGCGGGTGCGGGCGCGCTGGCCGGGCACGGCTTCCACCTCGGCCTCGGCGAGCCGGATTGCCCCCTTTCGAGGTTGGCGAGCTGGCGATGATCGGCGAGAGCGCGGTCGAACCGGCGCCAGCTCGGCCACTGCGAGCGCCATCAGGTCGGCGGCGTCCATCCAGACATCATGCAAGCGGGCTCCTCGGGGAGCCGTCCTCGAGCGACAGCCACCGAACGGCTAAGCGGGTCGCGTCTATCCTCCCGGCAGATGGGTGAGAAAAGGCGAGCGCAAGACCGCGCGGACCGGAATCGCGAGCGGTCGGAGGAGGCCCACTGGCGGGCGGCCGAGGCCGGGGCGGAGGAGGAAGCCCGGCCACCGGAAGCTCCCCGCCGATCCGACGAGCGCCAGGAGGCGGCCCGGGCCGCGGGCGCGGACGCGGACGCGGACGACGATCGTCAGCAGGACTGAGGCCCGGGACGCTGTCCTTGCGGCCGTTCCTGCTAGGGTGACCGAAGCGCGGAGGCCTGGACGCGGAAGCCGCTGAGGCTCCGAGGTTCCTCTCCGACTGTCACATCTGGTCTGCGTGCATTCAAGGAGCTCGATCGCGAGCTCCAGCCTCACGAAGAGTCAGGAGCAGCACATGCATGCAACCGTTAGGCGCTATGACGGCGTCGATGAGTCTCGCAGGGACGAGCTGACGAAGAAGGTCAACCAAGCGCTGATCCCTCGCCTGACCGAGTTGCCGGGCTTTGGCGGCTACTACCTGGTCGAGGGCGGCGCCGGGGTCATGACCTCGATCAGCCTCTTCGACTCGAAGGAACACTCCGACGAGTCGACTCGTGTTGCGGCCAGCTGGATCCGCGACGAGCAGCTCGAGGGTGCCCTCCCCAACCCGCCGGCGATCACCTTCGGCGAGGTCATCGCCGAGAAGACGAACGGCGGTCTCGCCGCCGTCTGAGCACTCAAGCCTCGGGAGGGCAGGCTCGCGCCGCGGGCCTGCCCACCGGGCCGACGAAGGAGTAATCCTGATGGCGAACGGTGCCGTCAAGTGGTTCAACAGGGCGAGTGGATTCGGGCTCATCGAGCCCGAAGGCGGCGGGGACGACCTGTTCGTCCATCGAACGAGCCTCGACGAGAGCGTGCTCGGAACGGCGGGCGAACGAGTCGCGTTCGAGTTGCGTGACGGCGGCATGGGCCGGGAGGCCATCAACGTCGTCGGCTCGGCATCCCAGGGGAAGCCGTGATCGCCACCCATTCTCGCGGTGACGCCGCCGAGCTCCGCTGCGCCGGCTGCGGCTACGGAATCATCGTCAGCAACGAACCGCCGGCGTGTCCGATGTGTCGCTCGAGGGCCTGGCGGAGACCCGACCTCGGGTCGACGTCGGGCGAGGGCGGGCGCCTGAGCTAGCGGCGAGTTCCGAGGACTTTGGAGGCCCCGTGTACCTGGAAGTGACTTTGACAAACGGGCAGAACTACTCGATTCCGATCGACGGGGGAAACTCGGTGGAGCGGGAGCTCGAGCTGTTCCTCAAGCGCGACGGTCGATACGGGGCCGAGTGGGTTCCGCTCCAGAAGGCCGGCAGAGAGCTCTTCGTCCGCTACGAGCAGATCGTTCTCGTCAGCCCGAAGACCGACTGATCCACGAGCAGGCCGCGGCCGGGTTGCCCACCGCCAAGCGGGAGACATCCGGCCTTTGAGGCGGGGTGTGCTCTGGCGCGAGCGACGAGCCGCTGCGAAGAACGGATTCGTCCGTGGGGGCCGCGCTCTGCCCCGTCATGAAGGCTTGGGCCCGGTGCTCGGCCGTCACTCCGGCTTCGGCGGGACGTCCAGGACGGTGTTGACCGATCCCGCGTCCAGGAGGCCTTCGACGAGCTCCACGAACGCGTGCGGATCCTCGAAGCGTGTACCCGGATCCAGGCCGGCGATCCTGAGGAACTCCCGGTCGCCTTGCACGCTCCCGTCGATCCACCTGGCCCACACTTCCTGACCGTGTCGCCTTCCTCCGATCTCCACTCTGGCCACGCTGGTCCTTTCGCTCGATTCGTCGGCGAGATAGTTGCACGTCCTTCGGCAGCTGATTGCCGGCCTGTTTCCAGGCGCAAGGTCGAGCGGGTCGGCGACCTCGCGCGTGCGGAGCAGGGCGTCAGTTCTCGGCTCGCTAGAGGGACGCGCCTGGGAGGATTCGAACCTCCGACCCGCGGATTGGAAGTGGACGCTTGTGGCTCGGGGCTCCGGCGAGGTCTGGCCAACCCGACGCTTCTATGTTGTCAAGGGGAGTGTGGGTATCTTGCATAGGCGTCGGTAGAAGTGGCGAGCGAGTGCGCGTTTGACGCAGCGGCGTGCTTCCCAAGTCGTCTTGCCAGTGGCGAGGAGCCGCTAGTAGTAGTCGCTCGTATCGTCGTGGTGGCGGACCCGTTGCAGGGCGATGACATGCAGCGCCCCGTTGAGCTGACGGTCGCCGCCGCGGTTGAGCCGGTGGCGTCGTTGCTTGCCGCTCGAGGCATCGACCGGGCTGGTGCTGGCGAGCGCGGCGAAGGATACCTCTCTCTTCAAATGCTGACCGGCCCCGTTCTTTGGTCCATTTCTTGTGTGGGTCCGTCCTTGTCCACGCAGCCCGCCGGGTGCTTGTTCGGCGGGTGGACGGTCGAGGGGTGACTGGTCCAGGCGATACGAGGGGAGTGTGTCTCATTCGGTCCCCGCTTTCCAGCGCTTTGCGAACTGTCGTGGTGTGAGCATGCCGAGGCCGCGGTGGGGTCGGCGCTCGTTGTATTCCTCCAGCCAGGAGCCCAGGACGACGCGGGCCTCGAGCACGCTGTCGAACTCCTCGCCGCGCAGGGCTTCGTCGCGCATGGTGCCGTTGAAGCGCTCCACATACGGGTTTTGCTGCGATGAGCCCTTCTCGATGAAAGCGGGCTGGACGCTCTGCTCGGCGAGCCATTCCTGCAGGGTGGCGGCGATGAACTCCCGACCGTTGTCCGAGCGCAGGATGCGTGGCTTGCCGTGGCGGGCGAAGAGGCGCTCGAGCTCCTCGCGCACGTGGCGGGCGCCGATCGAGCGGTCGACCCGGCAGGCAAGCGCGACCCGGGTGTACTCGTCGACGACGTTGAGGATCCGCAGCGGCCCGCCGTTTCGGGTGCGCCCGCTCGTGAAGTCATACGACCACACATGATTCGGGCAGGCGGCCGGCAGGTTCCAGGCGGCATTAAGGCCGTCCCCTGAGCGCGCTTGCCCGAGCTCTGGCTGCGCCGAGGCGGCACCCGGTGCCCTTCCAGGCGCCACAGCCGCTCCACCCGCTTGCGGTTCACCTGCCACCCCTCCGTCCGCAGAAGCGCCCACACCCGCCGATACCCGTAGCGCGGGTGACGGGCGGCAAGCTCGTTCATGCGCTTCACGAGGCGCAGCTCCTCCTCCGGGTGCAAGCGCCGGTAGCGCTGCGTCGAGCGGTGCTGGCCGAACAGACGACAAGCCCGACGCTCCGACACCGGGAAGCGCCGCACCAGGTAGCCGACGGCATCGCGCCGGCGCGCCGGGCTCACCATTTTCCCCGCTCGAGATCCCGCAGCATCGAGATGTCCAACGCCTGCTCGGCCACGATCTTCTTCAAGCGAGCGTTCTCCTGCTCGAGCGCCTTCAACCGCTGCGCCTCGTCCTCCTTCAACGCCCCGTACTTGATCCGCCAACGAAAGAACGTCTGGTCGCTGATCCCCAGGCGCTTGCACACCTGCGCGATCGTCTGACCCTGCGCCTGCAGCCGCTCCGCCTCTCGCAGCTTCGCCACGATCTGCTCCACGCTGTAGCGCTTGCTCGACATCCCTCACCTCCAATCAGGCTCTCATACCGGACGAGCACGACATTCCGGGTGGACCAGATAGAGGGGGGCCGGACAAGTGGAATGGCCTCGTGCTGCGTGGGGCGCTTTGGGGCTCCGTTGTTGACCTGCCGTTGACCCGCGGCGCGGGCCGGTTCGGGTCCCGACGAGGGAAGCTCAGCAACGCCCGCGCACGAAGCGCCGGGCCGTCGACGCGGGGAGCCGATGCGGGGCGCCCTTAGGGAACGGTCTGGCTCGAGCGGATACGCAGCTCCGTCTCCAGGAGCAGCCGCGAGCCGGGCTGACCCGGCCGAAGCGCCCGCTCCTCCTCTGTCGAGGAACTCTACGGGCGGGACGCTCGCTCAGCCTTGCCGGAGCTGTCGCCAGCCCGGCGAGGCGGCGGTACTGGACGCGCGTGTGGGGTCCGACAGGCGGTAGGCTCTCCTCGAGTCGGGGGCAAACAAGTGCGGGTGACGTGACTGCATGAGCGAGGCGCTCATCGTGGGCGCCGGGGAGACGCCGTACAGCCGGCATCCCGGCGCTGGTCTCACCACGCACAGGTTGCTCGCGCAGGCAGGACGGGCGGCGCTCGAAAGCGCCGGGCTCGAGCCGCGCGACGTCGACGGACTCGGCGTCGCTTCTTTCTCGCTCGCGCCCGACCGCGCAATCGACGTTGCGTTCCGGCTGGGGCTCAGGCCTCGCTGGCTGATGGACGGCATGACCGGCGGGGCGTCCGCCCTCGACATGCTGCAGCACGCGCGGCGGGCGGTCGAGGGGGGTGACGCCCGGGCCGTCCTGCTCCTGGCGGGCGACCGGCTCGACCGGGAAGACTTCGTCAGGCTCGTCGACGAGTTCAACACGGCGACGCGCGACCATCTCGCGCCGATCCCGACCGGGGGCCCGAACGCGCTCTTCGCGCTCCTCGCGCAACGTCACCTGGCGGCGAGGGGGCTCGACCGCTCGGCCTACGGTGCCGTGGCCGTCGCCCAGCGCGCCTGGGCCGGCGGCAACCCCAACGCCGCCTACCGGGAGCCGCTCACGCTCGCCGAGTACCTGGACGGGCCGGTCGTCGCGGACCCGCTGACGGTCTACGACTGCGTCCCGGTCGTCGCCGGGGCGGACGCGATCGTCGTCGCGGCGAAGGAGCGTATGGGCGGCACGGCCGTCCGGATCCGAGCGCTGCGCGCGCTTCACAACGCCGACGACCAAGAGGGCGACGGCTTGGCCACGGGGCTCCGCGAGCTGAGGGACGGCCTGTGGACCGAGGCCGAAGCCGGGCCGGACGACCTGGACGTCGTCGCGGTCTATGACGACTACACGACGATGGCTCTCGTTCAGCTCGAGGATCTCGGCTTCGCCGGGGACGGCGACGTGGGCAGGCTGGTGGTCGAGCGCATCGTCCCGAGGTCGCTCCCGGTGAACACCTCCGGAGGGCAGCTTTCGGCAGGGCAGGCGGGCGCCGCGGGCGGGATGCACGGTCTGGTGGAGGTCGTGACGCAGCTCCGAGGTGAGGCCGACGCCCGGCAGGTCGAGGGTGCACGTCTCGGCGTCGTCGCTGGCTACGGCATGGTCGCCTACCGGTTCGGCGCCTGTGCGAACGCAGCGGTCCTGGAGCGGCGATGAGCGCCCTGTGCGTCTCCGCCTGCAGGGTGTGCTCCTGGAGGGGTTTCCCCGAGCGCCTCTGGTGCCCCGCCTGCGGCGGGGACGAGATCGCCTCGGTTCCCGTTGATTCAGGCGTCGTCGAGGATGCGACCGTGATGCGCCGCGCGCCGGGGCGAACCGTGACCGACCCGGTGCGCCTCGGGACCGTCGGCCTCGACGGAGGCGGACGCGTGATCGCGAGGCTCGAGGCAAACCCGGGGGAGCGAGTCCTGCTCTCTGTCGAGAACGGTGCGCCCGTCGCGCGCCTCGATTCGAGGAGATGATGCACACGTGCGGATCTGGTGGCAGAGCTTCGTCGATCTCGGACAGAACGAGGCCTATCGCGACCGACTGACGGCCTACCTCGGCGAGATCGCAGAGCCCGGCACGGAGGTGACCGTCGTCGGGATGACGCCGTCGATCCGCGGCTTCGGACGGCTCGCGGAGCTCCGCTGCGCGACCCTAGCGATCGACAACGCGCTCGACGCGGCCGAGCAAGGCTACGACGCCTTCGCCGTCGGGCACTTTCAGGACTCCGGCTTGTACGAGGCCCGATCCGCGATCGACATCCCGGTCGTCGGGCTCGGCGAGTCGACGCTCCACTGGGCGGCCCAGCTGGGCCGGCAACTCGCCCTCGTCTCCATCGATCCCGTGTTCGACCGCTTTCACCTCGAACAGGCTGACCGGTACGGGCTGGGATCCCGGGTCACGAGCGTCACGGGCATGGGTGCGGTCGTCGAGGACTTCGCCCCGGCCTTCGCCCGCGAAGGGGACGCATACCCCTCGCTCCTCGACCGGTTTCGGCGTCTTGTCGAGCCGCTCGTCGAGGGGGGTGCCGACGTGGTCGTCCCCGCGGGCGCGCTGCCGGCGCTACTGTTCGCCGGCGAGCGCGGCTTCACGGTCGGCGTCGCCCCGGTCGTCAACTGCGTCGCCGTCGCCCTCAAGCAGACCGAGGCGACCGTGCGGCTCCGGGAGCTGACGGGAGTCGGGCCGAGCCGGGGGCCAAGCTTCGCCGCCGCTCCGTCCGAGGCGATCGAGGACTTCCGCCGTCTGCTGGGCGACGGCCGTGCCCCCGAGCGGGGGCTCGCTCGCGGGAGACGGATATCCTGTTTGCACGCGACATGGCGCCTGCCTCGAGTGTCCGCTATCCCGAGCGCCCCGGAGTCGTCAGGCTCGACCTCAACGATCAGGTCTACGACGCGGTGAAGGCGCGCCTGCTCACCCGCGAGTTCGGAGGCGGGGCGAAGATCAGCCTGCAGACGATCGCCGACGAGCTGGGTGTCTCTCGCAGCCCCGTCCATCACGCCCTCACGCGCCTGACGAGCGAGGGGCTCGTCATCAGCGAGCCGCGCGGCTACGTCGTCCGACCGCTGATGGTCCGGCTCATGGACGAGCTCCACGAGGCCCGTCTCGCGCTCGAGCTGCATGCCGCCGACCTGACGATCGGCACCCTCGACGACGACCAGCTCGCACGGTTCCGGGAGCTCATGGAGGAGACGATCAAGCCCGTGCGCGACCGAAGGTTCGTCGACGCCCGAGCCTACCTTCTCGCGAACGCCGCCTTCCACGAGTACCAGGTCGATCTTGCCGGCAACGCCACGATTTCCGCGATGTACCGGCGTCTGTGCGTGTTCCTGCTCCAGGAGCGTGCGCTCCTCGTGCTGGGCGAGTCCGCCGCCGGCGACTCGGACTCGGAGCACCGGAGGATCGTCGGCGCTTTCGAGGCCGAGGATCTCGCCGCCGCTCGAGCGGCCCTCCGGGCGAACGTCGAGACGGGCCGGAGGATCTCCCGTGCGGCGATCGAGCGGGCCGGCGGAGTGCTGTAGAGATCCATCCGTGAGCGTCGAGGTCGAGCGGCGGTTCGTGCGGGTGCCGGGCGGCACGGTTCACTGCGCTCTCGCCGGGGCCGGAGAGCCCGTGCTGCTCCTTCACCAGACGCCGCGCTCCTGGGACGAGTACCGCGACGTCGTGCCGTTGCTGGCTGGCCGACGGCGGGTGATCGCGATGGATACCCCAGGTTTCGGAGACTCGACTCGGCTCCCGGCGGGGAGGAGTCGCTCGAGCGTTGGGCGGACGCCGCCGCAGGCCTGCTCGATGCGCTCGAGCTCGGGCCCGCGGCCGTCGTCGGCCACCACACGGGCGCGTACCTCGCGGCCGAGCTGGCGGTCGCCCATCCGGAGCGCGTCCGCGCCGTCGTCCTCTCGTCTCTGCACCTGCCGACGCGGGAGGAGCGCGAAGCGCAGCTCCGGGAGCCTCCCCCGGTCGACCACGCCGATCGCCGCGACGACGGCTCCCACCTCGGCGACCTCTGGGCCAAGCGCGCTCCCTTCTATCCGGAGGACGCCGGCTTGCTGGACCGCTACCTGGTCGACTGCCTGAAGGCCGGCGAGCTCGCCTCCGAGGGCCACAGGATCGTGGCGCGCTACGCGAGCGAGGAGCGGGTTCCCCTCGTCGCCTGTCCCGTCCTCCTGATCGGCGCCACCGAGGATCCGCACGCCTATCCCGCGCTGGACAGGATGCGCGCCGCCCTTCCCGGCGCGGCTGTCTCCGTCATCGAGGGAGGGATGGTCCCGCTCCCGGATCAGCTTCCGGAGCGCTTCGCCGCGGCCGTCGAGTGCTTCCTGGACGAGCTCGGGGCGTAGCGGACCTCAGGCGATCGCCTCACGGTGGAAGTTGCGGATGGCGAAGTCGATCCACTCGGGGTTGTCCCAGGACTCGTAGCGCGCCCGGATCTCGGGCCCGAGCTCGGCGGCCATCGTCTCGACGTCCTGTCCCTGCTCGACGCGCGCGGCGACCGCGTCCCGGACCTCGACGAGGTAGGCGCGCAGCGTCTGGATCAGCTCCGGCCCGCCGACCTCGCCGTGCCCCGGCACCACGACCCTCGGGCCCAGCGCCTCGAGGCGGTCGAGCGCCTCGATCCAGGCCGGCCCGTTGGCCACGTCGCCGAAGACGATGGGGAAGAAGCGGTTCTCGACCAGGTCGCCCGCAAAGAGAACGCCCTCGGCCGGGAGGAGCACGATCTGGTCACCGTGCGTGTGCGCCCCGCCGAGTTCGTGCAGCTCGACCTCTCGGTTACCGAGGTCGAGCAGTCTCGTCCCGTTGTACGTCTCGTCGGGCTGGACGATCTCGACGTCGGCGAGGAGCTCCGCGACCTCCGGTCCGAACTCGCTGAACATCTCGATGAACTCGCGCCCGTCCGCCGCGAGCTCCTCTGCCTGCGCACGGTTGTAGACGATCGTGGCCTCGTCGGCGAACGACTGGGCGCCGAAGCCGTGCTCCGGGTGGAAGTGGGTGAGGGTCAGGAAGAGACGCCGGTCGCCGCCGAGGCGGCGGGCAGCCTCGAGCGAGAGACGTCCATTGGCGGGCCCCATGCCCGTGTCGACGACGAGGACTGCGTCGTCGCCGAGAACGATGCCGACGTTCGGCACGAGGTTCACCCGCCGGTCGGGGACGACGTGGACTCCGGGTGCGATCTCCTGCTCGGCTCCGGTCTGCAAGAGCAGCGGGGAGGCGTTCATTGGGACTCCTTCCTCTCGGGTGTCGATGGGAGGGGCGGGCTCGTGCGGGCGGCGAAATCCTCGATGACGGCGCAGAAGCGCTCGACCTCCTCGAGCGGTGGGCAATGCGCGCTGTGCTCGAAGATCTCGCGCTCGCCGCGCGGAGCGTGCTCGGCGATCCAGTCGGCGAGCTCGGGCGGCCACCAGGGCTCGTGGCGGCCGTAGGCGGCGAGTACGGGGACGTCGAGCCGCTCCACGACCCCACGCAGGTCGAGCCGCGCCTGCTCGCGGACGAGCTTGAGTGCGACGTCGAGCTGCGTCTCGAGTGCGACGCGGACGAGCCAGTCGACCCGCTCCTCGTCAGGCTCGAGCAGCGACTCCGCCGCGAACGTGCGTTCGTTGAGCGGCCAGTTGCGGGCCAGGTCGCCGATGTAGCCGTCGAGCCGCTCCGGGTCCAGCCCGAACGGGAATCCGGGAGCGGGCGTGAGCCGCAGTGGGCCGTTCATGAGCACGAGCCGAGCGACCCGGGCCCCGCCCGAGCCCATGTAGGCGAGGCTGACGGTGCAGCCCATCGACCAGCCCACCAGGGTCACGTCCTCGAGGTCGAGCACGTCGAGGACGAACCCCAGATCGCCCGCGAGCTCGTCGAAGTCATAGCGGGAGCCTGGCTTGTCGGACTCGCCCATGCCGCGCTGGTCGTAGGCCGTGACGCGGTGCCGCTCGGCCAGCCGAGCGATCGCCGGGTCGAAGAGCCGGTGCGACTGCTTCCAGCCGTGGACGAGGACGAAGGTGCCCCCGCCTCGCCCGCGATCGCAAAGGCGGAGCCGGACGCCGTCCGGGGTCTCGACGTAGCTCACCGCTGCTCGTCTCCGGGCCCCTCCGGCGGCACGCCCGCCCGCCCGAGCTCCTCGCGGATCACCTCGAGCGCCAACGACGCCCGCGGGTAGCCTGCGTAGGCCGCGACGAGGCGGGCGAGGGCATCGAGCTCGGCGGCCGTCGCGCCGTGCTCCAGCGCCCAGCGGACGTGGGGCGAAGCCGCGACTCGACGCCTCCCAGCGTCGCGAGCACCGCCAGCACGATCAGGCTGCGGTCGCGGAGGGAAAGGCCTTCCCCCTGCCAGGCGTCTCCGGCGACGTGGAACGCCTCTTCGGCGAAGCGCCGCCCGAACCGCTCGAGGAAGAGCTGCTCCACCTCCGCCTCCGACATGCCGAACTGACTGGCGTAGGCGGCGATCCCGCGCTGTCTCCGCTCTGCCTCCATCCGTCGTCAGGGCTCCACGGGCCCGGTCCCGGGAGGCCGCCTGCCGAACCGGATGCCGAGGCCGGTCAGCCCTTCTCGTTGCACCCGGTCGAGCAGGATCGCGACGAGGAGGATTCCTCCCGTGATGATCTGCTGCCACGCGGCCTCGACTCCCGAGACGGAGAGACCGTTCTGCAGCGTCGCGAGGAAGAGCACGCCGACGGCCGTGCCGCCGACTCCCCCGATTCCCCCGGCGAAGCTCGTCCCGCCGAGCAGCACTGCCGCGGCCGCGTCGAACAGGATCGCCTCACCGACCTGGGGGCTCGCCGCGCCGATGCGGGCGGTCTGGAGGACGCCTCCGAGCGCGGCCAGCATTCCGGAGATGGCGTAGACGACGATGATCGTCCGAGAGACGTTGATGCCGGACAGCCGGGCGGCGTCCGGGTTCCCGCCGACGGCGTAGACGTCGCGGCCGAAGTACGTGGAGCGCTGGACGTAGAGGGCGATCAGGAACGTTCCGGCCATGATCCAGACCGGGATCGGTATGGCCAGGAAGTGGTCGAACGCGATCGAGTCCAGGAATGACGAGAGCACCTGCTCCGTCCTCGCGTTGGACCACAGGTTGACCACCCCGCGGAAGACGATCAGCGTGCCCAGCGTGACGACCAGGAACGAGAGGCCGAACCGGCCGATGAGCACGCCGTTGACGCCGCCCCCGAGCAGCGCGCCGAAGGCGAGCGTCAGCACGATCGCCGCGACCGCGG
The DNA here is from genome assembly GCA_963743495.1 of uncultured Actinomycetes bacterium. Lineage (GTDB taxonomy): Bacteria > Actinomycetota > Thermoleophilia > Gaiellales > Gaiellaceae > JAIBJN01. The sequence continues at coordinate 412,269 of CAVUPO010000003.1, read as the reverse complement.
GGAGCCCCCAGTCGTTGAAGAACGTTCCGAGCGCGATGGACGAGAGCGCGAGCATCGAGCCCACGGAGAGGTCGAAACCTCCTGCCAGCAGGACGAAGGTGAGACCGATGGCGACGACCCAGAGGATCGCCGCGCTCGTGAGGAGGGCCTCGATGTTCGCCGACGTGAAGAAGCGGTCCTGGGTGAGCGTGAAGGCGACGAAGAGGACGATCAGGAGGACGAGGATGGCGAAGAAGCGCTGCCTCGTCGCCGTCTGCCACAGCCTGCGCGCGGTCCATGTGGGCCGCACGCGGTCGTTCTGACCCTGCTCGTCGCTGCTCATCGTCGCTGCTCGACGTCGTGCCCCATCGCGAAGCGCGCGATACGGGCCTCGTCGGCCTCCTCGTTCGTCAGCCGTGCGACGATCCGGCCGCGGAACATGACCAGGACGCGGTCGCAGAGCAGCTGGAGCTCGGGAGTCTCGGAGGAGCTGAGGAGGATGGCCAGGCCCCTGGCCTTGGCCGCCTCGAGCAGACGGTAGATCTCTGCCTTGGCGCCGACGTCGACGCCGCGCGTCGGCTCGTCGAGGACAAGGAGCCGCGGTTCGGTCCCGAACCACTTCGCGAGCACGACCTTCTGCTGATTCCCGCCGCTCAGCTGCGAGACGGAATCCGCCGTCGAAGCAGTGACGATCCTGAACTCGTCGACTGCTTGGTCGACCGCCGCCTGCTCGCCCGCCGGTCGGGCGAGGCGGAAGCGGCGCGCCGTTCGTGCGATCGAGATGTTCTCGAGCACGCTCATGTCGAGAACGAGCCCGAGCGCCTTGCGGTCTGCGGGCACGAAGCCGATCCGAGCCCGCATCGCCTGGCGTGGGTCCCGCGGGCGCACAGGCGATCCGTCGATCTCGACGCGTCCGGTCACCTCTGGCTCGAGCCCGAAGAGGGCACCGAGGAGATCGCTCCTGCCTGCGCCCACGAGCCCGGCGAGTCCGACGACCTCGCCGGGCCCGACGTCGAGGCTGACGCCCTCCAACCGACCCGGGACACCGAGGTCGCGGATCCGAAGGACGGCGTCCTCCACCTCGTGGCGACGATGGTCGGGCTCCAGCTCCTCGAGCTCCCGGCCCACCATGAGGTGCACGAGCCGGGGCTCGTCGAAGTCGGCGATCGGGCCCTCGCCCACGACCTCTCCGTCCCTGAGGATCGTGACCCGGTCGACGAGCTCGAAGATCTCCTTGAGCCGGTGAGAGACGAACACGGTCGCGACACCGGTGCCCTTCAGGCTGCGGATTGCCGCAAAGAGCGAGTCGACCTCGTCGTCGGCGAGCGAGCTCGTCGGCTCGTCGAGGATCAACACGCGGGCGTCGGTCGAGAGCGCCCTGGCGATCTCGACGAGCTGCTGCAGGTCGGGGCGCAGGCGCCTGACGGGGACGTCGAGATCGATGTCGCAGTTCAGCCGGTCGAGGATCGTGCGGGCCCGACGCCTCGTTTCCCGCCAGTCGATCCCGCGCCACGAGCGGGCCTTGCGTGGGCCGAGGAAGATGTTCTCCGCCACGGACAGGTCCGGAACGACGGCGCGCTCCTGGCTCACGGTGGCGATCCCGGCGGCGACGGCTTCCGACGCGTCGGCGAAGCGCGTCTCCGCGCCCTCGAGCAGCACACGCCCGGCGTCGGCGTCGAGCTGACCCGAGATCACCTTCAGGAGCGTCGACTTGCCGGAGCCGTTCTCGCCGACGAGCCCGTGCACCTCGCCCGCCCGCAGGGCGAGGTGCGCACCACGAAGGGCGTGCACGCCACCGAAGCGCTTGCGGACGCCCTCCGCCTGCAGGACCGGCGGCGCGTGCTCCTCGGGGGCGCTCATCGGTTGCCGACTCTAGACCAGTGCGATGAGAGACGACAGCAGGCGCCTCGGAGTCACACCGCCCGTCCGCCGGCTAGCGTGACTTCCCGTACTCCTCCTCGAGCTGCTCGTCCCACGTCGGGCTCGAGTCGACGTTGTCGGCAGTGACGATCACCGGCGCCTCCGCCTTGACCGTGGGCGGAACCTCGTTCCCCTCGAGGAGGTCGTACAGGCCCCAAGCGGCGAACTTGCCCATGCTCGGGGGATCGAGCTGCGCCGTGTAGGTCAGCCTGCCTGCCCGGATCGCCTCGAAGGCGTCGCTGCCGCCGTTCTGGCCGCCGAAGACGAGGTCCTGCTGACCCTGGGCGCGGGCGGCGGCGGCCGCGCCGATCGCCGAGGGGTCGTTGTAGCCGATCACGCCGGAGATGTCGGGGAAGTTGGCGAGGATCTCCGTCATCGCGGTCTCCCCGCCGGCGATGTCGTCGCTCTGGTTCGTGGCGTTGCCGACCACCTCGAGGCCGAACTGGTCCGCCCAGTATCCGGCTCGCTCGACCGAGAAGACGATCGATGGCACCTCGACGATGAAGTCGATCGTGGCAACCGACGCGCCGGGCTCGACGCGGGACGCCATCTCCTGCGCGCCGAGGTAGGCGGCCTCGTCGCGTCGCTGCCAGATCTGGCTGTCGAAGTCGCCGATGTCCTCGGTGCTGTCGAAGGTGAGGTCGATCGTGACCACCGGGATGCCGGCGCTCTTGGCGCGCTCGAGCGCGGGCTGGACCGAGCCGGGGTCGAGCGCGAACGCGAAGATGCCGTCGACGTCCTGGGCGACGATCTGCTGGAATTGGCTCACCTGGGTGTCGACATCGCCCTGAGCATCAAGCGCGACGTAGGAGCCGCCGAGTCGCTCGGTCTCGAGCTGCATCGCACGGCCGAGCGTGTCGAGGAACTCGTTCCCGCCGAGCGGGTTGAGGTACGCAAGCTTGTAGTCGCCGGGCTCCGGCTCGTCGTACCCGACCGGCACGTCGAGCTCGAGACTGTCGGCGAACTCGACCTGCGTCGCATCCTCCGTCACCGTTCCGGTGTCCACCGCCTCGGTGATGTCGGTTTCCCCGGCCACCTCGCCGCCGTCGTCGTCGCCGCCGCAGGCCGGGACGCCGAGCGCGAGCACGAGCATCGCAAGGACGGCGAAGAGTTTGGCATCGATCCTCATGAGTCCTCCTCTTCCGGGACGCCCTCCCGTTCGAGGCGCGGGGTCCGGATGTCGACGCGTCCGGGTGATCGTACGCGTGATCGCTCTTGCATGTCGCACGTCAGGCGCCCGTTCCTCCGACGCAGACCTTCCCGAAGTGGGACCCGGACTTCAGATAGCGAAGGGCCTCGACGGCCTGCTCGAAGGGGAACACGCGCTCGATCTGAGGTCGAACCCCCGCGGCCTCCATCGCCCGGTACATCTCCTCGTAGGTCTCGCGGGGCGCCGCAGAGAGGCCCTGGAGGCGAGCATTCTTGACGAGGACCGGGATGATCCCGACGCGATAGCTCCAGCCGGGCGTGGCGGCCGAGTCGAGCTCGAGCTGACCGAGGTAGCCGATGCAGCTGATGAGGCCGCCCACGCGCAGGCAGCTCAGCGAGCGCGCCAGATCGCCCGCCGTCTCGACCACGTGGTCGACGCCGACCCCGCCGGTCAGCTCGAGAACCTGCTCGTCCCAGTGCGGTTCCCGCCGGTAGTTGATCCCCGACCGTGCGCCGAGCGCAAGCGCTCGCTCGAGCTTCTCGTCCGAGCCGGACGAGGCGATGACCTCGGCTCCCGCGAGGAGCGCGAACTGCAACGCGAAGAGGGCGACGCCGCCCGTGCCCTGGACGAGGACGGTCTGGCCCGCGCGGATTCGGCCCTGGACGACGAGCGCCTGCCAGGCCGTGGCAGCCGCCGAGGTCGCCGCGGCCGCCTCGGGATCGTTGAGATAGTCGGGCACCGGCACGGCGCCGTCGCCGTCGAGGAGCACGTATTCCTGCAGGAAGCCGTCGCGGTGGCCGCCAAGATGGGTGAGCCACCGCTCCCAGGTGCGCTCCCCGGCGATCCAGCCTTGGGCGAACGCGCCCACGACCCGATCGCCGACGGCCACTCGGCGGACCTCGTCTCCGGCCGCGACGATCTCGCCCACGCCGTCGGAAAGCGGAACCAGGGGGAGGCGCTGATCGGGGTCGTACTGATCGTGGATCACCTGCAGATCCCGCGAGTTCAGCGCAGCCGCGAGCACCCGGACGAGCACTTCGCGCCGGCCCGGTTCCGGTACCGGCCGCTCGACAAGCACGAGCTCGTCGAGCGAGAATCCCTGCAGTTCCCAGGCGAGCACTATCCCGCCTCGGCGCCCGGCCCGACGAGCGTCGGCGGGGTGGGAGCCGCATCGGCGAGAGCCTCCTCGAGGACGCCGGCAGCGGCGAGGGCGACGTGGTCGCGGTACGGACCCGCGAGGACCTGGATCCCGACCGGGAGGCCCCGCTCGGTGCCGGCCGGGACGACGACGCCGGGAACCCCTGCGATCGCGTACGCGAACGAGTAGCCGTACTCGGTGAAGTCCGCGAGCTCGCCGTCGTCGCTCGGCCTGCAGCCGTGCAGGGGAGCCGGGCCGGCGACCACAGGGCAGAGCATGACGTCGTACCCGTCGACGAACTGCCTCAGAGCGCTCCGCAGCGCGATCCAGCGTCGGGTCAGCTCGAAGAACCCCTCGGCGGTGAGCGCCGAGCCCGCAAGACCTTCGAGGAGAGACGCCAGCTGCGCCGTGTGCCTTCCCTCCGCGGCCGCCAGGTCGGCACGCGCCTTCGCGCCCCCGTCGGCCGCCATCATCCCGAAGGCGATCTCCGCGACGTCGCCGAGCGGGGGCGGCGTCGCTCGCTCGACGCGGGCGCCCGCGTCGGCGAGCGCCTGCGCCGCCCGCACCACTGCCTCGCGGGTGCCCGGAGTCGGCGAGGCCACCCCGTCGTCCTCGTAGAAGCCCACGCGCAGCGAGGCGACCGCGACGGAGCTGTAGTCGCCGATCGGCGCGGCCGCGACCAGAGGGTCGACGTCGTCCGGCCCGGCGATGACCGGCAGGAGCAGAGCGAGGTCGTCCACCGAGCGGCCCATGGGGCCGAGGGTGCTCATGTCGAGCATCCCGGTGTCCTTCGTCGTTGGCCAGACTCCGGTCTCGGGAACCAGGCCCACCGTCGGCCGAAGCCCGAACGTCCCGCAGAAGTGGGCCGGGACCCGGATCGAGCAGAGCCCGTCCGAGCCAATGCCGGCCGGGGAGGCGTCGACGGCGTGGAGCGCGGCCTCGCCGCCGCTCGAGCCGCCGGACGTGCGTCTCAGGTCGTACGGGTTGTTCGTCCGGCCCCGAATCGCGCTGTCCGTCTCGGTCGACCACGTGTACTCGGGGACGTTCGTCTTGCAGAGCACGATCGCGCCCGCCTCGCGGATCCGCGCCGCGACGGTGGCATCGTGCCCGGGCAGGTTTCCGGCCCGGGCCCAGGATCCGGACAGGCAGGTCATGCCGGTCACCGCGATCGAGTCCTTGATCGAGAGGGGGAGCCCGAGGAGGGGGCCGCGCTCGCCTGCGCGCAGGGCGCGGTCGCGCCGGTCGGCGTCGGCGAGGGTCGCGTCGGCGTCGACGACGGCGGTTGCGTTCAGCACGGCGTCGGCCGCCTCGATCCGAGCCAGGTAGCGCTCGCAGAGCTCGCGCGAGCTCAGTGCCCCGGTGGCGAGGAGCGAGACGAGCTCGCGGGCAGTCGGCTCACCCCTGTTGGTCGGCACGGCTCCTCGCCCGGGTCGTCGGCCGGCGGTCGAGCTCGACCCCCGCCGCCTCCCGATCCCAGGCGCCCTCGGTCACCCCCCGCTCGCGGAGGACGACCTTCCTGACCTTGCCGTTCTCGGTGAGGGGAAGCTCGTCGACGACTTCGACGAAGCGCGGAATCGCGAAGTAGGCAAGCAGCGGCTCACAGAAATGTACGAGCTCGACGGGATCGAGTGCCTTTCCCGGCTGGGGGACGAGAAAGGCCATCACCTCGTCCTCCCCGAGCTCTGACGGAACCGGCACGACGGCGGCTGCCGCAACGCTCGGGTGGCGGAGCAGAACCTCCTCGACCTCCCAGCTCGAGATGTTCTCCCCTCGTCGCCGGATCGCGTCCTTCAGCCGGTCGAGGAAGCGGTAGTAGCCGGAAGCGTCGCGGATCACGCGGTCGCCGGAGTGGAACCAGAGGTTGCGCCACGCGTGAACCGTCTCCTCGGGCATGCGCCAGTAGCCCGTCGCGAACGCGTACGGCTCGTCGGCGCGAAGGACGAGCTCGCCGGAAGTCCCGTCGGGGACCTCGACGTCGTGCTCGTCGACGACGCGGGCGTCGAAGCCCGGCATCGCCCGACCCATCCAGCCCGGCCGCTGCTCGCCGTCGAAAGGGCCGATGACGGCGTTCGTCTCCGTCATTCCATGACCCTCGACGATCCGGACGCCGAAGCGCTCCTCGAAAGAGCTCCAGACGTCCGCCGCCGTGGCCGGCGCGAGCGCGACGCGAACCCGGTGGGCCCGGTCGAGTGGCGACGGAGGCCGGCCGGCGAGAATCGACACCATCGCGCCGAGAAGGTACGTCACCGTCGCCTCCGCGTCGACGACGCGTTGCCAGAAGCGCGACGCGGAGAAGCGCGGCCCGACGGCGTACTCGGCGCCGTGCAACAGGCTCTGCACGAAGGCGTTCAGCGCGTTCGTGTGGAAGAGGGGCAAGCATGTATAGAGGACGTCGTCGGCGGTGAGCTGGAGCCATCCCCCGACGTTCTCGCCCCACCACGTGAACTGCGCATGAGGGCAGGTGACGCCCTTCGACGGGCCGGTCGTGCCGGACGTGTAGAGGATCGCCAGGCTGTCCCCGGGGGAGACGGAGACCGGCTCGCTCGGCTCCGAGCGGCCGGGCAGCTGCTCGATGCCGACGCCGAGCCGGGGTGCGGCGTCGCCCTCGCCGATGCTCCAGATCCGCTCGAGCTCCTCCGGAAGCTCCAGGCCGTCGAGCATGTCGATCAGCCCGGCCTCGACCGCAAGGATGCGGGGGGCCGCGTTTCCGACGATGTGCTGGAGCTGGGCTCCCCGGCTCGCAGTGTTGACGGGAGCGAAGAGGGCCCCTCGCCAGGCGCACCCGAGCCAGAGCGCGAGCACTTCCCATCGGTTCTCGGAGATGACCATGACGCGGTCGCCCGGCTCGACGCCGGCGGCGGCGAGGGTTCCTCCGGCGAGCGCGGCCTCGACGAGGACCTGCTCGTAGCTGAGGCGCCGCTCGCCGGCGGACACGCAGGGCTTGTCGCCGTAAAGCTCGGCGCTACGCCGGAGCAGGGTCGGAATCGTGCGCTCACGTGCGTGGAGCGGAACCGCAGACGTGCTCGCATGTCGCATGCAGACGTCCATCGTACGCCATGTGCCCCCGTACGTCATGTGTGCCGAGTCTCGAGACCTGGCCCGGGACACGCCACGCGGCTGGGAGGATTCGAACCTCCGGCCCGTGGATTAGAAGTCGCCCGGACCGAGTCGGCGGAACCCCGCATAGGCAACTGCACCATGCGTGCGAAGTGCGCCCCGCGCCGCGAGACGCCGGACTTGATCCGTAGACCACCCCGGTAACGCGCGCGCTGCTGTTCGCCGATCACGCTGAACGGATGGGAGGGTTCAGTCCGCCGCACCCCCTCGTCCGTTTCCGGGACCGATTAGGTTTGAGCCATGAAGATCGCGATCGTCGGGGCGGGGGCGATGGGCTCGGTGTACGCCGGGCTCCTCGGCGACGGTGGCAACGAGGTCTGGGCGGTCGACCTCTGGGCTGAGCACGTCGACGCGATCAGGACCCGCGGCCTAGTCGTCGAAGGCGCGAGCGGGAACCGCACCGTCGGCATCAACGCAACGACCGATCCGGCCGAGGTGGGCCCGTGCGACCTGGTCGTGATCGCGACGAAGGCGATGGGCGTCGAGGCGGCCGCGGCCGCCTCGAGGCCGCTCCTCGGCCCGGAGACGGTGGTGCTGCCGATCCAGAACGGTCTCGGCAGCGCCGACCGGGTCGCCGCCGTGCTGGGCGAGGAACGCGTGGCGATCGGCGTCGTCGGCGGTTTCGGCGCGTCGGTCTTGGGGCCTGGGCACGTGCATCACAACGGCTGGGAGCTCGTGCGGCTCGGCGAGCGGCGCGGGCCGGCCACCGACCGCATTCGCCAGATCGCCCGCACGTGGGAGGACGCGGGCTTCCGCGTCCGGGTCTACGACGACGTCGGCCCGCTCGTGTGGGAGAAGCTGGTCTGCAACGCCTGCTTCAGTGCCTCCTGCGCCGTCCTCGAGCGCACGATCGGCGAGGTGCTCGACGATGCGGACGCTTGGAGCGTCGCGTCGCGCTGCGCCCGCGAGGCCTACGACGTCGCCCGCGCCCGCGGGATCGCGCTCTCCTTCGACGATCCCGTTGCCTACGCGCGCGCGTTCGGCGAGACGATCCGCGGTGCGCGGCCATCGATGCTGCTCGACCTGCTCGCAGGACGCCCCTGTGAGATCGACGTCATCAACGGCGCCATCCCGCCGGCCGCGCGGGAGGTGGGTCTCCCGGCACCCGTGAACGAGACGGTGACCGCGCTCGTCAGGGCGAAGAGCTCGACCTCGTGAACGCGCCCGCCCACATGCTCGGGAAGGTGGGCGTCTGGATCGGCGCGTTCGCCAGCACGCCCGCGGCCGAGGCTCGACCCGCCGCACACGAGATCGACGGGCTCGGCTACGACACGCTCTGGTACTCCGAAGGGCTGGGCACGCGCGAGTCGTTCACCAACGCGGCCGTGCTGCTCGCAGCGACCGGGCGCATCCGCGTCGCCTCCGGCATCGCGAACATCTGGGGCCGCGACGCCGTCAGCGCCGCAAACGCCGCTCGGGTGCTCGCGGACGCTTGGGACGGACGGTTCCTGCTCGGCCTCGGCGTCAGCCATCCGCGGCAGGTCGATCCGCGGGGTCATCGCTACGAGAAGCCGGTCGCGCGCATGTCGGCGTACCTCGACGCGATGGACGATGACCCGTTCGTCAGTCCCGACGGTGCGCAGTCGTCGAGACCACCGGTACCGCGTGTGCTCGCTGCGCTGCGGCCGCCGATGCTCCGCCTCGCGGCCAGGAAGGCCCTCGGGGCGATCAGCTACCTCGTCCCCGTCGAGCACACGCGCCGCGCCCGCGAGATCCTCGGCTCGGACGCGCTGCTCGTCGTCGAGCAGAAAGTGATCCTCGCGGCAGAGCCGACCCAGGCGCGTACGCTGGCGCGCGACGCGCTCGCTTGGTACCTGGACACGCCGAACTACGTCGACAACCTCCGCTGGCTCGGCTTCTCCGACGAGGACCTCGAGGAAGGCGGCTCCGACGCGCTCGCCGACGCGCTCGTGGCCGCCGGCGACGAGGAGGTGATCCTCGCGCGCGTGCAGGAGCACCTCGACGCCGGCGCCGACCAGGTCGCGATCCACCCAATCGAGGACCGCGACCCGCTCGGGCTCGCGACACTCCGCCGCCTCGCCCCCGTCCTTCTCGAGCGTCAGGAGCGCGGCAGGCCGTCGTCTGGTAGCACGACTTGATGGTGCGCAATCGGCCTTGCGGCACACCGGAGGCTCTGGCTCCTGCTCGTTGACCTCTCGTTGACCGAATGCCGGTCAGTGGGCGATCCCGCGGGCACGTGTTGGACGGCAGGTGGCCACGATGGTCGAGACCGTGTGCCTCGAGGCATCGACGAAGGCGAGGAGCTGATCGCCGGCTTACCCTACGGGCTCGCTTGGCAATGGGCGATCGAGGAGGCTCGACATGAACCAGCAGTTCTTCGTGAGGGAGGATCGGGAGGTCGAGGGGCCGCCACGGGAGTTCACCGGCTACGGAGAGCATCCACCGGTCGTGCGCTGGCCCGGCGGGACGAAGGTCGCGGTGCAGATCGTCGTCAACTACGAGGAGGGCTCCGAGAAATCGTTTCCGATGGGAGACGGCGTCAACGACGTGCTGCACGAGATCCCCTTCCATCTGGAGGGGACACGCGATCTCTGCCTGGAGTCCGTGTACGAGTACGGGTCACGGGCGGGGATCTGGCGGCTTTTCCGGATCTTCGATGCGGCCGGGGTGCCCGTGACGTTCTTCGCCGCCGCGGTAGCGCTCGAGCGCAACCCGGAGGTGGCGCGCAAGCTGGCGGCGCGTGGCGACGAGGCTGCCGGCCACGGGTTCCGCTGGTCGAACCACTTCGAGATGACTCGGGAGGAGGAGGCGGAGGCGATCCGGCTCGGAGTCGAGTCGATCGAGCGCTCTGTGGGCACGAGGCCTCTGGGATGGTACTGCCGTGAGATGAGCGTCAACACCCGCGAGCTGCTCGTGGACGAGGGCGGCTTCCTGTACGACTCGGAGTGCTACAACGACGATCTTCCCTACTGGACGCGGGTGAACGGAAAGCAGCACCTGGTCGTGCCGTACTCGCTGGTCGTGAACGACGCGCGGTACGTGCTTGCCCAGGGCTACGGGAGTCCCGAGCACTTCCTCGACTACGCCAGGGCCACCGTCGACCGGTTGCGCAACGACGGCGACGACTGCGCCCGCATGATGTCCATCGGGCTCCATCCCCGCTTCAGCGGACACCCGGCTCGCGGCGATGCCCTGGCCAGGTTCGTCGACTACGCGCAGGGCCTCGACGACGTCTGGTTCGCCCGCCGGATCGACATCGCGAAGAGCTTTGCCGAGCAAGCGCCCGGGGATTGAGCCTTCCTACGAAGAACCCGCGCCGGCGCCGTCTCCATCGACCGGCCCGTCGAGGGCGGGACGCTCGCCTGCAGCGCCTAGGATCCGGAGCCCATTGCGGAGTCGGCTCGGCTTCCGCGGCTGTCTTCCTGCGCCGACCAGATGCCGAGAATCTCTTCGGCCGTCGCGATGTCGAAACGGTGGCGCATCAGCAGCAGCGACGCCTCGTGCTGCCTTCGGTCGTCGCTTGCGACGCAGTCCTCCGCGATGACCACGTAGTAGTCGTTGAAGAGCGCATCTCGCGCAGTGGACTCGACGCAGCCCTCGGTCGTGCCGCCCGTCATGACGACGGACTTGATCCCGTTGCTGCGCAGCAGCATGTCGAGGTTCGTGCCCCAGAAGCCGCTCGACCGGTACTTCTTGACCACCAGATCGGCCGGCTGCGGGGCAAGCTCGTCGATGACCGCCTGGCCCTCTGAGCCGTCGGCCGTGTACCGGAGCGGCTCGACCTCTCCATGGCTCGCCAAGTGCAGCCGGAGGTTGAAGCGAATCTGCGCCGGCGACTCGCCCGCCCGGTTGGGGAGCACCGTCATCTGAACGTAGATCAGGAGAACATCGGCAGCGCGGGCGCCCTCGATCAGGCGCGCGAGCCGCGGGATCATCGACGGGTACATCGAGAGGTCGACGCCGAGACGATCGAAAGCCCAGCCGGGCGTGCAGAAGTCGCGCTGCATATCGACCACGACCAACGCTGTATGACCGGGATCGACGAGCTCCTCGAGCTCGGTGAACACTTCCTTTCCCTCGATCTCGATCATCGCCAGGGTGAAAACTACGACATGGAGGGATCCATGACCACAGCGTCCGAGTCCGCCCTTTCGCGCACGCAGCTCGAGACCTCCTCGCCGAGTCCGCCAGCGCAATCTTGAGGGCCGCAAGTAAGCATCGCGTCCCGCGCGGCGTCGAGCGTTACGGAATCGAGCCGATCCCGGCCGAGCTTCGGACGGTCGGCTGGCGGGATCTCTTCGCGATGATGCTCGCCTTCAACCTGAGCCCGTTCATGTACGTGCTCGGGGCGATCGTCGTCGTGCAGGGCGGTCTCCCGCTCTGGTGGGCGGCCGGAACCGTGGCGCTGGCCGTGGCGCTCGCGGGCGTGATCCTCGTGGTGGTAGCCCAGGCAGGCGTGGACTACGGGCTCCCGGGTCAGGTTGCCATGAGAGCCACGTTCGGCCAGATCGGGGCCCGCGGCCTCACCTCGCCGTACCGCACGATCGCCTCCGCGTACTGGTTCGCGGCCCAGGCGCTCGCGGGCGCCTTCGGCGTCCAGGCCGTTCTCGAGGGACTCGCCGGGATCGAGCTGCCGCTCGTTCCGCTGGCAGTCGCTTTCGCGGCCGTGCAAGCGGTACTGGCGGTGATCGGGTTCGACATCCTTCGCTACTTCGTCCGCACGATGCTTCCTCTCATGGCGGTCTTCACCGCCGCGCTCGTCGGGCTGTTCTTGACCGCAGACGACCCTGCCTACACGGTCTCCCGGGTGTTCGACTCGCCCGAGCAGTCGCTGACCTGGGTCGGCTTCGCCACCTTCCTCACGGTTCTCTGGGGAACCCAGCTCACCGTGGTGACGAACATCGCCGACTTCTGCCGCTACACGCCTTCCCGCCCGCAGATGTACGTCGGCATCCTCGGCGGGACGATCGTCGGAGCCTTCGTCGCCGCCTGGGTCGGCGCCTACGCCGCAGTCGCCACCGGAAGCCTCAACCCGTTCGTGGCCGTCGCCGAGCTCGGCGGCAACCGGGCCCTCCTGGCCCTCCTCCTCGTCGCCCTCGTCCTCCAGACCACGGCCGTCAACCTCATGAACCTCTACTCCGGAGGTCTTTCGCTCGTGAACGCGATCCCCTCGCTCGGCCGCTTCTGGTCGACGGCGATCCTCGGCGCGGCCGCGATTCTCCTCTCCGCGCTCCCCGAGGTCATCGAGGACGCCGAGAGGTGGATGACCCACCTCGGCAACGTCGCCACACCGCTCGCGGGTGTCATCATCGCGGACTACGCGATCCTCAAGCGGACACACCTCGACGTGGTCGCTCTCTTCGACTCCAAGGGCCGCTACAGGTTCCTACGAGGCCTCAACGCAGCCGCGCTCGCCGCGGTGTCGACCGCCGTCTTGGTCTATTACCTGGTTCCCCATTCCTGGGTGAAGGCCGCGTGGGGCTTCGGGATCGCGTTGGCGGCGTACCTGGTGCTCGCCTCCCTTCAAGCTGCCGCATGGCCCCGGACGCAAGCGGGTCTCGAACCGGCCGAGTCAGTCGCCGAGGAGACGACTGGTTCCGAAGCGGAAGTCCGCCTCGGGGCCGCTCCGTAGCCTCCGGTACGTTGCGCACGTTCGTCGTTCCTCGGGGGAGACGTGCAGGATGATGCTCGAAGACCACACGCGGCCGCCCGCCGGAAAGGAGCTGACACATGCGACTTGAGCTGGGACAACAGGTCCGCTGCAGCGAGGAACACTTCGGCGAACTTGCCGACGTCGTCATCGACCCGATCCGAAAGCGTGTCACGCACCTGGTCGTAGAGCCGCATCTTCGACATCGGCTGGCGCGGCTGGTACCAGTCGAGCTGGTCGACGCCGGCCATGGTGCGCAGCCGGGGATCTTGCTCCACTGCACGACTGAGGAGCTCTGGCGGCTCACGCCGGTGCAGGAGTTCGCCTTTCTGCGGGTGGGGGAGTTCGTGGCGGACGACCCGGACTGGGACATCGGTGTCCAGGAGGTGCTCGCGATGCCTTACTACGAGACCGAGGCACTCGGGGGCTACATTCCGGAGCCCGACCCCCGCGTCGGGATCAGCTACGACCGCGTGCCCAAAGGCGAGGTCGAGATCCGCCGCTCGAGCGTCGTCGACTCAGCCGACGGTCACCACCTCGGTCACGTCGACGGGTTTCTCGTCGACGACGGCGACGAGCAGATCACCCACGTCCTGCTCGAGCATGGTCACCTGTGGGGGCGCCGCGAGGTCACGATCCCGATCGGCGCGGTCGCCGAGGTCAAGACCGACCGGGTGACGCTGCGGCTATCGAAAGACCAGGTCGGCGAGCTCGAGCCGCTGGCGGTGAGACGGTGGCCGGCAAGACAGCGGTGAAGACCGGCCGTCAGTACTTCTTCAGATCCCGCAGCCGCTCGTCGGAGATGCCGAAGTGATGTGCGAGCTCGTGGTGGACGACATGGACAGTGCGTTCGTAGAGCAGCCGGCGGTCGTGACCGTAGAAGCGGATGAGCGACCCGGCGAAGATCGTGATCCGGTCCGGGAGCACGACGAGGTGTCCGGGGCGGCCCGTCAGGGGGACACCTTCATAGAGCCCGAGCACCTCGGGGTGGCCCGGGGCCTCGTCGGCGATCTCGATCGCCACGTTGTCGATCCTGCGCGCGATCTCCGACGGGAGCGTCTCGAGAGCCTCGCGCACAGCCTCGGCAACGACACCCGCCGGGGTTTCGTCCGCGGGCACCCCTAACTCTCCTCCGCGCTCGAGGGGGGAGTGCCGGGGCCGAGGGCCGGCCTAGGCAAGCGCAAGGTGCCGGCGAGCCCGGCGGGTGTGACCCGATGCCAGGGGACGAACCGGCCGGGTGGTGGCCGGATGAGGGCCCGACCTTCCCGGCGAACTACTCGCGTTCGAGTTCAAGCCAGCCCTCGTTCGCCGACATCGTCAGCCGGAAGCCGCGCAGGAACCCTTCTTGTCCGAGCAGGTTGAATGCGAGGGGCCATGGGTCGCAGAAGGCGATCGGTGCGTCGAAGCGGTCGCCGTCGACGGTGAGGTCAACGCGGGCCTCGTAGCCAGTGGTGACGAACCCGCCGACCGCAAGTTCGGCTGTCGGCGCGCCGGTGAGGTCGACTCCGCATGCGTCCGCAAGCCAGTAGGCGAAGCGGTTCCGGAGCGACCCGGTGTCGATCAGGCAGAGCTGTGGTGCCTGCTCGAGGTCACCGACTTGGACCGGCACCACCGGGTGGACGATCCCGTGGCCATAGTCGCCGGGGAGCTCGAGGAAGTCGAATCTCACGCGGGCGCGACGCCCTCGGCCTCACGGGCCGAAGTCGGGACGCGGAACATCCCGTAGCCCGCGCGGCGGTTGTGCTGAGCGAGCCAGCCCAGAACCTCTTGCGGCGTGTCGGCTGCGACGAGCACCTCCGTCGGGCTGTCGAGCGCGACCCATTTCCCGAGGAAAGGAGCGAGCGCAGCCGCCTGCGCGCCGCCGTGCGGCCCCTCGCCGGCGGCCGGCACCGTTTCTTCGGCGTGCCGTGCCCGCGCGGCCACGAAGCCGAGCCGTGTGATCACCCGCCGCGCCTGATGGGTGGTGAAGTCCGCGCGGTCGAGCCCGGTCACGCAGGCGAGCACCTGCTTGGGGGGGAACCGCCGTCCGGCGACGATCACGTAGTGCTCCTGCACCGGATCGGGGAGCAGGTGCGAGCATTTCTGCACGACGTCCTGTGCGTCGATCTCGAAGCGGAGTCCGGCAACAGTAAATTTCATCTCCGCATCGTACTCTCCGATACGTACTTACGAAAACGTCCCGGGGCAAAGCCTCGGTGCCGCCCGGGGGCCGCCTGTGGCTGAAGGCGACCCGTGCCGTGGCCTACGCTCGCTCCTGTTTGCGCTCCCCTCGGAGCCGGCGCGGCCTGCGACGTCGCGTGCGTCCGCGAGCAGGCTTCGGAGCGGGATGGCGATTGCAGCCGGGCGCGGTTCCACTCGCGGCGGTCGCAGCGTTCAAAACTCCGGACTGGAGACGACTCTGCCAGCTCGGACTGGCTCGCGCCCGATCGAGCGTCTCGGGGCAGCTGGCCCGGGTCAACAACGAGATGTCGATCCCGCGGGTCTCTCAGCGGATCCGGTGTCGCAAGACTTGCCTATTTGCAGGCGCTTCGTCGAAGCGCCTGGGAGGATTCGAACCTCCCGAGCCGCGGATTAGAAGTGGCTGCCAAGGGCATGGCGTCTCCTCGCTAGGGCTGGCGAAAGCGCATGGCTAAGCGGAACCGCCCCGGGCCTTCTCGGGCGTCCTGACGTGCCCTTGTTGACCCGCTGTTGACCCGAGGCTGGGGCCCCATCCTGCCGATACGCTTCCGTTCACTAGCTCATCCGGTCGCGGGCATCCAAAGCGGCGACCTTGTAGGCCTCGGAGAACGTCGGCACGTTGAGCACCGCGTCGGCGAAGTAGTCGATCGTCAGCCCGGCCGCAATCGCAATCTGCCCCAGGTGGACGAGCTCGGTCGCGGACGTTCCGAAGATGTGTGCTCCAAGGACGTGCTTCGTCTCGGCGTGGACGAGGAGCTTGAGCAGGCCGCAGCGCTCACCGGCCAGGTCGCCCCGGGCGAGGTCCCGGTACCGGGCCATACCGGCGACATACGGGGTTCCCTCCTGAGCGAGCTCCCGTTCGTTCGGCCCAACGAAGGCGATTTCCGGGATGGTGTAGATCGCATGTGCGTACAGGGCGGCGGGCCGCGGCGGCCCGCCGAGTGCGGCCCGCGCGGCGGCGCTTCCCTGCGCCATCGCGGTCGCCGCGAGCGCCGGGAATCCGATGACGTCTCCCGCGGCGAAGATATGAGGTTGTGCCGTCCTGTAGTCCGACCCGACGGGGATTCGGCCCCGCTCGTCGGCCTCGAGCCCCGCGGCCGGGAGGTCGAGGTCGTCGGTGGCTCCGCGCCGTCCAGCTGCGTAGAGGACGCTGTCCGCAGGGAGGCAGCTGGCGCCGAGCAGCTGGATCATCGCGCCGTCGCGTTCGAGGCGCTGCACGGCCTCGACTTCCTCTCCTAGCCTGAACACGACGCCGAGACCGCGCAGGTGATACTCGAGCGACTCGACGATCTCGTCGTCGACGAACTCGAGGAAGCGCGGTCGCTTCTCGACCACCGTGACCTGGACGCCGAGTGCGGCGGCCATGGACGCGTACTCGAGCCCGATCGCGCTCCCGCCGACCACGACCAACCGTCGGGGGATCTCGCCCTGGCGGAGGATGCCGTCCGAGTCGACCACGATCCGGTCGTCGAACTCGATGGCGGCAGGCCGATCCGGCTTCGTTCCGACCGCGATGACGATGGCTTCGGCGCGCGCGTGGAGGCTGCCGTCGCGCGTCTGCACCACCAACACGTGCGGATCGGTGAACGCTGCGGCTCCGGCGATGACGTCGACGCGATTGCGCCGGAGCTCGTCCTGGATGGCCGCTCGCTCGTTTTCGATCACCTGTCGAGCTCGCCAGACGAGGTCGTCGAGCGTGATGCCGTCCTTCAGACGACCGTTGTGTGCGTGGGTTCCGCGCGCCTGGCCGGTGAGCTCGACGATCGCGGCGCGGACCGTCTTCGACGGCAACGTCCCCCGATTGGTCGACGCGCCGCCCAGGACCTCGTCCCGCTCGACGAGGGCGGCGCGCCCGCCCAACCTGACGGCCTCCAGGGCGGCATGGCGGCCGGCCGGCCCCGAGCCTATCGCGATGAGGTCGTAGGTCCCGGTCACGGGGGTCCTGGGGAGCGCAGCTCCCTCTCCGGTGCCACTTCACCCGTTCACGGCCTGGGTCGCATCGGTCAGATCGCCGGTATGGTCAGGCTCGGGTGCCGCGGTCGTGGATTACGATCGCTACATGCTCTACGGGCGGGACGCCGAGCGAGCTGAGATCGGACGGCTGCTCGAGGCGGCTCGTGCATCGGCGAGCGGTGTCCTCGTCCTGCGCGGCGAGGCGGGCATCGGCAAGACCGCGCTCCTCGAGGATGCGCGTGAGCGCGCCGACGACATGCAGATTCTCAGCACCCGGGGTGTGGAGTCCGAGTCGGAGCTCCCGTTCGCCGCTCTCGACAAGTTGATGCGGCCGGCGCTCGACCACCTCGACCGGTTGCCCGATCCGCAAGCCGAAGCTCTACGCCGAGCGCTCGGCCTCCAGCCGGGCTCCGCGGAGGCCCGCTTCCTCGTCTTCGCGGCGTGCCTCTCGCTTCTCTCGGAGATGGCAGAGCGCCGCCCCGTGCTCTGCCTCGTCGACGACGCGCACCGGCTGGACAAGATCTCGGCGGAGGCGCTCGCCTTCGTGGCACGTCGCCTCGATGCCGAGGGGATCGTGATGCTGTTCGCGGCGCGGGAGGGCGAAGCCCGCGGGTTCGATCCCGAGGATCTCCCCTCGCTGCTCGTCCGGCCGCTCGACCCCGAAGCGGCGGAAACGCTCTTGGGCCGCGTGGCGGGGGCGCTATCCCCATCCGTCCGCACGCGTCTGATCGAACAGACGCGGGGCAACGCTCTCGCGCTCGTCGAGCTGCCCTCGGCCCTCAGCGAGGGGCAGCTCGCCGGCCAAGAGCCGCTGCCCGAGGCACTGCCGCTCACCGACCACGTCGAGGGCATCTTCCTCGAACGCGTGCGCCGCCTTCCGGACGAGGGCCAGCGAATGCTGCTGGTTGCCGCGGCGGACGATCTGGAGGACGCCGGGCTCGTCGCCCGGGCGGGCGAGCTGCTCGGGTTGGGGCCACGCGCGCTCGATTCGTCGGAGCGGGCAGGGCTCGTCTCCGTTCACGGGAGTCGGCTCGAGTTTCGCCATCCACTGGTGCGTTCTGCGGTCTACGAGTCGGCGACGTCGAGTGAACGGCGGGCCGCGCACCGCGCGCTCGCAGAAGCGCTCGAAGGGGCCGACGAACATGCCGACCGCCGTGCCTGGCACCTCGCGGCGTCGGTGGTCGAACCGGACGGGGAGGTCGTTCGGGCGCTCGACGAGGCAGCCGAACGGGCGGAGGAGCGGGCCGGCTACCTGGCCGCGGCGAAGGCGTTCGCGCGCGCTGCCCAACTCTCGCCCGACGGAGGCGCCCGGGGGCGTCGTCTGTCCCGAGCCGCTCGGGCCGCGAGCATCGCAGGCGCGGACGACTACGCGGTCGCGCTGGCGAGCGAGGCTGATCCTCTCGTCGAGGACGCTCTCCCACGGGCCGAGCTCGAACTTGCCGTCGGCGTCGCCGGATACCGCTGTGGCCGGCCGCTTGACGGATTCCCGAGGCTCGTAGATGCTGCGCGCGCGGTAGCGGAGATCGATCTTTCCAAGGCCGTCGAGCTGCTCTTCTGGGCGGCACAGATCGCGTCGATCGGAGGTGGCGCCAGAGCTCTTGCGGAGGTCTCGAAGCTGGCCGCCGAGGTGGCAGCGGCCGGTGGTGACGGCGAGGCCCTATTCGTCGCCCGGGCCCTCGCGGCGTTTGCGCAGGCCAGGAGCGGCGACAGCGTGGCCGGTGAGGTGCGGCTCGAAGAGGCGTTCGACTGGGCCTCGAGCGCCGACAACGCAGAACACGTCTACGCGGTCAGTCTCGCGGCTTTGTTCTTGGGGGAGAACCAGCGGTTCGCAACGCTGGTCAACCGGGCCACCTTGCTCGCGCGGGCGCGGGGAGAGCTCGGGATCCTCGGCGAAGCCCTTTCCATGAGCGCCGTTCAACACTACTTCGCCCAGCGCTTCGACGAGGCGGCGCTTGTGGCGGAGGAGAGTCTGCAGCTCGCACGTGAGCTCGGAGGCGTCAATTTGACCGCGAGACCATTGGGGATCCTCTCCTTCGCCGCGGCCATTCGCGGCGACGATGACGAGGCTCGTCGGCGGGCCGACGAGATGCGCGAGCTTGCCGCGGCGCACGGGCTGCCGGCGCGTGCCACCTATGCCGTTTACGTGCTGGCCATGCTCGACCTCGGACGCGGACGCTGGGCCGAAGCCCTCGAGCACTTCAGGGTCGTCGCCGACCCCCGCCCGGACGTCGGCGACGAATATCTCGCCAAGACTGCGATGCCCGACATGATCGAAGCCGCGGTGCGCGCAGGCAGTCCGGACGAGGCACGTAAGGCACTGTCGTCGTTCGAGGAGTGGGCGTCCGATTCGAGCTACCCGTGGGTAGAGCCTCGCCTTTCGAGCTGCCGCGCCCTGCTGGCAGACGGTGAGAAAGCGACTGCCCACTTCGAGCATGCTCTCCGCCTGGGCCTGGACGGCGGCCCCTTCGACCTCGCGCACATCCAGCTTCTCTACGGCGAGCATTTGCGGCGCGAGCGCCTGCGCACCGAGGCCCGCGTTCAGCTCCGCCCCGCCCTCGAGGGTTTCGAGCGCCTCCGTGCGGAGCCGTGGGCCGAGCGGGCGCGCGCAGAGCTGCGGGCGTCGGGCGAGACGGCCCGAAAGCGTCACCCGACGACTCTCGACCAGCTTACGCCCCAGGAGCTCCAGATCGCGCGCCTCGTGGCGGAGGGTTTTTCCAACAAGGAGGTCGCGGCCCAGCTGTTCCTCTCGCCTCGAACGATCGAGCATCACCTGCGCCACGTCTTCGTGAAGCTCGGCGTCAAGTCCCGCACTCAGCTCGCCCGCCTTCCGCTGGGCCCGGCACTCGTCGCGGCGATCGCCCACCTGAGCCTCTTTGCCTCGGCGATCTCGACCACGTAGGCCGCACCGGCGATATCACCGATGCGAATCGCGACCGCCGCGCCCTAGGTTGACCTTATGCGTGCCGCACGAAACGTCGTGCGAGCCCACCGAGAGGAGTGGTGATGACGTCGATTCCGATCCAGGACGAGACGGCCCTGCTCGAGCAGGGGCATGGGAATGGCAACCTCGCGCAGGCAGTTGTCACCGCGACGAACGTCACCCGCCGCTACGGCGTGGACGGCGACCTCTGCGTGAAGGCGCTCCGCGGCGTGTCGCTCGAGGTCGCCAGCGCGAACCTGACGGCAGTGATGGGGCCCTCTGGCTCCGGCAAGTCGACGCTGATGCACATCCTCGCGGGGCTCGACCGCCCCAACGAAGGCGAGGTCACGATCGCCGGCCGCGACATCACCGGACTCGACGACACGCAGCTGACGAAGCTTCGCCGCGCGCACATCGGCTTCATCTTCCAGTTCTTCAACTTGCTCCCGATGCTGACCGCGGAGGAGAACGTCGTGCTCCCGCTCAAGCTGGCGGGCGAGAAGCCCGACCGCGAGTGGGTCGGTGAGCTGACCAGCAAGGTCGGGCTCTCCGAGCGCCTCTCGCACAGACCGTCGGAGCTCTCCGGCGGTCAGCAGCAGCGAGTGGCGGTCGCGCGTGCGCTGGTCTCCAGGCCGAGCGTCATGTTCGCCGACGAGCCGACCGGCAACCTCGACTCGACGACGAGCGGCGAGATCCTGGAGCTGCTGCGCGACTCGGTCACGACCCTGGGCCAGACGACGGTGATGGTGACGCACGACGCCCATGCGGCCGCGATCGCCGACCGTGTGCTCTTCCTCGCCGACGGCCTGATCGTGAAGGACCTCGGGCCCTCGTCGGCCCACGAGGTCATCGAGGCGATGGAGGAGGTGACGGCGAAGTGATCGGCGTCACCTTGCGAGGGCTCGCGGGGCGGAAGCTACGAGGTCTCCTGACCGCATTCGCCGTCGTGCTCGGCGTCGCGATGATCAGCGGCGCATACGTCCTGACCGACACGTTCCAGAAGGCCTTCAACACCATCTTCGACGAGTCGTACGCCGGCACCGACGCCGTCGTCAGCGGCAAGCAGCTGCTCGACTTCTCCTCGAGCGGCCGCGCCCAGGTTCCAGCCGGGTTGCTCGACGAGATCCGCGCCCTCCCGGAGGTGGACGCAGCCGCCGGCGGGATCTTCGACACCCAGTCGAACTCGAACCCGGCACAGCTCGTCGACGCCGACGGCAAGAAGATCGGCGGGGACGCCGGTGCCCTCGGTGTCGGCCTCGACTCGAGCGACGAGCGATTTACCCCGTTGAGGCTGACCGAAGGGCGGTGGGCGCACGGCGCCGACCAGGTCGTGATCGACGCCAATACGGCGAGCGACAACGGCTTCGCCGTCGGCGACCGGGTCGGCGTGGCCGCCCTGGGGCCGGTGAAGCGGTACGAGATCACGGGCATCGCCACGTTCGGCTCGGTCGACTCGATCGGCGGGGCGACGTTCGCCGTGTTCGACCTGCCGACCGCGCAGGCCCTCTTCGAGAAGGAAGGGCACTTTGATCTGATCTCGGTCGCGGCCAGCGAGGGGATCTCGCCGAACGAGCTCGTACAGGCCCTTCAGCCGCTCGTGCCTGCGACCGGAGACGTGCAAACGGGCGGGGAGCAAGCAGCCGCCGACGCGGCCGACACGAACGAGGGCATCGCCTTCATCACGTACTTCCTGCTCGGCTTCGGCGGGGTCGCGCTCTTCGTCGGGGCGTTCGTCATCTTCAACACGCTGTCGATCACGGTCGCCCAGCGCACGCGCGAGTTCGCCACGCTCAGAACGCTTGGCGGCTCACGCCGCCAGGTGCTCGGGTCCGTCGTCGTCGAGGCCTTCGTGATCGGCTTCGTCGCGTCGCTGGTGGGGCTCTTCCTGGGACTCGGCGTCGGCAAGGGGCTGAACTCGCTCTTCGTCGCCTTCGGAATCGACCTGCCACAGGCCGGAACGGTCTTCGCGACGCGCACGATCGTCGTCAGCCTGCTCGTGGGGACGGGCGTCACCGTGCTCTCGAGCATCGTGCCGGCCCTCCGCGCCACGCGGGTCCCACCGATCTCCGCCGTCCGCGAAGGCTCGACGCCTCCGCCTTCCCGGTTCGCCCGCCGGGCGCCGTACGTCGCCCTCGCCGTGCTCGCGGCCGCTGCCGCGGCGCTCGGACTCGGACTCTTCGCGAACGGGCTCGAGATCGAGACGGTGCTCCTGCTCGTCGCCTTCGGGACGATCGCCCTGTTCGTGGGCGTCGCCCTGATCGCGTCCCGCCTCGTGAAGCCGCTCGCGGCGGTCGTCGGCTGGCCGGCGCAGCGACTCGGCGGAATGGCGGGAGAGCTCGCTCGCGAGAACTCGATCCGCAACCCCGGGCGGACCGCGTCGACCGCGGCGGCACTGATGATCGGGCTCGCGCTCGTGACCGTCGTCGCTGTGCTCGGAGGCGCGCTGCGCGATTCGTCCCAAGGCGCGGTGCGCGACCAGGTGGCTGCGGACTATGTCGTCACGTCGCAGAACGGCTACGATCCGTTCCCGGCCGCGGTCGGCGAAGCTGTCGCAGCCACTCCCGGAGTTGCGCTGGTCTCGAGCGTCCGCTTCGACCAGGCCCTCGCCGACGGAGCCAACGAAGCCGACGTCACCGGCGTCGATCCGCGGACGATCGCGACCTTCTACAACTTCGCCTGGTCGGACGGCTCCGAGGCCGCGCTCGCCCGTCTCGGCACTGACGGTGCGGTCGTCACTCAGTCCTTCGCCGATGATCGGAAGCTCTCCGTCGGCGACGGCTTCTCGGTCGAGACTGCCAGCGGACAGACGCTCGATCTCGTCGTGCGAGGGATCTACGACCCCTCCGACCTCGCCCCAGAGCTGGGCGCCGTCACGATCAGCCAGGAGGCGTTCGACGCGGCCTTCCCACGGCCCCGGAACCTGTTCACGTTCGTGGACGTGGGCGCCGCGGGGGACGTGGCCGCGCTCGAAGAGACGGTCGCGACGTTCCCCGACGCGAAGCTCCACACCGAATCCGAGTTCATCACGAGCCGGACCGCGGAGTTCTCGACGATTCTGAACCTGGTGTACGTGCTGCTCGCGTTCTCCGTGGTGGTGAGCCTGTTCGGGATGGTCAACACCCTCGTACTGTCGGTGTTCGAGCGGACGCGGGAGCTGGGCATGCTCCGCGCGGTCGGGATGACCCGCGCGCAAGCGAGGCGGATGATTCGCCACGAGAGCATCATCACGGCGCTGATCGGCGCGGCGCTCGGGATCCCGCTCGGGATCTTCCTGTCGCTCCTGATGACCCAGGCTCTCTCTCAGTACGACGTCAGCTTCTCGCTCCCGATCGCACCGCTCGTGATCTTCACGTGTGTCGCGGTCCTGGCGGGAGTTCTGGCGGCGATCCTGCCGGCTCGACGCGCATCGCGCCTGGACGTGCTCGATGCGCTCCAATACGAGTAATCGAGCGAGGAGCCGGTCGCCGAGCTGTCCCCGGCGAGTGTGGGGGCGAAGCACACAACACCTCGGTGCGCACGAACGCGAGCAGCTCTGGCGCCGCTACCCCGGTCAGACGACCTGGCGCGGCGCTGTGCGCGCGACTCGGAGTCGACTTCGACATGCTGCCGCGAACGATCGACGACGTCGTCAACGCGGTGGCTTATCAGAACCTCTGACCGACGGACTGGGGATGTGCCGCGACGGCTGGATTCGCTCGCGCTGGTTCGGGCCTCCTCGGGCCTACTGGCGCGGGTCAACGACCGGATGTTGACCTACCCCGCGTCTTCAGCGACCTTGGCGGCAGCGAGTACGTCCAGTTTGCCGGCACTTCTCGCACGCGCCTGCCAGGATTCGAACCTGGGACCCGCGGATTAGAAGTGGACGACGGTGGGATCGGGCCTGCTGGCGAAGGCTGGCCGAGCCGCACAGTTGAGGCGAATCGCCTCGAGCCTGCTCGGAGGTTCTTGGGCGCTGTTGTTGACTCCATGTTGACCCTGCCAACGCCGGGTGGCCGGTCTCGAGCCTCCCTACCTACTTCCCGCGCAACGCCGCGCATGCACGGGTCGGACCACCCGCCGTGCGTTGAAGCGCGTGAGGCGGTTTTCGAGATCGCCTGGCAAAGGGTGGTTTTGCAGGCCTTTTGGTTTCAGTTCGCCAGCGGATTCGCCGGTCCACAGGTCTCCCGCTCGCGACTGCTGGTTCCCCGCTTGCCTTCGGGCGGCGAACAATTCGCATTCGGTTGTCTCATATCTGCACCTTTGGGTCGTCCCATCCTCGCACCGCGAACTCCGATCATCTTCGCTGTGGGGTAGACGCCTCGGCCGCTGCAAGAGCTTCTGGCCTTCCTCCTCTCTCACTAGGGATACAGTTGGCGGATGAAAGTGACCCGCGCGCGCGAGAACGTCTTCGCGCTCACGTTGACGGGCCAGGAGCTCTCGGCTCTGGTCGCCGGAGCGCGCATGGCAGTCGACGTCATGGAGCGTGACCCTCGTGCACCGCGTGAGGCGGTCGAGCTCCTTCGCGGCGTCGTCGGCGATTACGACGACGCGCTCGCCCGTCTGAAAGCGCCCGACGGGCGCCCAGGGCGCCCGTCGGCATAGCTCGGCGAAACGAGTCGGCTTTAAGCGCGCGCCGGTGTCGCCGTCATCGCCTTCACGTGCGCCGCGATCTGGTCGAACTCGGCCTTGAAGCCGTTGTAGTCGTACTGCTCGGTGTTCAGGTACGTACTCCAGCCCATCGTGTGCTTGGCCATGAGCCCGGCCTCGCGGATCTCCTCGTCGGTCGCGCCGAAGAGCTTGGCCGACTCGGTGTGGAAGTACGTGCAGTAGCGGCAGCGGGTCGCGCCCGAGACGGCGAGCCCGATCAGCTCCTTGTACTTGTTCGGAATCGCTGTCTCGCCGAACTCGATCGCCTTGAACGACTGCCACTCGCTCTCGACGAGATAGTCCGGCAGCTCCGCGATGAACTTGGGCACGAGGCCTAGCGTCTCGCGGCATTCCGCCTCGACGGTAGCTCTCGACATAAGGTCTCCCTCCATGGGCGCCTCCGCCGAGCGAAGTCCGCATCGGCCTGGCGCACGTAGGAGTCATGGTACACGACCCGAGCGATCGTTGCTTTAGGTAACACTAACCTGATCGCATCGGAGGCAAACAGCAACATTTGACCGACGGTACACAACCGGCTAGACTGGGGCCACGATGCAGACGCCGGTCGAGGTGACTATGGCTGAGGTGACCAAAGAGGCGCGCGTGCGCGCGCACCTCTCCATGCGGGGGCTGGCGCGGCGGAGCGGCCTCTCGCCTGCCCAGATCAGCCGGATCGAGGCGGGCGAGGTCGAGCGGCCCGTCGCTGAGACCCTCGTAAAGCTCGCCAAAGCCCTCGATCGAGACGCGCAACTCCTTCTTGTTTTCGCCGGACACATCAGAGGATCCAGGGCACGGGAGCTCCTGCGACAAGCGATCGAGGCCCTACCCGAGCCGGGCAGGGCTGAGCACGCTGATGCACTCGCGCGACTCGAGGCCGAGGATGAGCGCGAGCGTCGCCTCCGGGATGAGCTCGCCGAGGCTGAGAAGGCGCTGACAGAAGCTCAGCAGGATCTGGATGAGTCCCGCTTCGAGGGCGAGCGGGTGGCAGCCGAGCCGCTGCGCGAAGCCCGCAAGCGCTTGCGCGAGGCCGGGATGCTTGCCCGACGCCGCGCTGTCGAGGTCGCTGAGAAGCGGCGCGAGTTTGAGCAGCTAGATGATGCTCGAAGCGAGGAGGTCTGTGCCCTCGCCGGCCTTCTCTTCCTGCACACGGCCGCTCGCGGCGACCACAGCGAGGCCTGGCGGCAGTTCTCGGGTCAGATCACGCCTGACGATCCGGAGCTGCGCCAGCTGCTGCAGGCATGGCGCCAGCTTGGGCACGAGCGCCGCAAGAAAGTACTCGAGTTCTCCCAGGATCAGTTGGCTCTCTCGCTGCTCCGGGTTGAGAAGGCCATCCTCGGGTCTGTCGAGACCCCCGAAGAGGCATTCGAGATCGTCCGCAATGTGTCCTCCGCCTGGACGGCGGAGAACGGACAGCCGAAGAGGTCTTCGCCCTCGGCGAAGAGGCCGTCCGCAAGGTCGAAACGCCAGAGGAGATGATGCCTATGGAGGGAGCTAAGCACCGACTCGTCCAATCGGAAGGAATGAACGACTCGTCGGGTGAGGACGAGCCTTTCGAAGGCGGTTCCGCGACTAGGCGGAAGTCGACACGCGACTAGGCGGAAGCTGACATTCTCCGAGCACTAGGCGGAAGTCGACCCGCTCCGAGCCTAGCGCGGAACCGCCCAACAACTCGATACGGCGCCGAAGGGCTCCCAGGGGATGGTGTGCCACAGTGGCGATTCCGCTGACATTTGAGTCTGCACCCGCTACCCCGATTGACGGTGATCAGGCGCTGATCGTCGAACTGCGCCGAGGCGATCTGAGCTGGCCGCCCTGGTGTGCGAGGTCGACGACTCCGATAGCGAGCTCGGCGACTTCCTAGCTGATTCGGCTGCCGGTGACCCCGTCGAGGAGGCAGAGCGGTCGCTTCTCCGGCAGACGGTGCCGCGCAGGCTCGAAAGGCTGCCGGAACGGGAGCGGCTGATCGTCGAGCGTCGCTTCGGCTTTCAGGGCGAGCCGCAGTCCCTTGAGACGGTCGGGCGCGAGCTTGGGCTTACCCGCGAGCGCGTGCGCCAGCTGCAGGTGCAGGCGCTGAAGCAGCTCAAGACGGAGCTGGCAGACTTTGCTCCGACGCAGGCTGCTGCGGCGCGCGCGGCACAAGCGCGCGAGGCGGAGCGAGTACCGGCGTAAGGCCGCCCGGCCGTCGCCGCACCGGGTTGGTCATGACGCGCGAGGGGCTCCTCGCCGACGGCAGACTGGGATCGGAGGGCGATGGGCGCGAACGGACGTCGGAGAGTGGTGATTACGGGGCTCGGCGCGGTGACGCCGCTGGCCAGCGGCGTCACGACGAGCTGGGAGCGCCTGATCGGCAGCCGCTCCGCCGCCGGTGCAATTAGTGCCTTTGATGCCAGTGGCTTCCCAGTCAGGTTCGCCTGCGAGGCGAAGGAGTTCGACCCAACCCGGTGGATCGAGCACAGGCAGGCGCGGCGGATGGACCGCTTCGCACAGCTGGTCGTTGCGGCTGCGCGACAGGCGGAGTTTGATTCGGGGATCGTAATCGGGAAGGAGTCCGACCGGGTCGGCGCCTCGGTCGCGAGCGCGATGGGCGGCCTGAAGTCCTTGGAGGACTGCTACGACACGCTGATCGAGCGGGAGCCCGACCGCGTCAATCCGTTCTCAGTGCTGGCGATCATCCCGAACATGGGCGCCGCCTGGGTCTCGATCCAGCTCGGCACGCACGGGCCGCTCTCGTCGCCGAGCACCGCCTGCGCCGCCTCGCAGATGGCGATCGGCGCCGGCCTCGACGCGATCCGGCTCGGCCGCGCCGACGTGATGCTCTGCGGCGGCACCGACGCGGCGATCACGCGCGCCGGGATCGCCGGCTTCTCGGCGATGCGCGCGCTTTCCCGCCGCAACGATGACCCCGCGGCGGCGAGTCGGCCGTTCGACGCCGACCGCGACGGGTTCGTGATGGGCGAGGCGGGCGCGATCCTGGTGCTCGAGGAACTCGAGCACGCGAAGAAGCGCGAGGCGAAGGTCTACGCGGAGCTGCTCGGCTACGGCGTCTCCTCCGACGCCGAGCACATCACCGAGCCCGACCCGACCGGCCAGCACCCGGCGCGGGCGATGAAAATGGCGTTCGCGGACGCCGGGATCAACCCCGAGGAGATCGACTACATCAACGCACACGGCACCTCGACGCCGCTCGGCGATGCGAGCGAGACGCGCGTGATCAAACGCGCGCTTGGCGAGGACAACGCCCGGAAGACGCCGATCTCCTCGACGAAGGGCGCGACCGGGCACTGCCTCGGCGCCGCCGGCGGCGTCGAGGCGATCTTCTGCACGCTCGCGATCCACGAGGGCGTGCTGCCGCCGACGATCAACTACGACACGCCGGACCCCGAGTGCGACCTCGACTACATCGCGAACGAAGCCCGCGAGGCCGACATCCGGATCGCCGTTTCCAACTCCTTCGGCTTCGGCGGGCACAACGCCTCCCTCGTGCTGCGCCGCTTCGAGGGATAGATAACGCCAGTGTCCGGCCCCCTATCTGGTTCACCCGGAATGTCGTGCTCGTCCCGTATGAGAGCCTGAACGACGTGAGCGATGCCGGCGAGGCCCACAGCCTGGAGCAGATGTCGCCAGGCTGAGGAGGCCGAGAAGCTGCGGGCCCAGCCGACGATCGATCGGCTGGGATAGACGTTGCGCCTGCCAGGATTCGAACCTGGGACCCGCGGATTAGAAGTGGACGCCGGCGGGGTCGGGCTTCCTCGTGAGGCCTCCCGGCGCCGCGTGGTTGAGCCCGATCGCCTCGGCGCTGCTCGGGGGCTCTGGGGCACTTCTGTTGACTCTCTGTTGACCCGGCGGAGGCGGCTCCACGAGCGGGGCGGTGGGTCCGTCCGCGTGCCTCGCGTGCCTCGCGTGCGCCGCGGCGTCGTCGTCCGATCGGTTCCCGCTTCGCGGCAAGGCCGCTACGGAAGCCTTGACCGCGGAGGAGGATGATCGCACCGGACACTCCCCGAGCGTCGGGAGGCGAGCAGTCATGGTTGGTGCGGTTCTCCTTCCGCCGGCGGCTCGACCTCGATCGTGCCGGTGAGCTCGCAGGCACCAGCGAGCGTGTTGGTGATCGTGCCGAAGCGGAGGATGTTGCGGTACAGCAGCTCCGCGCGCTGCTGCGGCTCGTTGGTCTCGATCCGCAGCCGGTAGCGGGCGCGGACGATCCGTGGCCGGGGCTCCTCACGCTCGACCTCGACCTGGATGTGCGCGCGACGGTAGCGAAACGGGAGCAGGCCGGCGAAGCGCTCGACGTTCTTCAGGATGCAGGCGGCCAGCGCGGCCGCGAGCAGGTCGGCGGGGCCGGGCAGGACCTCGCCGGTCGATGCGGTGCAGTCGAAGTCGATCGTGCTCGCATGGGAGGTAATCGCGCCGGCGCCACCGGGGCTATTCGCGCCCTCGACGCTATAGCGGGTTCTCGAGGTGGCCGCCATTTCTCGCCTACTAGCCGCCGGTGCTGGCCGCCGACGCCGCGGGTGGCGGGTCGACAGCGGGTCGGCGCCCGGGCAGTTCGGGCCACGTCAGCCGGCGGCGGAGCCAGAGCGCGACGTAGACGAGGGCGACGAGCACGGGCACCTCGATCAGCGGGCCGACGACCCCGGCGAGCGCCTGGCCGGAGGCGGCGCCGAAGACTCCGACCGCGACCGCGATCGCGAGCTCGAAGTCGTTGGAGGCGACCGTGAAGGAGAGCGCAGCGGTCTGTGGATAGGGGAAGCCCATGACGCGTCCCGCGGCGAAGCCGAGCACCCACATGATCGCGAAGTAGACGAGGAGCGGCACGGCGATCAGGGCGACGTCGAGCGGCTCGGAGGTTATCTCGTCGCCCTGGATCGCGAACAGCAGCACGATCGTGAACAGCAGTCCGTACAGGGTGAGCGGCGCGATCCGCGGTACGAACTGCTGCTCGTACCAGTCGCGGCCGCGCCGGCGGATGCCGATGCGGCGGGTGAGGAACCCTGCGGCGAGCGGGATGCCGAGGAAGATCAGCACCGTGCGCGCGACCTCCCAGATCCCGACCTCGAACCCCTGCGTGTCGAACCCGAGCCACCCCGGCAAGGTGGTCAGGTAGAAGTAGCCCAGCAGCGCGTAGGCCAGCACCTGGAAGAGCGCGTTGAAGACGACGAGAATCGCGGCCCGCTCGCGGTCGCCGAGCGCGATGTCGTTCCACACCAGCACCATCGCGATGCACCGCGCCAGCCCGACGATGATGACGCCCGTGCGGTAGGCGGGCTGGTCGGCGAGGAAGATCCACGCCAGCGCGAACATGAGCGCCGGGCCGACGACCCACGAGAGGACGAGCGAGGTGCCGAAGAAGCGCCAGTTGCCGACGCCGTCGTCGCTCATCCGGCCGAGGTCCTCATAGCGCACCTTCGCCAGGACCGGGTACATCATCAGCAGCAGGCCCGCCGCGATCGGCAGCGACACGGTGCCCACCTGCAACCGCTCGAGCTGGTCGTTCAGCCCGGGCACGAGCGTGCCCAGCACCAGCCCGCCGACCATCGCCAGCCCGATCCACAGCGGCAGGAAGCGGTCGAGCCGCGACAGGCGAGCGAGCACCACCCGTTCATCGGTACCACGCTCAGGACGCTGGTCGGCCTGAACGGTCACGTCGAAGACCCCCGTCGCTGGCGCGCGCGGGCGTGCAGACGACCCGCGTTCTGCACACGGACAAGGGGCACATTCATGCCGCCTCCACCTCGAGGGTCGAGCCGCGCACGAGGTCGGCAACCCGGTCGAGAACGCCGGGGACGACACGGTAAAACGCGAACCTGCCGCGCCGCTCTCGCTCGAGGAGCCCGGCCTCGACGAGCAGCTTCAGGTGGTAGCTGACGGTCGCCTGCGCGAGCCCGAGCGTCGGCGTCAGCGTGCAGACGCACACGGAGTCGTCGGCCGAGGAAAGCAGGTTCAGGATCCGGACACGGTGGCGGTCGGCGAGCGCCTTGAACAGGCGCTCGAGCTCGACGGCCTCGCCCGGCGACAGCGTCGGCTGAACCACGGGGCTGCAACAGTCGATCAGCGCGCTCTCGGTCATCGTTCTCCATCCTACGCCCTTATCGAGACTTTTCGATGCGTAGCTTCCCGCAGCGAGGTTCCGTGTCTTGCCGGACGCGGACGCAAGGGACGCCTCATAGCGTTCAGCGGGACAGCACGTCGATGCTGAGGAGCGGATCCGATGAACTGCTACGAGTGCGCCAAAACCGGTCGCGACCACGCGGCGGTCGGAGTCTGCAAGAAATGCGGTGCCGGCCTCTGCGTCGACCACGCGCGAGAGACCGCAAGCTATCGCGTCGCAGGAACTCTCTATGGGTGCCCCCATGACTTCAGAGAGCCCAGCGAGCCGCCACGAGGAGCCAAGCGGGCGCTGACCCGCAGCGGGGTCTGACGGTTACGGCGAGATGCCGTAGTCGGCACGACCTCCGGGAATCTTCGGAACCACGGACTGGAGACGACCTCCGCCAGTTCGGGCTGGCTCGCGCTGGTTCGAGGGTCTTCGGGCCAGCTGGCCCAGGGTCAACAACGAGATGTCGATTCCTCGGGTCTCTCAGCGGATCCCGTTGCCCCAAGATTTGCCCATTTACAGGCACTTCTGCCACGCGCCTGCCAGGATTCGAACCTGGGACCCGCGGATTAGAAGTCCGCTGCTCTGTCCGCTGAGCTACAGGCGCTCGGCTCGCACCGTAGCACCCGCTACACTCGATTCCGCCTCGCGGTGGCGGTAGCTCAGCTGGTAGAGCCCCGGGTTGTGGTCCCGGTGGTCGTGGGTTCGAATCCCATCCGCCACCCTCGAACTAGGGTGCCTTCCGCGACTCCCGGATCGCCTTCGCCATCGACTTCGCAAACGTCGGCCCCTGCTCCTTGACCGCCTTCGCCACGGTGGGGCCGTGCTTCTTCGCCGAATCGCCGGCCGCCTCGAGGATGGCGCGCCGCTTCTCGGGCGGAATCCGGTTCCACCCGCGGCGCGCCTTCATGGCGACGGTGATGACCTTGAACGTCGACATCCCGGCTTCGCTCAGAGGTTACGCCGCGGCGAAGCGCTCCGCCACCTGGCCCCAGGCGACCGTCTCCCACCAGGCGTCGATGTAGTCGGGCCGACGGTTCTGGTACTTGAGGTAGTAGGCGTGCTCCCAGACGTCGACTCCGAGGAGCGGCACCTTGCCGTCCGAGATGGGGTTGTCCTGGTTGGCCGTCGAGACGACCGCGAGCGAGCCGCCGTCGCTGACGAGCCAGGCCCAGCCGGAGCCGAACCGGTTGACGCCGGCGTCCTTCAGCTCGGCCTGGAAGTCGGCGAACGAGCCGAAGGCCGAGTCGATCGCCGCGCCGAGGTCGCCGTCGGGAGCACCGCCGCCGTCCGGGCCCATGCTCTCCCAGAAGAGCGTGTGGTTGTAGTGGCCCCCGCCGTTGTTTCGGACCGCGGCCCGCTTGGCGTCGGGGATCTGGTCGAGCGCGGCGAGGATCTCCTCGATCGGCCGGTCGGCCCAGTCGGTGCCCTCGAGGGCCGCGTTGACCTTGTCGACGTAGGCCTGGTGGTGCTTGTCGTGGTGGATCTGCATCGTCTGCTCGTCGATGTGGGGCTCGAGTGCGTCGTAGTCGTAAGGAAGAGGGGGGACCGTGTAGGCCATGCATCGCTCCTTGGTCGCCGTGACGATGCCAGGTTATCGGCCGCGGCCGCACTTGTGCCGGTGCGCGTGACGTGATATCTAGGCCCGGAGATAACGCGACCCGGAGACTCGGCTTCTGCGGCCCAAGCCTGAGTCTCCGGGCCATCTCTCGCGGTATGCCAGGCATCACTCGGGATCGGGTTTCCCGAGGGCGAGATCGCCCGGACTATAACCAGATCCGCGAAGAAGTCAAGTCGGGTTGTCAAGTGGACCCAGGACTTCTATTCTTGACTCGACGGTGAAGAGTCGGGAGACAGTAACGACGTCGGAGGCGCCCGAGACGCTCGGGACACGACTCCGCCAGGCGCGCGTAGCTCGCGGGCTGACGCAGTCGGAGCTCGCCGACAACCGCTTCTCCAAGCAGTACGTGAGCCAGCTCGAGCGCGACCAGCTCCGTCCGACCAGCGAGACGCTCCATTGGCTGGCGGAGCGCCTCGAGATCGACGAGTCCTACCTTGCGACAGGCGTCGACGGACGCCAGCGGGACCGGGTCGAGAGCGTCGTCGCCCGGGCCGAGGCGGCGGTCGAGGCCCACGACTACGGCGAGACGATCGCCGTGCTCGCCGAGGTCCAGGGGACGCTCCCGGACGATTCGGCGTCCGATCTGGAGCTGCGCGCGCTTCTGGCCGAGGCGTGGGCGCGCATGTACATCGGCGAGATGCGGGACGCTCTGCCGTTGCTCACCCGTGCGCGCGAGCTGGCCGAGGACACGCTCTTCTCCGACGTCGACCGCGCCGAGGTGCTCTTCCGCCTGGGCTGCTGCCGCTACCGCCTGACCTCAATCGCGACTGCGATCGCGCTCTTCACCGAGGCGCTCGAGCTCGCCGAGCGGTCCGGGATCCCCTGCGACCGCCTCCGGTCGCGGATCTTCGGCTGGCGGTCGCGGTGCTACCGCAGGCAGCGGGACTGGGAGGCCGCGCGAGAGGACGTCGAGCGCGCGCTCGAGCTCGCCGAGGCGCTGGAGGATCCGCGGGCGACTGCGGACGCCTACTTTCTCGGCGCGCTCGTGGCCGAGCGGCGGGGTCAGTGGGTCGCCGCCCGCTCCTACGCGGAGCGAGCGAGGTCCCTCTACGAGCAGATCGACGACCGCGCCAACACGGGCAAGCTTTTGACGACCCTCGGTGGCCTGACGTTCCTCCTGGGCAGGCCCGACGAGTCGATCCCGCTCTTCAAGCAGGCCTTCTCCATGGCTCTCGAGGTCGGGAGCGACGCCGACGCCGCCCAGGCCGTCTCCTCGCTCGCCCAGGTGCACCTCCGTACGGGACAGGTCGAGCTCGCCGAGCAGCAGGCGCGCCACGCGCTCGAGCTCCTCGACGGGAGAGTCGACTTCATCGACGAGATCGGAAACGCGCAGCTCGTGCTCGGCCGGTCGTTGCTGGAACAGGGCCAGCTCGACGAGGCCGGAGAGACGTTCAGAGCTGCAGAGGCGAGCTTCGACCAGCTGTCCTCGGCGAGCCACAAGGCCGCCGCCTGGACGGCGCAGGCCGAGCTCGCCGTCGAGCGCGGCGACAAGGAGGCCGCGCTCGCGCTGTACCAGCGTGCAGTCCAGGCGCTGCAGGACTTCCGCTTCTAGGGAAGGAGGTGGTCCCCCCGTGAACCGGGTTTCCGTTCTGATCTTCGTCGTCACCGTGGCGTTGCTCGTCGCGAGCTTCGCCGGCAGGGGCTTCCCCGACGGGCCGTAGGCGCCGGCTCGCCGCCGGGCGGACGAGCTCGAGTCCGCCGGATCGGACGGCGAACCGCTCACTGGCCGTCAGCAGGCCGCTCGCGCGGTCGTTTGACTGTGCCCTGATATCCCGAAGGCGCTTGCTCGAGCCGATCGGTCGAATCCCCGGGACGGGGGATTCGCACTTCAGGTTCCTCCCGAATTCTCCGACAACTGGCACAGCACTAATGCGAACCCGGTCACGCGGCGGATTCCTGGAGCCCGACCGTGCGGCCCTCAACCTGTCCCAGGGGGTGAAACACAAATGCAGAGCTTCATCGAGTCCGCCGTCGCTCAGAGCCGCCGCGAGGATGGCCAGACGATGGCTGAGTACGGCGTCGTCCTCGCCGTCATCACGCTCGTGGTCGTCGTCGCCCTCGGCGCCCTGTCCGGCGCCATCGGCACCGCGATCGACGCGGTCACCGGGATCCTCTAGCCGTCAGCGGCTGCGGGCCGGGCTCTTCACGAGCCCCG
This sequence comes from uncultured Actinomycetes bacterium, assembly GCA_963743495.1. Classification (GTDB taxonomy): domain Bacteria; phylum Actinomycetota; class Thermoleophilia; order Gaiellales; family Gaiellaceae; genus JAIBJN01. The sequence continues at coordinate 377,810 of CAVUPO010000003.1, read as the reverse complement.
TCCGCAGCCGCTTTCGACTTCTCCCGCCCGTCGAGGAACGTGAACACTGCCGGCACCCGGCGGTGGCCGCGAGCTCGTCCAGATCGGCGACATGCTCCTTTCAGCCGGTAGCCGACGGGGACGTGTGAGGGAGGGCCGCGTGTGGACGGCTTCGCCGCGGGCTTGCAGGCGGAAAGCGATCCGCTCCCCAGGCATGTCCCGCCCGAAAGGCCGTGCCCGGGGTCAGACCCTGGACGTGGCCGGTGTGGACGGCCGGCGCCCGGGGCGGGGGGCGGGGGTCGGCAGCGACCGGGCCCATCCAGAAGACCTCCCAGAGGTGGCCGTCCGGAATCCTGCGAGCTGCGACCGTCCATGACGCCGAGTGCCTCGTGGTCGCCATGGCGGCCTCCTCGGTGGTATGCCGTGCCCGTGCAGATCGCCGCCGGAGGAGCTCCCGCCGCCCGGAGGAAGCTCGGTGGAGGAGCTGGCCACGGCCAGCTCATCGGCTTCTAGTCCCCGATCGCCTTCAGGAGGACGCGCTTCTGCCGCCGGCCGTCGAACTCGGCATAGAAGACCTGCTCCCACGTTCCCAGGTCGAGGCTGCGGTCGGTGACCGCGAGCACCACCTGGTGGGCCATCAGGTGGCGCTTGAGGTGGGCGTCGGCGTTGTCCTCGCCGTTGTTGTGGCGGTACCCGGCGACCGGCTCGTGCGGCGCCAGCCGCTCCAGCCAGTCGTCGATGTCCTGGATCAGGCCCCGCTCGTCGTCGTTCACGTAGACGGCCGCCGTGATGTGCATCGGGTTGACGAGGCAGAGCCCGTTGGCAATCCCGCTCTCGCGTACGAACTCCTCCACCTGCGGCGTGATGTTCACGTACCCGCGCCGCTCGGGCAGCTCGAAGAAGAGCTCCTTGCGCGCGTGCCTCACGAGTGCTCGTGCCAGCGCTCGGGCTCGATCAGCGCAGTGACGCGCTTGCGCTCCCGGTTCCGGTACGGCGTTCCCCGGTAGCGGCGCGAGAGCCGGTCGATGTCGGCGAGCCCCTCGTCGTCGCGGATCTCGACCACGCGGCCGAGGACGGTGACGGCCTTGTACCAGTCTCCGAGGTCGAGCACGGTTACGGCCGCCCGTGGGTCGCGACGCATGTGGCTCAGGCGGAGACGCTCGAAGTCCATGTTCACGAGGATGCGACCCTCGTCCCAGTCGTACCAGGTGGCGGCCGAGTACGGTGCGCCGTCCGATCGCACGGTGGAGACCACCGCCGCGTGGGGGCCCTTCAGGAACTCGACCAGCTCGGCGGGTAAAGGCGCTGGTGGCAGGTCGCAAGTGTAGGACACCAGGCGCTTGACCGTCCGGCTTCGACCCTCCTACACTGTCCTGTTTCCGGGACGAAGGAGGACCAATGCGGCAACGCGTCCGTTTCCTGTTCCTGGTCTTCGGGCTGGTGGTGATGTTGGGTCTCGCCCCGTCGGCGACGGCTGGAGTCATTCACGTCCACCCGGGCCACTCCATCCAGGCGGCGATCGACTCGGCGAGCCCGGGTGACGTCATCGTCGTCGCGCGCGGGACGTACCGCGAGAACCTGACCATCACCACCGATCACCTGACGCTCAGAGGCGCGGCGGGCAAGGCGGCCCCGCTCTTGAAGCCGGCGTCGGTGCCGACCGAGAGCGTCTGCGTCGACCCCGAGGCGCCGGATGAGGTCGACGGCATCTGCGTCTTCGGGGAGTTCGACCCCGTCACCGGGGAGTTCGGCGCGCCGGTCGTGGGCACGACGATCAAGGGTTTCCGTATCGACGGCTTCTCGGGCTTCGGGATCCTGCTTCTCAATGCGAAGCGCTCGACGGTCACCCATACCGTCGCGAGCAACAACGGGAGCTACGGGATCAGCGGCTTCGTCCTCTCGGGCGTCCGCTTCCAGCACAACGTTGCCCACCACAACGCCGAGCCCGGCTTCTACATCGGCGACTCGCCGCACGCGAAGGCCGTCGTCCGCGACAACCGGGCGTACAAGAACGTCGGACCCGAGGGCTTCGGCTTCCTCTTCCGCGACTCGAGCATGGGGGTCGTCCGCAACAACCGTGCCTGGGGCAACTGCGTCGGCATGGTCTTCGTGGACACCGGCGAGAACCCCGACCCCCTGAGCCGATGGACGGTGAAGAACAACGTCCTCGCGCACAACAACGCCTCGTGTGAAGGCGAGGAGGAAGGCGCGCCGCCCACCTCCGGCGTGGGGATCGCGGTCCTCGGCGGTGACCGCGTCGTCCTCAGCCACAACCGCGTCTTCGGCAACCGACCGTCCGGCCCGAGCGCCTTCCAGGGCGGCATCGCAATTGCGTCCGCCGTGCCCCTCGGCGGTGCCGACCCGACCCACAACCTCGTCGTCAAGAACCACGCGTTCGGCAACGCGCCCGTGGACGTCTTCTACGACGGATCCGGGAGCGGCAACGTCTTCAGGCGCAACCACTGCGGGTCCTCGAGCCCGCCGTGGATCTGCGGTTGAGCTTCTCGTCGCCTGCCCCGAGCAGCGCAGAACCCCGAGCGGCCCGCCTCAGGCGGGCCGCTCGGCTTCGGGCCGGCTCCTGGGCTCGAGGACGTCCGCTCCGCAGCCGAAGACGAGCGCGGTCTCGACCTCGTCCGCGCCGACGCCCTGGAGCGAGTGGTGTCCCCGGCGCAGCTCGACGTCGTCCCACCGATCGATTGCGAGGGCCGCGGCGCCCTCGCTCGAGCCCCACGCCAGGAGCGTCTCGGGAGGGACGACGTTCCGCCTCAGACTCGTGTTCCGGGCGATGCCCTCGAGCTGCCGGAGCTCCTCGAGGGGATCGATCCGGACGTTCGAGTCCGAGCCGATGCAGACGGGGATCCCGCGCTCGTGGAGGCGAAGGACGGGGGCGAAGCCGTCGCCGAGGCTCGCCTCCGTCGTCGGGCAGAGGCAGACCCGCGCCCCCGCGTCCGCGACGAGGTCGAGCTCGCCGTCGGAGGCGTGGGTCGCGTGGACGACGGTCGTGCGCGGCCCCAGGCACCCGGTCTCGGCCAGCAGCTCGATCGGCCGAACGCCGTGCTCGGCGAGAGACCCCTCGATCTCGGCGGGCTGCTCGTCGGCGTGGACGTGGAGGACGAGGCTCTCCCGGGCGGCGTGCAGGCCGATCTCCTCGAGCCAGGCGGGCGGACAGGCCCGTAGCGAGTGGGGGGCGACCCCCACGTGAAGGCCGGCCACGCGCAGGCGCTCGACGTCGTCGAGGTAAGTCTCCACGGACGGCTGCCGGAAGCGGTCGCTGCCACCCCGAGCGTAGGCGGTGTAGAGGAGGCAGAGCTCGATCCCCGCGGCGGCGGCCGCCTCGGCCGCCGCCAGCGCCTCGTCGTACCCGACGTAGTGGAACTCGCCGACGGCCGTGTAGCCGGATCGCCTCATCTCCGCGAACGTGGACCCGTAGAGGTCGCGGACCCGGGCCGGGGTGAGCGTCTCCGCCTCGGCCATCATCGCATCCCGCCACGACCAGAAGTCGCCGCCCTCGCCGCGCCCGCGAAGCGCCCGCTGGAAGGCGTGGCTGTGGGCGTTCACGAACCCGGGCAGCGTCACGGGCTCCCCCGCCAGACGACCTCGCCGGCCCGGAGGACCATGGAGACGTGCTCCGTGCCCAGGTGGTAGGCGACGTACCGCCAGTCTGGAGCCTCCAGGAGCACGGCGTCGGCCGCGTAGCCCTCCTCGAGGCGGCCGACGCTGCCGGTCCGGCCGAGGACGTGCGCCGCGTTGACCGTCGAGGCGGAGAGGGCCTCGCTCGGGCTGAGCCCGAGCTGGGTGCAGGCGAGCGCCATCACGAGGGGCATGCTCTCGCAGAACGAGCTGCCCGGGTTCAGGTCGGTCGCCAACGCGATCGCGGCGCCGGCGTCCACGAGCGCCCGCGCGGGGGGCATCGGCCTGCCGAGCACGAGGGCCGCCGCGGGTAGGAGGACACCCGTGACCTCGCTCCCGGCAAGGGCGGCGACGCCGGCCGGCCCCGTCGCCTCCAGATGGTCGACGCTGCGCGCGCCGAGCTCGATCGCGAGCGGGATCGCCCCGGACTCCGTGAACTGGTCTCCGTGCAGCCTGAGGGCGAGGCCGGCCGCCCCGCACGCCTCGAGGTAGCGGCGGGCCTGCACGGCGTCGAAGGCGCCCTGCTCGAGAAACACGTCGGCGGCCTCCGCCACCTCGGCCGCGTCCGGCAGCACCTCGGCCAGCGCGAAGTCGAGGTAGGCGTCGGCCGCGTCGAACTCGGGAGGGACGGCATGCGCGCCGAGCCACGTCGGAACGCCGCCCGCCTCTCGGATCGCGGCGAGCGAGTCGAGCTCGGTGTCCCTGTCGAGCCCGTACCCGGACTTGCCCTCGAAGGTCGTCGTGCCGTGCGAGAGGAGCCACCGCGCATGCCGCTCGACGCGGGCGTCGAGCCCGGCCCGACCGAGTGCGCGGGTGGCCCGCACGGTCGAGAGGATCCCGCCGCCGGCGGCGTGCAGCTCCTCGTAGCTCGCCCCGCGGCTCCGGAGCGCGAACTCCTCCACGCGGTCGCCCCCGAAGGCGATGTGCGTGTGGCAATCGACGAGGCCCGGGAGCGCGCACAGGCCGCCCCCGTCGAGCTCCTCGACCTCGTCACCCGGCGCGCGAAGGTCGCGCATCCTCCCGACCGACGCGATCCGTCCCTCCTCGCAGAGGAGGTAGGCGTCCTCGAGAACGGCGACGTCCCCGAGGCTGTGCTCGCGGAGCGGCGCCGGCCCCGGGGCGGGCGTGACCAGCTGCGCGAGATCGCGTACCAGCAGAGGCGGCATCTCCGAGCTCCTCCCGGGCCTCAGAGCGAGGGCATGTCGATGCCGCCGGAGCGAGCCGCCTCGACGGCGTCCTCGTAGCCGGCGTCGGCGTGGCGGACGACGCCGGTCCCGGGGTCGGTCGTCAGCACCCGCGCGAGCCGCTCGGCCGCCTCGGCGGTCCCGTCGGCCAGCGCGACCATGCCCGCGTGGATCGAGTTTCCGATCCCGACCCCCCCGCCGTGGTGGACGGAGACCCAGCAGGCGCCGGCTGCAACGTTGAGCAGGGCGTTCAGGATCGGCCAGTCGGCGATCGCGTCCGAGCCGTCGGCCATCGCCTCGGTCTCCCGGTACGGGGAGGCGACCGAGCCCGAGTCGAGGTGGTCGCGGCCGATCACGACCGGCGCGCCCAGCCGTCCCGACCGGACGAGCTCGTTGATCGCCAGGCCGGCGCGCGCCCGCTCCCCGTACCCCAGCCAGCAGATGCGCGCGGGCAGTCCCTGGAAGGCGACCCGCTCGGGCGCCAGGTCGAGCCACCGCTCGAGCAGCGCGTCTTCGGGGAAGAGCTCCCGCAGCGTCTCGTCGACGGTCGCGATGTCCACCGGGTCGCCCGAGAGCACCGCCCAGCGGAACGGCCCCACGCCTCGGCAGAAGAGCGGGCGGATGTAGGCGGGGACGAAGCCGGGATAGGAGAAGGCCTCCTCCACGCCCGCCCCGAGCGCCTCGCCGCGCAGGTTGTTCCCGTAGTCGAACACGTGGCAGCCGCGCTCCGCGAAGGCGAGCATCGCCTCGACGTGGGCCGCGATCGACTCGCGGGCGAGCTCGAGATAGCGGTCGGGATCGCGGGCGCGAAGGGCGAGCGCCTCTTCGAACGAGACCGCCGCGGGCACGTAGCCCGTCAGCGGGTCGTGGGCGGCGGTCTGGTCGGTGACGAGGTCGAAGAGCTCTCCTCGGCGGACGAGCTCGGGCAGGACGACGGCCGCGTTCCCCAGCAATCCGACCGAGCGCGGCACCCGGTCGCGCGCGGCCTCGCGCACGCGGCGGACGGCGTCGTCGAGCGAATCGGTCGCCTCGTCCAGGTACCGCGTCTTCAGGCGGCGCTCGATGCGGGCCGGGTCGACCTCGACGCACAGGACGGCCGCGCCGCACATCGTCCCCGCCAGCGGCTGCGCGCCGCCCATCCCGCCGAGACCGGCCGTCAGCACCGTCCGCCCGCCGAGGTCCGCCGAGCCGAAGTGCTTCTCGCCGGCGGCGGCGAACGTCTGGTACGTGCCCTGCAGGATGCCCTGGGTGCCGATGTAGATCCAGCTGCCCGCGGTCATCTGGCCGTACATCGTCAGCCCTGCCGCCTCGAGCCGGCGGAACTCGTCCTGCGTCGCCCAGCGGGGGACGATCATGGCGTTCGAGATCAGGACCCGGGGCGCGTGCTCGTGCGTCCGAAAGACACCGACCGGCTTGCCGGACTGCACGAGCAGGGTCTCGTCCGCTGCGAGCCGCAGGAGCGTGCCGACGATCGCCTTCAGCGCCGCGTGGCTCCTGGCGGCCCGGCCCGAGCCGCCGTAGACGACGAGCCGCTCCGGGTCCTCGGCCACCTCGGGATCGAGGTTGTTGAGGAGCATGCGCAGCGGCGCCTCGGTCTGCCAGGAGCGCGCGACCAGGTACGGCCCCCGCGGCGCCCGCACGCGGGCGAGGTCGCCGCACAGCTCCTCGACAAGCTGGTCGGTCGTCCCGCTCGGGGCTCCCCGGGTGCTCACAGCAACTCTCCCACCGCCTGCTCGGCAGCCTCGCAGACGGCGCCCGAGGCGACCAGGGCAACCGTCTCGGCGAGCTCCGGCGCGAGGACGCGGTCCGGGCCCGGCCGGCTCGGGACGAGCTCGGCGACGGCGGCGGTCGCGGGGGCGGGGCGGAGCGGTGCCCGCAGCGCGAGCGCCCGGGCGCCCGCGACGAGCTCGATCGCCAGCACGCGGTCGAGGTTGGCGAGCGACGTCCGCAGCTTGCGTGCCGCTCCCCAGCCCATCGAGACGTGATCCTCCTGCATCCCCGAGGTCGGCACCGAGTCCACGCTCGCCGGGACGGCGAGGCGGCGGTTCTCCGCGACGAGGGAGGCGGCGGTGTACTGGGCGATCATCAGCCCCGAGTGGAGCCCCGGCTCCTCGGCGAGGAACGCCGGCAGCCCGGCCGAGCGCGTCAGGTCGAGCAGCCTGTCGATCCGGCGTTCGGCGATGGCGCCCAGCTCGGCGCTCGCGATCGCGAGGAAGTCGGCCGCGAAGGCGAGCGGCTCGCCGTGGAAGTTGCCGTTGGAGACGAGGCGTCCGTCGGCGAGGACGCTCGGGTTGTCGACCGCCGAGCCGAGCTCGACCGCGGCGACCGAGCGGGCGTGGGCGAGGACGTCCCGCGCCGCTCCGGCCACCTGGGGCGCGCAGCGGATCGAGTAGGCGTCCTGGACACGCTCGTCACCGACCCGGTGCGACGCGACGATCTCCGAGCCGGCGAGCAGCCGCCGCAGGTTGGCGGCGCTCGCGAGCTGGCCCGGATGGGGCCGCAGCCCGACGACCGCCTCGTCGAAGGCGGCGTCGGTGCCGAGGAGCGCCTCGGCACTGATCGCGGCCGCCACGTCTGCCGTCTTGCAGAGGACGGCGAGGTCCGCGCAGGCGAGGACGAGCATCCCGAGCATGCCGTCGGTCCCGTTGATGAGCGAGAGCCCCTCCTTGGGCGCGAGCGTGATCGGCTCGAGCCCGTACTCGCGGAGCGCCTCGCCGGCGGGGCTCTCGACTCCCGCCCGGTCGGCGACGAGGCCCTCGCCCAGGAGACAGATCGCGACGTGGGCGAGTGGCGCGAGGTCGCCGCTCGCGCCCAGCGAGCCGTGCTCGGGCACCACGGGCAGGAGCTCTGCGTCGAGGAGCGCGAGCATGAGCTCGACCACGGCCGGCCGCACCCCCGAGAAGCCCGCGCTCAGCGCCCGGGCGCGCAGGAGGATCATCGCGCGGACGACCTCCCGCTCGACCGGAGGCCCGAGCCCGGCCGCATGCGAGCGGACGACCGAGTGCTGCAGCTCGCCCCAGCGCTCCTCCGCCACCCGGGTCGTGGAGAGGGCGCCGAACCCGGTGGAGACGCCGTAGACCGGAGCGCCGGTGCGCACGAGCGCAGCGAGCCGCTCGCAGCTCAGCTCCATCGCGTCGCGGGCAGTCTCGCCCAGCCGCGCCGGAGCGCCCTCGCGGGCCACGCGCACGACGTCGTCTTCCCCGATCGCCGACCCGGCTTCCAGGAGGACGGGCCTGCCGCTTCCGTTCCCGCGGTGGGCGTTCGCAGCCGCCATGCCGGAGCTAGCGTACGAGCGGGGAGGGTGCGCCGCAACGATCCCCGGTCGGGATCGGGTCTACGATCGGCCCGTGGCACCTGCGAGCTTCGTTGCGTCCACCGAGGCGGGGATCGCCGTCGCGACGTTCGAGGAAGACGGCTGGCGCGTGCGGGTCGGGATCGAGCGCTGGGCGCTCGCGCTTGCCGCCCGCGGCTCGCGCCTCTTCGCGGCCACGCGCGACGGGCTCCTGCGCTCCGACGACGGCGGGCTCACCTGGCATCCGAGCGGGCTCGAGGGCCGGCGCGTGACCGCCGTCTCCTGTGCGCCGAGCGCCGTTTACGCCGGGACCAAGGGGCCGTGCCTCTTCCGCTCCGACGACGGCGGCGACACGTGGACCGAGCTCCTCGAGCTCCATGCGCGGCGGCGCTGGTACTGGTGGACGCCCGTCTCGAAGCCGAACCGGGAGGCGGAGGTCTCGGCGGTAGCCGTCTCGCAGCGGGACGAGGAGATCCTCCTCGTCGGCATCGAGGCCGGCGCCGTCGTTCGCACTATGGACTGCGGACGCACCTGGGAGGGCCACAGGCGGCACGCGCTGCGCGACTGCCACACGCTCGCGGTCCACCCGACCGCTCACGGCTTCGTCTACCAGGGCGGGGCGGGCGGCGGCGCGTACAGCCGAGACGACGGCGAGACGTGGACGCGCGCCCGCAAGGGGCTCGGACGGGCCTGGTACGGCTGGGCGGCGGCCGGGGACCCGCTCGATCCCGAGACGCGCTACCTCTCGGCCGCGCGCGGGGTGCGCAAGGCGCACGGTGCCCGCCCGCAGGCCTGGATCTTTCGCGCAACCGGTGAGGAGCCGTGGCGTCCGCTCGTCGAGTTCGCCGCGATGCCGTACGCGCTGATCGCGTTCGAGGGCGGGCTCGTCGCCGGCCTCTCGGACGGGCGCGTCCTCGTGTCCAAGTCGCGCGGCGAGGAGTGGAGCGAGCTCCCGTTTCGGTTCGCGTCGATCTGGCGGGCGCTGGTCGCGGCGTGACGGCGCCGACCGCGCGTCAGCCGGCGTCCTTGCGTGCCCGGCTGGGGGCGACCCGCGGCGGCTCGTCCGGCTGCTTCGGGTAGACGGGAGGCCACGGGGCGTCCTGGAGGCCGGCGGCCCGGTCGCGCTCGTGCAGGGCGAGGAGCGGCTCCAGCGACTGCGGCCGCTCGTTCATCTCCGCCCACGGATCGCCGTCGGCCGCGAGCCGCTCGGGCACGCTCGCGACCGTCAGCTCGTCGGGGTGCACGGCGTCGATCTCGTCCCAGGCGATGGGCGTTGAGACCTGGGCCCCGGGGCGGGCGCGAGCCGACCAGGCCCCGAAGACTGTCTTGTGGGGAGCGTTCTGGTTGTAGTCGACGAAGACGCGGCGGCCGCGCTCCTCCTTCCACCATGCGGCGGTGAGGAGATCGGGCCGCCGCCGTTCGAGCTCACGGGCGGCGGCCACTGCCGCGGCCCGCACCTGGTAGGAGTCCCAGCGGGGCTCGAGGCGGACGTAGACGTGGAGGCCGCGGTTGCCGGTGGTCTTCGGGTAGCCGGCGATCCCGAGCTCGTCGAGCAGACCGTGCACCTCGGCCGCGACGGCGCGGACATCGTCGAACTCGACGCCCGGCTGCGGGTCGAGGTCGAGGCGCAGCTCGTCGGTGACCTCGGGGCGGTCGCTCAGGTACGGCCAGACGTGGAAGCCCAGGCAGGCGAGGTTCACCGCCCAGGCGACGTGGGCCGCGTCGGCGAGCACGAGCGCCCGCGAGGTCGTGCCGTTCGGCGTCGAGACGATCGTCGTCTCGAGCCACTCCGGCGCGCTCTTGGGCACGCGCTTCTGGAAGAAGGACGAGCCCTCCGCGCCGTTGGGGAAGCGCTGCATGAGCGCCGGCCGCCTGCCCGAGGCGCGCAGGAACGGCTCGGCGACGGCGAGGTAGTAGCGCACCAGGTCGAGCTTCGTCTCCCCGCGCTCGGAGAAGAGGACCTTGTCGGGGCTCGAGACCATGATCTCGCGGCCCGCGATCTCGAGCGTCTCCTCGTCCGCCACCGTGTCCGGAACCGTACCGGGCGGGCGCCGGCAGCCCGGAGAGATGAGCGGCTCGCTCCCTGCCTAGCGAGGGTGCCCGGAGCCGCGTTGTCTCCGCCTCTCCGGGTGCCGCGAAGACGGCTGCGCGGTGCGTCCTTCCACCCTGTCCAGGGGGTCACGAGCACGATGAGGCGGCCCTCGTGCCCTACCCGGGCGGCGGGATCGGCGGCTCGGGAGTTGCGGCTCCCGGCGGCGCCATGCCGATACCTGCCTCGCCCGGCTCCGAGCGCTCCGGCCCACGACAGCCTGGTCGCGACTCGGGCACGAGGGGCGCTTTCCCGCGTGACGTGACCTCGTCGGGGCGCCGGCGGTGATGGGTCCGTGCTGCCGGCGCCCCCAGCGTTCTCGGAGGCGCTGCGCGCCCGACGGCCCCAACAGCCCGCTTGACGAGCAGGGCTCCTCCTACGTCGAGACCGGCCGGAAGGCGACGCTCTACTTCTCGCGCAGCTCCGCGATCGTGCCCGGCGACATCTACGGTCAGCGCGGGTCGTGCCGGGAAGGGCTTCGGGCCGGCCACGCCCGTCTCGGAGCTGAACGATCCACTGGCGAACGACATCCAGCCGAACGTCCGCAAGGACGGTCGCGAGGTCGTCTTCTCATCGAACCGGACGGGGACGCTGGGCGGCCAGGACATCTGGGTCGCGACGCGGCGGAGCATTCACGACCTGTGGTCGGAGCCGGTCAACCTGGGCAAGGCGGTCAACACGGCAGCCTCCGAGACGCGTCCCTCCCTCTCCCGAGACGCGAAGACGCTTCTCTTCGGCCGCGCGCCAGGCCCCGAGGGCATGTCGGACATCTACGTGACCACACGGGTGAAGCTCGATTAGAAGTCTCGTTGAGAAGGGCGCCCGGGTCGCCCGCGTGCCGGGTCTCACCTCGGGGACGAGCGTCCGCTCCGCCTCATACCGGCGCTCGCCCGCGGTCGCTGCGGCCCGCGGTGGCCCCGGGATTGCAAGGGGCGTCGAATCGGCGCACGCCAGATCGCCCGCTTGGCGCTGATCGCAAGACGTGCCGTGCCGCGTCGTTGCACCGGCGCTCGTGTGGAGGCGCCGGGCACCTACCGGTAGCTCTCGCCGAGCGGCGTCGTGCCGGCGGCTTTGGCGACCTCGTCGGTCACGGTCTCGATCCTGACGAGCTCTTCGCGACCGCCGCCGCCGGACACGCCCAAGGTGAGCACGGGGCCGACCTCGGGTGCATAGAGCTTGTACTCGAGCACGTCGGGCTCGATCGTGATCGTGTCCTTGGTCAGGAGGGCGCTTTCGTAGTGGCCCGCCGGCACCTCGGCCTGCTCGTCGGTGCTGAGGATCTCGCCGTTGTCCTCCGCTTCGCCCTCGTAGTACTCCTGCCGGTACTTCATGCCGGCGACCGGGTCGGCGGGGATGATGATCCCGGGGAGAGCACCGTCGATCCCGGCCTGGAAGGAACCGGCCGTGCTGGTGACCTCGCCGTCCTCGAACTCGGCGGTGTCCTCGCCCAGGTACCAGATGTTGCCCTTGCCGTCCTGGGCGTACCAGTCGAAGGTGTCTTCGATCAGCTCGCCGTCCTGGGAGACCGTGTCACGAACGACCCGCGCCGTGACACCGTTGGCGATCTCCTTCGTCTCGGTGCTGACGGTGACGACGACCTCGACCTCGTTGCCCTCCTCGTCGATCTCGCTGGAGCTCCAGCGCGTGCCCGGCTCCATCGGCCAGTAGCGGTTGTCGATCTCGGTGGTGAACTCGGCCGGGTCGAGCTCGACCGGCTCGCTGCCCTGCGGAAGATTGCCCGGCTGCGCTTGCGTGGTTTCGCCGTGGTCACCGCCACAGCCCGCGACGAGCAGGAGCACGGCTGTGCCGGTTGCCAGTGCGGTGCGGCGCGCGGTCATGGATTGCCTGCCTTTCCGGCCACGGGTGGCGCCTTAGCCCTCGTCGTTTCGGCCGTCGTTCTTGGAACCGACGACGTTGAAGCTCTTGTCGAGCTGGACGTCCACCTGGTCGCCGTTGCCGAGGGTGACCTCGACCTCGTAGTAGCTGTCCTCGTCGCCGACCTCGGTGCCCGTGACCTTGCCCCGCCCGGCGTGAGCGAGCGCGGCGGCCTTGGCCTGCTCGAGGGCGGAGCCGGTGATCGGGGTGTCGGTGGCGTCGTCGTCACCGCCGGCGGCGATGGCGGCTCCGCCGCCTGCAGCGCCGACGCCGACGACGATTGCGGCGACCACCGCGACCTCGCGAGTAATGAAGCGGCTCATCTCGTTCGTTCCTCCATGTCGCAGTTGGTTGGTGCCATCAAGGTAGGGACCGTGGATGAGATGGCGATGAAGGGCGTCGGCGACCCTCTCATCCGCGCGGAGCCCATGGTCGCCTCAGCCTCCGCAGGGCGGAGCGAGCCGATCTCGCGCAGCTCGTTGGGGCAGGGCTCGTCGCGGCGGTCGCCGATTCCCTGCAGGTGCGACGCGCCGATCGTGAACGTGCAAGCGCGAGGAGAGGCCCGCTTGCCCCTCTCCTCAGGGCGTCAGCCCGCCGGCACCTCGGCGAGGGAGCCGGCCAACGCTGCGGCGAGCTCCGGCGGTTGTGGCTCCAGCCGCCCTTCGACCGGCGAGGAGGGTCGGCCGATTCCCTCGTAGGCGAAGCCCGCCTGGCGCACGGTCTCCGGGTCGAGAAGGTTACGACCGTCCACGATCAAGGGGCTCCTCATCGCCGTGCGCACCTCCTGCCGCGGCAGATCCTTCAGGTCGCCCCATTCAGTGACGATCACTGCTGCGTCCGCCCCGGCGACCGCCTCGACGAGGTCGTCGCAGAGCTGAACTCCCGCCAGGTGCGGTCGGGCGTCCTCGATCGCGACAGGGTCCCACGCCTTGACGTGCGCGCCCTCGGCGAGCAGGCGCAGAGCCAAGACGAGGCTCGAGGCCTCGCGAACGTCGTTGGTGTCGGGTTTGAAGGCGAGGCCGAGGAGCGTGATCGTCCGATCACGAAGGCTTCCGAGATGCTTCTGCAACTTCCCGACGACTCGCCGCTTCTGTAGCTCGTTGACCTCGATCACGGACGTCAGGAGCTGGAAGTGGTAACCGGAGTTGCCGGCCAACTGCTTCAGGGCAGCGACGTCCTTGGGGAAGCACGAGCCCCCGTATCCGATGCCCGCTCGGAGGAAGGAATGCCCGATGCGCTGGTCGAAGCCCATCCCGTCGGCCACCACGGTGACGTCCGCTCCGACCTCTTCGCAGACGTTGGCGATCTCGTTGATGAACGAGATCTTCGTCGCAAGAAAGGCATTCGACGCATACTTGATCATCTCCGCCGATGTGACATCGGTGCGAACGATCGGTGCGCCAAGCTCCTCGGACAACATCGCCACGCGGTCGCCCTCCACGCTGCTGAACGATCCCACGACGACGCGGTCGGGCTGCATGAAGTTCGCGACCGCAGTGCCCTCGGCGAGAAACTCGGGGTTCGAGACGTAGCCGACATGGGAAAGCCCGCGCCCGTCCAGCCGGGCACGCACGTGTACACCCGTTCCGGGCGGGACCGTGCTCTTCATGATGAGCACGACACCGTCCCTGGTGTCGGGCAGGTCGTCGACCACCTGCCACACTGCGCTCAGGTCGGCGTCGCCGGCATAGGTGGGGGTGTTCCGACGCAGACGAAGGCGAGCTCGGCTCGTTCGAAGAGCTCGGCCGACTCGGTGGTGAAGCGGAAGCGGTCGCGATTCCTGTCGATGAGCTCTCCGAGACCAGTCTCGTGGATCGGCACCCGGCCGGCCCTGAGCTCCGCGATTCGAACGTCGTCGACGTCGCAGAGGATCACTTCGTGCCCGACCTCGGCATAGCACGCGGCCGTGACGAGGCCCACCCACCCGGCTCCGATGACGCCGATCGGCTCTCTCATCGACCCAACGCCGGGCTCGTGTCGAGCAACACAGCGTCCAGGCCCAGAGCAGCGATCGTTCTGCGCAGGCCCTCTTCCAGATCGACCTCGGGCTCCCAGCCGAGGACCTGGCGAGCCCGCGTGATGTCCGGCTGCCGTACCTGTGGATCGTCCATCGGCAGGCTCTCGAAGACGATCTCGCTCTTCGACCCCGTCATGCGAATGATGGTCTCGGCCAGCTCGAGCAGGGTCATCTCCGTCGGGTTGCCGATGTTGACCGGGAGGTGCTCATGGCTCTGGGCGAGCAGGCTGAGGCCCCGGATGAGATCGTCGACGTAGCAGAAGGACCGAGTCTGGGAGCCGTCGCCGAACACCGTGAGCGGCTCGCCGTCGATCGCCTGGCTGAGGAACGTCGGGATCGCGCGCCCGTCGTGTCGGCGCATCCGCGCTCCGTAGGTGTTGAAGATGCGCGCGATGCAGGTGTCCACGCCCTGCTGGCGGTGGTAGGCCATCGTGAGCGCCTCCGCGTACCGCTTCGCCTCGTCGTAGACCCCGCGCGGTCCGACGGAGTTCACGTGGCCCCAGTACGTCTCCGGCTGCGGGTGCACCTGCGGATCGCCGTAGACCTCGCTCGTGGAGGTGAGCAGGAACCGGGCGCGCTTGACCTTGGCGAGACCGAGCATGTGGTGCGTCCCGTAGGAGCCGACCTTGAGCGTGTGCAAGGGCAGGCGTTGATAGTCGATCGGACTGGCCGGACTCGCCAGGTGGAAGACCATGTCCACGGGCTCGTCGAGAAAGAACGGCTCGGTGAGGTCGTGCTGGACGAAGAGAAAGTCCGCACCGTTCCGAATGTGCTCGATGTTCTCGAGTGACCCGGTATCGAGGTTGTCAATACAGATGACTCGATACCCGTCGCCAAGAAGCGAGTCGCACAAATGCGAGCCGAGAAATCCGGCTCCGCCGGTCACTACCGCAGTCCGCATGCCGCACTCCCTAATCGATGTGTGCCAGGGGCCCCCGTCTGGGACACTCAGCGTACTTGTCAGTGCTCTTTCCGGGTCCTAGACGAAAGATGAGTCATCCGCCCGACTTTCGGCTTGGTGTTCGGTGGTGAAGGCAACCCGGTCCAGCACGGGGTCCTCCAGGCACGCCGCGGCGAGAGTCGTCGCTCGCTCGCGCGGAAGGCCGTGGGTCAGGCGGGTGCCTGGAGTCGCTCCTCGAGCCAGGTCTCGCCCGCGAACTGCCGGTACTGCTCGGCGCGGAGCCTGTCGGCGACGCGGCCGGTGGGCAACTCGACGTCGTCGTAGGTCACGACCTCGTCCTGCGGGACGTCGCGAAGGAGTCGGCATCCCTCGACGAGACCCTCCGGCAAGTACCGATGAGCGTTCATCTCCTCGCTGTTCGCAGCCTCGCCGTAGGTCATGAACATGCCGTACTCGTCGAGTGTCTCGCCGGCGCGGAGGTCGCGCTTGGCGACAGCGCACACTTCGACGCTCGGGCCGCCGAGCGGGCGGTGCGAGGTTGTCGCCGAAGAGGACGACCCGGGCGATCGCGTTGGGCGCCTCGAAATGGGGCAGGTGGTACGGGACCCAGAACGGATAGAGAGGCCCGTCGCCCATCTTGTAGAGGCTCAGGTAATGGCGCTGCTTGGGGTCGGCATGCTCGGCCAGGCAGAAGATCTTCACCGACGAGGGTCCGACGGTGTAGTCGACGATCGACCCGAGAGCCCGCACCTCGTCGAGGTCGTAGAGGGACGGGAGCTCGAGCGGGACCCCTCGAACGGCGTCCCGCGGGACATCCCCCGCTGGAGGACCTTGGCGCCCGTCGCGTTGGCGACGATCGTCTGCTCGAAGCTGATCTTCGAGCCGTCCGCGAACGACGTGACCATCGCGGGGTTCTGACCCCATTTCTCCGCGAACCCCTTCTGGGTCTCGGGCGTGCGGTACGGATCTTGCAGCCCCTTGACGTTCCCCATCACCCTCGGCTCGAGCCCGAGTCCATGCACCCAGCGATAGAGGTTCATCTGCAGCCCCGGCTCGTCCCCGTCGCAGGCGGAGAACTCGACGCCGTGTCTGCGGGCGTAGGTGTGGAGAATCGGCCCGATCGTCCCGTCGAGCTCCGCGTTCATGGCGACGAAGTGCTTGCCGTGCTCGAATGCCTGGAGCGCGACGCTTGCCCCGAGCTCGACCGAGCCGGTGACGTCCATGATCGCGTCGATCCGCTCGGACTGGCAGAGGAGAAACGGGTCCTCGGTGACGACCGAGCGCCCCGCCCTGACGGCGTCCTCGAAGTCGGCGAGGCTCGAGGCCACGACCGGCTCGTCGTCGCCCGCGTAGCGGAAGACACCGAGCGCCTTGTCGGGCTGACGGCCGTAGATCGCCACCATCTCCATTCCCGGGACGCTGTTTCGGATCTGGTTCGCGAGTCCCTGGGCCATGAAGCCGGCACCGAGCATCCCGACGCGGATCGGGCGGCCTTCCTCCTCGCGGGCGCGGAGCGCCTGGTCGACGATGATCATCGGACCACGCTCGCCGGCTCGCGGTCGGCGTCGACGGCCATTCTCTGCCGAACCTCGGGTGCCACCTCGGCGAGCAGCGACCAGGCTGCGTCCTTCTCGGAGATCTCGCTGACGGGAAGAGGCCACGTGAGGCCAAGGGCCGGATCGTCGTACCGAAGCCCGCCCTCGACGCCCGGCGTGTAGAACTCGCCGACCTGGTAGCTCGTCTCGGTCTCGTCCTCGAGAGCCTGGTAGCCGTGCGCGAACCGCTCCGGGATGTAGATGGCGCGGTGGTTGTCCGCCGTGAGCTCGACCGAGACGTGCTCGAGGTAGGTCGGGCTCTCGGGACGGAGATCCACGACGATGTCGAGGACCGCTCCACGGGTGCACCGGACGACCTTCGTCTCCGCCGCGGGCGGATACTGGAAGTGCATTCCGCGCAGGCAACCGCGCCGCCGGTTGAAGCCGATGTTGGCCTGGGCGATCACCGGCTTGAGGCCGTGGTCGGCGAATTCGTGCTGGCAGAACGCGCGGGCGAAGAACCCGCGATTGTCTTCGTGCCGCTCGAGGTCGATGATGAACGCCCCGCTCAGCTTCGTCTCGGTGAAGATCACCCGGTCGCTCCTTTCAATGAGTCTGTTTCGAGGATAGCCCGTGACAAGCGCTCGCCCCGCGGCCCAACGGCGCGGAGGGCGAAGACCACCCGAACGGGGAGTACGACACCGCGTCAGCCGGTCGCGCTGCCCGCACCAGCTGTCCGTCGCCGATGCTCGAGTGCGATCTGGCTGCCGCGGACGAATCCATCCACGCTCCGATCGACCGTGACAGAGGCGAACTTCTCGAGCGAACGATCGACGCCGCCGGCGCGCCGCTCGGGCGTCCAATCAGCCACCGAGCGCATCGCCTCGGCCGTTCCCTCCGCGGACCCTGCCGTGACGATGTATCCGTTCACGCCGGAATCGATCAGGTCGTAGGCTGCGCCGGTCTGATCGGTGGTGATCACCGGCAACCCGAAGGCGAGACCTTCGTGAACGACGAGGCCCCATGGCTCGTAGAGCGAAGGGACGACCAGCACGTCGACCTGCCGGTAGAGCTCGTCGAGGTCCGCGCCGGCGACGTGGCCGAAGAGTCGAATCCGCGGGTCCCCCGCGGCCGCCTCGGCAACGGCCCCCTCGATCGGCCCGTCACCCGCGATCCAGAGCTCGCCGCCGTCGAAGCGCGCAAAGGCGCGAAGCAGCACATCGAGTCCCTTGCGCTCGATGAGCCGCCCGACGAACAGGAACCGCGTGCGCCGGCCGGTGCGGGTGGAATCGCGTCGCGGCGGGCGCTCGGGCACGAGCGCCGTGATCGGCGCGAGCACGGTCCGGTTCGGGTCGACTCCCATCTCGGCGAGATCGCGGGCGTGGCGTGTCCCATGGACGAGACATGCGTCGCAGGAGCGCATGAAGTACTTGACCCAGGGGTCGGCGAGCCGTCTGGCCCACGTTGGGTGGGGCCGTGTGAAGCTCCCCCACCAGGGAAGAACGGCCCAACCTCGTCTGCGGCGCGCGGCCAGCGCGGCGATGTTCGCCGGCGATGACCAGATTCCGCCGCCGCCCGCGACGACGACGTCGGGGGCGAAGGCGGCGAGAGGCCGAAGAGGGTGTCTGGGGGCGTAGAGGTACGTGTCGAACCTCGTTCGGAAGCCCGAGCCCCTGGCGAGCCAGGCGAGATCGACCGTCCACGAGTCGAGCAGGACGTGCTCGAAGGGGAGGTCCTCCTCGGGATCCCAGTGTCGATCGCGCTCCATCGGCGTCTCGGAGACGACGAGAAGCTCGCACTCGTCTCGCTGCGCCAGGCGTTCGAACAGCGGCCTCGTGTACGGCACGATCGTGTTCACGATGACCGCGACCCGCATCGGCCCCCGCCCCTCCTCGCGGTCGCCGCCGGGCGTGGCGCGCGCGCGTGTGTCGATGGACGACTCAGCCGGCATCGGGGGCGCCTTCGTCTGGGGCCGACAGGCCTGCCGGGCCCGCTGCTTCCGGCTCGCGGCCTCCCCCGTCACGCGGGAGGCTTTCGGTGTCGAGCCAGAAGCGGAGCGCCCGGGGATCCATCCTCTGCTGCCGCTTCGCTGCACGACGCTTTCGCAGGGTCGCGGGCAGAAGCCTGATCGTCGTCGGAATCGCCACGAGCGATTTCGGCGCGAAGAAGAGCCGGTGGGTCACGACCATCGCCTCGCGCGCGAAGATGAACGGGAAGTCACGGACGAGGTTGGAGCCGTCCTCGTTCTTCAGGAGCATGAGCCACTGGTTCTTCATCGCGTTGACGCGGACGGACTGTGACTTCTCGAGCTCGTTCTCGTGGAACCTCCGGATCGCGGACAGGTATCCGCTGGCTCCGAGTCCGCGCGTCGTGCGGCCGTGATAGCCGACGGCCGTCGGCACGTACCAGCATTGCCAGCCGGCGAGGTGCAGGCGCCACGAGATGTCGTGATCCTCCTTGTGGGCGTAGAAGTTCTCGTCCAGATACTCGCCCCCGACGCTGATCTCCTCGAGTGCCCGGCGGCGAAGGACCGGGGCGGCACCGTCGACACCGAAGACCTCGACCGCCTCGTCGAACTGGCCCACATCGCGGTCGCCCTCCCCACGCGGCATGAAGCGCCGCTGCCGGCTCAGGACGAGGCCGGCGGAGTCGATCACGTCCGTCGGTCGGTCGGCCTCGAGGTCGTAGCGGAGGAGCTTGCCGATGGCGGCCCCGGCGGTGGGGTGCTTCTCGAAGAACGCCAGGATCTCCGCGAGGTACGTGGGAGTGGGGAAGAGGTCCGCGTTGCACAACATCACGAACTCGCCCGACGTTGCGCGGATCCCGCGATTCATCGCCCGGGCGAACCCCGCCTCCCATCCCATCTCGATGAGCCGGACTCTGGGGTCGTCCCCATGGCCGCCGACCGCTGCCGGCACGTCCTGAGCCGGGTTGTTGTTGACGACGACGACCTCGACCTCGGCGGGTGGGTGCTCGAGGAAGAGGGGCAACGTCTTGCGGAGCAGGTCGGCGTCCTTGTAGGTCGGAATCAGGACGCTCACGCGCGGCCGGTCGGCCCGAGGATCCGGGTGGGACGATTCGGCGGCCGGGGCGAGCCGGCGTTCGGTCGTGCTCACAGGACGACCTTCCTTCCGTAGAAGCCTTCCGCGTAGCGATCCGGCGAGTTCGACTCCATGCCGCGAAGCCGGAGGGTGCTCATGAACAGGTCCTCGGTGAACCACTGTCGATCCCGCTGCGTCTGGAAGAACGTGAGCAGGTTCTCGACCTTTCTGCGGACGAGTGCCTCGTCGAGGTGGACGAAGACATTCGGCGATCCGAAGTCGCCGTCGTACTTCGGGACCTCGTACTCGAGGATGAAATGATCTCGAAATGTGTTCCAGGTCAGTTCCGACGCGAGTCGATGATCTTGATGGAAATCCTTGCCGTAGTGGGTAAAGATCAGATCCGGCGTGACCGGTTTCAGGTCTTCGAAGAATTGCTTCACGTCCCCTCCGCTGTAGGGGAGGAAGCCGTCGCGGAAGCCTCCCAGGAGCACCTGCTTCCGCTCGGCCCCTTGGAGGAACGCTTCAGCGCTCGCGTGAACCTCGTCCGCCCGGTCGCCCTGCGCGCTCAGCACCACCCAGCACACCTCGACGCTCGGAAGCGATCCGATCAGCCGGAGGATCGTTCCGCCGCAGCCGATCTCGATGTCGTCCGCGTGGCACCCGATCGCCAGGATCCGGAGCGGCGACGGAATCTCGCGGAGCTCGAGCTTGATCACGGCCAGGGCGATTCGGTGGCCCCGTCACCGTCGGGATCAGTCCAGACCTCCCACGGGGGCCGGCCCGAGGCTGCGAGCGTCTCGAGGTTGTGCTTGTCCTTCAAGGTGTCCATCGGCGCCCAGAATCCGTCGTACGGATAGGCGATCAGCTCCTCGCGCTCGATCATCCTCTGGAACGGCTCCTCGACTAGCTCCTCCTCCTCGTGGAGATGGTCGAAGATCTCGGGCCGGAAGATGAAGAAGCCGCCGTTGATCCAGATGTCGGCGCGCGTGACGTCTTCGATCGCGCGCACGACCTCCCCGTCGGAGAGGCGGACGGTGTGGAACGAATAGCTCTTCGGGCGCACGCACAGGAATGCGGCGGTCTTGTTGCGGTTGTGAAAGTTCGCGAGCATCTGCGGCAGCGGCGCATTCGTGACCGCGTCGCCGTAGGTGGCGAGGAAGAGCTCCTCGCCGCGGAGATGGTTCCGCACCGCCCGTAGACGCTGGCCGATGTTGCTGTGCAGGCCCGTGTTGACGAAGGTGATCCGCCACTCCCCGATGTCGCTGGCGAGAAGCTCGACGTGCCTCCCGCCGTCCGACAGGACGAAGTCGTTTGCCATCGCCTCGTTGTAGTTGAGGAAGTACTCCTTGATCACCTCGCCCTTGTGGCCGAGGCAGATGATGAAATCGTCGTGCCCGAAGTGCGCGTAGTACTTCATGATGTGAAGCAGGATCGGGCGGTTTGCGATCGGCACCATCGGCTTGGGAATGCTCGGAGCAGCCTCCTGCATCCGAAGTCCGAGGCCCCCGCAGAAAAGAACGACCTTCACGGAGTGCCACCCGAACCGGGGCGGAGGCGCCTGTTCCGCCGGCGAGCGCCGGAGCCGCCTGGCCGTCTCATGCGGGGCTCGCACTCCACGATCTAGGCGCGCTCGTGCGTGTACGACCAGCGCAGGTCGTCGTCGAGCCGACCCTCGGCGCGAAGGGACTTGAGGCGCGAGAGCCGTGTGAACAGGTCGAAGCCGGCGGACGTGAGCGGAGCCGACCGAAAGGCATCGAGCAGCTCCCGAGCACCGTCTCGAGCCGTCCACGTAGGTGCGGCATCCGGCAGGGTCTCGGCCAACTTCCGAAAGTCGACGCGGTAGCTCCGCGGATCGGGTCCCGCTCCCTCGGCGTACTCGATCTCGCAGCCGGCGAACGTCTCCCGCACGATCTCGGCGAGATCACGAACCCGGTAGTTCTCATCGTTCGCGCCCACGTTGAACGCCTCGTTCCTCACGAGCTCGATCGGGGCAACCAAGGCCGCCCCGGCTGCCGCGGCGATGTCTCGGATGTGCACGAGAGGCCGCCACGGCGTCCCGTCGCTCATGATCAAGACCTTGCCGCTCGTGAACGCCCAGGCCGCGAGGTTGTTGAGCACGACGTCGAGCCGAAGGCGCGGCGAGGCACCGTAGGCGGTCGCATTCCGCATGAAGATCGGGGCGAAGTCGGCGTCCGCGAGCCCCGACAGCGTCTCCTCCGCCCGGACCTTCGATTCCGCGTAGGCGGTCAGCGGTTGGAGCGGTGCCTCCTCGGTGACGAGCTCGTCCGACGCAGAGGCTCCGTACATGCTGCAGGACGAGGCGAACACGAACCGCTGGACGCCCGCCTCCTTCGCTTTCCGGGCGAGCTCCACGGTTCCCCGCAAGTTGATCTCTCGCGTCAGCTCTTCATCGAGCTCGCCTAGCGGATCGTTCGAGAGCGCCGCCAGGTGGACGATCCCGTCGTATCCCTCCAGCTGATCGGTCGTGATGTCGCGAACGTCCGCGCGAAGTGTGGGGAAGTCGACCGCGCCGTCGAAAAGGTCGCACCCTTCGTAGAAGAACGTGTCGAGCCCGGTCACGTCGTGACCGGCTTCCCGGAGCATCGGCGCCGCGACGGAGCCGATGTAGCCGTCGTGCCCGGTGACGAGGACCCTCATGTGAGGAGCGCGTGTGCGCTCATACGAAGTCGACCGCAAGGCATGTGATGATTTCTATCGGACGAGGCTGATTCCCGACGGACGCGCCTATGGCCGCAGGGCGCGCTCCCTCGTCTCCACTATTAGCACCCGCACCGAGGATGTCAAGCTCGGACCGGGGCCCCCGGGCACGGCTTACGGGAGGTGCGCGAAGCGGCCCACTCGCTCGTCTCGCCGTGAGCCTAGACGGAGGGGGAGTCTTTCGGATGTCCGCACCGCTCTGGCTTGTAACGGGTGCGCTTCGGGCGCATAGTCAACACCGGCGTGGGCATGCGCTGCGGCGTCCGCCCGCGGCAGTAGTGGCGTCGAGAGGAGGGGACTGTGGCAGGTCGGATTCTCCGTCAAGCGCGCTCACCCCGCGCGCGCCGTCATTCGCTTCACGGCTTTATCGGGGGGCTTGTGGTCGCGGCCCTCCTCCTCGTGGGCTCCGGGCAGGCCCCGAGCGCGAGCGCGGCACTTCCGGCCGGGTTCCAGGAGTCGGTCGTCTTCAGCGGTCTCGACCATCCGACCGCTCTGCGCTTCTCGCCGGACGGACGAGTCTTCGTGGCCGAGAAGAGCGGCCGGATCATGGTGTTCGACGACCTCGCCGACCCGACCCCGACGCTCTTCGCCGACCTGAGCACGAACGTCTACAACTTCTGGGATCGCGGCCTGCTCGGACTCGCCCTCGATCCCGCCTTCCCCGTCCAGCCGTACGTCTACGTGCTCTACACGTACGACCACGAGCTCGGCAGCCCCGACCCGGCGCCCCGCTGGGGGACGCCCGGGGTGCTCTCCGACCCCTGCCCGTCGCCGCCAGGCCCGACCGCGGACGGCTGCGTCGTCAGCGGGCGACTTTCCCGCCTGCAGGCGTCGGGGAACACGATGGTCGGGAACGAACAGGTCCTGATCGAGGACTGGTGTCAGCAGTATCCGAGCCACTCGACCGGGTCGCTGGCGTTCGGGCCGGACGGGGCGCTGTACGCGAGCGGGGGCGACGGCGCCAGCTTCAACTTCGCCGACTGGGGCCAGGACGGCAACCCCCTCAACCCGTGCGGGGATCCCCCCGGGACGGTCGGGTCCGTGTTGAGTCCCCCGACCGCGGAGGGCGGTGCGCTGCGCAGCCAGGATCTGCGCACGACCGGCGATCCTGTCTCCCTCGACGGGGCGATCATCCGGGTCGACCCTGCCACCGGAGCGGGCCTTCCCGACAACCCGCTCGCGACCAGCCCGGATGCGAACGCGCGGCGGATCGTCGCCTACGGTCTCCGGAACCCCTTCCGGATCACTACGCGCCCAGGGACGAACGAGGTCTGGGCCGGCGACGTGGGCTGGAACACCTGGGAGGAGATCGACCGCGTGGTCGATCCGGGCGGCGCAGTCGAGAACTTCGGCTGGCCGTGCTACGAGGGCCAGGGGCGGCAGCCGGGCTACGACGGCGCCAACCTGAACGTGTGCGAGAACCTCTACGGGCAGGCGGGTGCGGTGACCGGCCCACTCCACACGTACAACCACGGCAGCAAGGTGGTCACCGGCGAGACGTGCCCGACCGGGAGCTCCTCGGTCGCCGGGATGGCCTTCTACCAGGGCGGGCCCTACCCGGCCTCCTACGACGGAGCGCTCTTCTTCGCCGACTACTCGCGCGACTGCATCTGGGCGATGAAGGCGGATGCCAGCGGGCTGCCGACGCCCGGCCTCCTGGAGACGTTCGTCGCCCCGGCCGCCAACCCGGTCGACGTGCAGATCTCACCGGACGGCGAGCTCTTCTACGCCGACTTCGACGGCGGCACGATCCGACGCATCCACTACGTGAGCGCGAACCAGCCGCCGAACGCGGTCGCGACGGCGGACACGACGAGCGGCCCGGCCCCGCTGACCGTCGCGTTCGACGGCAGCGGGTCGAGCGACCCCGACGGGAATCCGATCACGTTCGCGTGGGATCTGGACGGCGACGGACTCTACGACGACTCGACCGTGGCTCAGCCGACCTACACGTACACGCAGAGCGGGACCTACTCGGCGCGGCTGATGGTCACCGACAGTGAGGGTGCCTCGGGCATCAGCGACCCGATCGTCATCACCGCCGGCAACACTCCGCCGATGGCGACGATCGTCTCTCCCCCCGGCGATCTCACGTGGGCGGTCGGAGACGTGATCACGTTCTCGGGATCGGGCGCCGATCCGCAGGACGGGAACCTGCCCGCCTCGGCCCTGTCGTGGTCCCTGATCCTGCACCATTGCCCCTCGAACTGCCACACCCATCCCCTTCAGACCTTCGTCGGCGTGGCGGGCGGGTCGTTCACGGCTCCCGACCACGAGTACCCCTCGTATCTCGAGCTCCAGTTGGTCGTCACGGACTCCGGCGGGCTCACGAGCACCGCGAGCGTCGACCTGCAGCCCCGGACGGTCGATCTGACCTTCGCTTCAAGCCCCTCGGGGCTCCAGCTCGTGCTCAACGCCGACGCTGTAGCGACGCCCTTCACGCGAACGGTCATCGCCGGATCCACCAACTCGATCTCGGCGCCCTCGCCGCAGGCCCTGGGCGGGGGAGACTACGTCTTCTCGTCCTGGTCGGACGGAGGCGCCCAGGCGCACAACATCGTCGCGAACGCCTCCGCGACCTACACCGCCGTCTACCTTGCCGATCTCGCCGCGCCCACCAACACCAGTGCGCCGGCGATCAACGGCCCGACGTGGGTCGGCAAGAGCATCAAGGCGCAAACGGGGAGCTGGTCGGGCTCGACGCCCATGTCGTTCGCCTACCAGTGGCGGCGCTGCGATGCCTCCGGCGGCGGCTGCGCGGCGATCTCCGGGGCCACCGACAGCACGTACGACCTGGTCGGCGCCGACGTGGGCCGCACCATCCGCATCGCGGTCACGGCGACAAACGGGGCCGGCGCCAGCTCGGCGACCTCGGCAGAAACCCGCGTGATCCGACAGCACTGAGAAATCTCGAGCTCGGTACGGCCGCGGCCCATCCCGGCCGCGGCCGTCCGCTCGCCGCCGGGCGAACCCGGCCGATGCCGTTCGCGCGGACCGGACCCTTGCCATGATCTCCCGAAGCGATCGCTCATGACCTCCGAAGTCACGTCAGCGGATCTGGTTGTCGTCGGCGCGGGAATTCTCGGGCTCGCGGTCGCCCGCGAGGCGCTGCTGCGCTACGACGGCATCCGCGTGCTGGTCCTCGAGAAGGAGGATCGGGTCGCGGCACACCAGACGGGACACAACAGCGGTGTCGTCCACGCTGGGATCTACTACACACCCGGCTCGCTGAAAGCGCGACTGTGCGTGGAGGGAAGCCGCGCGTTGTACGCCTACTGCGAGGAGCGCGGGATCCCGACGGAGCGTTGCGGCAAGGTCGTCGTCGCGGCGGATGAGCGTGACCTCGAACGACTCGACGACATTCACGCGCGAGCGCGCGCGAACGGTGTCGAAGGGGTCACGCTCCTCGGTGAGGACGATCTCCGGGAGGTCGAGCCGGCCGTAAGGGGAATCCGGGCGCTCCACTCGCCCGCAACTGGCATCGTCGACTTCCGGCGGGTCGCCCGCTCACTCGCAGACGAGATCATCGGGGCCGACGCGGCGATCCAGCTGCGGGCCGCCGTGCGTGGCATCAGCCGCTCGGGCGACCGGACCGTCCGACTGACCACGACCGCCGGTCCCGTGGAGGCGGGCGTCGTCATCACGTGCGCAGGGCTCCATTCCGACCGGCTGGCGCAGATGACGGGCGGGCAAGTCTCACCCCGGATCGTGCCCTTCCGAGGCAGGTACCACGCCCTCTCGGCCGAGGCCTCGGGACTCGTGCGCGGGCTCGTCTACCCGGTGCCCGACCCGTCCTTCCCGTTCCTCGGAGTCCACTTCACGAAGCAGATCTCGGGCGAGGTCTGGACCGGGCCGAACGCGGTGCTCGCGCTGGCGCGGGAGGGGTATCGCGGGTGGGACGTGAATCCGCGCGACCTGTGGGGGACGCTCTCGTACACGGGCTTCAGGAGCCTCGCACGGCGCTACTGGCGGGCGGGCCTGAGCGAGATGCGCGGCGACATCTCGAGGGAGACGTTCGTCCGGGCCCTCCAGCGCCTCGTGCCTTCCGTACGGGCGGAGCACCTGGCCGGGACGCACGCCGGAGTCCGGGCTCAGGCGCTCTCGAGCGACGGGCGGCTCCTCGACGACTTCTGGTTCGACCGCGCGGACAGGGTCCTCCATCTGCGGAACGCGCCTTCGCCGGCCGCCACGTCGAGTCTGGCGCTCGCCAAGGAGGTCGTGGGGGCCGCGGAGGAGTTCATCGCCGCGGGGTGACGCGCACCCAGGCCGCTCGCTCAGACGTCGTTGAGCGCGTCCTGCGCCGCGTCGACCGCGGCCCGATCCTGGGCATCCGTGCGCTGCGATGACTTCGCTTTGCGGCTCTGTCCGCTCCTCTTTCCCGCTTCGCTGGGGCCGAGGCCACCGAACGGCAAGCCGCCGGATGTCGACGGTTCCGAGGCCGGCGCCCTGGGCGCCCGCTTCTCGCCGGGCTTGCCGGTCTCGTTCGCGCCGTCACCCGTGCCATCCCCGGCGCGAGTCTCGCTCAGGTGGCGATCCGGCACGTCACCGGCGCCGTTGCTTGTGGAGGGAGAGACGGAGAGCCTCAGGCGAGGCCGCGCCGGTTCCCGCCGCTCCGAGGCCGCGTATCGTTGCTGCCCATAGCCCTGGCTCTTCTCGGCCCCGGTGAGGATGAAACCGAGCTTGGTGGCTGGCGAGGCCTCGAGAATGCGGCTCATGTCCTGGAGCGCCGACATCCGCAGGGCCTTGAGGCGCACGGCGACGACGACCGCGTCGACGTGGGCGCTCAGCGCGATCGCATGGCCCATCAGGAGCGGGGGGGCGTCGACGAGCACGATGTCGGCCCGAGGCCAGACGCGCTGGATGATGCGGCCGACGGCGTTCTCGAAGCCGAGCTCGTCGGGGTCCTGCAGGGCCGAACCGGCCGTGAGGACCTCGAGACTGCCGGTGCGCCTCAGACTCCCGCTCACATGATCGGCTTCGGAGGCTTTCTCGGTCAGGCCGATGGGTCGCAACGCTTCCTCGAGGCTCGTCTCCCCCAGCTCGAGGTCGGTCAGCCCGGGTTGTTCATCGAGGCTGAAGAGCCTGTGGATGTTCGGCCTGCTGACGTCCGCGTCGATCAGGACGACGCGACGTCCCGTGCGCGCGAGCGCGACGGCGAGATTCGCGACGGTCGTGGACTTTCCCTCCCCGTCGACCGCGCTCGTGATCATGATCACTTGAGCGGCGTCGTCGGCGTTGGCGAAGTCGAGGCTCGCCCGGAGCACGCGGAACGGCTCCGCCTCGTGGCTCGTCGGGTCCGCGAGCATGACGAGGCCGTTTTCCTTGCGGAGGCGGGAGGGCGGCGCCGGCAGACGTCCGAGAAGGCGTAGGCCGAGAACTTCGCGAATGCTGTCGACTGACCTCACCCGGGTGTCGACGGCGTCCAGGAGAAACACGACGATCAACGCGAGGACGAGGCCGAGGAAGAGGGCGATGAAGCCGTTTCGCACCGTGCGGGGGCCAACCTTGGGCGCTCGGTCGGCGTCCCGGACGACCTGCGCCGAAGGCCTCTGCACCGCGGCCAAGGCGGCCAACTGACTCTCCTGGCTCTGCAGGTCCCTGTATTCCAGCGAGCCGGTCGCACCCGATGCCCTGAGATCCGCCAGCTGCTGCCGGACCACGTCGAGCCTGTCTTCGAGCGCTTGGGTCTCGAGCCCCTGCTCGTACTGGGTGAAGGCCTGCGCGTAGCCGGTCGCAAGCTGCATCGCCAGGTCCGGATCCGTGTTCTTGACCGAGAACGTGAGGAAGTCGCTGTCGAGAGCGGTCGAGACCGTCGAGGACTTCAGGAACTCCTCCTGGTCGAGACCGGCCTCCGGAACGTCGGCGAGCACCTGGTTCACGACGGCTGGTACCCGAGCGAGCTTTGCTCGTGTCTGTGCGACGCGCGCCGGATCGACGTAACTCTGCTGCCCCTCGTTGAGGCTGTCCGCCAGGCTCTGGGTGCGGATGAGCACCTCGGCGGATGCCAGATAGGTGGGAGGTCGGGTGAGCGAGACGGCTACGGCCGTCGCCGGGACGAGAAGGGCGATCAGCAGAAAGACGAGCTTGCGACGGGACAACACCCGGAGGTAGTCCAGCAGGCTCGGGACGATCGTCCCTTCCGCGGGGGTAACATGTCGGTTTTCGGTCGTCACTAGGCCGCAAGGCTACGAGCCGACTGGCCCGAAACCCCTGATCACAGGATAGCCCCTTGCCAGTGGATGTAAAGCAAGGAGTCGGCGGCCAACGGGTGTCCAAGACGACGGTGGGCGAACGCCGTCCTGGATCCCGGTCGAAGGGTTAGTCTCCGAGTCCGGAGCCCGCGGTGCGGGCTGTCGAGCGACCTGCACTCGTGGCGCCGCGGGAGCGTGGGACGCCCGGCGGGGTGCTGCACGAATCGATTCGCAGGCCGCCACGCGGAGCGCGCGGGCACGGGCGGTCACGGCGCTCCGAGGCCGTCACGGCTGCAGGAAAGCCGCGGCTGCCCGAGGCTCTTCTCGCGGATAGACGGCGGGCTCCGGAGACTCATCCTCCTGCTGCATGGCGCGAAGCGCCAGGATGAATGCCGCCGGAAGCCACGCAAAACGCGAGAAGAGGGCCGGCTCGCTCAGGGAAAAGACCACGAAAGCGACGAACGAGCTCACGAGGGCGACGGTGGCCCTCGATTCGCCGCCGGATCTCGACCGGAGAATCGCGGTCCATCCAGATCGCAGGAGCGCAAGCAACGCGAGCAGCATTCCGGCCAGCCCCACGAGCCCGGTCTTGTACCAGATACCGATGATGAGATTGTGGACGTCGTACTCCCAGGACTCGACGCCGTACGGCCGGGTCACGCTCTTCAGATCGAGCCCCACGCCGACGAAGGGGTCTTCCTTGATTCGGGCGATGGCGATCCGGTACGTATCGACGCGCAGGTGGACTGATCCGCTACCGCCGGCCTGGGCCGTGGCGCCCGTCACCGCATTGAGACGTTCGACTGGATTCGGCGCTCCACGGATCGACTGGAGCGTTATGAGGGCCACCACGCACGAAGCGAGAGTCGCGAAGGCGAGCAGGGAATGAACCGACGTCCGCTGGAACGCCAGCCAGACGAGGACCGCCACGGAGGCAGCGATCAGGGCACCGACGGACCCTGACAGGATCAGGCCGGCGGCGACGAGGAGGAGCAAGAGATACGACCAGGCCCGGGCACCGGCGGCAGTCCGCGGTCGGGATGCCAGCATGAGGGCCGGCACGAAGGCGATCGCAGTGAGCCCGCCGAGGTCGTTCGGATGGAGCGTGAACCCGGTGGCCCGACCCCATTGCAGGGTCGTGCCCGGAATTATGTCGCTACTGGCCACGAGTTGGAGGATCGCACCGGCGCCACAGATTGCTGCGGACGCGACCCAGAAGCTGATCGCCCTCATCGCGTGCTCCTGCCGTCGCAGGACAACCGTGCCGAGCCAGAACCAGACGACTGTGAGAAAGACCAGGCGGGCGATCACCGCGATCGATTTCAATGCCTCATAGGACTGGAACGTGGAGAGAAAGCCTCCCAGTGCGAAAAGGGCAATCCCGATGAGAAGCAGAAACGGGAGCTTCATCGGCACTCTGCGACGCAGAATTACGAACTCCGCTGACGCGAGCAGAAAGCTGAAGAGAAAGAGCAGATCCGAGAAGGTGATCTGTCCACCGACCCTCAGAGTGAGAAGGCCGACCAGCAGGACGCCGACGTAGTAGAGGCGCCGCGGAACGGCGAACCCGTCATCGGCGGGATCGCCGGAGGCCTCGTCCCCCGGTAGTTCCAAGGCGCCAGGGCGGGCGATGCGTCGCTGGAGGCTTCGCGCGTGCTCGGCGAGGGTACTGCGCGCGAAGGCGAAGAAGAGGCCGACCGACAACGCGACGAGGAAGGCGATGGCGACCTTCGGGAGGAACGCGACGGCCAGTCCTCCGAGAACGGCAAGGGTGACGGCTCCTGCGAAGCCAAGCGCCTGCCGGGCCGGAAGGCGCCCTGGGAGGGCGGTCAGGCGACGCGCCGTTCTCGCCAGCCTCTCTGCGCTCGACGTAGCGCGTCCGGCGAAGAGAACAAGCGCCAGGAGGAGAAGGAGGCTTGCTCCCCACGCGATCGTCAGCGCCAGGGCGACGCCCTCCGCTCCGAGCCAGGGAAGGAGTACCACCAGGCCGGGGATGAGGATGATCCACGAGGCGACCTCGGCGATCG
Source organism: uncultured Actinomycetes bacterium (assembly GCA_963743495.1). Classification (GTDB taxonomy): domain Bacteria; phylum Actinomycetota; class Thermoleophilia; order Gaiellales; family Gaiellaceae; genus JAIBJN01. The sequence continues at coordinate 347,328 of CAVUPO010000003.1, read as the reverse complement.
TGCCGAAGCCCGGATATCCATACCCGTTGATCCCGTCTGTCAGAACGCGACGGCCGGCCATGAAGAGACTCGCGAGGAGGAGGATCTGTGTGATCCGAGTCGCGTCGCTGAACTCCGCTCCGAAGAAGAGAGAGATCAGCCCGCCTGCCATGACCTCGAGGGCTCCGACGACCAGCGCCGACAGCGCGAACCCGACGAAGAAGAACCGCCACATCGCGCGGCGCGCGGCAGCCCGATCACGTTCGGCGGCGACCTGCGGATAGGCAACCATTCCGATGCTCGTCGCCACGATGCGGGGCAGGTTGGACAAGGCCTGGGCGACGACGTAGTAGCCGAGGGCCACCGGGTTCAGGAAGAGGCCGACGGCAGCCTGGTCGAGCCGGACCACGTCGACCGGCGACAGGGTTCCCAGGAGGGCCTTCATTCCGAACCGGAGCATTTGCCTCCGTGACACGGCCGAGTCGTCCTCCGCGTTCCTCGGAAGACCACGGACCGCGAAGAAGAGGGCAAAGAATCCTCCGATGAGGTTGACGCTGGCCCAGAGCGCCATGAACGGGACGAGCTCGGCGAGGTCGAGGAGGTAGAGGACGACGACGCCCACGACGTAGGCGGTCGTCGGAATGATGCGGAGGATGTTGAACGGGGTGAACCGGCGTTGTCCCTGCAGGATCGCGAGCCCGAAGTGAAGCGCCAGGATTCCGGGGGGCAGGAGGAGCGAGATTGCCGCTGCCACCTTGACGTGCGCCGGGTCGGAAGCCGCGATGGCGGCAAGGGCTACGGCCTGGACGACGACGACTGCTCCCAGCTGGAGCGCGCCGACCCAGGCCAGCGACGATGTGATCCTGCGGGCATGACTCGGATCGCGGGCGATGTAGTAGGTCACCGCCGCGGGGAGCCCGAGGGTCCCGAAAATCGCACAGAGGGTCGCGATGACGGTCAGCAGCGCGAGATAGCCGCGGTCCTGGGGGCCGAGGCTCCGTGCGACGAGGACGCCGCTGACGATGACGAGCAGCTGCAGGCCGCCGGACGCGCCGAGCGATCCGACGACGGAGCGGCCGGCGCCCGACCGCAGGCGAGCCCTGAGTGTTTGCACCGTGGTCATCGGTTCATCTCACCCGCTTGCGGACGCCCGGAGGCCCTAGAGGGGCCGGCGGCGCACGTTTGCTTGCCAATCGAGAGCACGGAATGGAGGCCGGTTCCGCTGAACGAGCCCGGCTCCAGTCACCGCCTTCGAGGTTGCCGCAAAGACTGCTCCCGTGCCCTCACTGTACTCGCAAACGACGGCCACAACAAACACGCGCCGGCGAGCAGTTGCCGGCCGTCGAAAGGCGTCGTCGGGAGGCAAGCTCTCTGCGGCTTCCGGGCCACGCGAGCGACGGAACGAGTGGCCCCGGGAGGAGTCGAACCTCCGCACGCGGATTCGAAGTCCGCCGCTCTGTCCGCTGAGCTACGGGGCCCGCGGCTGAGTGTAGCCCCGCGGTCCGCCTACGCCTTCACGGGCGTCTGGAGGTCGACCTCGGCGGGCTTGCCCTGCCGGAGCTCGCGGCTCCGCGCGACCTCGGCGTTGATCTCGGCACCGAGTAGGAGCGCGAGGGCCGAGAGCCAGAGCCAGGTGAGCATGACGATGACGGCGCCGAGGGAGCCCCACGCCTTGTTGTAGGAGGCGAAAGCGCTCACGTAGAAGGCAAAGCCGCCGGAGGCAACGAGCCAGATCAGCACCGCGGCGACGGCGCCGGGCGTGAGGAACCTGAGGCGCGGATGAGCGACGTTCGGGCCGAGGTAGAGGACGCCGGCGAACGCGCCGAGGAGCCCGAGGATCAGTATCGGCCACTCGAGGATCCACCAGAGCCAGCTGAAGAAGCTCTCGATGCCGAGGGCCTCGCCGACCCGGTCGCTCAGGAGTGGGCCGAGTACGAGCAGCCCGAAGGCGAGCCCGAACGCGACGAGGAGGCAGGCGAGCATCCCGAGCGCGGTGAGCCGCTGCTTGATCATGTTCCGCGTCTCCTCGCGGTCGTAGACGCGGTTGAGCCCTCGCATCAGCGCATTCATGGCACCGCTCGCGGTCCAGAGGGCGAGCACGAAGCCGACGGCGATGAGCGCGATCCCGCCGCTTCGGTTCTCGGTCACGCGGGTGAGGCTGTCCTCGATCAGCGTGATCGCCTCCTCGGGGACGACGCCCTCCAGTCGGTTGAGCATCGACTCGATCGTCCCGGATCCGGCCGTCTGAGCGAAGATCCCGACCGCGACGAGGAGAACCGCAGGGATGGCGAGGAAGGCGTAGTAGGAGAGGGACGCAGCGATGTCGGTGACGTGGTCGGAGAGCGCTTCGCGGACGCCGCGGACGACGACCGCGCGCCAGTCGCGGAAGGAGAGGTCGCGCAGGCCGGGATTCTCGAGGCGGGGCTCGTCACGCTCGGGCTGCGGCGCTGTCGCGCCGTCGGGGAGAGGCTCGTCCGAGTGCATCGGGCGGGGTTGTACCCGAGAGCTATCGTTTGATGCACGCGCGGGCGTGGCGGAACTGGCAGACGCAACGGGTTTAGGTCCCGTTGGGCGAAAGCCCTTGGAGGTTCGAGTCCTCTCGCCCGCATCGGTCGCCTGGGCGAATCACCTTGTCCGCGCCTGTTCCGCCCTCTCCTCGTCGAGGCGGCGGCTTCCGTGACGTCACCGCACCCTCGGCGAACGGCTAGGCGGCTTCCGTCGCGCAGGCCGAATTTCCTGGTCTCGACTTCGTCGCCCGGTTTCACTACGTTTGGGTACGAGCTACTCCATGGGAAGGAATGGGGGTTTCTGTGCGTAGATTCATGCTTGCTCTGGTACCGGTGGCCGCGTTGGCGCTCGTGATCGTCGGCGTCGCGACAGCCTCCTCGTACCGGGGCATCGAGCCGGTGGTCATGGACGGCGGAGTGCGCTGCTCGGACCTGCAGAACGTGGGCTCCGAGTCGGTGAGGTTCAGCTCGCCGGTCAACGGAGCGAGCCAGGGCGGGGTCTATCTCTTCGTCCAGGGCAAGGCGCTCGACTGGTATGTCCTGAACAACGTTCCCGCAGTCCGGGCGGTGATCGTGAAGGGCGGTAAGAACTCGAACGTCTACTTCTACCCGTACCCGCCGGTTCATTTCTCCGACGCCGGCCTGTACGCGCCGACGAACCCGAAGAACGGGAAGCCGTACGGACTCGGCTACGCCGAGTTCTGCCTCTCGCCGGCGTGAGTCCTCACGCTGAAGAGCACTGACCGCTGACGCCCCGGGAAACCGGGGCGTCACTGTTTCTGGCTTCGCCCCGGCCGGGGCGGGGGCGTTCCGCGTGCCGGGGAGGGGAGGGTCGAGCCCTCCCCGAAGGGGGAGGCGGCAGGGTTCCTTGTCCGTCTGCAACGCTAGGCGCCGAGCTGCGCGCCTGCATCCACCGGCAGCCCGGAGCCCGCGTGAGCATGATCGCCACGACCTGATGTTCACGGCCGACGACAGCCTCGTTCTGCTCGCCCTCCTGACGGCGTCGATCGCGCTCATCGTCATCGCCGACTGGGTGCGGATCCCGTATCCGATCCTGCTCGTCCTCGGCGGGCTCGTGCTCGGTTTCGTCCCGGGAATCCCGCCGATCGAGCTGCCGCCGGACCTCGTCCTCATCGCGGTTCTGCCGCCGCTCCTGTACGGCGCGGCCTTCTTCACGTCCGTGCGCGAGCTCCGCGCGAACGTGGGCCCGATCGCGATGCTCGCCGTCGGCCTCGTCCTCCTGACGATGGTCTTCGTCGCCGTCGCGATCCACGCGGTCGTCCCGGGCATCTCCTGGCCGTGCGCGTTCGTCCTCGGCGCGATCGTCTCGCCGACCGACCCGACAGCGGCGGCCGCGATCGCCGAGCGGGTCGGGCTGCCGCGGCGGCTCGTCTCCCTGGTCGAGGGCGAGAGCCTCGTCAACGACGGCACGGCGCTCGTCGCCTACAAGTACGCGGTCGCCGCCGTCGTCACGGGCGCGTTCTCGCTACCGTCGGCCGCCGGCAGCTTCGTGCTCGACGTCGTCGGGGGCGTCGCCATCGGCCTCGGGGTCGCCGTCGTCGTCCGCCACGTGCGGCGGCGGCTCGACAACTCGCCCGTCGAGATCACCATCTCCGTCCTGACCGGCTACCTGGCCTACCTCCCGGCGGAGGCCGCCGGCGTCTCCGGCGTGCTGGCGGCCGTCGCCGCCGGCATCTACCTCGGCTGGTACACGCTCGAGCTCACCTCGGCCCGGACCCGGCTGCAGGGCATCGCCGTCTGGGAGATCCTCTTCTTCCTCCTCAACGGGCTCCTGTTCGTCCTCATCGGCCTGCAGCTGCCGGTGATCCTCGACGCGCTCTCCGGCAGCTCGACCGGAACCCTGATCGCCTACGCGGCGGTCGTGATCGGGGTCGTGATCGCGACACGGTTCCTCTGGGTCTTCGTCGCCACGTACGCCCCCCTGCCCCGGCGGGGCGCGCTGGACGGCGGCGGCGCGGCGCCGTGGAAGGGAGCGGTGGTCGTCGCCTGGTCCGGAATGCGGGGTGCCGTCTCCCTCGCCGCCGCGCTCGCGCTCCCGCTGACGACCGACGCCGGCTCCGCCTTCCCGAACCGCGAGCTGATCATCTTCCTGACCTTCACGGTGATCCTCGGCACGCTCGTGCTCCAGGGCCTGAGCCTACCGGCGCTCATCCGCGTCCTCCGCCTGCCCGCGGACGGCCTGCCCGAGACCGAGGAGGCGAAGGCGCGCATCCATGCGGCCGAGGCGGCGCTCTCCCGGCTGGAGGAGCTCGTCGAGGAGGACTGGGTCCGGGAGGACACGGCCGACCGGTTGCGCGGGATGTTCGCCTTCCGCCGGGACCGCTTCGGCTCGCGCTTCGATCCCGACGCCGACGGGTCGATCGAGGATCAGTCGGCCGCCTACCGACGGCTCGTGCTCGAGCTCCTCGAGGTCGAGCGCGCCGCCGTCCTCGACCTGCAGCGGAGCGGCCACATCGACGACGAGATCCTGCGGCGGGTCGTGCGCGACCTCGACCTCGAGGAGGCCCGCCTCGGCTAGACAGGGGGCACGATCCGGAGCGCAGGCCGGGGCGTCGGCGTCTGGTCGGGACGGTCGAAGCCCAGGCTGCCCGGCTCGTCCGAGCCCCACTGCCCGACACGATCGAGCACGGCCTGGGTCGCCTCCCGCGCCTCCGCGCACCAGGCGGCGTCGTTCGCGTTCGACCACGGGTAGGCGGCCTCGCCGAGTGTCGCCGAGAGCCGCTCCCGGAACCAGCCCGGGTCGGCGCCCTCCGAGCGGTCGTAGCCGAACCGGTCGCGCGCCCGCCCGAGCTCGGTCTCGAGCATCTGCATGAGCGTCAAGTAGCGGGTGAAGCGGTGCGTCGGGAAGCTGAAGCCTGCGAACGACTCGCCCGCGTAGGCCCCGCGCATCATCAGGCCGCGGACGGCCTCCTCGTCCATGCTCAGGTTGAGGCCGCCCTCGGCGGCGGCGAGCCGAATGTGGCAGACGCGCTCGCGGAAGCCGGGCATCTCCATCTGGAGGGTGTCGCGCCAGTTGAGCCCCGTGTCCAGCACCTGCCCGAGGAAGCCGCCGAAGCCGCTGATCCCGGCCCAGCGGAGCGGCTCCGGATCGGCGGGCCCGCCCGGAAGGTAGACGTGGCGGAGCGTGGGGTCGGCGCTCGCGTCGTCGATGACCCCGGCCAGCTCCTGGTCCGGCGCGCCCATCAGGTCGAGGCCGAACGTCGGGTGGCCGGGGAGGAGGGCGTCGAAGAAGTGCACAGGGAAGTTGCTCGTGACCGCGCCGTCCGAGAACCAGTGCTCGGCGTAGCCGCGGCGCACGTCCTCGCGGGGCTCGTAAAAGGGCACCGAGGCCAGCAGGCCCGGGACCGCGAGGCTCATGCGGGTCGCGAGGAGGACGGGCATCGCCGCGCCCGGGACCTTGTGCAGCGTCCGCCCGCCGATCTCGATCGTCGTCTCCGAGCGGTCGCGCATCCAGCCGGCGACGCCCGCGGGGACGACGCGACCGATCTCGGCGGCGTCGAAGTAGAAGGGGTTGTCCTCGGGGAGCGGGAGGCGGACAGGACGGCCGGAGCTGACGTCCGTCGTCATCAGCTGGAGGGCGATCGAGCGCGCGTCGACGTCGGCCTTCAGGTCGGCGAAGGTGAGCGGCGCGTCCTCGGGCCCGCGGCCCGCGCAGCGCTGGATGTGCTCGTGGAGCCAGTCCGAGAGCGCGGGCGCGCCGAAGCCAGGCTGGGAGGTGCCGGGGCAGAGGCCGAACCCGGCGTCGCGGCTCCCGAGCGTCCGCGTGAGGGCGAGCCCCGGCCGGGCGACTCCCACGATCACTGCGCACGTGGCCAGGAAGCCGATGCCGACGGCGGCCGATGCGGCCAGCGCCGGCCATGTGAGCGCCGACCACCAGCCGAGCCAGAGGTAGAGCGCATACCCGGCGACGGAGACCGCGGCCGTCCAGGCCAGCACAAGGAGCGCGATCGGGAGCCAGAGCAGCCGCAGCGAGTGGGCGATCACGCGGTTCCGCGCGCGGGCGCCCTTCGCCTTCGCGTCGAGCATCCGCACCGCCAGGTCGAAGATCTGCCGGTTCTCGGGCTCGGGTTGGAAGAGGCCGAGGACGCGGCCGGGCTCGCAGATCGCGTCGGCCAGCTCGCGCAGGCGCTCGAAGCCCCCGCCCGCCTCCTCGCGCCGGCCGAGCTCGGCGGCCGCGGTCACGGTGGCCGCGATCGCGCCGGCGGACGTGCCGCCGACGTTCCGGAACCGGTAGCGCTTCGCCAGCGCCAGGATGGCGCCGGGATAGACGACTCCGCTCGCGACACCCCCCTTCATGACCAGATCGCAGACCTCCCCGGGATCCTGTGGCCACGGCCCGTTCTCGACGTCGGCTCTGAGCTCCGGCATCCCTTCCTCCCTCGTGGACGGCGGCCCGATCGTCCCGCCGCCGCGCCCGGCCGTCAAGAAGCGGCTTCGAGGCGGCGGTCGAGCTCGGCGGCGTCGAGGCCCTCGACCTCGACGACCTTGCGCCGGCCGCCGTGGCCCGCGACGACCGTCACCTGGTCGCGGCGGACGCCGAGCGCGGCGGCGAGGAGCTCGACCAGCGCGCGGTTGGCGCGTCCGCGCTCGGGCGGCGCCGCCACCCGGGCGCGCCAGCCGTCGCCGTGCCGGCCCGCGAGCTCGCTGCGGACGGCCCCGGGCGAGACGGTCAGCTCGATCCTGGCCATGCCCGGGAGACCCACATGCTTCTGACAGAATGGCCCGCAGTGAAGACGAAGGTCGAAGAGCTGCCCGAAAGCAAGGTCCGCCTCGAGGTCGAAGTGCCCGAGGCGGACGTCCAGCACGCGCTCGAGCACGCGGCGTCCGATCTCGCCGAGTCGCTCCGGATCCCCGGCTTTCGCAAGGGCAAGGCGCCCGTTCAGGTCGTCGTGGCGCGCGTCGGCCGCGAGGCGCTCTGGGAGGAGGCGGTGAGGAGTCACCTCGACGGCTGGTTCTGGAACGCGGCCGCCACCTCGGGCGTGCGCCCGGTGGCGAATCCGGAGGTCGACTTCGGGGACGGCGCGCCGCCGGAGACCGGCGAGGGCTTCCGCTTCACCGCCACGGTCTCGGTCGTCCCCACGCCGGAGCTGGCCGACTGGACGGAACTCGAGGTGGGTGTGCCCGAAGCAGACGTGCCCGCCGAGCTCGTCGACGCCGAGCTCGACCGCCTGCGCGAGTCCGTGGCCGACCTCTCGACGGTCGAGGGGCGGCCGGTGCAGCCGGGCGACGTCGTCGTCATCGACCTGGAGGGCGACGAGATCGGCGTCACCCAGCGCGACTACGCCTTCGAGGTCGGCAGCGGCCGGCTCGTGGACGAGATCGAGGCCGCGCTCGTCGGCCTCTCCCCGGGCGACGCGCGCCAGGTCGAGTTCGAGCTCGCGGACGACCGCCAGGCCACGGTCGAGGTGACCCTCCGTGAGATGAGGGAGAAGGTGCTGCCGCCGCTCGACGACGAGCTCGCGACAGCGGCCAGCGAGTTCGAGACGCTCGCGGAGCTGCGCTCCGACATCGAGGCGCGGCTGCGCGAGCAGCTCGAGGTCGAGCTCGAGCTCAAGCTGCGGCAGGACGCGGTCGACGCTCTCGTCGCCGCGTCGAGGTTCGACTCGCTCGAGCCGATGGTCGAGCGCCGCACCGCCGAGCTGGCCACCGGCTTCGTCCGCTCGCTCGAGCGGCGCGGCCTCAGTCTCGAGGTCTACCTGGCCATGACCGGCCAGTCCCAGGAAGAGATCGTCCTGCGCCTGCGGGCCGAGGCCGAGCAGGCGCTCAAGCGCGAGCTCGCGCTCGAGGCCGTCGCCGACAAGCTCGAGCTGGAGGTCGGCGACGAGGAGGTCGAGGAGCTCGTGCGCGGCGAGGCCGAGGGGGCCGGGGAGGACCCGGACGCCCTCCTCGTCACGGCGCGCGACGGCGCCGGCTTCGAGCAGCTGCGGGGCGACCTGCGGATGCGGAAGGCGCTGGACGAGGTCGTGGCCGGGATCGAGCGGATCCCGATCGACCTCGCCGACGCCCGCGAGAAGCTGTGGACGCCCGAGAAGGAGAACGCCCCTACCGAGATGAAGATATGGACGCCAGGAAGCGAGGGAGGCACATGAGCCCGTTGATCCCCATGGTCGTCGAGCAGACGTCGAGAGGCGAGCGCGCCTTCGACATCTACTCGCGACTCCTGAACGAGAGAATCATCTTCCTCGGGACCCCGGTGGACGACCAGATCGCCAACCTGATCGTGGCGCAGCTGATCCACCTGGAGTCCGAGGACCCGGACAAGGACATCTCCGTGTACATCAACTCGCCGGGCGGCTCGGTCTACGCCGGCATGGCGATCTACGACACGATGCAGTACATCAAGCCCGACATCCAGACCATCTGCGTCGGGATCGCGATGTCGATGGGCGCGCTCCTGCTCGCGGGCGGGACGGACGGAAAGCGCATGGCGACGCCGCACTCCAAGATCCTCATCCACCAGGTCTCGGCCGGCTTCCAGGGCCAGGCGACCGACATCGAGATCCAGGCCCGCGAGACGCTCTCCATGAAGCGCCTGCTCGAGGAGATCATCGCCCGCCACACGAAGCAGGATCTCGACAAGGTCGGCAAGGACATGGAGCGCGACTACTTCATGACCGCGCAGGAAGCGCTCGACTACGGCATCATCGACACTGTGATCTCCCACCGGGGCACCCCGGCGATGGCGGCGGCGTCCTAGTCAGCCGAGCGATTTCGAGGTACAAGGTAGAGAGACATGGCCCGAGCGACCGACGGTAACGAACAGCTTCTCTGCAGCTTCTGCGGGAAGAGCCAGCGGCAGGTGAAGAAGCTCATCGCCGGGCCCGGCGTCTACATCTGCGACGAGTGCATCGATCTCTGCAACGAGATCATCGACGAGGAGCTGACCTCCCCGGCGCAGCTCGACCTCGACAACCTGCCCCGGCCGAAGGAGATCTACTCGATCCTGAACGACTACGTCGTCGGGCAGGAGGAGGCAAAGCGTACGCTCTCGGTCGCCGTCTACAACCACTACAAGCGCGTGCAGATGGCGGCCGACGACGACGACGTCGAGCTGCAGAAGTCGAACATCCTCCTGCTCGGCCCGACGGGCTGCGGGAAGACGCTCCTGGCGCAGACGCTTGCGCGGATCCTCAACGTCCCCTTCGCGATCGCGGACGCGACGGCGCTGACCGAGGCCGGCTACGTCGGCGAGGACGTCGAGAACATCCTCCTGAAGCTGATCCAGGCCGCCGACTTCGACGTCAAGAAGGCCGAGACCGGGATCATCTACATCGACGAGGTGGACAAGATCGCGCGCAAGGCGGACAACCCGTCGATCACGCGCGACGTCTCCGGCGAGGGCGTGCAGCAGGCGCTCCTCAAGATCCTCGAGGGCACGGTCGCGAGCGTCCCGCCGCAGGGCGGCCGCAAGCACCCGCACCAGGAGTTCCTCTCGATCGACACGACGAACGTCCTCTTCATCTGCGGCGGCGCGTTCGCCGGGCTGGAGAAGCTGATCGCCAAGCGCATCGGCAAGAACCAGGTCGGCTTCGGCGCCGACATCAAGTCGCGCAAGTCGGTCGAGTCGACGGAGCTCCTCTCCTCGGTGATGCCGGAAGACCTCCTCTCCTACGGGCTCATCCCCGAGTTCATCGGCCGGCTCCCCGTCGTCTCCGCCGTGCACCAGCTCATGCGCGAGGACCTCGTCCAGATCCTGCTCGAGCCGAAGAACGCGCTCGTCAAGCAGTACCAGCGCTTCTTCTCCTACGACAACGTCGAGCTCGTGTTCACGGACGACGCGCTCTGGCAGATCTCCGACAAGGCGCTCGAGCGCGAGACCGGCGCGCGCGGCCTACGCTCGATCATCGAGCTGGCGCTCCTCGACGTCATGTTCGAGCTCCCGTCCCGCAAGGACGTCTCCAAGTGCGTGATCACGAAGGAGACGATCGAGCGCAACCTCCGCCCGACGCTCGTCACGAGCGGCGGCGCCGCGCTCGCCCTGGACGAGCTCGAAGAAGAGTCGGCCTGAGAGCCCGCCCCCCGGACGCGTCTCGCCGGACGCTCCCCGGGGTCTGACCCCCGGCCGGGCCCCGAACGGCCCTGGCCGTTTGGAGGCGCCTGATCGCCCGCAAGCCCGTCTCGCCGCAGGGGGAAGGCGCGGTGCTTCCCTCGGCCACTGTGACTGTTTCGTGACACACAAGGTGTCCTCTGCGGCCACGTCCTGGGGTCAGACCCCAGGGCCTGTCCACTCTGGACGTAGGGTCGTCGGCGCGGGTGTCGGCCTCGCCCGGGACCGGCTGCCTCGTCGCCGCCGACATCTCCGGGTACACGCTGGCCGCGGTCTGATCCGGGCCGACCAGCGCCTCAGGAGGCCGACCAGCTGCCGCGCGCGAGCACGAACTCGTGGCCCTCGCCGTTCGCGCAGCGAAGCCCGCTCTGGCTCGACTCGCAGACGATTCCGGCCCGCCCCCAGGTCGAGCCGTAGGCGAGCGTCGGCGCTCCGGCGTCGTAGACGGTGTCGCTGCCGCAGTTCGCCGCCGCGGGCCCCGTCACCCCCATGTCGACTCCGACCCAGTCGAAGTCGCAGGCCTCGGTCGGCTCCGGATCGAGGCCGCTCAGGATGTCGCAGCGCAACCGCTGAAACCCGAACAGGCAGCCGATGTTGCGGGAGGGCATCTGGAAGGTCCGCGTGGCGAGGTCGGGGGCCGCCCCGACGGTCCCCGTGGTGGTCGTCCTCTCCGCCTGCGTCTCCGTCACGGTCACGGTGGTCGTCGCCGTCACCGTCGACGTCTGGATCTCCGTGATCGTCACGGACTCCGAGCCGCCGCCGCACGCCGCCACGAGGAGCGTCCCGGCGAGCGCGGCCGCGGCAGCGCCTAGGCGGCCGACCACTCCACCGAGCACACGTCCACGGGCTCCTTGAAGCCCTTCAGCGCAAGCGCGCGCGGGTTGGCGACCGCGAACTGCGAGAGGCCGGCGACCGTGGCGAGGCTCGCCAGCACCTCGCGGCCCTCAGCCGCGGCGCCGATCCGGGCCGCGGCGTGCACGCCCTTGCCGTGGTAGTTCTCCCGCATCTTCAGGGCGCCGTCCGTATGGACGCCGATGCGGATGTCGAACTCGAACTCCTGGTCGACTGCGCGCTGGACGGCGGCGGCGGCGCCGACCGCGTCGGCAGCCTCCTCGAAGACCACGAAGAAGCCGTCGCCCGTGTGGTCGACGACCTGGCCGGTGTAGTCGGCGAAGATCGCCCGCAGCGCGTCGTCGTGCCGGCGGAGGAGGTTGACCCAGTGCCGGTCGGAACCCACCGCGCTCGCGAGCTCCGTCGAGCCGACGATGTCGGTGAAGAGGAAGGTCTTCCGGACCTCGGTGGACGTGTCCCGCATGAGGAGCTCCGCGACGCGGTCGGCGTCGCGGACGGCGCCGAGGCGCTCGAAGCGCGCAGCTGCGGCCTGCAGCTCCCAGATCGCCGCGTCCTCGTCGCCGCTCGCCTGAAGCGCCTTCCCGAGCTGCTCTCGCGCGCGCGCGACGTCGTAGGTGGCGCCCGTCGACTCCCAGGTCGTGCGCGCGTGGCGGAAGTGGTTGTAGGCGGCGTCAGCCTCGCCGCGCGCCAGGGCCACCTGTCCTTGCGTGAAGGCCGCGCCGGCGCGGAGGGCGGAGCTATCGAACTCCTCGGCGATCGCGGCCAGCCTCTCCGCGTAACCCACAGCCTCGTCGGGCTCGCCCGCGGCGACGGCGATCTCGACGGCGACGGGCAGCATGCGCGCCTGCGCGGGCAGGCCGAGCTCGTCGTTCGCGACGGCGCGCCGGATCGACGCGAGCGCGCCCTTCGCGTTCCCCTGCGTCAGCCGGAGGAGCGACAGGCCCGGCTCGGGATTGCGCCCGAACTCGTCGGCCTCCCGGAAAGCCTGCTCCGCCTGGGCGAGCTCCCCGAGCCGCAGCCGTACCTCGCCGAGCTCGTAGAACGCGGCGCCGGCGATCCGCGGATTCCAGGCGCGCAGCTCCTCGCCGGCCCGGCCCGCGAGCTCCTGTGCCTCGGTCAGCCGGCCCTTGAACTTCATCACCTCGGCGTGGTTCACGCGGCACATGCCCGGGAAGGCGGTCATCGAGTTCGCGTCGCAGAAGTCGGTCGCGCGGGCCGTCCACTCGCCGGCGCTTTCGAAGTCGGCCACGTCGCGGCATGCCCCGATCGTGTTGCAGTAGACGGTCAGCGTCGAGAAGGGGTCGAGCTCGCCCGCCAGCGCCGCCGCGCTGGCCTCGTCGAGCAGGAGCTTGCCCTCGGCCACCTCGCCCCGCTCGATCAGCACGTTTCCCCGTCGCTGGATGCCGCGGATCTCGAGGTTGCGGTCGCCGAAGCGGCGGCCGAGCTCCTCCGCCTGCCTCGCCTGCTGCAGCGCCTCGGCGGCGTTGCCCTCGCCGAGCTCCACAAGGCTCTTCTGCAGCGCCCAGTACCCGTGCTCGGGGGCCTCGGGCTCGAGGTCGAGCAGGCGCTTCGCCCGCGCCATCCACCCGTTCGCCATCGAGGCCTGGAGGTTGTTCTTCTGCTCGTGGGCGAGCCAGGTGGCGACGTAGGCGGCCCGGAGCGTGTTGCTCTCCTGCAGGTAGCCGCGGTAGGCGCGCTCGAGGTAGGCGACGAGGTCCTCCTGGTGGCCGTTCCACATCGCCGCCTCGCCCACGAGGAGGATGTCCTCGGGCCCGAGCTCGGCGCTTTCGTCCGCGCTCCGCAGGAGCTCGTAGGCCTCGACCCACTCGCGGCGCAGGAGCGCGGCGCGCCCGGCCTCGAGCGGATCGGGAGCGACCTGCGTCACGGGCGACCTCCAGCCATGCCTGAAGTCTGCCAGGAGGGCGAGCCGCGGCGAAGAGCGTGCCTAGAATCCTCGGCATGGAGCCGATCTACCGCCCGGAGGGCGTCGAGCGCCGGTGGCAGGAGACGTGGGAGGCCGAGGGCCTCTACCGGGCCGGCGCGGGCAAGCGGCGCGAGGAGACCTTCGTGATCGCCGTCCCGCCGCCGAACGTGACCGGCGCCCTCCACATCGGCCACGCGCTCAACGGCACCTTCCAGGACGTGCTCGTCCGCTGGCACCGGATGCGCGGCTTCGACACGCTGTGGCAGCCTGGCTACGACCACGCCGGCATCTCGACGCAGAACGTCGTCGAGAAGCAACTCGTCGCCGAGGGCACCTCGCGCAAGGAGATCGGGCGCGAGGCATTCGTCGAGCGGGTCTGGCGTCACCTCGAGGAGACCGGGCGGACGATCATGGGCCAGTACCGCCGTCTTGGCGCGTCGCTCGCCTACGACCGCGAACGGTTCACGATGGACGACGCCTACATCGAGGCCGTCATGCGCTTCTTCGTCCACTGCTGGGATCGCGGCTGGATGTACCGCGCGAACCGGATCGTCAACTGGTGCCCGTTCCACGAGACCGCCATCTCCGACCTCGAGGTCGTGCACGAGCCGATGGACGACACGCTCACCTACGCGCGCTACCCGTTGACCGACGGCTCCGGCGCGATCACGGTCGCGACGGTGCGGCCGGCGACGATCCTGGCCGACGTCGCGGTGGCCGTCCACCCCGAGGACGAGCGCTACCGCGGCGCCGTCGGCAAGGAGGTCGAGGTCCCGTTCGTCGAGCGGCGCGTGCCGGTGATCGCCGACGACCTCGTCGACCCCGAGTTCGGGACGGGCGCGCTCAAGATAACCCCGGGGCACGATCCGACCGACTTCGAGATCGGCAGGCGCCACGACCTGCCCGTGCTGACGGTGATCGGCCTCGACGGCCGCATGGGCGAGGCCACGGGCGAGCTCGCCGGGAAGACGCAGCGGGAGGCGGACGAGGCCGTGATCGCGTGGCTCCGCGAGCACGACCGCCTCGAGAGGCGCGAGCCGTACAGGCACAACGTCGGCACGTGCGAGCGCTGCCACACCCGCATCGAGCCGCTCGTCTCGCTCCAGTGGTGGCTGGCGATCGAGGAGCCCCGCAGGCCCGCCCTCGCCGCGCTGCGCGAGCGTCGCGTCCGCTACCACCCCGAGTCGCAGCACGCGTTCGCGATCCGCTCGCTCGAGGAGATCCCCGACTGGAACGTCTCGCGGCAGCTCTGGTGGGGCCATCAGCTGCCGGTCTGGTACTGCCCGGACGGCCACGCGACCTGCGCCTGGCCGCCGCCCGCGGCCTGCGCGGAGTGCGGGTCGGGCGAGCTCGAGCGCGACCCGGACGTCCTCGACACCTGGTTCTCCTCGGCCCTCTGGCCGTACGCCACCCTCGGCTGGCCGGAGGACACCGAGGACCTCCGTCGCTACTATCCGGGCGACGTCAACTCGACGGCCCGCGAGATCATCCGGCTCTGGGTCAACCGCATGATCTGGACGGGCCTCGAGCTCGTCGGCGACGTCCCCTTCCGTGACGTCATCATCAACACGACCGTCCTCGCCCCGGACGGCCGACGGATGTCGAAGAGCCTCGGCACCGGCATCGACCCGCTCGACATGGTCGACGCCCACGGGGCCGACGCGACCCGCTACGGGCTGATGAAGATGTCCTCGACGCAGGACGTGCGCTTTTCGGAGGGGGCGATCGCCGAGGGGCGGAAGCTCGCGACGAAGCTCTGGAACGTCGCCCGTCTCATCCTGGCGAACGCGGCGGGCGCCGAACCGGCGGTCCGGCCGCAGGCGATCGAGGAGCGCTGGGTGCTCGCGCGCCTCGACGCCGCCCGGACAGCGGTGGAGGAGGCGTGGGCGCGCTTCGACTTCGCCGCCGCCGTGAAGGCCCTCTACAGCCTCACGTTCGACGACTTCTGCGACTGGTACGCCGAGGCGATCAAGCCGCGCCTCTACGAGGACGACCCCGACGCCGCCGCGACCGCGCTCGCCGCGCTCGAGCGGCTCGTCGCCCTGCTCCACCCGGCGATGCCCCACGTGACCGAGGAGATCTGGTCGCAGCTTCCCGCGCGGGAAGACCGCCTGATCGTCTCGCCGTGGCCAGAGGCGGACGAGCGGTTCGCCGCGGACGCGAACGCGCTCGAGCGGGTCCGCGACGCCGCCGAGATCGCGCGCCGAAGCGGCGTGGTGGTCGACCTCTCCGGCGACGAGCGCCGGATCCTCGAGGCCGTCGTCCGGGCCGCGCAGCTCCCGGTCAACGGCAGTCGCGAGGGCGAGATCGCCCGGCTCCGCCAGGAGGTCGCTCGCTCGGAGGACATGCTCGCCAACGAGCGGTTCGTCGCGAACGCGCCGCCGGACGTCGTCGAGGGCGAGCGCGAGAAGCTCCGGCGCTACCGGCGCGAGCTTCGATGCGCTCGGCGGCTGAGAACCTCGCCTGGCTCGAGGGCCTGAGCCCCTGGCCCGAGGAGTTCGGGCTGGGGCGGATGCGCGAGCTTCTCGAGCGGCTCGGCGGCCCGGAGCGCCGCTTCAGGGCGATCCACGTCGTCGGCACGAACGGCAAGACGACGACGACCCGGTCGGCCGAGGCTCTCCTTCTCGCCGAGGGCGTCCTCGCGGGCGCGTACACCTCGCCGCACGTGCTCTCCTGGTCGGAGCGAATCCGCGTCGGCGGAGACGAAGCCGATCTCGAGGCCGCGCTCGGCCGCGTGCGCGCCGAGGCCGAGGCCGTCGGCGCCACCCAGTTCGAGGCGCTGACGGCCGCCGCCTTCGCCGAGCTGGCCGCGGCCGGCGTCGAGGCCGCCGTCGTCGAGGCGGGGCTCGGCGGTCGGCACGATGCCACCAACGTCCTGAACGCACCGGTGGTCGTCCTCACGAACGTCGCGGTCGAGCACGCCGACGTGCTCGGGACGACCCGCGCCGAGATCGCCGCCGAGAAGCTGGCCGTGGTCCGTCCCGGGGCGCTCGTCGTCCTCGGCGAGCCCGAGTGGGAGGAGGCGGCGAGGGAGGCCGGCGCCGCCGGCGTCACCGTCGTCTCCGGCTCGAGCGCCGCGCTCGCCCATGCGGCCGCCGAGTCGTTCCTCGGCCGCACCGTCGACCCCGCTCCCCTCGCGGACGTCGTCGTCCCCGGCCGGCTCGAGCGGGTCGGCGAGTCCCCGCTCGAGATCTGGGACGGCGCACACAACCTCGCGGCCGTCGGCTACCTCCTCACCCGCGTCCCCAGCGCAGACTGGGTGCTGGTCGTATCGATCCTCGCCGACAAGGGTGCCGAGGACATGCTCGCCGCGCTCTCGGCCCTCGGCGGCAGGCTCGTGGCGACCTCGTCGTCGAGCCCGCGCGCGCTCTCGGCCGAGGAGCTCGAACGGCTCGCCGGCCGCTTCTTCCGGCACGTCGAGGGCGTCGCCGACCCGGTCGCGGCCCGCGAGCGCGGGCTCGAGCTCGCCGGCGCGGACGGCGCCCTCCTCGTCACGGGATCGCTCTACCTGCTCGCAGACCTCGCCTCCGTCCGGTCCCCGTGTCTACCATGGCAAGCGTCGGCGAGCGGCTGAGCGCCTTCGTCCTCGCGGCGGTCGTGCTCTTCGCGATCGTGGCGATTGCGTTTGGGGCAGGCTGGTTCGTTGGGAAGATCTTGCTGTGACGCGTCTTCATCTCCTACTCGCACAGACGACGACAACGGACGAGAGCGATCCGCTGGACTTCGTCGGCGACTTCTTCGACTCGCAGGCATGGCTCGTCATCCGCAACGTGACGCTGTTCTTCCTCGTCGTCTTCTGGCTGGCGTCGGCGTACTGGGTGTACAAGGACGCGCGACGGCGGATCGAGGACCCGTGGCTCCTCGCCATGGCGGTAGCGCTCGGGATCTTCCCGCCGTTCATCGGGCCGCTCCTCTACATGTTCTTCCGCCCGCCCGAGTACATCGAGGACGTGCGCGAGCGCGAGCTCGAGATCAAGGCGATGGAGGACAGCCTCGACGTCGCCGAGCGCTGCCCCGTCTGTCGCGCGGCGATCGACCCGCAGTTCCTCTCCTGCCCGGTCTGCACGACGAAGCTCAAGGACTCGTGCCGCCGGTGCAAGGCGCCTCTCGAGCCGCTCTGGCAGATCTGTCCCTACTGCGAGACGCCCGTCGAGTCGCCGCGCGCCGTCGAGAACCTCTCCGGTTAGTCTGGCGGCGTGGGGCTCCTCCTCGCGCAGCAGTACGTCCTCACCGACGACGGCTCGACCGCGCTGACCGTCGCCGTCCTGATCGGCATGCTGATCCCGCTGGCCGTGCTCGGGTACGTCTGCTGGATCTTCTGGAAGGCGAAGAAGCGGGACGAGGAGGAGCAGAGGAGGGCGGAGGAGTCGTGGCGGAACGCACCCTCGTCCTGATCAAGCCGGACGCCGTGCAGCGGCGGCTCGCGGGCGAGATCCTCGCGCGCTTCGAGCGGCGAGGGCTCGCGATCCGCGCGGCCAAGCTCGTGCTCGTGGGCTCGGGTCTCGCTGACGAGCATTACGCGGAGCACCGGGAGAAGCCGTTCTTCGGCGAGCTCGTCGAGTTCATCACCTCCTCGCCGACGCTGGCGCTCGTGCTCGAGGGCGAGGCGGCCGATCCAGGTCGTGCGGACGACGATGGGAGCGACGAACCCCGTCGAGTCGGCGCCCGGCACGATCCGCGGTGACCTGGCGCTCGCCATGCCGGACAACCTCGTGCACGGGTCGGACTCCGCCGAGTCGGCGGCACGCGAGATCGCCCTCTGGTTCTCCGACGACGAGCTTGTCTGACCTCCCGGAGCACGCCAGGCGAAACCGCGAGGAGTGGACGGCCTGGGCGCCCGAGTACGGGGCCGGGGCGGAGGCGGCCTGGGCGTCCGAGGAGATCACCTGGGGCGTCTGGGGAGTGCCGGAGGCCGAGGCGGGCGCTCTGCCCGCGAGCGTCGAGGGCCTCGACGTCGTCGAGCTCGGCTGCGGCACCGCCTACCTCTCCGCCTGGCTCGCCCGCCGTGGGGCGCGCCCTGTCGGCGTCGACGTCACGCCCGCCCAGCTGGAGACCGCCCGCGCGATGCAGCAGCGGTTCGGGCTCGAGTTCCCCCTCGTCGAAGCGAGCGCCGAGGCCGTGCCGCTGCCCGACGCGAGCTTCGACCTCGCCGTCTCGGAGTACGGGGCGTCGATCTGGGCCGACCCGTACCTCTGGGTGCCCGAGGCGGCGCGCCTGCTGCGGCCCGGCGGGGAGCTCGTCTTCCTCGGCAACGGGACGCTGGCCATCCTGACCGCTCCCGAGGATGAGAAGCCCCCGGCCCGTGAGCTCCTCCGGCCCTACTTCGGCATGCACCGCTTCGAGTGGGCGGACACGGGCTCGGTCGAGTTCCACCTCGGCTACGGCGACTGGATCCGGCTCCTGCGGCGCTCCGGCTTCGAGGTCGTCGACCTCGTCGAGCTGCAGGCGCAGGAGAGCGGGCCGGAGCACCGCTACCCCGGACTGCCCGAGCGCTGGTGGGCGCGCCGGTGGCCGTCGGAGGAGATCTGGCGCGCGCGGAAGCGGTGAGCTCTCCGCTTGTGCTCGCGTCGTCCTCCCCGCAGCGGCGGGCGATCCTCGAGCAGCTCGGCGTCCCCTTCCGGGTGGTGGAGCCCCGGTACGACGAGCGGGACGACGCCGGGGCCTCGCCGGCGGAGCTCGTCCGGGCGCACGCGCTCGGCAAGGCGCGGTCGGTGGCGGCGGAGGCCGGCGATCGCCCGGTGCTCGGCGTCGACACCGCGGTCGTCGTGGACGGGCGCATCCTCGGCAAGCCCGCCGACGAGGAGGAAGCGGCGGCCATGCTCGCGCTCCTCGCCGGGCGCGCGCATGCGGTCGTCTCGGGCCTCTGCCTGCTCGGGCCAGAATGGGAGGAGGTCGGGCACGAGGAGACCCGGGTCGACTTCCGACCCCTCTCCCGACGGACCTCGCCGCCTACCTCCGCACCGGCGAGTGGCGCGGCCGCGCCGGCGGCTATGCGATCCAGGGACGCGGGGCCGCCTTCGTGGAGCGCATCGAGGGCGACTACCTGAACGTCGTCGGCCTGCCGGCGGCCCTGCTCGTGCGCCTCCTCGCCGAGCGCTTCCCAGGCGCCCGCGGCATCGGCTAGTCGGGCCACGCCCGGGGTCTGACCCCTGACGTGGCCCCCAGGGTCAGGTCTGTGGAACGCCGAGCGCGTCGTTCACGAAGGTCCGGAATCGATGTCGCGCGGATCGCCGTCCCGGTCCGAACATCCTCAGGACGCTGCCTGCGTCAAGGAACCTCGGGACAGGCGAACTCTCGAAGCCCGCGACCGCGCGGTAGCTGCCCCATTGCCAGTCGTGTGGTCGCCGGCAGAGCCCGGCCTGGACCGGGTTCCGAGCGAGGTACCGCGAGAGTTCGAGGAGGTGCCAATCACTTTCGACCTGCCCGGAGTAGAAGCGACCTTGAAAGAGGTGCCCGTCGCACCCATGCCGATGGTTGAAGTCCTGTGCGTAACGGCCGTTCAGCCACTGCATCCCACTCGAGAGGTCGCCCGCCGGCGTCTCGAGCACGAGGTGATAGTGGTTCGGCATCAGGCAGTAGCCGTACCCGATCCAGCCTCGCACACGACTCAACTCCTCGAGCATCCTGAGAAAGTGAGCGCGGTCCTCCTCGTCGAGGAAGATGGGCTGCCTTCGGTTTCCGCGGCCTGTGACGTGGAAGAGTCCTCCGGGGATCTGGACGCGAAGCGGTCTGGACACTCGTCGAGCGTAGACCCCGCCCTGGAGCTCGGCTTGTCTTCCACAGGATTGGCATCAAAACGCGCGTCCTTCGGGACATGTGAGGGGTCAGACCCAGGACGTGGCCGCGGTGGACGTGCTTGGGCTTGTCGTTACACTCACCGAGGTCTGCGATGAGCTTTTGGGGCTATTTGAGCGGGTTCGGCGGGCGGGAGATGGCCGTCGATCTCGGGACGGCGAACACCCTCGTCTACGTGCGCGGGCGCGGGATCGTGCTCTCGGAGCCGTCCGTGGTCGCGATCGACCAGCGCACGGGCGAGGTGCACGCGGTCGGGATCGAGGCGAAGCGGATGCTCGGGCGAACGCCCGGGACGATCTCGGCGATCCGGCCGCTGAAGGACGGCGTCATCGCCGACTTCGACGTGACCGAGCAGATGCTCCGGCACTTCATCCAGAAGGTGCACCACAACCGCTTCGCGCACCCGCGCGTGGTCGTCTGCGTGCCGAGCGGCGTCACCGGGGTCGAGAAGCGCGCGGTCGAGGAGGCAACCCTGAGCGCGGGCGCACGCCAGGCCTACCTGATCGAGGAGCCGATGGCCGCGGCGATCGGCGCCGGCCTGCCGGTCTCCGAGCCCACCGGGAACATGATCGTCGACATCGGCGGCGGCACGACCGAGGTCGCCGTCATCTCGCTCGGCGGCATCGTCGTCTCCCAGTCGATCCGCGTCGGCGGCGACGAGATGGACGAGGCGATCATGGCCCACATCAAGAAGGAGTACAAGCTCCTCATCGGCCAGCAGACCGCCGAGGAGCTGAAGCTCGAGATCGGCTCCTCGTGGGAGCTCCCGCAGGAGGTCTCCGCCGAGGTCCGGGGCCGCGACATGCTCACCGGGCTCCCGAAGACGGTTGTGATCTCCTCGGAGGAGACCCGCCGCGCCCTCGACGAGCCGGTCGGGCAGATCATCGACGCGATCAAGTCGACCCTCGACAAGACGCCGCCCGAGCTCGCCGCCGACATCATGGACCGCGGGATCGTGCTCGCCGGCGGCGGCGCGCTCCTGAACGGCCTCGCCGACCGGCTCCGGGACGAGACACAGATGCCCGTGCAACTCGCCGAGTCGCCGCTCACGTGTGTCGCGGTCGGCTCCGGCCGCAGCCTCGAGGAGTTCGAGGTCATCCACCGCTCCGCGAAGGCCCGTCAGCGGAACGGGCGACGCCGCTAGAAGCGGCTCGCAGCAACCGGTTCACGCAAGCCGGGCTATTCACTACACTGGTCTGTTCCGTGCCTCGGCAACGAACAGCACGGCTCCCCGTGCTGGACGCCCCCGTCCGGCGCGGCGATGGCCCTCCCTCGCGATCGGGACGCGCTTTCAGAGCGCGGCTCGTCGCCGCCGTGCTCGTGCTCGTCTCGCTCGGCCTCATCACCGTCTACTACCGGGAGTCCGACGAGGGGCCGTTGCACGCCTCCCAGCGGATCGGCGTCTCCGTGTTGATGCCGTTCGAGGTCGCCGGCGAGCGGGTCGCCCGCCCGTTCCGCGACGGCTGGGCCTGGATGTCCGATCTCCTCGACGCGAAAGACCAGAACGAGGACCTGCGCCGCCAGAACGAGGACCTCCGGCGCGAGGTGATCGAGGCCCGCTCGGCCGCACAGGAGAGCGCCCTCCAGAGCGAGATCGCCGCCTACATCGCCGGGCCGTCCTTCCCGGCCGACTTCGAGGCGGTCGCGGCTCGCATCATCGGCCGCCCGCCGACGCCGTACCAGCAGGAGGTCATCATCGCCGCGGGGTCGAGCGACGGCATCAAGCGGGACGCGCCCGTCGTCTCCGAGAGCGGGAACCTGGTCGGGAAGGTCACCGACGTGACCGACTCGACCGCCCGTGTGACTCTCATCACCGACCAGTCGAGCTCGGTCTCGGCCGTCGTCCTCGAGACCGAGGCCTCGGGGCAGGTCAAGCACGGCGCGAGCGCCTCGGCACTCATCCTCGACCGCGTCGAGAAGGACGAGATGGTCGAGGAGGGGGACACCGTCATCACGGCGGGCTGGAAGACCGAGCGGTTCGAGTCGCTCTTCCCGCGCGGGATCCCGATCGGCGTCGTCGAGTCGGTGGGCCAGCAGGACGTCGACCTCTTCAAGCGCATCCAGATCGCCCCGCTCGTCGACTTCGACGCGATCGCCGCCGTGGTCGTCCTGATCGAGAAGGAGCAGCCGAAGGCGCAGGGCCAGCAGGGGTCGCAGCAGCAGAAGAAGAAGCCGGCGAAGAACGCGAAGAAGGCGAAGAAGAAGCAACAGCAGCAGGGGCAGACGACGGGGCAATGAACGGGCTCGACGCTTTGAAGGCGGGAGGGCTCGTCCTCCTCGCCGCCCTCGTCCAGGTGTCGCTCGCCGAGTGGATCGAGATCGGCGAGGCACATCCCGACGTCGTCCTCGTCACCCTCGTCGCGGTCTCGCTGCTGCGCGGACCGACCTACGGCGCGGTGCTCGGCTTCCTCGCCGGCCTCGTCCTCGACACGGCCTCGTTCGGGACGTTCGGCCTAACGTCGCTCCTCCTGACGGTGATCGGCTACGCGACCGGGCGCTTCGGCGAGGCGACCACCCGCTCGTCCGCCCATCCGCTCCTGATCGCGGCGGCGCTCGCCTCGGTCGGCTACACGCTCGGCTCCGCGATCCTGCACTTCATGCTGGGCCTCTCGATCCCGGCCTCGCAGCTCCTGCTCGCCGTGCTCCTGCCCGGCCTGGCGTTCAACCTCCTGCTCGCGTATCCCGTCTATGCGCTCTGTGCGCGGGTTCTGCCGCCGCGCCTCGTCGTGCGCCGGGAGGTGAACCCGGCTGTCTAGCGTCGCCGGCGGCCGGGGGTCGCGCGGGCCGGGGTTCCTCCCGCCCGATCCGCGGGTCGAGGAGCCGTACCGCTTCAGCCCGCACATGGCGGTGCGCGTCGCCATCCTCGGCGTCCTCGCGGTTGTCGTCTTCTGCGCGCTCTTCTTCCGCCTCTGGGCCCTGCAGGTCATCTCCGGCGAGCGCTACCTCGAGAACGCCAACAACAACCAGATTCGCAGCTTCGGCGTCGTCGCCCCGCGTGGCTCGATCCTGGGCCGCGACGGCGACGTCCTCGTCTCCAACAAGCCGGGGACGCAGGTGCAGATCTGGCCGGCCGCCCTCGAGCGCGTCCCCGTCACCGAGCGCGACGCGATGCTCCGCCGTCTCTCGAACCTGCTCGGGCTGAAGGTGAAGACCGTGCGCACGAAGGTGGCGGAGCGCCTCGCCAGCGACCCTCTGACCCCGGTGACGATCGTGGCCGCCGTCGGCGAGCTGAAGACCGCCTACCTGATGGAGCACCAGAGCGACTTCCCCGGCGTGCAGATCACCGAGACCTACCTGCGGAGCTACGAGCGCGGCACGCTGGGCGCGCAGTGGCTCGGCCACGTCGGCGAGGTCAGCGCCGGGCAGCTCAAGGCGAAGGCCGACCAGGGCTACCGGGCGGGCGACCGGATCGGCCAGAACGGCATCGAGGCCGCCTATGACACGTACCTCCGCGGCGTCCGCGGCGAGGGGCGCGTATTCGTCGACGCGCTCGGGCGCATCACGAGCGAGCGCGAGTTCAGCCAGCTGCCCGAGGCGGGTGACAACGTCCGCCTGACGATCGACGTCGAGCTGCAACGGACGGCCGAGGAGGCGCTCGAGTACGGGATCCGACTCGCCCACGAGCAGGACGAGTGGTACGCCGACGGCGGCGCACTCGTGGCCATGGACGTGAACACGGGCGAGATCCTCGCGCTCGCCTCCAACCCGACCTTCGATCCCGACGTCTACGTCGGGCGGGTCCAGGAGCGCGATCTGAAGAAGCTCGCCGACAAGAGCGCGAACTACCCGACGCTGGACCGGGCGGTGGCGGGCTCGTACCCGCCTGGCTCCACGTTCAAGCCGTTCGTGGCGCTCGCGGCCATGCAGGAGGGCCTGCTCGGCCCCGACGAGTACATCCAGTGCACCGGCGAGGAGGAGATCGACGGCCAGACGTTCTCGAACTGGGACCCGTACAAGAACGAGCCGATGACCGTCTCCACCGCGCTCGCCAACTCGTGCGACACCTTCTTCTACAACGTCGCCCTCCGCTTCTACCAGCGCAAGGACTCCCCGCTCCAGAAGTGGTCGCGGTCGATGGGCTTCGGCTCGAAGACGGGCGTCGACGTCGGCCCCGAGGTCGAGGGCCTCGTGCCCACGCCCGCCTGGCGGCGCAAGACCTTCAAGACCGAGATCGACAAGATCTGGACGAGTGGCGACTCCGTGCAGCTCGCCATCGGCCAGGGCGACATGCTCGTCAGCCCGCTGCAGATGACGCGGGGGTACGCGATGATCGCCAACGGCGGGAAGCTCGTCGAGCCACACCTCGTCCGCAGCGTCGAGGAGCCGCGGAACGAGGGCGAGCCGCCGGTCGTGCTCCGCCCGTACACGCCGAAGCCGGCCAAGGACATCCAGCTCGACTCGACGAGCCTCCAGGTCGTCCAGACGGGGCTCCACGACGCGACCCACGCGAGCTACGGCACCTCCCAGGACGTGTTCGGGCGCTTCCCTGTGGATGTCGCCGGCAAGACGGGAACCGCCGAGAAGTATGTGAAGCTGCCGGGCTACGCGGGGCTCCAGGATCAGTCCTGGTGGTGCGGGTACGGCCCCTACGACTCCCCCGAGATCGCCGTCTGCGCCCTGATCGAGAACGGTGGCCACGGCGGCACCGCAGCCGCCCCGGTCGCGCTCAAGGTCTTCGAGAAGTACTTCAACGTCGAGCCCGGCAGCTACCCCGCCGTCATCCAGCAGAGCGACTAGCCGACGACGATGGCCACACCCGTCACCCGTATTCCGCAGCCCACCCGCGCTCAGACCGTCGCGTGGGAGCTCGGGGCTTTCCTGCGGCACCTCGACTACCTCTTGCTCCTGGCCACGGGCGGTCTTCTCGCCTACGGGCTCTGGGTGGTCGAGTCCGTGACGCAAAACGACGTCGCGGGCGACCCCGACTACTACCTCTTCCGCCAGACGATCTACGTCGCCGGCGGCGTCGTGCTGCTCGCCCTGGCGGCGGCCGTCGACCCGAGCGCCTACAGGCGCCTCCGCTGGCCGCTCTACGGCACGGTGATCATCCTGCTCCTCGCCGTGTTCGTCCTCGCCGAGGAAGTGCGCGGATCGAGGCGGTGGATCCAGATCGGCTTCTTCAACTTCCAGCCGTCGGAGCTCGGAAAGATCGCCCTGATCGTCGTACTCGCCGGCTTCGTCGCCGACCGCCGCCACCGGCTTGCGGAGTGGGGGACGACCTTCGGCGTGATCGGCCTCTCCATTCCGCTCATGGTGCTCGTCTTCAAGGAGCCCGACTTCGGGACGACGCTGATCTACGGGGCGATCGTCATCGGGGCCCTCTTCTTCGGCGGGACCCCTTGGCGGCACCTCGTGGTGCTGGTGGCCGTCGCCGCGCTCGTCGTCGGCGCCCTGCTCTGGTTCCTGCCGTCGGCCGGCGTCGACGTGCTCGAGCCGTACCAGCGCGAGCGGCTCACGGGCTTCGTCAACCCGGACGTCGATCCGAGCGGCTCCACCTACAACGTCAACCAGTCGATCACGGCCGTCGGCTCCGGCGGCTTCGACGGCCGGGGCGAGGCGAACGCGACGCAGACGAAGTTCAACTACCTGCCGGAGCACTCGACCGATTTCATCTTCTCCTCGCTGGCGGAGCAGCGCGGCTTCGTGGGCGCCTCCATCCTGCTTCTGCTCTTCGCGGTGATCATCTGGCGCGGCACGAAGATCGTCGCAGTCGCGCGCGACCTCTACTCGGCGATCCTCGCCGGGACGATCGTCTTCGCGCTCCTGATCCAGCTCTTCATCAACGTCGGCATGACGATCGGGATCGCCCCGGTGACGGGGATCCCGCTGCCGCTCATCTCGTACGGCGGCAGCTCGCTGATGACGACGTTGATCCTCATCGGCATGCTCGAAGCCGTCCGCGTCCGCGGCCGGCTCGCGGGGTCCCGCTAGGTTAGGCGGCGATGGCGAAGCTCCCGCTGAGCCCGACCTCCGTCTGGGGGGTCGTCAAGGAAGTCAGAGCCGGGGACGAGGATCCCCGTCCGCTCCTGGTCGGCGGCGCGCCCGAGCCGGCGGCCGCCCTGCACGCCGCGCTCGCCGCGGGCGCCGATCCCGAAGCCGTTCTCGACGTCTCCGGCCGGGCTCCGTCGGCCTACGACCTGGCGGGCGCGAGCGTTCTCGTGCACGCGGTCGCGGGGGCCGTGCCCGGCGAGGAGGACCTCGCCGCCTTCGAGCTGGCCGCGCGGAAGCGGGTGGGCGTCGTCTGCGTGCTCGGGGCGGCCGCGGACGGCGAGCCGCCGAGCGTGCCCTACGTCCTCGACACGAACGTCGTCGCCGCGGCCCCCGGCGCCTCGCTTCCGCTCGAGACGGTCGCAGAGCGCATCGCCGACGTCGCGGACGACAGCTCGCATCATCTGGCCGCCGCCGTCCCGCTGCTGCGACGCGCGGTCGCCGACCAGATTGTCAGGCACTTCTCCCTGCAGAACGGCGTCCTCGGGGTCGCCATCTTCATCCCCGGAGCCGACTTCCCCGTGCTGACGCTCAACCAGATCCGCATGGTGCTCCGCCTCGCCACCGCCTACGGCGAGGAGCTCGACCGCGAGCGCGCGTTCGAGGTCCTCTCGGTCGTCGCCGCCGGGCTCGGGTTTCGGACGGTCGCGAGGCACCTGGCGGGGCTCGTCCCGGGGCTCGGCTGGGCCGTCAAGGGCGGCGTCGCCTACGGGGCCACGCTCGCGGTGGGGGAGGCGGCCAGCGCGTACTTTGCTGCGGGCGGCACGAGAGTGGTCCAGCGGTCCGTCCGGTCCCGGTCCTAGCCTTCTCGCCCATGGAGATGGACGAACGCCACGAGGCGCTCCTCATCGAGGAGGCCGACGCCTGGTTCGAGTACCTGGAGGCGACCCAGGCCGAGGCCGCGACGGGGCGCTACGACGAGGTCGAGCCCTGGGCCTGGGCCCGCCTCAACCAGCGGCTGCGGGCAGTCGAGCGCAAGCGAAGCGCCCTGCGCCCGGCTGCAGCCTAGGCCGGTACTGCTACGCTGAGGCAGATGCGCACGGACGGTCCAGCCCCGGTTGGGGCAGTCGAAGTCCGGCGCGAAGACCACATGAAGTTTGGGGCGGACACCCAGCGGCTCGGCGAGCGCCTGACCGGCGCCGAGCGCGGCGTGCGCCCGAAAGGAGCTCACCGACGTGAAATGGTTTCGACTGAAGAAGCGCGAGGAGGAGGCGCCTGGCGGGGCCGCCGCTCCCGCGGCGTTCGAGAAAGAGGAGCCGGCCCAGCCCGAGGCTGAGGCCGAGCGAAAGCCGGCGCGCCGCCGTCGCGGAAGCCGCGGCGGGCGCGGACGGACGAAGAAGAAGGCCGAGGCGGCGACCGCGGAGTCCGAGGCCCCTGCCGCGCCGGCCAGGGCGAAGCAGGCCCCCCGCAAGAAGGCGGCGCCGAGCGGCCGCGAGAAGGGCCGCGGGCGCGAGGAGACGAAGAAGGCCGAGCGGCGCCGTAGCCCGGCGCGCAAGACCGCCGTGGCCGCCCGGGCACCGGCGCCGGATGTCAAGAAGGAGATCCTCGTCTCCGTGGACGTGCTCGAGCAGACGGTCGCGGTGCTCGAGGACGGCAAGGTCGCCGAGGTCTATCTGGGGCGGCCGTCCCACCGGTCGATCGCAGGCAACATCTACAAGGGCGTCGTCGACAACGTCCTCCCGGGCATGGAGGCGTCCTTCGTCGACATCGGTCTCGACCGCAACGGCTTCCTGTACGTGGACGAGATCGTCGTGCCCGAGCTGGAGGGGAAGCGGCACGGCAAGCGCATCCAGGAGCTCATCTCGCGCGGGCAGGAGGTGCTCGTCCAGGCCGTCAAGGACCCGATGGGGACGAAGGGCGCGCGCCTCACGACGGAGATATCGCTGCCCGGCCGCTTCCTCGTGTACACGCCCTACGGGGACGGCATCGGCGTCTCGCGGCGGCTCGAAGACGACGAGCGGGAGCGCCTGAAGGCGATCTGCAAGAGCCTGGAGCTGCCCGAGGGGGGCCTGATCGTCCGCACCGCCGCCGAAGGCGCCTCCGAGGAGGAGCTCGTCGGCGACCTCAAGCTCCTCCTCAAGCTCTGGTCGACGATCCGCAGCCGTGCCGCCACGACCAAGGCGCCTTCGCTCGTCTACCAGGAGGCGGAGCTGCCGCTGAGGATCGTGCGCGACCTCTTCATCCGGGACTTCGTACGCGTGGTCGTCGACCACGAGCGGACGTACCGGAAGATCGTCGCGTACCTGAAGCGCACCTCGCCCGAGCTCGCGGCGCGGGTCGAGCGCTACAAGGGCAAGGAGCCCCTGATCGAGAAGTCCGGCGTGCTCGAGGCGGTCAACTCGACGCTCTCGCGCCGGGTCGACCTTCCGTCCGGCGGCTACCTCGTCTTCGACTACGCCGAGGCGTTCACCGTCATCGACGTGAACACGGGCCGCTTCGTCGGCGGTCGCGGGAAGTCGTCCAACGCGAGGCTCGAGGACACGATCACGAAGAACAACCTCGAGGCCGTCACCGAGGTCGTGCGCCAGCTCAGGCTGCGCGACATCGGCGGGATCATCGTCATCGACTTCATCGACATGGCGAACCCGAAGAACCGCCAACTCGTCGAGGGCGCCTTCGAGGCCGAGCTCGCCCGCGACCGCACGAAGACCTACGTCGTCGAGATCTCGCCGCTCGGCCTCGTCGAGATGACGCGCCAGAACGTCACGGACGGGCCGCGCGAGATCCTCACCGACAAGTGCCCGACCTGCGAGTCGACCGGGGTGGTGGTCTCCGCCGAGACTCGCGCCGTCGAGGTCGAGCGCAAGCTCCGCGGCCACGTCGCCGGCTCGCGCGCGGCGGCCTTCCTCGTCGAGCTGCACTCGGACGTCGCCGAGATCCTCGTCGGTCCAGGCGGGGAGCGGCTCCAGGAGCTGGAGAAGGAGACGGGGAAGCGCTTCGCGTTCAAGACGAAGAAGTCGTTCCGCCTCGACCGCTTCGCCATCCTCGCCGAGGGGAAGGTCGAGAGCATCGACGGCCTCGAGCCGAAGGCCGCGGGGGCCAAGGCGCCGGAGAAGAGCCGCGGCCGGTCGCGCAAGGCCGAGCCTGCGGTCGTCGCGCTCGACGAGACGCTGATCGAGGACGCGGAGGACGCCGTGGCGGCCGAGGAGGCGGGCTCCGGCGAGCCTGCCGGGCCGGCAGCCGACGGCGACCAGCCGGCCGAGCGGCCGAAGAAGAAGACGCGCCGCGGCTCGCGCGGGGGGCGTGGCCGCAAGAAGAAGCCCGCCGCCGCCGCAGACGGCGCCGCGAAGGAGGCGCCCGCCGCCGAGGCCCCCCCGGCGCCCGAGGCCGTTACCGAGCCGCCCTCGCAGGCCGAGGAGCCGGGCGCCGAACGGCGATGCCCCGGCCGAGGAGAAGCCGAAGAAGAAGACCCGGCGCGGCTCCCGCGGGGGCCGGCGGCGGAAGAAGAAGCCGGCCGCGCCGGACGCGGCCGAGTCGATTGCGACGGCGGAGGACGGCGGCTAGACTTTCCTGCCGAAGCGGGCCCTGCCCGCTCCTTTCCTGTCTATGAGCTACGCCGTCATCTCCATCGGGAACAAGCAGTACCGCGTGCGGGAAGGGCAGCGCCTGCTCGTGGACCGTGTCCCTCACGCCGAGGGCAAGACGTTCCAGCCGCGGCTCGTCATGCTCGGCGGGGACGGCGAGGCGAAGCTCGGCGCCGACCTCAAGGGCGCGCAGGTGACCGTCAAGGTCGCCGAGCACGTCCGCGGCAAGAAGGTCATCGTCGGCAAGCACAAGCGCCGCACCGGCTACAAGCGCCGAAACGGCTTCCGTGCCAGCCTCACGCGCATCGAGGTGGAGTCGATCGGGGCGGCGCGGTCGCGCTCGACGGCGGCGAAGAAGGAGACGGGGGAGGCGGCCTCGAAGCCGGCCGCCGAGAAGAAGCCGGCCACGCGGAAGCCGGCGACGGCGAGGAAGCCCGCCGCGGCCGCCGAGAAGAAGGCGCCGGCCCGGCGGAGCGCCCCCAGGAAAAAGACGGAGGAGTAGGGACGGATGGCTCACAAGAAGGGACTGGGCTCGTCGAAGAACGGCCGCGACTCCGAGTCGAAGCGACTCGGCGTCAAGGTCTTCGACGGCCAGGAGATCAAGGCGGGCATGATCGTCGTCCGCCAGCGCGGCACGCGCTTCCGCCCCGGCGCCGGCACCGGCCTCGGGCGCGACCACACGATCTTCGCCACGCGCGACGGGAAGGTTTCCTTCCAGACGGGCGGCGCGGCTCGGGTCGTGTCCGTCCTTTAGGAGGCCTCGACGCATCGCAGCCTGTGCCGCCGGGCCGCGCTGCTCGCCCCGAGGACGGCGTCCTCGGTCGCGCCCATAGCCTCCGGCTATGAACGCCCACCCCTCCGCGGAGGCGCCCGTGTTCCATGACCGCGCGCGGATCCGCGTCAAGGGCGGGCGCGGCGGCGACGGCTCGCTCAGCTTCCGGCGCGAGAAGTTCGTGCCGAAGGGCGGGCCCGACGGCGGCGACGGCGGCGACGGCGGCGACGTGGTGCTCGTGGCCGATCCCGACCTCCGCGATCTCGGGCGCTTCTACGGCCACCGCCGCTTCGAGGCGAAGCGCGGGCGGCACGGGGAGGGTGCGAACAGGCGCGGCGCCGACGGGGACGACGTCGAGCTGGCCGTGCCCGTGGGGACGCAGGTCCTGGACGCGGACGGGCGGCTGCTCGCCGACCTTGCCCACGCCGGCGCGAGGGTCGTCGCCGCGCACGGCGGCCACGGAGGCGCCGGCAACCGGCGCTTCGCCTCGCCCACGCACCAGGCTCCGCGGGTGGCGGAGCTCGGCTCCATGGGAGACGAAGCCGAGCTCGAGCTGCGGCTCAAGCTGCTCGCCGACGCGGCGCTGCTCGGCTTCCCGAACGCCGGCAAGTCCTCGCTCCTCCGCCGGATCTCGAACGCGAAGCCCAAGGTCGCCGACTACCCGTTCACCACGATCGCCCCGGTCCTCGGCACCGTCGAGGCCTCCGACGGGCGGCAGCTGACCGTGGCGGACGTCCCGGGCCTGCTCGAGGGGGCGAGCGAGGGTGTGGGGCTCGGAGACGAGTTCCTCGCCCACCTCGAGCGGGCGCGCGTGTTCCTTCACGTGGTGGACGCCCAGGAGGACGTCGAGGCGCGGTTCCGCGCCATCGACCGCGAGCTCGAGGCCTACGGCGCCGGGCTCGCCCAGCGGCCGCAGATCGTCGTCCTGAACAAGTCGGACCTCGTCGCCGAGCCGCCGGCTCTCGCGCTCGACGACCCGCGTGTCCTCGCCGTCCTCTCGACCTCGGCCGTCACCGGCGCGGGGATCGACGAGCTCAGGCGCGCGCTCGTCGAGCTCGTGCCGGAGGCGCCGCCGGCGGGCCCGGCGCAGGGCGGGCTCGCCGACTTCCTCGTCTACCGACCGCGACCGCCGCGCGAGCGGCGCTTCCGGATCTTCCGGACGCCGCGAGGCTACCGGGTGCGAGGCGAGGCGACCGAGGAGGAGCTCCGCGCGGCCGGGGTCGGCGCCGACGCCGTCGTGGAGTTCGAGGACGAGTGACGACGGGCCTCCTCGGCGGCGCCTTCGACCCGCCGCACTCCGGCCACATCGTCCTGGCGGAGGAGGCGGTCCGGCGGTTCGGGCTCGACCGGCTGCTCGTGCTCGTCGTCGCCGATCCCGCCCACAAGCGCGTCGAGACCCCGGTCGAGGAGCGCCTCGAGCTCGTCCGCGCCGCCTTCGAGGCGGTCCCGCTCGCCGAGGTACGCCGCGACGACCATGCCTACACGGTGGACTCGCTCCGCATGGGTGGGTTCGACCCCGATGCGACCGTATTCCTGGTCGGCGCCGACGAGTTCGCCACGTTCCCCTCCTGGAAGGAGCCGGATGCGATTCTCGAGCTCGTCCGGCTCGGCGTCGCCACCCGTCCGGGCTCGCCGGCGAAGCGGCTGCAGCCGGTGCTCGAGTCGCTCGGCCGCCCGGACCGCGTCGAGCTCTTCGAGATCCCGGCGCTGGCCGTCTCCTCAACCGACCTCCGCGCGCGCCTCGGGCGCGGCGAACCGGTCGGCGACCTCGTTCCTGTGCCCGTGGCGCGCCGCATCGTCGAGCGGGGCCTCTACCATGAGACATGTTGACCTCCTGCGCCGGGCAGAGCTACCCTGAGACCGTTGACCCAGGA
The DNA here is from genome assembly GCA_963743495.1 of uncultured Actinomycetes bacterium. Lineage (GTDB taxonomy): Bacteria > Actinomycetota > Thermoleophilia > Gaiellales > Gaiellaceae > JAIBJN01. Next base: position 315,045 of record CAVUPO010000003.1, on the reverse strand, counting down.
GATGCCAGGCCGCTGACGCCCATCGAGCACGCTCGCCGAATCGCGGCCCTCGCCCAGGAGAAGCTCGCCGCCGACGTCGTCATCCTCGACATGCGCCCGGCGTGCTCGTACACGGACTTCTTCGTCGTCTGCACGGGGCAGAGCCCGCGACAGACGAAAGCGATCTACGACGAGGTGCGCCAGCGCCTGAAGAAGGAGGACGGCCTCGTCCCGCGCGCCGTCGCCGGCGAGCGCGAGGCCCGCTGGATCCTCGCCGACTACCTCGACGTCGTGCTGCACGTCTTCACGCCGGCGGCGCGCGAGTACTACCGCCTCGAGGAGCTCTGGGGCGACGTCCCCTCCGTCGAGTTCGCGGCGGCCGGCTAGACGCTGCTAGCCGGCGAGCCAGACGACGAGGGCGACCACGCCCGCGACGACGAGCGCGTAGAGCCAGAACGCGTGCGCGCCGAGAACGAAGACGCGCGCGAAGCGTCGCTCCCGCCGACGCTCGGGCTCCGGAGCCGGCTCGCGCACCGGGCTGTAGTCGGTCTTCTCCGGCATCGCCGCGACTCTGCCCGCCCGCGGCGAGCGGGAAACCGGCAGTGCTCATTTCGCTACAGTGTGGCCCGCGCGGGGCCATAGCTCAGCTGGGAGAGCGCTTGGCTGGCAGCCAAGAGGTCGCGGGTTCGAATCCCGCTGGCTCCATCCCTCTGGGGCACGCCTAGCGCCTGTCGTCGTAGACGAGCAGCGCGCCGCCGTAGCACGCCACCCACACGCGCCGGGTCGGGGCGTCGTAGGTGATTCCGATCGGGTTGGCGCAGGCGGTCTCGGTCTGCAGCACCTTCAGGTCCGACGTGCGCAGCTTGCTGACCGTCCCGGACTCGTAGTTGACGACGTAGAGCGCCTTCCCGTCGTCGGCCACGGCGAGGCTGCGCGGCGCCGCCCCGGTCGTCACCTTCGTGACGCCTCCGGTCCTGAGGTTGAGGCGCGCCACGCGGCCCTCGTGGTTGAGCGTCGCGTAGATGCGGCGTCCGGAGGGGTCGATCTCGAGTGCTCGCGGCCCCCGGCCGATCGGGATCGCCGAGGTCGTCCACGTGTCGAGGTCGACGCGGACGAGGCTGCTCTCGCCCATGAGCGCGACGTAGGCCGCGTCGCCCTTCGGCGAGACGACGATCCCGCGCGGGTACTCGCCCATGGGGATGCGCCGCACCTCCCGGCCGGCCTTCGTCGAGATCACGCTCAGGTCCCAGGTGCACCAGTTGGAGACGAGGACGAAGCGGCCGTCCGGCGTCACCGCCACGACTTTGGGGACGGCGCCGACCCTGTAGGCGTCGTCGATCTCCAGCGTCTTCAGCGAGATCCGATAGACGAAGCTGCGGTCGTAGCCGGAGGAGGGCGTGCACGCGTCGTCGCCCTCGGGGCCGAAGCCCTCGCCGTACATCGAGTAGTTGGAGACGTAGGCGTACTTCCCGTCCGGGGAGAACGCCGCCTCGACCGGCGCGCCCTGCTGCTCGCCCGCGTAGCGCTCGAAGCCGAAGTCGGCCAGGCGCACGGTGTCCGGGATCGTCTTCTCGAGCTGCAGCTTCTTCGCGTCGTAGACCGTGACCGAGTGCTGGTACATCATGTTCTGGGCGAAGACCAACCCCGTCCCGGAGGAGGCGACCGACTTCGGCGAGATGTCGCCTCCGAGGGTGTCGACGAGGCGGAGCCGCGTGCGGCCGGAGGGCTTGCGGCGCTTCGGCTTGGGCGCCGGGGCGGCCTTCTCGGTCTCGGTCGCCTCCGAGTCCGCTACGGCCTGCGCCCCCGCCTGCGCCGCGTCCTGGCCCGCAGGGGACGCGGCGGGCGCCCCGCCGCCGAAGCTCGCCCAGGCGAGCGCGATCGCGCCTGCGATTCCGAGGGAGAGCGCGGCGAGCGCCGTCAGCCGACGGCGCAGGATCTGACGACGTCGTGCTTCGCGCCGGGTTGTCCGGGAATCGAGTTCTCTCACAGGCTCACCGCGAGCGTCCCTGCGCTCACCCCGAGTCTAGCCCCGGCCGGGCTGCTCCTTCGCCAGCTTCTCCAGGCGGGCCTCGATGCGCCCGAGCGCCTGCGTGTACTCGTCGGCCTGCCGCTCGAGCTGCTCCTGCTGGTCGCGGCTGCGTTTCCCGACCAACATCGCGACCGTCACGCTCGTCAGCGTGGGAATGAGACCGAGCCCGGTGAGCATCAGCAACGTACCGACGACGCGGCCGGCGGAGGACTCCGGGACGACGTCCCCGTACCCGACGGTGGTGACCGTGACGACGGCCCACCAGTAGGCGACACCGAGGCTGGTGAAGACCGCGGGCTCGATGATGCGAGCCAGGCCGCCGGCGACGACGACGAGGACGAAGGCCACGCCGATGACGGTCCCCACGGCCCAGGGGAGCGTGAGCCGGTCGTACCAGGACATGAACCGCTGGTCGACGTCGAGATGAGGCATGGCCTGCGATTTCGAGGGCGTTTGGCCAGTCCCTCTCTCGGAGGACTGGAGGGACCGCTCTATCCGTCCGATACAAGTCGTACGTTCAAGCTCCAAGGAGCCCGCTCGCCGCAGGCGGTGCTCTGGTCTACACGAAGGCGAGGGCCCGCTTCCGCAGCGGGCCCTCGCGCGTCCGGTGCGGATATCCGCACCGCGAGACGCCTGGCCGCCCCGCCGCGACCAGGATCTTCCACCGGCAGGATCTCCGCATGAAGCCAGCACGAGTGCTCGCAGTGACCTATCTCGCTCCGACCCAGTTCGAGACCCGCCACCCCAGCTCGGCGCCGAGCTCGAGCGCGAGAGCGCCCGGGCGGCCGCCCGCCGCCTCTCCGAGCGCCCGCGCCGAAATCGCCGCAGCCGCTGGTACAGGGCCGTCCGGGGCGCCGCCGCCGCCTAAGCCGCAGGGCAGGCGGCGGCGCCTCAGACGGCCGTGCGCAGGCGCGCACGTGCTTCTCTGAAGCGCACCGTCACGTAGGCGACGAAGGCGACGGAGACGCCGGCCACGAGCGCCAGCGACACGACGCCGTCGACCCGCGTCGCCGCCGGGATGAGCGCGGCGGCCGCCGCCGCCGCGAGCAGCCGCCGCGGGTTGACGCTCCGCACGCTTCGGTAGCGCATCGTGTCGTGGCTCAACAGGTAGAGGGCGACGCCTCCGCAGAGGGCGACCGCCGGCACGGTCTCCAGCGGATCGCCGACGTGCCCGAGCACTTTCTTCAGCCCGAGGGCGACGAGGACGATGCCGGCGAACATGGGCAGGTGCAGGTAGCTGAAGGTGTCCCGCGCCAGCTGGACGCGCTCGTGGCCGTGTGCCTCGACGAGCTTCCGCCGGGCGACGAGCGCGACGATGTCGAAGTAGGCCCACCAGAGCGCGCAGACGAGCGCGATCCCGAGCACGGCGGCGACGACGACCGCGACGCCGAGCTCGATGCCGGCGGCGCCGATCCCGATGGCGACGATCGACTCGCCCAGGGCGATGATCACGATCAGCCCGTAGCGCTCGGCGAAGTGATCGGCGGAGATGGAGAACCCGCGCACGCCGAAGACATAGGGCCCGGAATAGTCGATCGTGAGCGCGAGCACCCAGACGCCGATCTCGGCCCAGCCGTCCAGGAAGCCCGCCGCGATCAGGAGCGCAGGGCCGGGGACCGCCGTGCGCGCGAGCCGGAACGTCGCCTGGCGGACGTCGACGTTCGGCGTCGCCTCGGCGAAGAGGACGACGTGCATCAGCCGAACCGCGAAGTACGCGAGCCCGAAGAGCACCGCGTCCGTGTCGAATGCGTGCGGGACGGCCAGGGCGGCGACGAACATCGCGGCCATCGAGCCGAACACGGCAAGCCGGGCCGACCCCTCGTTCGGGTCGATCTCGTTGGTGAGCCAGGCGTAGGCGCCCCAGGCCCACCAGAGCGCAGCCAGGATCAGGAGGCCTCGGCCGATTCCAGCCCAGGTGGGATCGTCGGATATGAAGCCCGTCACCTGCGTGAGCGCGAAGACGAAGACGAGGTCGAAGAAGAGCTCGAGCGGCGTGACCGGGTGCTCGGCCTCCCCGCCTCGGAGCTCGGACTCCACCTCGGGGGCGGCATCGGCGCTCATCCCGGGATGATGGCATCCGGCCGCGGCGGCACTAGCGCGCCCGCAACTCGGCGAGGACGACCGGGTCGATCCGGTCGGCGCCGCGCACCCGCTCCTCCAGGTTCTCCGTGCCCGCCCAGGCGGCGAGTGCCTCTTCGAGCGCTCCTTCGTGCCCGAGCGCGGCGAGGCGTCCTGAGATCTCGGCGGCGAGCCGGGCATCGACCTCCAGCCACTCGTCCTCCGGCGTCTGTCCGAAGAGGAGGTCGTGCAGGCGGAAGATGCGCTCGAGCTCCTGGACGGGCCGTGCATGGTCGTCCACGCGGAGGTCGACGGCGACGTCGCTCGTCGCTCCGTAGCCGCCGTCCTTGCGGACGACGAGGAGGGAGGCAGACTGCTGCCCCCGGCGGTCTCCGCCGGCGGCCTGCGCGGCGGCGAGGCAGCGGAGCAGGCGCTCCGCTAGCGGAGCGCCCCGGGAGCCCTCGAAGGTCGCAGCGAGCGCCTCCACGGTTGCGGCGGAGACGAGGATGTTGCCCTGCGCCGCGTAGCCCGGGCCCGTCGCCCCACCCGCCCAGTCGAGGCACTCCGAGCCGGTGTAGGTCGCCGCCTGCCCGAACGCGTCCACGACCCCCACCTGACGGTGCTCCCGTCTCTCGTCGGGGCCGACGAGGACGCGTACGACCTCCTCGGCGGCGTGGCCGTCCCGCAGGAGCTCCAGGCCCCGGGGGCGGTAGGCGAGGTTGGCCCATGCCTGCGTCGCGATCGCGCCGACCTCGGGCTCCGCCGCCGGGACGGCGGCGCCGACGGCGAGGAACCTCGACTGCACGGCGACGCCCCACTCGCCCTCCTCGAGGTCGCAGGCGGCGATCGAGTACGTGGAGATCACGTCCCGATTCTGCCAGCCTTCGGATTCCGTGCTGCACCTCCGCGACCGGCCCCGGCGAGGACGAGGCCGGAGGCGGCGCTAAGATTCGTGGCCGAAATGGCAACTCTCCTTTCCTGAGTCAGGGAGCGCGCAGGTGGCGCACGGCGCCGCCCGTCTCCTCCCGAGCGCCTCTCAGACGAGAGGCGTTTTCGTAGACGGAGCCCATGGAGCGATACGACCCCGAGACGATCGAGCTGAAGTGGCAGGACGCGTGGGAGCGCGAGCGCGCGTTCTCCGTCCCGAACCCGAGCCATCCCGAGGAGATGGACTCCGAGCACACGTACGTGCTGGAGATGCTCCCGTACCCCTCGGGCGAGCTCCACATGGGGCACGTGAAGAACTACACGCTCGGCGATGTCCTCGCCCGCGTTCGCCGCCGGATGGGCCTGCGCGTGCTGCGGCCGATGGGCTACGACGCCTTCGGCCTCCCGGCCGAGAACGCGGCCATTCGTGAGGGCGGGCACCCCCGCCTCGTCACCGAGCGGAACATCGCCGCGATCCGCCAGCAGATGCGCCGGATGGGCTGGGCGATCGACTGGGACCGCGAGGTCTCCACGTCCGACCCCGCCTACTACCGCTGGACGCAGTGGCTCTTCCTCCGCTTCTTCGAGCAGGGGCTCGCCTACCGCAGGGAGGCGCCCGTCAACTGGTGCCCGAACGACCAGACGGTGCTCGCGAACGAGCAGGTGATCGACGGGCGCTGCGAGCGGTGCGGGGCCGAGGTCGAGCGCCGGAGCCTCGAGCAGTGGTTCTTCCGCATCACGGCCTATGCCGACAGGCTGCTCGACGAGATGAGCCTGCTCGAGTCGTGGCCCGAGCACGTCCTCACGATGCAGCGCAACTGGATCGGGCGCTCGGAGGGGGCCGAGGTGCTGTTCCGGGTCGACGAGCTGGAGGAGGACATCCCCGTCTTCACCACCCGGCCGGACACGCTCTTCGGGGCCACGTTCTTCGTGCTCGCCCCCGAGCACCCGCTCGTGCCGGAGCTCGTCGCCGGGACTCCGCACGAGGAGGAGGTGCTCGACTACGTGCGCCTCGCCGCCGGCCGCTCGGCGATCGAGCGCGCCGACCCCGAGAAGGAGAAGACCGGCGTCCCCACGGGCGCGTTCGTCACCAACCCGGTGAACGAGCAGCGGATCCCGATCTGGGTTGCCGACTACGTTCTCATGGAGTACGGCACCGGCGCGATCATGGCCGTCCCGGCCCACGACGAGCGCGACTTCGAGTTCGCCCGCCGGTACGAGCTGCCGGTGAAGGTCGTCGTCGCGCCGCCGGGCGACGAGCTCGAGGAGGGCGAGTACGTCCCGCACGCCGAGGGCGAGCGCCTCGTCGACTCCGCCCAGTTCACGGGCCTTCCCGCCGAGGAGGGGACGCGGGCGATCGTCGAGTGGCTCGAGTCCCGCGACCTGGGGAAGCCCGCGGTCAGCTACCGGCTGCGCGACTGGCTGCTCTCACGCCAGCGCTACTGGGGCTGCCCGATCCCGATCCTCTACTGCGAGTCCTGCGGGATGGTGCCCGTCCCGGATGAGGACCTGCCCGTCCTCCTTCCCGAGGTGGACGAGTACCTGCCCAAGGGCCGCTCGCCGCTGGCCGCCGCCGAGGACTGGGTGCACGCGAGCTGCCCGCGCTGCGGCGGCGAGGCGCACCGGGAGACGGACACGATGGACACGTTCGTCGACTCCTCCTGGTACTTCATCCGCTACTGCGACGCAGAGAACGGCGAGGCGCCCTGGAACCGGGAGATCGCCGACTACTGGCTCCCCGTCAATCAGTACATCGGCGGCGTCGAGCACGCCATCCTCCACCTGCTGTACGCGCGCTTCTTCGTGAAGGTGCTGAACGACATCGGCCTGCTCGGCTTCCGCGAGCCGTTCCTCCGGCTCTTCACGCAGGGAATGATCCACTACCTCGGCGCGAAGATGTCCAAGTCGAAGGGAAACGTCCTCACCCCCGACGACCTGATCGCGCAGCACGGCGCCGACGCGGTGCGCCTCTACATCCTCTACATGGGGCCGGCGGAGGACGACATCGAGTGGCAGGACACCGGCATCGACGGCATGGCTCGCTTCCTCGGCCGGCTCTGGCGGCTCGGGCTCGAGGTCGCGGAGGCCGGGCCTGTGGAGGTCCCCGCCGACGGTCCGCTCGTGCGTCGCGCCCACGAGGCGATCGCCAAGGTCTCCGACGACATCCTCCGCCGCTTCCAGTTCAACACGCCGATCGCGGCCGTGATCGAGCTCGTCAACGACATCTACCACGTGAAGGACGACGCGACGCGAGCGGGTGAGGTGCGCTTCGCCACGGAGACCGCCGTCAGCCTGATCGAGCCCTACGCGCCGCACCTGGCGGAGGAGCTGTGGGGTCGCCTCGGCCGTGAGCGGCTCTGGACGGCCCCCTGGCCCGAGGCCGACCCGGCGCTGCTCGAGCGCGAGACCTTCGAGCTCGTCGTCCAGGTGAACGGGCGGGTGCGCGACAAGGTCGAGGTGCCGGTGAGCCTGTCGGAGCCGGAGCTCCTCGCTCGCGCGAAGGAGTTGCCGCGCGTGCGCGCCCACGTGGACGGCAAGGCGATCCGCAAGGAGATCGTCGTCCCGGGCAAGCTGATCAACCTGGTCGTCTAGCCGGGCCGTACCCTTATCCGGGTGAACGCCGTCGACGTTCTCCTGCTGCTCGCCGTGGCGGCGTTCTCGATCGTCGGGGCCCATCGCGGCCTGGCCGCCCAGGCGCTCTCTCTGGCCGGGCTCGCGCTCGGCGCTCTCCTCGGCTCGCTGCTCGCCCCGCACTTCTTCTCGGACAACTCCGCCTGGCTCCCCGTCGCGGGGCTCCTGGGGGCTCTCGTGGGCGCGTTCGTGCTCGGGACGCTCGCCGGCTTCCTCGGGAGGCCGGTTCGGCTCTTCCTCGCGGCGCAGCCGACGCTCGCGGTCGTCGACCGGGTCGGCGGCATCCTGCTCGGCGGCCTGATCGCGCTGGCGATCGGGTGGCTGCTCGCGGTGCTCGCCATCCACCAGCCGTCCCTCGGCCTCCGGGCGGAGGTGCGCTCGTCGGCGATCCTGCCCCGCTTGTTGAGCGCGGTCCCGCCGGAGCGCCTGCTGCAGGCGCTCAACCGACTCGACCCGCTTCCCCTGCTGCCCGGGCTCGAGGAGACGCTGCCACCGCCCGACGCGAGCGTCCTCGAGAGCCCCGGCGCCCGGGCGGCCGCCGGCTCCGTCGTCAAGCTGCAGGGAACCGCCTGCGGCCTCGGCACCCAGGGCTCCGGCTGGGTCGTGCGCCGGGGTCTCGTCGCCACGAACGCCCACGTGATCGCCGGCCACACAGGCACGAGCGTCCTCGCGCCGAACGGTCAGGTCGCCTCCGCGGTGCCCGTCTACGTCGACCCGACGAACGACATCGCGCTCATGCGCGTCCGCGGGCTCGACCTGCCGGTCCTGCGGACGAACACGCGCGCCGACCGGTCGCGTCCCGTCGTCTTTCTCGGCTACCCACGGAACGGAGCCCTGACGGCCATCGCCGGCACGGCCGGCGCCTCGCGCACCGTGCTCTCCCCGGACGCCTACGGCGAGCGGACGCGGCCGCGCGTCGTTGTCCCTCTACGCGGTCCCGTGCGCCCCGGCGAGAGCGGCGGGGCGGTGGTGGATCGCCGCGGACGCGTGGTGGCGATGATCTTCGGCGGGACGCGGGACCACCGGGGCGGCTACGCCGTCCCGGTCGACCTCGTGCTCGACGCGGCGGACGAGCGGCTCCGCCCCGTGTCGTCCGGCCCCTGCATCGGGTAGCCGGCGCCGGCGCGGACGCGCCCCAGGCCCCGGGCGACGAGCGCCCGGTCGGAGTCGATCCGGGCGTCGTGGAGGGCGAGCGCGGCGACGTGCTCCGCGATCTCCGCCGCGGCCTCCAGCCGCGCGCCGGCCCCGGCCCTGCGCGCAGCAGCGGCGATGCCGGCGAGGGCGTCGAGCAGGGCCACGGCCACGCGGGCATCCGCCGAGGCGTAGCGGCCCAGCTCGTCGAACGGCTCCCGTAGGAGCTCCTCGAAGCCGACGACCACGATCGCGACGACGATCTCGCCGTCGAGCCGCCGGACACGGTCCGGGAAGGCCCTGCCGGCGAGGCGCTCGAAGGACTCCTGCAGGTAGCCGATGCAGGTCACGGCGGTCGTGGGGTCGTTGACGCCGGGGGAGAGGGCCCGGAGCGCCACGTCGGCAAGCTGACGGATCCCGAAGCCGACGTCGCCCGCGACGTCGCGCTCCCGCTGGACGTCGACGAGCTTGCGGAGCCCCTCGAGCGTCTCGTCGTCGAGGGGGCCCGGACACCAGAGCCGCATGAGCGGCGTCGAGGTCGTCACCTGCGCCCCCGCCGCGACGGTGACCTCGACCCGGGTCTCGTCGGGAAGCCCCAGCTCCCCGAGCCCCTCGACCGCGACGTCTCGTACGTAGCCCGGGCTGGCCGGGCAGACGAGGGCAGGGCGGGCGACCGCCTCCCAGGACGCGAGCAGCTCGGCGGGCTCCGGGCCGGTGAGGGGCGCGACCTCGTCCGGATACCGGCGCTCGATCGCGGCGAAGGTCTCGGCCGCCACGCGGCCGGTGATGTTCTCCACCTTGATCACCTGCGTGATCCGGTGAATGAAGACGAGGAGGAGCACGAGCCCGACCAGGCCGAGACCGATCGAGACCGACACGCTCAGAGAGGGCACGAACCCGGCGTTCGCCTGCCCCCCGTCACGGACGGTCCGGAGCACGAGCAGGCAGTACGCGAAGATGCCGACGAAGGCGCCGGCGATCACCTGGCTGGGCCGGTCGGCGAGGAAGCTCCGCAGCGTCCGCGGGCTGAACTGGCTCGAGACGAGCTGAACCGTGACGACCGTGATCGAGAACGCGAGGCCCGCGACGGTGATCAGCGTCGCCCCGACGGTCGTCAGGATCGAGCGGGCCGCCGACGCGTCCCCGTCGAAGGCGTGCCCGATCCCGCCCGCGCCTGCGCTTCGGTCGACCTCGACGAGGACGAGGGCGAGCAGCGCGAGGGCGAGCGCGGTCAATCCCGGGAAGAGCCAGAAGCCGCGCACGGCGTTCTGCCAGCGGCTCTTGATCCAGACGAGCATGTTCAGGGAGATACCCGCAAGGCGCCCGCCCGAACACGGGCCGCCGCGGCAGCCCGCGGAGAATGCGGCTGACTCTCGCGACGATGTTGGCATGGTCCGTGACCCACCCGCGCGCTTTCCCGCGCGACCATTCCGGCCATGCGACGTGCGCTCTTCCCCCTGGCGATGCGGCTTCCGGGGTTGTCGGGGCCCGCGGCGGCCGGCGCGGTTCGCCCACGGCTCGTCGTTACCTACGCCTGGCCGGGCCGACCCTGAGCCGTGCGCATGCCCTCCGTCTCGCGCGCGCAGGCGGTCGCCTACGCGATCGCCCTCCTGGTGGTCCTAACCGTCGCGGGCCGCGTCGTGCTCGGGGCGGGCGGGTCGGATCCTGCCGCCGGCTCGCAGTCGGTCGCCCTCGACGTCCAGGAGGCGCCGCCGCGAGAGCTCGTCGTCCACGTCGCCGGGGCGGTCTTGCGGCCGGGACTCTACCGCCTGCCCGACGGCAGCCGCATCGATGACGCGATCGCGGAGGCCGGCGGGGCCCGGCCGAAGGCGGCGCTCGACCTCGTCAACCTCGCGGCTCCCGTCGCGGACGGGCAGCAGGTCGTCGTCCCGCAGGCCGGGGCCGTGGCGACTGCAGCCGGCGGGGCGGCGGGGCCGGGGGCGGCCGCCGCGGGCGGGAAGGTTCACCTCAACTCGGCGACGCTCGAGCAGCTCGACGAGCTGCCCGGGGTCGGGCCGGTGACCGCGCAGCAGATCCTCGACTACCGCACTGCCAACGGAGCCTTTCGCTCGGTGGAGGAGCTCGACGCCGTCCCCGGGATCGGGCCCGCGCGACTCGAGCAGCTCACTCCGCTGGTCGACCTGTGACGGGCTGCGTGGGTCGTGGCGGATCGTCTGGCGCGCGTGCCGCCGGTGCACCTCCTCGCCGGCTCCCTCTGCGTGGGCCTCGCGCTTGCCCTCCTCCCCGGCGGGGCCCACGCGGGCTTTCTGCTCGCCGCGCTCGGCCTGGCCGCCGGCGTGCCGGCGGCGGGGCGGCTCCGCGTCCCCCTTCTCGCAGGCTCGCTCCTCCTGGCCGGCTTCTGGTGGGGAGGAGTCCGTCTGCAGGCGCTCGACCGGAGCGTGCTCGAGACGGAGATGGGGCATGCGGCGCCCGCCCGGGTGGAGGTGACCGGGCCGGCGCGCCGGGGCGAGTTCGAGGTGCGGGTGCCCGTCCGCGTCCTTCGCTTCGGGGGACGCTCGCTGCGAGAGCGGGCGCGGCTCGACCTGCCTCCCGGGGCGGCGCCTCCCCAGGGAGCGGTGCTCGACGTCGTCGCGACGGTCACCAGGCCGCGGGAGCCCGAGAAGGACGGCGACTTCGACGAGGCGAGCTACCTCCGCCGGCAGGGCGTCCACGTGATCCTGCGGGCGGACGCGGCTCGCGCGGTGGGCCGTCGAGGAGGCCTCGGCGCAGTCGCTGACCGTCTGCGCGGAGGCGTCGAGCGGTCCCTGGAGGCGGTGCCGCCCGGGGAGCGGCGCGCCGTTCTCGCGGGCGTCGTCCTGGGCGAGGACGAGGGGCTCGACGACGACCTCCGCGACAACTTCCGCGCGTCCGGCCTCTACCACCTGCTCGCCGTCTCCGGACAGAACGTCGCCTACGTGGTGGCGGGCACGATTCTGCTCGTCTGGGCGCTCGGGCTGCCGCGCTGGCTCGGTGAGCTCGCCGCGCTCGCCACGGTCACCGCCTACGTCCTCGCCGTCGGCTGGCAGCCGTCGGTCATCCGGGCCGGGATCGCGGGCGGGCTCGCCTCGCTCGCATGGCTCGCCTCGCGCCCGCGCGACCGCTGGTACTTCCTCCTCGTCGGGGCTGCCGTGCTCCTGGCCTGGAACCCGTACAGCGCTCTCGATCCCGGCTTCCAGCTCTCCTTCAGCGCGGTCGCGGCGATCTTCCTCCTCGTCCCGCGGATCGGCCGGCTCCTCGATGGCTATCCGGTGCCGACGAGGCTCGCGGAGGTGGTCGCCGTCTCAGCAGCCTGCGGGCTCGTGACCGCGCCGGTGCTCTGGTTCCACTTCGGTGCGATCCCCGTCTATGCGGTGCCCGCGAATGCGCTGGCGGCGCCTGTAGTCGCGCCTCTCCTCGGGCTCGCGCTCGCGGCCGCCGTCCTGCACCCCGTGTTGCCAGCCGCCGCCGCGGCCCTCGTCTGGCTCGATGCGTGGCTCGCCGCCTACCTCGCGGTCTGCGCGCGGCTGGTCGGCGGGCTGCCCTACGCTCAGGCAGGGTCGTCGCGAGCATTGGCAGCGCTGGCCCTTGCCGGCCTGGGCGTCCTGCTCCTCGTGAGGATGCGCGGGACGGCCCGTCGCCGCTCGGTCGCCCTCGGGAGCCTGCTCCTCGCACTCGCGATCGCCTGGCAGGTCGCGCCGGACGAGGGCCCGCCACCTCCGCGGGGACTCCGCATCAGCGTTCTCGACGTCGGCCAGGGCGACGCGATCCTCCTCCAGGTGGCCGAGGGGGCCGTGCTCGTCGACGAGGGCCCACCGGAGGCCGGGGTGGCGGACCAGCTCGGCGACCTGGGCGTGGAGCGGCTCGCCGCGCTCGTGCTCAGCCATCCGCAGCGGGATCACATCGGCGGGGCGGCCGAGGTGATCGACGAGCTCGATGTCGGCGCGGTGCTCGACCCCGGCCTCCCGGCGTCGAGCGAGGATCACGACGCCGCGCTCGCCGCTGCCAGAGAGCACCACGTTCCCGTGGTCCCCGCCCGCGCGGGCGAGAGCTTCCGCGTCGGTCGCCTGCGAGTCCGGATCCTCTGGCCGGACGCGCCCGGCTCCGCCGGCGACGACCCCAACAATCACGCCGTCGTCGTCCTCGCCTCCTACGGACACGTGGACGCGCTCCTGACCGCGGACGCGGAGGGCGACGTCCTTGTCCCGATCGACCCGCCCGCCGCGGAGATCCTCAAGGTCGCCCACCACGGCTCGGCCGATCCCTTCCTCCCCGAGCTCCTCGAGCGCGTCCGGCCTCGTCTCGCCGTGATCTCGGTCGGCGAGGGAAACGACTACGGCCACCCCACGCCCGAGACGATGGCCGCGCTCGCCGGCTTCCCGGGCCTGCGCACGTACCGAACCGACCGCGACGGGCGCGTCACGATCGAGACCGACGGTGAGCGGATCTCGGTCGCGGAAGGCGGCTGACTATGCTGCGCGCGGTGGCCGAGGCCGACCTTCGTCCCATCTACCTGCTCACCGGCGGCGATCGTCCGAAGATCAGGCGCGCCCTCGAACGGCTCCGGTCGCGCTTCGGGCAGGAGTCGGTGGAGACGCTCTCGGCGGAGACCGCCGGGGGCGACGAGGCGACCGCGACCCTGAACTCCCTCGGGCTCTTCGGTGAAGGAGGCGCGCGCCTCGTGATCGTGGAGGAGGTCGAGCGCTGGAAGAAGCCCGACGAGGAAGCCGTCGCCGCCTACCTCGCCGACCCGGTCGAGGGCGCCGTGCTCGTGCTCGTCGCGGGCGAGCTGAAAGGGTCGGGCCTCGCGACCCTCTGCGCGCGGGCCGGGGAGGTGCTGACGTTCGAGGTGCCCCGGCCGCGCGACCTGCCCGGCTGGGTGCGCGCGCAGTTCGAGCGCGTGGGCCTCCGGGCGGACCCCGACGCGGCCCGAGCGCTCGTCGAGATCGCCGGCGACGACGCCTGGGCCTTGGCCGCGGAGGTCGAGAAGATCGCGTCCTGGGCCGCCGGCGAGCCGGTCGGGAGGCGCGAGGTGGAGCTCCTGGCCGCGCCGGCCCACGAGGCCTCGGCCTGGGCGATCATGGACGCGTGGGGTGCCCGGGACCTTCCGGCCGCACTCACCGCCTGCCAGTCCGACCTCGAGCGCGGAGCCGACCCGTTCGCGATCGCCATGCGGCTCTCCTCGCAGGTGAGCCTGGTCCGCCAGGTGCAGGCTCTCGCCGACGAGGGACTGGGTGTGAAGGACATCGCCAATCGGCTTCGCAAGCACGAGTTCCGCGTCCGCAAGGCGCTCGGCCATGCGGAGAACTACACGCGCGACGAGCTGGACGAGGCGGTCATCCGGCTTGCGGCCCTCGACGCCGCGCTCAAGGGCGCCAGCCGCCTGGCGGGTGAGCTCGACCTCGAACGGGCGATCGTCGAGCTGGTGCGCGCGCCCGAACCGGCCGGCCGCCGCTAGCGTCCGCGGCTAGCCTCCGCTCGGCGGTCCGGCCCAGCGCCGGCCTCCGAGGGGCACCCCGGCCCACCACCCGCTTTCGAGCCTAACGCGAGAGGACGCACCTGGGGCGCGCGGATCGCGCCGAAAGCCTGCCGGGACCGTGACGGGTTCGCGCGGCGCTACGAGGCGCCGGCGATCAGGCGTGCGGCCTGCGACTTCTTGCGCGCCGCCCGGTTCGGGTGGATCGCGTGGCTTGCCGCGGCGCGGTCGAGGCAGCGCACGAGCTCGCGGTGCGCGGCGGCGACGGCGTCCTCGTCGCCGTCGGCCACGGCCGCCTCGAGCCGCCGGTAGTGGGTCTTCGCGGCCGAGCGGAAGTGCAGGTTCTCGAGCCGCTGGCGGGCGGCGATCGAGACGCGGCGCTTCTGCTGCTTGATGTTCGGCATACGGAGAAACGGCCCCCGCGGGGCCGGCCGAATCGTAGCAGCAGGCCGCGCGCTCTGGCCGCTCGCCTATCCTCGCCGCGTGAGTGAATCAGAGCCGTCGACGCGCGCTGGCCCGATCGGCCGGCGACTCGCCTTCTCGACGGCCCTCTTCGCGGGCATCACCGGCGTCTCGCGCGTGCTCGGGCTCCTCCGCGAGATCGTCGCCCGGCGGACCTTCGGCGTCGAGGGCGAGATCAACGCGTTCACGGTCGCCTTCCAGCTCCCGAACCTCGTGCGCGCCCTGGCGGCCGACACGGCGTTGAGCTCGGCCTTCGTGCCCGTCTTCAGCGAGCTCCTCGAGAAGGACCAGCGCGAGCGGGCCTGGCGGGTCGCCTCGACGCTCTTCTGGCTGGTGCTGATCGTCCTCGGCGCGGTTACCGCCCTCCTGATGCTGCTCGCGCCCCTGATCATGCGGCTCTTCGGCCTCGGCGACCTGGAGGACCTGGCGACCACGCTCTCGCGGATCCTCTTTCCCGTGGTCGTCCTCATGGGCGTCTCGGGGATCGTCGTCGGGATCCTCAACTCGTACGAGGAGTTCACGGCGCAGGCGCTCATGCCCGTGATCTGGAACGTGGCGATCATCGTCTCGCTCCTCGTCGTCGTGCCGCGGCTCGACAGCGAGGAGGCGCAGCTCTACGCGTATGCCGGCGGCGTCCTCGTCGGGACGATCCTGCAGACCGTCACACCCGTCTGGTGGCTGCGCCGCCGCGACGGCCGGCATGCGGGCGGTGCTCGACCTCCGCGACCCGGCCGTGAAGCGCGTGCTGACCCTGATGCTGCCCGTCGCGCTGGGAGTCGGGCTCATCAACTTCAACCTCCTGGTGAACACGTTCTTCGCCTCGCGGTTCGTCGACCCGCAGCTCGCCCCGAGCGCGATCGACGCGGCGTTCCGCATCTACATGCTCCCGCAGGGGATGTTCTCCGTCGCCGTCGCCACGGTCCTCTTCCCGCGCCTCTCGCGCCTCGCCGCGCGGGCGGACTACTCCGGGTTCAGGGACACCGTCTCCCTCGGGGTGCGCCAGATCGGCTTTCTCCTCCTGCCCGCGAGCGCCGTCGCCGCGGTGCTCGCCGAGCCGATCGTGCGGCTCCTCTACCAGCGCGGGGAGTTCACCGCGGAGCAGACGCCGGTCGTGGCCGGCGCGCTCGCCGCCTTCGCGCTCGGGCTGACGTTCAACGGGACGATGCTGATGCTGAACCGGTCGTTCTTCAGCCTCCAGTCGCCCTGGGTCCCGACCTCGATCGCGCTCGGCAACCTCGTGCTCAACGCCGTGCTCGCAGGCATCCTCTACCGCGTCGGCGTCTGGGGGATTCCGCTCGCGACCTCGATCGTCAACATCGCCGGCACGCTCGCGCTGCTCGTCGTCCTCCGCCGCCGCCTCGGCCGCCTGGACGGCTGGGCGATCGCCGCTTCCTACGGGCGCATCGCCCTGGCCTCCGCCGTCGCCGGGGGAGCGGCGTTCGGCGTCTGGTACGCCCTGGACGCGGCGCTCGGCCGCTCGCTCGGGGCGCAGGTCGTCTCCGTGGGCGCCGGCGTCCTCGCCGGGGTGGCGGCGTTCCTCGGCGCGGCGGCCGTCCTGCGCGTCCGCGAGCTGCAGACGCTCCTCTCCCTCCGCCGCCGGTCCGGTAGAACGGGAACTCGGATCCCCGTGAGCGCCCTCGACGCCATCCGCAACTTCTCCATCGTCGCCCACATCGACCACGGGAAGTCGACCCTGGCCGACCGCATCCTCGAGCTGACGCAGACGCTGTCGCAGCGGCGAGATGCGGGAGCAGGTGCTCGACACGATGGAGCTCGAGCGCGAGCGCGGGATCACGATCAAGGCCCAGGCCGTCCGCGTCCTCTGGAAGGGCCACCAGCTCAACCTCATCGACACGCCCGGGCACGTCGACTTCACCTACGAGGTCTCGCGGGCGCTCGAGGCCTGCGAGGGGGCGCTGCTCGTCGTCGACGCCGCCCAGGGGATCGAGGCCCAGACGCTCGCGAACGCGTACCTCGCGATCGAGAACAGCCTCGAGATCGTCCCGGTCGTGAACAAGATCGACCTGCCCCAGGCCGACCCGGACGGCGCGGCCCAGGAGGTCGCCCAGCTGGTCGGCGAGAGCCCCGACCGGGTTCTCCGCATCTCGGCGAAGACCGGCGAGGGGGTCGCGGAGGTCCTCGACGCGATCGTCGAGCGCATTCCGCCGCCCGAGGGGGACCCCGAGGCGCCGCCCCGGGCGCTCGTCTTCGACTCCTCCTACGACCAGTACCGCGGCGTCGTCGCGTTCGTGCGCATGGTCGACGGCCGCTTCTCCACGCGGCAGCGCCTCCGCGCGATGGCGGCCGGGACGCTCTTCGAGGCGGAGGAGCTCGGCTTCTTCTCCCCGGAGCGGAGCCCGACGCCGACGCTCGAGGCCGGCGAGGTCGGCTACGTCGTCACCGGTCTCAAGGACGTCAGCAGGCTCCGCGTCGGCGACACGCTCACGGCGCGCGAGGGCGCGGCCACGGAGCCGCTTCCCGGCTACAAGGACGTCAAGCCGATGGTCTTCGCGGGCCTCTTCCCGACGGACTCCGACGACTACCCCGAGCTGCGCGACGCCCTCGAGAAGCTGAAGCTGAACGACGCCTCGCTCTTCTACGAGCCGGAGACGTCGCAGGCGCTCGGCTTCGGCTTCCGCTGCGGCTTCCTCGGGCTCCTGCACATGGAGATCGTGCGCGAGCGGCTCGAGCGCGAGTTCGACCTCGACCTGCTCGTCACCGCCCCGAACGTCGCCTACCGCGTCCTCACGCAGGCCGGCGAGGCGCTCGAGGTGCACAACCCGTCGGACATGCCGCGCGAGGTGGAGCTCGTCGAGGAGCCGTACATCCGCGCGACCACGATCGTGCCGAAGGACTACGTCGGCTCGGTGATGGAGCTCAACAACGACCGCCGCGGCCGCTACGACCACATGGAGTACCTGAGCGAGGAGCGCGTCCTCCTCGTGTACGACCTGCCGCTCGCGGAGATCGTCTACGACTACTACGACCAGCTGAAGTGCCGCACGCGCGGGTATGCGAGCTTCGACTACGACGTGCTCGGCTTCGAGGCGGGCGACCTCGTGCGCGTCGACGTGCTCCTCGCCGGCGACCCGGTCGACGCGCTCTGCCTGATCGTGCACCGCGACGGCGCCTACGGGCGCGGCCGCGCCCTCGTCGACCGGCTGCGCGAGGAGATCCCGCGCCAGATGTTCGACGTGCCCGTCCAGGCGGCGATCGGCTCCCGCATCATCGCGCGCGAGACGATCAAGGCGCGGCGCAAGGACGTGCTCGCGAAGTGCTACGGCGGCGACATCTCGCGCAAGCGGAAGCTGCTCGAGCGCCAGAAGAAGGGGAAGAAGCGCATGAAGCAGGTCGGCGCCGTCGAGGTGCCGCAGGAGGCCTTCCTCGCCGTGCTCAACCTGGACGGGGAGCGGAAGTGAGCGCCGGCGCCCGGCACCTCTACGTCCACCTGCCCTTCTGCGCGCACCGCTGCGGCTACTGCGACTTCGTCACGGTCGTCGGCCGGCCGACGGCCACGGCGCCTACGTCGACGCGCTGCTCGCCGAGCTGGAGCTCGAGCGTCGCGCTGCTCGCGCCGACGGTGGAGACGGTGTTCCTCGGCGGCGGGACGCCGACCTTCACCGAGCCGGGCGCGCTCGCGCGGCTCCTGGGCGCCCTGCCCGCCGCCGCCGAGGTGACGGTCGAGGCGAACCCGGAGACCGTCGACGCCCGAGCTCGCCGAGCGCCTCCGCCGCGGCGGCGTCACCCGGGTCTCGCTCGGCGCGCAGAGCTTCCAGCCCGCGCTGCTCGCCACTGCTCGAGCGCCGGGCCGGGCCGGACGACGTCCGGGCGGCCTTCCACCGCCTCCGTGACGCCGGATTCGACAACGTCTCGCTCGATCTCGTCTACGGGATCCCCGGCCAGAGCGCCGCCGACCTCGAGCTCGACCTCGCCGAGGCGCTCGCGCTCGGGCCCGAGCACCTCTCCTGCTACGAGCTCGAGGCGAAGCCGGGCACGCGCTTCACGACCGCGCATGGCGACGAGCTGGGCCGCCAGGCCGAGGCGATGGAGGGCTACTTCGAGCGCGTCGTCGAGACGCTCGTCGGCGCCGGCTACCGCTGGTACGAGACGGCGAACTTCTGCCGGCCCGGGCGGCAGGCGCGGCACAACCTGGGCTACTGGCTCGCGGAGGACTACCTCGGCATCGGGATCGGCGCGGTCTCCACAGTCGCCGGCGCCGCTGGCGCAACCGTCCCGGCCCGCCTCGCTACCTGGCGGCGCTCGCCGCCGGGAGCCGGCCGCCGCGCGAGGAGGAGCGCTGGGGCGGGAGGTCGCCCTCCGCGAGAGGCTGATGCTCGGCCTCCGCCTGGACGAGCCGGTCCCGCTCGCGGGCGTCGAGGGCGCCCTCGACCCGGACGGGCTGGCCCGCATGGAGCAGCTCGGCCTCGTCGAGCTGCGGGGACACGGCCTCGCCCTGACCCGGCGCGGCCGCTTCCTCGGCGGCGGCGTCACGGCGGAGCTTCTCGCCGAAAGCCCTGCAAAAACTACACTCTAGGCGATGGCCGACGCACAGGAGCTCCGTCTCAGCCCGCGCCAGGAGACGATCCTGCCCACGTGGTCGAGGAGTACGTCGCGACCGGGCAGCCGGTCGGCTCGAAGACGCTCGTCGAGCGCGCCGGGCTGCGACGTCTCGTCCTCGACGGTGCGCGCCGAGCTCGCGGAGCTCGAGCGCTCGGCCTGCTGACGCATCCGCACACCTCCGCGGGGCGCGTGCCGACCGAGGCCGGCTACCGGCTCTACGTCGACGGGCTGCTCGCGCAGCTGGAGCCGCGCCCGGCCGAGTTCCCGCTCGACCTCGCGGCGGCGCGAGCCGAGGTCGAGTCGGCGCTGCAGGCGACGACCGATTGCTCTCGCAGGCTGACGCGGCTGCTCGCGCTCGTCTCGGCGCCGCCGCTCGAGGCGGCGACGCGTGCGGCACGTCGAGGTGCTGCTGCTGCAGCCGCACCTCGTGATGGTCGTCGTGATCACCTCGACCGGCGGCGTGTCGAAGCGCGCTATCACGTTCGCCGAGCCCGTCGACCTCGGGCCTCGCGAGCTGGGCGGGCGACTACCTGAACGAGACGGTCGTCGGGGCTCCAGCTCGGCGCCGCGCCTGCTCGCGCGCGCCGCTTCGACGAGCCCGGCGCTCTCGCCGGGCGAGCGCGCCTTCCTCGCCGAGCTGCGGCCGGCGTTCGACGAGGTCGTCGAGTCGGAGGAGCAGCCGCTCTACGTCGGCGGCGCCGCGGGGCTGCTCGACGACGTTCCGCGCCGAGGAGCTCGGCGCGTACCGCAGCCTGCTCGAGGTGCTCGAGAAGCGCGCCGCGCTGCTCGACCTGCTCGCGCGAGCCGTTCGCGGTGCGACGCGCCCGTTCGTGCGCGTCGGCGACGAGCTCGAGCATCCCGCGCTGCACGACGCTCGCGCTCGTCGGCGCCACCTACGGGCTGACGCACCAGACGCTCGGCACGGTCAGCCTCCTCGGCCCGCTGCGGATGGACTACGAGAAGGCGCTCCGCTCCGTCCGCTCCGCCGCGCACGAGCTCTCGCGCTTCGTCGAGGAGGTCTACGAGAGCTGAGCCGCGGCGCCGGCGACGCAGCGCGGCGACGCTACCCTTCGACCGATGGCCACCGACGCGACGCGACTACTACGAGCTGCTCGGCGTCCCGCGCGACGCCGACGACGCGCGAGATCAAGAAGGCGTTCCGCGCGGCTCGCGCGCGAGCTGCACCCCGACGTCTCCGACGACCGGAGGCCGACGAGCGCTTCCGCGAGGTCGTCGGAGGCCTACGAGGTCGCTCTCCAACCCCGAGACCCGCAGCTCTACGACCGCTACGGCCACGCCGGCCTTCGCACGGGCGGCTTCCGGCCGACCCACTTCGACCTCGGCAGCCTCGGCGACCTCTTCTCCGCGTTCTTCGGCGACGACCTCTTCGGGGCGCGGCGGCGCCCGGCGCCGCGGCCCGCGGCGCCGACGTCGCCGCCGAGGTCGAGATCGACCTCGCCGAGGCGGCCGCGCGGCACGACGGCGCGCCGTCCCGCTCGAGGTCGCCGTCGCCTGCGCGCCTGCGGCGGCGACGGCGTCGAGCCGGGCACGAGCGTCGACGACCTGCCCGACGCTGCGGCGGCACCGGCCGGCTGCAGCAGGTCTCCCGCAGCGTCTTCGGCGAGTTCGTCCGCACCGCAGGCCTGCCCCGCAGTGCGGCGGCACCGGCCGCAAGTCGTCGAGCACCCGTGCGAGACCTGCGACGGCGCCGGGCGGACGCTCGAGGAGCGGACGCTCGAGGTCGAGATCCCGCCGGGATCCACGACGGGCAGCGGATCCGCCTCACGCGGCGAGGGCCACGCGGGCGCGCTCGGCGGCCGCGCCGGCGACCTCTACGTGCTCGTGCGCGTCCGCCCCGACGAGCGCTTCGTGCGCGAGGGCAACGACATCTTCTCGCACGTCGACCTGACGATGACCCAGGCCGCGCTCGGCGCGACGGTCGCCGTCGAGACGCTCGACGGCGACGGTCGAGCTCGAGTTCGAGCCGGGCACGCAGCCCGGCGAGGTGCGCGTCCTCCGCGGCAAGGGCATGCCGGTGCTGCAGGGCTTCGGCCGCGGCGACCACCGCGTGCTCGTCAACGTCGCCGTCCCGCGCCACCTGACCGACGAGCAGCGGCGGCTGCTCGAGGAGTTCGAGCGCCGAGCGACGACGAGCACCTACCGCGCGGACGAGGGCTTCTTCGAGAAGCTGAAGAGCGCGTTCCGCTGAGCCGCGCCTCGACGTCCGCGTGCCGTCCCGCCGCGACGGCCGAGGAGGTCGCGGGCGCGGTTCTGCTCGAGCTCTTCCCCGAGGGCTTCGAGGAGGTCGAGCGACGGCGGGCGGCTCGAGCTGGCCGCCTACACGGAGCAGGCGGCGCGGGCGCCTTCTCGCCGCGTTCCCCGGTCGAGGCGCGCCGAGGTCGAGGCGGGCTGGGAGGACCGCTGGCGCGAGTTCCACCGCCCGGTCGCGGATCGGGCCGCTCTGGGTCGGCCCGCCGTGGGAGCAGCCGCCGCCGCGACGCGCTCGCCGTCGTCGTCGACCCGGGCCGCGCGTTCGGCACGGGCGCGCACCCGACCACGCGGCTCTGCCTCGAGCTGCTGCTCGAGCTCGCCGCGGACGAGCCTGCTCGACGTCGGCTGCGGCTCGGGCGTGCTCTCGATCGCCGCCGCCAAGCTCGGCTTCGCGCCCGGTCATCGCGCTCGACATCGACCAGGCCGGCGGTCGAGGCGACGCGCGGCGAACGCGGCCGCGAACGGCGTCGAGGTCGAGGCCCGGCTCGCTGCGACGCGCTCGACCGAGCGGCTGCCGGCGGCCGACGTCGCGGTCGCGAACATCGCGCTCGATCGCGGTCGAGGCGCTCGCCGCCCGCTTCGCCGCGCCGGCTCCTGATCGCCTCCGGCTACCTCGCGGGCGAGCGGCCCGAGCCGAGCGGCTGGCAGGCCGCCGACGGCGCGGCGGACGGCTGGGCGGCCGACCTCTTCGTGCGGGAGGCGGGCTAGACTGAGCCCGAGATGAAGGCCGGGCCCGGGTGGGGCTGGTTCGCCGCGTGGACGGGCGCGGGCTTCCTGCTCGCGTTCTCGCTTCGTCGGGGCGGCCTCGGTCGGGCTCTTCGTCGTCCCGTTCGCGCTCCTGGCGGCCGGGCTCATCCTGCGGGTGGCGCCTCCGCGCTGGACGGCGTTCGGGCTCGTCTCGGGCGCCGGCCTGGTCTGTCTCGTCGTCTGGGGCCTGAACCGCGATTACCGGCCCTGCCCGGAGAGCGGTGTGCTCACCATCCGGGCGGACGCGGCGCCGCTTCGGTGCGGCGGGTTCGACCCGCTGCCCTTCCTCGTCGCGGGCGTCGTGCTGACGCTCGCCGGCCCCGCGCTCGTCGCCGCCGCACAGCAGCGGGGCCGGACCGGGCGCTTGGGCTAGCATCGGCCGCCCATGGCGACGCTTCACCGTCGACTTCCTCGGCTGCAAGGTCTCGCACGTCGACGTGCCACGAGGTGCGCGAGCGCCTGCTCGCCGACGGGCACGCCGAGGCGCGACGCGGGCGCCGACGTCGCCGTCGTCAACACCTGCTGCGTCACGCACGAGGCCGTCGCGAAGTCGCGCAAGGCCGCCGCGCCGCGCCGCCCGCACGCACCGCCGCGTCTACGTCACCGGCTGCGGCGCGAACCTCGCCGGCGACGCGTTCGCCGGCCTGCCCGGGAACGTCGTCGTCGTCGCGAAGCGAGCGAGCAGACGCCCGCGTTCGTCGCCGGCGACGTCGGCGCGATCGGCTGCGTCCAGGCCGACGCGCGCCTCGACCGGGTCCGCGCCTTCGTCAAGGTGCAGGACGGCTGCTCGTTCTCGTGCAACTTCTGCGTCATCCCGCTCGTGCGCGGCGCCTCGCGCAGCCGCGCGCGCCGACGCCGTCCTCGCCGAGATCCGCCGCCGCGTCGGCCAGGGCCACCGCGAGGTCGTCCTGACCGGGATCAACCTCGGCTGCTATCCGCGACCGCGCCGCCGGCTACGACCTGCCGCGGCTCGTCCGCGAGGCGGGCGCGACGCCGGGCCTCGAGCGGCTGCGGCTCTCCTCGATCGAGATCAACCACGTCTCGGACGCGCTCGTCGCCGCCCTGCGCGAGACGCCGACCGTCGCGCCGCACCTGCACGTGCCGCTCCAGTCCGGCGACGACGGCGTCCTGCGCGCGATGGGCCGCCGCTACACGGTCGCCACCTACCTGCGCCGGCTCGCGCCGCTGGCCGGAGGGCTTCAACCTGACGAGCGACGTGATCGTCGGCTTTCCCGGCCGAGGACGAGCGCGGCCTTCGCGCGCACGCTCGCGACCGTCGCGCGAGGCCGGGCTGACGAAGATGCACGTCTTCCCGTACTCGCCGCGGCCGGGAACGGTCACCGCCGCCGACGACCCGGTGCCGCCGCCGGTCAAGAAGGAGCGCGGCGCCCGGCTGCGCGCGGCCTCGCACGAGGCCTGCCTGCGCGCGCTGGCGCGACGAAGGTCGGCGGCGACGACGTCGTGCTCGTCGACCGCCCGGGCCGCGGCTACGGCGACGACTACTCGCCCTGGCTCGTCGAGCGCGCCCGGTCGGCGAGCTCGTGCGCGTCCGCGCGGCGCGGCGTCGGGCGAGGAGGGGATCGTCGGCGTGCCGCCTGAGGACTGCCTCTTCTGCCGCCTCTACCGCGACGGCGACCACGTCGCGCAGACCGACGGCTTCGTCGCGATCCGCGACATCAACCCGCAGGCGCCGGTGCACCTGCTCGTGATCCCCGAGCGGCACGTCGACACGTTCCGCGAGGTCGGCGAGTTTCCGGCCGAGGAGGCGAAGCGGATGCTCGAGTTCGTCGCCGAGACGGCGCGGGAGGCCGGGCTCGAGGACTACCGTGTCGTCGTCAACGTCGGCCGAGCGCGGCGGCCAGACGGTCTTCCACCTGCACTGGCACGTGCTCGGCGCGGCACGCCCTCGCCTGGCGAGGATTCGGAATGAGCCTGATCGACGAGATCGAGGACGAGCTGAAGGAGGCGATGCGCGCGCGCGAGCAGCTCGCCGCGACGCGCTGCGGCTGATCCTGAACTCCCTGCAGGCCGCCGAGAAGGAGCTGCAGCGGCCGCTGACCGAGGACGAGGAGCTCCAGGTGCTCCAGCGCGAGCGCAAGCGGCGGGTCGAGGCCGCCGAGGCGTTCCGGATGGCGGGCCGCGAGGAGCAGGCCGAGGAGGAGGAGGACGAGCTCGAGGTCCTCGAGGAGTTCATGCCGGAGCCGCTCGCCGAGGACGAGATCGAGGAGATCGTCGACGACGCGATCGCCGAGACGGGCGCGACCAGCATGGGCGACCTCGGCCGCGTGATGGCCGACGTGATGCCGCAGATCGCCGGCCGCGCCGACGGCTCCGAGGTGAGCCAGCTCGTGCGCGAGAAGCTGGCCTGACCGGTCACGATCCCGGCACGATCCGCGCGCCCCTCGCCCGTCCGGATGCGCTAGGACCCCCGGTGGGGGGACGCCGGCCGGGGCCGGCCGTTCGCGCGCGGCTCTGCGCCGCGGGCAGGCGGGGGCGGGCGCCGCGGGCCGGCGCGGGGCTCGGGCGCCAGAGAGGGCGGACTAGAATTCGGCGTGTTGCAGCAAGTTCTCTACGTCTCCAACGAGGTCGCCGCCGAGCTCGCCAGCGTCGACGACGGCGTTCTGGGGGCGCTGCGCGACCGGATGGGCTGCGCGATCCGCCTGCGCGGGAACCAGCTGACGCTCGAGGGGGACGACGGCAAGGTCGGGGAGGCCCGCCTGGTCATCGACGAGCTCGTCGAGCTGGTCGAGGGCGGGCACGCGATCGGTCCGAGCACGGTCGACGCCGTGCTCGCGGCCCTCGACGCCGCGCGCGACCCGCGCGAGATCTTCGAGGACGTCGTCTGGCGCCACCGCGGCAAGAAGATCACGCCGAAGACGGTCAACCAGAAGCGCTACGTGGACGCGATCCGCTCCGGCACGATCACCTTCGGGATCGGGCCGGCCGGCACGGGGAAGACATACCTCGCGATGGCGCTCGCCGTTGCCGCGCTCGCCGACCGCGACGTCGACCGGCTCATCCTCACGAGGCCGGCGGTCGAGGCCGGCGAGCGCCTCGGCTTCCTCCCCGGCGACATGCTCGCCAAGGTCGACCCGTACCTGCGGCCGCTCTTCGACGCGCTCTACGACATGCTCGACGCCGACCGGCTGAATGCCTACATGGAGCGCGGGACGATCGAGGTCGCCCCGCTCGCCTTCATGCGCGGGCGGACGCTGAACGACTCCTTCATCATCCTCGACGAGGCACAGAACACGACGCCGGAGCAGATGCAGATGTTCCTGACGCGGCTCGGCTTCGGCTCGAAGGTGGTGGTAACCGGCGACGTCACCCAGATCGACTTGCCGCAGGACCAGGCGTCGGGCCTCATCCACGTGGCGCGCATCCTGGGCAACATCGACGGCATCGACTTCGTCGAGTTCGGCAACCAGGACGTCGTCCGCCACGTGCTCGTGCAGCGCATCGTCGAGGCGTACAAGCGCCACGCCGAGGAGACGGGCACGCAGCGGCGCCGGTGATCCGGATCGAGATCGCCAACGAGAGCGGCGCCGCCGTCGACGAGGGGGCGGCCGCCGAGCTCGCCCGCGTGGTTCTCGCCCGCGAGGGCATCGAGGAGGGAGACCTGGGGGTCGCGTTCGCGACGCCGAAGCGCATGCGGGAGCTGAAGCGCGAGCATCTGGGGATCGACGAGGCGACCGACGTGCTCTCGTTCCCGATCGACGCGCGCGAGGCGCTTCCCGACGGCGTCCCGCGCCAGCTCGGGGACGTCGTCCTCTGCCCCCAGGTCGTCGGCGACGCGTGGCGGGAGCCGCTCGTGCACGGGATCCTCCACCTGCTCGGCTACGAGCACGGAACGGAGATGGAGCGCCGAGAGCGAAGTCACGCTGAATGACCGTCCCCACCGACCGGGAGTCGACGCGCGAACGGCGGGTGCCGCGGATCCTCCAGAGCCTGAACTGGGCCTTCGAGGGCGTCATCCACGTCCTCCGCTCCCAGCGCAACATGCGGATCCACTTCGCGGTCGCGACGGCGGTCCTCATCCTGGCCTTCTCCTACGGAGTCACCAAGCTCGAGCTGATGGCGCTCCTCGTCGCGATCTCCTTCGTCCTGATCGCGGAGATGGTCAACACGGCCATCGAGGCGACGATCGACCTCGCCACCACGTCGTTCGACCCGCTCGCGAAAGTGGCGAAGGACATCGCCGCGGGCGCGGTGCTCATCGCCAGCGTGAACGCGGTCGTGATCGGCTACCTCGTCTTCGCCGACCGGCTCTCGGCGCCAAGCTCCCGGCTCGTCGAGCGCCTGCGCGAGGCGCCGAGCAACCTGACGCTGATCGCGCTCATCCTCATCATCCTGATCGTGATCGCCTCGAAAGCTCTGACCGGGCGGGGCACGCCGCTGTCGGGCGGACTCCCGTCCGGGCACGCGGCCCTTGCGTTCGGCGGGTTCACCGCGATCACGTTCATCGTCGACGAGCAGCGCGTCGTCGTCGCCTTCGTCGCCCTGATCATGGCACTCCTGGTCGCACAGACCCGGGTCGAGGCCGGGATCCACACGACGACGGAGGTCGTGCTGGGAGCCGTGCTCGGTACGCTCGTGACCATGATCCTCTTCCAGGTGCTCGCATGACCGACCATGAGCTCCTCGAGCGGGCCCAGGCGGCCGCCGCAAACGCCTACGCGCCCTACTCGAACTTCCACGTCGGCGCGGCCGCGCTCCTGCGCGAGGGGAGCGTCGTCACCGGCGTGAACGTCGAGAACGCCGCCTACCCGCTCGGCGTCTGCGCCGAGCGCTGCGCGCTCGCCCGCGCCGCCGCCGAGGGCGCCGGGCCCGGGGACGTCGAGGCGGTGGCCATCACCGCCTCGCCGTGCGGCGGCTGCCGACAGTGGCTCGCGGAGTTCAAGGTCGACCGCGTCGTCTTCCTGCACGAGGGCGAGGTGCTGACCCGTCGGCCGGACGAGCTGCTGCCCGACTCGTTCGTCCTGTGAGGTCGGGCTTCGTCGCCGTTGCGGGGCGCCCGAACGTCGGCAAGTCGACCCTGGTGAACGCCCTCGCCGGCAGCAAAGTGGCGATCGTCTCGGACAAGCCCGCAGACGACAAGGCGGCGCATCTCCGCGGTCGTGAACGGTGAGCTGGACGGGGAGCCCCACCAGCTCGTCCTCGTCGACCTGCCCGGGTTCCAGCGTCCGCGTGACCCGCTCACGGAGCGGATGCAGCGGACCGTCGACGAGGCGCTGCGGGAGGTGGACGCCTTTCTCTTCGTCCTCGCAGCCGACGAGGCGATCGGCGCCGGCGACCGCTTCATCGCCGAGCGCGTCTACGCGGCGGGCCCGCCGGTCGTCCTCGCCCTGAACAAGGTCGACCGCGTGCCGCCGGATCGGATCGCCGCGCAGATCGCCCACGCCGCGGCGCTCGGCGACTTCCACGCGCTCCACCCGGTGAGCGCGCTCACCACGGACGGGCTCGAGCCGCTCCGCGTCGACCTGGCCGCGGTCCTGCCCGCTGGCCCGAGGTACTTCGAGGAGACGCAGCGGACCGACTTGCCCCTGGAGGCGCAGATCGCCGAGGTCGTGCGCGAGAAGGCGCTCCAGCTGACCCGCGAGGAGGTGCCCCACGCGATCTCGGTCGACATCGAGGAGCTGGACGCCGAGGCGGGCCGCGTGAGCGCCCGCGTCTGGGTCGAGACCGAGTCCCAGAAGGGGATCGTGGTCGGGAAGGGCGGGGGTATGATCCGAACCATCGGCACGCGTGCCAGGCCGGAGGTCGAAGCGCTCCTGGGCCGTCCCGTCTACCTCGAACTCCGCGTGAAGGTGAGGCCGAGGTGGCGCCGGGACGAGGGGGCGCTCGAACGGCTCGGCATCTAACCACGTGGGGGCGCAGGTATGGCGAGAGTCAGGACACCGGACGGCTTCGAGGCGGGGCTGGCGCGCTTTCTCTACGAGCGCTCCGAGGAAAGCCGCGCCGTCCGCGTGGGCGAGAAGGAGACGAGCGAGCAGGCCGCGATCGTCGCGCGCTACGAGGACCTCTTCACGCGCGAGCAGCACGAGGCGCTCCGCGAGGCCGAGGCGGAGGCCCGCGGCGAGCAGCGCGAGCGTCTGTACCGCCTCCGCGAGGCCGCCGCCGGCGGCGTGATCGTCCGGGAGTTGGCCGACGAGTCGGACCGGCTCGAGAACGCCATCCTCGCCGAGCGCGTCGAGTTCGCCGGCGAGACGTTGCCGCTCCGCTCCGCCCAGGCGAAGCTCGCCCTCCTCGACGACTACGCGGCGCGCGACGAGCTCGGGGATTTCGCCGCCGCCGCCTCCGCGCGCTTCAACTGCCCCCGCTACGGGCTGATGGAGAAGGCCGAGGCGCTCGACGCCGAGCTTTCCGGGGAGCCCGACCCGGTGGCGCGCAGCGCCTTTCGGAAGAACATCGACCTGCACGCTCTCTCCGAGGCCCTCTGGCAGGCGTCGCGCCGCCAGGACGAGGCCTGGCAGGCGATCCGCGAGGAATGGCTCGACCGGCTCCTCGGCGGCGGGCGCGAGGCTGAGCCCGCCTCGTACCACGTCGCCTTCCTCCGCCGGATGACCCCCTTCGCCGCCCTCTACCCGAAGGACCGCTGCGTGCCCGTCTGCCTGGCGACGCTCGCGAGCCTCGGCTTCGACCTCGCCGCCAACGAGAACATCAGGCTCGACCTCGACGACCGGCCGCAGAAGAGCCCGCGCGCCTGCGTGATCGCCTCCGACCCGCCGACCGTCGTCCATCTGATCACGCGCGCGCAGGGCGGCCTGCACGACTACCAGGCGTTCCTGCACGAGGCGGGGCACGCCCTCCACTACGCGGGGCTCGACCCGGAGCTCCCGTACACGTTCCGCCGGCTCTCGCGCGACCACGCGCTCACGGAGATCTACTCGTTCCTGATCGAGTCGATCACCCGCGAGCCCGCCTGGCACGAGCTCCACTTCGGCGTCACCGCGTCCGAGGCGGCGGAGCGGGCCGAGTCCGCCCGCTTCTTGGAGGTGCTCCTCTTCCGGCGCTACGCCGCCAAGCTCGCGTACGAGCTCGAGTTCTGGGGCGACTTCGCGAACGCGAACGACTACGCGAAGACGTACGAGGACAACCTGCGCGCCGCGGTCGGCTTCCGCTATCGGGCGGACGGCTACCTGGCCGACATGGACGCCGACTTCTACTCGGCCGACTACCTGCGCGCCTGGATCCGGACTGCGCAGCTCCGCTCGCACCTGCGCGCCACGATCGGCGAGGAGTGGTGGCGCCGGGAGGAGACCGGCGAGCTCCTACGGGGGCTCTTCGCGGAGGGGACGCTGCCGACGAGCGAGGAGATCGCCGACCGCATCGGCTTCGACCCGCTCGACACGGGTCCGCTCCTGGACGAGCTCGTCGTCGCCTAGCCGCTCCCCGGTTTACACATCCTTCCGG
Source organism: uncultured Actinomycetes bacterium (assembly GCA_963743495.1). Taxonomy (GTDB): domain Bacteria; phylum Actinomycetota; class Thermoleophilia; order Gaiellales; family Gaiellaceae; genus JAIBJN01. The sequence goes on along the minus strand of CAVUPO010000003.1, from coordinate 285,385 downwards.
TCGGAGAGGGCCTCATATGCAATCCTGCGGTACCGGAAGGAGGCTGAGCCATGTCCGTCCGTAACTGGTCGTTGCTGCTCGCGGTGCTCGTGGCGCTGGTTCTGGCCGCAGGCTGCGGAGGCGACGACGACAACGAGGGAGCCGCGGAGACCGACATCACCGAGGCGGTGGACACCGGAACGGTGACGGAGGAGGCGATGCTGCCCGAGTTCTCCACCGTCGAGGAGGGTGTCCTGACCGTGGGCTCCGACATCCCCTACCCGCCCTTCGAGTTTCGTGAGGGAGACGAGCTCACCGGCTTCGACGTCGAGCTCATGGAGGAGATCGCCAACCGCCTCGGCCTCTCGGACGTGAAGTGGGTCGACACGAGCTTCGACACGATCTTCACCCAGCTGGCCGGAGGGCGGTTCGACGCGGTCGCGTCCGCGACGACGATCACCGACGAGCGCGAGGAGATCGTGAACTTCTCGGATCCCTACTACCTCTCCCAGCAGGCCCTGACCGTCAACACGGGCGAGACTCCGGACATCACGTCGGTCGACGACCTGAGCTCGGGCGACGTCCTCGCCGTGCAGCAGGGGACGACGGGCGAGATGTGGGCGCGGGAGAACGTGCCCGACGGAGTCGACATCAGGTCGTTTCCGGAGTCGCCGGACGGCTTCACGGCGCTCGAGGCCGGGAACGTCACCGGGGTCATCAACGACGAGCCGACTGCGCTGGCCGAGATCGCGAACCGGTCCGGTCTCGAGGTCGCGACGACGATCGACACCGGGGAGAGGTACGGGTTCCCGGTCAATCCCGAGAACCCGTCGCTCCTCGAAGCCGTCAACGCCGTCCTCGGGGAGATGATTGCGGACGGCACCTACGCGCAGATCTATGCCAACTATCCGGATCTGCCCCCCGGCGGCAACATCGCCGAGTCGTCGTAGGCTGTAGAACCAAACCTTGGAGAGCCCGCGACTCGCGGGCTCTCCCACCCGACCGCATGGAGGTTTCGACCATGACCCAGGGCGTGTCGGCAGCCGGGCCACCCGCCGACGACGACCGGCAGGCCCCCGACCGGGGCTTCCGCCGCACGGCTCGCGAGCAGACTCCGCTCTCCCTGCTCGCTCTGGCGGCCGGAGGCGGAGCCCTCGCGCTGATCTTCGCCGGCTCGGTGGCGATCGCGACCGCGTACGGCTGGACGCCGACGACCAGTCTCGCCGCCGCGATCACGAGCGGCGCGGAGCTTGCGGTGCTCCTGCTGGCGATCGCGCTCGGCGCGGGCGCGGCCCTCATCGGGCTCGTCGGCGCGCGCCGGGCGCTGACCAAGGTGGCCCGGGAGGGCTCGATCTCCGGAGCGGTGCTCGGCCTCCAGGCGATCGTGCTCGCGAGCTTCCTCCTCTGGTTCCGAAACGGCGACGTGGAGCGCTTCGCCCGCCAGTTCTTCGACTTTGCCCTCCTCGGGGAGTTCCCGGGACGTTTCCTGCGCGCGGCCGTGAACACGGTGATCCTCGCGCTGAGCGGCGAGCTGATCGGCATCGCGCTCGGGCTGCTCTTCGCGGTCTTCGCGCTCTCGAACCGGGCGGTGGTCCGGGCGCCGGCCCGCATCTACATCAACTTCTTCCGCGGGACGCCGATGCTCTGGCAGCTCAGCTTCTTCTTCTTCGGGATCGTGCTCGGGCTGCAGCTGAACGTCGGCGTCTACACGGTGGCGATCGCCGTCTTCGGGCTGAACGCCGGCGCCTACTCGGCGGAGATCTTCCGCGCGGGCATCCAGTCGATCGAGCGGGGGCAGATCGAGGCGGCCCGCTCGCTGGGGATGAGCTATCTGAAGGCGCTCCGGCTGGTGGTCCTGCCGCAGGCCTTCCGCCGGGTCATCCCCCCGCTCACCAACGAGTTCGTGATCCTCGTGAAGGACACGTCGCTCGTGGTCGTGCTCGGCCTGACCCTCTCGCAGCAAGAGCTCCTCTCGACGGCGCGGGACATCTACGCGCAGACCTTCAACGCGACGCCCTTCCTCGCCGCCGCAGCGGGCTACCTGGCGATCACGCTGCCGATGATCTGGCTGGTCAACCGGCTCGAGCGACGGCTCCGGAGCGGGCTCACCGGGATCGGCGCCTGATGGCGCCGGAGCCGATCGTCAGGCTCGAGGGGATCCACAAGTGGTTCGGCGACCTCTACGTGCTGCGTGGAATCGACCTCGCGATCTCGCCGGGCGAGGTCGTCGTCGTCATCGGGCCCTCCGGCTCGGGGAAGTCGACGCTGCTGCGGACCGTCAACCTGCTCGAAGAGCCGACCGAGGGGCGCGTCCTCGTCGACGGCGTCGACCTGACGAGCATCAAGACGAACCTGAACGTGGCGCGCACGAGCATCGGGATCGTCTTCCAGCAGTTCAACCTCTTCCCGCACAAGACCGTGCTCGGGAACATCACGCTCGCCCTGCGGAACGTGCTCGGGCTCTCGAGGAGCGAGGCGCACGACCGGGCGGCCGAGCAGCTCCGCGAGGTCGGCCTCGCGGACAAGGCCGACTCCTACCCGGCCCAGCTCTCCGGCGGTCAGCAGCAGCGCGTCGCCATCGCGCGCGCCCTGGCGATGCGGCCGAAGCTGATGCTCTTCGACGAGGTCACGTCGGCGCTCGACCCGGAGCTCGTCAAGGAGGTGCTCGACGTCATGCAGCGGCTCGCCTCGGAGGGGATGACGATGGTGATCGTCACCCACGAGATGGGCTTCGCGCGCGAGGTGGGGACGCGGCTCCTGTTCATGGACGACGGCCGGATCGTCGAGGAGGGCGAGCCGAGGGCGATCTTCGCCGAGCCCCGTCACGAGCGGACGCGGCAGTTCCTCGCCCAGGTGCTCTGAGGCCTAGCGGGTCGGGCCGAAGTAGGCGACCGACGCGACCGCCAACCCGGCGAGCGAGGCCGCGAGGCCGACGACGGCGGCCTTCGTGCTCATCGTGCGCTTCATGCGGGATCCATCGGCACGAGGCCGCCCCGACCTGAGGGTCGATTCAGTGGTAGGTGACGTGCCGCGAGCTGCGGAAGACCGCGACCTGCCACGGCTGCAGCCGGTCGCCCATGCGGCTGGGCAGCATCAGGTTCTCGGGCGAGGCCGAGTGGGGAAGTCCGCAGGCGTGGCCCAGCTCGTGGGCGAGGACGCGGAGGCGCCTGCCCGTGAGCGCCGTCATGTCCACCGTGACGTAGTCGACGAGCGGGCCGAGTGAGCAGCCGGCCTTGCCGAGGACGTCCCTGACGACGAAGACCGTGATCGGCGCGCCCGCGCCGGTGAGCCCGCCCCGGTCGCGGTGGTGGCGGAAGAACGCACCGCCGGTGCCGAAGTCCGCGCGGTAGGAGCCCTCCGCGCACGGCGAGTCGAGCGCCGTCGGCGGCGCGGGCTCGTCGATCGTGCGCACGGCCGGCTCGGCGGCGGGGAGGAGGTCGACGACGAGCGTCTCCGCGGAGCACCCTCCGAGCCTCCTCCAGGCTCGGCTCCACGTCCCCCGGGGTCGCGACGGGCTTCCCCTGCTCGTCGCGGAGGATGACGACCCGGACGCGCAGCTTCTTCGGGCGCCGGGAGCCCGCCAGGCTGCCGGCCAGCTCGGGGATGCCGACGAGGCGGTTCCCCGCCTCGCGGAGGATGTTCGCACCCTGGGCGAAGCCGGCTGCGAAGGCGAGCGGCGCCACGGGACGAGACTACGCGAGGGCTACACTTCCTGCCATGGCTCAGGCGCCCGCCCTGCCGAGCGGCTTCGAGCTGCCCCTCGAGCCCCGGCTCCCGCGCATCGGCTCCGTCGACCAGGTGGCGGCCGAGCAGCGCGCCGCCGCGCTCGCGACCCGGTCGATCAAGCGCGAGTCGAAGCTCTTCGCGCTCGAGCTCGCCGTGCGGATGATGGACCTGACGACGCTCGAGGGCGCCGACACGCCCGGCAAGGTGGCCGCGCTCTGCTCGAAGGCGATGCGGCCGGACCCGGCCGACCTGACGGTGCCGCCCGTCGCCGCAGTCTGCGTCTACCCGAACCTCGTGCCGCACGCGCTCGAGAAGGTGCGCGGGAGCGGCGTCAAGGTCGCCTCGGTCTCGACCGCCTTCCCCTCGGGACAGGTGCCGACGGAGCTGAAGGTGGACGAGGTTGCGCGGGTGGCCGAGCTGCGGCGCCGACGAGATCGACATGGTCATCGACCGCGGCGCCTTCCTCTCCGGGCACTACGCGAAGGTCTACGACGAGGTGCGGCGCGTCAAGGAGGTCTGCGGCGGGGCGCACCTGAAGGTGATCCTCGAGACCGGGGAGCTCGGCACCTACGACAACGTGCGCCGGGCGAGCCTGCTCGCGATCGCGGGCGGCGCCGACTTCATCAAGACGTCCACGGGCAAGATCCAGCCCGCCGCGACGCTGCCCGTCACGCTCGTGATGCTCGAGGCGATCCGGGACGTCCACGAGGAGACGGGCAGGAAGGTCGGCATGAAGCCGGCCGGCGGCATCCGCCACGCCAAGCAGGCTGTCCAGTACCTCGTGCTCCTCCACGAGACCCTCGGGCCCGAGTGGCTCACGCCCGACCTCTTCCGCTTCGGCGCCTCCTCGCTGCTGAACGACGTGCTCATGCAGATCCGCAAGCAGAAGACGGGCCGCTACCAGAGCCACGACTACTTCACGGTCGACTGATGGCCGACGTCTGGACACACGGAACGTGGACCGTCGAGCCCGGGCTCGAGGACGAGTTCGTCGGCGCCTGGAAGGCGCTGGTCGAGCGTGTCGCCGCCGATCCCGAGCTGCCGACCTCGCCGCCGACGCTCCTCCGCGACCACGAGCGGCCGAACGTCTTCGTCAGCTTCGGGCCCTGGCCCGACGCGGAGGCGGTCGGGCGCTTCCGGGCATCGGCCGCCTTCCGGGAGGCGACCGACCGCATGCAGGGCCTGCTCGAGGCCTTCGAGCCCAGGACCCTCGACGAGGTGTATCCAGGTGGCTGAGGTCGAAAAGCGCCAGGAGCGCTCGCCGGTCGTCCCCTCCGCGTTCGAGTACGCGCCCGCGCCGGAGTCGCGCGACATCGTCCGGCTCGAGGAGCGCTACGGCCTCTTCGTCGGCGGCGAGTGGGTCGAGCCGCGCTCGACCGAGTTCGCGCCGATCGTGGCGCCCCGCGACGAGGAGCCGCTCGCCGAGGTCGCCCAGGCCGGCGCGGAGGACGTCGACCTCGCCGTCCGCGCGGCCCGCGACGCGTTCGCGAACGGCTGGTCGGAGCTGCCGCCGGGCGAGCGGGCCAAGTACCTCTTCCGGATCGCGCGCATCCTCCAGGAGCGCTCGCGGGAGTTCGCCGTGCTCGAGTCGCTGGACGGCGGCAAGCCGATCAAGGAGTCGCGCGACGTCGACCTGCCGCTCGCCGCGGCGCACTTCTTCTACTACGCGGGCTGGGCCGACAAGCTCGAGTACGCCTTCCCCAACCGCACGCCGCGCCCGATCGGGGTCGCCGGGCAGATCATCCCCTGGAACTTCCCGCTGCTGATGCTGGCCTGGAAGGTCGCGCCTGCGCTCGCCGCGGGGAACACCGTCGTGCTGAAGCCGGCCGAGTCGACGCCGCTGACCGCGCTCCTCCTCTGCGACGTCCTCCGCCAGGCCGAGCTGCCGCCGGGCGTCGTCAACATCGTCACCGGCGACGGCCGCGCCGGCGCCGCGCTCGTCGAGCACCCCGGCGTCGACAAGATCGCCTTCACGGGCTCGACCGAGGTCGGCAAGGCGATCCAGCGCGCGGTCGCCGGCAGCGGCAAGAAGCTCACGCTCGAGCTCGGCGGCAAGGCGGCGAACATCATCTTCGACGACGCGCCGCTCGACCAGGCGGTCGAGGGGATCGTCAACGGCATCTACTTCAACCAGGGCCACGTCTGCTGCGCCGGCTCGCGCCTGTTCGTGCAGGAGTCGATCTACGAGCAGCTGCTCGAGAAGCTGAAGCGCCGCATGGGGACCCTCCGCGTCGGCGACCCGCTCGACAAGAACACCGACGTCGGCGCGATCAACTCGAGCGAGCAGCTCGAGCGGATCGAGGAGCTCGTCGCCGAGCGGCGAGGAGGAGGGCGCCGAGATCTACCAGCCGCCGTGCCGGCTGCCCGAGAAGGGCTACTGGTTCCCGCCGACGGTCTTCACGAACGTCGCGCAGAGCTACCGGATCGCGCAGGAGGAGATCTTCGGCCCGGTGCTCTCCGTGCTCACCTTCCGCACGCCCGACGAGGCGGTCGAGAAGGCGAACAACACGCCCTACGGCCTCTCGGCCGGCGTCTGGACGGAGAAGGGCTCGCGGATCCTCTGGATGGCGCAGCGCCTGCGCGCCGGCGTCGTCTGGGCGAACACCTTCAACCGCTTCGACCCGACCTCGCCCTTCGGCGGCTACAAGGAGTCGGGCTTCGGCCGCGAGGGCGGCCTGCACGGGCTCGCGCCGTACCTGGAGCTGGACGGGTGAGCCGGCTCCCCGTCAGGAAGACCTACAAGCTCTACGTCGGCGGCGCGTTCCCGCGCTCCGAGTCGGGGCGCACCTACGAGGTCGAGGGCGCGAACGTCGCGCTCGCGTCCCGCAAGGACGTGCGCGACGCCGTTCGCGCCGCGCGCGGAGCCCTCCCGACATGGGCGGGCATGACGGCCTACAACCGGGGCCAAGTTCTCTACCGCGTCGCGGAGATGATGGAGGGGAGCGAAGGCCGAGTTCGCCGAGCTGACCGGCGACGCCGGCGAGGTCGACGCGGCCGTCGACCGCTGGGTCTGGTACGCGGGCTGGGCCGACAAGCTCGCGCAGGTGCTCGGCGCCTCGAACCCGGTCGCCGGCCCGTACTTCAACTTCACCGTGCCGGAGCCCACCGGCGTCGTCGGCCTCGTCGCGCCGGAGGAGCCCGCGCTGCTCGGGCCTCGTCTCGCGCCTCGCGCCCGCGATCGTCGGCGGGAACGTCGCCGTCGTCCTCGCCTCGGAGCACCATCCCCTCGCCGCCGTCGAGCTGGCCGAGGTGCTCGCCACCTCCGACGTCCCGGGCGGCGTCGTCAACCTTCTCACGGGCCGTAAACGCGAGCTCGCGCCGGTGCTCGTGGCGCACATGGACGTGAACGCCGTCGACCTCGCAGGCGCCGACGGCGACGCCGCCGAACTCGAGGGCCTCGCCGCCGACAACGTCAAGCGCGTCGTCTCGAACGGGGAGGGCCAGTCGCCCTGGCACGCCGCCGCCTTCCTCGAGCTGAAGACCGTCTGGCACCCGATAGGCGTCTAAGCTTCAAACCTTCGTGAGCCGTTTCAGCGAGGCGATCTCCGAGGGCGACGGCATCTCCGTCATCCCCGTGCTCGAGGGCGACGTCGAGGCGCTGGCGACGCTCGCCGAGGCGGCCGGCGCCGAGGCGATCGCTGTGGGCGCGGCCGACATCGCGCGGGCGAGGGCGCGGTCGGGCCTTCCGATCCTGGCGCGGGACGGCAGCCCGGAGGCGGTCGTGGGCGCCGGCGCGGACGCGCTCGTGGTCCACTACTCCTCGACGCCCGACGAGGTCCTCGAGAGCCTCTACGACGTCGCCGCCGAGCTCGGGCTCGGGCTCGCCGTGGACGTTCGGGAAGAGGAGGAGCTCGAGGAGGCGCTCGAGCGCATCGACCCCGAGATCGTCCTCATCTCCGAGCGGAGTCTGGACGAGGACGACGACGACCTCGAGCTGACGCTCGATCTCCTCGCCGACGTGCCCGCGGGGAAGCTCGTCGTCTCGGAGGCGCGGATCGTCTCCCACGAGCAGGTGCTCGCGCTCGAGCGCGCCGGCGTGGACGCGATTCTCGTGCACGGGCTCGCCCAGGACCCCGACTTCGGAGCCGTCCTCGAGGAGCTCGTGCATGGCCCCGAAGCAGGGCGCTAGTCCGACAACGGGCCTCGAGCCCCGCCGGGGCGGGAACGGCCGGCCGGCCGGCGCGCGCCGAGGCCGAGGAGCGCGCTCTCCGGGGCGTTTCGACGGTGCCGCGATCATGGCTGCGGTCTTCCTCTCAGGAGCGGTACTGCTCGGGGTCGAGATCGCCGCCAGCCGGGTGCTGGCACCGTTCTTCGGCAACTCGCTCTACGTGTGGGGCTCGCTGATCGGCGTGGTTCTCACGGGCCTCGCGATCGGCTACTGGGCGGGCGGCGTCCTCGCCGACCGGCTCCCCGCTACGGGTCTCCTCCTCATGGTGATGGGCCTCGCGGGGCTCGCGGTTCTCGTCGTCCCGTTCGTCGACGAGCCGGTGCTCGAGGTGGTCGTCGGCTGGGACGCCGGCCCGCGCCTGAACCCGCTGCTCGCGGCGGTCATCCTCTTTCTCCCGGTCAGCGTCCTCATGGCCTGCGTGACGCCGATCGCCGTGCGTTTGCGCGCGCGGTCGCTCGCGCGTGTCGGGCGGACGGCCGGACGGCTCTTTTCCGTCTCGACCGTGGGCAGCATCGTCGGCACGCTGGTGACCGCCTTCTTCCTCGTTCCGGAGCTCGGCGTCGACCAGCTGATCGGCCTCGGGGCGGCGGCGCTCTTCGCTGGGGTGCTCGTGGTCGCCCTCGCCGAGCGCCGTGCGCTCGCCGCGCTCCTCGCCGCCGTCGCGACAACCGGGGCCGTCGTCGCCGCCGTCTCGCTCGCGCCGGAGAGCGGGGGCACGCTCTCCGGGGCCGCCGCCCAGAACTGGTCGCCCCTCTACCGCCTCCGCGGCTCCGAGACCGTCCTCGACGCCCGCGACCCGCGCGCGGTGATCGCGCAGTCGGAGCTTCGCGTCGTCTACTCGAAGGACACGCAGTACCACCGCCTCTCGGTCGTCGAGGACGCCGACAGCCGCTACCTCCGCTTCGACAACTCCCTCCAGAGTGCGATGTACCTGGACGATCCGCTGCGCACGCGCTTCGCCTACACCGACCTCTTCCACCTCGCGAAGGCCTACAAGCCGGACGCGCGCGACATCCTCTTCATCGGCCTGGGTGCGGGCTCGGCAGAGAAGCGGATGCTCGCCGACTTCGCCGACGTCCGCCTGCACGCGGTCGAGATCGACCCGATCGTCGTCGAGGTGGCGCACGACTACTTCGCGCTCCCCGGGGACGACCCGAGGCTCGAGGTGAGCATCGGCGACGGGCGGCGCTTCCTGGCCGACGACGACGAGCGCTGGGACGCGATCGTCATCGACGCCTTCTTCGCGGACGCGATCCCGTTCCACCTCGTCACGCGGGAGTTCCTCGACCTCGTCCGCACACGCCTGAATCCGGGCGGCGTCGTCGTCACGAACGCGATCGGCTCGATCGCGGGCCCCGGCTCCCGGCTCTTCCGCTCGATCTACCGGACGTACCGCACGGTCTTCCCGACCGTCCTCGTCCATCCGGCGATCCTGGCGGGCGATCAGGGTGACGAGACGTTCAGGAACCTGATCCTCGTCGCCACCGAGCAGGCGGCCCCGCAGCGGGCGTTCCTCGCCGAGCGTTGGGGAGAGATCCGGGAGGCAGCCCCGACCGCGCCCGACCTCGAGCAGGCGATCCTCGACCGCCACGACGCGCCCATCCCGACCGGCGACGTCCCGGTCCTCACGGACGACTACGCGCCGACTGACGCGCTGCTGCTCCTCTTCCAGTAGGGCAACGCCGGGAGCGGCCGGGGCGGAAGAGCCGGACCGGCCACGTCCAGGACATGCCCCGGGGTCAGACCCCGGTCGCGTCCTGGCTGGGCGTGTCACCCTCCGTCGGTCCCCGGCGCGAGCCGGCGCGGAAGCCGCACGCGGCCGGGCCTCCGCGCCGGCTGAGCCCGGGAGCGCCATGTCCTGGGTCTGACCCCGGGCGTGGCTTCAGGGGACGGTGGACGATCGCGATGTCTGTGGATGGCCGGCGCGCTAGCCGAAGAAGATCTTGGCGGCCTCGTAGAACTCGGGGGGCACCGTCTTCAGCTCGGCGACGGCGTCGCGGAGCGGCACCTCGACGACGTCGTCGCCCTTGAGGGCCGCCATCGCGCCCCAGCGCTCCTCCGCGACGAGGTCGGCCGCCTCGAGGCCGTAGCGCGTCGCCAGGATCCGGTCGTGCGGCGTCGGCGTGCCGCCGCGCTGCACGTGGCCGAGCACCGTCACCCGGGTCTCGTAGCCCGTGCGCTCCTCGATCTCGGCCGCGAGCACGTCGCCGACCCCGCCCAGGCGGACGTGGCCGAACTGGTCGGTGGCGGCGGGGGCCTGGGCGACCTGCTGCGTCGCGCCCGAGGCGTAGGTGAGTTCGTAGCCCTCGCTGACGACGACGATGGAGAAGTCCTTCCCGCGCTCGTGTCGGCGCTGGATGTCCTCGCAGGCCTCCTCGATCGTGATCGGGTGCTCCGGGATGAGGATGACGTCGGCGCCGCCTGCCATGCCGCTCATGACTGCGATCCAGCCCGTGTGGCGGCCCATCACCTCGACGACCATGACGCGGTTGTGCGACTCGGCGGTCGTGTGCAGGCGGTCGATCGCCTCCGTCGCGACCGTCAATGCCGTGTCGAAGCCGAACGTGTAGTCGGTCGCCGAGAGGTCGTTGTCGATCGTCTTGGGCACTCCGACGACGGGGAAGCCGTGCTCGTCGAAGAGCCGCGAGGCGACGCCGAGGGTGTCCTCGCCCCCGATGGCGACGAGCGCGTCTAGGCGCTCTGCGGCGAAGTGCCGGAGCACCCGCTCGACGCCGCCGTCCACCTTGTAGGGGTTGGTGCGCGTCGTCCCCAGGATCGTCCCGCCTCGCGGGAGGATCCCGGAGATTGCGCGGGCGTCGAGCTCCTCGAACTTCCCCTCGACCAGGCCGCGCCAGCCCTCGCGGACGCCGACGACCTCGTAGCCGCGGCCGAGCGAACGGCGCGTGACCGCCCGGATGACCGCGTTCAGGCCGGGGCAGTCGCCGCCGCCTGTCAGAAGTGCAACGCGTTTTCCCATTGCTCTAACTTCGGCCCTTCCCGTGCGTCTTCTTGGAGGTACCCATTGTGATCGATGAGCCGGTCAGGGCGTGGTGAGGAGGTGTGGTGGATGCCGAAGGCGGGGATCGAACCCGCACGGGGCCAGGCCCCACTGGATTTTGAGTCCAGCGCGTCTACCAGTTCCGCCACTTCGGCGCGCGCCCTACCGGGCCATCGTATCGGCAGGGGTTGCAAGGGCGTTGAACCCGCGTTCATAATCGCGGGCACCTTCTGACGGTGCTCGCCGGGCGCAGCGCCGAATCAGGAATCGGGCGAAGAGGAGGAGCAGTGAAACGAAGGACGATTCTGGGGTTACTGGTGCTGCTCATTGGAGCGTTCGCATTCGCGGCCGTCGGCTGCGGCGGCGACGACGACGACGGCGGCGGCGAGGCAGCGCCTGCCGACACGAGCGGTGGCGGCGAGGATCAGATGGAGGCACCAGACCTCCCGCCGGTCTCCGCGCTCCCATCGGCATCGTGCACCGACATCGAGTACGAGGGCGAGGGCGAGCCGCAGGTCCTGATCGCCTCAGACCTGCCGCTCCAGGGATCCTCGCGGACGCAGACCCTGCAGATGGTCGCCGCGATCAAGCAGGTCCTCGCGCAGAACGACTGGAAGGCCGGAGCGGTCAACGTCGGCTACCAGTCCTGTGACGACGCGACCGCACAGGCCGGCAAGTGGGATCCGGGCAAGACGAGTCAGAACGCGAATGCCTACGCAGAGAACCAGAGCGTGCTCGGCATGATCGGGACGTTCAACTCGGGTGCCGCTGCGATCGCGATCCCGGTCCTGAACCAGGCGCCGGGCGGCGGGCTCGCGATGATCTCGCCGGCGAACACCTACGTGTGCCTGACGGAGGGCGGGCCGGGCTGTGCCGACGACGAGCCCGCGAAGTACTACCCGACGGGCAACCGCAACTACACGCGCGTGGTCGCGAACGACGCGTACCAGGGCGCCGCCCTCGCCGAGTTCATGCAGGCGCAGGGGACGACGAAGCTGTACATCCTCAACGACAAGGAGGCGTACGGCCTCGGCGTCGCCGAGAACGTGCGCAACGCGGCCGAGTTCCTCGGCATCGAGGTCGTCGGCTTCGAGGCGTGGGATCCGAAGGCGTCGAACTACGAGGCGCTGATGAACAAGATCAAGCAGACCGGGGCGGACGGCGTCTTCCTCGGCGGCCTGATCGACGAGAACGGCGCGCAGGTCATCAAGGACAAGGTCAAGGTCCTCGGCGACAACGAGACGGTCAAGCTCTACATGCCGGACGGCTTCACGACGCAGCAGACGATCGACGAGTCGGGCGTCCAGAACACCCGCGGTTCCTTCATGTCTGTGGCGGGCGTGCCCGTCGACGAGTTCACCGGTGCCGCTGAGGAGTTCATCGCGGAGTTCGAGCCGACGCTGGGCGGCGACCCCGTCGACCCGTACGCGGTCTACGCGGCGCAGGCCACCCAGATCATGCTCGACGCGATCGGGAACTCAGGGGACTACTCGCGTCAGGGCGTGATCGACGCGATGTACGCGACCCAGTGCACCGGCTGTTTCCTGGGCGACTTCTCGTTCAACGAGAACGGCGACCCGACCCTGGCAAGCGGGGCGGTCGTTGGCTTCACCATGTACAAGGGCGAGGAGCAGCTCGAGGTCGAGACGGTCTTCTCCCCGCAGGAGGACGCCGTCCAGGCTGCGAGGGGCACCTAAACGCAGACTCGAAGACGATCGGGGGGAGGGCCATGGCCCTCCCCCCGATCTCGTCAAGGGAGTAGCACATAGCCGTCGACGCAAAAACAGAGAGCCCGTCCCCACTCGGCCGAGTGCGTCGGCGCAACCGCCCGAGCGCCCTGTCGATCGTGGGGCTCGTCCTCGTCGGGCTCTTCATCCTCGCTCTTCTGCGGAACCTCGTCGACGATCCGCAGCGCTTCCTCAACGTCACGCTGATCGGCGTGACGACCGGGTGCGTGTTCGCCATCGTCGCGCTCGGCTACACGCTCGTCTACGGCATCCTCCAGCTGATCAACTTCGCCCACGGGGACGTCTTCGCCCTCTCGGGGCTCGTGGCCAGCACGATCATGATCCGCATCCTCAACCTGAGCGGCGACGAGGCGGCCCTCACGGTCGTCGTCCTCCTCTTCGTGACGATCGTCCTCACGGGCCTGTTCGGCGCGGCCTTGAACGTCTCGATCGAATTCCTCGCCTACCGGCGCCTCCGCAGCCAGCCGCGGCTGACGATGCTGATCAGCGCCGTCGGCATGTCGTTCATCGTCCAGAACATCGCCCTCTACTTCTACGGCGTCGGCTTCTACAGCGCCCCCTCCGGCCTGATCCCGACCTCGCCGGCGTTCACGATCGGCGACGTCTCACTCGCCTGGAACAAGGTCGTGGTCATCCTCATCACGATCCCGCTCCTGCTTCTGCTCACCTGGCTCGTGCGCTCGACGAAGCAGGGGAAGGGGATGCGCGCGGTCGCCCAGGACCAGGACGCGGCGGCGATGATGGGCATCAACGTCAACCGCACGATCTCGTTCACGTTCCTGATCGCGGGCGCACTGGCGGGCGCGGCGGGCGTCATGTTCCTGCTCCAGTTCAACATGCGCTACGACACCGGCTTCGAGCTGGGCCTGATCGCCTTCACCGCGGCCGTCCTCGGCGGCATCGGCAACCTGGCCGGTGCGGCGCTCGGGGGCATCCTCATTGGGTGCCTCCAGGCCTGGAACGAGGGCCTTTCGGACTGGACGCTCGGCGCTGACTGGACCCGCTCGATGGTGTTCGGGATCCTGATCGCGATCCTGGTCTTCCGTCCCGAGGGCCTCCTGGGCGAGCGGACTCCAGAGGGCGCTTGATGGCGACCGAGGGCGCAGCCCAGCCCGGGTTCGGCGAGCGCGTCGGACGCGCGTGGGGACGGCTCCCCAGCCGGGCGCAGAGCCTCATCCCGGCCCTCGTCCTGCTGGCCGTCGCCGCTCTCTACCCCGTCTACTACGACAGCCTGCCGACCTCGGTGCCCGTCATCCAGAACTTCCCGAGCGTCAGCACGGCCGTGATCATGATCGTCTTCATCATGATGGCTGTCGGCCTCAACATCGTCGTCGGCTACTGCGGGCTGCTCGACCTCGGCTACGTCGCGTTCTACGCGGTCGGCGCCTACACGGCCGGCTGGCTCGCGTCGGGCCACTTCCAGCAGGTGAAGATCCACGTCGGCTCTGTGGGGATCTCCAGCGAGCTCCGGGGTATCCACATCAACGTCTGGGTCGTGCTGCTGATTGCGGGCGGGATAACCGCGCTCGCCGGCATCCTCATCGGGCTCCCGACTCTCCGGCTGCGCGGCGACTACCTGGCGATCGTGACCCTGGGGTTCGGCGAGATCATCCCGCAGTTCGTCCGCAACGCCGACAACCTCAGTGGCTTCAACCTCACGGCGGGCGCCTTCGGGATCAACCCGATCGACACGCCCGGCTTCGGCCAGTCCCTCAGCGACTCGCTGGGGCTTCCGATCAGCTTCCAGCAGTCGTTCGACAAGATCAACCTCTTCTACTGGAGCGCCCTAGCCCTGCTCATGATCACGATCTTCTGCTCGGTGCGCCTGCGCGACTCACGGCTGGGCCGCGCGTGGGTTGCCATCCGCGAGGACGAGACCGCGGCCGCCGCGATGGGCATCCCGCTCATGCGCACCAAGACCTGGTCGTACGCGATCGGGGCCTTCTTCGGCGGGGTGGCGGGCGCCTTCTACGCGAGCTTCAAGGGCGGCGCGTTCCCGAGCGAGTTCTACTTCAACATCTCCGTCTTCCTGCTCTGCATGGTCATCCTCGGCGGGATGGGAAGCGTCTGGGGCGTCGTCGTCGCAGGCGCGATCCTGACGTGGCTGAACCAGGAGGGGCTCGCGAACATCGGGGGCTGGGTCAACCGTGAGACCCCCCTCAGATTCGAGGTCACCGAGGTGCAGTTCGGGCTCTACGGCATCATCATCGTGCTGATGATGCTCTTCCGGCCCGTCGGGCTGATACCGGAATCGCGACACAAGCGCGAGCTGGAGGAAGGCGGCCTCGCGACCGACACCCTCTACGGGGAGCGGCACGAGTGACGGCGGCGTCGGTGTCGGGCGACAACCTCCTCGTCGCGCAGAGCGTGCGCAAAGAGTTCGGCGGCCTCGTCGCCGTCAACGACGTCGACTTCCTGATCCCGCGCAAGTCCATCGTCGGCCTGATCGGTCCGAACGGCGCGGGCAAGACGACGTTCTTCAACATGCTCACGGGCGTCTACAAGCCGACGGCGGGGCGGATCGGCTTCGACGGTCACGACGTCACGGGCAAGGCGCCCCACCAGATCACGCGGCTCGGCGTGGGGCGGACGTTCCAGAACATCCGCCTCTTCGAGTACATGACCGCGCTCGAGAACGTCCAGGTCGGCATGCACCACCGCCTCAAGGGCGGCGTCCTCGGGGCGATCTTCCGGCTCCCGCGCGTCCGCCGGGAGGAGAAGCAGGCGGTCGACGGTGCCCGTGAGCTCCTCGCCTTCTGCGGGCTCACGAACCGCGACAACTCGCTCGCGCGCAACCTCCCGTACGGCGACCAGCGTCGCCTCGAGGTCGCGCGGGCCCTGGCCACCGACCCGCAGCTGCTCCTGCTGGACGAGCCGACCGCCGGCATGAATCCGCAGGAGACCGCGACGTTCACGGAGTTCACCTCGAACCTGCGCGCCGAGCGGGGGCTTACCGTGCTCCTGATCGAGCACGACATGAAGGTGGTCATGGGCATCTCGGACCGGGTCACCGTGCTCGACTACGGCGAGAAGATCGCCGAGGGCCCGCCGAGCGCGGTCCAGAACGACGAGCGCGTGATCGAGGCGTACCTCGGCAAGGCGGCGACCACGGGAGCGGCGTCGTGAGCGAGGCGCCGCAGTCCTCCGCGCCGGAGGCGCGGTCCGCGCCCACCCCGGCGCCGGGGGCCGGGGGCGGGGGCCGGGGGCCCATCCTCGAGGTCGAGGACATCCACACCTACTACGGCGCGATCCACGCCCTCAAGGGGGTCACGCTCGAGGTGCGTGAGGGCGAGATCGTGACCCTCATCGGGGCCAACGGGGCGGGGAAGTCGACGACGCTGCGCTCGATCAACGGCCTCAACCACCCGCGGAGGGGCAGGATCCGCTTCCAAGGGGAGGACATCACGACCGAGGCGCCGCACAAGGTCGTGGCCATGGGCGTCTCGCAGTCGCCCGAGGGGCGGAAGCTCTTCCCGCGCATGAGCGTGCTCGAGAACCTCGAGATGGGGACGTTCCAACGCAAGGATCGCTCCAACTTCAAGGAGGACCTCGACCGCGTCTACTCGCTCTTCCCGCGCCTGGCCGAGCGGAAGTCGCAGGCGGCAGGGACGCTCTCCGGGGGCGAGCAGCAGATGGTCGCGATGGGCCGGGCGCTGATGGCGCGCCCGCGGCTCCTCATGCTGGACGAGCCGTCGATGGGCCTGGCGCCGATCTTCGTGGAGAAGATCTTCGAGATCGTCGTCGAGATCAACCAGCAGGGCACGCCGATCCTGCTCGTCGAGCAGAACGCGCTCATGGCGCTCGACGTGGCCAATCGCGGCTACGTGATGGAGACGGGCGACATCGCGCTGTCCGACGAGGCGAACGCGCTCGCCCGCAACGAGCAGGTCCAGAAGACCTACCTGGGTATGGACTGACGGGCGCTGGCGCCCGCCGCCCGCCGAATAGACTCGGGTCATGCCCAAGACGCTGACCGGGGCCGAGCTCCAGGTCGACGACGCGCCCGCGCGCGAGTCCGAGCTCTTCCTCGTGGACGGCAACAACCTCGCGTACCGCGCCTACTTCGCGCTGCCCGAGGAGCTGGCGACGACCGAGGGCTTCCCGACGAACGCGCTCCTCGGCTTCACGAACATGCTCTTCAAGCTCCTGTCCGACTACCGGCCAAAGGGCGTGGCGGTGGCGTGGGACACGAGCCCGGTGCACCGCAAGGAGCTCTCGCCCGAGTACAAGGTGGAGCGGCGGCCGATGCCCGACCTCCTCCGCGAGCAGTTCCCGCACCTCCGGCCGATCGTCGAGGCCTTCGGCTACCGGAATCTCGAGTTCGAGGGCTGGGAGGCCGACGACGTCATCGCCACTCTCGCGACCCGAGCCGACGAAGCCCGAGTCAAGACCTGCGTCGTCTCGACCGACCGGGACGCGTTCCAGCTCTGCTCGGAGAACGTCTGCCTGATGATGACGCCGCGCGGCGTCGCCGACGTCCACGTCTACACGCCCGAGCGCGTCCACGCCCGCTACGGCGTCACGCCCGCCCAGGTCCCCGACTTCATCGGGCTGAAGGGGGACACCTCGGACAACATCCCCGGCGTCCCGGGCATCGGGGACAAGACGGCCGGGCAGCTGGTCTCGCAGTACGGGTCGCTGGACGGCGTTCTCGAGCACGTGGACGAGCTCTCGCCCGCCCGCTCGAAGTCGATCCGCGAGCACGCCGAGCAGGCGCTCGCCTCGAAGGAGCTCGCGACGATGCGGCGCGACCTCGAGCTCGAGGTCGACCCGGCCGGCCTCGTCCTCGCGCCGCCCGACCGCTCCCGGCTGAAGGAGATCTTCCGCCGCTTCGAGTTCCGCAACCTCCTCGGCCGCGTCGACGAGCTCGACGAGGCGCTGCCGGCCGCGCCGGTCGAGGTCGCCGGCGTCGACGTCCCCTGGCAGGAGGGGGAGCTCGAGCCCGAGGCTGGGCCTGCGGCGGTCGCGGTCGAGGGCGACCGCTTCGCGCTCGCGCGCGAGGGCGAGCCGGTGGTCGTCGGCCCCTGGGGCGCCGACTCGCCGCGCCGGCTCCGCGACGCGGCGCTCGTCCTCCACGACGCGAAGGCGGCGCGGCTCGAGGCGGTCGACGACACGCTCTTGATGGCCTACCTGATCGACCCGGGCCGGGCCTCGTACCTCCTGGACGACCTCGCGGCCGAGTACGGGGTCGAGCTCGTCCCGCAGCCGGCCGCCGACGAGGAGACCGTCGGCGCTCGTGCGCCGCGCCGCCGCGACCTTGCGCCTCGATCCCCAGCTCCGCGCCCGGATCGCGCGAGCGCGGGCTCGACCCGCTCTACCGCAACGTCGAGCTGCCGCTGAGCGGCGTCCTCGCGGCGATGGAGGACGTCGGCGTCAGGATCGACACCTACCGCATGGGCGAGATCACGGCCCGGCTCGCCGAGCGGGTCGAGGAGCTCGAGGCGAGGGCGCACGAGCTCGCGGGCGAGGAGTTCATGCTCGGCTCGACCCAGCAGGTGGCGCGCATCCTCTTCGAGGTGCTCGGCCTCACCGCCGGGCGGAAGGGCAAGACGGGCTACTCGACCGACGCCCGCGTCCTCCGCGCCATCCGCGACGAGCACGAGATCGTGGCGGTGATCGAGGAGTGGCGCGAGTACTCGAAGCTCCTGAACACGTACCTCGAGCCGCTCCCGAGCCTCATCTCCGCCGAGGACGGCCGGCTGCACACGCACTTCAACCAGGCGGTCGCCTCGACCGGGCGGCTCTCGACCTCGAGCCCGAACCTGCAGGCGATCCCGATCCGCACCGAGCTGGGGCGCGAGATCCGCAGCGCGTTCGTCGCCGAGCCCGGCTTTCGGCTCCTCTCGGCCGACTACTCGCAGGTCGAGCTGCGCATCCTCGCCCACGTCTCGGGCGAGCCCAAGCTCCGCGAGGCGTTCGCGGCGCGGCGAGGACATCCACGCGGCGACGGCGGCCGAGGTGCTCGGCAAGGAGCGCGCCGAGCTCGACGAAGGACGAGCGAACGTCGCCAAGATGGTCAACTTCGGGATCATCTACGGGATCTCGGCGTTCGGGCTCTCCGAGAACCTCGGCATCCCGCGCGACGAGGCGCAGACCTACATCGACGCGTATCTCGCGCGCTTCCCGCACGTGCAGGACTTCATCCAGCGGACGATCGAGCAGGCCGAGATCGACGGCTACGCGACGACCCTCTTCGGCCGCCGCCGGCCGGTGCCGGAGCTGAAGGCCCGCAACCGGCAGACCCGCGGGCTCGGAGAGCGGCTCGCCGTCAACTTCGTCATGCAGGGCACCGCCGCGGACATGATCAAGGCGGCGATGGTCTCGCTCCACGGCGCCTGCGCGACGAGGGCCGGTCGCGCGGCTCGTCCTCCAGGTGCACGACGAGCTCCTGCTCGAGGTCGCCCGACGTGGAGACCTCGGCGTGCGGAGCTCGTGCGCGAGGAGATGTGCGGCGCCTACCCGCTCGACCCGCCGCTCGCAGTCGACGTCGGCGTCGGGCGACGACTGGAACGAGGCGAAGTCGTGACCTCCGCGGGAGCCGCGGGCCGGGCGCGAGCGCAGGCCCGTCCGGCGCGGCGTCACGGCCGGTACCAGGCGGCGAAGTGTCACGAGAGCGTGACGGCCGGGCGCGCTGATGCCAGGCACGGGTGTCAGACGACATTGTGCCGCTTCCCGGTCGCGTACCGGCCCGGCGAGCATGGTTGAGCCAAGCCTCGGCCTCGACGTCGGCGAGCTGCTCCGGGGTCTGGCCGCGCTGCCAGCGGCCGACCGAGGCTCGTCCCTGGAGAGCCGGACGAAGGTGGCTGCAGCTCGGCGCCAGGGAGCCGTGGCGGAGCAACGACCGGCCAGGCGACCGGCGGCGCTCGTCCGGGCCCACGGCGAGCGCTCGTAGCGCAGCTCGAGCGTCCGCTCCGGCGCGGTCGCCCGCCGCCGACCTCGACCCAGCGGTTGCCGGGCCACCAGCCCGGCCGCGTGGCCGCGTGGAAGAGCGTCCTCCCGCGCGCCGGCCGAGCCGCGAGCAGCCGATGTCGAGCACACGGACGCGGTCGCCGGCGCGGCGCGCCGCCGCGCAGTCATCCGGCGACAGTCCGGCAGACGCGCGCCCGTAGCGGGCGGGCACCGCGAGCGCCTCCGTCCAGCCGGCCGCCCACGTAGCGCTCGATCCGCCGCCCCTCGACGCACGACGGCGACCGACCCGTCGCTCCCGTGTGGACATGCGTCATGCCGCCGCGAGCCGCCTCCAGCGTCGGCCCGCCGTCGACGACGAGCCCTCGCCCTCCACGGCGCCACCCCGCCGCAGGTCGACGAACCCGGGCTCCGAGCCGAGCGCGCCGCCGAGGCACGCCGTCCCCGAGCGTCGATGCACCGACGAGGCACGGCCGTTCCACCAGCCCGCGCGCTGCCCGACGGCGCGCCAGACGCGCACGCCGCGCCGCCGGAGCTGCCGCAGCGTCACACGGTTCGGCCGTCCCGAGGACGAGCCCAAGCCCCTGCCGGAGCGTCTCGATCAGATCCTGCGCGTGCCGGAGCAGCTCCACGAGCGCCTCCAGCTCGGTGCGCGGCACCTCGATCGTCACGCGCACCGGCGAACGGGCCGAGGACGAGAGCGCGAGCGTCTCCTCCTCGCCGCGGGCGAGGGCCGTCAGGTCGAGATACTCGTCGCGCCCGAGCCGCGCACCCGGCGCGAACCGCTCCTGCGCCAGCTCGAGCCGCTGCGCGAGCACCGCGGGGTAGTGCCCGGGAAGGCTCACCGTCGCCTCGCCGCCCTGCAGGCCGAGCACGGCGCTCCAGCGCGGGTATCCGTCCTCGCGCCGCTCGTGTCGCAGAACGGCCACGAAGACGGATTCGGTCTCGCCGATCGGGTAACGCTCCTCCACGAAGCCAGCGTATCGCCCTGAAACGGCTAACCGTCCGACCGAACAGGCGTCTAGAGCAGTGGGGCTATACTGACCCGCCTCATGGCCAACGAAACCATCAACGATCCCCGGCTCGAGGAAGGCGTCTGGACGACAGGTCCGGACGGCGAGCTGATCCCCGACTACGAGTCGACCTTCCCGACGATCAACGAAGGCGAGGTCGTCAACGGCACGGTCGTCCGTGTGGACAAGGACGAGGTGCTGGTCGACATCGGCTACAAGTCCGAAGGCGTGATCCCCGTCTCCGAGCTGTCGATCCGGCGCTCGGTGAACCCGGCCGACGAGGTTTCAGCCTCGGCGACGAGATCGACGCGCTCGTGATGACGAAGGAGGACGCCGAAGGCCGGCTGATCCTCTCGAAGAAGCGCGCGCGCTTCGAGATCGCCTGGAAGGCGATCGAGGGCGCCGCACGAGCAGGGCGAGCCCGTCACGGGCCGCGTCATCGAGGTCGTCAAGGGCGGCCTCATCCTCGACCTCGGCGTGCGCGGCTTCCTGCCCGCGTCGCTCGTCGACATCCGCCGCGTCCAGGACCTCGACGAGTTCCTCGGCCAGGAGCTCCGCTGCAAGGTCATCGAGCTCAACCGCACGCGCAACAACGTCGTCCTCTCGCGCCGCGCCGTGCTCGAGGAGGAGCGCCGGAGATGCGCCAGGCGATCCTCGACCGGCTCAACCCGGGCGACGTCGTCGAGGGCACGATCTCGAACATCGTCGACTTCGGCGCCTTCGTCGACCTCGACGGCATGGACGGCCTGATCCACATCTCGGAGCTCTCCTGGAGCCACGTCAACCACCCCTCCGAGCTGCTCGAGATCGGCCAGGAGGTCGCGGTCAAGGTGCTCGACATCGACCGCGAGCGCCAGCGCATCTCGCTCGGCCTCAAGCAGACCCAGACCGACCCGTGGCAGCAGGTGATCGACAGCTACCAGCAGGGCGACGTCGTCCAGGGCCGCGTCACGAAGGTCGTCACCTTCGGCGCGTTCGTCGAGATCATCCCCGGCGTCGAGGGCCTCGTGCACATCTCCGAGCTCGCCGCGCACCACGTCGAGAACCCGCGCGAGGTCGTCCAGCAGGGCGAGACCCTCCGCGCCAAGATCATCGAGATGGACGCCGAGCGACGGCGCCTCTCGCTCTCCCTCAAGCGCGTCGAGGAGGGCGAGGCGGTGCGCCCCGGCGTCGGCGGGGACGCCCCTGACCTCGGGCTCTCCGAGGAGGTCTTCGTCGAGGGTGCGGCCCCCGAGGCCGCGGAGCCCGAGTCGGAGGCCGCGGTCGAGGTTGCCGAGCCCGAGGCCGAGGCCGAGGAGGGCGAGCCGCCTGCGCCCGAGCCCGGCCCGACGGCCGCCGGCGAGCCTCCCGGCGGGGACGAGGCAACCCCCGAGGCCGACGCCGAGGCCTTGGCCGAGCCCGACGACGAGCCGAGCTAAGACCCCCGTCGCGGTCGCGATCACGGGCGGGATCGGGGCCGGCAAGTCCACGGCGCTGCGCGCCTTCGCCGAGCGGGGCGCCGCCGTCATCTCGAGCGACGAGATCGTCCACGAGCTGCTTCGCGACGACCCGGCCGTCAAGCAGGCGGTCGTCGAGCGCTTCGGCGAGGACGTGCTCGGCGCCGATGGCGAGATCGACCGGGCGAGGGTGGGGGCGATCGTCTTCTCCGACCCGCCGCGAGCTCGCCTGGCTCGAGCGGCTCCTGCACCCGCGCGTCGTCGAGCGCTACCTCGGCTGGCGAGAGGAGCTGGCCGCCCTGCCCGAGCCACCCGCGGTCTGCGTGACGGAGGTCCCGCTCCTCTACGAGGTCGGCGGCGAGTCCCGCTTCGACAAGGTGGTCGTCGTGACCGCGCTCGACGGAAGCGCGCATCGCGCGGCGCATCGGGCCGCTGCGGGAGCGCGAGCAGCGGCTCGTCCCCGACGAGGAGAAGGCGGCCCGCGCCGACTTCGTCTACGTCAACGACGGAACGCTCGCCGAGCTCGAAGAGTTCGTGTCCGGCGTCGTCGCCACCCTGTCCCGATGAGGTTCGCGGTGGCAGCCGTCGTCTTCCTGGCTGCCGTGGCCGTCGGGTTCTTCTACGTCGAGGACACGAAGCCGTCCTGGTACGCGCGGCTCCGCTATCCGCTCGAGTACGAGCACATCGTCCGCGGACACGCACGCCAGTACGACCTGGACGCCGCCCTGCTCGCAGCCGTCATCTACCGCGAGAGCAAGTTCGACGCGAACGCCCGCTCGTCGTCCGGCGCGATCGGACTGATGCAGCTGCTGCCCGAGACGGCCGAGGGGATCGCCCAGTACACGGGTGGCAGCAGATTCGAGGTCGGCGACCTGTACGACCCGGAGATCAACGTGCGGTACGGCTCCTTGTACCTCCGGCGGCTGTTGCGGAAATACGAGGACGAGCGCCTCGCCCTGGCCGCCTACAATGCGGGCCAGGCCAACGTCGACGGCTGGATCGCCGAGGGACGGGAGGAGATTCCCTTCCCCGAGACGCGGGAGTTCGTCGACAACGTGCTCGAGGCGCGCGACGTCTATGCGCGCGCCTATGCGAGCGAGCTCGGCCTCGACTAGTCAGCGGACGAAGCGGACGACCCTGACTCCCCAGGCGGGGAAGGACAAGCGCACGTGACCCTTGGTCGCGCGGACCTTCTTCCCGCCCGGGTAGGTGCGGCCGACACGGGCCCAGGAGGGGAGCCCGCGAACCGTGACGGTAGCCTTCGCCGCGCGGCGGTGCGTGGCGATCACCCAGAGCTCTCGCGGCGCCGTCCGCCGGATCGCCCGGGTGTACTTGTTGTTCGTGCGCAGCCCGCGGCTCGTCTCCGGCCGCACCAGAACCCGGTGCAGCGGGCGCCCCGACCGGATCTCGCCCACGAGCCTGGCGAGCGTGCGCTCCCAGAAGGCCCAGTTCCAGCCGAGCTCCCGGTCGCGCTCGTGCTGGCACCTGCTCAGCTGGCCGCCGTAGAAGAAGAGCCCCCGCGCCCCGTTCACGATCGCGTCGTAGATCATGAACCGCTCCTGACGCGCCGTGGGCAGCACGAAGGCCCCGCTCCCGTTCCTGTCGTCGCTGCCCGCGAAGCAGATCTGCAGCGTGGTCGTGATCGCCTTCGTCGCCGTGGCGCGCCCGATCGCCGCCGTCCAGAGCCCGACGTAGCCGAGCTTCGGCTGCCGGACGCCCACGAGGTGGTGGTACACGGGATAGACGTTGATGCCGTGTGTATCGGTGACCGCGTTCCACAGGGTCAGGTCCGGAGGGACGGGCGGATGCTGGAAAACCGTCCCGTCCGTCGAGAGCGGCGGGTGGATCGTGTGGAACAGGTGGTCGGGGTCGAGCTCCTTGACCAGCCGGTAGGGCTCGAGCACGCTCTCAGGGAGGACGTGGGCCGACGCCTCGTCGAGGCCCTTCCACATGCCGAGGCCGGGGCTGTCCCTGAGCGCGATCACGACCTCGACGAGCAGGTCACGCTCCGGCGTTCCCGCTTGCGAGTCGGCGAGCTCGCGGAGGTTGACCCACGTGTGGACGCCGCGGACCGCGGCGGCGTCGCCCCACGCCCGGGTCTCGTCGAGCACCTCGGCCGTCCACGGCGCGCCGTGCGGGCCCGCGGAGAAGAACGTGACGCCCCCGGCGACGAGGGCGTCGAGGCCGAGCGTCCCCGCCGGCGTCAGCCCCGCGAGGGGAGGTGGCGTGGAGACGCCGATCGGGAAGACCCTCTTGCCGTCGACGAGGAAGGTGCCGGCGCCGTTGTGGCCGGTCACCACCGGCTCGGTGCCCGCCGCCGAGGCGGCCGGCGGGCTGCCGGGCCCCGCCGCGAGTGCGACGAGGACGCCCAGGGTGACGGCGCCGCGCCGAGTCCGTCCTCGTCTCCAGGGGAGGCAGGGCCGCATCGACAGATCTTGCAACGAGCATCGGAGGGCAGCCGGCGGTGCCAGGACGCGCTCTCGGTCGAGCCTCCGCCCAGCGCAACACCCATTGGAACCGACTAGGGTTCGTCAGGCGACTACGTCGAGCGACTGAGCCACTCGCAGTCTGCCGCGATGACGTCTCGCCTGTCTGCGATGACGCGGTCGTAGCCACGCCCGCAGACGATCGTGTCCGCGGCGCCATCCCGCGCGAACAGGCGGTCGTTGCCGGGACCCGCCAGCAGCTGGTCACGACCAGGTCCACCAGTGAGACGGTCGTTTCCCCGACGCGCAATGAGGGTGTCGCGCCCGGCTCCGCCGCAGAGAGCGTCCAGCCCGTTCCAACCACGGATGACGTCGGAGCCCGCAGTGCCCTTCCTGGTGCAGATCCACCGGACGGACACTCCTCGCGGAGGTGGGCTGCAGAGCGCCAGGAGGTGCGACCGCATTCTCGCCAGCTGCACCCGCAGCGCCTTCTTGCGCACCCGGTTCACGAGCTGCTCCGGATCCTCTCGGAGGTCGTAGAGCTCCTCCTCTCGGGTCTCGTATGCAACGTACGCATACCGCCGGCCCCGAACCGCGCAGTAGCCCGGGACGCGGGTATTCGGGCCACCTCTCGCCGACTCCACCAGCAGCTGCTTTCGCCACGCCACCGGCCCCCCGACAACCAGCGGCTGGAGAGGCCGGCCCTCTACACCTGATCGCGAGATTCCGGCGTAGCGGGCGAGCGTCGGTGCGATGTCGATGTTGGCTACGAGGTGTCTGTCAGTGCGCGGGCCGGCGGCCTTGGCGTCGTATCGAACGATCAGGGGCACCCTGATGCTCTCCTCGTAGGGGACCTGCTTGCCGGTCAGGCGGTGTTCGCCCCAGAGGACACCGTTGTCGGACGTGTAGAAGATGACCGTGTTCTCGAGGCGCTCCGTGTCCGCCAAGGCCCTCACGATGCGACGCACGGCCTCGTCGACGGCGAGGAGGGACTGGAGCTGGCGCCGCCTGAAGTCGTCGAGCTCATCCGGGTCTTCGACCGGTCCCAGGGCCTTGACGTACGCCGGCTTGTCGGAGACGTCCGCCTCGTCGTAGCTCGCGGGCCGCCACGGCGCGAGCGAGGGGAACGTCGCACCATGACGCGGTGCGGGGGTTGCCGGAGTGTGCGGAGCGTATGGCGCCAGAAGGAGGAAGAACGGGCCTGACGATGCGCGGATGAAGTCGTCTGCTCTGGCGGCGAGGACGTCTGTCGAGTAGTCGTCCGGCGCGCTGCCGAACGGGCTGAGGGTGCCGTCGATGTTGAGCTCGTAGTCGAAGAAGCTCTGTCGGTTCGCCGGCGTGAAGGCCGCCCACTCGTTCCAGCCCGGCGGAACGTACGTCCCTCGGTACGCGTTCAGGTACTTGCCCAGGAACGCCGTTCGGTAGCCGGCCTTTCGAAGCCACGTCGCGATGGTGGAGGAGTCGTCGAAGCGGGTGAACGAGCCGTTCCGGTAGACCTTCGTCGAGTGCGAGTAGCGTCCGGTGAGGATGCTGGCGCGGCTGGGGCAGCAGAGTGGATTGACAACGAAGGCGTTCGAGAATGTGACACCCCTGGCGACGATCTCGGACTGAACGGTCGGCATGGCGGAGAGCGTGTCCCAGCGCTGGTCGTCGGTCAGCACGACCACGATGCTGGGCCGCTCGGCCGCCGCGGCTGGGGAGAGCGCCAGGATCGACGCGGCGACGGCTGCCCACAGCAGGAGACCCCTCGTGCCCATGGTCACGATCGTACTCCCGCATGACCGCAGCCGCGAACGCGGCGCCCCCGACGTCCGGGGCTACGATGCACCGGTGCCGCCCTTCCGCGTCTCCGACGCCTATCGTCCCACCGGCGACCAGCCGCAGGCCATCGCCGCGCTCGCCGGGTCGATCGGGCACGGCGACCGCTACCAGACCCTGCTCGGCGCGACCGGGACGGGGAAGACGGCGACGATGGCCTGGATCGTCGAGCAGGTGCAGAAGCCCGCGCTCGTGATCGCCCACAACAAGACGCTGGCGGCGCAGCTGTGCAACGAGTTCCGCGAGTTCCTGCCGGACAACGCCGTCGAGTACTTCGTCTCCTACTACGACTACTACCAGCCCGAGGCGTACGTCCCCCAGGCCGACCTGTACATCGAGAAGGACGCCTCGATCAACGACGACATCGATCGGCTGCGCCACGCGGCGACGGCCGCGCTCCTGGCCCGGAAGGACGTGCTCATCGTGGCGTCCGTCTCCTGCATCTACGGCATCGGCTCTCCGGAGGCCTACGGGGAGAAGACCGTCGCCCTCGGCGACGGGATGGAGATCGACCGGGACGTCATGCTGAGGAAGCTCGTCGACATCCAGTACGCGCGGAACGACTCCTTCCTCGGCCGCGGGCGCTTCCGCGTCCGAGGCGACGTCGTCGAGGTCCAGCCGGCGCACATGGAGTCCGCCTACCGCATTTCCTTCTTCGGCGACGAGGTCGAGCAGATCACGCACTTCGACCCGCTCTCGGGCGAGATCTACGCCCGGCTCGAGCACCTCGCCATCTTCCCGGCCACGCAGTACGTGACCTCGCGGGACACGATCGAGCGCTCGGTCGGCGAGATCAGGCACGAGCTCGAGGAGCAGGTGAAGCTGTTCGAGGCGGAGGGGAAGCTGCTCGAGGCCCACCGGATCCGCCAGCGCACCGAGTACGACCTGGAGATGCTGCAGGAGCTCGGCTACTGCAACGGGATCGAGAACTACTCGCGGATCCTCGACGGCCGCGCCGCCGGGACGCCGCCGCACACGCTCCTCGACTTCTTCGGCGACGACTTCCTGCTCCTGATCGACGAGTCCCACCAGACGGTCCCGCAGATCGGGGGGATGTACGAGGGTGACCGCTCCCGCAAGGAGACGCTCGTCGCGCACGGCTTCCGCCTGCCCTCCGCACTCGACAATCGGCCGCTGCGCTTCGACGAGTTCCTCGAGCGCGCGCCGCGGCTCCTCTTCGTCTCGGCGACGCCGGGCCCGTTCGAGCTCCGCAACTCGACGAACGTCGCCGAGCAGATCATCCGGCCGACGGGCGTTGTCGACCCGGAGGTCGAGCTGCGGCCGACGAAGAACCAGATCGACGACCTCCTGAACGAGATCCGGCGCCGCGAGGAGGCCGGGGAGCGAGCGCTCGTCACGACGCTGACGAAGAAGATGGCCGAGGACCTGACCGACTACCTGCTCGAGTCGGGCGTCAGGACGCGCTACCTGCACTCGGAGGTGGACACGCTCGATCGCATCAAGATCATCCGCGAGCTGCGCCTGGGCGAGTACGACGTCCTCGTCGGCGTCAACCTCCTGCGCGAGGGTCTCGACCTGCCGGAGGTCTCGCTCGTCGCAGTCCTCGATGCGGACAAGGAGGGGTTCCTCCGCGGCCAGACGGCGCTGATCCAGACGATCGGCCGGGCAGCCCGGAACGTCAACGGCAAGGTCGTCATGTACGCCGACAAGATGACCGAGGCGATCAAAGGGGCGATCGACGAGACCGGACGCCGGCGCGAGATCCAGCTCCGGTACAACGAGGAGCACGGGATCACGCCCGAGTCGATCGTCAAGGGCGTCTCCGACATCGCGGAGTTCCTCTCGCTCGAGTCGGCACCGCACGTGCCCGGCCGGCGCCGCCGCGGCCAGCGCCAGGTCGAGGGCATGTCGGGCGAGGAGCTCGACAAGCTCGTCGTCACGCTCGAGGAGGAGATGTTCGCCGCCGCCGAGGAGCTGCGATTCGAGTACGCGGCCAAGCTCCGGGACGAGATCAAGGAGCTGCGCCGCGAGCTGCAGGCGACGGCCAAGCCTGCTGCATAAGGAGGCTCGCATCGTCGCGTAGACGTCCCGTGTCCGCGACGCTGCGGCCCGGTGCCGCCGGTTGTCAAGCCGTCGGAAAGCCGATAGGTTCGCTGGTCGGAACCCCGGGGAGGGCGGCGGTGCGCGCCGCGAGTGTCGACTCGTACCCCGGCCCTTGTCCGGCGGTTGCACTCGAAGGAGGTTCGTGCCCGGAACCGACGGAAGGAGTAACACCGAGATGACGCCTAGACGCCTAGCCTCAGTGCGCGTCGCGCTCGCGCTCATGCTCGCGGCCATCTGCACGCTGATCGTGGCAGGCCCCGCCGCCGCGCACGGTGGTCACGCGAGCCACCACGGCCACAAGGGGAAGCAGGTGGTGCGATTCGCGACGTTCAACGCGTCGCTCAACCGCTTCAACGAAGGCGATCTCGTCGCCGATCTCTCGACGCCGGCGAACGCGCAGGCGCAGACGATCGCGGAGATCGTCCAGCGGGCGAGGCCCAACATCCTCCTGATCAACGAGTTCGACTTCGACGCGGGCCACGTCGCGCTGCGGCTCTTCCAGGACAACTACCTCTCGGTGGGTCAGAACGGCGCGAAACCGATCCACTATCGGTACCGCTACACGGCACCGTCGAACACCGGCATCCCGTCCGGTTTCGACCTGAACAACGACGGCACCGTCGGCGGGCCTGACGATGCGTACGGCTTCGGGTTCTTCCCCGGCCAGTTCGGAATGGCCGTCTACTCGAAGTACCCGATCCGCTACTCGAAGATCCGCACGTTCCAGCACTTCCTCTGGAAGGACATGCCGGGCGCGCTCCTGCCGGACGACCCGGCGACGCCGGCCCCGGCCGACTGGTACTCGCCGGACGAGCTGGCCGTGTTCCGGCTCTCCTCCAAGAGCCATTGGGACGTGCCGATCCGGATCGGCAGGAAGACCGTCCACTTCCTCGTCAGCCATCCGACGCCGCCGGTCTTCGACGGGCCCGAGGATCGCAACGGCACGCGGAACTTCGACGAGATCGGCTTCTGGGCCGACTACATCACGCCCGGCCCGGCAAGCTGGTACATCTACGACGACAAGGGCAGGCGGGGCGGCCTCAAGCCCTCCTCGCGGTTCGTGATCGCGGGTGACCAGAACTCCGACCCGCTCGACGGGGACAGCATCCCCGGTGCCGTCCAGCAGTTGCTCGACCATCCCCTGGTGAACACGAAGAGGACGCCGTCGAGCGAGGGCGCCGTCGAGGCGACGCTCCTCCAGGGCGGCGCCAACACCACCCACCTGAGCGACCCGAAGTACGACACGGCCGACTTCGCCGACACCGCTCCGGGCAATCTCAGGGCGGACTACGTCCTCCCGCGCAAGTCGATGAAGATCGTCGACTCCGCCGTCTTCTGGCCGGTTCAGAGCGACCCGCTCTTCCGGCTGACGGGCGTCTTCCCCTTCCCGAGCTCGGACCACCGGCTCGTCTGGGTCGACATCCGCAACCGCTAGTCCGAATCGTGGCCGAGCCGCTCAGCCGACCGGGCTGAGCGGCTCGGTGCCGCGCGGGAAGCGGCGGTCGGCGATCGGGGTCCACCGCCCGCCGGCCCACGCGTAGGTCAGCACGCGCAGCGTCCGCCCCTCCGACTCGACGAGGTGGAGCCCGCGCGCCTCGCCGAGCCGCCGCGGTCGGGGCTGGCCCAGGCCCGGCGCGGTCACGACGGTCGTCCCGGGCACCGGCCCGGTGGTCACCTCGAACTCGCGCCGCTCGCCGACGGCGCTCTGGTGGACGTGGCCGGAGAGGATCAGCTCGGCGCCCGCGTCCACAAGGTCGGCGAGCACGCTCCCACGCCGCGCCACCGGGCGTTTGTGGCTCCGCCAGGGGGCGCCGATCAGGTGGTGGTGGAGCGCGACGACCCGTAGGGTCCCGGGCGCCGCCGCCGCGAGGACACCCGCCGCGCGCTCGATCTGGACATGTCGGAGCGTCCCGCCCTGGTGCTTCCACGGCGTGACCGAGTTGAGGCCGCAGACGACGACGCGCTCTGAGCGGTGGATGGGCTCGAGCTCGGGCCACTCGCGCCGGAAGGCAGCGAACGTCCGCGTGAAGCGCTGCGGCGACCAGGGCGGGATGTCGTGGTTCCCAGGGACGACGACGAGCGGCCGCCCGAGCGAGCGGAGGAGCGCTGCGGCCCTGGC
Organism: uncultured Actinomycetes bacterium; assembly: GCA_963743495.1. Taxonomy (GTDB): domain Bacteria; phylum Actinomycetota; class Thermoleophilia; order Gaiellales; family Gaiellaceae; genus JAIBJN01. Next base: position 254,984 of record CAVUPO010000003.1, on the reverse strand, counting down.
GTGCTCGGCGGTCCGGTTCCTGTGGGTGAGGTCGCCGGTGGCGACGACGAGCTCGGGCGCCGTCGAGCGGACGAGCTCCCGCAACCCGGCCTCGACCTCCGGCTCCTCGTGCGTTCCCGCATGAAGGTCGGAAACGTGCAGCACGCGGAGGTTTGGCATCGGGCGGGGAGACTATAGTGAGACCATGGTCGACGAACCTGCGGAGATCTTCGACGATATGTATCTCGGCCTCCGGGCCGGTGCGGCAGAGCGCAAGAAGCGGCGTGGCGAGCCGCTCTCGCCCGAGGAGCAGGAGGTCCTCGGGCGCTGGCGGCGCCTCTCGACCTGGCGGAAGACGCTGGCGGTAGGGGCGTTCGCCGTGGGGACGTTCGGCCTCGGCTTCACGCTCGGCGGCCTCATCTTCGGCCGCTGGCGCCGCGCGTAGGCGAGAGGAGGGGGACGGCGGCCCCCGAAGAGCGCCACGTGACTGCCGCGGTCCAGCCGGCCGAGGAGGTGCGCCTGGACGCGCGCCCGCACGGAATCGCCCTCGTCCACCCGCTCCTGCGCCCGCTCGCGCTCGCCGGCCTCGGCGCGGTGCTCGTCTTCGTCGGCAAGACCTACTGGGTCGTCGGCGTCGTCGGCGCCGGGCTGCTCGTCCTTACGGCCCTCCTCGTCTTCGGGGTCGTGCTCCGCTGGGACCGGACCCGCCTGCTCCTCACCTCGGAGAAGCTCACGGTCGTGTACGGCGTCGCCCGCCGCCGCTCGGCTAGCGTCTCCCTCGTGCACGCGCCGGCGCTCGAGTTCGACCAGGGGATCCTCGGCCGCCTCCTCGGTTACGGCACGCTCGTGGCCGGCGACTTCGAGGTCCCGTACGTGCCCGACGCGCGGCGGATCCGCAAGCTCGTCCGTTAGAACCGTTCTGACAGGGACTCGGCGATCGTGATCGTCGGGACACGGCTGAACCCCGAGGGGACCGCGGGCGTGATCGACGGGTCGGCGACGATGAGCCGCTCGAGACCCTGGACACCGCACCCGGCGTCGACGACCGCGCCCTCATCAGGCCGCGCTACAAACACGAACGTCTGTTCTGTCCGGGCCCAGGGCTAGACTCACTTGGTGGCTCAAGACGAGCTCGTCGTTCACGGCGCCCGGGAGCACAACCTCAAGGACGTCACGGTCAGGCTTCCGCGGAACGCGCTGATCACGGTGACCGGGCTGTCGGGGTCCGGAAAGTCCTCGCTCGCCTTCGACACGATCTACGCCGAGGGCCAGCGGCGCTACGTGGAGTCGCTCTCCGCCTACGCGCGCCAGTTCCTGCAGATGATGGAGAAGCCGGACGTCGACTCGATCGACGGGCTCTCGCCGGCGATCTCGATCGATCAGAAGACGACGTCGCGGAACCCGCGCTCGACCGTGGGGACCGTCACCGAGATCTACGACTACCTCCGCCTTCTCTACGCGCGCGCGGGGCGGCCCCACTGCCCGATCTGCGGGCGCCCGATCGCGGGGCAGTCGGTGGAGGCGATCGTCGACCAGGTGCTGCGCCTGCCCGAGCGGACGAAGTTCACGGTCAACGCCCCGGTCGTCCGCGACCGGAAGGGCGAGTACAAGGACCTCCTCGAGCAGCTCCGCGGCGAGGGCTTCACGCGCGTGAAGGTGGACGGCGAGCAGCGCGACCTCGACGAGGAGATCGAGCTCGACAAGAAGCTCAAGCACACGATCGAGGTGGTCGTCGACCGGCTCGTCATGAAGGACGACCTCCGCCATCGCCTCACCGACTCGATCGAGACCGCGCTCGACCTCGCCGACCGGCTGGTGACGATCGACGTCGTCGACGGGGAGGCGATGACCTTCTCCGAGCGCTTCGCCTGCCCCGAGCACGGCGTCGGCCTGCCGGAGCTCCAACCGCGCGTCTTTTCCTTCAACTCGCCGCACGGGGCCTGTCCGCGCTGCACCGGCCTCGGCGCCCAGCAGGAGATCGACCCGGACCTGCTCGTCCCCGACCCGAGCCTCTCGATCGCGGAGGGGGCGCTCGTCCCCTGGTCGGTGGGGAGCTCGAGCTACTACGAGTCGATCATCCAGGCGATCGCCGAGCGCTACGAGATCGACGTCGACCGGCCGTGGAGCGAGCTCACCGAGGAGCAGCAGAACCTCTTCCTCTTCGGCACGAACGGCGACAAGATCTACGTCACCTACCGCAACCGCATGGGCCGCCGGCGGGCGTACATGCTTGCCTTCGAGGGAATCGTCCCCAGCCTCGAGCGGCGGTACAAGGAGACCGACTCCTCGCAGCAGCGTGAGCGGATCGAGGAGTACATGAGCTTCCGGCCGTGCCCCGCCTGCGGCGGCGCGCGGTTGAAGCCGGAGGTGCTCGCCGTCACGGTCGGGGAGCGAAACATCCACCAGCTGACGCAGCTCTCGGTCACGCGCGCGATCGAGTTCCTGGACGAGCTCGAGCTGACCGAGACGGAGCAGCTGATCGGTGCCCGCATCATCAAGGAGATCCGCGAGCGCCTCACATTCCTCGACAACGTCGGCGTCGGCTACCTGGCGCTCGACCGGGCCGCCTCGACCCTCTCCGGCGGCGAGGCGCAGCGGCTGCGGCTCGCGACGCAGATCGGCTCGCAGCTGGTCGGCGTCCTCTACATCCTCGACGAGCCTTCGATCGGACTGCACCAGCGCGACAACTCCAAGCTGATCGGCACGCTCGAGCGCCTGCGCGACCTGGGGAACACGGTGCTCGTCGTCGAGCACGACGAGCAGATGATGCGCGCCGCCGACTGGCTCGTGGACATGGGCCCGGGCGCCGGCGAGCACGGCGGGCACGTCGTCGCCGAGGGGCCGGCGGCCAAGGTGGAGAAGAACAAGGGCTCGGTCACCGGGCAGTTCCTCTCGAGAGCGCGCGAGATCGCCGTGCCCGAGCGGCGCACGCAGGACCTGGGCGCGTTTCGCGTCCTCGGCGCGCGGATGCACAACCTGAAGGACATCGAGGTCGAGTTTCCGGTCGGGAAGTTCGTCGCCGTCACGGGGGTGTCCGGCTCGGGCAAGTCCACGCTCGTCAACGAGATCGTCTACAAGGCGCTCGCCAACCGGCTCAACCGCCTGCGGGTGAAGCCGGGCGATCACGACGCGGTCGAGGGGATCGACTGCTTCGACAAGGTGATCGACATCGACCAGTCGCCGATCGGCCGCACGCCGCGGTCGAACCCGGCCACGTACACGAAGCTCTTCGACTCGATCCGCGAGCTCTACTCGCAGACCCCCGACGCGAAGGTGCGCGGCTACAAGCCCGGCCGCTTCTCCTTCAACGTCCGCGGGGGGCGCTGCGAGACGTGCAAGGGCGACGGGACGATCAAGATCGAGATGCACTTCCTCCCGGACGTCTACGTCCCGTGCGAGACGTGCGGCGGCAAGCGCTACAACCGCGAGACGCTGGAGGTCCGCTTCAAGGGGAAGTCGATCGCCGACGTCCTCGAGATGTCCGTCGAGGAGGCGCTCGCCTTCTTCGCCAAGATCCCGAAGATCCGCCGGCGCCTGCAGACGCTCCACGACGTCGGGCTCGACTACGTCAAGCTCGGGCAGCCGGCGACGACGCTCTCCGGCGGTGAGGCCCAGCGCGTCAAGCTCTCCTCCGAGCTCTCCAAGGTAGCGACCGGCCGGACGCTCTACATCCTCGACGAGCCCACGACCGGCCTCCACTTCGCCGACATCGAGAAGCTCCTCGAGGTGCTGCAGCGGCTCGTGGACGCCGGCAACACCGTGCTCGTGATCGAGCACAACCTCGACGTGATCAAGCAGGCGGACTGGCTCGTCGACCTCGGCCCCGAGGGCGGCGAAGCCGGCGGCGAGGTGATCGCGAGCGGGACGCCGGAGCAGGTCGCCGACGTGGAGGAGAGCCACACCGGGCAGTTCCTGCGCGAGCTCCTTCCGAGCGCGGCGGCCGCGGCAGCCTGAACCGGCGGCGGGCGGCGGGCGCCGTTGCGGCTGTAGCCTGAGCCCGTGAACGCCGAGGCGCCGCCGGTCGCGAAGGAGAGCCCCGAGAAGCGGTGGTGGCTCCGCACGCTCGCCGTCTTCCAGTCGCCGCGGACGGTCTTCGCGGCCCTCCGGGACGAGTCGCCGCGGGAGGCGGAGGCGCGAGAGGAGCCGATCCTGGCGATCATCGTGCTCGCCGGCATCGCGGCTGTCCTGCTCGCGCCCGAGACGGGCCGGCTGCTGGACGAAAGCCTCGTCGACGACTCGATCGCCGTGCTCTCCGTGCTCGTCTTCCTCACCGGGGCGATCTACGGCACCTTCGCCTACTGGGCCGGGGGAGGCTTCCTCTACGTCGGTCTTCGCGGGGCCGGGTCGACGGGGAGCTACCGGCGCGCCCGGCACGTCCTCGCCTTCGCCGCCGTCCCCACCGTGCTCGGTCTGCTCGTCGTCTGGCCGCTCCGGCTGCTTGTCTACGGGACGGACTCGTTCCGCTCGGGTGGGGCCGACGACGGCGTCGGCCCGCTCATCTTCGACCTGGCCGAGGCAGCCTTCGTGGTCTGGTCGTTCGCGCTCCTTATCTACGGGATCGCAGTCGTGGAGCGCTGGCGCGTGCTCCGGAGCGCGGTCTCCGTCGCGCTCGCAGTCCTCACGATCCTCGTGCTCACGGTTCCGTTCGTGATCGCGGCGGCGAGTAGCTGAGGAACTCGGCGAGCTCCGCCTCGGCCATCGGGTAGGTGTGCTCCTCCTCCGGGAAGGCGCCGGAGCGCACCTCCGCCGCGTAGCGCTCGAGCGCGGTCTGGATGTCGGCGCCGATCTCCGCGTAGCGCTTCGTGAAGCGCGGCGCATGGCCGCTGTAGAGGCCGAGCAGGTCGTGCAGCACGAGCACCTGGCCGTCGCAGTCGACGCCGGAGCCGATCCCGATCGTCGGGACCTCGAGCTCGTCGCTCACGCGCGCGGCGACGGGAGCCGGCACGGCCTCGAGCACGATCGAGAAGCAGCCGGCCGCTTCGAGCGCCAGGGCCTCGTCGAGGAGGGCCCGAGCCTTCTCGGCGGTCTTCCCCTGCGCCTTGAAGCCTCCCAGCATCGTCGCCGACTGCGGGGTCAGGCCGATGTGGCCCATCACGGGAATGCCGGCGCCGACGATCGCCGCTACACGCGACAGGCTCGGCCCGGCGCCCTCGAGCTTGACCGCGTCGGCCTCGGCGTCCTTGACGAAGCGGATCGAGTTGCGGACCGCGTCCTCGTCCGAGACCTGGTACGAGCCGAAGGGGAGGTCGGCGACGACGAGCGGCCGCTCCGCCCCGCGGGTGACCGCCCGCGTCAGCACGAGCATCTCCTCCATCGTCGCCGGCACCGTCGTCGAGTGGCCGAGAATCGTCATCGCGGCCGAGTCGCCCACGAGGATCATGTCCACGCCGGCCTCGTCCGCGAGCCGGCCGCTGGGGAAGTCGTAGGCGGTGACCATGACGATCCGCTCGCCGCGACCGGCCATCTCGCCCAGCTCGGTGAGGGGAAGCTTGCCGTTTCGCTGGGGCCTGCTCGTCACTCTTCGTCTCCTTCGAGGACGACGTTGTCGATCAGCCGCGTCCGTCCGGCGCGGACCGCAGCAAGAAGGTAGAGGCGTCCGTCCAGCCGTGCAACCTCGACGTACTCCGGCTCGAGCAGCGGCTCCTCGGCGAGAACCGCCCTCGCGGCGGCGGCGGGGCTCCCGTCGCGCCTCCACGCCGCGGCGCCCGCCTCGAGCGCGCGGGGGATCGCGCGGGCCGCCGCGCGCTCCTCCGGCGAGAGGTAGGCGTTCCGCGAGCTGATCGCGACGCCGTCCCCGTCGCGCACCGTGGGGACGATCCGGATCTCCAGCTGGAGGGCGAGGTCGCACACCATTCGCTCGATGAGCGCGGCCTGCTGGGCGTCCTTACGGCCGAAGTAGGCGACGTCGGGCCGGACGATGTTGAAGAGCTTCAGGCACACCGTCGCGACCCCGCGGAAGTGCCCCGGCCGGCCGGCGCCCTCGAGGCCCTCGGCGATCGCCTCGACGTCGACCCATGTCTGGAACCCCGGCGGGTACATCTCCGCGACGGTGGGGACGAACAGGTGGTCGACCCCCCAGGCGGCTGCGTGCGCGGCGTCGCCCTTCTCGTTCCGCGGGTAGCGGTCGAGGTCCTCGGGGGCGCCGAACTGCGCCGGGTTCACGAAGATCGTCGCGACGACGACGTCGCACTCGGCCCGCGCCCGCCGGACGAGCGCCTCGTGGCCGGCATGGAGCGCCCCCATCGTGGGCACGAGCCCGATCCGCGACCGCGCGCGGAGAGGCTCGAGCGCCCTGCGGAGCTCGAAGATCGCCCGGTGGGTCGTCACCGCGCGGCGACCGCCGCGGTCATCAGGTCGGTGAGCGCCCGGTACATCGGCTCGAGCTCGGGGCGCCGCTCGTGGATCGCCTCGAGGTGGCGCTCGACCGTCTCCCAGTCGCCGCGGGTGAGCGGGCCCGTGAGCTCGAAGTCGTTCTCCATCGTCCGCTGCATCAGGGGGAGGAGCGCCGCCGGCGGTGCCCCCGCCTCCTCGAAGAGCTCCGCCGCCGCCCAGTGGACGGCGACGAGGAAGCCCTGGGCCATCGCGGCGGCGGCGTGGTAGAGCGGCCGGTCCTCGTCGTCGAGCACGAAGGGGCGAAGCCGGAGGAGCTCGGTGAGCCGTAGCGCGGCCGCGAGCGCCTCGTCGCTCCCGCCGCTAACCGCAGCCCAGGCGCCGTCGAGCTGCTCGGGGCCGCGGTGGCGGACGAAGGTCTGCAGCGGGTGGAGGGCGAAGCGGCGGACGTGCGGGTCGAGCGCCGCGAGCGTGAGGGCGCCGCTCGTGTGCGCGATCCAAGGCCCCGGCGGGATCGCCGCCGCGACCTCGCTGACCGCGCGGTCGGGCACGCACAGGGCGACGAGGTCGGCGTCCCCGGTCTCCAGCTCCGGGCCGGTCAGACGCGTCGGCAGCGACTCCGCGAGGCGCGCGGCGAAGGCGGTGCCGACCCGTCCGGGGCCGACGACGCAGGCTGACGTGAATTCCATCTCGGGCTCCAGTTCCCCAGGGATACCGGGCACTCGGCAGCATACCCGGCGGCCGCTACCTTTACGCCATGAGAGAGAAGATCGAGAAGACCGAGCAGGAGTGGCAGGCGGAGCTGACGTCCGAGCAGTACCGGGTCCTGCGGGAGCACGGCACCGAGCGGGCGTTCACCGGCGCCTACCACGACTCGAAGGAGCCCGGCCTCTACCGCTGTGCCGGTTGCGGGGCGGAGCTCTTCCACTCGAGCACGAAGTACGACTCGGGGAGCGGCTGGCCCAGCTTCTACGAGCCGGTCGGCGGCGAGGCCGTCGAGACCGAGCGCGACTGGAGCATGCTCGTGCCGCGCACCGAGGTGCACTGCGCCGCCTGCGACGGCCACCTCGGCCACGTCTTTCCGGACGGGCCGCACCCCACGGGCCTGCGCTACTGCATCAACTCGGCCGCGCTCGAGCAGGAGCGCGAGGGAGGAGAGACGGAGTGACGGAGACGGCGACCTTCGGCGCCGGCTGCTTCTGGGGCGTCGAGGTGGACTTCAGGAACGTCCCGGGCGTCGGGGACGCCGCGGTCGGCTACATGGGCGGCGACGTCCCGAACCCGACGTACGAGCAGGTCTGCACCGACCGCACCGGCCACGTCGAGGTCGTCCAGGTCGTCTTCGACCCCGGCGAGGTCAGCTACGAGACGCTCCTCCGCACCTTCTGGGACGCCCACGACCCGAGGCAGCTCGATCGCCAGGGCCCGGACGTCGGCCGGCAGTACCGCTCGGTCGTCTTCTACCACTCGCCCGAGCAGCAGGAGCAGGCGCTCGAGTCGAAGGCCCGGATCCAGAGCCGCTACACGAAGCCCGTCCTCACCGAGGTCGAGCCGGCGAAGGACTTCTGGCGCGCCGAGGAGTACCACCAGCAGTACCTGGTCAAGCGCGGCCGCCCGACCTGCGCGATCTAGGCGCGGCGCGGGCCGCGCGTCCGCGAGACCCACTGGTAGGCGCGCTCCGTCAGGCCCGGTAGGGCCGCGGCGAGCACCGCCAGCGGGCGGCCGCCCGGCAGGAGCCGCAGGAGCGGCGGGAACGCCGCGCCGGCGGAGTAGACGCGGCCCTCGGCCGTGACCAGGTGCCACGACGCCCATTTCCGCTCAGCCTCCATGCTGCCGAGAAGCGTGTCCGCCTCCGGGTCCTGCAGGGCCACCGGTCTCAGCCGGCCCTGGCGGTCCCAGCAGAGGATGCGCGCGACCGACCGCCGGCAGAAGCCGCAGTCGCCGTCGAAGAGAATGACCGCACGCTCCACGCTCGCAGCGTAGTCCCGTGAAACTTGCAGCGATGATGGACCCGATCGCAGCGAACGAGCCCGGGGTCGACCTCTACTGGCTCCCGCTCGGCGCAGGCGGCCACTCGGTGCGGCTGAACGGCCGCGTCTTCGAGGCGGTGGCGGCCCGTCTCGACCGGCGGCCGGCCTGCGACCTCTACCACTCGGCACTCGTCGTGCGCACGCCGGAGGGCCGCTTCGTGATCGAGATGGCGCCGGTCCCGGACGGGAACGGCGCGGAGCGGGGCGTCGTCGCCGAAGGCGCCGTCGGGAGTCGATGGGCCCGACGCCTCCGGATCTTCCGCTACGAGGTGCGCCGCTGGCGCGACGGGATCATCCCCGACGTCGCCGAGGCGGTCGAGAGCCCGCGCCGGCTCTCGACCGACGTGGACCTCGCGCGGCGCGTGCTCGGCCTCGCCCCCGAGGTTCCCACGGCGGTCTGGGGTCGCGACGAGCTCGGCGCAGGTGAGATGTGGAACTCGAACTCGATCATCTCCTGGCTGCTCGCGCGCTCGGGCCTCCCGGCGGAGTCGATCCGTGAACCGGCGGGCGGTCGCGCGCCGGGCTGGCGGGCCGGATTGGCGTTGGGGCGCCGCCCTGCGTGACGGTCCGGTTTGCGGTGTGTCCGGGGACCTGCCTACACTCCGTCGGCGATGCCGATCTACGAGTTCGTGTGCATGGAGTGCGAGTCGCACTTCGAGGAGCTCGTCGGGATGAACGCGGCCGACCCGGCCTGTCCCGACTGTGGCGCCTCGCGGGTTGCGCGGCAGCTCTCCGTGTTTGCGGCTCACGCCGCTGTTGGCACCGCCGGGCAGTCCGCGCCAGCCCCACGTGCCACCGGGGGCGGCGGATGCTGCGGCGGGGCCTGTGGCTGCTGAGCCCGACGCGCTGAGCCGGAGAGCCGCGCTCGAGGCGCACGCCGCCGAGACCTCCGCCTGCACCCGCTGCCGGCTCGCCGAGGGGCGGACCCAGGTCGTCTTCGGCGTCGGCGACGCGGACGCCGACCTCATGTTCGTCGGCGAGGCACCCGGCTTCCACGAGGACAAGCAGGGCGTATCCCTTCGTCGGCTCCGCCGGGAAGCTTCTGGACAAACTGCTCGAGGGCATCGGCCTGGCCCGGCGGGATGTGTACATCGCGAATGTCCTCAAGTGCCGTCCGCCGGGCAACCGCGACCCGCAGCCCGACGAGATCGAGGCGTGCGAGAGCCACCTCTTCCGCCAGCTGGAGCTGATCCAGCCGAAGCTCGTGGCCACGCTCGGGAACTTCGCGACGAAGCTCCTCTCCGGCAAGCCGACGGGGATCACGCGCGTCCACGGCCGCCCGCAGGAGGCGACGGTCGGCGGTCGCCTGGTGACGCTCTACCCGATCTATCATCCGGCCGCGGCGCTCTACACGCCGGCGATGCTGAAGACCCTCGAGGAGGACTTCAGGCGCATCCCCGCGCTTCTCTCGGGCGCGGCCGACGCACCCTCCCCGGTGGCGGAGGCGCAGGTGATCCCGTTCCCGTCGGCGGCGGTCGTCGAGGCGACTGCAGTCCCGCCGCCGGACGAGCAGCTCGGCCTCTTCTAGCTCCCTCGCTAGGCTAGGCGCATGGTCGAGCTCGAGTCGTCCTCGCCCGAGGAGACCGAGCGCATCGGCGCGGCGGTCGCCCGGGAGCTCGAGCCCGGCGACGTCGTGGCCGTCTCAGGCGAGCTCGGAACCGGCAAGACGACTTTCGTCCGCGGCGCCGCGCGCGCGCTCGGGATCGCCGGCCCCGTCACGAGCCCGACGTACACGATCGGCCACCGGTACCCCGGCCGGCCCGACGTCTCGCACCTCGACCTCTACCGCTTCGAGGGCATGTCCGACGCGGAGTGGGGCGACCTGGAGCGCTACTTCGAGGACGCGGTAGTGTTCGTCGAGTGGCCGGAGGCGGGCGAGGGGTTCCTGCCCCACGCGCGGGTGCGCGCCCGGTTGCGGCACCAGGGGGACGAGCATAGACTGATTTCTCTCGAAGTCTCGGAAAAATCCCTGGAAATACGGCTCTCTGCAGGTGCTGATCCTCGCCTTTGACACGGCCACGGACGTGGCCACGGTGGCGCTCGTCCGCGATGGGCTGACGCTCGGGGGGCGGGAGACGCGCGCGTTGCGCGTCCTCGCCGACGTCGAGGAGCTGCTCGAGGCCGCCGGCCTCGAGTCGGCCGGGGTGGAAGGGATCGCGGTCGGGACCGGGCCGGGGAGCTACACCGGCCTCCGCATCGGGCTCGTCACGGCGCGGACCCTGGCGATCTCCCTCGGCGTCCCGGTCGCCGGCGTCTCCACCCTGGCCGCGCTCGCCGCCGGAGCGCCCGGGGCGGAGCCGGTCATCGACGGCCGGCGACGCGAGGTCTTCACCTTCGTCGAGGGCGAGCCCGCCTGCGTCCCGGCGGCCGCGCTCGCGGTCGAGGCCGGCCGTACCTACGTCGGCGACGGGGCCGTTCGCTACCGCGACGCCATCGAGGCCGCCGCCGGCGTCGTCCCGCCCGACGGGGCGCCCGAGCACGTCCCCTGGGCGCACCACCACGCGGCGCTCGCGCGCGACTTTGGCGCCGCCGAGGACGCCGAGCCGATCTACCTGCGCCTCCCGGACGCCGAGAGGGCGCTCTCCCGATGATCGACATCGAGCGCGTCCGCCTCGACATCCGCCGGCTCACGCTCGGCGAGCTCTCCGACATCGAGCGGATCGAGCAGCGCGTCTACCCGACGCCCTGGTCGCGCTCGATGTTCGCAGGGGAGCTGGCGAAGCCGTCCTCCATCTGCCTCGGCGCGTTCGACGACGAGGGCCGGCTCGCCGGCTACCTGATCGTCTCGCGCTACGTGGACGCGTGGCACATCATGAACCTGGCCGTCGACCACGTCCGCCGGCGCGAGGGCATCGCCAGCCGCCTGCTCGAGGCGCTCTTCGACCGCAGCGCGGACGACGCCCACCGCGGCTACACGCTCGAGGTGCGCGTCTCGAACAAGGGCGCGATCGCGCTCTACGAGCGCTTCGGCTTCGAGCCGAACGGGGTCCGGCGGGGCTACTACACGGACAACCGGGAGGACGCGCTGATCATGTGGAAGGACCCGATCCGCGGCGAGGGACCGCAGGCGAGCGGGTGATTCTCGGGATCGAGACGTCCTGCGACGAGACCGCCGCCGCCCTCGTGACCGGGGAAGGGGAGGTGCGCGCGAACGTGGTCGCCTCGCAGGCGGAGCTGCATGCGCGCTACGGCGGCGTCGTGCCGGAGGTGGCCTCCCGCCGTCACCTCGAGCTCGTCGGGCCGGTCCTCTCCGAGACGCTCGAGCGGGGGGGAGCGAACCTCGACGACGTCGACGCCGTCGCCGTCACGTACGGCCCCGGGCTGATCGGGGCGCTCCTGGTCGGCCTCAGCGCTGCGAAGGCGCTCGCGTGGTCGCGCCGCCTGCCGCTCGTCCCGGTCGACCACCTGCACGGCCACGTCGCGGCGCTCTTCCTCCAGCCGGAGCCGCTCGAGCCCCCCTTCCTCTGCCTGCTCGCGAGCGGCGGGCACACGCTGCTCCTGGACGTCCGGACGCATGCCGGCTACGAAGTCATCGGGACGACGCTGGACGACGCGGCCGGCGAGGCCTTCGACAAGGGTGCGCGCGTCCTCGGGCTGGGGTATCCGGGCGGCGCGGCGCTCGACCGGGCCGCGCGCGGGGGCGACCCCGAGGCCCACCGCTTCCCGGTCGCGCGCGTGCCAGGCTTCGACTTCTCCTTCTCCGGACTGAAGACGGCGCTTCTCTACGCGGTGCGCGACCTGCCCGCGGCCGAGCTGGAGCGGAGCCGGGGCGACCTGGCGGCCTCCTACCAGCGGGCGATCGTCCGCGCGCTCGTCGAGCGCACCCGGGCCGCGGCCGAGGAGCTCGGGGCGGAGCGGATCGCGGTCGTCGGCGGCGTGGCGGCGAACTCGGAGCTCCGCTCGGCCCTCGCGGACGCCGCGCTCGCGCCCCTCGCCTTCTGTACCGATAACGCAGCCATGATCGCCTCGGCCGCGCGCTTCACACCGGCCATACCGTTTCCGCAGTATCTTGGACTGGATGCGTATGCGACGGCGGCCTGACGCTGTGCGCACCGCGACGCTCGCGGGGCTCGCGCTCGTCGCGACCGGGCTCGCCCTCGCCGGGACGGTCGAGGGAGCCGGCGACACGGTCGCGCGCACAGCTGCGCGGGCGTGGCACGGCGTCTTCGGCGACCGGCCGACGCCGGCGCCCGAGCGGCGTGAGCGCGTACTCGTCGTCCTCTCCTCGCCGTCCCTCGCCGACCGGATGGCGGCGGCGGAGGCGGAGCCGAGCGCCGAGCAGCAGCAGCAGTGGCAGAACGAGGCGGAGGGAGCGCAGCGGCTGCTCCTCGCCGGTCTGCGCGAGCGCGAGGTCCGCGTCGAGCGCGACCAGGTCTTCACGCGGACCTTCAACGGCTTCTCCGCGCTCGTCACGCCGCGCTCGCTCGCGGAGCTCGAGCGCGCCCACGACGTCGCCGGCGTCTACCCCGTCCGCACCGTCTACCCTGCCGCGCCGACGGCGGAGACGGTCGCCGGCCGCGACTTCCAGCCGGCCGGCGGGCGCGGCACCCAGATCATCCTGCCCGGCTTCGATGGGAGCGGCGTCACGATCGCCCTGCTCGACACCGGCGTCGACAGACGCCACGGGTACCTGAAGGGGCGCGTGACCCGCGGCTACGACGTGGTCGACGGGGACACGAGCGTCGTGCCGGAGGCGAAGCCGGGCGATGAGAGCATCCTCGAGGCGCACGGGACGCGCATGGCCGGCCTCCTCGCCGGGCATGACGGGCCCGCCGGCCTCCAGGGCGTCGCGCCGGGCGCGACCATCCTGCCGATCCGCGTCATGGGCTGGCAGAAGACGGCCGACGGCGGCTGGGCCGTGCTCGGGCGGGGCGACCTTCTGCTCGCCGGCATCGAGCGCGCGGTCGACCCCGACGGCGACGGCGACGTCGAGGACGCCGCGAACGTCGCGCTCGTCGGCGGCGTCGAGCCCTACGCAGCCTTCGCCGACAGCCCCGAGGCACGCGCCGTCGCCGGCGCGGCGAGTCTCGGGATGCTCGTGGTCGCCCCGGTCGGGAACGACGGCCGCCCCGGCCCCGGCTTCGGGGCGGTGGCCGCGCCTGGGGCCGCCTCCGAGGCCCTCGCCGTCGGGACGCTCGACGCGCGCCGCGAGCTGCTCGAGGCCGACGCGGTGCTCCGTATCGGCGACGACACCGTCCTCGAGGAGCCTGTGCGCGTGCTCGGCGGCGCCGGGTCGCTCTCCCCGCTCCGCTTCGAGGTCGCGGCCGTCGCCGGACCGACGCTCGCCGAGCCGGGGCGGCCCGAGGGCGAGGCCGCTGCCGGCGATGCGCTCGGGGACTTCTTCGCCACGAACGGCGTCAGCCTCGTCGCCGGCAAGGCCGTCGTGGTCGACCCGGAGCAGGGCGCGGTCGAGCGGCGGGCGCGGAACGCCGTCGAGGCCGGGGCCGCGGCGGTGCTGGTGGCGGGGACGAACCTCCCGGCGGGAGCGCTCGACCTTGAGGACGGCGTCGGCGTCCCGGTGGTGGCGCTTCCGGCCGATGCGGGGCAGCGGGCGCGGGAGGGCGGCGCCACGCTCGACCTCTCGGCCACCCGGGCGCTCGCGAATGCGGAGCTGATGGACGTCGCGGCGTTCTCCTCGGGCGGCGTCGCCTTCGACGGCCGGCTGAAGCCCGACCTCGTCGCCCCAGGGGTCGGCCTCGTCACCGCCGACGCGGGCGGCCAGGGCTTCGCCACCGTGACCGGGTCCAGCGCCGCGGCGGCCGTCGTCGCGGGCGCCGCCGCGCTCGTCGCCGAGGCCCGACCCACCCTCTCGCCGCTCGACCTGAAGAGCGTGCTCGTTGGGAGCGGCGGCCGCCTGACGCGGGCGAACCTCGCCTTGCCGGTGACCGCGCAGGGCGGCGGCCTCGTCGACCCGATACACGCTGCCACCGCCGAGCTCGCCGTCGAGCCCGCCACGCTCGCCTTCGGCCGATCCGACGGCAGCGACTGGTCGGCTACCGCCGACCTGACGATCCGGAACATCTCCAGCCGACCACTGACCATGTCCTTCGGGCTCGTGTCCGACGGCTCGACCGGCGAGCTCCGGTTCTCGGCCGACCCGGCGCAGCTGAGCCTGGAGCCTGGCGCCGCCGAGAGCGTCACGTTCGGCGTCTCCTCGCCTGCCGGTGAGCCGCCCGTCGCCGCGGGCGGGGTGATCGTCGTGTCCGCCGAAGGGACGCAGCCCCTCCGCGTTCCCTGGGCGATCGCCCGCCGGGAGGCCGAGCGCGCGCCCCTCGTGGGCGAGGTGCAGCTCTCGCACCACGAGTTCTCGCCCTCCGACAGCGCTCCGGTCGTCCTCGCGTTCCGGGCCGGCCGGATCGACGACGCGCTCGACGGCGAGATGATCGAGCCGGTCGGCGTCCTCGAGCTCGAGCTGTGGACGGCCGAGGGCCCGCGCCTCGGCGTGCTGGCCAGGCTACGGGACGTCCTGCCCGGCCGGTACGCGTTCGGCCTGACCGGGCGCGGCCCGCACGGCAAGGTCCTCGCCGACGGCGTCTACGTCCTTCGCCTGCGCGCGCACCCGGTCGACGGTGACGACGGCACCGAGCCGTCCACCGCCGAGGCCGTCTTCACGATCCAGCGCTGACCTGGCCGGCGGTGGACGAGGTCACCATCTACTTCGGCCGGGGCTGCCACCTGTGCGAGAGCGCGCAACGCGTGCTCGCCGCCGTCCGCCGGGACGTGCCCTTCGAGCTGGTCGAGATCGAGATCGACGGCGATCCCGCGCTCGAAGCTGCCTACCGCGAGCGGATCCCGGTCGTCGCAGTCAACGGCGTCGAGGCGTTCACGTACTTCGTCCACCCGGACGGGCTCCGCCGCCGGCTCGCGGGTTGACCGGAGGCAGACGGGTACTGCACCCTGGGCCGCGGGCGCGCCGTTATTGTGTCCAGCCTCATGGCGGTGCGAATGGCGAGCGAGGGGGGCGCGAGGGCCGGCGACCGGCTCACGGTGGGAGTAGCCGCCCGCCTCTCCCAGTACCTGCGCGTGCTGACGCAGGCCAGGAAGATGGGCAAGGACCGCATCTCCTCCCAGGAGATGAGCGAGTACACGAACATCAACGCGACCCAGATCCGCCGCGACCTCTCGGCGTTCGGCAAGTTCGGCAAGCGTGGCGTCGGCTACCAGATCGACAGCCTCATCGCCGAGATCCGCAAGATCCTGCGCACGCAGGGGCAGCACAACATCGCGCTCTTCGGCGCCGGGCGCCTCGGCCAGGCGATCGCCAGCTCGACGATCTTCGCCGACCACGGCTTCAACATCTCGGCGGCCTTCGACAACGACCCGGCAAAGGTGGGCGAGCCGATCGGCGGTGCGACCATCTCCTCCCCGGCCGAGCTGCCCGAGCTCGTCCGGGAGAAGAACATCATCGTCGCCGTCCTCGCCGTCCCGCCCGACGCGGCGCAGCAGGTCGCCAACGAGGTCGTCGACGCGGGCGTCAAGATCATCTTCAACTACACGGAGGCGCTCCTCGACGTGCCGCACGACGTCACCGTGCACACGACGAGCCCCGCGGTCGAGCTCCTCTACGCGCTCTACTTCTACCTGACCTGACCGCGGCCGGCGCGCCTCGCCTTCGCTAACCGAGGGCGCGGGTCGTATCGCTCGGAGTCTCTCCGTAGTTACCACGGATCACTGATACGGGCGTCTGCTGATGCCACGGCTGGCGACGTGCCCGGATGCTCCGAAGAACCATGAGAACCATTGCAGGGATCGTAGCCGGACTTGTCGCGATGATCGGCCTTGCCGCCGGCTGTGGCGGCGACGATGAGGGCAGCGGGGGCGGCACTGTCGAGGTGACGATGGGCCAGCCGTCGGAGTACGCACTCGTTCCCGAGCCTGCGGAGATCTCCGCGGGAACGGTCACCTTCGAGGTGAAGAACGAAGGCATGATGGTGCATGAGATGGTCGTCATCAAGACCGACGAGGGGGCCGCGAACCTCGGCATGGAGAACGGCGAGGCTGACGAGACCGGCGCCGTCGACGAGGTCGCCGACCTCCCCGCCGGGGAGTCGGCGACACTCGAGCTCGACCTCGAGCCCGGGGAGTATGCGCTCGTCTGCAACCTGCCCGGGCACTACGCCGCCGGCATGTACGCCGACTTCACGGTCACGTAGTCGCAGGGGCGCCGGGCCTGCGGGCCGGGCTACCTGATGTAGACCGCAACGTCCCCGGTCGGGCGGTTCTCGAGCGCCGCGGTCACCTCATCGGTGCTCCCATCGGCGACGATGCCCGCGCCGGGATCGGCCTCGGCCGCGATGCCGGCGTTCCGGAGGACGCGCACGATCTCGGCGGGCGGCCCCTGTGCGAAGCGGAGGAAGGTGGTCCCGGGCGGCCCGGCCTGGGCCGGGGCGGCCTCGCTTTCGACCGTTGTCGCGGCGCCCTCGGCCCCGCCGCCCGCCGCGTCCTCGGCGGCGGCCTCGACCGTCGCCTCGGCCGCGTCCTCGTTGTCGCCCCCGCCCAGCTGGGTGCCGCCGAGCACGAAGACGCCGACGAGCGCCGCGGCCGCGGCGACGGGTGCCGCGATCACGAGCACCCGCTTCGCGGGCCGGAAGAGCCGCCAGGGGTTGCGCCGCTCAGGCAGCGAGGCCATGATCGCCGCCTCGCGGCTCTCCGGCAGCTCGAGCAGGGGCGCGCCGCGAAGCGCCACGCGGGCGGCCTCGAGGCGGTCGATCTCGTCCGCGCAGGCCCGGCACGCGGCCAGGTGCTCGACGACGTCCCGGCGGGCGTCGGGGTCGAGCTCCTCCTCGACGAAGGAGAGCAGCACGAGCTCGTTCGGGTGCTTCTCGGCCATCAGTCCTTCGACTCCGTTCGCGCGGTCGCGGTTCCCAGCCGCTCGGCCAGCTCGCTCCGGCCGCGGAAGATCCGCGACTTCACCGTACCCTCGGGGACACCGGTCATCTCGGCGACCTCGGCGTAGGAGCAGCCGAGGACGTCGTAGAGGACGACGGCGACGCGGTAGGCGTCGTCGAGCCCGTTCAGCGCCTGCTGCAGGTCGCCCGAGAGCTCCTTCTCCGCGAAGCGGTCGCGCGGGTCGGCGGGCTCGGGGAGCTCGTCGGCCGGCCGGTCGCGGCGTTTCGCCCGGACGTCGTGGGCGGCGTTCACGACGATGCGGTAGAGCCAGGTCGAAAAGCGCGCGTCCCCGCGGAACTTCGGCAGGGCGAGCCAGGCGCGCACGAGCGCCTCCTGCACGGCGTCGTCCGCGTCCTCGCGTGAGCCGAGCACGCGAGCGGCGAGCGTGTACATGCGGTGCTGGTGTCCCTCGACGAGCTTCTCGAAGGCAAGGCGCTCGCCCCTCTGCGCGCGGCGGACGAGGACGTCGTCGGCATCCATCAGCGGAAGATTCTCATCCGGCCCGGCTCGTCCGTCGGCGGGCGGCCGGCTCGTGCCGCTCTGATACTTTCGCGCCGTGGGCGACACGCAGAGGCTGACCCCGGACGAGCAGATCGCGAGCGCGCACGCGGCCTTCGAGTCCGGCCGCGACCTGACCGTGGCCGTCGAGGAGGAGTTCGCGCTCCTCGACCCGCAGTCCCTCGAGCTCGTCAACCGCTTCGAGGAGCTCCAGGCGGGCGCCGCCGGGACGCCGCTCGCCGAGCACCTCGTCGGCGAGCTGATCGCCTCGGAGATAGAGGTACGAACGGGCCGGTGCGAGACCTTCGCGGACGCGGTCACCGCCATGGTGGAGCGCCGCCGGCAGCTCGTCGAGCTCGCCGACCGCTTCGACGTCCTCCTGGGGGCGACCGGCACGCACCCGTGGAGTGCCTGGCAGGACCAGCGCATCATCGACACGCCCCATTACCGCCGGAACGACGAGGTCCTGCGCTACGTCGTCTGGCGCAACAACAGCTTCGGGCTGCACGTGCACATGGGCGTGCGCGGCGCCGACCGCGCCGTCCGCGTCGTCGACGGGCTGCGCACGTATCTGCCGCACCTGCTGGCCTACTCCGGCAGCTCGCCGTTCGTGGAAGGCGTCTACACGCACCTCCACTCCGCCCGCACGCAGATCTTCACGCGCATGTTCCCGCGCTGCGGGATCCCGGACGCGTTCGGCGGCTGGGAGGAGTACGAGCGCTACGTCCGGTTCCTCTACGCCACCGGCTCGATCACCGAGCACACGCAGCTCTGGTGGAGCGTGCGCCCGCACCTCGCCTTCCCCACCGTGGAGATCCGCATCTGCGACGGCCAGCCGGAGCTGGGCGAGGCGCAGGCGCTCGCCGCGCTCATGTACGCGCTGGCGGCGCGGATCCTCCGCGCCGTCGACGAGGGGGAGCCGCTCGCCGAGCACCCGCACCGCCTGCTCGAGGAGAACTTCTGGCGGGCGATCCGCCACGGGCTCTCGGGCGAGCTGATCGACCTCGAAACCGGCGACGTCCGGCCAGCCCGGGCCGAGATCGAGCGCCTGATCGAATGGTGCCTGCCCGTCGCCGAGGAGCTCGGCGCGGCCTCCTATCTGACCGTTCCGGCGGTCAGCGCCTCCGAGCGACAGATGTCTCGCTACGAGGCGGGGGAGAGCCTGGCGGAGATCTACGCCCAGGAGATCTTGGAGCCGGTGCATGCCTGAAGAGTTCGAGGAGCAGAGCCAGGAGGCGATCGCCCGCGAGCTGGCCGAGGAGCTCCGGAAGCTCCGCGTCGAGGACGTGCTCGTCAACACGCTCGTCCACGTCTCCTCGATCGGCTACCGCCGCCTCGGCCTGACGGAGGAGTCGGGCGACGAGCGCGACTTGCCACAGACCGCCCTCGCGATCCAGACGATGCAGGCCGTCGTCCCGGTGCTCGAGGACTTCCTGCCCCGCGAGCTCATCCAGAGCTTCCAGGAGCAGGTCGCCAACCTTCAGCTCGCCTACGCGAAGGCAGTCGGTGACGGCGACGGTTGAGGTCGGGGTCTTCGGCGGCTCCGGCTTCTACTCGTTCCTCGACGACGTCGAGAAGGTCGAGGTCGAGACGCCGTACGGGACGCCGTCCGCGCCCTTCACCATCGGCGAGGTCGGCGGGCGGCGGGTCGCATTCCTCCCCCGCCACGGGCTGCGTCACGAGCTGCCGCCGCACAGGATTCCCTACCGCGCGAACGTGTGGGCGATGAAGGAGCTGGGCGTGCGCCGGATCATCGGCCCCAACGCCTCGGGCGCGCTCAAGGCCGAGCTCGAGCTGGGCGAGTTCGTCGTCTGCGACCAGTTCGTCGACCGCACGAGCGGCAGGGAGGACACGTTCTACGACGGGCCGGAGACCACGCACGTCTCCGCCGCCGACCCGTTTTGCCCCGACCTGCGAGCCCTGCTCGTGGAGACGGCGGGCGAGCTGGGGATCAAAGGGCGGGACGGCGGCACCGTCGTCGTCATCCAGGGGCCCCGCTTCTCGACACGGGCCGAGTCGAGGTGGTTCCAGGAAGCCGGCTGGGACACGATCAACATGACCGCGTACCCGGAGGGCCACCTCGCCCGCGAGCTCGAGCTCTGCTACGCGAACATCTCCATGGTCACCGACCACGACGTCGGGGTGGAGGGCACGGCGCCGGTCTCGCACGAGCAGGTCGTGACCGTCTTCACCGAGAACAACGAGCGCCTGCGCGAGCTCCTCTTCGCGGCGATCCCCAGGATCCCGCCCCAGCCGGAGGAGCACCTGTGCGCGAATGCCCTGCGCGGCGCCACGTTCTAGACGCGACGATCCCGCGTTCTAGTGTGATAAAACTCCGCCGGTCGTCTCCGGGCCGGGCCGAGGGGATCGAGTGGGAACCGGCCCCGCGCGGCGGCCTGTTTTCGTTGCTGTCGTGACCGACTTCTTCCAGAACCACACCGTCCTGTTCGCGCTCCTCTGCGCGGCCTTCGGGATCATCGTCGGCGTCTACCTGACGTGGTGGGTTCTCCGCCAGCCGGCCGGGTCGGAGCGCATGCGCGAGATCGCGCGCGCCGTCCAGGAGGGCGCCGCCGCCTACCTCCGCCGGCAGTACATGACGATCGGCATCGTCGCCATCGTCCCGTTCCTCCTGATCGGGTTCTACAACCAGCTCGGGTGGGGCACGGCGATCGGGTTCCTGGTCGGCGCCGTCTTGTCCGCGGCGGCGGGCTTCATCGGCATGAACGTCGCCGTGCGGGCCAACGTCCGCACTGCCGAGGCGGCGAAGCGCGGCCTGACGCCGGCGCTGAACGTCGCGTTCCGGGCTGGCTCGGTCACGGGACTGCTCGTCGTCAGCCTCGGCCTCCTCGGCGTCGCCGGCTACTACGGGATCCTGACGAGCTGGTTCGACGTCTCGCAGGACGACGCGATCGACGACCTCATCGGCCTCGCCTTCGGCGGCTCGCTGATCTCGGTCTTCGCCCGGCTGGGCGGCGGCATCTACACGAAGGCCGCCGACGTCGGCGCCGACCTCGTCGGGAAGATCGAGGCCGGCATCCCGGAGGACGATCCGCGCAACCCGGCGGTGATCGCGGACAACGTCGGCGACAACGTCGGCGACTGCGCGGGCATGGCCGCCGATCTCTTCGAGACGTACGCGGTGACCGCGGTCGCGGTCATGCTCCTCGGCACGGCGTTCCCGGCCGGCGGGCTGCCGCTCTACCCGCTCGCCATCGGCGGCGTCTCCATCATCGCCTCGGTGATCGGGATCTGGTTCGCACGCGTCGGCCGCGGCGGCTCGATCATGAACGCGCTCTACAAGGCCGTCGCCGTCGCCACGGCGCTCTCGGCGATCGGCTTCATCCCGGTGACGCTCGCCTTCGACGAGGGCGCCTTCACGTTCGGCGAGCTCTACGTCGCCTCGATCATCGGCCTCGTCATCACGTTCGCGTTGGTCGCCATCACCGAGTACTACACCGGCACCCGCTGGGGCCCCGTGAAGTCGATCTCGAGCGCGTCCCAGACGGGCCATGCGACGAACATCATCGAGGGGCTCGCCGTCGGCATGCAGGCGACCGCGCTCCCGGTGATCGTGATCGCGGTCGGCATCGTCGCCGCCTACGAGGTGACCGACAGCCTCTACGGGATCGGCGTCGCCGTCATGGCCCAGCTCTCGATGACCGGGCTGATCGTCGCGCTCGACGCCTACGGGCCGGTCACCGACAACGCGGGCGGCATTGCGGAGATGGCCGACCTGGACGAGTCCGTGCGCGGCATCACCGATCCACTCGACGCCGTCGGGAACACGACGAAGGCGGTCACGAAGGGCTACGCGATCGGCTCGGCGGGCCTCGCGGCACTGATCCTCTTCGACGAGTATTCCCGCGGTCTCTCCGAGGAGGACGTGGCGAACGTCTTCTCGCTCGACGACCCGTGGGTGATCGCGGGCCTCTTCATCGGCGGGTTGATGCCGTTCCTCTTCGCCTCGCTCGCCATGCAGGCGGTCGGCCGCGTCGGCGGCCAGGTCGTCGACGAGGTACGCCGCCAGTTTCGCGAGATCCCGGGGATCCTGGAGGGCACCGGGCGGCCCGACTACAGCCGGGCCGTCGACATCGTCACGGGCTCGGCGATCAAGAAGATGCTCCTGCCCGCGCTGATCCCGGTGTCCATCCCGATCCT
This sequence comes from uncultured Actinomycetes bacterium, assembly GCA_963743495.1. GTDB lineage: Bacteria > Actinomycetota > Thermoleophilia > Gaiellales > Gaiellaceae > JAIBJN01. The sequence goes on along the minus strand of CAVUPO010000003.1, from coordinate 233,100 downwards.
CGTCGGCATCATCAGCCCGGAGGCGCTCGGCGGCCTCCTGATCGGCACGATCGTGACCGGCATCTTCCTCGCGATCGCCATGACCTCCGGCGGGGGCGCCTGGGACAACGCGAAGAAGCTGATCGAGGACGGGGCGTACGGCGGCAAGGGATCGGAGGCCCACGCCGCCGCCGTCACCGGCGACACGGTCGGCGATCCCTACAAGGACACCGCCGGCCCGGCGATCAACCCGATGATCAAGATCGCCAACATCGTCGCCATCCTGATCATCCCGATCATCGCCTCGATCCACGGCTAACGGACAGGTCCGGGGCGCACCCCCGGGGTCTGACCCCTGACATGGCGGCGAGGGCCCTGGCCACGGCCACATCGCTGTGGATGCCGCGCAACGTCGGCGAGGGGAGCAGGGGGCGTCCGTACGCGGATTCGCCGGTCCAGAGGTGTCCCTTGCGGACGGTGAAAGGGGTCAGACCCCGGACATGGCCGTCGCGGACTCCGGACCGGGCCGCGGGTGACCTGGTCTCGGGCTAGGCCGAGCGGCGGCGGCGGACCTGCGGGCCCTGGGAGCCGAGCGCGGCGTAGGCGAGCGCTTGCAGCGACTCGTTGAGGCTGCCGAGCTCGCCCACTATCCGCTGGAGCTGGTCGTTCGTGTCGAGGCGCCGGTTGAGCGCGTGCACCTCGCCGCAGAGGCGGTCGAGCCGCTCGAGGATCGCGTCGAGCTGGCGGTCGTCGAAGTGCCTTCCGTCAGGGTTCATTGGAGCTGATGTTAACCAGAGACTCGAGCGTCGTGGCGTCCTGCGCCTCGCCTCCGAACCTGGTGACGAGCCGTTTGCGGGCGCCGGCACCGGTCTCGACCGCCTGAACGTGCCGATCGGCGCCGAGCTGGGCGAGAGCGACGCGGGCCAGGGCCTCCGGCGCGTCCGTGTAGACGCCGATGCGGACGCCGCCGCCGGCGAGGGTACGGAGCGCCGCGCTCGCCTCGGCGCTCGGCCGGAGGTAGACGGGCGCGCGGTCCTCGGCGAAGCGCTCGAGGGCGCCCCGCCAGTCGCCGACGCCGCCCTCTGCCCAGCGGTCGAGCTCCGCGGCGGCTGCCGCCCGGTCCTCGGGCAGGGCCTCGGGGTCGAGCGGGGAGATCGACGAGTACCGCCGGGCGGCGTCGACGAGGAAGTCCCGCCAGAGCGGCCGCGTGTCGCCGAGGGCGTCCAGGTCGACCGCGACGGCCCTCACGCCCGCGAGGCCGCCCAGCGGGAGTAGAGGAGGACGCCGGCGGTGACCCCGGCGGTGTCGATCAGCCAGTCGACCGGTGAGCCGTGCCGCCCCGAGACGAAGGTCTGGTGCACCTCGTCGGTGGCCGCGTAGGCGGAGCCGAGCAGGATCGCCAGCGGCTCCCGCCGGAGGGCACGGTAGAGGAGCGCCCCCAGGATCCCGAACTCGGTCCGCGTGGGCGAGCTTCCGGAGTACCAGGTCCCAGCGTGCCGAGGCCGGTCCCGAGGCTGGGGATCGCGGAGAACGTGAAGATTAGCGCCGCCCAGAGGACGATCGGGAGCCAGAGGCTGAGCCGGGGAACCGCCATGGATCGCCAGCCTAACGAGCGGTGGAGTATCCTCCCGCCGACAAGCTAGGCGAGCGGTCGAGGGAAGCCCGGTGCGAGTCCGGCACGGTCCCGCCGCTGTGAGGGGAGACGCCTCTCCGCCGAGATGCCACTGGCCCGCGGGCCGGGAAGGCGGCGGAGGGGGGCGCCCCGAGTCAGAAGACCTGACGCTCGCCCCGGACCGTTCCCCTCGCGGAAGGAGGAAACGTGCTTCACCGTCCGCTCGCAGCCGTGCTGAGTGTCTGGCTCGCCCTCGCCCTTGCTGCGTGCGGCGGAGACGACACCGGCGCCACCGGGCCGCCGTCGACGTCGTCGGCCGCCGCGGAGACGCCCGCGGCCGCCGCCGAGTTCCCGGTCACGGTCGTGGGCGACAACGGCGCCGTCGCCGTGGAGGAGCGGCCGGACGCCATCGTCTCGCTCTCGGCGACTGCCACCGAGTCGCTCTTCGCGATCGGCGCCGGCGACGCAGGTGATCGCGGTCGACGACCAGTCGAACTACCCGGCGGAGGCGCCGGTCACGCGACCTCTCCGGCTTCACGCCCAACGTCGAGGCGATCGCCGGCTACGAGCCCGACCTCGTCGTCGTCGCCTACGACCCCGGCGAGCTCGTCGACGGCCTCGAGCGGCTCGGCATCCCGGTTCTCTCACAGGACGCGGCGCCGACCTCGCCGGCGGCCTACGAGCAGATCCAGCAGCTCGGGGAGGCGACCGGCCACGTGGAGGCGGGCGGAGCGGTCGTCGAGTCGATGCGGAGCGAGATCGAGGAGGCGACGGCCTGCGCGGCGGGGCCGAGGGCTCGACCGTCTACCACGAGCTCGACCCGACCTCTACACGGCGACGTCGAACACGTTCATCGGCCGCGTCTACGCGCTCCTCGGCCTCGCGAACGTCGCCGACGCGGCCGACAAGCCGACGCCGGCGGCTACCCGCAGCTCTCGGCGGAGTACATCGTCGCCGAGAGCCCCGACGTGTCGTCCTCGCCGACACGATGTGCTGCGGCCAGACGGCCGGCCGACCGTGGCGAAGCGGCCGGGCTGGGGCACGTCGCGGCGGTCGAGAACGGCATGATCGTCGAGGCTCGACGACGACATCGCGTCGCGCTGGGGCCCGCGGGTCGTCGACTTCGTCGCGCGCTCATCGCCGGGTCGCCTCTCGGCAGGCTGCGTGACGGCAGTGATGGCGAGCGCGGGCGGCAGCCGGGTTCGGCTCCCCACCCGGCCCGGCAGCGGGCGCTCCGGCGGCGTCTCGGCCGCGCTGGGCTGCTGGCGGCCGGCGCGTTCGTCGTCGTCTCGACGCTCCTCGGTCTCGCGCTCGGGCCGGTCGACCTCGGCGTCCTCGCCGTGGGTCGGGAGGTGCTCGACCACGTGCCGTTCCTGCACGTCGACTCGCCGTTCTCGGACGACCGGACGAGGCGATCCTCTGGCAGCTGCGGGCGCCGCGCGTCGTGCTCGGCCTGCTCGTCGGCGCCATGCTCGCGCTCCGCGGGCGCCGCGTACCAGGGCGTCTTCCGCAACCCGCTCGCCGACCCGTACCTGCTCGGCGTCGGCCGCCGGGGCGGGTCTCGGCGCCACGCTCGCGATCGCCTACGACTCGGCGGCGGCGGCGACGCTCGACCTGCCGCCCGTCGCCGCGTTCGTGGGCGCCACGCTCGGCGTCGGCGCTCGCCTACCTGCTCGGGCAGGTCGGCCGGCGCGGCGCGAGACGGACGACGCTCATGCTCGCGGGCGTGACCGTCGCCTCGTTCCTGACCGCGGTGCAGACGTTCGTGCAGCAGCAGAACGCGGACACGCTGCAGGAGGTCTACAGCTGGATCCTCGGCCGCCTCGAGACCTCGGGCTGGACGGACGTGCTGATCGTGCTGCCCTACGTCGCCGTCAGCGCGGCGCGTCCTGCTCGCACCGCCGGCTGCTCGACGTGCTCAGCGTCGGCGACGACGAGGCGTCGACGCTCGGCGTCAAGGTCGGCGCGCGTCCGGCTGCTCGTGGTCGTCGCCGCCACCGCTCGGGACCGCCGCCGCCGTCGCGGTCAGCGGCCTGATCGCCTTCGTCGGGATCATCGTCCCGCACGCGGTCCGGCTGATCGCCGGCACGAGCTACCGCATCGTCCTGCCGCTCTCGCTCGCTCTTCGGCGCGGGCTTCCTCGTGCTCGCCGACCTCGTCGCGCGCACCGTGATCGCGCCGGCCGAGCTGCCGATCGGCGTCGTGACGGCGTTCCTCGGCGCGCCGTTCTTCGCGGTCGTCCTGCGCACGACCCGGACGGTGCGGGCCGTGACGCTGCGGGCCGAGGCGGTCGGCGTCACGCTCGACGGGCGTCGCGGGTCGTCGACGGGGTCGGCTTCGACGTCGAGCCGGGCGAGTGGCTCGGCCTGATCGGGCCGAACGGCGCCGGCAAGACCACGCTGCTGCGGGCGGTCGCCGGGCTCGTCGGCTACTGGGGTCGATCCGGCTCGGCGGCGACGAGGTGCTCGCGGCCTCGGGCGGCGCGCGGTGGCGCGGCGGCTGGCGGTCGTCGCCGCAGGTCCCCGCTCATGCCGCCGGGCATGACCGTGCGTCGAGTACGTGCTGCTCGGCCGGACGCCGTACCTCGGCGCACTCGGGCAGTCCGAGCGCCGCGCGACGTCGCCGCCGCCGCGGCGGCCCTCGACCGTCTCGACCTGCGGCCGCTTCGCCGAGCCGGCCGCTCGGCTCGCTCTCGGGCGGCGAGCAGCAGCGGGCCGTGCTCGCCCGCGCGCTCGCGCAGGAGGCCCCGCTCCTGCTCCTCGACGAGCCGACGAGCGCGCTCGACGTCGGCGCGCCAGCAGCAGGTGCTCGAGCTCGTCGCCGTCGCTCCGCGCGAGCGGGGGCCTCACGGTGCTCAGCGCCATGCACGACCTCACGCTCGCCGGCCAGTACGCCGACCGGCTGCTGCTCCTGGACGGCGGGCGCGAGCAGGCGAGCGGCGCCCCCGCCGAGGTCCTCACCGAGGAGCTGATCGCGCGGCACTTCGGCGCCTCGGTCCGGATCGTCGCCGACGAGCGGACGGGGATCGCCGTCGTGCCGCTCCGACCCGCGGTAGAGTCGGAGCACCCCGTTCCCTGATGTCACTCACCTTCCTCCTCGGAGGCTCACGAAGCGGGAAGTCGGCGCTCGCCGTCAGGCTCGCATCCGAGTGGGAGGGCCCGGTCATCTTCCTCGCCACGGCCGACGCGGGTGACGATTGCGAGCTGGCGGCGCGGATCGCGCGCCATCGGCTGGAGCGGCCGGCCGCTTGGCGGACGGTGGAGGAGCCCCTCGACCTGATCGGCGAGCTCGGGCGCATGCCCGACCGCGCCTTCGTCGTCGTCGACTGTCTCACGCTTTGGGCCGCGAACGCGATCCGGGCGGGGTGGAGCGACGAGCGCGTCGAGTGCGCGGCCGCCGACGCCGCCGCGCTCGTCGCCGGGTGCACGTCCCCGACGGTGGTCGTCAGCAACGAGATCGGGATGGGCGTCGTTCCCGCGACGCCGCTCGGACGCTCGTTCCGCGACCTGCTCGGGCGCGTGAACGCGGTCTTCGCGACGCACGCCGACCGCGCGTGCCTCGTCGTCGCGGGCCGCACCCTCGAGCTCACGTGAGCCTCCCCGGCCTGGTCGCGCGCATCCGCCCGGTGGACGCGGAAGCCGGCCGCGAGGCCCGTGCGCTCCTCGACGCGAAGACGAAGCCGCGCGGGAGCCTCGGCGAGCTCGAGGCGCTCGCCGTCCGGATCGCCTCGATCCGCGGGACGGCCTCGCCCGGCCGCCTCCCGGCGGCGCTCGTCCTGGCCGCGGGCGACCACGGCTACGCGGCCCACTCGGTGAGCGCCTACCCGCAGGAGGTGACCAGCCAGATGCTGGCCACCTTCGCGGCGGGCGGCGCGGCCATCGACGTGCTCGCGCGGGAGACCGGGCTCACGCTCGTCGTCGTCGACGCGGGCGTCGCCCGGGCGATCGAGCACCCGGCGATCCGCTCGCTCCGGCTCGGGCCCGGGACCGCGGATGCGACCGCCGGCCCCGCGATGCCGCGGGAGCACGCGGTCGCCGGCCTGCTCGCCGGCGCCGCGATCGCGGACGAGCTCGCCGCCGAAGGCGCAGGCATCGTCGCCCTCGGCGACATGGGCATCGGCAACACGACCGCCGCCTCCGCCCTCTGCGCCGCGCTCCTGCCGGCTGCGCCCGAGGCGGTCTGCGGCCGGGGCACCGGCATCGACGACGCCGGGCTCCGGCGGAAGGCGGACGTCGTGCGCGCAGCCCTGGCCGCGAACCCGCCGGCGAGAGGCGACCCGGCCGGCGTGCTCGCGGCGCTCGGCGGCTACGAGCTCGCGGTGCTCGCCGGCGTGGCTCTGGGCGCCGCCGCCGCGGGGGCGGTCGTGCTGCTCGACGGCTTCGTTACCGGGGCCGCCGCGCTCGTGGCCGCGCGGCTCGCCGCGAACGCCTCCGGGCGGATGGTCGCCTCTCACCGCTCCCCGGAGCCGGGCCACGCGCTCGTCCTCGCCGAGCTCGGCCTGCGCCCGCTCCTCGACCTCGGCCTCCGCCTGGGGGAGGGCAGCGGCGCCGCGCTCGCGCTCCCGCTGGTCACCTCGGCGCTCGCGATCCTCGCGGACATGGCCACCTTCGCCGACGCGGGGGTCACCGATGCGGGTGCTTGAGGCCGGCCTGCGCGCCGCAGCGGCCGCCGTCTCCTTTCTCACGCGCCTGCCGGTCGGGGGCCGGCTCGCGCTCGACGGGCAGGACGTTGCGCGCGGCGCCATCCTCTTCCCGCTGGTGGGTGCGGGGATCGGTGCCCTCGTCGGCGCGCTCGTCGTCGGGCTGGACGCCCGGGCAACGGCCCTGGTCGCCGCCGCGGTCGCCGTCTCCGTCGAGGCGCTGCTCACCGGCGCCATCCACCTGGATGGCCTGGCGGACAGCGCGGACGGGCTCGGCGCCCCGGGCCGGGAGCGTGCCCTCGAGGTCATGCGCGAGCCGGCCGTGGGCTCCTTCGGTGTGGTCGCCCTCGTCCTCGACCTCGTCGCGAAGACGGCGGCGCTCGCGGCCGTCGCCGCCGGGCCGCGGGCGGTGCTCGCGGCCGCAGCCGCCTACGCGCTCGGCCGTACGGCGCCGCTCGTCCTCGGCTGGGCGCTTCCGTACGCGCGGCCCGGGGGCGGGAGCGGCGCGGCGCTCACGGGCAGCGCGGGCGAGGTCTCGCGCGCTCTCGGGGTCGGTCTCGGGATCGGGCTCGCCGTCGCGGCCCTCGGGCTCCGCGGGCTCGTCCTCGCGGGCTCGGCGGGCGTCGCCGCGCTCGCCGTCGGTCTCGTCGCCCGGCGGCGCCTCGGCGGGGTGACCGGCGACGTCCTCGGCGCCGCCGCCGAGCTGGCGACGACGGCGGCCCTCGTCGCGGCCGCGGCCACGCGCTGATGCTGCTTCCGCGGCCCGACGGGGCGACGCGGCTCCTCCTCGCCCGCCATGCGGAGGCCGACCCCGCCTTCGCAGGGCGTTGCTACGGGAGCCTGGACGTGCCGCTCTCCCCGGCGGGGAGGCGGCAGGCCGGCGAGCTCGGCGACGCGCTCGCGGAGGTCGAGCTCGACGCCGTCTATGCGAGCCCACTCGCCCGGGCGCTCGACACCGCCGCTGCGGTCGCTGCGCCGCACGGGCTCGAGCCGAGGCCCGTCGCCGCTCTCCGCGAGCTCGACTTCGGGGAGCTCGAGGGGCTCTCCTTCGAGGAGATCCGGAGCTCCCGCCCCGCGCTCTACCGCGCCTGGATGGAGACGCCGGCCGCCGTCCGCTTCCCCGGCGGCGAGTCGCTCGCCGACCTCAGGGCCCGCGCCCTGCCGGCGGCCGCGGAGATCTACGGACGGCACGAGGGCGGCACCGTCGCCGTGGTTGCGCACGGCGGCCCGCTCCGGGTCATCCTCGCCGACGCGCTCGGCCTCGCCGACGAGGCGGTCTTCCGGCTCGGCCAGGCCCACGGCGGGCTGAGCGCGATCGACTGGGCCGAGGGCGTGCCCGCCGTTCGGCTCGTGAACGCCGTCCTATACTCGCCCGCATGACGCCTCCGGCGACCGCGGTCGTCCTCACCGTCGGAAACGAGATCGTCTTCGGCGACGTCGAGAACACGAACGCTTCCTGGCTCGCGCGGAGGCTCGCGGAGCTCGGTCTCGAGGTGAGGCTGATCGCGGCCGTGCGGGACTCCGTCGAGGAGGTCGCCGACTTCCTGCGGGCGGAGATGGGCCGCGTCGGCGTCGTCATCGTCACGGGCGGGCTGGGTGGGACGCCCGACGACCTCACCCGCGAGGCCATCGCCGAGGCCTTCGGCGTCCCCACCGAGGAGCTGCCCGACCTCGCCGCCTCGCTCCGGGAGCGATTCGGCCCACGCGGCCTCGGCGACTACGCGGCTCGCTGGGCCTGCCTGCCGCGGGGAGCGGAGCCGCTTGCGAACCCGCTCGGGGGTGCCCCCGGCTTCGTCCTCGGCAACGTGCACGTCCTGCCGGGGCTCCCAAAGGAGATGGAGGCGATGTTCGAGACGCTGGCCAACCGCTTCCGCGGCGCCCCGATCGGCGCCTGGCGGCGCCGCTACGCGACGGGCGAGGGCCAGATCGTCGCCGTGCTCGAAGAGGCGACCCGGCGGCACCCCGCCGTGACCGTCGGCAGCTACCCGTCCTTCATGGACACGGGCCCGGAGGTCGAGGTCGTGCTCAAGTCCGCCGACCTCGAGGCGCTCGGCGAGGCGGCCGCCTGGGTCGAGGCGGCGCTCGAGGAACGGATCGGAGGTGAGATGAAGGTCATCGTCATCAGCGACATGGAGGGCGTCTCCGGCATCGTCAAGTGGGCGCAGATGGAGGGGGGCAAGTCGCTCTACGAGGAGGCGCGCAGCTCTACACGGAGGAGATCAACGCCGCGGTGCGCGGCGCGAAGGCCGCGGGGGCGACGGAGATCGTCGTCATGGACTGCCACGGCGCCGGCGAGGACTGGACGTTCAACTCGCTCGTCCCGGAGCTCCTCGACCCGGACTGCGAGTAGGTCGTCCAGGACGAGTGGTCCGAGTACACGGAGTTCCTCGAGGCAGGGCTGCGACGCGGCGCTCCTCGTCGCCATGCACGCCATGGCGGGCGCCGAGGCGGCGTTCTCAGCCACACCATCTCCGGCGCGCGTGGCGGGACCTCCGCTTCAACGGCGCTCGGTCGGCGAGACCGGGATCAATGCCGCGCTCTGCGGCACCTGGGGCTGCCCGGTCGTGCTCGTCACCGGCGACGCGCCACGTGCGCGGAGGCGACGGAGCTGCTCGGGCCGGGCTCACCACGGTCGAGGTCAAGCGGGCCTCGGCCGCTTCAGCGCGCGCACGAAGACGCCGCAGCGCGCGCGCGCGCGCTCATCGAGGCGGCCGCGCGGAGGCGATCGCGGATCGCGACGCGTCGCGCCGTACGAGCCCGGCAAGCCGTGCGAGGTCGTCGCCGTCCTCGCCTCGACCGACCTCGCCGAGCGCTACCGCTACCGCCCCGGCATCGAGCTCGTCGATCCGGTCACGGTCGCCTCCCGCGCCGACGACTGGTGGACCGCCTGGCGCCAGTTCTTCTTCTAGCGGCCACGTGCCCGGCGGGCATGCCCGGGGTCAGACCCCTGGGCGTGTCCGCGCCGGACACGGCTGCCGGGCCGCCGACCCCGCCGGATACCATCGACCCGATGGCGGTGACCTCCCCCGAGCAGTACCTGCCGGCCTGAACCCGGCCCAGCGCGAGGCCGTCCTCGCCACCGAGGGCCCGCGTGCTCGTCGTCGCCGGCGCCGGCTCGGGGAAGACGCGCGTTCTCACCCACCGCATTGCGCACCTGGTCTCCGCCTGCGGCGTCAAGCCGAACGAGATCCTCGCGATCACGTTCACGAACAAGGCGGCCGGGCGAGATGCAGCGACGCCTCGAGGCCGCCCTCGGCGACGTCGCGCAGCGCATCTGGATCATCACGTTCCACGCCGCCTGCGGCCGCATCCTCCGCCGCGAGGCCCCACGCCTCGCCTACCGGTCGAACTTCACGATCTACGACCAGGCCGACCAGGTGCGGCTCGTGAAGGCGATCGTCGAGGACGAGCGCGACCCGAAGCGCTTCGTCCCGCGCGGCATCCACGCGCAGATCTCGAACGCCAAGAACCAGCTCGTCGACCCCGAGGCGTACGCGCAGCGGGTGGGCTCCTTCTACGAGCAGACGGTCGCCGCCGTCTACGACCGCTACCAGCGCCGCCTGCACGCCTCGAACGCGATGGACTTCGACGACCTGCTCATGCGCACCGTCGAGATCCTGGAGCACCACCCCGACGCGCGCGAGAAGTGGCAGAAGGCGTTCCGCTACGTCCTCGTCGACGAGTACCAGGACACGAACCACGCGCAGTACCGGCTCCTGCAGCTCCTTGCCGGCGTGCACGGAAACGTCTTGCGCGGTCGGGGACCCCGACCAGTCGATCTACGCCTTCCGGGGCGCCGACATCCGCAACATCCTCGAGTTCGAGCGCGACTTCGGCGGCGCGCAGGTGATCGCGCTCGAGCAGAACTACCGCTCGACGAACGCGATCCTCCGCGCCGCGAACTCCCTGATCGCGAACAACCGCGAGCGCAAGCCGAAGAACCTCTTCAGCGAGCTGGGCGAGGGCGACCCGGTACGCGTGCTCGAGGTGGAGGACGAGCACGCCGAGGCCCGCTTCGTCGCCGCCGAGATCGCCGGCCGGCTCGAGGAGGGCCACGCCGGCGCCGAAGTCGCGGTCTTCTACCGCACGAACGCGCAGTCCCGCGTCCTCGAGGACGTGCTCGTGCGCCAGGAGATCGCGTACCAGGTGATCGGCGGCCCGCGCTTCTACGAGCGCGCCGAGGTCAAGGACGCCGTCGCCTACCTCCAGGTGATCGACAATCCGTACGACGGCGTCTCGCTCGCCCGCATCGCGAACCGGCCGAGACGAGGCATCGGTGACGCCTCGCTCGCGCGGCTCCAGGTCCACGCCGACGCCCAGGGAATCTCCCTCTTCGAGGCACTCGGCCAGGCTGAGGCGGCGGGTGTCGGGGCGGCGCCGCTCAAGGCGGTGCAGCGCCTCCACGGGCTCCTGCAGTCGCTTCAGGCCGGTGCGCTCGAGCTCCCCGTCCCCGAGCTCCTCCAGAAGGTGCTGGAGCAGAGCGGCTACCTCGAGGCCCTCGAGGCCGAGCGCACGATCGAGTCCCAGGGCCGGATCGAGAACCTGCTCGAGCTCGGCGGCGTCGCCCTCGAGTACCAGGCGGCGGCCGAGAGCCCGAGCCTCTCCGAGTTCCTCCAGCAGATCTCGCTCTTCTCCGACCAGGACGCGCTGGCCGAGGAGGGGAGCCGCGTCACGCTCATGACCCTGCACAACGCGAAGGGGCTCGAGTTCCGGGCGGTCTTCCTCGTCGGCATGGAGGAGGGCGTGTTCCCGCACGCGCGCTCGCTCGAGGAGCAGGGCCTGGAGGAGGAGCGGCGGCTGGCCTACGTCGGCCTCACTCGGGGGCAGGAGCACCTCACCCTCACGCACGCGGCGACGCGCTCGCTGTGGGGGTCGCGCGACTACCGCAGCCCCAGCCGCTTCCTGGAGGAGCTGCCCGAGGACGAGATCGAGCGCGAGCGCCTGCGGCCCACGTCCTGGACGGGCTACAACACGCCGCGCGCCTCCCGGGCGCCGGCCGGGAGCGGGCCGGACCTCTCGACCGGCGACTCCGTGCGCCACTCGACCCTCGGCGAGGGGGTCGTCGTCCGCATCGAGGGCGACGGCGTCGTCACCGTCCGCTTCGCCCAGGACGGCGCCGAGCGCAGGCTGATGCTCGACTACGCCCCGCTCGAGAAGGTCTAGCGTGGAGATCAGGATCGCGCAGCCCGACGAGCGGGTGGCCGCGTTCGCCCCGATCTGGCACTACTTCGGCGCGGCGCTCCGGCCGGACGCCGAGCGGACAGAGCGCATGATCGTCCCCGAGGGGCGGATGCACGTCGCGACCGAGAACGGCGCGATCGTCGGGAGCGGCGGCGCCTTCGAGTTCGAGCTCACCGTGCCGGGAGGCCCGGTCCGGGCGGCCGGGGTCACCGTCGTCGGCGTCCTGCCGACGCACCGCCGCCGCGGTGTCCTCCGCGGGCTCATGCGCGCCCAGCTCGAGGACGTGCACGCGCGCGGGGAGCCGCTCGCGGTGCTCTGGGCCTCGGAAGGCGGCATCTACGGGCGCTTCGGCTACGGGCTCGCCTCGGTCTGCGGCGACATCGCGCTCGCGCGGACGCACGCGGCCTTCGTCCGGCCGGTCGAGTGGCCGGAGCCCGCCCGCCTCGTCGACGCGGCGGCGGCGTTGGAGCTCTTCCCGGCCGTCTACGACCGCGTGCGCGTGGTCACCCCGGGTATGTTCGCGCGGAGCGCCGAGTGGTGGCAGAAGCGGACGCTCGCGGACGCCGACTGGCGCCGCGACGGTGGCGGGGAGCTCGCCTACGCCGTCCTCCAGCGCAACGGGGAGCCCGAGGCTTACGCGCTCTACCGCCTCAACCTCGCCTACGACGAGGGCGTCCCGACGGGCAAGACGGTTGTCGTCGAGGCGATGGGGGCGACGCCGGAGGCGACGGCCGCGATCTGGCGCTACCTCCTGGACATCGACTGGATGGCGACGATCGAGGCGAGCCTGCTGCCGGTCGACCACCCGCTCTTCCTGCTCCTGGTCGAGCAGACCCGTATGAGGTTCCGCCTCGGCGACGGCCTCTGGGTGCGGCTCGTCGACGTCGGCGCGGCCCTCGCCGCGCGCGGCTACGCGGAGGACGGCGAGGTGATCTTCGAGGTGGCGGACGACTTCTGCCCGTGGAACGAGGGGCGCTACGCGCTCGACGGCTCGCGGACGACGGCCGCGCCCGACCTGCGGCTCTCGGTGGAGGAGCTCGGCTGCGTCTACCTCGGCGGGTTCGGGTTCGCCGAGCTCGCCAGGGCGGGCCGCGTGGAGGAGGTCACCGCGGGCGCGGTCGCCCGCGCGGACGCCCTTTTCCGCACCGACGTGAAGCCCTGGTGTCCGGAGATCTTCTAGGAACTGCTACCGTTCCGCTCCGTGTTACGGGTGAAGGCCCTGCTCCTGGGCCTTTTTTGTTGCTCCGTCCTCGCATCGCCAGCGCAGGCCGGCTATGAGGAAGCCCCCGCCGACTCCTTCCGTGAGGCGCGCTGGCTCCTGCCCATGGACGGGCCGCTCGGCTCGCCGTTCGGGCCGCGCTGGGGGCGTCTCCACGAGGGCATCGACATCGAGGGCTGGGCGGAGACGCGCGTGCGCGCTGCGCAGACCGGCAGGGTCGCGCACGTCGGCTGGCTTCCGGACGACTCCGGCCACGGGCTCGTCGTCAAGGTGCGCCACGCAGGCGGAATCGTGACGATGTACGCGCACCTCGCACGCGCCTTCGTGAAGAAGGGCGAGACCGTCACCGCCCGGCAGATCATCGGCCGCGCCGGCTGCACAGGCTCCTGCACCGGCACGCACCTCCACTTCCAGGTGTGGCGGCACGGTAGGCTGATCGACCCGCTCGTCCTGCTCGGCCGCCACGCCTTCGACGGGATCTGATGCGCGTCGTCTACTACGTCGCCGTGAGCCTCGACGGCCGCATCGCCGGGCCCGACCACGACCTGGCCTTCCTGCAGACGCTCGCCGGCGGCCCGGAGGGCTACGGCTACGAGGAGTTCATCTCCGAGATCGACGGCCTCGTCGTCGGCGCGAGCTCCTGGGACTTCATGAAGGACTACGCGTGGACATACGGCGACCGGCCCCTCTGGGTCATGACCCACCGGGACGTGGTCGCGACCGTCGAGGGCGCGGATATGCGCGTCTTCTCGGGCGAGATCCCCGATCTCGTGCGCGAGCTCGAGGCCGCCGGCCTGGAGCGCGTCTGGGTCATCGGCGGCGGCGACGTCGCCGGCCAGTTCCTCGCGGCCGACCGCCTGGACGAGCTCATCGTCACGATCGCGCCGACCTTCGTCGGCCGTGGCCCGGCTACCGCCGACGGCGAGTTTCCGCTGCGCCGCTTCCGCCTCGTCCGGGTCGACCGGGCCGAGGGCGGCGACGGCGTCCAGCTCGGGTACGAGCGAGCGCGCTGACCCGCTTGACGCTCGGGCGTCCGATTACATACCGTCGCCGGAGTGCCGAGCGAGCGCCCGAGGCCCGTCAGCTCCATCAGCCAGGCGTCTCCGGACCGGGTCGATGTGCGGGGGAGAGACCTCTGCGGCGACCTCATGGGCCGGGTCAGCTTCACGGAGTACTTCCATCTCCTGCTCACCGGCGAGGAGGCCGACCGAGGATCGGCGCTTCTTCCTCGACCTGCTCCTCGTGAGCATCGCGGAGCACGGGCTGATGCCGAGCAACGTCGCCGCGCGCATGACGCTCGCCGCTGACCCCGGGTCGCTGCACGGGGCTGTCGCCGCGGGCATCCTCGGCTGCGGTCCGGTCGTCCTCGGAACCTCCGAGTCCTGCGCGCGACTGCTCGCGGAGGCACAGGAACGGGTGGCCGCCGGCGGGGAGCCCGCCGAGGTCGCCGGCCGGATCGCGCGCGAGGATGCACGACGCGGGCGCCAAGGTGCCGGGCTTCGGCCATCCCGTGCATCGGCCGGTCGACCCGCGTGCCGAGCGGATCCTCGAGCTCGCGGACGACCGGGGCGTGAGTGGCCCGCACGTCCTGCTCGCCCGGCGCCTGCGCGACGCCGTCGCCGCGGCGTGGGAGAGGCCGCTGCCCATGAACGTGGCGATGCCGATCGCCGCGGTCATGCTCGACCTCGGGTTCTCGACCGACGCCGTGAAGGCGATCCCGATCCTGGCGCGGACGGCGGGCCTCCTCGCCCACCTGGCCGAGGAGCGCGAGCGGCCGCTCGGCTTCTTGCTGGCGGCCGCGGCCGAGGAAGCGGTCGAGTACGAGCCCGATGCTCGAGCCTGAGGTCGAGACCCGACCCTGGGACGAGCAGCTCGCCCTCGACGGCGAGTCGTTCCACGCCCAGCTCGGGTACCTGCGCGCGCGCTCGCCCTTCTACCGCGAGAAGCTCGCCGAGGCGCCGAACGTCGGGCTTCCGGAGATCGCAGAGCTCCCGCTCACCGACAAGAGCGAGCTCAAGGCGACCGCGACCGCGGAGAATCCGTTCGGCTCGCACTTCGCCGCCGAGCCCTCCGAGATCGTCCGCATCTACTCCACCAGCGGGACGACAGGCACCCCGACGTACATTCCGCTGACGGCCGCCGACTTCGAGAACTGGGTCACGGGGTCGGCTCGGAGCTACTGTGCCTCCGGCGTCGCCGCCGGGCAGCGGATCGTCACGACCTACAACGCCGGCCCGTTCGTCGCCGGGGCGGCGCTCACCGCCTTCGAGCGCATCGGGCTCTGCCATGTACCGGTGGGGACGGGGAACACCGAGCGCCTCCTCAGCGCCCTCGAGCTGCTCCGGCCCAAGGCGGTGGTGCTGACGCCGTCCTACGCCGCCCATCTCGTCGAGTCCGCGCTGGAGCGCGGCCTGGACCTGCGCGAGTCCAGCGTCGAGCGCGTCCTCGTCGCGGGCGAGCCCGGCGGCGGCGAGCCGGCGTTCCGCGCGAAGCTGGAGGAGGGCTGGGGCGCGCGGGTCACCGAGGCGATGGGTATCGGCGACATCGGCCCGTCGCTCTGGGGCGAGTGCGAGACGCAGGACGGCATGCACCTGGGCGCCCGCGGGTTCGTCCACGCCGAGCTGATCGATTCCGTCGAGGGCACGGCGCTCGAGCTCGAGGACGGCGCCGCCGGCGAGCTCGTGCTCACGCACCTCAGGCATCAGGCGGCCCCGCTCCTGCGCTTCCGGACGCGCGACCACGTCGAGGTGAAGACGAGTCCGTGCACGTGCGGAAGGACCGGCCCGCGCGTGCGCTGCGTCGGGCGCACCGACGACATGCTGATCGTGCGGGGCGTGAACGTCTTCCCCTCGGCGGTTCGCGAGGTCGTGAACAAGTTCGTCCCCGCCGTGAGCGGCAACGTCCTCGTCAGGCCGAAGTCATCCGGCGTCAACCAGGACCCGCCGCTGCCCCTCTCCGTCGAGCTTGCCCGCGCGGGCGGCGATAATCCGTTGCTCGCGCAAGCAATTAGTGAGAGGATCCGTGCCGTGCTCCTGGTTCAGACCGAGGTGGAGCTCGTGCCGTGGGGCAGCCTGCAGCGCAGCGAGTACAAGTCGACGCTCGTGGAGCGGTAGGCGCGGCCGTGCGCAAGATCCAGAGCGAGGGCGTCCACCACATCACGCTCGTCGGGGCGAACCGGCAGACGTCGATCGACTTCTGGGAGGGCGTCCTCGGCATGCCCTTCGTCTTCGAGCAGCCGAACCTGGACAACGAGTCCGAGAGCCACCTCTACTTCGATCCGGGTGACGGGCGGCTGATCACGGTCTTCACGAACGAGGAGCGCGCGCCCGACCTGACGCGGACGTCCACGGAGATCGGCTGCGTCCACCACGTCGCGTTTGCGATCTCGCAAGCCACCTTCAAGCAGGTGGTCGAGCGTCTGGACGAGCGGGGGATCCGCCACAGCGGCGCCAAGGACCGAGGCTTCATGGACTCGGTCTACTTCGAGGACCCGCTCGGCCTCCTGATCGAGCTCGCCTCGTACCGCTTCGAGCCGCCGTTCGGCTTCACCCACGCCGACGTGCTGCTCGAGTCGCACAAGCTCCGGGTGGAGCGGGGCGACTACAACATCGATCAGGAGCACCTCGCCGACGCCATCGAGGCGCTCGTCCGGCGATCGCGGGCGTCGCTCTCGGAGGACCGGTCGCCGCAGGACCCGTACAGCTAGAGACCCAGGAGGAGACATGCCTGCCAACACGCTGAGCATCCTGAAGCCGAGCGTCAACAACCTGACCGCCCGGATCTTCGTCCGGGCAGCCGGCCTCGAGTTCGAGGAGCTGGACGTCTGGGGCAAGAAGTCGACGCCGGAGTTCCTGACGAAGGACCCGGCCGACCTGACGCCGCTCCTCGAGGAGGAGGGCCTGCCGCGCGGGGCGCTCTGGGAGAGCTGCGCGATCATGCAGTACCTCTGCAACAAGCACGGCCTCGACCAGTTCTATCCGACCGACCCGGGCGAGCGGGCCATGGTCGACAGCGCGATGTTCTACCTGATCGGCACCTTCTATCCGCTGCTCGCGCGCGCCACCTACCCGACGCTCGGCTTCGGGCAGTACCCGGGCGAGGTCGCCACCGCCGACGTCGACGACGCGCTGAAGGCGAAGGCGGCGAAGGACGCCGAGGCCGCGCTCGCCGGGCCGCTCGAGGTCTACAGCGCCTTCTACCTCGCCGGTCGGCCGTTCATCGGCGGCGACAGCCCGTCCATCGCGGACATGCGCCTGGCGGCGACGCTCGAGTTCCTGCGCGCGATCGACTACGAGTTCCCCGCCTGGGCCGAGGAGTACATGGGCCGGATGGAGGAGACCCTCGGCGACGCTTACTCGGAGCCCGTCGCGGACGTGCGCGGCTACGTCGAGTCGGTCAAGTCGCCCGCGTGAGCCTGACGACGACCGCCGTCGGCAGCTATCCGCAGCCCGACTGGCTGATCGACCGGGAGCGACTCGGGGCGCGGCTCCCGCCGCGCGTGCGCGCGCTCGAGCTCTGGCGGGTCGATGCGCCGTACCTCGAGGAAGCCCAGGACGACGCGACGCGCCTCGCCGTCCAGGACCTGGAGCGGGCCGGAGTCGACATCGTCACCGACGGCGAGATGCGGCGGGAGAGCTACTCCAACCGCTTCGCCACGGCGCTCGACGGGGTCGACCTCGACAACCCGGGCGCCGCGCTCGACCGCACCGGGCACGAGAACCCCGTCCCGCGGGTCGTCGGCCCGATCCGCCGCACGCGGCCGGTCGAGGTCCGCGACGTCGAGTTCCTGCGCTCGCTCACCGACCGGCGCACCAAGATCACGGTGCCGGGGCCGTTCACGATGACCCAGCAGGCCCAGGACGACCACTACGGCGACGGCCGCGCCCTCGCGCTCGCCTACGCGGAGGCCGTCAACGACGAGCTCCGGGACCTGAAGGCGGCCGGCGCCGACATCGTCCAGATCGACGAGCCGTACCTCCAGGCGCGCCCCGACCCGGCGAGGGATTACGCGCTCGAGGCGATCGACCGCGCGCTCGAGGGCATCGAGGGCGACACGGTCCTCCACACCTGCTTCGGCTACGCGCACATCGTCAAGCAGCGGCTGACCGGGTACCCGTTCCTGCGGGAGCTCGACGGCTGCCGGGCGACCCACATCTCGCTCGAGGCGGCGCAGCCGAGGCTCGACCCCGGGCTGCTCCGCGACCTCCCGAGCAAGGTGGTCGTGCTGGGCGTCCTCGACCTGGGCTCACCGGAGGCGGAGACGCCGGAGGTCGTCGCCGACCGGATCCGCCGGGGCCTCGACGTGGTCGGGCCTGAGCGCCTCGTCGTCGCGCCCGACTGCGGGATGAAATACCTTCCGCGCGACCTGGCCTTTCGCAAGCTCGAGGCGATGGTCGCCGGCGCCCGCCTCGTCAGCGAGGAGCTCGGCGTCTGAGCCGCTAGACTCTCACCCGCAAGGGCGGTTAGCTCAGTTGGGAGAGCACCAGCTCGACAAGCTGGGGGTCACTGGTTCGAGCCCAGTACCGCCCACCTCGTAGAAGAGCCGAAAGTCCTGCTAATCGAGGGCTTTTGGCTCTTTCTCGTTAGCGCTCCGAATCCGGCCAAGACCGCCGAAATCGGCCGTTTCGGGTGCGGGACTTCCCCACAGACTTCCCCACAACGGGGCCTGACCCCGGCCATCTCCCGCGAAGGTGGACTCCATTCCGCCGCCCGGCCGTATAGCACTAAGTTGCCGTGCGTCAGCGGGGTAGCCTCAGTCGCCCTTCTCACCAGTGTCGCGGCTCTCGCCGTGACGTTCTCGGCTTGCAGCTCGGACAAGACGACCGCGCCCTCCGGGCAATCCCTCGCCATCGAGACGAATCCGTCGAGCGAGCTCTCGCCCCACTGGACGACGTATCACGATGCGCGGCACGGGTTCACGATTCGCTACCCGACCAGATGGCGTCGGGCCGAGGAGAGCCTCACGCCTCATCTCGATGATCCGAGGGAGATCCTCGCTTTGGGAACTTTCCCGCTGCGGGCCGGCGGAAAGCGATGCGCGCACGTTCCGGTCAACGCCCTGGAGGACATGGGCGCAGAGGATGCCCTCATCTCTGTGCTAGAGGGGACTGGCGCTCCGACAGCCGAGTTCCTCGCCCGACCGGCTCACTTCGACCTTGATCTGGGAGACGAATCCGAGGCTCGCGAGTGCCTTGCGGAGCCCCCCGAGTTCGCGGATCACCTGATCCCGTTCACAGACGGCGGTCGAGCTTTCTACGCATACATCGCCATCGGAGAATCGGCTTCGAACCAGACGCGAGGCGAAGTCCTCGCAATTCTCGATCCACTGGTATTCGATGAGCGAGAGGCCGATTCTTCCGAGACCGAGGCCGGTAAACCGCGGCTGCAACCGGTGTGCGTGCCGCGCGGTGACGGCCATGCGAGGATCTGCGCACTCGCGCCGCCTCAGCGCAGGGTGGAGGGTGGAACCGCACACAAGGTCACCACGATCAGCGGCGAGAGCTTCTGGGTGATCCTCCCGGACGAACTTGCGCCGGCGGCTGGCGTTGTGCTCGTCCCCGGGAGTCCCGGTCCGTGTGAACGCCGGGCTAACGACTTCTCCTGCCCACGAGGCCGCGGACCGGTACTGCGACGACTTTCCCGAGTGCGAGCCGATCGCTGCCAGCCGAGAGAAGCTGCCCGCCGGCGTCCTCACGCGATGGGATGACGTGTCGGGGACGATCAAGGATCTCGAGGTGACGACGCTGGACGTGGGCTCGTGGACGCTCGTCATGTTGGAGCCGGACGCGGCCCTCGCCGAGCAGGTGGCTCGAGCGATCAGCTGGACCGTTGACGCAGATGGCTATCCGCGTTTGGCGAGCACCGACCCTGAAGTCCCTGTCGATTCCGACTGGGCGGAGGTACTCCTCTGGGTCCCCGATCCGACAAGGCAGGGCAAGTACCACCTCATCGAAGTCATTCCTGGTTGCAAAGTCTCGTCCAAAGAACCAGACCTCGGAGGCTCGGACGCTGGCCCCGAGCTGGAGTTCCACGAGCCGGACACGGTCGAGGGCGGCCGCTGGTGCGTCGATGGCCGCTACTGGGTCGACGTCGCCTTCGCCGAACGGCCTCGACTCGAGCTTCTCCACGAGAGGCTCAGGATCGTTCCCTCTCTCGGTTAGCGGGACTCTCGAGTTCTGTGAGCCGCCGACCAGTGTCGGCCCGCTCGAGGTAGGCATCGACGAGCGCGACGGCCTCGTCCTCGTTGCCCGGCATCAGGTGTCCGTAGAGGTCGAACGTCGTCTGGACCGATGCGTGGCCGAGATATGCGGTGATCGCTTTTGCGTTCACGCCGGCAGCGATCAGGAGGCTAGCGAAGGTGTGCCGGCACTCGTGGAGGCCGATCGGGTCGAGAGCCGCCCTGCTGCCACGCCGTCAGGGCGCGCTTACGCACGGCTGTCGGCGTGAACGGCTGCGAGGAGCTCGAGCCGAAGACGAGACCATCGTCTCGACGCGTGACGAGCTTGTGCTCGACGAAGAGGTCGCGGAGTGCGGCGACGATCGGAACCCCCCGTCGGCCGGCGCGGCTCTTCGGGCCGCCTGTCTCGCCGTGGCCGCTCATGCTCCGCTCGACGCGGATCAGCCCGTCGGCGAGGTCGACGTCGTCCCAGACGAGCGCTCGCAGTTCGCCGCGGCGCAGACCCGCGTAGAACGCGCAGCCCCAGTAGTGCGCGGTCCTCCGGAAGAGGGCGGCGATCAACGCGGCGGCTTCGGCTGGCGAGGCGACGTGCTCGCGGCGGCCGCGGGCAGCCGGCAGCCGGAGCCGCTCGCACGGATTGACGGCGAGGTCGCCGTCCTCGATCGTCCGCCGGTAGATCACCTGGAGCGGTTTGAGCGCGTTCCGGATCGTGCTCGGATCGGCGCCGGCCGCGAGCAGCTCGTCTGCGAGGCGCTGGACGTCGCGCCGCTGGATCTTCGAGAGCTTCGCGCCGCCGAGCGTGGGGAGGACGTGGAGTCGCCGACGACCGCTCGTACTCGCGCACGACCGAGGGCTTGTACCGCTCGCCGCTCTTCGTCCGGATCGCGCCGCTCGCGATTCCCTCGACCAAAGCCTCTGCGGCCTCCAGGAGCGTCTGCGCGGTGCCAGATAGACGCACGCCCTTCGCGGCCTGCGTCTGGGCGGTGGCGCGCCAGCGGCGGGCTTCTGCGAGCGTCCTGAACGTCTTCGAGACCTTCCGCCGGGCGATCGCGTCGTAGACGGCGACGCGATAGCCGGGCTCGCAGGTGCAGCGCTTGTCGGCTCACGAGGCGCAGGAGCGGGAGTGGCGGACCTCGATGCCCCTCGGCCATCAGCCTCTGGCTCCGACAGTAGCGCGAGTCGCATTCGCTCGAGCCAGCGCTCCATCTCCGACGAGCGGAACGAGGATCCGCCGCCCCGGCGCACGACCGAAGCTCGCCGATCACGTGCTCGTCGAAGTAGTCGCGGCTGACGCCGAGGATGCGCGGCCGCCTCGTCCGGGCTGACGGCGAGGCGCGGCCCGAGC
The DNA here is from genome assembly GCA_963743495.1 of uncultured Actinomycetes bacterium. Lineage (GTDB taxonomy): Bacteria > Actinomycetota > Thermoleophilia > Gaiellales > Gaiellaceae > JAIBJN01. Next base: position 211,948 of record CAVUPO010000003.1, on the reverse strand, counting down.
GCCTCACGAGGAGTCGAGCCATTCCGGTGCGAGCGGCGGCTTCTCCGGCGACTCGATCCGAACCACCTCGAGCTCCAGCTGCTCCGGCTGGACGCGCGCACGGCGGCTAGTGTAGCACATTCGTCACTATGCGATGCTTCGCCCACGAAAGGCTAGACTGCCAGCGTGACGAGCGGGATGATGATTCGCGAGGCTCGCCTCCGGGCCGTACTCTCGCAGGGCGAGCTCTCGGAGCGTAGCGGGAAGGACCGGGCGCAGATCGCGCGGTGGGAGCGCGACGTCGTCCAGCCGAGCTTCGAGACGCTCCGCGACCTCGTCCGCGCGTGCGGCTTCGATCTCGAGTTCGCTCTCGTGCCGTACGAAGCTTCGACGAGCGCGAGGTCGCGCGGCTGCGGAAGGGGCTCATGCGCTCGCCGCAGGAGCGTCTGCAGGCGATGCTGAAGGAGCGGCGGCCCTAATGGCGAGGGCCCGCGAGGACGTCTTCGACCCGATCGAGATCCTCCGCGCACTCGACCGGCGCCGGGTCGCCTACATCGTCGTCGGCGCCCTCGGCCGCGTGATCCAGGGAAGCGACGAGATCACCGAGGGGATCGACATCGTCCCCTCGACGAAGGAGGAAAATCTCCGCAAGCTCGGTCACGCCCTGGAGGATCTGAACGCGCGCCGTGTCGACGGGAAGCCGCTCGCGCTCGAGGGAGGGCTGGCCGAAGACCCGATGCTTGAGCTCGAGACGGATGCCGGCGAGCTGAAGGTCGTCCCGGAGCCGGCCGGCACGCGTAGGCTACGATCGACCTCCGCCGGGACGCGAGCCGAGAGCCGCTCGGCTCGGGCCTTCGCCCCTCGGTCGCGTCTCTCGGCGACGCAGCGCGGATGCTCGCCGCACTCGGTCGCGAGCAGGACCTCGATCGGCTTCGCACCGTTCGCCGTGTGATCGAGCTCGAGCGCCAACTCGGCCTGGGGCTCGAGCTCTGAGGCTTATCCCTTCTAAGGTCAGCCCGCGGGCTCGTCCGTGAGTCTGCGCGCATCCTCGAAGAGGTCGTCTGCGAAGACGAGCGTGAGCAGCTCGGCGGTGAGACCAAGAAACTCGCCTGCCTCCTCCTGGGTCGGCCCGCTCATCGGGTTCACCTAGGCGCCTTGCATGCCCGAGGCAACATCGGCTCCTCCTCCAGCCAGCGTCGATAGCAAGCGAGACGCAGATGCACTTTCGAAAGTGCCGATGGACGAGGCGTCGGCGAGGCCACCGTCTTCCGGCACGCATTTGTCGAGCCACCTCCGGGGCTCGCCGCCGTCACCAAAACGACGGCGACCCCCGCAGCACTAACACGAGTGCATATGTGCCCTGCTGACTATCCTCCTCACGAACTGAGACATGGTTGGCGTCGTCACGCGGCCGATGAGGAGTTCGGCGGATGGGTCAGCTACCGTTTCGATCATGACCGAGTCGCTGCACTTCACGATCGTCTTCGAGGAGGGCGAGGAGGGCTGGATCGTCGCGTCGGTCCCCGAGGTGCCGGGTGCTCATAGCCAGGGCCGGACCCGCGAGGAGGCCCGGGCCAACGTAATCGACGCTTTGCGGGGGATCCTCGAGCTGCGCTTCGGCCGAGCCCCGGAGATCAGCAAAGGTGTCGACAGCGAGCCGCTAAAGCTCGTTATCGGCGCGTGAAGCGCCGAGATCTCGAGCGCCACCTGCGTACTCACGGCGCCCGACTCTTGCGAGAAGGCGGCAATCACAGCTTCTGGGGCTTCGATTCCGAGCGCTCGACGGCAGTCCCGCGTCACCGCGAGATCGACTTCCGCCTCGCGCGCAAGATCTGCGCGGACCTCGGCATCCCGGCGCCGACGGGGTCGCGATGACGGCGCCTGAAGGTACCGCCCGTGGCTGGCTTCAGCGGAACACAGCGGATGCCGCCGGAGCTCAGCGGGTGACCACCTTCGTCGTTCAGGAATCGATCCATGCCGACTATGTGTCGCGTCACGCGACGCGGCACGAGGCGATCGTCGTCATCGAGCAGATGATCACCGCGGGCGTGGCCGAACCGGGCGAACTCAACGTCCGGGAGATCGATGCGGAGGGCAAGACGGTTCGGATCTTCGGCGTGGCCGGCCCGACCTCCGAGCGGTAGGTTCTCGCCGTGGGGAAGAGCGACGCTGAGAGTGGACCGGCCAGCGCTTGTCCACCGGCTCGCGGTGCGGCGGTGATGAGCTTCCAGATCGATGCTGCGGATTGGAAGCGATTCACGGAGTTAGTCGACCGGCGACCGCAGCACAAGCCCGGTCTCGAGAAGCTCTTTGCGCGGCCGAGCGTCTTCCGCCGGACCTAGCGGAGCGCTCCGCCGTAGACCGCCCGAATCCGCCCTTTCCGGTGTGGGACTTCCCCAAATCCTTCCCCACAGTGGAGAAAATCGCTGCAAATCGACCAGTTAGCACCAGCTCGACAAGCTGGGGGTCACTGGTTCGAGCCCAGTACCGCCCATCCAGAACGCGCAGCCATGCGGAAACTCGATGGTAGGGCCGGTCATTCGTGTCTTAAGGGACGCGAGAGCTCAGGTGGTGCCCTCCTCGGTGCCCCCTATGCGAAGCTCGCCGCCGCCACACGAAGGGCTACCAGCGACCGCGCGGCCCGCACCCGTGATCGAGTGCGGGCGCTCACGAATCTGCTCCCGCATCGCGCAGCGGCGACCAGCCGGCGTGCGGGGCGGAGGCGGCCCGAGGAGGGGCCGCCGGCCCTGCCTGCGCCTGCGTAGCTCGCGACGCACGAGCACGACGGCGAGCACGATCACGAGCGCGCTGACGACTGCAACGATCATTCCCTCGCCTGCAACGGTCGCGGTCGCGAGGTTGTAGAGGGTGTGCCAGACGGCGACGGCGAGAATGCTGCCGCCCGAGCCGTTGCAGAGCCAGGTGAGGACGATCGAGCCGGCGGTGATCCCTATCGAGAACCCGACGAGCTCGAAGGGGCCGAAGCCGCGGTAGCTCGCGAGCAAGAAGGAGAAGGGCAAATGCCAAAGCGCCCAAAGCGGTGCGATCAGCAGTGCCGCCTCCAGCGTCCCAACGCGTTCTTGGAGTGTCGGGAGCAGGAAGCCGCGCCACCCGGTCTCCTCGCCGAGGCCGTTGATCAGGAACGCCAACGCGACGACGCCGAACACGCCGACCGGGGGCAAGCCCGTGTAGCTGCCGAAGCCGGCGGCAGTTTGGCGACCGTCCTGCAGCCGCAGCTGCAGCGAGCGCCACGGCAAGGAAGCCGAGCGGACTCAACGCGACGGCCCACCAGCGGCCGGGCATCCGCCAGCGAACCAGACCCGATCGCAGCCCCGCGAGCCTGCGCCGGTCGCCTAGTAGCACGCAGGTCAGCAGCGCGGCGACGGCGGGCCCGACGAGGGCGGGCGCGTGCATGGGCCAGCCTTCACCGCGGCGGACGGGCGTCCCCGCCGACACCAGCGTGAATGCCCGCGACCACGAGAGCGCAAATGTGATTCCGAGATACACGACGACCGCCAACCAGCCGCTGCGCAACCGCCTCGACGTCACCCCATCACCGCCGCCGACGCGACCGTCCAGGGCATCCGGGTCGCCACGGATCAGCCTGTCAAGAGGTACGGATCAGAAGCCGCTCATCGGGAGTCGTTCGCGAGGCGGGCCGAACCGGGCATCTTTCACACTCTCCCGAACATCTGAGAGGGCTGCTCGCCCGGGGACTCCTCCTCCAGAGTCTCGCGGTTCCTCGCTCAGGGCAAGCGCGCTTCGACGCACGCCTCGGGGGCGACCATGCGGCAGCGGTACGGCAGGGAGCTCTTCGTGCGAACATCTGTTCGTGACCCGGACTCCCCGTACGCGCCCCTCCGCCGCGCGCTCGACTCGCAGAACGCGACGGCGGCCCTCGCCGCGGCGAGCGAGCTCGAGTTCGTCAGCCTCCCCGACGCGCTCGAGCTCGTCCTGCTCCTCGTCCACGACCCCGGACGCTTCCGGCGGGGGGCGCTGCGGTGGCATGCACGCTACTGCGCCGAGGTCCCGGACGTGGGCTTCGAGGAAGCCCACGCCGTGCTCGCCTGCCTCGCCGGCCTCGCGGGCCGCAGGCCGAGGCCGGCGGCGGCCGCCCTCGCCGAGCTCGTCCACCGGCGCGGGCTCGAGCGGGCGAGCGAGGTGCTGATCCGGTGGGCGCGCTAGCCGCTTGCCGTCCTGCTCGGAGCAGACCTCGCTTGGCCGCCGGCGTCGCTTTCTGAGAGGCTCGCAGGCGCCCCTGGCCGCACGGCCGTGACCCCGACCCGGAGGTGCTGCGATGTCCTGGCGAACGCGATGGCGAGTCTACGAGTACGTGCGCAACAGCATCTGGATCGTGCCGGCGATCTTCGCGGCGCTGGCGATCGCGCTCGGAATCCTGCTTCCCGAGGTCGACGAGCGGGTGAGCACGACGATCGGGATCTCCTTCGGCTCCGGCGCCGCCGAGGGGATTCTCGGCTCTCTCGCGGGCGGGATGATCACGTTCACCGGCTTCGTGTTCTCGATCCTGCTGCTGGCGGTCCAGTTCGGCTCGAGCCAGTTCTCGCCGCGGATGCTCCGCCGCTTCCTCCGCGACCCCTCGACCAAGATCTCGCTGGGCGTGTTCATGGCCACGTTCATCTACGCGCTGCTGGTGCTGCGGACGATCGGCACGGCGGCCGACCCGGACTTCGTGCCGGACAACTCGATCTCCGCCGCGCTGGCCCTGCTCCTGCTCAGCATGGCCATGTTCCTGCGGCTGATCAGCCGGACCACGCAGGGCCTGCGAGTGGCGGCGGTCCTGAAGGACCTGGGCAAGGACGGGGCGGCGGTGATGCGCCGCGTCTACCCCGAGGCCGGTCCCGACGGGCCGGAGGAAGCCGAGCCGGCCGTCCGGGCCGGGGACACCCCCAGGGTCGTCGACTACCGCGACGAGCCCGCCGTGCTGCAGAGCGTCGACGCCCGCGGCCTGGTCGAGCTCGCCCGGGACTCGGACGTCGCCCTGGAGCTGATCCCGCGGATCGGCGACCTGCTCGTTTCCGGGGCGCCGCTCTTCCGCGTCCACGGCACGGGCGCCGGCATCGACGACGAGCGGCTGCGGCGATCGGTCGCGGTGGGGGACGAGCGGACGATGCGGCAGGATCCGGCGTTCGCCTTCAGGCTGCTCGGCGACATCTCCTCCAAGGCGCTCTCGCCGGGGGTGAACGACCCCACCACGTCGGCGCAGGCCCTCGACCAGATCGAGGTGCTGCTGCGGCTGCTGGCCGGCCGGCGGCTGACCCCGGGCGCGCTCCGCGACGAGGCGGGACGCTTGCGGCTCCGCTACCCGACCCCGTCCTGGGAGGACTTCCTCAGCATCGCGCTCGACGAGACGCGGTTCTTCGGCGAGACCTCCGTGCAGGTCACCCGGAGGCTGCGCGCTCTGCTCGAGGACCTCCGTGCCGCTGTGCCGCCGCAGCGGCGGCCGGCGGTCGAGGCCCAGCTCGCCCTGCTCGATTCGAGCGTCGGGCGCACCTTCGGCGAGGCGGCGGAGCGCGAGATCGCAGCGGCCAGGGATCGACAGGGAATCGGCTCGCCGCGGAAGGGGGACGACGCGCTCGCAGCGACCTGAGCCCGCGTCTCTCGGTGCGTCAGACGGCTCGTCCCGCCCGGTGCCCTTCGTAGACGGCCTCGTAGGTGCCGCGCGGCGCGACCGCGTCCCCGATCATCTCGACGCTGACGCCGCGCTCCTTCAGGGCGTGGTAGAGCCGGTTCTCCGAGCGCCGCCCGGTGTTGAAGACGATCGCGTCCGCCTCGAGACGCGTCATGCGCTCGGGCGCGTAGACGTTGATCAGGTCGACGTCCCGGCCGTCGATCCTGGTCGGCAGGAGGTCGGTGAGGATCTCGACCCCGGCCTCGATCAGGGCGTTTCGCGTCCACAGGTAGTAGACCTCGGGCATCGTCTCCATCGCGACCATCGGCCAGCGGGTGACGAGCTTCACCGAGGCCCCCTCCCGGGCGAGCTTGACGGCGGTGAGCGGCCCGGCGATGTCCTGGAGGTCGTCGACGACGACGACGTCGCCGGAGGCGGTCGTCTTGCCGCTGACGACGGCGTCCCAGCTCGCGCAGTTGCCGGTCTCCCAGCCGGGCACCGGCGCCGCGGTCTGCCCCTGCCAGCCGTCCGGCCGGTAGGACGCGCCGGTGGCCACGACGACGTGGTCGGGCCGCTCCGCCTCGAGGAGCGCGTCGAGCCCCTCCTCGACCACGTCGACGCCCGTGCGGATCGTGGCGCCGTTCTTCGCCGCCTGCGCGGCGAGCCAGACGGCGATCTGGCCCAGCTCCTGCCGATCCGGGAGGAGCGCCTGCACGCGGACGTGGCCGCCCGTCGCGGGCTCGCGCTCGAGCAGGGTGACGTCGTGACCGCGCGCGGCGGCGACGCGGGCGAGCTCGAGTGCGGAGGGGCCGCCCCCGATCACGAGCACGCGCCGCGGGTCCGCGACCTGACCCAGTGAGCCCTTGCCCCATTGCCGCTCGCGGCCGACCTCGGGGTTGTAGACGCACTGGACGCGTCCTCCGGCGATGACGCTCCGCCAGCAGTAGTTGGCGGCGACGCACCTCCGGATGTCGTCGGTTCGGCCCTCGCGCACCTTCTCGACCCACTGCGCGTCGGCGAAGAGCTGGCGGGCGAGGAGGATGGCGTCCGCCTCGCCGGCCGCGAGGATGTCCTCGCCGATCTCCGGATTGGTGATGCGGCCGACCGCGAGCACCGGCTTGTCCGTCACCGTCTTCACCTCGCGCGTGTACTCACGCTCCCAGCCGGGCTGGTAGGTCATCGGCGTGTGGATGAACGAGTGGTGGACACCGGCCGAGACGCTGACGTAGTCGACCTCGGTCGTGCGGTCGAGCTCGCGGATCGCCTCCTTGACGTCCTCCAGCTCGAGGTCGCCCGGCCAGAACGAGGTCGAGTTGATGCGGTAGCCGACGAAGAGGTCGTCGGTCGCCGCCTCCCGCATCGCGCGCAGGCACTCGACCGAGAAGCGGAGGCGGTTCTCGAGCGAACCGCCCCACCGGTCGGCACGGTGGTTGGTCAGCGGGGAGAGGAACTGCCACGGCAGATAGCCGTGGGCGAGGTGGTACTCGACGCCGTCCAGGCCCGCCTCGCGCGCCCGGCGCGTCGCCTCGCCGAACGCCCGGACGAGGTCGACGATCTCGTGCTCCTCGAGCTCCTTCGGCATCGGCGCGTTCGGCCACTCGCCCGGGGGAACCTGGCTCGGCGCGACCGTGAACCACTCGGCGTCGAGGTCGTAGGCGGGGTCCTTCTGGATCACGGCCATGGTGCGGAGCCCCGCGTGCAGGAGCTGGACCGCGACCTTGCACCCGTGGCGGTGGCAGGCCTCGCGGACACGGGCGAGACCCTCGATCTGCCGGTCGTCCCAGAGCCCCGGGAAGTTGAGGTGGGCGTAGAGGCCCTTCTCGTCGACCATGTTGGCGCCGATGATGATCAGCCCCAGGCCCGAGGCCGCCCGCTCCTCGTAGTAGGCGACGGCCTGGTCGGTGAAGACGCCCTCGACCGGGTTGGCGACCCAGGTGGGGCAGGTCGGCGCGAAGACGAGCCGGTTGGAGAGACGGGTGTTGCGGAGCTTCCACTCCGAGAACAGCAAGGGGTAGGTGCTCGTGCTCACTGCGGGCTCCTGGGCTAGGCGGCGGGACGAGCCCGAGGATACTGAGGAGTCCGGGGAGGAGGACGGCCGGGCGTGCGCCCGGCCGTCCCCTCGTCCCGGGTGTGAAGAGGTGCCTACTCGCGGAAGCCGCGACCGCCGGGCCCGTAGTAGCCGCCCAGCTCCGAGCGGGATGACTCGTCGAGAGAGCTCGACTCGTCCAGCTCGGGAGCGTCCTTGATCTGATCCTTCGTCCGGCTCACGTAGACGGTCTCGTCCTCCACGTCGATCCGGTCGACGACGCCTGCGGGCAGGAGCACCTTCTTGCCGAAGATCCACGGCCCCGTGTCGACGACGACGTAGCTGGAGCCGACGTCGTAGGTGGCCTCGTCGACCTTGCCGATGCCGCCGTCGAGCGCCTCGACGCTGTACCCGGACAGGTCGACGGACGCGCCGACGCCCCCGGTCGAGGCGCTCAGCTCCCGGTAGGTCCAGATGTCGGTGCTGGTCATGAAACAGACCCCTTTCTAGAAGATCCAGATGAGAAGCAGAACGATGAGCACGATCGCGAGCACGGTCCCGATGCCGATGTACACGGCCCTCCTTTCCGCGCCTGGGCTTGCCCGGCACTTGTCGCGCGGCCTTGTGAATCGGATGCCCCGGATCGGGGGCAGTCGGACGCCGGACACCTCGCGGCCGCTGACGAGGGGCGGGCGCCGACGCCATCTGATTCCCGCCGCTCTCAGGCGCGAAACGTGACCGTCGACCAGCCCGCGGGCGGGCGTCGCTCGTCGACGCTGGAGCAGTCGGTTGCGGAAGACTCCGTAGAGGAAGATCCCACGCCCGCGACGACCGCCAGCCGCCGACCCCGAGTCGATGGAGATCATGGCCGCGGCCGGGCTCCAGGGCCCGCCCGAGCACATCGCGGTGGAGAGCTCGCCGCCGATCAACTCCTAGCCCGGCGCGGCGTCGGCCCCCGGCGAGAGCTTCCGGCGCCTGCTTGTCGTCACGCCCACGCCCGGAGTAGGTTCGTCGGGGTGGCCGGGCCGCTAGCCGTTCGCCCCGAGCCGCTGGGCGAGCCAGTCGGCCCGGTCGGCGCGCGCTTCGGCATCCAGGTCGTGGCCGGTGTCGTAGAATTCGGCCTGCTTCGGTTGGCTGGCGGCGTCGAGCTGCTGCTCGCCCTGGTCCGGCGTCGGCGCCGTGTCCTGCTCCCCGAACTGGAAGTAGACGGCGTTCGGGGCGACGTCGCCCAGGTACTCGACCGCGTCGTACGGCCGGATCAGCTCCGCGTACCCCGCCGGGAGCTCGAGCCCCCGCTCCTCGGCGATCCGCACGAGGTGCTCGCTCAGGCGGGGCACGCCCGAGATGAGCACGAAGGAGCCCACCCGGCGCTCGACCGCGGCGAAGTTCGCGCCCAGGGAACCGCCCCAGCTGAAGCCGACGAAGCCGAGACGGCTTGCGTCGACCTCGTCCCGCTCGACGAGGAAGTCGACCGCGCGTCGCAGCTCGACGACCAGCTGGGCCAGACGGCCTGGGTCGCCGTCGTCGAAGTCGACGTCGGGCGGGCGCGGAGGGCGGGCGAACGGCGCGTCGGGCAGCAGCGAGGCGATCCCGCGCCCGGCGAGCTCGACCGCCTCGGAGAAGAAGGTGACCCGCTGTCCGGGGCTTCCGTGCATGAAGACGACGGCCGGGAACGGTCCGTCTCCCTCGGGGGTCACGTAGTAGGCCGTGATCCGCCCGTCCGGGCCGGCGTAGGAGAGGTCGTGGATGACCGCCCCGTCCTCCTGGCGCGTCCCGGCTTCCTGCACGTCGAGCGGGCCGGCCTCGTAGTCGTAGGGCGCGAGCAGCTCGGGGTCGAGGGTAGGGGCCGGGGCGGACGCATCGCCGCCCTTCTCCCCGCCGCAGCCGGCAAGCGACACGGCGACGAGCACCGCTCCTGCCAGCGCGCGGTTCACAGGGGCTAAGACGGGCGCGGCCGTCCGCGGTTAGCGCCGTTGACTCGCAGCTGAACCTCCACTAGAACGCGACTGCAAGCAACGGAAGGCGAGCCGCCGCCCATGTCTGGTCCGATCGTTGCTGCGGCGCACGGGAGGGGAGCGGGGAAGACCCCGGCGTCGGCCTGCGTCCTGCCCGAGGAACGGCGGCGATCGTCGAGCCGGTGGCCGACCCGGCTCGAGCGGGCGTCCCGCTAAGCGAGGAGAGGGCGCCGGGTGCGCGGCTGCTATGCCGCGCGCTCGGCGATGTCCACGAGGTAGGCCGCCTGGAGCAGGCGCTCCAGCCGGCGTGCGTCGGCGACGCCGAGGCGCTCGCCCGTGAGCACGCCGACCTCGTACGGGTAACCCAGCTCGGCGCGGTAGCCGCCGGAGTGGGGAAGCACGCGGCCCCAGAGCTGGACGCGGCCGAGCGCGATCGGGTTCGGGAGGGCCGACTGGGCCCATGTCGCCCACTCGAGCGCCGCCTCGCGGGCGGTGACCGCGTAGATGCCGCATCCGCAGTCGGGAGCCGGCTTCGCGTGCTCCGGGCAGTAGGCGGAGAACGCCCGCTGCTCGGGCCACGGGTCGCCGTAGACGCACGACTCGAGCACGGGCTGCACCGCCTCGGTCTCGGGATCCAGGCGCAGACGCCAGCTGCGCCAGGCGAGGATCGGCTGGTCCCCGCTCATGCGGGGGCGCGCTCCGGCTCCCGCTCTGGCGCCTCGACGGGCTCCGGCACCTCGACGGGGCCGGGAACGGGCTCGACGGCGGGGATCACGTCGATCTCCGGCTCGAGCGGATCGGGTACGCCGATGTCCGTCACGCGTCGTCCTTCCTCGGTTTTTGTGCTCGTGCCCTTCCCCGGGCACGACGACCGCTCACGCGGTCAGGGGCCGCAGAACTATGGTCGCAGCGTGGATCGGGTCGGGGTCGCAGTCAACCCCCTACCGGACGTGACCCTCCCTGCTTAGCTGCGGCCGAGCAGGCGCCCGAAGGCGGCGACGAGCTCCTCGGTGCGCTCCTCGCGGAGCTGCGCGGACTCGGGGCCGAGCACACAGTGGCGCGTGTGGCCGTCGAGGAGGCCGAGCGCGACCTTCTCGAGCGCGCCTTCGATCGCGCTGATCTGCGTGACGACGTCGATGCAGTAGCGGTCGTCCTCGACCATGCGCTGGACGCCGCGCACCTGGCCCTCGATCCGGCGCAGGCGTGCGATCAGCTGATCCTTGGACGCGCTGTAGCCGCGAGTGGGCGTGCCTTCGGGCATCCACTCATCGTACAGGGATACCCCCCGTGGGTAGTCAGTCGTCCAGCGCCGCCTCGACCGCGTGCTCCTGCAACCAGCTCAGGTAGGCGAAGACGTGCAGGGCGTGGGCGTCGGGATCGTTCGGGTCGACCGGCGCCGCGTAGGTCTCCTCGGTCACCTCGAGGCGGGTGCCGAGGGCGAGCCGGAGGTCGGTGAGCGCGCGGAGCCAGGCGTCGAGCTCCTCCGCGGTGAGGCGGTCGCGCGACGAGGTCTCGGCCACCACGCGCAGCGCCTCGCGGCGCTCCTCTCCGAGCTCGTCGTCCATCAGCTGCCGAAACTCGGCCTCGGCTTCCGGATCGTCCTCGTAGGTCGAGGGGCGCAGGCGGCGGAGGGACGGGTCGTCCGGGTCCGCATCGAGCAGCCGGAGGAGCTCGTTGGGCAGCGACCGGAGGAGCTCCTGCTCCTCCGCGGAGAGCCGGAGGCGGAAGTCCCCCTCGCGGGTGCGCTGGATCGGAGGGCGCGCGAACATCGCTAGGAGTGAAGCAAGAAATCGGTTCCCGGGAGCCTCAGTCCTGGCGCATCGTCGCCCAGAGCCCGTGGGCGTGCAGGCGGGCGACGTCGTGCTCGGCCTTCTCGCGCGGGCCGCCCGAGACGACGGCCTTCCCCTCGTTGTGCACCTGCAGCATCAGCTGGGTCGCCTTCGCCCGGCTGTAGCCGAAGAGCTTCTGGAAGACGAGGGTCACGTACGACATGAGGTTGATCGGGTCGTTCCAGACGATCACGATCCACGGGCGCTCCTCCTCCGGGACCTCCTCGCCGGCGGGCTGCTCGAGTTCGACTTCGGCGGGGGCGAGGGTCGCGAGGCTCACGGTCAGATCTGCCAGTCGGCGAAGCGGGACAGGCGGGCGGTCAGCTCGACCACCTGGCCCGTGATCAACAGGATGCCGAAAGCCACGAGGAGGGAGGCGGAGACGATGCTGACGACGCGCCGGTTGCGCCGGAGCCACGCGACGAGCCCCAGGGAGCGCGTGAACGCGAGCCCGAAGATCAGGAACGGCAGTCCGAGCCCCAGCGAGAACGCTGCGAGCAGGACGGCTCCCTCGGACGGGCTGCCGCCGCCGGCCGAGAGCGTCAGGATGGCCGCGAGCGTCGGCCCCACGCACGGCGTCCAGGCGACCGCGAAGGCGACTCCGACGAGTGCCGCCGCCGGCAGGCTCGCACCGCCCGCGCGCGGAGTCATCCGCAGCTCCCGCGAGAGGAACGTGGGGAGAGGGAGGCCGACGAAGGTCAGGGCGGCCAGGATGACGAGCACGCCCGCGACGATCTCGATCGTGCGCCGGTTGGTGAGCAGGAAGGTGCCGAACCACGCGGCGCCGGCGCCGAGCGCGACGAACATCGCCGTGAAGCCGCCCACGAACGCCGCCGTCGAGCGGGCGACCTTCCCGGGGCGGCTTCCCAGCTCGTCGAAGCCGACGCCGGACACGAAGGACAGATAGCCGGGGACGAGCGGGAGCACGCAGGGCGACGTGAAGGCCACGACGCCGGCCGCGAATGCGATCACCAGGCCTGTCGGTCCGAGCTCGATCAACGGTCGCTCGCCCTCCTCGGGGCTCCCTCTCAGGATACGAGCACCGCGCGTCGGCGTGGCCCGGCGACGGAGGATTCACCTTCGCGTAAGGATCGTCCGGTACCGTCGATGGAGATGATCCGGCTCGCGCTCCTGCTTGCCTCCTTGCTGCTCGCCCTCGCCGCCTGCGGCGGGGGCTCGGGCGGCGAGCCGGCCGCCGAGCCCTCCGAGACGGAGGCCGTGGCCGCCCCGGCCGACGACGGGATCTCGCTGAGCGGCGAGACGCTCGACGGCGCGGATCTCTCGCTCGACGAGTACCGCGGCAAGCCGGTGTTCGTCAACGTCTGGGCGTCCTGGTGACCCATCTGCAACGGCGAGGCGGTTGCCTACGCGAGGTTCGTCAAGAGCCATCCTGAGCTCTCCTACGTCGGCATCAACATCCGCGACGACCGCGATCCCGCGCTCGGCTACCTGGACAAGTACGACTGGACCTGGCCGTCGCTCTACGACCCGGACGCCGAGCTGGCGGGGGCGCTCGGCCTGCCCGGCCAGCCCTCGATCGCCGTCCTCGACGAGAACGGCGTCGTCGTCGCGCGCCACTTCGGCGGCGGCAGCCAGGCGGACTGGGAGGAGCTGATCGGCGAGCTGTAGCCGGCGACGGTTCCGAATTGCATCTTACGCATCTATCTGCATAATACGCAGACCATGCGTGCAGCGATCCTCGGCACCGCCGGCTACTCCGGGCAGGAGACGCTCGACCGCGTCCTCGGCCATCCCGGGCTCGAGCCCCTCGCCCTGGGCTCGGACTCACTCGCCGGTCGGCCGCCGTCCGCCCTCGACCCCCGGCTCGGTCGCAACGGGGCCTCGCGGGCGCCCGGGTTCGTCACGAACGAGGAGGCGCTCGGAAGCGGGGCCGACGTCGTCTTCCTCTGCCTCGGCCACGAGGAGGCCGCGCGCACAGCGCCCCCGGCCGACGGCGTCGTCGTCGACCTCTCCGGCGGCCACCGCCTCGCCGAGCCGGCCGGGTACGAGGAGTGGTACGGCTTCGCCCACCCGGACCCCGGCGGGCTCGACGAGTGGTCGTACGCGCTGCCGGAGATCTTCCCGCCCAGCGGGCGCCTCGTGGCGAGCCCGGGCTGCTACGCGACGGCCGTGCTCCTCGCGCTCGCGCCGCTCGCCGACGTCCTCGACCCCGAGAGCGTCGTCGTCGACGCCAAGTCGGGCGTCTCCGGGGCCGGGCGCGGGCTCAGGCCCGAGTCGCACGCCGGCCAGGTCCTCGAGAACCTGACGGCGTACAAGGTCGGGCGTCACCAGCACGCCGCCGAGATCGAGCAGGCGCTCGGCTTCCCCGTGTGCTTCGTCCCGCACCTCCTGCCCGTCAAGCGCGGCCTCGTCGCCACCTGCTACGCGCGCCCGCTCGCCGGCGGCCTCCGTGAGCGTCTCGAGGAGGCCTACGCCGAGAGCCTTGCCGTCGTCGTGCTCCCGGAGGGCGTCGCGCCACAGCTCGCGCGCGTCCAGGGGACGGACGCCGCCGAGATCGCGCTCTTCGAGGACGGCTCGACGGGCCGCGCCATCGTCATCTGCGCCCTCGACAACCTCGGCAAGGGCGCGGCGGGCCAGGCGATCCAGAACGCCAACCTCGCGCTGGGCCTGCCGCTGGACGAGGGCCTGCGCCTGCCCGGGGTGCTGGTGTGACAGGCGTCACGGCGGCCCGGGGCTTCGCCGCCAGCGGTGTCGAATGCGGCATCCGCAAGTCGGGCCGCGACCTCGCGCTCCTGCGGTCGCTCGCGCCGGCCGTCGGGGCGGGCATGTTCACGACGAACCGCGTGCAGGCCGCGCCGGTGCGCGTCTCCAGGGCCCACCTCGCCGCCGCGGAGCCGCAGGCAGTCGTCGTCAACTCCGGGGTCGCCAACGCGGCGACCGGCGAGCGCGGCGAGCTCGACGCGCTCGCGACAGCGGCCGACGCCGCGCTCCTCCTCGACCTCGAGGTGGAGGAGGTCGTCGTGCTCTCGACGGGCGTGATCGGTGTCCATCTGCCGCTCGACCGCGTGCGCGGCGGCCTCGCGGAGGCCGCGGCGGGGCTCTCGGCGGAGGGCGGTGCGGACGCCGCGGAGGCGATCCTGACCACGGACACCCGCGCGAAGGAGGCGGCGGTCGACGGCGGCGGCTTCGTCGTCGGAGGCATGGCGAAGGGGGCGGGCATGATCCATCCGGCGCTGGCGACGATGCTCGCGGTCGTCACGACCGACTACCCGCTCGCGCCCGGCGAGGCGCAGTCGTTCCTGCGCCCTGCGGTCGAGTCGACCTTCAACCGGATCTCGGTGGACGGCGAGTGCTCCACCAACGACGCGGTCGTTCTCCTCGCGAACGGGGCCTCCGGGGCGCCGAGGAACGGCGAGGCCTTCGCGGCCGCGCTCCACGAGGTATGCGCGAGCCTGGCGCGCCAGGTCGTCGACGACGCCGAGGGAAAGACCGTTCTGATCGAGGTTCGCGTCTCCGGCGCGGCGGACGACCGGGATGCGGCCGCGATCGCCCGCCGCATCGCCACCTCGCCGCTCGTGAAGACGGCGGCCTTCGGCCGCGACCCGAACTGGGGCCGCGTGCTGGCGGCGGCCGGCTCGGCGCCGGCGAACGGCGGCTTTGCGCGGCTCGAGACCGCCAGAGTCAGCCTGGCCCTGAACGGCACGACCGTCTTCCGGACGGGCTCCCCGGCCGGCGAGACGCCCTCCGTGGACGGCCCGCTCCTGGCGGTCGACCTCGAACTCGGCCTCGGCGGCGGCGAAGCCTCCTACCTCGCCTCGGATCTGACCTACGACTACGTGCGGATCAACGCGGAGTACACGTCGTGAGCCTCGTCGTCGTCAAGTGCGGAGGGGCCGTGGCGGCCGTCGCGGCCGACGGCATCCGGCGGTTGGTCACGTCGGGCACGAGCGCCTGCGTCGTGCACGGCGCAGGCCCGCAGATTTCCGCCGAGATGGAGCGGCTCGGCCTGGCGGTGCGCTTCATCCACGGCCGGCGGGTGACCGAGGCGGCCGCCCTTGCGGTCGTCCGCGAGTCGCTCGCCGCCGTCAACGCCAGGCTCTGCGAGGCGCTCGGGCCCGAAGCCGTCGGCTTCATGGGCGACGAGATCGGCCTCGAAGCGCAGATGATCTCCAAGCTCGGCCTCGTCGGCGAGCCGCTACCGAGCAGCCCCCCAGCTGTTTCTGCAGCGCTCGCGTCGGGGAGGATTCCGGTGATCGCGCCGTTGGCGCAGGGACCGCTCAACGTCAACGCCGACGAGGCGGCCTGGGCGCTGGCCGTCGGGCTCGGCGCCGAGCGGCTTCTCTTCCTCACCGACGTCCCCGGCGTTCTGATCGAGGGAGCCCTCCTCCCCTCGATCGAGGCCGACGAGGCCGACAGACTGCTCGACGACGGGTCGTTCCAGGGCGGGATCGTGCCCAAGCTCCGCGCGGCCGTCCGGGCCGCGCGCTCCGGCGTCCACGCGGAGATCGGCGCGACGGTAGTGCTGCCATGAGCCGCGCCCTCGTCTCACCGGTCCTCCCGACCTACGCGCGCCTGGACGTCACATTCGTCGAGGGCGACGGCGCGCGGCTCGTGGCGGAAGACGGCAGTGCCTACCTCGACTTCGCAACGGGCATCGCGGTGGTCGGCCTGGGCCACCGCCATCCGGCCGTGACGGCGGCCGCCCACGAGCAGCTCGACCGGCTCTGGCACGTCTCCAACCTCTACTGGACCGAGCCGATGGCGGCCCTCGCGGGCCGCCTCTCCGAGCGCTTCGGCGGGGCGGAGGCCTTCTTCTGCAACTCGGGCGCCGAGGCGGTGGAGGCGGCCCTCAAGTACGCGCGCAAGGCGGCGGGCAGGCCCGCTTTCGCGGCGCTCGAGGGATCCTTCCACGGGCGTACCCTCGGCGCCTTGGCCGTCACGGGCCAGCCGGGGAAGCGGCAGGCCTTCGAGCCGTTGCCGGGCCCGGTGCGCTTCGCGCGGCCCAACGACGCCGACTCGCTTGCGGCCGCGATCGGCCCGGACACCGCCCTCGTCCTGCTCGAGCCTGTGCTCGGCGAGGGGGGCGTGATCCCGCTCGAGCCCGCGTTCCTCCGCGCGGCGGCCGAGCTCGCCGCCGAGCACGACGCGCTCCTCGGCCTCGACGAGGTGCAGACCGGGGTGGGGCGGACCGGCACGTTCTTCGCCTGGGAGCAGGCCGGCGTGCGGCCCGACCTGGTCACCCTGGCCAAGGGGCTGGCCAACGGGCTCCCGCTCGGCTGCCTCCTCGTCTCGGAGGAGGCGGCCGGCGCCTTCGTCCCGGGCGACCATGCCTCGACCTTCGGTGGCAACCCGGTCGCGTGCGCGGCGGCGTGCGCCGTCTGCGACGCGATCGACGACGACCTCCTCGCGGGCGTGCGGCAGCGCGGCAGGGAGCTGCGCTCCGGGCTCGGCGAGCTCGGCGCCGTCAAGGGGACGCGCGGCCTCGGCCTCCTCGTCGGCGCCGAGCTCGACCGTCCCGCCGGCCCGGTGGTCGCCGACTGCCTCGAGCGCGGCCTGCTCCTGACGTCGGCCGGCGAGCGGGTCCTCCGCCTGACGCCGCCGCTCACGATCGACCAGGCGGACGTCGACGAGGCCCTCGACATCCTCAGGGAGGTACTGGCATGAACGACAAGGCCCGCCGTCAGGGCGCGATCCTGAAGCTCGTCCGCGAGCGGCGGATCTCGACGCAGGAGGAGCTCGTCAACGCGTTGGGCGCAGCCGGTCACGAGGTCGTGCAGACGACCGTCTCACGGGACATCCACGAGCTCGGGCTGACGAAGGTGCGTGCTCCCGACGGGACGCTCGTCTACGCGCCCGCGGGCGCGCCCGACCCGGATCGGCTCCGCGGCCTCGGGCCGGCCCTCAAGCGCTGGGCGCTCACGGTCGAGGCGAGCGCCAACCTCGTCGTCGTCACGACTCCCAGCGGCTACGCGGCCCCGCTCGCCTACGCGATCGACGACTCCGGCCACCCGCGGATCCTCGGCACGATCGCCGGCGAGAACACGGTCATGATCGTCGCCGCCGAAGGCGTCGGCGGCGCGGAGCTCCGAGACGAGCTGCACACGTACCTGCTGGAGGGAGCGGCGTGACCGGCGCCGGCACCGCCGTCCTCGCCTTCTCCGGCGGGCTCGACACGAGCTGCGCGATCGCCTGGCTGAAGGAGGACTACGGCTTCGACGAGGTCGTGGCCGTGCTCGTGGACGTCGGCCAGCAGGTGGAGATCACACCGGCGGTCGCGCGCGGCCGCGCCGCCGGTGCCGACGACGTCATCGTCGCCGACCTGCGCGAGACGTTCGCCGCCGTCCAGGTCGCCGCGGCGTTGAAGGCGAACGCGCTCTACGAGGGCAAGTACCCGCTCGTCTCGGCGCTCTCGCGCCCCGTGATCGCCGAGGCGGTCGCCGCCGTCGCGCTCGAGCTCGACGCCGACGCGGTCGTGCACGGCTGCACGGGCAAGGGCAACGACCAGCTCCGCTTCGAGATCGCGCTCCGCGCCAACTATCCCGGCGTCGGCGTGATCGCGCCGCTCCGCGACCGCGTCTGGACGCGGGAGGAGGAGATCGCCTACGCGCTCGAGCGCGGGATCCCGGTCGCCCAGACCGTCGCCTCTCCGTACTCGATCGACGCGAACCTGCTCGGGCCGCTCGATCGAGGCCGGGATCCTGGAGGACCCATGGGTGGCGCCGCCGGAGGAGCCGTTCGAGCTGACGGCCGACCCCGACGAGGCCCCGGAGCCCGCCGAGATCGTGATCGCCTTCGCCGGAGGGCTCCCGGTGGAGCTCGAAGGCGTCGAGCTCGGCCTCGTCGACCTCGTCGCCGAGCTGAACGTCCGCGCCGGCGCCTACGGGATCGGCCGGATCGACATGATCGAGAATCGGACCGTCGGCATCAAGAGCCGCGAGGTGTACGAGGCACCGGCGGCCATGGTCCTGATCGAGGCGCACCGCGCCCTCGAGGACCTGATCCTCACACGCGCCGAGCTCCAGGAGAAGCGGCGGCTCGAGGACCGCTGGGCCACCCTCGTCTACGAGGGGCAGTGGTTCAGCCCGCTCCGGGAGGCGATCGACGCCTTCGTGGACGCGACCCAGGGACTCGTCGAGGGCGAGGTCCGGATCGAGCTGCGCCCGACCGCCGCCGTCGTCACCGGCCGGCGCTCGCCGCAGGCGCTCTACGCAGAGGCGCTCGCCTCCTACGGTGAGGGCGAGATCTTCCCGCACGCGGCCGCCGAGGGCTTCGTCCAGGTCGCGGCGCTCGAGGCCGAGCTGGCGGCCTCCCGCCGGCGGAGGATGGCCGCGGTATGACCCTCTGGGCCGCCCGCGTCGAGACCGACCTCGCTCCCGCGGTCGCCGGGTTCCTGCGGGCCGACGACGGCGAGCTCCTGCCGTACGACTGCGAGGCCACCGTCGTCCACGCGCGGCGGCTGCACGCGGCCGGCCTGCTCGCCGACTCCGAGCTGCGCGAGGTGGAGGCGCGGCTGGGGGCGATTCGTGAGGAGGGCTACGCCTTCGTCGCCACCGACGAGGACATCCACTCGACGCTCGAGCGCCTGCTCGGGCCCGTCGGCCGCAAGATCCACGCCGGCCGCTCCCGCAACGACCAGGTCGCCGCCGCCCTGCGCCTGTACGTCCTCGATGCCTGTGCGGAAGCCACGGAAGCCGTCGTCCAGCTCGTCGAGACCACCCTCGATCTCGCCGAGACCGAGGCGGACACGCTCTTCCCCGGCTACACGCACCTCCAGCGGGCACAACCGGTCACGCTCGGTCACCATCTCCTCGCGTGGGTCGAGATGCTCGAGCGCGACCTCGCCCGCTTCGCCCGCGCCGCGGAGCAGGCGGGGCCGAGCCCTCTCGGCGCGGGAGCGCTGGCCGGCTCGACCCTGCCGCTCCCGCCGCCGCCCGGCCCGCAGGCGCGCAACTCGCTCGACGCCGTCGGCGACCGGGACTTCGCGCTCGACTACCTCTACGCGTGCGCCGTCCTCCTCGGCCACCTCTCCCGGATCGGCGAGGAGCTCGTGCTCTGGTGCACGACCGAGTTCGGCTTCGTCAGGCTGCCCGAGGACGCGGCGACCGGCTCCTCGGCGATGCCGCAGAAGCTCAACCCCGACGTCGCCGAGCTCGTCCGCGGCAAGGCGGGGACGGCGATCGGCAGGCTCGCCGGGCTCCTCGCGGTCGTGAAGGGGCTCCCGCTCGCCTACAACCGCGACCTCCAGGAGGACAAGCCGCCGGTCTTCGCCGCGCGGCGCGACGTCCGCGGGGCGCTCGGGGCGCTGACGGTGCTCGTCGGCGGCCTCGAGGTCGGCCACGAGCGGACGGCCGAGGCCGGCTCGGACCCGGCCCTCCTCGCCACGGACGCGGCCGAGGCGATCGTGCGCGAAGGCGACGCCGTTCCGCGACGCGTACGAGCGCATCGCCGGCTCGGTTCGCTCGGGCGAGCCCGCCGACGGGGCCGAGCCCGCCGACGGGGCCGACCCGGAGGAGAGCGTGGCCGCGCGGGGAGCACCGGGCCCGGGGAGCGTGCACGAGGCGCTTGCCGCGGCGCGGGCGCGGGTCGCCCAGCTCTAGAAGCCGTGCGGACCTACGAGGATGTCGCCGCCGGGGTCGGCACGCCGTTCTATGCCTACGACGCCGACCTCTTCCGCGAGCGCATCACGCGCTTCCGGGCCGCGTTCGCCGGGATGCCGCACACGGTCTGCTACGCGCTCAAGGCGAACGACGCGCTCGCCCTCGTCCGGATCGCGGCCGAGGCGGGTCTGGGCGCCGACATCGTCTCCGGCGGCGAGCTGGCCAAGGCGCTCCGCGCCGGCATGCCGGCGGAGCGCATCGTCTTCTCCGGCGTCGGGAAGCGCCGCGAGGAGATCCACGCGGCGCTCGCCGCCGGGATCCGGTCCGTCAACGTCGAGTCACTCGGCGAGCTCGCGGCGATCGCCGAGGAGGCGGCCGCGCTCGGGAAGGTCGCGCCGGTCTCCGTGCGGCTGAACCCCGACGTCGAAGCCGACACCCACGCCTACGTCGCCACCGGCACGGCGACGAGCAAGTTCGGCCTCGGCCTGGACGAGGCGAGGGTCGCCTGCGCCCGGGCCGTCGCCGAGCCCGCCCTCGAGCTTGTCGGCTTCTCGTTCCACATCGGCTCGCAGCTCTTCGACCCGGTGCCGATGGTGAGGGCGGCCGGCGCGGCCCGGGTCCTCTGGCGCGAGCTCGCCGACGCGGGGACGCAGCTCCGCGACCTCGACGTCGGGGGCGGCCTCGGCATCCCCTACGACGGCGGCGAGGAGGCCGACCTGGCGGAATACGCGGAGCTGGCCGCGGCCGCGGCGGGACAGATGGGCGCCGAGCTCCTGCTCGAGCCCGGCCGCTGGCTCGTCGGCCCGGTGGGGACGTTCGTCACCCGCGTCCTCTACGTCAAGGACGCCCCCGGGCGCCGGATCGCGGTCTGCGACGGCGGCATGAACGACCTGATCCGCCCGGCCCTCTACGGCGCCCGGCACCCGATCTCCCTGGCCGCGGGGAGCGGCCGCCCGGCGGCGACGGTCGACGTCGTCGGCCCGGTCTGCGAGTCGGGCGACTTCTTCTCGCTCGGCGCCGAGCTGCCGTGCCCGGAGCCGGGCGACCTGCTGGAGATCGGCCAGGCGGGCGCCTACTGCCGGGTGATGGCCTCCGCGTACAACGCCCGCCCGCTGTGCGCCGAGGTCCTCCGAGAGGGCGGCTCCTACCGGGTCATCCGCGAGCCGGTCCCGACCGACGAGCTCATCGCGCGGGAGCGCCTGTGAGCTCAGGCCGTCGCGCCGAGCCGCTCCAGCAGCGCGTCCGCGTCCGCGTCGATCTCGATCGGCTGCAGGCGTCCCGACACCGGCTCGGGCGTCTTGAGCCCGTCGCCGGTGACGAGGAGCACGACCTCGTCCTCGGCCCCGAGCTCACCCCGGCGGACCGCCTCGAGGAGCGCGCCGAGCGAGACCCCGGCCGCGGTCTCGCCGAAGATTCCCGCCCGCTCGGCGAGGAGGCCCATGTTCTCGCCGACCTCGGCCTCGGGCACGGCGTACACGGCGCCGCCCGACCCGCGCGCCGCGCTCACGGCGGCGTCGCCGTCGGCGGGACTCCCGATCGCGAGCGAGCGCGCGACCGAGCTCGGCCGCACGGGGACGACGCGCCGGCCCTCGGCGAACGCGGCCGCGACCGGCGAGCAGCCCTCGGCCTGGCCGCCGTAGAGGCGGGGGCTCCGGCCCTCGACGAGCCCGAGGTCGAGCAGCTCGCCGAAGCCGCGGTGAACCCGGGAGTAGAGCGCGCCGGAGGCGATCGGGACGACGACCGCCGAGGGCATACGCCAGCCGAGCTGCTCGGCGATCTCGTAGGCGAGCGTCTTCGAGCCCTCCGCGTAGTACGTCCGCAGGCCCACGTTGACGAACGCCCACGAGTCGAGCTCGAAGGACAGCTCGACCGTGAGCCGGGAGCAGTCGTCGTAGGTCCCGTCCACGGCGTACAGCGTCGCGCCGTAGACGGCGGTCGCGACGAGCTTCTCGGGCTCGAGGTCGGCGGGGCAGAAGACGGCTGCCTCGAGCCCCTCCGCCGCCGCCCGCGCGGCCACCGCGTTGGCCAGGTTCCCCGTCGAGGAGCAGGCGAGCGTGGTCAGACCGAGCTCCTTCGCCTTCGCGCAGGCGACCGCGACGACGCGGTCCTTGAAGGAGTGGGTCGGGTTCGCCGTGTCCAGCTTGAGCCAGAGCTCGCGCACGCCGACGGCCTCGGCGAGGCGCGGGGCGCGCACGAGCGGCGTCAGGCCGGGCGCGACGCGCGCCTCGGCCGGCGGCTCGACCGGCAGGAGCGGCGCGTAGCGCCAGATCGAGGGCGGGCCGGCCGCGATGCGCTCGCGCGTGGCCGTCCGGACCAGCTCGTCGCGGTCGTACACGGGCTCGAGAGGGGCGAAGCAGCGAGGACACGCGCCGATCCCCTCGAGCCCGAGCTCGGTCTCGCAGTTGCGACAGCGGAGTGCGGTGGCGGGCACTGGAGCCTCCTGGTGGGTTCGCTCGACATCCTTCGGGCCGAAGCCCGCCGGGCTTGGCACCTTGCCCGCGGGGCAGGTTGCCGAGGCTTCACAGGGCCGGTTCCCTCAGCCTCTCTTGATGTGGAGCGGGCTCGCCCGCTCGACGAGAAACACTTTACCGATGGAAGCCTTGACGTCGCAACATCCGACTACGTACTCTTCGCGCTTCATGGTGCGCGCCAACTCTCCTGTCTTCGGCAAGCGGGGCCTTCGCCCGCTCATCGCGCGCGCCAGCTTCAGCTAGTCGGCCTTCCTCTCCGCCGCCGCCGACTAGCTGAAGAGCAGGGGCGGGGTCAGGACCACGAAACTCTCAGGGGGACGAGCATTGCGCCGGGGCGGACTCCTCTACGACGCACACGCTGAACGCGACGCCTGTGGAATCGGCTTCATCGCCGATCCGTCCGGCCGCGCCTCGCGCGAGGTGGTCGACCTGCTGCTCGCCGGGCTCACGAACGTGCGCCATCGCGGCGCCGTCGCCGCCGACCGGCTGACCGGGGACGGCGCCGGCCTCCTGCTGCCCCTGCCGTCGTCGCTCCAGCCGGAGCCGGGCTGCGGGCTCGCCATGGTGTTCCTGCGGGACGAGAGCGCCCGGGAGGGTATCGAGGCTGCCTGCGCCGCGGAGGGCCTCGAGCCGGCGGGCTGGCGGCGAGTGCCGGTGGCGGCGGAGGCGCTCGGCGACGAGGCACAGGCGAGCCTGCCCGTGATCGAGCAGCTCGTGCTGCTGCGCCCGGCCCTGCGGGACGAGGACGAGCTCGAGCTCCATGCCTACCGGGCCCGGCGGCGTACCGAGGCCGTGCCGGGCGCCTACGTCGCCTCGCTCTCCTTCCGCACGGTCACGTACAAGGCGCTCTGCGCGGCCGACCATCTCGCCGACTTCTACGCCGACCTCCGCGACCCGGCGCTCGCCGTCCCCTTCGGCATCTTCCACCAGCGGTTCTCGACCAACACGGGCCCGACCTGGGAGCGCGCGCAGCCCTTCCGGCTCCTGTGCCACAACGGCGAGATCAACGCCGTCCGGGGCAACGTCAACTGGATGCGCGCCCGCGCCGGACGGCTCGGCTTCGACGATCCCGTCCTCGACGCCTTCCCGCTGGACGAGTCCGGCTCGGATTCGGCCATCCTGGACAACGCGCTGGAGGTCGTCGTCAGGGGCGGGCGGGACGTACGCCATGCGATCACGATGCTCGTCCCCGAGTCGTGGGAGCTGAACCCCGTCATGCCCGAGGAGATCCGCGACTTCTACCGCTTCCACGCGGGGCTCGTCGAGCCGTGGGACGGGCCCGCGGGGATCATCTTCACCGACGGCCGCGTGGTCGGTGCCACCCTCGACCGCAACGGCCTGCGCCCGCTCCGCTACGCGATGGTCGAGGGCGGGCTCGTCGCGTGCGCCTCCGAGGCGGGCGTCGTCCCGCTCCCCGACGGTGGGCCGGTCGTTCGCGGCAAGCTCGGGCCGAACCAGATGCTCACCGTCGACCCGGACCGCGGTGTCGAGGCGAGCCCCGGGATCAAGGTCGTCCTCGCCCGCCGGCGCCCCTACGGGCAGTGGCTGGCCGACAACCTCAGGCGCGTCGGGCCGGGCGAGCCGGTGGAGCCGCCCGGGGAGGACCTGACCGCGCGGCAGGTGACGGTGGGTTACACGCGCGAAGAGCAGTCGCTGATCCTCAGGCCGATCGGGACGAGCGGGCACGACCCCGTCTCGTCGATGGGCGACGACACCGCGCTGCCGCCGCTCGCCGGCCGGGCGCGGCCGCTCGCGAGCTATTTCCGCCAGGGCTTCGCCCAGGTGACGAACCCGGCGATCGACCACCTGCGGGAGCGGCTCGTCACGTCGCTCCGGACCCTGCTCGGCGCCCGCGCGCCGCTCCTCTCCGAGGGGCCAGAGGCGGCGCGGCTGATCGAGCTGGAGAGCTTCTTCCTCTTCCCCTCGACGCTCGAGGAGCTGGATGCGACCGTCCTCGACGCGACCTTCGAGGCCGAGAAAGGCCTGCGGGCGGCCTGCGAGCGGCTCGCCGGCGAGGCGGCGGCCGCCGTCGGCGGCGGGGCGCAGCTGCTGCGCCTGACCGACGGGCGCCGCGAGGACGGGCGCGCGCCCATCCCCTCCCTCCTCGCGGTGGGCGCCGTCCACCAGCGGCTCGTCGCAGCCGGCCTGCGCACCTCGGGCTCCCTGATCGTCGAGAGCGACGAGCCCCGCGAGACTCACCACTTCGCCACCCTCCTCGGCTACGGCGCCGACGCGATCTGTCCCCGGCTCGTCCTCGAGACGATGGCTGCGCTCGCCGCGTCCGACAAGATCGGCGGCGATCACCCCTCGCCGGCCGAGGCGCAGCGCCGCTTTCGCGAGGCCATGGAGGACGGGATCCTCAAGGTCATGTCCAAGATGGGCATCTCCGACGTGGCGAGCTACCGCGGAGCGCAGATCTTCGAGGCCGTCGGTCTCGCCCCGGAGGTGATCGACCTCGCTTTCAGCGGCACGTCGTCCCCCCTCGGCGGCGTCGGCTTCGCGGAGCTCGAGGAGGAGGCGCTCGGGCGCCTGCGCGCCGCCGCCGAGGCCTCGCCGAAGCTCGAGAACCCCGGCTACGTCAAGTTCCGCAAGGGCGGGGAGCCGCACGCGACGACTCCCGACGTCGTGTCGGCGCTGCACGAGCTGCGGGCGGCGCACCACCTCCGCCACGCCGTGAACGGGGGCGGCTGGGAACTCTACGAGCGCTTCGCGACGCTCGTCAACGAGCGGGAGCCGCTCGAGCCCCGCGACCTGCTCGAGCTCCTCCCCGCCGGGCCGCCGGTCCCGCTGGACGAGGTCGAGTCGATCGCCGACGTCGTCAGCCGCTTCTCGAGCGGCGCGATGTCCCTCGGCGCGCTCTCGGCCGAGGCGCACGAGCTCGTCGCGGTCGCGCTCGCGCGCGTCGGCGGCAGGGCGAACACCGGCGAGGGCGGGGAGGACCCGAACCGCTTCCGCACCGAGTCCAACTCGGCGATCAAGCAGATCGCCTCGGGCCGCTTCGGTGTCACGCCCGAGTACGCGTCCTTCGCCGAGGAGCTGCAGATCAAGATCGCCCAGGGCTCGAAGCCGGGCGAGGGCGGGCAGCTGCCCGGCCACAAGGTCAGCGTCGAGATCGCGCGCATGCGGCACACGCAGCCCGGCGTCGCGCTGATCTCGCCGCCGCCGCACCACGACATCTACTCGATCGAGGACCTCGCGCAGCTGATCTTCGACCTGCGCCAGGTGAACCCGGAGGCGATCGTCTCCGTCAAGCTCGTCGCCTCGGCCGGCGTCGGGATCATCGCCGCCGGCGTCGTCAAGGCCCTCGCGGAGGTCGTTCAGGTCGCCGGCTCGGACGGCGGCACCGGGGCGAGCCCGCTCACCTCGATCAAGAACGCCGGCGTCCCCTGGGAGCTCGGGCTCGCCGAGACGCAGCAGGCGCTCGTCGCGAGCGGACTGCGGGCGCGGGCGCGCGTGCGGGTGGACGGCGGCTTCAAGACGGGGCGGGACGTCGTCGTGGCCACGCTGCTCGGCGCGGACGAGATGAGCTTCGGCACGGCGCTCCTGATCGCCGAGGGCTGCCTGATGGTGCGGACGTGCCACATGGACACCTGCCCCGTGGGGATCGCCACGCAGCGCCCCGAGCTTCGCGCCAAGTTCGACGCCAAGCCCGAGATGCTGGAGAACTACCTGCTCATGGTCGCGGAGGAGACGCGCCGCCTGCTCGCCTCGCTCGGCCTGCGCTCACTCCAGGAGGCGGTGGGCCGGGTCGACCTGCTCGGCCAGCGGACGACCGGCGACGCGCGGACGGACGCGCTCGACCTCACCGCGCTCCTGGCCCATGCCGGCGACGGGCCTGTCCGGTACGAGGGCGAGGAGGGCCTCGCCGCCTCCGGCTGGGAGCTCGGCGAGCGGCTCGCGAACGACGCCGCGGCCGTGCTCGAGGACGCCTCGCTCGTCGAGCTCGCCTACCCGATCGGGAACGGCGACCGCACCGTCGGCGCCCGCCTCGGTGGCCGCATCGGCAAGCGCTTCGGGCTCGAGCCGCCCCCCGGCCGCGTGCGCGCCCGCTTCCAGGGCGTCGCCGGCCAGAGCTTCGGCGCCTTCCTCGCCGCCGGCGTCGAGCTCGACCTCGAGGGCGAGGCGAACGACTACGTCGGCAAGGCGATGAGCGGCGGCCGCATCGTCGTCCGCCCCCCTGCCAACGACGCCGGCGACCCGTGCCTCGTGGGCAACACCGTCCTCTACGGCGCCACCGGCGGCGAGCTCTTCTGCGCCGGGAGCGCGGGCGAGCGCCTGGCGGTCAGGAACTCGGGCGCCGTCGCCGTCGTCGAGGGCGCCGGCGACCACGCCTGCGAGTACATGACCAGCGGAACGATCGTCATCCTCGGCTCCCACGGCGTCAACCTCGGCGCCGGCATGAGCGGCGGCGAGGTCTACGTGCACGACCCGGCCGACCGCCTGCCGCCCCGCGTCAACGGCCAGCTCGTGGCCGCGCGGCGGCTCGAGCCGCACGAGGCGGGGCCGCTCCGGGAGCTCGTCGAGCGGCACCACCGCTACACGGGCTCGACGCGCGCGGCGGCGCTCCTCGCGCGCTGGGAGGCCGCCGCGGCCGAGTTCTGGCACGTCGTCCCGAAGGCCGACGTGGCGGCGCTCCAGAGCGCCTACGAGGGCACCCAGGACGGCAGCCCGGCCTCGGACGCGGCCTAGCGGTCGCGGTCACCAGTCGGGGTCCAAGCGGCCTGCTTCGAACTCCCCGAGTGTGACCTCTGCGTTGAAGGAGCCGTCCCCTCGCGCATCGCGAACCTCTCGAAGTACGGTGCAAGCACGATCAGGGTTGAACGGGATCACCTCAACCGCCACCTAGCATCGAACCTCTTGGTCTTGGTGGTCGAGAAGTATCTCGAGGGCTGCCTGGCCTTCGTCCGACTCTCGTAGGCGCCGTGCACATCGGTGCGCCCTTACTGCAGCCTCGTTCATACGTTCGACCGCGCGCACGTCCTCGGAGGACCTGAGACTCGCCCATCGTTCGAGATGAGTCCGATACTCGAGCGCTAGCTCAGCAACGGACTTCGGCATGGCGGGAGTCTAGGCCGAGGCAGCTAGCGACGGCGGCGTTGGAGCTCGTCCTCGACCGCGGCCGGGTCGAGGCCGCGGGCGGCGAGGGCGAGGTAGCTCGCGAACCAGAGGTCGGCGATCTCGGCGACGACGCGCTCGTCCTCCTCGGCGGCGACGGCGAGGGCCGCCTCGACGCCCTCCTCGCCGAGCTTCTGCGCGACGGCAACGGCGCCGCCCCCGAGCAGGCCGGCGACGTAGGAACCCTCGGGGCGGGTCGCGGCCCGCTCGCTGACCGTTCGCCAGAGCCAGGGCGCGAAGCACGAGAGCGAGCCGGTGTGGCACGCGGGGCCGTTCGGGTGGACGCGGAGGAGGTAGGCGTCGCCGTCGCAGTCGTCGCGGAGCTCCTCGACGGCGAGGGTGTTCCCGGAGGTCTCGCCCTTGCGCCAGAGCCGGTCGCGGGAGCGGCTGTAGAAGTGCGCCTCGCCGGTCTCGCGGGTCAGCCGCAGCGCCTCGTCGTCCATCCAGGCGAGCATGAGCACGCGGCCCGACTCGGCGTCCTGGACGATCGCGGCGCGGAGATCGCCCTCAGGCGGCATCGCGGAGCGGCACTCCCAGGCCGCGGAGCTCGTCCCGCAGAGTGACGAGGCGGGCGGGGTTCTCGTGCAGGATCGAGGCGAGAAGCGCCGCCTGCGCGACCTCCAGTGCCGCGGCGACGTGCCCGGCGGAGCCGGCGCCGCCCGAGGCGATCACCGGGACGGAGACCGCGCCGGCCACCTCCTCCGTCAGCGGCAGGTCGTAGCCGTCCCGCGTCCCGTCCGCGTCGATCGAGGTGAGCAGGATCTCGCCCGCGCCTCGCTCCTCCCCTTCGCGCGCCCACTCCGCCGCCAGACGTCCGGTGGTGACGCCGCCGGCGTGCGAGCGCACGGAGCCCTCCGTCGCGTCGATCGCGAGGACGACGGCCTGCGAGCCGAGGCGCTCCGCGAGCGCGGTCAAAAGCTCGGGCCGCGCCAGGGCGGCCGAGTTGACCGAGACCTTGTCGGCGCCCGCCTCGAGCAGCGCCTCCGCGTCCCCGAACGTGCGGATGCCGCCGCCGACGGTGAACGGGATCGCGAGCCGCTCGGCCACGCGGCGCACGAGGCCGACGAGCGTGTCGCGCCCCTCGACCGTGGCGCCCACGTCGAGGAAGACGAGCTCGTCCGCTCCGGCGTCCGAGTAGGCGGCCCCGAGCTCGACCGGGTCGCCGACGTCCCGCAGGCCCTGGAAGCGCACGCCCTTGACGACGCGGCCGCCCGCGACGTCGAGGCAGGGGATCAGGCGCGGGAGAGGCATCGCTCGAGGAAGCGTGCGCCCGCGCGGCCGCTCTTCTCCGGATGGAACTGGACGCCCACGAAGCCGTCCGTCTCGGCGACGGCCACGACGCCCTCCGACGTCGCCTTCGCGGCGGGGGTGTCCGCCGCGAAGGAGTGCGCGAAGTAGAACTCCTCGCCGCCCGGGTCGACGGGCGCCCAGCCGATGCGGGGTACGCGCCCCTCTCGGAGCCGAACGGCGCGTCCCGGGAGGAGGGCAAGTCCACGGACGCCACCGTCCTCGTCCGACGACTCGAGAGCCAACTGCAGGCCCAGGCAGATCCCGAGCGTCGTCCTTCCCGCGGCGTTCCGCTCACGGAGAGCGTCGTCGAGCGCGCGGGCGGCGAGACCTTTCATGGCGGAGCGCGCCGATCCCACACCCGGGAGAACGGCAAAATCGGCGCGCGCCACCACCTCGGGGTCGCTCGTCGCGGCGGCGTCGGCTCCGAGGCGCTCCAAGGCCAGGACGACCGAGCGCACGTTGCCGGCGCCGTACTCGCAGACGGCGACCCTCACAGAATTCCCTTCGTCGACGGAACCCCGTCGCCTTCGGCCCGCACCGCGGAGCGGAGCGCCCGGCCGACCGCCTTGAAGGCGGCCTCGGCGACGTGATGCGGGTCGCGTCCCTCCGAGTCGACGTGCAGGCCGAGACGGCCCGTCTGCGCGAGGCTCCGCAGAACGTGCTCGGCGAGCCCGGGGTCGAGCGCGAGGCGGACCTCCGCCGCCGGCCGGCCGCCGAGGTCGACCGCGGCGCGGGCGAGGGCGTCGTCCATCGGTACGACCGCGTCGCCGAAGCGCGCGATGCCACGCCGGTCGCCGAGGGCGCGGTCCAGGGCCTCGCCCAGCGCGATCGCGGCATCCTCGGCGGTGTGGTGCTCGCCCGTCTCCAGGTCGCCGGCCGCCTCGAGCACGAGGTCGAAGCCGGCGTGGAAGGCGAGCTGCTCCAGGAAGTGGTCGTAGATGCCGGCGTCCGTCGCCACGCGGACCCGGCTGGCGCCGTCGAGCGCGAGGCGGACGCGGACGCGGGTCTCGGCGGTGGCGCGCACGTGGCGGGCGCTCCGCCGCCCCGCGGCCGCGACCGGGGCCGGGCGGTCGAGGGCGCGGGCGATCCCCTCGAGGAGGAGATCGTCGTCCTCCGCGTCCCGCACGGAGGCCCGGATCCCGTTCGGGAAGACGCGCACGACGAGCCCGGAGCGGAGGAGAGCTCCGCCGATCTCCTCCGGCGAGGCGACGGGCACGAAGACGAAGTTCGCGCGGGAGGGGAGCGGCTCGAGCCCGAGCGCGCGCAGGCCGCGCGCGAGACGCTCCCGCTCCTCGACCTGCGCCGAGACGTCGGGCGGGTCGGCGAGGGCGGCCACGGCGAGCGCAGCGGAGAGGGTCGAGATCGGCGCCGGCGACTGGCGCCGGTTGAGCTCGGCGGCGGTCTCGGCGTCGGCGAGCGCGTAGCCGACCCGCGCCCCCGCGAGCCCGAACGCCTTGGAGAAGGTCCGCAGGACGACGACGCCGTCGCCGAGCAGGCCGGCGGCGGTCTCGCCCGCGTACTCGAAGTACGCCTCGTCGACGACGAGCGGCCTCGCCGCGGGGAGATCGTCGAGCGAGCCCGTGGGGTTGTTCGGCCTGCAGCAGAACGTGACCACGGGGTCGTCGCTCGCGATCTCCGCGCCGGCGAGGCTCGAGGCGATGCGGAAAAGCGGGTAGGTCGGCTCGTCGGCGATCGCGACCCGGTCGTCCGGGCCGGCGAACGCCCGCGCGCAGAGGAGGATCAGGTCGTCGGCGCCCGCGCCGAGAACGACGCTCTCCGGCTCGACCTCCGCGTAGCGCGCGACCGCGGCGACGAGCTCCGTGTAGCCGCCGTGGGGGTAGTTCTGCACGTCGGCGAGCGCGGAGGCGAGCGCGCCGGGCCGCGTCGAGGGAAGGGGCCAGGCGGGGACGTTCCCGTCGAAGCGCACGATCCGGCTCGGGTCGAGGTCGAGCCGGGCCGCGAGCGCGTCGGTCGACGGTGCCCACGAGTAGGCGGCGAACTCCTCGGGGAGCGTCCTCATCGCCGCACCGCCTCCGCGTGCGCGGGCATGCCCTCGACGGCCGCGAGCGCCTCGACCACCGGCCGCACGCTCGCCAGGCCCTCGGGCGTGAGCCGCTGAACCGTCACGGGCTTCAGAAAGGCCTCCAGCCCCAGCCCACCGAACGCGCGCGCCCGGCCGCCGGTGGGGAGGACGTGGTTTCCCCCGGTCGCGTAGTCGCCGGCCGCGACGGGGGACCAGCGCCCGACGAAGACTGCCCCGGCGTTCCGGACGCGTGGCGCGAGCGACTCCGCGGCCTCCCCGAGGAGGACGAGGTGCTCCGGCGCGAGGGCCTCGACGCGCGCGAGCGCGCTCTCGAGGTCGCCGTCGGCCTCGACGAGCTTGCAGACGGCGTCCGGGCCGTGCTCGCGCTGGGCGGCGAGCTCGAGCTCGGCGACGGCCAGGTCGGCGCCCTCCGACGCGAGGACGACGACCTCGGAGGGCCCGGCCGGCAGGTCGATGGCGACGTCGTGGGAGACGAGCAGCTTGGCCTCGTTCACGAACGCGTTCCCCGGCCCGACGATCTTGTCCACCCTGGCGATGGTCTCGGTGCCGTACGCGAGCGCCGCGATCGCCTGCGGTCCGCCGACCGCCCAGACCTCGGGGAGGCCGAGGAGCTCGGCGGCGCGGGCGACGACGCCGGCCCCGTCGGGCGGCGTCACGATCACGATCCTCCCGACGCCGGCCGCCTGGGCGGGCACCGCGCACATGACGAGCGTGGAGACGAGCCGCCGCGGCACGTAGACGCCCACGGAGGCGAGCGGCGTCCAGCGGCGCTCGAGGTCGACGCCGGGGGCGATCTCCTCGACGAGGTCGGCCGGGCGCTGGAGCTCGTGCCAGCGTCGAACCGACTCGGCCAGCGCGAGTACCGCCTCGGCGGGCACCTCGCCGGCCGCCTCGGCGCGGGCCGGGGCGACCCCGTCCAGGCGCTCGGCCCAGTCGGCCAGGGCGGCGTCGCCGCGCTCGCGGACGTCCGCGACGATCGTGGAGACGTCGGTCACGCCAGCATCCGCTCCACGGGGACGAGCAGGATCGACGTCGCCCCGGCGGCCTCCAGGCGCGGCAGGAGCCGCCAGACGTCGGCGGCCGGGACGAGGGCGTGCACCGCGACCATCCCGGGCTGCGCGAGCGGGATGACGCTGGGAGCGCCGCCGCCCGGCACGAGGTCGCAGATCTCCGGAAGCGCCGCCTCGGGCGCGTTCAGCATCAGGTAGCGGGCCTCGCGGGCCTGGACGACGCTCGCGAGGATCGGCCGGAGCCGGAGCGAGGCGTCGTCTGGCTCCTCGGCCGCGACGAGCACGGCCTCCGAGGAGAAGAGGGCGCCGAGCGAGCGAAGGCCGTTCGTCCGCAGCGTGTTTCCGCTCGAGACGAGGTCGACGATCGCGTCGGCGAGCCCGAGGCGGGGCGCGACCTCGACCGAGCCGGTGACGTCGACGAGGTCGACCGAGACGCCGAGCTCGGCGAGGAGGCGCGAGGTGAGGTGTGGGTAGACGGTCGCCACGCGCAGGCCGCTCAAGCCCGCCAGCTCGGCGACGGGCGACTCCTGCGGCACCGCGGCCTCGAGCGTGCAGCTGCCGAAGCCGAGCCGCAGGAGCTCGGTCACGCGTGCCCCGCGCTCCGCCACCAGGTCGGCGCCGGTGATGCCGCAATCGACGACGCCGTCCTGCACGTACTCGGGGATGTCCGCCGCGCGCACGAGCAGCACCTCCACCGGCGCGTTTCGGCACGGGAAGGCGAGGGCGCGCTCGCCCGGCTCCTCCGGCCCGAGCCCTGCGTCCTCGAGCAGCGCGACAGCGGGCTCGCGGAGGCGTCCCTTTGCCGGGACGGCGATCTTCAGGAGGCCGGGGAGAGGTGAGCCCGGCGGTCGAGCGCCGTCCGGTAGCCGCCCTCCCCGTACCGCAGCCAGTGCGCCACGCGGGTCACCGTCGTCGTCGAGGCGCCCGTCCGCCTGGCGATCTCCTGGTATGGGAGGCCCTGGTCGAGCAGCTTGACCACCTCCCAGCGGTGCGCCATCGCCTCGAGCTCGCTCAGCGTGCAGAGGTCGCGCAAAAAGCGCTCCACGTTCTCGCTGCCGTCGAGGGTCTCGATCGTCTCGAAGAGGTCCTGCATCTCGGGCGTTCGCCATGGGTGTGATCGATCCGCCACTCGTTGCGAACTATATTAGCATGTTAATATGGCAGCGCAATGGAGGGAGTCGGGGGCGACGTCCGCGCGCGGTTCCAGCTGATCCCGGCGGTGGACGTGGTCGGCGGGGAGGCGGTCCGCCTGCGGCAGGGGGCGTTCGACGACGTCGTCGCCCGAGCGGGCGACCCGGCCGAGCTGGTCGCCCGCTTCGCGGCGCTCGAGCCGCCCCTCGTCCACGTCGTCGACCTCGACGGCGCCCGTACCGGCCGGATCCGCTCGGAGCTCGTCCGCGGCCTCGCCGCCGCGGCGGCCCCGACGCCCGTGCAGGCCTCCGGAGGCATCCGCTCCCTCGCCGACGCGCAGGAGCTCCTCGAGGCGGGCGCTGCGCGGGTCGTCGTCGGGACGGCGGCCCTCGACTCGCGCCAGGCGCTCGCCGAGCTGGCTTCCGAGCTAGGCGAGCGGCTCGTCGTCGCCGTCGATGCGCGCGACGGGCGCGTGGCCGTCGCCGGCTGGAGCCGCGTCACCGAGCTCTCCCCTGACGAGTTCGCCGAGCGCTGCGCCGAAGGCGGTGTGCGGCGCCTCCTCTGCACGGCGATCGACAGGGACGGGGCGATGTCGGGGCCCGACCTGGGCCTGCTCGAGCGGGTCCGCGACCGCTCCGGGCTGCCGGTCCTGGCCGCGGGCGGCGTCCGCTCGGACGCGGACGTCGACGCGCTCGCCGCGCTCGGCCTGGAGGGCGTTGTGGTAGGGCGGGCGCTCCTGGAGGGGAGAGTCACGCTGCCGGAGCGGGAGGGCTAGCCTGCGCGGGCCGGAGCGACCGGGCTTTCGGCGGGCTCCGGGAGGAGGAGCCCGATCAGGACCGCCTCGAACACGTCGCGTCCGTCGAGCGAGTAGGCGGCGCTGAACTCGGGGGCGCCGTTCACCTCGAGCACCGTGAAGCTCCCGTCAGGCCGGGGGATGAGGTCGACGCCGGCGAGGTCGGCGCCGGCCGCCGCGGCGGCGGCGACCGCGAGCTCGCACTCGGCGGGCTGTGGCAGCACCCGCCGCCGCGTCGCTCCGAGTGCGACGTTCGTCCGCCAGTCGCCGGGAACGGCGACGCGCTCGACGCAGCCGGCCACCCGCCCGCCCGCGACGAGGAGTCGCAGGTCGGTGCCCGTGGGCGGGACGAGCTCCTGGATCAGCGCTCCCCGGCGCCGGAACCACGCCAGCGTCCGGAGCCGTCCGAGGAGCCGTCCGAGCCCGTCGGGGTCGTCGCAGCGGTAGACGTGCTCGCCGCGGCTCCCGAACCGGGGCTTGACGACGACGGGGAAGCGAAGCCCGGAGACGTCTCGCTTGGCCGACGCGGCGCTCAGGTACGCGGTCTCCGGATGCGGCAAGCTCGCGACGCCCGGCTGGGCACCGTCGATGGCTTAAGCCGTCTCGTCGAACCGGATCGGCTGGGCGCCCTTCCAGAGGACGGCGCGACCGAGCTCGCCCAGCTGCTCGCCTCCCTCGACGATCGTGGCGAAGTGGTTGCCGGCGAGCTGGCCCATCTTGCTGGCGAAGCAGGTGGCCCCGTAGGGGAAGAGGATCTCGACCTCGGAGAGACCGCCCGGATAGAGGAGGAGCTCTCCCGCCCCCGGGTAGCTGTTGGCGTTCTCCGGGCCGAGCCCGAGCTCCAGCTCGAAGCCCATCGGCACCCAGGCTGACTCGCCGCTCCAGCGCGCCTGCACGAGCTGGCTCTCGAGCGGGAGCAGCGAACGGAGCACCGCGATCGTCTTCGGCGCCGCCTCCTCCTCGAGTCGCGCGGCGAAGCGGAAGGCTCCAGCGGTGATGGCGAGCACGGACGTGACTCTATACCGAGGGTTTGCCCGGACGGGTACGGCGGGGTAGCGTCGAGCCGGTGCGCCTCTCGACCGACTCCCTCGCGCGCGCCTCGGCCCTCCACCCGTGGCGGACGGTCGCCCTCTGGATCGCCGCCGTCGTCGTCTCCCTGGGAGTCGTCGCCGTCCTGCTCGGGGACACGCTGACGACCGAGGGCGAGGTCACCGCGGACACGGACTCGAAGCGGGCGGAGGAGCTTCTCGCCGAGCACTTCCCGCCCTCGCCGGGCTCGCGGGAGCGGGCGACGACGGAGATCGTCGTCCTCAGCTTCGCGGACGGGCAGGTGGACGGCGGGCGGGTGGAGTCGCTGGCGGTCGAGCTGCGGCGGCTCGGGGCCACGAACGTGGTCTCCGCGGCCGACGAGGGCCGGGAGGGCCTCGTCTCGACCGACGGCGGCGCGACGATCCTGCTCGTCGGCCTGGGTCCGAACGAGGACGCCCTCCCGGACGTCGTCGACGCCGTACGGCGCCTCGACGAGGAGCAGACGGTGGAGGCGGCGATCACCGGCGACCTGACGATCGACGAGGACTTCTCGAGGCTCTCGGAGGAGGACCTGCAGAAGGGCGAGCTCTTCTTCGGCGCCCCGGCTGCGCTGATCGTGCTCCTCCTCGTCTTCGGGGCCGTCGTCGCCGGCGTCGTCCCGCTCGTCCTGGCGATCCTCTCGATCGTCGTCGCTCTCGCGCTCACCGCGATCGTGGGGCAGGTGTTCGAGCTCTCGGTCTTCGTCACCAACATGATCTTCGGGATGGGCCTGGCGCTGGGGATCGACTACTCGCTCTTCATCCTCAGCCGCTTCCGCGAGGAGCGCGCGCAGGGCCGGGAGAAGCTCGACGCGATCGAGACGGCCGGGGCGACGGCCAGCCGCGCCGTCCTCTTCAGCGGCGCCGCCTTCGTCCTCGCCATGACCGGCCTCGAGCTCGTCCCCAACACGATCATGCGGAGTCTCGCGACCGGCGCGATCCTCGTCGGCATCGTCTCCGTCGTCGCCGCGCTCACGCTCCTGCCCGCCGTGCTCAGCCTCCTCGGCGACCGGATCGACTCCCTGCGGATCCCCTACTTCGGCAGGGCCTCCGCCGGCGAGGAGAGCCGCTTCTGGGGAAGGATCGTCCGCGCCGTCATGCGCCGACCCGTCGTCAGCCTCGTCGCCGCGGTCGCGATCCTCCTCGCTGCGGCCGTTCCCGTGCTCTCACTCGAGACCGGCACCGCGGGCATCAGCACGCTGCCCGACCGCTTCGAGTCCAAGCAGGGCTTCCTCCTCCTGAACCGCGAGTTCCCGGGCCAGACGACCGACCCGGTGCGGATCGCGGTCGAGGGCGACTCGGCCTTGCCGGACGTGCGGGCGGCGGTGGAGGAGCTCGAGGCCGAGCTGGGGCGGCGGGAGATCTTCGGCGAGCCGGCCGTGGAGACGAGTCCCGACGGCGCTCTCGTCTCGCTCACCGTGCCGGTGGCCGGCGACGCGGTCTCGGTCGAGGCGGTGGCGGCCGTGCGCGACCTCCGCGACGAGGTCGTCCCGGCCGCCTTCGCGGGCTCCGGCGCCGAGGCGTTCGTCGGCGGCGCCACGGCCGAGGACATCGACTACTACGACGTGATGGACGCCTGGCTGCCGATCGTGTTTGCCTTCGTGCTCGGCCTCAGCTTCGTCCTGCTCACGATCGCGTTCCGCTCGCTCGTCGTCCCGGCGACGGCGATCGCCATGAACCTCCTCTCGGTGGGCGCCGCCTACGGGCTGCTCGTGCTCGTCTTCGTCGAGGGCGTCGGCAACGAGCTCTTCGGCTTCCAGCAGGTGGACGCCGTCGAGGCCTGGGTGCCGCTCTTCCTCTTCGCCGTGCTCTTCGGGCTCTCGATGGACTACCAGGTCTTCCTGCTCAGCCGCATCCGCGAGCGCTACGCGCAGACCGGGCGGAACGACGAGGCCGTCTCCTTCGGCGTCGGCTCGACGGCGCGCCTGATCACCGGGGCGGCGCTGATCATCATCGCCGTGTTCGCCGGCTTCGCCCGGGGCGACCTGGTCATGTTCCAGCAGATGGGCTTCGGCGTCGCGGTCGCGCTCTTCCTCGACGCGACGCTGATCCGCTCGGTCGTCGTGCCCGCGACGATGACGTTGCTCGGGCGCTGGAACTGGTATCTGCCCTCCTGGCTCGCCTGGCTGCCCGACGTGCACGTCGAGGGCCACGAAGAGGAGCCGGCGCCGCGCCGCGCTACCTGACGATCGGCGCCGCCGCGCTCGCCCTCTGGGTGGCGGCGGCCTCGGGCGAGGCGCTGACCGGGATCCTCCCGGCCGTGGTCGTCCTTGTGCTGGCGCCGCTGGACTACGCCCTCTGGACGAGGCGCGGCCGGCCGTGGCACGACTGGACGGTGATCCTGCTCCTGCTGCCGGCGATCCTCGCGGCCGTCTGGATCGCGGTCGGCGGTCTCGTCACCGGCGTGGAGCGCTCCGACGAGGCGCGCCTCCTGCTCGAGGTCGGCCCGGGAGTCGCCCTCACCGGACTCCTCTGCACGCTGATCTCCTACCACGGGCGCCATCACCCGCTCGAGGGCGCCTAGCCGGCTTCGCGGGGGCTCCGGAAGCGGCGGAGCCGCAGCGAGTTCGTGACGACGAAGAGGCTCGAGCACGCCATCGCGGCGGCGGCCACCATCGGGCTCAGGCAGCCCGGCGACGGCGAGGGGGAGGGCGGCGACGTTGTACGCGAAGGCCCAGAAGAGATTGCCGCGTGATCGTGCCCAGGACGCGGCGCGAGAGGCGGATCGCGTCCGCGGCGGCGCGGAGGTCGCCGGAGACGAGCGTCAGGTCGCTCGCCTCGATGGCCACGTCCGTGCCGGTGCCGATCGCGATCCCGAGGTCGGCCTGGGCGAGGGCGGGGGCGTCGTTGACGCCGTCGCCGACCATCGCGACGACCTCGCCCTGCTCCTGCAGCCGGCGCACCTCGGCGGCCTTGTCGCCGGGCAGCACCTCGGCGAGGACGCGGTCGATCCCGACCTCGGCCGCGACCGCCCGCGCCGTCGCCTCGCGGTCGCCCGTCAGGAGCACCGGCGTCAGCCCCAGCTCGCGCAGCTCCGCCACCGCCTCGGCGCTCGTCGACTTGACGCGGTCGGCGACGACGAGCGTCGCGCGAGGCTCGCCGTCCCAGGCGACCGAGATGCCATCCTGGCCGCGGCCGACCGCGACCGCGTGGCCCTCGACGACGCCCGTGACGCCGATCCCCGGCCGGCTCTCGAAGCCCTCGACCGGCGGGAGCGACCCCAGCTCGCGCCGCGCCGCCGCCGCCACCGCCTGCGCGATCGGGTGCTCGCTCGCGTCCTCGACGCGCCCCGGCGAGGCGGAGCACCTCGGCGGCGGCCGCCCGTTGGCCGGCACCACGTCGACGAGCTCCATCCGGCCCTCGGTCACGGTGCCGGTCTTGTCGAGGACGATCGTCGTGACCTGTCGCGTCCGCTCGAGCACCTCCGGGCCCTTGATCAGGATGCCGAGCTGGGCGCCGCGGCCCGTGCCGACCATCAGCGCCATCGGCGTGGCGAGCCCGAGGGCGCAGGGGCACGCGATGATGAGCACGGCCACGGCGGCGGTGAAGGCGTTCGCGGGATCGCCGTCGAGCAGGAGCCAGCCGAGGAGCGTGGCGAGCGCGAGGCCGATCACGACCGGGACGAACACCGAGGAGACGCGGTCCGCCAGGCGCTGGACGGGGGCCTTGCCGGTCTGTGCCGCGGCGACGAGGCTCCGCGATCCGCGCGAGCGCGGTGTCGGCGCCGACGCGCGTCGCGCGCACGACGAGGCGTCCGGAGGAGTTGACGGTCGCGCCCGCGACCTCGTCGCCCGGCGCCACGTCCACGGGCACCGGCTCGCCGGTCAGCATCGACTGGTCGACGGCCGAGCCGCCCTCGACGACGACGCCGTCGGTCGCCACCTTCTCGCCCGGGCGCACCACGAAGAGGTCGCCGACTGCCACCTGCTCGACGGGCAGGGGCACCTCGGCACCGTCCCTGAGCACGCGCGCGTCCTTCGCACCCAACTCCAGGAGGCCGCGGAGCGCGGCGCTCGAGCGGCGGCGCGCGCGGCTCTCGAGCCAGCGGCCGAGCAGGATCAGTGTCGTGATCACGCCCGCGACCTCGAAGTAGACGTCGGTGCCGTCGACGGCGAGCAGCACGACGACCGACCAGACGAACGCGGCGGTCGTGCCGAGCGAGACGAGCGTGTCCATGGTGGCGCCGCCGTGGCGCAGGCTCCGAAGCGCGCCGCGATGGAACTGCCAGCCGGCCCACGCCCACACGGGTGCCGTCGAGCGCCAGGGCGACCCACTCCCAGCCTGTGAACTGGAACGGAGGGATCATGGCCAGGAGCACGACCGGGGCGGTGAGCGCCGCCGCGACGGCGAGCCGGAGACCCGTGTCCGGGCCCGGCCGCTCCTCCGCGCGGGTGAGGGAGGCGCCGTAGCCTGCGCTCTCGACGGCACGCGACGAGGTCGCCGACCTCGAGGCGCCCTCGTCGTAGCGCACCGCGGCCTGCTCGGTGGCGAAGTTGACGCTGGCCTCGACCCCGTCGAGGTCGTTCAGCGCCTTGCCGATGCGACCGGCGCAGGCCGCGCAAGTCATGCCCTCGAGCTCGAGCCGAACGTTTGCCACGACACCCTCACTATACCCGTCAGGGGTATAGATCGAAGCTGTCGTGCACGCCGCCCCAGCGGCTGACCGCCCGGACGCGGAGCGAGCCCGCGCGGGCCCGGAGATAGAGCCAGCCGAAGGCCTTGCGGGCCCGGACGCGGCGCGGGAAGGAGCCGGGGCAGTTTCGGAGCGGGTAGAGGCGGGAGCCGCCCCCGCCCCCGTGAACGACGTAGGTTACGCCCCGGCGCTTCGCGAAGCGCTGGTAGTTGTGGTCGTGGCCGCTGAGCACGAGGTCGACGCCGCGCCGTTGGAAGATGGGGACGAGCAGCTTCCGCACTCGTGCGTCGCCGAGGTAGCCGCCGCAGCTGTAGGCCGGATGGTGCATGACGACGACCTTCCAGGGCGCGTCCGAGGTGCGCAGGGCCTTGTCCAGCCAGCGGAGCTGCACCGCGCCGATCGTGTTGCTGTCGAGCAGGAAGAGGCCGACGTCGCCGACGCGGCGGCGGTAGTAGCGCCCGGGCATCCCGAGCAAGCCGAACTCGTAGCGACCCTTCTGCACGCGGACGTCGTGGTTCCCGAGCGTGCCGACGACGCGGAGCCCGTCGGCCGCCGCCCAGCCGAACGAGTCGCGCCAGTTCGCGCGAAACGCGGCGGGGCTCTCGGTGTAGTCGTTGTCGCCGAGCGTGACGAGGGCGTCGGCGGGCCGGGTCGCGGCGAAGCGCTCGACCGCCGCCCCGGTCAGCCGCTCCTTCCGGCCGCCGACGCCGAAGTCGCCGATCGCCAGGATGCCCGTGTCGGCGCCTGCCGGGGCAGCCGCGGCGAGGGCGACGGCGCTCGCGAGCACGAGGCGAATGTGAAGGAGTGGTCCGTGAATGGTGAACCTGTACCATCCTGCCCGGCTTGAGGCTCTCCTTCGTTCCACGGACGTCCGAGTTCTACGACCTCTTCACGAGGGCC
Source organism: uncultured Actinomycetes bacterium (assembly GCA_963743495.1). Classification (GTDB taxonomy): domain Bacteria; phylum Actinomycetota; class Thermoleophilia; order Gaiellales; family Gaiellaceae; genus JAIBJN01. The sequence goes on along the minus strand of CAVUPO010000003.1, from coordinate 171,518 downwards.
GGCGCGAATGCCCTCGAGGCTGCCCAGCGGGTCGAGCAGCGGTTCCGCGAGTATCCGAACTCCTCCGTGACCCAGGCCCACGTGAAGGAGGCCGAGCACGAGGGAGACACGATCACGCGCGACCTCATCCAGCTCCTCAACACGCAGTACATCACCCCGTTCGACAGGGAGGACATCTTCCAGCTCGCCACCAGCGTCGACGACGTCGTCGACCACATGGACGAGGCCTCCGACCTGCTCGAGCTCTACGGCGTCGAGTCGCCCACGCGGCAGGCGATCGAGCAGTGCCGAATCCTCGTCGGTGCGGCGCAGCACCTCGCGACCGCGCTCACCGAGCTGAAGAGCCTCCACGGCGTCCAGAAGGAGCTCGTCGCGCTCAAGGAGCTGGAGGACGAGGGTGACCGCGTCGTCCGCGACGCCATCGCAGATCTCTTTCGCGACCCGCGGATCGACCCCCTCATCGTCATCCGCTGGAAGGACATCTTCGAGGCGCTCGAGGACGCGCTCGACGCCTGCGAGACGGCGGCCAACGTGATCGGCAACATCGTGGTCAAGAACGTGTAGGCAGCCGCCGTGAACGACCTGACCCTCGTCGCCGTCGTGGCGACTGCGCTCTTCTTCGACTTCACCAACGGGTTCCACGACAGCGCGAACTCGATCGCGACGAGCGTCTCGACGCGCGCGCTCTCGCCCCGGCTCGCGGTCATCAGCGCCGCGATCCTCAACGTCGCCGGCGCGTTCGTCTCCTTCAAGGTGGCTGCGACGATCGCGACCGGCATCGTGAACGCGGAGGCGATCACGCTGGACATCGTTCTCGCCGGTCTGGTCGGGGCGATCACGTGGAACCTGATCACCTGGTACGTGGGTTTGCCCTCGAGCTCGAGCCATGCGCTCATCGGCGGCATCGCCGGCTCGGCGATCGCCGCGGGTGGTCTTGGAGTCGTCCAGTGGCAGGGCCTGATCGAGAAGGTGGCGATTCCGTCGCTCCTCGCGCCGCTCCTCGGCATCGCCGGGGCCGCTGTGCTCATGGTGGCGCTTCTCTGGGTCGTTCGCCGTCGCCCACCGGGGCTCGTGAACCGGGTCTTCCGCCGGCTCCAGCTCGTCTCCGGTGGCTTCGTCGCGTTCACCCACGGGACGAATGACGCGCAGAAGACGATGGGTGTGATCGCCCTCGCGCTCGTCGCGTCCGGGAACCTCGACGCCGACTTCAGCCGGCCGCCGCTCTGGGTGATCATCAGTGCCGCGCTCGCGATGGGGCTGGGGACCTACGCGGGCGGGTGGCGGATCATCAAGACGCTGGGGACGCGGGTCGCAAAGCTCGATCCGCCCCGCGGCTTCGCCGCGCAGACCGCGACCGCCGGAATTCTCTTCACGACCGCGCACTTCGGCTTCCCGGTCTCGACGACGCACACGATCTCGGGCTCGGTCCTCGGAGCCGGGGCGACGCGCCGCCTCAACGCCGTCCGCTGGGGCGTCGCGGGAAACATCCTCGTGGCCTGGGTCCTGACCCTCCCGGCAGCCGGCCTGGTGGGCGCGGGGATGGAGGCCCTCACTCGGCTGCCGGCGGGCGACGCGCTCGTGTTCGGGCTCGCCGGCGCGATCGCGGTGGTCGCTTTCGGCGCCCGGTCGCTGCAGACGCGCCGGGTCGCGGTCGCCGAGGGCTAGCGCAGGTCGCGCGGAGTCGTGCCGGGGCCGTTGTGCGAGGCGTCGGTGAACTCGCGGAACTCGCCGCTCACGAGGTAGGCGGTCTGCTCTCCGATGTCGACCGCGTGGTCGCCGATCCGCTCGAGGCAGCGCGAGACGATGATCATGCGCAGGCCCCACTCGTGCAGCTTCGTGTCGGCCCCGAGCGAGAGCACGTGCCCGACGACGCGGCGGTTCGCGCGATCGATCAGCTCGTCGAGGTCGACGAGGGACTCCGCCCGGGCGACGTTTCGGTCGCGGAACGAGTCGAGCGCGACGCGGATCATCTCTTCGGCCCGCTGGCCCATCTCCTCGAAGCCCTCCAGGATCGCCTGGTCCTGCGGAGCGTCCTTCACGAGCTTCGTCAGCTTCGCGATCGTGACGCAGTAGTCGGCCATCCGCTCGAGGTGGAGGTTGTTGTGGAGGATGGCGAGGACGAGGCGCAGGTCGACCGCCACGGGCGTCTGGCGCGCGAGCAGCGACTGGACACCGGCCTCGATCGAGAGGTAGGTCTCGTCGATCTCGTCGTCGAACGCGATCACCTCGTCGGCCAACTCGAAATCCGCCTGCTCGAGCGCGTTCAGCGCGCCCCGCAGCGCGCGCAGGACGTGCGCGCCTTCCTCCTGAAGCGCGGCTTCGAGCTGGTCGAGCTCCTCCTGGAGCGAGACCCTCATCCGAACCGCCCGCTGACGTAGTCCTCCGTCGACTTGTGCGTCGGGTTCGTGAAGATCTTCTTGGTCGAGTCGATCTCGATCAGGTGGCCGGGCTGGCCGGCCTCCTCGATGTTGAAGAAGCCTGTGATGTCGCTCGCCCGCGCGGCCTGCTGCATGTTGTGGGTCACGATCACGATCGTATAGTTGCTCTTGAGCTCGAGAACCAGGTCCTCGATCGCGAGCGTCGACAGCGGATCGAGGGCCGACGCGGGCTCGTCCATGAGGAGCACGTCGGGCTCGACCGCCGTGGCGCGCGCGATGCAGAGGCGCTGCTGCTGACCGCCGGAGAGGCCGGAGCCGGGCTTGTCGAGCCTGTCCTTCACCTCGTTCCAGAGGTGGGCGCCGCGCAGGGAGCGCTCCACGATCTCGTCCAGGTCGGCCTTCTTGATGCGCTTCTTGTTCAGCTTCAGGCCGGCGGCGACGTTGTCGTAGACCGACATCGTCGGGAAGGGGTTCGGGGCCTGGAAGACCATGCCGATCTGCCTCCGGACTTCGACCGGATCGATGTTCGGGGCGTAGATGTCCTCACCGTCGAGTGTCACCTTCCCCTCGACGCGGGCTCCGGGAACGAGCTCGTGCATGCGGTTCAGCGACCGCAGGAACGTCGACTTCCCGCACCCGGACGATCCGATCAGGGCGGTCACCCTGTTCGGCTGGATCGTGATGTTCACGTCTTTGACGGCGAGGAACGAGCCGTAGTAGAGGTTGAGGCTCTCGGCCTGGACGGTCTTCGCGGTCGCCGTGGTCGCCGCTCCCATCCTCTCTTCCATGCCGGCAGCCGTCATCGCCGGAGCTCCGTTCCGAAGCGGCGGGCCATCAGGCGCGCGCTCACGTAGAGGAGGATCACCATGATGATGAGCGCGAGTGCTGCCCCCCAGGCACGGGCGAGGTACGGGTCCGGCGGCACGCCGGGAACCTTGTACGAGTTGAACGCGAACACCGGCAGGTTCGCCATGCGGTCGTGGAACGGGTTGAGGTTCACGGACGAGAAGACCCCGGTCGTCACGAGCAAAGGCGCCGTCTCGCCGACCACGCGGGCGACGGCGATCATGACGCCGGTGACGATGCCCGCGAGCGCGGTGGGGAGGACCACTCCGGTCACGGTCCGCCACTTGGGGACGCCGAGGGCGTAGGACGCCTCGCGGAGGGAGTTCGGGACGATCTTCAGCATCTCCTCGGTGGAGCGGACGACGATCGGAATCATCAGCACCGAGAGCGCGACCGCCCCGATGATGCCGAGGCGGACCCCGGGGCCGAAGACGAGCGCGAAGACGGCGTAGGCGAAGAGTCCCGCGACGATCGAGGGGATCCCGGTCATCACGTCGACGAAGAAGGTGAGGCCGCGCGCGAGCGTCCCGCCACCGTACTCCTGCAGGTACACGGCGGCCATCACACCGATCGGCACAGAGACGAGTGTCGCGAGCCCTGTGATGATCAGGGTCCCGAGGATCGCGTGGACGATGCCGCCGCCGTCGCCGACGACGTTCCGCATCGAGCTCGTGAAGAAGAGGACGTCGAAACGTTCCAGCCCTTTCGTGAGGACGGTGATGAGCAGAGACGCGAGCGGAACCATCGCCAGCAGGAAGGCTCCCGAGACCAGCATGGTCACGAGGCGGTCGGTCGCGCGCCTCCGGCTCTCAACGGCGCGCGACCACGTGTAGACGACGGCGGCGGCGAGCCCCAGCGACGCCAGCGTGACCAGAGCGACATGGATATCGGTGAGCAGGTTGAGGCCGACGGCGACGACCGCGGCGGTGCCGAAGACCGCCCAGGGCGCCCAGGAGGGGAATCTGCGGCGCGCCGGCGGGGCGAAGTGGTGGCTCGTGGGCGCCTCGGCCAGCGGCCCGCCCGTACGGGCGGCCGCGTCGGACCGCGGCCGCCCGTCGTCCTCGGTCTCCCGGGTTCGCGGCGCGTCCGGCCCGAGGGGCTCGATGGTCCGCGCGCCTGGCGCGGACTCGCGGTCGTCGGGACGGATCGGGTCGCTCATGCGCGCGCCCTCTCGCTCCGCTGGATGATCCACCGCGCCGTCATGTTGACGACGAGCGTGATGCCGAAGAGCACGAGGCCGGATGCGATCAGCGTGTTGACCGCGAGACCGGAGGACTCGGGGAAGTCCAGCGCGATGTTGGCCGCGATCGTGGAGGGGTTCCCGGAGCTGATCAGGTTGAAGGTGATGCCCCCGGAGGCCGAGAGGATGATCGCCACCGCCATCGTCTCGCCCAGGGCCCGGCCGAGCCCGAGCATCGACGCGGCGATGATCCCCGACCTGCCGAACGGGAGGACGACCATCCGGATCATCTCCCAGCGCGTGGCTCCGAGTGCGAGCGAAGCCTCCTGGAGCGACCGCGGCGTCTGGGCGATCACCTCCCGGCTGATCGCGCTCACGATCGGCAGGATCATCAGGCCGAGGACGATGCCGACGACCAGCATGGTCCGGCCGGTGGCCGATGCCGGCCCCTCGAAGAACGGGACGAAGCCGAGGTGGTCGGCCAGCCACTGCTGCAGACCGACCGCCGCCGGGCCGAGGACGGCGATGCCCCAGAGGCCGTAGATGATGCTCGGGATCGCGGCGAGCAGGTCGACGAGGTACGCGAGGTTCCGGGCCAGGCGCCGGGGGGCGTAGTGGGTGATGAAGAGGGCGACGGCCACGGCCAGCGGCACGCCGAAGAGGATCGCCAGCGCCGCCGCCATGACGGTGCCGAACGCGAGCGGTGCGATATACGACCAGATCCCCTCACCCCCGGGGATCTCGTCGGCCGAGGCGGTGAGCGCCGGCCAGCCCTCGATCAGCAGGAAGATCGCGACCCCGGCCAGAACGGTCAGGATCACGATGCCCGCCCCGGCTGCCAAACCGGCGAAGATGCGGTCTCCGGGGCGCCGGCGGGAGGCCGTGCTCGGCAGGCGGCTGGGGATGTGGGCTCCGGCGCTCATGGCGTGGGGTTTTTGCAGCAACGGGGCGGCACGGACAGGGGAGGAGGGCCTCCAGGCTGGAGGCCCTTCCGCATTGGTGTCACGATCGTCGTGCGGATCCGGCCTACCTCGTCTCGATCGCGTCGACTGCGGGCTGGATCAGTTCCCTGAGCTCGTCGGTGATGGGAGCCGAGCCGGCCGCGTCGGCGGCGACCTGCTGGCCCTCCGGGCTGATGATGTAGTTGAGGTATCCCTGGACGATGGCGGCCTCGCTCGCCGAGTCGTAGTGGGTGCACGCCAGCTCGTAGGAGACGAGGACGATCGGGTAGGTCCCCGACGCCTCGGTCTGCCGGTCGAGCTCGAACGTGAGGACGAACTGTCCGGGGTCGTCGGTCTCCGGGGACTCGTTGAGGATCATCGCGGCCGCCTCGGAGCTCGGGCCGACGAACTCGCTGCCGACCCCGATCTCCGCGACCCCGAGGTCGATGACCTGGCTCGCGTCCGCGTAGCCGATCGTGCCGTTCCCGTTCGTGATCGCGGCGACCACACCCGAGGTGCCCTCGGCGGCCTCGCCGCCCGGAACCGGCCAGTCGCCGCTGACGTCGAACGTCCAGACGTCCGGGACGACGGCCGAGAGGTACTCGACGAAGTTCTCGGTCGTCCCCGATTCGTCCGAGCGGTTGACCGGCGTGATCTGCAGGTCAGGGAGCTCGACGTCCGGGTTGTCGGCGGCGATCGCCGGGTCGTTCCAGTTCGAAATCTCCTGGGCGAAGATCTTCGCCAGAGTCTCGGGCGAGAGCTCGAGACTGTCCACGCCCTCGACGTTGAAGGCGATGGCGATCGGCGAGACGTAGACCGGAAGCTCGAGGAGGTTGTCCGGGCCGCCGCAGCGCTCCTGCGCTCCCGTGAGCTCCTCGTCAGCCAGGTGGGCGTCGGTGCCGCCGTAGGCGGTGGCGCCCGCGACGAACTGCTCCCGCCCGCCGCCCGACCCGATCGGGTCGTACGAGATCGTCACGCCGGAGTTCAGGGTCTGGAAGCCTGCGATCCACGCCTCCTGGGCCGCCGCCTGCGCCGACGATCCGGCACCGGCGATCGTGCCCGAGAGCTCGGCGGTGGCTTCCATCGTGTCTCCCGCTGCTGCCGTGTCCGCTGCCGCCGCGTCGTCATCGTCGCCGCCGCAGCCGGACGCGAACGCCGCCAGCATGAGGACGAGCGAGCCGAGCAGGAAGAACCTCGTCGTGGAGCGAACGCCCATGGAACTCCTTTCGAAATGGCCGTTGCGGCCAGTGTCCAGGGCTTCGCGGCGACCGTGGGAAGTCGTGTGGTCGACGTTTGGTGAAAGAACGGTGAACGAGGCGCGGGGCCGTCAGCCTCCGGAGAGCCGCGTCACGGTGTGGGGAAGAAGCACCGGATCGTGAGGCCGCGGCCGCGGGCGCCCGCGGCCTCCACCGTCCCCCCGGCGGAGGTGACGACGTGCTTCACGATCGCGAGCCCCAGACCCGTGCCCCGGGAGGCCCGGGCGCGGTCCGTCCGGTAGAAGCGCTCGAAGAGGCGCGGAAGGTTGTCCTCGGCCACGCCGGCGCCGTCGTCTGCGGCCACCAGCTCCACCCCCTCCTCAACGCGGCGGATCGACAGCCGCAAGCGGGAGCCGGTGCCCGCATACCGGATCGCGTTCTGGGCGAGATTCTGCACGACCACGCGGATCATTCGCGGCCGGATGGGAAGCTCCGCGTCCTCGTCGGCCTCGACCTCGATCGCGACGCCGGCCCTGGCCGCCTGCTCCTCGAGGCTCTCGGCGATCTCGACGAGGATGGGGAGCGCCGCCGTCGCGCCCAGGCCGACCACCTCGTGTCCGGACTCGAGCTCCGAGAGGAAGAGGATGTCGTCGATCAGCTCCCGGATCTGGTCGACTTCCCCCTGGGCCTGCTCGACGAGCTCGATCACGTCGGCTCCCGGCAGCGTGGCGGTCTCGAGGAGCGCGAGGACGCGGGCGAGCGGCGTCCGCAGCTCATGCGAGACGGCTGCCGTGAAGCCGGCGCGGAGCTCCTCGTAGGCCGACATGTCCCCGGAGTCGCGCGCGTAGAGGATGGTCTCGCGCCTGCCTTCCACCTCGTAGGGGATCGTCAGCGGAGCGTTTTGGACGAGCGCTTCGGGCGCCTCGGCGCCCTCCTCGAGGCCGGCGATCAGCTCGCGGGCGCGCCGGCTCGCCGCCACGACGCGGTCGTTCTCGTCGAGGACGACGACGACCTCCCGGCTCTCCTCGACGAGCGTGCGGCCCCGCCTGGCCTCGAGGCGAAGCTCGACGAGCCCGCGATCGGGCCGCGGGCTCTCGACGTTGCGTCGGGTGAAGAGCCGCACCTCGCCGGGATCGTAGCCCGGCAAGGCCTGGGCTCATCGGCCGTTACCTGCGGTTACCACTTCTTCACAACTTCGCTACCGTTGCGTGACCCCGCGGGCCCGGTCGCGCGGGCAGAATCGAGGTGACGTGCCGAAGGTGCTGATCATCGAGGACGACGACGTCATCGCCGAGGGCATCGCGCGCCACCTGACGAGCGCCGGCTTCGACCCGCTCTGGGTGAACAAGGGCGAGTCCGGGCTCGCGCGGCTGCGCTACGAGCGCCCCGACGTCTGCGTGCTCGACCTGATGCTCCCCGGGATCGACGGCTGGAAGCTGATCGAGACCGCCCGCTCGGAGGGGATCGGGACGCCGATCCTCGTCGTCAGCGCGCGCGGGACGGAGCACGACCGCGTGCACGCCCTCGAGATCGGGGCGGACGACTACCTGGTGAAGCCGTTCTCCATGAAGGAGCTGGTCGCGCGCGTGCGAGCGGCGGCCCGTCGCGGGGTCCGCGTGCAAGACGAGCATCGCGGCGAGCCGATCGAGGTCGAGGAGCTCCTCGTCGACCCGCTCAACGTCCAGGCGTACGTCGACGGCAGGAGCGCCGAGCTGACCCCTACCGAGTTCCGGCTGCTCTACGCGCTCGCGCTCGAGCGCGGGCGGGTGGTCACGCGCGACGAGCTCCTCCAGAAGGTGTGGGGCCGCCGGCTCACCCACCGCGACAGAACCGTTGACGTCTTCGTCCGCAAGATCCGGGACAAGCTCGAGTCCCTCGCCCCGACCCACACCTTCGTGCAGACGCGCTACGGCGTCGGCTACAAGCTCGAGGCCGTCGCCAAGTAGCGGCCGCCTCGGCCCTCCGTTTAGGATCGGGGCCCCGTGTCCCTCGTGGCCGACCACATGTCCCGTGAGCTCCTCACGGCCGCCCCGGACGAGTCGCTCTCGGAGGCGGCCGAGCACATGGTCGCCCGGGGCGTCGGCGCCGTGCTGGTCATGGACGGCGCGCGGCTCGAGGGGATTCTCACCGAGCGCGACATCCTCAAGGCGGTCGCCATGGGGCTGACGGAGAGCGGGCGCGTGCGCGACTGGATGACGACGAGCCCGGAGACGATCGACGTCTCGGACGAGACGTCGCACGCCGCGGCGCTCATGATCCACGGCGGCTTCCGCCATCTGCCGGTGCTCGACGGGGGGACCGTCGTCGGGATCGTCTCCATCCGCGACCTGATGCGCGTCGCGCTCGACGACGCCTCCCCTCGCGGCGTCTAGCCGATCCACCGCCTCGCGGCCGGATCTTCACCACTTCCCTTCCCATGCGGGTGGGCGCGTCGTCGAGACTACCCACGAGCACGATAGGACAGGTTCCTCCAAGGGGGCTCCCAATCGGCTCGGCGCACCGGCGTTGCGTGCAGGAGGCGGGCAGCGTCCGCCGTCCTGGCCGGGATCGCGCAGAGCTCCGAGCTCCCACTCGCCCGCATGCAGCCCGCCGTCCCTCGCCGGCGGGCTGCTGCCTTTTCCCACGACGTTCACCAGACCGTTGCCCATCGACTCGGGCCGCCAACCGAAACTCAGGACATGGAACCCACTCTCCTCTGCGAGCTGCACGCGCACACGACCTGGAGCGACGGGCGCCTGTCGCTGCGGGAGCTCGTCGACCTCTACGGGGACGCCGGCGTCGACGTCCTCTGCGTCACCGACCACGTCCTTCGCTCGGACGATCCGTGGCGGGCGCCGGAGTCGTGTGTGCACCGCGGCAACTTCGCCTCCTACCTCGCCGCCGTCGACGCGGAGGCGGAACGGGCGCAGGCCCTCTACGGCCTGCTCGTCGTCCCGGGGCTCGAGGTGACGCACAACCACGAGGATCCCGACCTGGCCGCGCACGCGGTCGCGGTCGGATTGCGGGACTTCGTCTCGCCGGACGAGGGGCTCGTCGGCTCGCTCCTCGCCGCGAGCGAGGCGGGCGCGGCGCTCGTCGCCGCGCACCCGCACGGTCCGAAAGGCGATCCCGTGCCGGTGTTCTCCACACGGCGTTTCTGGCTCGAGTGGGACGCGCTCTCGCCGCTCGTTCACCGGGCCGAGCTCTTCAACGGCGCCGACGTCTACAACTGGATCGCCCGCGTGGAGGTGCCGGCGGTGGCGAGCGGCGACGTCCACGATCGCGAGCACCTGTCGTCCTGGAAGACGCTGCTTCCCTGCGCGCAGGACGAGGAGGCGCTCGTCGCCTACCTGCGCTCGCCCGGGCCGGCCTACCTCCTGCCCTACCGCGTCGAGAGGCCGGCCGCTTCGGCCGCCGCCGCCTGAGGTTTTCAACCACCATCGCCCAGACGAGAGCCGGCTCTCCCGGAAGCCCGGAATGATGCATGCTTAACCTCGATGGCGACCACGACCCGACGAACGGCCGAGGAGGGCGAGCGGCTCCTCAACCGGGAGCTCTCCTGGCTCGACTTCAACGGGCGCGTCCTCGACCTGGCGGGCGACACGAACGTGCCGCTCCTCGAGCGGGTCAAGTTCTGCTCGATCTTCTCGTCGAACCTCGACGAGTTCTTCATGGTTCGGGTCGCCGGCCTGATGGGCCAGGAGGCCGCGGGTATCGCCGTGCGCTCGTCCGACGGGCGGACGCCCTCGGCGACGCTCGCGGAGATCCGCGAGCGCGTCCTCTCGCTGACCGCCCGCCAGTCGCGTCTCTGGAGCCGGGAGCTCGTCCCCGCGCTGGGCGAGGCGGGGATCGCGGTCGTGCAGGTGGACGGGTGCTCGGAGAAGGAGCTCAACGAGCTCGCACGCCGCTTCGAGCGCGAGATCTACCCGGTGTTGACGCCGCTCGCGGTCGGCCCCGGACAGCCCTTCCCGTACATCTCGGGGCTCTCGAACAGCCTCGCCGTCCTCGTCCGCGACCCCGAGTCGGGCGAGGAGCGCTTCGCACGCGTGAAGGTGCCCGAGGGCCTGCCGCGCTTCCTCGAGGTGGGCAAGCGCGCGGCGTTCGTGCCCCTCGAGGCCGTGATCGCCCACTTCCTCGACTGGCTCTTCCCGCAGATGGAGATCGTCGAGCGCGCCGTCTTCCGGGTCACGCGCGACGCCGACTTCGAGGTCAGCGACGAGGCCGACGACCTGCTCGAGGCGGTGGAGCTGGAGCTGCGGCGACGCAGGTTCGGCGACGTCGTCCGGCTCGAGGTCTCCGGCTCGGTCTCCAACCGGATGCTCGGCCGTCTCATGGAGGGACTGGGCGCGGGCGAGGACCAGGTGTACCCGATCCGCGGCCCGCTCGACCTCGCCGATCTCTCGCAGCTCGCCGCGCTCGACCGGCCCGACCTGAAGGACGAGCCCTGGGTGCCGACGACGCCGGCCCGCCTGGCCGCGGTCCGGGGCGGCGAGGGCTTCTTCTCCGAGATCCGCCGAGGCGACGTTCTCGTCCACCACCCGTACGACAGCTTCGTGACCACGTTCGAGCGCTTCGTCCGCGAGGCAGCCCGCGATCCCGCGGTGATCGGGCTGAAGACGACCGTGTACCGGACGAGCGACGACTCGCCGGTCGTCCCCGCGCTGATCGAGGTGGCCGAGGACGGGCGGCAGAGCGTGTGCCTGGTCGAGCTCAAGGCCCGCTTCGACGAGCACCGGAACATCGAGTGGTCGCGCGCGCTCGAGCGTGCCGGCGTCCACGTCGTCTACGGCTTCCCCAACCTGAAGATCCACGCCAAGACGACCCTCGTCGTCAGGCGCGAGGGCAACGCCCTCAGGCGCTACGTCCACGTCGGCACCGGCAACTACCACGCCCTGACCGCGAGGATCTACGAAGACTTCGGGCTCTTCACGGCGGACGAGGACATCGCCGCGGACGTAGCCGACCTCTTCAACTACGTCACCGGCTTCGGTCGCCCGCAGGCGTTTCGCAAGCTTCTGGTGGCGCCCTTCAACCTCCGCCGCCGGCTCATCGAGGAGATCCGGCGGGTGGCGAAGGCGGCCGGCCAGGGGGAGCGCGCGCGCATCCGCCTGAAGACGAACGCGCTCACCGACGAGACGATCATCGAGGAGCTCTACGCCGCCTCGCAGGCCGGCGCCGAGATCGACATCGCCGCCCGCTCGATCTGCCAGCTCCGGCCCGGCGTGGCGGGGCTGTCCGAGTCGATCCGCGTCCGGAGCATCCTCGGTCGCTTCCTGGAGCACAGCCGGTTCTACATCTTCGAGGCGGGCGATTCGTCCACGACCTTCATGGGAAGCGCCGACCTGATGACCCGCAACCTCGACCACCGCATCGAGATCGCCGTGCCGGTGGAGGACTCGCGCGTGCAGGCGCAGCTCGCCTCCGCCTTCGACGTCCTGCTCGACGACAACACGGCCTGGACGCTGCAGCCCGACGGGGCGTGGAAGCGCCTGCGGCCGCGGAAGGATCAGAACGGCAAGCCGAGCCAAGACGCGCTCATGCGCAAGGCTCGAACCCGTGCCCGCCGCCGGGTCGCACGGCGGCCGCGCTGAGCGACAGCCGACGACGCGACGAGAATGGGGGGCCGATGAAGGTCGGCATCGTCGACATCGGCTCGAACACCGTTCGCCTGCTCGTCGCCGCGACCGGCGCCGAAGGGCTCGTGCCCGTCGAGGAGGCGCGCGAGCACCTCTTCCTCGGCGAGGACGTCGAGCGGGACGGACGCCTCTCCTCGGCACGGATCGCCGAGGCGGCCCGGTGCGCCGCCGGCTACGCCGGCCGCGCCCGCTGGCTCGGCGCACGGGAGGTCGAGGTGCTCGTGACCGCGCCCGGGCGCCAGAGCGCGAACGGCAAGAAGCTCGCGCGCAAGCTCGCCGCCGCTACCCGCTCGCCCGTTCGCATCCTCACCGCCGACGAGGAGGGCCGCCTCGCCTTCGCCGGTGCGGTCGCCTCCGCCACGTCCCTGCCCGACACGGTCGCCGTCTGCGACGTCGGCGGCGGCTCGGCCGAGGCCGTGGTCGGCACGCCCGAGAGCGGCCCTGCGTGGACGCGTTCCCTCGACATCGGCGCCGTGCGGCTGACCGAGCGCTTCCTCGCCGCCGACCCGCCCGGGAAGCGAGCGCTCCTGGCCGCCCGCGACGAGGTGGAGCGCCACCTGGACGGCTTCGCTCCGCCGCTGCCGCAGGCGGCGCTCGCGACCGGCGGGACAGCCAGGTCGGTGCGGAAGCTCGTCGGCTGGGAGCTCGAGGCCGCGGAGTTCGCGGCCGCGCTTCGCATCCTCGGCAAGCGGCACTCCACGAGGGTCGCGAAGACGTTCGGGCTGCACGAGCACCGGGCCCGGACGCTCCCGGCGGGCGTCGTCATCCTCTCCGGTCTCCAGGCCCGGCTCGGCGTCCCGCTCCAGGTCTCCCGCGCCGGCCTCAGGGAGGGCGCCGCCCTCGAGCTCCTCAGCCGGCACGCGGCAGCCGCGGTCCCGGCCGCGTAGCAACGGACAGCTTCTTGGCTCGCCCCTAGGCCGGCGGCGGCAGGTACGAACGGCGGTCGAGCCCGCCGGCGGGATCGGCCTCGACCACCCAGGTCGAGCCCTTCTCCGGCTCCTCGCCGAGGAGGAGGCCAAGGACGTCGCCGTGCGTGCAGAGGACGGCCGTCGAGCCGGCCAGCTCGGCGACCAGGGAGGCGAGCTCGGCCTCGGCCACGCCCTCGGCCAGCTCCGGGCGCTCCTCCACCGGCAGGCGGAGCGAGGCGGCGAGCGGCTCCACCGACTGCCGGCAGCGGACGAACGGGCTCGTGAGGACGCGCCCGACCCCGAAGCCGGAGTACAGGCTGGGGAGCGCCCTGGCTTGCAGCCGGCCGCGGTCGTCGAGCGGGCGGAGGTGGTCGCGAGGGTCGTCGTCCCGGCGGTGGCCCGCGGTGGCGTGGCGCAGGAGGAGGAGGGCCATCAGCCCTCCTCCCGGGCGGCTTCGAGCACCTCGCGGTCGCGGAGGTAGCTGACGGACGCCTTCGCCTCCTCGAGCGGGAGCCAGCGCACCTCGTCGACCTCCGCGTGCGGCGCGAACGAGCCGCCGAGCGGCCGCATCGCCCAGTAGCGGACGACCTTCGGCCTCCCTTTCGAGTCGCGGTAGCTCGTCTGGGGCAGCTCCCTGCCGAGCTCGCAGCGCAGCCCGGTCTCCTCCTCGACCTCGCGCAGGGCCGCCTCGGCGTGCGACTCGCCGGGCTCGAGCTTGCCCTTGGGGAGCGTCCAGTCGTCGTACCGCGGGCGGTGGACGAGCAGCACCTCGAGGGCACCGCCGACCGCCCGGCGCGCGACCACGCCGCCTGCGGCCTGCACGGTCCTGTCGGCGGCGCTCAGCTCCACGCCCGCTTTCCTCTCTTCTCGAGCCGCCTCCAGGCGCTGGGGAAGGCGGCGCGCGCGGCCCGGCGCCGCCCACGCTCGCGCTCGACGATGCGCCCGGCGGCGAAGTGCGCACGGGTGCCGCCGGCGCGGTCGAGCAGGGCCCGGACGCGCGCCTCGGCGACGACGGCGTCCTGATGCTCGCCGATCACGTCCTGGAACGCCTTCGCATCATTGACGAAGGCCCGCGCGGGCTTGCCGACGACCCCCTCGGCCAGCTCGGCCGCGTAGCGCGCGCGCTTCCCGCGGATGCGGATCACGTGGAGCTCGTCGTCGGAGGGCGCGGCCGGCAGCGCACGGACGGCCTTGCGCAGCTTCCGGAACTCCTTGGCGGCGACGTCCTCGAGCGTTACCTCGACGGGCCGGGCGCGCGGCGCCACGCCGGCCGCCTCGAGCCGGGCGAGGAGCCGCGCGTAGCGGTCGGTCGACATCGCCTCGAGCATGGCGGCCCGGTCGGCCTCGCGCTCCTCGCCGAGCAGGTCGAGAAAGCGGCCGGCGGCCCGGCGCTCGGCGGGCTCGAGGTCGCCGATCTCCTCGCGGAGCCGCTCGAGCAGGACGTCGAGGTCGCGCACGGGACCGAGGGCCCGGCCCAGCCAGGCCAGCTCGTCGCGGAGGGACCGCGTCCAGTCGGGGTCGAGCAGGGGGGAGGCGGCACGGAGGATCGCCCGCAGGCGCCTCGTCGCCACCCGTGCCTGGTGGAGCTCCTCGCTGTCCTCGCCGAGCCGCGTTCCGGGGTCGTGGGACAGGAGCTCGAAGACCTGGGCGGCGATCGCCGCCCGTACGTGCTCCTGCGCGGGCGCCCAGCGAGGCGGCGTGGCCGGGTCGGTGGGGACGAACCCGAGCGCCTGGAACGCCTTCGGCCTGCCGTCGCCCGGCTTCGCCCCGGCCGCGAGGAGCAGCTCCTCGAGGCCGGGAAGCGCGGAGGCGCCCCCGTCGACCGCCTCGACCTCGAGCTCGACGAAGCGCTCGCGGACGCGGCGCCCGTCGAGCACGGCGACCGAGTCGATCGTCACCTCGGCGACCGGGCGGCCGTCCTCCTCGGCGAGGACGCCCTCCCTGCGGGTGCGGAGGACGGCGGCGGGCTCGAGGGCGCGGCCGCGCAGCACGCCGACGAGGAGGCGTGCGAGCTCGTCAGGGGGCGCGCCCGGCCCGCCCGGCACCTCGAGCTCGAGCCGCTCGCCGTCGCCGGGCAGCTTCAGCTGCCAGAGCCCGCGGCGGTCCTGCACGCGCCGGCGCAGCGTGATCCCGGCCCGTGCGAGCGCGCGGTCGGCCGTGTCGTGGTACGTGGACGTGAACGTCCTCGGCTCGATGGGCTCGCCGGGGATGTCGGGGAGCACGAAGCCGGGCGGGACGGCGAGCTTGAGCTCGCGCTCGTGGGTCTCCCGCAGCCCGGACACGCCGGGATCGTAGCTCCGAAAAGGGTGTGGCTAGCCGTATTCCGGGGGATTCACCGCTTTGCCACCATTGGGACAACGATGCCGAGCAGAGTCCTGATCGTCGACGACCACCCCAGCTTCCGTGCGACGGTCAAGGAACTGCTCCTCGCCGACGGGTTCGACGTCGTCGGCGAGGCCGAGGACGGCCGCTCCGCGCTCGAGTCCGTCGAGGAGCTGGAGCCCGACCTCGTCCTCCTCGACGTGCAGCTGCCCGACATGGACGGGTTCACGGTGGCCATGTCGCTGTGCCGCCGGGCGCGCGCCGTGCCCAAGGTCGTCCTCACCTCGAGCCACGACGAGTCGGATTTCGGGCCGATCGTGGCGCGCTGCGGCGCTGCTGCGTTCGTCCCCAAGGGCGAGCTCACGGGCGCGGCGCTGCGGGCTGTGCTTCGATAGCTCCATGCGACGGCTCACGGCGGGCGGGATCATCGCTCTCGGGCTCGTCCTGACGGCTGGGGCGGTCGCGCTCGTCCTCGCGAGCGACCACACGGAGTCGCCGGAGCTCGTCATCCTGACCGAGCTCCTGAGCGCGTGGTCCTTCATTCTCGGCGGGCTGTTCGCGTGGGCCCGACGGCCGGACAACCGCTTCGGCGTCCTGCTGACGGCGGTCGGCTTCGCCGTGTTCGTCGGGGCGCTGAGCGCCTCGAACGAGTCGCTGCCGTTCACGCTCGGGTGGACGTTCGGGGGCGTCTTCATCGCCGTCTTCATCCACGCGCTCCTGGCCTTTCCCCGCGGGTACCTGGAGACGAGGCTCGTGTACGCCATCGTCGGGGTCGCCTACGGGGCGGTCACGGTCGGCGCCTTCGTGATCTCGCTGTTCGACGACCCCGCGCGCAGCTGCACCGACTGTCCGGACAACGTCTTCCTCGTCGTCGACTCGCCGACCGTGGTCGGCGCCCTCAACGGCCTGCTCGTGGTCGTCGGCATCCCGGCGCTGCTCGCCTCCCTCTACGTGTTTCGGCGCCGCTGGCGCGCCGCCTCGGCGCCGCTCCGCCGCGTGCTCCTGCCCGTCTACCTGTTTGCCGCAGCGACGATCCTGCTCCTGGCCGTCGCCCTGGTCGTCGAGCCATTCTCCTCGCGCGCGGGAGACGTCCTCCTCTGGATCGTCGTCATCCTGTTCGCCGCGGTCCCGCCGGCGTTCGTCCTCGGGCTCCTCAGCGGCCGCCTGGCCCGCGAGGGCGTCGGGCAGCTCGTGCTCGAGCTCGGGCAGGCGCACGCCCCCGGAGAGCTGCGGGAGGCCCTCGCCCGGGCGCTCGGCGACCCGACGCTGCGCCTCGCGTACTGGCTCCCGGAGGCGGGCTCCTTCGTCGACCTCGACGGAGAGCCGATCGAGCTGCCGCAGGGGCGGGGGGAGGAGCTGGCGACGACCGTCGAGCGGGACGGGCGCCCGGTCGCCGCCCTCATCCACCACCGTTCGCTCGAGGAGGACCCGCTCCTCGTCGAGACGGTGGCCGCCGCGGCCGCCCTGGCGCTCGAGAACGAGCGCCGGCTCGCAGCGCTGGCGACGGCCCAGACCCGCATGCAGGCACTCGTCGACGCGTTCCCGGATCTGATCTTCCGCATGACGCGCGACGGTGAGTACCTCGAGTTCGAGGGCAAGCCGGAGGACCTGGCCGTGCCCCCCGACGAGCTGATCGGGGCGAAGGCCCACGACATTCTCCCGCGCGAGGTCGCCGACCAGCTCGTCGGAGGCATCCGGCGCGCCATCGACACCGGGGAGCTCGTCACGGGCGAATACCGCCTCGAGCTCGACGGCGTGCCGCGGGACTTCGAGGCGCGCATCGTCAAGGCCGGAGACGAGGCGGTCCTCATCGGCCGCGAGTTCACCGAGCGGAACCGGGCGCAGGTCGAGCTCGAGCACCTGCACGCCGAGTTGCAGCAGCGCCATCGGGCGCTCGAGGGCGAGCGCGACTTCATCAGCGCCGTCATCGACGCGACCCCGAGCCTCCTCGCCGAGATCACGCCAGGCGGCTCCATCGTCCGCTTCAACAGCTCGCTCGAGCGGCTCTCGGGGCGCCCACACGACGACGTCGTCCGGGGACTTCCCTTCTGGGAGGTCTTCGTCGCGCCCGAGGATCGGGACGCGGTGCGGCGGCAGCTCGAGGAGGTCGTGGGCGAGGGTGGGCGCGGCGAGTTCGAGAACGCGTGGCTGACCGCGGACGGCGGGCGCCGGCTCGTAGTCTGGTCGACGACGCCGCTCCGGGACGACAAGGGACAGCCGCGGCTCCTCATCTGCGGCGTGGACATCACCGAGCGGAAGGAGCACGAGAGCGAGCTGCGGCGCTCCCGCGCCCGGCTCGTCGAGGCCTCCGACGTCGAGCGCCGCCGTCTCGAGCGCAATCTCCACGACGGCGCGCAGCAGCGGCTTGTGTCGCTCTCGCTGATGCTCCGCCTCGCCCAGGCGCGAGTCGGCGACGACTCCGAGGAGGCCGAGCGTCTCCTCCGCCAGGCGTCCGAGGAGCTGGGCCAGGCGCTCGAGGAGCTGCGCGAGCTCGCGCGCGGCATCCACCCGGCGGTCCTCTCCGACCGCGGCCTGGGCGCTGCGCTGGAGGCGCTCGTCGCGCGGACGCCGCTCGCCGTCGAGCTCGAACTCCTGGACGACCGCCTGCCGGAGCCGGTCGAGGCGGCAGCCTACTACGTCGTCTCCGAGGCGCTCGCCAACGTGGCGAAGTACGCTGGGGCGTCCTCGGTCGCGGTTAGCATCGCGTCCGTGAACGGACACGCGGTCGTCGAGATCGCCGACGACGGCGTCGGCGGGGCCGACCCGGGCAAGGGCTCGGGACTCCGCGGCCTCGTCGACCGCGTCGAGGCCCTCGACGGAAGCCTGTCGGTCCGAAGCACACCGGGCGAGGGCACACGCATCCGCGCGGAGATCCCGTGCGCGTAGTGCTGGCCGAGGACTCCGTCCTCCTGCGGGAGGGCGTCGCGCGGCTCCTCGAGGATCAGGGCTTCGACATCGTCGCCCAGACGGGCACCGCGGACGACCTCATGCTCAAGGTGAGGAGCTACTCGCCCAACGTCGTCGTCGTCGACATCCGCATGCCTCCGAGCCACACCGACGAGGGCCTCCGCGCCGCGCAGGAGATCCGCGAGAAGCACCCGGAGATCGGTGTCCTCGTCCTCTCGCAGTACGTCGAGCCTGCCTATGCGATGGAGCTTCTCGCCGAGAGCGCCGAGGGCGTGGGCTACCTGCTGAAGGACCGCGTCTCCGACGTGAGCGAGTTCGCCGCAGCCGTACGCCGGGTGGGCGAGGGCGGCTCGGCCCTCGACCCGGCGATCGTCTCGCAGCTCGTGGGCCGGCGCCGGCGCGACGACCCGCTCGACCAGCTGACGCCGCGGGAGCGGGAGGTGCTCGAGCACATGGCGCAGGGGCGCTCGAACCAGGGGATCGCCGACCAGCTCGTGGTCACGGAGCGCGCGGTCGAGAAGCACGTGACGAGCATCTTCGGGAAGCTCAGGCTCCCGCACACGTCCGAGGACCACCGCCGCGTGCTCGCCGTCCTCACCTACCTGCGCCAGTAGAGCAGCTCGGGCCCGTCCGGGGGCCAGCCGCCGGAGTGTGGTTTTCCGCACCGAGGGAAGCCGGCTGGCCCCCTGTCCGTCCTGTGGCCGAGGAGAGACAGTTTCCGCATGAAGAAGACGCTTTTCATCGGCGCGGTGATCCTCGGGATCCTGCTCCTCGCCGTCAGCGGTTGGACCGTTCGCGGCGTGCGCTGGGCCGTCGCGGGGTAGGGCGTGCAGCCTGCCCCGAGCATCGGCCGCTTCCTCGGCGCGTTGGCGCTGCCGACGTTCGCGCTCGCGCTCGGGATCAGCGTCCTGACGACGTACGCGCCGCTCCTCCTCGGCGAGGCCACCTCGTCGGCCGGGGCGATCGGGCTGGCCGTCGGCGCCGAGGGCGCCTTCGCGCTCTTCCTGCCGCTGCTCGTCGGCACGCTCTCGGACCGCACGCGGAGCCGCTTCGGGCGGCGGATCCCGTACGCCCTCGTCGGCGTCCCGCTCCTCGCGGCGCCGCTCGCGATCCTGCCCTTCGCGCACGGGTACGCCGAGACGGTGGCGCTCGTCTCGCTGTTCTTCATCGGCTACCACGTCTACTACCCGCCGTACCAGGCGCTCTTCGCGGAGCTCGTGCCCGCCACCCACCGGGGGCGCGCGCAGGGCTGGCAGGGCGTCATGCGCGGGCTGGGGCTCGGTCTGGCGCTCGTCGCCGGCGGCCTGCTTCTCTCCGTCTGGACGCCGCTCCCGTTCCTCCTCGGCGCCGCCGCCGCCGTGCTCGCCACGGTCGTGCTCGTGCGCGAGGTGCGCGGGAAGGAGCGCGCCGCGCCGGTCTCGGCCACGCCGACGGTTCAAGGGCCGGGCGTCTGGCGGCTCGTGCGCGAGCGGGCGGACGTACGCGCCTTCGTCGCGGCCAACGCGCTCTGGGAGCTCTCCTTCATGGGCCTGAAGACGTTCATCGTCCTCTTCGTCGTCAAGGGCCTGGGCGAGTCCGTCGGCACGGCCTCGGCCGTCATGGGCGTCGTCGCGGGCGCGTACGTGATCGCCGCCTTCGGGGCGGGCCGCCTCGCCGACGCGGTGGGCGTCCTCCGGCTCATGCGGGTGGCGATCTGGGTCTACGGGCTCGGCCTGCTCGCCGGCGCGGTGCTCGGCTCGTTCAACGCCTTCCTCGTCGGGCTGCCGTTCATCGCCCTGGCCGGCGCCGTCGTCATGACGCTTCCCTACGGGATCCTGGTCGGGATCACCCCGCCCGGAGCTGAGGGCGCCCTCTCGGGACTTTTCGGCTTCTCCCGTGCCCTCGGCGCCGTCCTCGGCCCGATCGTCGTCGGCGTCGCGATCGACGTGCTCGCGCCCGTCTTCCCCTCGACGAACGGCTACGGGGCGATGTGGATCGCGATCGGCGTCCCCATCCTCCTCTCGCTGCCCTTCCTGAGCGCGTTGCGGGCGGACGAGCCGGAGGCGGCTCCCGTCGAGGCGCTGCCGGCCGTGCCGGTCGTCGTCGCCGCCGACGACCTCGCGCTAGCCGCCTAGGCCGACTTCGCGCTAGCCCCACCCGAAGACGCCGGGTGGCCTCATTCCTGCACGGGGACTCGGCTGCGAGCCTGAGACGACGCTCAACGGAGCCCCACGAAAGGACGTCATGACCCCCCTCGCCAAGTCCCAGAACCTCGCGGCCCGCATGGGCCGCTGGAGCGCGGCGCACCGGAAGACCGCGATCTTCGGGTGGCTCGCCTTCGTCTTCGTCGCCGTCGCGCTCGGAAGCGTGATCGGCACGAAGTCCCTCGACCCCGCCGACGCCGAGGCCGGCGACTCCGGCCGCGCCATGCAGATCATCGACCGCGGCGGCTTCGGGGACACGGTCGACGAGTCCGTGTTCGTCGAGAGCGAGTCGCTGCAGGCATCGAGCCCCGAGTTCAGAAAGGTCGTGACCGACGTCGAGGCGCGTCTCGCGACCATCGACGGCGTCTCGGGCATCCGCTCGCCGGCTCGACGACCCCGCGCTCGTCTCGCCGGACGGCCACGCCGTCCTCGTCCAGTACGACCTCTCCGACCAGGGCGCCGGCGCCGTCGAGCGGATCGACCCGATCCTCGCGTCCGTCGCGGCCGTCGAGGCGGCCAACCCCGGCTTCACGGTCGACGGCTTCGGCTCGGCCAGCGGCGAGAAGTCGGTCGACGACACCATCTCCGCCGACTTCCAGCGGGCCGAGTACACGGCCGTGCCCCTGACGCTCGGCATCCTCCTGCTCGTCTTCGGCGCCGCCGTCGCCGCGGGCATCCCGCTCCTGCTCGGCCTCTCGGCCGTCGCGGCCGCGCTCGGCCTTCTGGCCGTCCCGAGCCAGCTCGTTCCCATGGACGACGCCTCTGCGTCGATCATCCTCCTGATCGGCCTGGCCGTCGGCGTCGACTACTCGCTCTTCTACCTCAAGCGTGAGCGCGAGGAGCGGGCGGCCGGCAAGGGCTCCGCGGCTGCGCTCGAGGCCGCCGCCGCCACCTCCGGCCGGGCGGTCCTCATCTCCGGGATGACCGTGATCATCGCGCTCGCCGGACTCTTCTTCGGCGGGACGCAGATCTGGACCTCGATCGCGATCGGCACGATCATGGTCGTCGCCATCGCCGTCGCAGGCTCGCTGACCGTGCTCCCGGCGCTCCTCTCGTGGCTCGGGGACCGCGTCGAGAAGGGCAAGGTCCCGCTCGTTCACCGGCTGCGGCGGAAGGACGGCGACTCCCGCGTCTGGGGCGCCATCCTCGACCGCGTGCTGCGGCGCCCGCTCGTGTCCGCGGTCGCCTCGGCGAGCGTCCTCGTCGTCCTCGCGCTCCCGGCGCTCGGGATGCACACGGCCTTCCCGAGCATCTCGAGCCTCCCGCGCGAGATCCCGATCATGCAGACCTACGACCGGATCCAGGCTGCCTTCCCGGGCGGCCCGCTTCCCGCGTTGGTCGCGGTGGAGGCCGACGACGTCGCCTCGCCCGAGTTCGACGCCGCCCTCGCCGACTTCCGCGCGCAGGCGCTCGCCACGGGCCAGATGAAGGACCCGATCGAGGTGCAGGCGAACGACGCCGGGACGGTCGCGATCATCTCGGTGCCGCTCGCCGGAACGGGAACCGACGACGCCTCCACCGAGGCACTCCTCACGCTTCGCGAGGACGTCATCCCCGCCACGATCGGCGCGGTCGACGGAGTCGACGTCGCCGTGACCGGCGAGGCCGCCTCCTCGTACGACTTCAGCCGGCTCACGAAGGACCGGGCGCCGTACGTCTTCGCGTTCGTCCTGCTCCTGGCCTTCGGGCTCCTGCTCGTGGCTTTCCGGTCGATCGTCATCGCGGCGAAGGCGGTCGTCCTCAACCTCCTGTCGGTGGCCGCCGCCTACGGGCTGCTCGTCATCGTCTTCCAGTGGGGCTGGGGCGAGTCGCTCCTCGGCTTCGAGTCGACCGGCGCGATCACGGCGTGGCTCCCGCTCTTCATGTTCGTGATCCTCTTCGGCCTCTCGATGGACTACCACGTGTTCATCCTCAGCCGGATTCGCGAGGCCTACGACCGCGGCCTCGACACGGATGCGGCGGTGACCCACGGGATCAAGACGACCGCAGGCGTCGTTACGGCCGCGGCGATCGTGATGGTGGCCGTCTTCTCGATCTTCGCGACCCTCTCGACGATCGACATGAAGCAGGCGGGCGTCGGCCTCGCCGCGGCGATCCTGATCGACGCGACCATCGTCCGCGCCGTCCTTCTCCCCTCGGCGATGAAGCTGCTCGGCGACTGGAACTGGTACCTGCCGCCGTGGCTCGAGTGGCTGCCGCAGGTCTCCCACGAGACGGAGCCCAGGGCCTCGCGCGTCCCCGCCCCGTCGCCGGCCGGCCGCTAGTAGCCGAGAACCGCACCTCCCCGAGGGCCCGCCTCCGTCCGGAGCGCGGGCCCTCGCCGGTCTGGAGCCGGCGAGGAGAAGGACGGTACGCGAGGCGGAGCCCGTTGCGGCGGGGGCTCCGCCTCAGCGTCCGTGGGCTTTCGAGCCGAGGGAGAGATCCGGGAGCCTGCGGCCAGCTCCAGGGCCACCGGCCCGAGGCCAAGAGAGTACGCCCTCCGCCCCTGGGAATTCCTGCCCGTTAGAGAATTTTGCAAAATCCTCACACTTCCCCGCAAATCGGCGTGCCTTCTCGAAACGGATAGGCTGGGCGCCGTGCCCGACCTCGAGGATCTGGCCGAGCGCCTCCGCCAGCTGGCCCTCTCGCTGCCCGAGACCTACGAGGACGAGCCCTGGGGCCATCCGGTCTTCAAGGTCGGAGAGAACCGCATGTTCGCCTCGATGAACGTGGTGGACGGGTGCGTGCAGCTGACGGTCAAGCTGACGCCGGAGGAGCGGGAGATCGCCCACCTGCTCCCGTACGTGAGCACGGCGCGCTACGTCGGCCGCTACGGCTGGGTGACGGCCGAGGTGGCGGACGACGAGTCGCTGGAGGCGGCGCTCGAGTGGCTGCGCGAGAGCTACTGGCTGAAGGCACCGCCGCACCTGCGCTCGGCGGTCGAGGGCGAGTGAGCGAGCTCCGCGAGCTGCGGCCGGGGCTGTTCCGCTGGACGGCGCTCCACCCCGAGGCCCATCCGAGCAGGACTCCGGGCGGCGTCGACGACTGGGGGCCTGAGGTCGGGTCGGTCGCCTACGCGGCGCCCGACGCGCTCCTGCTCGTCGACCCCCTCGTGCCGGCCGACCGGCCTGCGCTCCAGACCGAGCTCGACGACCTCGTCCGGAGCCATGGGCGGCCGGTCCGCATCATCACGACGCTGAAGTGGCACCGGCGGAGCCGCGATGCGCTCGCCGGCCGCTACGAGGCGTCCACCTCGCGCGCGCGGGAGAGCCTTCCGACCGGCGTCGAGACCGTGACGATCCGGGGCGCCGGCGAGACGATGGTCTGGCTTCCGCGCGAGCGCGCCCTCGTTCCGGGCGACCGCCTCCTCGGCGACGATGCCGGCGGCCTCCGCCTCTGCCCCGACTCCTGGCTGCGTTACCTGCCGAGCGGCATGCGGCAGGAGGGGCTCGGCGGCGCCCTCCGTCCGCTGCTCGACCTCCCGGTCGAGCTCGTGCTCGTCACCCACGGCGAGCCCGTGCTCGCGGGCGGCCGGGACGCGATCGCGCGAGCCCTTCCGGGCTAGCCGTATCCTCCGTTTCATGCGGGTGATCCTTCCCGACGAGACGGAGCTCGACCTTCCCGACGGCGCCAGCGGGCTCGACGCCGCGCGCGCGATCGGGCCGAAGCTCGCGGAGCAGGCCGTCCTCGTGCGCGCGAACGGGAGCGTCCGCGACGTCAGGCTGCCGCTCACCGACGGGGAGCGGATCCAGATCCTGACGACCCGCGACCGCGTGGACCCCGACGCGCTCTTCGTCCTGCGGCATTCGGCCGCGCACCTCCTCGCCGAGGCCGCGCGGCGGCTCTACCCGGGGACGAAGGTGGCGATCGGGCCGCCGATCGAGAACGGCTTCTACTACGACTTCGAGTTTCCCGAGCCGGTGACGGAGGAGGCGCTCGAGCGCCTCGAGGAGGAGATCCGGCGCGAGATCGCCGAGGGGCGCTCCTGGGTGCGCAGCGAGTCGAGCCGGGAGGAGGCGCGCGCGTACTTCGAGGAGGCCGGCGAGCCGTACAAGGTCGAGCTCGTGGACACGGCCGAGGGCGACATCTCCATCTACGAGCAGGGCGACTTCGTCGACCTGTGCCGCGGGCCGCATCTCCAGAACGCCGAGCCGATCGGGGCCGTGAAGCTCCTATCCCTCGCAGGCGCGTACTGGCGCGGGGACGAGAGCCGGCCGCAGCTCACGCGCGTCTACGGAACCGCTTTCTTCGACCAGCGGGATCTGGAGGACTACCTGCACCGGCTCGAGGAGGCGAAGCGCCGCGACCACCGGCGCCTGGGCAAGGACCTCGACCTCTTCGACTTCTCCGAGCTCGCGCCCGGCATGCCGTTCTGGCACCCGCGCGGGATGGTGATCTGGAACGTCCTCGAAGACCTGCGCCGGCGCGAGAACGCCCGGCGCGGCTACCACGAGGTGCGAACGCCGCAGCTCTACGACTCCGACCTCTGGCGCACCTCCGGCCACTGGGACAAGTACCAAGAGCACATGTTCCGGGTGGAGATCGAGGAGCGCGACTTCGGCCTGAAGCCGATGAACTGCCCCGGCCACTGCGTCCTCTACTCGCTCTCGCCGCACAGCTACCGCGACTTGCCGCTGCGACTCGCGGAAGCGGGGAACCTCCACCGCAACGAGCTCTCGGGCGTCCTGCACGGCCTCCTGCGCGTCCGGCACTTCGTGCAGGACGACGCGCACGTCTACTGCGCGGAGGAGCAGATCCAGGACGAGCTGCTCGCCTGCCTCGACTACGCCTACTACCTCTACGACCTCTTCGAGCTGGACATGCGCGTCGAGCTCTCGCTCCGGCCGGACGACAAGCTGGGGACGGACGAGGAGTGGGACTTCGCCGAGGAGGAGCTCCGCAAGGCGCTGGCCTCGAAAGGGCTCGAGTACGTCGAGAGCGAGGGCGAGGGCTCGTTCTACGGGCCCAAGATCGACCTGCACATGGCGGACTCACTCGGGCGCAGCTGGCAGCTCGGCACCGTGCAGCTCGACCTGCAGATGCCGAAGCGCTTCGGGCTCACGTACCAGGGGGACGACAACGCCGAGCACACGCCGGCGATGATCCACCGTGCGCTCCTCGGCTCACTGGAGCGGTTCATCGGCGTCTACCTCGAGCACACCGGGGGCGATCTGCCGGTCTTTCTCGCCCCGGAGCAGGTACGGGTCTTGCCCGTCGCCGACGTGCACCGGGCCGAGGCGGAGACGCTCGCCGACCGGCTGCACGCCGAAGGCTTCCGCGCCCACGTCGACGAGCGGGACGAGACACTGGGGAAGCGGATCCGCGCCGCCGAGCTCGACAAGGTGCCCTACGTCGTCGTCTGGGGCGACCGCGAGTCGCTCGCGGCCGTGTCGGTCCGGCGACGCGGAGGTGAACAGTCTGTGATCTCCGCGGACGCGCTTGCCGAGGAGCTCCGAACCGCTGCTAGACTCTGAGCCTGCAAGCAGGAGCGCCGTTTGTTTCCTCACCTCCGGAGCCGCCGGCTCATCGGGGGTTCAACCGAATCGGGGAATTGACGAGCTGCCTGCGTGCAGCTTTTCATTGTTCTAAGAGGAGGAAGTCGCACAACTTGGTGACGTTTCAGTGAGGCCGCGGCGCAGGTTCGAACACGCCAGGCCGCAACAGGACACGACGCGGATCAACGAGTCCATTCGGGTCCCGCGCGTCCGCCTCGTGGACTCGGACGGCTCGCAGGTCGGCATCAAGCCGACGGCCGAGGCGCTCGAGTACGCCTACTCCAAGGATCTGGACCTGGTCGAGGTCGCCGCCAGCGCCGACCCGCCCGTGGCCCGGATCATGGACTACGGCAAGTACAAGTACGAGCAGGAGCAGAAGGCCAAGACCGCGCGGAAGCACCAGTCACAGATCCAGGTCAAGGAGATCAAGCTCCGCCCGAAGATCGGCGTCCACGACTACGAGACGAAGAAGGGACACGTCGTTCGGTTTCTGGGCAACCGGGCGAAGGTGAAGGTGACAATTATGTTCCGCGGCCGCGAGCAGACGCATCCGGAGCGCGGGCGCGACCTGCTGATGCGGCTGGCGGAGGACGTGAAGGAGCTCGGAACGATCGAGTCGCCGCCGCTCCAGGACGGACGCAACATGGTGATGGTGCTGGCGCCGCACAGAAACGCCGGACGGGAAGTGGGAGCAGCTCAAAGTGCCTAAGCAGAAGACCAACTCGGCCGCGAAGAAGCGGTTCAAGATCACCGGCACGGGCCGCCTGCGGCGGCGCCATGCCATGCAGAGCCATAACCTCGAGAAGAAGTCGGCCAAGCGGCACCGTGCGTTCCGGAGCGACCAGCCCGTGGACAGGAGCGACGTCCGCGAGGTCAAGCGCCTGCTCGGGCGCTAGCGGCAGGAGGAGGAAGCCATGCCCCGCGTCAAGCGATCCGTTCACGCGCGCAAGAAGCGCCGCAAGGTCCTCGAGCGAGCGAAGGGCTACGTCGGCCAGAGCTCGGTCTCGTACCGCAAGGCCAAGGAGGCCGTCCAGAAGGCCGACAACCACGCCTACCGTGACCGCAAGCGCAAGAAGCGCGTCTTCCGGCGGCTCTGGATCGTGCGGATCAACGCGGCCGCGCGCCAGGAGGGCCTCTCCTACAACCAGTTCGTGGCCGGCTGCCGCAAGGCCGAGATCGAGCTCGACCGCAAGGCGCTCGCCGACATCGCGGTCCACGACCCGGCGGCGTTCACGAAGATCGCCGAGCGGGCCAAGGCCGCGCTCGAGGCGTAGCGCCGGCCCGGCGGGGCGTCCGGCGTGATCACCTCCGCGGCCAACGCGCGGGTCAAGCTCGTCCGCAAGCTCGAGTCGCGCCGGCAGCGCGAGAAGCTCGGGCTGTTCGCCTGCGAAGGCGAGGACCTGGTGGCGGCGGGCCTGGACGCCGGGCTCGCGCCGGTCGAAGCGCTCGTGGACGGGGAGCGGCCGGCGCTCGCCGAGCGGCTCCCGGGGGCCGAGCAGGTCGACCCTGGCGTGATGGCGGGCCTCTCGACGCTGCCGCACCCGGCCAGGGTCGTTGCGGTCTTCCGGCGCGCCGACCTGCCGCGCTCCCTCGACCTGCCGGTCGGGCTCGCGCTCTGGCGCGTCTCCGACCCCGGCAACGTGGGGACGCTCCTGCGGGCGGCGGACGCGCTCGGGCCTGCCTTCGTCCTCCTCTCGCCCGGCTGCGCCGACCCGACCGGCCCGAAGGCGGCGCGGGCCTCGGCGGGGGCGCTCTTCCGCGTCCCGGTCGGGAGCTTCGACGAGGCCGCTGAGGTGCCCCGGGTCGCGCTCGTCCCGCGCGGCGGCGCGAGGCTTGCGACGCTCGAGCTGCCGGATCCGGTCGTCTTCCTGCTCGGCGCCGAGCGGGAGGGCCTGCCCGCGGAGGCGCTCGAGCAGGCGGGCCTCGCTGCCACAATCTCGCAGGCCGGCACTGCGGAGTCGTTGAACGTCGCGACCGCGGGCGCGATCGCGCTCTACGAGTGGAGGAGGCGAAGGGACGGATGACACCGCAGGAGTGGATCGCCGCCTACGGGCGGGCACGGGTCGAGCGCGACGCCGACCGGGCCGTGTCGCTCTTCACGGAGAACGCCGTGTACCGCTCGAGCCCGTTCCGCGAGCCCCACGTGGGCTCGGACGGCATCCGCGAATACTGGACGCTGGCCACCTCAACCCAGGACGAGCTCGACCTCCGCTTCGGCAAGCCCGTGGTCGAGGAGCGCAAGGCCGTCGTCGAGTGGTGGGCGATCATGCGCGACGAGGGCGCCTGGATCACGCTCTCCGGCAGCCTCCTCCTTCGCTTCGCCGAGGACGGACGCTGCGAGGAGCTCCGCGAGTACTGGCACGTCGAGGACGGCCGGCACGAGCGCCCGCCCGGCTGGGCCCGCTAGCCCCCGCCCTGCCACTGTCCCGGAAGGCCACGCCTTGGGGTCTGACCCCGGGCCGTGGCCGCTAGAGACGTGGCGTCGCCACGAAGTTTCGGAAGGCCTCGCGGGCGCGGCGGGGGTCGAGGGCGAAGAGCCCGAGAACGCGATCGACCGTGAGGAAGGGCGCAGGTCGACTGATCCCGACTGCAGCCCGGTAACTGCTCCACGGCCAGTCCGCCGGCTCTCCGCAGAGCCGAGCGCGGACGGGGTTCAGCGGGAGATACCTGGCAAGCGCGAGCAGGTGAGGGTCGGTCTCCACGCGGACTGAATGGAACCGACCCTGAAAGAGGTGCCCGACGAAGCGGTGATGCCGGTTGAAGGCCTGAGCGTAGAAACCGTTCAACGACCGGAGGCCGCTCGAGAGTGTTGGCGCGCCGATTTCGACGACGAGATGGTAGTGGTTCGGCATCAGGCAGTAGGCGTGGACGATCCACCCGGATTTCGGGCAGATGGTCTCGAGCAGCCCGAGGAAGCGCAGGCGGTCGCCGTCAGTGACGAAGACGTCCTGACCTCGGTTTCCGCGGGAGGTGACGTGGTAGATCCCGGGGGCCTGCAGTCGCGGAGGTCGCGGCACGTCACCGAGCGTACGGCCTCGCTCCCCCTCGTCGCAGGCATCGTGACGCTTTCGCGACGCACATCCTGTCCGGCGCGGCCACGGCCAGGGGTCAGACCCCAGGCCGGACAACTGGGCGGTGCAGAAGGCCATGTCCGGGGTCAGACCCCTAACGTGGTGGCGGGCGGACGCGGCCTCAGGGGCGCCTGGCGAGCCAGACGCTGTCCTCGCCGCCGGCGTACGGGCGCAGGTCGAACCACCCGTAGCAGGCCACGACCTCGAAGCCGGTCTCCTCGAGCAGCCGCTGCCAGTCGCGGACCGGGAGCCAGGCGAGGCGCATGGACGTCTCCGACTCCGGGCCGCGCACGCTCAGCGTGAGCACGCGCGCGTCGAGGTCCCAGTGGGCGTGCTCCCAGATGCCCGGCTCGCGCTCGAGCCAGCGGTCGTGCGTGTCGCCCACGTCCTCGTGGCTC
This sequence comes from uncultured Actinomycetes bacterium, assembly GCA_963743495.1. GTDB lineage: Bacteria > Actinomycetota > Thermoleophilia > Gaiellales > Gaiellaceae > JAIBJN01. The sequence continues at coordinate 142,099 of CAVUPO010000003.1, read as the reverse complement.
GGGGCGAAGACGTCGAAGACGAGCCGCCCGCCCGGCTCCAGCAGCCGGAAGGCCGCGGCCAGCGCGCGCCGCCGCTCGGCGTCCGTTTGCAGGTGAAGGAGCGCCCGGAACGGCGAGGTGACAAGCCGGACGCGCTCCGTGACGGGCGGGTCGCGGAGGTCTCCGAGCCGGAGGTCGAGGAGGCGGGAGACCCCGGCGGCCTCCGCGCGCCGCCGACACACCTCCAGCATGCCCGCCGACGAGTCGACGCCGATGACGGGGACGCCCGCCGAGGCGAGGGGGACCGCGATCCGGCCGGTTCCGACGCCGAGCTCGACAACCGGCGAGCGTGCCTTGCGCCCCTCGGCCACGTAGAAGCCGACGTCCTCCGTGACGCTCCGGCTCCAGGGATCGTAGAGGTCGGCGATCGGGTCGTAGGCGCTCACGCGGGCCCCGGCCTGCGTGCCACGAAGACGAACTCCTCGCTCCGCGCGTCGAACGGCCGCCGGTCGAACCAGCCATAGAGCGCCTCGATCTCGAGCCCGGCGACGTCGACCAGGCCCTCCCATTCGCTGCGCGTCGCCCACCAGAGGGAGACGGTACGGGCCTCGGCGCCCGGCTGCCCGACGAAGGCGGTGACGTCGATGCGGGCCTCGGCGGGCGTCTGCTCGACGTACTCCCAGAGCTCCCCGTGCCGGGCCGCAAGCCCGTCGGCCGCCGCCGCGACGTGCGGGTCGAACACGAACGCGTTCCAGGCGAAGCGCCCGCCCGGCGCGAGCGAGGCAGCCACCCGCTCGAAGACGGTGCGCTTCTCCCGCCAGCCCGCCAGGTGCAGGAGCGAGCGGAAGGGGCAATAGACGAGCGCCGCGGGCTCATCGAGCTGGAGCTCCCGCATGTCGCCCTCCCTGAGGTCGAGGTCGACTCCGGCCGCGGCGGCCCGCTCACGGGCCACGGCCAGCATGACCGGGGAGGAGTCGAGGCCGATCACCGGGCGGCCCGTCGCGAGCGCCACCGGGATCGCGACGCGGCCGGTGCCGACGGCCAGCTCCACGAGCGGCCCGCCGGCCTCGCAGGCCAGCTCGACGTAGAAGCCGACGTCGTCGGTCATGTGCGCCGCCCACTCGTCGTAGATGGGCGCGAAGGCATCGTAGGAGGGCACGGACCCGATGATACGCTCCGGCGATGGATGCGGAGGCCGTGGAAACCGAGGCGCGAAGCGCGATTGCGGGCGCCTCGACCCTCGACGAGCTCGACGGCGCGCGCGTCCGCTACCTGGGCCGGAAGAGCGAGCTGAAGCAGGCGCTCCGCGAGGTCCGGGACGCCGAGACGGGCAGCGTGCTCAACACGCTGCGGCAGGGCCTCGAGGAGGCGGTCGCGGCCCGCCAGGCCGAGCTCGAGCGCGCGGAGCTCGACCGGAAGCTGACCGGGGACGTCCTCGACGTCACCCTCCCGGGCGAGGCCCGCCCGCGCGGCCACCTCCATCTGATCACCCAGATCCGCCGCGAGGTGGAGGACATCTTCCTCGGGCTCGGCTACCGGGTCGTGGACGGCCGCGAGGTCGAGACGACTCGCTACAACTTCGACGCCCTCAACTTCCCGGCCGACCACCCGGCGCGCTCGTCGCTTCAGTCCGTCTTCCTGAACGGGGACGTGCTCTTCCGGACGGAGACGTCCCCGTCGCAGATCCGGGTGATGGAGTCGCAGCCGCCGCCCATCTACATGGTCTCGCTCGGACGGGTCTACCGACGCGACACCCCCGACGCCACGCACACGCCCATCTTCCACCAGGTGGAGGGGCTGGCCGTCGACCGCGGCATCACCCTCGCCGACCTCAAGGGCACACTGCTCCACACGATCCGCGCGCTCTTCGGCGAAGAGCGCGAGCTCCGCTTCCGCACGCACGACTTCCCCTTCACGGAGCCGTCGCTCGAGCCCGACGTGAGCTGCTTCCTCTGCGACGGCGAGGGCTGCCCGGTCTGCCGCTACTCCGGCTGGATCGAGATCGCCGGCTCCGGCATGGTCGACCCCGCGCTCTTCGAGTTCGTCGGCCTCGATCCGGAGGAGTGGACGGGCTTCGCCTTCGGCATGGGACTCGAGCGCGTCGCCATGCTCCGTCACGGCCTGCCGGCGCTCGGCCTCCTCTGGGAGAACGACCTCCGCGTGCTCAGGCAGTTCTGAGATGAAGGTCCCGATCAGCTGGCTGCGCGAATACGTGGACGTCGAGGCGACGACGGTGGAGATCGCCGACCGCCTCGCCATCGCCACCGGCGAGGTCGAGCGCATCTCCTACCGCGGCGTCGCCGACGAGGACGGGAACCACGGCCGCTACCTCGTCGGACGCGTCCTCGAGGCCGGCAAGCACCCGAATGCCGACCGGCTCCAGCTCTGCCGGGTGGACGTGGGGGAGGGCGAGCCGCGCCAGATCGTCTGCGGCGCCTGGAACTTCGGCGCGGGCGCGACCGTCGCCGTCGCGCTCCCCGGCGCCGTGCTCCCGGACGGGCGGACGCTCGAGCGCGCGAAGCTCCGCGGCAGCCTCTCCGACGGGATGATCCTCTCCGAGGCGGAGCTCGAGCTCGGCTCCGACCACGCGGGCATCCTCGTCCTGCCGGAGCCGTGGGAGCCGGGCACGCCGCTTCGCGACGTCCTGCCGCTCGGCGAGCAGGTGCTCGAAATCGAGCTGACCCGGAACCGCCCCGACTGCCTCTCGATCTACGGGCTCGCCCGCGAGGTCGCCGCGCTCTTCGCCGGCGAGCTGAGGGCGATGCCCGGCGAGGAGCGCGCGCTGCTGGACGACGAGCACCCGGACGTGACCGTCGAGGACGAGGAGGCCTGCCCGCGCTATATCGGCCGCCTCTTCCGGAACGTGACGATCGGGCCGTCGCCGCCGTGGCTGAAGGCGCGCCTGACGGCCGCCGGGATGCGCCCGATCTCGAACGTCGTCGACGTCACCAACTACGTCATGCTCGCGCTCGGAAACCCGCTCCACGCCTTCGACTTCGACACGCTGCGCGGCGGCCGCATCGTCGTTCGCCGCGCCCTGCAGGGCGAGGAGTTCACGAGCCTCGACGGGAACCTGCGCAGGCTCGACCCGGCCGACCTCGTCATCGCCGACGGGGAGGGTGCGATTGCCTTCGCCGGGATCATGGGCGGTCTCGACACCGAGGTGACGGAGACGACGGCCCGGTCCTCCTCGAGGCGGCCAACTTCGAGCCGGGGACGATCCTCTGGAGCTCCGAGCGCCACTCCCTTCGCACCGAGGGCTCGAACCGCTGGGAGAAGGGCGTCGACCCCTACCTCGCCCCGCACGCCGCGCGCCTGGCCGCGCAGCTCCTCATCGACCTGGCCGGCGCCCGCTGGACGGGCGACACCGACGCGAAGGGCGACCTGCCGGAGCCGCCGGTCGTGCGCTACCGGACAGGCCACGCGAAGCGGATCCTCGGGATCGAGATCGAGGAGCAGGAGCAGAAGGACATCTTCGTGCGGCTCGGCTTCGACGTCGTCCGCGGCTGGGCGGTGCACGTCCCAACCTGGCGGACGCGCGACGTCACGCGCGAGATCGACCTCGTCGAGGAGGTGGCGCGCGTCCACGGCCTCGAGAAGGTTCCCTTCACGCTCCCGCTGCGGAGCGCGATGTTCGGGAGGCTGTCGCAGGAGCAGCGCCTGCGGCGCCTGGTCGAGGACGTGATGGCGGGCGCCGGCTTCAGCGAGGCATATACCCTCAGCCTGGTCGCCGCCGACCCGGACCCGGCGGCGCTCGTACTGCCCGACCCCCTCACCTCCGAGCACGGCGTCCTCAGGACGACGCTGCTCGACGGCCTGGTCGGTGCGGCGCGCCACAACGTCGCCGTGGGCAACGACGACATCGCCCTCTTCGAGATCGCCCGCGTCTACCTGCCCACGGGCGACGAACTCCCGGAGGAGCGGTGGCGGCTCGGCGCCATCGGCGAGGGCGGCTATCTCCGCGCCAAGGGCGCGGCGGAGACCCTCTACGAGGCGCTCGGGATCGAGCTCGTGCTCGAGCGCGCGCAGGCGCCTTTCCTTCATCCAGGCAAGGCGGCGCGGCTGGAGGCGGGCCTGCTCGGCGAGCTCCACCCGACGCTTCTCGAGGGTGAGTGGGGCGTGCTCGAGCTCGACCTGGCCACGCTCATCGACGAGGTGCCGGAGCGGATCGAGTACGACGACGTCGTCAGCTACCCCGCCGTGCACCAGGACCTCGCGTTCGTCGTGGGAGAGGAGGTGCTCGCCGGCGACCTCGTCGCCGCAGCGCGGGCGGCCGCGGGGCCCGAGCTCCGCGACGCGCGCGTCTTCGACGTCTACCGCGGCGAGCCGATCCCCGCCGGGCGGAAGTCCGTGGCGCTCCACGTCTCATTCCAGTCGCCCGAGCGGACGCTCTCGGACGAGGACGCCCGGGCGATCCGCGAGCGCATCGTCGCGACCCTGGCGGAGAAGTTCGGTGCCGAGCTCAGAGCCTGAGCGCTCGCGGCCCGAGCGGCTGATCGTCGTCCTCGGCTACTCGGACGGGCGCAGCGACGAGCTCCACCCGATCTGCGCCGCGCGGCTCGCGTACGCGGCGCGGCTCGCCGCCGAGAGCGACGCCGTCCTCCTCTCCGGCTGGTCGCGGCATCCGAGCCGGCTGCCCGAGGCCGAGCTGATGCGCCGCGCCTGGCCAGGCGCGGACGCGGTGCTCGTCAGCGATCCGGATGCGCGTCACACCGCCCAGAACGCGGCCAACGCCGCCGCTCACGCCCGCGAGCTCGGCGCGGCCGAGGTGGTCGTCGTCACCTCATCGTGGCACCGCGCCCGGGCGCGGGTGCTCTTCCGGCGACTCCTCCCGGACGTCCCTGTGACGGTCGTCGGCGCGCAGACGCCCGGCTCGCCCCGGAACTACCTACGCGAGGCTGCCGTCTTTCCGCTGGTGCCGCTCCAGGCGCGGAGCGCGCGCCGCGTGTCGCGCAGGGTCGAGGCACGGCGCTCGGCCCCGTAACGGTTTCGTGACACACATCTCGTCCCGGACGGACATGCCCCGGGGTCAGACCCCTGGACGTGGCCGGAGGGGGCGCGTCGGCGCGGGGTCGGTCACGGGCGTGCGTTCGGGCCGGGGTGGCTAGCGGCGCCTGCCGAAGAGGCGCCCGAAGAAGCTCTCCTTCGGGAGCCTCTCGACCACCGGCTCGTCGTAGGCGGGCAGCCGAGCGATCTCGCGGGCGGTCAGGTCGACCTCGACCCGGCGGGGCCAGATTGCGACCACCCGCTCGGCCGGCAGGTCGAGCTTCTGCTCGAGCGGGCCGATCTTGACGACGAGCGCGTCGAAGATGTCGGCCGTCCGGTCGCCAGCGACCTCGACCACCTTCGCGATCTCGGAGCCGTCGGAGCTGACGACCGCGGCGTCGAGCTCGATTGCCATCCACGCGACCTGCGGCGCGGGCTCCGTCACACCGCGCGCCCGTCCTCCCGCCACACGGGCCCCTGAGAGTGCGGGGAGCTCGTGTCGGAGAGGACGCGGAGGATGCGGATCCGCCCGCCCAGGCCCTCGTCGTCGAGCCGTTCGAAGGCGCGGCGCGTCATTCCGACGGCGGCCCCGTAGCCCGCCCGGCTCGCCGTGCGGAAGCGGAAGCTCGCCGGCCCGCCGGCACGGGCCGGGTTGATCGGCGCGAGCAGCAGGGCCCCGCGATCGAGGTAGTCGCTCGAGTCGAGCTCGATCTCCGCGTAGAGGTCGCTCCAGTCCGGGGGCAGTCGGCTTAGCTGGGCGTCCCAGGCGGCCGCGAGCAGAGGGCGGTCGCCGGTCTGAGCCGTCTCCGCGGCCGGCGCCGGCTCGGACCGGTCGGCCCCGGCCAGGCGCACGCGGCCGGCGATGCCGGTTTCGTCCAGCCGGCCTAGCATGCGGCGGGCGAGGCCCGGAGCGGCGCCGGAGCCTCCGTCGCCGGCGAGGTGGATCGTGAACCGCGAGCCGGAGCGGCCCGGGGAGGCGGGCGCGAGGATCACCGCCGTCCGGTCGGCATCCTCGTCGGCCACGGTGAGCTCGACCCGCGCGCGCTCCCAGTCCCGCGGCAGGCCGCGGACGATCTCGTCGATGCGGTCGGCGAGAGCCATCGAGCACGCAGATTATTCGCTCCGGCTGCTAGCTTGTCGGCGCCGTGGCAACCCTCGAGGAAAAGGGGCAGGCAGTGCCGACCGAGCGCCTGAAGGAGTTCCTTCGGGAGATGCTCCTCATTCGCCGCTTCGAGGAGAAGGTGGAGGAGCGCTTCCGCGCCGGAGAGCTGCCGGGCTTCCTGCACGTCGCCATCGGCCAGGAGGCGGTCGCCGTCGGCGTCTGCCGCGCCCTCGAGGAGGGCGACGTGATCGCCTCGACGCACCGTGCGCACGGGCACACGATCGCCAAGGGAACCCACCCGAACGAGGTGATGGCCGAGCTGTACGGGAAGGTCGAGGGCTGCAGCCACGGCTACGGCGGCTCGATGCACCTCTACGACCTCGAGCGCGGGAACCTCGGCGCGAACGCGGTCGTCGGGGGCGGGCTGCCGGGCATCGTCGGGTCCGCACTCGCGTTCAAGCTGCGCTCCGAGCCCCGCGTCGCGGTCGCCTTCTTCGGCGACGGCGCCACCAACATCGGGACGTTCCACGAGTCCCTGAACCTCGCGCAGCTCTGGCAGGTGCCGGCGGTCTTCGTCTGCGAGCACAATCGCTACGCGGAGTCGACTCCGGCGAAGCAGCACCTCCCCATCGAGGACATGACGAAGCGCGCCGAGGCGTTCGGGATGGCGTCGATGTCCGTCGACGGCCAGGACGTCGAAGCCGTCTACGAGACGGCGAAGAAGGCGCTCCGACACGCGCGCGAGGGCCGCGGGCCCGTCTTCCTCGTCGCCGACTGCGTCCGACTCTCGGGCCACTACGTCGGCGACCCGCAGGTGTACCGGCCGAAGGAGGAGATCCTCGAGCTCCGGAAGTCGCGTGACCCGATCGAGCTTCTGCGGGCGAGCCTGAGCCTCTCCGACGAGGAGTTCGAGGAGATGGACCGGGAGGCGACCCGGATTGCCCAGGACTCCGTCGAGTTCTCCAAGCAGGGCACCGACCCGAAGCCGGAGGATGCCTTGAAGAACGTGTACGCCTGATGGCGACGATGACCTACCGGGAGGCCGTCCGCGACGCGATGAGCGAGGCGATGCGGCGCGACGACGACGTCTTCGTCATGGGCGAGGACATCGCCGAGATGGGCGGCTCCATGGGTGTGACGCAGGGCATGCTCGACGAGTTCGGGCCCGACCGCGTCCGCAACACCCCGATCTCCGAGATGGCGATCGTGGGTGCCGGCATCGGTGCCGCCGTGGCGGGGATGCGCCCGATCGTCGAGGTCATGTACCAGGACTTCATGACCGCTGGCGATGGAGCAGCTCGTCCAGCAGGCCGCCAAGCATCGCTACATGTCGGGCGGCCAGATCAAGGTGCCGCTGACGCTGCGCACCCAGGGCGGCGCCGGCTGGTCGCCGGGCGCGCAGCACGCCCAGCAGGTGGAGGCGTGGTTCGTCCACGTCCCCGGCATCAAGGTGATCTTCGCCTCGACCCCCGAGGACGCGCGCGGGCTCCTCTGGAGCTCGATCTACGACGACAACCCCGTCGTCTTCTTCGAGCACCGGACGCTCTACAACCTCAAGGGCGAGGTGGACGACGAGATCGAGGGCATCGAGCTCGGCAAGGCGCGCGTGCACCGCGAGGGCGAGGACGTGACCGTCGTCGCCACCGGGCGCCTCGTCCACGAGGCGCTGAAGGCCGCCGAGGAGGCGGACGCGGCGGGCATCTCGGTCGAGGTCGTCGACCCGCGTACGCTCCTGCCCCTCGACGAGCAGACGATCGTCGGCTCCGTCAGGAAGACGACGCGCTGCGTCGTCGCCCACGAGGCCGTCGTCCGCATGGGCTTCGGCGCGGAGATCGCCGCCGTCGTCCAGCACGGTGCCTTCGACTACCTCGACGCGCCGGTCGAGCGCGTCGGCGCGACCTTCACGCCGATCCCGTTCGCGCCGGTGATGGAGCAGTACGTGATCCCACACGCGGAGGACGTCCTCGCGGCCGTCAAGCGCACCGTCGGAAAGGAGTAGGCGATCTCCAACCAGGTCACGCTCCCGCGGCTCGGCCAGGGCATGGAGTCCGGGACGATCGTGCGCTGGCTCAAGTCCGAAGGCGACACCGTCGAGAAGGGTGAGCTCCTCTACGAGCTCGACACGGAGAAGGCGACCCAGGAGGTCGAGGCGGAGGCCTCGGGGACCCTCCTGAAGATCCTCGCCGGCGAGGGCGAGGAGATCGACGTCGGCAAGGCGATCGCCGTCATCGGCGAGCCGGGTGAGGAGGTCGCCGACGACTCCGACGGAGGTCGGAAGCCCGAGGCCGGGCAGCCGCAGGACGCGACCGAGGTGGCCGAGGGCGAGGAGCAGGAGGAGGGCGAGCCCGCCGCCGCCCGCGAAGGCGACCGCGAGCGCGGGCGCACAGCGGCGGCGGACGCCGCGGAGGCCGCTCCGGCGGCGGCGCCCGCCGCGAATGGCGGCCGGGTCAAGGCCTCGCCGCTCGCCCGGCGGATTGCCCGCGAGCGCGGCATCGACCTGCGCTCGCTGAGCGGGACCGGCCCAGAGGGGCGGATCGTGGCCGAGGATGTGGAGCGCGCGGAGAAGTCGGTCGCGGCGGAGGCCGCTCCCGCCGCGGCGGCCCCGCCCGGCGAGGTCGAGGTCATCCCGCTCACCGGCATGCGCAAGGCGATCGCGCGGCGCATGACCGAGGCCTGGGAGGCGCCCGTCTTCCAGATCACGATGACCGCCGACATGACCGCCGCGATCCGGCTTCGCCAGGGCCTCGTCGCGCGCATGCGCGAGGGAGACGCCAAGCCGACGTACTCCGACATCCTCACGAAGGTCTGCGCCGTCGCGCTCCGGCGCCACCCCGCAGTCAACGCGCTCTTCGCCGAGGACGAGATCCACCTGGTGCCGACCGCGAACGTCGGCATCGCGGTCGCCGTCCCCAACGGCCTCGTCGTCCCTGTGCAGCGGAGCTGTGAGGCGAAGACGATCCCCGAGCTCGCGAACGAGCGCGCCGACCTCGTCGCGCGGACGCGGGAGGGAAGGCTGCGCCAGGAGGAGCTCGAGGGCGGCACCTTCACGGTCTCCAACCTCGGCATGTACGGCGTCGAGCGGTTCGTCGCCGTCCTCAACCCGCCGCAGGCGGCGATCCTCGCCGTGGGCGCGATCGAAGAGCGGGTCGTCGTCCGCGACGGAGAGGTCGTCGCCCGCCCGGTGCTGGAGATGACGCTCACGTGCGACCATCGCAGCGTCGACGGCGCCACCGCGTCCGAGTTCCTGCGCACGGTCAAGCAGTTCCTCGAAGAGCCCGGCCTGGCCCTCTAGTGGGCACCCGCCGGTGAGCATCTGGTACCGGGTCAGGGACCTCGACGCGGCCCGGACGTTCTACTGCGGAAAGCTCGGCTTCGCCGAGGCCTACGTGGACGAGGAGGACCGCTGGGCGCGGCTCGTCCGCGGCGACGTCGAGGTCGCCATCGCCGAGGGCGAGCCGGCGGAGGAGGAGACGGTCCTCACGCTCGACGTCGACGACCTGAAGGCCGAGGCCGCGCGGCTCCGCAGCGTGGGCGTCCAGGTCGGCACGGTCGTGGAGATCCCCGGGACGATCCGTCTGCTCGACGTCTACGACCTCGACGGCAACCGGCTCCAGCTCTCCCAGGACCTCTAGGCCACGGGGCCCGGGTCTCCTTGGCAGCGCTCGTCTACCACGAGATGACCGGCTTCCGGCGCGCCTCGATCCTTACGCCGGCCGTGCGCTTCCCCCACGCGAGGGATCGACCTCCGCGGCCGCGCGGCCGTTCTCGTCACTGAACCGGCTTCAACCCCGGGTCACGGCGAGGGCGGCACAGGGGCCGCCCTCCCGTATTTTTCCGCCGCGCCCGCGTCGACGGGCGGCAGTGCCCGGATAGGATCGCGTTAGGAACGCGAACCGAACGGAAAGGGCCAGATCATGGAATGTGACGTCGCCGTCCTCGGCGGCGGTCCGGGAGGCTACACAGCGGCCATCCGGGCGGCGCAGCTCGGGGCGACCACCGTCTGCATCGAGAAGGAGGAGCGGCTCGGCGGAACCTGCCTCCGCGTCGGCTGCATCCCGACCAAGGCCTGGGTCCAGACGGCCTTCGCGCTCAAGGAGGCGGAGGAGACCTTCGCCAAGCTCGGCGTCAACGTGAGTGCGCCGCAGCTCGACTTCGCAACCGCGAACGCCTGGAAGGACAAGGTCGTCGACCAGCTCACCGGCGGCGTCGCGAGTCTCTTCAAGACCAACGGCGTCGAGTGGGCGCGCGGCACCGGACGCTTCAAGGACGCGAACACGATCGCCGTCGAGGGCGGGGAGGACGTGGTCTTCAAGAGCGCGATCGTGGCCACCGGCTCCTACTCGCTCCGGCCGCCGGTCGACGGGATCGACTCGGCCCGCTGCGTCGACTCGACCGGGCTCCTCGCCCAGACCGAGGTGCCCAGGTCCATCGTCATCCTCGGCGGCGGGATCATCGGCTGCGAGTTCGCCTCGATCCTGCAGCGGTTCGGGAGCGAGGTGACCATCGTCGAGATGCTGCCGGCCCTGATCCCGCAGGAGGACGAGGACGCGGCCAAGGAGCTCCTGAAGCAGTTCACGCAAACGGGGCATCGCCGTCCACCTGGAGACCCAGTGCGACCGCGTCGAGGAGAGCGAGGACGGCCTCCGCGTGCACTTCGGCGACCGAGTCGGTCGAGTGTGAGCTGATGCTCGTCGCCACCGGGCGCGGCCCGGTCACGCAGGATCTGGGGCTCGAGGAGATCGGCGTCGACCTCGATCCGCGCAAGGGCATCGCCGCCGACGAGCACCGGCGGACGACCGTGCCCCACATCTACGCGATCGGCGACTGCGCGGGCTACTGGCAGCTGGCGCACACCGCCTTCCGCGAGGGCGAGGTCGCCGCCGAGAATGCGACCGGTCACGACGCGGTCGTGGACAACCGCGGTGTGCCCAGGCCGATCTACACGGACCCCGAGATCGCCGGGGTCGGTCTGACCGAGCGCGAGGCCCGCGAGCAGCACGGCGACGAGGTCGTCGTCGGGACCTTCCCGTTCTCGGTCAACGGCCGCGCGATGATGCAGAACGAGACGGTCGGGTGGGTGAAGTCGATCCACGAGTCCCGCTACGGCGAGCTGCTCGGGCTCGTCATGGTGGGCCCCCATGTGACCGACCTGATCGAAGCCGGGGTCGTGGCGCTCGACGCGGAGGCGACCGTGGAGACGGTGGCCGACGGCATGACCGCGCACCCGACGCTCTCCGAGGCGATCAAGGAGGCGGGCCTCCTCGGTCTCGGACGCGCGATCCACTTCCCCAACCGCAAGCGCACCGCAGCCAGCGCCTAGAAAGGAGGGCAATGCTCAGCAAGCGAAAGGCACTGATCGGGTACGGCGTCTACACACTCGGCAAGCCGCTCGCCAAGCGGAAGCTCAAGCAGCAGCAGGCCGACGCGGCCGCCAAGCGAAAGCGCATGGGCCGCGTCGCCGCGATGGCCGCGGCTGCCGGCGCGACCATCGGCGGGCTCGTGTTCTGGCGTAAGCGCCGCTCCGGGAGCCCGGAGTCGGACGAGAGCTAGCGTCTGCCGACACCGTCGTCGTCGGGGCCGGCATCGCCGGCTGCGCGGCGGCGCGCTTCCTCGCGGCGGCTGGCGAGGCCGTCCTCGTCGTCGATCGCGGCGGCGTGGGCGCGGGTGCTTCTGGGCGCAACGGCGGCTTTCTCTTCCGCCAGCCGGCGCCGTGGATCGACGAGCTGCTGACGGAGGCGATCGCGTGGTACCGGGAGCTCGAGGCCGAGGGGCCGGTGCCGCTCGACCTGCACGAATGGCCGATGCTCCTCTTGGCCGTCGAGGAGGCCGAGCTCGGCCACGCGCGGGCGTACGCCGACGCGGTCGGCGGCGTCGAGGTCGATCTCCGCGAGGATCCCTGGCTCGCGGACGACCTCGCCGGCGGCTACGTCGTCGAGGGCGGAGTCACGCTCGACGCCATGAGTGCGACGGCGGCGGCGGCCGAGGCTGCGCGCCGGGCGGGCACGCGCTTCGCTCTCGGGTGTGAGGCGAAGCGCATCCTCGTGCGCTCCGGCCGCGTCGCGGGAGTCGCCACCGACGCCGGCGTCGTCGCCTGCGGCCGGATCGTGGTCGCCGCCGGCCCGCGGCTGCGCTTCCTCCTGCGCACGGCGGGCGCGGACCTGCCGGTGACATCCTCGCGCGGGTGGCTCCTCGAGACCGGCCGCGTCGAGCCGCAGCCCCCGTACGCGATCGAGCAGGCGCTCTGGCCCGAGCAGGAGGAGATGGGCGGCCTGCTCGGCGCGCCGACGCTCGCCGAGGTGGCGGCCGGGGCTGCGGAGGAGGCCGGTCTCGTCTCGCTCCTTCTCGGCGGCCGGCCCGCCGGGCACTGCCTGATCGGCACGTCGCTGGGCCGGTCGCTGACCGAGGAGCCGGAGGGCCCGGAAACGGTACGGCGGCTGGCCGAGCGCGCGGTCCGCGTCGCGCCGCATCTGGGCGGCGTGTCGGTGGTCGCCTCCTGGTCCGGGCGGCGCGCGCTGACACCGGACGGGCTTCCCGTCGTCGGCCCCGCGGGCGGCGTCGAGGGGCTCGAGGTCCTCGGCGGCCTCTCCACCATCGGGATGGTGACGGCGCCCGGCCTCGCGCGGCGGCTCGCCGCCGGCGACCCGGGGCCCTTCGCCGCCGGACGGCTGGCATGATCCGGCCGTTCCGGGAGGCAGACGGCGAGGCGCTCGCCCTGCTCCTGCGCGCGGACGACCCCCCTCACGCCCTCACCGGAGCCGGGATCCGTCACTGGGCGGCGCACCAGCCGGAGCGCGCCCGCGCGGCCGTCTTCGTCGCCGAGGAGCAGGGCGCCGCAGCCGGCTGGGCCCGGGCGCGGATCCGCTGGGCGACGAGCGCCCCGGGGGTGGGCGAGGTCTGGGGGTTCGTCGCCCCGGGCCGGCGCGGGCGCGGCCTCGGGGCGGCGCTCTACGAGACCGCCCGCGCCCACCTGGTCGGGGTGGGTGCCCGGGTGCTCGAGTCCTGGTCGACCGGGGAGGAGGGCGGCCGCTTCCTCGCCGCACGCGGATTCGCCCCGACGCGGACGCAGGAGCTCCTCCGCCTCGACCTCGCGGCGGCCGACCTCTCGCGCCTTGAGGACCTGCGCGCCGCGAAGCGCGCCGAGGGCTACGAGGTCCTCCCGCTCGAAGCGGTCGCCGGCCGTGCAGCCGAGCTCCACGCCCTCGACGCGGGCACGATCGCCGACGTCCCGGGCACCTTCGCCGAGGACGACGTCAGGCTGGAGGACTGGCTGGCCGAGGCGCTCGGCCATCCGCAGCTGACGGCCGAGGGAAGCGTCGTCGTCCTCCGCGGGGGCGAGCCGGTCGCCCACGCGCTCGTCCACGTCGACCCGGAGGCCCGCCTCGCGGCGAACGAGATGACCGGGACGCGGCGAGACCACCGGCGCCGGGGCCTGGCCCGCCTGGCAAAGCTCGAAGTGGTCGCGTGGGCCCGGGAGCAGGGCTACGAGGCGATCCTGACCATGAGCGACCAGGACAACGCCGGCATGCTCCACCTGAACCACAGCCTCGGCTACCGGCGCGCCGGCACCGAGACGCAGTACCTCCTGGACGAATTACGATAGGCGTCATGGATCCTCTGGTCGAGCCGATCGACGGCGCCGACCGGCGCGAGGTGGGCGGCGCGGTCGTCGAGATCGTCCGGGCCGGCAACGGCAGGATCAAGCGGGCGATCTACCCGCCCGGCTTCCGCTGGTCGACGCATATGCGCCCAACCGTGCGGAGCGAGAACTGCCGGCACGCACACATCGGCTTCCTTGCGCGTGGGCACATCCAAGGGGAGTACGACGACGGGTGCACCTTCGAGTTCGTCGCGCCCCAGGTCGTGACGATCGAGCCGGGCCACGACGCCTGGGTCGTGGGCGACGAGGAGGCGATCCTCATCCAGTTCGACTCGGAGGAGGGCACTGCCCGCCGGTTCGGCCTCCCGTCCGAGCACAGACACTAACCTTCGGGAATCGTGTTCGAGTCCCTGACCGAGTACGTCTCGGGCTCGCCCTGGACGTACCTGTTCCTCTTCGCGATCGCGGCCCTCGACGCCGTCATCCCGCTGGTGCCGAGCGAGACGTCGGTGATCCTGGCCGGCGTCCTCGCCTCGCAGGGCGACCTCGTCCTCGTCCTCGTGATCACCTTTGCCGCCGCGGGCGCGGTCGCCGGGGACAACGTCTCCTACTGGATCGGCCGGAAGCTCGGCCACCGTGTCGTCGACCGCTTCTTCAAGGGGGAACGGCGAAAGCAGGTGGACTGGGCGCACCGGCAGGTGGAGGAGCGAGGGGGCTACCTGATCATCATCGGGCGCTTCATTCCGGGAGGGCGGACGGCGGTCACCCTCTCCTGCGGGATGCTCGAGATGCGCTGGCGCCGGTTCTTCGCGTTCGACGTCGTCGCCGGCTTCGTCTGGGCCACGTATGCGGCGATGCTCGGCTACGTGGGTGGAAGCACGTTCAAGGACGAACCGCTCAAGGGCTTCCTGCTCGCGTTCGTGGTCGCGCTCGGGATCGCGGGCGCGATCGAAGGCTTCCGCTGGTACCGTCGGCGGCGTGTCGTCGCTGACCGCTGACCTCGAGGCCGCGGGCCTGATCGGTGCCGACGAGCGCGGCGGCGTCAGCCGCTTCGCGTGGTCGCCCGAGCTCGCCCGCGCGAACGACTGGCTCGCCGAGCGGCTCGCCGCGCTCGGCCTGGAGGTCGAGCTCGACGCCGCCGGCAACCTGCTCGGCCGGTGGCAGGCGGGGGAGGGGACGGCGGTCCTCGTCGGCTCCCACCTCGACACGGTTCCGAACGGCGGCCGCTACGACGGCGCCCTCGGCGTCCTGGCGGCGCTCGACGTCGTCAGACGGCTCCGGGCAGAGGGCATCGAGCCGCGCCGGCCCCTCTGGGTCGTCTCCTTCAACGACGAGGAGGGGGCGCGCTTCCAGACGGGCATGCTGGGGAGCCGGGCCTTCTGCGCCGACTGCGACCTGGAGGACTGGAGCCGCCGGGGGGTGGCCGAGGCGATGGCCCAAGCGGGCTTCGAGTTCGACGCCCTCGCCGCCGCCGGCCGGGTCGGCGAGGCCGGTGCCTTCCTCGAGCTCCACATCGAGCAGGGCCCGGTGCTCGAGCGGGCGGGGGCCGACCTCGGAGTCGTCACCGGGATCACCGGCATCCTCGGCTTTCGCGCGCGGTTCCTCGGGGAGGCGAACCACGCGGGCACGACGCCGATGGAGCTCCGCCGCGACGCCCTCGCCGGTGCCGCCCGGGCAGTGCTGGCGCTCCGCGACGAGGCGCGGGGCCGCGGCGATCTGACCGCGAACGTCGGCGTCATCTCGGCGGAGCCGGGCGGCTTCAACGTCGTCCCGGGTGCCGCGGAGCTCACGATCGACGTCCGCTCGCCCGCTGCCGGAACGTTCGCCGGCCTCGAGCCCCTGGTGCGCGGCCTGCTCGAGCGGATCGCGGCCGACGAGGGGCTCGGGCTCGAGCTCCGCGAGACGCACCGGAAGGAGCCGGTCGCTCTCGACCCGGAGCTGCGGAAGCTCCTGGAGGAGTCGGCCCACGAGGAGGGGGCATCCACGCTGCGGCTGCCGAGCGGGGCCGGCCACGACGCGATGATCCTCGCCGGGCACGTGCCGGCCGCCATGCTGTTCGTGCCGAGCCGTGGTGGCCTCAGCCACTCGCCCGACGAGTACTCGGCGCCCGCCCACTGCGAGCTGGGCGCGCGGGTCCTCGCGCGGGCGGTAAGACGCCTGGTCGTCTGAGCCGCCCGCCTACGGAACGTGCACGATCTCGAGCTTGATCCCGTCCATCTGCCTGGTCGAGATCTCGGCGGGCCGTGCACTCGCAGATTGCGAGCACCACAGTCCCTAGGTCAAGCGACCCCGAAGCGAGGTGCCCGCGAAGTCGGCTCAGCGCCGAGCGATCACCGCAGTGAGGGCGTTGACCTGGAAGTCGAACGTGTCCGCCTCTTCCTCGATCCGCGACTCGAGTCGGCGGTACAGCTCCTCGAGTGCCGAGCCGGTGGCCGCCAGGCCCACTTCCAGGCTGGGCTTGCTGAAGGCGCGGAAGAAGGCGGTGAAGTCGTGGGCGAACGCCGCCGGGTCGCCATCCTTTCTGTACGCGGCGACAAACGGGTTCTCCACCGGCTCGACGTGTTGCTCGAGGAGCTCGAGCCGGTCGCCGAGACGCTCGGTGAACGGCCGGCGCACGTCGCCGCCGGTGCGCTCGTAGATGGGGATCACGTACCCATCGAGGCGCTTCGGGTCGATGAGGCCCTCCGACGCCAGGTCGACGCAGATCGCGCGAACGTGAGCCCACACGTCGTGCCCCGCGGCCCTGCCGCCCTCGGGAATCGCCATGAGGTTGACCACCAGTCGGCCGCCGCGAGCCAGCTCATCGGCGCGCAGCCGCAGAAACCTCGTCCAATCCCGGTGGGCCTGGTCCGCCATCTCCTCCCGTGCTGCTCCCTCGAGCTGATCGAAGTAGACGGCGGTTCCACCGTTGGTCGGCCCCGGCGCGGAGAGCCACTGGGCGGCAGCGAAGCTGAGGCCGAAGTCGACGATGTGACGCGGGGTGACCGGCTCGTAGAACGAGATCGCAGAGACGAGCGGAGTGATCGGCCCACCAGGGATGGAGAGATACGAGTCGTCCGCGCGTAGGTGGCCGAGGAACGTCGCCCAGTCGTTGCTCAGCAGATCGTTGTGGTACACGCTCAGCGGGGCGTCGGGGAAGCCGGCGCGGATCCGTTCGACCGCGCGGCGGATGAGCAGGTTGGTGACCCGGCCCTGCGCACATCCGTAGTCGGCGATCACCAGCCCTCCCCGTCCGTCGTCGGGAACCAGCTCAGCAGCGATCGACTCGATCAAGTCGGCCTGAGAGATCGCCCCGCGCAACTGGTAGTCGCTGTGGTGGTCGTAGACACCACCTGACGCCATGGGCTGGGGCATAGGACACCATAACGCGCGGCACCTCTTGTGCACGGCCCCTTGAGTCACGTCGCCCTTGTGCGCTCACCCAGCGTAGGCGCTCGTCGACGGCCTTTGCGTGACGGCGCCTCGAAGGCGACGTGCCGGGTGCCGTGAGCGGTACCGGTCGTGCGACCCGGGCGTCTCCGCCTGTCGCAGGCTGACCGAGACGAGGCCCGGCCCGCCCAGGTAGACGACCCGCTCGCCGCGCTCGCCGGCGATCTCGTGCGCCCGCACGTAGCGGAGCGGCTCGATGAGGGCGCGGTAGATCTCGAGGCTCCGGTCGAGGTCGGAGACGACGAGGTCGAAGTGGGCGACGCCCGTCCCGCGCATCATCCGAAAGCTACGCGATTGTCCCGCTTCATCCAGATCGGATGAGAGCGCCGCCCGCTCATATCGGTCATGATCCCGCCGTGAGCCGGCGTCTGCGTTCGATCCTGGCCTGGGTGCTGTTCGCGCTCGGGACGCTCGTGGTCATCGTCGGCTCCCTCACGGTCTGGGTGAACCGCCAGGTCCTCGATGAAGACAACTGGGTGGAGACGAGTTCGAGCCTGCTCGAGGACGACGAGGTGCGGATGGCGCTCTCGGTCTACATCGTCGACGAGCTCTACGCGACCGCGGATCCCCAGGCGGTGCTCGAGGAGCGGCTCCCAGAGAACCTCCAGGGCCTCGCCGGCCCGATCGCCGGGGCCCTCCGCCAGCCGGCCGTGGAGGGCGTCGATCGCTTCCTGCAGCGCCCGCGGGTTCAAAGCCTCTGGGAGACCGCCAACCGCTTGGCCATCGAGGAGCTGCTCGCCGTCCTCGAGAACGACACGCGCGGAAACGTAACCACCGGCGAGGGCACGGTCACGCTGAATCTGCGCACGCTGGTGGTCAACATCGGGACGGAGCTCGGCTTCGGCGAAGAGCTCGACGCGCGGCTGCCGGAGGACGCCGGCCAGATCGAGATCCTGCAGTCCGACCAGCTCGAGGCCGCCCAGAACGGCGTGAAGGCGATGAAGGTGCTGAGCTGGCTCGTCATCCTGATCGCGCTCGCGTGCTACGCAGGCGCCGTCTGGCTGGCCCGCGGCCGCCGCGCAATGCTCCGGAACGTGGGCGCCGCTCTGTTCCTCGTCGGAATCCTGCTGCTCGTCATCAGGCGCCTGATGGGGAACTACATCGTGGACGCGCTCTCCTCCGGAGAATCGGTGCGCGACGCCGTCGGGCACACCTGGATCATCGGCACGAGCCTGCTCGCCGCGGTGGCCTGGGCGCTGATCATCTACGGCCTCTTCATCCTGCTGGGAACCTGGCTGGCCGGGCCGATGCGCTGGGCGACCCGGGCCCGGGGGTTCGTCGCCCCGACACTCCGCGACCGGGCTGTGCTCGCCTGGGGCATCCTCGCCGCCGTCTACCTGCTTCTCATTCTCTGGGCCCCCGTTCCGGCGCTCCAGAACTGGCTCGGGATCATCCTGCTGGGCGTGCTCGTCGCCCTCGGTTTCGAGGCGTTCCGGCGCGTTGCGGTCGGCGAGCTCGCGTCGGACGAGCGGTCGCCGCCGAGCCAGCCTCCCGCGCCCGCTGCCTGAGCTCCGCGTCGAGCGGATCGGGGAGGGGCCGCCTGTCGTACTCGTGCACGGCAGCGTCACGGGGGGTCGCTCGACGTGGCGAAGGCAGCTGCCGCTTGCCGAGCGCTGGACGCTCTTCGTAGTGGAGCGGCCCGGCTTCGGCTCGGCGCCGGCCGGGAAGTGGGTGGACTTCGCTGTCGACGCCCCGCTCGTCGCTGAGGTGCTTGGCGAGGGAGCGCACCTCGTCGGACAGTCCTACGGTGGCGTCGTCTCGCTGCTGGCCGCCGCGCAGCGGCAGGACGCCGTGCGTTCGCTGACGGCGATCGAGCCGCCGGCCTTCGGCGTCGCCGTGGGCGAGCCCGCCTGCGACGACTTCATCCGGCGCGGGAAGGAGCTCTGGGCGGACGGCCCTGCCGACCCGCTCGCGTTCCTGCCGCTCTTCCTCGACCTCGTCGGCGCGCCGCAGCCGAAGAAGATCTCGCCCGACATCGAGCAGGGAGCCCGCCTCCTCCGCACCGAGCGAGGCCCCTGGGAAGCCGAGATCCCGCTGGACGTCCTGGCGGCCGCGCCGTTTCCCAAGCTGGTCGTCTCCGGGGCGCACGACCCGGCCTTCGACGCCGTCTGCGACGTCCTCGAGGAGCGCCTTGCCGCGGAGCGCTTCGTCCTCGCCGGCGCGGGGCACGGCGTGCAGCGCCTCGGCGCGCCCTTCAACGAGCGCCTGGAGGCGTTCCTCCGCTCAGCGGAGGAGCGCCGTCAGTGGCTGCAGCGGCAGACCGGCTCGCCCAGGTAGCGGCGCTCGAGCTTGAGGCCGCAGCCGTCGCAGGTGGGCGGCAGAATGTGCGTGTAGACGAGCATCGCGCGCGCCACGATCGCCCAGGCGAGTAAGGAGAGAAGCGCGAAGGAGACCGGCACGTCCCACGGCATGGCTCCCGTATCGGTCGGGCCAGGTCAGAGCCTTAGAGACACCACTACAATGGGTGCCGTGGGCTGGATCGCGATCGGTCTCCTCGTCGCCGCCGTCCTGGTGGTCGTGGCCGCCGAATGGCCGAGGCTGTCCGAGCGGATCGGGGCCGACGCCTGGGCCGCGCGCTCCCGGAAGCGCCGCAAGGAGAAGCTGACGCTGATCCACGGCGACGACGGCGACGAGGACTTCGTCAAGAGCGTCGAGCGCGACCTCGCCGACCTCCCCGTCCTGGACGAGCACGAAGACCGCCCCCGCCGATAGCCGGGGGCTCGAGGCGGCTACACTTCCGTTCCGCGCGGATGTGGCGGAATTGGTAGACGCGCACGGTTCAGGTCCGTGTGGGCGCAAGCCCGTGGAGGTTCAAGTCCTCTCATCCGCACTAAGCGATTTGGCTCGGGCAGCGGGATTCAGCCCAATGTCATCTGAACATGATCTAGCGTGCCGACGGGAGCCCGCAAGCGCGACTCATCCCGCACCGCTCGGTCCGGCTGCCACTCCTTGTCGCTGGCCGGCTCAGAGACTGGAAGGCTGCCCGCCTTTCTCGTGCAGGGCTCCGAGACGGTGAGGACGTAGCCCCAGGGTCGAGCGGCTCCGCCCGGCCCACCGCAGCCCGTCCGCGCCGGCGCAGCTCGGCCTCCCTTCAAGGCCCTTCCGAGCATACGCCCGATCCCGGGTAGGGTGAGGCCATGGCCGTGACCGAGGGGATGAGCGGTGGCTATGACGAGCACTCCGAGTACCAGCGGCGGGTCGTCGAGTCGGGTTCGTCCCTGGTGGTCGAGTGCGTGAGCGGGCTGACTTTGCCGGATCCGCCGCAGCCTCTGGTCATCGCCGATCTCGGTGCCGGGACGGGCCGAAACTCGCTGGCGGCACTGAGCGAAGCCGTCGTTGCAGCGCGCGGCCGACGCACGGATCTTCCGATCGTGTGCGTCCACACTGACCTGCCGACGAATGACTGGAACGCCCTCTTCTCGGCGCTGTCATCGTCGCCGGACAGCTACTTGCACGCCGAGGGCCCAGCGGTGCTGGCGATGGCGTCGGGACGGTCGTTCTTCGAGCCGGTGGTGCCTCCGGGGGTTGGCGCATCTGCAGGTGTCGTATTCGGCGGCGCACTGGTTGCGCACCGATCCCGGCGTCGCCGTTCCCGGTGGCTTCTACTTCAGCGAGGCGACCGGATCGGCCCGCGCTTCCCTGGCCAGGCAGGCGGCGGCCGACTGGGAGGCGTTTCTGCTGGCCCGAGCTTCCGATCTCAGCGTGGGTGGGCGGCTGCTCGTTCAGTGCGTGGGGACCGAGACCGACGCCACGGGTCGCGAGCGAGTCACCGCGCGAGAGCTGCTGGCGGCGATGACCGAGGTGGCCGGCGCGATGGCGGACGATGGTGAGCTCTCCCGTGATGCCGTCGACGGCTACGTGTTCCCGGTCTATGCGCGGACGGTGGGCGAAGCCCGCGCGCCGGTGGATGCGGGAGGTGCGCTGCGTGACGACTTTGATGTCGTCGACGTCTCGACCGCCCCGGTGGACAACCCGTATCTGGCCAGGTGGCGGGAGGATGGGGACAGCGAGTCCTACGCGCGCGACTATGCCGGGTTCGTCAGGGGCTTCGCGGAGTCGTCGCTGCGGCTCGGGCTGTTTCGGCCGGGCGGGGCCGACGACGACACCGACCGACTCCTCGACGAGTACTTCCACCGCCTCGAGAGGCGCTTCGCGGCCGAGCCGGAACGCGACGCGTTCCGCGACTGGACTCTGACCGTCGTCCTCGTACGGACGTGAGCGTCGCCGCGCGCTCCGGGGGAGATCTCTGAGGGCAAAGTCGAGCGAGACGGAGACGAGCGTGAACGGTCGGGCTGGATCGAAGTTGTCGGCGGCTTTGACCGGCCGGCCCAGGCGTCTGGTTCCACGGAGTGAAGCCCAGGCGATACAAGAGCCGATGGGGCAGCACCCGCCCAATCCTTGATTCCTTGCTAATGGAGTCGAATGTGCTCGGTGACTCCGAGGCTGGTGTCCAAGTACAGACGGCTTCGAGGAACTCGGTGCCGACGCCATGGAGCGCCGGCGAGAACTCGTCGACAACGTCGGCGGACGCCTTCGTTGCAACAGCCCTCCGCCAGTGCGTGACGGCGCCCGCCTTCTGGGCCATAGCGGGGCCGTGCGGAGGGTGGCGAGGGCCACGGCCGCGTGGCCGCCCCGCTCACCACAGCCCGGCGCGCTCCTGCATGCTGCGCCACTCGTCGGCGACGTCGAGGTGGTGGGCGAACCAGACGTCCGGGAAGCTCTTGATGTACGTGATGAGCTCGTCGAGCATCTGGATGCGCGGATGGCGTCCGATGCAGAAGGGGTGCACGACGAGCAGAAAGCAGCCGCCCACGCGGTAGGAGCCCTCGAACTCGCTCTTCCAGATCTCGAGCACGTGCGCTGGCGTGGCCATCCCGGACATGTAGGGGAAGAAGTTGAAGAGGAAGTACGGCGCGTCGTCGAGCTCCCAGCTCACGGGCAGTTCCACGAAGTTGCGCAGCCCGCCGGTGACGGTGGGGACGCGAGGCCGGTAGGGCTCGTCGTGCCCGAAGAGGCTCGAGTCGTAGCGGAAGCCCAGCTCCTCGAGCAGGTCCGCGGTATTCGGGCCGAGCGCGAACGGAGGGGAGCGGTTTCCCCTCGGGGTCGAGCCGAAGCTCTCCTCGAGCCGGGCGATCCCGCGTTTCATGAGCTCGCGCTCCTCGTCGACCGCGAGCTCGAGCACGCTCTCGTGGAAGTAGCCGTGGTAGCCGATGTCGTGCACGCCCCGGCTCGCGATCTCCCTGCAGGCGTCCGGGTGCTCGTCCACCACCTGTGCCGGCACCATGAAGGTTGCCGGCACCTCCTGCCGGTCGAACAGCTCGAGGATGCGCGGGAGACCGGCCCGGACGTCGTAGTCGCCGCGCGACATGGGGCTCGGGGTGGTGAGCCCGAAGGTGCCGCTCCAGAGCGTCTCCGCGTCGAAGTCGACGGAGAGAGTGACGGCGCACTGGTAGCGGCCGCGCCACTTGAAAGGGCGGTCCTCCACCTCAGCCCCCCACCGTCGACGTGGACAGAGCCGGCGTCGGCCACCCCTGCCGGCGCTCGTCCAGAAGCCGCAGGCACACATGTGCGGTGCGCGTGTGCGGGACGGCAATGTCGAGCCGCTCCGCCAGCTCGACCACCGCACCGGAAAGGCAGTCGATCTCGAGCGGTTTGCCCGCCTCGAGGTCCTGGAGCGTCGAGGGTTTGTGCGCGCCGACGGCCAGACCGCGCTCGAGCCGTCGGTCGATGGACACGGGCAGGCTCTCGCCGAGCGCGGCGGCGACGGCCGCCGACTCCTCGAGCAGCGTCCTCAGCAGCGCCCGCGACTCCGGCAGGCGGCCGAGCTCCTCGAGGGTGCAACCCGTGAGCGCGCTCACCGTGTTGAACGCGACGTTGCCGACCAGCTTCAGCCAGATCTGCGCGCCGAGGTCGTCCTCCACGGGGCACTTGAGCCCGCCTGCCTGGAATGCCTCCGAGATCGCGGCGCAGCGGCCGGGCCCTGCCGCGCCGAACGGCTCGCCGATCACGAAACGCGTGCCCTCGATGTGCCGGATCACACCCGGCGCCTCGATCAGCGTCGAGCAGTAGGTGACGCATCCGACCACGTGGTCGTCCTCGATCGCGGCCGCGATCACGCCGCCGGGGTCGACGCTCTCCAGACGGAGCGAGTCGAGCGGCGCGTCCAGTGAACGCGTGTACCACCACGGAATCCCGTTCTGCGCGGCGACGACGGCGGCCCCTGGTGCGAGTCGCCGGCCCACCTCGGGCGCGAGCTCGGGGAGGCTGTAGCTCTTCACGCCCAGGATCACCACCTCGGCGCCCTCGATCGCGTCGAGGTCGGCGGTGGCCTCGACCTCGACGCGAAAGTCGCCGCGCGGGCTGTGCACGCGCACGCCGTCCTGGCGCATCGCGTCGAGGTGCCGGCCGCGGGCGATGAGCGTCACGTCGGCCCCACCGCGTGCCAGGGCCGCCCCGACATAGGCGCCGATCGCTCCGGCGCCGACGACCGCGAACCGTGGGGTGCTCACCACGGGTTCGCCTGTCGCTCGAACCAGGTGGCGACGAGCTCGCCCGCGCGCAGAACGTGCTCCGTCATGAGGCGCCGCGCTGTCGCCGGTTCGCGATCCTCGATTGCGCTGCGGATCGCGCGATGCTCCTCGACGTTGTCCCTGAGCAGGCGCGAGTCGCCGCTCAGCGCGGCCCACGTCAGGTTGCGCGGGAAGCTGCGGTGCAGGTCCTCGATCGCCGCCCGAAGACGAGCGTTCCCGGCCCCGCGCTGCACCGCGAGGTGAAAGAGGTCGTTGGCCTCTCGCCAGCGCGCCTGGGCGGCCGCCCGCGTGGTCTCCGTGCGCGGCTCGCCCACGTAGTCCTCGACGAACCGCTGAAAGAGCTCCTCCGCCTCGCGGAGCTGCCGGAGCTCGTCGTCGCGGATCCAGCGCGAGGCCAGCTCGGCGGCGAAGCCCTCGAGCTCCGCGCGCAGGACGTACGCCTCGCGGATGTCGCGGGGGGTCGGCCCGCGCACGAGCGCCCCGCGGTTCGGCACCACCTCCACCATGCCCTTCGCCTCCAGCGCGCGGAGCGCCTCGCGCACCGGCGTGCGGCTCACGTTGAACTCGGCGGCGAGCGTCTCCTGTCGCAGCCACGTGTCGACCGGCAGCTCACCGCTCGCGATGCCGGCCTCGAGCGCGTGGACGAGCTGCTGGACGCTGGCGCCCTGCCTCCCCGTTCGCAGGCTGCCTTGCCGGTCCGGCTCCGGGCCGATGGGCTCGTCTATGCGGACGCCGGCGCTTCGTGCCGAAGCGGACGGTCTCGACGAGGCGCTCCGCCTCTCGCCGGTGCGTGAAGGCCGGGTTGACACTGCAGCCAATCCTCCCTAGCTTGTATCCAATCTCCTCCAGGATGTCAACGGGTAATTCGCCGGCGACTGCGCGGCGAAGGCGGCGGTCGTAGCGCTATGGGCTTTCGGTACTCCTTCGGCCGTCCACCCGCGGTGGCGGGCGAGGCGATGGTGGCCACGAGTCAGCCGCTCGCCACGCGTGCCGGCCTGCGCGCGCTCGAGCGCGGCGGGAACGCTGCCGACGCGGCGCTTGCCGCCGCTTCCGTCCTCTGTGTGACGGAGCCAATGTCGACCGGGCTCGGCGGCGATGCCTTCGCCCTCGTCTGGCGCGACGGTGAGCTGGGCGCGCTCGACGCGGCGGGCCCGGCGCCGCTCGGCGCGGACGCGTCCGATCCGGTCGAGCAGCGCGGCCCGCGATCGGTGACGGTGCCGGGGGCGGTCGGCGGCTGGGCGGCGCTCGCCGAGCGCTACGGACGCTTCGGCCTCGATGCCGGCCTCGCCGATGCCATCGACGCCGCGGAGGGAGGATTCGCAGTCGCGGCGCGCACCGCTGCCGCGTGGAGCCTCGGCGACGGTCAGACCAGCACGTCCTGGGGCGCGGCCGCGCTGCCGCCGGAACTGGCTCCGCCGCCCCGCGTCGGCGAACGCGTGAGAGCGCCCGACCTCGCCGGGACCCTCCGCAGGCTTTGCGAGACGGGACCCTCGGGCTTCTACGCCGGCCCCGTGGCCGAGGCGATCTGCGCGGCGTGCTGGCTCGAGGAGTCCGATCTCGAGGCCTACAGCCCCGCCTGGGTCGAACCGCTCCTGGCGTCCTACCGGGGGTACGAGGTGGCCGAGCTCCCGCCACCGACGCAGGGAGTCGCCGCCGCGGAGGCCCTCGCCCTGCTCGAAGGCCTCGAGCCGGACTTGCTCAATCAGGTGGCCTGCGCGCGGCTCGCAGTCGAGGATGCCCGCGCTCACGTCCGCGACGGCGCGGACGTGAGCGAACTGCTCAGCAGCCAATGGATCGAGCGACGCCGCGCGGACCGCCCGGTCGCTACGGCCGAGCCCGCCGGCGGCACCGTGTACCTCTGCGCTGTCGACGGCGACGGCATGGCTGTATCGCTGATCCAGAGCCTGTTCGGAGGCTTCGGCTCGGGCATCGTCGCTCCGGGGACCGGTGTGGTGCTGCAAAACCGCGGCGCCTGCTTCGAGATCGGCGGCCGCGTCGAGCCGGGCCGGCGGCCGTACCACACGATCATCCCCGGGATGCTCCTCCGGAACGGCCGGCTCGCCGGGCCGTTCGGCGTCATGGGTGGCCACATCCAGGCCCAGGCGCACCTGCAGCTCGTGTCGGCGCTCGTCGACGACCACCTCGATCCACAGGCGGCGCTCGACCGCCCCCGTTTCCTCGTCGATGGCGAGCTGGTGCGGCTCGAGGAGGGGCTCTGGGAGCGCATCGAGGAGCTCGAGCGCGCCGGGCTCCGACCCGTCGCCGAGCACGATGCGTTCGCGTTTGGCGGCGGGCAGTGCATCCTCGTGAGCGGAGACGCGCTCCTGGGCGGCTCGGATCCGCGCAAGGACGGCTATGCCGCAGGCTTCTGATCCGCCCGAGCGGGCGGGCGAGGTGCTCGCCGACCTGTTTTCTCTCGCGCCCGCGAGGAGCCCCGCGATCGTCTGCCCCGAGGACGGCACCGTTCGCTCGTACGAAGAGCTGGCCGACGCCTCGGCGCGGGTGGCCGGTCTCCTCCGGCGCGCCGGTGTGGAGCGCGGCGACCGCGTGGCGCTCGTGCTGCCCCACGGGCCGGAGATCGTCGAGACGCTGCTCGGCATTGCGCTGCTCGGCGCCGCCGCGGCGCCGCTCAACCCCGCCTACACCTCCGATGAGTTCGCGTTCTACCTCGGCGACCTCGACCCGCGATTGCTTCTCCTCCCCGCGGGTGAAAACCCGAACGCCCGCCGGGCAGTGCGGAAAGGGCTCCGCGTCGCGGAGCTCGAACTCGGCCGGCCGGTGCGTATCGTCGTGGACGGCAGGGAGATCACCGCCGTCGCCCCTTTCGAGGACGCCGAGCCCGACGACGTGGCGCTCCTCCTCCACACGAGCGGTACGACCAGCCGCCCCAAGCAGGTGCCGCTCGGGCAGCGCAACCTCGCCTACTCCGCTCGCTCCATTGCCGCCTGCTACGAGCTCGGGTCGGGCGACGTCTCCTTCTGCGCGATGCCTCTCTTCCACGTTCACGGGCTCGTCGCATCGACCCTCTCGGCGCTCGCCTCCGGCGGGAGCGTGATCATCCCGCGCCGCTACACGAGCCGCGGCTTCTGGTCGCAGGCCGCCGACCATGCCGCCACCTGGTTCTCGGCCGGGCCGACCACGCACAAGAAGGCGCTCGATGCCAGGGGCGAGCAGGACCCGCCGCCGGCGCTGAGGTTCGTGCGCTCGTGTAGCTCGCCGCTCTCGCCCGAGCTCATGCAACGAGCAGAGGGCGCATACCGTGTGCCGGTGCTGGAGGCGTACGGGATGACGGAGGCGAGTCATCAGATCGCTTCCAACCCACTTCCGCCGGGCCGTCGCATCCCAGGCTCGGTCGGCGTCACTGCCGGCGCGGAGGTGCGGGTGGTGGACACGAACGGGCGGGACGTGGACGCGAGCGAGCCCGGCGAGGTCGTCGTGCGCGGACCCGGTGTCACCGCCGGCTACCTCAACAACCCGGAGGCAAATGCCGAGGCGTTCCGCGACGGCTGGTTTCGCACCGGCGATCGGGGCGTTCTCGTCGACGGGTACCTCTACCTTCAGGGCCGCCTGAAGGAGATGATCCTGCGCGGCGGCGAGAACATCTCCCCGTACGAGATCGAGGATGTCCTGCGCGCGCACCCCGCCGTCTCCGATGCCGTTTGCTTCGGCATCCCGGACGTGACGTACGGAGAGGTGGTGGGCGCGGCGGTCGAGCTCGGCGCCGACGCGACGCCGGACGAGCTCGTGGAGCACTGCCGCGAGCGCCTCGCCGCGTTCAAGGTGCCGACGGTGATCCACGCGGTCGAAGGGATCCCTCGCACGCCGACCGGAAAGGTGCAGCGAAAGCACATCGCCGCATCCTTCGCCGGCGAGCGATGAGCGAGAGTCCCGTCGACCTGACGGCAGGCGAGCTCCTCGCCGCCTACCGCACGCGGCGGCTCTCACCCCTCGAGGCGGTCGACGCACTTCTCGCGCGCATCGAAGAGCTCGATCCTGCGCTCGGCGCGTTCACGACCGTGTGCGCCGAGCGGGCCCGGGAGGAGGCGCGGGCCTGCGAGCTCGAGTACTCCCGGGGTCAGCCCCGGGGCGAGCTCGCCGGTGTCCCGTTCGCGGTCAAGGACCTGTTCGACACGGCGGGTGTCCGTACGACCTACGGGTCGCCGATGTTCGCCGACCACACCCCGGCGGAGGACGCCGCGGCAGTGCGGCGGGCGCGCGAGGCGGGCGCGATCCTAGTCGGCAAGACGCAGACACACGAGTTCGCCTGGGGCATCACCTCCGTGAACGAGCTGATGGGCACGAGCCGCAACCCCTGGCGAGCCGAGCGGATCTCCGGCGGGTCGAGCGGCGGCTCCGCGGTCGCGCTCGCGGCCTGGCTGGTTCCGCTTGCGATCGGGAGCGACACGGGCGGCTCGATCCGCGTGCCGTCCGCGTTCTGCGGCACGGTCGGACTGAAGCCCACGTTCGGCCGCGTGAGCACCGATGGCGTGTGGCCGCTTGCGCCGTCGCTCGACCACCCCGGGCCGATGGCGCGCACGCCCTCGGATGCCGCACTGCTGCTCCGCGCGATCGAGGAAACGCCGCGCGCGCCCGGTGAGCCGCCCTCCGAGCGTCTCGACGGCCTCACGCTCGCCGTCTGCCCGGACCTCCACATGATCCCGCTCGCCGAGGACGTCGAGCGCGCCTTCGAGAGCGCTCTGCGCACCGTTCGCGAGCTCGGTGCCGACATCGTGGAGCTGCCGCTCCGGGGTGCGGAGTCGATCCACCCGACGTTCGTCGCGATCCAGCGCGCAGAGGCGCTGGCCACGCATTCGCGCGCCGGCCTCTACCCGGCGCGCCGGGACGAATACGGCCGCGACGTGCGCGGTCGGCTCGAGGCCGCCGAGGCGATCACGCTCGGCGACTACCTCGACGCCAGCGCCACGCGCGAGCGCCTCCGCGCCAGCTTCGCCACGCTCTTCGAGCGTGCCGACGCCCTGCTTACGCCGGTGGCGGCAGGCTCCCCGATAGCGATCGAAGAGCACCGGCTCGAGGGCGCCGAGCTCCGCTTCCGGGACCTGGTCATGCCGTACACGGTGCCCCAGGATCTCTTCGGGCTGCCGGCCTGCTCCGTCCGCGTGGGCTTCGACCGGCTCGGCATTCCGATAGGTGCGCAGCTCACGGCCGCGCCGCGGCGCGACGATACCGTTCTCGCCGTCGCCCAGGCCCTGTTTGCGGCCACACCCGACGTCCAGGACCGGCGGCCTCCGCTCGACTGACGCCGAGGGAGGCTGCGGCGGCGCTCATTTGCGGACCACCCTGTCTGCTGGAGGTCGCCTTTGGTTGTGTCATCGTCGGACAATCCTCGTCTGCCGGCGGCCAGGAGCCGCGGCTCGCGACGCTCTTCTTCACGGACGACGGCGGCCTGATCGCCGGCCTGACGATGCAGATCGAACCTCTCATCCGCATGAGATAGAACGACAGGGGGTAAAGACCAGGCGTCGCATGGCTGAGGTCGTCGTCTTCCACCACGCGCTCGGGCTCACCGACTACGTCGACCGTTTCGCGAGCACGATTCGCGACGCCGGGCACACCGTGCACACTCCCGACCTCTACGACGGCCGGACGTTCGCAGAGATCGAGGAGGGCCTCGCCTACTCACAGGAGCTCGGCGGGCCGGAGGGGATCGTCGACCGCGCCCGCGCGCTCGTCGAGTCGCTGCCGGGCGAGGTCGTCTACGTCGGCTTCTCCCTCGGGGTGCTGCCTGCCCAGTCGCTCGCCCAGACGCGGCCGGGCGCGCGCGGCGCCGTGCTCTGCTACTCGGCCGTGGAGCCCGGCCGCTGGGGCGGCAACTGGCCGGCGGCGTGGCCGGAAGGGGTGCCGCTGCAGCTGCACATCCTCGAGGGCGACGAGGACGTCGAGATCGCCCGGGGGCTCGCCGCGACCGTGCCCGGGGCGGAGCTCTTCGTCTACCCCGGCACCGAGCACTACTTCGCCGAGCACGACCAGCGGGCGGCTGCGTTGCTCCGGGAGCGCGTGCTCGCGTTCCTCGGCTAGCGGGCGGCGGCGCCCGTGAGGCCCCGCCGCCCCGTCCGTCTTCTCAGCGCCGCCCGACGGGCTCCCGCTCGGGCTCCGGCAGGGCGACCCGCGGCGCCTCGGAGTCGTGCGGCGACTCGATCGTCAGGTTCGGGAGCAGCCGGTCGAGCCAGCGCGGGATGTACCACGACTTCTCGCCCAGAAGCGTCAGGAACGACGGGACGAGCGTCATCCGGACGAGGAGGGCGTCCGTGAGGATCGCGACCGCGAGCAGGAGGCCGAACTCCTTGGAAATGCGATCGGGCGTGAGGATGAAGGCCGCGAAGACCGTGCCCATGATGATCGCGGCGGCGACGATCACCCGGCCGATGGCCGCCATCCCGTGCTCGACCGCCTCGCGCGTCTCCAGGCCGTGGACGTGCTCCTCCCGGATCCGGCTCATCAGGAAGACCATGTAGTCCATCGAGAGCCCGAACAGGATCGCGAAGGCGATCGGCGGCACGAACGTCTCGATCGGACCCGTCCGGTCGAGGCCCGTCAGGCCGAGGAGGTGGCCCTCCTGCACCACCAGCGTCAGCACGCCGAAGCCGACGAACGCCGACAGGATCGTCGTGATCGCCGCCGTCAGGGAGATGACGATCGAGCGGAAGGCCATCGCGAGCACGATGAAGGTGACGCCGATGATGTAGAGCAGGAAGATCGGCAGTCGCGACATGATGCGGTCGGCGATGTCCACGAACGCCGCGGTCAGGCCGGCGACGTACACGTTGGCGTCGCTGCCTTCGGTCGCGGCCGGGACGACGTCGTCCCGCAACGTGTGGACGAGGTCGTCGGTCGCCTCGTCCTGCGGGGCCGAGTCCGGCGTGACGAAGACGATGCCGACGGTCCCCTCGTCGTTCAGCTGCGGCTCGCGGACGGAGGCCACGCCGGGGAGGCTCTGGACGGCGTCGTAGACACGCTGGGGCGCGTCGGGATCGTCATTCACGTCGATGACGATCGGAATCGGGCCGTTGAACCCGGCTCCGAAGCCCTCGGCGAGCAGGTCGTACGCCCGCCGCGCGGTCTGCTCCTTCGGCTGGGTTCCCTGGTCGGAGGCGCCCAGGCGGACGAGAAGCGACGTTCCCGCCAGGGCCAGGAGCACGAGGAGGACAACCACGAACACCGCCCGCGCGTGGGAGGTGACGAACCGTCCCCAGCGGCCGAACGGGCTCCGCTCGCGCGCGGCCTCCGAGTCGTCGATCTGCCGCAGGAAGGGCACCTTCAGCCGGTCGATCTTGTGCCCGAGCAGCCGCAGGACGGCGATCAGGAGCGAGTTCGCGATCAGCACGGTCGTCAGCACGCCCAGGGCGGAGCCGATTCCGAGCTTCGTCACGAAGTCGAGGCCGAAGAAGGCGAGGCCCGTGACCGAGATCGCCACGGTCGCGCCGGCGAAGAGAACGGCGCGGCCGGCCGAGGCGCCCGCCTCCGCGGCGGCGTCGACAGGGGCCAGCCCCTCGTGCAGGAGCTGCCGGTACCGCGTGACGATGAAGAGCGAGTAGTCGATCCCGACGCCCAGCCCGATCATCGAGACGAGGAGCGGCGTGATCGTGTTGATGTCGGTGAGCCCCGCGATGATGAAGAGCAGCAGGAACGCGCTTCCGACCGCCGTCAGCGCGAGGGCGATCGGGATCGCCGTCGCCACGAAGGTCCGGAAGACGATCAGAAGGACGATCAGCGCGGCGAGCAGGCCGAGCAGCTCCTGCGTCCCCTGCTCGATGGGCGGGAACTCGGCGTCGCCGTTGAACTCGACGGTCACGCCGGCGGGCTCGACGGTCTCGCGGACGGCATCCTCGACTGCGACGACCGCGTCACGATCCTCGTCGTAGATGACCCGGTCGAACTGGGCCTCGGCGTAGGCGATGCGGCCGTCGTCGGACACCGTGTCCTCGCTGAAGGGGTCGCCGACGCTCTCGATCCCGGCCGTGTCCTCGGTGGGGGCGAACTCGTCCGTCTGGAGGCGCGCGACCGCGTCCTCGATCGCCGCCCGGCGCTCCGGAGTGTCCAGCTGCTCCCCCTCGGGCGCGGCGAAGACGAGATTCAGGACGCCGCCCTGCTCGGACGCGAACTCGGACTCGATCAGGTCGGTCGCCTTCTGGCTGTCCGAGCCCGGGATCTCGAACTCGTCCTTGAGGCTCCCGCCGACGGTGACCACCAGGAAGAAGAGGGCGACGACGATCGCGACCCAGGCGCCGACGACGCGCCACGGGTGCGTCGCGCATGCGCGCGCCCAGCGTGCGAGCGTGCCGGTCGAGAGCCGCTCGTGCGCCGCTCGCCGGGTGGCCATGGGCTTTCCGTCCACGGGCATGCGCCCGTCCTGACCGTCAGTGCCAGTGTTGTGATCCGTCATTTCGCCTTCGCTCCCCACTCTCGCGTCGTGTTTTCAGTCAAGACCGCATGAAGTCGCGGAACTCATCGGCCCGACGACGTGTTCTCCCCACGCTACCGATACTTCGCGTCGCGGATCGTGCGAACGCAAGAACCGGAAGGCGCGTGGTCTAGCGGGTGTCGGCCGGGAGCTCGGGCTCGACGGCATACTCGCCCGTCGCCTTCGCGTAGGGAAGGAGGGCGGGGTCGTAGTAGACGAGCTCCATCCCCTCGAGCGCGGCCTTGCGCAGACGCGCGTTTGCGCTCTGCGAGCGCGCCCGGCCGCCGAAGGCCTTCTCGTCGAGCTCACCGAACCGAGCCTCCCAGACGGCGGCGATATCGCCGCGCGAGTCCTTCCCGCGGACGAATGTCCCGCTCCGGTCGACGAGCACGTAGCGGAACACGAGAAAGACGCCGGCCCGCCCCTCACCGCCGACCGGGAGGCCCGTCTCGAGCGCCGTCCGGAGCTCGAGTTCCGGGAGCCCTTGCCGCATCGGCAGCAGGTCAGGCGCCTGGTCGGGGCCGTTGTGGACGTAGCGACCGGTCGAGGCCTCCGCGATGCCGGCTCCGAGCAGGTCGGCCAGGAGCGAGGTGAGCTGGGCGGTGCCGATCAGGGCGCTGAGCGGGCGTGCGCCCGTCCGGCGCAGCTGCTCGTCGATACCGTCGATCCTCCGGTAGGCGATGTCGATCGCCCGCCCGACCGTCGCGCCGGTGAGGCCGGTGATCTCGGTGAGCCCAGAACAGTCGCCGAGGAGGCCGCGGTCCGCCTGGCGCCTGGGCGGCGCCGGCACCAGCTCGAGGTCCGGCGGGCCGCCGTTCCCCGCCTCGTTCTCGGCCTCGGCCACGAGATCGGCGAGGCTGAGTCCGAGGGCGTCCGCGAGACTGGAGGCCGCGGCGAGCGTCGGCTGTCGAGCGCGGCGCTCGAGCAGACCGACGTAGTCGGGGTGCAGGCCGGCGCGGCCCGCGAGCTCGTCTGCCGAGAGCCCTTCGTGACGCCGCGCGTCGGTGACGAGCTGCTCGACGATCTCGCTGACGGCGTTCCCGCGCTCGGACATTGGGGCTCAGCCAGGTTAGCCAAGCCTGGCCGAGCGTGCCGCGGGCGGGTCAGTAGTTGCGGGCGGGCGTGGGCCGAGGCGGCGTTCGGTAGGGGCTACGCCAGCCCTGGCCGGGGTCGAAGCCCCAGACCCGGACGAGGTCGCCGGCGATGCTCCGCGACTGCGCGTGACTGTACGTCCAGGCGGTCTCCCGCCCGGAGGGGGTCACGTGGACGATCTCGAGGGCGCTGACGGTGCCCTCCCGGCCCGGGTCGCGTCGCTCGAGGTAGGCGAATGCGAAGTCCACGGCCGCGCCGAAGTCCTCGGCCTCGAAGCGCAGGCGGAGGTCGAGCGCCGGCGCGCCCGCGAGTATCTCGTGAACCTCGTACCGATCGTGCTCGGCCGCATGGCGTGCAGTCAGGGCCATGCTGCGACTCCTTTCGGTTCCCACGGTAGGCGGTGGCCGCCGTCCGTACAATCCCCCGAACGGGGAACGGGCGAGCCCGCCCGGTCTTCGCCTCATTCGGGTACGGCGGTACCCCCGTATGCGGGTTGAGACCGTTCCCCCGCCAGCCGATGAACCATGCGATGAGAAGGCCCTACGACCTGTGCCGGTCCCCGCGTGGGAAGCTGGGACTGAACCTCGGGGTCGGGGCGTTCGCGATCGCCGTCTCGGTGCTCGCCGCCCGTCACTTCGCGGGGATCGGGTGGCCGTTCGAGGGCGCCGACCTCGGCCTCGTCGCGGCCGCGAGCACGCTGTTCGTGCTCGCGTACGCCTTCAAGGCCTACGGCTGGCACCGGCTGTTCGCCCCCGGCGAGCGGCCGCGGCCGCTCGCCCTCGGGGTGGCGTGCGGCGCGGCCAGCGTCACGGGTGCGGCGCTCCCCGGACGGTTCGACGACGTCGTCCGCGTCGCCGTCGTCCGCAGGGCGACGAACGGGCGGGCCGGCGTCGGCCCCGTCTGCCTCTCGCTCTTCATGCTCGGGCTCGTGGACACGGCGGCGCTCATGCCCCTCGCCGGTACCGCCGCCGTCATGGCCGACGCATCGGGCACGGTGCGCGGAGCCCTTGCGGTCGTCGCCCTCGCCGGCTTCGGGGCCGCGGTCGTCATCGCGCTCCTCCCGCGCCTGACCGCGAGCACCCGGCTGCTCCGCTTCCGGATCGCCCGCTGGCTCGGTGAGCGCGTGATCCTGCCCCGGGACGCCTGGCAGGCGTGGGTGCTCGTGCTCGCCTCCTGGCTCACCCGGGCGTTCGGGCTCTTCCTCCTGCTGCAGGCGCTCGGCTTCACGCTCTCTCTCCCGATCGCGATCGCGTTCCTCTGCGCGGCGGCCGCCTCCGGCGCGCTGCCGATCGCGCCCGCGGGGGCGGCGACCCAGGCGGGCGCGGGCGCTGCGATCCTGATCGCGAGCGGCGTCGGGACCGCGAACGCCGTCTCCTTCGCCGTCGGCGCCCAGGTGCTCCTGATCCTGGCCGGCGCAGCCGTCCTCCTCTTCGCCGCGCTCTGGCACGGCGGCACGCGGCTCGCCCTCGCGGTCTTCTAGAGAGCGGCCAGCACGTCGTCGGCGTGGCCGTCGGGCTTGACGCCGAGCATCGCCCTGGCGACGTTCCCGTCGGCGTCGATCACGAAGGTGGAGCGCTTGATTCCCATCGACGTCTTTCCGTACATGCTCTTCTCGACCCAGACGCCGTAGAGCTCCGCGACCGTGTGATCGGGGTCGGAGAGGAGCGTGAACGGCAGGCCGTGCTTCTCCTTGAACTTGACGTGGGAGGCCTCCGCGTCGGGGCTGACGCCGAGGATCGTGATCCCGCTCTCCTCGAACTCGGCGTAGGCGTCACGGAAGCTGCACGCCTCGGCGGTGCACCCGGGGGTGTCGTCGCGGGGGTAGAAGTAGAGCACGACGGGCCGGCCGCGGAGGTCGGACAGGCGCACCTGCGAGCCCGCGTCGCTCGTGAGCTCGAAGTCCGGAGCCGGCTTGCCTTCCTCGATCACGAACGCGGATTGTACGCTGGGAAGCAGTGCGCGAGCTGCACTCACTCAACGCCGTCCTCCTGATCGTCGCCAACGGCCTGGCCGCCGGCTGGGGCCTAGCCTACCTCTGGCGGAAGCGGACGCCCGGGCGGATCTACGCCCATGTGCTGGCTCTCGCCCAGGCGCTCCTGATCGCGCAGGTGGCGCTCGGCCTGCTCCTTCTCTCCGGCGGCAGCTCGCTGCCGGACCGCCTCCACGCGGTCTACGGCGGCCTCGCCCTCCTCGCCGTCCTCTCGCCGTGGCTCTACGCCCCGCCGGTGCCCGCCAGGCGGCTCCTCTGGTTCTCCGGCGCGGCCCTGGTCGCCACGGCCCTCTCGATCCGTGCCTACACGACCGGGATATGAACGTCTCCCCGAGCCTCCGCAACTTCGGCATCCTCGTCCTGATCGCGGCCGTGATCACCGCGCTCCAGCTCGGCTTCGGGCTGGTCGTGATCGTGCGCTTCCTGCAGGTGCTCTTCCTCGTCGCGATCGCCTACGTCCTCTTCGTCCTCTGGCGGCGCAACCGCGAGGACATCGCCCAGTGGTCATTGCGAACGCGGCTCGTCTTCTACGGCGGCGCCGCCCTGGCAATCGCCGCCGTCGGGGTCGCCTTCACCCCGTGGTTTCCGAACTCCGGGCTGGAGACGATCGCGTGCATCGCGGCCGTCGCCGCGGGCGTCTTCGGCATGTGGCGAGCCTGGCGCGACGAGCACACGTACGGCTACTGAGCCGCCCGCGCGCAGCCGCCCGCGCGCATGTCCCCCGCGGCCACGGCCGGGGGTCTGACCCCTGGACGCGTCCGTCGGGGACAGGATGTGTGTCACAAGACGCAGACGGGGTGGGCACTTCGGGACTGGCTGCGCCCGGCTCTGACGGTCCGGCCGGCCGGATGTGGCCTAGCTCGACGGGACCCTGGCGGCCGCGCCGTCCAGCGAGTCCAGGAGCTCGCGGATCGGCTGCGCGGTGCCCACGAAGATGGGCGTGTCGCGCTCCGTGTAGCGGCTCGCTTCCGTCTCCCGCAGGGTCTTCATCAGCTGGAGGAAGTCGGAGGGCTCCTCGCACTCGAACGCCGTCATGAACTCCTGGTCGTCGATCCCGAACGAGTACGTGGTGTGGTTCGTGATCGTGACGAAGCGGCTACCGACGGCCGCGTGCTCCTGCATCGCCCGGCGGCGGTCGTCCATGGGGAGCGAGTACCAGTCGCGCTTCTTCACGAACGGGTAGACGACGAGGTACGGCGCCCCGCGAGGCACGACCCGGCGCGGCCGCTTGTTCTTCTGTTCGAAGTACTGCGACGGCTCGCTCGCGGCGAGGTAGGAGTACGGCGTCGTCAGCCAGCCGGCGAGCGGCGTCCCGTTCAGCGAGGTTCCGAGCTCGCGGAGATCGTCGTAGCGCTCGGTCAGCTTCCAGAGCATGAAGTCGGCCTCGGGGCGCACGCCGATGACGCTGTAGCTCCTCAGCTCCAGGCGCTCGGCCCAGTCCTCGACCACATCGGCGAAGGCCTCCTTGGCGGCCGCGCGCTCCTCGATCGGGAGCCGCAGCCAAGCTGGATCTGCCTTGTAGAGCGTGTAGGCGACGTATTGCGTCGAAGTCTCCGCGGACACGGCTCAATCGTACCCACTCACGTGACGGCTTCCCGCGTAGCGTCGAGCCGGCGCGGCGCGTCCGCCGGCGGGCAGGCGGACGCGCCCGCGGCATCTACAGGTCGACGACCAGCGTGGCCCAGGCGAACTGTTCGGCGCCGACCGGACGGCCCTCGAGGGGGTCGTAGAACTCGTTCAGGCCGCCCCTCTCGACGACCTCGTGCGAGCGGACTGCGATGCGCTCGGCGACGTCGTCGTAGCCGTGGCTTCGAAGGCCGTGGACGAGGAACCAGTTCGTGTTCAGCGAGAGCGGCC
Source organism: uncultured Actinomycetes bacterium (assembly GCA_963743495.1). GTDB lineage: Bacteria > Actinomycetota > Thermoleophilia > Gaiellales > Gaiellaceae > JAIBJN01. The sequence goes on along the minus strand of CAVUPO010000003.1, from coordinate 105,118 downwards.
CGCGCCAGATGAAGCGGAAGCCGCGGAGCCGATGGTCGCGCAGGAAGGTCGGCTCGTCGAGCGCGACCGACGGCACCGGGTAGGGGGCGTCGAAGGTGAGCGGGTCGCAGAGGTGCTCGACCAGCCGGTCGGCGACTCCGGTTGGCACGTCGGGGAGGACGAGGGGCATGAGGCCGTGGATGGTCTTCACGCGCGAGCGCCGCTCGTCCGGTCCGGCGAGGTTGACGAAGAGGCCGAGGCGCTCGTCCCAGCAGCGCTCGAGGAGCGCCTCGGTCGCGTCGGCGGCCGTGCGCTCCGCCCAGCGTGCCGTCGCTTCGTGCCCGCCCCGAGACGCCAGCCGCGCGAGCGCGTGCAGGCCCTGGCCGTAGACCGCGTTCACGAGCACGTCCTCCAGGTGGTGGCGGTACCGACGGAAGATCGTTTCCAGATCGTAGTTCGCCAGCTTGTTGAGCAGCTGCGGGAGCCTCGTGCGGATGAACAACGACGCCGGCGTCGGCCGCCGGACGCCGATCGCCTCGTCGTAGGCGGGGCTGAAGTCGAGCCCGCTCTCGAACTGCGACACGACCGAGACCAGCCCGTCCCCGTCCGGGTCACGGAGAGCCGCGAGGTAGCGGTAGTAGCGCTCGACGTGGGGGAGGGCTTCGGCGAGGAAGCCCTCCGCGCCGGCCTCGACCACCCGCTCCACCGCCTGGGCCAGCACGGGCGGCTGCATCTGCGCCGTCGTCATCGGCGCGCGGTGGAAGGGGATGCGCCCCGCCGTCCGGCTCTCGAGGTGGTGCCACCGGCGGCGTGAGACAAGGTCGCCGCGCCAGAAGACGACGTGCGGGACGAGGCCGTCGGGCTCCTGCACGGCGAGGAGGCCGCGCAGCTCGTCAGCGGCGCGCTCGGCGTCGAAGCGCGACCAGACGATCGCGTGGAAGCAGGAGTCCCAGAACCACTGGAACGGGTAGTCGCGCACGCTCGGGACCGTGAAGCGGAAGAGCCGGCCGTCGAGCTCGCCGGTCTGGGTGTTCGCCTCGAGGAGTTTGCGTGCGCGAGCGTCGAGCGTGGCGTGGGTGCGGGTCGCTGCGATCCCCTCACCGTAGGCGAGGGACCAGGGTCAGGCTACCCCTCGGCGGCGACCGCGAGCGTCAGACCGGCCTCCGGCAGCTGCTTGACCTCGGCGGAGCGCGTGAAGAGGCTCTCGCGCGACATGAGGAAGAGCTCGGGGATGATCTCGGCGCGCACCTCGCCGCGCGCGAAGACACGCACGACCGAGCTCTGCGAGACGACGACCGCGATCGCGCCGGTCGTGCGGGAGACGGAGGCCGCGGCGGCGTGGCGCGTGCCCAGTCCCGGGAGGAAGTTCTCTGGCGCGGTCACGTCCACGTCGATGAAGCGGCCGGCCGAGACGAAGGTGCCGTCGTCGCCGAGCAGGAACGCCCCGTCGAGCTGGGCCAGCTCCTTGACGGTCTCGCGGAACTCGGGGCTCTCGACGCGCAGGAGGTCATCCGGATGCCCGAAGAGCGGGTCGAGGATCAGCGGCCGCGACTGCTCGGTGACGAGCGCGACGTCGCCGATCACGAAGAGCGTCCCGATCTTCCTGCCCTCGCGCCCCTCGCGGGCGAGCTCGACGGCGAGGTTGACAACCTCTTCCAGCGTGCGCCGCCGCTCCGCGCTGCAGCCGGTCGTCTGGCAGACCGCGCCGAAGGTGGTGTCCAGCATCTCCCTGCGCCCGTTCGCGTCCATCGTGACCTTCGAACGACTCGCTGCCGGGTCTTGTTCCCTCGAGTCGCGGGGATGGCCGAGCGGGAGGTACGTGTCTTCGCGGATGCGGAGGGCCAGCCGTTGTGAGAGCGTCGAGCCGAAAGGAGGTGTCGACGATGACGACAACGCCCGTGCTCGACGCGCCCGCGGCTTCGGCGACCACGTTCGAGTACCTCGTCGTTCCCCTCAAGGAGGCGAAGAGCCTCAAGAAGGACGACCAGGCCTGGATGCCGGAGCGCCTGAACGAGCTGGGCGCCGAGGGCTGGGAAGCGGTCGGTCTCTCGCTCAAGTACGGCGACCTGATGGCGTGGCCGATCGTGCTGCTCAAGCGCTCGATCACCTAGCTCGCCTGCGCAGTGCCGACCCGACCGTCCGCACGCAAAAATAAGAGGCCCGGCGCCCGGGTGCGCCGAGCGCCGATCGTGACGAGCGCAGACCCGATCATCCGCGAGCTGGCCGAGTTGATCCGCGCAAGCCAGCCGTGCGTCGTCCTCACCGGCGCCGGCGTCTCGACCGAGAGCGGCGTGCCCGACTTTCGCTCGCCGACCGGGATCTGGGCCGAGTTCGACCCGCGCGAGTACGGCACGATCGGGGCCTTCCGGCGCGACCCCGAGAAGGTCTGGCGTTTCTACGCGCCCCGCTTCGCGATGCTGACCGCCGCGGAGCCGAACTCCGCGCACCTCGCACTCGCCGCGCTCGAGCGGCGCGGGCTCGTGCGCGCGGTCGTCACCCAGAACATCGACCTCTTGCACGAGCGGGCGGGCTCCCGCGAGGTGGTGGAGGTGCACGGCTCCATCCGGACGTCGTCTTGCCCCGCGTGCGGCGCCGGCTACCCGCTCGCCGAGGTCGTCCCGCTGATCGAGGCGCACGGGTCGCCGCCGTGCGGCGCCTGCGGGGCGATCCTCAAGCCCGACGTCGTCTTCTTCGACGAGGCGATGCCGCTGGGCGCGATGGAGCGCGCCACGGCGCTCGCCGAGGCGGCGGGCCTGCTCCTCGTCGTCGGCTCCTCGCTCGAGGTCTACCCGGTCGCCGACCTCCCGCGTGCGACGCTCGCCGCCGGCGGCATGGTCGCCGTTCTCAACCGCACGCCCACGTGGGCCGACGGCCGCGCGGAGCTCGTGCTCCGCGGGAGCGCAGGCGAGGTGCTCGACGCCGTCGCCGCGTCGTTGCGCGAGCCGCCGCTCGAGGTCGTCGACTACGACTCGGCCTGGCCGGGCCTGTACGCCGAGGAGGCGGAGTGTGTGCGGCGCGCGCTCGGCCCCGGCGCGGTCGAGCTCGAGCACATGGGCTCGACGGCAGTTCCCGGCCTCGCGGCGAAGCCGGTGATCGACATCTCCGCCGGTCTCGAGCGCCTCGAGCTCCCGGCCGACCGGATCGCCGCAATGGAGGGGCTCGGCTACGAGTACCTGGGCGAGAACGGCCTCCCGGGCCGGCTCTTCTTCCGCAAGGACGAGGCCGGCCGCCGGTCCCGCCACGTCCACGTCGTCGAGCTCGGCGGCGAGCACTGGCACCGGCACCGTGCCTTCGGTGACTACCTCCGAGCGCACCCCGCCGAGGCAGGCCGCTACGCGGCCGAGAAGCAGCGGATCGCCGCGGAGTCGTCGACCCACGCCGCCTACTGGGAGCTGAAGAAGCCGTTCGTCGAGGCCCTCTTCGCCCGGGCGTGGGCCTGGTACCGCGAGCGCCCCTGACCCCGCTTGTGTTCCACGCGCACGAGCCGCTCGGGAACCAGCCCCCGCTCGAGCAGAGGAGAAGGGCTTGTGCCGGTGGAACACAAGCGCCCGGGCGGCCGGGGCCCTTCGGGGCGCCTGGCTAGGCTGAGCTGGACGTGGCTACCGCGGCCGAGACGAGACGCGAGGAGCGCATCGAGCAGCAGCTCCGGGAGCTCCCGGCGAAGCCGGGCGTCTACCTCTTCCGGGACGCGAATGACGCCGTCCTCTACGTCGGCAAGGCCAAGTCGCTCCGCGCCCGCGTGCGCTCGTACTTCCGCGGCGGCGACAGCCGACTCGGGCTCGACCGGCTGATCGAGCGCGTGGAGGGCATCGAGGTGATCGTCACCTCGACCGAGGTGGAGGCGTTCCACCTCGAGCAAAACCTGATCAAGCGCTACCGGCCGACGTTCAACGTCCGCCTTCGCGACGACAAGAGCTACCCCTACATCGCGGTGACCGTCGAGGACGAGTACCCGCGGGTCATGTTCACGCGGGAGCGGCACCGGCGCGGCGTCGTCTACTTCGGCCCGTACGCCTCGGCGAAGAAGGTGCGGGAGACGCTCGACGTCCTGAACCGCGTCTTTCCGTACCGGCCGTGCGAGGGGCCGCAGCCGGGGCGCCACTCCGGGATCCCGTGCCTCGACTACCACATCGACCGCTGCCTGGCCCCGTGCGTCGGCTACGTGACGAAGGAGGAGTACCGCGCGATCGTCGAGCGGGTGATCGAGTTCCTCTCCGGCGAGACCAGGCCCGTCCTGCGCGAGCTGAGGGGAAGATGCGCGCCGCGGCCGAACGGCAGGAGTTCGAGGAGGCCGCTCGCTACCGCAACCGACTCACCGCCGTCCGCCACCTAGCCGAGCGGCAGGCCGCCGACAAGCGCGCCATCGGCACCGTCGACGTGATCGGCATCGCCGCGGCAGGCCGCACCGCCGCCGTCCAGGTCTTCCCGCTCCGCGGCGGGCGCCTGGTCGACCGGCACACCTTCTACCTCGAGAACGCGGCCGCGGAGGAGGTCCCGCAGCTGCTCGAGTCCTTCTGCCTCGAGTACTACGGCGGAGCACCGAGCGTCCCGCCGCTGATCGTCGTCCCCGCGGGCGTCGGCCCGACGGAGGCGCTCGCCGGGTACCTCTCCGACCTGCGCGGCTCACGGGTCGAGGTGCGCCCGGCGCGCCGCGGCGAGAAGCGGCGCCTGCAGGAGCTGGCCCAGCAGAACGCCGAGCTCGCCCTCGAGAGCGACGCCGCCAACCGGGAGCGGAAGCGGCTCCGGCGCATCGAGGCGCTGGAGGAGCTCCGCGAGTGCGTGAACCTCGAGAGCCTGCCGATCCGGATCGAGTGCTTCGACATCTCGACGATCCAGGGCGAGTCGCCGGTCGGCTCGATGGTCGTCTTCCAGGACGCCGTGCCCAAGAAGGCGCACTACCGGAAGTTCGGGATCAAAAGCGTCGAGGGTCAGGACGACTTCGCGATGATGGCCGAGGTGATCTCGCGCCGCTTCCGGCGGGCGAAGGAGGTCACGGCCGAGCGCTACGACGAGGGCTTCGCGGCGATCCCGAACCTCGTCGTCGTCGACGGCGGCAAGGGCCAGCTCTCGGCGGCCCTGACGGCGCTGAAGACCTTCGACCTGCCGCGGGTCGCCGTGATCGCGCTCGCGAAGCGGGAGGAGGAGGTGTTCGTGCCGGGGAGGTCGAAGCCGATCGTGCTCGAGCGCGACTCGCCCGGCCTCCAGCTCCTGCAGCGCATCCGCGACGAGGCGCACCGCTTCGCCCTCGGCTTCCACCGGCAGCGCCGCGACACGAAGGCGAGGGAGTCGATCCTCGATGCCCTCCCCGGCGTCGGGCCGGCGCGGAAGCGCGCCCTCATCAACCATTTCGGCTCGCCCGAGCGGCTGCTCGCGGCCAGCTCCGAGGAGCTGGAGGGCGTTCCAGGTGTCCCCGCCAAGGTCGGCCGCGAGATCCACGCCGCGCTCCACCGGACGGGCAGCGCCTAGTCGCTAGTGTGAACGGCGTGGACCCGCTCGCCGTCACGATCTGGAGCGACTACACCTGACCCTTCTGCTACGTCGGCCTCGCCCGGGCCGAGTGGCTGGAGCGCCGGTACGGCGCGCACGTCGACTGGCTTCCGTTCTTCCTGCACCCCGAGTATCCGGATGAGGGTGTCTTCCGGAGCGAGCTCGAGCGACGCTACGGGCCGGGGGTGGACGAGCGCACGCGGCAGGCAGTCGAGGCGGCCGGTCTGACATTCGACCCGTCGCCGAGGATGCCGAACACGCTCCATGCCCTCCAGGTCACGGAGCTTGCGCGCGAGCATGGACTGCACGACCCGGTGCACACGCGGCTCATGCACGCCTACTGGTCGGAGCGGGCCGACCTCGGAGACGACGAGGTGCTCCTCGACCTCGTGGCGGAGGCGGGGCTGGAGCGGGACGAGGCGGCCGGGGCGATCGGCGACGACGGGTACGCCGACCGCGTCGTCGGCTCGACCCGGGACGCGCAGCGCCTCGGGATCAATGCCATCCCGGCCTTCGTCCTCGACCGCAGCCTGCTCGTCCTCGGCGCGCAGCCGGAGGAGCTCTTCGAGCAGGCGGTCGCCCAGGTCCGGGAGAGCGCCTAGCCCCGCTCCCGCGGAAGCGGCCAGCCGTTCGGCCGGCAGGCGCCGACGCGGATCGTCTGCTGCATCATCACGGGCGCCGGCGCGCCCGCGCGCGCGCACGATGCGTGCGCGTGGCCGAGCGCGTGCCCGACCTCGTGGTTCACGAGGTAGCGGCGGTAGGCGTCGATCTCTCCGCCGAAGCCGCGCGCGCCGTGCCGCCAGCGCATGAGGTTGAGGACTGCGCGTCCTTCCAGGCCGCAGGAGAAGACGCCGTCGGTGCTGAGCGGCGCGCAGAGCCGGTCGACGCTCGCGGGCCTCGCCAGCACGACGTCGAAGTCGGCGGGCGGGCTGGGGACACGCCGGAAGGACACGCGGCCGGTGCCGCCCCAGCCGCGCGGGTCGGCCAGGATCCCCTCGATCGTCCGCGCCGCCCGGTCGGCGTCGACGTCGGCGCCCCGCTCGACCTGTACCACGTAGCGGAGGAGCGGCCCCGGCCCCGAACGGGGGCCGCCGCCGGGAACGCGGCGAAGGCGGGGCGCCGGCGCGCGGCACGCTCGGCGCGGGTTCCGGTCGAGCAGGCAGCTGGACGGGGAGGTGCGCGCGGCCCGGGGCGGCTGGTGCGCCCGGGCCGGGACGAGCGTCCCGAGCGGGTCGAGCAGGGCGGCGACCGTGCCGTCCGGTGCCGCGCCGGCGTACGCGGGGGCGGCCGCCAGGCCGGCGGCGGCGAGGACGAGCGCGATCGCGAGCCGGAGCCGTAGCCGGCGGGCTGACGCGCGTCTTCAAGCCACGCCGGCGAACCTCAGCAGGTCGACGATCCCGAACTTCCCGGCGGCGGGAGCGATCGGCCGGATCGGCTTCCAGGGCGTGTCGGCGTTCACGAACGAGGTCGAGTCGTGCTTGAGAAGGCCGAGCAGGACCTCGGCGACGATCAGGCCGCCGACGGGCCCGAGCCGGCGCCCGTTCTGCGGCTGCCGCGCCGCCTCCTTGAGGATGTAGAACCACAGCGGCGCCTGGCCCGCCCAGGCCGACCCGCCGAGGCCGAGCTGGGCGTTCGTGAGCGGGGTCGCGCCGACCGCGGTCGCGACGGCCTGGCCCGAGGGAAGGCCGAGCGCCTTGCCGCGCAGGAGGTTGCGGACGGCGAGCGAGTGGAGCTCGGGACGCGCACTCGCGACCACCGTGCGCGGGAGCCCGAAGAGGGGCCGTGCCAGCTTCCCGTTGATCTTCCGGCTCGCCTGCGGGGCGGGCCGCGTCGGGAACTTGAAGAAGAACCGCCACCCCGCCTCCCACGCGATCGGGAGGCGCCGGCCGCCGCCCAGGTGGGAGAGCGGGTCGTCGCCGGGCTTCCCGAAGATGTCCGCCGTGATCGCCTCGTTCAGCCGGTAGCGAGGCCGGATCATGGAATGGCCGAACCGGTAGGCGGCCGCGGCGAACTCGACCGGGATGAACGCCTCCTCCTGCGGCTCGTAGTGCTGGAGATCGATCGTGAAGCGGCCGGCGGAGTCCTTCGTTACGCGGGCGGTGACGGCCGCCTGTCCCACGATCTTCGGCAGGAAGTCGTGGAGGATCACCCACTGGTGGTGCCAGCGGACGAGCCGCTGCGCCGTGTCGAAGAGCGACTCGCCCGGAAGCGCGTGGCGGTCGCGGTTCGCCTTCTTCGCCCCGAGGTGCGCGACGACCGCGTTGTGGAAGGAGAGGTAGCCGGCGTGGAGCTGCGAGACGACGATGTTCTCGTCGTTCCGCGGGTCGCCGACGAGCGCCACCTGCTGCGCGTTTCGCGGCAGGTCGAGCTCCTGCGCCTGGTTTCGCCCGAGCAGGAACTTGGTCGGCGCGCGGACGTCGTAGAGGTACGGCGAGGCCTTCGGGCCCGCCAGATAGAGGCAGTCGAGGTCGAAGCGCGGCGTCCGGAAGTTCTGGAGCCCGTCGGGGTCGTTGCGGCGGCCGAAGCTCGAGGTCGGGTCGAACGTGATGTCGTGGTCGACGAACTGGCCGAGGTACGTGTAGCCCGCCGGGATCGCGGGGTTGTCGTTCCCGGTCGAGCCCCTCTCGACCATCGGGCCGTCGGCGGTGCCGAGGCCGATCAGGAGATCGTCGGGCGGCTCGAAGGGCGGGAGGAGCCGGAAGAGGCGGCCGAAGCGGCCCTCGAGGAAGAGCGAGCGCGGGACGGTCGTGAGCCCGCGTGGGAGGTCGGCGCCGTGGCTGGGAGTCGTCCCCGCGGGTGCGCCTTCGTCGACCGGCACGTGGCCAGGCTCAGCCCTCGTCCGGGGCGAGGTAGGGGTAGCGGTAGTCGGTCGGCGGCACGAACGTCTCCTTGATCGTCCGCGGGCTGACCCAGCGGATCAGGTTCCAGAGCGAGCCCGCCTTGTCGTTCGTGCCCGACGCTCGCGCGCCGCCGAAGGGCTGCTGGCCGACGACGGCGCCGGTGGGCTTGTCGTTGACGTAGACGTTCCCGGCCGCGTAGCGGAGGACGTCGGCGGCCTCGATCACGGCCTCGCGCTCGCCGGCGAAGATCGCGCCGGTGAGGGCGTACGGCGCCGTCCGGTCGATCAGCTCGAGCGTCTCCTCCCAGCGGCCGTCCGGGTAGACGAACGTCGTCACCACCGGGCCGAAGAGCTCGTCGCGCAAGAGGCGGAAGTCGGGGTCCTCCGTGCGGATGACCGTCGGCTCGACGAAGTAGCCCTCGCTGTCGTCGTAGCCGCCGCCGACGACGACCTCGCTCCTCGCGTCGGCCTTCGCCTCCTCGATCGCCTCCTTCTGCGTGGCGAACGAGCTCGCGTCGATGACGGCGCCCATGAAGTTGGAGAAGTCGGAGACGTCGCCGTGCCTGAGCTCGCCGACCTCCTGGACGAGCTGCTCCCGGATCGCCGGCCACATGCTCTCGGGCGCATACACGCGCGAGGCGGCCGAGCACTTCTGGCCCTGGTACTCGAACGACCCGCGCAGGATCGCGGTCGCGACCGCCTCGGCATTCGCGGTCGGATGGGCGACGATGAAGTCCTTGCCGCCGGTCTCGCCCACGATCCGCGGGTAGCTGCGGTAGGAGGCGATGTTCTGCCCGATCGTCTTCCACATGCCCTGGAAGACGGCGGTCGAGCCCGTGAAGTGGACGCCGGCGAGGTCGGCGCTCGCCAGGGCGGGATCGCCGATGTCCTTGCCGGAGCCGAAGACGAGGTTGACGACGCCGTCGGGCAGCCCCGCCTCCTCGAGGAGGCGCATCGTGTAGTAGGCGGAGAGCATCGAGGTCGAGGCCGGCTTCCAGACGACCGTGTTGCCCATGAGCGCGGGCGCGGTCGTGAGGTTGCCGCCGATCGAGGTGAAGTTGAACGGGGGACGGCGAAGACGAACCCCTCGAGCGGCCGGTACTCCAGCCGGTTCCAGACGCCCGGCTCGAGACCGGCTGCTCCTCGTACATCCGCGTCATGAACGCGGGGTTGAAGCGCCAGAAGTCGATCAGCTCGCAGGCGGCGTCGATCTCCGCCTGGTGGGCGGTCTTCGACTGGCCGAGCATCGTCGCCGCGTTCAGCGTGTCCCGCCACGGGCCGGCTAGCAGCTCGGCCGCCCGCAGGAAGACGGCCGCGCGCTCCTCCCACGGGACGCGGTGCCAGTCCTCCCAGGCCTCGGCCGAGGCCCGGATCGCAGCCTCGACCTCCTTCGCCGCCGCCCTGGTGGACGTCGGCGAGGACGTGCTCGCTGGCGTGGGGCATGACGGCCTCTCCTCAGCTTCCCGGTCCTGACCTCCTTGCCGCCGATCACGAGCGGGATCTCGAGGCGCTCGCCCCGCATCTCCGCGAGCCGTCTGCTGGAGGCTCGCCCGCTCGGGCGAGCCGGGCGCGTACGTCCCGGACCGGCTCGTTCACCGGCGCCGGGACGCGGAAGATCCCCGGGGCGGTCACGACGGGCATTCTATGGTCGTGGGCATGGACGCGGTGGCGTACGACGTGCGGCGGCCTGGGGAGTCGGCGAGCTCTACTTCCGATCGGGGCGGCTGCTCTGGCACGAGCTGCCGCGGGCGGGCTCCTCGACCGCCCCGCGCGGGGCGCCACCCGCTCGTCGAGCGGATCGAAGCGTACTTCCGGGGCGAGCGCGTCGGCTTCGAGGACGTCGAGGTCGAGGCGGAGTGGGCGACGCCCTTCCAGGCGGCGCTCGCGGACGCGCTGAGGGCGGTTCCCTGGGGCGAGGTCGTGACCTACGGCGAGCTCGCGGCGCTCGCCGGCAGGCCGGACGCGCCCCGGGCAGCGGGCAGCTTCTGCGCCGCGAACGCCTTCCCGCTCGTCGTCCCGTGCCACCGCGTGTCTCCGCGAGCGGCCTCGGCGGCTACGGATCGCTCGGGGCCGGCTACAAGCGGCGGCTGCTGGCGCTGGAGGGCGTCGCGCTCTGAACCCCGGGCTCTCCGAGCGCGTGCGCCAGGAGCTCGCGGCGATCGAGCCGCGGCGGGCGTGCTGCCGACTGGCCGAGCTCTCGGCGCTCGTCCGAGGCGCCGGCAGCGTCCACCTGCGCGGCGGCGGGCGGATCGCGCTCCACCTCGAGCTGGCGAGCGGGCCGGCGGCGCGGCGAGCGTTCTCGCTCCTCCGCTCCTACGGCGTCCCCTGCGAGATCAGGACCTACAGGCGGCGGGCGTTCGCGCAGGAGACCCGCTACCAGCTGCACCTCGGCGACGACCCGCGGGCCGTCCAGGCGCTCAACGAGGCAGGTGTCCTCGACGCGAACCTGGCTCCGCTCGCGCGACCGCCGCGCCGCGTCGTCGCGCGGTCGTGCTGCCGTGCCGCCTACCTGCGCGGCGCGTTCCTCGCGGCCGGCTCGGCGAGCGGACCGCGCAACGCCCACCTCGAGCTCCGCACGGCCGTCGAGGGCTCGGCCGGCTTCCTGGCCGAGCTCGCCGCCGCCGACGGCTTCGCGCCTGAGGCCTCCACGAGCGGGCGGGGCACGCGCTCGCCTACGCGAAAGGGCTGGAGGCGATCGCCGACTTCCTCGCGTACGTCGGCGCCCAGGAGGCCGCGCTCGCGGCTCGGCGAGGACGCCGTCGTCGCCGCGACGCGCGCCCGCGCCAATCGCCTCGCCAACGCCGACCACGCGAACATCGTCCGCACGAGCCGCGCCGCCGACGTCCAGCTCCGTGCGATCCGCCGCCTCGAGCGGGAGGGCGGGCTCGAGGACCTGGCGCCCGAGCTCCGGGAGATCGCGCGCCTGCGGGCGCGGCATCCGACGCTCTCCCTGAGGGAGCTGGCACGCCGCTGCGACCCGCCCGCCACGAAGGCCGCCGCCCACCGGCGGCTGGCGCGGATCCAGCGCCTGGCCGAGCTCTAGGATTTCTCCGGCCCAGGCGGAGCGGGCCGGAGGGGAAGCTCCGAGGACGACCTCCCCCTCCGCTTTTTCACCACGCTCCGGACCTGGACGCCGGACGGGGTCTGGATCCGGCGCCGGACGAGCATGGACCCGCTCCGCGGCGAGCGTAATCTGCGGCTCCGGGAGGTGCAAGACCGAATCCAGCGATTTCCTCACCGGGGCCCCGGTAGAATCGCCGCGCTGGGGACATCATCCGAGGAGGTTGCATGGGCGTGCGAGTGGGCATCAACGGCTTCGGGCGGATCGGGCGCAACTTCTTCCGCTCGGCCCGCGAGCGCGGCGCGGACGTCGAGATCGTCGCGGTCAACGATCTCGGCGACGCGAAGACGATGGCCCACCTGCTCAAGTACGACTCGGTGCTCGGCCCGCTGGGCGCCGAGGTCGAGGCGGGCGACGGCGCCATCCTCGTCGACGGCGAGGAGCTGAGGATGCTGTCCGAGCGCGACCCGGCGGCGCTCCCGTGGGAGACCTCGGCGTCGACGTCGTGCTCGAGTCGACCGGCCTCTTCACGAAGCGCGACCGGCGCCCAGCACCACCTCGACGCCGGCGCGCCCAAGGTCGCTCATCTCGGCGCCCGCGACCGACCCCGACGTCACGCTCGTGCTCGGCGTCAACGACGACGCCTACGACGCCGAGCGGCACCAGATCGTCTCGAACGCCTCCTGCACGACGAACTGCATCGCGCCGCTCGCCAAGGTCCTGAACGACGCGTGGGGGATCGAGTCCGGCTTCATGACGACGATCCACGCGTACACGAACGACCAGCAGATCCTCGACCTCCCGCACAAGGACCTGCGGCGCGCCCGCGCGGCTGCGATCAACCTGATCCCGACCTCGACGGGCGCCGCCAAGGCGACCGGCGTCGTCATCCCGCGAGCTCCAGGGCCAGGTCGACGGCATCTCCGTCCGCGCGCCGGTCCCGGACGGCTCGCTCACCGACTTCGTCGCGCAGCTCGGGCGCGAGGTGACCGCCGACGAGGTCAACGCCGCGCTTCCACGAGGCCGCGGACACGGGCCCCCTCGAGGGCATCCTCCTCTACTCGGACGAGCCGCTCGTCTCCGCGCGACATCGTCGGCAATCCGTACTCGTGCATCTTCGACAGCGGGCTGACCATGGCCCAGGGACGCACGGTCAAGGTCTTCGGCTGGTACGACAACGAGTGGGGATACAGCTGCCGGCTGGTCGACCTGGTGGCAGCGCTCTGTAGCCGTGCGATGCGCCCGCGCTCCGTCGAGGCCGCCGACGTCGCCGGCAAGCGCGTGCTCGCCCGCGTCGACTTCAACGTGCCACTCGAGGACGGAGGGTCGCCGACGACACCCGCATCCGCGGCGGCGCTGCCGACGCTCCGCCTCCTGCTCGACCGCGGCGCCGCCGAGGTCGCGCGTCATGTCCCACCTCGGCCGGCCGAAGAGCGAGCCGGACCCGGCCCTCGCCCTCGCTCCCGTCGCGGCCCGGCTCCGCGAGCTCCTGCCGGACGAGCGCGTCCGCCTGCTCGAGAACACCCGCTTCGACCCGCGCGAGACCGCGAACGACGAGGGCTTCGCGCGCGAGCTCGCCGCCGGGCGGCGACCTCTTCGTCGACGACGCCTTCGGCTCGGCCCACCGCGCGCATGCCTCCACCGAGGGCGTCGCCCAGCTGCTGCCGGCCTACGCGGGGCTCCTGCTCCTCGCGCGAGCTCGAGAGCTCGGGCTCCTTGCTCGAGAGCCCCGAGCAGCCGTTCGTCGCCGTCGCGGGCGGCGCCAAGGTCGCGGACAAGATCGGCGTCCTCACCTCGCTCGCCACGCGGGCGGACACGATCATGGTCGGCGGCAAGATGGCCGAGGAGGTCGCGACCGCCGACGTTCCCGGCTCGAGCTGCCCATCGACGTCGTCGCCGCCGCCGCGTTCGAGCCCGACGCCGAGGCGCGCGTCCTCGCCTGGGACGAGGTGCCCGACGGCTGGCTCGGGCTCGACATCGGCCCGGCCACGCGCGAGCGGTTCGCCGCCGCGATCGCAGAGGCGCGGACGGTCTTCTGGAACGGGCCGATGGGCGTCTTCGAGTGGCCGCGCTTCGCGGAGGGACGAAGGCCGTCGCCGCAGGCGGTCGCGGCGGCGGACGCGCACACGGTCGTGGGCGGCGGCGACTCGGTGCGGGCCGTCGACGAGCTCGGGCTCGCCGAGGACGTCGACTGGATCTCGACCGGGGGCGGGGCCTCGCTCGAGCTGCTCGAGGGCAAGGAGCTTCCGGGCGTCGTGGTCATCCCCGAGGCATGAGCGACCGGCACGCATTCGGCACGCCTCCGCGCGCCACGCGCGCGGATTTCCGCGATAGGCTGGAACCGGTGGGTGGCCCGCGGCGGCCCCGCGTCGAAGGGGCGTGTCCCCGATGCTGATCGCCGGCAACTGGAAGATGTTCAAGGGGCCGGGCGAGGCGGCTCGCTTCTGCGCAGTGCTCCACAAGCTCCTGGACGGCATGGGCGACGCCGACGTCGTCGTGGCACCGCCGTTCGTCTCCCTGGCCGCCGCGGTCCGAGAGCTCCGGGAGAGCCCGCTCGGTGTCTACGCGCAGAGCGTCCACTGGGAGGGCGAGGGTGCATTCACCGGGGAGGTCTCGGCCCCGATGCTGCTGGAGGTGGGCGTCGACGGCGCCATCGTCGGCCACTCCGAGCGCCGGCAGCACTTCGGGGAGACCGACGAGACGACCGCCGGCCGGGCCGAGCCGCCCTCGAGGCCGGGCTCGGCGTCATCGCCTGCGTCGGCGAGACGCTCGCGGAGCGCGAGGAGGGAGAGACCGAGTCCGTCCTCCGCCGGCAGGTGGAGGCGATCGCCGCTGCCGTTCCCGAGCCGAGCGCGGCACTGCGAATCGCCTACGAGCCCGTCTGGGCGATCGGAACCGGCCGGACCGCCACCCCCGAGATCGCGCAGAAGGCGCACGCCCTCATCCGCGACGTCTACCCGGTGGGTGAGATCCTCTACGGCGGCTCCGTCAAGCCCGACAACGCCGAGGAGCTGCTCGCCCAGCCGGACGTGAACGGCGCCCTCGTCGGCGGCGCCTCCCTCGACGTCGACTCCTTCGCGGCGATTTGCCTGACCGCAGCCCACCTCTCCCGCTCGTAGCGCTCGTCGTCCTCGACGGCTGGGGCTGCGCGGCGCCCGGGTCCGGGAACGCCGTTCGGCTCGCCGACACGCCCGTCTTCGACAGCCTCTGGGCGCGGTATCCGCACACGACGCTGCTCGCCTCGGGCGAGGCGGTCGGCCTCCCGCCGGGCCAGATGGGGAACTCCGAGGTCGGCCATCTGACGATCGGGTCCGGCCGCGTGATCTTCCAGGACCTCATGCGCGTCAACAAGTCGATCGAGTCGGGGGACTTCTTCGAGAGCCCGGCCCTCGCCGGTGCCTTCCGGCGCGCGCAGGAGCGCGGCGGCAACATCCACCTGCTCGGACTCGTCTCCAACGGCGGCGTCCACTCGCACATCGACCACGTGCGTGCGCTCCTCGAGCTCGCGCGCCGGGAGGGCATGGCCGAGCGCACCTACCTCCACGCCTTCACCGACGGCCGGGACGTCTCGCCCACCTCCGCGCAAGGCGACCTCGCCGAGCTCGTCGCCGAGGGCGCCCGGATCGCCACGGTCTCGGGCCGCTACTGGGCGATGGACCGGGACGGGCGCTGGGAGCGGACGGAACGCGCGCTCGCCGCGATCACGGCCGGTGAAGGCGAGCAGGCCGTCGATCCCGTGGCCGCGGTCGAGGCCTCGTACGCGCGCGGCGTCACGGACGAGTTCGTCGAGCCCGTCGTCCTCCCGCAGCCGCGCCTCCTGGCCGGCGACGCCGCGATCCACTTCAACTTCCGGCCCGACCGCGCCCGCCAGCTCTCGCAGCGGCTCCTCGAGGGCGGCCTCGACCTGACGACGATGACGCGCTACCGCGACGACTTCGACTGCCCGGTCGCGTTCGCCGACCAGAGGGTGGACGAGACGATGGCCGAGGTGCTGGCCGCTCACAGGCTCCGGCAGCTCCACGCCGCCGAGACCGAGAAGTACGCCCACGTCACCTACTTCTTCAACGGCGGCCGGGAGGAGGAATGGCCGGGGGAGACGCGCATCCTCGTGCCGTCTCCGCGTGATGTCGCCACGTACGACGAGAAGCCGGAGATGTCCGCGGCCGAGGTCGCGGAGCGGGTCGCGGCCGAGCTGCCGGGCGGCTACGCCTTCCTGATCGTCAACTACGCCAACCCGGACATGGTCGGGCACACGGGCGTGATTCCCGCGGTCGTGCGCGCGGTCGAGGCGACCGACGACGCGCTGGAGAAGACGGTGGCGGCTGTCGAGGCCCTGGGGGGCGTCTGCGTCGTCACCGCCGATCACGGGAACGCCGAGCAGCTCCTGGCCGCCGACGGGACGAGCCCGCACACCGCGCACACGACGAACCCGGTGCCACTTGTCATCACGCTTCCCGGCGCCGAGCTCGAGCCGGACGGCGCGCTTGCCGATCTCATACCGACCTGTCTGTGGCTACTGGGGCTTCCCCCCGCGGCGGGGATGACCGGCAGGAACCTGCTCCGTCCGGCCTGAGCTCGGAGCTATACTCCGCTCACTCAGCGGCCCAGGCCACACGCGTGCCACTACCTCAACCCGACCACCTGCTCCTCCGGCGAGCGCAGAAGGGGGACGAACGCGCTTTTCAAGGCATCCTCGAGATGTACGAGGGGCCGGTGTTCAACTACGTGCTGCGGATGGTCGGCGACCGGTCGCTGGCGGAGGACCTGACCCAGGAGATCTTCCTGCGCATCTACCAGGGCCTCCCCGGCTTCTCGCTCCGCTGCCGCTTCACGACCTGGCTCTTCCAGGTGGCGAAGAACCGGGTGCTCGACGAGCTCCGCGCCCGCGAGCGCAAGCCGCAGGCGGTCGTGACGCTCGACGACCTGCCCCCTCTCGAGGTCGTCGACACGCCGCCGGAGCGGACCGAGGTGATCGACGCCGTCTGGCGCGCGGTCGGCGCCCTCAACCCCGACTTGAAGATGGCGCTCCTCCTGCGCGACGTCGTCGGGCTCTCCTACACGGAGATCGCCGACTCCCTCGAGATCACGCTCGCGACCGTCAAGTGGCGGATCTTCAAGGCGCGCGAAGAGGTGCAGCTCGCGCTCGAGCGCGAGGGCATCGAGGTCGACGTGCCGCGCGCCCGCGCCGAGACGCGCTAGAAACGCCCCTCTTCCCTCAGACGCCGTGCTCGAGGCGGGCGGCGAGGGCCTCGGGTAGTCCCCGCTCGCGGAGCTCCGCCTGCGTCGCGGCGACGTCGTACTCGACCCGCCTGAACTCGGCCCGCCGCGCCTCCAGGTCGAGGAGGAGCCACGCGGCGCGTGGGTCGCCGTCCCGGGGCTGCCCGACCGAGCCGGAGTTGAGCAGCCAGCGGTCGTCCGCGAGGTCGAGCGCGACGCCCGCCCCGGCGGTGGCGAGCGTCGTCGTCGACAGCTGAAAGCTGAGCGCGACGTGGCTGTGGCCGACGAGGACGATGCTCTGCGGCGCCGCCGCGAGGCCGGCGTAGGCGATGCCGGGGGAGAGCACGTACTCCCAGACCGGGTCGCGCGGGCTCGCGTGGAAGAGGCCGACGCCCTCCCGCTCGCCCTTCGGCTCGAGCCCTTCGAGGAAGGAGCGCGGGTCCGGCTCGAGCACCTCCGCGGTCCAGCGGTCGCTGACGGCCGCCTCCGGCGAGAAGATCTCCAGGTCGAGTCGGCCGAGGGCGGCGAGGTCGTGGTTTCCTATCAGGCACACGTCCGCCCGCTCCGCCACGAGGGCGCAGCAGCGGTTCGGACGCGGGCCGTAGCCGACGAGGTCGCCCAGACACCAGATCTCGTCGAGCGCGTCCCGGTCGATCGCCTCGAGCACCGCCTCGAGGGCCTGGAGGTTCCCGTGGATGTCAGAGACGACAGCGACGCGCACGGCAGGCGGACGTTAGCGAAGGGCCTGGCGCCCGCCGCGGCGGCCGCGCTCTGGCTCCTTGTGGCGGCGCTCCTCTGGCGGACGGAGGTGCCGGGCTTCGACCTCGCCGACCTCGATCCGCGCGACTACTTCAGCGCGGCCGAGCTCGCCCGGATCGAGGACTACCGGCGCCTGTCGCGCCCGCTCTACCTCGTCTCGCTGGCCGCCCAGCTCCTCGTCCTCGGCCTGCTCGTCTGGAAGGCCGCCCCACTCGCCGGCCGGCTGGGGCGGGTCGGCCGCGGGCGCGTGCGCACCTCGGTGCTCGTCGGCCTCGCGGTCGTGCTCGCGGTCTGGCTCGTCCAGCTCCCCTTCGGGGCGGTCTCGCTCGTTCGCCGGCGCGACTTCGACCTCTCGGAGCAGAGCTGGGGCGGCTGGCTCCTCGACCGGCTGACCTCCCTCGGCGTCGAGGCGGTGCTCGTCTCGATCGGCGTCGCGGGCGCCGTCTGGTTGGCAGGACGGCTCGGCCCGCGGTGGTGGCTCGTCGGCGCCCCCGCCCTCGCCGCGATCGGCGTCCTCTTCATCCTCGCGCAGCCGCTCGTCGTCCAGCCGCTCTTCAACCGCTTCGAGCCGCTCCGGGACGAGAAGCTCGCGGCGCAGATCGAGGAGCTCGGCGCCGAGCTGGGTGTGCAGGTCGACGAGGTGCTCGTCGCCGACGCGAGCCGGCGGACGACCACCGCCAACGCGTACGTCGCGGGCCTCGGGCCGACCCGCCGCGTCGTCCTCTACGACACGTTCCTCGACGGCCGCTTCAGCGACGGCGAGATCCGCTACGTGGCGGCGCACGAGCTCGCCCACGTCGAGCGGAGCCACCTCTGGAAGGGCCTCGCCTGGTTCACGCTCCTCGCCGTCCCCGGGGTCTTCCTGCTCGCCTGGATCACCGGCCGCCTCGGCGGCCTGGGCCCGCGGCTCGTACCGCTCGGGCTCGCGTTCGTGTTCGTCTACCTGCTCGCGACCCAGCCGCTCGCGAACGCGGTCTCCCGTCGCTACGAGGCGGAGGCCGACTGGCTCGCGCTCCAGGCGACCGCGGATCCCGCGAGCGGCGTCGCGCTCGAGCAGGGCTTCGTCACCACGGGTCTCTCCGACCCCGACCCGCCGGCGTGGGTGACGTTCTGGTTCGGCACGCATCCGACCCCGATGCAGCGGATCGCGATGGCCGAGTCCGAGCGCTAGGTGTAGTTCCTAGGAGTCGTTGTCATCCTGCTCGGGGAGGTTCCTGATCCCCTCGCGGGTCGACCACTTCGACCAGGAGTCCGTCATCGCGTCGAGGAGCTCGCGCATGAACCGCGGCGACAGGTTGACGCGGCTCGTGACCACGCCGGAGATGTCGCCCTCGTCGTCCTCCCGGTCGATGCGCGCGAAGGTGATCGTGAACTCGTAGTCCGAGAAGCTGACGTTGGCGAAGTTCGCGTAGACGCCCGCGAGGTGCTCGGGATCGAGATGGATGTTGAGCTGCCGCTCGCGGTGCTCCTCTTCCACGTCCCTACGATATACGCATGGAGGTGGGCAACCCGACGGCGACGGCGCTGCGGCGCCTCGAGGACGAGCTCGGCCGGCTGGCCGGGGCGCAGGTGTCCCTCGAGCGCCCGGCGAAGGCCGAGCACGGCGACTACGCGACCAACGTCGCGCTCAAGCTCGCGGGGGCCCAGCAGCGTCCGCCGCTCGAGATCGCGGCCGAGCTCGCCGGAGCGGCGGCGGCGCTTCCGGGCGTCGAGCGGGCCGAGACGGCGCCCCCGGGCTTCCTCAACCTCTGGCTATCGCCCGAGTGGTTCGGCGAGGCCCTGGCCGAG
This sequence comes from uncultured Actinomycetes bacterium, assembly GCA_963743495.1. Lineage (GTDB taxonomy): Bacteria > Actinomycetota > Thermoleophilia > Gaiellales > Gaiellaceae > JAIBJN01. The sequence goes on along the minus strand of CAVUPO010000003.1, from coordinate 85,988 downwards.
ATGGTTGCGGCCGGCCCGGACTACGGAGCCGGCTCCGCCGAGAGCCCCGAGCGCGTGCAGGTGGAGATGGTAAGCGCCAACCCGACCGGCCCGATCACGGTCGCGGCCGCCCGGAACGGCGCCTACGGCGACTCCGTCGCCCGGCTCCTCGCCTTCGCCGGCCACCTCGTCGAGCGGGAGTACTACTACAACGACGCCGGCACGCAGATGGAGCGCTTCCGCGCCTCGGTCGAGGCCGCGCGACGCGGCGAGCCGCCTTCCGAGGACGGCTACGCCGGCGACTACGTGAAGGAGCTGGCGGCGCTCGCGGGCGACCCGGTCCCGCACATGCTCGCCCAGATCGAGGCCAGCCTCGAGCGCTTCCGCATCCACTTCGACTCGTGGGCACGCCAGAGCGCCGTCGAGGAGCAGCTGCCGGCGCTGCTCGAGCAGCTCGACACCTACACGAAGGACGGTGCGCTGTGGGTGCGCTCCTCCGCCCTCGGTGACGAGAAGGACCGCGTGCTCGTCCGCTCGGCCGACCGCGGCGGCCTGCCCACCTACGAGGCGGCCGACATCGCCTACCTGCGCGACAAGCTCGAGCGGGGCTTCGACCGGGCGATCTACGTCCTCGGGGCCGACCACCACGGCGTGCGCGGCTGGTACGCGGTCATCGCCGAGATGCTCGGCTACGACCCGGGACGGATCGAGGTCATCCTCTACCAGCTCGTCCACCTCACGCGGCGGCGGCGACCTCGTGAAGATGTCGAAGCGGCGCGGGGACGTGGTCACGCTCGACGAGTTCATGGACGAGGTCGGCGTCGACGCGGCGCGCTGGTACCTGGCCGCCCGCGGGCCCGACCAGGCGATCACGGTCGACGTCGACCTGGCGCGCGAGAAGAGCGAGAAGAACCCCGTCTACTACGTCCAGTACGCGCACGCCCGCATCGCCGGGATCCTCCGCAACGCCGGCGGAGCCGAGGGCCGGCCGGAGCCGCTCGGCCCGCTCGCGCCCGAGGAGCGCGACCTCGTCAAGCGCCTCGCCGAGTTCCCCGGTGTCGTCGCCGAGGCGGCGGAGCGCCGGAGCCCGCAGGCGCTGCCGACCTACGCCATCCGCCTGGCGGACGACTTCCACCGCCTCTACCACGTCCATCGCGTGCTGGAGAGCGACGCGCAGAGCTTCCGCCTGGCGCTCGTGACGGCGACGAAGGCCGTCATCGCGCGGAGCCTCGACCTCGTCGGGGTCGAGGCGCCCGAGCGGATGTAGCGCCTGCCGCTACTGACGGGTATCTCAAGAAGATACTTGTCTGTATCATTTCCGAATACCGTGATCGTCGACGTCAACCCGTTCGTCTACTCGCACCCGCTACCGCCGGACGACGTCATCGACCGCGACGACGAGACGCGGGAGCTCCTGGCCAAGGCGGTCGGCGGCCATTTCGTCCGGCTGTACGCACCGCGGAAGTTCGGCAAGACGAGCCTGCTCTGGCGGGCGCTGAGGGACGGCGAGCGGGAGGAGGGCCTGATCCCCGTCCTCGTCGACCTCTACCGGGTCGTGTCGATCGCGGACGTCACGATCCGCTTCGAGCGCGCCTACGCGCAGGTACCTGAAGGGGCCGGTGCGGGCGCGGGTGGAGGACTTCCTGCAGAAGACCGGCCTCGGCCTCTCGCTCGGCGCATTCGGGATCGGCGCCAGGATCCAGATCGACCCGAAGGCCGAGCCGCTCGCGGCCCTGCACGCGCTGCTCGACCTCCCGCTCCGGCTGGAGGAGGGCGGGGGCTTCCGCGCGTACGTCGCGCTCGACGAGTTCCAGGACGTCGACAATGTCCCGGGGCTCGACGGCCTCCTGCGCAGCCACATCCAGCACCAGGGGGAGGTCGCCTCCTACGTCTTCGCCGGCTCGGAGCCCGGACTCATGCGGCAGCTCTTCGAGAACCGGGAGCGGCCGCTCTACGGCTCGGCGGTGCCGATGCGCCTGGGGCGTCTGGCCGCCGTCGACATCGGCGAGTACGCGGCCCGACGTTTCGCCGACAGCGAGCGCTCGGTCGGGGAGGCCCTGAACCCGCTCCTCGGAGCGGCGGCCGGCCATCCGCAGCGGGCGATGATGCTGTCCCACCACCTCTGGGAGCAGGTCGAGCCCGGGGAAGCTGCGACGCTCGACGACTGGCAGGCAGCCCACGCGGCGACGCAGGCCGAGCTCCAGCCACAGTTCGACGCCCAGTGGCGCGGGCTCTCGACGACGGAGCAGCGGACGATGCGCGCCGTGATCGCCGGCGACGGCTCGCCCTACCGCCAGCGCGTCTTGCAGCGGCTCGAGCTGGACAAGTCGGCAGCCCAGCGGGCGGTCCGGAGGCTGCACGAGAGCGCCGATCTCGAGCCCGACGGCCGCCGGCAGCGCGTTGTCGACCCGCTCTTCGCCGAGTGGATCGCGCGGGTGGACACCGGCAGCCCCGGGGACGAGGGCTAGGAAGCGCTCGCAGGCCCGTCGAACGGGCCCTCGGCGAGGAGCTTGCGGAAAGCCGGGTACTGCCCGAGCTTCCCGACGGTGACGAGCGTGTCGCCCTGCTCGACCACGTCGCCGGGCTGGGCGCCCGCGACGGGCTCCGGCTCCCGGAGGATGGCGATGATGGTGATGCCGGTGCGCTGGCGGAAGGCGCACTCGGCCAGCGTCTTCCCGATCGCCGGGCTGCCGTCGGGTACGTCTATCCACTCGATCGCGAGCTCACCGAAGGCCATCTCGAGCTCCTCGACGATCTTGGGGCGTTCGTAGGCGCCGCCGATCAGCGCGCCGAGCTGGCGCGCCTCGTCGTCCTCGAGCTGGATCACCGCGAGCGGCTCCTCGTCGTCCGTGCTGGGGAACCAGTAGAGCTCGCGCTGGCCCTCGTTGTGGAGGATGACCGTGAGCCGGCCGCCGTGCGCGGTGAAACACGTGTACTTGACGCCGACGCCGGGGAGGCGGGTCTCACGGAGCTCGCGGGCCATGTGTCCCTCCTTCGGCTGCCAGTTTAGGCGGCGGGGGGAAGAGCCTGCGGCCGATGCGCTTCGACTCCTTCATGAGGACGACGCCGATGACGGCCGTGGCGAGCACGTAGAGGCCGGTCAGCGCCACGAGGTCGCGCTGGGCGGCGTCCGGGACGGCGGGGTTCGTCGCCGCAACCTGCGCGAGGATGATCGTGAACTCGCCGCGCGCGACCAGCGCCGCCCCCGCGTTCAGGCTCTGGCGCCGGCTGAAGCCACCGACCCGGCCGGCCGCGAAGGTCCCCCCGATCTTGCCGACGACGCTGAGGACTACGGCGAAGGCGATCAGCCAGCCGAGCGAGCCGAGCGCGTCGAGCTCGATGGAGAGCCCGAAGACGAAGAAGAAGAGCGCCGCGAAGACGTCCCGGAAGCTCAGGAACCGCTCCTCGATCTCGTGCCGGGCGGTCGTGTCGGAGAGGACGACACCGGCCATGAGCGCACCGATAGCCTCCGAGAGCCCCAGCCAGTGCGAGAGCGCGCTCATCCCGATCAGGAGCGCGAAGGTGAAGAGGAGGAAGAATTCGCGCGGCATCGCCTCGAGCAGCCGGTCGATCCAGGTCGAGAGCCAGCGCGAGGCTGCGAGCGAGCCGGCGATGAAGGCGATCGCCTTGGCCGCCAGCGCGAGCGAGTCCGCGAGCTCGCCGCCGCCGCCCGCGGCGAAGGCGAGGACGAACGCGATCGCGATGTCCTCCACGATCAGGATCGCGAGCACGAGGTCGGTCTCGTCGTCGGCGAGCCGACGGAAGTCGATCAGGCCCTTGACCGCGACCGCGGAGGAGGAGACGTAGATCGCGCCGGCGAGGATGACTGCCGCGAAGGAGAGGCCGAACGCAGCCACGCCGACGATCAGCCCCAGGCTCGCGTTGACGACGAAGTCGATCGTCCCTCCGACGCCGAGGTGCATGCCGCTTCGTCTCAGCCGGTCGAGGGTGAACTCGAGGCCGAGGAAGAAGAGCAGGAAGATGATTCCGAGCTCGGCGACGAAGTCGGTCACCTCGGTCGGCTCGATCAGGCTGAGGAAGTCGGGCGCGTTCGGCCCGAGCAGAAGTCCCGCGAGGAGGTAGGCCGGGATGGCGGAAAGGCCGAAGCGGCTCGCCACGAGGCCGAGCACGGCGAGGACCGCCACCGTCACGGCCAGCTGGCTGAGAGTCAGCGCCCGCTCCCTTCGCTAGGTCGCCCGCATCCTACGAGGCCGGCCGCCCGGAGTCCCCGGGTGGCATAGGATCCCTGCGTGATGGCGGGCGTCGGTACCCGACCGGAACCTCGCGCTGGAGCTCGTGCGCGTGACCGAGGCGGCCGCCCTCGGCTGCGGCCGCTGGATCGGCAGAGGCGACAAGATCGCCGCCGACCAGGCCGCGGTCGACGCGATGCGGGCGATGCTCGACACGGTCTCCATGAGCGGGGTCGTTGTCATCGGCGAGGGCGAGAAGGACGAGGCGCCGATGCTCTACAACGGCGAGGAGGTGGGCAACGGCCAGCAGCCCGAGGTGGACGTCGCCGTCGACCCGCTCGAGGGGACGCGGCTCACCTCCGTCGGCCAGCCCAACGCGATCGCGGTGATCGCCCTGGCCGAGCGGGGGACGATGCTCTTCCCGGGCGCCGCCGTCTACATGGACAAGCTCGTCGGCGGCGACGAGGTGGCGGAGGCGATCTCCCTCGAGGCGACGCCGGCGGAGAACGTGCGCCTCGCCGCCGAGGCAAAGGGCGTCAGGCCGAGCGAGATCGCCGTCGTCGTCCTCGACCGGGAGCGCAACCGGGAGATCGTCGAGGGCGTCCGCGAAGCCGGGGCCAAGGTCAACCTGATCACCGACGGGGACGTCGCGCCGGCGATCGCGGCCGCGAGGCCCGGCACCGGCGTCGACCTGATGATGGGCATCGGCGGGACGCCCGAGGGCGTGATCGCGGCCGCGGCGGTCAAGTGCCTCGGCGGCGTCGTCCAGGGCCGTCTGTGGCCGCGGGACGACGGCGAGCGAACGGCGCTCGTCGAGGCCGGCTACGACCCCGACCGCGTGCTCACGACCGACGACCTGGTCGCCGGCGAGAACGTCTTCGTCTCGGCCACCGGTGTCACCGACGGCGCGCTCCTCCGCGGCGTCCGCTTCACCCGCGGCGGCGCGACCACGGACTCGATCGTCATGCGCTCACGCTCGGGCACGGTGCGGCGCATCGAGGCCCAGCACGCCCTCGACAAGCTCGAGCGCTTCTCAGGCCGCGAGTACCGCTAGCCACGACCGGCCTTCGCGGACGTGTCCGGCCCGCTCGCGCCAGGCGAGCACTCGGGTCATGAACACGTTGTCCGGCGTCTGCACGTACTCGCCGACGGCGTCGCACGGGACGAAGCCAGCCGCCGCGTACAGCGACCGCGCGGCCACGAACGCGTCGCCGGCGCCGCACTCGAGACTGACACGGCGGAGGCCGCGGGCGGCGGCGACGGCAACGAGGTGGTCGACGAGCGCGTGCACGCCCTCTGGCGGCATGACGCCGCTTGCGAAGCCGGTTCTGCTCCAGGAGCTCGCGGACGTGGTCGCGCCGGGGATCGTCGATTGCGATCACGAGTCGCATCGTCACTCCGCGAGCCCCGGATGCCGGATCCTCGCCCGGTGCTCCCGATGGGCGATCGCCTCGTAGGCGACCAGGGACGAGCAGACGGCTCCGACGAGGGCGAGCGCGGCGAGGGCCGGGATCGCGGTCGCCGCCGGGATGAGTGCGAGCAGGACGATCGCCCCGATCGTCCGCCGGCGGAAGATGCGGCCGACGACCCGCAAGAGGAACGCGATCTGCGCGAGCAGGTAGAGCGCGGCGCCGCCGCAGAGCGCCGCCGCCGGCACGAGGACGAGCGCCTCGGCGACGTCGTGAACGGTCGTCTCGAGGCCGAAGGCGAAGAGGACGATGCCGGCGACCATCGGCAGGTGGAGGTAGCTGTACACCTCCAGCGCGAGCCGGTGCAGGTCGAGGTCGCGCGCCCGCATCAGCCGGCGCCGGGCGAAGATGGCCGCGACGTCGAAGTAGAGCCACCAGAGCGCCGAGACGACGACGATCCCGAGCGCGGCCGCAGCGATCGCCCCCGCGTCCACGTCGAGGCCGACCCCGAGGCCGATGGCGACGATCGACTCGCCGAGCGCGATCAGGACGACCAGCCCGTGGCGCTCGGCGAAGTGCTCGGACGCAACGCGCCAGCCTCGTCCCACGCCGATCACGACCGGGCCGAGGTAGTCGATGGCAAGCGCCGCGACCCATGCGGCGACACGCCAGTCGCCCTCGAGCCCGGCGGCGAGGACGAGCAGGAGCGGCCCGCCGATCGAGGTCGGAGCGAACCGGACGAGCGCGCTTCGCCGCTCCGGATCCTCCCGGGCGACGACCGTGGAGAGGACGACGTGGAGTAGGCGAACGAGGAGATAGGCGAGGCCGAAGAGCAGGGCGTCGTCGCCGAAGGCGCCCGGCACCGCCAGCGCGACGCCGAACATCGCAGCCATCGCCGCGAGCATCGTGAGGCGGACGCCGCCCTCGTCGACGTCCATGGTGCTCGTCAGCCACGCGTAGACGCTCCACGCCCACCAGATCGCGGCCAGGACGAGCATCCCTCGGAGGATCCCGCCCCACGTCGGGTCGTCCACGAGCAGGCTCGTGACCTGCGTGAAGGCGAACACGAAGACCAGGTCGAAGAAGAGCTCGAGCGGGGTGACCCGGTGCTCGGTGCCCTGTTCGGGCTCGCGCTCGAGGTCGGTCACGGGCGGACCCTAGCCCGGCCGGATGTCCGGCGGCCCTCCCGGCGACGCGGACGACCTGGTCGCCGGGATCGGTCGTCCGAGCGGCGCTGCTACGCCGCGGCCAGCTCCTTCTCCATCTCCGCCGTGTACCTGCCGGAGCGGGCGGCGCCGTTCATGCGGGCCCGGTGGTAGTACGCCTGCTGCGCCGGCGCCGACGTTCGCCTCCTTGCCGCCCCAGGCCTGAGCGCGGGCGCCTGCAGCGCGCGGCCGTAGGAGAAGCGAGAGCTGCCACGGGCTGCCGCCGAGCGCGTTCATCGCGTTGAGGTGCGCGGTGGCCAGCTCGTCGCTCTGGCCGCCGGAGAGGAAGACGATGCCCGGGACCGCCGCGGGGACGGCGCGCTTGAAGCACGCGCGATCGTCGCCTCGGCGACCTCGCTCGCGGCTCGCCTGCTCGGGGCACTCCTTGCCGGAGAGGACCATGTTCGGCTTGAGCAGGATCTCGCTCGAGCACGACGCGCTGGTCGTAGAGCTGCGTCGAAGACCGCCTCGCAGCGTGCGCTCGGTCACCTCGTAGCAGCGCTCGATGGTGTGGCGCGCCGTCCATCAGGACCTCGGGCTCGACGATCGGGACGATCCCGGCCTCCAGCGCACAGCGCCGCGTAGCGGGCGAGCGCGTGGGCGTTGGCGTCGAGGCAGTGTCGCTGGGCTTGTCGTCCGCCGATGGTGATGACGGCGCGCCACTTGGCGAACCTCGCGCCGAGCGCCGCGGTACTCGCTCGAGTCGCTCGCGCAGCCCGTCGAGGCCCTCGGTGACCTTCTCGCTCGGGCGCGCCGGCGAGCTCGCTTGGCGCCCTTGTCGACCTTGATGCCGGGCATGATGCCCTTGTCCTCGCAGCACCTTCGCGAAGCGGCGTGCCGTCGGCGGCCTGCTGGCGGATCGTCTCGTCGAAGAGGATCACGCCGCTGATGTACTCTCTCAGTGCCCTCGGTGGTGAAGAGCATCTCCCGGTAGTCGCGGCGGTTGTCCTCGGTCGACTCGACGTCGATGCCTTCGAAGCGCTTCTCGATCGTCCGCGTGCTCTCGTCGGCGGCGAGGATGCCCTTGCCGGGCGCGACGAGCGCGCGGGCGATCGCCTCGAGCGTTGCCTCTGCCATCGCCTTCTCCTCTCGGAATCTCTGGGTACCGACAGTATTCCATCCGGCGGGCGCGGCGACGGACTAGGATTTCCGCTGCGCAGGGCGGCTGTGCGGCGGCCGCCCTGGTGCATTTCCGGGCCGGGCCAGGTCAGAAAGCCGGCGACGACCCTCTCCTCGACACTGCCATCCCCGCGCTGAGCCATTGGTATCGTTGGCGCTTCCGGCGGACGTAGCTCAGCTGGTAGAGCATTGGCTTCCCAAGCCAAGGGTCGCGGGTTCGAGCCCCGTCGTCCGCTCTCACCGAAAGCGCTGCATTTCGGCGGCTTCTCGCCCACTGAAGGGTGAAGTCCCCTCGTCCAGCAGGCAGCGCAAGGGCAGCGAACGTTTCCGAGCGACGTCACCTCCGAACGTCCAAGGCGCGAGCGAATTCGGGATTCGAACCCGCGCTACCGGAGAACACCCGCAAGCAAGCCGGACTCCGGTAGCACGGTGTCAGGGTCGCTCCCGGTAGCGAGCTGAACTCGCACCTGAGGGCCGTGCTCGAACGGCTCAAGGAGCGCGATACGGAGCGGCGCCGATGAAGCCTCGGCGAGCTCCTCAGGACGAAGTCGACGGAGTACGAGCTCCTGGTGGAGTGGCACGCGGAGCGGGCTCTTTGTGCCTCGTCTCCCGAAGATCTCGCTGCGGCTCGGCAGCGCTCGCGCGGGCGATGGTTCGCGGGCGTGGTCGGCCAGCGCCGGTGCGGGCGCGTTGACGACGGGGCTCGTGCAGTCGGCCTGGCTCTTGGCCGAGCTTCGGACGCGGCGCCCAGGCGACCGGCTCTACATCGATTGGGAAGCGTTCGAGGAAGCGGGCGTAGGCCTCGGCGTCTTGGCCGGGCAGGAGCTCCGCATAGGTCAGGCGCGAGTGGTCGTGCTCACGGGAGGCCCGGACGTGATCAGGCCCGTCTCACAAGTGTGTGGTCGTCACAGCTAGGCCGTGGACGAGCGCGAGCGACCTGTCCGCAGGGAGTGTCCGGGCGCGATGGTTCTTTCCAGGGCTCAGCGTGAAGTGATGCGCTCGTCATCGTGCTCACGAGGCTGAGCCGCTGCGGGAGAATTTCGGGGTGATGAAGTTCGTTTTCAGCGGGCGCGTTGCCTGATCGCCGTCTCGTGAATGTGGGAACGCCGAACGCCCGCGATCCATCTCGCGCCCGCCATCCTGGATGGTTCCGTGCGGTTGACGCTGGCGGCTCAGCGGCGGGCGAGCCGGCGACCGCTTTCCGTCTCGGGCGGGGTGTAGTTGAGCTCTGTAGTGGTGATACAGGGCTGATTCTCCGGTCTGGGAGAGCGCGTCGCCGTGCATGTCGATGTTGGGGGCGTCCTCGACTTCTCCCTCGAGACTGCCAACTCGAGGTTGTCGGGACCCAATCGTGAGCCCTCGCAACGGCACAAACGTCAGGTGGCGTGCGAACAGGCCCTCCTTCACGGTGCCGAACATCGGCTCGTCGGTCTCGACGTCCACATACACGTCCTCGAGCTTGCCAATCTTCTTGCCGTCCCGGTCGACCAGATCCTTGCCGTGCCACTCGGCGAGGTTGTGATGCTTGACCATCGTCCTGCCTCCTCGTCCCGCACTGCGGCCCCGGTCGGCGGGCTGGTGCGCCGGGGGCCGCCCGTAGAGCCAGCAGCGTATCTGCCAGCCTACTGGCCTTGGGCCGCCTCGCGAGAGGCCGACGGTCGCACCACACCAGTTCGGACTTCAGGTCGACGACCGGGCTCCATTCCGCGGCGGGCAGCCTAAGGGATGAAGATGAGTTCGGTGCGCAGTGCGGTCAGCCTCGCCCATGTGCCGCTCCGGGAGATCAGCCGCACGGCCAACCAGTATCGAGAGTACAGGCCACGGTCCTTGGCGCTCGTCCAAATAGCGGGAACGGAGCTTCGCTGGGAGTCATCGCCAGCGCAGGGCGAGGCCCTTTGGTCGCTTGAGTAGGCGGTCGATGATGCGAGAGCTTGCTCCTGATGGACGCGGACCTTCCGGACGACGGCGCGTCGCCCGGTGGGCGGGCGCGCTGGGGGCGGCTGGCCGCCGTCCTCGTCCTCGGCGTCCTCCTGGCCGTCGGGATCGGCCTGCTCGTCGGCAAGGCGGCGGGATACGAGACCGTGCTCGAGTCCCTGCGCCGGGCCGCCCCGGCCTGGCTCGCCGTCTGCCTCGTCGGAGAGGTTGTCGCCTACGCCGGCTACGTCGCTGCCTTCCGCGGGCTCGCGGAGTTCGCCGGCGGGCCCGCCTTCTCTTGGCGCGTCTCGGCCGAGGTCGTATTCGGCAGCCTCGGCGCGACGCGCCTCCTCGCCGCCGGCGGAGCGGGCGGCCTCGCGTTCGACTTCTGGGCGCTCCGCAAAGCGGGGCAGACGCGGGACGAGGCTGCTGTCCGCGTGCTCGGGCTGAGCACGCTCCTGTACGGCGTCTTCGGGCTCGTCGCGGTCGCGGCGGCGGTGCTGGTCGCCGGCGCCGGGAGCGCCTCGCCTGCGCTGACGGTGCCCTGGCTCGTAGTCGTCCCGATCTTCGCCGCCCTCGCCGTACTCGTCAGCTCGCCGCAGCGGCGTCGGGCACTCGCTGAACGCCGGGGCGAGGCGGATGCGGCGCGCCCTCGCCGATGTCGTCGACGGAGTCGTCCTCGTGCGGCGCCTGCTCGCTTCGGGCCTGAGGGGCTGGGGCGCCGTGGCGGGGGCGTCGCTCTACTGGGCCGGGGCCCAGCACGGCCCAGAAGCCTGGCGCGAGATTCTCGCCAGGCGGGAGTGCGGTATCACGTGGCGCGCACGTGTGCTTCTCGAGACTGCCGGGCCGACGTCGCCCCCTGACGTCCGGCGTGCCGCTCTCGCACGAGCCGGACGATGGCTCGGAACGTTGCCGGCTCGCTTCGCGCTCGAGCAGGAGGATGCGGTACGAACCGTTGCGGAGGCATGCGGGTACTCGCCCGCCGCAGCCGAGCGCTCGTTTCGTGCCCGCTACTGGCAGGAGAAGAGTCCGCAGCTCAACCCAACCCGCGACGGGGGGATTGAGATTGGACGAGACCTCTCATGAGGGTCCGGCGCTGCGCGCTCTCTGAATGGAAGGCAGCGCCACCGTGATGCGATGAACGGGGCGCTTCTCACCACCCGCGAGGTTGCCGACATGCTCGGGCTCTCGCCCGAGGCTGTGCTCCGTCGCTGGCGCGCAGGTGAGATCCCTGGATTTCGACTCTCCTCGAGGGTGCTCCGATTCCGTGAGAGCGAGGTGCTCGCTTGGCTCGAGCGGAAGCGGGAAGGGCCACGGCCGCCGCAGCCTCGGCTCGTCGGCCTTGACGCGGCGTCCGCGGGCAGTCTACAAGGAGGGCCGTCAACGAATCGCACGGAGGACTCGTATGCCGGCTAGACAACGGGGATGGGCACGGAAGCGGAAAAACGGGTGGCAGGCTTGTTGGCGCGAAGGCGGTCGGCAGCGGACAGGACCTCATCTCTTCCCATCAAAGACCGCCGCGGAGGACTGGCTGGACGACTACTTCGACGGCGGCGCTCCCCGCCGTGGCCGGCACACGACGGTCGCCAGCCACATCGAACGCTACCTTCGCGTTCACGCAGCCACCGTCGACGAGTCCACCATCCGTACGCTCCGGGCCCGCCTCGGCGCGCACGAGGCGACCGCGGGCAACGAGCCGCGGCAACAGAGACGGGCCTACCAGACGTTCATCGAGGCCTTCGGCGACCTCACACTCGCCGAGATCGAGCACATGGGAGCGGAACTCGCCGAGTGGAGAGCCACGATCCCTGAAGGCTTTCGATACGCCGTCATGGGCGCAGTCCGGCAGGCGATGAACGCTGGCGTCAGGTGGCGGATCATGAGGATCAACCCAGCGAAGGAGGCGGGCCCGAACCCGCAGCCGCAGGCAGGCGAGGTCTCCTGCTTTCAGTCGCTCGCCGATGTCGACAGGGTCGCCGTCGAGCTCGGCTCGGCGTACGGGCCGATCGTCGTCTTCGGCTGCGAGACCGGGCTCATGCCCTCCGAGTGGGCAGCACTCGAACGGCGCGACATCGACCGCGAAGCACTCGAGGTCCGCGTCCGCCGTTTCGTCGTCGACGGGCGCGTTAAGGAGGTCGGCAAGACCTCTCGTCGCCGGCGCGCGGTACCGCTCACGACCCGAGCCATCGCAGCGATCGACTTGCTTCCAGCGCGGATCGACACGCCCGTGGTGTTCCCTGCCGTCCGCGGCGGCCACATCGACCTCCACAACTGGCGCGGCCGCCACTGGCGGCCCGCGATCGACGCGGCGGGGCTCGCCCCGGTCTTCACCCCTACTCGATGCGGCACACTTACGCCGCCTTCGCGCTGGACGCGGGCGTCTCCATATTCGAGCTCGCTCGTCTCATGGGCACCTCCGTCGAGATGATCGACCGCACCTACGGGCACCTCGTCCGCGGCTCCCACGACCACGTTCGCGCCAAGCTCGAAGCCCGCGCGCGTCGCGAGGCGGCTGAGACGTTGGGCGAGGGTCAGGGGTAGGGTTCCGGCCCGGCGACGCCTTGACCGTCATCAGTGGCTCGCTCGTCTCCACCCAGTCGGGTCATTCCCACTGGATGGCTGCGAAGTGGAGATCTTTGGACGAGACGGGCAGCAAACAGGCAGCAAACCGCCGAAATCGCTCTCGCGGAGCGATGCGGCCTCGAAGCGGTCAAGAGCCCATGCGCCCGCATGAGATCAGCGATCGAGCGCGACACGTCGCGTAGTGGCGGATCATCGGTCGCGGCTTCCCAAGCCAAGGGTCGCGGGTTCGAGCCCCGTCGTCCGCTCTCCGGTCCCCAAGAAGCGAAGATCCGGGGGCTTTCTCGGTCAGCCGGGCAACAAGCCGTCGCGGTAGCGCGTCGGGCGCTCCGGCGCGAAGCGCGCATACGCAGCGGCTGTGTCCTGCGTGTCCTCGGGAGAGCTCGCGTTGTGACGCGCCGCCGCCTCGTCGGCGCAGTAGAAGCCCCAGGGGCCGTCCTTCTGGAACTGCCTCGAGCTCGCGCACAGGAGCACGCACGGACCGTCGCCGACGCCGACGAACGCGTGCCGCGTCTCCGGCGGGCAGTGAACGAAGTCCCACTGCTTGAGCGGGCGCTCCTGCCCCTGGACGATGAGGATCGCCTCGCCCGCGAGCACTAGGAAGTCCTCCTGCTCGGTCTCCCAGTGATACGTCGTGCTCGGCTCGCCGGGGCCCATGACCCGGATCGCCATTCCGAGCATCGGGAAGAACGTCTCCGCCTCGTACTCGTCGTGGCCCGTGAGCGGCAGGCTGTGGCCTCGGCCGGGCTTGTCGAACCAGCGCGCGTCGCGCGCGTTCAGCACGAACCAGCCGGCGGTCGTCGGGACGAGCCCGGCGCCGGCGTCCTCGAGAGTCGCTTCCGTGACCACACGGCGATGATAGTGCGGTCGCCGAGCATGCGCTTCGGTTTTGCGGGAATCAGAACGGCCAACCGGCAGCGGGCCGGCGGACGCTCCGTTTACGCGAGCCGTCCGTGAGCGCGACGACCGCTGCCCTCTGAGGCCGGCGCTAACGTAAGCGCGTGATCGAGGATCTGCGCCGGCGGGCCGAGGCGCTCGTGGAGCGCGTCCACGGGTTCTTCCGGCGGAAGGACCGGCTGGCGGTCGCGGTGCGCTGGGCGCTGGCGATCGTGCTCTTCGTCCTCTCGCTCGGCGTCCTCGTCCTCCTCGGCTGGCTGCTGCGCGGTGCGGGGCTCTGGGGCGACCTCGCCTTCGCGATCGTCGTGACGACGACGATCTTCTGGATCGCCCGGCAGGCGGCCGCGTTCTTCCTCGGCGAGGACGCGGGGCGGGCGCTCCCGCGCGCGTTCGCCACCACGATCTTCGTCCTCGTCGGCGTTCCGGTCGCCTACGTCACCCGCCCGTGGGGGCTCGTGCTGCTCCTGGCGCCGGCGGCCGTCTGGGCCGGGTGCCAGTTCGTCTACTGGCTGCGCGAGAAGCGCCGCGGCACCCCTCCGCCGCGCTACCCGGTCTTCTGGCAGGCGGAGGTGGTGGGCGTCGGGCTCCTGGCAGTCGTGCTCTTCGTCGCGCCGTCGGTCGGCTCGGCCGAGCGCGTTCCCCAGGCGGTCCCTCTGGACGACATCGCCGGCGGCGAGCAGGACCTCGCGGTCGCCGAGGCGTTCCGGCCGCTCCTCTTCTTCGACTCCGGCGAGCGCCGCTTCCCGCTCGACATCCAGGACGCGATCGCGGACCGCCGCGTGCAGATGTGCCGGAAGGCCGTCGGCGACGACAACTGCAGCGTCGTCGAGCGCGCCGAGCTGATCGACGAGAGCCAGGACTACCTCGAGCTCGAGGAGGCGCCCGGCACGCCGCGCGGCGGGAACGCCACGAGCGCCATCTACTACCACGTCACCCGTCCGGACGGCGGCGAGCGCGTTTACGTCGACTACTGGTGGTTCTACTCGCGCAACCCCTCGCCGGTCGCGGACAAGGTCTTCTGCGGGCCCGGCTTCCGCTGGCCGCCGTTCACCTGCCAGGAGCACGCCGGCGACTGGGAGGGGCTGACGGTCGTGCTGGCGCCGTGCGCCGACTGCGAGCCGGTTGCGGACGAGACCCTCGCCCCGCTCGAGGTCCGCTACGGCCAGCACGAGAACGTCGTCGCCTACGCCTGGGACGAGACGCTGGTCCCGTACTGGGCCGCGCTCGAAGCCCCGCCGGCGCCCGCGATCGCGGACACGTGGCGGGATGTTGTGCTCCCGGCGATCGCCGACGCGGGTCCGCACGCGATCGCCTTCGTCGCGCGCAACAGCCACGCCTCCTACCCGAGCCCCTGCTTCGGCGGCTGCACGCAGACGACGCGGGACCTCCCCGAGGCCGTGCACAACGGCAGCGTCCCCTGGGTGCACAACGAGGAGTGCGACGAGTGCGTGAAGCGGCTCCCGCTCACCGCCGAGGGCGAGCCCGCGCTCTGGAACGCGTTCCCCGGCAGCTGGGGGGAACAGCACTGCATCCTCGCGGGCGCGTACTGCGACCTCTCCGGGGCGCCCAAGAGCCCATCCTCCCAGCATCGCTACCAGGAGCCCGACGGCGAGGTCGTCGAGATCTGCCTGCGCGGCGAGAGCCGCCTTGTCCCCTGCTGATCAGCCCTCGGCGGCCGGGTCGCCCCAGGTGTGCCAGCTGTCGATCTCGACGGTGACCGTCGTGCCGCGATACCCGCGGTCGTCGTAGGCCTCGCCCTCGTAGTGCTGCGCGAGCGCGTCGATGTCGGCCAGGTCGTCGTCCTCGCGGAAGGCGACCGCGCGCCCGAGGACGGAGACGTGGTTGTACCAGCTGTCCCCGAGCACGGTCAGCGCCACCCGCGGGTTGCCGCGGATGTGGCGCAGGCGGTGGCTCTCGCGGTCCATCGAGAGGACGACTCGGCCCTGCCCGTCGAGCATGTACCAGCACGCCGTCGTCACCGGCGCCCCGTCGGCCCGCACCGTGCCGACCACGGCGGGACGCGCCTTGGCCACGAAGCGCTGGAGCTCGGGAGGCAGGGGAGCGGCCGGCACCGTCCCGATTCTACGGTGGGTGAGGACTACTGGGTGACGAGCCCGGACTGGAGCTGGGCCACGTAGGCGTTCAGCTCCTGCTCGCGCCTGTCGAGACGCGCCCGGAGCTGCTCGAGCTCGGCCTCCTGCCGCTCGAGCTCGTCGCGGGCGATGCTCAGGCCGGCGCTCTCACGCACGTGCTGCTCGTCGAGCTCCTGCTCGCGGTCGTCGAGCTCGCGCCGGCGCTCCTCGAGGAGCGACTCGGCCTCCGCGAAGGAGCGGTCCCGCTGCGCCGCCCACTGCGTGTCGAGGGCGTCGGGGTCGAGGAGGTCGCGGTGGAACTGGGCCAGCTCACGCTCGCGGTCGGCGAGCCGGCGCTGCTCGACGCGCAGGCGGTCGCCCTTCTCCGTGAACGTCTTCTCGCGCGCCGCCAGCTCCGCCTCCTCCTCGGCGAGCCTGAGCAGGCGGCCGCGAACGTCGTCCGTGCGCGTGGCCACCTCGGCGGCCTGCGCGTCGAGGGTGGCGAGCGCCTGGTCGAGTGCGCGGGCGAGCCGTGCGGGCATGGGGCTGCAGCTCCTCGAGCTCCCGGGCGCGCTCCTCGAGCTCGAGCTCGGCCTGCTCGAGCGCCGTCTCGCGCTCGGCCAGCTCACGCCCGCGCTCGTCGAGCTCGGCGGCGCTTCGCGCCAGATAGCTCTCGAGGGAGCCGCGGAGCTTCTCGGTGATCCCTCCGGACATGGCGTAATCAGGCGGCGGCGGGCCCGGCGGCCTCGTGCCGCGGCAGCTCGCCGGTCAGGTTCGGGAGCAGGGGCCGCCGGCGCTCGACCTCGCCCTCGGCGAGGAGGACGACGAGGTCGCGGCTGGTCGGGAGCGGTGCCCGCTCGCGGGCGCGGCCGACCTGCTCGAGCTTGGCCCGGAGCCCGGTTCCGAACTCTTGAGGACGCGCGGCGTGGTTGTTCATGCGGCACCTCGAATCATCGCCACGGCGGGAACGGCCGTCGTCCCCCGTTCGGGGTACCGCCTGCGGGTCTAAAGGCTGCTAGCCGACGACGTTGAAGGCGGCGTTTCGCACGACCCGCCCCGCCGCCCGCAGGCGGAACGGCTTCAGGCGGTGGATCCGGTCGCAGGGCTCGTGCCAGCACGGGTCCCAGCGCCACTCGACCCACGCGGCCGGGATGCCGGCGTTGACGAGCTCCTTGTGGTCGGACTGACCCGTGTCGCGGAGGTAGCTGGCCTTGATGCCGAGCCGGCGCGCGGCCGCGAGCAACATGCGCGCCGAGCGGTTCGGCGAGCGCTCGAGGCCGCGGACGTTCAGCGTCGTGCCGACTCCGACCATGTCGACCGAGAGCGCGAGCCGCACCCCCCGCCGCTGGGCGGGTGAGAGCGAGCGGGCGAGACGGCGCGAGCCGAGGTGGTCGCCCGAGCCGGTGAAGCGGCGCTCCTCGGCTCCGACCGCGGCGACGAGCACCCCCGGCTTGTCAGCCAGGTACTTCGCCAGCTGGAGCATCAGGCCGACGCCCGAGCCGTTGTCGTTGGCGGCGCGCGTCCCCGGGACGCCGTCCATGTGGGCGACGACGATCACGCGCGGGGGGCCGGACGTCCTCCCGACGACGTTCAGCGACCTGCCCCCTTCGGGCAGCGGAAAACGCTGGGTCCTCACCGTGTAGCCGAGCGTCTCCAGGCGCTCGCGGACGATCCTCGCCGCCTGGCGCTCGTGCGTGCCGCCGGCCGGGCGCTGGCCGAGCGCGGCGATCTTCGCGGCCCAGCGCTTCGCCATGACGCCGTTGAAGGCGGAGGCGGTTCCCGCGGCCGCGACCGCGGCGACCAGGAGGACGAGCAGCATGGCTAGCGACAGCCGGCGCACGAGCGAGGCATGGTAGCGGTGATCCCGGGTGGTATCGTCGGTCGGCATGAGCGAGCGGCTCGAGGGGCTCCTCCGCACGGCCTTCCCGGACGCGCAGGAGGTCGGGGTGATCGACCGCACCGGCGGCGGCGACCACTTCCACGTCACCGTCGTCGACGGCTCCTTCGCCGGGCTCTCGCTCGTCGAGCAGCACCGCCGGGTCTACGACGCGCTCGGCGACCCGCTGCGCGACGGCACCATCCACGAGCTTCGAATCACCACGAGGGGAGTTGCATGAACGAGCTCAGCGACCGCATCAAGGGCACGATCGAGCAGGAGCCCGTCGTCGCCTTCATCAAAGGCACGCACGAGCAGGCCTACTGCGGGAACTCCGACCGCGCCCTCCAGGCGCTCCGGTCGGTCGGCGCCGGCTTCGCGGCGGTCGACGTTCTTCCCGACCCGCGGATCCGCGAGGAGCTCTCGGCGCTCTCCGACTGGCCCACGATCCCGCAGGTCTTCGTCGCCGGCGAGCTCGTCGGCGGCGCCGACATCGTCCAGGAGCTGGCCGTGACCGGGCAGCTGGAGGCGACCCTCGACGAGCGGCTGGGGGAGGCCTGGCGCCGTCCGGGAGACGAGCGCACCGTCTCGGTCACGGACGAGCCCGGCCTCCGGGTCGTCCCGGGCGTCTAGCGGCTCCGGAGTCCCGCTTCAGGTGGCGCCGGTGCCGGATGCGGGCCGGGCGGCGAAGCGCACGAAGACGAACCGGCTGCTGCCGAAGAGCTTGCCGTAGCCGCGGCGGAAGCCCGGCCACACGCGGCGGTGCGGAGACCCGCTTGCCGTTGCCGGGCAGCAGGAGCGGCTTCGAGTACCTGAACTTGAACGTCCGAGTCGCCGTGTTGCCGGCCCGGAGACTGGGGGGTCAGGTGGTCTCGCGAAGTTGTCGGGGAAAACAGCGGAGACCTCGCCGAGATAACTTCGGGACCCCGATCGGCACCCCCGAGGTATGCCAGGCGATGAGCAGAGATGCCTCGTCACGGGTGCCCCCAAGTCGCCGACCGTCTTCAACCCGGACGGGGGAGGGGGCTCGCTACGGGATACGGATCTTAGTCCGGCAGGCGAAGGCCCTGTCGCGTCTGCCGGGCCCGCCGTCGCACCTGTCGAGACCGCTGCCCCCGTTCAGGCGGTCTCGTCCGAAACCGCCGAACAGCCGGTCGTTGTCCGGGCCGCCCGAGACGCGGTCGTTGCCTTTCCCCCCTCTGACGACGTCGCTGTCGAAGCCGCCGAAGAGACGGTCGTTGCCGCGATTGCCTACGAGCTGGTCCGCACCTTCGTTCCCGTAGATGTCGTCGGAGCCGTCACCGCCTCTGATCGTGTCACGGTCGGGTCCGCCCTTGAGCAAATCGATCCCGTCGTGACCTTGCAGGACGTCGTTTCCTAGGCCGCCGTAGGCCTGATCGCGGCCCTCGCCGCCCAGCAGCTCGTCGTTTCCGAGGTCGCCGATCAGGATGTCGTTGCCGTCGCCGCCGTCCAGCAGGTCGACGCCCCACCCGCCGTCGATCTGGTCGGCGCCGATGCCACCGACGAGCCGGTCGTTGCCCTGGTCGCCGCAGATGATGTCGTCGCCGAGACCGCCGTTGATCACGTCGTCGCCGCCGAGGCCCGCGATGACGTCGTTCCCGGGCGACCCGCCCAGGATGTCGTCGCCCGGCGTCCCCACGATCGTGGCGACCTCGTCGAGGCACTCCACCGGCTGCGCGAAGGCGGCGGACGTGGACACGAAGAACCACACCGCCGCGACGATCCCCACCGTCACCCACGTTCGTCCGTTCATGAGCCCCCGCCTCATGGTGGCGGTATCTTACTCTGCTTGCGGCGATCGTCAAGCTAATCGTCGAACCGATGCGCCGACGGCGGCGGCCACGCGAGGCCCGCAAGTCGGCTCAGCACGGCCCAGCGGTCTTCAGGGCCCCATGCGGATGAGAGGACTTGACCTCCCTGGGGTTCTCGGCCAGCATGGCGTCGGGTGTCGGCGGTGGCTTAGGGCCTAGCGTTCTGCCCGTGGCCGCCCCTGAGCCCGCATGGTTCCGTCGGCCGATTCCGAGACGTTTGGGCACGGATTGGCCACCGAGGCTGGGATCTCGGCCTGGATTCGACCGCCTCGATCACCCTGCGGGGGGCCATTGCCTGCTTCCAGGCTTACGAAGCTCCCGCCTTGCCAGGGTGAAGCCGTCTTGGTCTCCCGAGGCAGGAGAGCGTTGTGTGAGATGTAACGTTGCCGTGCGGAGCCGGGCAGCTTGGCCCACGAGACGCCGAGACTGTTCCCCTAGCAGTGCGGTGTCGGCCCGGCTCCGCCTACGTCAACTGACGCTCGAACCCGGAGAATCTTGCGCCGAGGGCCGAGACGGCCGAGCCGAGTCGCGCAGCGATCCGGGGGTGTTCGGGATCTGTGCGGCCCGCTGCCACGCCTCGCGAAGCTCGTCGCGGTAGCAGAGCCAGAGCACCCCGCCCACGACGAGCATGGCGGCCTCGTCGAACGGCCCTGGGATCGGCGCCAACGCAGCGGCCCCACCCCAGCGCACCACCCTCGGTATTCGACCGTCTCGGACGACTATCGTGACGGCGCGGATCGTACGAGTGACGAAGACGCGGACGGATCGCACTGCGCAGAGTGTGGATAGACCGCTAGGTGTAAGACCCGAAGACGTTGTTTCTAGAGCGTGTGTAAGCGCTCGGGGGCGTTTGGCGGCTGAGGCTTTCGTGTGGTCTGTGGCGAGTGTAGGCGAGCCAGCCGGCGAGGGCGCGCGGCGGTCGCTGCTGTGCGGTAGATGGCGCCGTAGGCCCAGCCGGTGCGCAGGGTGCGGATGTTCGGCCCTCGCCGGACAGAAGGCCTACGGCTAGTGCCGCTCGCACCACCGCTTCTGGGGGTTTCGCCTCTACCTCCTCTGCGCGCCCGACGCCCCACCGCCCGCGACCGCAAAAAACCGCCTAGCGTCCCAGGAGGATTGCCTTGATCGCCTGGCTCGACTCCTCGTCCGGCGACTCCGAGATCACCGTGGCGTGGCGGTCGAAGCGTGCCAGCGCGTCCCGCAGGGGCTCGGCGCGCAGGGTGCCCTCGCGGTAGGGCAGGTGCTTCGTCTCGTTCCGGTTCGCGTAGGCGATGTCGGAGAAGTGGACGTGGAAGGGTGCGCCGGGCTCGAGCACGGCGTCGGCCTCGGCCAGGGCCTCCGCGAAGAGCTCGACGTCCGTGTAAGCGCCGTCGGAGGTGGCGTGCATGTGGGCGAAGTCGAGCACCGGCCGCACCCAGTCCACGTGCCCTGCGATCCAGACGACGTCGTCGAGGCTCCCCAGGTCACGGACGCGGCCCATCACCTCGACCCCGAACGGGACCGCGCGTCCCTTGCCCTCCAACCGCTCCCGCAGCGAGCCGAGCTGGTCGGCCACCGCTGCGAGCGCCGCCTCGCGCTCGCGGCCGAGCAGGAAGCCCGGGTGGAAGACGACGAGCTCGGCGCCGCAGGCAACGGCGACGCCGGCCGAGTGGTCGAGCATCCCCGTCGCCATGTTGTACTTCCTGTCCCGCTCGAGGTGGCCCATGAAGCCGGCGATCGGCGCGTGGACGGAGAGCGCGATGTCCGCCTCGCGGGCGAGCACGCCGAAGCGCTCGGCCCACGGGTAGTCCATCCAGAACTTGCCTTCGAAGTCGATCTCGCAGGCGGTGTAGCCGCGCTCGCGGAGCAGCTCGACGGCCGCCTCGGGGCTCTCGCGTGAGGGGACCCGGGCCGGGCCGATGCGGGTCGAAGCCACGCGGGCCAGCCTACTCAAGTCCGTCCGATCCCCTCATTACCTTCAGCCCCATGGCCAAGCGACCTTCCCGGATCGAGCTGCTCGAGCTGGACATCGACCTGCGTATCGCCGACCTCTGGGGCGAGGCCTGCGGCGTGGGCGAGTGGAACCTCGAGGTCGTCGCCGCCTTCCTGCGCGCCGCCTACGGGAAGGGCTACTGCGACGCGCTCACCGAGGACGCGCCCGGGAGCCTCTGTCGCGACCACGGCTACCGCATCCCGGACCGTCGCCCGGCGCCTACCCCCGATTAGCTCCGGCGGGCGCCGGTAAACTCGGAGCGTGGCCAAGCGGCGCAATCCGGTGCGCCTCGTCGTGGCGCTCTCCGTCGCGGCGGTGCTGGCGGTCTTCCTCATCTGGACGAGCCTCGCCGGCGGGACGCCGTCGCTGCAGCCGAGCCAGCTCGAGCCCACCGACAGCGAGGTCGGCCTCGCCGGCATCGTCGTCGGCCCGGTCGAGGGCGACGCCCGCGGCTCGGGGCTCGAGTTCACGCTCCGCGACATCGAGGGCGCGGCGACCGTCCCGGTCGTCTACACCGGCTCCGTCCCGGACCTCTTCAAGGTCGGTCGTGAGGTCTACGTGAAGGGAACGCTCACCGACGGCACCTTCGTCGCGACCGAGGACTCGCTCGTCACGAAGTGCCCGTCGAAGTACGCGCCCGAGAGCGGGTAACCCATGCCCGAGCTGGGCCGTGCCGCGCTCGTTGCCGCCTTCGGCCTGATCCTCTACGCGGCGCTCGCGGGCGGCTGGGCGGCGTGGCGCGGCCGCCGACGCCTGCTCGACTCGGCGGTCAACGCGCTCTACGCGTCGTTCGGCGCCGTCGCGGTCGCAGCCATCGTCCTGCTGGCGGCGCTCGCCGGGCGTGACTTCACGTTCGACTACGTCGCGCGGCTGACGAGCCGGGAGCTGCCCCTCCGCTACACGCTCGCCGCCTTCTGGAGCGGGCAGGAGGGCTCGCTGCTCCTCTGGCTGCTGGTCCTCACGGGCGCCGCCTCCGCGGCGGTCGCTCTCAACCGTCGGCTCGTCAGGGAAGTGCTCCCCTGGACCGTGCCGATCGTCGCCGGCGTGGCGATCTTCTTCGCATTCCTGCTCGTCTTCGTCGCGAGCCCCTTCGCGACCCAGGCGGCCCCGGCCGACGGCGACGGCTTGAACCCCAGCCTGCAGAACCCCTACATGATCGCCCACCCGCCGATGCTCTACCTCGGCTACGTGGGGCTGACGATCCCGTTCGCCTTCGCGATGGCCGCCCTCGCCTCCGGCCGCGCGGACGAGCGCTGGATCGTCGCCACCCGGCGCTGGACGCTCGCGGCCTGGACCTTCCTCGGCTTCGGGATCCTCCTCGGCGCCAAGTGGGCCTACGAGGAGGTCGGCTGGGGCGGCTGGTACGCGTGGGACCCGGTCGAGAACGCCGCGCTCATGCCCTGGCTGGTGGCCACGGCGTTCCTGCACTCGGTGATGGTGCAGGAGAAGAAGAACATGCTGCGCGTCTGGAACGCCGTCCTCGTCGCGGGCGCGTTCCTGCTCTCGCTCTTCGGGACGTTCCTGACGCGCAGCGGCGTCATCAGCTCGATCCACAGCTTTACCCAGTCGTCGATCGGGCCGTTCTTCCTCGGGTTCATCGCCGTCGCCGCCGCGGTCGCGATCGCGCTCATCCTCTGGCGGCTGCCGCTCCTGCGGTCCCAGACGCGGCTCGAATCGCTCGTCTCGCGGGAAGCGGCGTTCGTCTACAACAACCTGTTCCTCGTCGCGCTCGCGCTGACGATCCTTTGGGGCGTCGTCTATCCCCTCGTCTCGGAGGCCGTGCGCGGCGTCGCCGTCTCGGTGGGCGCGCCGTACTACAACTTCTTCGCGATCGTCTTCGGGCTGCCGCTCGTCCTCCTCATGGGCATCGGCCCGGTCGTCGCCTGGCGGCGCGCCTCGCTCCGCTCCCTCGGGGCCCAGCTCGCCTGGCCGGCCGGCGCCGCCGTCGCCGCGGGCGTGCTCCTCCTCCTGGGCGGCGCCGGCTCGAGCCCGGTCGGGCTCGTCGGCTACACGTTCGCGGCGTTCGTCGGCACGACGATCGTGCTCGAGTTCGTCCGGGGAACGCGTGCGCGGAGAGCGCTCGGCGCCGGCGGCTGGTGGCAGGCGTTCTCGAGCCTGATCTCCCGGAACCGCCGTCGCTACGGCGGCTACGTCGTCCACGCGGCCATCGTCGTCCTCCTGATCGGCGCAGTCGGGATCGGGGCGTTCTCGACCACGGCGGAGAAGCGGCTCTCGCCCGGAGAGTCGATGACCGTCGCCGGCTACCGGGTCCAGTACACGGGGAGCGCCGAGCGGCGCGGCGCCAACGCGCAGGAAGTGCGGGCCGAGCTCGACGTCTACCGCGGCGGCGAGCGAGCGGGGTCGATGGAGGCCGGCAAGAACAGCTACTTCGCGGAGGAGCAGACTTCGAACGAGGTCGGCATCCGCACGGACTGGCTTCGCGGTGAGGACCTCTTCGTGATCGCGGACCGCTTCTACCCCGACGGCTCGGTCATCCTCAAGACGATCGTGAACCCGCTCGTCAACCTCATCTGGCTCTCCGGCCTGATCTTCCTGCTCGGCTCCGTCATCGCCATGTGGCCGGACGCCCGCGAGCAACGGCGCCTGGCGGCGCGCTTCGCCGGCGAGGGCGCGCCCGCGCGGGCGTAGGGTGGAGGCGGTCGCCCTGGTGCTGGGCGCGCTCCTCGCGGTGGCGTGCGTCGTCTTCGTCGCGAGGCCGCTCCTCCGGCCGGCGCGCGGCCGCGCGGACGAGCTGGGTGCCCCCAGCCTCGAGGAACGATCCCGCCTGGCGCTCCTCGAGCGGCGCGACCGGGCGCTTGCAGCCCTCAAGGACCTCGAGCTCGATCACCGGACGGGCAAGATCTCGGACGAGGACTACCGTGCCCTCGTGATCCCGCTCCGGCGCGAGGCGGGGGAGGCGCTCAGGGCGCTCGAGCATGAAGAAGGCCCGGAACGGGAACGAGAACGAGCTGATGTCGGACACTGAGGGCACCGAGGGCGTGGAGACGCGCCTCCGCAAGTACTGGTCGGCGCCGGATCCCGGCCTGATCGCCGGCATCGTGCTCGCGGGCGCCGGCCTGATCCTGCTCGCCGTCGGTGTCTGGCTCTGGGGCCTGCTCGCGCTCGTACTCGCAGCCGCCGTCCTCGTCCTAGCCCTCGAGGCCGGCCGGCGCGGGACGGGAGTCGCGCTCACCCGCCTCTCGGCGCACCGTAGGGTCGTACGTGCCCGCTCGCACGGCCAGCTCGAGCTCTTCCGTCTGCGTCGCGAGCTCGCCGAGCTCCAGACGGAGCGAAACGCCGCCTACCAGGCGCTCGGACGGGCCACCCATGCGGGCGAGACGGCGGGGGCCCGCGCGGCGACCGCGCAGGTCGACGACGTGAATGCCCGGATCGAGGCCAAGGAGGCCTCGATCGCGATCCTGCAGAGCGAAACAGCACGAGCGTGTGCGCCGTGCCCAGCGCGGCGAGGCACCGTCCGAGCCGGCCCGCGTGCCGGAGCCGTTTCCGCCTCCGGACGAGGGCACGCCGCCCGAGCCCGCGCAGGTCCCCGAGCCGTTCCCGGAGCCGGTTCCGGAGCCCGGCCCGGACGATCCTCCCCCCGAGCCGGAGCACCCGCCCGCGCCCGACACGGCCAGGCGCGGCAGGCCGAGCGCCTCGAACACGTGATCGGGTGACGGCAGCTCGAAGCGGCGTCGGCCGACGTCAGCCGCCCAGGGTCAGCATCACGACGGGAGGCACTCACCTCTGGCGGAACTCGTCTACGCCGGCCTGAACCCGCGAGCGAGGGTCGTCAATCGGTTGGCCACCACGTTCGCCCCTGGGCCGAGACGGCGCGGGACTAGGTCGCGTGAGGGCAGTTCTTCTTGGCCGGTGCGGTGATCGTGACCGTCAACCCAGTGAGGTCGACCAGGGCGCTCGCTTGCTGGCCGTCGACCGAGTAGCGGAACGTCGCCTGCTCGTTGTAGCGCACCTGCTCGCCCGGATCGAAGAACTCGCACTGCGCCCATCCTGAAGTCGAACTGGACGTAGGCCTCCCGATCGGGAGGGACGAGAAGGGCGGCGGCCTCGGCACCAGCTTCCGGGGACAGAAGTCCTGCTGAGACAACGTCACCACCCTGGCTTTCCTCCGCAAGCGTGAATCTCACCCCCACCATGCGTAGCAGCCGGTGTCCGTCCTGCTCCTGCGTTGCGGACAGGAGTGTGAGCGGCTCCGCGGAGCGGTTCTTCACCCGGAAGGCGACCGCGAAAAGGTGCCCGTCCCGGTAGGGCTCGAACATCCCCCGCTCGCCCAGCCAGCTACCCGAGCCCGGGCCGGACTCGCCACCTGGGAGACGGGCGAATGGGACTTCGTCGGTGACCACGGCGTTCGACGTGTCGGCAGTTGCCTTGCTCGACGAGTCCGCGCCGCAGGATGCGAGGAACACGAGCAGCGGAATCGCAAGGATGAGGGGACGTGGCACCGCTACTTCTGGGCGGACCATAGCGCCGGGCGCTGGCCGAGGGGCCTTGCAGCAACTTCTCTGTATCCTGTCTGCCCTGCAAACTGCGGGAATCCACGCCTGGAAGGGAGGCCTCTGTTCCCGCCGAAAGTCGTCCCGGTGGTTGACGCTCGCCGCACCTGGTTTCTGGCTGCCCTTCTCGGCGTGCTAGTCGCGTTCGCGGTGCCTGCCGCCCTCGGCCAGTCGACCTCGGAGCGCAAGGCCTCCCTCGACCGCAAGATCTCCGGCCTCCGCGACGAGATCGAGGCGGCGAAGCGGAAGGAGGGCGTCCTCACCTCCGAGATCACGGCCGCGGGGCAGCGGATCGACGCGCTCGGCGGCGACATCGGCGCCCTCTCGGCCGCGATCGCGGAGCTCTCGGAGGAGCTCACCGTGCACCGCAACCGGCTCGACCAGCTCCACGAGCGCATGCGCGAGCAGTCGCGGGGCATCGAGCGCCTCCAGAACGAGTTCCGGATCGCGCAGGGCCGCCTCGAGCAGCGCCTGGTCGAGCTCTACCAGGCCGAGGAAACCGACTCGCTCGGCGTCCTGCTCCAGATCCAGAACCTCGGCGACCTCGTCGACGAGCTCGAGTACTTCGAGTCGATCGGGCGCCAGGATCAGGCGATCACGGTGCAGATCCGCGCGCTGCGGAGCGAGCTCAAGGTCGCGCGCGAGGGGACGCGCCGGACCAAGGCCGAGGTCGCCTCGGAGACGCAGGTTCTCGCGAAGCAGACCGCGGAGCGGGTCGCGGCCCGCGACGAGCTGGTCGCCCAGCAGAATGCGCTCGCGGCCGCTCGGGCGAGCCGCCAGGGGATCCTCGCCGGCGTGCAGCAGAGCAGGCACGAGGCCGAGGAGGACGTCGACGCGATGCGGACGCAGAGCGCCGAGCTCGCCGCGCAGATCCGCGCCGCGGCGAGCAGCGCGAGCTCCGGCGGCGGGGGCGGCGGCGGCTCGAGCGGAGGCGGCAGCTCCTCGAGCGGCCTCATCTGGCCGGTCAACGGCGTCGTCACGAGCGGGTTCGGCTGGCGGTGGGGCCGGATGCACGAGGGCATCGACATCGCCGCGCCGAGTGGGACGCCGATCCGGGCCGCCGCGGCCGGCACGGTCATCTACGCCGGCTGGATGGGCGGCTACGGGAACATCGTCATCATCGACCACGGCAACGGCCTCGCCACCGCGTACGGGCACCAGTCGGCGATCTCCGTCGGCGGCGGCTCCGTCTCCCAGGGGACGGTGATCGGCGCGGTCGGGACGACGGGGAACTCGACGGGCCCGCACGTCCACTTCGAGGTGCGGGTGAACGGGTCGCCGGTCGACCCGATGGGCTACCTCTAGCCGCTACTCCTCGGCCACGTGCACGTCCGGGAGGCCCCGGAAGCGCTCGTGCAGGTCGAAGCCGTAGCCGAGAAAGAACTCGTCGGGGATGGTGAAGCCGACGTAGCGCATCGGCAGGTCGTCCACGAGCCGGCGGTACGGGCGGTCGAAGAGCGTACAGACGGCGATGTCGGCCGGGTCGCGGAGCTCGAGCGTCTTGACCACGTAGTTGAGCGTCAGCCCGGTGTCGACGACGTTCTCGACCAGCAGGACGTTGCGGCCGGTGATCGGCACCTCGAGATCCTTGAGCAGCCGGATCCGCGTGCGGCCGCCCAGCTCGCCGCCGTAGCCCGCGAGGACGAGGAAGTCCATCGCGTGGGGGATCGTCACGGCCCGCGCGAGGTCGGCCGCGAAGACGAAGGCGCCCTTGAGCACGGTGACGAGCAGGAGGTCGCGTTCCGCGTAGTCGCGCGCGATCTCCACCCCGAGCTCGCCGACGCGCGTGGCGAGCTCCTCCCGGGAGAGATAGACCTCGCCTGGGCGAGGCTCTACGTAACGAGGTTCAGGCCGTATTTCTGTCCCAGCCGCTCGAAGTCGCGCCGTGTGAAGAGCTTGACCTTGATGTCCGGATACCGCTCCCGGAACTTCCTGATCTTGCGGTTCTTCCGGGTGACGAGCGACTGCTTCATCACGGTCACCTCGAGGTAGAGCTCCTGCTCGGGCAGGAAGAAGTCCGGCGTGAACGCCTCGACGACCCGTCCTTCCTCGTCGGTCTCGAGCGGGAAGGAGCGGGGCTCGTACTCCCAGCGGATGCCGTAGAAGTCGAGAAGCCGGGCGCACTCGACCTCGGCCTCGTTGGCAAAGACGGTCCCGGAATATTCCTGGAAATCGCCGCTTTCAGGGCGCATCCTCTCGAAAAGGTAGCACCGACTTCGGACGACCCTCCCTAGAATCAGAGGACCGTCGTCTCCCGAAAGGCCACGCGCTGTTCAGAATCGCTCACTTCTCGGACCTCCACTGCGGCTCCCCGTACTTCGTGCCGAACCTGGCCGACCGGGCGATCATGGAGATCAACGAGCTCGAGCCGGACGTCGTCGTCTGCTCCGGCGACCTGACGACCTTCGGCTTCCAGCAGGAGTACGCGGAGGCCAAGGCCTACCTCGACCAGCTCGAGTGCGAGCAGGTCGTCGTCGTCCCGGGGAACCACGACTCGCGGAACGTCGGCTACATCCACTTCGAGGAGCTCTTCGGCGAGCGCCGGCGGACGCTGCACCTCGCCGGGGTCAGTGTCGTGGCGGTCGACTCCTCCGAGCCCGACCTCGACCACGGCGTCATCGGCCGAGGCCGGTACCAGTGGATCGAGGAGCAGTACGCCGAGCCCGCGGACTTCCGCATCTTCGTCCTCCACCATCACCTGCTGCCCGTGCCCGGCACCGGCCGCGAGCGGAACGTCGTCTACGACGCCGGCGACGCGCTCGAGGTCCTCCAGACGTGCGGTGTCAACCTCGTCCTCTCCGGGCACAAGCACGTTCCCTATGCCTGGCGCCTGGAGGACCTCTTCGTCGTCAACGCCGGCACGGTCTCCTCCCTTCGGCTCAGGGGCAAGACGCGGCCCTGCTACAACCTGATCGAGATCGAGGACAAGCACGTGGACGTATGGCGCAAGTACCCGTTCCACGGCCAGGAGCGGATCATCCAGTTCTCGACGGAGACGCTCGAGTTCGAGAAGTACACCGCCCGGATCGAGACGGAGCTGACCCGCCGCCAATGAGGGCGCTGGCGCTCGTCGACGGGGAGCACTACCCCGACGTCGTCGTCGACACCATCGCCGCGCTCCCGCACGAGGTCGCGGGCGCCGTCCTGCTCGGCGGCACCGAGAAGCTCCGCGGGGCTCCCGACTACGGGGTGCCGCTCTGGCACGAGCTCGCCGACGCGCTGGCCGAGGTGGACGTCGACGTCGTCGTCGACCTCTCCGACGAGCCGGTGGTCAGCTCCCGCCGCCGCTTCCGCCTCGCCTCGGAGGCCCTCGCGCAGGGGCTCGCCTACGAGGGCGCCGACTTCCGGCTCGAGCCGGTGCGCTTCGCGCCCTACGCCCAGCCCGCGCTCGCCGTGATCGGCACGGGCAAGCGGGTGGGGAAGACCGCGGTCTCCGGGCACGTCGCCCGGCTCCTCGCAAGCTCGCGCGAGGTCGTGGTCGTCGCCATGGGGCGGGGCGGCCCGGCCGAGCCCCTCGTGATGCCGCGCTCCCCCTCGGTCGCCGACCTCCTCGAGCTCTCGCGCACGGGCAGCCATGCCGCCTCCGACTACCTGGAGGACGCGGCGCTCGCCGGCATCGTCACCGTGGGCGCGCGGCGCTGCGGCGGGGGCCTC
Organism: uncultured Actinomycetes bacterium; assembly: GCA_963743495.1. Classification (GTDB taxonomy): domain Bacteria; phylum Actinomycetota; class Thermoleophilia; order Gaiellales; family Gaiellaceae; genus JAIBJN01. Next base: position 56,781 of record CAVUPO010000003.1, on the reverse strand, counting down.
GCCGGGCAGCCCTTCGCCTCCAACGTCGAGGAGGCCGCACAGGTCGCCGCCGCGCGGCGCCCCGACCTCGTCCTCCTCGAAGGGAGCGGTGCCGCGATCCCGCCCGTCGAGGCGGGCGCCCGCATCCTCGTCGCCGGCGCCCACCAGGCCCCGGACGCGGTGACCGGCTACCTCGGCGCCTACCGGCTCCTCCTCAGCGACCTCGTCGTCCTGACGATGTGCGAGGAGCCGCTCGCCGGTCCCGCGCAGGTCGAGCGGGTGCGCCGGGCGATCGCCGAGGTCGACCCGGGCCTCGGCGTGATCGCCACCGTGCTCCGCCCCCGCCCGGCCGAGCCGGTCGCGGGCAAGCGCGTGGCCTTCTTCTCGACGGCCCCGGCCACCGTCCACGAGCGGCTGCGCGAGCACCTGGAGCGCGCGCACGGCGCCGAGGTCGTGCTCGTCTCCGGCAGCCTCGCCGACCGCGAGACGCTCCTCGCCGAGCTGGCCTCCCCGGCGCTCGCGGGGGCCGACGTCTACCTCACCGAGATCAAGGCGGCCGCCATCGACGTCGTCGCCGAGGCGGCCGAGACGCGCGGCGTCCCGGTCGTGTTCGCGGACAACGAGGTCGTGCCGCTCTCGGGCGAGCAGCGCCTGGACGAGGCCGTGGCCGCGCTCGCCGACGCGGTCGCCGCCGCGGGGGCGCCGGCGTGAGCTCCGACCGCCGTCCGCCCGAGGCCCTCGTCTCCGAGGACGTCCGGCTTCCGTACTCGAAGGGGCTCATGGCCAAGACGCTCATGGGGACGGGAATCCGGCCCGAGCGGGCCTACGAGCTGGCACGGCTGATCGAGGGCGAGCTCGTGCGGGGCCGCGAGGACGAGGGCATCGGCGCCGAGCGCCTGTACGACGTCGCCGCCACCGTCCTCGGCGAGCACGAGGGCGACGAGGCCGTGAAGCTCCTCCGCCGCCTGCAGGCGCTCCGTGAGCTCGATCTGCCGATCGTCCTCCTGGTCGGTGGCGCCACGGGAACCGGCAAGTCGACGCTGGCGACGGAGATCGCCCACCGGCTGGGGATTACGCGCGTCACCTCCACGGACACCGTGCGCCAGACCATGCGGGCGTTCTTCTCGCAGAAGTTCATGCCCTCGATCCACTACTCGAGCTTCGAGGCCGGCCCGGCGGTGCGGATCCACGAGGGTGAGGAGGCCGACGCGGCGCTCCTCGGCTTCAAGGAGCAGACCCGGAACGTCCTCGTCGGCGTCAAGGCGGTGATCGCCCGGGCGCTCGAGGAGGGCTACTCGCTCGCGGTCGAGGGCGTCCACCTCGTCCCGGGGGCACTCCCGCGTGCCTACGACGGCGCCGTCGTCGTCCAGTGCGTGCTCGCGATCGCCGACGAGGAGGAGCACGCGCGCCACTTCTGGATCCGGGACGCGGGCTCGGAGGGTGTCCGCCCGATGCAGAAGTACCTGCGCTCGCTCCCGGAGATCCGGCGCATCCAGGACTACCTCGTCGAGCGCGCCGAGAAGGCCGGCGTGACCGTGATCGAGAACGCGCGCATGGAGGCGGCCGTGAACGGCGTCATCCACCTGGTGCTCGCCGAGGTCGAGCGCGCCCAGGACGAGGCCCGCCCGTGAACGACGAGCGCTGCAACTGCGTCGCCTACGCCGGCGTGACCGAGCGCGCGGCGCTCGCCGGCGCGCGCTGGCTCGGGCGCGGCGACGTCAAGGGCGCCGCCGAGTCGGCCGAGACGGCCATGCGCGAGGGCCTGGACGCGCTCGACCTGACCGGGCGCGTGGTGGTCGGCGGCGACGATGAGTCCGAGGCGCTCGCGATCGGCGCGTCGGTGGGCCGGGGCGGCCCCGAGGCCGACCTCGCGGTCGACCCGCTCGAGGGCCGGGCGGTGGTCGCGCGCGGCGACTACGGGGCGATGTCGATGATCGCCGTCGGCGAGTCGGGCTCCTTCCCGCGCCTGCCGCAGATGTACATGAGAAAGATGGCCGTCGGCCCGGTCGCCCGCGGCCGGATCGACCTGGGCAGGTCGGTCGCGGAGAATGTCGCCGCCATCGCGGACGCGTACGGACGGCGTCCCGGCGACATCACCGCGATCGTGCTCGACCGGCCGCGCCACCACGACCTGGTCGAGGAGATCCGCGCCGCCGGGGCCCGCATCAAGCTCATCCAGGACGGCGACGTCACCGCCTCGATCACCTCCGCCGTGCGCGGCACCAACGACCACCTGTCGGTCGGCATCGGGGGCGCGCGCCAGGCCGTCCTCTCCGCGGCGGCCCTCCGCTGCCTCGGCGGCGACCTGCAGGCGCAGTTCTGGCCGACCTCGCGCACCGAGATCGAGCAGGCGCAGGAGCACGGGATCGACGATCTCTACAAGGTCTTCGAGACCGAGGAGCTCGCCCCCGGCGAGGTGATCGTCGCCGCCACTGGCGTCACGAACGGCGACCTCCTTCGCGGCGTCCGCTTCCTCACCGACAGCGCGCGCACGCACTCGCTCGTCATGTGCACGCGGCACAACTGGGTGCGGTTCGTCGACGGGATCCACTTCTTCGCGCGCGACCGGCGCGAAGAGGTGCGTCTCCTCGGGTAGCCTTCGGCGTATGCCCAGCCGCGAAGAAGTGTTCGACGCGCTCCGGGTCGTCGAGGACCCGGAGCTCGGGATGGACATCGTCGAGCTCGGCCTCCTCTACGACGCGGAGGTCGAGGGCCCGAAGGTGCACGTCACCTACAGCCTCACCTCGATGGGCTGCCCCGTCGGTCCCATGATCCAGCAGCAGATCCAGGAGGTCGTCGAGAGCCTGGAGGGCGTCGAGGACGTCGAGATGGAGCTCACCTGGGAGCCGCCGTGGAGCCCCGAGCGGATGTCGGACGACGCCAAGTTCATCCTCGGCTTCGGCTAGCCTCTGCCGCGAACTCGACTTTCGGCCGTTGTGCGCGGCCCCGTCCTGCGCACACACTTAGCCATGGTGGAGCGCGCCGACGCGAAGCGCCCGGCGCTTCCGGAGCAGACCCAGGTGCGCCGCTGGCGCCGGTCTCAGCTCCTCGCGCTCGGCTTCAGCCCGAGCGACGCCTCGGCGCTCATGAAAGCGCCGGTCGAACTCGCCGAGGCGCGCCGGCTGCTGGCGGCCGGCTGTCCGCACGACGTGGCGCGCCGGATCCTGCTCTGACGGCTCAGCCGCCGATGGCGAGGACGACCTTGCCGAGCTGGCGGCCGGCCTCGAGGTGCTCGTGCGCCGCCGGGGCCTCCTCGAGCGGGAACACGCGGTCGACGACCGGCTTCGCGCTCCCGGCGGCGACGAGATCGTAGACCGCGCGGAAGTCCGCCTGCGTCCCCATGGTGGAGCCGACGACCGTCAGCTGCTTCCACCAGATCCGGTGGAGGTTCGCCGGCGGGTTCGGCCCGCTCGTAGCGCCGCAGATGGCGATCCGCCCGCCCGTGGCCGCCACCTGGAGCGACGTCTTCCAGGTCGCCTCGCCGACGTGCTCGACGACGACGTCGGCCCCTCGGCCGCCCGTGGCCTCGCGCACCGCCGCGACGACGTCCCCGTTCGCGTGGTTGACGGCGGCGTCGGCGCCCAGCTCGAGCGCCCGCGCGAGCTTCTCGTCGCTCGAAGAGGTGACGATCACGCGCGCGCCCAGCGCCTTCCCGACCTGGAGCGCGGCGGTGGCGACGCCGCCGCCGATCCCCCAGACGAAGACCCATTCGCCCGCCTCGAGCTGCGCGCGCGTCACGAGCATGCGGTAGGCGGTCTCGAAGACGAGCGGGAACGCCGCGGCCTCCTCGAACGAGAGCCCGTCCGGCAGCGGATACACGTAGTCGGCGGGGAGGGCGATCAGCTCGGCGTGCGTTCCGTCCATGTGCTCGCCCACGATCCGGGCGCCCTCGTCGAGACCCGGGTTGATCACGACCGAGTCTCCCTCGGCGAAGCGGTCGACTCCCTCCCCGAGGCCGACGACGACGCCGGCGCCGTCGGCGCCGAGGATTCGCGGCTTGGGAGCGGAGGGCAGGCCGCTGGCGCAGCCAGATGTCCAGGTGGTTGAGGGAGGCCGCCCTGAGCCCGATCAGCACCTCGCCCGGCCCGGGCGCGGGATCGGGCGCGTCCTCGTAGCGCAGGACCTCGGGCCCGCCGTCCTCGTGGATGCGCACCGCCTTCACCGCGCGATCGTATACCGGAAGAACTCGTCTCAGGATGATGCTTCGTCGTCGGGGCCCGATGGTCGTTCCGAGGCAAGGACGCAGGGAGCGCTCGTAGCGAGTGAGCTACGGGCGCGACCGAGGACGCGGTCCTCGGGACGGGCAGCGCGCCCGGGCGGCACAAGGCTTCATTCTGAGACGAGTTCTAGGGTGCTACCTTGCGGGCGAGATGACGAGCGCAGAGCTCGCCCGGCTCGCCGAGGAGCTCGGGATCGACGTCGTCGGGGCCGCGGCGGCCCGGCCGTACGCCGAGACCGAGCGGCACGATCCGCGACCGCCGCGCGCGCGGCCTCTTCGCCGACATGCGCTTCACGATGGCCCAGCCGGAGGTCTCGTGCCATCCCGAGACGCTCCTCGACGGCGCGCGCACCGTCGTCTCCGCGGCGCTCTGCTACTACGCGCCGGGGCCGGAGCCGGCCCCGGGGGAGGGGCGGCTGCCGCGCTACACGTGGAACGACCGTACGCCGAGCTGCGCGAGAAGCTCGACGCGCTCGGCGAGCGCCTCGGCGGGAGCTACCGCGTCCTCGTCGACGCGAACCAGCACGTCGACCGGGAGGGCGCGGTGCGCGCCGGAGTCGGCTTCTACGGCAAGAACACGATGCTGATCACGCGCACACACGGCTCCTGGGTCGTCCTCGGGACGCTCGTCACCGACGCTCGAGATCGAGCCGGACGCCGCCGCTCGACGCTCGACTGCGGCGCGTGCACCCTCTGCATCGACGCGTGCCCGACCGGTGCGCTCGACGAGCCCGGGCGTCGCTCGACGCCGAGACAGTGCCTCTCGTACTGGACGCAGGCGCCCGCGCCGATCCCGGAGCCCTACCGCGATGAGCTCGGGGCGCAGGTCTACGGCTGCGACATCTGCCAGGACGTGTGCCCCTGGAACCGCGGGATCGAGAAGCGCAGCGCCGGCGAGGAGGCGCCGGCCGGCGCGGAGCCCGACGGTCGTCGCTCGTCGACTGGCTCGAGGCCGACGGCGACGAGCTGCGCGGGCGCTACGACCGGCTCTACGTGCCGCGGAACGACCCGCGCTACCTGCGGCGAAACGCGCTCGTCGCGCTCGGCAACGTCGGCCGATACAGCCCGCGCGCGAAGCCGTGCGCGCGCTACGCCGACGGCGACGACCCGCTGCTCCGCGAGCACGCCGAGTGGGCCCTGGCGCGACTCGAGGGCGGCGACGATGACCGGTGAGCTCGAGCGCCGGCGCCAGCTGGAGATCTGGATCGCCCGGGTGCGCGTCTTCGCCGTGCCGTTCGCCGTCTTCGGGGTGGCGATCGTCGGTGACGGCCAGCCGCCCGGCTACGGACGCTGGGGCTGGGCCACGGCAGGGTTCCTCGCCCTCGGGGCGGTTGGGCTGTTCTGGCTCGTCCGCCGGCCTCTCGAGCGGACGGCGCTCGGCCGCATCGGATTTGTCGCGCTCGCCTTCGACACCGCGATCGTCTACGCGTTCTTCTTCGTCTACGCGTTCGAGCCGAGCACCCCAGGCTGGGGGATCCTGTACATCCCGGTGATCGAGGGCGCTCTGCGCTACGGGACGAAGGGCGGCGCGCTCGTCCCGGTGCTGGTGCTCCCGCTCCTGGTCCTCGCGGAGTGGTGGCGCGCACAGGAGTTCGGGCCGCCGCCGTTCACCCTCGACCATGTGACGCTCCCCTTCGGGCTCCAGGTTCTCGTCGGCCTGGTCGTGGGGTGGCTGGTCAACCGCCTGCGCGCGGAGACGGCGCTGGCCGAGGCGCGCGCGGCGGAGACCCAGCGGGCCTACGAGACCGAGCGCAGCGCGGTCGAGGAGCTCATGCGGCTCTCGGCCCTCCGGGCGGACTTCGTCAGCATGGTCTCGCACGAGCTGCGCACCCCGATGGCCTCGGTCATCGGCTGCGCGCAGACGCTCCACCGGCGCTGGCGGGAGCTGAGTCAGGACCAGCGTGAGTCCTTTCTCGCCCTGATCGAGAGCGAGACCTCGAGGCTCTCCGACCTCGTCGGCGACGTGCTCGACACCTCGCGCATCGAGGCGGGGACCTTCCCGTACGCCTTTGCCCAGGTGGACGTCGAGGAGCTCGTGCGCGAGGCGGCGGCCGTCGTCTCGCTCGGGCAGGACGAGGTGCGCGTGACGACCCGGGTGACGCCGGCGCTGCCGCCGGTCAGGGGTGACCGCGAGCGACTCCGTCAGCTTCTCTGGAACCTGCTCGGAAACGCCGTCAAGTACACGATCACGGGCGACGAGATCGTGTTGGCCGCAGCCCGTGAGGACGGCGTCGTCTCGGTCAGCGTGCGGGATCATGGCCCCGGCATCCCGCCCGAGTCGCAGCGGCTGATCTTCGAGAAGTTCGGCCGCGTGAGCCAGGACGGCGGCTCGACCGCGGGCGCAGGGCTCGGCCTCTACATCGCGAGGTCGATCGCCGAGGCCCACGGCGGCACGCTCGACGTCGAGTCGGACGCCGGTGCCGGTGCGACGTTCACCGTGCGGCTCCCGCTCGCCCGCGCATGACCTTCGCTTGGCGGGCGACGAAGGACGGGCGCGTCCGCATCTCCTGGCAGGGCCGGGTGGTGACGACGCTCGCCGGCGCCCGCGCCGCCCGCTTCCTGCGCGAGATCGAGGGTGCCGACGTGGAGGGCGAGCAGCTCCTGCTGGCACGGGCGACCGGCAACTTCAAACGCGGGAACGAGCGGCCCGAGGCGTCATAGGAAGGCCATACGCCTCTCACAGCGGGCTCTCAGGTTCCCGTGGTCCATGGGCACCGACACCGCGCACCCGCCACCGCAGGAGGTGCCTCCGATGGAGATCGACGGCGCCGTGGGACCGCTCCCTGTGGCGCCGGTTCTGCGGGGAGCTCACGCCGTGTCGGCGCGGTCCGACTGTGGAGCCGGGGACCTCCTTTGCAGCTCAGCGGGCCCGCGCCGGTCGCTTGGCGGTCTTGAGCTTCTTGGCCCGGGCGGCCACCTCGGCACGCAGGTCCTCCGGCTCGAGCACCTCGGCGAAGCCGCGGTGGGAGAGGATCTCGCCGGCGAACCAGTCGGTGCCGCCGACGCCGACCTCCTCGAGGGCGTAGCCCTTCTGGAGCGGGAGCGCGCCTCGCTCGATGCGCCAGCGCGCCACCTCGGGGGCGAAGAGCACCCTGGCGACCCGGACGTCCCGGAGCTTGCGCGGCTCCAGCCCGGGGCGCGGCTCGAAGGTCTCGTCCGCAAGGGTGGCGCGGCGCATGCGGTCGAGGCGGAAGCTCCGCTGGGCGTCGCGGGTGCGGTCCCAGGAGTGGACGTACCACCAGGGCAGCTCACGCTCGAGAGCGTGCGGCTCGATCACGCGCCGCTCGTCTCCTCGCCGACCGCCACGTACTCGATCTCGACGAGCCGTTGCTCACGGATCGCCTGCGAGAGCGTGCGGATGTGCTCCTCCTCCGGGCCGGCCGGCGGGAGTCTGGAGCGGTCTCGGCTGCTCGAACTCGCCGAACGTCTCCTCGAGCTTCGTGCGAACGCGCTCGAGGGGCGTCTGCGCCTCGGCCGCGATCATCGGGCCCACGAACTCGAGCGCGAGGCGGATCGCCCGGGCCTCGAGCGGCGTCAGCCGGGCGGGCGGCGGAAGGCGTCGCCGAAGAGCTCCTTGTCCACCCGCACCTCGTCGCCGTCCAGCGAGGCGTAGACCGCGTAGCAGCCGCCGCCGAAGTTGACGAGGTTCAGGAGCTGCAGGTGGTCGTCGAGCTGGTCGTAGGGGATGTTGAAGCGGTCGACGAGCTCCTCTGCCGGAATGGTCGCGCGAGTCTCGTCGCCACAGCGGGCGAGCAGGTGCGCGAGCAGCGCCTGCAGGACGCCGAAGCGCTCCGGCGCGAGCGGCCCGGCGGGGCGTTCGAGCTGCTCGGCGTCCGGCAGCGCCTTCGGGCGCGGCGGCTTCGTCGGCTCTCCATCGTGCTTCTCGAGGACCCGGTCGAGCCCCGCGGTCACCTCGTCGACGAGCTCCGGCGGCGAGAGCGGCCGGCCCGGCCCTCCTGACGCAGCACCCAGCCGGCGAGCAGGTCGAGACGGGCATAGGGGGTCGTGAAGCGGCTGCCGTCGACCTCGCCGCGCTCGACCATCCGCTCGACCCACCAGGCCGTGTCCGGGTCGAGCTCGATCTCGGCCTCGCCCTTCACCTCCCCGTACTGCCAGGGCTGGCGGCCGCGGAAGCCGGAGGGGTCGTACTCGGGCATGCGGAAGTCGCGCTCGCGGCGGGTGGCGAAGCGGATGTCGCCGACGATCCGGGAGACGCGGAACGTCCGCTCGTCGTCCTCGTCGATGTCGCGCCCGATCAGGTACCAGGAGCCGGCCTCGGGGAGGAGCGCGTAGGGGTTCACGGTGCGCTCGCGGGTGCGGTCGCGCGAGATCGACCAGTACGTGAAGCGCACCGTGCGCTGCTTCGAGATCGCGCCCTCGAGCTTCGTCAGGCGCCCTGACATCTCGTCGGAGTAGTCGGGGTCGCGGACCTCGACCCGCAGCGCGCTCTCGGGCGCGGCCTCGAGCTGCGTCGGCCGCCCGAGGGCGAGGTTCTGGAGGGCGAGCCGCAGCGGCTCGGCGTAGGCGAACTGCCCGTCGAGGAGGTGGAGGGCGATCTGGAGCGCCGCGAGCTCCTCGTCGTCGAGGTCGAGCTTTGGCAAGAAGTACTGCTCCGCGCGGAGCGTGTACAGCTCCTCGCCCGTGAACTCGTCGCGCTGGGAGTGGAGGGGGACGCCGAGGGCGACGAGCTCGCTCCGGTCCGAGTAGAAGCGGCGGGCGAAGGCCTCGTCCGACATCTCCGAGTAGCCCTCGACGACGGACTTGATCTCGCGCGCGGTCAGCGGCCGCCGCTCGGCCATGAGGAAGGCGACGAGCGAGAGCTGGCGGATGAGCTTGTCGGTGTCGTGCGACATGGTTCCTATTCTTTCAGCGGCGTGATCATCGTCGCGCATCTCGACCTGGACGCCTTCTTCGCAGCCGTGGAGGAGCTCGAGAACCCCGAGCTGGTCTCACGGCCGCTCGTCGTCGGGGGGGACCCCCGCGGCCGGGGCGTCGTGGCCACCGCGAACTACAACGCCCGCGCGTACGGTATCCGCTCGGCGATGAGCTGCGCGGAGGCGCTCCACCGGTGCCCCCACGCCGTCTTCGTCACGCCGCGCCATCGCACCTACTCGGAGTACTCGAAGACGGTGTGGGCAGCGATCCGCGAGGTCGTCCCGACGGTGGAGCGGACCGGGCTGGACGAGGGCTACCTCGACGTAGGAGAGGTGGCACCGGACTTCCGCCGTGCACGCGTCGTGGCCGAGGCCGTCCAGGCCGCCGTGCGCGGGGCGACGAGCCTCTCCTGCTCGCTCGGCGTCGCCGGCTGCAAGGTCGTCGCGAAGGTGGCGAGCGACCGCAAGAAGCCGGGCGGGATCACCGTCGTCCCTGCCGGGAGGGAGGCCGCCTTCCTCGCCCCCTTCCCGGTCCGGCTCCTGCCCGGAGTCGGGCCCAAGGCCGAGGCCCGCCTGGTCGCGGCCGGGGTCGAGCTCGTCGGGCAGCTCGCCGTGCTCTCCGACGCGGACCTGGCGCGCCTCCTGCCCGGCAAGATCGGCCGCCTGCTGCGCGACCGCGCGCAGGGCGTCGACCCGCGCGGGCTCGAGGAGCCGGTCGCCAGCATCTCGATCGGGCACGAGGAGACGTTCCCGCGCGATGTCGCCGACCGCGAGCAGCTCCACGGCGAGCTGCGGCGGATGGCGCTCCGCGTCGCGGCCCACCTGCAGGAGTCGGGCCAGGTCGCGCGCACGGTGACGACGAAGCTCCGCTACCCGGACTTCTCGATCCGGAGCCGCTCGACGACGCTCTCGGCCGGCCTCGCCGACGGCGAGCGGATCGGCGGGCTGGCCTGCGACCTCCTCGACAGCGCGCTCGCCGAGCGGCCGGGCGCGCTCCGCCTCGTCGGGGTCTCGGTCTCGAAGATCGAGGACTTCCAGCAGCTGGCGCTGGCGTGACCGAGGCGGCTAGTCGATGAGCGAGTCCAGCCCGCGCGTGAGGCCGACGCGGCCCGGCACGGAGCGGACGGCGAGCAGCGTGCCGGCGACGTAGGGCGCCGGGCTCTGGCCGGGGTCGTGGCGGAGCGTGAGGCGCTCGCCCTCGGCGGCGAAGACGATCTCCGTCGAGACGACGAAGCTCGGCAGGCGCACGGAGTGGATCTGAGTGCCCCCGACCGTCGTGCCGCGTGCCTCGACCGGCCCGTGGAGGCTCCCGGGATCGCGCTCGACGTCGGGCCCGCCAGCCTCGCCGAGCCGCTCGGCCAGCTCGCGGGCAGTGCCGCTGGGGACGTCCGGCTTCCCGGCGCTCGCGTAGTCGATGATCTCCCAGGCGCGGACGTGGTGGGCGATTTCGGCGGCGCTGCTGACGAGCAGGGCGGCGAGGATGGAGAAGTTGCCCGCGGCGACCACGCCGAGCGTCGCCTCCCGGGCGCGCCGGTCGATCTCCTCGAAGTCCGCGGCCGTGAGGCCGCTCGAGCCGACGACGACCGCCGCGCCGCCGTCGAGCGCCGCGAGGACGTTGCCCTTGACCGCCGTCGCGTCGGTGTAGTCGACGACGACGTCGGCCCTCGGGCCGGCGAGGGCCTCGGCGACCGACCCGAAGACCGGGACTCCGAGCTCGTGCGTCGTGCCCGCGCGCGCCCGCGAGACGCCGGAGACGAGCTCCAGGTCGTCAGCCGTCGCGACCGCCGCGGCGATCGCGCTCCCGGTCCAGCCGGTGACGCCGGCCACGCAGAGGCGGATCATCCGCGGGAGCCTACCGCGGCTCCCCGGCTGCTACGCGGCCGCCGGGCGGGCTTCCAGATGCTGGTGCGACGGGCAGTACTCGCGCTCGGGGAGCGGCGTGCGCTGACACGGCTTGCCCTTGCGCGTGGTCGCGCGGCAGCGGGCGATGCCGCCGTCGAAGGCCCCGGCCTCGATCTGGGCCCCGATGTACTCGACCGCGGCACCGATCCCCTCGGTCACCGCCCAGGCGACCTGCGCCTGGTAGGTGATGGGGAAGTAGCGGCGGATGTCCTGGAAGAGAGTCCGGTCGGGATGTGCGAAGTAGCGGGGATCCTTGGCGAGTCGCTCGACGCAGTCCTCGCAGGCCGCCAGGACCTCGCGCCGGTACTCGAGCTGCTTCTCGGGCTCCGCCCACGGATCGATCAGATCCTTGATCGAGCGGTAGATCGCCCGCGAGTATTGATACATACGGGTGAGAATCCTCTCTTGTGCTTGCTCGCTCACACGGTATCCCTTGCCGGCGTGAAAGACCTGCAAATCCTCGTTAACATCGGGTTAAGAGCGCCCCCCAGCAGCTCAGCCGCTGCGAGTCTAACACGCTCAGGGCGGGTGTTACAAAGTCGGGCCGGCGGAAGTCCTTCTCAGTCGGCCACGCGGCGGACGTACGCCGTCGGGAAACCCTTGCTCCGCGCGTTCGGGAGCGCGTTCTGGGCCTGCGCCTGCGTCGTGTAGACGCCCGTGAAGGTGACATAGAAGCCGGGGTTCAGGCTCGAGTAGTCGCTCGAGTCGAGGATCCCCACCTGCGTGAGGCCCGCGTCGAGGGCCTCCTGCCCCGCCTGCTCGGCCGGGCCGCGGCCCTGGCTCGTCGGGGTTGACTTGAGCACCACCGTGTAGCCGTCCGTGCCGGCGGGCCAGTTGATGAGCGACCCGTTCGTGGTCGTCGTCGGCGAGGTCGTCGTGGTCGGGGACGTCGTGGTGGTCGTCGTCGTGGTGGTGGTCGTGGGCAGCGTCGTGGTCGTCGGCGGCGGCGGGATCGTGATCGTCGACTCGGCGGTGAGCGTCTCCGGGACCACCGGAGGCACGGTCACCGGGGCGGTGGTGGCGACGCTGGACGAGGCGGGGCCGGCGTCCTTCTCGTCGTCGGTCGCCGCGAGCGCGACGATCCCGCCCGCCGCTAGGGCCACGAGCAGGAGGGCGCCGAGCGCGAGCCAGAGCCAGACCGGCGATTCCCGCGACCAGACGATCGTGCGCGTGTACCGCTGTCCCCGCGGCAGCTGCACCAGGCGCAGGCCGCACTCGAGGCAGTACTCCTGGAGCGGGTCGTGCGGGGCGCCGCAGCGGGGGCAGTGGGGCTCGCCCGCGTGCGGCGGCTGGGGTTCGGCGGGCGGGCCCTGCTCTCCGCCGGACGGCGGATTCTCGGGCGGCGTGCTCACGGCCCGGCCTGGGTCTCGTCGTCGGGCGCGGGCGGTCGTACCATCGTCTCCTCGACGCGCTCCGGCGCAGGCTCGTAGTCCTCGGCAGCCGCCGTGTTCCCGCAGAACGAGCAGAAGTTGGCCTCGGCGGGCAGCGGCTGGCCGCAGTGCGCGCACGTAAGCACGGGCGGGGCGGTCCGAGCGGGGCGGCCGCAGTGGCCGCAGAAATGGACGCCCGGGACGAGCGGCGCGCCGCAGCGGCAGTAGCTCACGTTCGGGAAGTTCCGCACGGTCGCCTCGGCGAGGAGAAGCGAGTCGACCTCGTGCATCCGCTGCTCGAGCGCCAGCACCTCGTGTGCGCGCGAGATGAGGAGGTCGGGGTTCCAGCGGTCGCGCCGCACCATCTCGACCGTGAGGCCGCCCACGTCGCGCATCTCGATCTCCCGTAGCTCCGTCATCTCGCGTCGCTCGCGCTCGAGGCGGGCAGGGTCCGGCTCGGGAGGCGGGGCGGGCCCCGTCTCGACGACCTCCACGACCTCGACGACCTCCCCGCCGGGCTCGGGTGGTCCGGGTGGGCGCGCGAAGTAGTCGCTCATGCCGGGCATCGCAGGAAGCACCCGAGTCTAACTGACGTTCTCGATCGCGAAGCCTGGCCGCGAGCGGTCAGCGGGAGATCAGGACGAGCCGTTCCTCGGTCATCTCCCGCACCGAGTAGCGAGGCCCCTCCTTCGTGTTGCCGGATGCCTTGACGCCGCCGTACGGCATCTGGTCGGCGCGGAAGGTCGGCGCCTCGTTCACGAGGACGCTGCCGAACTCGAGCGCCGCCGAAGCGGCGAGCGCGGTGCTGACGTCGGCGGTGAAGATGGCCGCCTGCAGCCCGTACTCGGTCGCGTTCGCGAGCTCGAAGGCCTCCTCGGAGGAGTCGTAGGGAGTGACGGTGCAGACCGGCCCGAAGACCTCGAGGCACGAGACCTTCATCTCCGGCGTCACCTCCGCCAGCACCGTCGGCCCGATCGGGCCGCTCTCGGTCGCCTCCCCGCCCGCGAGGACGGTCGCGCCGTGTTCCTTTGCCTCGTCGATCCACGCCAGGACCCGATCCCTCGCGTCCTCGTCGATCACGGGCCCGACGTCCGTGGCGTCGTCGCGGGGATCGCCCGTGCGGAGCGCCTCGACCTTGGGCAGGAAGCGGCCGAGGAAGTCGTCGTGGGCGGCCCGCGCGACGTAGATCCGCTGGACGGAGATGCAGCTCTGCCCGGCGAAGGAGAACGCGTTCGCCGCCGCCTTCGTGGCGGCGTCCTCGAGGTCGGCGTCGGCCTCGACGATCAGCGGCGTCGCGTTCCCGAGCTCGAGCAGGACCTTCTTGCGGGCGGCCCGCTCCCGGAGGGCCCACCCGACCTCGGCCGAGCCGGTGAAGCTGATCAGGCGCACGCGCTCGTCCGCGACGAGGACGTCCCCGATCTCCGAGGCGCTCCCGACCACGACGTTCAGCCAGCCGGGCGGAAGCCCGGCCTCGGCCTCGAGCTCGGCGAGCAGGAGCGCCGAGAGCGGCGTCGCGCTCGCCGGCTTGAGTACCACCGCGCAGCCGGCCGCCAGGGCCGGCGCCACCTTGTGGGCGACGAGGTTGAAGGGGAAGTTGAACGGCGAGATCGCCCCGACGACGCCGATCGGAAGTCGCACCGTGAAGGCGACCTTGCCGATCCCGGCGGGGCTCGCGTCCATCGGGACGACGTCGCCCGCCAGCGTGCGGGCCTCCGCGGCCGCGGCGCGGAAGGTGGAGACGGCGCGGTCGGCCTCGACGCGGGCGGTCGTGATCGGCTTGCCCGCCTCGTCGCAGATCGTTCGTGCAATCTCCTCCTGCCGCTCGGCCGCGAGGGCGGCCGTGAGGTCGAGGATCTCCGCGCGCGCATGGGCGGGAAGCGGCTCGGCCATGGCACGCGCCGCGGCGTCCACGGCGCGCTCGGTCTCCGCAGCCCCGGCGCGGGCCACGCGGCCCACGACCTCGCCGGAGTACGGGGAGCGCACCTCGTGCCACTCGCCCGTCTCGACCCACTCGCCGTCGAGGAGGAGCTTCCGCTCGCGGGCCGTGGCCGCCATGAACGCTATTCAACCACGGCATGGCCGGGGCCGCGACGATCGCCGCGCTCGGGACACCCGTCCGCGCGAGCGAGCACGGCTGTCCCGACGAGCCGGTGCGGTTTCGGGTCACAATCACCGTCGCGGATGAGCGGATCCGATGTGCGCAAGGTTGGGGTGGTCGGTCTCGGCACCATGGGCGCCGGGATCGCCCAGGTCTGTGTGCAGGCCGGCGTCGAGACGGTCGGCCGCGAGGTGAGCGAGGAGCTCTGCGCGCGCGCCCGCGAGCGGATCGCCCACTACCTCGGGCGCGGCGTCGAGAAGGGACGCCTGGCGGTCGGCGAGCGCGATGCGGCGCTTGCCCGTCTGACGACGACGACCGAGCTCGGCGACCTCGCCGACTGCGACATCGTGATCGAGGCGATCGTCGAGGACCTCGACGCCAAGCGCGAGCTCTTCCGCGCGCTCGAGGCCGTCGTCGCCGACGACGCGGTCCTCGCGACCAACACCTCGGCGCTCTCCGTCACCGCCGTGGCCGCGGCGACCGAGCGCCCGGCCCGGGTCGTCGGCATGCACTTCTTCAACCCGGCGCCCGTCCTCCCCCTGGTCGAGGTCGTGCGCGACCGAGGCCTCCTTGCCGGCGGCGGTCGACGCCGCCTTCGACCTTCGCGGTCCGGCTCGGCAAGGAGCCGATCCGCTGCAGCGACACGCCGGGCTTCGTCGTCAACCGCATCCTGATCCCGCTCCTGAACGACTGCGTGCGCGTCCTCGACGAGGCCGGCGTCTCGCCGGAGGACCTGGACACGGCGATGACCCGCGGCGTGAACTGGCCGATCGGCCCGTGCGCGCTGATCGACCTGATCGGGGTTGACGTGCACGTGCACGCGTCCGAGGCGCTCCAGGGCGCGCTCGGTGAGGAGCGCATGGCGCCGCCAGAGCGCCTCCTCCTCATGCGCGAAGAGGGCAAGCTCGGCCGCAAGTCGGGCGAGGGCTTCTTCCGCTACGACTGAGGCGCGGGCGGCCGGTCAGGCGGTGAGACCGGCCTCGAGCCGGTGCGCCTCGGCCAGGACCGCCTCGGCCTCAGCGGGCGTGAAGGTGCGGTCGACGAACTCCGCGTCGAGCACGAGGAGCGCGTCGCGCCCGCCTTCGATCGGGACGGCGACCTCGGAGCGGACGCTCTCGTCGGTCGTCAGGTAGTCGGGGTCGCGCCTGACGTCCTCGACCAGCTGCGGCTCGCGCGTCTCGGCCGCCCGCCAGCAGATGCCTCCCTGGTTGCGCCTGACCTCGTAGATGAGGCGGAGGCCTCCTTCCGCGGCGATGGCCCTGAGCGAGTCGCCGACGCGGAGGTGGCAGTAGACCTGCGCGCCCGGGAGCCTCGCCGCGAGCCGCTTGACGCTCTCGCGGCAGATCTCCGTGACGCTCTCGTCTCGCTCGACCGGCACGTGGGCAACCGGCCCCGGGTGGGCAGACCCTGGAGCCCTCGGCATCGAACCGGGAGTATGCCCGAGGTCGGCGGGCGGGGGGGCCGTGGGCGTCGTCCGGAGGCCGGCGTACGATCGCGGAGCAGATGACGCTCTGCGCGCTCTGCCGCCGCAATCTCCTCGCCGGGGAGCGATTTCGCTACTGGGAGCGGGCGCAGGAGCGTCATGTCACGCGCGTCGTCTGTCACCTGTGCGAGCCGGCAGCGAGCCGTGACGGCTGGTCCCGTACGGATCGAGCCGAGCGCGAGAACGCCGTCGGCCTACGCGGAACCGTCCGTCTCGTCGCCTAGTAGCGGGCCGGGGCTAGGCGGCAACGGTCCGCGGGCCGCTCCGGCACCAGGTGGCACGGGGGTGTCGTCGAGCCGCGGCGGCCCAGGCCCGGTCGGCCTCGTGCGCGAGGATCAGCCCCAGCGCGACGGCCCGGCGGGTGGCGGCGGCCGTCGCCAGGATCTCGGCCTCGAGCCGCAGTTCCCCCCGCGGCGTCCGCTCGCAGGCCTCCGCGAGCGTCTCCAGCCGAGCCTCGAGGAGGCGCAGCGTGCGGTCGTGCCGGGCGCGCTCATCCATCGGAGCCAGCCCCGATGGTAGGGGTCGCGGCGGACGCCGCCGCCACGACGACGAGCGGCCTCCCGGGCTCGTTTACACACTTCTTACAACTCCGTAATCGAAGTCTCACGGCGTGCGCAGATAGTTCGTCCCGAATGCGGCGAATCCTGGTCTTGGCCATGGTCGCGGTACTCGCGGCGAGCGCCGCCGAGGCCGCGTTGGCGCGCGTGCCCGTGCCGGCCAGGACGGCCGGCGCGCAGTTCCTCGAGCTCGAGCGGGGGAACGGGCGCGCGGCGATCGCCAAGCGCGGAACCGTCCTCGTGACGGTCCGGGCGGGGCGGATCCGGATCGTCGACCTTCCCGGCGGCGGCCGCCCGAGGCCGAACTGCAACAAGCGCCCGCGCCGCATCCGGCCCTCCGCCGTCGAGGTGCGCGGGCCGAACGCGAGGTGCCTGGTCTCCTCCGCCCGCGGAGGACCCTGGCAGGTGATCGTCGAGGGGCGCGGGATCTTCGCGTCCGGGAGGGCGAGGGGCTCGCTGACACTCGACGGCGCGAACACCGGCTACCGCGGCCGCTTCCGGATCGGCGACGGCTCGTGGCGGCGCTGGCCGATCCGAGCCCACACGTACGGCCTCCTGCGCAGGTAGAAGGCGGACCGCCGCCACGCAGCCGGAGGGTATGCCACCATACGGGGTCGTGGGCGGGACGAAGCAGTCGGGTCCTCGTGGTCGAGGACGAGTCGAGCATCGCATCGTTCGTCGGGATGTACCTCCAGCGCGCCGGCTTCTCCGTGTGCGTGGCGGGCACCGGCGGCGACGCGCTCGAGAAGGCGAGCGTGGAGCCGCCGACCCTGATCGTCCTCGACCTCATGCTCCCGGACCTCGACGGCATCGACGTCTGCCGCCGCATCCGCCAGCGCTCGGACGTCCCCATCCTCATGCTCAGCGCGCGCGACGAGGACATCGACAAGATCATCGGCCTCGAGGTGGGCGCCGACGACTACCTCACGAAGCCTTTCAACCCGGGCGAGCTCGTCGCCCGCGTCAAGTCCATTCTCCGCCGGGCCGGCTCGGAGCGACGTGACGTCGTCAGCTCCGTCCACGAGCACGGCGACCTCCGGGTCGACTCCGGGCGCCGCGAGGTCACCGTGGACGGCGAGGAGGTCCAGCTCGCGCCGAAGGAGTTCGACCTGCTCTGGGACCTCCTCGACCACCGCGGGCTCGTGCTCACGCGGGACCAGCTGCTCGAGCGCGTCTGGGGCTACACCTTCGCAGGCGACACGCGCACGGTCGACGTCCACGTCCGGCAGCTGCGGCGCAAGCTCGGCGACGCCTGCCCGATCGTCACGGTCTGGGGCGTGGGGTACAAGGCATCCACTGAGCCCAAGGCAGTCCGCGCGTCCTAGGGCGTAGCCGTGCTGCGCTCGCTGCGCTTTCGGCTCGCCGCGATCTTCTTCGTCGGTGTGCTCGTGGCGGCGGTCGTCACCGCCGGGATCGCGGTGCGCTTCTTCCAGGGCGACACGCGCTCGCGGACGCTCGTCGAGCTCCGGCGCCAGGCCCAGGGCCTCGCCTCGCTCTACACGCAGCAGGCGATCGCGAGCATCGACGAGGGCCAGGAGGCGCCGCGCTTCGCGCCGCCCTCGCTCGAGCAGGCGACCGGCTCGCAGCTCTACTACGCGGGAGTCGAGATCTTCCCGGGCCAGGCGTCGGGGCTCGCGCGGCTGCCGCTGAACCTGCTCGATCAGGACGCCCTCGACGAGGGCCGCGTCCAGACCTTCGAGTTCACGCCTCCCGGCCGCGAGCGCGTCTTCCTCGCCGCCGCCGATCCGATCAAGCTCGGCGACGAGACCTTCGGCGCCATCATCGTCGCCAAGCCGCGCGCGGAGCTCCAGGAGCGCTGGATGGACCTGACCAGGCGCCTCACCCTCGCCCTCCTTGCCGGCCTGGTGATCGCGCTCGCGCTCGTCTGGTACCTCAGCCGGCGGGTGACGAAGCCGGTGCTCGCGCTCTCCCGCGCCGCGGACGAGGTGGCGGCCCGCCGCTACGCGGCCGACCTCCCCGCCACGAGCTCGAGCGACGAGATCGCCCTCCTCACCGAGCGGTTCCGTGAGATGACCGGGCGCCTCGCGGCGGCAGAGGCGCACGAGCGGAACTTCCTCGTCCGCGTCTCGCACGAGCTGCGGACCCCGATCACGGCGATCCGGGGCCATGTCGGCGCGCTCCGGGAGGGCCTCGCCGAGGACCCGGAGGCGATGCAGGCCTCCCTCGACGTGATCCGAGCCGCCTCCGACCGGCTTGCGAGGCTCGTCGGAGACCTGGTCGACCTCTCGCGGCTCGAGGCGGACAGCTTCACCCTCGACGAAGAGGAGGTCGAACTCCGCCGCCTCGTCGAGCAGGGCTACCAGTCCTTCGCGGAGGAAGCCCGCCAGCGGCGGATCCGCTACGAGCTCACGGTCGGCGCCGACCCGGTCGTGACGACGGACGGCGACCGTGTCCTCCAGATCGTCTCCAACCTGCTCTCCAATGCCTTCACGTGGACGCCCGACGGCGGCTCCATCCGCCTGGCCCTCTGCAGCAGAACGGCTCCGTCTCGGTGGCGGTGACCGACACGGGGCCCGGAATCTCGCCAGGCGACCGCGATCGCGTGTTCCGGCCGTTCGTCAGCGAGAACGGCAAGGGGACCGGGCTCGGCCTCGCCATCTCGCTCGAGCTCGCCCACGCGCTCGGCGGCGACCTGACGCTCGACTCGGTCGTCGGGCGGGGCTCGCGCTTCGAGCTGCGGCTGCCGGCCCGCTGAGGCTACCGCTAGGCTTGCGCGCCGTCGATGCGGTAGAGCGCGGCGCCCGGCCGCTCCTCGAGCGCGCGCTCGATGCGGTCGAGGATCCGCTCGGCCCGGTCGAGCCGTCGCTCGACCCCGCGCCAACCGGAGCCGATCAGCTCGACGAGGAGCGCCAGGTCGTCCAGCCGCTCCCGGCGCTCCGCAGCGATCTCCGCCTGGAGCCCTTCGAGGCGGCGGACGACCTGACCCGTCAGCCCACGGACCTCCGCAATCTGGCGCGCGACCGGGACCACCTCGGCCCGCATGCCCTCGCCGATCGCGCTCCCGAGCCGCTCGGGCACGGTGGCCTCGAGCTCCGCTGCGGTTCGCGCCAGCCCGTCGAGGGCGCTCTCTGCGCGCTCGAGCGCGGCCTCGAGGTCGAGCCGACTCGGCCGCTCCTCCCGGGCCTCGGCGAGGCGGGTGCGTGCCCGCTCGAGCGCGTCGCGATCCATGGCCGCGGAATCTACTCTTGGCGTCGGACCGCATGAGGACTGCCGAGCTCGACTACGACCTGCCGCCGGAGCTGATTGCACAGCGGCCTCTGCCGCGGCGCGACGACTCGCGCCTCCTCGTGCACGAGCGCAGGAGCGGCGCCACCCGCCACCGGCGCTTCCGCGACCTGCCGGCCGAGCTCCCTCCCGGGGCGCTGGTCGTCGTGAACGACACCCGCGTCGTCCCTGCCCGCCTGCGGGCCCGGCGGCCGTCGGGCGGCGAGGCAGAGGTCCTCCTCCTCGAGCCGCTGGAGGGCGGGCTCTGGGAGGCGCTCGCCCGGCCGACGCGACGGCTCCGCCCCGGGATGCGGCTCGACCAGGCGGAGCTGGTCGAGCATCGCGGCGGCGGCCGCTGGCTCGTCCGTCTCGACGGGCCCCCGCACGGCGAGGCCCCGCTCCCTCCGTACATCGCCGAGCCGCTCGCCGATGCCGAGCGCTACCAGACCGTCTACGCCGAGGAGGAGGGCTCGGCAGCAGCGCCGACAGCGGGGCTCCACTTCACGCCCGAGCTGCTCTCCGGCCTCGATCTCGAGCGGATCACGCTGCACGTCGGCCTCGACACGTTCCGCCCGGTCACCGCCGACGACCTCGACGAGCACGAGATCCACAGCGAGCGCTACCACGTCGAGGAGCGTGCCTGGGAGCGGATCCGCACCGCCGAGCGGGTGGTCGCGGTCGGAACGACCACGGTGCGCGTCCTCGAGTCCCTCGTCCGTGGGGCGCCGCTCGTGGGGCGGACGACGCTCTTCGTGACGCCGGGGTTCGAGTTCCGGCGGGTGGACGCGCTTGTCACCAACTTCCACCTGCCACGCTCGACCCTGCTCGCGCTGGTGATGGCGTTCGCCGGCGTCGAGGAGACGCGCGCCCTCTACCGGGAGGCGGTCGCCGAGCGGTACCGCTTCTACTCCTTCGGCGACGCGATGCTGCTGCTGTGACGGGCTCGCGTGTAGTGGACCGGGGCACCCCATCCCACCACCCGCCTTCGAGCGTACCGTCGAGAAGCGCGCGCGTGGGTCGCGGATCGCGCCGGGTGTGGAACAGGGTCGTGCCGTGAGCTTCACGGTGACCGCGACGGACGGCCAGGCGCGGGCGGGCGTCCTCCGCACGGCCCACGGCGACGTCCCGACGCCGGCGTTCATGCCGGTCGGGACGAAGGCGACGGTCAAGGGGGTCGACCCCGCCCGGCTGCGCGAGCTGGGCGCCACGATCGTCCTAGGCAACGCCTACCACCTGCACTTCCGGCCCGGGGAGGAGGCCATCGCCGCGCTCGGCGGGCTGCACCGCTTCATGGGCTGGGACCTGCCGATCCTGACCGACTCCGGCGGCTTCCAGGTCTTCTCGCTCCGGGACACGATCGTCGACGCCGACGACAACGGCGTCACGTTCCGCTCCGTCTACGACGGGGAGGAGGCCCGCTTCACGCCCGAGCTCGCCGCCGCGATCCAGCGCGCGCTCGGCTCGGACGTCGCCATGTGCCTGGACATCTGCCTGCCGCCGGAGGCCTCGAACGGCGAGCTCGCGCTCGCCGTCGAGCGGACGACCCGCTGGGCCGGTCGACAGCTCGCCGCGCCCCGCGCCGAGGGCCAGCTCCTCTTCGGGATCGCCCAGGGCGGTACCGACCGCGAGCTTCGCACCCGCTCCCTGGAGGAGATCGCGGCGCTGGGCTTCGACGGGAACGCGCTCGGGGGCCTGAGCGTGGGGGAGGACCGGGAGGCGATGCTGGAGACCGTCGGCTGGTCGGCGCCGCTCCTGCCCGCCGGGAAGCCCCGCTACTTCATGGGCATCGGCGATCCCGCCGGCATCCTCGAGGTGGTGGAGCGCGGGATCGACATGTTCGACTGCGTCCTCCCGACTCGGCTCGGCCGTACCGGCACGGCGCTCACCTGGGAGGGCCGGCTGAACCTCCGCAACGCCCGCTTCGCGCGCGATGCGGCGCCCCTACAGGAGGGGTGCCGCTGCCGGGCGTGCTCGCTCTGGTCCCGCGCCTACCTCCGGCACCTCGTCAACCAGCGGGAGCTGCTGGCGCTCGTCCTTCTTTCCGAGCACAACCTCCGCTTCCTCCTCGACCTGACCGCGGGGGCGCGGGCGGCGGTCGAGCGGGGCGAGCTGGCTGCCTACAAGGCGGACGCGCTCGCACGGCTCGCCGCCTGATCGTTCGCCCTCGCCTGCTACCTTTTCGCCGCACCATGTGCGTTTTCCGTAGGCCTCGCGGACGCCGGAATCGAGCGGCGCGGGGCGTCTGAGGCAGCCTGCTAGGAGGGCCCGGCAAGTGGATCCGATCTTCATCTTCTTCCTCGTGATGCTCGTATTCCTCTACGTGCTGCTCATCCGTCCGCAGCGCCAGCAGACGAAGCGGCACCAGGACATGCTCCAGAACCTGCAGGTCGGCGAAGAGGTCGTCACCGCGGGCGGCATCTACGGGGAGGTGTTGGCCATCGACGACGAGCGCGTCCAGCTCGAGATCGACGAGGACGTGAAGGTCGTCGTCGCCCGGCGCGCGATCGCCAGCAAGGTGACGGAGGAGGAGGCGGCCCGGATGGCCGAGGAGCCCGAGGAAGCTCCCGAGGCGATGACGGCGCCGGAGCCCGAGGCCGTCGAGGAGCGCGCGGGCCGCTAGACGCCACCCAGGATCCCGTGCGCCGCTACCTCCTCATCCTGCTCGTCCTCCTCGGCGCGATCCTCGGGGTGCTGGTGCTCGGCTACTTCCGCTCGCCGACGCTCGGCCTCGACCTGCAGGGCGGGCTCGAGGTCGTGCTCGAGGCGCGGCCCGAGGCGGGGCAGGAGCTGACCGACAGCGACCTCGACCGCTCGGTCGAGATCATCAGGCGCCGCGTCGACAAGCTCGGCGTCTCCGAGCCGGAGATCCGCAAGCAGCAGCCCGACCAGATCGTCATCCACCTCGCCGGCGTGTTCGATGCGGAGCGCGCGTCGACGGTGATCGGGCAGACCGCCCAGCTCGAGTTCTACGACCTGCAGGCGGACGTCGACCCGCTGTCCACCGACGGCGCCGGCAACGTCATCCCGAGCGAGACGCTGCTGCCGCTTCTCACCCCGGCGGACAAGCTTCCCGCGGGGACGGAGGCGCGCGAGTGGTACCTCTACGGCGACCAGAAGGAGCGGCTCGCCGGCCCGGCCCCGACGAAGGCGGAGCTGCTGCAGGAGGTCGAGGGCGGCAAGGCGCCGGAGGGCTCCCGAGTTCGTACGTCGTCCCGCGAGAACAAGGCCGTGCTCACCTGCGGCTCGAACGCGCCCCAGGATGCGGACGACGGCCTCGAGGCCCTGCCCCGGGGGCGTCGACGGCTCGCAGGAGTGGTACTACCTCTACACCTACCAGCCGAACGACGCCACGAAGCCCGTTCCGGAGCTGACGGGCGAAGATCTGAACGCGGGCGGGACGCAGCAGGACTTCGACCCGCAGACCGGGCAGCCGATCGTCATCATCCACTTCACGAACGAGGGCGGCAACAAGTTCCACGACATCACGCGCGAGCTCTCGCAGCGGGGCGCGAGTCTCGCCCAGCTGGCCGGGGTCACCGGCCGCGGCGACGACGCGCGCGCGTTCGCGCAGCGCTTTGCGATCGTCCTCGACGACGAGATCCGCTCCTTCCCGCATATCGACTTCACCGACCCGTGCCTCGCGGACGGGATCGACCCGGCCGGGAGGCGCGCAGATCACCGGGCTCGCCTCGCTCGGCGAGGCGAAGAACCTCGCGCTCGTCCTCCAGACGGGCGCGCTGCCGGTCGAGTTCGTGCAGGTCGAGCGCGCCGACGTCTCGGCGACGCTCGGCCAGGACTCGCTCCGCCAGGCGCGGAACGCCGGCGATCGGCGGGCTGATCGCTCGTCGCGCTCTTCCTGCTCCTCATCTACCGCTTCCTCGGCGTGGTCGCGGTGCTCGGCCTCGTCGTCTACGCGCGCCTTCATGTACGGCGCGATCCTCTCTTCAGCGTGACGCTGACGCTCCCGGGCTTCGCGGGCCTCATGCTCACGATCGGCGTCGCGGCCGACGCGAACATCGTCATCTTCGAACGCATCAAGGAAGAGGTGCGCGCCGGCAAGTCCGTGCGCGCGGCGATCTCGGCCGGCTACGCGAAGGGCTTCCGCACGATCCTCGACGCGAACGTGGTCACGATGATCACCGCCGCTCGTCCTCTTCGCGGTGGCGACCGCGCGGCGTGCAGGGGCTTCGCGCTGATGCTGCTGCTCGGGACGCGTCATCTCGCTCTTGACCGCCGTCGCTCGCGACGCGGGCGATGCTCGGCGCTCCTCGCGCGGCTTCCGCTGGTTCGACAACCCGCGCTTCATGGGCGCGACGCCCAGGAGATCCCGGACTGGCAGCGGATCGACGTCGTCGGCCAAGCGCCGCCTCTGGTTCATCGTCCCGCCGGCGCGCTCGTCCTCATCATCGCCGCGCTCGTCGTTCAAAGGGCTCAACCTCGGCATCGACTTCAAGGGCGGGACCAGGTCTCGTTCGAGACGCGGAAGCCGACCGCGATCGCGGACGTCCGCGACCGAGATCGCCGACCTCGGCCGCGCGGCGACGCGATCGTCCAGGGCCGCGGCCAGCGAGACGAGCGGCGACGTACACCAGTTCCAGATCCGGACCGAGTCGCTCCCGGCGGGCGAGCAGAACGAGCTCACGCGCGCGCTCGAGAACGACCTCGGCGCCGAGTCGATCGGTGTCAAGAACGTCTCGGGAAGCTTCAGCGCGCAGATCCTCGCGCGGCGCGATCTATCGCGATCGTCGTCGTCGTTCGTCGCTGATCGCGATCTTCGTGACGATCCGCTTCCAGTGGCATCTTCGCGCTTCCGATCCTCCGCACCCTCTTCTACGACGTGACTGATCACGCTCGGGCGTCTACGCGCTCTTCGGCCGGGAGGTGACGGCCGCGACCGTGGCCGCCCTGCTCACCATCCTCGGGTACTCGATCTACGACACGATCATCGTCTTCGACCGCGTGCGCGAGAACATGCCGCTGATGCGCGCGTCGATCTTCGCGGCGATCGCGAACCAGTCTGCTCTGGGAGACGCTGCGGCGCTCGATGGCGACGAGCTTCATCACGCTGCTGCCGATCATCTCGCTCATCCTCTTCGGCGGCGACACGCTCAAGGACTTCGCGCTCGCGCTCTTCATCGGCATCGTGTCCGGCGCCTTCTCGACGGTCTTCATCGCCACCCCGTTCCTCGCCGTTCTCATGGAGCGGGAGCCGGAGTACGCGCGCCGCAAGGACGCCGGTCTCCAGGAGAAGCTGGAGACGGTCGGAGAGAAGTCGGACGGCCGCCGCGCCGACCAGCCCGAGCCGGAGGCGGCCGAGGCCGAGGCGGCGCCCGTCGAGGCGGCCGTCGCCGTCGCCGAGGAGAACGGCGAGCCCGACGAGGACGAGTCGGAGAAGGCTGCGGTCGCCAGCAAGGAGAGCGCCGCGGCGCGGCGCGAGGCCCGGCGAAAGCGCCGGCGGGCGAGGCCCCATGGGCGAGCCCGATAGCAACGCCTCCGACCGCTCGCTTCGCGCGACCGCGGAGGAGCTCTTCCTCGCCGGCGTCGGCGTCGTCGCCCTGACCAAGGATCGGACCGAGGAGCTCGTGGATGAGCTCGTCGGCCGCGGCAAGGTGAGCCGCGAGGAGGCTCGCACGATCGTCGACGACGTCGTCGGCCGCTGGCGGGGCGAGGCCCTCCGTGTCGGCGAGCGGGCGGGCGCGACCTTCTCCGGCCTCTTCCGCGAGCTCGGCCTCGTCACCCGCCGCGAGTACGAGGAGCTCGAGCTCCGACTCGCCCAGCTCGAGCACCGCCTGCGGCTCGTCGAGAAGGACTGAGGCGATGAGCTCCCGGCCCGCGGTGCGGCAGCTGGGGCGGATGTCCGAGATCGCCCAGGTCGCAGCGAAGCACGGGTTCGGGTACCTCTTCGAGACGCGCGGCCCGGCCGCGGTGCGCTCTCGTCTCGGCCGCGAGGTCCAGTTCGACGCCGAAGGATCGCCGCGCGGCGTCCGCCTGCGCGAGATGCTGGACGAGCTCGGGCCGACGTTCGTCAAGTTCGGGCAGCTCCTCTCGACGCGCCCGGACATCGTCCCGCCGGACATCGTCTTCGAGCTCAAGGCCCTGCAGGACGCGGTCAGGCCGTTTCCCTTCGACCAGGCGCGCTCGGTCGTCGAGGAGGAGCTCGGGCTGACGCTCGAGCAGCTCTACCTCGACTTCGAGGAGACGCCGATCGCGGCTGCCTCGATCGGCCAGGTGCACCGCGCGACCCTCCCGAACGGTCGCCGCGTCGTCGTCAAGGTGCAGCGGCCGAACGCGCCGCGCCAGATCGAGGCAGACCTCGAGCTCATGTACCAGCTCGCCCGCCTCGCCCGCGAGCGCGTGCGCGCGCTCGAGTTCATCGACACGGTCGCGGTCGTCGACGAGTTCGCGCGCTCGATCCGCCAGGAGCTCGACTATCGCGTCGAGGCGCGCAACGCCGAGCAGTTCCACCGGAACTTCGCCGGCTACCCGCACGTGCGCGTGCCGCGCGTCTTCTGGAGCTACTCGCGCTCTCGCGTCCTCACGCTCGAGCTGCTCGAGGGCGTGCAGCTCCGCGACGTCGACACGGCCCGCTACACGATGTCCGAACGGCGCCAGCTCGCCTACCGGATCGCGGAGACCTGGATGGCGATGATCTTCCGCCACGGCTTCTTCCATGCCGACCCACACCCGGCGAACATCCTCGTGCTGGAGGCGAGCGACCAGATCGGTCTCGTCGACTTCGGCACCGCCGGCCAGCTCGCGCCCGACGACTCCTCGCGGCTCACCGGGCTCTTCATCGAGGTCGTGAACCAGAACGTCGAGGCGATCCCGCGTCGCCTCGCCTCGCTCGGCGTCCGCTACCCGAAGGACCGCGAGGACGAGTTCGTCGCCGAGCTGCGCACCGTCTTCGACCGCTACTACGGTGCGAGCCTCGCCGAGATCGACCCGATCCAGGTGATTCGCGAGGCCTTCGCGCTCATCTACCGCATGCAGCTGACGCTGCCGACGCGCTTCATCCTGCTCGACCGCGCGATCGCCACCCTCGGCTCTGTCGGCATCGAGCTCTACCCCGACTTCAACGTCTTCGAGGTGGCGAAGCCGTACGCGCGCGAGCTCATGATCGAGCGCTTCACCCCGCAGCGCGTCGCCGCCCGCGTCCAGACGGAGGCGCGGAGCTACGCGAGCATGATGCTCGAGCTTCCATACCAGGTGCACGACGTCCTCGAGGAGGTGCGCGACGGGCAGATCGAGGTCGGCTTCCGCCACCAGGGCCTCGACGATCTCATCCACCGGATGGACATCGTCTTCAACCGGATCGGCATCGCCATGGTCGCCGTCGGCGGCGCCGTCACCTCGGGCATCCTCGCGGCGACGATCGAGGGCCCCTTCCAGATCCTCGGCGTGCCGCTCGTCGCCGCGGTCGGCCTCACCCTCTCCACGCTCCTGAGCCTCTGGCTCGTGTGGGGCGTCATGCGCTCCGGCCGCCTCTAGGAGGAGCGGCGCCGCCCGGGGCGAACGGAGGGCCATGTCCGTTGTCTTCCGGTGGCGCCGCCGCAGGATCCTCCGCGCCTGGCGCCGCGGCACGCTCGACTACGCCCAGGCCCGCTGGCGGTACGAGCGGCTGGCGCGCGGCCTGTAGGAGCTCCGCGGGGCATCGAGGCCACACGGGGCCACGCCCGTGAGGGACTCAAGGAGGGCACCGCCACTGTCGATACCGGTGGTGGCCGGGGCAGACTCACGCCACGAGTCCGGTACGCGTGTGAGCCGCAAGCGCATGCGTGTCCAGCCCCGGCCCCTCTTCCTGCGGATATGGGGCGAGCCCCCACCGCAGCGAGGGCCCGCCAGTCACGTCGTAGCGCTCGATTGCGCAGTCGTCGCCAATCGAACGACCGGCTTGTCACCCCGCCCAACGGGCAGTCCAGACCGCCCGACCGCCGGCGCGGAGGAGGACGAACATGCTGAGAGTCACCGTGACCAGCCGTTTTGCGGCTCGAGTCATCGAACCGGGACTGCGCAAGGTGGCCCGAGACGTCGTGGCCCGTCTCGGACTCCGGGAATCCGCGCATGGCGGCGTCGGCCGCCGACGGCCGTTCAGGACGGCTGCGGGCGGCTCGGCACGCTTTCTGGGGAAAGGACATCTACCCGCGCCCGGAGGGCGTTGCTAGCGTCGGCGCCATGGGTGAGGCGGTGTTGCTGGTCGAGCGGGAGGCGCCGATGCGGGCGCACCTCACGCGCCAGCTGGCCGACGACGGCTTCGAGGTGATGGCAGCGGACCGCGCGGCCGAGGCGCTCGCGCTCGTCGAGTCGGAGCAGCCCGATCTCGTGCTTCTCGACGCCGTCCTCCCGGATTCCTCCGGCTTCGACGTCTGCGGCCGCCTGCGCGCCGGCGAGCCCGGCCGGGCCTGGAACCGGGACGTGCCGGTGATCATGCTCACCGCCCGCGGCGACCCGTCCGACCGCGTGCGCGGCTTCGCGCGCGGCGCCGACGACTACGTCGTGCGGCCGTTCGTCTACGAGGAGCTGCTCGCGCGCATGCGGGCGGTCCTGCGCCGTGTCGCTCGCCCGGTCCACCCGCGGCTCGCCGTCCGCGACCTCGAGATCGACCTGGCGGCCCGCATCGTCCGCGTCGCCGGAGCCTCGGTGCAGCTCTCGGCCAAGGAGTACGAGCTGCTCGTCGCCCTCGCGGAGGATCCCGAGCGGGTCTACCGGAAGGAGGAGCTCCTCCGGAACGTCTGGGGCTTCAGAAGCCTGGGCCGCACGAGGACGCTCGACAGCCACGCGAGCCGCCTGCGCCGCAAGCTGAACCTGAACGGTGACGCCGCCTACGTGGTCAACGTCTGGGGGGTCGGCTATCGGCTGGTCGCGGCGGCCTAGGCGATCAGCCGTACGAGCGCAGTCGCGGCGGCCGCGGCGACGACCACCGCCAGGAGCGGGGCGCGAAGGAGGATGGCGACGACCGCTGCGCCCAGGCCGACGAGGCGGGCGTCGAGGACGATCTCCTCGTCGCCGCCGGCGACCTGCGTGACGACGAGCGCGGCCAGGAGCGCGGGGGCGAGGAGGGCGACGATCCCGGTCAGGTGCCGGGGGAGGGGTCTGCCGCCGAGCAGCACGGGGCCGACCGCCTTCAGGGCGATCGTGGCGGCGCCGACGACGGCGACGGCGATCCAGGTCGCGGTCACGGCGTCCTCCAGCCGATCAGGCAGGCGGCCGCGGCCGCGACGATCGGCACGCCGGCGGGCGTGAAGGGGAGGAGGGCGAGCGCGATCGTGCCGCCGAGGACGGCAGCCGCGAGCGCTCTTCGCGAGCGCACCTGGGACACGAGGAGCGCGAGGAAGAGCGCGGGAAACGCCGCGTCGAGCCCCAGGCTTGCAGGATCGCCGAGTGCGTCGCCCGCCACGGCGCCGACGGCTGTGCCCGCGATCCAGCAGGCGTAGAGGACGAGGCCGGCTCCCACGAGGAGGCGCCGCTCGTAGCGCCCGTCGATCCGGCGAGACACCGCCCACGACTCGTCCACGATCAGCTGCGACTCGACCAGCCGCCGCAGCGGCGGGCCGACGAAGACCGGTGCCACGGAGACGCTGATCGGCGCGTAGCGCGCGTTCAGGAGGATCGCCGCCACGATCGCGGAGGCGACGCCGCCCGCGGCTCCCAGGATGGAGGCGACGGCGAACTGCGCCGAGCCGGCGAACGTCGTCGCGGACATGACGATCGCGGCGAGGGAGCCGATCCCGGAGGCGCGGGCGAGCACCCCGTAGGAGACACCGAACGCGATCGCGGCAACGCCGATCGGGGCGACCTTCCTCGCCCCGTCGCGATAGCGGGCCTGCGTCACACCTCGGCGACCCAGTCCTGCGTGAGGGCGAGCCAGAAGGCTAGCCCCGCATAGGGCCCGTAGCGGCGGAAACGCCGTTCGATCGTCGCGTCCTTCACGCGCCTCCCACCGTTCAGGCTCGCGTACTTGGGACGCGTCCAGGAGTCGAGGACGAGCCGCGAGTAGCGGCCGAGGAGCATCATGATGTGCGCCGCTGCGTAGGGCCCGACGCCCGGGAGCGCGAGCAGGCGCTCGGCGACCTCGTCGTCGCCGAGCTCGTCCCGGGTCGCGCGATCGAGCTCCTCCAGGTCGAGCCCACCCGAGGCGACGTCGGCCGCGAGCGTGCGCAGGTAGGGGCCGCGGTAGCCGGCGCGGACCACGTCGCGGTAGAAGGCCTCGTCGGCGGCCGCCATCGCCGCCGGCGGGGGAAAGCGCGCCCGTAGGGCCCCGGCGCCGCCCCGACCGCGGGCTCGCCGAGGTGCTCGACGAGCGCGCCGATCATGCGCTCCGTCGCCGACCAGGCGCAGTTCGTCGTGCAGATGGTCTTCACGACCTCCTCGAAGACGGTGGGGCTCCGCACCAGCCGCCCGGCGCCGCGTGTCGTCCAGGCGAGCAGCGGGTCGTCGGCGGCGAGGGCGTAGAAGCCGGAGAGGTCCTCGTCCAGGCGCAGGACGTGCGCGGCCGTGGCCAGGATCTCGTCCGCCCGGCGGGCGCCGGGCGCGCGGCCCGCGGCGCTCACGCGCGCGAAGCCCGGCCGGCCCTCGGCGATTCGCAGCGTCCGCGGGCGCGAGCGCGGGAGCGGCACGGTGATCTCGAGCGCGCGCGCCTCCTCGTCGATCCGCATCGGCGGCAGGTCGACGAGCCCGTGTGACTGGATCGACCGCCAGAGGTCCACCGGCTCGCCGCCCGCGCCCCGGAGGGGCAGCTCCATGCTCCAGGCGGGGCTAGGCATCGCCGGCGGACTCCCGCTCCCAGGCTGAGACCTCGAAGGCCCTGCCCGGCTCGCCGCCGACGGCGAGGAGGGTCGTGCCGGGGACGAGCGCGGTCGCGCCACGGAGCACGTCGGGGTGGGGCACGTAGACGAACGTCCCGGCGGGCGCGTCCACGGTCTCGCCGCCGACGCGGATCGCGGCGCGGCCCTCGGCGACGTAGAACAGCTCCTCGTGGCGCGTGTCGACCTCCGTGTGGTCGCCGGTGAAGACGTCGCCGGCGGCCGCGGCCGTGTAGGCGGCGATCCCGAAGGAGCCGATACCGAAGTGCCTCCGCACCGCGCGCCAGGGGGCCACCCCCGGCCCTTCACGCTGCGGCGTGACGATCTCGGACACGTGCGCGACGAGGTACGGCACCTCCGGCATGCCTGCCTCCTGGTCGTTCGCTAACCGGTGATCTATCATAGATGGTTATGAGCGATGCCGCGCCCGGAGCGCTCGAGCTCGTCAGGCTCTTCGTCAACACCGTCGACCTGGAGGACGGCGCCGACGAGCTGTCGACCCCCGCCGCGCTCGCGGCCTGGCTCGACACGCGCGGGCTCGGTCGGTTCGCGGCGACGCCGGCCGACCTGCGGGACGCGCGGCGCCTCCGTGAGGCGTTCCGCGGGCTTCTGCTCGAGAACAACGGGGCGGCAGGCGGCTCGGAGGCGGCCGCCGTGCTCGACCGTGCGGCCGCGCGGGCACGGCTCGAGCTGCGCTTCGGTGGGGAGCGGGGAGTCGCCCTGGAGCCGCTCGCCGGCGGGATCGAGGCCGCGCTCGGGCGCCTCGTCGGGATCGCGGCGCTCGCGCTCTCGGACGGCACCTGGAGCCGGCTGAAGGCTTGCCCGGCCGACCGCTGCGGCTGGGCGTTCTACGACCGGGCCCGCAACCGCTCGCGCCGCTGGTGCTCGATGGCCGTGTGCGGGAACCGCACGAAGGCGCGCTCGTATCGGCGCCGTCACGCCGCGTAGCATCGGGCCGGCGTGGTAGACGTGCCGCGTGGCGATCCTCGGGATCGACGTCGGCGGCACCTTCACCGACGCCGTGCTCTTGGCCGGCGGCGAGCTCCGCACGGCCAAGGTCCCGACGGCCCGGGCGCAGGAGCACTCGGTCGTCGAGGCCGCGCTCGAGGTCGGCGCCGGCGAGGCCGGGCTCGAGCGCTTCACGCACGGGACGACGATCGCGACCAACGCCCTGCTCGAGGGCAAGGGCGCCCGCACCGCCTTCGTCGGGACGGCGGGCTTCGAGCACCTCCTCCACCTGCGGCGGCAGACGCGCGCGCACCTGTACCGACTCTGCGAGCACCTCCTGGAGCCGCTCGTCCCCCTCGAGCGCTGCGTCGGCGTGCACGAGCGGGTCGGCCCAGCCGGCGTGCTCGAGCAGCTCGACCTCGACTCCCTGCCGGACCTCGACGCGGAGGCGGTTGCGATCTGCCTCCTCTTCTCCTTCCGGGACCCGACGCACGAGCGCCTCGTCGCCGAGGAGGTGCGGCGGCGGCTTCCCGACGCACACGTCGTCGCCTCGCACGAGGTCGCGCCCGAGTTCCGCGAGTACGAGCGCGCCTCGACCACGACGGTCGACGCCTACCTCGGCCCGGTGCTCGCCGCCTACCTGTCGTCGCTGGCCGACCGCTGCCGCGAGGCGGGGTTGCCGGAGCCCCTCGTGATGCGCTCCTCGGGCGGCGTCTGCACACTCGCCGAGGCCGCGCGCCACCCCTCGTTCGCGCTCGTCTCGGGGCCGGCGGCAGGGGTCGTCGGCGCCGCACGGGTCGCTGCGCTCGCCGGCGTCGAGAACGCGATCTCGCTGGACATGGGCGGTACCTCGACGGACGTCTGCCTGATCGCGGGCGGGCGCGTCGGGCAGGCGGCGGAGCGCGAGCTCGGCGGTTTCCCGATCCGGCTGCCGACCGTCGACCTGCAGACCGTCGGCGCCGGCGGCGGCTCGATCGCCTGGCGCGACGCGGGCGGGGCACTCCGGGTGGGCCCGCAGAGCGCTGGCGCCGACCCCGGGCCCGCCTGCTACGGGCGCGGCGGCCTCGAGCCGACGGTGACGGACGCCAACCTCGCGCTCGGACGGCTCCCTCGACGCTGGCCGGAGGCCTCGAGCTCGACGCGGCGGCGGCCGAGCTCGCCCTCGGCGGCTTCGATCCGCAGGCCGTCGTCGACGTCGTCAACGCGGAGATGCTGCGGGCGCTCCGACTCGTCTCGGTGGAGCGGGGGCACGACCCGCGGGACTTCGCGCTCGTCGCGTTCGGGGGGGCCGGGCCTCTGCACGCTTGCGAGCTCGCCGACGAGGTCGGCATCCGGAAGGTGCTTGTCCCTGCGGCCGCTGGCGTTCTCTCCGCGCTCGGTCTGGTCGCCAGCGAGGAGCGGCGCGACCGCGTGCGCTCGTACGTGATTCCCTTCGACGAGGCGGGTCGCCTGCCGGAGCGCGGCTCCGTCGACCTCCGCTACCGCGGGCAGTCCTTCGAGCTGACGGTGCCGCTCGAGGGCGACCCCGTCGAGTCGTTCCACCGCGCGCACGAGGAGCGCTACGGTTACGCCGACCGGGGGCGCCCGATCGAGCTGGTCGCGGTGCGGAGTGCCGAGATCACGCCCGGCCCCGAGCTCAGCCTGCCTCCCGGCGACCCAAGTTCGGTCGCCGGGCCGGCCGTGGTCGAGCTCGACGGCGCCACCTGCTGGGCTCCCCCCGGGTGGGAGGGGGCTAGGGATGGGAATAGCACGCTGATCCTCACAAGGGAGTAACGGAACGTGACGAGACCGTGAATATCGAGCTGCAGGTGCTGGGGAGCGCGCTGGCGGCGGTCGCGGAGGAGATGGGCGCGGTCCTCGTCCGCTCGGCGTTCTCCGCGAACATCAAGGAGCGGCGAGACTGCTCGACGGCGCTCTTCGCCGCCGACGGCAGGATGATCGCCCAGGCGGAGCACATCCCCGTGCACCTCGGCGCCATGCCGGAGGCGGTGGCGGCCGTTCGCGTGCACCGCCCGGAACCCGGCGACGTGTTCGTCCTGAACGACCCCTTCACGGGCGGCACGCACCTGCCGGACGTCACGATCGTCTCGCGGACGGAGGTCGGCTACGCGGTCTCGCGCGCGCACTATGCGGACGTGGGCGGCGCCGAGCCCGCCAGCCTGCCGGCCGGGTCGACGGACATCTACCAGGAGGGCCTCGTCCTCCCGCCGGTGCGCCTGACGGACGAGGTCGTCGCCATCCTCCTCGCCAACATGCGCAACCCCGACGAGCGCCGCGGGGACCTGCGCGCGCAGCTCGCCTCACACCGCCTGGCCGAGCGGCGGCTCGCGGAGCTGTGCGAGCGACGGGGCCGCGACCGGGTCGTCGCCGCGATGGACGAGCTCTACGCCTACTCCGAGCGGCGCGTCCGGGCCGCCATCGCCGCCCTTCCGGACGGCCGTTACGAGGCTTCCGACGTGCTCGAGGCGCCCGACGGCGAGCTCGTCGTCCGGGCGGCTGTCACGATCGCGGGCGAGGAGATCGCCGTCGACTTCGCGGGCACCGACCCCCAGCACGCCGGCAATCTCAACTGCCCCCTCGCAGTCACCCGCTCGGCGGTCTACTTCGTCGTCCGCTGCCTGACCGACCCCGACCTTCCCGCCTCGGGCGGAGCGTTCGCCCCGGTGACGGTGAGCGCGCCCGAGGGATCGCTCGTGAACGCCCGGCCGCCGGCGGCGGTCGTCGCCGGGAACGTCGAGACGTCGAGCCGGATCGTGGACGTGCTCTTCGGCGCCCTCGGGCAGGCGCTGCCCGTCCCCGCCCAGGGCCAGGGGACGATGAACAACCTCACCTTCGGGAACAGGAACTTCACCTACTACGAGACGATCGCGGGCGGCCAGGGCGCGTGTCCGGACGCCGACGGCCCGTCCGCCGTGCACGTCGCCATGTCCAACACGCTGAACACGCCGGTAGAAGCGCTCGAGCTCGCCTACCCCCTCCGAGTCGAGCGCTACGCGCTCCGGCTCGGCTCCGGCGGCAAGGGGCGCTTCCGGGGCGGGGACGGGGTCGTTCGCGAGATCACGCCGCTCGAGGCGTGCCGGGTCTCGATCCTGAGCGAGCGCCGCCTGCGCGGGCCGGGCGGGGCGGGCGGCGGCGAGTCGGGCTCGCCGGGGCGGAACCTCGTCGGCGGCGAGGAGGTGCCGGGGAAGCTGACGCGGGCTCTTGCCCCGGGCGAGTCGGTGACGATCGAGACGCCGGGCGGCGGCGGCTTCGGCTCGGCGGCGTAAGCGGTATAACGCCTCCGTGACCGAGGCACGCTTCACGATCGGGCACGTCGACGGCTTCGAGCGGAGCGGCCGCTGGCTCCTCGCGCGGCGCTCGCT
This sequence comes from uncultured Actinomycetes bacterium, assembly GCA_963743495.1. Lineage (GTDB taxonomy): Bacteria > Actinomycetota > Thermoleophilia > Gaiellales > Gaiellaceae > JAIBJN01. The sequence goes on along the minus strand of CAVUPO010000003.1, from coordinate 21,965 downwards.
CGGCATCTCCTCCTTCGGCTTGAACCTCGTCGAGATCGAGCCGGGCGGGCGGATCCCGGCGCACGACGAGATCCCGCGCGACCAGGAGGAGGTCTACATCGTCCTCGCCGGCACGGCCGTCGCGATCGTCGACGGCGAGGAGCACGCGGCCCCCGTGGGCACCTACGTTCGGCTCGACCCGGAGCCGCTGCGGACGATCGCGAACGCCGGCGAGGAGACGGTCACGCTCCTCATGGTCTCGGCACCGCGAACGAGCGGCTACGAGCCGATGGAGTGGGCCTGAGAAACCTCCCGAGCTCCGACCGCCGCGCACGCTAGGGTCGGCGCGTGCGGATCTTCCGGAAGCGCGCCCGCCTTCGGCCGCTCGACGAGCGGGAGTGCTACCTCCGGCTCCACGGCGGGCGCGCCAGCGACATCGTCGTCGTCCCGGCCGACCGTGCCGCGCCCGAGTCGCGGCCTGCGCCGCCGCCGCCCGACCCCGGCGGGCCGACGGAGGAGTCGCCGGCCCTCCACCTCCTGATCGCATACCCCCGCAACGCCGCCCGCCTCACGGGCGAGCAGGTGCGACGGGACCTGCTCCGCCGGATGCGCGCTCGGGCCGCCGCCTAGGCCAGGAGCGCGCCCTCGAGCCCGAGGAGCGCCTGCTTGCGCTCGAGCCCGCCCGCATAGCCGACGAGGCTTCCGCTCGCCCCGACGATCCGGTGGCAGGGGACGACGATGGGGATCGGGTTCCGGTTGAGGGCGCCGCCGACCGCGCGCGCGGCCTGCGGCTTCCCGAGCCGGCGGGCGAGCCCCCCGTAGGTGTCGACCTGCCCGTACGGCACCCGGACGAGCTCCTCGAGGACGGTGCGCTGGAAGTCCGGGAGCGGCGTCAGGTCGACCGGGAGGTCGAAGTCGATGCGTGTGCCTTCGAAGTACTCGTCGAGCTCGCGCCGGACGGCGTCCACTGGACCCGGGGCCCGCAGCACGCGGGCGCCGAAGGCGCCGGCGAGGGCGTCGAGCTCCCGGTCGGGCTCCGGGTCGAACGAGATGCGGCAGACGCCGCGCCGGCTGGCGGCGACGAGCAGCCGCCCGACCGGAGAGTCGGCGAAGTCGTAGGCGACGTCGAGGAGCCCCTCGGCCGCCGCGGCCGTGCGGAAGCGCGAGTCGAGCCGGTCGGGAAGCGCGGTCATGCTGTCTCCTTCCTGCGCAGGCGCCGGACGCCGGAAGAGGCGGCGGCGCGCGCCGCCTCGGCGTTCGAGCCGAGCGCGGCGCCGATGTCGTCGTACGAGAGGTCGTAGCCGTAGCGCAGGACGACGGCCGCGCGCTCGGTCGGCGGCAGCCCGCCGGCGAGGTGCTCCAGCTCGGCGTAGACCGGCCGCTCGTCGTCGACGGGGATCTCGGGCGCCTCGGCGAGCGGGGTCGCCCGCCTGCGCTCGTCGACTGCGACCCGGGTCGCGATCGTGAACACCCAGGCCCGCAGATGCCGGCCGTGCTCGAGCTTCGCATAGGCGCGGAGCGCCCGCAGGAAGGTCTCCTGGAACGCGTCCTCCGCCGCGTCGCGCCCGAGCAGGCGGGCGAGGTAGCCGTAGATCTCGTCCTTGCGCTCCTGGTAGAAGCGCTCGAAGGGCGGTATCGCGGTCACGGCGTCCATCATCCGTTGAAACGCGCGGCGGCGCCGAGATGTGAGACTGCCGCCCATGCGCACCGCCGTCGTGGGGCACGTCGAGCACGTCGAGTTCGCGCGGGTCGAGCGCGTGCCCCGCGCAGGCGAGATCGTGCAGGCGAGCGACTGGTGGGCGGAGGCGGCCGGCGGCGGCGGCGTCGCCTCGGTCCAGCTCGCCCGGCTCGCCGGCTCGTGCACGCTCTTCACCGCGCTCGGGCAGGACGCGCTCGGCGCGGCCTCGCTCACGCAGCTCACGGAGCTCGGCGTCCGCGTCGAGGCCTCTCGCCACCCCGAGCCGCAGCGCCGCGGGTTCACCTTCGTGGACGCCGGCGGCGAGCGGACGATCACGATCATCGGCGAGAAGCATGTGCCGCGTGGGGACGAGCGGCTTCCCTGGGCTGAGCTCGCCGAGGCCGACGGAGTCTACTTCGTGAGCGGGGACGCCGAGGCGGCCCGCGCCGCGCGGCAGGCGAGAGTGCTGGTGGCGACGGCCCGCTCCCTGCCCGTGCTCCAAGAGGCCCGCGTCGAGCTCGACGCGCTCGTCCGCAGCGCCCGCGACCCGAGCGAGCGCTACGAGGGCGGCGACCTCGAGCCCCGGCCAAGGCTCGTCGTCGCCACCTCCGGCGCCGAGGGAGGGCTCTGGGGGACGGCGGACCAGCGCGCCGGCGCCTACCGCGCCGTCTCTCCGCCGGGGCCGGTCGCCGACGCCTACGGGGCGGGGGACAGCTTCGCGGCGGGCCTCACGTTCGCGCTCGCCCGCGGGGACGACGTCGAGTCGGCCGTCGCGTTCGCGGCGGAGTGCGCGGCGGCGGCGCTCAGCCGCCGCGGCGCCCACGGCGGCTGACTCAGCCCGGCGTGCCCTCGAGGCGTCGCAGGATGTAGTCCGCGTACCAGGCGGGCCAGTCGGCGTCCCGCTCGCCGAGTCCCTTCTCGTACTCGGCGTGCGCCCGTTCCGCCTCGCGCAGGAGCCGGGCGAGCTCCTCCCTCGTCAGTTGCGCCTGCACGAGCCCTCCTTCGTCGGTGGGAATGCGGTGTCACCGCCCATTATCCCCGGGGCCCCGCGGGTGGGCCGGCAGAGTTGCGGAGTGGGGGATTGTGGTCTAGAGTGGGGCGAAGTGGAGATAAGAGAGGGCCTCCCCCGATGCTTCTCGGCGAGCACGAGCACACCATCGACACCAAGAACCGGCTTACGCTTCCCGCTCGGTTCCGGCAGTCCTTCGAGGGCGGCGTCGTCGTCACGCGCGGGATCGAGCCGTGTCTCGCCGTCTACACCAAAGAGGGCTGGGGCGACTTCGTGAGCTCCCACCTCTCGGGGCTCGACCGCTTCAGCCGCGAGGCGCGGGACATGCGGCGCTACCTCTTCGCCGCAACGGTGGAGACCGAGCTCGACAAGCAGGGACGAGTCACGCTGCCGGCCGGCCTGATGGCGAAGGCGGATCTCGGGCGCGACGTGATCGTGGCCGGCGCCGGCGACTACCTCGAGGTCTGGGACCGCGACGCCTGGCGGACGCAGCTGGACGACGTCGAGAGGAGGGCGGAAGTTGTTGCGGAGCGCCTTGCAGCACGAGAGCGCTGACCACGTCCCCGTGCTCGCGGGCGAGGTGCGCGAGCTGCTCGCCGTCGAGCCGGGCGAGACGGTGATCGACGCGACCTTCGGAGCGGGCGGCCACGCCGCGCTCCTCGCGGCCGACCTGGCGGGGAAGGGCCGCTTCATCGCCGTCGACCGGGACGCGAGCGTGCGTCCCTACTTCGAACGGTTCCAGCGGCAGGCGAGCGTGCAGGCGCGCTTCCTGCGCGGGGACTACGCAGTCGTCCTCGGCCAGCTTGCCGACAACGACCTCCAGGCGGATGCGATTCTGCTCGACCTCGGCGTCTCCAGCATGCAGATCGACCGCCCCGAGCGCGGGTTCTCCTACGCCGCCGACGCGCCGCTCGACATGCGCATGGACGTCTCGGCGCCGCGGTCGGCGCAGGACGTCGTCAACGAGCTGAACGAGCGCGAGCTCGCCGAGGTCTTCCGCCGCTACGGTGAAGAGCGGTTCTCCCGCCAGATCGCGCGCGCGATCGTCCGCCGGCGGGCCGAGCGGCCCTTCGAGCGGACGACCGATCTCGTCGAGGTCGTCCGCGGCGCCATCCCTGCCCCGCGGCGCTTCGGCGACGGGCATCCGGCGAAGCGTGTCTTCCAGGCGCTCCGGATCGTCGTCAACGAGGAGCTCGAGTCCCTCGAGCGCGCGCTCCCCATGGTGCTCCGGCTGCTCCGCCCCGGGGGCCGGGCCGCCGTCGTCAGCTTCCACTCGCTCGAGGACCGGATCGTGAAGCGCTTCTTCGCCGCCCAGGCCAAAGGGTGCATCTGCCCGCCCGACCTCCCGGTCTGTGCCTGCGGGAAGGAGCCGACCCTCAGACTCGTCACCCGCAAGGCGGTCCGGCCCTCCCCGGCCGAGACGGCGGAGAACCCGCGCGCCGCCTCGGCGCGCCTCCGCGTGGCGGTGAAGACCTGATGGGGCGCCGCTAGTGGCCACCGCCACCGCCCGTGCGGAGCCGCGCCGAGCGCCGCGCCCCGCCTCCAGGCCGCGCCCGGCCTCCCGGCGGCGAACCGCTCCGAGGCCCCGCGTCGCGGGCAGCGTTGCCTGGATCGTCGTCGTCGCCACCCTGCTCGCCGGCATCGTCGCTCTCAACGTCGCCGTCCTCCGCCTCAACGTCCAGGCGGAGGACCTGGAGAAGCAGCAGGCCGAGCTGGTTGCGAAGCGGGAGGCGCTCGAAGCGGATCTCTCCCGTGCCGCCGCCGCCGGGCGGATCGAGGCGATCGCGGTCAACCGGTACGGGCTCGCCGAGCCAGCCGAGACCGCCTACGTCCAGCTGGCACGCGTCAAGGAGTAGCCGTGCGCCAGGCGAACAGGCGCCTCCGGCTGCTCGTCGCCGTCTTCGCGGTCGTCTTCGTGGCCGCGTTTGCGCGAGTGGCGTGGCTCCAGGCCGTGAAGGCGCAGACGCTCGACCACCTGGCGACGAGCCAGAACCGTGAGCAGGTCGAGGTCCCCGCGCGGCGGGGCACGATCTTCGACCGCAGCGGCGTCCAGCTCGCGCGTGGCGAGCCGGCGACCACCGTCTACGCCAACCCGCGGCAGATCGTCGACCCGCGGGAGGCGGCGATCGCCGTCGGCAGGGCCCTCGACCTCGACCCCGGCAAGCTCTATCCGCTCCTGACCGACCGCTCGCGCGGGTTCGTCTACCTCCAGCGCAAGGCCGACCCGGAGAAGGCCGAGGCGCTCCAAGCCCAGGAGATCGCCGGCATCGGCTTCCAGGCCGAGGAACGCCGCGTCTACCCGCAGCGCGGTGTCGCGGCCGAGGTCGTGGGCTTCGCCGGAACCGAGAACAAGGGCCTCTCGGGCCTCGAGCTCCAGCTCGACGGCCAGCTGGCCGGACGGACCGGCTCGAAGACGATCGTGCGCGACCCGTTCGGGCGGACGATCGACGTCGTCGCCTCCAAGCAGGTGAAGAACGGCAAGGACGTCTTCCTGGCCGTCGACCACACGATCCAGGGCCAGGTCGAGCGCGTCCTGCGGCGGGCGAGGGCCCGCTGGAGCGCCAAGTCGGCGACCGCCGTCGTCCTCGACCCGAAGACCGGCGGCGTCCTCGCGCTCGCGGTCGAGCCGGGCTTCGACGCGAACGCCTACCCGAGGGTGGCGAAGTCGAACGAGGAGCGGCTCCGCAACCGCGCCGTCACGGACACGTACGAGCCGGGCTCGACGTTCAAGATCGTGACGGTCGGCGGCGCCCTCGAGTCGAACGTCGTGTCACCGTCGACGAAGTTCCGGCTGAAGTACAAGATCCCCGTCGCGGACCGCATCATCCACGACGCAGTCCCGCGCGGCACGCAGACGATGACCGTGTCGCAGATCCTCACGCGGTCATCCAACGTGGGCGTCGTCACGCTGGCGCAGCAGCTCCAGCGCGACCGGTTGAACGACTGGATCCACCGGTTCGGCTTCGGCCGCAAGACGGGGATCGACTACCCCGGGGAGTCGCCCGGCATCGTCTTGCGCCCCGAGGAGTGGTCGGGCTCGACGATCGGAAACGTCCCGATCGGGCAGGGGATCGCGGTGACGCCGATCCAGATGGCGGCCGCCTACGGGGCGATCGCGAACGAGGGCGTGTGGATCCAGCCGCACCTGGTCGACCGTATCGACGGAAAGCGGCGGCCCGAGATCAAGCGGCGACGGGTTCTCTCGGCCGGCACCGCCCACGAGCTCACCAGGATGCTGCGCGGCGTCGTCGAGGAGGGCTCCGGCACGACCGCCCAGGTGCCCGGCTACAGGGTCGCGGGCAAGACCGGCACGGCCGCCAAGCCGGAGCCGACCGGCGGCTACTCGGACACCCGCTACGTGGCCTCCTTCGTGGGCTTCGCCCCGGCGAGTCGGCCGCGGCTGGTCGTGCTCGTCGCCATCGACGAGCCGCGGGGCGCGATCTGGGGCGGCGTCGTCGCCGGGCCCGTGTTCGCGGAGATCTCCGAGTTCGTCCTCCCGTACCTCGAGATCCCGCCCGACCGGCCCGGCGCCCGCTAGCCGCGAGTCTCCTTCCACGTAGTCGCGCGCACGGGTAGCGCGGGAATCGGCGCGCGTGAGCCATGGACCACGCCAGAATGCACGCAGGAGAGAGGAAGAACTCCGCTACAGGTGCCGAACTCAGCCTCACCCGTGCCCGCTCACCCGCCCATCCCGCTCGACGCCCTCGCGGACGCCGCCGGCGCGCTCGACGTTCGCAATTCCGCTCCGGTGGCCGTCGCGGACCTCGCCTACGACGCCCGCCGCGTCGAGCCCGGGACGCTCTTCGCCTGCGTGCCGGGGCAGCGGGCGGACGGCCACGACTTCGCGGCTGCGGCCGTCGGGCGCGGCGCAGTCGCGCTGCTCGTCGAGCGGCCGCTCGACCTGCCCGTCCCGCAGCTCGTCGTCTCCGACGCCCGGCTCGCGATGGCGCTCGCCGCCGACGCCTTCTTCGGCCGGCCGACCCGCGAGCTCGACGTCGTCGGGGTGACCGGGACGAACGGCAAGACGACCACCGCCTTCCTGCTCTACTCGATCCTGGCCGCCGCCGGCCGCCGGCCCGGGCTCCTGGGCACCGTCGAGATGCGCGTGGGGGGCGAGCGGCGGGCCGTCGTGCGCACGACGCCGGAGGCGATCGACCTCCAGCGCACGTTCCGGGAGCTCCTCGACGTCGGCGACCGGAGCTGTGCGCTCGAGGCCTCCTCGCACGCTTCCGAGCTCAAGCGCCTCGTCGGCACCCGCTTCCGCGCGCTCGTGTTCACGAACCTCTCCCAGGACCACCTCGACTTCCACGCGACGCTCGAGGCCTACTACGACGCCAAGCGTCGCCTCTTCACCGAGCCGGACGTGGACGGAGAGCGCCCGCCCGCGGCGGTTAACGTCGGCGACCCGCACGGGCGCCGGCTGGCCGAGGAACTCGCCGGGCTCGGCGGGCGTCTCCTCACCTTCGGCTTCGCGGACGACGCGGAGGTGTGGCCCGACGACCTCGATCTCACCCCGACGGCCACGAGCTTCCGTGCCGCCGGGCTGGCCGTCCGCCCCCGCCTGCGCGGGAGGTTCAACGTCGAGAACGTCCTCGGCGCGATCGCGGCCGCTCGCGTCCTGGACGTCGAGGACGAGGCGATCGTCCGCGGCGTCGAGCACGTCGCCGGCGTGCCCGGCCGCTTCGAGGCCGTCGAGGAGGGCCAGCCGTTCGCCGTCATCGTCGACTACGCGCACACACCCGAGGCGCTGGAGAACGTGCTTGCCGAGGCCCGCCGGCTGGCCTCCGGGCGACTCGTCTGCGTCTTCGGCTGCGGTGGCGACCGCGACAGGGCCAAGCGCCCGCTGATGGGCGAGGTCGTCGCGCGCCTGGCCGACCGGCCGATCGTCACCTCCGACAACCCGCGCAGCGAGGAGCCGGAGGCGATCATCGAAGCGATCCTCGCCGGCATGGACGGCCGCGAGGAGGTCGAGCCCGACCGCGCGGCGGCCATCGCGCTCGCCGTCGAGGGCGCTGGCGAGGGCGACGTCGTCGTCATCGCCGGGAAGGGGCACGAGCAGGGTCAGGAGCTTCGCGACCGGACGGTCCCGTTCGACGACCGCGACGTGGCCCGCGACGCGCTCAGGCGCCTCGTAGCACCGGCATGATCCCGCTCGCCCTCGACGAGATCGAGTCGCTCGCTCCCGGTCGGCTGCGACGGCCGGGCGCGGCCGAGGAGGCGACCGGGGTCTCGATCGACTCGCGCCGGACCCGGCCCGGCGACCTCTTCGTCGCGGTCGGGGGCGGCGTCGAGTTCGTGGACGACGCGCTCGCGGCCGGAGCGGCAGCGGCGCTCGTCCCCGAGGACGCCTTCGGAGCGCTGGGCGCTCTGGGGCGGGCCGTCCGCGGGCGGTCGCGGGCGCGCGTCGTCGCCGTGACCGGCTCGACGGCGAAGACGTCCACGAAGGACATCCTCGGCGCCCTCTGCGCGCCCCACGCACCGACGGTCGTCGCCGAGGGGAGCCAGAACAACGAGATCGGCCTTCCGCTGACGCTCTGCCGCCTCGAGGCGGACACCGAGATCGCGATCGTCGAGATGGGCATGCGCGGCCTCGGCCAGATCGCCGAGCTCTGCGAGATCGCCCGGCCGGACGTCGGCATCGTCACGAGCGTCGGGCCCGTCCACCTCGAGCTCCTGGGCACGGTCGAGCGGGTCGCCCAGGCGAAGGCCGAGCTGATCGAGAGCCTTCCGTCGGGCGGCACCGCCGTCGTCCCGGCCGGCGAAGCGTACCTGGAGCCGTACCTCATGCGTGACGACATCGACGTCTATCGCTTCGGCGACGGCGGCGACGTCAGCCTCAGCTACTTCGCGGCGCACGGCGACCGCGCCCGCATCCGCGTGGAGGCGTTCGGCCGGCCGCTGACGCTCGAGTTCAGCTTCTCCTCCCGCTACAACGCGACCAACGGCCTCGCAGCCCTCGCCGCCTACCACGCGCTCGGGCTCCCGCTCGGAAAGGCGCAGAAGGGCGCTCGCCACGTCGAGCTCTCCCGTCTCCGCGGCGAGGAGGTGCCGCTCCCGGGCGGTGGGGTGCTCCTCAACGACTGTTACAACGCGAACCCGCTCTCCATGGCAGCGGCGCTCGAGCACCTGAGCGACCGGGCCGGGCCCCGCCGCAAGGTCGCCGTGCTCGGTGACATGGCCGAGCTCGGCCCCGGCGGCCCCACGTTCCACCGCGAGGTCGGCGCCGCCGCAGCCCGCGCCGGGGTCGAGGTGCTCGTGGCCGTTGGCCCGCAGGCGCGAAACTACGTCCAGGGAGCGCGCGGCGTCGCACTGACGCGCTGGGCGCCGAGCGTCGAGCAGGGGCTCGCCGCGCTCCGCTCCGTCCTCCGACCGGGCGACTGCGTCCTCGTCAAGGGCTCGCGGTCGATGGGCCTCGAGGTGATCGCCGAGGCGGTCGCCGTCGTCCCAGCAGGCGCCTAGGCTTAGGTCCCGTCTATGGTCGAGGTCTTGCTCGCGGGCGTCCTGGCGATGGTGATCTCCATCCTCGCAGGCCCCAAGTTCATCGACTTCCTCAGAAAGAACGAGTTCGGCCAGCAGATCCGGGAGGAGGGGCCGAAGGGCCACGTCGTCAAGCAGGGCACGCCGGCGATGGGCGGGCTCCTGATCATGATCTCGATGGCGGTGCCCTTCCTGCTCTTCTCCGACCGGACCGTCCCCGCCGTCACCGCCTTCTTCGTCGCGCTCGGCTGCGCCGCGATCGGGTTCGTGGACGACTGGACGAAGGTCTCACGCCGCCGCTCGCTCGGCCTCTCCGGCCGCTGGAAGCTGATCTGGCTCGGCGCCATCACCGTCATCGTCGGCTTCGTCTCGGCACGGGGCCTCGACCAGCCGCTCACGACCGACGTCTACCTGCCCCTCCTCAACGTCGACCTGCCATTGGGATGGGGGTGGTACGTCCTCCTCTACTTCATCATCGCGGGCTTCGCGAACGGCGTGAACCTCACCGACGGGATCGACGGCCTCGCCGCCGGAACGACGACCATCTCGCTCCTCACCTACACGGCGATGAGCCTCGTCGCCGCGCTCGCGTCGATCCGGGCCGTCGGCCGCGCCGACCAGGTCGACCTCGACCTCGCGATCCTGGGCGCCAGCCTGATCGGGGCCTCGATCGGATTCCTCTGGTACAACGCCTTCCCCGCGCAGGTCTTCATGGGGGACACGGGCTCGATGGGCCTGGGCGGGGCGATCGCGGCGTTCGCGATCATGACCAAGACCGAGTCGCTCCTCATCCTCATCGGCGGGATCTTCGTGATCGAGGCGCTCTCGGTCATCATCCAGGTCGTCAGCTTCAAGTGGTTCGGCAGACGGGTGCTCCTGATGGCGCCGCTCCACCACCACTTCGAGATGAAGGCGTGGTCCGAGACGCGCATCACGGTCCGGTTCTGGATCGTGACGGCGATGCTCTGCGCGTGCGGGTTCGTCCTCTACTACCGCTACGCGTCCGAGTTTGCTTCCTGAGCGAGCGCTGGTCGTGGGCCTCGCCCGCTCCGGCGAGGCGGCGGCGCTCGCGCTCGCGCGCCGCGGGGTGCGGGTGGTCGGGGTCGACCGCGACGAGGAGCTCGACGTCGGCAGGCTTCGGGACCACGGCGTCGAAGTCGTCCTGGGCGCGGAGGACCCCGCGCTCGTCGACGACGTGGACCTGCTGGTCAAGAGCCCCGGTATCCCGAGCGAGGTTCCCCTCGTGGCCGCCGCGCGCGCCCGGGAGGTGACGGTCTGGAGCGAGGTCGAGCTCGGCTCCCGGCTCCTGGGCAACCCGCTCCTTGCGGTCACCGGGACGAACGGGAAGACGACGACGAGCGAGCTCCTCGGCGAGATCTTCCGCGCGTCCGGCCGCCCGGTCGCCGTCGCCGGGAACGTGGGGCGGCCGCTGACCGGTCTCGACGGCGCCGTGCCCGCGGACGCGTGGATCGTCTGCGAGCTCTCGAGCTTCCAGCTCGAGGACGTCGACGAGCTGCGGCCGCGCGTGGCCGTGCTCCTGAACCTCACGCCCGACCACCTCGACCGCCACGGCGACCTCGCGTCCTACCGGGCCGCCAAGCTCCGCCTCTTCGAGAACCAGGGGCCGGACGACGTCGCCGTCCTTCCTCGTGGCTTCGGCCCCGTCCCGGGGAAGGCCCGGCGCATCGAGTTCGCCGGGGACGACCCACTCCCCGCCGAGCCGCGCATCCCCGGTGCGCACAACCGCGAGAATGCGGCGGCGGCGACCGCGGCCGCCCGCGCCGCCGGCATCGGCGACGAGGCGATCGCCGGCGGGCTCGAGAGCTTCGCCGGCGTTCCGCACCGCCTCGAGCTCGTGCGGGAGCTCGACGGCGTTCGCTGGATCAACGACTCGAAGGCGACCAATCCCGAGGCGGCCGAGCGCGCCCTGGCCGCCTATCCGCCCGGCCTGCGCGTGATCCTGGGAGGAAGCCGGAAGGACACGCCTTTCGGCGGCCTCGCCGTCCGCGCTCGCGAGGCGGGGGTCTCCCGCGCCTACCTGATCGGCGAGGCGGCCGACGAGATCGCCGAGGCACTCGCCCGCGAGGGCGTGCGCTTTCGCCACTCGGTCGACCTCGAGCGCGCCGTGGCCGACGCGGCAGCGGACGCGGAGCCGGGTGACGTCGTCCTGCTCACCCCGGCCTGCGCGAGCTTCGACCAGTTCGAGAGCTTCGAGGAGCGCGGCGCCCGCTTCCGGCAGCTCGTGGAGGCGTTGTGAGCCGGCAGGCCCGCGGCGGTCTCGAGTACCACCTCCTCGTCGTCGTCACGCTCGGGCTCGTCGCCTTCGGGCTCGTGATGGTCTACAGCGCGAGCTCCGCGCGGGCCGCGCTCGCGGCCGACGACCCGGCCTACTACCTCAAGCGGCAGGCGGTCTACGCGTTCCTCGGGATCGTCGCCCTCGTCGTCCTCTCGCGGACCGACTACCGCCGCCTGCGCTATGCGGTGCCGCCGCTCCTCGTGGCGAGCTTCGTGCTCCTGCTCGCGGTCATCGTCATCGGAACGCCGATCAACGGAGCCAAGCGCTGGATCACGATCGGGCCCGCCACGGTGCAGCCGTCGGAGCTCGCGAAGCTCGCACTCGTCCTCTGGATCGCCGCCTACCTGTCGCGCTCCCCGGCGCCGAAGACGCTCGGGGACCTCGTGCGGCCGATCGGCGTCGTCTTCGGTACGTCGCTCGCCCTCATCCTCGTGGAGCCCGACCTCGGCACGGCGATCTCGATCGTCGTCATGCTCGCGGCCGTTCTCGTCGTCGCCGGGATGCGCCTCTCGACGCTCGCAGGTGCCGCCGCGATCGGAGTGGCGCTGATCGGAGTCGCCATCTGGCTCGAGCCCTACCGGCGCGACCGCATCTTCAGCTTCCTCGACCCGTGGCAGGACCCGCAGGGCGCGGGCTTCCAGAGCGTGCAGGCGATGCTCGCGCTCGGCTCCGGCGGGTTCTTCGGCGTCGGCCTCGGCGAGAGCGTCCAGAAGGTCTACTACCTGCCCGAGGCCTCGACGGACATGATCTACGCGATCATCGGCGAGGAGCTCGGGCTCGTCGGCGCCTTCGCCGTGCTCGGTGCCTTCGTCGTCTTCGGCTACGCGGGCTTCAACGTCGCCCTCGCGTGCCGCGATCCCTTCGGCAAGCTGCTCGCCGCCGGCATCACCGCGCTCATCTGCGGCCAGGCCGCCGTCAACGTCAGCGCCGTCATGGGGCTCGCGCCACTCACCGGCATCCCGCTGCCGCTGGTCTCCTACGGCGGGTCGAGCTTGATCGTTTTCCTCGCGTCGGTCGGCATCCTCCTTAACATCGCGGTCAACCATGCCGCCGAGTCAAGCGCCCAGGTTCCTGATCGCCGCCGGCGGGACCGCCGGCCACGTCCTGCCCGCGCTCGCAGTGGCCGAGTCGCTGCAGGTGAGCGGCGCGTCCGTCACACTCGCCGGTCGGCCTGACTCCGTCGAGGAGCGGCTCGCGGGCTCGGCCGGGCTCGACTTCGACGCGTTCCGCGTCGAGGGCCTCCCGCGTCGCCCCGGCCTCCGCCTCGCGGGCGCGCTTGCGCGCGACGTCACCGCCCCGGCCGCCTGCGCCCGCATCCTCCGCCGTCGGCGCCCCGACGCGGTGCTCGGGGCCGGAGGCTATGTCGGCGGCCCCATGGTCCTGGCCGCAGGCACCCTGCGCGTCCCCGCCGCCCTCATGGAGGCCGACGCCCACCTCGGTCTGGCGAACCGCCTCGCCGTCCCGTTCGCGAGGCGTGTGTTCCTCGCCTTTCCGCTCGAGGAGCGGGAAGGGCCGAAGTACCGCGTCGTCGGCCGACCCATACCGGCGCGCTCGCGCCCGCCGGCGCGGGCCGAGGCGCGCGCGGCGTTCGGGCTGCCCGCCGAGGGCCCGGTCGTGCTCGTCTTCGGCGGGAGCCAGGGATCCAGGCACCTGAACGACGCCGCGCTCCAGGCCTTCGCCGCGGCGGGGCCGGCGGTGCTCCATCTCGCCGGCGAGCGCGACTTCCCCGAGCTCGACCGCCGCCCGAGGAGGGACGACTACCGTCTCCTCCCCTTCACCGACGAGTTCGGCGCCGCGCTCGCGGCCGCCGATCTCGTCGTCGCGCGGGCCGGCGGGTCGGTGTGGGAGGTGGCCGCCGCCGGAAAGCCGGCGCTGCTCGTCCCGTATCCGCACGCGACTGCCGACCACCAGACGAAGAACGCCCGCCACTTCGAGCGCGGCGGAGGCGCCGTGGTCGTCGCCGAGGAGGCGCTCGACCTCCGCCGGCAGGTGGTGGAGCTTCTCGGGAACCCCGACCGGCTTGGCGCCATGGGCGAGGCCATGCTGGCGCTGGCGAGGCCGGCCGCAGCCGACACGGTCGCGGAGGAGCTGATCGCGCTTGCCCGGGCTTGAGGGCCGCCGCCTGTGGTTCGCGGGGATCGGCGGCGCCGGGCTCTCCGGCTACGCCGTCGTCGCGAACGCGTGGGGCGCCGACGTGTCCGGCTGGGACCGGAACGAGACGCCGTACCTGGCCCACGTGCGCGCCGCGGGCATCCCGGTCGAGGTCTCGGCGGATCCACCCGCGCCGCCGGGCGACGCCGAGGCGGTCGTATCGACCGCGTACGCCGGGCGCGTGCAGGGCCGCCGGCGGGCAGACTTCCTCGCCGAGCTCGTCGCGCTCCGCCGGTCGATCGTCGTCTCGGGCGCGCACGGGAAGACCACTACGGCCGCCATGGTCGCTTTCTGCCTCGACGCGCTCGGCGACGACCCCTCCTTCCTGATCGGCGGCGAGGTGCCGCAGCTCGGCGGCAACGCCCGCGCCGGGCTCGGGTGGCTCGTGGCCGAGGGAGACGAGTCCGACGGCACCGTCTTCGAGCTTCCCGCCGACATCGCGGTCGTCACGAACGTCGAGCTCGACCACCACGCCACCTACCGGTCGACGGCGGAGCTCGAGCAGCGATTCGAGTCCTGGGCGGCCGGCCTCCCGGAGGGGCGGGTGATCTGGGGCCGAGACCTCGAGCCGGCGGGTATCGAGCTCGCCGTGCCCGGCGAGCACAACCAGCTCAACGCGGCCTGCGCGCTCGCCGCGGTGGAGCTGGCCGGCTTCGACCGCGGCGCCGCCGCCGAGGCGCTCGCGGCGTTCCGCGGCGCGGGCCGGCGTCTGGAGAGCCACGGCGAGGCCGGCGGCGTCCGCCTCGTCGACGACTACGCGCACCATCCCGCGGAGCTCGCGGCGACGATCGCCGCGGTCCGCCGGATCGCGGGCGACGGCCGGCTCGTCGTCCTCTACCAGCCGCACCTCTACTCGCGGACGCAGCACCTCGGGCGCGAGCTCGGCGAAGCGCTCGCCGCCGCCGACGCCGCCGTGATCACGGAGATCTACGCGGCCCGCGAGGAGCCCGTCGCCGGTGTCTCCGGCCGCCTTCTGGTCGAGCGGCTCGCGGAGGTGCGCCCGGGGATGCCGATCGGCTGGGCTCCGGCGCTCGCCGATGCGGCGGGGATCGCGGCGCGCCTGGCCCGTCCCGGCGGCCTGCTCCTCACCGCCGGAGCGGGCGACGTGGACTCGGCGCTTCCGCTGCTCCGGGAGGAGCTGGAGGCGTGAGGGAGCTCGTCCCGCTCACGAGGTACACGACGCTGGGCACCGGGGGCCCCGCCCGGTGGTTGGCGGAGCCGGAGACCGTCGACGGGCTGGTCGGGCGGCTGGCCTGGGCCGATGCGGAGGGGCTTCCGGTCGCTGTCGTCGGGCTCGGCTCAAACCTGCTCGTCGCCGACGAGGGGTTCCCCGGCGTCGTACTCAAGCTCGCCGGCGAGCTCGCGCGCGCGCAGGCCTCGGACGGCCTGATCGTCGCGGGCGGCGGTGCCCCGCTCGCCGTTTGCCTGCACCGCGCCCGGGCCGCGGCGCTCGGGGGCCTCGAGTTCGCGTGCGCGATCCCGGGGACGGCCGGCGGCGGCGTCTGGATGAACGCCGGGGCCTACGGCGGCGACGTCGCCGGCGTTCTGCGCCGGGCTCTCGTCGCCGAAGCCCGGGGTGCCCGCTGGCAGACGCCTGTCGAGCTGGGCCTCAGCTACCGGTCCTCGGGCCTGCGGCACGGGCAGGTCGTGGCCTTCACGGAGCTTCAGCTCGAGCCTCGGCCGCAGGACGTGATCAAGGCGACGGTGGCCGAGATGCAGGCGAGGCGCAAGGCCGCGCAGCCGACGAACAAGCGCACCTTCGGGAGCGTCTTCAAGAACCCCGACCACGAGCTCAGCGCGGGCCGCATGCTCGAGGCCTGCGGCCTCCGCGGCTACGCGCTCGGCGGAGCCCAGATCTCTCCGAAGCACGCGAACTTCATCGAGAACGCAGGGGAGGCCCGTTCCATGGACGCCGTCGCCCTCATCGCCGAGGCGCGACGACGCGCCAGCGAGCAGTTCGGCGTCGTCCTGCAGCCCGAGGTCCAGCTGCTGGGCGACCTCGCGATTCCACCGCTGGGCGACTCGACGTAGGACCGGGCGCCCGCGCGGCGAACTCGGTCCCGTGGTCAGCCGGCCGCACCTCGCACCCGTGCCCGCGCACCCGCTGCGGGGGCGTCTGCGCCTGCCCTGGTTGCGTCTGCTCGCGATCGTGGCGATCGTCGTGGCCGTGCTCGGGCTCGCATACGCTGCTGCCCGCTTCACCACGCTCTTCGCGCTTCGCGACCTCGAGGTCGCGGGCGGCTCGAACGCGGTGCAGGCATCCGTCCGCGAGACGGTGGCCCCGTTCCTCGGGGAGAGCCTGGTCACGCTCGACCGGGACGACGTCAGGCGCCGGCTCCGCGCCTTGCCGACGGTGCGGTCGGTCGCGATCGACCGCGCGTTTCCGCACACGCTTCGCATCTCCGTCGTCCAGGAACGGGCGCTCGCCGTCGTCAGGGACGGGCGCGAAGCCTGGCTCGTCTCCGACCGCGGCCGCGTCATCCGGGCCGCTCCGCCCGAGGCGTCGGCGGCTCGCCCGGTGGTCTGGACGGCGTCCGAGCCCGATCTCGCGCCCGGGGACGTCGTCAGCGCCGAGAGCGTCAAGCTCGCGCTCGTCGGCCTCAGACAGCTCCCGACCACCTTCCCCGAGCCGGTGCGCACCGCGCGGGCGGACGGCGCGGAGCTGACCCTCCTGCTCGAGTCGGGAGCGGAGATCCGCCTCGGCAAGGCCGAGTCCGTGGCCCTGAAGCTGGCCGTCGCCGCGCGCGTCCTCCACTCGATGTCGTCGGCGGAGCGCGCCGCGCTCGCCTACCTCGACGTTTCCGTCCCGGAGCGGGCGGTCGCCGGTTCAACTCTCAACTCTCAACTAGAGGGTTAGACTTTCGGCGAAATATCGCTGCAAATCGGGATTTGACAACGCGGGGCGGCGTGCGTACCCTCAGCCGGACGCTCAAGCTGAGCTTCAAGCTCGGCCTGTCAGGGAGAGGATGACAGTGAGAGATCAATCGGGCAATTATCTGGCCGTCATCAAGGTCGTCGGCACCGGCGGGGGCGGCTCGAACGCCGTCAACCGTATGGTCGAGGCCGGCCTTCGCGGCTGTGAGTTCATCGCCGTCAACACCGACGCGCAGGCGCTCCTCATGGTCGAGGCCGATCAGAAGATCCACATCGGCGCGGCCGCAACGCGCGGGCTGGGCGCCGGCGCCGATCCCCAGAAGGGCTACGAGGCCGCGATGGAGACGCGGGACGAGCTCAAGGAGGCGCTCAAGGGCGCCGACATGGTCTTCGTCACCGCGGGCGAGGGTGGCGGGACGGGCACCGGCTCGGCCCCGGTCATCGCCGAGATCGCGCGCGAGCTCGGCGCCCTCACGGTCGGGGTCGTCACGCGGCCGTTCGGGTTCGAGGGCGGCCGGCGCGCCGAGCAGGCCCAGGCCGGCATCGGCAAGCTGCGCGACAACGTCGACACCCTGATCATCATCCCGAACGACCGGCTTCTCCAGGTCGTCGAGAAGCAGACGTCCGTCGTCGACGCCTTCCGCATGGCAGACGAGGTCCTCCGCCAGGGCGTGCAGGGGATCACCGACCTGATCACGATCCCGGGGCTCGTCAACCTCGACTTCGCGGACGTGCGCACGATCATGACCGACGCCGGCTCGGCGCTCATGGGCATCGGCGAGGCGGAGGGCGAGAACCGCGCCGCCGAGGCGGCCCGCGCGGCCGTGTCGTCGCCGCTGCTCGAGGCCTCGGTCGCCGGCGCGACCGGCGTCCTCCTCAACATCACCGGCGGGCCCGACCTCGGGCTCTTCGAGGTGAACGAGGCCGCGGAGGTCGTGACCGGCGCGTCCGACCTGAACGCCAACGTCATCTTCGGCGCCGTGATCGACGAGATGATGGGCGGGCGCGTCCGGGTGACCGTGATCGCCACGGGCTTCGACAAGGCGTATCGCCGCGAGCCGAGGGAGCGGGGGCGCGAGGAGCCGATCGCCGAGCGCGAAGAGGGCGGCGAGGGCTTCGACGTACCGTCCGGCGTGCTCGAGGTTCCCTCCTTCCTCCGTCGCTCCTAGCCGGCCGAACGCGCCCTCCCGGCCGCGGCCTCTCGGCACCAAGCTGTCGACTATCCGCGCGTCCCTCGGCGGTAGCATCGAATCAGGGGGCCGTGGTGCCCCCACCAGGGCGTGAGGTGGCCGGTCGGCTGCGGGTCGGGATCCCCCTGCTACGGATAGGATCCGGGCCGGTGCAGACGCTTCGGCGGACGCCACTGTACGAGCGACATGCCGCACTCGGCGCGCGTCTCGTGCCCTTCGCCGGCTGGGAGATGCCGGTCCTGTACACCTCGATCGCCGACGAGCATCGAGCGGTGCGGACCGGCGCGGGGGTCTTCGACGTCTCGCACATGGGCCAGCTCCAGCTCTCCGCGGAGGGCTCGCGCGCGTACCTGCAGGCGCGCCTGTCCAACGACCTCGACCGGATCGAGCCGGGGCAGGCTCAGTACACCCTCCTCACGAACGCGGACGGCGGGATCGTGGACGACCTGATCGCGTACCGGCGCGGGGACGACGACTTCCTCCTGGTCGTCAACGCCGCCAACGTCCACGGCGACCATGCTGCGCTCTCCGTCACCGTGGACGTGTCCGGCGAGTGGGCCTTTCTGGCCGTTCAGGGCCCCAAGGCGCTGCCGCGTCTCGGCGTCGAGATCGAGCCGTTCGCCTTCCGCGAGGACGTCGACGTCCTCGGCGTCCGCTGCCTCGTCGCGGGGACCGGCTACACGGGGGAGCGCGGCTGCGAGCTCGGCTGTGAGCCCGAGGACGCGCCCGCCCTTTGGGATGCGATCCTCGAGCGGGGCGTCGTCCCCTGCGGGCTCGGTGCGCGCGACACGCTTCGGCTGGAGGTCTGCTACCCGCTCCACGGCAACGACCTGACGCCGGAGCGCACGCCGATCGAGGCGGGGCTTGCGTGGGCGTGCGCTCTCGACAAGGAGTTCACGGGCGTCGAGGCCCTTCGCCGGCAGAAGGTGAGCGGGCCCGCCGAGAAGCTCGTCGCCTTCGTCATGGAAGACCGGGGGATTCCGCGCGCGGGCATGGGCCTCGCCGAGGGAGGCGCGGTGACCTCGGGGACGCTCTCGCCGATGCTGGACGTCGGCATCGGCCTCGCCTACGTGCCGGCCGAGCTCGCCACGCCCGACTCGAAGATGACGATCGACCTGCGCGGCCGGCCTCGCCGGGCGCGTATCGTCCGGAAGCCGATCTACAAGCGAGAGGAGTCCTAGTGGCCGCGGAAGAGAGCTACCCCGACGACCTTCGCTACCACCGCGAGCACGACTGGGCCCGCGTGGACGGCGACTCCGCCACGCTCGGAATCACCTGGTACGCGCAGGATGCGCTCGGAGAAGTCGTCCACTACGAGCCGCCCGAGGAGGGGTCGGCCGTCGCCAAGGACGAGAGCTACGGCGAGGTGGAGTCGGTCAAGGCGGTCAGCGAGGTCGTCGCCCCGCTCTCCGGTGAGGTGGTCGAGGTGAACGCGAAGGTCGTCACCGAGCCGGAGGCGATCAACGAGGATCCCTACGGCGAAGGCTGGTTGATCCGGATTCGGCTTTCTGATCCGGGCGAGGTCGACTCGCTGCTCGACGCGGCCGCCTACCGCTCGCTCGTGGCCGAGCAGTGAGCCATCTCTCGCTCACCGACTCGGACCGCGCGGAGATGCTTGCGGCCATCGGCCTCGCCGCGGTCGACGATCTGTTCGTCGACATCCCCGAGGATGTCCGCTTCCGCCGCGAGCTCGATCTCGAGCCGGCGCTCTCGGAGCAGGAGATCGTCGCCCATCTGACGGAGCTGGCCGAGCGGAACGTCGACACGGGGAGGGAGCTCTCGTTCCTCGGTGCCGGCATCTACGACCACTACGTGCCCGCCGTCGTCGACGCCGTCCTCTCCCGGGAGAGCTTCCTCACCGCCTACACGCCCGTACCAGCCGGAGATGAGCCAAGGGGTGCTCCAGGCGATTTTCGAGTACCAGACCGTCATCTGCGAGCTCACCGGCATGGACGTCTCCAACGCGTCCGGCTACGACGGGACGACCGTCGCCGCCGACGCCTGCTTCGTCGCCAAGCACGCGACCGGCCGCAGCCGCGTCGTCCTCTGCGAGACGCTCAACCCGCAGGTCCGCCAGGTGGTCAAGACGTATGCGCCCGGCTTCGGCCTCGACGTGGTCGAGGTCGGACACCGCGGCGGCGTCACCGACGCCGACGATCTGCGCGAGGCGTGCACGGACGCCGCCTGCGCGATCTTCCAGCAGCCGAACTTCTTCGGCTGCCTCGAGCCCGCCCCCGACCTCGCGGCTGCCGCGAGTGACGCAGGAGCGCTCGCTGTCGCGCACGTCGACCCCGTCTCGCTGGGCGTCCTCGAGGCGCCCGGCGCGTACGGCTGCGCCCTGGCGATCGGCGAGGGCCAGAGCGCCGGCAACTACCAGTCGTACGGTGGCCCGCACTACGGATTCCTCGCCGCGCGCTCGGATCTGATCCGCCGTATGCCCGGGCGGATCGTCGGCGAGACGACCGACCTCCGCGGCGAGCGCGGCTATGTCCTGACCCTGCAGACGCGTGAGCAGCACATCCGGCGCGAAAAGGCGACCTCGAACATCACGACGAACCAGACGCTCCTGGCGCTTGGAGGCCTGGTGCACCTCTCGTGGCTCGGCCCGCAAGGGTTGCGCGAGCTGGGGGAGACCTGCATGAGCCTTGCCGAGCACGCGAAAGAGCGGCTGGGGCCTTCCGCTCGTGTTTCCGGAGCAGGCAACGTTCAAAGAGCTTGCCGTCCGGGTCGGACGGAGCGCGCAGCGACGTCGTGCCGAGTGCGCGCGTGCGCGGCGTCCATCCCGGCTATGCGCTCGGGCGCGACTACGCAGGCCTGGACGACGCGCTCCTCGTCGCCGTCACCGAGAAGCGGACGCCCGCGGACATCGACCGGCTGGCCGAGGTGCTGCGAGAGGTCGCGCGTGAAGCTCGATCTTCGAGAAGTCGCAGCGCCGGACGCCGTGCAGGCTCGCTGCCGCGCGACGACCTCCCCGGTGCCGGACGTCCCCGCGGAGCTCGCCCGGCGGACGCCGCCCCGGCTCCCGGAGATCTCCGAGCCGGAGCTCGTCCGGCACTTCACCGCGCTCGCCGACCGGAACTTCGGCGTCGACACGGGCTTCTACCCGCTGGGCTCGTGCACGATGAAGTACAACCCCCGGGTGAACGAACGCGTCGTCGACCTCCCCGGCTTCCGCGATCTCCACCCGCCACCAGGAGGACGACGGCGCTCAGGGCGCGCTCGAGCTGATGTGGCGGCTGCAGGAGATCCTGGCGGAGATCAGCGGCCTGCACGCGGTCATCGCTGCAGCCGGCCGCCGGCTGCGCAGGGGGAGCTGACCGGCCTGATGCTGATGCGCGCGTACTTCGCCGATCGCGGAGAGGACGAGCAGCGCCGCGTCGTCTTCATCCGCCGACACGGCCCACGGGACGAACCCGGCCAGCGTGGCGATGGCGGGCTTCGAGCTGCAGAGGTCCAGACGGACGAGCGCGGAAATCTCGACGTCGCCGACCTGCGCGGCAAGGTGGACGACGCACCGCGGGCCTGATGCTCACGAATCCTACGACGCTCGGCCTCTTCGACGAGCACATCGCGGAGGTCTCGCGAGATCTTCCACGACGCCGGCGCGCTCCTCTACTACGACGGCGCCAACCTGAACGCCGTCTGCGGAATCTCCCGTCCCGGCGACATGGGCTTCGACATCGTCCACTTCAACCTGCACAAGACCTTCTCGCAGCCGCACGGCGGCGGCGGGCCGGGCGGCGGCCCGATCGCGGTCCGCGACGTGCTCGAGCCCTACCTGCCCGTGCCCGCCGTCGTGCGCGGACGGCGAGGCTACCGGCTCGACCACGACCGGCCGAAGCCGATCGGCAAGGTGCGCGGCTTCTGCGGGCCGTTCGGGGTCTTCGTGCGCTCGTATGCGTTCATCGCGCGCCTACGGCCCCGGCCTGCGCGAGATGTCCGAGGTCGCCGTCCTCAACGCGAACTACCTGCTCGCCCGGCTGCGCGACGTCTACGACCTGCCCTTCGAACGGCTCTGCATGCACGAGTTCGTGCTCTCCGCGCGGAACCTCAAGCGCGACCACGGGATCACCGCGCTCGACGTCGCGAAGCGGCTGATGGACTACGGCTTCCATCCGCCGACGATCTACTTCCCGCTGATCGTGCCCGAGGCGCTCATGATCGAGCCGACGGAGACCGAGGCGAAGGAGACGCTCGACGCCTTCGCCGACGCGATGCGCTCGATCGCGGCGGAGGCGGCGTCCGATCCGCAGGTCCTGAAGGAGGCGCCACACCGGCGCCCCGTGCGCCGCCTCGACGAGGTCAAGGCCG
>CAVUPO010000002.1:0-1070245 GCA_963743495.1 uncultured Actinomycetes bacterium | reverse complement strand
TATGCTACGCTCTGCCCTCGAGCCGGAGGAGGAGCAGCGATGGATCGATGATGACCGTCCGCCAGGTCGCCGAGCTGCTCGGGGTGCACGAGAACTGGGTCTACGACCAAGCCACCAGCGGCCGGCTGCCCAGCTACAAGATCGGCGGGTCCCGCCGCTTCGACCGCGACGAGGTACACCGGTGGATCGCCTAGCACCGGACACCGAGCGCGGGCAGCCGGACCGACGCGAGCCGCGCCGGAGCGCGTCCGAAGCCGACGAAGCGGGCAAGCGACTCGCAGCCTAGGCTGTTCGGCGAGGAGCAGTGAGTTGAGGTTCTGGGTCGAAGTCCTACGCCGTGCGGAGCGCGAAGAGCGGCAAGCGCTACCGCATTCGCTGGCAAGGAGCCGACGAGGAAGCGCACTCACACACAGATCTACGAGCGGAAGCGCGATGTGGAGGGCGTTATGGCGGAGCTCAAGCGTCGCGATGCGCTCGGAGACCTGCACACGGCGCGCGGCGAGACTCTGGCGAGCTTCCTCGGTGCTCGGCCCCATGGCGGCCGGGTCGTGGTCGAAGGAGGTGGCTGGCTCGGCCGTTACCGGCAGCGAGTGCGCGCGAAGACGTTCGCCAACTGCGCGGAGATCCTTCCGAACCTTCTTCCGTTCATGGCAAGGGAGCTCGGCCAGCTCGGGCCCCGAGAGGTCGAGGATCACATCACGCACTCGCCGAGCGAGCGCCGCGACAGGCGAGGTGACCCTGCAGCTGCTCGAAGTCCGCGCTCCGGAATGCGAGAGCGCGAGGGCACCCGGTCAACGAGGCGATCCTTGCCATCAGGCCACCTGCGCTCGAACGGCGTGAACGCTTCTTCCTCGCGTGGGAACAGGTGGAGGCGCTCGCGGACGCGATGTCGCCTGCGTATCGAAACCTCGTCTGTTTCGCGGCGTTGACCGGCCTGCGTGAGGGCGAGTGCTTCGGGCCGCGGGACCGCGATGTCGATCTCGAGGCAGACACCGTTCGCGTTGAGCACGGGGTCTACAAGGGCGCGCTCGTCCAGCTCAAGACGAAGGCGAGCCGAGGAGAGTCGACCTGTCGCAGACCGCCGCGCGAGTCCTGCGCGAGCAGCTCCTGGTACGCACGCCGAACTCCGAAGGTCTCGTCTTTCCGAATCCTCAGGGCGGTCTCAGAACGCAAACAACTTCCGGCGACGTGTCTTCGCGCCCGCCTGCAGCGCCGCCCGGCTACCGGCCGGCTTCCACTTCCACGACTTACGGCACACCTACGCAGCGCTAATGATCGAGCCGGCGCCGAGCCAAAGTACCTCCAGGCGCAGATGGGCCATTCCTCGATTCGCACCACATACGACGAGTACGGGCATCTGTTCCCGAACGCCAACCGCGCGGTTCTCGGCGCTCTCGACGAGCTGACGAGGACGAAGCGCCCCACCATGGCCCCAACGCCAGGCGTCGAGCAACTCAGCCTCGACGACGAAACGGGCAAGTCTGCAGGTCTTTCCCGCAGTGGGCGCAGCTGGGATCGAACCAGCGACCTCCCGCGTGTGAAGCGGGCGCTCTCCCGCTGAGCTATGCGCCCTCGTCGCTCCGGGCCCGCCACGCACGCGGGCATC
Source organism: uncultured Actinomycetes bacterium (assembly GCA_963743495.1). Taxonomy (GTDB): domain Bacteria; phylum Actinomycetota; class Thermoleophilia; order Gaiellales; family Gaiellaceae; genus JAIBJN01. The sequence goes on along the minus strand of CAVUPO010000002.1, from coordinate 1,068,639 downwards.
ACGGAGGCGCAAGTCTACCGCGCGCCCGTAACGCTAGGCCTGACCCGACTGCCCGGTTGCTACGATCGGGCTGCCCGGTCGCGCTAGGCGGGGAGCTAGCGGTTCCCTGAACCCGCAATCCGCTCCAGCGGGGCTGAACTCCCTCCCGAGGGGGTGGCAATCGGGGCACGGGCTCGCGCACGCGAGTGATGACGGCCAGGTTCCGCGCATCGGGAGCCTGCGAACCGCGTCAGGTCCGGGAGGAAGCAGCGCTAAGCAGTCTCTCCCGGGTGCCGCGGGTCGACCTGGTCAGAGCGAGCGTCGTGGGCACCGACCCGAGAGCGCCAACGACAGAGGGTGCGCGACCGGGCATCTGGCACCGGAAACCTTTGGCTCCGTGTCCACTTTTCAATCGCAGGACCAGATCGACAGAGGGCATTCCGGGATGAACGTACACGATGGATGGTGGTTGAGCTCGTCCGTCCGACGACCACACTACCGTCGACATGGAGTGCGTAGCCGAGTCGGAACATAGCCTTGCCTCCGTTCGCACCTAGTGACCGAGTCATTCTCCTAGGCGCTGGCGCGACACTCGGCGCGCAATTCCCAAACTTCACCCCTGAATGCCGCCCGCCTCTAAACGCCGACTTCTTCACGCAGCTTCAACGTATTACAAGCAAGCACCAAGAGCTGATCCGTCACGTCATGGAGGAGATCGTCGATCTCTTCGGCTCGAACTTCACCCTCACGCTGGAGGAGTACTTCACGCAACTGGAGTTCCTCGCGGAAGCAGTCAAGCTCGCTCCTGCGGGCGGGGGGCTCTCATCAGCTGACCTTCGTGCAAAGCGCGAGCGGCTCATGGGAGCGCTCGCAGCTGTCCTTGAGATGTCCACCGACGTTGGCGTCCGGAAAGGCGGCGGATGTCAGCTCCATGAGCAGCTTGTTGGAGAACTCAGGGCGAAGGACACTGTGATCACATTCAACTACGACTGCGTGCTAGATCACGCGTTGCGGCGACACGCCCCGGGTAAGTGGTCAACGCGGTACGGGTATACGTTTCCTTCGGACTACACGATTGAGAATGAAGATGCCTGGGACGCTGACCCGCCGGCAAGCGCGTCAACGAAAAGCGTTCACGTTCTGAAGATGCATGGGTCACTCAACTGGCAACTCTCAGATGGGGGCGGCCGCGAAATCAAGATGAAGCGACGCCTCCACCGGCTGAACGGCATACCCAAGTTCACCGTTATCCCACCAGTTTGGAACAAGCTTGCGATGGATCAAGACCTGTTCAAGATTCTCTGGAAAAACGCGGAGCGCGCGATTCGGAACGCTCGCCACATAGCAGTTGTTGGCTTCTCCTTCACGCCGACCGATCTCCATGTCCAGTCGCTTTTCCGGGTGGCGCTCGCGAAGTCAAACCTGAAAACGTTGGTCATCGCCAACCCGAGTCAAGAAGATCGCGGCAACGTTCGTGCGGTCTTTGCAAAAGCGCTTGAACGCAGCGTGATCGTCCGGCAGTACAACGATTTCGAGGCGTTCGTGAGTGCTTACCCCGAATGTTTCTCGTAGGTCCTGGCGCAGGAGCGCTGAGGGCCTCTAGAGAGAGGAAGCACCGGCGGCAGGGCCGAGACTCGCTTTGCGGCAACCGAAGGGAGAGCCGTGCCATCGCCTGATGGTTGCGTACGCGTTCGCGCGAGGTGGGTCGTTCATCGAAGCCATAACGGTGCGAGTTGTCCTGCGAGAGTGCGCATAGCTCATTTGATCAGCTGGTCGGGCGGGATGACACACACCAGGCACGTTGAGCTTCAAGGCCCGTGATTTGAGCAGGTGCCCCATGGACTGAACCTCTGGGTTCGGTTGCGGGCGCCCCGCTCTGTCGAGAGATAGTTCCGTCGCCCCGTCCTCTATACGATGGACGCGGTGACCGCCCTCTACCGCAAGTACCGGCCGCAGGGCTTCGACGAGGTCGTCGGCCAGGAGGCGGTCGTGCGGACGCTCCGGAACGCCATCGCGCACGACCAGGTGCGGCAGGCCTACCTCTTCGCGGGGCCGCGCGGCACCGGGAAGACGTCGCTCGCGCGCATCCTCGCCAAGTCGCTCAACTGCGAGCAAGGCCCGACGCCCACGCCGGACCGAAGCTGCAACTCCTGCCTGACGATCGCGAACGGCACCTCCCTCGACGTGGTCGAGATGGACGCAGCGAGCCAGCGCGGGATCGACGACATCCGCGAGATCCGCGAGCACGTCGTCCTGCAGCCGGTGGAGGGCCGCTTCAAGGTCTACATCCTCGACGAGGCGCACCAGCTCACCGACGCCGCCTGGAACGCGCTCCTGAAGCTGATCGAGGAGCCGCCGCCCCATCTCGTCTTCGTCTTCTGCACGACCGAGCTGCACAAGGTGCTGCCGACGGTGCGCTCCCGCTGCCAGACCTTCCTCTTCGCCCGGCCGCGGCTCGCCGAGCTGACGAAGCTCCTGCGCCACGTCGCCGACGGCGAAGGAATCGAGTCGCCCGACGCGGCGCTCTCGCTGATCGCGCGGAGCGCCCGCGGGAGCTTCCGCGACGCGGTCTCGACGCTCGACCAGCTCGCCGCCGCCACGGACGGGAAGGTGACCGTCCAGGGCGTCCTCCAGCTCCTCGGGGCGGTGGACGAGGAGGCTCTCTTCCGCCTCTGCGACCTGATCGTCGACCGCGACACGCCCGGCCTCCTCGCCTTCGTGGAGGAACTCGCCGACCAGGGGCAGGACCTCTCGCGGCTCGTGAACGACCTGCTGGAGCACCTGCGCCACCTCCTCCTCGTCCAGCACATGGGCGAGGTGCCCGAGTCGCTGCCGGTGACGCCGGAGACGCGCGACCGCCTCCGCTCGCAGGCCAACCAGCTGGCCGAGGCCGAGGTGCTACGCCTGATCGACCTGCTGCACGTTGCCGTCGACGACGTGCGCCAGGGCGGCGACCCGCGGCTCCCGCTCGAGCTGGCGCTCGTGAAGGTGACTCGACCCGGCGCCGACCTCTCCCGCGAGTCGACCGCCTACCGGCTCGAGCAGCTCGAGACGCGCCTGCGCGGCGAGCCGGCGCGCCGGGCCGCGCCGCCCGCCCCGGCTCCGGCGCAGCCTGCGGAGCAGGAGAGCCGGGCGAAGCCCGCCGGGGACGAGCCGGACGAGGGTCCGCCGATCGACCTGGGCGAGATCCAGGCGGCGTGGAAGCAGTCGATCCTCGCGGCGGTGTCGGAGCGGTCGATCCCGGCCGGGTCCGTCCTCGCCGAGGCGCGCCCGGTCGCACTCGACGGCGACCGGCTCGTCCTCGAGTTCCCGGCCGCCGCCTCGTTCCACCGCGGCCTCGCCGAGGACCCGAAGAACGCGACCGTTCTCGCCGCCGTCCTCCACGAGGTCACCGGCCGCCGCCTGGCGGTCGCGTTCGAGCTCGGCGAGGGCGCCCCGGCGGAGGAGGAGGCCGAGGCCGAGGAGGAGCCGGCCAGCGAGGAGGAGATCATCGCGCTCGTGCAGACGACGTTCGACACCCGCAAGCTCGGGAAGGATGGCGAGTAGATGTCGATGGACATGAACAAGATGATGCGCCAGGTGCAGCAGATGCAGGCCGACATGCTCAAGGCTCAGGAGGAGCTGGGCAACGAGCGGGTGGAGGCCTCGGTCGGCGGCGGCATGGTGACGGTGACGGCGAGCGGCTCCGGCGAGATCGTCGGCGTCAAGATCTCGCCCGAGGCGATCGACCCCGACGATCCCGAGACGCTCGAGGACCTCGTCCTCGCCGGCGTCAACGAGGCGCTCAGGAACGCCCAGGAGCTGGCGCAGTCGAAGATGGGTGGCGTCGCAGGCGACCTGAAGGGGCTGGGCCTGCCGGGCCTGTAGGCAGACTACGGGCTGGCGATGTTCAGCCCCGTCGTCGAGAACCTGATCGCGCAGCTCTCGCGCCTGCCCGGCATCGGCACCCGCACGGCGCAGCGGCTCGCGTTCCATCTCCTGCGCATCCCCGCGGAGGAGGCGCTCGCGCTCGCGGAGGCGATCCGCGAGGCGAAGGAGCGCATCGGCTTCTGCCGTGAGTGCGGGAACCTGACCGAGGAGGAGCTCTGCGTCATCTGCCGGGACGAGCGCCGCGACAAGACCCTCGTCTGCGTCGTCGAGCAGCCCGCCGACGTCCTCTCCGTCGAGCGGACGCACGAGTACCGCGGCGTGTATCAGGTGCTCGGCGGCGCCCTCTCCCCGCTGGACGGGGTCGAGCCGCACCACCTGCGGATCGACGAGCTGCTCGCGCGCGTCGACCGCAACGGCGTGCAGGAGGTGGTGCTGGCCACCAACCCGAACATGACCGGCGAGGCCACCGCCGCGTACATCGCCGACCGCCTCCGCGGAAAGACCCGCGTCACCCGCCTTGCGAGCGGCCTGCCGGTCGGCGGCGACCTCGAGTACGCGGACGAGGTGACGCTCGGTCGCGCCCTCGCCGGGCGCCGGGAGATGTGAACGGAAGGGAGCGGCAGGCCGCTCCCGGCCCCCATGTCCCAGCCGGTGCGGCTGACGCCGCCGCCGAGACCGGGCTGAGGGCGGTGGGACTTGCAGTCCTCGGCGCCGCCGGTGTAGAGTCGTCGCGTTGAACCGGGCGGCCTTCGGGTCGGCCGGTTCAACGTTTTAACGACCCCTGTTGAGCGCCCGCGGCAGCCCGACTAGCATGGACCGCATGGCGGGCACCACGTCTGCGCCCGTGGCGGATCCCGAGGATCTGTTCGCGCCCGAGGTCATCTCTGACCCGTACACGTACTTCGGTCGGCTCCGCGAGAGCGACCCGGTCCACTGGAACGCGCGCGGGGAGCTCTGGATCCTCACCCGGCACGAGGACCTCGTCTGGCTCCTGCGCCACAACGAGCTCTTCTCCTCGGCGGTGATCGAGAACGACCGCCGGCCCCCGCACCCGCCGATCGACCCCGCGGATGGCCCGCTCTTCGAGGAGGTGCGGACCTTCCGCGCGGACCAGCTCGTCGAGAAGGACCGGCCGCCGCACCAGGCGATGCGCGGCGCCGTCCACGAATACTTCACGCCGCAGGCGATGGAGGACTGGCGGCCCTTCGTCCGCGCGGCGGTGGCCGAGCTCCTCGACGAGGTGGAGGCCGGCGGCCGCATGGACGTGCTCGAGGCGCTGGCGGCGCCGCTCCCCGTGCGCGTGATCACGCAGATGATGGGAGTGCCCGAGGAGGACCGGGAGCACCTCCGGCACCTGGCCGACCGGCTCCTCTACATCAACCGGGGCGAGCCCGACCGCATGCGGTACCTGATGGAGGGGATCGAGGGAATGATCGCGTACGTCTCCCCCAAGGTCGACGAGCGCGCCGACGCGCCGGCCGACGACTTCATCTCGGTGCTGGCCCAGGCGGAGAAGAAGGGCGTCTTCACGCGCCACCAGGTGCTGGTGAACACGGCGCTCCTCCTCTTCGCCGGGCACGAGACGACGATGAACCTGATCTGCAACGGCACGCTGGCCTTCATCCGGCACCCCGACCAGTGGGAACGGCTCCGTGCCGACCCGCAGGGTGCCATCCGGCTCGCCACCGAGGAGTGCCTGCGCTTCGACCCGCCCGTGAAGTCGACGCAGCGGATCGCGGCGAAGGACGTCGAGCGGCACGGCAAGACGATCCGCAAGGGCGACCGGCTCCGCTGGTTCATGGCCGCCGCGAACCGCGACCCGCGCGCCTTCGACGACCCCGACCGGTTCGACATCGGCCGGCAGCCGAACCCGCACGTCTCCTTCGGGGCGGGCATCCACTACTGCCTGGGCGCGTCGCTCGCTCGGGTCGAGGGCCAGGAGGTCTTCCGCGCGCTCGCCGAGCGGTTCCCGGCCCTCCGACTCGAGACGGGCGAGCTCGAGTACGCACCGAGCATCCAGTTTCGCTCGCTGGCGTCGCTCCCGGTCGCCTGGGACTGACCGCGTGCCACGCGAGCTCTCGATCTCCGTCGACCACCGCCTCTGTGTGGGCAATGCCCAGTGCGTGGGTCTGGCGCCGGGCGTCTTCCGGCACGACGAGAACCGCCAGTCCACCGTGATCGATCCGGCGGGCGCGCCCGAGGAGCTGATCCTGAAGGCGGCGGGCTACTGCCCGACCGGCGCGATCGAGGTGGCCGACGCGACCACCGGCGAAGTCCTTTTCCCGCGCTAGCGTCCGACGGGCCCGTCCGTACAATCGGGCCATGAGCGAGACGGCCTACGAGGCCCTGCCCGAGCTCGAGCCGGCCGTGCCGGAGGCCGGCACCTCCGGCACGGTCGTGATGAAGTTCGGCGGCACCTCGGTCGCCGACCCCGAGAAGATCAGGCGCGTGGCGCAGCGCCTCGTGGCCACGAAGGAGGCCGGCTCACGCGTGGTCGCGGTCGTCTCGGCGATGGGCTACCACACGGACGAGCTGCTCCAGCTCGCGCACCGGGTCTCGCCGCGCCCGAAGCCGCGCGAGCTCGACATGCTCATCTCGGTCGGGGAGCGGATCTCCTGCGCCCTCGTGGCCATGGCCATCTCCGACCTCGGCAAGGACGCCGTCTCGCTGACCGGCTCGCAGGCGGGGATCGTCACCGACACCGTCCACGGGAAGGCCAAGATCGTCGAGGTGAAGGCGCATCGCATCCACCGCGAGCTCGACGGGGAACGGATCGTGCTCGTCGCCGGCTTCCAGGGCGTCTCCACGGAGTACGACGTGACGACGCTCGGCCGCGGCGGCTCGGACACGACCGCGGTCGCGCTCGCGGGCGCCCTCGGAGCGGACGCATGCGAGATCTACACGGACGTCGACGGCGTCTTCACGGCCGACCCCCGCGTCGTTTCCGACGCCCAGAAGCTGCACGCTGTCAGCTACGAGGAGATGCTCGAGATGGCGGCCTCCGGCGCGAAGGTGCTTCAGCTACGCTCGGTCGAGTTCGCGCGCAACCACGGAGTGATGCTGCACGTCCGCTCGACGTTCACCGGAGAGCCGGGCACCTGGATCAGGGAGGAGGACGAGCGGATGCTGGAGAAGGCCTTGATCTCGGGCGTGACGCACACGGTCGAGGAGGCGGTGTACGAGGTGGACGGCGTCCGCCCCGCCGATCTCTTCGAGGCGCTGGCGTCGGCCGAGGTGAACGTGGACACGATCATCCAGATGGACTCCCGCATCGTCTTCTCCGCGCCGGTCGAGGACCGGCCGCAGGCCGAGCAGGCGCTGACGGGCCTCGGCGCCGGCTTCGCCGAGCAGCTCGGGCTCGGGAAGGTGAGCGTCGTCGGCGCCGGCATGAAGAGCCACCCGGGCGTCGCGGCCCGCACCTTCGCCACGCTCCGCGAGCTCGGCGTCGAGCCGAAGTTCGTCGCCACCTCCCCGATCAAGATCGCCTTCTACGTGCGGCAGGACTCGGTCGAGCCGACCGTGCGCGCGCTCCACGAGATCTTCGACCTCGGCTCGCCGGAGGCGGAAAGGCCCCACCATGGCTGATGCGCGGATCGGCGTCGTCGGCGCGACGGGGGCGGTCGGCAGCGTCACGCTCGAGCTCCTGGCGGAGCGCGGGTTCGAGGAAGTCACCGCCTTTGCCTCGGCGCGCTCGACGGGCCGCGCGGTCGCCTACGGGGGCCGCGAGCTGCGCGTCGAGCAGGCGACGCCGGAGGCGCTCGCCGCCGGCGGCCTCGACCTCGTCTTCTTCTCCGTCGGCACCGACGCGAGCCGCGAGCTCGTCCCGCACGCCGTCCGCGGCGGGGCGGTCGTGATCGACAAGTCGGACGCCTATCGCCTGCAGGACGGCGTTCCGCTCGTGGTCGCCGGCGTCAACGACCGCGTCCTGAACGGGGACGAGATCGTCGCGAACCCGAACTGCTCCGCCATGCAGCTCACCTGCGCGCTCGAGCCGCTGCGGCAGGCCGCCGGGCTCGCCCGCGTGCGCCTGGCGACCTACCAGTCCGCCTCGGGCGCCGGCGACGCCGGGATCGAGAGGCTGCGGAGCCTCGCCCCGGCCGAGGGCGACCTCGGCATGGACTGGGAGCTGGACGGCGAGGAGTTCTCGGAGGAGTGGAAGCTCCGGGCCGAGACACGAAAGATCCTCGCCCTCCCCGACCTGCCCCTGCACGCGACGTGCGTGCGCGTCCCGGTCCTCGTCGGGCACGCCCAGGCCGTCTGGGTCGAGACGGAGAGCCCGCTCTCCCCCGACGAGGCGCGCGAGGCGCTCGCCGCCTCGGAGCAGGTGGAGCTGGCCGACCTCCCCACCCCGGCCGACGCAGCCGGGCGCGACAGGGTCCTCGTGGGTCGGATCCGGAAGGACGCGGCCGGAGAAGGCCTCTCCCTCTGGGTCGTCAACGACAACCTGCGTAAGGGCGCGGCGCTGAACGCCGTCCAGATCGCCGAGCTCCTGCTCGAGCGAAGCCTGCTACCGGCGTAGGCGCTGGACGAGCCCGGCGGCGGAGAGCGCCGTCAGGCCGAGCATGACCCCGCAGAGCACCAGCCACCAGCTCCCGAGATGGTGCGCGTCCGCGCGGCACTCGACGCCGAGGCCGAAGCCGATCAGCCCGGCGAGGGTCGCGCAGGCGAAGCCGGCGCGGGAGAAGAGCGCGCCGAAGGCGGCGCCGACGAAGAGCAGGGAGATCTGGAAGCTGAAGAGCGCGAGGGCCCAGGTCGGGGTGACCGCTCCCGGCTCGGGATCCGGCGCAAGCGGGAGCACCACGAAGTAGTAGGCGAGCCAGCCGACCCCGACGAGCGCGCCGGGGACGAGCGGCAGCCGCTGTCGCGGTCGCGCGCCGGGCTCGCCGTAGGCGGGCGCCTCCCAGAGCTCCTCGAGCGCCTTCAGCTCCTGCGTCCGGTCCCGTGTCGTCGGCATGGCCAGCCTCCCCTCGGTCGCTGAGCCTAGGGTAGCGTGCGGCACATGACGGCGGCGACCGCACGCTTCCTCGCCGAGGCCGTCCGCCTGGCGCGGAAGAACGCGGAGGTCGGCGGGCACCCCTTCGGCGCGCTGGTCGTCCGGGACGAGGACGTGCTGGGAAGCGGGGTCAACGAGACGCTCCGGCGCGCCGACCCGACCGCTCACGCCGAGGTGGAGGCGATCCGGGCGGCCGGCTCGGTCGAGCTCGCGGGGGCGACCGTCGTCTCCAGCTGCGAGCCCTGCCCGATGTGCCAGGCGGTGGCGGCGCTCGCCGGCATCACGCGGATCGTCTACGCGGCCACGAAGGAGGAGGCCGCGGCCGCCGGGTTCGAGCTCGGCACCGCAGCCGCCGAGCTCCAGGAGCTCATGCGCTCCGGGCCGCTCGCCGTCGAGCACGTCCCCTCCCCGGGGGCCGGGGAGGCGCTCCGGCGCTTCTCCGCGGCGGAGGCGCCCGGCCCGAATCCCGTGCGGGAGCTTCGCGTTGCCCTGACCGTCGAGGACTACGCCGCGGCGGTCGCGTTCTACCGTGACGCGCTCGGCCTCCCGGTCCGCCTGGCCTGGGACGAGCCGGAGGGGAGCGGCACGATCCTCGACGCGGGCCGTGCGACGCTCGAGCTCCTCTCCGCCGACCAGGCGGCGCTGATCGACCGGGTCGAGGTCGGCCGGCGCGTGGCGGGGCCGGTCCGCCTGGCGCTCGAGGTCGAGGACTCGGCGAGGACGGCCGCGGAGCTGGCCGCCGCGGGCGGCGAGCTCGTCGCCCCGGCGGCGGAGACGCCCTGGGGCGACCGGAACGCACGCGTCCAGGCCCCGGACGGGATGCAGCTGACGCTCTTCACGCCGGGCGATTAGCGGCCGAGGAGCCCGAAGGAGTGCCGGCGCAGGCGGGCTCTGCGGCGCTCGTCGCGATCGACATCCTGGGCAGCCTCCCCGGGTCATTGGCGCACGCTGCGCTAACGGACGGCGATCCGACAGACGTGGCGGTCATCGTTTCGCGCTAGCGCAGCTCACTCCGGCTCTCCATCGTGCCAACTAGGGCCGCTGGGGCACGGGGGCAGGCGTGAAGGCCTCCTTCACCTTGCGAAGCGCCCGCGCGGTCGTGCCCTCCTCGACGGCCACGAGCCCGCCGAGCTCGAGCCTGGCGAGGCAGGCCTCGCCCTCCCAGCGAAGTGCCCGGAAGCCGAAGTCGGCCAGGAAGTCGGACGGGAAGACCGTCCGGTGGACGAGCACGCGCTCGTAGCTCGTCGCCGCCTCCGGATAGCGGTAGCCGAACGTCTCGATCGCCTTGACGCCGCGGTCGCGCGCCTCGCCGATGGCGGCGAGGAAGAGGCTCTGGAGAACCCACGGCGCCGAGCTGTCGACCAGGTAGGCGCACGTGACGAGCACCGCATCGGCCGAGGGCGGCCCGGCCGGGAGCGAGGCGGCCCGCGGGAAGAGGCCGGCGGGTCCGTACTGGACGAACCCGAGGAGCGCGTCCCCCTCGGCGTGGTAGAGGGTCCCCCAGGCCCCCCAGCTCTCCTCGGCGCGCTCGGCCCAGCGCGCCTTGTCCAACGAGCGGCTCCCGCGCGACTGCCAAAAGACGCAGTCGACGCAGACCGGCGGCGCGTCCCGGATGGAGGCGCCGGTGACCGGCGAGAGGCGGTAGGCCATCCTCCGGACGAGTCTACTGACGCCGCCGCAACGTCAGGATCGTCGCCTCGGGCCGGGCCAGGAAGCGGAACGGGACGAAGCTCGCGCCCAGTCCCCGTGAGACGTGGAGCGTCCCCGCAGGCAGCTCGAAGAGGCCCTCCCAGAAGGGCGCGCGGAGGTGCTCCAGCCGCACCTTGCCGCGCGGCGTCGGGACGCAGATCTGCCCACCGTGGAGGTGCCCGGCCAGGATCAGGTGGAACGCGCCGGGCGCGAGCGTCCCCACCGTGTCCGGGAAGTGGACGAGGAGGATGCGGAAGTCGGCGGCCGGGTCGCCCAGCCCGCCGTGCGGCTCGCGGAAACGCCGCGGGTCGCCGCCGGCCACCTGGAGCCTCCGGCCGCGCGTCTCGAGGAGAACCGAATCGTGCTCGAGGAGCCGGGCGGCTCCGAGCTCGAGCAGGTCGGCCGGGCGGCTGAAGGGGTCGCGCGTCGAGGCGACGTCGTGATTCCCGAGGACGACGTACGTCCCGAGGAGGGGACGGAGCCGGCCCAGCTCGCGCGTCAGAGCGCCCACGCCCCGCCGGCGGCTGACGAGGTCGCCGGTGACCGCGACGAGGTCGAGCGTGCTCCGAGAGCCCCAGTCGACCGCCTTCCGGAGTGCGCGGCCGTTCAGCGAGACCGTGCCGAGGTGGAAGTCCGAGAGGTGGAGGATGCGCATGCCGTCGAGCTCGGGCGGGAGATCCCGGACCGGAGCGTCGCGCTCGATGAACTCCACCCATTGGGCCTCGAAGAGCCCCCACGTGACCGCCGCCGCCGCGACCGCCACGACGGCGACGAGGGCCCAGAGCATCTACCGGCGCTCGAGCTCGCGACGAAGCTGGGCCGAGCCGCGGCGGGAGCCTCCGTTCTGGGAGACGTCGCCCGGGAGGAGGCGCCGCCGGGAGGCAAGGGCCGCGGCAGCGGCCGCCGCCAGCACTGCCAGCGCGAGGAGTCGCCCGGGCATTCGCACGATTGTATTCCCCTGCCGCCCGACCGTCGCGGGGTTGACCGCGTCCTCGCCGCGGACTAGCTTGCTGCACATGGCGCAAGCAGTCGACGCCCCGCGCCAGCGAGCTCGCCTGGGACGACGGGCGGCGGCACCACAGCCGCCGGCCACCCTCGACGCGCTGCTGAAGGCGGAGCGGTGGCGGAGAAACGCCCGGGATCCCGAGCTGAACAAGGCCCTCGGCTACGTCCGCGCCGCCGTCGCGGAGATCCGTCGAGTCCTCGCCCTCCCTTCCGACGAGCTCTCGCTCTGCACCCAGGAGATCAAGGCACGACTCCGGGACACGCTCGACCAGCCGGTCGGGTCGCTCACGATCGATTCAGCCTGGGAGCTCTACACGGAGCTGAAGGGGATGCTGCCGTTCCTCGGAAACGGCGACGACGTCGCGTCGAGGCTCGATCACGAAGCCGAGCGCGGGAACGACGCCACGCGCTGGCACCCCTGGACGCAGCACTTCAGCAGCGAGGAGCTCGACCGCCTGCGCGGGAACTACGACAGCGCCACGCCGGACCCGAAGCTGCACGGACAGGCGGCGGCCAAGCTGTCGTTCCTCTACGCCAGGCGCGCCGAGGCCGGACGTGAGCGGCGCGCCAAGGCAGCTCAGAAGCGCCGCTACCTCAACGTGCTCGCCCCGGCCCTCCTCGCCCTGCAGGTCGTTCTCGTGCTCGCGATCGTCGCCGCGGCGGACGAGGAGGGGGTCTGGAAGCAGATCTTCGTCGCCGGCACGGCCGGTGCGCTCGGCGCGACCCTCGCCGGAACGATGAGAATCCGGGACGATCTGCGCGAGCTCGACGACCTCCGGTCGTTCTGGCCGGCGATGCGCGTTCAGCCCCTGGTCGGCGCGACCGCCGGGCTGATCGTGCTCCTCGTCGTCGAGACGGGGACGCTGGACGGCGGCGGGCAGTCGGGCAGTTGGGCCGGGCGGGCACTGGTGGCCTTTGCGGCAGGTTTCTCCGAGCCGTTCTTCCTCGGCCTGGTTCAGCGCGTTGCCGTGATCCCGGACAAGAAGGAGGCTGCCGTCGAGGCGGTCCCTGCGAGCGACGCGGCGACGGCCTCGCAGCCGGACTCCACTGAAAGGAGCTAGCGGCCGTCATCGGCCGCGACTCGCCGTCCTCCACCGGACGTCCTGGCGAGCCGGCGCTCAGGGGCCCTGGAGCTTCTCCAGGACCGGCCCGACCGAGACGACGTGGCGCTTGAACTTGAGCTCCGAGTCCTCGAGCCCGGCGGCGACGCCGACGAGCTGGGAGAGATGGAGGATCGGCATCTGGAAGCGCTCGCCCGTCTGCGCCTCCAGCTTCGACTGCCAGGCGTCCAGCGAGAGGTGGCAGAGCGGGCACGGCGTCACCATCGCGTCGGCGCCGGCCTCGATCGACTGGCGGATCGGCTGGACGAGCTCGCCGAGAGCGGTCTCCTCCCGGGCCTGGATGATCGGGAAGCCGCAGCACTTGACCTTGGCCGGGTAGTCGATCGCCTCGCCGCCGCAGGCCTCGATGATCGCCTCGAGCGTGTGCGGGCGGTCGGGGTCGTCGACGCCGAGGAGCTTCGACGGCCGCAGGATCTGGCAGCCGTAGAACGGGGCGACCTTCAGCCCCTTGAGCCCCTTGTGGGCGACGCCCTTCAGCTTCTCGTAGCCGTCGCCCTCGGCGATCAGCCAGAGGAGGTGCTTCACCTCCACGCCGCCCGAGTACGGCGGCGCGCCCACCTTCTCGAGGTTCTCGCTCACGCGGACGCGCAGGGCGTCGTCGTTCTGGAGGGCGTGGTTCGCCTGGCGCAGGTTGAGCGTGCAGACGTTGCAGATCGTCATCAGCGTCTCGCAGCCGGTCGCCTCGGCGTAGGCGAGGATGCGCGCGTTCAGGTGCAGGTAGTAGTCGGGCTCGGCTTCGTGGATGTCCCCCGCGCCGCAGCAGGTGACGGACTCCAGCTCGTCGAGCTCGAACCCGAGCCTGGGGGCGAGCGCCTGCGTCGAGATGTCGAGCTCCTTCGCCGACAGCGAGGCGAGGCAGCCCTTGTAGTAGGCGACCCGCATCACTCCTCCTCCCCGTGCACGCCGACGCCGTGGTCGAGGCGCGCGAGCGCGCGCTCGGACTGGACGATGCCGGCGGCGCCGTCGCGATCCTGGGCCTTGACGACCTCGTAGAGGGCCCGCGCCTCCTGCACCCCCTTGGCCACGTGCGGGATCAGCGGCACCTTCCCGTGCCGGAAGAGCGTCAGGGCGAACTTCGTCTCCTTGAGCGCGCTCAGGACCCCCTGCGTCTTGGGGACGAGCTCCGTTTCGCGGAGCCAGCCGGTCGTCCTCGCCGAGTGGACGAACCAGAGCGCGTGCTTGGCGCCCATGTCGTGGTGAATGTTCAGCCGCACCGACTCGGCGCCGAGCTTGGCGATCGCATCGCGCGGGTCGACGCCCTTGGGGCAGCGCTCGTTGCAGAAGTAGCAGCGCGTGCAGTCCCAGATCCCATGGTCGTCGTTGTAGCGCTCGAGCCGCTCCACCGCTGCCTGGTCGCGTGGGTCGCCGACCACCCGGAACCCCTTGGCGAGCGCCGCAGGCCCGAAGAACTCGGGGTCGGACTCCATCGAGTTGCACTCGGAGACGCAGCAGCCGCACATGATGCAGAGCGCCTCCTTCTGGATCGGCGCCATCTCCTCGGGCGAGACCCGGAACTCCTTCTCCGGCACCTCGAGGTAGCCCGTCTCCACCCAGGGGCGCATGTGCCTGATCTTCGACCAGAAGGGCTTCATGTCGACGACCAGGTCCTTCAGGACGGGCATGTTCCCCATCGCCGAGATCACGGGGACGTGGCCGCGCTCGACGATCGGCTTCATCCGCTCCTTGCAGGCGAGCACCGCGCGACCGTCCATGCGCATCCCGCACGAGCCGCAGATCATCATGCGGCAGCTCTTGCGGTAGGCGAGCGAGCCGTCGACCTGGTCCTTGACGATGTCGAGGACGTCGAGCAGGCAGGCCCACTCCGGCGCCTCGACCTCGTACTGCCGGAGCACGCGCTCGCCCGTGTCGGGGTCGAACCTCCAGATCTTCAGTGCGACGTCCACCGCGCTCCTTCCTCGCTACGGCCGGATGAAATCATTGATCGACGCTACCTGCCCGGGCGGCGGCGCCTTCGCGTCCACGCGGGCGCCGAAGTCGAAGAGCTCCGTCGTCACCGCGGTGGACGTTCCCTCGGCGGCGGAGGCGTACTCGAGGCGCAGGCGCCGGACGAGCCCGTCGCCGTCCACCCAGATCTCCACGGGAACCGTCTCGACGCCGAGGCGCCGGCGCAGCGTCTCGCCGTAGGCGCGCCACTCGTCCCGCTGGCCGGGCGGGGCCTGCTCCCCGAGGCGCGCCAGGTCCACGGCGGCCCGGTAGCGCGCCGTGGGCACGCCGCGCACCGTTGCAGTCCCGACCTTCGCCACCTGCGGGCCGAGGGCTCCAAGCCAGAGGAGATACTGCGTGGGATCGGCCTGGCTCGCCTGCACCAGCGGGCCGAAGTCGAGCGCGGATGCGTCGGCCAGGCTCTGAAGGTCGAGTTGCAGCCACCGCTTCCCGCCCGGGAGCGCGCCCGGAGGCAGCCCGTAGTACGCCGTCGAGTCGACGAAGACCACGGTCGCCTCGGAGAACGGCGCGCCCTGCGCCGCGTCGATCCCGACCTCGATCCTGCCCGTGCGGCGCTCGAAGTCGAAGGCACCTTCGCCCGCGAAGGACTGCCGGAGGTCGCCCGGCCCCGAGACCCGCAGCGTGCTGGCCACGCGGGCGCTCCCCTGCGCGGCCGTCCTCGCCGCGGCAGCCGCGATCACCGCCCGGTCGAGCGGCTCGGGCTCGGCTCCCTGCTCCTGCCCGGCCTCCGACTCCGTGGTCGCCGGCGCCTGCTCCGCGCCCGCCGCCTCGGTCGGAGCCGTCGACGCGACCGTCGTCCCCGCCGGCTCCGGCTCGTCGTCGCCCGAGCAGGCCGCCGGCGCGAGCGCGAGCACCGCCCCCAGAGCCACTGCACGCACCCGGAGACGCACGGCGCCCTAGTACGTCCGCTCCTGCGGTTCCCACTTCGTCACCCGCACGGGGGCCCAGGTCAGCTGCGGACTCCCGTCCGCCCACGTGACGAGGGTGTGCTTCATGAAGTTCTCGTCGTCCCGCTCGGGGAAGTCGTAGGGCCGCGCGTGGGCGCCTCGGCTCTCCTTGCGGGCGAGCCCGGCCTCGACCATGCACGCGGCGAGCTCGAGCAGGAAGCCGAGCTCGAGCGCCTGCGTCAGGTCGGAGTTGAAGACGCCGCCCTTGTCCTCGACGACGACGCGCTCGTAGCGCTCGCGCAGGCGGGCGATGGTCTCGCCCTGGAGGCGCATCTGCTCTTCCCGGCGGAAGACGCCGAAGTTCACGTGCATCGTCGCCGCCATCTCGTCTCGGATCGCGTGCGGCCGCTCGCCCTCGCCGCGGCCGAGCAGACCCGCCAGCTCGCGCTCGGCGTCTGCGAGAGCGGCCTCCGGCGGGGCGACCACCGTGTTCGCGGCCGCCCAGTCGGCTGCGGCCCGGCCGGCCCGCCGGCCGAAGGTGACCGTCTCCATGAGCGCGTTTCCGCCCAGGCGGTTGGCACCGTGCACCGAGACGCAGGCGCACTCCCCGGCGGCGTAGAGCCCCGGCAGCGAGGTGAGCCCCTCGAGGTCCGTCTCGACGCCGCCCATGTGGTAGTGGGCGCCCGGGCGCACAGGGATCGGCTCGTGGATCGGGTCGACGCCGGCGAACACCATCGAGAGCTCCCGCGTGCCGTGGAGGCGCTCGATGATCCGCTCGGCGCCGAGGTGCCGCAGGTCGAGCAGGACGTTCCCGTCCACGCCGCGCCCCTCGTCGATCTCGATCTGCTCCGCGCGGGAGATGACGTCGCGACTGGCCAGCTCCATCGCGTTCGGCGCGTAGTTCTCGAGGAAGCGGTCGCCGTCCGCGTTCAGGAGGTAGGCACCCTCCCCGCGGCAGCCCTCCGTGATGAGGACGCCCGACGGCGACAGGGTCGTCGGGTGGAACTGCATCATCTCCATGTCCTTCAGCGGCACGCCGAGGCGGAGCGCCATCGTCATGCCGTCGCCGGTGCAGGAGTACGCGTTCGTCGTGCCCGTGTAGAGGCGTCCGGCGCCGCCCGTGCACAGGATCACCGTCTTCGCGCCGACGAGCTTGAGCCCGCCGTTCAGGAGGTCCCAGCAAATGACGCCCTGGCAGCGCCCGTCGTCCTCGACGAGCCTCCAGGCGAACCACTCCTCGTACGTGCGGACGTCACGCTTCATCATCTGCTCGTAGAGGACGTGCACGAGCACGTGGCCGGTGATGTCGGCCGCGTAGGCCGTCCTCGGCGCGCCGGCCGCGCCGAACGGGCGCTGCGCGATCCTGCCGTCCTCGGTGCGGGAGAAGACGGCACCCCAGTGCTCGAGCTCGTAGACGTCGCCGGGCGCCTCGTCGCAGAGCGCCTGGATCGCGTCCTGGTCGCCGAGGTAGTCGGACCCCTTGACCGTGTCGAAGGCGTGCTTCTCGGGATCGTCCTCGGAGGCGTTGCCGAGCGCGGCGTTGATGCCTCCCTCGGCCGCGCCGGAGTGGCTCCGAGTGGGATGGATCTTGGAGATGACGGCGACGTCCGCACCGGCGTCGAATGCCTCGATGGCGGCGCGCATGCCCGCGCAGCCGGCGCCGACGATGAGGACGTCGTGCTTTGCTTCCACCGCCAGGGAAGCTATACGAAACGGCCGCGGACGCGCTTCAGAGCCGGGGGCCCGCGCGGCGGACGTCGTCGCCGGCGTCGGCGAAGCGCTCGAAGTTCTCCCGGAACATCGCCGCGAGCTCGCGGGCCTTCCGGTCGTAGGCCTCCGGATCGCGCCACGTCGAGCGCGGGTCGAGGAGCCGGCGCTCCACCCCGGGGACGTCGAGCGGCACCTCGAAGCCGAAGAGCGGGTCGACCCGGTACTCGGCGTCGTCGAGCCCCTCTTCGAGCGCGGCGTGGAGGAGGCCGCGCGTGGCCGCGATCGGCATCCGCCCGCCCTCGCCGTAGGGGCCGCCGGTCCAGCCCGTGTTCACGAGCCAGACGCTCACGTGCGGGTGCTCATCGAGCTTCTCGCCGAGGAGCCGCGCGTACACGGCCGGAGCCTGCGGCAGGAAGGGCTCGCCGAAGCAGGCCGAGAACGTCGGCACCGGATCGTCGACGCCGATCTCGGTGCCGGCGAGCTTCGCCGTGAAGCCCGAGAGGAAGTAGAACATGGCTTGGTCACGCGTCAGGCGGGCGATCGGCGGCAGGATCCCGAAGGCGTCGGCGGTGAGGAAGACAACGGAGCTCGGATGGTCCGACCGCTTCTCGGGGAGGGCGTTCGCGATCCGCTCGAGCGCGTACGCCGCCCGGGTGTTCTCGGTCTTCGAGCCGTCGTCGAGGTCGAGGACGCCGCGCTCGTCGACGACCACGTTCTCGAGCACCGTCCCCCAGCTGCGGGTGGTGGCGTGGATCTGCGGCTCGGCCTCCGGCGAGAGTCGGATCACCTTGGCGTAGCAGCCGCCCTCGAGGTTGAACACGCCGTCGTCGCCCCAGCCGTGCTCGTCGTCGCCGATCAGGTGCCGCTCGGGGTCGGCCGAGAGGGTCGTCTTCCCGGTGCCCGAGAGCCCGAAGAAGACGGCCACGCGGCCCTCCGCGTTGACGTTCGCCGAGCAGTGCATCGGCAGCACGCCCTCGAGCGGGAGGCGGTCGTTCATGAGCGAGAAGACCGACTTCTTGATCTCGCCCGCGTAGAGCGTGCCCCCGATCAGGACCTCGCGGCGGGTGGGGTGCAGCAGGACGAACGTCCCCGTTCGGGTCCCGTCGAGCGCCGGCTCGGCCTCCACCGCGGGCGCGTGCAGGACGACGGCGCTCCCCTCGTGGTCGTCGAGCTCCTCCTCGTCCGCCTCGATGAAGAGGGTGCGGGCAAAGAGCGCGTGCCAGGGCGAGTCCGTGACGACGCGCACGGCCAGCCGGTGGGCCGGGTCGGCGCCGGCGAAGGCGTCGACGACGTAGACGTCCCCGGCCTCGAGGTGCGAGACGACCCGGCGGCGGAGCGCCTCGAAGCTCTCCTCGCCGATCGCCTGATTGACGTCGCCCCACGCGATCCGGTCGGCCGAGCCGGGCTCGCGGACCGTGAAGCGGTCCCTCGGAGAGCGGCCCGTGTGGCTGCCCGTGTCGACCACCAGAGGGCCTCCTTCGGCGAGCTGAGCGTCGCCCCGCAGAAGGGCGTGCGCGTAGCACACGGAGACCGTCGGATTCCAGAACACGTGGCCCCGAGGGCTGAGACCGTGGGCCTCGAGGCCGGCCGTCGTCGTCGCCATCAGGCCCCTATCGTACGCGTCATCGCAGGGAATCGCCGCCCCTCCGCGAGCGTGTCCCGGGACGTACCCTGCCTGCGTGGAGTACGCCCTCGAGCGCCTGCAGCTCGTCCCCGTCCCTCCCGAGGAGGCATTTGGCTTCTTCGCCGACCCCTGGAACCTGGAGGCGATCACGCCGCCGTGGCTGCGCTTCCGGATCGTCGAGGCCCCGGCGCGGCTCGAGCGCGGATCACACCTCCGCTACCGACTTCGGCTGTTCGGCCTGCCGATCCGCTGGCACACCGAGATCGTCGACTGGCGCCCGCCCCGCTCCTTCACCGACCTCCAGCTCTCGGGCCCGTACCCGCTCTGGGAGCACACGCACCGGCTCAGCCCCGCCCCGGGTGGGACGGAGATCTACGACCTCGTCCGCTACCGCCTCCCGGGCGGCGCCCTCGCGCCGTTCGTGCGGCGGCTGGCCGTCGGCCGCTGGCTGGAGGACATCTTCGACTACCGCGCCGCCCGCCTCCGGGAGCTCCTCTGACGAACGGCCACGCCTGCCCCCTGTGCAAGTCGCCGCCCGCGATCACGGTCGGCTCACCCTACGTCGGCGCGGTCGGGCTCCTCTGGTGGAAGCGCAGCTTCGAGGAGCGGCTCTACCGCTGCGCCGAAGGTCACATCTACTCGGTGCGCGTGAGCGGGGAGGCGACGACCGTCGAGCCGCACGACTCGGTCGAGGACTGGCTCCGCGCGCGCACCGGGTCGGACGCCCCGGAGCGGCCGCCCGGCCTCTAGCACCTATTCCCGCACGGTCACCCAGACGAGCCCGTTTCCGACGGCGATCCCGAGCGGCCGGTGGCCCACCTCGATCGTCTCCACGACCGTGTTCGTCTCCGGATCGATGCGCGAGACCGTCCCGTCCCTACCGTTTGCCACCCAGACGGAGCCCTCGCCGACCGCAAGCGCGGTCGGCTCGCGCCCGACGTCGATCGTCGCCCCGACTCCTATCGGGGTCGGGGCGATCCGCGAGACGGTCCCGTCGCTGCCGTTCGTCACCCAGATCGATCCCTCACCGACCCGCAACGGCGGTCGGCCGGTCGCCGACCCGTACCTCCGCGACCTGGCCGGTCCGGAGATCGACACGGGAGACCGTCCGGCCTTGGTTCGCCACCCACGCATACCCTTCGCCCACGGCGAGCGCGACGGGCTTGTGCGAGAGCGGCATGCTGGAGGCAATGCCCGGAGAGACATCGACGTCGGCCCGCAGAAGGGCGCCACTCGTGTCGGCGATGAGGAGCGTATCCTCGTCGAACGCCAGGGCACCGACCCCGGAGATGGTCGGATCGCCGATGTTCAGCGTCGCGACCTCACCGGCGCCTTGGTAGAAGACCGCCTCGATCTCGGTCGACTCGACTGTGCCGAGCCACACGGCGCTGCCGTCGCCTTGGATTGCAATGCTGGGACTGTTGCCGCCGTTTGTCCCGCTGGTCGTCCAGACATCGCGGTCCGTCAAGTCGATGCCCGAAACCGTGGCGTCGTTGCGGTTGACGACCCATGCCCACTTGTCCCAGACGGCGATCGGCCCGGGACTGTTGCCGACCGAAATTGCGTCGACGACCTCGTTCGAGCCGGGGTCGATCACGGCGACCGCGTCGGGGGGCACGACCACCGGCCTTGAGTCGTCTCCACGAGTCAGGAGAAACGCAGCGACGACCGCGGCGAGGACGAGGAGGCCGAGCACGGCGAGGAGGCCGGCACGTCTTCCGCGCGCGGGTGCTTCCTCGGGGGCCGAGTGCATACGCCGCGTGCGCACTCCGCCGAGGGCCGGATCGTGGTCGAGCACCGCCTTCTGCAGCTGTTGCAGCTCCGGTCCCGGCTCGACGCCCAGCTCGTCCACGAGCGTCCGGCGGGTGTCCTGGTAGACGTCCAACGCGTCGGCCTGGCGGCCCGAGCGGTAGAGCGCGAGCATGAGCTGACCGCGCAGGCGCTCGCGCAGCGGATACCGGGCGACGAGCGCCTCGAGCTCGCCGACGAGGTCGGCATCCCGCCCTGCCTCGAGGTCCGCGTCGACGCGTTGCTCGAGCGCCGCCAGTCGCTCGGCCTCCAGGTGGGCGATCGCGGGCTGGGCGAACGCCTCGTAGGCGAGGTCGGCGAGGGGCTCCCCGCGCCACAGTGCAAGCGCCTGCCGGAGCTTGGCCGCCCGCGCCGCCGCGTCCGACTCGCCTCTGGCCTGCTCGACGAGGGCCTCGAACCGGTCGCGGTCGAGCTCGCCCTCCTCGACCCGCAGGACGTAGCCGGGCGCGCGGGTGACGATGCGCCCGTCGACGCCGGCGACTGGCTGCAGCGTCTTGCGGAGCTGGGAGACCGCGACCTGGAGCGCCTTCGGGCCGGACTCCGGCGGGCTCGCACCCCAGAGCTCCTCGACCAGGCGGTCGGTCGAGACCGCCTCGTTCGCGTGCAGGAGGAGAACCGCCAGGAGCGCCCGCTGCCTCGCGCCCCCGAGAGAGAGCTCCCGCCCGCCGTCCACGACCTCGAGTGGGCCAAGGATTCTGTATTCCATCGCCGCCTCCTGCGGTGAACGTATCACGCCGCACAACCGTTCTTACCGCGCTCTTACCGCGCCCGAAGCGGCCCGATACCGGCGGCACGCCGCCCCGTTACCGCCGCCGGCCATGGTCGCCGCAGACGACGGCAACGGAAGGAGCTGACATGTTCACGAGCACTCATCGCACCGGACGCCTCGCGGCCCTCGCCGTTGCGGCGGCTCTTCTCGTTCTCTGCGCGCAGGCGGCAGCCCAGGGGCAGCCGCGGGCGATGCCCTCCGACTACGCGGCGCACGCGGGCGCGCTCCCGCGGGCGATGCCCTCGGACTACGGCACGATCGTCGAGCCCGGCGACTACGGCATGCCGCGGGCCATGCCCGCCGACTACGCGGTCGGCGACGCCTCCTCGGGCGGGAGCTTCGACTGGGCGGACGCGGGCATCGGCGCGGGCGCTGCGCTCGGGCTCGTGCTCGTCGCCGCCGGCGCTGCGGTCGCCATCCGCCGCAGCAGCCAGCCGGCGCACGCGTAGCCGGCGAGACCCAGGCGATCCGAAGGGCCGGCCGCCGAGCCGGCCCTTCGCGTCAGGAGAGGCGTCGCGGCGGCAGCTCGGCCTCGAAGGAGGCGCGCGCAGCGTAGAGCAGGGAGGGCGGGCCCTCGAGGGCGAAGCCGAGCGC
This sequence comes from uncultured Actinomycetes bacterium, assembly GCA_963743495.1. GTDB lineage: Bacteria > Actinomycetota > Thermoleophilia > Gaiellales > Gaiellaceae > JAIBJN01. The sequence goes on along the minus strand of CAVUPO010000002.1, from coordinate 1,046,624 downwards.
GAGGAGCGGCTCCGCCTGCACCGGGGCGACCGCCTCGGCACGCTCCCAGCTCGCCTCCCCACGGCGGATCCGGAGCTCCCGCAGGCCCGCCGCCTCGAAGAGCCCGAGCTCGTGCGCGCCGAGCTCGCTCGGCTCAGCCGGGCCCCGTCGCTCGTAGCGCAGCTCGACGCCCAGGCCCTTCGCCGACACGACCCCTTCACGCACGCGGGCGCGCGCAGGCCGGACCGGGAAGCCGAAGAGCGCCCCGCCGAGCCCGGGCGGCGTCACACGAAGCGCCAGGAAGACGACCGCTGCCTCCCCGCGGTGGCGGGCGTAGACCCGGACGTTCACCTGCGAGAAGCGGGGCACGGGCACGACGCCGAGCCGGCCTCCCTCCCAGCGGAGCGCCGCGACGGTGACGAGGTGGCGGCCATCCACGGTCGCCGGCTCGAGCCCGTCCGGGAGGACCCGCGCGACGCGCTCGGCGTCCGTCTCCCAGCTCGCGAGGACGAGATCGCGGACGCGGTGGCGCAGGAGCACGCAGGAAGCGTAGGCGCGAGGCGGAACCTCCCGTCGTGGACACGCGCGCCGCGATCGACCGCTTCCTGCGGAGTCAGGCGCTCGCCGAGACCACCCGCCGCGCCTACCGCAGCGACCTCGACGAGTTCGCCGCCTGGCTCCGCCGCAACGGCCTCACGCTCGCGCAGGTGGACAACCGCGCCTTCGCGCGCTATGCGGCGGAGCTCGGGGCGGACCGGCCGGGACGGCAGCCGCGGAAGCTCGCCCAGACCACGGTCGCGCGGAAGCTCGCGGCGGTCCGCTCCCTCCTCCGTGCCACGCTCGGCCCCAGCCGCGTTCCCGACCTCGCCGTCTCCGGCCGCCGCCGGCGGCGCCTCCCGCACGCGCCGCGGCCCGCCGAGACGGACGCGCTGCTCGCCGCCGTCGAGGCCGGCGACGCCCTCGGGCTCCGCAACCGGGCGCTGCTCGAGCTCGTCTACTCGGCCGGGCTCCGCTCCCAGGAGGCGGTCGACCTCACCCTCGCCGACGTCGACTTCGAGCAGGAGCTCGTGCACGTGCACGGGAAGGGCGGCAAGGAGCGGGTCGTCCCGCTCGGCGAGGAGGCCTCCTACCACCTTCGCCGCTACCTCGAGCTCGCCCGGCCCGCGCTCGCCCGCGGCGCGGTGAACACACTCTTCCTCTCGGCACGCGGGCGGCCGCTCGACACGTCGTCCCTGCGCCGCCTGCTCCCGAACCCGCACCGGCTGCGCCACGCTTTCGCCACGCACCTCCTCGAGGGCGGCGCCGACCTGCGGACGATCCAGGAGCTGCTCGGCCACGCGTCCCTCTCGACCACCCAGATGTACAGCCACGTCGACGCCAAGCGCCTGCGGAAGGTCTACGATCGTGCCCACCCGCGAGCCTGACCCGAACCGCCATGCCAGGGGTCAGACCCCTGCCATGGCCGATCCGGCCGTGGAGGGCTTCCTCGCCCTCCTCGCCGCCAGGCGCGCCCCGCGCACCGTCGACGCCTACCGCCGCGACCTCGCCGATCTCGCCTCGCACCTCAATCGCCCGCCGGCCGAGGCGAGTCCCGACGAGATCGAGAGCTGGCTGGCGGGGCTTCGGGCGAAGGGCCAGGCGCCGAGCACCGTGGCCCGCCGGGCCGCCGCTGCGCGGACGTTCTACCGCCACCTCGTCGCCCTCGGCCTGCGGACGGACAACCCCGCGGCGCAGGTCGACCTGCCTCGCCGGCGGCAGCGCCTGCCGCGCTCGCTCTCCCTCGGCGAGGTCGAGCGCCTGATCGAGGCGGCGAACGGGACGACGCCGCGAAGCTTCCGCGACCGGGCGCTCGTCGAGCTGCTGTACGGCGCCGGCCTCCGCGTCAGCGAGGCGGTCGGCCTCGAGCGTGGCGGCGTCGACCTCGAGTCGCACACTGTCCGCTGTGTCGGCAAGGGGGACAAGGAGCGCGTCGTCCCGCTCGGCAGCCAGGCGATCGAGGCGCTCCGGCGCTACCTCTCACGCGGCCGCCCGTACCTCGACCGCCGCCACCGTCCGGAGCTCTTCCTGAACGCCCAGGGCGGCGCGCTCACGCGCGCGGGCGCCTTCCTCGTCGTCCGCAAGCTCGCCGCCAGGGCAGGGCTCGACCCGGAGCGGGTGCACCCGCACCTGCTCCGCCACTCCTTCGCCACGCACCTGCTCGAGGGGGGAGCGGACCTCCGGAGCGTCCAGGAGATGCTCGGCCACGCCGACCTGGGCACGACCGAGATCTACACGCACGTCTCCGACCGGCGCCGGCGGGACGCGTACTTCGACGCGCACCCGCACGCGCGCCGCCACGGGGGCTAGGCAGCCTCGGCGACTTCCGAGATCCGCCCGGTGCGAACGTCGTAGATCCAGCCCGAGACCGGGATTCCGTCGGGGAGAAGCGGCGACTCGCGGATCGCGCTCGACGCACCCGCGAACGCTCTGCTGGAGGTCGGGGAAGGGCCTGAAGTCCACGTCGGAGGCATCGGCGCCGGCCTCGTCGCGGAGCTTGCCGCGCAGGTCGTCGTTCGAGAATGTGAGCATCCCGCAGTCGGTGTGCGCGAGGACGGCGAACTCCTCCGTTCCCAAAAGCCAGTGCGAGATTACGAGCGAGCGGAGGGCGTCCTCGGTCACCAGGCCGCCGGCATTGCGGATCACGTGCGCGTCGCCTTCCTCGAGCCCGAGGAACTTCGCCGGGTCGAGCCGGGCGTCCATGCAGGTCACGATCGCCAGTTTGCGCCCCGGCGGCTTCGGCAGGTCGCCTTTCGTGAAGCCTCCCGCGTACGTCTCGTTCGCCGCCACCAAGAGGTCGCGCTCTGACATCGGTCTCCCCCTCGTATCGCTTTAGTTTTTGAAGCCTGGATAGCTTTCCAAACTGAAGCGATCGCCGTCAAGCCCGAGCGGCTGCCTTCTTCTTCAACGCCGCGTGCACCGAAGACGCCGCCGCGCTCAGGTCGCGATCATCGGTCTCCTGGGCGAGGTGCGAGAGGAGCGTCAGCGTGTCCTGCTGCGGCGAGCCGTTCTTGAGCGAGAGAACGGCGAGGCGCCGGACGGCCGCGTTGTCGTCCTCGTTGGCGAGCGTGTGCAGGGGCCCGCGCACGGCGTTGACGACGCCAGGATGGGTTCGGAGAGCAGCTCGAGCGAGAGGAGAGCCGAGCCGCGCGCGGCCGGGCTCTCGTCCTCGAGCCCCCGGCGCAGGAGCTCGGTCTTCTGATTGAACCGCAGCGATCCGATCGCCCGATAGGCGAGCGCGCGCTCGCGGTAGTCCCGACTTCGCGCGGCCGCCTCGAGCTCGTCGTCGACCGAACGGCGCAGGTCGGCGAGCGCTCGCTCGTCCTGCAACTCGGCGGCGCGCGCGACTGCGTCTGCCAGCTCAGTCAACCGAGGCGAGGGAACGGGCCGCGGGGCCGACGTAGCGGGCCGACGGGCGGAAGAGGCGCCCCGTCCGCTTCTGCTCGAGGATGTGCGCCGACCAGCCGGCGACCCGCGAGCACGCGAACATTGCGGGCGCCAGCGGGGGCGGGATCTCGGCGATGTCGAGCACGATCGCCGAGTAGAACTCCACGTTCGTCGCGAGCACGCGCTCAGGGTGGCGCTCCTGGAGGGCGGCGAGGGCCGCCTTCTCGAGCTCCCCGGCGATCTGGACGTAGTCCGATCCCAGCTCCTCGGCCGTGCGCTTGAGGATGCGGGAGCGCGGGTCCTCCGCCCGGTAGACGCGGTGGCCGAAGCCCATGATGCGCTTGCCGCTCGCGAGCGCGTCCTGCACCCACAGCTCGGCGTCGCCCAGCTCCTTCGCCTCCTCGAGCATCGGCTTCACGTACGCCGGCGCGCCGCCGTGGAGGGGGCCGGAGAGCGCACCGACCGCGGCGGAGAGCGCCGCGCCGCAGTCGGCCCCGGTCGAGGCGACGACGCGGGAGGTGAAGGTCGAGGCGTTGAGCCCGTGCTCGGCCGTGCAGATCCAGTAGGTGTCGATCGCGCGCACGTGGCGCGGGTCGGCCTCGCCGCGCCAGCGGAGGAGGAACTTCTCGGCAGCGGTCGCGCCGCGCGCGACCACCTCGTCGGGAACGACATCCGCGACCCCGTCCGCGATCCGGGCCGAGCGGGCGACGATGGACATCATCTGCGCCGACAGGCGGCCGAGGTCCTCGCGGGCCTGCTCGTCCGAGACCTCGTTCAGCTTGCCGAGCTCCCAGAGGCCGGCCATCCGCGCCGTCTCGGCCTGGAGGTCGGCCGGCGCGTCCCCGGTGAGGGCGGCGGGCTCGTAGGGCTCCGGGTCGGGCATGCGCGAGTCGAGGTCGTCGTCGACGAGGAGGCCCCACACGTTCTCGTAGGGGTAGCGGCCGACCAGCTCCTCGATGTCGACCCCCCGGTAGCGGAGCGAGCCACCGTCGCGATCGGGCTCAGCGATCTCCGTCTCGACGGCGACGATGCCCTCGAGCCCTGGCTTGAACTCGTTCATGGACTCCTTTCCCTGTCAGCGGCACGGTATCGAACGGCCGCTCGACACGCGCCTGCATAGAATTGCGCTTCGTCCATGGCTCACCGCGTGACGTTCATCCCCGGCGACGGGACGGGGCCCGAGATCGCCGAGGCGACGCGCCGCGTCCTCGACGCGACGGGCGTCCCCTTCGAGTGGGACGTGCAGGACGCGGGCGCGGACGTCATGGACCGCTACGGCGGCAACCCGCTCCCCGACCACGTGCTCGAGTCGATCAAGCGAAACGGCGTCGCCATCAAGGGCCCGATCACGACGCCGGTCGGCACCGGCTTCCGCTCCGTCAACGTCGCCCTGCGCAAGAGCCTCGACCTCTACGGCCAGGTACGGCCCTGCAAGAGCTACGAGGGAGTCCGCTCCCGCTACGACACGGTCGACCTCGTCATCGTGCGCGAGAACACCGAGGACCTCTACGCCGGCATCGAGCTGGAGGAGGGCACCGACGCGGCGCTCGAGCTGATCGAGTGGGTGGAACGCCACGGCCTCGGCGCCGTCCGGCCGGACTCCGGGATCTCGCTGAAGCCGATCTCGGTCAGCGGCACGCGGCGGATCGTCCAGTTCGCGTTCGACTACGCCCGCCGGCAACGGCCGTGGCAAGGTGACCGCCGTCCACAAGGCGAACATCATGAAGTTCACCGACGGCCTCTACCTCCACGTGGCGCGCGAGGTGGCCGCCGAGAACGAGGAGATCGAGTTCGAGGACAAGATCGTCGACAACCTCTCGATGCAGCTCGTCCAGCGTCCCGAGGAGTACGACGTGCTCGTGCTCCCGAACCTCTACGGGGACATCGTCTCCGACCTCTGCGCGGGGTTGATCGGCGGGCTCGGGCTCGCCCCGGGCGGCAACTTCGGCACGCACGCCGCGGTGTTCGAGCCGACGCACGGCTCGGCGCCGAAGTACGCGGGCCAGAACCGCGTCAACCCGATGGCGATGATGCTCTCCGGCGTGATGATGCTCCGCCACCTGGAGGAGCGCGACGCCGCCGGCCGCCTGGAGGAGGCGATCGCCGCCGTCATCGCCGAGGGCAAGTCGGTGACCTACGACATGAAGCCGCATCGCGACGACCCGACCGCCGTCGGGACGAGCCAGGTGGCGGACGCGATCATCGAGGAGATGGGGGTGCGGGTGTGAGACGCAAGGTGACCGTCGTCGGAGCGGGGAACGTCGGCGCGACCGCGGCGCAGGAGATCGCACGGCGCGACTACGCGGACGTCGTCCTCGTGGACATCAAGGAGGGCCTGCCGCAGGGCAAGGCGCTCGACCTGAACGAGGCCGCGTCCGTCCTCGGCTACGAGCCCACGCTCGCCGGCTCCAACGACTACGCGGCGACCGCGGGCTCCGACCTCGTCGTCGTCACGGCCGGGCTGCCGCGCAAGCCGGGCATGAGCCGCGACGACCTCGTGACGACGAACGAGGCGATCGTCGGGTCGGTCGCCCGCGAGGCGATCGCCGCCTCGCCGGACGCGATCCTGATCGTCGTCTCGAACCCGCTCGACGCGATGTGCCACGTGGCGAGGAACGTGTCCGGCTGGCCGCGCGAGCGGGTGTTCGGCATGGCCGGCATCCTCGACACCGCGCGCTTCCGCGCGTTCATCGCCTGGGAGACCGGCGCCTCCGCCAAGGACGTCACGGCCATGGTGCTCGGCGGCCACGGCGACCAGATGGTTCCCGTCGTCTCCGCGACCACGGTCGGGGGCATGCCCCTGACGAAGCTCGCGAGCGCCGAGGCGATCGAGGCCATGGTCGAGCGGACGCGCAAGGGCGGGGGCGAGGTCGTCGAGCTGCTCGGGACGTCCGCCTGGTACGCGCCCGGGGCCGCCGTCGCGCAGATGGTGGACGCGGTCATGCTCGACCAGAAGCGTGTCCTCCCCTGCACCGCGCTGCTGCAGGGCGAGTACGGGATCGACGACCTCTACATGGGCGTCCCGGTCAAGCTCGGGGCGGGCGGCATCGAGGAGATCGTCCAGCTCGACCTCACCGAGGCCGAGCAAGCGGCGCTGCAGGAGTCCGCGGCGGCCGTGCGGGACGTCGTCTCCGTCCTGGCGAGCTAGGCCGGCACTGACCACCGGGGCGCGGGGCTACGATCGCCTGATGCGGCGCCGTCTCGTCATCCTGGCCGGGCTCGTCCTCCTCCTCGTCGGGACCGGGCTGGCCCTGACGTGGATCCCCTCGGATCACTACATCGTGCTCCCCGACCGGGCCCGGCCAACCGACCCGCTGGTCTCGATTCCCGGGGAGGCGCCCGCCGACGATCGGAGCGGCATCTACATGGTGGACGTGAAGGTGGGCCGAGCCAGTCTCCTCGAGCGCATCTACCCGGGCATCCACGAGGGCGCCGAGCTCCTCCCCGAGCGGACGCTCAACCCCGAGGGCGTCAGCGACCAGCAGCGTCGCCGCAGGAGCCTGAACCAGATGTCCCGCTCGCAGCTGGTGGCGATCACCGTCGCCCTCGAGTCGCTCGGGCGCGACGTCGAGGTCACGCCGGCCGGCGTGGAGGTCACTGTCGTCGTCCCCGGCGCGCCCGCCGACGGGGTGCTCCAGGTCGGAGACGTGATCGTCGGGGTGAACGGCGAGGACGTGGCGACCCGGGACGAGCTGCTCAAGGCCTTCGAGGCGGTCGAGCCGGGCGAGGACGTCGACCTGGTCGTGGTGCGTGGGGACGAGCGCGTCGAGCTGACCGTGGGCACGAGGGAGGCCGAGGACGAGGCCGGGCGGGCCGTCATGGGCGTCGGCGTCCAGAACTCCGAGGACTTCCACTTCCCCCTCGACATCAAGATCGACGCCGGCGGGATCGGCGGGCCTTCGGCCGGGCTCGCGTTCGCGCTCGACATCGTCGACGAGCTCGGCGACGACGACATCTCCCGCGGGCGCACGATCGTGGCCACCGGCGAGCTCGCGCTCGACGGAACCGTGCACGAGATCGGCGGCGTCGAGCAGAAGGCCATCTGGGCGAAAGAAGCCGGCGCAGACATCTTCCTCGTCCCGGACGGGAACTACGAGGCGGCCAGGAACGCCGTGGACGGGCTCACCGTCATCCCCGTCTCGACGTTCGACGAGGCGTTGTCAGCCCTGGCGAAGACGTAGTTCTCCAGCGCGTAAACGCGGAACGCGAACCTTGCGGAAATTCCGTGTTTTTCGTCGCGACAACGCTTAACCCGCCCCTGCCGAAGTCCTAAGATGCCCTTCCTGCACGATGGCGCAGCGGCGGCAAATCACCTGCAAAGACTGCTACTTTCGCCAGGCGGCGCTCTGCGCCCTGGCGAGCGGGCCGTGCCCGACGTTCAGGCACGCAAAGGCGGCTCGCCTCGAGCCGCCGGAGCAGGCAAGGCTCGTCGCCCGCCCCGCCGCAGCCGCGCACGCGGCAGCCTAAGACCTCTAGATGTAAGACCCAAGCAGGTTGGTCCTGGTCACCGGGGGTTGGTGGCCGAGGGCTGAGTGTCGTCTGCGATGGTTGTAGTGCCAAAGCCAGCCGTCAAGGGCTTGGGTGCGTTCGTGGCTTGAGCGGTAGATGGCGCCATAGGCCCAGCTGTTGAGCAGGGTGCGGATGAAGCGTTCTGCTTTGCCGTTGGTTTGGGGCCGGTAGGGGCGGCTGCGCAGGTGGCGGATGCCGAGCGATCTGCAGACGAGTGCGTGGACGGCGGAGCGGTAGGCGGAGCCGTTGTCGGTGAGTACTCGCTCGACACGGATGCGGTAGCGGCGAAAGAAGGCGAGGGCGCGGCGGAGGAAGCCGACCGCGGTGGCGGCTTTCTCGTCGGGCAGCACCTCGGCGTAGGCGAGTCGGCTGTAGTCATCGATCGCGATGTGGACGTACTCCCAGCCGACCGTGCGGCGACGGTGGCCGCCCTTGTCGGTGAAGGTGGGGTTGTAGTGCTGCTTGCGGTCGCGGACGCGCCAGCCGGCGCCGCCCTCGATGCGGCCGAGCTTCTTCACGTCGATGTGGACGAGCTCGCCGGGCCTCGAGCGTTCGTAGCGGACCGGCTGCTCGAGCCCGATCAGGCCGAGCCGGCCCATACCTTGCCGTTTCAACACCGCCGACACGGTCGACAGCGGCATCGTCAGCGTCTCAGCGATCTCAGCCGCAGTCATCCGCAGCCGACGCAGCGCCACGATCACCGCGACCCGATCAGGGGCCGTGCGATTCGCAACTCGCCGCGGCGCCGAGGAACGATCAGCGAGTCCCGACACCCCCGCCGCCCGATACCGCCCCACCCACTTACGCGCACAGCGCACGCTGACACCGGCGGCCTCGGCCGCCGCCGCCAGCGTCCAACCCTCCACGACCACCCGCTCCGCAAGCCGCCGCCTCCCCTGCCAGCTGAGCGCCGCGTTACCGTGAAGCTTCATCCGGGTCCTCCCTTGGACTGAGTCGCTTGGCAGCTCTCAGCCTCCAAGGAGGCCCGGATGAACCAACGTGCTTAGGAACTACATCTAGAGCTCGTCTCTGATCGCGTCGAGGTCGGAGTCCTCTTGCCGCCCACTCGCGCGCGCGCGGGTCGAGTTCGGCGGCGCGCCGGTAGTGTCCGAGCGCGGCCTCCAGCCGGCCGGCGAGGGATTCGCAGCACGCGAGGTTGTAGAGGATGTTCGGGTTGTCGGGATGCGCCGCGAGCGCGCGCGCCAGCACCTCGGCGGCCGCCTCGTAGTCCTTCGCCTCGTAAGCGGGCAGGGCCTCGAGCCACGACTCCCACGGGGACGGCGCGAACGCCTTCCCCGCCGTCGCGCCCACGACGAGGACGGTCGTGTCCGGCTCGAGCGCGACCGCGCCGCGCCGGACGGCCGGGTCGCGGACGAAGACGAGCGCGCCGGCGCGCGCGTCCACGTCCTCGCCCGCGAGCGTGAAGCGGGCGGCGCCCGAGAGCACGAGGTAGAGCTCCTCGTGGCGCCCCGCACCGGCGCCGAGCTCGTCGTGCTCCTCGATCACGCGCCCTCCCGCCTCGCGGGCGCCGTACGCGTTGACCCCGAAGGCCTGGATCCCGAGCGGGATCCGGATCGGAATCGTGTCGTAGTGGCCGGAGAAGCGGTCGAGCTCGTCGAGGTGGGCGACCTGGAAGGCCGGCGCGGTCACGCGGGAACGGCGAGAGCGTCGCGGACGAGCTTGCCGAGCCGCGCGACGCCCTCCTCGATCGCGTCCGGCTGTTCGAACGAGAACGCGAGCCGAAGCGACGACCCGCCACCGCCGTGGAAGAAGAAGTCGGAGCCCTTCACGAAGGCGACGCCCACCTCGCCGGCCTGGGCGAGCAGGCTCTCCGCGCTCAGCCCGCCGGGCAGGTCGAGCCAGAGGAAGTAGCCGCCCTCCGGCTCGTTCCAGCGCGTGCCCTCCGGCAGCTCGCGCGCGAGAGCGCCGATCATCGCGTCGCGGCGGGCGTGCAGGGCCTCCTGGACCGCCTCGACGTTGGGGTCGAAGCGGCCGCGCGAGACGAACTCGAAGAGCATCGCCTCCACGAACATGACGGGCGAGACGTAGTTGTCGAAGACGAACGTCTGCATGGCGCCCATGAGATCCTCGGGGAGGATGGCGAAACCGACGCGGATCCCGGGGGCGACCGTCTTCGAGAAGGAGGACATGAACATCACACCCTCGCCTCCTGCGAGGTCGAAGAGGCGCGGCAGGCCGGAGCCGCCGAAGCGCAGGAGCCCGTACGGGTCGTCCTCGAGCGACGGCCGCCCCGTGCGCCCGGGCGAGCTCGAGCAGGCGGCGGCGGTTCGGCTCCGAGAGCGTCCGCCCGGACGGGTTCTGGAACGTCGGAATCGTGTAGACGAGGCTCGGCCCGCCCGCGGCGGCGAGCCTCGACTCGAGCGCGTCGAGGTCGAGCCCGTCCTCCGAGAGGGATATCGACTCCACGTCGGCGTCGAGATGGCGCAGGATCAGGAGCGAGCGGTCGTAGCACGGCGCCTCGACGAAGATCTTCGCGCCGGCGAGGACGTGGTGGCGCGCGATGAAGGAGAACGCCTGCAACGATCCGTTCGTGATCATGACGCGGGCGACGTCGACGCCGTGCCGGTCGGCGATCCACTCCCGCAGAGGCAGGTACCCCAGCGGGGGCCCGTAGTTGAGGGCCACGGCGCCGTCACGCGCAAGGGCGGCCTTGGCGCAGTCGCCGAACTCCTCGACCGGCAGAAGGTCGGGGCCGGGAATGCCGCGGGCGAACGAGATCGAGCGCACGGAACGAGTCTACTGACCCGCCGCGCCGGATCGGCGCAGCCTCGGCCGTCCGGGCGGCGTTTCCCGGAGCTCCGAAGCGGTGGCGGTGCTAGACGAGCGCGGGCCGGAGGACCAGAGTCACGTCGGCCAGCTCGGTGTCGACCTCGTCGCCCTCGATCTCGTACGCCTCCGCGATGGAGCGTCCGAGCTCGGAGGCCCGAAAGGCCGCCAGAGCCTCGTCGCTCTCCCACACGTAGACCGCCCCGAACTCGCCGGTGCGGTAGCGCAGGTAGAGCTTCTCGACCAGGCCAGGCACGCGTTCGTACGCATCCGCCCTCGCCTCGAACTTCGCCTGGACCTCTTCGTCGGCCAGGCCGGATCTGAAGCGGACGAGCGACGTGATCATCCCTGGAAAGGGTATCGAGAGGGCCGAAGCCTCAGGTTCGCGTGCGGGTGGGACGAGCAGGCTGCAGTTCGTGCCGATCGGCGCTAGACTCGCCGCTCACCCTGGAGCCCGTTCGCCGGGCGCGGGCCGAGCGGAAGGAGGTCCTATGAGCCGCTCGAGGAGACGTCTCCGTCTCAGTACCCTCATCCCCCTCGCAGTCCTCGCCGTCGCCCTGACCGCCGTGGTCGCGGGCGCGACGCCCCAGGCGGCGTCACCGCCGGTCGAGGTCTCGACGACGAACCCGTTCGTCGCCTGTCAGCCCGACGGTGCCGGAACGAACTTCCTCGACAGCGAGGTCGAGCCCTGGATCGACGTGAACCCGACCAATCCCGACAACCGATCGTCGTGTACCAGCAGGACCGCTACTCGAACGGCGGCTCGAAGGGAACGGTCGCCGCGGTCACGTTCGACGGCGGCGGGACCTGGGCTCGGGTTCCCGTCCCGACCGAGACCACGTGCACCGGAGGCCCGTTCAGCCGGGCGTCCGATCCCTGGGTCACCTTCGGGCCCGACGGCACCGCTCCACTCGATGAGCCTCGTCACCGACCCCGACCTGCCGACCGGCGGCTTCGGGGCGAACGGCATGGTCTACAGCCGCTCGACGGACGGCGGCGCGACGTGGGACGACCCGATCCTGCTCGTCACCGACGACGATCCACGGTTCCTCAACGACAAGAACTCGATGACGGCGGACCCCAACGACCCCGACTACGTCTACGCGGTCTGGGACCGGGTCTCAGCAAGCGGGCCGCGCTGTCCATGCGACCGAGAACCCGATCGGGCTCGGCTTCAAGGGCCCCATCTACTTCACGCGCACGACCGACGGCGGCGACTCGCTGGGAGCCGGCGCGCAAGATCTACGAGTCCGGCGCCAACAAGCAGACGATCGGGAACCAGATCGTCGTCCGGCCGCAGGGCGAGCTGTACGACTTCTTCGGCGACGTCGTCAATACCTCGCGGCGCCGCGACGGGCTCGGGCCCGATCTTCGTCTCGTTCATCGTCTCCTCGGATCGCGGCGAGACCTGGAGCAAGCCGAGACGCGTGGAGGACCAGCTGCCGATGAGCCTCTTCCGGGCGAACGCCACCGTCGACTTCGAGCCTGCCCCCTGCCCGAATCCGGCACAGACCGGGGCCTGCCCGATCCGCGGCGGCGACCTCATCCCCGAGGTGGCCGTCGACTCGGCGAACGGAGCGCTCTACGCCGTCTGGATGGACGCGCGCTTCAGCTTCTTCCAGACCGGCGCCTTCCTCTGGGACAGCATCGCGTTCAGCGAGTCCATCGACGGCGGGGCAACGTGGTCGGCGCCCATCCAGGTCAACGCCACCCCGCCCGGAAGCCTCCAGAACTCACAGGCGTTCACGCCCTCGGTCGCCGTCGGTGACGACGGGACGGTGACCGTGACCTACTACGACTTCCGCAACAACACGGCCTCGCCGGCGACGCTTGACACCACTCACTGGGCCGTCCATTGCCACCCCGCGACGGAGAGCTGCGGCGAGCCCGGCGAGCTGGGACGAGGAGACGCAGGTCTCCCCGACCTTCGACATCCACGAGGCGCCGTTCGCCCGGGGCTACTTCCTCGGCGACTACATGGGCCTCGACCACGACGGCGGCTTCGCCACCGCGTGGGGATCGACCGCCGGTGCCGGCCCCTCGAGCATCTTCTCGAACAGGCTGACCCCGTAAGCGTCGCGCAGCCCGGGCGTCCGTCGGGGCGCCCGGGCTCCGCGCCGGAGCTACGTCACGGCGCCGGCGACCTCGGCGGCGAGCCGTGCGCGACCTCGGTCGGATTCGTCCCGACGCGGACGCCGCGCGCCTCCAGGGCCTTCTTCTTCGCCTGCGCGGTGCCAGCGGTTCCGGAGATGATCGCCCCGGCGTGCCCCATCGTCTTTCCGGGCGGGGCGGTGAAGCCGGCGATGTAGGCGACGACCGGCTTGGACATCTCGGACGCGATGAAGTCGGCCGCCTTCTCCTCCTCCGCGCCCCCGATCTCGCCGACCATGACCACGATCTCGGTCTCGGCGTCGGCATCGAACCGCGCGAGGACGTCGATGAACGACGAGCCCACGACCGGGTCGCCGCCGATCCCGGCGATCGTGGACTGGCCGATCCCGAGCTGGGTCAGCTCGTGCCCGATCTGGTACGTGAGCGTGCCCGAGCGGGAGACGAGACCCACGGGACCCTCGCTGAAGATCTCGGCCGGGATGATCCCCACGTTCGCCTTGCCCGGGGAGAGGACGCCGGGGCAGTTGGGACCGACGAGCGTGACGCCGCGCGGGCGGACGTAGTTGTAGACGCGGAGCATGTCGTGCGCGGGGATCCCCTCGGTGATGCAGATGACCGTCTCGATGCCCGCGTCCACCGCCTCGTAGATCGCGTCGGCGGCGAAGCGCGCCGGGACGAAGACCATGGCCGCGTTCGGGCCGGCCTCATCCACAGCCGTGCGGACCGTGTCGAAGACGGGGATCCCCTCGACGCTCTCACCGCCCTTGCCGGGGGTGACGCCGGCGACGACGTTCGTCCCGTAGCGCGAGGTTGCGCGCGGCGTGGAACGAGCCCTCCCGCCCGGTGATCCCCTGCACGACGAGGCGCGTCTCGCGGTCGACGATGATCGCCATGGCTAGTGCTTGCTCCCCTTGAGGGCGATCCGGTCGAGACGGACGGCGCCTCCCTCGATCCGGTCGGCCAGGAGCTCGCGGACGCGAGCCGCATCGTCGCCGGTGCAGCCGACCCGCTCGAGCCAGGCAGCGACGTCGATCGGGTGCTCGAGGACGCGGACGTCGTCGATCCGCAAGCCGGCGCCCTCGCAGCAGCCTCCGCCACTCCGCCTCGGAGTAGTTGCGCACGTGGGCCGGGTCGCGGAGGAGCTCGGCCTGCTCGGCCGCCTCGCCCATGAAGAGGTTGTCGACGACCAGGACGCGATCGGCGGCGACGCGCGCCAGCTCCCGCACACCCGCGCCGACGTCGGCGAAGTGGTGCACGGCTGCTCGAGTGGCGACGACGTCGAAGCTCCCGTCGGCGAACGGGAGGTCCTCGGCGAAGGCCTGGACGTCCGCCTGCATGCCCGGCGCGGGGTCGACGGTGACGACCTCGAGCCCCGCCTCGCGCAGCCGTCGCGCGACGTGGCCGCCGCCCGAGCCGACGTCGAGCGCGGTGCGCGCGCCCGCCGCCCACTCGACGAGCAGGTCGAGGTCGGCGCCCGTGCGGTGGGCCTCGCTGTGCCGGTAGGCGTCGGCGCGCTCGTCCCAGACGTCGGCGCTCACCGGAGCGAGACCACCTTCTCCGCGGCCGACAGCATCGTCTCCTCGACGTGGAGGTTCGGCGGCGCCGCCTCGGTGAGGAGCCGCCGACCCTCCTGCGCGTTCGTGCCGTCGAGCCTGACCACGATCGGGTGCTCGATCGACATCCTCCCGAGCGCCGCGAGGATGCCGCGCGCGACCTCGTCGCAGCGCGTGATCCCGCCGAAGATGTTGAAGAGGATCGCCTCGACCTGCTCGTCCGAGACGATCACCTCGAGCGCGTCGACGACGCCCTGCGCGTCGCCGCCGCCTCCGAGGTCGCAGAAGTTCGCCGGGCGCCCTCCCACCTGGTCGATCACGTCCAGTGTCGACATGACCAGGCCGGCGCCGTTCCCGAGGATGCCGATCTCGCCGTCGAGCTTCACGTAGGTGACGCCCTTCTCGCGGGCAAGACGCTCGCGCGGATCGGCGGCCGCGATGTCGCGCATCTCCGCGACGGACGGGAGGCGGTAGAGGGCGTTGTCGTCGACGGTGAACTTCGAGTCGAGGGCTCTGACCTCGCCCTCGGGCGTCACGATCAGCGGGTTGATCTCGCAGAGCATGGCGTCGAACTCGACGAACGCGCCGTAGAGCTTGCCGACGATTGCCGCCAGCTGCTTCTGCTCGCCGGGATCGGCGACGCCGGCGGTGTACACGAGCCAGCGCGCCTGCCAGGGCTGAAAGCCCTCGAGGGGGTCGACGTGCAGGCGGGCGAGCGCCTCCGGGCTCGTCGCCGCGACCTCCTCGATGTCCACGCCCCCCTCGGTCGTGAACATGAAGAGCGGCTTCTTCTCGCCCCGGTCGAACGTCACCGAGAGGTAGTACTCCTTGGCGATGTCGCTCGCCCGCTCGACCCAGAGCCGGCGGACGACGTGCCCGCGGATGTCCATCCCCAGGATCGCCTGGGCGTGCGTCTCGGCCTCGTCGGGGTCGTCGGCGAGCTTGATGCCGCCCGCCTTGCCGCGCCCGCCGACGAGCACCTGGGCCTTCACGACCACCGGGCCGCCCAGCTCCTCGGCGGCGGCGCGTGCCTCTGCCGGAGCGGTCGCGACGCGCCCCTCCGAGACGGGAATCCCCGCGCGCGCGAAGAGCTCCTTGCCCTGATGCTCGTAGAGATCCACGGCCGGGCGCGAGTCTATCCAAGCAGGGTGGCCAATCACTCGTTCGGACGATCAGGACGCCTCCCCAGCCGGGCGATGCTGGGCTGGGAATCCTGTGAGACTCGCCCGGACGCTCGCCAAGGCCGTCGTCACCCTGGCCGTGATCGCCGTCACCCTCGGCGGCGCCGTCGCGCTCGGAGGCACCCTCTTCGAGCCCCCACCCCGGGACGCTGCCGATTTCGCCGCGCGCGTCGAGGCCGGGAGCACGCCCGCGCCGCCGGTGGAGAAGCGGACGAAGGCCGAGCGCGCGTACATCTTGGCCGCGAGCGAGCTCTGCACGGATCGGAACGAGCGGGTGAGCGACCTCGAGCAGCGGGTGTCGGCCGCCGACGAGGTCGGCAGGACGCGGGGCTGGCGCGAGATCCAGGCCGAGCACGCCGAGGCATTCGCAGCCCTGAAGCCGCCGAAGCGCTTCGGGCCGATCGCCGCCCGGGTCGCTGCTCTCGACCGGGGCATGCTCGACCTCGCCGGCGGCGCGCTCGAGGCGCACCGCAACGGCGACCGTGAGGCCTTCGAGGCGAGGCTCGCGGCCGCGAAGCTCCTCGACGGACGCTACGACCAGGCCGTCCTCGGGCTCGACGCCCCGGCCTGCGCGGCTGCCTGACGGCGTCCTCTGACAGAATCGGCCGATGGCCGTACCGCACGGCCTCGATCCGGGTCGGATCTCGACGCTGAAAATGCGTGAGGACGAGCGGTTCGCCGCGGCCCGTCCGCGGTCGCGCGAGCTGCTCGAGCACGGCCGCGAGCTCATGCCGCAAGGCGTGCCGATGAGCTGGATGGCCGGGCTCTGGGACCACCCGCCGATCTACGTGGCCGGGGGGAGCGGTGCGTCGTTCACCGACGTCGACGGGCACTCCTACCTCGACTTCCACCTCGCAGACACGAGCGCGTTCTGCGGACATGCGCCCGCCGCGGTGACCAGCGCGGCGTGCGACCAGGCCGCGCGGGGCGCGCAGTTCCAGCTTCCCACCGAGGATGCCCTGTGGGTGGCCGCAGAGCTCGCGCGCCGCTGGGGCCTGCCGCGCTGGCAGATCACGCTGTCGGCGACGACGGCCAACGTCGAGGCCATCCGGCTCGCCCGCCACGCCACGGGCCGGGAGGCGGTCGTCCTGTTCGACGGCAAGTACCACGGCCACGCCGACGACACCCTGGTCGTCCTCGGAACGTCGGGCACGTCCCCCGAGTATCTCGGCCTCCCGCGTGACGCGGCCGGCCGGTCCCGGATCGTGCAGTTCAACGACGTCGACGGGCTGGCGGCCGCGCTCGCCACGGGCGACGTCGCCTGCGTCCTCGCCGAGCCGGCGATGACCAACCTGACGATCGTGCAGCCGGACCCGGGCTTCCACGCAGAGCTGCGCCGGCTGACGAGGGAGGCCGGCGCCCTCCTCGTGCTCGACGAGACGCACACGCTCGTCTGCGGTCCGGGGGGGCTCGTGGAGCGCTGGCGACTCGAGCCCGACATCGTCACGATCGGAAAGTCGATCGGCGGCGGAATCCCCGTCGGCGCCTACGGCATGACGGTCGAGCTCGCGGCGAGGTTCGAGAGCTCCGCAGAGTCGGAGGCCGCCGTCCCGGGCCAGTTCGTCGACGAACTCGCGACCGGGGGCACGCTCTTCGCCAACGCGCTCTCCCTGGCGGCCTGCCGCGCGGCCCTGGCCGAGGTCCTCACCGACGAGGCATACGCCCGCACCGCAGCGCTGGGCGCCCGGCTCGCCGACGGGATCGAGCAGGTCACGGCCGGCGCCGGCCTGGACTGGCGCACGCACCGCCTCTTCGCGAAGAGCGGCTACTGGTTCGGCCCGGAACTCCCCCGGAATGCGCTCGAGGTCCGCGAGGGCGACGATCTCGAGCTGCGGGCGCTTCTCCGCGTCGCCCTCGCGAACCGGGGGATCTGGGAGGGGGGCTACTGGCTCGGGCCGGCCGTTTCGGTGGCCACGGACGAGGCGGGCGTGAACCGCTACCTCGCGGCGCTCTCCGAGATCCTCGCCGAGCTCACCGCGTAGCCACGAGTTCACGGGCCGGAACTTCCGGGTATACGGCCGGCGTTGTAGCGTTCGCCCCGAACCCTCAGAGGAGGTAGCGCATGACCACCCTTCGCGACGACGAGATCCGCACGATCGGCGAGACCGGCAGCCTCGACCCACAGGCCGACGCCGACGGCGACGACACCGACACGACCGACGGCGACGCCACGGACACGGACGCCACGGACGCCGACACGGACGCGACCGACGCCGACGCCGACGACACCGACGCGTAGGCGGAGCGCGGAGGCGGCGCTCGCGCGCTGCCTCGACCCCGTCGGCGCCGAGACGTTCTTCGCCGACCACTGGGAGCAGCGGCCGCTCGTCGTCGCGCGCGACGAGCCCGGGCGCTTCGGCGGCCTCCTCTCCGAGGCGGACGTCGAGCGGCTCGTCTGCTCGACGGCGATCCGCTATCCGGCGTTCCGGCTCGTCCGCGCGGGGGGACAGCTCGACGTCGGCTCCTACGCTGCCGACGTCCCCTGGAGGCCCGCGTTCACGAAGACCGCCGACGTCCCGCGCGTCCTCGCGGAGTGGGAGGCAGGCGCCACGATCGTCCTCCAGGCGCTGCACGTCAACTGGCTGCCGCTCGCCGTCTTCTGCCGCCAGCTGGAGGAGGCGCTCGGCCTCCCGGTGCAGGCCAATTCCTACTACACGCCGCGCGGGTCGCAGGGCTTCGCCGTCCACCACGACACGCACGACGTGCTCGTCCTCCAGGCCGCCGGCGAGAAGCGCTGGCTCCTCTACGATCCGCTCCTCGAGCTCCCCCTCAAGCACCAGCGCTACTCGAAGTCGCTGGGGGAGCACGGCGAGCCCACCGACGACCTCGTCCTGCGCGCCGGCGACACGCTCTACCTCCCACGCGGCTGGCTCCATCAGGCGGAGACGTCGGACACCGACTCGCTCCATCTTACGATCGGGATCAACGCCTACACATGGCTCGACGCCGCGAAGGCGGCGCTCGGCCCGCTCGAGCAGGAGACGGAGCTCCGCCACGGCGTCTACCCCGACCGCCACGTCGCCGCCGAGCTCGCGGAGCGGCTCCGCGAGGAGCTCGATCCCGAGACGGTCGCGCGGCGCACCCGGCGGCGCTTCCTCGACACGAGGCGGCCGATCCGCGAGGACGGCCTGGCGCAGCTCCGGGCCCTCGAGCGTCTCGACGTGGAGACTCCCGTCGAGCGGCGGAGCACGGTCATCGCCGACCTCGAGGAGGGCGACCACGAGGTGGCTCTCGTCTTCGAGGGCAAGGAGCTGCGCCTCCCAGCACACGCCGGCGCCGAGGTGGTCGCCTGCTTCGAGGCGGACGAGCCCTTCCGGCCGTCCGAGCTGCCCGGCGGCCTCGACGACGCGGGCCGGCTCGTCCTCGTCCGCCGGCTCGTGCGCGAGGGCTTCCTGCGAGTTATCTGACCCGGCGGATCGCCGTCGCGGCGAAGTGGCGGGGCCGGCTCGGCGCGGCCGCCCCGCAGGTGAGGAAGGCCGGCTCGGCGCCGATCTCGACCGCGACGTCGGCCTCGAAGAGCGCGCCGTCGGGCCCGCGGAGGCGGACGAGCCACGCGTCCTCGCCCTGCTGCCGCGAGCGGACGAGCGCGAGGTCGTCGATCCCGAGCAGACCCTCCGCCTCCCGGACGGCGTGCTCGGCGGCCTGCACGGGGAAGGAGTACGCGGCCCGGCCACGGTAGCGGTCGAGCAGAATCCTGCCGCCGGCGTGCGCCGCCAGCAGGCCGGACGCGTCGTCGGCCTCCACCCGCCCGTAGTAGAGGGCCTGCGGGAAGACGACGACGTTGCCGGCGAAACGATCGCCGCCGACATGCGTCGACTGCCACACGCCGTCGGACTCGCCCTCCTGCCGGAGCGCGGCGTACACCGGCCGCCCGTTCTTCGCGCAGCAGCGGTCACGCTTGCCGTGCGTGCAGACGACGAGGAGTGGGCGGTCGACGGGCGTGCCCGGGCCCCCGCCGCCGGCGAGCGCGCCGGCGAAGTCGAAGCCGGCGAGGTCGTGCAGCTGGTCGACCTCCAGCTGATAGAAGCGCTCGGCCCCGGGCCTCGACGTCCCGAAGTAGACCTGGCGCCGGCCGTGAGCGCGGCGCTCGGGCTTCTTCAGGAAGAGGAGCCGCGACGGGCCGAGGAGGTGCAGCTGCTCCCGCAGGTGAGCCTTGAGCGGCTCGGGGAGCACGCTCCCGCCGAGCACGTCGCGGTCCCAGAGGGCGCGGTACTCGAGCAGGATCCAGTTGTCGATCCGGCTCGCGGTCGCGGCGAGCGGCTCCGCGCTCGCGCTCGAGACCGCGGCGCAGAACGCGCGGCCGCGAACGCTCGGCCTCGGGTGGACTCTCACCGCCACGAACGTAGCGTAGCGGACGTGTAAGGCACGCCTTACAGATCGTCCGGGGTCGCCGGATCACCCTCCCGGGCGACGACGCAGATCACCTGGCCCGTGGCGACCTGCTCGCCGGCGGCGACCGAGAGGCCAGTAACCGTCCCCGACCGGTGGGCCGTGATCTCGTTCTCCATCTTCATCGCCTCGACCACGCAGAGCACCTGGCCCTCGCGGACCTCGTCGCCCTCGGCCACCTCGACCGCGAGGACGGTGCCCTGCATCGGGCTGACGACGGCCTCCCGTGCGGCCGCGTGGCGGGCTCCGTCGCCGACCCGCTCACGTCGGCGGCGGGCGAGCTCGGCGTGCGGCGGCTCGGGCCGCAGGAGCGTCACCTCGAAGCGGCGGCCGTCCAGCTCGAGCCCGACCACCTCCGCGCGAGCCCGCGGGGAGAGGGGTGCGGGCCCCGCCGCCGGCGCGGCCTCGACCCGCGCGGCGATCTCCTCGACGAGGCCGAAGCACGTCTCGCCGGCGACGAAGCACGGATGCGCGAGCAGCGCCCGGTGGAAGGGGACGAGCGTCGTCACGCCCTCGATCGCGTACTCGCCGAGCGCGCGCAGCATGCGCCGGCGCGCCCGCTCGCGATCGGTGTCCCAGACGACGAGCTTGGCGACGAGCGGGTCGTAGATGCCCACGACCTCGGAGCCCTCGCGCACGCCCGAGTCGACGCGTACGCCCGGCCCGGCGGGCTCGCGGTAGGCGGTGATCATCCCCGGGGCCGGCAGGAAGCCGGCGGCCGCGTCCTCGGCGTTGATCCGGCACTCGATCGCGTGGCCCGAGAAGCGGACGTTTCCCTGGCCGAAGGAGAGCGGCTCGCCCGCGGCGACGAGCACCTGCTCGCGAACGAGGTCGATCCCGGTGACGAGCTCGGTGACCGTGTGCTCGACCTGGATGCGCGTGTTCATCTCCAGGAAGAAGTAGTTGCCCTCCCGGTCGAGCAGGCCCTCGATCGTCCCGGCGCCCCGGTAGCCGACCGCGCGCGCGGCCTCGACCGCGATCGTCCCGATCCGCCGCCGCAGCGCGGAGTCGACGGCCGGCGACGGCGTCTCCTCGACGAGCTTCTGGTGACGACGCTGGATCGTGCAGTCCCGCTCGCCCAGGTGCACCACGGCGCCGTGGGCATCCGCGAGCACCTGCACCTCGACGTGGCGCGGGTCCTCGAGGAAGCGCTCGGCGTAGACGGTCGGGTCGCCGAAGTAGGCCTCCCCCTCGCGCCGGGCCGCGGCGAGCGCGCGCTCGGCCTCTGCGCGGAGCGGGCACGACCTTGAGCCCCTTGCCGCCGCCGCCGGCCGACGCCTTGATCGCGAGCGGCCAGCCGTGCGCCTCCCCGAGCGCGAGGATCTCGTCCACCGACTCGACCGGCTCGGGCGTGCCGGGGATCACCGGGACGCCCGCAGCCTCCATCAGCCGGCGCGCGGTCACCTTGGAGCCCATCGCCTCGATCGCCTCGGGTGGCGGCCCGATCCAGACGAGGCCGGCCGCCTCGACCGCCCGCGCGAACTCGGCGTTCTCCGCCAGGAATCCGTAGCCGGGGTGGATCGCGTCGACGCCCGCCTTGCGGGCCGCGGCGAGCACGCGCTCCTGGTGGAGGTAGCTCTCGGCCGGCGGGCCCGGGCCGACCAGGTACGCCGCGTCCGCGAGCTCGACGTGCAGCGAGCCTCGATCGGCCTCCGAGTAGACGGCGACGGTCCCGATCCCGAGCTCGCGCAGCGTCCGGAAGACCCGGACGGCGATCTCGCCGCGATTGGCCACGAGCACGTTCCTGAGCGCTGCCATGTCGGCGTATTCTGCCCCCATGACCTTCGCGGACCACCTGACGGTGGCGAGAGCCGCTGCCGTCCCGGTCGTCGTCGTCCTCTTCGCGTGGGACTTCCCCAACCACGACTACTGGGCGACCGCCGTCTTCGCGGTGGCGATGTCGACCGACTGGGTGGACGGCTGGTGGGCCCGCCGGACCGACCGCACGTCCGACCTCGGGCGCATCCTCGACCCGGTGGCCGACAAGCTGCTCGTGATGGCGACGCTGATCATGCTGGTCGGCACGGTGCTCCCGGCTGGATGGTCGCCGCCGTGATCGCCCGCGAGTTCCTCGTCACCGGGCTCCGCCTGGCGGCGCTCGAGCGCGGCGTCGTCATCGGCGCCCGCGACCTCGGCAAGCTGAAGACCTGGGCGCAGGCGGTCGCGGCGGGGCTCGGGGGCCTCGCCGCCGGCGGCGCCTTCGACGACGCCGTCGCCTGGTGGGCCATGCTCATCGCCGTCGTCCTGACCTGGGTCTCCGGCCTCGACTACGCCAGGATCGCCCCCAGCCTCCTCCGTGGCCAGCAGCCTGCGTAGCTTCAGCCGGGACGACATCCCGGCCGTTCTCGACCTCTCCCGCCGGGCGTTCGGCCGGCCCGAGGAGCAGGTCGGGAACCCGCTCTGGGCCTCCCGCGACGAGCTCGAGAGCGAGCTCTCGGACTGGGACGAGCCACCCGAGGACACCCTGCTCGTCGACGTCGAGGACGGCCGCGTGGTCGGCTTCGGCGGCGTCGAGGTGGCGAAGGACTTCCCGCACGCCGACCTCTTCGGCCCGCTGATCGCGCCCGGCTTTCGCGGCCAGAAGCTCGGCAGCGAGCTCCTCGACGCCTCGGTGGCGATCGCGGTCGAGCACGGCCGTCGCACCGTCGTCGCCTCGGTCGGCCCCCGGAACGTCTCCGGGCGCCTGCTGCTCGAGCACAGGGCTTCCATCCGCGCGGGCCGGCGAAGGCGGTCTTCCGCCTCGCGCCCGAGGAGCACAAGGCGTGGAGGAGGGCCCCGAGGACGTCGAGGTCCGCCGCGGGACCGTCGACGACCTCGAGCGCGCGCTGCGCCTCTACCACGAGACCTTCCCCCAGGGCGTCTTCCCCGACGACTCGTGGCGCGAGGGGCTCGCCCGGGGCTCCGTCCACCTCGCGGAGCGCGGCGGCGAGCCGCTCGCGTTCGTCAACCTCGACCCGAGCGACCGCTGGGCCTACCAGATCGGCGTCGTCGCGCAGGAGCGCTCCCGCGGCGTCGGACGCTTCCTCCTCTCCCGCGTGCTCGAGGAGTACTGGGCCGAGCATCCCGGCGAGGTGGTGGGCATGTCGGTGCAGGCCGACAACCTGCCCGCTCTCAGGCTCCTCCGCCGCGCGGGCTTCGCGCCCTGGCTCGTGCTCCAGTCCTACGAGCTCTGGCTCTGATGAAGGCGATCGTTCAGGAGCGGTACGGCCCGCCGGCGGAGGCGCTCGAGCTCCGGGACGATCGACCGGCCCGCGAACGGCCCCGAGGAGGTGCTCGTCCGCGTCCGGGCCGCCGGCCTCGACCAGGGCGTGTGGCACCTGACGGCCGGGCTCCCCTACCTCGTGCGCATCATGGGCTACGGGCTCCGCGCTCCCAAGGCCAAGACGCCGGGCCAGGACGTCGCCGGCACCGTGGAGGCGGTCGGCGCGAACGTGACGGGGCTCCGACCCGGCGACGAGGTGTTCGGCACGTGCGCCGGCTCCTTCGCCGAGTACGCGGTCGCCCGGCCGAACCGCCTCGCCCCGAAGCCGGCGAACCTCCCCTTCGAGCAGGCCGCCGCCCTGCCCACCTCCGGGTGCACCGCCCTCCAGGGCCTCCGCGACCACGGCAAGGTGGCGCCCGAGGGACGCGTGCTCGTCATCGGCGCGGGCGGAGGGGTGGGGTCGTTCGCCGTGCAGGTCGCGAAGGTGCTCGGGGCGGAGGTGACGGGCGTCTCCAGCGCGGCGAAGACGGACCTGGTGCGCTCGCTCGGCGCCGACCACGCGATCGACTACGCGGAGGAGGACTTCGCCGAGGGGGCGACCCGCTACGACGTCATCCTCGACACGGCGGGGAACCGCCCGCTCGGGCACCTCCGCCGGGCCCTCGCTCCGGAGGGGACGCTCGTGATCGTCGGCGGTGAAGGAGGTGGGCGCTGGCTCGGAGGCAGCGACCGCCAGCTCCGCGGCGCCGTCCTCTCGCCCTTCGTCCGCCAGAAGCTGCGCACCTTCGTCGTCAAGGAGAGCCCGGAGGACCTCCGGCGCCTGAAGCAGCTCGTGGAGGAGGGCTCCCTCACGCCGGCCGTCGACCGGGCCTTCCCGCTGCGCGAGGTCCCGGAAGCCATCCGGTACCTGCGCGAGGGCCGCGCCCGCGGCAAGGTCGTCGTCACCGTCTGAGCGCCGGCCGCTTGCAGCGCCGGCCGCGGCTGAGCGAACATGTGTTCGTGCCCGGCGCGGCCAGCATCCTCCACGCCGACCTCGACTCGTTCTTCGCGTCCGTCGAGCAGCGCGACGACCCGCGCCTCCGCGGGCGGCCGGTGATCGTCGGCGGCGGCGTCGTGCTCGCCGCCAGCTACGAGGCGAAGGCACACGGCGTCGCGACGGCGATGAGCGGCCGGCGGGCGCTCCGCCTCTGCCCGGACGCCGTGGTCGTGCCACCGCGGATGTCGGCCTACTCCGAGGCAAGCGCAGCGGTCTTCTCGCGTCTTCGAGGACACGACGCCGCTCGTCGAGGGGCTCTCGATCGACGAGGCCTTTCTGGACGTGAGAGGCCTCGAGCGGCTCTCCGGCGCCCCCCTCGAGATCGCCGCGAAGCTCAGGCGCGACGTCCGCGAGCGCGTCGGCCTGCCGATCACGGTCGGCGTGGCGCGGACGAAGTTCCTGGCCAAGGTGGCGAGCGGCGTCGCCAAGCCCGACGGCCTGCTCCTGGTCCCGCCCCGACCGCGAGCTCGCCTTCCTGCACCCGCTCCCGGTCGAGCGGCTCTGGGGCGTCGGGCCGGTCACGTCCGGGCGGCTCCGGCGCCTCGGGATCACGACGGTCCGCGCAGGTCGCGGGGCTCCCGGAGGACGCGCTCGTGACCGTCCTCGGGCGGGCGGCGGGCCGGCACCTGCACGCGCTCGCCCACAACCGCGACCCCCGCCGCGTGCGGACGCGGCGGCGCCGGGGCTCGATCGGGTCGCAGCGCGCGCTCGGACGCTCTCGGAGGTCTCCGGAGTCGGTCGACGCCGTCCTCGTCGGGCTCGCCGACCGGGTGACCCGCCGCCTGCGTACCGCCTCCCGGGTCGGCCGCACGGTCGTCCTCCGGCTCCGTTTCGACGACTTCGCGCGCGCCACCCGCTCTCACACGCTGCCGCGGGCGACGGCGGAGAGCCAGGCCGTCCTCGCCGCGGCGCAGAGAGCTTCTTGCGGCCGCGGGGCCGACGATCGAGCGCCGAGGCCTGACGCTGGTCGGCCTCTCGGTCGCCAACCTCGAGGACGATCGGGCCGTCCAGCTCACCCTGCCGTTCCAGCGCCCGCGCTGGCCCGAGCTCGACGCGGCCCTCGACGAGGTTCGCGACCGCTTCGGGGCGAACGCCGTCACCCGCGGGGTGCTGCTCGGCCGCGACCAGGGGATCGCGATGCCCCTCCTTCCGGACTAGGAGGGCTCGGCCTCGTCCGGGTCGACCGACTCGCGGACGCCCTCCTGCCACCAGGCGCTCCGCGGCTCCCCCCGGGGAGCGAGCAGGCGGGCAAGGGCGCGGTCGAGCGCCGCGCGCTCCTCGGGGGTCGGCTCCGGCCGCCACGAGAGCTCCACGGCGCGAAGACTAAAGGCTCGCGGCGCCCGCTCCGATAGAGCCGTGGATGAGGCGCGCCGCACTCCTTGTCTCCCTCGCCGCGCTCGCGCTCGCCGCGACCGGCACCGCCGAGGCGGCCTCGTGGGCGCAGCCACAGATCCGGGTCGTGGTGCGGAGCAAGGCGATGGGCCCGTCCGTCGCGAAGTTCCGCCCCGGCGCTCCCTTCACGCGCGGCGAGCTCGCGAAGGCGATGTCGGTCGTCACCGGTACCGCCGAAGACGACGGCGCAGCCGGACCGCATCGTCCGCATGTGGGAGCTCGACCGCGCCCTCGTCAGGGCGGCCGGGATGCTCGACTCCGCCAAGCACCTGCAGGCCGAGGCGCGCGCGGCAGGGCTCGTGCCGCCGGGGCGGTTCGGCACCGAGGTCGTGGCGCGGCTGCTCGCCCTCCGGCACGACCACCCGAGCGCGAAGGACAACCTCGAGCTGCGCCCGACCGACCGCGCCACCCGAGCCGAGGCCGCCTACTCCTTCGCGAAGCTCCTCCAGCTCGCCGACTGGAGCATCCCCTACGCCCGCTCCCGCGCCGATTCCTTCGATCTGCCGACGTTGACCGCGTGGCAGAAGCGGATCCTCGCCCGCGCCGTCTCGTTCGTCGGTTTCCCCTACGTCTGGGGCGGGACGTCGGAGCGGACCCAGACCCTCTTCGGCGTCACCTCCCGGGGCGGCTTCGACTGCTCCGGCTTCGCCTGGAGGATCTACCGCCTCGAGTCCTATCCCGGCGGCGCCAAGCTCCAGACCGTGCTCCGGGGGCGCACAACCTCCGCACATGGCGGGCGAGGTGCCGAAGTCGGCGCGCGTCAAGCGCGCGGGGCTGAAGCCCGGCGACCTCCTCTTCTTCTCCGAGAAGGGCACGCTCGCGAAGCCGGCCGACGTCTCGCACATGGGCATCTACATGGGCGGTGGCTGGTTCGTCCACTCCTCCAGCCAGGGCACCACGCTGACCACGCTCTCCGGCTGGTACTCGGATCGTTTCGCCTGGGGCCGGCGCCCGCTCCGCGAGGCCGGACTGACGTAGGCTCATCCGCCCCCAGCAGAAGGGATGAGCAGGTATTTTGGTGAATCCCTCGTCCGGGGGATGTGTGTTCTCCTGACCGTCCGGATACTTCGGGACGTCAGGCGTCCGATTATCAACGGGAGAGATCAGATGCTGCATTGGAAGGCGAAGCTGGCGTACCTGCTCGTCGCGGCCACCGTCCTGGCGTCATTCCTGGGCGAGGCCGAGGGCTGGCACTGGTAAGCCGCACTCGTGAAGCTCGTTCCGATTCGCTCGTCCGAGAGCGCATCGGGTGATGCGGTGAGGCCGGGAGTCTCGAAGGAGACTGCCCGGCTTCTTCCGCTTCTCGTCCCCGTCACCCTCTCGGCGGTCGCCGCCCTGGTCGCGGCCGTCGTCGCCTTCGCTACCTCCGACCCGACTCTCGGCGTCCTGGGCGGCGTTCTGGCGCTCACCGTCGCGGCGACCTTCGTCGAGGCCTACCCCGTCCCGATCGAGGGGATCGCCTCCGGCGGCGTCTCGTTGACCGCCGTCTTCATCGTCGGCGCGGCCGTGATCTACGGCTGGGCGCCGGCGATCATGATCGGCTTCGTCGCGCGCGCGACCATCGAGCTCGTCCAGCGCAGGCCCTCGATCCGCCTCACCTACAACAGCGCCGTCTACGCGCTGGCCGGCGGGGCGGGCGGCGCCGCGGCCGCAGCCGCCGGGATGCACGACGGCGTGGGTGGGCTCTTCGTCCAGGTGATCGCTCGCCGCCGCCGCCTTCTACGCGGTGAACATCCTGCTCACCGCCGGCATCATCGCCCGCTGGTCGGGCGACGCGTTCTTCCCGCTTCTCAAGCACTCGGTCTACTGGACGGTCGTCCCCTTCTCGATCATGGCCTCGGTCAGCCTCATGCTGGCCGTCCTCTGGGAGCGGTCGCCGTTCCTCGCCACGGCCCTCGTCGGCCCGCTCGTCGCGATCGCGCTGTACCAGCGCTCGGTGCACAGCGCGCTGAAGGCAATGCGCCTGGCGCTCACCGACCCGCTCACCGGGCTGGGCAACCACCGCCACTTCCACGAGCGGCTCCAGCACGATCTGGACAAGGCACAGGAAGAGGGCTTCGCGCTCACCCTCGTCCTGCTCGACATCGACAACTTCAAGCAGATCAACGACCGGTACGGGCATCCGACCGGAGACAGGGTCTTGGCGCAGGTGGCGGCCCGCTTGCGCCAAGGTGGCGAGGCCTTCCGCCTCGGGGGCGACGAGTTCGCGCTCCTCCTCCCGCGCCGGGACGAGCACGAAGGCCTCTCGATCGCGCGCTCCATCGTCGAGCGCATCGCGGTGACGGAGGTCGACGTCGGCGAGGCGCTGGGCATGTCCGCCGGCGTCGCCGCCTATCCGCAGCACGGCGTCGAGCGCAGCGAGCTCGTGCGCGTCGCCGACAGCGCCCTCTACCTCGCGAAGGAGCAGGGGAAGAACACCGTCCGGGTGTACCGCCCCGACGTCATCGAGCTGGCCGAGCTGCGCCGGCTCGCCGAGGGGCCCGACCGCGCCGCCCGCCTGCGCGCCGCCGCGACCCTCGCGCATGCCGTCGACGCCCGCGACGCCTACACCGGCAGCCATTCCTACATGGTCGGCGAGCTGGCCGCCCGCGTCGCCAGGCGGATCGGGCTCGACTCGGAGTCGGTCGAGCTCTGTCGCCTCGCCGGCAGCCTCCACGACCTCGGCAAGCTCGCCATTCCGGAGGACATCCTCCGCAAGCCGGGACCGCTGAACGAAGCCGAGCGCCTCGTGCTCGAGCGGCACCCGCAGATCGGCTACCGGATGCTCGACTCCCTCGGCGTCGAGCCGGTCGCCGACCTGGGTCCTCCACCACCACGAGCGCTGGGACGGGCAGGGCTACCCGGAGCAGAAGGCTGCCGGCGAGATCCCGCTCGGTTCGCGCATCCTCTTCGTCGCCGACGCCTACGATGCGATGACGACCGACCGCGTCTACCGTGGTCGGCTCTCCCACGACCGGGCCATCGCCGAGCTCGAGCGCTGCGCCGGGACGCAGTTCGACCCGGACGTGGTCGCCGCCTTCAAGGCGGAGTTCGACCAGCCGCGGCTCGAGCTGGTCGTCTCCGACAGCGCCTAGAACGCCCGCGCCCGGCCTGATCCCTCGGTCGGGGCTCTAGAGCGGCCTCCGGCCGGCCGTTTCCTGCAGCAACAACGGCCGCGCGCGTTCCTGTGGCCACGTCTCCCAGCGGAAGGAGGTGAGCGCGCGTGATTCGATGGAAGCATCACTACGTGCGGGCACTGCTCGTCGTCGGCGCCGTCGCGGCGTATGCCGTCGCAGCCGGCGCAGGGTTCCGCTGGTACTAGGCCGGCGGCCCGCTTCCCACCACGCGTCCGACAGCACATGACCGCGTTCGGATACCCGCCCCGGCTCTACTGGTACATCGGCGCCGTCCTCGGCGTCGCCCTCCCGGTGACCGCCGGGGCGGTGGTGGGCGCGTCGCTCGATCCCCCCGACTCCTCCACGAGCATCGGGGTGATCCTCTTCTTCGGGCTGGCGCTCCTCGCCGACATGAAGCCCGTTCCGCTCGATGTCGAGAACGAGCGCGTCGTCTCGCTCGCGTTCGTCTTCGTCGTCTCGAGCCAGATCCTCTTCGGCTGGGAGTACGCGGTCCTGAGCGCGGTCTTCGGCGTCCTCGTCTCCCAGATGATCGAGCGCCGGCCCTTCGTACGCTCGCTCTTCAACGCGGCCGTGTACGGCCTCGCGGCCTTCGCTTCGGCGGCTCCCGTCTTCCTCCTCGGCGGCGCCGAGGGGCTGGGCACGATCACCCTCTACGCGTTCGCGGGAGGCGCCGCCTACGTGCTCGTCAACGTCGTCCTGGTCTGCGGCGCGCTCGCGATCCTCTCCGGCCGGCCCTTCCTCCCGCTCACCCGCGAGAACCTCGCCCACTCGGGCCCGGCCTTCGTGATCATGGCCTTCCTGGCGGCGCTCGCGGCCTCGCTCTGGACGACCGACCCGCGTCTGCTCGTCCTCCTCGCCGGGCCGCTCTTCACCCTCACCCTGTACCAGCGCACCGCCCTCTCCACCCGCGTCGCGACGCGCGACGCGCTCACGGACAGCCTCACAGGCCTGGGCAATCACCGCTCGTACCAGAGCTGCCTGCGCAAGGCGCTCGAGCGGGCAGGGGAGGACGGCGGCGAGATCTCGCTCTGCCTCGTGGACGTGGACGAGTTCAAGAGCTGCAACGACCGCTACGGGCACCCCGTCGGCGACCAGATCCTTGTCGAGCTCGCCCGCCTCTTCGTCGAGGGCCGGGAAGACGTCACCGCCTTCCGCTTCGGCGGCGACGAGTTCGCGCTCCTGCTCGCGGAGGACGAGGAGGCCGCCTACCGCTTCGTCGGGGACCTGCACGCGCGTATCGCCCGGAACGAGTTCGCCCACCACCAGCCGGTGACGATCACCGTCGGCATCGCCTCGTTTCCAGGGCACGCCTCGAGCGCGGACGAGCTCCAGCAGGTGGCGGACGGCGCGCTCCTGTGGGCCAAGCGCCACGGCAAGAACCGCTCGTGCGTCTACAGCCCGTCGGTCGTCCGCATCTACTCGCCCAACGAGCTCGCGGAGACGGCCGAGCGGCAGGCCCGCCTCCGGGCGGCGCGGAACCTCATCCGCATCGTCGACTCGAAGGACCCCTCCACGGGCGACCACTCACAGGCGGTGGCCGGCCTGGTCGAGGCGATCGCCCGGGAGCTCGGGCTTGACGACGAGACGACCGAGCAGCTCGCGCTCGCCGGTCTCCTCCACGACCTCGGCAAGATCGCCGTCCCGGACACGCTCCTCCGAAAGCCCGGCCGCCTGGAGCCGGACGAGCAGCGGCTCGTCCGCGCCCACGTGGAGTTCGGGTACTCCCTGCTCGAGGGCCTCGGCGTCGAGCCGATCGACGCCTGGGTGCTGCACCACCACGAGCACTGGGACGGGTCCGGCTACCCGGACGGACTCGCCGGCGAGGAGATCCCGTTCGGCTCGCGCGTGATCCTGGTCGCCGACGCCTTCGACGCGATCACGACCGAGCGGTGCTACCGGACCGCCTGCACGGCGGCGCAAGCGCTCGCCGAGATCCGCCGGCGGGCCGGCTCGCAGTTCGACCCGAACGTCGTGAGCGCGCTCGAGCGCTGCGTCGTCCGCGGCCTCGACGGCGCCGGGCCCCAGCTCAGAGCCGTCGCGGACATGGCCTAGCCAGATGCCCGCCCAGCTCCTCCCCGTCGGGCTCGCGGCCGCGGCCGCGCTCCTCTGCGGCGGCCGCCTCGACCGCCTGGCCGAGCTGAGGCTGCGCACCGTCTGGCTCTTCTTCCTCGCCGTCGGGATCCAGGTCGTCGCCTTCCCCTTCGCCTTCCTCCCCTGGACGACCGGCGAGGATGCGGCGAAGGCGCTCTGGCTGGTCTCCTACGGCTGCCTGCTCGTGGCCGCGGCCCTGAACCGGCACCTGGTCGGCGCCCGCATCATCGGACTTGGAATGGGGCTGAACCTCGTCGCCATCCTCGCGAACGGCGGCCGCATGCCGGCGACGCCGGCGGCGATGGAGGCGGCCGCTCTCGACTTCGCCGTCAAGCACAACAGCGTCGCGGCGGCCGAGCCGAACGTCGGCTGGCTCGTCGACCGCTTCGCGGCCCCGGACTGGGTGCCGCTCACGAACGTCTACTCCGTCGGGGACGTCGTCATCGCCGCCGGCGTCCTCGTCCTCGTGTTCGCGGCGACCGGGGCACGGGTGCCGCGCCCGCCGCTTCGCCGCCGTCCCGAGGTTCCGTCCGCCTGAACCGACTCCGCTCCGCGAGGCGTATCGTGGAGGGAGATGGGCCTCCCGAGGCTGATCACGGAGCTCCCGAGCGGGCGTCGGGCGTTTGCGCTCGAACGCGCCCGGAGCTGAGGGGTGCGCGCGAAGGCGACCTGGCTCGCGGTCCTCGCCGTGGCGGCGATCGGGGTCGCGGCCGGCGTCGACGCCCTCCGGGGAGAGGCGACCCTGGAGCCCGTCGCCCAGACGCGCAGCGAGCCGCTGCCGCCCGGCTCGCCCGAGACGACGCCGGTCCCCCATGCCCCTGCGACCAGGCCGGCCTTCGCCGGCACCCTCTACTACACGGACCGGGACTGCGAGCTGCGTGCGCTCGACCTGAGCGGCTCGAGCCCGGTGGAGGCGCCCAACTGGGACGAGTGCACCTTCGTTCTCTCCCCCGACGGGCAGCGGGTGGCGGGCGCGGGCTCCGGCTGGGACCCTCACTCCGATCCCCTGATCGGACGCCTGTTTCAGGCGGACGGCGGCGCGATCCAGGTTTCGACCAACGGCGGCCCGCAGGACGAGCCGATCCCGGGCGGGGCGGCGGCCTGGCGACAGGACGGGACCCTCACCTACTTCGCGAACGGTGTCGTCCGCGCGTGGCCGAGCGGCACCGTCCTGCTGTCCCGGAAAGACCTCCCCGCGTCCGCCGCGGGCGTCTCGGAGCTGGCCTGGCTCGGTCCCGGGCTGCTCGCGGTGATCGTCTTCGAGCGCCCGCCGGACGCCCCCGACACGCTCGCGCTCTTCGAAGGCCGACGGCTCGTCGCCGCCGTGCCCGGGCAGAGCATCCACAACCTCCGGGCGAGCCCGACCGGCGAGCTCGTCGCCGCTTCGAGCGTGAACGGGCCGCTGCTCGTCGACCGCACCGGGCGCGTCCTCCCGGTTCCGGGCTCGGGCGGGACGGGCGCGATCGCCTTCTCGCCGGACGGGAGCTGGGCGGCGGTCGCCGCCGCCGACCGCGTCGTCATCTTCCGGCCCGGACAGGCCGCGCCGACCACCTGGCTCGAGATCACGGCGGGCGACCTCGCCTGGCGGGGCGACGGCGGATCGGCGCTCGTTCCGGGCCGGGACGCCGTCCTCTGGCTGACGGACGTGGGAGCGACGGGGCGCCTCTACGTCACGCAGGAGAACGAGGGGCGGTGCCGCCTGCGCGTGCTCGAGCTCCCCGGCCTCGGCTGGGGCCCGGGGGAGCCGGGCCGCGAGAGCCCGTGCCGCTTCACCGTGGACGGCGGGGTCGCGGTCCCGGAGGCCGAGACGCCCCGGCCCGGCGGCGGGCGGCCGGGGACCTGCAGGGACATCGCCGACTGCGCCTTCGCCTGGACGCCGGACGGCCGCCCGACGTTCGTCGAGGGCGGCGAGCTCTTCGCCGGCACCCCCGGCGGCCGCAGGAAGCTGCTGCTCTCCGCCGCCGGGCTCGCCGAGATCTTCGACGAGCCCGCCGAGCTGGAGGAGGTCGCGTGGCTCGACCGCGAGCGCTTCTGGGCGGTCGTGCGCCGGAAAGGAGCGGAGGGGCTCGCGTTCATGAGCACGGACGCGCTCGTCTACTCTCCGTGGTTCGCCGCGCCGAGGGTTCAGGGCCTCCACGTCAGCTCGACCGGCATGGTTGCGGCGAGCTCGGACCGCGGCGTGGTCATCTTCGACGGCGGCGGCCGCCGGCACCTCAACTTCACGAACGGCCTCGACGTGACCTGGGCCCCCGGCGACCTGATCGCCGCCGTCTCGACCCGGCGCGAGATCCTCTTCGTGTCGCCGGTGACCGGCGAGGTCGTCTCGTTCCCGCTCGAGGTCGCCGACCTCGAGTGGGTGCGTAGCTAACCGTCCGCTAGCCGGTAGCCGCGGACGTAGTCGACGACGAACTCCTTCGGATAGACGTCGACGAAGGGCTCCGCCCCCTCGGCCGCCGGGAACTCGTAGATGCCGAGCATGAGCTGCATCGGGTAGGCAGGTGACTGGCCGACCGTCCTCACGGGCTCGCCGTCGACGAGGAACGTCACCCCGCCGGAGGTCCACTCGGCGGCGTAGACGTGTAACTCGCGCGCGTCGATCGGGAGGGTCGCGGCGATGAAGTCGTCGGTGACGGACGGGTCGCCGAAGGGGTGCAGGCCCATCCCCACCCTCGCCTCCCCGGCCGCGACGTCGCGCCCGAAGATCTCGCAGACGCAGATCTCCGCCGAGCGCTCCGGCTCGTCCTCGTAGCCGATCAGCCAGAGCGCGACCATGGCCCGCGGGTCGTCGAGCGCCTTCGCCCGCATCTCGATGCGACCGAACTGCGGCGTGTAGAGGCGCCGGGTCTCCTGTGCCTCCCGGACGACCGCGTTCGGGAGGAAGCGGTGCTGGCCGACGCCGCTCCCCGGCGGGCCTGCGAAGACGCCGGTCTGGAGCGACGAGACGCGGACCTCGCCGTCGAGCTCCGGGCACCACGGCTCCTGGCCCTCCTCGATCAGGAGCCGCAGGACGCCGCCGCCCACCTCGTAGCGAGCGGCGGAGCGCTGACGCGTGCTCCAGTGCGGCAGGTAGTGCGGAATCCAGTGGCCGAGGTCGAGCGCGTCGCCCTCGAACGTGTCCTCGAACTCGAGCTCGTACAGGCCGCAGCGCCCCTAGAGCGGGATGCTCCCGTGCTTGCGCGGCGGCCGCCTCTCCCGCTTGGTGAGCGCGGTCCCCAGCGCGTCGCAGAGGACGGGGCGGGTGCGCCGCGGCTCGATGACGTCGTCGACGTAGCCGCGCTCGGCCGCCGTGTACGGATTGGCGAACTGTGCCTTGTAGTCGGCGATCAGCTCCGCGCGGAGGGCCCCGGCGTCCTCCGCCTCCTCGAGCTCCTTGCGGAAGACGATGTTGACCGCCCCCTCCGGGCCCATGACCGCCACCTCCGCGGTCGGCCAGGCGAAGTTGAAGTCGGCACGGATGTGCTTCGAGCTCATCACGTCGTAGGCGCCGCCGTAGGCCTTGCGCGTGATCAGGGCGATCTTGGGGACCGTCGCCTCCGAGTAGGCGTAGAGGAGCTTGGCGCCGTGGCGGATGATCCCGCCCCACTCCTGCGCCGTCCCGGGGAGAAAGCCGGGGACGTCTACCAACGTGACGAGCGGGAGGTTGAAGGCGTCGCAGAAGCGGACGAAGCGGGCGGCCTTCACGGAGGAGTCGATGTCGAGCGTGCCCGCGAGCGCCCGCGGATTGTTGCCGACGATCCCGACCGGGTGGCCGGCCAGCCGGGCGAAGCCGACGACGATGTTCTCCGCCCAGAGCTGGTGAACCTCGAGGAACTCGCCCTCGTCCACGACGCGCGAGATCACGGCGCGCATGTCGTACGGCTTCGTCGGCTCGTCCGGGATCAGCGAGTCGAGCTCGGGGTCCTCGCGCTCGGGCGGGTCGGTCGGCTCGAAGAAGGGCGGCGGGTCGACGTTGTTCTGGGGCAGGAACGAGAGGAGGTAGCGCGCGTCCTCGAGGCAGCTCTCCTCGTCGTCCGCGGCGAAGTGCGCCACGCCCGACTTGGAGGCGTGCGTGAGCGCGCCGCCGAGCTCCTCGAAGGTGACCTCCTCGCCGGTGACCGTCTTCACCACCTCGGGCCCTGTGATGAACATGTACGAGGTCTCCTTGACCATGAGCACGAAGTCGGTGATCGCCGGCGAGTAGACGGCCCCGCCGGCGCACGGTCCCATGATCAGGCTGATCTGCGGGACGACGCCGGAGGCCTGAACGTTCCGCCAGAAGATCTCCGCGTAGCCGCCCAGCGAGACGACGCCCTCCTGGATGCGTGCCCCGCCCGAGTCGTTGATCCCGATCAGCGGGCAGCCGAGCTTGACCGCGAGGTCCATCACCTTGCAGACCTTCTCGGCGAAGACCTCGGAGAGCGTCCCGCCGAAGACGGTGAAGTCCTGTGAGAAGACGAAGACCTTGCGCCCGAAGATCGTCCCGTAGCCGGTGACGACAGCGTCGCCCCAGGGGCGGTTCTCCATCATCCCGAACTGCGGGTTGCGGTGGCGCACGTAGCGGTCGAGCTCGACGAAGCTGCCGGGATCGAGGAGCTTCTCCAGCCGCTCGCGCGCGAGCAGCTTCCCCCGCTCGCGCTGACGGGCAACCGCCCGCTCGTCGCCGGAGTGGAGCGCCTCGTCGCGGAGGCGCCCCAGTGCCGCCAGCTTCGCCTCGGTCGACCGGAGGTCCTCTGCCTTGGCCATGGGCGGGAGCTTACTTCCTGCAGATCGGCACGGATCCGACACGCTCCGCACGCCACGCGTGGGCCTGCCTGCGTGAGGCGTAGTCTCGCCGGAGGCCCCGCACGAGGGGTCAGCCTCCGCGGCGTTCGCGAATCCACCCGCCCCGCTCCCGTACCATCCTGTCGTCCTCACAGATCCGCTACCCGCTCCGGCGGCGCGTCACGTTGCGGCTAATCGCGCCGACGGTCAGACCGACCGCCAAGCCGACGTAGTTGAACACCGTTGCGATGGCGTCGAGCACGGCAAGTGGATGGTTGTCGTCGCCGTCCTGTGCGGCGAAGTGGCTGAACCCGAACCACGCCCCGACCGCTCCTACGACGATCAGAGGGATTACGATCCTCCACCTCGGGAGAACCGCTCCGATTATCGCGCCCGCGACCAGCCCCGGCCCCCCAGAGAGGATGAAGAGTCGAAAGTCCCGCATCCCCTTCCCCTATCGACCTCGCTGGGGAAAGACCCGAGTCTCTTGGAGCCACGATCCGCGTGGCCCTCGCGACCATCCCGCAACTCCGCTTCCCGCCCGGCTTCGGCACGGTTCAACAAGTCACCTGCAGGGCGCGTAGCCAATTCGAGCCGCGCTCAGTTGTAGCAGGAGAGAACGCCTCGGAGCACGACAAGCAAGAACCATGCAAACACGACGGCGGCCGCAACCAGCAAGCCAAGTCCGAGGCGACCCCACCTAGCCGCCGGTGGGCCTAACCGGACAGCTCGAACATCGAGGACGAGCGCGACCACGCCAACCGCGAGAACCAAGAGCGGAGTCAGGTCGATCGTGCCGCCGCTGCCCGCGTGACAGCGGCCGCTTGCCTCGACGGCAACCAACAAGGCGATGGCCGTTGCCAGCAACCCCGCCGACAAGCCGAGACCGATCTTGCCGCCGTTGACGCTCACCTGCGCGCTTCCGCGAAGACGACTGCGGCTAGGGCTTCCACGCTTCGCACCGTAGCCCCCCGCCACCATCCTGCAACCCTTCCAGCCACGCTCCGGCGCCGCTCCAGGCTCCTCTCGAAGCGTGCGTGGACAACATCGACCCGCCACGGCCTGCCGGTGACCGGTCGCCATCATGGACCGCAAGACGTCGGAGGCGCGAGGGCATCGAGAAGCCGGCATCGGCTACAACCGGGCGACAGGAGTGCGGAGGCATCGCAGCGGAGGGAGGCCCCGCGGCCGGCCCCTCGGGTCTCAACGGGCAGGGGCGACCTCCTCGCGGAGCCGCGCGTACATGTAGACGTCCCGGCGGGTCCCCTTCAGCTCGATGAAGGAGCGGAGGAGCGCCTCGCGCGTGAAGCCCGCCTTCTCGGCGACGCGCTGTGACGCACGGTTCCCGGGCTCGGTGTGCAGCTGCACCCGGACGGCCCCGAGGCTCGCGAGGGCCCAGTCCGTCAGCAGCCGCAGCGCCCGCGTCGCCACGCCACGGCCGCGCGCCTCCCGCTTGACCCAGTACCCGAGCTGGACGTTGCCGTCGACCCAGCGCCAGCCGATCGTCCCCAGGAGCTCGTCCGTGAGGGCGTCCGCGATCACGGACACGTGCGGCGCCGCGCGCAGGAACGCTCGGGCGTCCGCCTCCGTGTAGGGGGCGGGCACCTGCGTCCAACGGCCGATCTCCGGATCCTGGCAGGCCTCGACGATCGCGGGCACGTCGGCATCGGTCGGGTGCCGAAGCGCGACCTCACCGTCCTCGAGCCTCACGGCGCCAGGTGGGCGTCGTACGTCCCGAACTCCTCGCGGAGCGCGCCGCACACCTCGCCCACGGTCGCAGTAGGCGGCCAGGGCCGCACGGATGGGGACGAGGAGATTCCCCCCGCCGCCGGCCGTCGCCCGTACCGCCGCCAGCGCAGCCTCCACGGCGGCGGCGTCCCGCTCGGCCCGCACTCGCTGCGTCCGCTCGAGCTGGCGCCGCTCGGCGTCCGGGTCGAGCCGGTGCAGCTCGATCCGCTCCTCCGTCCTCGTCCGCGTAGCGGTTGACGCCGACGATCGACGCGCTCGCCCGACTCGACCTCCTGCTGCCAGCGAACGCGGCCTCCTCGATCTCGTCCTGCTACGAACCCCTGCTCGACCGCGGCGACGGCGCCGCCGAGCTCGTCGATCCGCTCGATCAGCTCCCGCGCGCGCTCCTCGAGCTCGTCGGTCAGCGCCTCGATGAAGTAGGAGCCGCCGAGCGGGTCGGCGGTGTCGGTCGCGCCGGCCTCGTGCCGCGAGGATCTGCTGTGTCCGCAGCGCGATCGCGCGCGCTGCGCTCGGTCGGCAGCGCGAGCGCCTCGTCGAAGGAGTTCGTGTGCAGCGACTGGGCGCCGCCGCAGACGGCCGCGAGCGCCTGGATCGCGACCCGGACGACGTTGTTCTCCGGCTGCTGCGCGGTCAGCGTCGAGCCGCCCGTCTGCGCGTGGAAGCGCAGCGCCAGCGCCTTCGGGTTCGTCGCCCCGAACCGCTCGCGCATGATCCGCGCCCACAGCCGGCGCGCCGCCCGGAACTTCGCCACCTCCTGGAAGAAGTGGTTGTGCGCGTTGAAGAAGAACGAGAGCCGCGCGCCGAACTCGTCGGGCGAGAGCCCGGCCGCGACCGCCGCCTCGCAGTAGGCGATCCCGTTCGCGAGCGTGAACGCGAGCTCCTGCACCGCCGTCGAGCCCGCCTCGCGGATGTGGTAGCCGGAGATCGAGATCGTGTTCCAGCGCGGGATCCGCTCGGCGCAGTACGCGAACAGGTCGGTCGTCAGCCGCATCGACGGCCGCGGCGGGAAGATGTAGTTCCCGCGCGCGACGTACTCCTTGAGGATGTCGTTCTGGACGGTGCCG
Source organism: uncultured Actinomycetes bacterium (assembly GCA_963743495.1). Classification (GTDB taxonomy): domain Bacteria; phylum Actinomycetota; class Thermoleophilia; order Gaiellales; family Gaiellaceae; genus JAIBJN01. The sequence goes on along the minus strand of CAVUPO010000002.1, from coordinate 1,008,301 downwards.
CGCAGCGCCGCCGGCGCGACGCCCTGCCCCTCGGCCACGAGCTCGTAGAGGAGCAGCAGGAGCGCCGCCGGCGCGTTGATCGTCATCGACGTCGAGACCTCGCCGAGCGGGATCCCGGCGAGCAGGATCTCCATGTCGGCGAGCGAGTCGATCGCGACGCCGGTCCGCCCCACCTCGCCGAGCGCACGCGGGTCGTCCGAGTCGTAGCCGAGCTGCGTCGGCAGGTCGAACGCGATCGAGAGCCCCGTCTGGCCCCGCTCGAGCAGATAGCGGAAGCGCTCGTTCGACTCCTCGGCCGAGGCGAACCCCGCGTACTGGCGGATCGTCCACGGCCGCCCGCGGTACATGTCCGGGTAGGGCCCGCGCGTGAACGGGAACTCGCCCGGCGGCTCCGAGCCGACGCCCGGCGCATCCGCCGGCCGTGTAGACCGGCTTCACCTCGATGCCCGAGTCGGTCTCGCGGCGCTCGTCGGCCGTCGCCATGCGGTGATCCTACTTCCGGCCCGGGCGCCGGCAGCCTGACGCCGACCGTCGGGCCGCGGGCCCGCGGCTCTAAGCTTCCGGCATGCAGATCCGCGTGCGGCTCTTCGCCGGACTGCGCGAGCAGGCGGGGCCGGCGTGCGGGAGCTCGAGCTCCCCGCCGGCTCGCGCCTCGGCGACGTCTGGCCGCGCGCTCGACCTCGGCGACGAGCCCGAGGGTCTCCTCTACGCCGTCAACAAGGAGTACGCGGGCGGCCGACCGACGCCTCGCCGACGGCGACGAGGTCGCGCTGATCCCGCCCGTCTCCGGCGGGGAGTTCCGCCTGACGGCCGACCCGATCGACGTGGGCGCGGTCGTCGCGCGAGGTGGCCGACGAGCGCGCGGGCGCGATCGCCACCTTCCTCGGGCACGACGCGGATCCAGTCCCGGGGCCGCACCGTCCTCCACCTCGAGTACGAGGCCTACGAGGGCATGGCCGAGAAGGTGATGGCCGAGATCGCCGAGACGCTCACAGCCCGCTACGACCTCTGCAGAGGTCGCGATCACCCACCGCGTCGGCCGCGTCGGCATCGGCGAGACGAGCGTCGCGATCGCCGTGTCCGCGCCCGCACCGCGAGCACGCGCTCGCCGCCTGCAAGGAGGCGATCGACACCCTCAAGGTCGACGTCCCGCTCTGGAAGAAGGAGATCTACGAGGGCGGCGAGGAGTGGATCGGCCGCGGCTCGCTAGGAGCCGCCGCGAACCCGTTTCCGGTCGGGGCATTCCGCCGGCCAGCGGCTACGCTGAGACGGTGAGCAGCCTCACCCCCAAGCGGGATCCGGACGCCCCCCGGTACGAGCCCGATCCGCCCGCCGCCGACGAGCCGAGCACGCCTACCGCGACTACGAGCCGATCCAGCCGCGCGGCCGTCTCGGCGACCTCGCGCGCAAGGTGTGGGCGCCGATCGCAGCGGTCGGGCTCCTCATCTTCAAGGCGAAGACGGCGATCCTCGCGCTCTTCAAGCTGAAGCTCTTCGTCACCGCCGGCTCGATGCTCGTCTCGATCGCCGCCTACGCCTGGATCTGGGGATGGCGCTTCGCCGTCGGCTTCGTCCTCCTCATCTTCATCCACGAGCTCGGGCACGTGCTCGAGCTGCGGCGGCAGGGCGTTCCCGCCTCGGCGCCGCTCTTCATCCCGTTCCTCGGCGCGGTCGTGGGCATGAAGCAGCTGCCGAACGACGTCTGGAAGGAGGCCCAGGTCGCGCTCGCCGGCCCGATCCTCGGCAGCCTGGCGGCGGCGGGCGTCTGGGCCGCGGGCGAGGCGCTCGACTCCCAGCTCCTGATCGCGCTCGCCTTCACCGGCTTTTTCATCAACCTCTTCAACCTGATCCCGGTGTCACCCCTGGACGGGGGCCGCGCGGCGGCCGCGCTCCACCCGGCGCTGTGGGCCGTCGGGCTTGTGCTCCTGCTCGGCCTGACGCTCGTACGCCCCAACCCGATCCTGATCCTCGTCCTGATCGTGGGCGGGATCGAAGTCTGGCGCCGCTGGAGCGGCCGCAACGACCCCGAGGCCGCCGCGTACTACGCGATCGAGCCGTGGCAGCGCGCCGTCGTCGGGGTCACGTACGTCGGCCTCGCCGCCCTGCTCGCGGTCGCGATGAGCGCGACGCACCTCGAGCGCACCTTCTCCTAGTGGGCGCGCGCGACGACGACCGGCTGATCCTCTCGAGCTCGGAGGGCGCGCAGCTGCTGCACGCCCGCCGGATCGGCGACGAGTTCCTGCTCGGCTTCGACACCGTCGCCGACCTGCCGAAGCCGGCCGTGACCATCTTCGGCTCGGCGCGGGTCCGCCAGGACCACCGCGCCTATGCGGCGGCGCGCGACGTCGGCCGGCGCTTCGCCGAGGCGGGCTTCACGGTCGTCACCGGCGGCGGCCCCGGCGTCATGGAGGGCGCCAACCGCGGTGCCCGCGAGGGCGGCGGGCTCTCGGTCGGGTTCAACATCGTGCTGCCGCACGAGCAGCGGTCGAACCCGTACCTCGACGTCGAGGTCGTCTTCGAGCACTTCTACGTGCGAAAGACCATGTTCGTGAAGGCTGCCGAGGGCTTCGTCATCTTCCCCGGCGGGTTCGGCACCCTGGACGAGCTCTTCGAGTCGATGACCCTGATCCAGACCGGCAAGATCCTCGACTTCCCGGTCGTCCTCGTCGACTCCGCCTACTGGCGGGGCCTGCTCGACTGGATCGACGACCCGCTCCTGGGCGAGGGCATGATCTCGCCCCAGGACTGGGACAACCTCGCGGTCACCGACGACGCCGAGGAGGCTGTCCGGCTCGTCGTCACCGCCTACGAGCACCGCAACGCCCGGTCTCCGGCCGAGCCGGCGAAGGCCGACGCGCAGTGAGCGGCGCGGGGCGCAGGCCCCGCGGTCGCGAACGTGAAGGCCGGGCGCCGTCCCCCCGCGCCGACGCCCGCCCGCCGGGGGAGGCCCTAGTCGACCCGCCCGCCGCGCTCGACCTCGCCGCGCCAGGCGCCCGTCGCGGCACCGCTCTCGACGAGGTCCTTGAAGCGGCCGAGGTCGCCGGCCACACGGCGGCTGTCCATGCCGAGGACGGCGCCGATCTGCTCGATCAGCCCCTGGGTCTCGTGCTCCATCTGGACGGTGACCCGCGTCTCCTCCTCGGCGAGGCGGTGGAAGGTGACGACGCCGGCGTTCCAGTGGCCCTCGACTGCCTTCCAGGCGACGCGCTCGTCGGGCCGCTGCTCGGTGATCTCCGCGGTCCAGGCGTGCTGCTTCCCGCCGATGCCGACGACCCAGCGCACGTGGGTGTCGTCGACCTGCTCGACGGCCTGGACTCCGGCCATGAAACGGGGGAAGTCCTCGAACTGCGTCCACTGGTCGTAGGCGGTGCGGACGGGGACGTCGACGTCGACGGTTTCGGTGATGCTGGCCATGCTCCCTCCTCGGATCGCGTGCTGGTCGACGCGTACCCGGGAAGCCTTGCCTGAAACTCCCGAACCTACCCGCGCAGGTGGGTGACGATCCGCCAGGCGGCGGGGAGCAGCATGCCGGCCAGGTAGAGCTTGATCAGGTCGCCGACGACGAACGGGTAGAGGCCGGCCTCGAGGGTTCCCTCGAGCCCCGTGTCGATCGTGTGCGCGAGCCAGGGAAGCCCGAAGAGGTAGATGACGACACTGCCGGAGAGCATGGCGGCGACCGCGGAGTTGAAGCGCCGGTCCCAGCGTCTCCGCGCCAGCCAGCCCGTGAGCGCTGCGGCGACGATGAAGCCGACGAGATAGCCGCCCGTCGCGCCCTTGACGATCTCCCAGCCGCCGTCCCCGCCCGAGTAGACGGGGGCGCCGAGCAGCCCGACGCAAAGGTAGAGAAGCAGGCTCGAGGCGCCGAGGATCGGCCCCAGCGACGCGCCGACGAGGAGCACCGCGAACGTCTGTCCGGAGATCGGCACCGGCGTGAAGCCGAGCGGGATCTCGATCTGCGCCGCCAGCGCCACGAGCCCGGCCCCGGCGACGACGAGGAGACCGTCCACGAGCAGGCCCGCGCGCGGGAAGACCGCCAGCCTGAGCGTCGCCGCCTGCGGGTTCATCGCGGCGGGGACTCTAGCTCAGGCGCCCGAGGGAAGGTAGAAGAAGTCGCCGGGGGGCGTCTTGCCGGGACCGTAGATCGCCGTCGGGTCCTGCGGGGTGTAGCGCGTGAAGAAGTCGTCCTCGCGGATGAGCTTGCCGCGCTCGTAGACCTTGCGGTGGACGCTCACGTCGAAGCCGGGACCGCCCCCGGAGGTCCGTCGCACCGAGTTCCTCGGCGCGGAGGAATCGACCGCGTACTGGAGCTCGGGCTGCGTGTAGTTCGTCGGCTCGCTCGTCGAGGACTTGACCTTGCGGCCCTGCCTCGTCCCGTAGAAGCTCACCGTGAAGGTGGCGTCCGTGTAGCTCACCTTGATCAGGATCGCGTGCTTCAGGTCGTTCTTGAAGACGAGCTCGGGCCCGCCCCAGGAGACGGTCGCGTCCCGCCCCATCGGGTAGTGGCTGATGTAGAAGGCGTGGTTCGAGCGCGCCAGGATCGGCAGGCCGGCCTCGAACGCCGCGTTGAAGATCGTCGTCGCCGTCTGGCACACGCCGCCGCCGATCGAGGGAATGAGGACGCCGCCAAAGATCATCTGGCCCTCGAGGAAGCCGCGCTCGACGGTACGGGGGCCGACCTCCTCGTTGTAGGAGAAGGTCGCACCCGGCTCGACGATCGTCCCGTCGAGGTAGTCGCCGAGCAAGTGGACGTTGTGGATGCGGTTCGCCGAGGACGCGCCCATGTCGGTCGTGAAGGAGGAGACCTGCTCGCGGATGCCGAGCGCGTGGGCGTCGCCGGTGGTCAGGTCGGCCGCGAGCGCCGTCAGCGCGACGGCGGCGGCGCGCTTCTTCGCGCCGCCCGGCTGCCGCAGGCCGGCAGCGAGCACGGCCCGCTGCACCTTCTTCATGTCCAGCGTCGTTCCCGGCTTCGAGCGAACCACCCGCACGCGGTTGCCGCTGAGGCGGAACGTCGCGTCGACGGGGTCACGCAGCTTTGCCTTGACGAGCGGGATGAGCGCAGTCTGGAGGCCGTCCGGCTCGAGCGAGATCTCATAGGAGCCGCCGCCGCGCTCGAAGCGGACGAGCGCGGCCAGGTCGGCCGGGGCGAGGGCGCCGACGCGCTTCCGCTTGAGCTTGACCGCGACCGGGGCGGAGACGAGCGTCCGGGCGTCCTGCGCGACGGCCTCGGCCTCCTCCGTCGTGATCGCGGGCTCGATCTCGCGAACGGCGGCCGTGACGCTGCCCGCGCCGGCGAGACCGGCCGCCTCGACCGAGGCGAGCAGCGGGTCGACGTCGGCGGCGCTGCCGGCGGTGCCCGGGCGGACGACCACCTGCTCGCCGTCCATGCTCAGGCGCGCGTTCGCCGGCCGCGCGGTCAGCTCCCGGAGACGCGTGCTCAGCTTGCGCCGCTCCGCCGGGAGCGGCTCGAGCACGGGCTCGACCTCATGGGCGTAGGCGAAGGGGGCGACGAGGGCGCCGAGGCGGGAGAAGACCGACTCCCGGCCCGCCTGGAAGGCGCGCTGCTCGGTCGCGCGGAGGTCGAGGGCCAGCGCCTTCCCGGGCCGGATCACGAGCTCCTTGTCGCCGACCGAGACACGCACCGGCCCGGCCAGCCGCGGCCCGAGCTCGGCCTGCAGCTTCGCCCTGGCGTCGGCGTGCGAGAGCCCGCCGATGTCGACGCCGGCTACGGACACCCCGGGGAGCACGGCGTCCCTGACCATGTAGGCGCGGGCGAAGAGCGCCGAGCCCGCGACCAGCACGAGCAGGGCAACCAGCGTCACGATCGTCCCTGCTCTGCTGCGCCGTTTCCGGCGTCTGAGCGCACGCGGGCTAGCGGCGATCTCAGCCATGACCCCGGAGAGTACCGAGAAACGCGGCCATTATCATTCGCCTTCGTGCCCTCCTCGAACCCGTTGCGGGAGCTGCCGTCGGTCGACGAGCTGCTCGGCAGGAAGCAGCTGGAGGCGCTCGTGGCGGAGCACGGCCGCCCGCTCGTGACCGCGGCCGCGCGCGCCGCTCTCGCCCGGGCGCGCGAGGACGTCGCGGCGGGGTTCTCCCCAGGCGACCCGGTGGAGCGAACACGCGACGAGCTCCGGGCACTCCTACGACCCGGCCTCCGCCGCGTCCTGAACGCGACCGGCGTCGTCGTCCACACCAACCTCGGACGGGCGCCGCTGGCCGAGGGCGCGCTGGAGCGCATCCGCCAGGTCGCGGCCGGCTACTCGAACCTCGAGTACGACCTCGAGGCGGGTGCCCGGGGCTCGCGCCAGGATCTCGTCGCGGCCGCGCTGCGGGAGCTGACCGGCGCCGAGGCCGCGCTCGTCGTCAACAACAACGCCGCCGCCGTCCTGCTGGCGCTCGCCGCCCTGGCGGAGGGCCGCGAGGTCGTCGTCTCGCGCGGCGAGCTGATCGAGATCGGCGACGGCTTCCGGATCCCCGACGTGCTCGCACGCTCGGGCGCCACGCTCGTCGAGGTGGGGACGACCAACCGGACGCGGCTCGGCGACTACGAGGCCGCGATCACCGACCGCACGGCGGCGCTCCTGCGCGTGCACCAGTCGAACTTCCGCATGGTCGGCTTCACCGAGCAGCCGCGGGCCCGCGACCTGGCGCGTCTGGCCGACCGGCACGGCCTCGCGCTCGTGGAGGACCTTGGCTCCGGCGCGCTCGCCGAGACCGGGGACGAGCCGACGGCACGGGCGAGCGTCGAGGCGGGCGCCCACCTGGTCACGTTCTCCGGCGACAAGCTCCTCGGCGGGCCGCAGGCCGGCATCGCCGCCGGACGCGCCGATCCGATCGAGCGCATGCGGCGCCATCCGCTCCAGCGCGCGCTCCGGCCCGACAAGCTGACGCTGGCGGCGCTCGAGGGGACGCTGGCCGCCTACCGGGCCGGCAGCCGGGAGCTCCCGGTGCTGCGCATGCTCGACGAGCCCGCCGCGGCCGTGCGCGCGCGGGCCGAGCGGCTCGCCGGGCTGACGGGCGGCTCGGTGGAGCGGACGACGGCTCGTCCCGGGGGCGGCTCGCTCCCGCTGACCGAGATCGAGAGCTACGCGTGCGCGCTGGAGCTCGAGCTGGCGGTGCCGCTGCGCCGCGGCGACCCGGCCGTCGTCGGGATCGTGCGCGACGGCAGGCTCCTGCTCGACTGCCGGACGCTCGCCGAGGGCGAGGTCGACGAGGCCGCCGCCGCCGTTCGCGCAGCACGGGGATGACCGACCGCTCGGCGGAGCAGCGGCTCTGGGAGCTCCTGCGGGGAGCGCTCGGGACGCGGGCGCTCGCGCTCACCGCCGACCTCGGGGTCGCGGAGGCGCTCGCGGACGGCCCGCGTCCGGTCGCCGACCTCGCGTCGCACCTCGGCGCCGACCCGGACGTCCTCCGCCGGATCCTGCGGGCGCTGGCCAGCGAGGGGGTGTTCGCCGAGGTGGAGCCCGGCGTCGTCCGGAACACCGCGGCCTCCGAGCTCCTGCTTGGGGGCTGGGGCTCGTTCGCGCACCTCTTCGGCGGCCCCTGGCTCAAGGCGACGGCAGCTCTCGAAGCCACGGGCACCGCGTCGTTCCCGGGGGCGTTCGGCGCTGACTTCTGGGCATGGCTGGCCGAGCACCCGGACGAGCGGGCCATCTTCGACAAGGCGATGGAGACGGGCAACGAGCGGCGCGCCGAGGGGCTGATCGGGCTCGACTGGCGCGGCGACGAGGTCGTCGTCGACGTCGGCGGCGGGAACGGCGCCCTGCTCGCCCCGCTCCTGGAGCGCCACCGCGGCCTCGAGGGGATCGTCTTCGACCTCCCGGAGACCGTGCGCGACGAGGCGGCCTTCGGCGACCGGTGCACCTTCGTGGCCGGCAGCTTCTTCGAGCGCGTCCCGGCGGGCGACGTCTACGTGCTCTCGACCGTCCTGCACGACTGGGACGACGCGAGCGCGGCGCGGATTCTCGAGACGATCCGCGCGCACGCGCCCGCGGGCGCGCGGCTGATCGTCGTCGACGCGGTCCTGCCGGACGGGAACGAGCCGCACGGCGGCAAGTGGCTCGATCTGCTGGTGCTCGCGCTCTTCGCGGGGAGGGAGCGCGACGAGGCGCAGTGGTGCGAGCTCCTCGCCGCCACGGGTTTCGAGCCGCTGACGATCGAGGACGGGCTGATCGAGGCGCGGTGCCGCTGACCGTCGGAACGGCCGGTCACATCGACCACGGAAAGACCCGCCTCGTCGAAGCGCTGACCGGCAAGGACACCGACCGCCTGCCGGAGGAGCGGGAGCGGGGCATCTCCATCGACCTCGGCTACGCGCCGCTCGAGCTCCCCGACGGGCGGCTGCTCTCGCTCGTGGACGTCCCCGGCCACGAGCGGTTCGTGCGCACGATGGTGGCGGGCGCGACCGGGATCGACCTGTTCCTCCTCGTCGTCGACGCGGGCGAAGGGGCTCGGCCGCAGACGAACGAGCACCTCACCGTCCTCCGGCTCCTCGGCGTCGAGCGCGGCGTCGTCGCCGTCACGAAGGTAGACGCCGTGGACGAGGAAACCCGCGAGCTCGCGCTCCTGGAGGCCCGAGAGCTCGTCCCGGGAGCGCCGATCGTGGCCACGAGCGCCCGCACCGGCGAAGGGCTCGGCGAGCTCCGGGCCGCGCTCGCCGAGGCGGCCGACCGGGTCGAGGAGCGGCCCGCGGCCCGCCCCACCCGCCTCTTCGTCGACCGGGTCTTCACGCTCCACGGGATCGGCACCGTCGCCACGGGGACGCTCTGGTCCGGCTCCGTCGGCGAAGGCGACGTCCTCCGTGCCGAGCCGGCCGGGCTCGACGTCCGCGTGCGCAGCGTGCAGGTGCACGACCGCCCCCTCGAGCGTGCCGACGCCGGACAGCGGGTCGCGGTCGCGCTTCCCGGGGTCGAGCGCGCCGAGCTGCGGCGCGGCGACGCGCTCGTGGAGCCCGGCGCCTATCCGCTCGGGTACCGGCTCGACATCGCGCTGGAGGCGCTCGACGAGATCCCCGACGGCGCCCGCGTCCACGTCCACCACGGCACCGCTGAGCACCGCGCACGGGTCGTCCGCCTCGGCGAACGCCACGCCCAGCTGCGGCTCTCCTCGCCGGTGGTGGCGGCGCGCGGCGATCGCGTCGTGCTCCGGGAGGGCACGACGCTCGGCGGCGGCGTCGTCCTCGACCCGGCGCCGCCCAGGCGCACCTCCGCCGAGCGGCTCGAACTGCTGGATCGGGGTGATCCCGCCTCGATCGTGGCAGCGGTTCTCTCTGCGGCGGGCGAGCCGCTCCGGCGCGAGGACCTCGCCCGCCGCGCACTCCTCTCGGCCGAGGAGCTGGACGCCGGGCTCGCAGCGACTGTCCGCGCGGGGGACTGGTACCTGACCGGCGAGCAGCTCGAGGAGCTCCGCTACGCCGTCGTCCGGGCGCTCGATGCGCGGGCGGCCGCCGCGTCGCTCGACCCCGGCATCCCGGTCGCCGAGCTCCTACCTCAACGACCCTGGGCGCCCGCGCTCCTGCCGCTCCTCCCCGTCGAGCGCCGCGGCGCAAAGGCCTACGCGCCCGGCGCCACGGCCGGCCTCGGTGACCGGGCCGAGGCGGCCGAGCGGCTCGAGGACGAGCTCGAGGAGGCCGGCTACACCCCCGTCGCCGTCACCGACCCCGAGCTCGCCCGCTACCTGGAGGCTGCGGGCCGCCTCGTCCGCGTGGGCGACGGGCTCGCGGTCGGCGTCGCCGCCGTCGAGGAGGCACGCCGCCTGCTCATCGAGGAGTGCACGGCCACGGGCTCGATCACTCTCGCCCGCTTCCGCGACCTCCTCGGCACGAGCCGCAAGCCCACGCAGCTCCTCCTCGAGCGCTTCGACGCCGACGGCCTCACCCGCCGCATCGGCGACGAGCGCGTCCTGCGCCGCAAGGCGCGGACCGGCTAGGTTCCTCCCGGAGCGGCACGGGCCCGGTGGCCCAGCCGGTCTTCAAAACCGGTGAGGCGGCGTAACCCGTCGCTGGGTAGGTTCGACTCCTGCGCCGCTCCGTACCTCCGAGAAATTCCCGATTTGCAGGAAGAAAGCTTTCTTTCTTTCTTGCCGAACTGAGACTGCGAAGTCACCTTCTCGCTCGGCAAGCAGGCTTGAGATCCACCGGATGACTGTCGCGCGACTGTCGCGCCGACGTCCGACGCCCTCTCTACTGTGGCCTTCGTGGCACACCACGCCGGTATCGAGATTCGCCACGGCAAGCGGTGCCGTTCTCGATCGGGCGGAGCCTGCAGTTGCAGGCCGACCTACCAGGCGAGCGTCTGGAGCGCCGTAGAGCAGAAGCGGATCCGGAAGACTTTCCCCACGCTGGCCGACGCCAGAGCGTGGCGCTCAGAGGCGCAGACGGCCATTCGGCACGGAACGCTCAGGGCGCCCGGCCAGACGATGCTCCGCGAGGCCGCCGACGCGTGGCTCGAAGGCGCACGGGTTGGGAGCATCCGCAATCGCTCAGGCGACCACTACAAGCCGAGCGTCGTCCGGGGCTACGAGACGTCGCTCCGACTTCGAGTTCTTCCCGAGCTGGGCGCTCGGAAGTTCTCGGAGATCCGCCGCCGGGACATTCAGGAGCTTGCCGACCGGCTCCTCGACCAGGGCCTCGATCCGTCGACGATCCGCAACACGCTCATGCCCCTCCGAGCGATCTACCGCCGGGCGCTCGCGCGCGGCGACGTTGCCGTCAACCCGACCCGCGGCCTCGAGCTCCCGGCCGTCCGAGGCAAGCGCGACCGGATCGCGACGCCCGAGGAGGCGGAAGCCCTGCTAGCCGCGCTTCCTGAACGCGACCGAGCTCTCTGGGCAACGGCGCTCTACGCCGGCCTTCGCCGCGGCGAGCTCCAGGCGCTCGGCTGGGAAGACGTCGACCTTGCCAACGGCGTCATCCGGGTGGAGCGAGCCTGGGACGTTCAGGAGGGTCCGATCGAGCCGAAGTCGCGAGCCGCAAGGCGCAAAGTCCCCATGCCGGCGATCCTGCGCGACTACCTCGTAGAGCATCGGCACGGCCGACCAGACGCCCTCGGCCATGTCTTCGGCCGACCAGACGGCCAAGCCTTCGACGGACCGACGGTCGATGCCCGATCCAAGACCGCCTGGCGCCGCGCCGGTCTTGCGCCGATCACGCTTCACCAAGCACGGCATACCTTCGCGAGCCTCATGATCGCCGCCGGCGTGAACGCAAAGGCCCTCGCCACCTACATGGGTCACGCGTCAGTGACCATCACGCTCGACCGCTACGGCCACCTGATGCCCGGCAACGAGGATGAGTCAGCCGCCCTCCTCGACGCATACCTCAACCGGGCGAGCACCGGAACGCCGCTCCGGCAGCTGGGCTGATACCGCAGGAACGCGGAAGCCGTCCGCGCTCGTACATTTGTTGCATGCGACGCCTCGCAACAGTGCTCGCCGTCCTCGCGGTCGCCGGGGTAGGTGTCGCCGCTTTGATCAATACGCTCGTGGGCTCAGGCCCCTCGAGCCAAGATGAGACGCCGAGGCGGAGCACTTCGCAGGAAGCGCCAGCCGCTGGCACTGAGCCCGCACCGTCGGACTGCGGTGACGATCAGCTTGCGCTCGCTTTCGAGACGCTCGGTGGTGGTAACGCTGTCGCTCTGCGCCATGTGAAAGGCGAGCCGTGTCGCGTCTCCGACGTCACCCTCCAGATCACCGTCCTGGATCGCGAGGGACGTCTGAGCGGGATCCCGCTTGGCGACGAAGCCGATCTCTCCGGAGACTATTCACCAGGATTCGAGCGGGTCGCCTTCTTCAACGCCTGCAGGGGCGAGGGACTCCTCGTCGCAACGGCGACAGCAGGCCCCTACTCGGCAACCTCACGAATCCAACCAGGCGCGGCACCGTGCATCGATGCAGTCCAGCGCCGAATCGTTCGTCTGGAACGCGGGCGTGACTCCGGAGCCGTCTACGTGCAGGCGCTCGATCCCGCGACGCACACCTTCACAGTGAGAACGACGATCCCTCGTTCCTCCAGCATCAGAGTCCTTATTGAGACCGCGTCGGGCCTTCGCATTGAGGTGGTCGACGCCGCGCGGCGAGCTGATTTCTGCCACCAACGCCGGGCAAGTGACGTCTGCGTTGTCCCTTTTCCAGTACTCGAAACCGAGCGCCCGGGCGGCTGGACGGTCTGGGTACACAAATCCTCCCCGACCCCCGCGCGGATACCAATATCGGTCACCTTCGAGCCGATCGACTAGCGATCCGGCTCGAAAGCCCCGCGGCTACCCTGCCGTCGGGAGTTCCCTCAGCGGAGTCCACGACCTACATGAACCGCCAGCTCGATAGAAAGCGAGGCACATATGCACCGTAGGTGCTATCCGCCGCAGAGATTAGTGTACGGCGGCCATGAGCTCGAGACGCAAACGGCGCCGAGAGCGACAGCGTCGACGTCAGGCCGCGAGGGCTCCACGGCGGTTCCTCCCTTACGCGGACGAGCTCCGCGAGACCGAGACAGTCGAGCGCCTCGCCTACAGCCGCAGGCAGGCAGCTGAGGCTCTCGGCGTCAGCATCTCAACGATCGATCGGAGAGTCGTGCCCGCCATCGGCACAGTGAAGACGCCTTGGGGCCAGCGGCTCATCCCGGTCATCGAACTCGAACGCTTCGTCAAGGACCGCGTGGAGGGCGGTCGTCCGCGTGCCGCGCCTCCTCCCGCTGGACGCCCGGCGGTGCTTCCAACCTCGACCGTAGATCGGATCCGAAGCCAGTACGCGTCCGGGAAGACGTTCGGCGAGATCGCCCGGGCCCTCACGACCGACGCCGTTCCAACCGCGCATGGTGGTCGTCAATGGTGGCCGTCCACGATTCGGAGCATCTTGGCGCGATCGACGAAGGAAAACCCGAGTCGCCATCCAAGCCTCGACAGCAGTGGCACACCGTAGGGATACTTCGAGTGCGATGAATCGAGAGCTACGGGGTGCCTATCCGGCTGATCGTGCGGCAGCGCTGTCTGGAGTGCCGCGGAGCACCGTTCACTACTGGGCGCGCCACGAGATCCTCATCCCCAGCGTCTCAGCCGAGCGAGTGAAGCTCTGGTCTTACGCAGATCTGATGGGCCTGCGGACGATCTATTGGCTGCGACAGGTCAAGACCTCAAAGGAAGGGCACGACGTCCCACGCACGAGCATGCCAGCCGTGCGGCGGGCTTTGAAGACGTTGCGTCAGCTCGACCTCGAGCTATGGACGGAGCGTCACGGCCCTACCGTCGCGGTGGACAGGAGCGGTCAGGTGTTCTTCACGCCGAACGGGGACATAACCACCGCAGGCGGGCAACGCGTACTCGACGAGGGTTGGCTCGACCTGCTTGCGCCGTTCGACACCGACCAAGGTCGCGGTCCAGATCTGTATGCGCCAAGGCCAAACCTCAGGATCATTCCTGGGAAGCTTGCCGGCTCGCCCCATATCGTAAAGACCCGGATCGAGACCATTGCCCTCGCCGCCCTCGAGGCCCGCGGTCTGCGGGAAGACAAGATCGCTGCCCTCTATCCAGCCGCCCCTCGCTCAGGCATCGTCGACGCCCTTGATCTAGAACACCAGCTCGAGCGGAACCTCCGCGCAGCTGCCTAAGCATGGCCGCCGTGTCCCGGCGGTTGTTCGCGCTCGACCAAAACTTTCCGCTGCCGATCGTGAACGTCCTGAGCGAGTTCATGGCGGAGGCCGAGCTCGTCCCTATCGCGGATATCGATTCGAGATTGGCTGATCTGGATGACTGGGAGGTTCTTCTCGCGCTTCATCATCACGAGCGCCACTGGGACGGCCTGATCACGACGGACAGCGGAATGCTTTCGCTTCCGCGGGAACTCTGCGTCTTGATGCAGACTCACCTCACGCTCGTTGTGGCTGAAGCCGCCGGACACGATCCTCTGAAGGCGACCGGACTCATGCTGACGTATCTTCCCTGGATTGCGCATCAGACTCGGCCCAATGCCGCACAGCTTTGGGTTCTCCGCGCGGCGAATCGGCCGCCTGAAGATCCGTGGGATCGGTTGGAACGAATCGCCGCCCGGCGACAGACGAGCGCACAAGCGCTCTTCAACGCTGAGCGCCTTACGCATTCAGGGCTGGGCCGTAATCCTTTGGAGCCCTAGAGAGGCTAGTCAGTGCGGACCGTCGCGCGAACTGCCGCTCGATGATCCGCGTCAGGCCGCAAGCCGTTTATTCATGCGACTTCAAACCTCGACTCCACCGGCTCTTCAAAACCGGTGAGGCGGCGTAACCCGTCGCTGGGTAGGTTCGACTCCTGCGCCGCTCCGTTCGGCTATCCCGGTCGCGCTATGCTCGCCGCGTGATCGGACGGCTTGCCGGTCGTGACTGACATGCGTCTCTTCGACCTGCGCGTCACCGTCGAGCGAATCGAGGGGCGGTCGGTCTGCGGCCTCGAGGTCGGCGACTACTTCGAGCTGCGGGAGTCGAGCCGCGTCAGCATCCCCGCAGGACGGCATTTCTGCCTCTACGCCCTGCAGTCCGTGCTCCCGCTCCTGCCCGCGAAGCAGCGCCGACTGCCCGACGAGGACTGGCTGGAGCAGGACTCACTCGTCTGTTGTCCGGATCCCGAGGAACGCGTCGTGATGCGGATCGAGCGCATCGGCGAACGCGTGCTTCGAACCGAGGAGCTGACCTGAGCGGGCCCGCACGCCGGCCGGCCTGATCGGCGCGCCCGCATCCGGGGCGTACACTCGAAACGATGAAGGTCTGCCCGAGCTGCGGGGAGGAGAATCCCGAGCGGTTCCGCCTCTGCGGCTACTGCGGCGCGAAGCTGGTCTCGGACGAGGCCCCGCAGGCGGCGCGGAAGCTCGTCACCGTCCTCTTCTGCGACCTCGCCGGCTCGACGAGCCTCGGCGAGACGCTCGACTCGGAGTCGCTTCGCGCCCTGATGACGCGCTACTTCGACGAGATGCGGGGCGTCATCGAGCGCCACGGCGGCGTCGTCGAGAAGTACATCGGCGACGCGGTGATGGCCGTCTTCGGGCTGCCGGTGGTGCGGGAGGACGACGCGCTGCGAGCCGTGGCCGCGGCGGACGAGATGCGGACCGCGCTCACACGGCTGAACGACGAGCTCGAGGAGGGCTGGGGCGTCCGCCTGACGGCTCGGACCGGGGTGAACACGGGCGAGGTGGTGTCCGGCGATCCGACCTCCGAGGAGCATCTCGTCGTCGGCGACACCGTCAACGTCGCCGCGCGGCTCGAGCAGGCGGCCGGCGGGATGGAGATCCTGATCGGGCCGCTGACCCACCGGCTCGCCCGCGACGTGATCGAGTGCGAGCCGGTCGAGCCGCTCGAGCTGAAGGGCAAGGCCGAGCGTTTCCCCGCATACCGGCTCCTCGGCCTGGCGCGCCCCGACACGGCCCCGCGGAGGAGCGCCTCCCCGCTCGTGGGCAGAGACGGCGAGCTGGAGGCGCTCGTGCGGGAGCGCGGGCGGGTGCGCGCCGAGCGCCGCTGCCGGCTGGTGACGATCCTGGGCCAGGCGGGCGTGGGCAAGACCCGCCTGCTCGCGGCGCTCGAGGACTCGCTCGAGGAGGGCGAGCTGCTTCTGCGGGGCCGCTGCCTCGCGTACGGGCGCGGCATCACCTTCTGGCCGCTGCGCGAAGCAGTGCGAGTGGCGGCGGCCATCTCCGACGACGACACGCCCGCCGCCGCGCTGGACAAGCTCGCGGAGCTCGCAGGCCCCGAGGGAGACGGCGCCGTCGAGCGGGTCGCCTCCGCCATCGGTCTCTCGGGCGCTCAGTTCCCCGTTCACGAGGTCTTCTGGGGTGCCCGCAAGCTCGTCGAGGCCATCGGCTCCCGCCGGCCTCTCGTGCTCGCGTTCGAGGACATCCACTGGGCGGAGGCGACCTTCCTCGAGTTTGCCGAGCACCTCGCGCAGGAGGCCACGGGGCCGGTTCTGCTCGTCTGCCTCGCCCGCCCCGAGCTCCTGGAGACAAGGCAGGGCTGGGGCGACGAGACCGGTGGGCTGCAGATCGCCCTCGAGCCGCTCGGTGAGGACGACGTCGGCCGGGTCGTCGAGGAGTTGCTCGGCGAGGTTCCGGTCGACGAGGAAGTCCGGGCGCGGATCGCCGCCGCCTCGGAGGGAAATCCGCTCTTCGTCGAGCAGCTCCTGGAGATGATGATCGAGGAGGACCTGGTGCGCCGAGCCAACGGCACCTGGGTCGCGGCGGGCGATCTCTCGACGCTCTCGATGCCGCCGACCATCCACGCGCTGCTCGCCGCACGCCTGGAGGGCCTCCAGCCCGACGAGCGGGAGGTCATTCAGGCGGCGAGCGTCGTCGGGCAGGTCTTCGTCGAGGGCGCCGTGGGGGAGCTCGTCTCCGAGGGCGTGCGGGAGGACGTCACCGACCTCCTCGAAGCGCTCGTGGGCAAGCAACTGGTCAAGCGCGAGCAGACGGAGCTCGCGCGGGAGCGGAGCTACCGCTTCGGCCACGTGCTGATTCGGGACGCGACCTACCAGGGGCTCCTCAAGCGCTCCCGCGCAATCCTCCACGAGCGGTTCGTCGCCTGGGCCGACCGGGTGAACGAGGATCGCGACCGCGCAGTCGAGTTCGAGGAGATCCTCGGCTACCACCTCGAGCAGGCCCACAAGTGCCTGGCCGAGCTCGGGCCGCTGGACGAGCACGGGCGCGAGCTCGGGGCCCGCGCCGCCGCCCGCCTCCGCTCGGCGGGCGAGCGGGCGTTCGCGCGCGGCGACATGCCCGCGGCCGCGAACCTCCTCCGCCGCGCGGTCACGCTCCTCCCGGCCGAGAGCCGCGACCGGCTGGCGCTCCTGCCCGACCTGGCGGAGGCGATGATGGCGATCGGCGAGTTCGCCTGGGCGGAGGCCTTCCTCGACGAGGCGATCGAGACGGCCGAGGGTGCCGGCGAGGAGGGCCTCGCAGCGAGCGCGCGGCTGCTGCGCCTGCGGGTCCGCAGCCATTCGGGCAGCCCGGAGGAGTGGACGGAGCAGATCGTGGCCGAGGCCGACCGCGGCCTGCCGCTCCTCGAGACGGCCGGCGATCACGTCGAGCTGGCGCGCGTGCTGCGCATGCTCGCGTGGGCGCACGGAACCGCCTGCCGCTACGGGGAGGCGGCCGCCGCCGCCCAGCGCGCGATCGGGCACGCCTCCCAGGGCGAGGACGAGCGGCAGCGCCAGCACGCCGCCTCGCAGTACGCGATCGCCGCCCTGTACGGGCCGACGCCCGTCCCCGAGGCGATCGCGCACTGCGAGGCGATCGTCGCCGATGCTCGCGAGGACCGGAGGACGCAGGGGCTCGTCATGAGCCTCCTCAGCGGCCTGCGAGCCATGGAGGGCGACTTCGCCGTGGCGCGCGACCTCTACACCCGCGCCCGTCTGATGCTGGCGGAGTTCGGGCCGAGCGTCGTTGCCGCCTCGACCTCATTGCAGTCGTGCCGAGTCGAGTTCCTGGCCGGCGATCCGGAGGCCGCCGAGCGCGAGCTTCGCCGCGACTACGAGGAGCTCTCGGAGATGGGCGAGCGGTATTTTCTTTCCACCGCGGCGGCCGAGCTCGCCCGGGCCCTCTACGCACAGGGCCGCTACGGCGAGGCGGAGGAGCTCACGGAGACGGCCGAGGAGCTCTCGGCCGAGGACGACCTCACGTCCCAGGCCCTCTGGCGCTCGGTGCGGGCCAAGACGCTCGCCCGGCGTAACCTCGACAGGGGCGCACAGGCTCTCGCGCTCGAGGCGGTTGAGCTCCTGGAGGGGACGGATGCCCTCATCCTCCAGGGCGACGCGCTCGAGGAGCTGGCCGAGGTGCTCGCGCTGGTAGGGAGTGACGGTGCACGCGACTGCCTGCTCGAGGCGCTTCGCCGCCTCGAGCGGAAACGGGACATCGTTTCCGTCGAGCGCCTGCGCGCCTCGTTGCAGGCGCCGGACGCGGCTACCGCCGAGAACGTCTAGTGCATGTGGCCGTTGTGCGACGAGATCAGGGTCGCGTCGAACCCCTTGCGGCCCCGGTCACGAATGTTCCAGAGGCAGGGCCGCTCGGCCGCGGACGGCGTCGCCGAGCTGCAGCGGTCGCGAATCATCTCCAGCTCGCAGGTCTCGCAGGCGAGGTAGAAGAGCACGAAGTTCTTCTCCGTCTGCAGCTTCGAGACGAACTCCTTCGGCCAGTGCAGGACGAACTGCAGGGCGTCGAAGGTGCCGGGGATCGTGGCACTCACCCAGGCGCCGCCGCGGCAGATCTCGTGCTTCGGGCAGACGAACGGCGGGTCGTCCGTGAGCTCGAGCTCGGCGGTGACGTCGTCGTGCGCCGAGGGGATCTTCGCCTGGCCGGTCTGACCCTCGTCGCGCGCGAGCAGGTTGGTGGCGATTCCCTCAGGGACGAAGGAGCTTGCCCTGCGCCCGCCGACGGCGAGCGTCGTCACCGGCTCGGAGACGGTGATCGTGTCCTCGTTCGGGTCGCGGCGGGGGCTGTCGTTCCGCCGTTCCTTCACGGACACCGCGAACAGGTTCTGGAACGCACCGGCCTGCGTGGGCGCACGCGCGACGAGCTCGACCGTCGCCTCGGCGCCGCTGGGGAGCCTGCCTAGCTCACACCGGGCCGTCACGTCGGCGACGGTGCACGTGCCCGCGCTCGGAACCGCCGAGACGAAGGAGGCGCCGGGCGGGGCGGCGCCGCACTCGTCGCCGCCGCCCTGGCCGTCGACGAGGCACGCGGCGACCGTCGTCTGGGTGAGCGAGCTCTTGCCCACGTTCTGGACGGTCACGTCGAAGGCGACGAACGTGGCGGCGCCGGCCGAGGCGGCCGTCACGTCGGACGGCGTATGGGTGACGGTCACGCAGAACTGCCGACCGGACGGCGGCGGACACTCCGAGTGCTCCGCAGCGGCAACTCCGGCACCCCCGAGCCCGACGGCCAGCAGGACCGCCGCAGCAAGCGCCGCGAACGTGATTCGTGTGGGAGGTCGTCGTGTGATCGCCAGCCCCTCTCCGGCCCACCGATGCTGTCAGAGCGCGGTGGACAGGTCAACTCTGTGCGTTTCTCCGCTCGACTCCCTCGACTGTCCGCCACGGCGGCCCGCCGTTCGCCGGACGTCCGGGGGCGCCGTGGTACAGTCGAGCCGTCGAGAGGCGGTGGCCGATGAGCGCGGGCTGCCCTGCGTGCGGTTTCACCAACCCGGGGGACGCGGCCTTCTGCGGGCGCTGCGGCGGGACGCTGGGCCCCACCTGCTCTTCGTGCGGCTTCGGACCGCTCCCGGCCGGCCTTGCGTACTGCACGGCCTGCGGCGCCGCCATCGAGCCTCCGGCCGTCGAGCTGGAGCGGAAGATCGTCAGCGTCGTGTTCGTCGACGTCGTCGGGTTCACGAGCATGGCGGAGAAGCTCGATCCGGAGGACGTGCGCCGCATCATCGACCCCTACTACGCGCGCGTCCGCGAGGAGCTCGAGCGCTACGGCGGCACCGTCGAGAAGTTCATCGGCGACGCCGCCATGGCCCTGTTCGGGGCGCCCGTCGCGCACGAGGACGACGCCGAGCGGGCGGTGCGAGCTGCGCTGGCGGTGCGAGAGGCCGTGGGCCGGCTCCACGAGGAGCAGGCCTCGACGAGGCTCCAGGTTCGGATCGGGGTCGCCACGGGCGAGGCGGTGGTGACGCTGAACGCCCTGCCGGCCGAGGGCGCGGCGATGGCGCACGGGGACGTGGTCAACACGGCCGCGCGGATCCAGGTGTCGGCGCCCGTGGACGGGATCCTCGTCGACGAGCGCACGTACCGGGGAACGGCTCGCCGGATCGACTACCGCGCCTCGACGCAGGTGGATGCGAAGGGGAAGACGGCGCCGGTGCCGGTGTGGGAGGTGATCGCACCGCGCGCGCGGACGGGCGCCCAACGGTTCCAGCACCGGCGGCCGCTCGTCGGCCGCTGGCGCGAGGTCGAGCTGCTCGTCGACCTGCTGGGCGAGGTGATCGGCGGAGGCGGGCCGCGGCTCGCCACGATCGTCGGCCCGCCCGGGATCGGCAAGTCACGCCTGGTCTGGGAGCTCTTCGGCCATGCCGAGCGCAGGACCGACCGGATCGTCTGGCGCCAGGGACGCTGCCTACCGTACGGCGACGGCGTGGCCTTCTGGGCCCTCGCCGAGATCGTCAAGGGGCACGCCGGCATCCTCGCGACGGACCCGGCCCGCGCCGTCGCGGAGAAGCTCCGCCTCGCCGTCGAGGACGTCGTGCCCGACGCGAACGAGGCGCGCTGGATCGAAGCGCACCTCGCTCCGCTCGCCGGTCTCCGGCCGACCCGCGAGCTCCGCGGGGACCACCGCACGGAGGCGTTCGCTGCCTGGCGGCGGTTCTTCGAGGGGATCGCGGCGCGGCGGCCGCTCGTGCTCGTCTTCGAGGACCTCCACTGGGGCGACGACGGGCTCCTCCAGTTCGTGTCCGGCCTCCTCGGGGAGCGGTTCTGGGGGTCCCTGCTCGTCGTCGGCACCGGTCGGCCGGAGCTCCTCGAGCAGCAGGCCGGATGGAGCGCCGGCCGGGCGACCGCGGTCACGGTCGAGCTCGAGCCGCTCTCGAGCGACGAGACGGCCCGCCTGGTCGCAGACCTGCTCGATGCCTCGGAGCTCCCGGGCGAGCTTCGCTCGGCGCTGCTCGCGGGCGCCGGCGGGAACCCCCTGTACGCCGAGGAGTACGTCCGCATGCTGGTCGAGCGGGGCCTCCTCCGGACCGGCGACGCCGGCCTGGAGCTCGCCGAGGGGTCCCTGCCGCTGCCCGAGTCCGTGCAGGCGATCGTGGCCGCCCGGCTCGACGGCCTGCCGGCCGACGAGAAGAGGCTCCTGCAGGCGGCCGCCGTTGTCGGCAAGACGTTCTGGCCGGGCGCGCTCGCCGCCGTCGAGGAGGAGCCGCCCTGGACGGTCGAGCACCGCCTCCACGAATTGGAGCGCAAGCAGCTCGTCCGCCGGGAGCGCCGGTCGATCGTCGTGCGCGAGCCCCAGTTCTCCTTCTCCCACGCGGTCGTCCGCGAGGTCGCCTACGAGCAGATCCCGCGTCCCCTCCGTGCCGCGCGACACGGCCGGGCGGCGAGGTGGCTGCAGGCCCTCTCCCCCGAGCGCAGCGAGGATCGCGCCGAGATGCTCGCCCACCACTACGTGAGCGCGCTCGGGTACCTGCCCGAGCTGGATCCGACCAGAGCCGACCTGGTCGATCCGGCGCGCAGGGCGCTCCGCGAGGCCGGCGACCGCTCGCTCTCGCTGAACGCCTTCGCCAGGGCAGCGGAGTTCTACGACCAGGCGCTGGCGCTCTGGCCGACCTCCGCGCCGGCCCGCGCAGACCTCCTCCTCGAGCTCGGCCGGGCGCGCCTTCATGCGGAGAGCGGCGGCGGCGAGCTCCTCGAGGAAGCCCGCGCCGCCTTCCTCGCCGAGGGGCGTCCCGAGCGGGCCGCCGAGTCGATGGTGCTGATCGGCGAGCTGCAGTGGATGCAGGCAGACCCCGAGGCCTTTCGCACCCTCGAAGGGGCCGCGTCGTTGCTCGCCGATTCGCCGGCGTCGGCCGCCAAGGCCTACGTGCTCTGCAGCCTCGCGCGCTTCAGCATGATCGGCGCCGAGAACGCGCGGGCGATCGAGGTCGGCCTGGAGGGGCTCGCCATGGCCGACGAGCTCGGGATCAGCGAGCTGCGCGCGCACGCCCTCGACAGCATCGGGCTCGCACGGGCCCGGATCGGCGACCCGCGCGGCATCGAGAACCTCGAGGAGAGCATCGCGATCGCCGTCGCCGACAACTCACTCGAGAGCGTCCGCGGGTACAACAACCTCGGCAACGCCCTGGTCGAGGCGGGCGACCTGGGGCGCGCCTTCGAGCTCTACGAGGCGGGCCGCGCAGCCGCCGGGCGCTTCGGCGATGTCGACCGGATCCGCTGGTTCGAGGCCGAGCGCGTCTACGAGTGCTACTGGCGGGGACACTGGGACGAGGCGGTCGGCCTCGCCGACGACGTCGTCGCCGAGGCCGAGGCCGGCTTCCCGACGGCGTTCGAGCAGGACGCCCGGCTCGTGCGCGGACGGGTCCGGCTCGCGCGCGACGATGTCGACGCGGCGCTCGCCGACTCCACGCGGGCGCTCGAGCTGGGCCGCCGCGCCGGCTATCCCGAGATGCTCGTCCCCGCCCTTGCACTTCAGGCGCGCATCCTCGAGGCGGTCGGCGAGCGCGAGGGGGCCGAGAGCCATTCCGACGAGCTGCTTGCCGTCTGGCCGGAGCACTGCCCGACGTCGTACTGGCTCGCCGACCTCGCCTTCGCGGTCGCGGCGATCGGCCGTCCGCGGCGCCTGCTGCAAGCGCTCGCGGACGCCCGGGCTCCCAGCCGGTGGCTCGCTGCGGCCCGGGCCGTCATCGCGGGCGACCACACCCGCGCCGCGGAGGCCTACCGGACGATCGGCTCGCTTCCGGACGAGCTGCGTTCGCGCCTCGAGCTGGCGCGAGCAGCCGCCGGCGCAGGCCGCCGCACCGAGGCGGAGACCGTTGTGGCGGACCTTCGCCCAGCGCTCGAACGGATCGGCGCGAGACGGGACCTGAGGGACGGGGAGAGGCTCCTCGCCGCCCTGGCGAGATCGTCGGCCTAGTACGAGGCCTGCTCGGGTCCTCCCTCCCTGAACTTCCAACGGCTCGGGTCGACGAAGAGTCGGAACTCCTCGGCGTCGAGATCCTCGGCCAGGTGGAAGAGCTGAGACGGTTCATCTTCGCCGCCGGGCTCGACGGTCTCGAAGAGCGCCTCGGCCGCCCGCCCGCCCGGAGTGAAGACGAGCGACCCTTCGATGTAGGTCACGTGGTGCCTTTGCGCAATGTCCCGGAGCGCCTCCTCCGGGTCCGACGGCCAGTACTCGCTGTCGGGGGACGTGGTGGCGGAAAACCTCGCCTTTCCTCTCGGCATCCCATCCCTCCTGGTAACCAATGACACGAGACCAGGCGATGATCCGCCTTTGTGAGCTCCGGTGCAAGCGGCGGGAAGAACTTCCTGCCCGCTCCCGTCTTGTGCTCGAAAGCACAGACATAGCGTCTGGCTCGCGGAAAGGGAGAGGGAGAGATGCGGAGAGAGCGGAAGAGGAACTGGCACCTTCGACGCCTCGTTCTGGGCCTCGCGGTTGCGGCCATCGTCGTCCCGACGGCGCAGGCTCGCATCGACGAGGGCACGGCGCCGCAGGCGAAGGCAGCCGGGCCGGCTGCGGTCATCCACGGCGACGACAAGGCGATCGTCGCCTGGAACCCGGACTCCAATGTTCCAGCCCACGACGACAAGGTGATCCTCCGGACGCCCGACAACTTCACGGCGTCGAGCTACCGGCGGGCACTCCCCGAGGACTACGGCAACCGGACGCTGGCGCCCGGCACCTACTCGGTGTCGAGCTATCGGCGGGCGCTCCCCGAGGACTACGGCACCCGGGCCGTGGTTCCGGTCGCGAACGTGCACTCGCCCGGCTCGTTCGACTGGGGCGACGCCCTGATCGGCGCGGGGGCTGCGTTCGGGCTGATGCTCCTCGCCGGAGCCGCAGCGCTTGGCACGCGGCGCGGTCGCACGGCGACAGCCTGACGCGTCCCGCCCGGCGAACGACGGGCCCCCCGGGGCCCGTCGTTCTGTCTAGGGCTCTTCGGCCTGCTCGAGGAAGGCGCCAACCACCTCGAGGTAGCGATCGCTTTCCTCCAGCACAGGCATGTGCGAGCTCTCGGCGAGGACGACCTCACGGGCGTCCGGGAGGCCGCGGAGGAGGGTGGCGGCGATCGGCTCCGTGCACATGTCGTGGGCGCCGCGGACGACGAGCGCCGGGACGTCGATCCCGCCCAGGCGCGGCCGCAGGTCCCAGTCGCGGAGGGCGCCGGTGACCGTCCACTCGTTCGGGCCGACCATGGCGTGGTAGGACTCCTCGCCGCGCTCGGCCTTCATCCGCTCGAGCTCCGGCCTCCCTGTCGCACCGCGGTGGACGTAGCGTTCGTCGAACCTGCCGAGCGCGGCTCGGTACTCCGGGTCGTCGTAGGCGCCGGCCGCCTCGTGGCGGTCGAGCACCTCGACGACCTCGGCCGGCAGCTCGTCCCGCAGGCGCCTCGCCTCGGCGGCCCATTCCTCGACGCTCGCGAGGGTCGAGGAGAGCACCAGGCTCGTGAGCCCACCGTAGCCCGAGAGCGCGTGCTCGAGGGCGAGCATCCCGCCCCACGACGTGCCGAGCACGTGCACCCGCCCGAGCCCGAGCTCGTCGCGGAGGGCGGCCAGCTCGTCCAGGAAGATGCCGACGCTCCACTCGATCCCCTCGGGCCGGTCGGAGCGCCCGCAGCCGAGCTGGTCGTAGAGGGCGACGGCACGCCCGCCCTCGGCCAGCCGCTCCAGGGGCTCGAAGTAGTGGTGCGTCGAGCCGGGGCCGCCGTGGAGGCAGAGGAGCGGGTGGCGGCCGTCCCGGCTCTCCCCGACGATCCGGTACCAGGTTCGATGCCCGTGGAGGACGACGTGCCCCTCCCGAGCCTCCAACCTCAGCCCCGCTCGACCTGGGAGCCACCGACGATCGCCTGGCGGCCGTCCGCGAAACGCACCCAAGCCTTGTGGGTCCCGTCGTAGTCCGGGCCCCAGAGGACGAGCGTGGCGGACTCGCCCCGGACCCGGCACGGCTCGTCGCCCTCGGGGTCGAGGCCGCGCCAGACGCGCACGAACGGGTTCGTCTCCAGCTCGTCCGCGACCGTGGTCGGCTCGCGGTGGCCCGGGTGGAGCCTCGTCTCCGGGGGGAGCGCGAGCAGGCGCTCCATGATCGAGCGCACCTGGTCCTCGTAGCCGGTCGGGCCGCCGGCGAGCGTGCCGCCGACGGTGCCCTTGAAGAGGCAGTCCGCGGTCAGGCAGTCGGTGCCGTCGACGAGGAAGGACACGTGGTCCGGGCAGTGGCCCGGCGTGTAGAGCGCCCGGATCGCGAGCGTGCCGCTCGCGACGGTCGCGCCCTCGGCGAGCCGCTCGTCGGCCTCCACCGGCGCGTCCGGGTGCGCGAGGAGCGGCACCTCGTGCCTGCGCGCGAGCTCGGCGATCCCGACGACGTGGTCGGCGTGGCCGTGCGTGCAGAGGACGTGCGTGATCGCGATCCCCCGCTCCCCGGCCAGGCGCTCGAGCCCGCCCTCGAGTCCGTTGGCGTCGACGAGGACGCCGCTCCCGCCCTCGGCGTCGGCGACGAGGTAGGCGTTCGAGAGCCAGTCGGGGTGCTCGACGCGCTCGACGATCATGCGAAGTCGATCACGCTCCGGATGCCGTCGCCGGCCTGCATCAGCTCGAAGCCGCGGTTGACGTCGTCGAGCGTGAGCTTGTGGGAGACGAAGGCGTCGACGTCGATCTCGCCGGCGAGGTACCGCTCGACGTAGTCGGGCACGTCGTCCCGGCCCTTGCAGCCACCGAACGAGGAGCCGGCGACGCGGCGGCCGGTGATCAAGAAGCGCGGGACGATGCTCAGCGTCTCGTCCTTGCCGGCGACGCCGCACATGGTGGCGAGGCCCCAGCCCATGCGGGCCGACTCGACGGCCTGGCGCATCACCTGGACGTTGCCGGTGGCCTCGAACGTGTAGTCGGCGCCGAAGCCGTCGGTCGCCTCGAGGATGCGCTCGACGACGTCCTCGCCGCCCGCCATCGTCTCGGTCGCGCCGTGGTGCGGCGCCAGGGCCAGCCGACCCTCGGCGACGTCCACGGCGATGATCCGGTCGGCGCCGGCGAGCCGGCAGCCGACGACGGCTCCGAGCCCGACCATCCCCGCGCCGAAGACGACGCAGCTCGACCCGGCCTCCACCCTCGCCGTGTTGAGCGCGGCGCCGATCCCGGTCGAGAGCCCGCACGCGAAGAGCGCGGCGCGGTCGAGCGGCGCGTCGCGGCTCACCTTGGCGAGCGCGATCTCGGGCATGACGGTGTACTCGGCGAACGTCGACGTGCCCATGAAGTGCCGGATAGGCTCCCCGTCGCGCGAGAGCCGCGTCGTCCCGTCGGGCAGGTAGCCCTCGTTCTGCATCTCCCGGATCGCCAGGCAGAGGCCGATCCCGGGGCGTCTGCAGTGCACGCACTCCCCACACTGCGGCGCGAAGAGCGTGACGACGTGGTCGCCCGGCTCGACGGAGCCGACCTCCTCGCCGACCGCCTCGACGACGCCGGCGCCCTCGTGGCCCAGCACCGTCGGCGAGTAGCCGGAGGGGTCGGCCCCGGAGGCCGTGTAGAGGTCGGTGTGGCAGACGCCGCACGCGGCGATCCGGACGAGCGCCTCGCCGGCCCGCGGCTCCGCGAGGTCGAGCTCCTGCACCGAGAGCGGCGCGCCGAACTCCTCGAGGACCGCGGCGCGAATCTTCACGTGCGACGATCCCCGGCGACGTCCGTCATCGACGGAAACCGTAACCGAGATGGTCGGCTGGAACGACGCCCTCCGCTTTCTCCTCGAGCTCGGCGCGCTCGCCGCACTCGCGTATTGGGGCTTCTCGACCCAGGACGGCGCCGCTGCCTGGGCGCTCGGGCTGGGCGCGCCCCTCGCCGCCGCGACCTTCTGGGGTCTCTTCGTCGCGCCAAAGGCCCGTTACCCGGTCTCCCCCAGCGGCCGCGTCGTTCTCGGCCTCGTGGTCTTCGGCCTGGCGGCGGCGGCGCTCGCCGACGCGGGCCGCACGCTCCTCGCGATCGTCTTCGCCGCCCTCGCGCTCCTCAACGGCGCGGTCATGCTCGCCCGCCGCTCCTCCCTGTAGGCTCAGCGACGGATGGCCGAGCTGATCCGCGGTCGCCTGTCGCCCCTGCCGGTCCACACGCACGGAGCGCTAGTCATGGGCCGGGTCGCGGCGACGGTCTCCCGGGCCGCGCGGCGCGGCCACGGCGGCGTCGTCGGCGGGACGGTAGCGCTCAGGCTCGACCCCGACGCGCTCCGGCTGCTCGCCCGAGACCGCACGACCGCGCTCGTCTCCGCGAGCAACGGCAAGAGCACCACCACGGCGCTCCTGGCCGCGGCTGTGCGGCGCCTCGGCCCCACGGCCCACAACGACAACGGCTCCAACATGGCCTCCGGTCTCGTCGTCGCCCTCGAGGCGGCCCGCGAGGCGCCCTACGCCGTCCTCGAGACGGACGAGTCCTACCTCGGCTCCGTGATCGCGGCAACCCGCCCGCGCGCGATCGCGCTCCTCAACCTGAGCCGTGACTACCTGGAGCGGGGCGTGCGCCACAAGTCTCTCGCCCGCCACTGGCGCGAGACGCTGGCGGGGGTGGACTGGCCGCTCACCGTCGTCGCGAACGCGGACGACCCGAACGTCGCGTGGGCGGTGCGGCCCGCGAAGGACGTCGTCTGGGTCGCCGGCGGCGACGAGTGGTCCGAGGACTCGGGGATCTGCCGCGGCTGCATCGCCGCGCTTCGCCGTGAGGGCGTTCGCTGGTGGTGCCCCTCCTGCGGGCAGGAGCGCCCGGAGCCTGCGTGGCGGCTCGTCGAAGACCTGGCCGAGGGGCCGGGAATCTCCGTGCCACTCGGGTTCTCGGTCCCCGGGACGATGAACCGGCGCAACGCCGTCTTCGCGCTCGTCGTGGCGACGGCGCTCGGGGTCGACCCGAACGAGGCCGCCCGGGCCATGGCGGCCGTCGGCAACGTCGACGGCCGCTACAAGCGCCGCGACGTGAGCGGCCGGCAGGTGCGTCTGCTCCTGGCGAAGAACCCGGCAAGCTGGCAGGAGTCGGTCGCCATCGCCGACGAGTCCGGCGATGCCCTCGTCTTCCACCTGACGGCGCGCGGCGACCTCAACTCGAAGGACGCGAGCCTGGCCTGGGACGCGCCGCTCGAGCGGCTGGCCGGCCGCGAGGCGTTCGCCACCGGCTACCGCGCCTCCGACATGGCCCTACGGCTCGAGGTGGCGGGGCTGAAGGTCAAGCGCGTGCCGGACCCGGTCGAGGCGATCCTCGCGAGCCCGCCCGGCCCGGTCGCCGTGATCGGGAACTACCCGGCGTTCCTCGAGCTTCGCGACCGCCTCGACGCCGTCGCGCCGTGACCCGGCTCACGATCGTCGACGTCTATCCCGGCTCGATGTTCCCGCAGGGTGACGGCGGCAACCTGCGGATGCTCGAGCACCGGGCCCGCGGGCGCGCGATCGAGGTCGAGACCCTGAAGGCCGCGCTCGGCGATCCGCTTCCCGACGGCGACCTCTACGTGCTCGCGGGGGCGGAGGACGAGGACCGGCCGGCGGTGGCGCGCCTGCTCCGGGAGGAGGGCACGCTCGCTCGCGCCGCGGCCCGCGGCAAGACGGTCGTCGGGATCGGCGCCGGCTACCAGATCCTCGGCCGAAGTTTCGACACGCAGGCCGGCGAGACGACCGAGGGGCTCGGCCTGCTCGACGTCCGGACCACGCTCGGGGAGCACGTCGACACCCGCGTCGTGACGAGACCCTCCCCCGGTTCGGCCTGCCGGGAGCTCGTCGGCTACGAGTGGCACCGCGGCCGCACAGCCCTGGGCCCGGAAGCCGAGCCGCTCGCCGAGGTCGAGATCGGCGTCTGCAACGGCGGCGAGCCCCCGACCGACGGCGCCCTCCAGGGCCATGTGCTCGGCACCTACCTCCACGGTCCGCTCCTGCCGAGAAACCCGGAGCTGGCCGACCTCCTCCTCGGCTGGGCGCTCGGCACCGAGCTCGAGCCCCTAGCGAGCGAGTTCGCAGCGCGCGCAAGAGAGGAGCGGATCGCCGAGGCTCGGCGGGTCGGGCGCCGGCGACTGGGCCTCAAGGGGCGCTTCCGCTAGCGCTGTCGCCCGAGCGCCCTGAGCGCCTCGAGCTCGCGCACGCCGAGGGCCCTGCCGGCCGCGAGGTACACGGCGACCGAGGCGGCGAGCCCTGCGCTCAGGGAGACGGCCTGGCCCCCGAGCCCGGCCCCGAGCAGCTCGTCGAGGAGGCGCCAGACGCCGTAGGCGGCGCCCGCCGCGACCCCGGAGGCGCCGAGGATGCGGAGGACCGACCCGAGCACGCGGCCGGGCGCCGCGAGGCCCGGGCTCCGGCGCATGACGGTCAGGAGGATCGTGACCCCGACGATGTTCACGAGCGAGGTGGAGAGCGGGATGCCCCAGACCCCGACCCGGTAGAGGATCGCGTCGAGCACGGCGTTCAGGCCCACGGTCCCGAGGGCGACCGTGGTCGGCACCCAGTTCCGCTGGAGGCTGTAGAAGCCACGCGAGAGGAGGAGCATCCAGCCGTTGAAGGCGAGCCCGAGCGAGAAGGCGGCGAGGCACTCGGCGACGACGACGCTGTTGGCCGAGGTGAAGGCCCCCCGCTGGTAGAGGAGTCGCACGATCGGCTCGGCGAGGGCCGCGCCCACGGCGGCCGCGGGCAGGAGCAGGAACGCGATCTGGCGCAGGCCGCTGTCGACCGAGGCGCGGTAGGCATCGAGGTTCCCGACGGCCGCGTAGCGCGAGAGCGTCGGGAAGAGCACGGTCACGACCGCGACGGAGAACATCCCCTGGGGGAGCATGTAGACGCGGAAGGCCTTCTCGATCGCCGCCGGCGCCAGCTCGGGGTCGACGAGCCGAGAGGCGAAGAGCATGTCCACGAAGATGTTGATGTTGATGAGCCCGAGCGTGAGCGTGATGGGCAGCATCAGGACGAAGAAGCGCTTGACCGCCGGGTCGCGCCAGTCGAGGACCGGCCGCAGACGCCCGTCGAGGCCGCGCAGCCAGGGCACGGGCAGGAGGAGCTGGACGAGCGCGGCGACCAGCGTGGCGACCGCGTAGACGACGAGCTCGGCGGACTCGCCGTCCACGAGCGGCACGAAGAGGGCGAGCCCGCCGATGATGACGAGGTTCCAGGCGACCGGGGCGAGCGCCGGGATCGTGAACTGGTCGTGGGCGTTCAGGATCCCGACGACGATCCCGGAGACGGTCACGAGCGTGACGATCGGGAGCATGATCCGGGTCAGCTGGACGGCCAGGTCGGGGTCGCCCCCGGGGTCGCCGAAGGGCAGGATCAGGAGCGGCGCGATCAGGATCAGGAGCGCCGTCAACGCCGAGACGCCGATGAGGACGAGCCAGAGGATCGTCGAGGCGACACGCCAGGCCCGGACCTTCTCGCCCCTGGCGAGGAGCTCGCTGAAGACGGGGACGAAGGCGCCGGAGAGGGCCGCGTCGCCCACGAACGCGCGCACGAGGCTCGGGATCTGCGCGGCGACCGTGAAGGCGTTGATCTTGCCCGAGACGCCGAAGAAGTAGGCTGCAACGATCTCCCGGACGAGACCGAGGGCGCGCGAGAGGCCGGTTGCGAGGGTGAAGGCGGCCGTCGAGCGCGCGAGCCGACGCGCCTGGCCGCCCTCGCTCATTCGGGCGAGTATACGGCGATGCGGCAGGTCCCCGAGACGCCATGAGGAGCTAGATCCTGGTCGAGCAGCCGGACTTCGTCTCAATCGCTCTCGTCTTCTGCGCCGCCGCCGCGGCAACGCTCGTCTCGCAGCTGAGCCGGCGGCTCGTGATCCCGACCGTCGTCGTCGAGATCCTGCTCGGGATCCTCATGGGCCCGGAGGTGCTCGACCTCGCCGAGTCCGACGCCTACATCGAGTTCCTCTCCGGCTTCGGCCTCATCGTCCTCTTCTTCCTCGCCGGGATCGAGGTCGTCCACAGCCGCGTGCCGCGCCGCCTCCTCGCCCGCGGGACGTACGGCTACGGCATCTCGCTCACGCTCGGCGTGGCGGCCGGATTCGCCCTGCAGGCGGGCGGGATCGACGCGGACGGCTGGATCATCGGGGTCGCCGTCGCCACGACCGCTCTGGGGACGCTCCTGCCGATCCTCTCCGATGCGGGCGTGCTCGGGTCACCGCTCGGACAGAACACCCTCGGCGCCGCGGTGGCGGGCGAGTTCTGGCCGGTCATCGTCATCTCGCTCTTCCTGACCGGCGCGCACGCGACCGCCGCGAGCATCGTCCTCCTGATCGGATTCGGGCTGGTCGTCGCCGGGGCCGCGGGCGTCGCGCTCCGCTTCCAGCCGCCGCGGATCCTGACGATGATCGAGGAGACCGTGAACAAGAGCGGCCAGCTCGCGGTGCGCCTGTCGCTCGCGGTGCTCGCCCTCCTCACCCTGCTCGCAACGGAGCTCGACCTCGACTACGTGCTCGGTGCCTTCGGCGCCGGCCTCGTCGTCGGGCTGGTCACGCAGGGCGAGACCGGCGAGCAGCTGCTGCCGCGCTTCTCGACGATCGGGTACGGCTTCCTCATCCCCATCTTCTTCATCACCACGGGGCTGGACTTCGACCTCGACGGCCTGCTGACGACCACCGGATTGAGCCTCGCGGCGCTCTTCCTCTGCCTCTTCGTCGTCACGCGCGGCTCCGCCTCGCTCCTGGCCCTGCGCGAGCTGGGCGGCCGCCGGACGGCCGCGCTCGCGTTCTTCGCGGCCACCGGGCTCCCCCTGATCGTGGCGGTGATCGACGTCGCCCAGGGCCGGGGCGAGATCGGGACGGACGTCGCGGCGGCGCTGGTGGGCGCCGGCATGCTGTCCGTGCTCGTCTATCCGCTCATCGGCCTCGTCCTCGCCCGTCAGGACCGGCCCGAGCGTCAGCCGGGACGAGGCGATCGAGGGCGAGGCCTAGGCGGCGCCGTGTTCCACGTCCGCGTGATCGCTCCCCCGGACGAGGCCCGACGGGCGCGAGCGCTCTTCGAGGCCGCGCCGGAGGCGACCAACGTCGTGCACGAGCCCGGTCAGGCGCGCAAGCCGCCGGGCGACCTCGTCACCGCCGACGTCGGCCGGGACGCCGCCAGCATGCTGCTGGCCGACCTCGAGGAGATGGGGATCCCGCGGGCCGGCGCGGTCACGGTCATCCCCATCGACGTCGCCCTCTCGCAGGAGGTCTCGGCGATCCGGGCGCGGACGGAGCGCGCCGGGACGGGCGCCGTCGTCTGGGAGGAGGTGACGGCCCGGAGCTCCGAGTGGACCGAGCTCGACGGCGAGTACCTGGCCTTCATGGCCTTGGCCATGATCATCGCGGTCGTCGGCCTCATCACCCAGTCGGTCATCCTCATCATCGGCGCGATGATCCTCGGGCCCGACTACGGCCCCCTCGCCGGCATCTGCGTCGCTCTCTTCGACCGGCACCGCGACGCGCTCCGCCGGTCGTTCGTCGCGCTCGCGGCCGGCTTCGGCCTCGCCTTCCTCACCGCCTGGCTCTTCACCGAGCTCGCCCTGGCGGCCGAGCTCGTGCCGAGCAACCGCAAGGAGGCGTTCCTCGCCGGCTTCGTCTCGGAGCCGAACCGGTGGTCGGTGATCGTGGCTCTCGCCGCCGGCGTCGCGGGGATGCTCTCGCTCACGACCGTGAAGTCGGGCGCGCTCGTCGGCGTGCTCGTCTCGATCACGACCATCCCCGCGCTCGCCAACGCCGGGCTGGCGACGGCGTACCGCGACTGGGGAGACGTCCTCGGCTCCCTTCTCCTCCTCGGCGTCAACGTCGCGAGCATCCTCGCGGCCGGCGTGGCGACGCTGGCGGTCGAGCGGGCCCTCTACCGCCGGCGCCGGCGGCGACACCGCTCCGGCCCGGGCCGGCGCGCGGCGGGCCTGCCGGGCTAGCCCCCACCCACCCTGGAACGCCGTCGCGACGGCGAGTCGAGCTGGAGGCTAGCCGCGCGGGCGTGAGGCGATGTCCGGTCGACCTCTCCGGCGGAGCACGCCGCTCGGCGACTCACTCGGCGTAGAGCGGGCTCCGACGGGCGAGCGTCCACAGGCCGCCCGCGGGCAGCTCGCCGCGGGCGGCGGGCGCTGGCCTCCGGAACGCTCTCGCGCGTCTACGAGAGCTGTCCGGCGAGGTCCCGGGCGTTACGCACGGCGAAGCCCTCCCGGTCGTTGTTGAAGTAGACGAACACCTCCGCGCGCCGCCGCCACGCGCCGATCCGTCGGGCCCACGTCTCGAGCTCCCGGTCCGAGTAGTTGCCCCGCCGACCCCGGGTGCCGTGGTGCAGGCGAACGTACGCCCAGTCGGCGGTGAGCTCCAGCGCCTGGAACGGCCGCTCAGGGTGGTCGCCGATCACGAGCGCCGCGCCTTGCTCCTCGAGGAGCGCGTAGACGTCGGGCGCGAACCAGCTCGGGTGCCGGAACTCGACGGCATGGCGCCCGGGCGGGAACGTGGCAAGCGCCGCAGCGAGACGCTCGTCGTCTCGGTGGAACGTCTCCGGAAGCTGCCAGAGCACAGGCCCCAGCTTGGTCGACTCGACGAGCGGCCGGAGGCACGCGTACAAGCGCTCGATGCCGGCGCCGAGGTCGCGGAGCCGCCGGACGTGCGTGAGGTAGCGGCTCGCCTTGACGGAGAAGACGAACCCGTCCGGAGTCGCCTCCGCCCAGGCGGCGACCGCGCAGAGCTGGGGCAGGCGGTAGAAGGTCGTGTTGACCTCGACGGTGTCGAAGAGCGACGCGTAGCGCTCCAGCCACCGCCGTTGCGGCACGCCTTCGGGGTAGACGGCGCCCCGCCAGTGCGGATAGCTCCAGCCGGAGCAGCCGATGCGGGCAGCCTTCACGCGGTCCCCTTACCCGGCGCACTCCGGACAGTAGTCGACATCCGGGCGCCGTCCTACCCTTGTCGCGACTGCTACGTGGCCGAGTCGTTCTTCGACGGCGAGAGTCTCGACTGGTGGGGCGAGGGGCCTGGCGCGGCGTCCTCGACACCGATCGCCGCCCCGTCGCGGCCTCGGCCGAGGACGCTCGCGGGCGACCTCGTCCGCGTCCGCTCCGGCATCGAGCGGCGCTCGCCGCTGCCGGGAGCGCTCGCGGCCGTCGTCGCGCTTCTCCTCGTCGTCGCGCTCGCCGTCGTCGTCCGCCTGTCACTCCTCGACGACCGTCGGGAGCCGGTCGGGGCGGCGGGCCCTGCGCCGGCCGCGCCGCTCGCGTCGGGCCCTGCGCCTCCGCCGTCGGCGCCGCTCGAGGAGGGGAACCGCGGCCCCCGCGTCCGCGACCTCCAGGCGGCGCTTGCCGCGCTCGGCCTCTTCTCGGGCGTAGACGGCGCGTACGGGCCGACGACGGCGGCGGCAGTGGCGGCCTTCCAGGCCTCGAGCGGCCTCGCCGCCGACGGCGTCGCCGGACCCTCCACGGCGAAGGCCCTGCGCGAGGCGGCCTGGGAGAGCGCGCGGTCCGACGTCGCGACGATCAGGGCCGGGCTCGAGGCCGCGGTCGCGGAGGGCAAGCTCGACGGTGCGACGGCGGAGGCGGCCGCGCCTCGCCGGCGCGGCCCGCGCGCTGCGGTCGCAGCAGCCGGGGCGGGCCGCGATCATCGGGCTCGTCCTGCGCGACGTCGCCGGTGCCGCCGACGGCTACTCGACGGCCCGCGGGCCGCTGTTCGCCGAGCTCCGCGCCGGCGTCAAGCGCCTGCGCACGGCGCCGCCCGAGATCCGGGAGGCCTCCGTCTCGGACGGCAGTGGGATCGTGTACCGCTTCTTCCCCGAGCACGGGTACCGCTTCCACCCGCTCGCGAGCTTCTCCCGGCTGAACACGCTCGCCCGCCAGGAGCGGGCCGAGGAAGCCGTGCGCCTCGCGCGCGCCCTCGTCGCCCGCGGCGTCAGGAGCGGGAACGCCCTGCTCTGGCAGTACCGCTTCCCCTTCGGCGGCCCGGAGGTCTGGACGTCGGGGTTCGCCCAGGCGGCGGGTGCCCAGGCGCTCGCGCGGGCCGGCGACCTCCTCGGCGACCCCTCGCTGCTCGACGCCGCCGCTGCCTCCTTCCGGGCGATCCCCCGCAGCCTGACGCTGCCGGTCGCCGGCGGCGACTGGATCCAGGAATACAGCTTCTCGAGCATCGTCGTCCTCAACGCCCAACTCCAGTCGATCGTCTCGCTCCGGGAGTACGCGAGCCTGTCCGGGAACGGCGAAGCGGAGGCCTTCGTCGCCGGGCTGAGCAGGACGACGCAGTCACTCCTCGGCGAGTTCGACACCGGCTGCTGGTCGCGGTACTCGCTCGACGGGAGCGCCGCGACGCCCGCCTACCACGCCTACCACGTCAAGCTCCTCGAGCGCCTCGCCCGGCAGACGGGCGACGCCGCCTGGCGCGAGACGGGCGCCCGCTGGCGCGGATACCAGGACGCCGGCGGCTGCTAGTCCGCCGAGGCCGGGTCCTCGCCGCGCTCGACGAGCTCTTTGAGGCGCGCCAGATCGGCCTCGAGCTGCCGCTGGGCGCGACGGGCGACGACGGGGGCGACGAACCGGGCGGCGAGCGCCTTGTACGTCGTCTCGACCGTGGCGGTGAGCCGGCTTCCGGCTTCCGAGGCCTCGACGCGCGACGTGCTCGTCGCCTCGAGCTCGTCCGCGACCAGGTGGACCGCAAGTGCGCGGGGCGGATCGAGCTCGATCACCTCGGCCTCGAGCACGACCTGCTGTCCGAGGTCCTCGAAGACGTCGCGAAAGCGGCTGCCCACCGCGGGCGTGCCCTCGTCCAGCGGCTCGCTCTCGACGAGCGCCCCCATCCAGCGGAGCCGACCGGCGGAGCCCACGAGCCAGCGGAAGACCTCAGCGGGCGGCGCCGCGATCTCGACGGTGTGCTCGTTCCGCTGGACGCTCAGCGCTCGTCGGGCGGGTTGGCGGAGCGGCGCATCTCCTCCGCCGCGGCGCGGCCTTCCTCGTGGATCCGCCGCCGCATCGCCTCGAACTCGTCCTGCGGCGGGGCGCTCCTCCCGGCCGCCGGCCGAGCGCGCGCCGGCGGCGTCGACCCGGGCGGCGCAGGCTCCTCGGCGGCCGGGGGCTCGGCGCGCTCCACGGGCTCGGGCTCGGCAGGCGGTTCGGGAGACTCCGCGGACGGCTCCGCGGGCTCCATGGGGGGCTCGAGGGGCTCGGCGGGCTCTACGTGCGGCTCCGCCGGCTCCGCGGGCGGCTCCGCCGGCGCGACCGCTCCCTTCGTCCCCTCGAGCTTGCGCCGGAGCTCCTCCGTGCGCTCGTCGGGCACCGCGGGAGCCTCCGCCGGACGACGGCGGCGGGCGAGCACCGCGCCGGTAGCGGCCCCGGCGAAGGCGAGGAGCACGAGTTTCGCCTTTCTTCCCACCTCCGGCACTCTCTCATGACTCTACGGCGGCGGGCAAGGAGGTAGGCGCCGCTATACTCGACGGGCTTCTCGCTTCGCCAGGCGCCGCTGATTCCCGAGCGGCGCGCCGACGGCGGGGCCGCTAGACCGAGGGAAGGAGAGACGGGAACCGTGAACCCATACGAGATCATGCTGCTGCTCGACGCCGAGTTGGCCGAGGAACGTCAGGCCGAGATCCTGACACGCATCCGCGAGCTCGTGGCGGAGCGCGGCGGGACCTGGCAGAGCAACGACGCCTGGGGGCGCCGGAAGCTCGCGTACGAGATCGACAAGAAGCCGGAGGCTTTCTACTACCTCCTGCAGTTCGACTGCGACGCGGAGACGCTCGCCGAGCTCACACGGGTGCTCAAGATCACCGACGGCGTGCTGCGCCACCTGGCGGTGCGGAGGCTACCGCCCTCGGCCACGATGCCGGCCCGGGAGCCGACCGCGGCTCCCCAGCGCCAGCGCCAGACGCCCGCCCCCGAGGCCGTCCAGGCCGCCGAGTAGGATAGAACAGACGTTCGACTGAGGAGCTGAGAATCATGGCTGGAGACATCAACCGCGTCACGCTCGTCGGCCGCCTCACCCGCGACCCCGAGCTCCGCCACCTGCCGTCGGGCACGCCCGTCCTCCAGCTCGGGCTGGCGGTCAACGGGCGCCAGAAGGACGACGCCGGCAACTGGACCGACAAGCCGAACTTCTTCGACGTCAAGGTCTTCGGGAACCAGGCGGAGATGCTGTCCCAGCATCTCGCCAAGGGCCGTCGGGTCGGGATCGACGGCCGCCTCGACTGGTCCTCCTGGGAGGCCCAGGACGGCTCGAAGCGCTCGAAGGTGGAGGTCGTCGCCTTCCAGGTGCAGTTCCTCGACAGCCGCGGCGAGGCCGGCGGCGAGAGCCAATACATCCCCTCGTCCGACGTCGCGCCGGACCAGAGCGACTTCGCGCGCGCCGGCGCGTCCGCCACTGACGACGACATCCCGTTCTAGAGAGGAGGTCGAACGCCATGGCACGAGAGCAAGCGAAGCGGCAGCGCCGCACGTCCCCGTCGTCCGGCCCCACGCGGCGGAAGAGCTGTTACTTCTGCCGGGAGAAGATCGACGAGGTCGACTACAAGAACTACAACCAGCTGCGGCGCTACATCTCCGAGAAGGGGAAGATCCGCTCCCGACGCATAACCGGGGCCTGCCGGCGGCACCAGAGCCAGATCGCCGTCGCGGTGAAGCGCGCGCGCGAGGTGGCTCTGCTGCCGTACGTGGACTCGCATCACGTCAGCGGTGGAAATCGCTGATGGACGTCATCCTCCTCGAGGACGTCGACAAGGTCGGCCTCCGCGGCGACGTCGTCTCGGTCTCGCGCGGATACATGCGGAACTACCTCAAGCCACGCCGACTCGCCCAGGAGGCGACGGCCGCCCGCGTCGCCGAGCTCGAGCGCCGCGACGCCATGCGCGCCCGCCACGAGGCGCGCAGCGCCGATGAGGCCGAGTCGATCGCCGAGACCCTGCGCAAGACCGTCTTGAGCTTCGACGTCAACGCCGGGCCGCAGGGCACGCTCTTCGGCTCGGTGACGGCGACCGACGTCGCCGACGAGATCTGGCGAACGCGGAAGGTCCGCGTCGACCGGCGCAAGATCGACCTCAGGGACCCGATCAAGCGGATCGGCCGCTACGCCGTGCCGATCGCCGTCTTCGAGGACGTCACGGTCGAGGTGAAGACGCTGGTCGTCCCGATCGGCGGCGAGCTGCCGCCCGAGGAGGAGCTGGAGGCGCTGGCCGCGGCCGAGGAAGCCGCAGCCGCCGAGGCGGAGGCGGAGGCCGCCGGGGCGAGCGGCGAGGTCGAAGCCGCGATCGCCGAGATCGAGGCGGAGGAGGATGCGGAAGCCCTCGAGGCGGAACCCGTCGAGGCGGAAGCCGCGGGGGCCGAAGCCGCAGGGGCGAAAGGCGCGACCGAGCCGCAGGACGCGGACCCCTCCGGTGGGGAAGCCGCCGGCGAGACCGAGCCGGTGGCCGGGGAGCCGGCCGAGGCCGGCGGCGAATCTAGTCCGGCCTGACGGCCACCTCGTAGTGCACCGAGCGCTCGTCCCAGTGGGAGAGCACGGCGCGGGCGGGCTCGGGGACGACCGCCACCTCGTAGTCCTCGCCTGAAAACGCCTTGATCGAGTCGACGGAGTCCCACAGCGTCAAGGTGGCGAACTCGACCTCGCCCTCGACGTCCCGGCGGACGAGGTACGAGCCGCGGTGACCCTCGTGACTCCCCACCCACGGGAGGATGGTCGTCTTCAGGAGCCCCTCGTAGACGTCTGCGTCCTCGTGCGTGGCCGCCCAGCCCCGCCACCAGCGCGCGATCATGTTGTCGTCAACGCTCGCGGGGCCCCTCGGATTCCGGGAGGGAAGAAACACGGGCCCTGCCGCGTCGGGTGGTCAGCGGCACGCGGCTCACGCCAAGGGCCCTCCTCGGAAGCGGGGCGTCGGCTTCGGCTCGGCGCCCCGCTCACAACGTGCGGAGCCGCTCAGGCGGCGGCGAGATCCGAGAACTTCGCGTAGCGCTTCAGGAAGGACAGCTTGACCGTGTCGGTAGGCCCGTTGCGGTGCTTCGCGACGGCCACCTCGGCGAGCCCCTGCTGGTCGGACTCCTCGGCGTTGTAGTACTCGTCGCGGTAGATGAACATGACGATGTCGGCGTCCTGCTCGATCGAGCCGCTCTCGCGCAGGTCGGAGAGGATCGGCCGCTTGTCGTGCCGCTGCTCGACCGCGCGCGAGAGCTGGGAGAGCGCGACGATCGGAACGTCGAGGTCGCGCGCGAGCACCTTCAGCGAGCGGGAGATCTGGGACACCTCCTGGACGCGGTTCTCGACGGTCGTCCCCGAGGTCATGAGCTGGAGGTAGTCGACGATGATCAGCCCCAGGTCG
This sequence comes from uncultured Actinomycetes bacterium, assembly GCA_963743495.1. Classification (GTDB taxonomy): domain Bacteria; phylum Actinomycetota; class Thermoleophilia; order Gaiellales; family Gaiellaceae; genus JAIBJN01. The sequence continues at coordinate 969,443 of CAVUPO010000002.1, read as the reverse complement.
GGGTGCTTCGCCTTGAGCCGCCGCGCCTTCGATCGGATCTCCATCATCGTGATCGAGCCGGTGTCGTCCACGTAGACCGGCGCCTTCGCGAGCTTGTCGCAGGCCGCGGTCAGCCGCGGCCAGTCGTCGGCCGAGAGCTTGCCCGTCCGCAGGCGCTGCGATTCGACCTTCGCCTCGCTGCACATCAGCCGCTGCGTGACCTCGGCCTTCGACATCTCGAGCGTGAAGAGCGCCACGGGCACGTTCTTCCGCACTGCGAGGTTCGCGGCGACGCCGAGGCCGAGCGCCGACTTGCCCATGCTCGGCCTGGCGGCGATGACGATGAGGTTCCCCTCCTGGAAGCCGGACGTGATCCGGTCGAGATCGCGGAAGCCCGAGGGGACGCCGGTGACGTCGGTGCCCGACTCGTAGAGCTGCGTGATCCGCTCGAAGCTCTCCTTCAGGAGCGTCTCGATGTGGCTGAACTCGGAGGTCGCCTTCTCCTGCGAGAGCTCGAAGAGGATCTGCTCCGCCCGGTCGACGAGCTCCGGCGTCTCGCCGGGCCGCTCCCAGCCGAGGCGCGAGATCTCGCCGCCCACACGAATGAGGCCGCGGAGGGTCGCCGCCTCCTTGACGATCTGCGCGTAGTGGCCCGCGTTCGCGCTCGCGGGCACGAGCGCGGCGAGCTCGTGCACCCGGACCTTCCCGCCCACGTCCTCGAGCTCCCCCCGCTCGTCCAGCTCGTCGACGAGCGTGATCGCGTCGACGGGCTCGCCCTTGGCGTAGAGGGCGAGCGCGGCCCGGTAGATCTTCGCGTGGCTCTCCCGGTAGTACTCCCCCCCGTCCGGCGAGAGCACCTCGCTGACGGCGGCGATCGCCGCGGGCGAGAGCATCATCCCGCCGAGGACGGACTCCTCGGCGTCGAGGTTCTGGGGGGGCACCTGCGGGTCCTGGACGGCCCCGGTCCGGGCTCCATTCGTCGCCATCGGACGTGACTCTACGGGCCCTGTGGACGAGCTACTCACAGTCGAGAAATCCTCCCTGCGCAGGAACGAAGAACACATGTTCCCATGCCGGGCGGACGACGGTGCCCAGGGGGACCCCCAGTCCATGTGGACGGAATTCCCGCACGGCGCGGGAAATTCGTGCGGCTCTCTCCACACCCCGTGTGGACGAGTCCCTCGGAGCCGACCCGGCGACTAAGCTCTGGCGCGGATGCCGGCCACAGTGATCGTGGGCGCCCAGTGGGGCGACGAGGGCAAGGGGAAGATCGTCGACCTTCTCGCCATGGACTCGGACCTCGTCTGCCGCTACCAGGGAGGACCCGAACGCCGGGCACACGATCGTGCTCGACGGGGAGACGTTTGCCCTGCACCACGTCCCCTCGGGGATCCTGTCCGGAAAGCTCTGCGTCGTCGGCGCAGGCTGCGTCGTCGACCCGGGCCTGCTCGTCGCGGAGCTCGACGAGCTCGAGGGCCGTGGCATCGCGACGGAGACCGTCAGGGTCTCCGGCAACGCGCACCTGATCATGCCGTGGCACGTCGCGATCGACTCCGCCAGCGAGCGCCGCCTCGGCCGCCTGCAGATCGGGACGACACGGCGCGGGATCGGCCCCGCCTACGCGGACAAGGCCGCCCGGATCGGCATCCGTGTGCAGGACATCCTCGACCCCAAGATCCTCCGCCAGAAGTTCGAGACCGCGCTCGCCGAGAAGAACGTCGTCCTCGAGCGCGTCCACGGCGTCGCCCCGCTCGAGGTCGAGGAGCTCGCCGAGCGGATGGAGGCCTACGCCGTCCGCCTGCGCCCGTCCGTCGCGGACACCTCGCTCCTGGTCGACACCGCCCTCCGGGAGGGGAAGCGGGTCCTGCTCGAAGGGGCCCAGGGCACCCTGCTCGACCTCGACCACGGCACCTATCCGTTCGTGACCTCGTCGAGCCCGATCGCCGGGCGCCGCGGACCGGCGTCGGCATCGGGCCGACCCGCATCGACCGCGTCCTCGGCGTCGCCAAGGCCTACGTCACCCGCGTCGGCGAGGGGCCCTTCCCCACGGAGATCGAGGGCGCCGAGCAGGACCGCGTGCGCGAGCTCGGCGCCGAGTACGGCACGACCACAGGCCGCGAGCGTCGCTGCGGCTGGCTCGACCTCGTCGCGCTTCGCTTCGCCGTCCGCGTCAACGGCATGACGAGCCTCGCGCTCACGAAGCTCGACGTCCTCTCCGCCTTCGGCCGGCTCCCGGTGTGTGTCCGCTACCGGCTTCCCGACGGCTCCGAGACCGGGGAGTTCCCGGCGCACCAGAGCGACTTCCACCACGCCGAGCCCGTCTACGAGACGCTCGCCGGCTGGGAGGAGCCGCTGGGCGAGGCCGGCTCCCTCGCCGACCTCCCCGCCGCCGCGCGGGCCTATGTCGCCTTCGTCGAGGAGCGCCTCGGCGTCGAGGTCGGCCTCATCTCGGTCGGGGCGGAGCGGGAGCGGGTCGTCGCACCCCGCGGGCTGGCCAGCGTCGCGGGCTGAGGGAGGCATAATCCCGCCATGCGCCGCGTGAACCTCTTCACGGGTCCGCTCTCCCGCGACGTGGACGACCCGCCCGCCTACGAGGCGGGCTACACGCGGGTCGGCCCGCTGATCGGAGCCGCGGCGATGGGCGCGACGATCTACGAGCTGGGGCCGGGCAGAGCAGACTGCCCCTACCACTACGAGTACGGCTGCGAGGAGTGGCTCCTCGTCGTCTCGGGTCGCCCGACGATCCGTCACCCGGCGGGCGAGGACGTGCTCGAGCCGGGCGACCTCGTCTGCTTCCCCGAAGGCCCCGAGGGCGCGCACAAGGTGACGAACCGGACCGAGGAGACGGTCCGGGTCCTCATCCTCTCGACGAAGAACCCGCTGAACGTGGCCGTCTACCCGGACAGCAACAAGATCGGCGTCTGGACCGGGAACGAGGGCGACCAGGTCGTCGTCCGCCGCGAGAGCGGCGTCGACTACTGGGACCGCGAGACCTGAGCGCGGACGGCGGACCCCGCAGCCGCCCTCGGCGGCGGCCGTCAGTGCAAGGCCGAGTAGGGCGCCGAGACCTTGAACGTCGAGCTCGTCGGCCGGGCCGAAGTTGCCGGCCTCGTCGACCGCCCTGACCGCGAAGTGGTACTCGCCCTGGTCGAGCCAGGCGACGCTCCACGGGCTCGTACAGGGGGCGAAGTCGGCCTGCACGTCCCGGAGGAGGCACTCGAACGAGCTTCCCGGGTCGTCTGCCCCGAACACCAGCGTGCTGCTCGTCGATTGCTTCCGATCGATGGTCGCGCTCGGAGGCGCGGTATCGACGGTCCACGTCCACGGCGCCGCCTCGCCGGCGGTGCCGACGGCATTCAGCGCGCGGACCTCGAACGTGCGGATGTCGTCCGTCAGGCCCGGCACCGACCGCGGGCTCCTACAGGGAGCAAACGGCGCCTCGTCGAGGCGGCACTCGAAACGGGCGGCCTCCGGCGCATGGAAGCCGAAGAGCGCCGCTGTCTCGTTCGTGGGCGTGTCCGGACCGCGGACGATCTCTGCCACCGGCCCGGCAGACGCCGCGACCGTCCACGTGTACGCGACGGGCGCTCCGACGTTACCGGCGAGGTCGATCGCGCGGACGGCGAACGCGTAACCACCGTCGGCCAGCGGGCCGGCGACGCTGTCCGGGCTCGTGCAGGCGGCGAACGGCTCATGCCCGAGCCGGCACTCGAAGCCCCGGACCGCTTCGTCGGCCTCGAACCGGAACGCCGCGCTCGTCTCCGTCGAGCGCCGGGGCGGGCTGTCGGTGATCGCGGTCGCCGGGGCGGTCAGGTCGATCCGCCAGACGTAGCGCGCCGTGGAGCCCTGGCGGCCGGCGCCGATCGCCTTCACCCGGAAGGTGTGCCGTCCCTCGTCCAGATCTCGGTACTCCCTGGGGCTGGAGCAGGGCCGGAAGCGGCGGTCATCGAGCCTGCACTCGAATCCCTCGGCGTTCTCCGCCGAGAAGGAGAAGCCGGCGGCCGCCCTCGGGCTGTTCTTCGGAGGCCGCTCGCCGATGCTCACGACCAGAGCGCCGGCGTCGTCGTCAGGATCGTCGCCGCCCAGGTCGGCTCTCGCCTGGCCGAGGGCGATCCCGCCGACGAGCGCGGCGGCAACGACGGCGATGCCGCCGACGACCGCGAGTCGTCGAACGAGCCGCGGACGGCCCGGCGGCCCGGGCGAGCTCGCCTGGGCGGCTGGCGTGGTGTCGCGCCGTGCGCAGTCGCGGTTGTGGCGGGTGGCGCAACGAGCGACGGTGTCTCCCAGCTCCTGCTGGAGCCCGAGCGCCTCGTCGAGATACGCGCCTGCCTGTGTCGCGTCGCCGGCGCACAGGTGGAGCGCGCCGAGCTCGTTCAGCGCCCATGCTCGTCCCGCCCGGTCGCCGAGCGCGTCGGCGGCGGCGAGGGCGGAGCGGAGGGAGCGGACGAGATCGATCCAGCGAAACGCGACGAGGCACAGTCCCCGTAGCGCCCTGGCGACGCGAATCTCCTCCTCGTAGCGCCCGTCCCGGTCGAGCCGTGCGAGAAGATCGAGCAGCCCCCCGATCTCGCCCGCGAGGAGACGAGGGTCGAGGAGCCGATCCTCCGCCGCCGCGCTGAAAAGCGTGTGGGCATGCTCGACCCGATCGGTGACCGACTCCGCGCTCGTCTCCAGCGCCTCGAGCCTCTCGAGCGGCGCCCGCATCCATTGCCCGTCGTCCGGCTCGGCGAGCGCCTTCCGCAGCGACGCCTCGTTCCGGCGAGCCGCGGCTGCATCGACCGTCGACGAGGCGGCCGCGAACGCTGCGAAGGTGCCGGAGCGCGAGCTGGCCTCGAGTTCGTACTCACCGACTCGAACCGCGGCGGTGACGGGAGCGCGCCTCAACGCGGATACCGAACCGGTGGAAGAGGTGTCCGAGACCGACTCGTCATGCTGATCTGCTTACTTGACGGCCCCGACGACGGCGTTCTTCCGGCGCCTCCTCGCAGGTCCCGACCGGGAACGGCCGCCGGCCGGGTCGGCGTCCGCCCGCGCGCGCGGCGCCGACTACGGCGACCGTAGGGCCGATCGGGGGCGACGGGTCGCGGAACCCTGAACGCCGTGTGCGTCCCGGGCGCGAACACGTCGAGGAGCGGCAGGATGGCGGCGACGATGATCCACGGCGTCGTGCGGGTCTCCCAGCGGCGGAGCCTCTCATCGCGGGCGGGTGGCACGGGCCTATCGTGACCCGGGAGCCCGACGGAGCAGCCGTCGGCTCCGCGGGGCCAGGTGTTCCGCGTCGCCGCGGCGGTGTTCCTCGCCGCCGCGATCGTCGAGCACGTCGAGGGCCCGCCCGAGTACTCGAGCTACGGCGATGCCGTGTGGTGGGCGATGGTGACGGTCACGACCGTGGGGTACGGCGACATCGTCCCGCAGACGGCCGAGGGGCAGGTCGTCGCCGTCATGCTCATGCTCGTCGGCGTCATCCTCCTCGGGACGGTGGCGGCCTCTCTTGCCTCGTTCTTCGCCGAGGGCTCCGGGAAGAAGCCGCCCGAGCCCGGCGAGCCCGGCGTCGTCGGCGACACGCCCGGGGAGCGGATCGAGCTCCTGCAGCGATCGCTCGACGACGTGCGCTCCGAGCTCGAAGACCTCCGCCTCTCGCTCGAGCGCGCGGAGTGCCCCGGCGCGTAGCGTCGCCGCTCGGGGACGGCCGGCGGGTCTCAGGGCCCGGCGGCCCGGTCGCTCGCCCAGCGCAGCCGCACCGCCTCCTCCCGCTCCTCCTCGTCGAGGCGAAACTCGACGCCGGCGAGCGCCCGCCGGTGCTCGGGAAGCCACCGGCGCTCGATCGCCTGCAGCCGCCTGATCGTCCGCTCGAGCTCGGCCGCGACCCGCTCGTGGCTCGTTCTGGCGACCGCGTAGCGGGCCGCGGCCTCGAGCGCCCGCCGGTGCGCCTCGGCGCAGGGCACGAGCGCGGCCGAGCCGGCGAGGGTGTCCGCGTGCCGCGCCGGCGGAAGCGCAAGGGTCGCCTCGACCGGGTGGACGACGCCGAGCGTGTTCCGCCAGGCCACCTCGACGCGCGCGGGGCCGCCGGCATGGAGCCGGGCGAGAGCGATCGAGCGCTCGCTCCCGAGGACGGCGGCACGGTCGAGCCAGCGACGTGCCTCCTCGGCGCTCGCCTCCCACTCGCGCCGGGCCCGGAGCATCCGCGCGCGGGCGCCCTCCTCCTCCCGCATGAGCGCCTGCCGCTTCTCGTCGAGAACGTCCTGCCCGCGGCGGGCGACGTCGAGGCGGTGCATGAGCCAGAGGCGGCCCGCCCGGCCGGGGGGAACTCGAAGCCTCATGCCGCGCCCTCGTAGTGGCGGTCGAGCAGCTCGCCGGGGATCATGGCGAGCTCGCGCCGCGGCAGCATCGAGAGCGCGCCCCAGGCGCGGTCGAGCGTCTCCGCGATCCCGCGCGGCTCCGTGCGCCCCTGGGCGAGGAACCGCTCCTCGAAGGCCGTGGCGAAGGCGAGGTACTGCCGCTCGCCGACCGAGAGGGCGTCGTCGCCGACGATCTCGGCGAGGTCGGCGGCCCGGCGTGCCTGCGCGAGCGCTGCGTAGAGCTGCGCCGCCACCGTCAGGTGGTCGTCGCGCGTCCGGCCCGGGCCCGCGCCGAGCCGCATGAGCCGCGAGAGCGAGGAGAGCGGGTCGAACGGCGGGTACACGCCTCGGACGTGCACCTCCTGCGACAGCACCAGCTGGCCCTCCGTGATGTAGCCGGTCAGGTCGGGCACCGGGTGCGTGACGTCGCCGGCGGGCATCGTCAGCACCGGCAGCTGCGTGACGGAGCCGGGACGTCCGCGCAGACGGCCGGCCCGCTCGTAGAGCGAGGCGAGGTCGCTGTAGAGGTAGCCCGGATACCCGCGGCGGCTCGGCATCTCGCCGCGGGCCGACGCGACCTCGCGGACCGCCTCGCAGTAGCTCGTCATGTCGGCCATGACGACGAGCACGTGCCGGCCGAGGTCGAAGGCGAGGTGCTCGGCGACGGTGAGCGCGATCCGGGGCGTGGCGATGCGCTCGACGAGCGGGTCGTCGGCGGTGTTCAGGATCAGCACGAGGTCGCCCTCGGCCGTCCGCGCCTCCAGCGCGAGCCGCACCGTCGCCGCGTCGGCGTGCGTGATCCCCATGGCGGCGAAGACGACCGCGAACGGCTCGTCTCCCTCCCCCGCCTGCGCCTGCGCGGCCACCTGGGCGGCCAGCTCCAGGTGCGGAAGGCCGCCCACCGAGAAGATCGGCAGCTTCTGGCCGCGCACGAGCGTCGCGAGCCCGTCGATCGCGGAGACGCCGGTGACGATCGGCTCCCGCGGCGTCTCCCGGCGCGCCGGGTTGATCGGCCGACCGCCGACGGCGCGGGGCTCGCCCAGGACCGGCGGGCCGCCGTCCATCGGCTCGCCGCGGCCGTTGCAGACGCGCCCGAGCCAGGCCTCGCCGACCGGCATCCGCATCGGCGAGCCGGCGAACGTGACACGGGCGTCGTCGAGCCTGAGGCCGCCCGTGCCCTCGAACACCTGCACGACGGCGAGGTCGCCGTCCACCTCGAGCACGACGCCGTGCCGCGGCGGGCCGGAGTCGGCGCCGGATCTCGCCGACCTCGTCCCAGCCGACGCCGTCGCACGCCCTCGACGAGGACGAGCGGCCCCCGGATCGAGGTGAGCGAGGAGTAGGCGACCGGGATGTGGCTCATGTCAGCGACTCCAGGGTGCGTCAGCGCCTCCCGCCCGACCGCCGCGACCTCCTCGGCGCCGTCGGCCGGCGTGTCGTCACGGGCGCGGACGACCGCCGAGAGGTCGGTCTCTCGAGCGCCTCGACCGAGACGCCCCTGCCGACGAGGCCGGCGCAGGTGTCGTAGACGGTCAGCACGAGCTCGAGCAGGGCCGCCTGCTTCGCCGGCGTGCAGAACGCGTCGTTCGCGGAGAGCGCGCTCTGCTGCAGCACGGCCTCGCGCAGCAGCCTGGCGCCGAGCAGCACGACCCGCTCCCGGTCGGGCAGCGAGCCGGCGCCGACGAGCTGGGCGATCGCCTCGAGGCGGTCGGCTTCGGCCAGGAGCGCGAGGGCGCGCTCGCGGCCGGCGGCCCAGCCCACGTCCCGCCGCAGGAAGTGCCACTCGGCCAGCCGCTCGGCGTCGCGCGACCAGGACTCGCGCCAGCTGACCGCCGGGTAGTGCCGCGCGTAGGCGAGGTCGCGGTCGAGCGACCACATCGCGCGCACGAACCGGCGCGTGTGGGCGCTCACCGGCTCGGACATGTCCCCGCCGGGAGGCGAGACGGCGCCGAGGATCGTGACCGAGCCCTCGCGGCCGCCGAGCGTGGTCACCGCGGCCGGCCCGCTCGTAGAAGGAGGCGAGCGCGGACGCGAGCCCCGCCGGGTAGCCCTCCTCGGCCGGAAGCTCCCCCGTCCGCGAGGCGACCTCGCGCAGCGCCTCGGCCCAGCGGGAGGTCGAGTCGGCGATCAGGACCGCGTCGTAGCCCATGTCGCGGTAGAACTCGGCCACGGTGACGCCCGTGTAGATGCTCGCCTCGCGCGCGAGCACCGGCATGTTGGACGTGTTCGCCACGAGGACGGTGCGCTCGAGGAGCGGGCGCCGGTGCGCGGGTCCTCGAGCTCGCGCAGCTCGTCGAGGACGTCGGCCATCTCGTTCCCGCGCTCGCCGCAGCCGACGTAGACGATCACGTCGGCGTCGCACCACTTGGCGACCTGCTGCAGCAGGACGGTCTTCCCGGTGCCGAAGCCGCCGGGGACGGAGGCCGAGCTCCCGCGGGCGACCGGGAAGAAGAGGTCGAGCACCCGCTGGCCGGTGACGAGCGGGGCCGAAGCGAGGAGCCGTTCGCGAAACGGTCGCGCGCGGCGGACCGGCCAGCGGCGTGCCAGCGCGATCTGCTCGTCGCCGATGGCCGCGACGGGCTCGTCCACCCCGTACGTCGCCCGGCGGCGCCAGCCACGTCAGCCTGCCGGAGACGCCGGGCGGGACGAGGAGGCGGTGCTCGAACGCCTCCGTCTCGGGCACGACCCCGAGCAGGCTTCCGGGCGTGACCTCGGCCCCCTCCCCCGCGGTCGGGGCGAAGACGAACTGCCGCTCGCGCGGGAGCGTGGGCGCCCGCTCGCCGGCCCCGAGGAAGTCCTCCGCGCCGGTCAGCCGGCGGAGCATCCCGTCGAACACCCCGCCGAGCAGGCCGGGCCCCAGCTCGGCGGTCAGCGGCCTGCCGCTCGAGACGGCCTGCTCCCCCGGCTGCAGCCCGCCCGTGTACTCGTAGACCTGGATCGTGGCCAGCCCGTCCTCGAGCGCGATGACCTCCCCCGGGAGCCGCGCGGGCCCCACCTCGACGAGGTCGAGCATGGCCGCACTCTCCATGCCGCGCACCTGGACAACGGGGCCGTCGACCCGAACCACGGTGCCGCCGGTCATCGCCAGAGCTCCTCGAGCCGGACCCCGAGGCCGTCGATGCAGCGGTCCGCCAGGGCGGGAAGGGTGAAGTCGACGCTGCGCCGGCCCGCACGGGCGGTCACGCCGCCCGCGGGCGGGTGGAGCTCGACGGCCGCATCCTCGCCCAGCGCCTCCGCGGCGTCGGTCGCCAGTCGGTCGAGGAGCGCCTGGTAGCTCTCGTCCCCGCGGAGGGCGAGGGCGGCCGCGTGCGCCTCGCGCCGGAAGCGCTCGAACACCTCCTGCCGCGCCGCGAGCACGAGCTCCCCGGCGCGCCGACGGGCGTGTGCGCGCGCCCGGGCGGACTCGAGCAGGCCTACCCGCCGCCCTTCGGCCTGCGCCTGCTCGAGCAGGGCATCACCCTCGGAGCGGGCCCGGTCGAGGATCTCGGCGGCGCGTGCCTCCGCCTCGTCCGCCGTCGCCTCCGCCTCGTCCTCCGCGGCGGCGAGGATCGTCGCCCTGAGGCGCTCGACGCTCACGCCGGGATCACCACCCACAGGAGCTCGGGGGCCTCGGCCAGGTCGGTCGCGAGCACGGTCACCGAGGCGGGGGTGAGCAGCAGAAGCCCGACGTCGGGCCCGAGCCCCTCCCAGGCCGCGCGCATGTCGCTCTCCGAGGCGGCCGGATGCAGCTCGGCCCCCGCGAGGCCGTAGCCGGCGATCGCCTCGCTCTCGCCGATGGCGGCGACCCGGCTCACGTCCTGCCGATCAGGATCACGGCGATGACGAGCCCGTAGATGGCGATGCCCTCCGCGAGCCCGACGATCACCATCGCGCGGCCGAACATCTCGGGCTTCTCGCTGATCGCCGCGAGCGCGGCCGCGCCCGTGTAGGCGACGGCGATCGCGGCGCCGATCGCCGAGCCCGCGACGGCGATCGCGGCGCCGAGCAAGGCGGCCCAGGTGGCGTCGCTCCCCTGCGCCGCCGCCCCGTCCTGGGCGGCCGCGGGCTCGACGGCGCCGAGCAGGAGCCCGGCGAGCAGCGCGAGCGCGCCGAGCGCGACGACGACGGTGACGACGGCCAGGCGGCGGAGCCCCCGCCGCGGCGAGCGCCGCAGGAAGGCGATGGTGCCGAGCGTGACGGCGGCGACGATCGGCGCCGTCAAGATCATGGTTTCCATCATGACTCCTTTCGCGAGTCGAGCGGGATGTGCCACGGGGAGAAACGGTGGCCCTCGCCCGCGAAGATGCGGGAGAAGAGCTCGTAGTACTCGAGCCGCAGCGCCTGGACGCCGGCGACGAGCGCCTCGAGCGCGAACGCGATCGCGTTGCCGACGAGGAAGGCGAGGATCGCGAGCGCCGAGCCCACGACGCCTCCCCAGAGCGCCGTGGTCGCGTCCCACACGACGGCCAGGAGCGCCGCGTGCATAAGGCCGAAGGCGGCCAGGCGCGCGAAGGAGATGAGGTTCGAGACGACCCGGACGACGGCGTCCACGACCTCGACCGTAGCCTGCGTCACGGCCGCGGCGCCCCGGCCGGCGGCCGCGTGGAAGCCCGCTCCGAGCAGGAGGACGCCGCCCAGTCCGACGGCGCCGCCGGCGACGAGCAGCGAGGTCGTCCCCCGGTAGACGCCCGCGGCGGCGACGCCCAGCCCCAGGAAGACGAGGAACCCGGCGATCCCGCTCGGGGCGACCAGCGCCGCGAGGCCGCCGCCCTCGCGCCAGCGGTTGACGATCCCGATCGCATAGCTGATCGCCAGGAGCACGGCTCCGACCGCGACCCCGGCGGCGAGGAACTCGAGCGGCTCCTCCGTCGGGTCGAGCCAGAGCGTCGGCACGAGACCCGTCGGCCCGAAGGCCTCGCCGTAGAGGAAGCCGAAGAACGTCGGCGGCCACGCCGCCTGCGACGATGAACGGCCAGAGGCCGTGGTACGGCGGCCAGGCGCGGCCGGCGAGAGCGGGCGAGGGCGACGCCGAGGAGGGCGAGCAGGATCCCGTGGCCGACGTCGCCGAACATCATCCCGAACATGAGGACGAAGGAGACGGCCGCGAACGGCGTCGGGTCGATGTCCCGGTAGCGCAGGGCGCCGTAGGTCTCGACGAGCGGGCGAAACGGCCGCCCGAGCGGCGAGTCGCGGAGCAGGGTCGGCGGCTCGGCCCAGCCGGAGCGGGGAGCTCGACGAGCCCGGCGCCGACGGCCGCGAGCCGCTCCTCGAGCGTCGCGACCGCCCCGGTCGGGATCCAGCCGACGACGGCCGCGAAGCGTCCGTGGCGCACCGCGCCCGCCGCGCGGCGCGCGAGCTCCACCTCGCCGGTCAGCAGGTCCTGGCGGCCGAGCTCCTCGAGCCGGGCCGGCTCGGCGGCCCGCTCGTCGAGGCGCGGCTCGACACGTCCGTTGACAGAGGCCGCCCGCTCCAGCCGGCGCAGCGCCTCGAGCGCCTGGCCCTCGGCCGGCGGCAGCGAGCCCGCGAGCTCGAGGACGCCCGAGTCGGCGACGACCACGAGCGCGTCGCGAAGCCCGCGCTCGGGCGCGACGACGGCAACCCGGCTCATCGTCGTCGAGGCGACCTGCTCACGCAGCCTCACCGAGAACCTCCTCGAGCATGCCGGGATCGTCGCGCGCGGACGCCCCGAGCGCCGCGCGCACCAGCCGGGCGTCCACCGCCAGGAGCGCGACCGCGCCGACGACGGTGCTCCGTCCTTCGCGCCGGTCGCGGACCATCGCCTCGGCGTCGCGCTCGAGGCGCAGCCACCAGGCGACCTCGGCCCGCCAGAGATCCTCGGGCCGCTCCGCCGCCGCCAGGGGCCACGCCGCCCATGCGGGCAGGGCTGCGGCGAGCGCCGCAACCGAGGCGGCGTCGTGCCAGCCCGACCCGAGCCCGAGCCCGGTCGCGGCCTCGCGGGGCCCCTCGCGTCCGAGGAGCAGCCGCTCGCGGGCGAGCAGGACGGCGAGGGCGCCCCCGATCCAGCCGCGCGCTTCGGGACCTCCGCCGCGACGCGGCGAGCCCAGGACAGCAGGAGCGCACGGTGGACGTCGTGGGGCTCCTCGCTCCGCGGATCGCCCCAGGCCGAGGCCGCCAGCGCGCTCCGCAAATCGCCCGGGGACTGCGCCGCGCCGACGGTCGTCCAGGCCGTGGCGAGGCTGCCGAGGTCGAACGGATGGACGGGCTCTCCGCCCAGGAGGTACGCGAGCCGATCCTCGACGTTGACGAGCTCGAACCAGCCGGCGAGCGCGCGCATGGTCGCGACCCCGCCCGGGGGCAGCCAGCCGGCCAGCAGACGGCATGTCGAGCAGCGTCGTCGCCGCCACGGCCCGCTCGGCGGAGCGGGTGTCTGCCCCCGGCTCCCTGCGCCCGTACGCGGTGGACGCGAGCGCCGCGAGGGCGTCCTGGGACGCGGCGGCGGCCAGGCGCCTCGCGCCCGTCGCGGCCGAGCCGTCGGCCGAGGAGAAGGCGCGCCCGGACGCTTCCGGCGACCCAGCCGGCGCTCACGCCGAGCCCTCCTTCACGCACGCGGCGACGTCCGCGGCCAGGGCGGGGATCCGATCCGAGCCGGCCTCCCCGATCCGCCGGGCCTCGGCCTCCGCCCGCTCGACGAGCGCCTCGCTCTCACGCGAGGCGGCTTCCCGGGCCTCGGCCTCGGTCTGCGCCCGGGCGCCTGCCGCCTCCTCCCGGGCCTTGGCGACGATCACGGCCGCCTCCGACCGGGCGGCCGCGAGGCGCTTCTCGGCGGCACCGGCGGCCTCCGTCCGCAGCTTCTCCCGCTCCTCCTCGACCTCGTCGAGCGCAGCGAAGAGCGGCACGAGCTCGGCGGCGAGCTCGTCGCCGGCGGCGGCGGGCACCGCGGCGGCCCGCCGGAAGCGGTCCAGGATGGTGTTGACCGGTCTCACTGCCTCCGACGATGCCAGCGTCCCGGCGGCAGGGCATCGGTGTCCTCACGGAGCCGGGGTTGCGGCTGACTACCGGCTGCCGGAAGCGCCTCAAGGCCTCGAAGATCCGCGGGCGTGTTGACGTTGAGGAGGGTCTCCTCGTCCCAGTTGACGACGCGCGACTCGAGCTCGACGCACGCCCGGTAGAGCGCCAGGTCCCCGGCGGCGATGTGCTCCTCGAGGATCGGGAGGGCCGAGCGGCGGTAAGCGCCGGGGAGGGGCCCGGTGGAGGGCACGGCGGCATCGACGCCCTCGCAGGCGCCGGCGAGGGTGTGCAGGAGATCCGGGGTCACTTGGGGCATGTCCGTGGGGAGCACGACCACGCGCTCGGCCCCGGCGAGCCGGAGCGCCGCGGCGACGCCGACGATCGCCGCCCGGGTCTCGCTCCCGTCGTCGAGCACGGGGAAGGGGAGCTCGAGCCCGTCCGCCGCCTTGCCGACGACGATCACGTGCTCGAAGGCCTCGGCGAGCACGCGGTGGCCGCGCTCGGCCAGCGTCTCGCCCCCGTAGCGGGCCAGTGCCTTCGGCGAGCCGAAGCGCGTGCTCGCCCCGCCGACGAGCAGCGCCCCGGCTACGCGCGCCCGACGACGAACCATGCGCGCGCGGTCAGCTCGAAGGGCCCGTCGGGAACCGCCAGCCGCCGGCGGTAGGCGGCCTTCAGGCGTTCCCGGGGCCCGGGAGCGAGGGAGGCTGCGTACGCGCCCGCCGGCCCCGCGCCGAGCGTGAACGGCTCCCAGAGGTCGTCGAAGCTCTCGTAGGCGGCGGCGGCGACGATCTCCCCCTCCTCGACGTCGTCGAGCCCCGCGTCGCGCCAGAGCGCGACCAGCTCGCCCGAGCGGCCGAAGCGCATGCGCGTCCGCTCGTCGACCGCCGCCGCGCCCTCGCCGTCGAGCTCGGCGACCGCGTCCCAGAAGGTGCGCAGGAGCGTCATCTCGCCGGCGTAGTCCCAGACGCAGGCGGCGACGGCGCCGCCCGGCCTGGTCACCCGCCGCATCTCCGCGACTCCGGCCTCGGGGTCGGCCATGAAGTTGACGACGAGCTGGGCGAGCGTTGCGTCGAAGGAGTCGTCGTCGAAGGGGAGCGACTCGGCCGGGGAGAGCCGCACCACGAGCCCGGGAAAGCGCTCGCGGAGCGCCCCGACGAAGTGCTCCGAGGGGTCGACCGCAGCCAGGCGCTCGAGCCCGACGAGCTCCACGAGGCGCCGGAGGCCGCCTCCGGTGCCGGCTCCGACGTCCAGCACCGCCGCGCCGGCCTCGAGGCCGGCGGCGCCGACGAGCGCGTCCATCAGCGCGTAGCTGTAGCGGCCGACGAGGCGGTCGTAGGCCCCGGCGGCGACCGCGAAGGTCACGTGATCCTCCAGGCCTCGGAGTAGACGTTCAGGCGACCGCCGCGGACGAAGCCGCAGAGCGCAATCCCTCGGTCGCGGGCGAGGTCGACCGCGAGCGTGGAGGGCGCCCCGACGGCGGCGACGACGGGCACGCCCGCGACCGCCGCCTTCTGCACGAGCTCGAACGAGAGCCGGCCGCTCACGCAGACGAGCGCGTCCGCGAGCGGGAGCAGCCCCTCGAGGAACGCTCGGCCCACGACCTTGTCGAAGGCGTTGTGGCGGCCGACGTCCTCGCGGACGAGCAGCAGCGTCCCGTCGGCGGCGAAGAGGCCGGTCGCGTGCAGGCCCCCGGTCGCGGCGAAGGCGGGCTGGGCCGCCCGGAGCCGGTCGGGGAGCCCCCCGACCACTTCCGCCGGGACGGTGAGCCCGCTCTCCACCGGCGGCGCCGCGACGGCGACCGCCTCGAGCGCGCCCTTGCCGCAGACGCCGCACGAGGACGAGGTATAGAAGTTCCGCCGCAACGGCTCGGGGTCGAAGTCGTCGACGACCACCTCGACCGTATTGGCGGCGAGATCGTCCGGAAGGGACGCGCCCTGGGGTCTGACCCCCTCCGAGAGCAGGAACCCGAGCGCCAGCTCCTCGTCGTGGCCCGGCGTGCGCATCGTCACCGCGATCGCCTCGCCGTCGACGCGGATCTCAAGCGGCTCCTCGACCGCCAGCTCGTCCCGCTCCGTCCGCCGGCCCGGGAGCCGCAGGACGTCGGCGCGGGCCGCGGAGTACGGCGGCTGGGCGTTCACTATGATCGAACAATAGACGTCCTCAAGCTCACCGAGCTCCTGCCGGGGCTACCCAAGGAGCGGACGAAGCTGCTGGACAACCTCGGCCGCGTCCGGCGCGGGGTGGGGCCGATCACGTCCGAGCTCTCGGACGCAATCGCCGACCACATGAACATCCGGCGAGGGGAGGTCGACGAGGTCGTCTCCTTCTACTCGTTCCTGCGCGTGCCGATGAACGCGGTGCGGGTGTGCATCGGCCCCGTCTGCGACTGCCTGGGCGCCCAGGACGTGCTGGCACGGGAGCGGGAGGTCGCCGACGGCGTCCCCGTTCTCGGAGTCGAGTGCCTCGGCCACTGCGATCTCGCCCCGGTGCTCCTGCGCGGCGACGCCGTCGAGCCCGAGGTCGCCTATCGCACGAACGACGGCGCCTCCACGGGCCTGGCGCAGGCCGACGAGACGCTCGCCGACTACGAGGCGCGCGGCGGCTACGAGCTCCTGCGCAGCCTGCCGGCGAACGAGCGGATCGTCGAGGAGCTGAAGGCGAGCGGGCTCACGGGCTACGGCGGCGCCGGCTTTCCGACCGGCCTGAAGTGGGAGGCAGTGGCGCGGGAGCCAGGGCCGCGCTACGTCATCGTCAACGCCGACGAGGGCGAGCCGGGAACGATCAAGGACCGGTACGTCATGGAGCTCCGGCCGCATCTGATGCTCGAGGGGATGCTGATCGCCATGCGCTTTGCCGAGGCGACCGAAGGCTTCATCTACCTGAGAGAGGAGTACGCGACGGCCCGGAGCCGGCTGCTCGGCGCTCTCGAGGAGGTGCGGGAGGCCGGGCTCGCTCGACGGGATCTCCGTCGAGCTCGTGGTCGGCGCGGGGGCCTACATCTGCGGCGAGGAGACGGCGATGCTCGAGTCGATGGAGGGACGCCGCGGGATGCCGCGACTCAAGCCTCCCTTCCCGAGCGAGCTCGGCTACCTCGGCCGCCCGACCCTGATCAACAACGTCGAGACGCTCGCCCACATCCCGGCGATCCTGCGCGAGGGAGGCGAAGCCTGGCCGAACGTGCGCCTCTGGTCGGTCTCGGGCGCCGTGAGCGAGCCGGGATGCTACGAGGCACCGCTCGGAGCGACGCTTCGGCACCTGATCGACGAGCAGGCCGGCGGCGCAGACCGAGGAGATCGGCGCGATCGTGCCCGGCGGCGCGGCCAGCGGAATCCTCCCTCCGGCGGCGCTCGACGTTCCCCTGACCCGGGAGGCGCTCGGCGAGTGGGGAGTCGGCGCCGGCTCGGGAGGCGTCCAGGTCTTTCCCGCAAGCTACTCGCCGCTCCGCCTCCTCGGCGAGACCATGCGCTTCTTCGCTGAGGAGTCATGCCAGAAGTGCACCCCCTGCCGGATCGGCAACCGCGGACTGCACCATCTCCTGAACGAGCTCGACGGGGTCCGGGTCGCCATGAGTCCCGAGCTCAGGTGGAGGAGTGGCTGGACGCGATGGCGTCCACCTCGATCTGCGGGCTCGGGCAGGGCGCCCCCTTCCCGATGCGCGCCGCATTCCGCTACTGGCCTGACTCGTTCGCGCCGCTCGGGGAGCCGGCGCCCGCACGAATGAACGCCGAGGCGCGAGAGGACGCCGAGGCGCGGGACGCCGCCGACCCGCTCTGCCGGTTCCGGGACGAGTTCGTCTTCGAGGACGGAGGGCCGCTCTACGTGGACGGCAACTCCCTGGGCCGGCTCCCGACGGACCCGCGAGCTGCTCGGAGGCGCGGTCGACGAATGGTCGACGGCGCTCGTCCGCGGCTGGCACGAGTGGATCGAGCCTCCCTGCCGAGGTCGGCGACCTGCTCGGCGAACACGTCCTCGGAGCACGTGCCGGGCGAGGTGCTCGTCACCGACTCGGTGACCGTCAACCTCTACAAGCTCGCAAGCGCCGTGCTCGCGGCGAGGCCCGAACGGACGGCCGTCGTCACCGACGCCGGCAACTTCCCGACCGACCGCTACGTCCTCGAGGGCTTGCACCCGAGCTCCGCTTCATCCACGCCGACCCCGTCGACGGCCCGAGGCCGCCGACGTCGAGGCGGCCTGCGCGGGAGGCGACGTCGCGCTCCTCTCGCTCTCGCACGTCGCCTACCGCTCGGGCGCCCGGGCCGACCTGCCGGCGATCACCGAGGCCGCCCACCGCGCCGGAGCGCTCGTCCTCTGGGACCTGAGCCACTCCGCGGGCGCGGTGCCGGTGCGGCTGGAGGAGCACGGGGTCGACCTCGCGGTCGGCTGCACCTACAAGTACCTGAACGCGGGGCCCCGGGGCCCCCGCGTTCCTCTACGTGCGCTCGGCGCTGCAGAAGGAGCTGCGGACGCCCATCCAGGGCTGGTTCGGACAGCGCGGCCAGTTCGCCATGGGAAGCCCCTACGAGCCCGCCGAGGGAGTCGCACGCTTCCTGGCCGGCAGCCCGCAGGTGCTCGGCCTCGTGCCGTGCGGCGCGGGTGCCGAGCTCGTGGCCGAGGCGGGCATCGACGCAATCGCCGCCAAGGCCGGAGCGCTCACCTCGTACGCGATCGAGCTCCACGACGAGCTCCTCGCGCCGCTGGGCGTCGAGGTCGGGACCCCGCGCGATCCCGAGCATCGGGGCGCCCATGTGTCGTTCCGCCATCCCGATGCGTGGCCCATCTGCCGGGCGCTGATCGAGCTCGCGGAGGTCGTCCCCGACTTCCGCGGCCCGGACAGCGTGCGCTTCGGCTTCCCGCCCCTGTACACGCGGTTTGCGGACGTGTGCGAGTCGGTCCTGCGCCTGCGACGCGTCGTCGAGCTCGAGCAGTACCGCGAGGTCGACGCCTCCCTCACCCGCGTGACGTGAGCGGCGGCGACGGTACGATGGCCCGATGAGCACGGTGGTCTCCGTTCACGCTCGACGGTCAAGCGGTCACCGCGCCCGAAGGAGAGCTGCTCGTCCACGCGGCCGCGCGGCACGGCGTCTTCATTCCGACCCTGTGCCACGACGACAAGCTCGAGCCCGTACGGCGGCTGCCGCATGTGCGTGGTCGGCGTCGAAGGCTCGCCGCGCCCGCTCCCGGCCTGCGCGACGCGCGTCGCCGCAGGGCATGGTCGTCTCCACGAACTCCTCGGTGCCGCAGCTCCGGAAGACGCTGACCGAGATGCTCCTGGCCGAGCACCTCGAACCCGAATCCGGGCGGCCGGCCGAACGAGCTCGTCGACCTGGCGGAGGAGCTCGACGCCGAGGCGCCCTTCATCCTGCCGGACGCGAAGCGCGAGCCCTACGAGGACCGCAACAGGTTCATGGGCTACGACCCCGACGCGTGCATCCTCTGCAACCGCTGCGTGCGCTACACGCAGGAGGTCATGCAGTGCTCGGCGCTCTCGCTCGAGGGCCGCGGGCCGACGCCCGCATCGTCCCCACGCACGGTCACTCCTGGCTCGACACGGAGTGCGAGCTCTGCGGCGGCTGTCTCTCCGTCTGCCCGACCGGCGCCATCTACGAGAAGTTCGAGGAGGGCACCGAGCGGCCGGAGCGCGCGCTCGAGAAGGTGAAGTCGACCTGCACCTTCTGCGGCGTCGGCTGCCAGCTCGACCTGAACGTCGACCCCGAGTCGAAACGCATCGTCAAGGTCACCTCCGAGCCGCACTACGTCTCGAACGAGGGCAACCTCTGCGTCAAGGGCCGCTTTGCCTTCAACTTCGTCCACCACCCGGACCGGCTGACGGAGCCGCTCGTCCGCGGCGAGGACGGCGAGCTCCACCCGACGAGCTGGGAGCACGCCTACCGGGTCGCAGCCGAGGGCCTCCTCCGCGTCAAGGCGGAGTACGGCCCGCAGGCGATCGGCGTCCTCGCCTCCGCCCGGCTCACCATGGAGGAGAACTTCCTCATCCAGAAGCTCGCGCGGACGGCGATCGGGACGAACTCCGTCCACTCCTGCGAAGCCACTTGACACGCTCCGACCCTCTACGGCCTGGTCAGGTCGTTAGGCAGAGGCGCGACGACCAACTCGATCCCCGAGATCGAGAACACCCGTTTCCTCCTCGTGATCGGCTCGAATACGACCGAGGCCCATCCGGTCCTCGCGCTGCGCATGAAGAAGGCGGCGCGGAAGGGCGCGACGCTCGTCGTCGCCGACCCGCGGAAGATCTGGCTGACGAAGCTGGCGAAACGCCACCTCCAGCTCCGGCCCGGCTCGGACGTCTGGCTCCTGAACGCGATGATGCACGTGATCCTGAAGGAGGGCCTCCAGGACGAGGCGTACATCGCCGAGCACACGGAGGACTTCGACGCGGTGGCCGACGTGGTCGGGCGCTACACGCCCGAGGAGGCCGAGCAGGTCACCGGCGTCCCCGCGGCCGACATCGTCGCCACCGCGCGCGAGTACGCGCGGGAGCCGCACGCAGGGATCTTCTACACGCTCGGGATCACCGAGCACGCCTGCGCCGTCGACAACATCTGGTCGCTCTCGAACCTCGTGCTCATGACGGGCCATCTCGGCTACGAGTCGACGGGCCTGAACGCGCTGCGCGGGCAGAACAACGTCCAGGGCCTGAACGACGCCGGCGCGAATCCGGCCTACCTGCCGGGCTACCAGCCGGTCGACGACGCGGAGATCCGGGCCAAGTTCTCGAACGCCTGGGGCGTCGAGGTGCCCGGAGACCCCCGGCTACCGGCTCGACCAGATGATGTCCGGCCTCCACGACGGGCGCATCCGGGCGCTCTACCTGGTCGGCGAGAACCCCGTGCAGACCGAGCCGAACGCCCACCACGTCGAGGAGGGAATGGCGCGGCCTCGACTTCGTCGTCGCCCAGGACATCTTCCTGAACGACACGAGCCGGATGTTCGCCGACGTCGTCCTCCCGGCCTCGAGCTTCGCCGAGAAGGACGGAACGTTCACGAACACCGAGCGGCGCGTGAACCGCGTGCGCAAGGCGGTCCCGTGCCCGGGAGACGCACGCGAGGACTTCCGCATCGTCGTCGAGATCGCCGAGGCGCTCGGCGCCGAGCTGGCCCGAGTACGCAAGCCCGGAGGACGCGTGGAACGAGTTCGCCGACCTGACGCCGCTCTGGGCGGGCATCCGCTACGACCGGATCGAGGACGTGGGGCTCCAGTGGCCGTGCACGGACCGTCACCATCCGGGCACGCCGTACCTGCACGCTTCGCACCCCGCCCGTCCGAGCGGGAAGGGAAGGTTCTACCCGGTCGAGTACCGGCCTCCGATCGAGCAGCCGGACTCCGAGTACCCGTTCGTCCTCTCGACCGGGCGGACCCTCTACCACTACAACTCGGCGACGATGACGATGCGCGAGGAGGGGGTTACCCAGAAGCAGCAGGATCCGTTCGTCGAGATGCACCCCGAGGACGCCGAGGCGCTCGGGATCGCCGACGGGGAGTGGGTGCGGCTCGTCTCCCGACGAGGTGAGCTCGAGGCGCGGGCGTCGATCGGCGACCGCGTCTACCCCGGCCTCGTCTGGATGGCGCTCCACTTCGCCGAGGCGAAGGTGAACTGGTTGACCCACGATGTCGGCGACCCGCTGATCGGGACGCCCGAGTACAAGGTCTCGGCCGTCCGCGTGGAGCCGCTCGGGGGCGCGATCAGACCGGCGGCCCGGTAGCGTCTCGTCGGACCCAGCGGAGGGGAGCGCCATGGCGACCCAAGATCGACGCACGACCCGGAACGCCCCGATCGAGATCGACCCGGAGGAGTTCCGCCGCCTGGGGCACGAGGTGGTCGACGCGCTGGCCGAGTTCCTCCGGTCGCTGCCGGACCGACCCGTCGCGCCCGGCGAGGAGGCGGCCGAGGTGCGGGCGGCGCTCGGGGGCGACGGACTCCCGGAGACCGGAACGGCTCCCGGCGAGCTGCTGGAGGAGGCCGAGCGCCTGCTCTTCGAGCACTCGACGTTCAACGGGCATCCCCGCTTCCTCGCCTACATCACGTCGTCGGCGGCGCCGATCGGCATGCTCGGCGACCTGCTCGCGGCCGGAGTCAACCCAAACGTCGGTGCCTGGCCGCTCTCCCCGCTCGCAACCGAGCTGGAGGCCCAGACGGTGCGCTGGATCGCCGAGCTGCTCGGCTACCCGCCGAGCTGCGGCGGCGTGCTCGTGAGTGGCGGGAACATGGCCAACTTCGTCGGCCTGCTCGCCGCCCGCCGCGCCAAGGCCCCTTGGGACGTGCGGAGCGGCGGCCTGGCGGCCTCGGATGCGCGCCCGCTCGGCCTCTACGCCTCGGAGGAAGCCCACACCTGGATCCAGAAGGCCGCCGACCTCTTCGGCTTCGGCACCGAGTCGATCCGCTGGATCGAGACGGACCGCGAGCAGCGACTCCTCGTCTCCGCGCTGCACGAGCAGATCGGGCGCGACCGCGAGGCGGGTGTGATCCCGCTCTTCGTCGTCGGGACGGCCGGCTCGGTCAGCACGGGAGCCGTCGACCCACTGGAGGAGATGGCGGCGCTCTGCCGCCGAGAGGGCCTGTGGTTCCACGTCGACGGCGCCTACGGCGCGCCGGCCGCGGCGCTTCCCGACGCGCCCGCCGACCTGAAGGCGCTGGCGCAGGCGGACTCCGTGGCCGTCGATCCGCACAAGTGGCTGTACGCGCCGGTCGAGGCCGGATGTGTCCTCGTGCGCGACGCGCAGGCGCTCGTTGACGCCTTCACGTACCGGCCGCCCTACTACAGCCTGCCCGAGGGCGAGGAGGCTCCGATCAACTACGTCGACTACGGGCTTCAGAACTCGCGCGGCTTCCGGGCCCTCAAGGTCTGGCTCGGTCTGCGGCAAGTCGGGCGAGAGGGCTACGTGCGGATGATCGCGGACGACGTCACCCTCGCCGGCGAGCTCTACGAGCTGGCCGACGCCGACCCGGAGCTGGAGGCGCGCACGACCAGCCTCAGCGTGGCGACGTTCCGCTACGTCCCGCCCGGAGTGGACACGGGACGCCCGGAGACCGAGCGGTACCTCGACGAGCTCAACCGCGACCTCCGGGACCGGCTCGAGCACGACGGCGAGACCTTCCTCTCCAACGCGATCGTCGACGGCGCGTACCTCCTCCGCGCTTGCATCGTGAACTTCCGAACCGGGCGGCCGGACCTCGAGGCCGTCCTCGAGATCGTCAAGCGGACAGGCGCCGCGCTCGCGGCCGACCGGCCGGGGCCCGTTTCGCAGGTCGACCTGTAAAAGTGAAAATCTGTTGACCGTATGCGCGGCGCGCTGTATGGTCGCGCTCGGAGCCGGCGCTCGCCCCTGCTCGCGCCGCCCGGCGCCCCGCGCCGCTCGGGCGCAGAGTTGCGCCGGTAACCCGGGTGGAGGAGGCGAGGGGGCTTCTCCCGGAGAAGCCCCCTCGCCGAGCTGGGCGTGACCTGGGGCCGAAATCGTCTTACGATGCGCTGATCGGCGCGTCTGGCACCCACGCGGGCGAGGAACGGTTCCTCTACTCGATCATCTCGACGGTCGGGTCGTCGCTCGACCTCGGGGAGGTGCTGGGGGCCGTCGTCAGCCTCCTCACCGACGCGTGCTCGGTGCACGCGTGCTTCGTCTACCTCCTCGAGGACGACCGCCTCGTCCTTGAGGCCGCCTCCGACCCCTACGCGCACCTCGTCGGCGGCGTCGAGCTCGAGCGCGGCGAGGGGCTCGCCTGGTGGGCGGCCGAGCACAAGGAGCCCGCGTGGATCCGCGAGGGCCTCCTCGACGACCCGCGGGTGAAGTACGTCCCCGAGCTCGAGGAGGAGCAGTTCCAGTCGCTCGTCTCCGTGCCGATCATGGGCAGGGACGGCGACGTCATCGGCGTCATCTCCAGCCACACCGAGGCCCCGCGCGAGTTCACGGAGGCCGAGGTCGACGTGCTCGTCTCGAGCGCCTCGCTCGTCGCCGGCGCGATCGAGAATGCCCGCCTCTACGAGGAGATGCTCCGCCGGGTGGACGAGCTCGAGCACCTGACCGAGCTCGGCGAGCTCCTGGCGGCGGCCGAGACGCTCGAAGCGGTCCTCCCGGCCGTCACCGCGCGGGCGCAGCTCCTCCTCCGCGCCGCCGCGTGCCACCTCTACTTGCTCGACCCCGCCACGGAGATCCTCCACCTGCGCGCCTCCGCGCCGGGCGCCGACGGCGCGCGGACGAAGATCGGGCTCTCCGAGCTCGGCCCCGAGCTCGCCCGCAGCGGGCGTTCGGCCTCGGTGGCGGTTCCGCTCGTCGCCAACGACGAGCTCCTTGGCCTCCTGGCCGCTTCGGGCACGTCGGCGGTCGATCTCGCGCGCGCCGTCGCCAACCAGACGGCGGTCGCGCTCAAGAAGATCGAGCTGATCGAGCGCCTGACCGAGAAGAACCTGATCAAGGACTTCTTCGAGCAGCTCGCCCGCGGCGAGCCCGGGCCGGGGCTCGAGGGCCGCGCTGCCAGGCTGGGCTGCGACCTCGACCAGCGCTACCTCGTCCTCGCGGCCACGCCGCCCTCGGACGAGTTCGAGCGCGGCCTCGCCCTCGCCGCGCCCGGCTCGCTCTTCGATCGCCGCGACGACTCGACCCGGGCGCTTCTTCGCGTCCCGCACGAGGGCGAGGAGCGGCTGCTGGCGGAGGTCCGCGGTCTGAACGAAGGCCTGGAGGCGCCCGTCTCGATCGGGCTCTCCAACGTCTGCCGCAACGCCGAGTCCTTCGCCGCGGGCTTCGAGGAGGCGCGCCACGCGCTGGTGGGCACCACCGTCCTGCAGGGGACGCCGGGCGTCATGACCTACGAGGAGCTCGGCCCCTACAAGTACCTCCTGCGGATGCCGTTCCACGGCGACGTCCGCGACGCGCACCGAGATGCGGTCGGCCGCGTGGCCGAGTACGACCGCCAGCGCTCGACCGCCCTCCTGCGGACGCTCGAGGAGTTCCTCCGTCGGCGGGGCTCGATCAGCGCGACGGCCGAGGCGCTCTACGTCCATCCGAACACCCTCCGCCAGCGCCTCCGGCGCATCGGCGAGCTCTCCGGCCTCGACCTCCGCAAGGACGACTGGCTCATGGTCGAGATCGCCGTGAAGATGGTGCGCCTGCAGGACGCGCTCGGCCCGGGCGAGCCCCGCGAGCCCTAGATGTAAGACCCAAGCAGGTTGGTCCTGGTCACCGGGGGTTGGTGGCCGAGGGCTGAGTGTCGTCTGCGATGGTTGTAGTGCCAAAGCCAGCCGTCAAGGGCTTGGGTGCGTTCGTGGCTTGAGCGGTAGATGGCGCCATAGGCCCAGCTGTTGAGCAGGGTGCGGATGAAGCGTTCTGCTTTGCCGTTGGTTTGGGGCCGGTAGGGGCGGCTGCGCAGGTGGCGGATGCCGAGCGATCTGCAGACGAGTGCGTGGACGGCGGAGCGGTAGGCGGAGCCGTTGTCGGTGAGTACTCGCTCGACACGGATGCGGTAGCGGCGAAAGAAGGCGAGGGCGCGGCGGAGGAAGCCGACCGCGGTGGCGGCTTTCTCGTCGGGCAGCACCTCGGCGTAGGCGAGTCGGCTGTAGTCATCGATCGCGATGTGGACGTACTCCCAGCCGACCGTGCGGCGACGGTGGCCGCCCTTGTCGGTGAAGGTGGGGTTGTAGTGCTGCTTGCGGTCGCGGACGCGCCAGCCGGCGCCGCCCTCGATGCGGCCGAGCTTCTTCACGTCGATGTGGACGAGCTCGCCGGGCCTCGAGCGTTCGTAGCGGACCGGCTGCTCGAGCCCGATCAGGCCGAGCCGGCCCATACCTTGCCGTTTCAACACCGCCGACACGGTCGACAGCGGCATCGTCAGCGTCTCAGCGATCTCAGCCGCAGTCATCCGCAGCCGACGCAGCGCCACGATCACCGCGACCCGATCAGGGGCCGTGCGATTCGCAACTCGCCGCGGCGCCGAGGAACGATCAGCGAGTCCCGACACCCCCGCCGCCCGATACCGCCCCACCCACTTACGCGCACAGCGCACGCTGACACCGGCGGCCTCGGCCGCCGCCGCCAGCGTCCAACCCTCCACGACCACCCGCTCCGCAAGCCGCCGCCTCCCCTGCCAGCTGAGCGCCGCGTTACCGTGAACCTTCATCCGGTGTCCTCCTTGGACTGGGGTGCTTGGCAGCTCCCAGCCTCCAAGGAGGCCCGGATGAACCAACGTGCTTAGGAACTACACCTAGACGGCACGGGCGATGCGCGGGCGCGGAAGCCAGGTCCTGGGGTCTGACCCCAAGCCGTGTCCCCTGCGGCCCTGCCCATTGGGACGGCAATCTGGCCCCGAAGGCGCATGACGCCGGCTGGCCAGCCGCATGCCCGACTCTCGCCCCGTTGCATCCTCGTGACACACATGCCGGCTCCGACGGACGCGTCCAGGGGTCAGACCCCGGGGCACGCCCGATGGGGACGCGCCCTCCGTGGCGGACGCATCGCGCCCGGACAGGCGCGTGGCTGGCGTCCGTCCACACATGGAGCCGGCGCGGCGTGTGCAGGCCTGCCATCGGCCAGGGCGCCGACGGCGGTTATCGTCTTCTGGCGTCCCCAAAGGAGGAGTTGCATGGCCACCGCCAGCGCCGCCGCGCCCACCGTCGAGGACATCCGCAAGGAGTCGGACGAGCGCGGCATCGAGTTCTACTTCGCCCAGTTCGTCGACATGTACGCGCGCCCGAGCGCGAAGCTCGTGCCGGCCGCGAACCTGGAGGACCTCGTCACCGAAGGAGCCGGGTTCGCCGGCTTCGCGGCGGGCGAGATCGGGCAGGTCCCGAGCGATCCCGACATCGCCGCGATCCCCGACCTGGCGAGCTTCACCCCTGTGCCGTGGGAGCCGACGGTCGCCCGCTTCGCCTGCGACGTCACGGTGGACGGCGAGGAGTGGCCCTACGACCCGCGGACGATCCTCCGGCGCCAGCTCGCCGCCGCCCGCGAGCAGGGGTTCGAGCTCAAGATGGGCCTCGAGCTCGAGTACTTCCTAGTCGAGCTCATGGACGACGGCTCCATCCGGCTCGCCGACGCACTCGACACGCTCGAGAAGCCCTGCTACGACCTGAACGGCCTCTCGCGTCACTACGACTTCCTCACGACCGTCTCGCGCTACGTCAACGGGCTCGGCTGGGGCAACTACGCGAACGACCACGAGGACGCGAACGGCCAGTTCGAGCAGAACTTCACCTACGCGGACGCGCTGACGAGCTGCGACCGCGCCATCTTCTTCCGCTACATGGTGCACCAGCTGGCCGAGCGGAAGGGCCGTGAGGAGGGGCGGCGGATCCTCGCCACCTTCATGCCGAAGCCGTTCTCGCACCTCACCGGCAACGGCTGCCACTTCCACCTGTCCCTCTGGGACGGGGACACCAACCTCTTCCTGGACGAGAACGACCCGAGGGGGCTCGGCCTCTCCGAGACCGCGTACCACTTCATCGGCGGCCTCAGGCGCCACGCCCGTGCCTACAGCGCCGTCACCGCCTCGACGGTCAACTCCTACAAGCGCCTGAAGGTCGGGACGACGGCGAGCGGCGCCACCTGGTCACCCGTGTGGATCAGCTACGGCTACAACAACCGCACCCAGATGCTGCGGATCCCCGGGCCCGGCCGCATCGAGGACCGCACGATCGACGGCTCCTGCAACCCGTACCTGGCGGCCACAGCCGTCCTCGCGTCCGGGCTCGACGGGATCGCGAAGAAGCTCGACCCGGGCGAGCCGAACTCCGAGAACCTCTACGCGATCCCGTACGACGAGCTCCGGGCCCGCGGCCTCGAGACGCTGCCGGCGAACCTGCTCGAGGCGACGCACGAGCTCAAGCAGGACGACGTGCTGCGCCAGGCGCTCGGCCGGGGCCGCGACGAGGACTACGTCGACTACTTCATCCGCATCAAGCGCGAGGAGTGGGACCGCTACCACGAGGAGGTGACGCCCTGGGAGGTGACCGAGTACCTGACTCGCTTCTGAGTATGTTCGCATCCTCCACATCCGCACCCGAAAGACCGTGCGGCATGTGAGCTTCCATGCGCCTTTCCACATGTAGATTTCGGACATATGTGCGGAATCGTCGGGCTCTTCGGCAAGTCGGCTGAGATCGAGGAGTCGCTCGGCTCGCACCTGGCCGCGATGCTCGGGCAGATGGGCGATCGCGGCCCCGACAGCGCCGGCGTGGCCGTCTACCGCGACCCGGCGCCGGCCGGCTCCAGCAAGCTCGTGCTCTTCTCCGCCGACCCGCTCCAGGACTGGGACGCGGTCGCCGCGGAGCTCGGCCACGCCTTCGGCGGCTCCCCCGAGCCGGAGGTGCGGGCGAGCCACGCGGTCCTCGTCGTCGAGGCCGAGGCTCCCGACGCCGAGGCCTGGGTGCGGAGCGCCCGTCCCGAGCTGCGCGTGATGAGCGCCGGGCGGACGATCGAGATCTACAAGGAGGTGGGGCCCCCCGAGGCGTTCGTGCGCGCCTTCGCCCTCGACGACTTCCGGGGCTCGCACGCGCTCGGCCATACGCGCATGGCCACCGAGAGCCGCGTCACGACCGAGGGCTCGCACCCCTTCTCGACGGGCCACGACCTGTGCCTCGTCCACAACGGCTCGCTCTCCAACCACAACCGGCTGCGCGAGAGCCTGCGCCGCGAGGGCATCGCGTTCCAGACCGAGAACGACACGGAGGTCGCCGCCGGCTACCTCGCCTGGCGCCTGCGGGAGGGCGCATCCCTCGAGGAGGCGCTCGAGGGCTGCCTCACCGACCTGGACGGCTTCTACACGTTCCTCGTCGGCACCGAGGACGGCTTCGCCGTGCTCCGCGACCCGATCGCCTGCAAGCCGGCCGTCCTCGCCGAGACCGACGACTGGGTGGCGATGGGCTCCGAGTAGCGGGCGATCGCGCAGCTCCCGGGCGCCGCCGACGCGCGCTCGTGGGAGCCCGTTCCCGGCGTCGTGTACGCGTGGGAGCGGGCGAAGGTATGAGCACCGCCGAGGTCGGGGCGGCGGTCGAGGTCGTCGACCTCGCCGAGACGCCGCTTCGCGAGCTGAACCAGCGCCTCCACGACCTCGCCGGAGGCCGGCCCGGGCCGCGGCGCTGGCGCGTCCTCAACCCGAACGGCGCACATGCGGTCGCCTGCGGCCTCGACGCGGAGGTCGAGGTCGAGATCCAGGGGCACGTCGGCTACTACTGCGCCGGGATGAACAAGCTCGCGACCGTGCTCGTACGCGGGAACGCGAGCACCGGCCTCGCCGAGAACATGATGTCCGGCCGCGTCGAGATCGAGGGGAACGCGAGCCAGTCGGCCGGCGCGACCGGCCGCGGCGGGCTGCTCGTCGTCCACGGCGACGCCGCCGCGCGCTGCGGGATCTCGATGAAGGGGATCGACATCGTCGTGAACGGCTCGGTCGGGCACCTGAGCGGCTTCATGGCCCAGACCGGCCGGCTCGTCGTCTGCGGCGACGCGGGCGAGGCGCTCGGCGACTCGATCTACGAGGCGCGGCTCTACGTGCGCGGCTCGGTCGCCGGCCTCGGCGCGGACTGCGTCGAGAAGGAGCTCCGCGACGAGCACCGCGCGGAGCTTGCCGGGCTCCTTCGCGTCGCCGGCCTCGACGACCTCGACCCCGGCGGGTTCCGTCGCTACGGCTCGGCGCGGGAGCTCTACACGTTCAAGGTCGACAACGCGAGCGCCTACTGATGGCCGAGCGTCCCTGGGGCCTGCGCGAGTCGTACCTCTACGACCGGCCGGTGATCGCCGAGATCCAGCGCGCCGCGCGCGAGGGCATCTACGACATCCGGGGCTTCGGGGCAAAGCGGCGCGTCCCGCACTTCGACGACCTCCTGCTCCTGGGCGCGAGCGTCTCCCGCTACCCGCTCGAGGGCTACCGGGAGCGCTGCGACACGGACGTCACGCTCGGCACCCGTTTCGCCAAGAAGCCGCTCGAGCTCGAGATCCCGGTCACGATCGCCGGCATGAGCTTCGGCGCGCTCTCGGCGCCGGCCAAGGAGGCGCTCGGCCGGGGCGCGACCGAGGTGGGGACGTCGACGACGACCGGCGACGGCGGCATGACGCCCGAGGAGCGGGAGCACTCGGCCGTCCTCGTCTACCAGCTCCTGCCCTCCCGCTACGGCATGAACCCCGACGACCTGCGCAAGGCCGACGCGATCGAGGTCGTCGTCGGCCAGGGCGCGAAGCCGGGCGGCGGCGGCATGCTGCTCGGCCACAAGATCTCCGACCGCGTCGCCGAGATGCGCGACCTGCCGAAGGGGATCGACCAGCGGAGCGCCTCCCGCCACCCCGACTGGACCGGCCCGGACGACCTCGAGATCAAGATCGGCGAGCTGCGCGAGATCACCGACTGGGAGAAGCCGGTCTTCGTCAAGATCGGCGCCTCGCGGACGTACTACGACGTCCAGCTCGCCGTGAAGTCGGGCGCCGACGTCATCGTCCTCGACGGGATGCAGGGCGGGACGGCGGCGACGCAGGACGTCTTCATCGAGCACGTCGGCATCCCGACGCTGCCGGCGGTGCGCCTCGCCGTCGACGCGCTCCAGGAGCTCGGCCTGCACCGGCAGGTGCAGCTCGTCGTCTCGGGCGGGATCCGCACCGGCGCGGACGTCGCCAAGGCGCTCGCGCTCGGCGCCGACGCCGTCTCCATCGGCACGGCCGCGCTGATCGCCATGGGCGACAACGCGCCCGAGCACGACGCCGCCTACCGCGAGCTCGGGAGCGCCTCCGGCTACTACGACGACTGGCACGCGGGCCTCGACCCGGTCGGGATCTCCACCCAGGAGGACGAGCTCGCCGCCCGCTTCGACCCGGAGCTCGGCGGCCGCCGCATCGCCAACTACCTGCGCGTGCTGACGCTCGAGACGCAGACGCTCGCGCGGGCCTGCGGGAAGTCGCACGTCCACAACCTCGAGCCGGAGGACCTCGTCGCCCTCACCGTCGAGGCGGCGGCGATGGCGCGCGTGCCGCTCGCGGGCACCGACTGGATCCCGGGCCTCGGGAAGGCTTAGAGCTCCTTTCGCGATGATGCTTCGTCGCCGGGGTGTGCTGGACGAGCGCAGGACAAGGACGCAGAGAGCGCCCGCATTCGAAAAGACGGGCGCGACCGAGGACGCATCACGCCGGCCGGTGCGACCCGGCGACACTAGGCTTCATTCCGAAAGGGGTTCGTGGTGCTGCTCTACGACTCGGACGTCTCGGGCAACTGCTACAAGGTGCGCCTCCTGCTCGCCCATCTCGGGCTCGAGTACACCCGCTACCCGATGGACGTCGTCGACCGCACGGACCGGCAGGAGGTCCTCGGCCACCTCAACCCCGGGCTCCGGGTGCCGACCCTCGTCCTCGACGACGAGCGCCCGCTCGCCGAGTCGGACGCGATCCTCTGGTACCTCGCGGACGGGACGGAGTACGTCCCCTCCGATCCCTACGAGCGGGCCAAGGTCCTCCAGTGGATGTTCTTCGAGCAGTACAGCCACGAGCCGAACGTGGCGGTGGCCCGCTTCTGGCTCACGAAGGGGATCGAGGTCGACCCGACCGCCCTCGCCGAGCGCCAGCAGGCCGGCTACGCGGCGCTCGACGCGCTCGAGGGCCACCTGGCCGGCCACGAGTTCCTCGTCGGCGAGCGCTTCTCCATCGCCGACATCGCGCTCTACGCCTACACGCACGTCGCACGCGAGGGCGGCTTCGACCTGGAGGGCTACCCTGCCACCCTGGCCTGGCTCGATCGGGTCGCCGCCCGGCCCGGGCACGTCCCGATCACGGCCTGAGCCCCACGCCGCGGGTTGACGGCGGCAACGGCCTCTGGAAGGATCTTTGATCAAAGGTCAAGTTTGCCTGCCGTTCTTCCCGCCCCTACC
Organism: uncultured Actinomycetes bacterium; assembly: GCA_963743495.1. Classification (GTDB taxonomy): domain Bacteria; phylum Actinomycetota; class Thermoleophilia; order Gaiellales; family Gaiellaceae; genus JAIBJN01. Next base: position 938,328 of record CAVUPO010000002.1, on the reverse strand, counting down.
CCGCTCGAGATCTCATCCGTCGAGGACGGGGTCTATCGCGCCCTCCGCGCGGAGATCGGGCGGCTCGAGCTCGCGCCCGGGCAGCGCCTGCCGCTCGAGGAGCTCGCCGGCCGCTTCCAGGTGAGCCTGACCCCGGTGCGACATGCGCTCCGGCGGCTCGAAAGCGAGGGCCTGGTCGTCAGCCGGCCGCGCCGCGGCTCCCGGGTCGCGCCGCTCTCGGTCCAGGAGCTGGAGGAGATCCAGGCGCTCAGGCTCGGACTGGAGACGTTCCTGGCCCGCCTGGGCGCGGAGGCCGTCACCGACGAGGCGCTCGCCGAGATGAGCGCCGCCCGCGACGAGATGGAGCGCGCCTACCGCGCCGGCGACCTCGACGCCTACCTCGGCTCCTTCTGGTCGCTCCGCGACGCGTGCTACCGCTGCGCCGGCCGGCCCAGGCTCGAGCGCGCCCTCCTCGACCAGCGCGTCCGCGTCGAGCGCTACGTCCTCACCCTCTGCCGCGACCCGGAGGCCTTCGCCGACCTGCGCCGCGGGCCCGACACGCTCCTCGAGGCCTGCCGCGCCCGCGACGGCGAGGCGGCGGAGGCGGCCACCCGCGACGCGCTCCAGTGGGTGCTGGCGGAGCTCGCGCGGATGCTCGAGAATGACCGCGCCTCGGCCGCCGAGGCGTCCTGATGTCGTTCCTGCTCCCCTGCCCCAACTGTGGTCCGCGCCCGGTCGACGAGTTCGCCTGCACGGGCGAGGTGACCGTCAGGCCGACGGGCTCGCCGAGCCTCCGCGAGCTGACCGACTACCTCTATTTCAGGCAGAACGTCGCCGGCGTCCAGCGCGAGTGGTGGCGGCACCGCAGCGGCTGCCAGGCCTGGTTCGTCGCCGAGCGTGACACGAGAACGAACCAGGTCCTCTCCGTCGAGGTGCCCGCCGGGCCATGAGGCTCCCGCCGCAGCAGGGCGAGCGCCTCGACCGGGACAACGTCTTCTCGTTCACGTTCGGCGGGAGGACGGTCCGCGGCTTCGCGGGCGACACCGTCGCCTCGGCGCTCTTCGGCACCGGGCGGCGCGTCTTCTCCCGCAGCTTCAAGTACCACCGCCCGCGCGGCCTCCTGTGCTGCCAGGGCACGTGCCCGAACTGCATGGTGACGGTGGACGGGACGCCGAACGTCCGCGCCTGCGTGACCCCCCTCGCCGAGGGGATGCGCGTCGACGCGCAGAACGTCCTCGGCTCGCTCGACCACGACCTGCTCGCGGTCACGGACAAGATCGGCGGCCCCTTCACCCCGGTGGGCTTCTACTACCGCACGATGATCCGGCCGCGCCGGGCGTGGCCCCTCTACGAGAAGTTCCTGCGCAGCGTCGCCGGGCTCGGCAGGGTCGACAAGCATCGCGGCCGCGAGCGGCGCTACGACGTCGAGCACCGCCACGCGGAGGTGCTCGTCGTCGGCGGCGGCTCCGCCGGGCGGGAGGCCGCGCGCCGCCATGCGGCGGAAGGCGCGCATGTCGTCGTCGTCGAGGCCGACGCCGCGCGCGCCGACGCCGGCGAGGGCTTCGACGTCGTGAACGGCGTCGCACTGGGCGTCTACGAGGGCGGGCTCGTGCCCGTGGACGCCGGGACCCTCATGCTCCGCTACCGGGCGGGCCGGATCGTCGTCGCGGCCGGGGCTGTCGAGCAGCCCCTCGTCTTCCCCGGGAACGACCTCGTCGGCGTTGTCCTGCCGGAGGCCGTGCGCCGTCTGGTCGGCCGCTGGTCGCTCCGGCCCGGCAAACGGGCCGTCGTCGTCGCCGCGGACGAGGGGGCGCTGGACACGCTGCCGCTCCTGGAGCAGGCAGGCACGCAGGTTGCCGAGGTCGTCGACCTCCGCGAGCAGCGCGTCCGCGAGATCGCGGCGAAGGGCAACGGCGAGCGCCTGACCGCCGTCGAGCTCGACGGGCGCAAGGTCGGCTGCGACCTGCTCGTCATGTCCGGCGGGCGCCAACCCGCCTACGCGCTCCTCGCACACGCCGGGGCGAAGGTGGACTACGACCCCGCCCGCGGGATCTTCGTCCCCGTCGACCTGCCCGACGGGGTCGAGGTCGTCGGCGCCGCCGCCGGCGAGGTCGGCGAGGCGGCCGTCCCGCCCGCGACCTTCAACGGTGCCGCGAAGAAGGGCAAGTGCTTCGTCTGCATCTGCGAGGACGTGACCGACAAGGACGTCAAGCGGGCGATCGCCGAGGGCTTCGACTCGATCGAGCTCGCGAAGCGCTACACGACAGTGACGATGGGCCCGTGCCAGGGCAAGCTCTGCCACGTCCCCTCGATCCGCCTCTACGCGCGCGAGAACGAGACCGACGAGGCGACGATCGGGACGACGACCGCGCGACCGCCGTGGCAGCCGGTCGAGCTCGGCCTCCTGGCCGGGCGTCCGCACGAGCCGGCGCAGCGCACCTCGATCCACCACCGCCACAAGGAGCTCGGGGCGACGATGATGTGGACGGGAAGCTGGCGGCGGCCGCACTCCTACGGCGACCCGGCCGCGGAGGCGGAGAACGTCCACGACGCCCTCGGCGTCATCGACGTCTCCACGCTCGGCAAGCTGCTCGTCAGCGGACCGGACGCCGCCGAGTTCCTCGAGCGGCTCTACCCGAACCGCTTCGCGGACATGAAGACGGGCCGCATCCGCTACGGCGTCCTCAACTCGGACGCGGGCAGGATCATGGACGACGGCACGATCGCGCGTCTCGCCGACGAGCACTTCTACGTGACCACCACCTCGACGGGCGCGGGCGCCGTCGTCGAGTGGTTCGAGTGGTGGAACGCGATCTGGCAGCTCGACGTCGAGATCGTGGACGTCACCGGCGCGCTCGCCGCGCTGAACGTCGCCGGGCCGAACGCGCGCGAGCTGATGACGCCGCCTCACCGATCTCGACGTCTCGAACGAGGCCTTCACGTACCTCGACGCGAAGCACGCGCAGGTCGCCGGCGCCCCCTCCCTGCTCCTGCGCATCGGCTTCGTCGGCGAGCTCGGCTACGAGCTCCACTTCCCGAGCCCGTACGGCGAGCACGTCTGGGACGCGATCCTCGAGCGGGGAGTCGACCTCGGAGTTCGCCCCTTCGGCCTCGAGCCGCAGCGGATGCTCCGCCTCGAGAAGGTGCACATCATCGTCGGCCAGGACACCGACTCCGAGTCGAACCTCCTCGAGGCCGCGATGCCGTGGATCGTCAAGCTGGACAAGGACGACTTCGTCGGCAAGTGGGCGCTCGAGCACGTGCTCGAGCGCGGCTTCCGCGAGCGGCTCGTCGGCTTCGAGATGGACGAGCGGCGTCGTGCCGCTCGAGGGCGGGCAGGTCGTCCGTCGACGGACGCCCCGGGCGGCCGCGTCACGAGCGCCCGCTGCGAGCGGCCACCTCGGGCGCGTCGATCGGCCTGGCCTGGGTGGCGCCCGACCTCGCCGAGGAGGACGCCGAGCTGGCGATCAAAGTGGACGGCGGGGTCGAGAAGGCGACCGTGCCGCTGCGCCGTTCGTCGACCCGGACGGGGAGCGGCTGCGCTCGTGACAGGCCGCCTCGACTTCCTCTGCCCCGACCTCGCCACGGTGGACGCGACCTGGAGCTCGCCGCTCGCACGCGCGCTCGCCCACGCGCCCGCCGGCATCGAGGACCTCTCCGCACCGGGGTGCTCGAGGTGCGCGGCGAGCTCGACGGGCTCGACGCGGGCGGCGTGGAGGTCGTGCGCCTGACGCCCGAGCGCGCCCTCGTCCTCTGCGACTTCGAGGAGGCGGGACGGCTGCGGACGCGCCTCGCCGGCGCCCGCCGGCTCGTGCTCGACCTCTCCGCCGGCTGGGCCGGGCCTCCGGATCCGAGGGCGAGACGCTCGCCGCGCCGCCTGACCGACCTCGACCTGGACGCGCTGCCGGCCATGGGCCTCGTCGCGCGCGTGCACGCGCGCGCCGATCCAGCGACGAGGGCGACGCCTTCCGGCTCTACGTCCCGCAGGAGCTCGGCCACTCGGTCGCCGAGGCCGTCGTCGACGCGGCGGAGGGGCTGGCGCCGGTGAAGGACGTCTTCCGCGTCTCGCGGATGTGGCGGCCGCGCGGCCGAGCTCGAAGGACCGCTACGACGTCGTGATCGTCGGCGGCGGCTCGCACGGGCTCGCGACCGCCTACTACCTGGCGAAGAACCACGGCATCCGCGACGTCGCGATCCTCGAGCAGAGCTACATCGGCTCGGGCGCGGCGGGGCGCAACACGACGATCATCCGCTCCAACTACCGCACGCCCGAGGGGGCCGAGTTCTACAAGCAGAGCGTCAAGCTCTACGAGGGCCTCGGCGCCGACCTCGACTTCAACCTGATCTTCTCCCAGCACGGGCCACCTGACGCTCGCGCACTCCGACCGCGCGATCATCACGCGCGAACGAGCGCGCCGAGGTGAACCAGCTGCTCGGGATCGACTCGCGGGTCATCTACCCGGACGAGATCGCGCAGCTCTGCCCGGAGATCGACCTCTCCGACGACGTCACCTGGCCCGTCGCCGGCGGCGCTCTACCACCCGCCGGGCGGGATCATCCGCCACGACGCGGTCGTCTGGGGCCTCGCGCGCGGCGCCGACCGCGGTGGCGTCGAGATCCACCAGCACACCGAGGTGACCGGCGTCACGCGCTCGAACGGGCGCGTCACCGGCGTCGCAGACGACCCGCGGACGCGTCGAAGCGGACATGGTCGTGAACGCGACCGCCGGCTGGTCGACGCTCGTCGCCGACCTCGCCGGCGTGCGTCTCCCGATCACGACGCACATCCTCCAGGCGTTCGTGACCGAGCCGGTGAAGCCGTTCCTCGACGTGATCATCGTCTCGGCGCAGATGCACGTCTACGTCTCGCAGACCGACCGCGGCGAGTTCCTGATCGGCGCCGAGATCGAGCCGTACACGACCTACTGCGGCAAGGGCACGTTCCCGTTCCTCGAGGTACTCGGCGCGGCACGCGCTCGAGCTCTTCCCGCAGCTCGAGCGGTTCGCGTGCTCCGCTCGTGGACGGGCCTCTGCGACCTCTCGCCCGACTACAGCCCCATCCTCGGGAAGACCGAGCTCGACAGCTTCCTCGTCTCGGCCGGCTGGGGCACGTACGGCTTCAAGGCGGCGCCGATCGTCGGGCACGACGCTCGCCGAGCTCGTCGCCACCGGCCGGACGCCGGAGCTGATCGCGCCGTTCGCGCTCGAGCGCTTCCACACCGACACGCTCGTCTCCGAGCTGGCCGCCGCGGCCGTCTCGCACTAGGAAGGAGCCGACCAGATGGCCACGCAGATGCCGAGCAGCCTCGAGATCGCCCAGGAAGCGACCCTCCGGCCGATCGCCGAGATCGCGGAGGAGCTGGGCCTTTCGCCGGACGAGTACGACCTCTACGGCAAGTACAAGGCCAAGGTCGACCTCTCCGTCCTCGAGCGGCTCGCCGACCGGCCGGACGGGAAGCTCGTCTGCGTCACCGCGCTCACGCCGACGAAGGCCGGCGAGGGGAAGACGACGACCTCGGTCTCTTTGACGCAGGGCCTCGGCCACATCGGGCGCACGGTGGCCCTCTGCCTGCGCGAGGCCTCGCTCGGGCCCGTCTTCGGGATCAAGGGCGGCGCGGCCGGCGGCGGCCACGCGCAGGTCGTGCCCATGGAGGACATGAACCTCCACTTCACCGGGCGACATCCACGCGATCGGCGCGGCCAACAACCTGCTCGCGGCCATGCTCGAAGCGCACCTCCTGCACGGGAACAAGCTCGGCATCGACCCGCTCTCGATCAGCTGGCGCCGCTGCGTGGACATCAACGACCGCGCGCTCCGCCAGATCGTGCTCGGGCTCGGCGGGCGGACGAACGGCTACCCGCGCGAGACCGGCTACGACATCACCGCGGCCTCCGAGGTCATGGCCATCCTGGCCGTGGCCCGCGACCTCCACGACCTGCGCAGCCGCCTGGGCGCGATCACCGTCGGCTACACGCGCGAGGGCGAGCCCGTCACCGCCGAGCAGCTCCGGGCCGCCGGCGCGATGACCGTCCTCCTGAAGGACGCGATCAAGCCGAACCTCGTGCAGACGCTCGAGGGCCAGCCGGCGTTCGTCCACTGCGGGCCGTTCGCCAACATCGCGCACGGCAACAACTCGCTCGTCGCCGACCTCGTCGCGCTCAAGCTCGGCGACGTACGTCGTCACCGAGAGCGGCTTCGGCTCCGACATGGGCATGGAGAAGTTCCTCGACATCGTCTGCAGGATCGGCGGGCTGCGGCCGAGCGCGGTCTGCGTGGTCGCGACCGTGCGCGCGCTCAAGCACCACGGCGGCGACCCGGACGGCGGCGTCGAGGCGATCGAGCGCGGCGCGGAGAACCTGCGCCGCCACGTCGGCATCGTCAGGGAGTTCGGGCTGAACGCCGTCGTCGCGGTCAACCGCTTCCCGACCGACACGGACGAGGAGCTGGAGCTCGTTCGCTCGCTCGCGCTCTCGCTACGGCGCGCACGCGGCCGAGCTGAACGACGCCTTCGAGCGCGGCGGCGAGGGCGCGGCGGAGCTCGCCGAGGCGATCGTCGACGCGGCGGAGCAGCCGAACGAGTTCGACTTCGTCTACCCGCTCGAAGCCCCGATCGAGAAGAAGATCGAGGCCGTGTGCAAGCGCGTCTACGGGGCTGAGGACGTCGCCTTCCTCCCGGCGGCTGAGGAGAAGCTCCGCACGTTCACGGAGCTGGGCTACGACAGGCTGCCGGTGTGCATGGCGAAGACGCACCTCTCGCTCTCGCACGACCCGACGCTCCTGAACGCGCCGAGCGGCTTCACGGTGACCGTGCGCGACATCCGCGCGTACACGGGCTCCGGCTGGCTCGTGCCGCTCCTCGGCGACATGCAGACGATGCCCGGCCTCGGCGTCAAGCCGGCCGCGTTCGACGTCGACATCGACGAGAACGGGAGGACGGTCGGGCTCTTCTAGACCGACTGGCTGCCGGGGCGTGACGGGGCGGCCCGGATGGAGGAGAATCGCGGCGTGCCCTACGCCGACCTGCCCTTCGAGGAGCTGCTCGACACGATCTCTGCGGAGACGCCCGCGCCGGGCGGGGGCTCCGTCGCCGCGTTCGTGACCGAGATGGCCGCCTGCCTCGCCGCCATGACCGCGCGCTTCGCGCACGACTGGGACGGGGCCGCCGGGGCCGTCGCGCAGGCCGAGACGCTGCGCAACCGCGCCGCCCCCCTCGCCGGCGAGGACGCCGTCGCGTACGAGAACGTGCTGACGGCGATGCGGATGCCGCGTGAGCTCGAGCCCGAGGTGCGGAACACGCTCATCGGCGAGACGCTCTCGCGGGCCGCCGACGTGCCGCTCCGGATCGCCGAGTGCGCCGCGTCCGTGGCCGAGCTCGCCGCCGAGATCGCGATCTGCGGAAACCCCAACCTTCGCGGGGATGCGGCTGCCGCCTCGATCCTCGCCGCCTCGGCGGCCCGCGCCGCGGCCAACCTCGTCGAGATCAACCTCTCCACGGTCGAGGGCGACGAGCGCGTCGAGCTGGCCCGCGCGACCGTCCGCTGCGCGGAGCGCGCCTCGGCGCGGGCGACGGACGGGGAGTGAAGGCCGTCAGCAGGGCCGGCGCCCTCGGCGTCGGCCCTGCGGATCTCAGCTCGCGAACGCGCCTACCAGGGCCCGATGAACGACCCGGTGTGCACGTTGACGATGATGACGACGGCCACGATGCAGGCGACCGTCAAGAGGAGCATGAACCGCTCGAAGCTCTTCCGGTGCGTCTGATTCGGCGGAAACTCGATCTGCTTCTGGCGCGGCACTTTCAACCCTCCCTTCTGGCGCGTGTTCGTGGGCTCGTCATCGGGACACGTCGCTCCGCGGCGGAGGCGGCTCCAGCGAGGTCTCGGGCGCGACCCAGCGTCCCGAGCGGCGAATGCGCTCGGTGGCCTCCGCCAGGCGGCGCCCCTCGTAGGTGAACCAACCGATGAAGGCGAGCAGGACCGTCGCCATGCCGATGATCGTGAGCACCCAGGTCCCGGTGGAGGCGTCCGTGCTCCCGTAGGGGGCTCCGGCGTCGCCGGCGTAGGCCCAGTACGCTCCGAGGTTGCTGTCGAAGGTGTCGCCTGCGTACCAGCTCTCGAACGGGAAGCTGTCGATCATGCCTTGAGGCCCTCCTTCGTGTCGTCGGCGGCCGCGAGCTTGCGCCGGCGGTCTTCGCGAACCGCCCAGGTCACCGCGGACGCGATCATCAGAACCATGAGCAGGAGGATGAGTATCAGTGTCAGCATCTCATCGCGCCTCTCACGTCCTCACGGGGGCTCGTCCCCCGTTCAGCTTGGCGTATTCCTCGGCGAGGATCGGGTCGGCGGGAACCTGCTCGCCGGTCGGGAGCACGATCGGCTCGGGCACGAGGGCGGACTCGGGGAAGAAGTCGCTGCCGTACTCGGCGACGTCGATGCCCTCGAGCTCGACCTCCGGGGACACACGGAGAAGGTTGACCTTCTTGAGGATCCAGCTGATCGCGTAGCCGAGGCCGAAGCCGAGCGGGATCATCGTCATCGCGCCCATGAGCTGACCGCCGAACGAGGTCGGCACGTTGGCCACGCCGGTGGGATAGCCGCCGGCGAAGATCCCGAGCATCATGATCCCGAAGAGGCCGGCGAAGCCGTGGACGGCAAACGCGCCGACCGCGTCGTCGACTCGGGCCTTCTCCTCGATCCAGTTGCCGACCCAGACGGTCACCATCGAGCCGAGCAGGGCGAGCAGCCAGGTGAACGACGGGTGGTAGATGTCCGCGCCGCACGAGACGGTGACCGCACCGGCCAGGGCGCCCGCCATCGTCCAGTACGGATCGGCCTTGCTCGCGAAGTACCCCCCGACGAACCCGGCCGCGAAGCCGAACGTCAGCGTGAGGCAGAACGCGCTCAGCGTCACGGGCGTGAAGTAGATCGTCACGTAGCCGGGGAAGGACGTCGAGAGCGGCGTGATACACGCCATGTAGAAGCCGTAGAACCCCGCGTAGATCAGCATCAGCCCGATCAGCGTCAGATGGAGGTTGTGGCCTCTGAACTCGCGCTTCCTCCCCTCCGAGTCGTACTTCCCGATTCGGGGCCCGAGGTTCAACACCACCCCGAGCGCGAAGAAGCCGGCGACGCCGTGGACGACCATCGACGCGGCGGCGTCGTGGTAGCCGTAGTTCTCGGTCAGCCAGCCGACGCTCCAGCCCCAGGAGGCCGCGAACACCCAGGCGATCGAGCCCAGGACGACGGTCAGGACGAGGTAGGAGGAGAGACGGATGCGCTCGATGACCGCGCCCGACATGATCGAGCCGGTCACCCACGAGAAGACGATGAACGCGACGAGGAACACGCCGAGCAGATGGTCGTCCAGGTTGGGTCCTGAGCCCGGGCTCCAGGGATAGGTCGCGCCGCAGAACTCAGCGAAGTTGTCGGGTCCCGACGGACCCGACAGGCCGCCGTTCTGGAAGCAGCCGTAGATCCACCAGCCGAAGTAGTAGAACGTCGGCGTCACGACCGCGATCGTCAAGAAGTTCTTCAGGACGGTCGCCATCACGTTCTTCCGTCGTGACGCACCGCCCTCGTACATCAGGAATCCCGCGTGGATGAGCCACATCAGCGGGATCGAGACATAGAAGTAGAACTCGGTGAGGACGAGCGAGTCGAGCCCGAGCTGACCCGCCACCTCCTCTGCACTCTGCGCCAGCACGGTCGCTAGAACGTCCATCTACGACCCACTCCCGATCATCAGAGCCCTCCCGGCGTTCGTGAACAAGGCCTCTTCCGAGTTGCTCTCAATCGACGGTGCGGCATTGACGCCAACGCGTGAGCCGGACGCTTCAACCGCTGCACCCGACGCCAAGGGTCGCTGCGCTCCGTCCATGGATGGAGCGAGGCTAAAACCCGCTTCGGCGACCTCCTAGGTTAAATCTTCACACCTTTGCGGCGGGAATGTGTGCCTCATCTCCACGGGAAGCCGGCGAAAATCACGTGCGGACCTCGATCACCTCGCCGCTGTCGGCGTCGATCACGACCAGGACACTCACGCGCGCTCCGTTCGGGGGTGTCTGGACGAGCGAGACGAACCAGCGCTGCGTGAAGGCAACACCCTGGCGCAAGAGGCGGACCTGCACCTCGTCCGGCTCGAAGTCGACTTCCCCCTCGGCGATCTCGACGGCCTCGTCCTGCGTAACGTTCAGCCCCTCGCGCTGGCAGCCGCGCGAGACGACGAAGATGAGGAGCAGGAGTGCGGCGACGATCGCGACCCGAAACCAGGTCTGGTCCCGCAGGTCCTTACGCTCGGGAGTGTCTGAAGCGGGAGTAGGCACGGTAGCCGCGCATGATCAGGTAGCCGATGAAGTGCGTGAGGACGACGAACGAGATCCACCAGACCCACGTCTTCCACGGAGGCCGGTACTCACGCAGCTCGATCACCGTAAGGTAGACAGCGAGCGCCAGGGTCAGGTACAGGAGCGGCCGCGGCGCCATCGGGATGAGCCAGAACACCAGCATCCGGCCATCGTGAGCCACGCGAGCATGATCTTCAAGCAGGACCGGTCGCGGCTGCCCGCGGTCGCGCTCGCCGCCACCGCCCTCGCCGCCTGCGGGGGCGACGGCGGCGAGCGACTCACCGAGAGCGAGTGGATCGCGCAGGCGGACGCCGTCTGCGCCGAGGCGCAGGGCGAGATCGACGCGCTCCCCGAGCCGGCGAACGCCGCCGAGCTCGCCGAGCAGGCACGGCAGGCGGTGGCGATCGCCGAGCGGCAGCTCTCGCGCCTACGCGCCCTGCGCCCACCGGAGGCGGCCGAGGACGACTACGAGGCCATGCTCGACCTGACCGAGCGGGAGATCGAGCTCACCGACGAGATCGCCGAGGCGGCGTCCGCCGGCGACCAGGCCCGAACCGAGCAGCTGATCGCCGAGGCCCGCCAGATGGACGAGGACGCGAACGCGCTCGCGGCCGAGTACGGCTTCCAGGAGTGCGGCGGCAGCTGAGCGCGGCGCGGTCGAGCGGCAGCGGCTTCCGGCTGCGGCCTCCGAGAACGAGAATGCGCCGATGTCCTCGCGCGACGTCATCGAGACGCTGGCGATCGTCTTGGCGACGGGCCTGGCCTCGGAGGTCGCCGCCGCCGCGTTGCGAATACCGCGGATGGTCGTCCTGGTTGCCGCCGGGGCTATTCTCGGGCCCGACGTCGCGGGCGTCCTCGATCTCCCGCCGGACTCGACCGCCGTCAAGCTCCTCCTGACGCTCGGCGTCTCGCTGATCCTCTTCTACGGCGGCCTCGGCCTCGCCTTCGCCGTCCTGCGCCCGGTGGCCGTGGGGCTCGGCCTCCTCGTGGTTCCCGGGGTCGTGCTGACGGCCGCCGTCACCGGCGCGGTCGCCACGCTCGCGTTCGACGTGCCGGTCGAGGCGGGCCTCCTCTTCGGAGCCGTCCTCGCGCCGACCGACCCCGCAATCCTGATCCCGCTCTTCGAGCGCCTGCGCATCCGGCCGAAGGTGGCGCAGACGATCGTGGCCGAGTCGGCGCTGAACGATGTCACCGGCGCCGTTCTGGCCCTGGCGCTGGCGGCCTTCGTGGCCAACGGAGGAGGCTCGCTCGCGACGCCGCTCCGGGAGTTCCTGGTCGACCTCCTCGTCTCGTCGGCGCTCGGCATCGTCTTCGGAGCCGTCCTCGCGATCGCGATCTCGACCCGGCGCCTCGGCATCTGGCGCGAGTCGCCGACGATCGCCGCGCTGGTCGTGGTCGCGGGGGCGTTCTTCACGATCGACTACGCGGGCGGCAGCGGCTACCTCGGCGCATTCCTGGCCGGGCTGATCGTCTCCAACATGAACCGGCTCGGGCTCGACATGCACTCACCCGCCGAGGCGGAGCTGAGGACGTTCACGGGCGCCGCCGCGGACATCGTCGTGATCTTCGTCTTCGTCACGCTCGGCGCCAACCTGCCGCTCGACACGATCGCAGACGAGGCCGTCCCGGCTCTCATCACCCTCGCGGCGCTGATCCTCGTCGCCCGCCCGCTGACTGTCCTCGCCTGCCTGCTTCCCGATCGCGCGGGGCAATGGCAGCGGGAGGAGCTCGTCTTCCTCGCGTGGACCCGCGAGACGGGCGCGATGCCGGCTGCGCTCGTCGGCGTTCTCGCCGCCGAGGAGGGCGTCGTCGCCTACGAGCCCGAGCTGGCCACGGTGGTCGCGCTGGCGATCATCGTGACGTTGCTCGCCCAGTCGACGACGAAAGCGGCGCTCGCGCACCGTCTCCGGCTCGACGAGCCCTGAGCCCAGCCGGCGGCCGGCGCCTACGACCAGGGGTAGGGCGAGTGCGAGACCGGGTGGAGGTCGCCCGTCCGGAAGCGCTCGAAGCGGAACGGCTCGAGCAGGGTCGAGCGGTCGCCGAGGAGCACCCTCGCCACCTCGCGGCCGACGCCGATCATCTTGTAGCCGTGGTTCGAGTCGAGGATCGCGTACGTGTTCGGGCGCAGGTAGTCGAAGACGGGGAAGTTGTCCGCCGTGAAGGCGCCGACTCCGCCCGACCTGGCCACCTTGTAGAGCGGGCGGCAGCCCTCGAAGCGGCTCATCGCGTGCGAGAGCGCCGCGCACCACAGGCTCGGGAAGCCGGGCTCGACGTCGGTCGTCGACGGGTACGGGTCGAGCTCGACGTTGCCGTCGACGACGAGCGGCGAGGCACCGCCCTGGACGCCGTGGCGGTCGCGCTTGAAGTAGACGCCCCAGAGCTCGTCGGTGACCAGCTCGCCCTCGTCGGTCGAGAGCGGGGCGTCGGTGTCGAGATGGATGACCGGCGGGGCGCTGCCGTCGGCCGTCGCGAACATGAGCGGGTCGACGGTGATCTCGCCCTCCTGCAGGTTCCAGTAGGTCCACATCGGGCGGTCGTGGATCACCTCGCCCGAGGGCGTCGTGACGTCGATCGTCGCCGGCAGCTCGAGCATCGACCAGAAGCGCTTCGCCCAGGGTCCCGGCGCGACGACGAGCTGCTCGCCGACCTGGATGCGGCCTTCGCTCGTCTCGAGCGCGCTCGCGGTGCCGTCGCCGCGCGAGCTCGATCGCGCGCACCTCGACGCCGCTCACGACGGCGACACCCTCCTCCGCGCACTTGCCGGCGAGGCCGAGCACGGACTCGCGGTTGAACGCGAAGCCGCCCTGGTGCTCGTGCAGGAGCGCGGTCACGCCCTGCGCGCGCCAGTCCGGGAAGACCCGCTTCATGTAGGCGTCCACCTCGGAGGCGCCGGCGACGAAGGTGGAGCGGTACCCGATCGTCTCCTGGCGCTCGAACGTGGCCGCGAGGTCGGATTCCTGCGCGGCCGGGCCGAGGGCCATGTAGCCGACAGGGTTATACGCGTAGGCGGCCGGGTCGGACTCCCAGACCTCGACGCAGGCCTGCATCAGCTCGCTCATGGCCGGCTGGAAATAGTTGTTGCGGACGACGCCGCAGGCGATCCCCGAGGCGCCCGCGCCCGGCTCCGACTTCTCGAGGACGACCACGTCCGCGCCCGAGCCGGCGCCGCGGGCGCGCAGCTCCTTCGCGAGGTGGTAGGCGGTGGAGAGGCCGTGGATCCCCGCGCCGACGATCACGAAGCGGGACGAGGCGGGCAGGTCGAGCATGGCGTTGCCTCCTGGGCAATAGCGTCGCGGGATGCGATACTGACCGTACCATGGCCCGCACGGGAAGGCCAGCGGCACGGCACGTGGCGGCGGTCGAGCGCGCCGCCTCCCTCCTCGACGCGCTCTCGGAGGCAGGCGAGCTGGGCACGAACGAGCTGGGACGACGCACCGGGCTCCACCCCAGCTCCGCCTCACGGCTCCTCGCCACCCTCGCCGCGGCGGGGCTCGTGGAGCACGTCGCCGAGACGGGCCGCTACCGGCTCGGCCTGCGGCTGCTCGAGCTCGGCAACGCGGTGCTGGCCCGGCTCGACCTCCGCGAGGTCGCGCGGCCCCATCTGCGAGCCCTGGCCGAGGAGACCGGCGAGACGGCCACCCTGTCGGCGCCCGGCGAGGCGGACGCGATCACCGTGGACTTCGCCCTGAGCGCCGCCTCGGTGCAGAGCGTCGCCCGGCTGGGCCGCCCGAGCGTCGCGCACGCGACGGCGACCGGCAAGGTCGCGCTGGCCTTCGGCGGCCTCCCTCTTCCGACCGGCCCGCTCCGCGCCTTCACCGGGCGGACGATCGTCGACCGCCGAGCCCTCGCCGCCGAGGTGGAGGCCGTCCGCGCACGCGGCTGGGCCGAGGCCGCGGGCGAGCGGGAGGAGGATCTGAACGCCGTCGCCGCCCCGGTGCTCGGAGGCCGGGGCGAGCTCGCGTGCGTCCTCGGCGTGCAGGGCCCGGCGTCGCGCTTCGGCGAGGAGGCGATGGCCGGCGCGACGGCGCCGCTCCTCGCCCGTGCAGCCGCGGTCTCGGACGCTTTAGGCTGGCGGCCAACGGCGAAGGAGGAAGCGTGAGCACCGACGCAGGCACGATCCGCACGGCATTCGACGGCGTCCAGCGCCAGCTCGGGGCCGAGTTCATGGAGTGGGAGGGCTGGCTCTGGACGACCGACTTCGGCGACGCGGTTGCCGAACACCACGCCGTCCGCCAGGACGTCGGCGTCTGGGACGAGTCGCCGCTTCGCAAGTGGGACTTCTCCGGGCCCGACGCCCTCGCGGCCGCCGACCGCATCTTCACGAACGACATGCTCGGGCTCGAGATCGGCCAGGTCCGCTACGCGCCCTTCTGCGACGAGAACGGGAAGATGGTCGGCGACGGCACGGTCTTCAAGTTCACCGACTCGAGCGCGTGGGTGATCACCGCCCTCGACTCCGACCTCGACCACCTGCGCGAGGTCGCGGCCGGCCTGGAAGTCTCGATCGAGCCGATCACGGAGAGGCTCCCTCACCTCCAGCTGCAGGGGCCTCGGTCGCGCGAGCTCCTCGCCGGACTCGTCGACGAGGACGTCGAGAGCCTCCCCTACTTCCGCTTCCATCCGCATCAGGCGCACGTCGGGCGCGTGCCTGTTTGGGTTTCGCGCACCGGCTACTCCGGCGAGCTCGGCTACGAGCTCTTCACGGAGCCTGAGTACGCCGAGGAGCTCTGGGGCACACTCACGGACGCGGGCGCGAAGCCGTACGGGCTCTCCGCGATCGAGTCGCTCAGGATCGAGTCCGGGCTGATCTTCATCGGCTACGACTACTTCCAGCACGAGACGGACCCCTTCGACATGTCGCTCGACAAGGTGATCCGGCTCGACGGGGGCGACTTCCACGGGAAGGCGGCGCTCGCCGAGACGGCGAAGAGCCCGCCGAAGCGTCTCGTGACCCTGGCGGTGGACGGCTCCGAGGTCCCCGAGTACGGTGCCGCCGTCACGAAGGGCGGGGAGCAGGCGGGAACGCTCACGAGCCCGGCGGAGAGCCCGACGCTCGGACGAGTGATCGGGATGGCGGTCCTCGACACGCGCTTCGCCGCGAAGGGCGAGGCTCTCGAGGTCGCCCTCGGCGAGGGCACCGTCGCGGCGACCGTCGACGACTTCCCCGTCTACGACCCGCAGAAGACGAGGCCGCGGAGCTAGGCGCTCAGCCCGAGCAGGACGAGCCCGGCGACTACGAGCGCGATGCCGGCCCACTGGGCGGGGCGCGGGCGCTCCGAGAAGAGGACGACGCCGGCGACGATCGGGACGATCGCGTAGGGCGCCGCCGCCGTCGCCACCACCGAGGTGTCCGCGTGGCGGACGCCGACGTTGAAGAGTGCGTAGGCGGCCGTGTCGATCGTGCCGACCGCCGCGATCAGCGCCAGCAGACTCGGGGACCGCTCGGGGAAGCGCCACTGCGCACCGCGCAGCGAGACGACGGCCAGGAAGAGCAGCGAGAAGCCGCGCGCGACGAAGAGCGGGACGAGCCAGCCGAGGTCGGCGCTGAAGTGCGAGACGCCGTAGACGAACGCGCCGATGACCACGGCGGTGACGAGCGCGAGGACGAGCCCGAGCAGCGCGACCCGCTGGAGACGGCGCAGCTGCGCCAGGTCCGAGGAGGCGAGCAGGACGCCGATGACGACGACCACGATCGCGCCGATCTCACCGGCGCCCGGCCGCTCGCCGCCGATCACGATGGCGAGGACGAAGGTGACGGCCGCATAGGCGGACACGATCGGGCTCACGATCGAGATCGGCCCGATCGCGAGCGCGCGGTAGAAGGCGAGGTACGAGACGGCGCCGAGGACGCCGACGAGGGCGAGCCACGCCAGGTCGCCGGCCGTGACGCCGGCAAGGGTCTCGCCCGTGGCGGCCACGATCAGGCCCAGGAGGAAGACCGCGACGATATGGAAGCCGAAGACCACGCGGAACGCGCCGGTCCGGCGGGAGGCGATCGTGGCGAGGACGTCGGAGGTCCCCCACGCGAGCGCGGCCGCGAGACCGATGGCGATCCCCATCTAGGAGGTGCCGGCCGCGGCAGCCACGAAGCGGGCGTAGGGCTCGAGGAAGCGGCGGTCGACCCGCCACTCCTCCTGCAGCTCCCACTGCACGGCGAGCACGTACGGCCCGCCGTCGAGCTCGACCGCCTCGACGACGCCGTCGGGAGCGCGGGCGACGACGGTCAGGTCGGACGCCACCTCGTCGAGCGCCTGGTGGTGGAAGCTGTCGACCTCGATCTCGTCGACGCCGAGGGCCTGGTGGAGGAGGCTGCCCGGCTCGACCGCGATCGGGTGGCGCGGGTGCTCCGGCACCTCGTGGACGCCCTCGAGCGAGGCCCGCTGGACCTCCTTCCACCGCTTCCAGCCGCGGTCGGATGGATGCTCGGCCCACTCCTGCCGGACGGAGACGTCCTGGACGAGCGTGCCCCCGAGCGCGATGTTGAGGATCTGGATGCCGCGGCACATGCCGAGGATCGGCAACTTGCGGTCGAGCGCGCGCTCCGTCAGCTCGAGCTCGAAGGCGTCGCGGAGCGGCTCCGTCACGGACAGGTGCTCGCTCGGCTCCTGCCCGTAGCGGGCCGGCTCGATGTCGCGGCCGCCGCCGATGAGGATGCCGTCGCAGACCTCGAGCGCGTCCCCGAGGTGACCGGGGACGCGGGGCAGCATCAGGCCGACGCCGCCCGCGAGGGCGACCGGGCGCTGGAAGCCGACGGCCGCGTAGTCGCCGAAGTCGCGCAGGCCCAGCGACATGCCGATCACCGGCTTGCGCCCGTTCGTCATGACTGGACATTTCTATCGCAGTCGGCCTAGAGTCGCCGCAACCCAGCGAAGGAGGCCAATGGCGACCGAGAAGACCACCGACGCCGGAGGGGCCAACGGTCACGCCGCCGAGGTCGTCGAGGAATGGCGGAATGCTGCGTACAACTGCTTCAGCTCGGGCCACAAGTTCTGCCGTGAAGTCTGCCCGGTGATGCAGGTCACGCGCGACGAGCGGCACACGCCGACGGCGTTCCACGCGAACGTGGTCGCGATGGACGAGGGCCACCTAACGATCGAGGACGTCGCCGAGGACTACGTGCACTGCACGATGTGCGGGGCCTGCGAGCTCCGCTGCCCGAACACGCTCTTCACGGGCGACTTCTACCGCTTCCGCCAGCGCACGATCGACGTCGTCCGGGCGATGCGGACGCTCGCGGTCGAGGAGGGCATCCACCAGGAGAACTGGAAGCGCTGGGCGGAGCTCACCGATCGCTGGGGCAACGAGCCCGTGCTCGGGTGGCGCACGGAGACGTCCGGCAACAAGGTTCGTGCCTGGGCGGCCGGCCTTGACCTCCCGACCGGTGGAGAGACGGTGCTCTTCGCCGACTGCGAGGCGGCTTTCCATCGACCGTCCGTGCCGCGGGCCGTCGCGCTCATCCTCGCCGCCGCGGGCGTCGAGTTCGGCCTGATGAGTCAGCAGTGGTGCTGCGGCGGGCCGATGTGGGAGACCGGGTACGTGGACATCGCCCACAAGATGGCCGAGCACAACATGATCGACTGGCGGAAGACCGGCACAAAGCGGGTCATCTGCCTCGATCCGCACGACTACATCACGATCATCGAGCACTATCCGTCGCTCGACGAGAACTTCGACGAGTTCGAGATCGTGCTCGGCGTCGACCTCGTCGCCGAGCTCATCCGGGACGGAAAGCTGAAGCTGACGACGCCGGTGGAGCACACGGTGACCTACCACGATCCATGCCGCCTCAACAAACGGATGGGCGTCTGGAAGTCGCCCCGCGAGATCCTGCGGGCGATTCCGGGGCTGACCTTCGTCGACGTCGATCACGTCACGCAGTGGTCGTACTGCTCCGGCGCGGGCTCGAACCTCGCGACCGAGAAGCCGGAGCTGACGGCGGAGATCAGCCGTCGGCGGATCGAGAAGGCCGCGGCGCTCGAGGGCGTCGACACGCTCGTCTCGGCGTGTCCCTGGTCAGAGCGGCCGTTGACCGAGCAGGGAAAGGCACGGGGAATCGAGGTGTTCGACATCTTCGAGCTGGTGGCCGAAGCGGCCGGATTCGAGGTGTGAGATGTCGGTCGCCGCCCTTCCGGACACCCTGATCGACGAGCTCGTCGCCATCTGCGGCGAGGACCACGTCTTCACCGGCCGCTCGGCGCTCTTCAACCGCGCGCGCGTCCCCTCACCCTTCCCGAAGCACAAGTGGGAGGACTACATCCCTCAGGCGGTCGTCCTGCCCAGCTCGGCAGAGGAGATCTCCGAGGTCGTCAAGCTCGCCAACCGCCACCGGGTGCCGGTCGTGCCACGCGCAGGGGCCACCGGGCTCAGCGACGGCGCCGTCCCGCTCAAGCACGGGATCGTCGTCGACGTCAAGCTCATGAACCGCATCCTCGAGATCGACGTCGAAGACCGGACGGTCACCGTCCAGCCGGGGATCAACATGCTGAAGCTCTCCGAGGAGCTCAAGCCCCTCGGCTTCATCTACCCGGACAACCCCGCCTCGTACCCGTGCTCGCTCGTCGGCGGGCGCATCGGAACGAGCGGCTGGTCGCTCATCGGCGGGCGCTACGGGCACACGCGCGACCTCGTCATCAGCTTCGAGCTCGTCCTTCCGACGGGCAAGATCATCCGCGTCGGCGACGGCGGCGGGCGGAAGGTACGCAAGTCGTCGTCCGGCTACCAGCTCAAGCACCTTTTCATGGGCCACCAGGGGACGCTCGGGATCGTCACCGAGGCGACGCTCGAGCTGGTCAAACGCCCCGAGGCCGAGTTCTCGGCCTTCTATGCCTACCCGTCCTACCTGGACGCCTGGAAGGCGACCGGCGAGTTCGCGCGCTCGGGCGCGGCCACCCTCGCCGGCGTCGTCCTCTTCGACGAGTGGAAGCTCGCCTACCTCCGGCGCGACGACGAGGCCTACATCCCCCAGCCCGACTGGGTGAAGGGCGTCGTCGCCGTGGCCATGTACGGCAACCACGACGAGGTGAGAGCCTCGGCGAAGCGCATGCTCCGGATCGGCAAGGACTCGGGCGGCACGTACCTCGGCGACGAGATCTCCCAAGGCGACTGGGCCTCGCGTCACGACCGCTACGCCACTCCCCAGCACGGGCGCACCCGGAACGGCCAGGTCGCTCTGATGAGCTGGCACTGCGAGGACGCGTCCATCCTGTACTCGCAGCTTCCCGCAGTCCGCGAGAAGTGGCACGCGGTCGCCGCCGGCCTGCGCGAGCGCTTCGACATGTTCGACGATTGGGGCATGTTCGCCTACACGAACGGCGCCTTCAAAGCCTGGGGCGACTACCTCACCGAGATCGACATCGGCATCTGGGAGATGCAGTGGGACGAGGAGAGCTGGGCCGCCTGGGTGGAAGCGAAGCGCGAGATCGCCCGGATCGCCATCGAGCACGGCGGCTCCATCTCCGCCTGTCACGGCTCCTGCCGCGAGGGCGAGGTCGACCTCGTCCCGCTCGAGCTGGGGGGCGGGTTCGAGGTGATGAAGACGATCAAGCGCGCGCTCGACCCGAACAACATCATGAACCCGGGCAAGTACCTCCTGGACGAGGCCTACGCGGAGGTGGAGGCGTGATCGGCTTCAGGCTCGCCGCGCAGCGCCCGCCGGAGGCGAAGCGCATCAAGGAGGACGTCGTCATGCGCTTCGACCACATCTACGAGGTGGCGCCCGAGCTCATGAGCGAGCACACCCCGCAGCAGGACATCCCGGCCTGGGACACGCTGCGGATCGTCGACAGCCGGTGGGAGCACCTGGCCTGGATGCACGACCACTTCGCGGACAGCGTCCTGTCCGGCGAGGAGCTCCTGGAGGAAATCGAGGCCGAGGAGGGCGAGCAGGGATGAAGTTCAGCTACGTGACGCTTCCGGACTACCCGGTCAAGGACTCGGTCGACATGATCAAGACGGCCGACGAGCTCGGCTACTACGCCGTCTACTCGGTCGACGAGACCTGGCACAAGGACATGTGGGTCCTCTTCGCCCACGCGGCCGACAAGACGCAGAACATCCGCTTCGGCCCCAACCTGACGCCGATCGGCCTGCGCGAGCCGACGCTCGTCGTCCAGGCGCTCGCCACCCTCGACGAGGTGTCCGGGGGGCGCACCGAGTGCGTCTTCTCGATCGGCAACTTCGGCCTCCTCAGCCAGTACCACATGGACTGGTCGAAGATGAAGCCGCTCTCCCGCGTCAAGGAAGCGCACCACGTGATGCGCACCTTCCTCGACGACGGCGCGATCACCTACGAGGGCGACTTCTACAAGTACTCGGGCCTCTTCACGTTCGCCCGCCCCGTCCAGGAGCGCGTCCCGCTCATCCTCGGCGCCATGCGCGGTCCGAAGTCGTTCCAGGCCGCCGGCGAGCTCTCCGACGGCTGCCACCACGCGCTCAGCTACTCGAAGGAGGCCTACGAGTACCTCGTCGAGAACGTCAAGATCGGCGCCGAGCGGGCGGGCCGCAACTGGGAGGACCTCGACATCGGCGCCTGGTGCGTGATCGTCTGCGCGCCCGACTCCGACGAGGCGAAGCGGACGGCGCGGACGATGGTCGCCTTCTACATCTCCTCGATGCCGCACGAGCAGCTCGAGCGGCACGGGATCGACCCGGCCGACATGACCCCGATCATCGAGGCGCTCGGCAAGGGCGAGCTCGACAAGGCCTACGAGCTGACCTCGCCCGAGGTCGCCGACAAGCTCTCCATCGCCGGGAGCCCCGAGGAGTGCACGGCGAAGATCCGGGAGATCGCCTCCACCGGCGTCAACCACATGATCCTCTGCATCACCGACCCGGCGATCGTCAAGGCCTTCACCGGGAAGGACGTGAGCGTCCCGGACGTCAAGGGCCAGCTCCGGCTGATCCACGACGAGGTCATGCCCGCGTTTTCGTAGGTCAGTCGGGGAGCCAGACGAGGCAGGGGGCCTGCTCGCGGACGGCCTTCGCGGCCTGGGCATAGCGGCGCGCCCTGAGGCGCCCGGGGTCGGGGCCGAAGACGAGCAGGCCGGGCCGGCGCTCCGCCGCGAGCTCGAGCAGGGCTCTGACGGGGCGCGGGCTGCGCACGCGCAGGCGCTCGACCGCCACCCCGAGGGCCCGGGCGAGCTCCGCGGGCGCCCGCAGCGTCTCCGCGTCCGCCGGCGGATCGGGAAGCTGGTCGTAGCCCATCGCGACCGACATGCCCAGCGGCGGCAGCTCGACGACGTTGGCGACGATGAGCGCCTCGCCGGCCTCGACCGCGCTGTCGACGGCGAAGGCGGCTGCGGCAGGAGCGAAGGGGACGCCGAGCGTGGCGAGCAGCACCGGCCTGCCGGCGTTGCGGACCGCGGTCCGCGTCCCTATTCCGGTCGCAAGCTCCACTTCGGCGAGCTCCGTGCCCGGCGGCGGATCTTCCGTCTCCACCAGGGCATGTAGAGGATGAACCACGCGGCGAGCACGACCGGCAGGAGGAGGAACAGGCCCTCCGCGACGAAGATCGCGAGGGCCCCGAACACCACGGCGAGAGCGAAGGCGATCCCGATCACCCAGAGCCGCATGCGGCGCATGTTGCGCAGCAGCCCGTAGTACTCGTCGGAGGGGATCTGAGCGGTGTTCCAGCGCCGCCCGCAGGCCTCGCACTTCCACGTGTCGCCGTAGGCGACGTGCTTCAGCTCGCCGCAGTCACAGGAGATCGTGATCGGGGGAGCGCCCACCCGAGCGATTGTACGGGACGCCCTCGTGGGGAATTGAACTGGTCCGTGGCGGGTGTTAGCTTCCCGCGAACTCATCTGGGGCCCAAGCGAACAGGGAGGCGCCGTGGCAGAGGCAGTTGTCGAAGAACGCCAACTTCTCAAGGCGATGCGCTGGTACGACGGCTTCGTCGTCGCGCTGGCAAACCCCGGATTCCTGATCGGGTCGCTCGGGTATTCGATCGGCGCGCTCGGCGGCTGGGGGGCCGTCACGCTCTGGACGATCTCGATGATCATCGGAGTCCTCTCCAACTGGGTCTACTCGGAGCAGGCGGCGATGTTCCCGGACAAGCCCGGCGGTATCGCGCTCTACGCGCACGAGGGCTGGCGCCGCTACTTCACCTTCATCGGGCCGATCGCGACGTTCGGCTACTGGTTCGCCTGGTCGAGCGTGCTCGCCATCTTCGGGCTGGTCATCGGCTCGCTCATCCAGGCCGAATGGATGTCCGGCCAGGATTGGACATTCTCGACGGGCCTCGCCGACAACCTCGGTCTTCCCCATCTGATCGGGGCGATCGCCATCGTCGTCGTCTGGCTCACGAACATCTTCGGCATCCGGCCAGCGGTCTGGGTCGCTTACGCGACCGGCGCGCTCCTGATGATCCCGCTCGCGGTCTTCATGATCGGCCCGTACATCACGGGCGACTGGTCGAGCTCGAACATGACGTGGCTGATCGACGAGAACGGCGGCTGGAAGCTCGCGATCGTCTACCTCTACATCATGGGCTGGTCAGCCTACGGCGTGGAGGCCTGTGCGACCTTCGCGCCGGAGTACAAGGACACCGTCCGCGACACGACGCTGGCGCTGCGCTCCGCGGCGCTGTTCTCGCTCGTCGTCTACTTCGCGCTGCCCCTCGGCCTGGGCGGCGTGCTCCCCGCGGACGAGGTTGCCGCCAACCCGGTCGCCTTCTACGTCCCGGCCTTCGACAGCATCGTCGGAGGGGCCTCGAACCTGATGGTCGTGTTCCTGATCGCTGCGCTGCTGCTCTCGATGAACACGGCGACGGCCGACGGCTCGCGCGCCCTCTACGGGATCGCCCGGGACGATATGACGATCAAGGAGCTCCACCACCTGAACAAGTACCACGTGCCAGCACGCGCGATGAGCGTGGACATGGTCGTCAACCTGGGGCTCCTGTTCTTCGTGGGGAACACGCTGGCCATCCTCGTCGCCGGAAACCTCGGCTACATGTCGGCGCACTTCTTCGCGCTGACGGCCTTCATCCTCCTGCGCAAGGATCGCCCGAACTGGCCACGTCCGATCCGTCTCGCCTCGCCCTGGGTGCTGATCGCGGGGCTGCTCGCGGCGACCAACGCCCTGTTCATCATCGTCGGCGCCTCCAACCCGAGCCTGACGGGGTACGGCGGGACCAAGGAGACCATGATCGGGGTCGGGGTCCTGCTCGTCGGCGTCGCTCTCTATCTCTTCCGGCGAATCGTGCAGGACCGGCAGTCGGTCCAGCTCCGGGAGGAGACACCCACGATGCCTCCCGGCGCTCCGGCGCCGACCACGGGCGTCACCAGCTGAGACGCACTTCGACCGGGGCGGGCCGACGCGGTCCGCCCCGGTCTCGTTCCGCCTGCTGCTTGCGCGCCGGGCGCAGCGGTTGGAGAATCCGAACTCGCTCCCCTGCTTCAGAAGGAGGCCAAGCGACGATGGCGCGCGATCCCCGGCACGACATCCTCTTCGAGCCCATCCAGATCGGCCCGAAGACGATGAAGAATCGCTTCTACCAGATCCCGCACTGCAACGGCTTCGGCTCAGAGAAGCCCATGAGCCAGGCTCATTTCCGGGCGATGAAGGCGGAGGGCGGCTACGCCGCGGTCTGCACGGAGTACTGCTCGATCCACCCGGAGTCCGACGACACGCACCGCGTGTCCGCGCGCCTCTGGGACGACGACGACATCAAGAACCTCGGACTCATGTGCGACATGCTCCACGAGCACGGCGCCCTCGCCGCGGCCGAGCTCTGGTACGGCGGCCCCCACGCTCCCTGCATGGAGTCGCGCTGCGTCCCGCGCGCGCCCTCGCAGATCCCGAGCGACTTCGAGTTCCTCACCTACCCGAAGGAGATGGACCGAGACGACATCCGGACGGTGCAAGGCTTCTACGTCGAGGCCGCCAAGCGGGCCCGCGAGGCCGGCTTCGACATCGTCTACGTCTACGGCTCGCACTCGTACCTGCCGCAGCAGTTCCTGACGCCGTACTACAACCGGCGCACGGACGAGTACGGCGGCTCCTTCGAGAACCGCGCGCGCTTCTGGCGCGAGACGATCGAGCAGGTGCGGGACGCCGTCGGCGCCGACTGCGCGATCGCCGTCCGCATGTCGACCGACATGTTCATGGGCGAGGCGGGCACGCAGCTCGAGCGCGACTGCCTGCCGTTCGTCGAGCTCTGCGACGAGCTCGTCGACGTCTGGGACATCAACGTCTCCGGCATCTCCGAGTGGGGCGAGGACGCGACTCCGTCCCGCTTCTACGAGTCGGGCCGCCAGCTCCCCTGGCAGAAGGCGGTCACGGACGTGGCGAAGAAGCCCGTCCTCGGCGTCGGCCGCTTCACGAACCCGGACGTGATGGTCGAGGCGATCGAGTCGGGCTCCCTCGACATCATCGCCACGTGCCGCCCGTCGATCTCCGACCCGTGGCTCCCCCGCAAGATCGACGAGGGGCGCCTGGACGACATCCGCGAGTGCATCGGCTGCAACATCTGCATCTCCCGCTGGGAGATCGGCGGCCCGCCGCTCATCTGCACGCAGAACGCGACCGCCGGCGAGGAGTACCGGCGCGGCTGGCACCCCGAGCGCTTCGAGCCGGCGAAGAACGCCGACAACGACGTCCTCGTCGTCGGCGCCGGCCCGGCGGGCATGGAGTGCGCCATGGTGCTCGGCAAGCGCGGCATGCGCCGCGTCCACCTGGTCGAGGCGGGCGAGGACATGGGCGGGGCCATGCGCTGGATCCCGCAGCTCCCCGGCCTCGGCGAGTGGGCCCGCGTCGTCAACTACCGCAAGATCCAGATCGACAAGCTCAAGAACGTCGAGTTCATCCCCTCGACCACGCTCGACGCGCAGGGCGTGAAGGAGTACGGCGCCGAGATCGTCGTCATCGCGACCGGCGCCCACTGGGCGACCGACGGGCTCAACGGCTGCACGCACGACACGATCCCGGGCGCCGACGCGAGCCTGCCGTGGCAGCTGACGCCCGAGCAGATCATGTTCGAGGGCAAGGAGGTCCCCGGCGAGACGCGTCACGATCGTCGACAACGACGGCTACTACATGGGCGTCTCGCTGGCGGAGAAGCTCGCGCGCGACGGCAAGAAGGTCAGGCTGATGACCCACCTCGGGCACATCGCGCCCTACATGCACTTCACGCTCGAGGCTCCGAACCAGCACCGGATCCTGCACAAGCTCGGCGTCGAGATCGTCACGTACCACATGCCGACGCAGCTCGCAGAGGGCCGTGTCCTCGCCGGCCACGTCTACGACGAGGAGGGGCACGAGCACGAGTTCGCGAGCGACGCGGTCGTGCTCGTCACGCAGCGGCGCTCGAACGAGGCGCTCTACCGCGAGCTCAAGGACTCCGTGGGTCTCGACGCGCTCGAGGCCGAGGGGATCTCCGGCTTCTACCGGATCGGGGACTGCGAGGCGCCGCGGCTGACCGCCGACTGCGTCTTCTCGGGCCACCGGCTGGCGCGCGAGATCGACACGGACGACCCGGAGACGCCGCTCCCGTTCAAGCGCGAGCGGCGGGTGATCGACCGCGAGGCGGTGCCCGCGTAGAGTGGCGCGATGAAGATCGTCGTCTGCGTCAAGCAGGTCGGGTCGCTGGGAGACGAGGTCGAGTTCGGAGACGGCGAGCGCGACGTCGACCCCGACTACCTCGACTACGCCCTCAACGAGTGGGACTCGTACGCCACCGAGGAGGCGCTGCGCCTTCGCGACGGCGCGGGCGAGGGCGAAGTCGTCGCCGTCACCGTCGGCGACGAGGACGCCGAGCAGGCCATGCGCCGGGCGCTCGCGATGGGCGCCGACCGCGGCGTCCGGGTCTGGTCCGAGGCGCTCACCGGCGCCGACCCGATCACGGTCGCGCGCGCGCTGGCCGAGGTCGTCCGCGGCGAGAGCCCGGACCTCGTCCTCTGCGGCGTCCAGTCGAGCGACGCGGTGCAGGCGGCCACGGGCACGGCGCTCGCCGAGGTGCTCGACCTGCCGCGGGTCGCGGTCGTGACCAGGGTCGAGCTCGGGAGCGACTCGGCGACCGTGCACCGCGAGCTCGAGGGCGGGCTCCTCGACGTCGTCGAGGTCGACACGCCGGCCGTCCTCACGATCCAGACCGGGATCAACGAGCCGCGTTATGCGACCCTGCGAGCGATCAAGCAGGCGGAGCAGAGGGAGATCGACGTCCGCGAGCCGGGCGACCTGGGCGCGCCGGCCGCGCGCGTCCGCCGGATGTTCGTGCCGCCCAAGGGCGAGGGCGCCGAGATGCTCGACGGCGATTCGGCGACGATCGCGAGCCGCATCAAGGAGCTCGTCGAGGAGCGGATGAAGGCGTGAAGACACTGGTCGTCGCCGAGCACGTCCGCGGAGAGCTCCGGCCCGTCACGCTCGAGCTGATCAGCGCCGCCAGGAGCCTCGGCGGGCCGGTCGAGGTGGCGGTGATCGCCTCCGACCCGGGCGCGTACGCCCAGGCGGTCAACGTCGAGGGCGTGGACGAGGTCCTCGCGGTCGCCGTCGAGCCGGCCGAGTTCGAGAACGACGTCTACCAGGCCGCCGTCGAGCAGCTGGTCGCAGAGCGGAGCCCCGGCGTCGTCCTGCTCGGCTTCACGGTCAGCTCGATGGGCTACGGCCCGGCGCTCGCCGCCAAGCTCGGCACGGGCTTCGCCTCCGACGTCTTCGCCGTCCGCGAGGAGGACGGCGGCCTCCTTGCCGAGCGCTCCTTCTACGGCGCCAAGGTCAACGGCGAGGTCGACTTCCCCGGACACGACCGGGTCGTCCTCCTGATCCGCCCGACGGCCTGGCCCCCGGCCGAGGGAGCCGGCTCGGCGCCGGTCACCGAGATCGCGGTCTCACCGCGGGCGTCGCGCGCCCGCCACCGCGACTGGGTCGAGGCGCAGGCCGGCGACGTGGACATCACGTCCGCCGACTTCCTCCTCTCGGTCGGACGCGGCATCGGCGAGAAGGACAACCTCGACCTCTTCGAGGAGCTGGCCGCGGCGATGGGCGCCACCCTCTCGTCCTCGCGGCCGCTGGTCGACGCCGGCTGGATGCCGAGCGCCCGCCAGGTCGGCCAGTCGGGCAAGACGGTCAAGCCGAAGGTCTACCTCGCGTTCGGGATTTCGGGCGCCGTGCAGCACCTGGCCGGGATGAAGACGAGCGGGACGATCATCGCGGTCAACACCGACCCGGAGGCGACCATCTTCACCGTGGCGCACTACGGCGCCGTGGCCGACCTCTTCGAGATCGCGGAGGAGCTGGAAAAGCTCTATTGAGAACGCTCTGATGCCCGTCCTCCTCGGCGCCGAGGAGACGCGCGAGACCTTCGCCGGCCTCGAGACGTGGCAGATCGTCCTCTGGTACGGACTGATCGGCCTCTCCGTGGCGATCTTCCTCTTCGGGGTCGCGAGGCTCGTGCGCAAGTACGGCCGCGGCCGGACGAAGGCGCCCGTCGGTAACCCGCTCGGGCGGGCGGTCCGGACGAGCAAGATCGTCGCCACGCACGCCTGGATCCGCCGGCGCGACCCGCTTTCCGGCCTCGCGCACCTGCTCGTCTTCTACGGCTTCGTCGTCCTCTTCATCGGGACGGCGATCCTCGCGTTCCAGGACGACTTCGCCGACCCCGTCCTCGGCTTCGACTTCTGGCAGGGCTGGTTCTACCTCGGCTACTCCCTCTTCCTCGACGTGTTCGGCTTCGCGCTCGCCGTCGGCGTCCTCGTCTTCGCGGTCAAGCGCGGTCTGCTCCGACCCTTCCGGCTCTCGTACCGGCGGCCCGCGGAGCCCGCCGCCCCGCTCGCCGGAGAGGCGCGCCTCTATCGCGTGGGCGACTGGTTCTTCCTCGGCAGCCTCTTCTTCCTCGCGCTCACCGGCTTCCTGCTCGAGTCGTTCCGGATCGCTGCGGACGACCCCTCGTTCGAGGTCTGGGCGCCGATCGGCTGGCTCGTCGGACAGGCGTTCATCGCCGCCGGGTTCGACGGGGCCGCCGCCGACTCCGCGCGGGCGGTCACCTGGTGGGTGCACGGTGTGTTCGCCCTCTTCTGGGTCGCGTCGATCCCGTTCACGAAGGCCGTCCACATGCTCGCCGGACCGGCCGCTGTGGCCGTGAAGGACGAGCGGGCGGGCAGCTCTCTGCTGCCGCTGCCGCCGGACGCGAAGCCGGAGGAGGTCGGTTACGCGACCATCGACGCGCTCGCGCCCAAGCACCTGCTCGACCTGGACGCCTGCACGAAGTGCGGCAAGTGCCACGCTGCCTGCCCGGCGACGGCGACGGGCTACCCGCTCTCGCCGCGCGACCTCGTGCTCGACCTGCGCGAGGTGGCGGAGGGGTCGCTGGGGAATCGGGCTGCGCTCGGCATCCCTCCGCGCTTCCCGGAGCACGCCGACATCCTCGGCACCGCGATCAAGCCCGAGACGCTCTGGTCCTGCATGCAGTGCATGGCCTGCGTGGAGATCTGCCCCGTCGGGATCGAGCACGTGCCGATCATCAACCAGATGCGCCGCGCGCTCGTGGAGCGGGGCGAGATGGACGGACAGCTGCAGCAGACGCTGCGAGACCATCTACACGTCCGGCAACTCCTTCGGGGAGGCGAAGCGCAAGCGCGGCCGCTGGGCGAAGGAGCTCGACTTCACGGTCAAGGACGCCCGCAAGGAGCCAGTCGGAGCTGCTCTGGTTCGTCGGCGACTATGCCTCCTTCGACCCGCGCAACCAGCGCATCAGCCAGGCGCTCGCCCGTGTCCTCCGCGAGGCGGGGGTCGACTTCGGGATCCTCTACGACGCCGAGCGCACCGCCGGCAACGACGTCCGCCGGGCGGGCGAGGAGGGCCTGTGTCGTCGCTCGCCGAGGAGAACGTCGAGACCCTCTCCGGCTGCCGACTTCGACCGCATCCTCACCTCCGACCCGCACACCTTCAACACCCTCCGCAACGAGTACCCGCAGCTCGGCGGCGAGTGGGCGGTCGTCCACCACTCCCAGCTGCTGCTCGAGCTGCTCGGTGCGGGCCGCCTGCGCCCGCGCAAGGGCCTCGGCTACCGCGTCACCTACCACGACCCGTGCACGCTCGGGCGCTACAACGGCGTCTACGACGAGCCGCGCCAGGTGATCGCCGCGCTCGGCTGCGACCTGGTCGAGATGCCGCGCAACCGCGACAACTCGTTCTGCTGCGGCGCGGGGGGCGGGCGCATCTGGATGAAGGAGCTGAAGGCCGACGACGCGCCGCGGCCGAGCGAGAGCCGCATCGACGAGGCGGTCGGGCTCGACGCGGTCGACTACTTCGTGGTCGCCTGCCCCAAGGACGTGACCATGTACGAGGACGCGATCAAGACCTCGGGCCGCCAGGGGGAGATCGAGCTCCGCGAGCTTTCCGAGCTCGTGCACGAGGCGCTCGGCCTCGACACGCCCTGAGCCGGCGGGGTCGAACTCGCGCGGGCCCCGGTCTATTCTCAGTCGATGTGGTACACGGGCCGGACGCGGCCGCGTGTCGGCTGGCTCCTCGCCGCCGCGCTCCTCGCCGGCGCGATCGCGCCGGCGACGGCGGCCGGGCACGCGCGCTCCGGAATCTCCGCCACCGACTACGTCGTCACCCTCGACCCGCTGCTCGCGTCGGCCGTCTCGGCGCAGGTCGCCCCCGGGGACCAGTCGCTCAGCCTCACGGTGGAGGACGATCACACCGTCGTCGTGCTCGGCTACGAGGGCGAGCGCTTCCTGCGACTCGGCGTCGGCGGCGTCTCGGTGGACGAAAGCGCGCCGACGGCGCTGGCGGCCGGCCTGGTGGAGCGGGTGCCGGTGTCCGGGCCCGCCTGGACGACGGCGTCGGACGGCCGGACCGTCACCTGGCACGACGAGCGCGTGCGCCGCCTTGCGCCGGGCGCCGAGCAGGCGACGTGGACGATCCCGCTCCTCGTCGACGGCGAGCCGGTCTCGCTCCACGGGCAGGTTCGCCGCGTGGCCGCTCCCGCGCTCGGGCCCTGGCTCGCCCTCGCCGGCTCGTTCGCCGCCCTGGCCGCGCTCCTCCTGCTGCTCCGCCGGCGCGCCCCGCTCGAGACCGCGGCCGTCGCGCTCGCCGCCCTGAGCGCCCTCGCAGTGATCGCCACAGCGGCCGGCTTCGCCGTCGCGTCCGAGGCGTCGGCCGGCACCTGGGTCGAGAGCGCAAACGAGATCGTGCTCGCTGCGGTCGGGCTCGCCGTCCTCGCCGTCGGCTCAACCCAGGCGCGGATCGCGGCCTCAGCCCTGCTCGGCCTGCTCGGGATCACCGTGGCCCTCCTCGACCTCGGGGTCCTGCGCCACGGCGTCGTCCTGGCGGCGCCTCCCGCCGACGCCGTGCGTGCGACCGTGGTCGTCGCCCTGGGCGCGGGGACGGCGGCGCTGCTCACGGCGGCGACCGTCTTCGTCCGCACGGCCGACCAGGACGGGGAGGCGCTCGATTCCCGCGGTGCGCGCGCTCCCGCGCGCTGGAGCCCTTAGGCTACGGCCGACTCCGACCGCGAAGGAGATTCCGTGAGCAAGGAGACCGCCTTCTACCCGCGCCTCACCGCCCTGACCGACGAGTGGATGGACCTCTTCGGCTACTGGGCGCCCACGGTCGTCACGGACACGGACGAGGAGTACCGTGCCGTCCGCGAGACCGCCGGGCTCATGGACTTCACGATGCTGCGCAAGGTCGACCTCGACGGGCCCGGTGCGCTCGAGCTCGTCAACTCGATCGTGACGCGCGACGTCTCCGGGCTCACGCCCGGGCGGATCGCCTACGGCGCGCTGACGGACGACGACGGGAAGATGGTCGACGACTGCACGACGATGATGCGGGCGCACGACCACGTCCGCTTCTGCGGGGCGAACGACCGCGACTACGAGATCTTCCGCACGGCGGCCGAGGGCTCCGACATCGAGGTGCGGGAGTTCACCGACGCGATGCCGCACCTCTGCCTCCAGGGTCCCCGCAGCCGGGAGATCCTGCAGGGCCTGACGGACGCGGACCTCTCGAACGCGACCTTCCCCTACTACACGTTCCGCGAGGACGTCGAGATCGCCGGCATTCCCGTCTACATGACACGGCTGGGCTACACGGCCGAGCTGGGCTACGAGCTCTGGGTCGACCGCGACCGGTCCCTCGAGCTCTGGGACGCGCTCCTCGCGGCCGGCGAGCCGCAGGGGATGAAGGTGATCGGCATGATCGCGCTCGACCTCTTCAGGATCGAGGGAGGCTTCATCATCGGCGGCATCGAGTACGACGCCACTGTCTCTCCCTACGAGTGCGGCCTCGGCTGGTCGGTCGACCTGGCGAAGGGCGAGTTCCAGGGGCGGCAGGCGCTCGCCAGCGACGAGCGCATGACGCAGCTCCGACTTACGAGCGTCGTGCTCGAGGACGGCGGCGACGAGGCGAGCGGGGCTCCGCTGTGGGTGGACGAGGAGGAGGTCGGCTTCATCACCCAGGCGGTGCGCTCCCCCTTCCTGGGCGGCCGCACGCTCGGCCTCGCGAAGATCCGCAGGGACCTGAGGCGCGTCGGCCAGACCGTCCTCGCCCGGGTCGGTGACGAGCAGGTCGCCGGCGAGGTCGTCGAGCACCCGGTCTACGACAAGGAGCGGAGGCGCGCCAAGGAGAGCTGACAGCCCGGGCTTGACAGCCTCTCCGGTTTTTAGTCAAATGCCTAAGTCGTTTGACTAAGGAGGAGATGCCATGCCCGAGCACACCACGCTCCACTCGAGCCCCGAAGAGGCGATGCAAGCGCCCGCGGAGGAGTTCCTCTACGTCGCCTGCCTCCACGAGGGCACCGGTGTCGACGCCCCCGACTTCCTCGCCGTCGTCGACACCGACCCCGCCTCGGCGGCGTACGGAACGATCGTCCACGAGACGCCGATGCCGAACGTCGGCGACGAGCTGCACCACTACGGCTGGAACCGCTGCTCGTCGGCCTGCCACGGCCCCGACCGCTCGCACCTGATCCTGCCGGGCTTCCGCTCCTCGCGGGTGCACATCCTCAACGTCGCGGACGACCCGCGCCGGCCCACGATCGAGAAGGTGATCGAGCCCCAGGAGATCGTCGAGAGGACCGGGCTCACGCGCCCACACACCGTCCACTGCATGCCGGGAGACAACGTCGTCATCGCCATGCTCGGCGACGCCGACGGGAACGCCGCCGGCGGCTTCGCCGTCCTCGACGCCAAGACCTTCGAGGTCAAGGGGCGCTGGGAGAACGGCGGCCCGCACCCGCCGATGAACTACGACTTCTGGTACCAGCCCCGCAGCGACACGCTCGTCTCGTCGGAGTTCGGCGAGCCGAACGCGTTCGAGCCCGGCTTCGACCTCGCGGACGTGCAGGCCGGGCGCTACGGTCGGCGGCTCCACTTCTGGAACCTGGCCGAGCGGACGCTCGAGCAGACCATCGACCTGGGCGAGCAAGGCCTGGTGCCGCTCGAGGTCCGCTTCCTCCACGATCCCGGCGCGCAGCAGGGATTCGTCGGCGCGGCGCTCTCGAGCAGCATCTGGCACTTCTCGCGAAACGGCGGGCCGGCCTGGTCGGCCGAGCCCGTGATCACGACCGACCCGGTGGAGCTCGAGGGCTGGCCTTTCCCGGTGCCGGCGCTCGTCACCGACCTCGTCCTCTCCATGGACGACCGGGCGCTCTACTTCTCGGACTGGCTGCACGGCGACCTGCGCCGCTACGACGTCTCCGACCCGGAGCAGCCCCAGCTGACCGGCCGGCTCTGGCTCGGCGGCGTGCTCGGCAAGCCGAGCGACTCCGGGCGCGAGCTGAACGGGGGGCCGCAGAT
The DNA here is from genome assembly GCA_963743495.1 of uncultured Actinomycetes bacterium. Lineage (GTDB taxonomy): Bacteria > Actinomycetota > Thermoleophilia > Gaiellales > Gaiellaceae > JAIBJN01. The sequence continues at coordinate 905,270 of CAVUPO010000002.1, read as the reverse complement.
GCTCCAGCTCTCGCTCGACGGAAAGCGGCTCTACGTGACGAACTCGCTCTACTCGACCTGGGACAACCAGTTCTACCCCGAGCTCCGCTCCTGGCTGCTCAAGGTCGACATCGGCGAGGATGGCGCCATGACCGTTGACGAGGACTTCTTCGTCGACTTCCACGACCGGCCGGACGGGCCGGCCCGGACCCACGAGGTACGCCTCCAGGGCGGCGACTGCACGACGGAGATCTTCCAATGATCTTCGCGCACCACATGGGGGAGCAGGTTCTCCTCGGCTCGCTCGCGGCCGGTGGGACGACCGCGGCCACCGGCGTGCTCCTCCTCGCCCGGGCCAGGCTCGAGGAGCTGATGCGGTGGCTTCGACGCAGGTAGCGCGCTCGGCCGCGGAGCAGGCTCTCCTCGACGCGGCCGAGCGGCTGCTCGTGGAGGTGGGGTACGCAGGCATCTCGACGCGGCGCCTGGCCGAGAAGGCGGGCGTGAACCACGGGCTCGTGCACTACTACTTCGGCTCCATGGAGAACCTGCTCGTCCAGGTCCTCCGGCGGTTCACCGGACGCCTGACCGAGCGACAGCGCGCCCTCTACGCCGACCCGGGCCTGCCGTTCCTCGACAAATGGAGAAAGGCGATGCGCTACCTCGTGAGCGAGGACGCCGAGTACGAGAAGATCTGGCTCGAGCTCCAGGCGCTCGCCTGGAACAACCCGGAGCTGCGCGACCGCGTCGCGGAGGTGAACGCCGAGTGGCGCGGGGTCCTGCTCGAGGCGCTCGAGGAGCCGCGCCGGGCATACGGCATCGAGATGCCCCTCGAGGCGCTCGTCTCGCTCGTGATGACGTTCAACGAGGGCATCATCCTCGAGCGCGCGCAGGGCATCACCGAGGGCCACGGGGAGCTCCTGGCCTGGATCGACGGCTGGCTCGCGGGAAAGGAGGCGCGGTGAGCGCGGCGCCGGCGGTCGCCTCCCGCCCCGAGCAGAGCCGGGCGCTCTACCCGGACGAGGAGGGCTGGGTCGAGCGGGACGGCGTCCGTGTCTTCTACGAGGTGTACGGGCACGGATTGCCCACGGTGCTCTTCCTGCCGACGTGGTCGATCGTCCACTCCCGCTGCTGGAAGCTGCAGCTGCCGTACTTCGGACGGCACGGGCGGGCGGTCGCGTTCGATCCCCGAGGCAACGGGCGCTCGGACCGCCCCTCCGACCCGACGGCCTACGCGGAGCACGAGCTCGCGGACGACGCGCTCGCCGTGCTCGACGCGACGGGGACCGAGCGGGCCGTGCTCGTCTCGCTCTCGCTCGGGGCCCAGCGCGCCCTGCTCCTCGCCGTGGAGAGGCCGGAGCGGGTCGCCGGGGCGGTCTTCATCGGCCCCGCCCTCCCGTTCGGGCGGCTCGACGGGCGCGACGCCCTCGGCCGCTTCGACGAGGAGCTCCCCACCGACGAGGGCTGGGCCAAGTACAACCGCCACTACTGGCTGCGCGACTTCCCGGGCTTCCTCGACTTCTTCTTCTCGCAGTGCTTCTCCGAGCCGCACTCGACGAAGCAGATCGAGGACTGCGTCGGCTGGGGCCTCGACACGGATCCCGAGACCCTGCTCACGATCGAGGGGGCCGAGGGCCTCGCGTCGCGCGAGGCTGTGGCGGCCCTCTGCGGGCGCATGGCCTGCCCGGTGCTCGTCATCCACGGAAGCGAGGACCGGATCCGCCCGCATGCTCACGGCCGCGAGCTCGCGAAGCTGACCGGCGGCCGGCTCGCGACGCTCGCAGGCTCGGGCCACTGCCCGCACGCCCGCGATCCCGTGAAGGTGAACCTGCTGATCCGCGACTTCGTGGAGTCGTTGGAGAGGAGGCCGGCTTGAGCGTCGCCACCGCGACACAGGAGCAGACCCGCGCCCGGTATCCAGACGAGGAGGGCTGGGTCGAGCGGGACGGCGTGAAGGTCTTCTACGAGGTCTACGGGGACGCCCCGACCACGTTCCTGCTCCTCCCCACCTCACCGATCTCGCACTCGCGCCTCTGGAAGGCGCAGATCCCGTATCTGGCGCAGCGGTACCGCGTGCTCACCTTCGACCCGCGCGGCAACGGGCGCTCCGACCGGCCCTGCGACGCCGCGGCCTACGGCTACTGGGAGTTCGTCGAGGACGCGAGGGCCGTCCTGGACGCCACCGGGAGCGAGCGCGCGATCCTCGCCGGGCTCTGTGACGGCGGCGGCTGGGCGCTCATGCTCGCCTCCGCGCACCCCGAGACCGCTCTCGGCGTCGCCGCGCTCGCGCCCTGCCTGCCCTTCCTCACCGCCGCGCACCCGAACTACACGCGCTTCCCCTTCGCCGAGCCGCTCGCCACGGACGAGGGCTGGGCGAAGTGCAACCTCCACTATTGGCGGCGCGACTTCGCCGGTTTCCTCGAGTTCTTCTTCTCGCAGCAGCTGCCTGAGCCTCACTCGACGAAGCAGCTCGAGGACTGCGTCGCGTGGGCGCTCGAGACGGACCCGGAGACGCTCGCGCTCGCCGACGAGGACGCGCCGCCCCCGTGGACGAGCGCCGAGGAGGCCCGCGCCCTGTGCGAGCGGGTGACGTGCCCCGTGCTCGTGCTCCACGGCGAGTTGGACGAGTGCCAGACGCGCGAGCGCGCCACGGCAGTGGCGACTCTGACCGGGGGGACGCTCGTCGGCCTCGAAGGGGCGGGCCACCTGCCGCAGGCACGCCATCCGGTCAAGGTCAACGGCCGGCTGCGCGACTTCGCCGAGTCGGTCGCGCCGGCCGAGCCGGCGCCGCAGCCGTGGACGCGCGCGGTGAGCAGGCGGCGCCGTGCGCTCTTCGTCTCCTCGCCGATCGGGCTCGGCCACGCCCTCCGCGACGTCGCGATCGCGCGCGAGCTGCGGCAGCTCGTCCCCGACCTCGAGATCGACTGGCTCGCCCAGCACCCGGTCACGGCCGTGCTGGAGGCCGAGGGCGAGCGGGTCCACCCGCTGAGCGCCGAGCTTGCGAACGAGTCCGGCCACATCGAGTCCGAGTCGGCCGAGCACGACCTGCACTGCTTCCAGGCCTGGCGGCGGATGGACGAGATCCTGCTCGCCAACTTCATGGTCTTTCACGACGTCGTCAGGGAGCAGCCCTACGACCTCTGGATCGGGGACGAGGCCTGGGAGCTCGATTACTACCTGCACGAGAACCCGGAGGAGAAGCGGGCCGCCTACGTCTGGCTGACGGACTTCGTCGGCTGGCTGCCGATGCCGGACGGGGGCGAGCGCGAGGCCTTCCTCACCGCGGACTACAACGCGGAGATGATCGAGCACATCGCCCGCTTCCCGCGCGTGCGCGACCGGGCGCTCTTCGTCGGCAACCCCGACGACGTCGTCGGCGACGCCTTCGGGCCCGAGCTGCCGCTCATCCGCGATTGGACGGTCGAGCACTTCGACTTCCCCGGCTACGTCACCGGCTTCGACCCGGCGGCCCTCGCCGACCGCGAGCGGCTGCGGGCCGCGCTCGGCTACGCGCCCGGCGAGCGGGTCTGCGTGGTCACGGTCGGGGGCTCGGGCGTCGGCGGCCACCTGCTCCGGCGCGTGGTGGACGCCTTCCCGGCGGCCAGGGAGCTCGTGCCGGAGCTGCGCATGGTCGTCGTCGCGGGCCCGCGGATCGACCCCGCCGCGTTCCCCCAGTCCGACGGGCTCGAGGCGCACGCCTACGTCCACAACCTCTACCGCCACCTGGCGGCAAGCGACCTCGCGATCGTCCAGGGCGGACTGACGACGGCGATGGAGCTGACGGCGAACCGGCGGCCGTTCCTCTACTTCCCGCTCCGCCACCACTTCGAGCAGAGCTTCCACGTCCGCCACCGGCTCGACCGTTACGGGGCGGGGCGGCGGATGGACTTCGAGACGGCGACGCCGGCGGTGATCGCGCAGGCGATCGCCGAGGAGATCGGCCGTGAGGTCGACTACCTGCCGGTCGAGACGGACGGCGCGGCCGCGGCCGCGGCCCGGATCGCGGAGCTCCTCTAGCGGTGTGAGAAGGGCGCGGTCAGGGTCGCCTGGCCGAGGACGTGCCCGTCGATCGCAGCGCGGAGGTCGTCGAGGCTCGCTCCCTCCTCGAGGCCCGTCTCCGCGTCGAGCGCGTAGAGCGTGAAGACGTAGCCGTGCGTCTCGCCGCCTGGCGGGCACGGGCCCGTCCAGCCGATGCCGCCGGCGCCGTTGGCCCCCTCGACCAGGCCTTCGGCGCTCCCCGTCTCCAGCGAGGCCTGCTCCGGCGGGATCCCGGAAGCGACCCAATGGACGAAGCTGCCGCCGGGCGCGTCGGGGTCGTCGACGACGAGTGCGAGCTCCACCGTGCCAGCCGGCGGCTCCTCCCACGCGAGCGCCGGCGAGACGTTCTCGCCGTCGCAGCTGAAGCGCGGGTCGATGGGCTCTCCGGCCGCGACGTCACCGCCGGTGAAGGCGAAGCTCTCCGCTCCCGTCACCGGCGTGGTCGCGGCGGGCTCGCCGTCGTAGTCGCCGCCGCACGCGGAGAGGGCGAGAGCGAAGAGCACGAGGCCGAGAGCTCGGCGCACACCGCCAGGGTAGTCCGCTGCTCAGCCGTTCGCCGCGACGCGGAGAACCGCCGCGCCGCGGATCTCGCCGGCCCGCAGCCGGGCCAGCGCCTCGTTCGCCTGCGCGAGCGGGAAGGCTTCCACCTCAGTCCTGACGGGGACAGTGGGCGCGAGCGCCAGGAACTCCTCGCCGTCGGCCCGGGTGAGGTTCGCCACCGAGCGGAGGACGCGCTCGCCCCAGAGGAGCTCGTACGGGAAGGAGGGGACGTCGCTCATGTGGATCCCCGCGCAGACGACCGAGCCGCCCTTGGCCACCGCCCGCAGCGCCGCGGGAACCAGCTCGCCGGCCGGGGCGAAGATGATGGCGGCGTCGAGCTCCTCGGGCGCCGGCCCGAGCGCGTCCCCCGCCCACTCGGCGCCCAGCTCCAGCGCGAAGGCCTGCGACGCTTCGTCCCCGGCGCGCGTGAAGGCGAAGACCCGCTGGCCCTGGTGGCGGGCGACCTGCGCGACGATGTGGGCGCTCGCGCCGAACCCGTAGAGCCCGAGCCGCCCGGCGTCGCCGGCGAGCCGGAGCGAGCGGTAGCCGATCAAGCCGGCGCACAGGAGCGGCGCCGCCTGGAGGTCGTGGTAGCCCTCTGGCACCGGGAAGCAGAAGCGCTCGTCGGCCGCAATCAGCTCCGCGTAGCCGCCGTCGAGTTGGTAGCCGGTGAACCGTGCGCGGTCGCACAGGTTCTCGCGGCCGCTCCGGCAGTAGCGGCACTCCCCGTCCGTCCAGCCGAGCCAGGGGATGCCGACGCGGTCGCCGGGCGCGAAGCGCGATCCCGCCTCCACGACGCGCCCGACCACCTGATGGCCGGGGACGAGCGGCAGCTTCGGGTCGGGCAGCTCGCCGTCGACGACGTGGAGGTCCGTGCGGCAGACGCCGCAGGCGTCGACGGCGACGACGACCTGGCCCGGGCCCGGCGAGGGCGCGGGGAGCTCGGACTCGCGGAGCGGCGTCCCCGGGGCCTCGAGCAGCATCGCCCTCATCCGGCTAGCGGGCGTGCCGCTCCCAGGCCTCGGCGAGCACCTCGCCGAGGATCCCCGTCGATCTCGTCGAACTGCGCCTGCTCGGCCACGAGCGGCGGCGAGATCTGCACGACCGGGTCGCCGCGGTCGTCGGCGCGGCAGATCAGGCCGGCGTCGAAGAGCCGCGGGGAGAGGAAGCCCCTGCAGCAGCGTCTCGCACTCCTCGTCCGAGAAGGTCTGCGCGTGTCTCCTTGTCCTTGACGAGCTCGAGCGCGTAGAAGAACCCGGTCCCGCGGAGGTCGCCGACGATCGGGAGCGTCGAGCAGCTGCTCGAGCGTCGCGCGGAAGGCGTCCTCGCTGCGCGACGACGTGCTCGACGAGCCGCTCACGCCGCATGATCTCGATGTTCTTCGAGCGCGATCGCCGCCTGCACGGGATGGCCGCCGAAGGTGATCCCGTGCATGAACGTCGCGGTGCCCGTCGAGGAACGGCTCCATCACGCGGTCGGAGGCGATCACCGCGCCGATCGAGGCGTGCGCGGAGGAGAGCCCCTTCGCGCGAGGTGATGATGTCCGGGCGGATGTCGTAGCGCTCGGAGCCGAACCAGGCCCCGACGCCTTCCGAAGCCGGTGATCACCTCGTCGGCGCACAGCAGGATCCCGTACCGGTCGCAGATCTCGCGCACGCCCTGGCCCAGTAGCCCTCAGGCGCGAGTGAACGCGCCGCCGGCGTTCTGCACCGGCTCCATGATCACCATCGCGACCGTCTCCGGGCCCGGTCGGCGTGGATCGTCTGCCTCGAGGTCGTCGAGCAGGAAGGCCGTGAACTCCGCCTCGGTCTCCCTCGGGCGGGCGGCGGTAGCGGTTCGTGTTCCGGACGTGGAGCGACTCTGCGGCACCAGCGGCTCGAACGGCGTCTCGCAGCGCGGCGATGCCGTTGATCGAGAGCGCGCCCATCGTCGTGCCGTGGTAGGCGACGTCGCCGCGCGATCGCCTTCCAGCGCCGCTCGCCGCGGGCCGCGTGGTACTGGCGCGCGAGCTTCCACGCCGACTCGACCGCCTCCGACCCGCCCGAGCAGAAGAAGACGCGGTTGAGGTCCCCGGGCGCGAGCTAGGCGATCTCCGCCGCCAGCTCGATCGCGCGCGGATGCGCGTAGGACCAGTTCGTGTAGAACGGCAGCTCCCGCATCTGCTGCGGCGCCGCCTGCCCGATCTCCTCGCCGTACGAGTAGCCGATCTGACCGCGAACAGCCCGGCGAGCGCGTCGAGGTAGCGCTTGCCGTTCACGTCCTCGACGTAGCAGCCGTCGCCCGCGGACGATGATCGGCACCTCGCGCGTCGTCGATAGCTCGCACATGCGCGTGAAGTGCAGCCACAGATGGTCGCGGGCGTCCTGGCGCAGTCGTGCCGCGCTCGTCGTGTCCATCGTTGCGCACGAAGCATCCTCATCTCGTCAGTCGATCCTTGCCATCACGTGCTTGATCTGCGTGTACTCCTCGATCGAGTACGACGGACAGGTCCTTGCCGTAGCCGGACTGCTTGTAGCCGCCGTGCGGCATCTCGGAGACGAGCGGGATGTGGTCGTTGATCCAGACCGTCGCCGAACTGGAGCTTGCGCGCCGCGTTCAGCGCCCGGCCGACGTCGCGCGTCCAGACCGACGCCGCGAGCCCGTAGTCGACGTCGTTCGCCCAGGCGAGCGCCTCGGTCGTCGTCGGCGAACCGCTGCACCGTCACGACCGGGCCGAAGACCTCGCGCTGGACGATCTCGTCGGTCTGCGCCGACGTCGCGCGACGACCGTCGGCTCGACGAAGAAGCCGCGCTCGCCGTTCGGCCTCGCCGCCGGTCGAGCACCGTCGCGCCCCGCTCGGCGCGCGCTCGAGGAAGCCGAGCACGCGCTCCTGCTGCGCCTTGCGAGATCACCGGGCCCATCTCGATCTCCTCGCCCTCGGCGGGGTCGCCGACGCTGCAGCGACTCGACCGCGGGCACCAGCTGCCTCGAGCAGGCTCGTCGTAGATCTTCGGGCCGGCGACGACCCGCGAGGCGGCGGTGCAGTCCTGGCCCGAGTTCCAGTAGCCGGCGATGCGGATGCCCTCGGCGACCGCGCTCGAGGTCGGCGTCGTCGAAGACGATCACCGGCGCCTTGCCGCCGAGCTCGAGGTGGACGCGCTTGAGCGTGTCGCGCGCGCCGTTCCGCGGCGATCGTCCTTGCCCGTCGCGACGTCGCCGGTCAGCGAGACCATGCGCACGTCCGGGTGGCGCGACGATGCCGCGTCGCCGACCGGCTCGCCGTCGCCGGTGACGACGTTGAGCACGCCCGCCGGGAAGATCTCGGCGCGAGCTCGGCGAGCGCGAGCGTCGAGAGCGGCGTCTGCTCGGAGGGCTTCAGGACGATGCGTGTTGCCGGCCGCGAGCGCCGGGCCGATCTTCCAGACGGCCATCATCAGCGGGTAGTTCCACGGGGCGATCTGCGCCGACGACGCCGAGCGGGCTCGCGGCGGATCATCGAGGTGTAGCCCGCGCATGTACTCGCCCGCCGCCTTGCCCTCGAGGTTGCGCGCGGCGCCCGCGAAGTAGCGGAGGTTGTCGGCCGAGACCGGCACCTCGTCGACGACGATCCCCATCGGCTTGCCGACGTTCGTGCGACTCGGTGCGCGCCGAGCTCGTCGGCGTGCTCCTCGAGTGCGTCCGCGAGCTTGAGCAGCATCTCCGAGCGCTCGCCCGGCGTGGTCTCGAGCCACTCCGGCAGGGCGTTCTTGGCGGCCTCCACCGCCCGGTCGACGTCCGCCTGCGTGCCGTTCGGCACGGCGGCGATCGTCTCCCCGGTGGCGGGATTGATGATGTCCGCCGTCCCGCCTTCGACGGCGTCAACCCACTCACCCCCAACGAGATTCTTGTGCTGGGACACGGCAACGCTCATCTCGGCGACCTCCGTTTGCTTCCGACGCTGGAGTCAGCGTAGCCCCGCGGGCCCCCTGAAAACAACCGGACCCCGGGCCCAAGAGGCCGGAAACGATTCGACGCGATGTCGAAAGCGCTAGCGGGGGAGAGCGCCGTGCCGCTCCAGCGTGTCGAGGAGGAGATCGGCCGGAAGGGCGTGGACGACCGTCCCGCGGTACCCGGTCATCGTCTCCGCGGCGCAGAGCGCGTTCAGGATCGCCTCCTCCGTGGCCTCGACGACGGCGTCGAAGAACGGCGTGATGTGCCCGCTCGGGACCATCTCGAGCGGGATGGTCAGCGGGCTCTCCGACGCGAGGTCGCCGGCCGGCAGCCCGCGGTTCCCCGTCGCGAAGCAGAGGAAGAGGTCTCCACTCGAGTTTTCGCCTACACCCCCGACCCGGGCGATGCCGAGCCCCGCGCGCTGCGCCAGCCGCTCGCACTGGCCGGGGAGGAGCGGCGCGTTCGTGGCCACGACGACGATGATCGAGCCGCCGGGCTGCGCGCCGGGAGTCCCCGGCAGCGGGACGACCTCCGCGGGGATGTCGCGGCCGACGGGGATACCGTCGACGCGGAGGCGCTCCCGGCGGCCGTAGTTCGCCTGGACGAGGACGCCGACGACGTAGCCCCCGGCGGCGTCCACGACCCGGGACGAGGTGCCGATGCCTCCCTTGAGCTCGTGGCAGATCATGCCGGTGCCGCTGCCGACGTTGCCCTCGGCGACGGGCCCGGGGGCGGCGGCCGCGAGGGCCGCTTGCGCGTGCTCGGGTCGGACGTGCATGCCGTTGATGTCGTTCAGCGGCCCGTCCCAGGTCTCACCGACGACGGGGAGGCTCCAGAACTCCTCTCCGCTTGCGCGCCGCTCGACCTCGGCGGCGATCAACGCGTCGTGGACGACGCCGACGGAGTGCGTGTTCGTCAGCCCGACCGGCGAGGTCAGCATTCCGCACTCCCGGATCCACTCCAGCCCCGTCAGCTCGCCGTTTCCGTTCAGCCGGTGCGAGCCTGCGAAAACGGGCTCCTCCCAGGGGTTGCCCTCGTGCGGGAGGACGACGGTGACGCCTGTGCGCACCGAGTCGCCCTCGATCAGCGTCTCGTGGCCGACCCTGACGCCCGGGACGTCGGTGATGCCGTTCTGCTCGCCGGGCCGGAGCGTCCCGATGCGGATCCCGAGCTCTCTGGCGCGCGGCCTGGCCATTAGCGGCAGCCTAGACTCCGCCGCATGGAGGTGCTGCGCCGTCCGAGCTCCGTCGTCGTCGTCGCGGTCGAAGGCGGACTCCTCGCCGTCGTCCGCCAGACGCGCGCGGGCGCCGGTGAGCGCACGCTCGAGCTGCCCGCCGGCTCGATCGAGAAGGACGAGGAGCCCGCCGAGGCGGCCGCACGCGAGCTCCTCGAGGAGTGCGGCCTGAGCGCGGGCTCCTGGAGCGAGCTCGGCTCCTTCTGGGCCGCTCCCGACTACACGACGGAGTACGTCTACGCCTTCGAGGCGAGGGAACTCGTCGAAGTCGGCATCGTCGAGCGCGAGGAGAGCGACGACCTCGTTATGGAGCGCCTCCCCCTCCGCGGCGTCCTCACCGAGCTCTCGGACGCCAACTCGCTCGCCGCGCTTGCGCTCTGGCTGCAAGGCTGAGCCGAAACCGCAACGAGCCGTCCCCAATGGAGTCCCCTCCAGCCACGTCAGGGGTCAGACCCCAGGCGTGGCCGCCGGGGACGGTGCGCCGGCTCAACCATGCGCCTGGACACGCCCGAAGAGGACGATGGATGGGCTAGCTGCCCTGTGGATTCCGCCTAGAAGCCGAGCAGGGCGACACCGACGGCGACGGCGACGGCCCCCGCCAGCCGGGAGCGGCCGACCGGCTCGTGGAGGAAGAGCGCGGCGCCGACGGTCGCGATGACGATGCTGGTCTCGCGCACGGCCGCCACGGGGGCCGCCTCGGCCCGGGCGAGGGCGGCCAGGACGAGCCCGTAGGCGACCCACATGCCGACGCCGACCCCGACGCTGACAAGGCGCGCCTCGGCCCGCAGCGCCGCTCCGCCCCTGAGCCACGCCAGGCCCGCCGCGTAGCCGAGGGCGGGAGCGATCAGGGTCAGCTCGAGGTAGGTGACCGCGTTGGCGAATCGGATCCCCTCGTCGTCGACGAGCGTGTAGGCGGCGATCGAGCAGGCGATCGCGAGCCCGAAGAGGACGCCCGCCGCTCCCGCTGGCCGCCGCAGCCCGCGAACGAGCAGGACGCCGAGGCCGACGAGGCAGACGCCCAGGGCCTGCGCCGCATTCGTCTCCGCCCCGAGCGCGAGAGCGCCGACGACGAGGACGAGCACGGGCGCCACGCCGCGCGCGAGCGGGTAGACGACAGAAACCTCGGCTCGCCGGTAGGCGGCGCCGAGGAGCGCGAAGTAGACGAGCTCGAGCGCGGAGCTGGCGGCGATGTACGGCCATGCGGTCGCCTCGAGCTCCCAGGCGAAGGCGAGCACCGGCGCGAAGAGGGCGACGGCCGAAAGGAGGGCCACGGCCGCCGCGGCCTCGGGGTCGCGCGCCCGCGCGAGGAGCAGGTTCCAGAGCGCGTGCACTAACGCGGCTCCGAGCGCGAGCAGGAACGCGGATGCGGGCACGCGCGTAGTCTCGCCGCCGCAGCGGCGGAACCATGCTCCGCGTGCCGAGCGCACCTGGCGCGCCGATCGGGAAGCAATCCACCTGAGTACCGGCGACGTATGGGAGGGACACCGGGCTCGGGCGATAGACCTGCCACGGTCGGGCGCACCGCGCAGCCCGAGCGTCGGCGGCAAGCTCGACTCCGGGAACTGCGAAGGGGTGGGCCCGCCCGGCGCCTGCCCCTTCGACTTCTCCGGTGACGTTTGCGGAACGGCGTCCGCGGCTATGTCACTGCCGTCAACCGATCCGGAGGGGAACGCATATGGCCACGTGGGTCTGGGTGCTGATCATTGTCCTGCTCGTCCTGCTCGTCTTCGGCGGTGTGGGCTACGGCCGCCGCGGCACGCGCGTCTGATCAGGAAAGCGCTAGCGAGAGCAATCTGATGGAGGGGCCGGCGGCACGGCCCCTCCGAGTGTTAGTGCCCCTCGGGGGGCTCCCAGCCCTCGAGCACGGGCGCCTGCCAGTCCGCGCCGACGGTCTGCGAGCCCTCGAGCCACGGGCCGAGCTCGGGCTGCGGGAACTTCGCGTGCTTCTCCTTCAGGAGGATGCCGTAGGAGTTCCCCGACTGGAGATGCTTGACGAGCACCTTGCGCGCGATCTCGTCCTCCCGCCCCTCCGGGATGGCGAAGTAGATCTTGATGAACGAGTTCGAGTAGCGGTCGAAGACCGCCGGGACGCCTTCCTCCTCCAGGAGCTCCACGTCTTCGAGCCAGTTCAGGTCCTCGCCCGGGGTCGCGGCGAGCAGGTCCACGTCTTCGACTTCGGCGATCTCCTCCTGGTAGCTGAACCGGCGTCCGGAGAGGTACTCCGCGTCGATCGCCTTGATCTTCTCGGGCTCTCTCGCGGCCACGCCTAGTCCTCCGCCCCCGCGTACTCGGCGGGCTGGTCGGGGAGGTAGTCGACCGGGTACTCGAGATGCTTCTCGAGCAGACGCTTGATCTCCGCCAGCGCGCTCTCCTCGGTCACGCCCGGGATGTAGTTCGTGCCGGCGAGCGGCACCTTCGCCATCGCGGCCGACTCGACCGTGAGCGCGCAGAGGTCCTCCGGCTCGAGCGAGTGGACGTTCGTCTTCCCGCAGGCCCGGGCGAGCATCTGCACCTCGAGCGTGAGCGTGTGCAGGAAGTTGTAGACCCGCTCGGCGGCCTCGTCGACGACCAGCCGCTTGCGGAGCTCGGGATCCTGGGTCGTGATGCCGACCGGGCAGCGGCCGGTGTGGCAGTGGTAGCACTGCCCCGCCGGGACGCCGATCGTCCCTTCGTAGTCGGTGACGCCGGGAATCTCCTTGTTGCAGTTCAGCGCCATCAGCGCCGCGTGGCCGAGCGCCACGGCCTTGGCGCCGAGCGAGAGGCACTTGGCGACGTCGCCGCCGTTCCGGATTCCGCCGGCGACGACGAGGTCGATATCGTCGGCGAGCCCGACGTCCTCGAGCGCGCGGCGCGCCTCGGGGATGGCTGCCATCAGCGGGATGCCGGTCTCCTCGGTGGCGATGTGCGGCCCGGCGCCGGTTCCGCCCTCCGCGCCGTCCAGGTAGATGATGTCGGGCCCGCACTTGGCCGCCATGCGCACGTCGTCGTACACGCGCGCGGCGCCGAGCTTCAGCTGGATCGGGATCTGGTAGTCGGTCGCTTCTCGGATCTCCTGGATCTTCAGCGAGAGGTCGTCGGGGCCGAGCCAGTCGGGGTGCCGCGCGGGCGAGCGCTGGTCGATCCCGGGCGGGAGCGAGCGCATCTCCGCGACCTGCTCGGTCACCTTCTGGCCCATCAGGTGGCCGCCGAGGCCGACCTTGCAGCCCTGCCCGATGAAGAACTCGCAGGCGTCCGCGAGCATCAGGTGGTGCGGGTTGAACCCGTACCGGCTCTGGATGCACTGGTAGTACCACTTCGTGGAGAGGTCGCGCTCCGGCGGGATCATCCCGCCCTCGCCCGAGCATGTCGCCGTCCCGGCCATGGAGGCGCCCTTGGCCAGCGCCATCTTCGCCTCGAGAGAAAGCGCGCCGAAGCTCATGCCGGTGATGTAGACCGGGATGTCGAGCTCGATCGGCTTCTTGGCGAAGCGGGCGCCGAGCACGGTCTTGGTCAGGCACTTCTCACGGTAGCCCTCGATCACGAACCGGGTCAGCGTGCCCGGCATGAACATGAGCTCGTCCCAGTGCGGAATCGGCTTGAACATGGAGAAACCGCGCATGCGGTAGCGGCCGAGCTCGGACTTCATGTGGATGTCGTCGATGACCTCCGGCGTGAAGATCCGGCTGTGCCCGAGGATGGTCCGATCCCGTTCTTGCGCCATCACAGCACCAGCTTTCGCTCGGACGGCTCGAGGTTGTCGTAGTTGTAGAGCTTCTTGCCGCACACGAACTTCTGGAACTCGGGCGGGTCGCCGAGCCCGTAGATCCCGAACTTGCGCTGGATGAGCTCGGTGTCGGCCTCGTCCCACTCGCCGGGGACGCAGTCGATGCCGAGCGACTTGACCTTGCCGGCCACGTAGATCGTCCCGTCGTACATCGAGTCGCCGAGGCCCGCGCCGACGTCCCCGCAGAGGATCTGCCGGCCGCGCTGCATCATGAAGCCGGTCATCGAGCCGGCGTCGCCGGCGACGATGACGGTGCCGCCCTTCTGGTCGATCCCCGTTCGGGCGCCGACCTTGCCCCTGACGACGACGTCGCCGCCCCGGATGGCCGCCGCCGTGAGCGAGCCGGCGTTGCCGTCGACGATGACGACGCCGGACATCATGTTCTCGCAGGCCGACCAGCCCACCCGGCCGGTGATGTGGATCTCCGGGCCGTCGATGAGGCCGCAGCCGAAGTAGCCGAGGCTGCCTCCGAACGTGATCCGGCAGCGCGTGAGGATGCCGACGCCGAGCGAGTGCTTCGAGCCCGGGTTCTGGACGGTGACATCGGCGATGCCCTCCTCGTAGAGGAGGCGGCGGAGCTCGAGGTTGATCTGGCGGGTGGTGAGGTCGCCAGCGTCGAACGTGGCACGGCCGCGCTCGATCTCGGCGATGCGCGGCGGCTCGGCGAAAGGCTCGGCGAGCCCGCGCGCGTCGTACTTGATCCGGCTCTCCCCTACCGCTGCCACACCATCACCTCTCCCTCGTACGGGTCGTGGGTCGAGATCTCGCGGTCGACGACGGCGCGGATCGCGATCTCCTCGGAGGCGAGCGCCACGAGGTCGTCGGCCTCGTAGAGAACGAGCGGCTTGGCGGCCATCTCGTCCTTGCAGACGCCGAGCGCGTCCTCCGTGACGGCGATGTAGGTGAAGACGCCGTCGAGCTGCTCGAGCGACTCGCGCATGGCGTCCTCGAGGCTCGCACCGTCGCTCATCTTCTCGGCGAGGTAGACGGCGATGATCTCCGAGTCGCACTCGGACTGGAAGCGGTGGCCGCTGCGCTCGAGCCGGCGCTTCCAGTGGAAGTAGTTCGTGAGCTGGCCGTTGTGGACGACGGCGACGTCGGAGAACGGGTAGGCCCAGTACGGGTGCGCGCCGGAGATGTCCACGTCGGACTCGGTCGCCATGCGGACGTGGCCGATCGCGTGCGTGCCGGTGAAGCCCTTGAGGTCGTACTGCTCGGCGACCTCCTCTGCGTCCCCGAGGTCCTTGACGATCTCGAGCGAGTGCCCGAGCGAGAGCACCTCGGCGTCGCGGATGTCCTCGATGCGGTCGGCGAGCTCCTTCAGGTTCCCGTTGGGGAGCGTGAAGGCGACGCGGTAGGCGTACTCCGTCTCCTCCTCGACGTCGTGGATGTCGGCGCCGAGCGCCCGCAGGCGCTGGACGACCTCGTGCTGGTGCCGGTCGAGGCGGTCGGAGAACTCGAAGTCGCGGGGCGTGTTCGCATCGGCGAGCTTGTAGCGCATGACCAGCTGGTGGTCGTGCGGCCGGTAGAGCGCGTACCCCGTCGAGTCGGGGCCGCGGTGCTTCATGGACTGGAGCATCCGGGTCATGTCGCGCCCGATCTCGTGGGTGCCGTCCCGGTAGATGATTCCTGCAATTCCGCACATTTCGGACTCGCTTTCTAGGGCAGCACGTCCAGGTACTCGGCCACGTCCCAGTCACTCACATGCGCGCAGTACCGCTCCCACTCGTCGCGCTTGTAGTGCATGAACACACGGTACATATCGCCGGGCAGCGCAGACCTGATCACGTCGTCGGCCTCGAGCGCGTCGAGCGCGTCCCCGAAGGTCATCGGGATCTTCCTGACCTCCTTGCCGGCCTCCATCGCGTCGTAGATGTTCCGCTCCTCGGGCTCCCCCGGGTCGAGCTCGCGGTCGATGCCGTCGCGCATGGCGGCGATCAGCGCGGCGAGGGAGAGGTACGGGTTCACGGCGGAGTCGACCGAGCGGTATTCGAAGCGGCCCGGCGCCGAGACGCGGAGCGCGGTCGTCCGGTTCTGGTAGCCCCAGTCGGCGAAGACCGGCGCCCAGAAGCCGGTGTCCCAGAGTCGCCGGTACGAGTTGACCGTTGGGGCCGAGATCGCCGTCAGCGCGGCGAGGTGCTCCATGATCCCGCCGATCGCGTTGAGGCCGATCTTGCTCGGCTTCTGCCGGTCGTCCGTGTCGGGATCGAAGGCGTTCTCGTCCCCGCGCCAGATCGAGATGTTGTGGTGGCAGCCGTTGGCCGACACGCCGGTGAACGGCTTCGGCATGAAGCACGGGAAGGCATCGAGCTCGCGCCCGACCTGCTTGCAGATCTGCCGGAAGGTGGAGAGGTTGTCCGCCGTGCGCTCGGCCCGGTCGAAGCCGAAGTTGAGCTCGATCTGGCCAGGGGCGTCCTCGTGGTCGCCCTGGATCATGTCGAGGCCGAGCCGCTGCCCGTACTCGATCACCTTGTGGATGATCGGCTGGAGCTCGGAGAACTGGTCGATGTGGTAGCAGTAGGGCTTCGTCTTGCCCTCGACGGAGGGCGCGCCCTGCTCGTCGAGCTTGAGCCACATCATCTCGGGCTCGGTGCCGGCCCGGAGGTGGAGCCCCGTCTCCTCCTCGAACTGGGCCTGGAGCCGCTTCAGGTTCCCGCGGCAGTCCGAGGTCAGGAACGCGCCCGGATCCTGGCGCTCCTCGCGGTTTCGGAAGCACGTCACCCAGACGCGAGCCACCTTCGCGTCCCACGGGAGCGGCATGAACGTCTCGGGCTCGGGCACGCCGACGAGCTCCGCCGCTTCCGGGCCATAGCCGATGTAGTTCCCGTGCCGGTCGGTGAAGAGGTTTGCCGTGGCGCCATAGACCAGCTGAAAGCCCTTGTCGGCGATCGTCTCCCAGTGGGGAGCCGGCACGCCCTTGCCCATGATCCGGCCGGTGACCGAGGCGAACTGGTAGTAGACGTACGTGATTCCCAGGTCGTCGATCTGCCTGCGGACTTCGGCGATCTTCTCGTCCCGCCCCTCGGCGCTGACAAAGGCTTCCAGATCGGTCGGCACGGGCTCCCTCCTAGGTCTTGGGCATCGCGACCCCGGGGGTCGCCGCGTACAGGAGGGGCAATACTATTGCCCCTCGCAGCGACGCTCTACCGGGGTCGCGAGCCGGGGACGCGGCGCGCCGACTCTCGCCGGAGCGCGCACTTGTCGCGGCGCTCGCACGCGAGCTCGATCGTGTCCCGCCAGAGAAGGACGCCCAGCGTCGCCCGCCGCACCCCGAGCGTGAAGGAGTGAACCACCGGGCGGGCTCCGCCGCGCGCGAGGGGCCAGCGGGTGGAGGAAGCGATCGTTGGCCCCGGCGCAAGCGAGTGGTGAGAGCAGGATCGGGACTTTCACCGGTCGGACGAGGCGCGCTCGAGCCGGGCAGGGCAGGGGCCGGCCGCGGGCAAGACGAGACGCTTACACGCGCGCCCGCGCAGGGGCCGGCCGCGCGCCTCCCTCCGCTTTGAGCGTACTGTGATCGAGCGCACCGGTGGGTGACGGATCGTGCCGAGAGCGGAGCGAGGTGTGCCGATTCTCCGCGGCGGGCTCGGACGCCCGGCGGCCCGACTAGACTCGCCCGCGTGGACGTCCTCATTGTCGGCGGCGGGGGGCGCGAGCACGCGCTCGCGTGGGGGATCGCGCGCAGCCCGGGGCTGGGCGAGCTCCATGCGGCGCCCGGAAACCCCGGCATCGCCGCGCTCGGCTCCTGCCACCCCGTCGCGGCCGACGACACCCAGGCGATCCTCGGCCTTGCCCGCAGGCTCGCGGTCGACCTGGTCGTCGTCGGGCCCGAGGCGCCGCTCGTCGCGGGGCTCGCGGACGAGCTGCACGCAGCAGGCATCCCCGTCTTCGGGCCGAGCGCGGCCGCCGCGCGCATCGAGGGCTCGAAGTCCTTCGCCAAGGACGTGCTCCTGGCGGCGGGCGTCCCCACCGCCGCCGAGCTCGACCGCGCCCGCGCGCCGTGCGTCGTCAAGGCGGACGGCCTCGCGGGCGGGAAGGGCGTCTTCGTCTGCGAGACGGAGGACGAGCTGGCCGAGGCCAGGCCCCGGGCCGAGGCGCTCGGGGACCACGTCGTCCTCGAGGAGCTCCTCGAGGGGCGGGAGATCTCGCTCTTCGCGCTCTGCGACGGGCGGGAGGCCCTCCCGCTCGCGCCGGCGCAGGACTCCAAGCGGCTCCTCGACGACGACCACGGCCCGAACACCGGCGGGATGGGCAGCTACTCACCCGTCCCCTGGCTCGACGCCGACGAGGTGGAATCCCTCACCGAGGCCGTCCACGCGCCCGTGCTGCGCGAGCTCGCCGCGCGCGGCGCGCCGTTCCACGGCCTCCTCTACGCGGGCCTCATGCTCACCGAGGACGGCCCGCGGGTGCTCGAGTTCAACTGCCGCTTCGGCGACCCGGAGACCCAGGCGATCGTGCCCCGGCTCCGCGGCGACCTGCTCGAGGCACTGGCCGCGGTCGCGGCCGGGTCCCTCGACGGCGTCGCGCTCGGGGCCGGGGACGAGGCCGCGGCCACCGTCGTCCTCGCGGCGGCCGGCTATCCCGACGCGCCCGAGCTGGGCACACCCGTCCGCGGGATCGAAGCGGCCGAGAGCGAGGGTGCCCTCGTCTTCCACGCGGGCACGGCGCTCCACGACGGCTCGCTCGTGACCTCGGGCGGGCGCGTGCTCGGTGTGACGGCGCTCGGGGGGTCCGTCTCCGAGGCGCGCGAGCGCGTCTACCGCGCCGTCGAGCAGATCGACCTGCCGGGCGTCCACTACCGTCGAGACATCGCCCTGCGAGCTGTTCACGCCAATGCCTGAGGAGAGCCCGCCTCCACCTGCCGCGGCCGACTCGGCCACGGACGTCGGGCCGCTGGTCGGCATCCTCATCGGCTCGGAGTCCGACCGCGACGCGATCGAGCCTGCGGGCGCTGAGCTCGACGCACGCGGGATCGCTTGGGAGCTGCGCGTCCTCTCGGCGCATCGCGACCCGCGCGGCGTCGCAGAGTACGCCTCGGCGGCGGCCGCGCGTGGGACGAGGGTGCTGATCGCCGGCGCCGGGATGGCCGCGGCGCTTCCCGGCGTCGTCGCCGCCTACACCGACCTTCCGGTGATCGGCGTGCCGCTGACGTCCTCCAAGAGCGTCATGGGCGGCCTCGACGCGCTGCTCTCGATCGTGCAGATGCCGCCCGGCGTGCCCGTCGCCTGCGTCTCCGTGAACGGCGCGCGGAACGCCGCCGTGCTCGCCGCCAGGATCCTGGCGCAGGGCGGCGGCTGTAGCCTGCCCGCTCACTAGACTGACGGTGTGATCGTCCGCTACTCCCGACCGGCCATGAAGAGCGTCTGGTCGGAGGAGGGCAAGCTGGCGCGCTGGCTCGAGGTGGAGCTGGCCGCCCTCGAGGCCGGGGCCGAGGTCGGAGCGGTGCCGGCCGAGGCGGCGGCCGAGGCCCGCGCCCGGGCGGTCGTCCCGACCCCCGAGCGTGTCGCGGAGATCGAGGAGCGCACGCAGCACGACCTCGCCGCCTTCGTCGACGCCGTCGCCGAGGGCCTCGGCCCGGCCGGTCGCTGGCTCCACTACGGGCTGACCTCGTCCGACGTGCTCGACACTGCGACCGCGCTCCAGGTCCGCGACGGCGGGGCGCTCCTTCTGGCGGGGATCGACCTCGCCCAGACAGCGATCGTTCGTCGGGCCGAGGAGCACCGGCACACCGTCATGGCCGGGCGCACGCACGGGGTGCACGCCGAGCCGATCACCTTCGGAGCCAAGCTCGCCGGCTGGGCCTTCGAGCTCGAGCGTGACCGCGAGCGCCTCGCCCGCGCGCTCGAGCGGATGCGGGTCGGCAAGCTCGCCGGCGCCGTCGGCACGTACGGGGGCGGCGACCCGGAGATCGAGCGGATCACATGCGACCGGCTCGGGCTCTCGCCCGAGCCGGTCGCGACGCAGGTGATCCCGCGCGACCGCCACGCGGAGCTCCTCGGGTCACTCGCGGTCTGTGGCAGCTCGCTCGACCGCTTCGCGACGGAGATCCGCCACCTCGCCCGCACCGAGGTGCGCGAGGTGCAGGAGCCGTTCCGGAGCGGGCAGAAAGGCTCGTCCGCGATGCCCCACAAGCGCAACCCGGTCGTGGCCGAGCGGATCTCGGGGCTCGCACGCGTCCTCCGCGGGGCGGCGGCGGTCGGCCTCGAGAACGTGGCGCTCTGGCACGAGCGGGACATCTCGCACTCGAGCGCGGAGCGCGTCGTCCTGCCGGACGCCTTTCTCGCCCTCGATTACATGCTCGACCGCTTCGCCTGGCTCGTGGACGGGCTCGTCGTCGACGCTGCCCGCATGCGTCGGAACCTCGATGCCTCTCACGGCCTCGTGTTCAGCCAGCGGGTGCTGCTCGCGCTCGTCGGTGCGGGGCTCTCCCGCAACGAGGCCTACCGCCTCGTGCAGCGAAACGCGCTCGCGGCGTGGGACGAGGAGCGGGACTTCCGCGAGCTGGTCTCGGCCGATGCGGAGATCGCCGTGCGACTCGATCCGGACGCGCTCGCCCGGGCGTTCGACCTCGGCGACGCGCTCGGTCACCTCGATGCCCTCTTCGAGCGCCTCGGCGGGCTCGCCGAGAGGGCCAGGGAACGAGAGGAGGAGACTGTCCATGCCTGAGACCGTCCATCTCGCGAGCGGCAAGGTCAGGGAGATCTACGAGCTCGACGAGGAACGGCTGCTGCTCGTCGCGAGCGACCGTATCTCCACGTTCGACGTCGTGCTGCCGACCGACATCCCCGACAAGGGACGCGTGCTCACGGGCCTCTCGGGCTTCTGGTTCGCCCGCACGCGCGAGATCGTCCCGAACCACCTGCTCGCGCTGCGGCCCGACGGACGCTCGACCGAGGCGCGCCGGCTCCGGATGCTGCCGATCGAGTGCGTCGCCCGCGGCTACCTCGCGGGCTCCGGCTGGAAGGACTATCTCGCGAGCGGCGAGGTGTGCGGGCACCGGCTTCCCGCAGGGCTCCGCGAGTCCGAGAAGCTCCCCGAGCCGATCTTCACACCGGCGACGAAGGCGCACGAGGGCCACGACGAGAACATCGACCGCGAGCGGGCGGCCGAGCTCGTCGGAGAGGAGCTCCTCGCCCAGGTCGAGCACGTGTCGCTCGAGCTGTACGCGCACGCGTCGGCCTACGCGGCGGAGCGCGGCATCGTCATCGCCGACACCAAGTTCGAGCTCGGGCTCGACGGCGACGGCGTCCTCGTGCTCGCGGACGAGGCGGTCACGCCCGACTCGTCCCGCTTCTGGCCGGCCGACGAGTACGAGCCCGGCCGCGGCCAGCCCTCGTTCGACAAGCAGTACGTCCGCGACTACTGCGAGTCCCTCGGCTGGGACAAGACCCCTCCCGGCCCCGAGCTGCCGGAGGAGGTGGTCGAAGGCACGCGAGCACGCTACGTCGAGGCATTCGAGCGGCTCGCCGAGGTCCCGTTCGAGGACTACCTCGCCGACCCGCAGGTGGTGCTCCTGTGAGGGCGACAGTTCTCGTCCGCCCGAAGGCAGGCATCCTGGACCCGCAGGGCGCGGCGGTCGAGCGCTCGCTGCGCCAGCTGGGATTCTCGGTCGGCGACGCGCGCGTCGGCCGGGTGATCGACCTCGAGGTCGACGCCGGGAGCACCGAGGAGGCGCACGTTCAAGTCGAGCAGATGTGCGAGCGACTGCTGGCGAATCCGCTGATCGAGAGTTACGAGATCGAGCTCGGGGACGCACGGACGTGACCGAGACGCGACCTCGAATCGCCGTTCTCGTCTTCCCCGGGTCGAACGACGACCGGGACGCCGCGTGGGCGCTCTCCGCCCTCGGCGCGGAGCCACTCCTCATCTGGCACCGCGACCACGAGCTCCCCCGGGCCGACGCCGTCGTGCTCCCGGGCGGCTTCTCGTACGGCGACTACCTGCGTGCCGGAGCGATCGCCCGCTTTGCGCCGGCCATGGACGCCGTGGCGGATTTCGCCGCCGACGGCGGGCCCGTGCTCGGGATCTGCAACGGCTTCCAGATCCTGTGCGAGGCAGGGTTGCTCCCGGGAGTGCTCCGCCCGAACGAGTCGCTCTCCTTCGTCTGCCGCGACGTCTCCGTCGTCGCGGAGCGAGCGGACACGCCGTTTACGGGCCGCTGCACGCCCGGACGGGCGCTGGTGATACCCGTCAAGCACGGGGACGGCTGCTATCAGGCACCTCCAGACCTCCCGGACGAGCAGGTCGTCTTTCGCTACGCGCCGGGGGAGAATCCGAACGGGTCGGACGGCGACATCGCCGGTGTGGTCAACGTCGGCCGCAACGTCCTCGGCCTCATGCCCCACCCCGAGCACGCGGTGGACAGCCTGCTCGGCTCGGGAGACGGAGGGCTGATCCTCGGCTCGCTCGTCGACGCCGCGCGGGAGCGTTCCTACGCTCACGCCTGACCAGGCCCTACCTTCCATCCGTGCGCCCCGTACGGCTACGGCGTCGGAAGTCCGAGGGCGGCGGCGAGCCGCGGTCGCGCTCCGAGCCCGGAGCGCAGGCGCCCGAGGTCGCGTCCTCTGAGCGTCACCGGCCCTCGACGGGCCGTGCCACCGGTCGCGTAGGCAAAGCGGATCAGCTCACGTCCTCTCTCGTCCTCGAGCAGCTGGACGATCGTCTCGAAGCGGCGGTCCGCGGCGCTCTGGGCGATGCGGAGCTCTTCGAGCACCGTTGCCCGCCCCCAGGGGGTCGCGACATGGGCCGCGCCGGTCGCCTTGGTCGCCCTGGTCGCCATGGAGGGACCCTAGCCCGGAGAGACGCACAGGATTGTCAGGCTTCGTGACGTGAGAGTGCCGGTCTAGGCCGCGCCGACCGGGTCAGGCCGACCCGCTCGCTTCGACGCGTTTCAGCCAGGCCTCGCGCCAGTAAGGGTAGATTCGCCGCGGGCAGGAACGGTGGTAATCGCCGGTGCACACGACTCCGTCGAGAATGATGCAGTCCCCCTTGATGTGGAGCATCTTTCCGGTCTTCTCGTCGATGATGTGCTCGACGCGCCGCAGGACTCTTCCCCGGGTACCGCAGTACCTCAACATCTCGGAATCGAAGCGCAGGCCCCGGTTTCGGTCCCTCTGGTCGAGGGTCTCGAAGATCTCCTCTCTGCTCCTCACCTCGACGACCTCTCCGGGCTGGAGATCGAGGCGGTCGTCCGGGGTCCCGTTCTCCGCTCGTCCTTCGACGAAGGGATACGGCTTACACCCGCGGATGAGGCACCGCCGCGGTAGGAGGCGCGCGTTTGCCTGCTGGAACTTGTTGAAGAAGCCGACTGCGAGTCCCCGCACCACCTGCGCGACGCTCGCGTTTCCGGAGCGCACGTCGCGGACGTACTGCTCCGGCTCCCACCACTTGATCGGACGCGTCGTGGCTCGAAGAAGCTCGGTGGCCTGGCAGGAATACGTCGGCTCGTCTTCCGGTGCCTGTCCCGGCCGCTCCACCTGGTCGAAAAGCGTCTCCTTCGTGGGCCCGGCGCCGTCGCGCACCCCGGCGCTCGCTTCGATACCCCCCGAGCTGGGGACGGCATCGTCGACCTTCT
Source organism: uncultured Actinomycetes bacterium (assembly GCA_963743495.1). GTDB lineage: Bacteria > Actinomycetota > Thermoleophilia > Gaiellales > Gaiellaceae > JAIBJN01. The sequence continues at coordinate 882,238 of CAVUPO010000002.1, read as the reverse complement.
CGAGCCAATCCGACTTCCAATACAGCAGGCAGCCTGCCTGGCAACCTCCGTGCGCGGACCCGTCACACCGAAGCTCCTCGAGATGAACGGCGTCGTCCATGCCGCGGAGATGACGCCATTCGATCGTGTCGCAGGCCTTGTGGGCCACGCCGCTAACCTGGAACTGTCGTCCGGAAAAGGACAACATCTCCGGCATGAACGGCAGCGAGTCGACGTTTCCGTCGGCGTCGAGCGTGCGCAGGATCTCTTCCTCGCTGCGCACTCGGACGACGTCGCCAACCCGCAAGCGCGAGGACTGCTTCCCAGGGCCCGCCACGACGTCCTAGTGTATTCCTTCCCGCCTGCAGCGACGCCGGCGAGGACTCGTGAATTGCTGCCCGACCGGAGCGGACCCGCGAGCAGGGCCCGACGTCGGTGTCAGTCCCACAGTGACTGGATCACCTGGGCCAGCAGGACGTACCCCACCGAGATGAGTCCCAAGAGCTTGCTCGTCTGATCGTCTCGCCTCCACCCGGTGAAGAGCGCCACGGCTCCCGTCACGAGCGCCACGAGGGCGAAGCCCACGAAGACACCGTAGAACTCGAGCTCGCCGACGATGGCCGGCTCCGATACGTAGTCCAGGATCGTCTGAACGGCGTACCCGATTGCCGACACGATCGTCGCACCGATGGCGATGCGCGCCCACGGAGAGGCGGCTTGCCGGCCGTCGCCACACGGAACGTCCGCCCCGCTCATGGTCGCGGGGGACCCGATCGCGTTACTCGACCTCTCCGGCACGAAGCACGGCAGCGAACGTCAAGAGCATGACTTTGAGGTCGAGCCAGAGGGACCAGTTCTCGATGTAGTAGTTGTCCCACTCCGCCCGATCGGCGATCGACGTCCTTCCGCGCAGGCCGTGCACCTGGGCCCACCCCGTGATGCCCGACTTGACCCGATGGCGCTCATCGTATCGGTGGACGTTCCCCACGAAGACCTCGACGAACTCGGGCCGCTCGGGCCGCGGCCCGACGAAGCTCATCTCGCCCTTGGCGACGTTGACGAGCTGTGGAAGCTCATCCAGGGAGAGCTTGCGCATCAGGGCGCCGACACGGGTGCGACGGTCCGCACCCTCGACTCCTCCGGGGGCCGAGTCGTCGTCGAGGGAGAGAGGTTCGTCCTCACCCTTCACCGGCGGCCGCATCGACCGGAACTTCAGCATCGCAAATCGCTTGCCGTCCATCCCGATTCGCTCTTGTCGGAAGAAGATCGGCCGACCCAGCGAGATCCAGACGGCGCCGGCGAGCGCTGCGAAGAGAGGAGAGAGAAGGGCGATCATCACCACTGCCGCGAGTCGGTCGAGTGCGTACTTCGCATTGAACTCCCAGCCCCTCGGATGGCGCGCGTGACTGGTAACGAGCGGGAGCCCGCCGAGAGACTCCACGCTCGCCTGGGTCGTCGCCTTCTCATACAGGCGCGGGACGAGTGAGGTCCGTACGCCCAGATCCTCGCAGCGCTTCAGCAGGCGCAGGTACACCTCGGTCGGGGCCGAGGAGAACGTGAAGACGACATGCTCGACGTGGTGTTCCTGGACGATCTGGTCGAAGTCCCAGCTCGCGCCCATGACCGACGGAGCGGATCCGTTCTCGTCGGATGGAAGAGGCTCTTTGTCCAGGAACCCGATGGGTCTCAACCCAAAGTCCGGGTTTTCGGTCAGGCGCTTCGCGAGAAGTTGGCCCACCTTCCCTGCCCCGACGATGAGCGTCGGCGCGCCGCCCGTTCCGGCTCGCCTTCCTCGGCGCTCGTACACGGTGAGGACGACACGCCCGCTGGTCAGGAAGACGGTCGCGAGAATCCACAGTCGGATGCTGGGCGCCGCGATGGTCGTCGAGTCCGTGAAGATCACCCGCAACGAGATCGTCACCGCCGTCGCGACCGCCGTGGCTGTCACGATCGCACGTGTCGCGTCGACGATGCTGAGCTGGAGGGGTGGCCGATAGAGCCCCTTGCGGTACAGGGTCACGAAGGTGACGAGCCCGAGCACGACGGCCCAACGAAATGACATCGGCGGCGCTGCGCCGCGGGAGGCGACTCCCGCGAGGATGACGGCGAGCCCGAACATCGCAGTGTCGGTCGCCAGGGACATCTGCGCCCAGGAGCTGCGGTAGTCGCGCCGCGCCAGAGGACGGTCGAACTGGACGGTGCTCAGCTCGACGTCGGTTGTGGCGTCGAGCGCCACCGGCCCGGTGCCCGCGTCCGCAGTCTGGGCCGCCGGCCAAGGGCCGCCCGGAGCACCGCTATTTTCTGGGTCCGCGAAGAACCCCGCCGAAAGACGTTCTGCCATGCCGCAGTTAAGCCTTCATCCCTATGTTGTCGAGTGCCCGAAGTCCCGTGCACTCCCGCAGAAGGCCGAGCGTAGCAGCAGAGGGTCGTCTTTCTCTACCGGCCGAAAGGCTAGTACGCGAGGCTAGGACGGTAGACCCATGGTCGCGGGCGGGGGCCACGTCCGCCGTGCGCCTGACGACGGCCGGACGGCCTTTACGAAACGCTCAAAGCTACGCGCTAGGGTGCTCCGGCGAGATTCCCCAGCCTGTGGGATGCTCACCCTGTCGCCCCGCTCGATCCTGCGAAAGGAGCCGCAAAGCCGCATGTGTTTCCGACGCCTTCTTGCCGTGCTCGTTCTTGCCGCTGCAGTCCTCTGGGCCCCCGCGACGGCGGGCGCCAACGACCTCCCGAACGGATCGTTCGAGAACGGCCTCGCCCGCTGGGGCAAGATGAACGCCAGGGTCGCGATCCTCACGGGCGGCACGCAAGGCACGCGGTACGCCAGGGCGCACCGGCGCGCCCGCGGGGCGTTCGGGCTGGTCGCCCGCCCGCCGGCGAAGAAGGGCCAGCGCCTCACGGCCCGGGCGAAGCTCCGCGCTCCCCGCGGCCTGCGGATCTGCGTGCGGGTCCGCGAACGCCGCTCGTCGGGCAGGCTCGCCGGCGGCAAGACCCTCTGCCGCGCGGCCAAGGGCAGCTGGCAGCGCAGCCGCGTTCTCCGCTACACCGTGCGACGGAACGACACCAGGATCGTCCTCGGCTTCTACGCCAAGGGCACCAGGGGCAAGTGGAAGCGCGTCGACGTCGACAACGCCGTCCTCACAAAGACGACCGGCGGCGGGTCGACCGGCGGCGGGTCGACGGCCGCGCCCGGCCCGATTGCGGGCAAGGGCTATCACCAGGTGTTCCGCGACAACTTCAACAGCCTCGGGAGCACGAGCTGGGGCAAGGGCATCTGGTACTCGCCGGGCACGCCCGCCAACTCGATCTTCGTCCAGAACGGCGTGCTCAACCTCGTCAGCCGCCGCTCGCAGGGATACCCGGACATCACCGTCACGACCGAGGGCGGCTCGAACCCCCGGAAGTTCACGCGCGGCTACTTCGAGGCACGCATGAAGTGGACGAAGGGGAAGGGCGCCTGGCCGGCGTTCTGGCTCAACTCCTACCGGCACGCGACCAATCCGGCCTATCCCTCGATCAACCCGTATTGCCGGAACCACGGCCTCGCCGCTGCCCTCTGCTGGAACTCCGAGCTGGACATCTTCGAGGGGCAGGGCGATCAGCCGCACGTCTTCTACGGCACCCTGCACCGGAACACGAACGGCGGGTATGGAACCTCGGACAACACGAACGACCCCTCCTGGAAGACGGTCGGGCCGGACCTCACCAACGGCTACCACAAGTACGGAGTGCTGTGGACCGCGACCGAGGTGCGCTGGTATCTCGACGGCAGCCAGGTGCTGCGTGCGCCGACGTACGCCTCGACCAACCAGCCGATGTTCCTGCTCTTCGACATGTGGATCGGCTGGTCGGACGACCCCGACGGGTCGACCCCCAACGAGCTCAAGACCCAGGTCGACTACGTCAGCGTCTGGCAGAAGTAGGTCGGTCGCCGCGGTCAGGCAAGGCTTCCGGGTAGTGCCCCGGTCGGGTGGGCCGCGGCTGCCCTGCGGCCCGAGCTGTCACTAGAACGAGGGCTGTACCAGGACGAGGGAATGGCCGATGTGATTGGCGATGGTACGAGCCGCCGCCCTCGTCCTTCCGCTCGCCGCGCTCGTCCTCGGAACGTTCGGCGGCGCGGCGGACGCCGGCACGTTCAAGTTCAAGTCGTCCGCGGACACCTACGTCAACGACGCCCACCCGCGCAGGAACTACGGGCGCGCGAAGCACGTGTGGGCACAGCACGCGGCCGCCTCTCGTCGCTGGACGCTCGTGCGCTTCAACGTAACGGGGATCTCCGGGACGGTCACGGGCGCGAAGCTCCGCCTCTACGTGAGCGACTCGACCCGCAACGGCCCCGCGGTTTACAGGACGTCGACCTCGTGGCCGGAGAGAAGGGTGACGTGGAAGACCCGGCCCGCGACGACCTCACGGCCACGCGACGACAAGAGAAGGCTCTCACGGAACCGCTGGGTCGCGTGGGACGTGACGCCGTGGGTCTCGGCCGACGGGACGTACAGCTTCGCCCTCAAGCAGAAGGCGACCGACGCCACCGGGTTCCCGTCGCGAGAGACGAGGAAGGCGCCGATCCTCGTGATCACGACCGCCGACGCACCGCCCCCACCTGACCCCCCGCCCCCGCCCGAGCCCTTGCCGCCGCCCGAACCCTAACCCGCGCCCGCGCCCGCCCACGCCCAAGCCCGACCCCACGCCCACGCCCGCAGAGCCTGCACCGATCGCCGGCCGCGGGTACCACGAGGTGTTCAGCGACGACTTCGACAGCCTGGGGAGCACGACCTGGGGCGAGGGCATCTGGTACTCGCCGGGCGCGCCCGCCAACTCGATCTTCGTCCAGAACGGCGTGCTCAACCTCGTCAGCCGCCGCTCGCAGGGATACCCGGACATCACCGTCACGACCGAGGGCGGCTCGACCCCGCGGACGTTCACGCGCGGCTACTTCGAGGCACGCATGAAGTGGACGAAGGGGAAGGGCGCCTGGCCCGCGTTCTGGCTCCTCTCCTACCGGCACGCCACCAACCCGGCATGGCCTTCCATCAACCCCTACTGCGCGGACAACGACCTGGCAGCCGCCCTCTGCTGGACCTCCGAGCTGGACGTCTTCGAGGGGCAGGGCGATCAGCCACACGTCTTCTACGGCACGCTGCACCGAAACACCGACGGGCTGTACGGCGTCTCAGACAGCACGAACAACCCCTCCTGGAAGACCGTCGGGGCGGACCTGACCAATGGCTTCCATACGTACGGAGCGTTGTGGACCGCGACCGAGGTGCGCTGGTATCTCGACGGCGTCGAGGTGTTGCGGACGCCGACCTACGCCTCGACCGACCAGCCGATGTTCCTGCTCTTCGACATGTGGATCGGCTGGTCGGACGACCCCGACGCCTCGACCCCCGACGAGCTCAAGACCCAGGTCGACTACGTCACCGTCTGGCAGGAGTAGGCCCGCCCTCGCACCGGCCGGACAAGGCTTCCGGCTAGTGTCCCGGCCGGTGACCCCCGACTATCCTTCGCAGCAACCGTCGGCAACCAGCCACCAGTCCGGCGGATCGTTCCGATGACCGGACTCAGGATCCTGATCAGCTCGTCCTACTACTGGCCCGAGGAGGCTGGGAGCGCGCCGTACCTCACCGGGCTCGCCGAGCACCTGAGCGCGCGTGGCCACGAGGTCGTCGTGACGACGGGATTTGCCCACTATCCAGATTGGCGCTCGTCGGCCCACGGCCGGCTGGCGGCTTCGGAGACGCACGAGGGCGTCAGGATTCTCCGCCGGTGGCACTACGTGCCCCGCACGCAGTCGGCCGCACAGCGGGCGGCGTACGAGTTCTCGCTCCTCGCATCCGGCTCGACGACGCTTTTCCGCCGCTGGCGGCCGGACGTCGTCGTCGGGACGTGCCCATCCCTTGCCGGCGGCGCGTTGGCGGCCGCGGCAGCGCAGCGGTACCGAGTGTCGTACGGCCTCGTCTTCCAAGACCTCATGGGTCGGGCGGCCGAGCAGAGCGGCGTGTCCGGTGGAGCACGCGTCGCGGGAATCGTCCGCGACGTCGAGCTCAAGCTCGCACGGAGAGCGAAGGCCGTCGGCATCATCGCCGAGAACTTCAGGGCCTACCTCGAGGAAGGTGGCGTGCGGGCGTCCGACATTCAGCGGCTCCGGAACTGGACGCACCGTGTCGAGCCGAAGGAGACGAGGGCGGAGACACGGGCACGGTTCGGTTGGGGTGACGACGTGTTCGTCTGCCTGCACGGCGGAAACATGGGCCAGAAGCAGGGGCTCGACAACCTCCTCGACACGGCCGAGGTTCTCGGCGACGGCCGCCTTCGGATCGCTCTCGTCGGCGATGGGAACGACCGCGCCCGCCTCGAGGCCGAGGCCGGCAGCCGGAAGCTCTCGAACGTCGAGTTCATCGGCCTGCAAGGGCCGGGGAAATGGGAAGAGGCCCTCCAGGCCGCCGATGTCCTGCTCGTGAACCAACGGGCATCGGTCACCGACATGTCGCTCCCGTCGAAGCTCACGTCCTACTTCGCGGCGGGCCGGCCGGTCATCGCCGCAGCGTCTGCAGAGAGCGAGACGGCCCAGGAGATGGACGCCGCGGGTGCCGGCCCGGTCGTCCCCCCGGGGGATCCGGCCGCTCTTCGCGACGCCATCTTCACCCTGAGAGGCGACGGCGAGCGCGCGGCCCGACTCGCGGCGGGCGCACGGGCATACGCCGAGACGACGCTCTCGCAAGACAGCGCCCTCGCCGAATACGACGCCTTCGTCTCGCGCCTCGTCGTCGACGGCCGAACGGGCTAGCCGTTCACCCGCGCGACTGCTGCGGGGCGCCAGCGCTCGCTGTTCGCGTCCCGGATCTCCTCGAGGATGCCGCGAACGTCGTATTCGAGCTTCCAGGCGGGATAGTGAGACTCGAAGCGGCCGTTGTCGCCGATCCACCAGATGTGGTCGCCGATCCGGTTTCCGTCCTCGTACCGCCATTCGAGCTCCTCGCCGGCGATCTCCTGGGCCAGCTCGATCGCCTCGAGCACGGAGGCGTTGCTGCGCCGGCCGCCGCCAATGTTGTAGACCTCGGCAGACCGGGGCGCCCGGAAGAACTCCTCGAACGCCCGGATGAGATCGTGGCTGTGGATTGCGTCCCGGACCTGCTTGCCCTTGTAACCGAAGACGGTGTAGGGAGTGCCCGTCATCACGCAGCGCATGACGTAGGCCAGGAACCCGTGCAGCTCGGCAGCGGAATGGTTCGGCCCGGTGAGCGTTCCGCCGCGGAAGCATGCCGTGCGGAGGCCGAAGTAGCGCCCGTACTCCTGCACCAGGATGTCCGCGGCGACCTTCGAGGCACCGAAGATGCTGTGGAGCGAGTGGTCGATCGACATGTCCTCGCGAATTCCGTTCGCGTAGGTGTGCTCCGGATCGATCTCCCAACGCGTGTCGAGCTCGACCAGCGGCAGCGAGTTCGGGCGGTCGCCGTAGACCTTGTTCGTCGACGTGAACACGAAGACCGCCTCGGGCGCGAACTGTCGCACGCCCTCGAGCACGTTGAGCGTGCCGACTGCATTGATGTCGAAATCGACCAGGGGCTCGCGGGCCGCCCAGTCGTGCGAGGGCTGCGCGGCCGCATGGATGACCAGCTCGACGTCCGTGCCCAACCGCGCGAACAGCGCGCGGACGGCGTCACGGTCGCGAATGTCGAGACCGTAATGCGCGTATCCCCGCCCGAGCCTTTCCTGCAGCCGCGCCCTGTTCCAGTCGGTCGACGCGTCCGGACCGAAGAACACCTGGCGCATGTCATTGTCCACTCCGACGACGTCGAGCCCGAGCTCCCCGAAGTGGATGGCCGCCTCGGAGCCGATCAGCCCGCTCGCGCCTGTGATCACCGCAACACTCACGTTCGTGCCTCCTTGTCACCGGGCACGGCGGCCTCCCTCGAACCGAGGGCGTCGCAGTGCCGCTGCCGCAAGCGGCAATCCTTTTAACCGCGCACGAATTCTAGGCGCCCCGGGCCCGACGGGACCTGGACGAACGAATGGTCCCGCCTGCTCTCAGGCGCCGCCCGCTCGGGGAGTTCGGCAGCTGCGCTTCGGGAAGCGTGCCCGGATGAGTCGTTGGCCGCCGAGCCCGATCGATTCGACGCGAGAGCGCCCGGGAACGGGCACCGCGGCGGCTCGTTGACGACCGCTGTCCCGGTGTCCCGATCGCCGATGCCCTCCTCGATCTCGTCGGTGCACGACGTACCACGAGTCGCGGGGACGCCCCAACATCCGTCGGGCCGAAGCGCCAGTCGTCGAGAAAGGCGGCCGCGCTACGGGTTCGAAGCGCCACCGGCCTGGGCGATACGCTCTCGGCGTGATCGACGAGGATGACGCAGAACAGGTCGCCCGCCTGTTCGGACTCGGCGATGACGCAGTGCTCACGGGGACGGCTGCTCGCGGCGAGCAGGGCCTGGTCGTGCAGCTCGCGACGTCGCGTGGCACGTGGGCGGTGAAGATGTCGTTCGACCGAATGGCAGCGGGCCTCGGCGGGGAGGATGCCGAGTTCCAGACCGTGGCGCGCGCGGCTGGTGTGCCGGCGGCCGCGGTCGTCCGGACGGTGAGTGGCGACCTCTCGGCCGATCTGGGCCGGCTGCCCGTGCGGGTGTACGAATGGGTCGACGTGCTTCCGCCCAGCCGCACGCTCGACCTGTCGGATCTGGCCCGGATGCTGGCCACCATCCACTCTTGCATTTCGTCGGCCGGCGTCCGGAACACGCCTGGTACAGCGAGCCGGTGGGGGCCGCCGGCCGGGACGAGCTGCTCGAAGAGCTCACGTCGGCGGCCGCTCCCTTCGCCGCCGACCTCGCTGCCATGCGCGACGAGCTGCTTGCGCTCGAAGCCAGCCTCGAGCCGGCCACGAGCCTTCGAACATGCCATCGCGACCTCTTTGCGGACAACGTGCGTGATACCGGCGCCGGCGCGCTCTACGTGATCGACTGGGACAACTGCGGCCTGGCCGACCCGACGCAGGAGCTTGCGGTCGCGCTCTTCGAGTTCGCATACCGGGATGCAGACCGCGCCCGAGAGCTCCACCGCGAGCACCGTCGCTGCGGCGGTCCAGGGCGCGTCCGCCGGCGCGGTGATTTCTCGATGGCGATTGCGCAGATGGGTCACATCACAGAGCTATCGTGCAGACAATGGCTCGACCCCACGATGTCCCCGGCGGAGCGCGATCACCACACCAGGAAGGTTCATGAGAGCACCGCTGAGCCTCTAACCCTGGAGGTGATCGACGAGCTCATGGATGCGGTGCACGAATGACGGCGGGGGGGTTTGCTCGGGAGCTCAGCCCGGCCAGATGATCTCGACCCGGTAGCCGGCCGAGAAGCAGAACGTCGTCCCCTATTCGGACGGGACGCGTCCGGCAGATTCGGAGGACGTCCGCCAGCCGCTCTCTCGGACCGAGCCGCGGCCTGTTCTCGAGGCGCTGGAAGGTCGGAATGACGAGCGGGATAATGATCGACGAAATGACGACGAACGCCGGAACGATACTCCGCCTCGACGCTCCTGCCCGCTCCTAGCGACCGATCTTCCCGAGCCTTGCGGACCCGGCGCAACTCCCAGCTGGTGGGGACCGGCGGGTTTAGGTCCGAAAACCATCCGGACGTTCGCGAAGGAGGGCGGTATCGGATCGAGATGCAGCCCGCCGACGGGGAGCCGTTCTGGGCATACGGCGAGTATCGGGAGGTCGAGCCGCCCGGTCGGCTCGTGTACACGTTGGAGTGGGACCCGCCGACTCCGGACGACCAACCGACGCTGGTGACACTGGCGTTGCAGCCCGTCCACGAAGGGACGCACCTCGTCGTCGAGTACGCGGCCCTTCAAACGGACGAACTTACGGACTAACGAAGCGGCCGGAGGGACACCCTTGACCGGCTCGAAGCGTGGGTCGCCGCCCACCCTGGCGCTGGCGCACGACCGGCACCCGATCGCCGGTGTACGGGCCGAACCGTGGAGGTCGCCGCTCGCACGACGGACGATCACCACCTCGATCGGTTCGGCCCGACCACGATTCTCCACGGTGCGGCGCTCAAGGTTGCCGAACCTCGCAGCCTCGGCCGCGCGAGCACTGACGACCACCTCGCCGTGCACGCGCCGCCGATGCGAGTCGTGCGGTGGTGTTGACGACGTCGCCGAGCGCCGCGAAGTCCTCGATCGTGCCGCCCGGCCCGGTCCCGCCGAGGAATGCCTCGCCCGTGTGGACCGCGTTCCCACTGGATCGCTCCGGACCGCGTCGTCGGCGCCCGCCGCTCGCTCGGCACGTCGATCGCGGCCGCGATGGCAGCTGCCGCGTGCTTCGGTCCGCTGATCCCGCCGAAGAAGAGCGCGACGACTCGTCGCCGACGATCTTGTCGACGAGACCGTCGTGACCGAGATCGCCTCCGAGGCCACGCGGTAGAAATGGCCGGGGACGGCTTGGAGCTCGGTCGGGCGCCGCGCGCCCATCGCGGTGAGCCCGGACGTCAGAGAAGTCAGCGTGACGGGGCCTCGACCCCGCTCATGCCTCGCTTGCGGACTCGCCGACTTCGTCAGAGGCCGGATTGCCGGGCGAGCGCGCGAACCCGACGTGACGGGGACGAGGCCGCCGATTCCCGCAAACGGCGCGGCACCGAGCTGGCAGCGCGGAGGGGAAGGCAGCCGTCGAAAGGCGCGCCGGCGCTTGAGCAGGCGGGCACTCTCGCCCATTAGAGCGGAGCGGACCTCTTCCGCCGTCATCGCGCGGTCCGACATGGGCTCCACTGTACGCCCGCTTCGGACGGCGGTCGAGCCAGGCGATCGTGTCGTTGGCCCCGCGGCTATCCAGGCGTTCGGTAGTAACCCGGAAGAGCTGAGGCACTCTTTCATGCCCTCCGCGCGGATCGAGCCCTTTTGAGCGGGAGCAAGCCTTAGGCGCGCGCTCGAGTCGCCGAAGCTAACCCGCTTCGATTAGTTCAATCCTGTAGCCGTCGGGATCACGGACGAAGCACAGGCGCGAGCCGCCCTCCCGGACAGTGTACGGAGGCCGCTCGGGCTCGATTCCCTTCTCCGCCAAGGCGGCGAGCGTCGCGTCGAGATCGTCGACGGTCAGCGCGATGTGGCCGTAGCCGGTCCCGACGTCGTAGCCGCCGTCAGGCGTCTCGAGGTTGTAGGTCAGCTCGAGCTCGGGGCCGTCCTTGCCGGGAACGCCGAGAAAGTGGTTGACCGCCTCCTCCCGAATCGGCAGCTCGCGACGCCTCTCGAGGCCGAGCGCCTCGTAGAAGACAAGCGACCGTTCCGGGTTGGTGATCCGGTAGCAGGTGTGGATGAGCTCCATGCCGCCATGGTACGCAGGCGCTCCCGTTGCTGCCAGGAGCGCAGGCTGCGTCAGAGGGACGCGCCCATTCAAGGGTTGGCCCGACTCGGAGCGTCCCCATTGACGTCTCCTGACGGGTAAGCGCTGATCCTCGGAGGCAAGAACTACGATGAGTCCGTGCTCACCCTCTACGACGCTCCTCGCTGTCCCTACTGCGCCCGCGTTCGCATTCTGCTCGCGGAGAAGGGCGTCGAACACGAGTCGGTCGAAGTCGATCTCGACGACCGCCCTCCGTGGCTCTACGAGAAGAACCCGACGGGGAAGGTGCCCGTGCTCGAGGAAGGCGACTTCGTGCTACCCGAGTCGCGCGTGATCATCGAGTTCCTGGAGGAACGCCATCCCGAGCCGCCGCTCCTCCCTTCCGAGCCCGCCGAGCGCGCCCTTGTGCGGCTCTCCTTCGAGCGCTTCGAGGGACTCTCCGGTCCCTACTATGGCGTCATCTTCCACGGGCGGCCGCGTGAGGAGCTGGAGGCCGCGCTTGAGGAGCTGGATGCAGCACTCTCGACCGGCCCTTACCTCGTGGGCTCGCACTTCAGCCTCGCCGACATCGGCTACGTTCCCTGGATCATCCGGGCACCAGGACGGGCCGGGATCGATCTGAAGAGATACCCGAACGCGTTCCGGTGGCTCGGTCGCCTCGCCGAGCGCCCTTCGATCGCAGCCGAGCTGAAGGTGGCGCTCGCAACCACCACGCCCTAGGCTGCAGGGTCGGCCGCCGCCGCGATGGCAATGGCGAGCTTCATCTCCCTCCTTCGACATGGGAGACGCGGGGTGGGCCCCTTCCTGTCTAGATGGTGTCGATATTTGGCGGAGAGCCTTGTCCGGTTCGGCCAAGCTCCTCGTCGATGTCCTCCCGGACCACTCCGAAGAGGATCCCGTCCACCCAGTCCCCGTGGCGCCAGTAGGCGCGCCGACGGACGCCTTCGAGATGGAAGCCGACCCGCTCGAAGAGGGCCACGGCACGGTCGTTGAAGCCGTAGGCCTCGAGCTGCACACGGTGGTAGTCGAGGTCGAGCAGCAGGTGGCGGACGAGGAGCCGGGTCGCCGCCGCCGCCAGGCCGCGCCCCTGGTGGGCCGGGTGGAGCATGATCGCGTGCAGGCGGGCGATCCGGCTCCGCCGGTTGGCGACGTCGAAGGCGAGCGCGCCGGCGGGCTCGCCCGCGACCTCGACCACGAAGCGACCGTGCAAGCCGGGCTCCTCGCCGGAACGGCTCACCTCCTCGGCGAGCTCCTCCGCGCTGCGGACGGAGACGGCCGCCATGAACGGCTCGACCTCCTCGTGGGCCGCGAGCTCGACCAGGAAGGGCACGTCCGCGGCGGTCGCGCGCCGGACGACGAAGCCCTCCCCCACGAGCGCCTCGCTCATGCGGGTGGCGTCGCCGGCTCCGGCTCCGGCTCGGGCTCGGGCTCGGGGGCCGGCCGGCGGCGGAGGCGGACGGCGGCGCCCGAGCCGACTGCGACGCCCGCGAGGATGAGCACGAGCCCGAGTGCCGCGTTCAGCGTCACCTGCTCGTCGAGGATGAGGACGCCGTAGACGAGCGCGACCGGCGGCAGCAGGTACGTGACGAGCGACGCCCGCGCAGCGCCGTAGCGACGGAGCAGGCGGTAGAAGAAGAGGAGCGCGACCGCGGTTCCGAAGATCCCGAGCGCGGCGATCGAGCCGACCGCCTCCCAGCTCGGCGTCGCCTCGGGCCACTGGAGGACCGCGAACGGAAGCAGGATCAGCGCTCCGGTCGCGCAGGAGACGGTCGTGACGACGAGCGGCGCCGTGCCACGATAGTTGTGCTGGACGAAGTGGTTCGCGCCCGCGTACGAGAGCGAGGCGACGACGATGGCAAGCGTGCCGGCGACCGCCCACCAGCCGCCCTCGGGATGGAGGCCGGCGAGGACGCCGACGCCGACGAGCCCCACGAGGATCCCTGCGAGCCTGGCGCCGCCCACCCGCTCGCTCGGGTTGAACCGGAGCGCCAGCAGGACGACGAAGATGGGAACGGTCGCGTTCGCGATCGCGGCCACCCCCGAGTCGACGTACTTCTCGCCCCAGGCGATGAGGACGAAGGGGACCGCCGCGTTGAGGAGGCCGACGCCGAACGCCCTCCGCCCGGTCGCGCGCACCGCCGCGGCGGCGTCGCGGGCCCCGAGCCGCCAGACGAGCACGGGGACGAGCACGGCGCTCGCGAGGACGAGCCGGAAGAACATCATCGCCGTGGGCTCGACCTCGTCGACGGCGACCTTGATGAAGAGGTACGACGCTCCCCAGATCGCGGCGATGATCGCGAGCAGCGGGACGTAGCCGCGGATCACGGGGAGAGGCTATCTAGCGGGCCTGGTGCTCCGGCGGGGGCGATAGAGTGAGGGCCTCCCTTGAGCTCCGTGGCGGAACAGCCGCTCCACCGCGCGCTCGGCCTGACCGATGGGGAGCACGACCGGATCCGAAGCCTGCTCGGGCGGGGCCCGAACGACTTCGAGCTCGGCGTCTTCTCCCTCCTCTGGTCCGAGCACTGCGGCTACAAGCACTCGGCCGGGCTGCTGAGGCGGTTTCCCACGGAGGGGCCCGCGGTGCTGCAGGGCCCGGGCGAGAACGCGGGCGTCGTCGACCTCGGCGAGGGCCTGGCGTGCGCGTTCAAGGTGGAGAGCCACAATCACCCGTCCGCCGTGGAGCCCTTCCAGGGCGCGGCGACCGGGGTGGGCGGCATCCTGCGGGACATCATCGCCATGGGGGCGCGGCCCGTGGCGCTCCTCGACGGCCTCCGCTTCGGCGCGCAGGACTTCTCCTTCGACCGCGCCGTCGGGGGGATCGGGCACTACGGCAACTGCGTCGGGGTGCCGACCGTCGGCGGCGAAGCCGTGTTCGCTCCCGCCTACCGGCACAACCCGCTCGTGAACGCGATGTGCGTCGGCCTCCTCCCTGCCGAGCGCGTCACGCGGGCGCGGGCGAGCGGGCCCGGCAACCTCGTCGTCCTCTTCGGCGCGACGACCGGACGCGACGGGATCGGCGGCGCGAGCGTGCTCGCGAGCCAGGAGCTCTCCGACGAGGACGAAGACAAGCGCCCCACCGTCCAGATCGGCGACCCGTTCACCGGCAAGAAGCTGATCGAGGCCAGCCTCGAGCTGACCGAAGGCGGCCTCGTCGTCTCGCTCCAGGACCTGGGTGCCGCAGGCCTCGCCTCCTCCCTCGCCGAGATGGCCGGCCGCGGCGCGGCCGGCCTCGACGTCCACCTCGACCGCGTCCCGCTGCGCGAGCCCGGCCTGGCGCCTGTCGAGATCATGGTCTCCGAGAGCCAGGAGCGCATGGTGGCGGTCGTCGAGCCCGCGCTTCTCGAGTCCGTCGAGGAGGTCTGCGCCCGCTGGGAGCTCCACTGCGCCGTGATCGGCGAGGTCACGGACACCGGCGTCTTGCGCGCGCTCTTCGTCGGCGAGGAGGTCGGGGCGATCCCGGTGGCGTTCCTGACCGAGGAGACGCCCCGGTACACGGTCGAGTCGGCCGCGCGGGAGCTCGCCGCGCCGCTCGAGCGCTCGCAGGCCCGGGTGGGACGCGAGGAGCTGCTCGCGGTGCTCGGCTCGCCGAACGTCCGCAGCCGCCGGCCCGTCTTCGAGCGCTACGACCACCTCGTCGGCTCCCGAACGGTCCGCCGGCCGGGGCTCGACGCCGCCGTCCTCCGGCTCCGCCCGTCGCGGCGCGGAATCGCCGTGTCCCTGGACGGGCCCGGTCGCGCGGCCGGCCTCGACCCGCGCGGCGCCGGCGCGAACGCGGTCTTCGAGGCGGCGCGGAACGTCGCCTGCGCCGCCGGCCGGCCGCTCGCGATCACGGACTGCCTCAACTTCGGGAACCCGGAGAAGCCCGAGATCGCCTGGGAGCTCGAGGAGGCGATCGAGGGGATGGCGCGGGCGTGCGAAGTGCTCGGCATCCCGGTCGTCTCCGGCAACGTCTCGCTCTACAACGAGACGGACGGGCGCGCCATCCCGCCGACCCCTGTCGTCGGCTGCGTCGGCGCGGTGGCGGACGTCCGGGCCGTGCCGGGCGCCTGGCAGGAGGGCGACGTCGTCCTCCTGGCCGGCGGCGGCGAGATCGCCCTCGACGGCTCCGAGTACCAGTCCGTGCTCGAAGGCGGGCCGGCCGGGCGGCCGCCGGCGCCCGACTACGTCGCCGAAGCCGCGCTGATCCACTTCCTCTGGCGCTCGGCCCCGCTCCTGAGCGCAGCGCACGACGTCTCCGACGGCGGCCTCGCCGTCGCGCTCGCCGAGTTGGCCCTCCACTCGGGAATCGGGGCCGACCTGGAGCTCGAGCGCGACGCGCTCGAGTGGTTCGGCGAGGGCGCCGGGCGGGCGGTCGTCGCCTGTGCGCCCGACCGCGCCGAGACGCTCGAAGGCGTCAGGCTGCGGCGGCTCGGGGTCGTCGGCGGCGACAAGCTTCTCGGCATCCGACTCACCGATCTCCGCGCCGCCTACGAGGAGGACCGCTAGATGTGCGGCATCGTCGGCATCCATGCGCCCGACCGCGACGTCGCGCGGCTCGCCTACTTCGGCCTCTTCGCGCTGCAGCACCGCGGCCAGGAGTCGGCCGGGATCGCGGTCTCGGACGGCGGGCGGCTCACCGTCCTGCGGGACATGGGGCTCGTCACCCAGGTCTTCTCCGAGGCGAAGCTGCGCGGCCTCCGGGGCCAGACGGCGATCGGCCACTGCCGCTACTCGACGACCGGGTCGACGCAGTGGACGAACGCGCAGCCGATCGTCCAGCACGGGCCGGCGCGCACGGTCGCGCTCGCGCACAACGGCAACCTGACGAACACGGAGGAGCTGCGCGCCGAGCTGTCTGTGCGGGGTGTCCGCCTCTCCTCGACCTCGGACACCGAGGTGATCGCGGCGCTCGTCGCCCACGACGAGCGCCCGCTCGAGGCGGCGGTCGCCTCGGCGATGACGCGGATCGAGGGCGCGTTCGCGGCCGTCCTCCTCTCGGAGGGGAAGCTGATCGGCTTCCGCGACCCCGACGGGATCCGGCCGCTCGTCCTCGGCCGGCTGGGCGACGACAACCTGCTCGCCTCCGAGGACTGCGCCTTCGACCTCCTCGGCGCCGAGCCGGTGCGGGAGCTGCAGCCCGGCGAGCTCGTCGTCGTGGACACCGGGGGCGTGCGCGGGGAGCAGGCCGTCGAGCCGCACGACGGCGGGGCCCTCTGCATCTTCGAGTTCATCTACTTCGCGCGGCCCGACTCGGCGCTCCGCGGCGTCGAGCTGCACGGGGCGCGCGTCCGCATGGGCGAGCGCCTCGCGGCCGAGGCGCCGGCAGAGGCGGACCTGGTCATGGCGGTGCCCGACTCGGGCACGCCCGCCGCGATCGGCTTCGCCCGCGCGAGCGGCATCCCCTTTCAGGAGGGCCTGATCAAGAACCGCTACGTCGGGCGCACGTTCATCCAGCCCGACCAGGGGCTCCGCGAGCACGGCATCCGCATGAAGTTCAACCCGCTCGCCGAGGTGCGCGGGAAGCGGGTCGTGGTCGTGGACGACTCGATCGTCCGCGGCTCGACGACGCGGCAGATCGTGGCGATGCTCTTCGAGACCGGCGCCCTCGAGGTACACGTCCGCATCTCCTCGCCGCCGATCGTCTCGCCCTGCTTCTACGGGATCGACATGGCTGGCGAGGGCGAGCTGATCGCCGCGGGCCGCGAGGTCGAGGACGTGCGCGAGGAGGTCGGCGCGACGAGCCTCGCCTACCTCTCCCTGGACGGCCTCCAGGAGGCGACGCGGCGGCCGGCAACCTCGTTCTGCCGGGCCTGCCTGACGAAGAGCTACCCGACCACGATCCCGGAGAACCTCCGCCTGGCGAAGCTCCGCTTCGAGCGGACGCCGGCGTAGGCCCAGGCCCGCGACCACGACCGCGCGCCGTTATGCTCGCGCGTCATGAGCGCGCTCGCGGCCTCGCTCCTCACGGCGGTCGTCACCGCAGTCCTCGCCGTCGTGGGCACGTACTTCACGACGCGCCGGGCCCTGGAGGCGACGTTCGACACGTCGCTTCGCGACCTGCGCCTCGACGCCTACAAGACGCTGTGGCAGGACCTCCAGCCCCTCGCGAAGTACGATCGGCCGCAGGCGCTGACGCGGGAGCAGGCGCGGGAACTCGCCGGCGCCCTCCGCACCTGGTACTTCGAGACGGGCGGGCTCTTCCTCTCCCACCGGACGCGCCAGGACTACTTCGCGCTCCTCGACGGGCTGGAGACCGCGACGGCGACGGAGAAGAAGCGGCTTCGCGAGGGCGACGACGAGTTCCTGCGCGTGCTCGGCAGCCGGCTGCGGACGGGCCTGACCGCCGACGTCGGCACCCGCCGGTCGTTCCCCTTCCGGGAGAGCTCGTCGGACGCCGACCACCGCCAGCGAACATACACGGACGGCGCACGCGAGCTCGTCGTCTCGCGCGAGTCACGCCGCTACCTCTTCTTCGGCCCCTACGGGCTCTCGCTCCGGATCAAGGGCGCCGACGGCGAGCCGCGCTGGGACCCCCGGCGCCGGGCGTTCACGGCCAGGATCCCCCGCGAGGGCGAGGCCGTCGAGGAGCGCGAGTTCCTGCTCGAGGGCTCCGAGGTCGTCGAGGGCCCCAAGGGCTGGCAGCGCGGCGAGACCGCCGCCCGCGCCGGCGTCGTCGTCTGGCGGGAGGGCCTCCCGTCGCCGCCGCCCGCCGCGGCCGAGAACTCCTAGTCGAGCCCGCCGACGTCGAGGACGGCGATCTTCAGGTCGGTCATGTCGAGCATCGTGTAGCGGCCGCCGATCCGGCCCAGCCGGTGCGGGTGCCGGCGGCGCCGAGGGCTCGTGAGCCTCCCAGTAGTCGGTCGAGTCGTTGACGACGACGTTCCCGACCCGCAGGTTGTCGAGATAGCGGAAGGCGCGCCTGAGGCTCCGGGTGTAGAAGCGGCCGCCTCGAGGCCGAGATGGCTGTCGTTGGCGACCGCCAGCGCCTCGTCGTCGTCGGCGACCTTGATCAAAGGGACGATCGGAGCGAACGTCTCGTCGCGATTGATCAGGGTGTCGGGCCCGACCCGGTCGACGACCGTAGGACGGTAGTAGAGCCGCGTCGGCGCAGACGACCACCGGCCCGTTCCCGCTCGCCTCGATCAGCGACCGCTTGAGCCCGGCGGCCCGGTCGGGGAGGCCGGCGTCGGCCATGATCTGCATGAAGTTGGCCATCGCGATCGGCGTCCACTCCGACGGCTTGACGACGATCGCGTTGCCCGCCACGATCCCCGGGGCGATCAGCTCGACCGGGATCAGCGTCGGGAGTTCCACGGGGTGATCGCCGCGTAGACGCCGTTCGGCTTGCGGAACGTGAGGATGCGCTTGTCGACGTCCCGCGAGGGGATGATCGAAGTCTCCATCCGCTTCACGTCCTCGGCGGCGAGGCGGAAGTTCTCGGCCGTCTCCTCGATGTCCGGGATCGCCTCCGCCCTGAACGGCTTCCCCTGCTCCAGCGAGAGCTCTCGCGTCGAGGAAGTTCGGCAGCGTCCTAGGCATGGATCCGCTGCCACGCCTCGTCCAGGGTCTGGCGCAGCGCCGCCACCATCTCGTCGAATTCGTCCAGGCCGGCGACAAACGGGGGCGCGAACTGCGCGCACGTCTCCGCACGGTCGTCGAAGCGCGTGTAGACGCCGAGCTCGCGCATGCGCGGGGTGAGGAACCCCTTGATCAGCTGGTCGCGCTCGGCCGGGGCGAAGGTCTCCTTCGTCTTCTTGTCCTTGACCAGCTCGAGCGAGTAGAAGTAGCCGTCGCCCCGTACCTCCGCGACCATCGGATGGTCGGCCGCGAGCTGCTCGCAGCGCGCGCGCAGCTCGGGCCCCAGCTCTTGCACGCGCCCGATCAGCCCCTCACGCTCGTAGACGTCGATGTTCGCGAGGGCGATCGTGCAGGAGAGCGGATGGCCGCCGAAGGTGATCCCGTGCGTGAAGACGCTGTGCTGCTCGGCGAAAAAGGGCTCGATCGTCCGCTCGGAGGCGGCGACGGCGCCGAGCGGCGCGTAGGCGGACGTGAGCCCCTTCGCCAGCGTGATCAGGTCCGGCTGGATTCCGTAGCGAGTCGAGCCGAACCAGTCGCCGACACGACCGAAGCCGCAGATGACCTCATCGGCGACGAGGAGGAGCCCGTTCGCGTCGCAGATCTCCCGGACGCGGTCGAAGTAGCCCTCCGGCGGCACGATCGAGCCGCCGGAGTTCTGCACCGGCTCGAGGATGACCGCGGCGACGGTCTCCGGGCCCTCGTTTCGGACGATGTCGTCGATCTCGTCCGCGCAGCGCAGCGTGCAGCCCGGCTTCTCCGCGCAGTAAGGACAGCGGTAGCGATACGGCATCGGCGCCCTGAAGCAGCCGGGGAGCAGCGGCTCGAACTGCGCGCGCAGCGCCGGGCTTCCGTTCACCGAGAGCGCCCCGAGGGTCGTCCCGTGGTAGGCGCTGCGCCGGGTGATGAATTTCGTCCGGGTCGGCTCGCCGCGCAGGCGGTGGTACTGGCGCGCGATCTTGAGGGCGGACTCGACGGCCTCCGAGCCGCCGCCGACGAAGAAGATGCGCCCGACGTCGATCGGGAGCAGCTCGCTCAGCTTGTCCGAGAGCGCGAGGGCCGGCTCGTGCGCGAAGCCGACCCAGTTGGAGAAGAACGGCAGCTGCTCCACCTGCCGCTTCGCCGCCTCGGCGATCTCCGGCCAGGGGCCGTATCCGATGTTGACGCAGTACAGGGCCGAGAGGGCGTCGAGGTAGCGCCTCCCCTCGGTGTCCCAGATGTTGCACCCCTCGCCCCGCTCGATCACGAAGCGGCCGGCGCCGGCCGGGGTGAAGTGGCGCCAAAGGTGGTCGACGGTCGTCACGCTGCAGTGCTCCTTCCTTTTCGGGCCGCGACAGCCTGTTTGGCCTTCACCGCGAGCCACAGCTCCATGCGCTCGTCCGGATCGTCCGGATGGCGCCCTGTCTGCTCCCGCAACCGCTCCATGCGGTAGCGAAGCGTGTGCCCGTGCACGCCGAGCGTCTCGGCCGCGTCGCTCCAGCGGCAGCCCGAGTCGAGGAGCGCCGAGAGCGAGACGAGCAGGCGCTCGCTGCCGGCCACCGGACCCAGCACGCGGTCGACGAACGCCTCGAGGGAGGCGTCGGGAAGGTTGAGCAGAAGCTCGAGCGAGCCGAGGTCGCGGTAGGAGGCGACCTCGCCGCCGCCGGCGTCCAGCGCCGCGCGCCCCTCCAGGAGGCTCCGGCCGAGCGCCTTCCCGCTCGCCGGTCTGCCGACGCCGACGCGCGCGTGCAGCCCCGTCTTCACGATCCGCTCCGCGAGGGCGAGAGCGTCCTCCTCGCTCGCCGCCTCGACGAGGAAGGTCGCGCGGTCGGGGCGCGCCGTGGAGAGATAGCGGACACGGCGTCGGTCGAGCTCGGCGGCGACCTCCCGCCGCACGTGCTCGCCCGTCTGCCCGTCGCCGGGCGCGGCCAGGAGGGCCGCGTAGCTCCGGTCCGGCTCGAGCCCGAAGGCGGCCATCCGCCGGTCCGTCTCGCGCTCGTCGAGCCGCTCGTTCTCGAGGTCCTCCAGCAGGTCGCCGGCGAGGCGGAGCTCGGCGGCGCTGACCGCACGGGTGCGCGAGAGCTCGAACGCGAGCGCCGTCTGGCCGTGGTGGAGGACGAGCTTGTCGTACTCGCCGAACGGCCATCCCTCCCGCGCGGCCCGGAGCGTCGCCACCTCGCCGTCCGCTGCGAGGCGGCCGCCTCGCCGATGCCGAGCCCCGTGGTGAGCAGGAACTCACCGCCCTCCAGCCACTTCGTCGGGTCGGCGAGCTCGGAGACGTGCAGCCAGGCGATCTCGCGGTCGAGGCCCTCCGCGCCCGCGGCGACGGGGAGCTCGAGCTCCTGCAGGCTCGCGAGGTAGCGAACCGTCAGCACCGGAGGCCATTCGACACGGTGGCGAAACGGTACGCCGACCGACGCCCCCTGGCAACGGGAAACCCGCCCGAAGGTCGAAAGGGCTAGCGACCCTCGAAGACCTTGCCCGCCTTGGCGATCCCGCGCGAGATGATGAAGGCCGCCGAGATGACGGTCGTGGCCGCCAGGAAGGCGGGCCAGTCGACGGAGTCCGCCGCGACGGTGACGATCAGCGCCACCACCCACGCCAGCAGGAAGACGATCAGCTCGGCCGGAGGTGCGGGCATCGAGGGCATGGGGTAGTACTGGCGCTCGTAGCCGGCTGCCGGTGGTGGCGGTGGCGGTGGTGGCGGCGGCTGCATGCTCGTCATCGACGTCCTCCTTGGGGGCGGCTCGCCCCGCCATCGTAACGGCTCCGGTCGGCTCGTTACGATGGCTGCCGCCCGGTGCAGCTCTTCCACTACCACCTCGTCACGAGCAAGGTCCGCCTCCTCGAGGCGCGCTATCTGGGCAAGCTCGGCTTCGAGCTCCTCGGCCGCTACGGCTGGCGCGGCGAGGCTTCCGAGTGGTTCGAGGCGGGCACGTCCTGGGAGGAGCTCGACGCGATGGGCTTCCGACTCCGGCTCGTCGAGCTCGCGCGCGGCGCCGTCAACGTCGTCCTCCAGCCCGGCCACTGGGAGCACCCGCGCGTCGACCACATCGGGGTCGCGCTCGACGACGAGGGCTACACGGAGGCCCTCGAGCGGGCCGCCGACCTCGGGCTCAAGATCCAGGACCACCCGGGCAAGCGGACGTTCATCGCCACCGAGGCCGGCTACCGGCTCGAGTTGCACCCGCCCCGCGAGTGGATCGACGAGCTCCTGGGGCGGAGCGACGAGCTCCGCCTCGGCGAGCTCCACCTGCGCTCGCAGGATCCCGAGGAGAAGGCCGCCGCGATCTCGGAGATCCTCGGCCTCGACCGGCTCGACTGCGACGTCGTCGTCGGCGACACGCTCGTGCGCTTCCAGGAGGGCGGCCCGGAGGGACGGCCCGAGCTCGTCGCCGAGGTGCTCCTGTGACCGCGTACCGGGAGGCGGGAGTCTCGCTCGCGAAGGCGGAGGAGGTCGTGGAGCGCCTGCGCGCCGCGGTCGAGTCGACCCGGACGGACCGGGTGCAAGGCTCGGTCGGGGCCTTCGCGGGCCTCTTCGCGCTCGACGCCGACCGACTGCTCGCGGCCACCACGGACGGCGTGGGCACCAAGCTCATCCTCTCGCGACGGGCGGGGCGCCTCTTCGACGCGGGCGTCGACCTGGCCGCGCACTGCGCGAACGACCTCGCCACCACGGGCGCCGAGCCGCTCTTCCTCCTCGACTACGCGGCCGCGGCCAAGCTCGACCTCGACGAGGTGGCCGACCTCGTGGCGGGCGCCGCCTCGGTCTGCCGCGAGGCCGGCTGCGCCCTCCTCGGCGGCGAGACGGCGGAGCTCCCCGGCATCTATCGCGAGGACGAGCTCGACTTCGCCGGCACGATGGTCGGGCTCGTCCGCCGCGCGGACCTCGTGGACGGCTCCCGCTGCGAGCCGGGCGACGCCGTCCTCGGCCTCCCGTCCAGCGGCCTCCACGCCAACGGGTTCACGCTCGTCCGCCGCCTCCTCGGTGACGACGAGCTCGACGCCGACCTGCTCCTCCCTCCGACCCGGCTCTACCTGGAGGACGTGCGGCGGCTGCGGCAGGCGTGCGACGTCCGCGCGCTCGCCCACGTCACGGGCGGCGGGATCCCCGGAAACCTGCCGCGCGCCCTCCCTGCGGGGCTCGGCGCGGTGCTCGACCCGGCGAGCTGGGAGCGCCCGCCCGTCTTCGCCTGGCTGAACGGGCGCGGGGTGTCCGAGGCGGAGCAGCGCCGGGTCTTCAATCTCGGCATCGGCTACTGCGCGGTCATCCCCGCCGCGGAGGCCGGGCGCGCCGGGCTCCCGATAATCGGGCGCCTCGAGGCAGGGGTCGCCGGCGTGGCCTGGGCGGACGAGCGGTGATCGGCGTCCTCGTCTCCGGAGGAGGCTCGAACTTGCAGGCGCTGATCGACCAGGGGCTCCCGCTCCGAGCCGTCGCCTCGAACGTCCCCGGGGCGGGCGCGCTTGCGCGGGCGGAGCGCGCGGGGATCCCGACGGCCGTCTTCCCGCTCGCGGACTACCGAAGCCGCGAGGAGCGCGACCTCGCGATGGCGGGGTGGCTGGACGAGCACGGCGTCGAGCTGGTCGTCTGCGCCGGGTACATGCACCTCCTGACGCCCGCGTTCCTCGCCCGGCACACGGCGATCAACGTCCATCCGTCGCTCCTGCCCGCCTTCCCGGGCACGACGCCGATCGAGGACGCGCTCGCAGCGGGCGCCTCGGAGACCGGCGTCACCGTCCACTTCGTGGACGAGGGCGTCGACTCGGGGCCCGTGATCCTCCAGGAGCCGGTGCCGATCCTGTCCGAAGACACGCCCGGAGCGCTGCGTGCGCGCCTGCACGAGGTGGAGCACCGGCTGCTGCCCGAGGCCGCTCGCCTCTATCTGGCTGGCGCTTTACGCTCCTGAATCACCTGTGCAGGTGGAGCGCGCCCTCATCTCCGTGTTCGACAAGACCGGGCTGGACGTCTTCGCGCGCGGCCTCTCGGACCTCGGGGTCGAGATCGTCGCGAGCGGCGGGACGGCCGCCCACATCACCGAGCTCGGGATCGACGTCGTGCCGGTCGAGGAGCTGACCGAGGTTCCCGAGCTCCTGGGCGGAAGGGTGAAGACGCTCCACCCGAACATCCACGCCGGCATCCTCGCCCGACGCGGGCTCGAGACCGACCTGGACCAGCTGCGCGAGCACGAGATCCGCACCTTCGACCTCGTGTGCGTGAACCTCTACCCGTTCCAGAGGGTCACCTCGAAGCGGAACGTGCGCGAGGAGGACGCCGTCGAGATGATCGACGTCGGCGGGCCGGCCCTCCTGCGCGCGGCCGCCAAGAACTTCGTGGACGTCGTCCCGGTGTGCGAGGCGTCGCGCTACGGCGAGATCCTCGCCGAGCTGGAGGCGGGCGGCGTCGAGCTCGCCACCCGGCGCCGGCTCGCGGCCGAGGCCTTCGCCCACACCGCGGCCTACGAGACGTCCATCGCCGCCTGGTTCGCCGACGTCGAGACGTTCCCGCCGCGGCTCCTCCTCTCGCTCGAGCGCGAGCAGGAGCTCGCCTACGGCGAGAACCCCCACCAACGGGCGGCGTACTACGCGGAGGCCGGCGTCCGCCGCCACCTCCTCTCCCGCGTCGACCAGCTCGGGGGGAGGAACCTCTCCTTCAACAACCTCGGCGACCTCGACGCCGCCCGTGCCGTCCTGCGGGAGTTCGCCCTCCCGACGTGCGTCATCGTCAAGCACGCGAACCCGTGCGGGGTCGGGGTGGCGGCGACCGTCGAGGAGGCCTACGAGAAGGCGCTCGCGTCGGATCCGGTCTCGGCGTACGGCGGCGTCGTCGCGCTCAACCGGAGCGTCTCGCCCGCGCTCGCCGAGCGCCTTGCGGAGCAGTTCGTCGAGGTGCTGATCGCCCCCGAGTACGAAGAGGGTGCGGCCGAGACGCTGCGGCGCAAGGAGGCCCTCAGGATCCTGCGCGACCGCGAGCGGCGCGGGACGACCCCCGGCGAGCGCGACTACCGGCGTGTGCTCGGCGGCTTCCTCGTCCAGGACACGGACGCCGAGGTCGACGACCGCGAGGGCATGGTCGTGGTCACCGACTCCCACCCCGACGAGGCCGGCTGGGGCGACCTCCTCTTCGCCTGGCGAGTCGCCAAGCACGTCGCCTCGAACGCGATCGTGATCGCCCGGGACCTGCGGACGATCGGTATCGGCGGCGGCCAGACGAGTCGCGTCGACGCCGTCCGGCAGGCGCTCGAGCAGGCCGCCGAGTACGGCCACGACCTCGCGGGGGCTGCCCTCGCCTCCGATGCGTTCTTCCCCTTCGCGGACGGCCCGCAGCTCGCGCTCGACGCGGGCGTGGGCACGATCGTCCAGCCCGGCGGGTCGAAGCGGGACGCGGACGTGGTCGCCGCGGTCGAGGCCGCGGGCGCGGTGATGGTGGCTCACGTCTCGCCGCCACTTCCGCCACTAGCCGCCCGCGAATACGCTACGGCCGTGCCCCGCGAGTACCCGACCGTCCTCGACCTCGTCGGCGGGACGCCCCTCGTGCGCCTGCAGCGGCTGGCGAAAGACGGCGGGCCGACGCTCCTCGCCAAGCTCGAGTACCTGAATCCGGGCGGGAGCGTGAAGGATCGGATCGGGCTCCGGATGATCGAGACGGCCGAGCAGGAGGGGAAGCTCAGGCCGGGAGGCACGATTGTCGAGCCGACGAGCGGGAACACCGGCGTCGGGCTGGCGATCGCGGCTTCGATCAAGGGCTACCGCTGCGTCTTCGTCATGCCCGACAAGATCGCCGAGGAGAAGCGGGCGCTCCTCCGCGCCTACGGCGCCGAGGTCGTCATCTGCCCCACGGCGGTCCCTCCGGAGTCGCCGGAGAGCTACTACTCGGTCTCCAACCGGCTCACAGAGGAGATTCCCGGCGCGTTCAAGCCGGATCAGTACTCCAATCCCGGCAACCCGGAGGCTCACTACGAGACCACCGGGCCGGAGATCTGGGAGCAGACGGGCGGCGAGCTGGACGCGATCGTGTTCTCCGTCGGCACCGGCGGGACGATCTCGGGGGTCGCGCGCTACCTGCGAGAGCAGAAGCCCGACCTGCTCGTCGTCGGCGCCGACCCGGAGGGGTCGATCTACTCGCAGCCGGACAAGGTCCATCCCTACCTCGTCGAGGGGATCGGCGAGGACTTCTGGCCGACGACGTACGACTCGTCCCTCGTCGACGAGTACGTGACCGTCGGCGACCGTGACTCGTTTCGCACCGCGCGGCGGCTCGCCCGGGAGGAGGGGCTCCTCGTCGGCGGCTCGGGCGGGACCGCGGTCTGGGCGATGCTGCAGGTGGCGGAGCGGTTCGCGGCGGAGGCCACGCTCGTGACGTTGATCCCGGACTCCGGGCGCGGCTACCTGTCGAAGGTCTACGACGACAACTGGCTCCAGGAGCACGGCATGCTCGAGCGGGCGGCACCGGCGCCGACGATCGACGAGGTGCTCGCCTTCAAGCGCCGGCAGGAGCCCGGCGTCCCGGAACTCGTCACCGTCCAGTCCCATCAGAAGGTCGGCGAGGCGGTCGACCTCATGCAGCGCTACGGGATCTCGCAGATCCCGGTCGTCCGCCACGAGGGCGTGGAGTCGCTCGCCGACCTCGTCGGCTCGATCCGCGAGCGCGGGCTCTTCGAGCGCGTCTTCCGCAGCCCCGACTCCCTCGGCGAGGACGTGGCCGCCGCGATGGAGCCGCCGCTCCCGGCCGTCGAGATCGGCGAGTCGGTCGAGACCGTCTTCGCCGACCTTTCCGCCGGCAACCCCGCCGTCGTCGTCGCGCGGAGCGGCCGGCCGGTCGGCGTCCTCAGCCGCGCCGACCTCCTCGAGTACCTCGCCCACGGCCGCGCGGCCGGAAACGGCGCATGAACTGCGCCGAACCTTCCACAGACATGGCCCCCGGAGCCACGTCAGGGGTCAGACCCCAGACGCGGCCGTGGGAGACGCGGCCCCGTTAGCCAGGGACGCCGCCGGTCGAGCATCGCTGCGCAGACTGCTCGCGTCGGGGACGTGTCCGGGGTCTGACCCCGGGCATGGCAGCCGGGGACGGGCTGCGTAGACTTCGGCTGTGGATTTCGAGACGCGGGCGATTCACGATGGGCAGGAGCCTGACCCGGCGACGGGAGCGGTGATCCCGCCGATCTACCAGACGTCCACGTTCGTCCAGGACGCAGTCGGGGTCAACAAGGGCTACGACTACTCCCGCTCGGGGAACCCGACGCGCACGGCGCTCGAGACGTGCCTCGCCTCGCTCGAGGGGGCCGAGCACGGGCTCGCGTACGCTTCCGGGCTCGCGGCGACGGCGACGATCATGCACCTGCTCGAGCCGGGCGACCGGGTGGTTTGCGTGAACGACGTCTACGGCGGCGTCTACCGGATGTTCTCGCAGGTGTACGAGCCGAAGGGCTACGGCTTCACGTACCTCTCCGCGGACGAGATCGGTCGGGGGCTGGCGCCGCACCTGGACGAGCGAACGCGCCTGGTCTGGCTGGAGACGCCGACCAACCCGCTCCTGAACGTCGTCGACGTCCGCGAGGCGGCCGAGGCCGCCCACGCGGCCGGCGCCCTCGTCGTCGTCGACAACACCTTCGCCACCCCGTACCTCCAGCTCCCGCTCGAGCTGGGGGCCGACCTCGTCCTCCACTCGACGACGAAGTACCTCGGCGGGCACTCGGACGTGATCGGCGGCTTCGTCGCCACCGACGACCCTTCCGTCGCGGAGCGACTCCGGTTCCTGCAGAAGTCCCTCGGCGCCGTCCCGGGACCGCTGGACTGCTGGCTCGTCCTCCGCGGCTTGAAGACTCTCGCCGTCCGCATGCAGCGGCACTGCGAGAACGCGCGCACCGTCGCCGCCTTCCTCACCGCCCACCCGGCCGTCGACCGGGTGCTCTATCCGGGCCTGCCGGACCACCCCGGCCACACGCTCGCCGGCCGCCAGATGCGGGACTTCGGCGGGATGATCTCATTCCTCGCGGGCACAGCCGAGGAGGCGAACGAGCTCGTCGCCCGCACGAGGCTGTGGACCCTCGCGGAGAGCCTCGGAGGTGTGGAGAGCCTCATCGAGGTGCCCGTGGCGATGACGCACGCCTCGACGGCGGAGGCGCCGTTCGCCGTCCCGGGCAACCTCGTCCGGCTCTCGGTCGGGATCGAGTCGGCGGCCGACCTCGTCGCCGACCTCGAGCGGGCGCTCGAGCCCTCGCTCATCGGCACCGGCTAGCGTCGGGCCGGATCGCCGGGGAGAAGCCTCGGGTCGCTACGGGCCCTCGCGGACGATGTTGTCCTGGCTCGCCTGCTGGAGCGGCTTCACGACGATCTCGTCCACGACCATGTGCTCGGGCCGCGTCACCGCCCAGAGGATGCAGTCGGCGACGTCGTGCGGGGTCAGGTAGCGGACGCCGCGGTAGACGGCGTCCTTCTTCTCGCGGTCGCCGCGGAAGCGGACGTCGGAGAACTCGGTGTCGCCGACCATGCCCGGGTCGACGGTGGTGACGCGGATGCGGCCGACGAGGTCCTTCCGCAACACCTCGGTGAGCGCGCGCACCGCCGTCTTCGTGCCCACGTACATGCCGCCCCCCGCGTACCACTCGCGGCCCGCCCACGAGCCGAGGTTGACGACGTGGCCACGCCAGTCCTCCATGTGGGGCAGCACGAGCCGCGTGATGCGTAGGAGGCCGAGCACGTTGGTCTCGACCATCGTGCGGTCGTCCTCGTTCGAGCCTTCGGCGATCGCGCCGCGGCCGAGCGCGAGGCCGGCGTTGTTCACGAGGATGTCGATGCGGCCGAAACGCTCGACGACGCGCGCGACGAACGCGGTCGCGCTCTCGTCGTCGGTGACGTCGAGCGGCGCCGCGAGGTGGCCTTCGCCCGCGAGCCCGGCGGCGACCTGCTCGACGAGCTCGACCCGCCGGGCGCCGACGGCGACGCGGGCGCCCTCGGCCGCGAGCCCCTCGGCGGTGACCTGCCCGATCCCGGTCGAGGCACCGGTGACGATCGCCGTCCTGCCGTCGAGCGCGCCCACGGCTCAGTCGCCCGGCCCGGCGGCCGCGTCCACGAGCTTGCCGAGCTCGCCGGCGTGCCGTCCCTGCGCGAGCCCGACGAGGTAGCAGAGGAGCGGGGCGTTCGTCCGCTCGCCGCTCTCGTGGGCCGCCACGCGCGCCAGCTCGAGGAGCTCGTCCATTTCGGCGCGCGAGAGACCGTAGACCGACGGATCGTCGCCGACCGCCCGGGCAAGCCTCGCGCGCGCTTCCTCCAGCCATCCGTCCACGGCCGCAGCTTAGACTCTCCGCCGACGCATGAAGGTCGGTGTCGCCAAGGAGTCGGCTCCCGGGGAAACCCGGGTCGCCGTCGTGCCGGACACGGCGCGGCGGCTCGCCGGCGATGGAGTCGAGGTGCTGGTCGAGCAGGGAGCCGGCGACCGGGCGACGTTCGCCGACGCCGCGTACGAGCAGGCCGGAGCGCGGATCGTCGACGCGCGCGGCCTCTACACCGAGGCGGACGTCGTCTGCCGGGTCAGCCCGCCGTCCGAGGCGGAGACCGACCGGCTGCGGGACGGACAGGTGCTCGTGGGGCTCCTCCAGCCGCTCGCCGCTCCCGAGGCGATGCATGCTCTCGCGGCGAGGGGAGTGACCGCCTTCTCGCTCGACTCGATCCCGCGCGTGACCCGCGCCCAGCCGATGGACGCGCTCTCCTCGCAGAGCACGGTCGCCGGCTACAAGGCGGTCGTGCTCGCCGCGGAGCACCTGGGCAAGTTCTTTCCCATGCTCGACGACCGCCGCCGGGACGATCCCGCCCGCGAAGGTGCTCGTGCTCGGCGCCGGCGTCGCCGGGCTGCAGGCGATCGCCACGGCCCGCCGCCTCGGCGCGGTGGTGTCCGCCTTCGACGTGCGCCCCGTCGTGAAGGAGCAGGTGGAGAGCCTCGGCGCGACCTTCCTCGAGCTCGATGTCGAGGGCGCCGAGGGCGTCGGCGGCTACGCGGTCGCCCTCGGCGAGGACGAGCACGCGCGTGAGCAGGAGCTGATCGCCCGCCACGCAGCCGAGTCGGACGCCGTCGTCACGACGGCACTGATCCCGGGCCGTCCGGCGCCCGAGCTGATCACGGCGGGGGCCGTCGGCGCGATGAAGCCGGGCGCCGTCATCGTCGACCTCGCCGCCGAGGCCGGCGGGAACTGCGCCGCCACCCGGCCGGGCGAGACGGTGGTCGTGGACGGCGTCACCGATCCTCGGCCTCACGAACGTCCCCGCGACGATGCCCGTGCACGCGAGCCAGATGTATTCACGGAACGTCCAGGCCTTCCTCGGGCTCATCGTCGCCGACGGCGAGCTCGACCTCGACTTCGAGGACGAGATCGTGCGCGAGACGTGCGTCGCCCACGGCGGCGAGGTCAGGAAGCCGTGACGGCCGAGCTGATCGCCTCGATCACGATCTTCGCCCTCGCCGTCTTCCTCGGCTTCGAGCTGATCGGGCGCGTGCCGACGCTCCTGCACACGCCGCTCATGTCGGGGACGAACGCGATCTCCGGGATCGTCCTCGTGGGCGCGCTCCTCGTCGCCGGCGAGGCCGACTCGACGCTCGAGGAGACGATCGCCTTCCTCGCGATCGTCTTCGCGACGGTCAACGTCGTCGGCGGTTTCCTCGTCACCGACCGCATGCTCGAGATGTTCAAGCGCAGGCCCGAGGACGGCGAGCCGTGAGCCTCCCGCTGGCCGTGGTCTCGCAGAACGTCGTCGACCTCATGTACGTGGCGGCGGCGATCCTCTTCGTCCTCGGCATGAAGCGGCTCTCGTCGCCCACGACGGCCCGCTCCGGGAACCTGCTCGCCGCGGCGGGGATGGTGATCGCCGTCACCTTCACGATCCTCCTGCCCGAGGTCGACCACTACTGGCTGATCGCGGCCGGCCTCCTCGTCGGCGGCGGCATCGGCCTGGTGGCGTCGCGGCGCGTGAAGATGACGGCGATGCCGCAGATGGTGGCCGTCTTCAACGGCCTCGGCGGCGGCGCCTCGGTGCTCGTGGCGGTGTTCGAGTACCGCCGGCTCGCTCCGGAGCCGGGGCGCTCGGCGGGGACGTGCTCGGGGCGGCCCTCTTCTCGGCGCTGATCGGCGCGATCACGTTCAGCGGGAGCCTGGTCGCCTTCGGAAAGCTCCAGGAGCTCCTGCCGGGGCGCCCGCTCGTGTTCCCCGGCCAGCAGGTGCTGAACGCGATGCTGCTCGCAGCGGCGCTGGCCGCCGGGATCGTCGCCGGGATCGCCGAGGAGACGGTCTGGTGCTACCTGCTCGTCCTCGTCGCGCTCGCCGCTCGGCGTCCTCTTCGTCCTCCCGATCGGCGGCGCCGACATGCCGGTCGTGATCGCCTTCCTGAACGCCTTCTCCGGCCTCTCGGCCGTCGGCGCCGGCTTCGTCCTCTCGAACACGGCGCTCATCATCGGCGGGACGCTCGTCGGCGCGTCCGGGACGCTCCTGACCGTGATCATGAGCCGTGCGATGAACCGCTCGCTCGCGAACGTCCTCTTCGGCGCGTTCGGGAGCACGGCCCCGGCGGCCGGCCCGGCCGCCCCCGACGCGGGCGAGGCGAAGAGCTACCGGGAGGTCTCGGCCGAGGACGCGGCGGTCATGCTCGCGTACGCGAGCCGCGTGGTCGTCGTCCCCGGGTACGGGCTCGCGGTCGCCCAGGCGCAGCACAACGTGCGCGAGCTCGCCGACCTGCTGGAGGGCCGCGGCGTCGACGTCAAGTACGCCATCCACCCGGTGGCGGGACGAATGCCCGGGCACATGAACGTTCTCCTCGCCGAGGCGAACGTCCCCTACCCGCAGCTCCACGACATGGAGGACATCAACCCGGAGTTCCCGCGGACGGACGTGGCGCTGATCATCGGCGCGAACGACGTCACGAACCCGGCGGCGCGCGAGGATCCGGAGAGCCCGCTCTACGGCATGCCGATCCTGAACGTCGATGCCTCGGCCAACGTCGTCGTCCTCAAACGGAGCATGAGCCCTGGGTTCGCGGGCATCGACAACGACCTCTTCTACCGGCCCAACGCGGCCATGCTCTTCGGCGACGCGAAGGCCTCGGTCGAGAGGCTCGTCGCCGCCGTCAAGGCGGCCTGAGGGCGCGGCCGGCCGCCTCGGGGCGGCCGGCCAGTTTCTCTCCGCTACGGGTCGCGCTTGTCGTGCTTGACGGCGCGGAGCGCGTTCACCACACCCTTGCCGAAGAACCCGTTCTGGTTGCCCTTGGTGACACAGCGGGCATCGTCGGCCGGGCAGGGCAGCGGATCCGCCGTCTGGCGCAGGATGAGGGAAACGCGGTCGGGATCCATCGTCCCGCCCCGGGACCACCGGCTCTTCCTTCCGAACTTGCTGACGACGAGCGCCGCCACGCCGCTCACCGCCGCCGCCGCCTGAGACGTGCCGGCGAAGTAGCGGTAGTACGCCGCGTCCGGGCCCTCGCACGGGTCGCAGAGAAGATTCGGCACCTGCATCCACGACGGCCAGGGGCCGAGCACCAGCCCGGTTGGCGGCTGGCCCTGGAGGAAGTCGCCGCCGGGCGCGGTCAGGTCGATCTTGCCCAGGCCGTAGTTCGACGGAGGGCCGACGGCGAGGCCGTCGTTGAGGCCGATCGAGGAGACCGCGAGGACCCCGGGCAGCTCGCTGGGCAGGCGGCTGCAGCCGTCGAGCGACGGGTCGGCCAGGTCCCCGGCCGTTGTTCCCCGCCGAGGCGACCATGGTCACTCCACGCCGCTCCGCGTAGGCGGTCGCGCGCTTCACGGCCTTGATGATCGTCCGCTGGCTCGCGTCCGTCCGGCAGAAGGTGGTCGTCCCGCCGGAGAGGGCGCTGTCGACCGAGTAGCTGTTGTTGGCGACGTCGACGCCGTGCTCCGCCGACCACACGAGCGAGCAGATGACCGCGTCGGCGAGGAAGAAGTCGCTCGAGCCGTTCCGGATGCTCGCTTTGACGACCGCGAGCTTGACGTTCGGCGCGATGCCGACGATGCCGATCCCGTTCGACTCCGCCGCGATCACGCCGGCGACGTTCGAGCCGTGGCCGGAGTCGTCGACCCACGAGGCCGGGTCGCGGTTCGGCCTGCCGCCGACGCAGGAGACGCTGCGCGACGAGTCGATGTTGCCGTCCAGGTCGGGATGGCTCGGGTCGACACCGGTGTCGATCACCCCGACCAGCACCTTCGGGCTGCCGCCCGTGATCTTGTGGGCCTCGGGCGCGCTGATCCGCTGCGAGTACCACTGGAGCGGCGAGAACGTGTCGTCGTCCGTGGCCGGGAAGTTGGGCAGGCCGTGGCCCTCCCAGCCCCAGCCGGAGGGCGTGGCGACAACGCTGCCGACGGGGGCGACGCCTTCGACGTCGCGATTCCGCTCGAGCTTCGCCGCGAAGCCGGGTTCGTCCGACTCGGCGATGACGACGTCGATCTGCGGGTAGGACGCGACGACGGAGCCGCCGGCCTTCTTGACGTCCGAGCCCGCGCCCCAGACGCCCCAGCCGTGGTCCGGATAGAGAACGACGTACCGTTCGGCCGCCGCCGGTCCGGCGACGGCAAGCGCGATCGCAGCCGCGATCGCGAGCACGACAAGTCGAGTGGAAACACGTGGCCGCAACGTACTCTCCCTGTTTGGAACCTCAAACCCGATGGGCGCCGGGGCACCCTTGCAGTCCGGACTATACGGGCTACCCGGCAGATTGCATTCCCTCCGTCGGGGGAAGGTGCGGCCCGGACCCGACCCCCGTTCGAGGGACGCCTAGAACCTGGTGCGATAGATGGACGATGCCCCGGAGGCGTGCGTCCAGCGCGTGGCGTACGCCGCGCGGGAGGCCAGCGCCGTGGTCCAGTGCTCCCGCGTCCGCGTTCGCAGCGAGCCGAGCGTCCGCCGTGACTTCCCGGTCCGGATCCACCCGAGCATGACGTGGCTCGCGCCGGAGCGCCCGGAGATCCAGGTGATGCGGGTGCTGCCCAGCGATACGTCGTGGAGGAAGCCGATCCTGCTCTTCGCGACGACGCGCTTCGCCCCGGACGAGAGGAACTTCAGCATGATCCGGGACTGCCTCCGGGTGGCGATGTGCCAGGCGAGCCGGCCCCCTCGCAGGGCCGGCCTGCCGAGCTCGTACGCCGCCTTCGCCGAGACGTGCACCTTGTGGGCGCCGGTCTCCAGGTTCCGGACGACCAGTCGCCGGTGCGAGGCGTCCCGGCGGACGAACGCGACGAGCGGCCAGGCGAGCGCCGGGTACGAGGCCCTCACGTTGTCGATCTGCGCGACCGGGTCGAGGCTGTCCGTCCAGCGGATCACCTTGATGCCCTCGCCGTCGCGGTAGGCGAGGTGCTCGCCGCTGAGGGAAGGCTGCGAGGCTCCGGGGACGACGACGTCCGGGCCGCCGCCCTTCGGCTTGATCACGACGTCCCCGCCGCGCGTCGCGTAGGCGAGCGACCCGGCGTCGACGGTCGGGTCGTACGCGTTCTGGGCGACGAGTGTCGCGCCGCCGGCGACCGGGGCGAGGCCGAGCAGGACGGCGCAGGCGACCAGCGCGGCGACGTTCACCCGGAGGAGTGCGCCTCGCCGGCTCGTCAGCCGCTCGACGGCCGCGGTGGGATCGCCCGCCCGCCGGCGGGGCCAGACGATCATGAGCGCCCGCCCGGCCCCGTAGAGCGACAGGCAGAGCGCCGCCGGCACCGGCTCGGCCAGGGCGAAGGCGCCGGCGCAGGCGACCCAGTAGGTCGCGACCGGCTGGAAGGTGAAGAAGCCCGCGCCCAGGCCGGCGCCGTACCCGGTGGCCCAGAGGGCTAGTGGTCGCTCGAAGCGCCAGCGCTCGGGCACCTGGCGGCCGGCCTGCGGCAGCGGGAGGCGCAGGAGCCCAGCCTCGCGGGCGGCCGCCGCCAGGGCGAGTCCGGCAGCGACGAGCACGGCGTTCTCGGCTCCGACGAGGCTCCCCCGAAGCCGAGGACGAGCCCGAGGGCCGCCGCCGCCGCCACGGCGGCCGCCGTGAAGAGGGCCTGGGCGAGGATCTGGCGGCGACGGCTCCCGCACACGGCGGGAGTGAAGGTCTCGAGCATCGACAGTCCTCAGGGCGACCAGGCGCCCGAGACGCCGGCGACGAGCGCCGCGAGCGCGACGCCGGCCTCGATCAGCACGGCAGCCCGGTGTCGTAGTACATGACGCAGTACACGCGCCGCCCGCCCCAGCAGTAGCCGGTGAGCGAGGCGTCGCCGTTGATGCGTCGGCGGCTGAACGAGCAGCAGTCCACGAGCTTGCGGATCTGGCCGCCGCAGCAGCGAAACCACGAGCCCTGCACGCGCAGGTCGCGGAGCCCCTTCGCCTCGGCGGTCCAGTCCTCGCAGATGCGTGTCCGCGGCGCCCGCGGCACCACCTCGCCGTCCGGGCCGCGGAGCCGGCCGCCGCTTCCGTCGAGAGCGTAGCCGGCCGAGTCGACGACCCGGCCGAGGTTGTCGATCGGCTTCCCGCTCTGCGGGTGGAGCGGGAATCCCTTGCGGTCGATGCGGGAGAGCGGTGGGTAGGGGCTCGGGCAGGAGCCGGTCGTCCAGATGTGCCCGCAGAAGTGAAAGGCGTCGGCCTCGTCCGGCTTCACTGCCGCCGCGACGGCGGAGCCGCCCGCCACCGCGAGCGCCGCCGCGCTCAAACGGCCCAGGAACGACAGGCGCGTCGTCGACTCCGCGAGCTTCGCCGAGAGCTTCTCCGCCTGACGGTCGAGCTTCGAGGCCCCGGCCTCAGGCGGCGGCATTCACCCTCGCCCTGCCGGTGTCGAGCAGGAGCTCGAGCTCTTCCAGCGTGTTCACGGTCCCTTTGGCGGCGACGACCCCGTCGATCGTGTGCACGATGAAGGGCGTTCCCGGCACGTCCCAGCGGACGAAGGCGGCGGGCTCGACCTCCTCCTCGACGACCCGGACGCCGTGGCCTTGGCGGGCGAGTGCCGCGACGCCAGCGCTCAGCGCCCGGCAGAGGGTGCAGGTCGAGGAGAAGAAGAAGACGACCTCCGAGCGCCTGCCCCTGAGCCCGTCGAGGGCGGGCGCGTACTCGCCGAGACCGGGGCCCTCCTCCGCGAGCTCGAACGGCACACGTGGCCCGATCCGCATCGTCAACACACCGACCTGCCGGTAGAGCGCGAGCACGAGGAGCGCGAGCCCGATGACGGCGAGCGTGAGCACGGCCAGGACGATGCCGACGACGGTGCCGGAGGAGGCAGAGATCTCGATCCCGCCGCCGAAGGCCGCGAGAAGCGCGATCGCCGTGAAGCCGCCGGCACGCGCCAGCAGGTGCGTCGTCCGGCCCTCGGAAGCGCCGAAGCAGCCGCAGCGGAGGCGCTCCACGCCCCGGAGCCGGGCCTGCGCGAGCGCGGCGACGAAGCCGGCGCCGACTGCGACGGCCGCATAGGCGGAGAGCGGCATGGCAACCCCGAAGACGAGCAGGATGCCGACGACCGCCTCGGCGGCCATCACCGTCCAGGCGGCCTCGCGCGCGTAGCGGGCAGGAAGCCCGTAGGCGGTCAGCCAGTCGGGCAGGTCATCCCGCCGGCGCAACTTGGCGGCGGCCGCCCAGAGAAGAAGCAGGCCGGCGACGATCCGGGCGAGGGTCGACAACTCAATCACTGTAGGGGCGATTCGGCATCGAGACGGGGGTCTTCACGAAATCCTCAAGAAACGCGCTTGCGGCTAGTGTTTCTCGCGCTCAGGTCGTGTCCCTTCCACACGCTACCCGGATGAGCGGTCGTCCGCGCCTCGTCGGCATCAACCACGTGGCCCTGGAGGTGGGCGACCTCGAGCAGGCGCTCGCCTTCTACGGGCGGCTCTTCGACTTCGAGCTGCGCGGCCGGGCGCCCGGGATGGCCTTCGTCGACATGGGCGATCAGTTCCTCGCTTTGAGCGAGGGTCGGCGGCAGCCGCACGACGAGGGCCGCCACTTCGGGCTGGTCGTCGACGACAAGGAGGCGGTGCGCCGCGGCCTCGAGAAGGAGGGCGTGGAGATCCTCCCCGGCCGCCGGCTCGACTTCGTGGACCCTTGGGGGAACCGCGTCGAGGTCGTCGACTACCAGGACATCCAGTTCACGAAGGCGGGGCCGGTGCTCCGCGGCATGGGCCTCGGGGCCCTCGGCAAGCGCGAGGCGGCGCTCGACGAGCTCCGCAGCAAGGGGCTCGCCCAGGACTATTAGCACCGCGACCGTCGTTGCGGAGGGCATGGCGACGACTTTCGATCGCGCCCGACGCCGAGGCGTCTACGCGCGGCTCGCCAGGGTTCTCGGCCGCGAGGGCCCACGGCCGCTGCTCCCTCTCGACGAAGCGACCCGGCGGCTGCGGCCGTTCGCCCGCCGCTACGTCGGGCTGCGCCCGATCCCGGTGAGCCAGATCGTCGGCACCGACAGCCGCGGCGGGGACTTCGACCGGGACTTCCGCCCGCTTCGCCCCGGCGTCCGCGACCGCTGGCGGCAGGTCGAGCAGGCGTTCCCGGACGCCGCCTTCCCGCCGATCGTCGTGTACCAGCTCGGAGGCGTGTACTTCGTCCTCGACGGCCATCACAGGGTGGCGATCGCCCGCCACAACGGCATCGAGACGATCGACGCCGAGGTGACCGAGCTCAAGGCGCGCTGGCACCTGCCCCCGGACGCCGACGTCGTCGAGCTGATCCACGCCGAGCAGGAACGCATCTTCGTGGACGAGAGCGGTCTCGGCGAGGCACGCCCCGATCTGCGCATCCGCTTCAGCCGTCCGGTCGGCTACATCCAACTGCTCGAGACCGTGCAGCTGCACGGCTACCACCTGATGCAGGACGAGGGCCGCGTGGTGCCACGAGCCGAGATCGCCCGCTCCTGGCTCGACGCCGTCTACCTCCCGACCATCGAGGCCATTCACGCCGAGGGTCTGGACGGAGTCTGCCCGGACGCCACGTATCCCGACCGCTTCCTCTGGGTGTGGGACCGCCGCCGCGAACTGATGCCGGAATACGGGTGCCAGCCGCTCGACGAAGCCGCGAGGCGGGCGACCGAGGAGCTCGCGCGCGGACGCTGGCCGGCGGCTGTGCTCAGGCGCCGAGCGGTCGCGGCCCGCTAGCCAGCCCGTCGCCTCCCCCAAGGCCCAGCTGTGGGCGCGGATCGTCGACCAGGGTATCGCCCGGCCGGTCGCCCCGGGGTCTGACCCCGGGGCATGGCGGCCGCGGACATGGCGCTACCGCCCCTTTCGGCGAGGAATCGCCGTCCGCTCGGGAGGGCCGGTCGTGCCCGCTGTGGCCACGGCTAGGGGTCAGACCCCAGGGCGTGCCCACGCCGGACGCGTCCGCCGCGGCGGCTAGCCGGCCGACTCGGCGCTGCGCAGGCCGCGGACCGCCCACAGCGTCAGGAGCGCGACCGCGCCCAGGGCGATCGCGAACGCCGTGCCGACCTCCGTGGGCTCGCCCGCGAAGAGGCCGCGCCCTGCCTCGAGCAGGAAGGTGGCCGGGTTGACGGAGGCGACCCCGTGGATCCAGCCGGTGAGGAGCTCGAGCGGCACGTAGACCGGCGCCAGGAAGAGTGTCAGGAAGACCGGGACCTGCATGAGCGGGCCGGCCTGCAGGGTGCGGAAGCGCATGGCGATCCCCGCCGCCCAAAGCACGGCGGCCACGTTCAGGAGCAGGCCGAGGAGGACGAGGGCGAGGAGCTCGTCCGGGTTGCCGAGCACCTTCATCCCGGCGAGGAGCGCGACGACGAAGACGACCGAGGCGATGGCGGCCCAGCGCACGAGGGCGACGACCGCATAGCCCGCGAGGATCCCGGTCCGCCGCGGCGCCGCGAGCAGGAGCCGGCGCGCGAACCCGCTCTCGAAGTCCCGGGCGATGGCGAAGCCGTTGAAGATCCCGCCGAAGGCGGCCGACTGCAGGAAGACGAAGACGAACTGGAAGGCCGTGTAGCCGGCCGGGAAGTCGAAGCCGGGCACCTCCGAGATCCGGGAGAGGCCGCCCGCGAACGCGGTGAAGAAGAAGAGCGGGAAGAGCAGCGACGGCACGAGGATCGCCGGGTTCGTGAAGGCGTTGTGGATCCCGCGCCAGGCGACCGCGAGCGCGACCGAGACGAAGCTCCTCACGACCGCGCCAGCCTTCCCTTGAGCGCGACGCTGGCCGCCGCGAGCGCCACGACCGCGATCCCGGCGGCGATGCCGAAGCCGAGCGCGAGCGCCTGGGCGTCCCAGCCCGTGATGATCAGGCTCCTGAGCCCCTCGATCAGGTACGAGACGGGGTTGATCGTCGCCACGGTGCGGAACCAGTCGATCTCGATCAGGTTCCGCGGCAGGTTCATGGACGAGAGGAAGAGGAAGACGAAGAAGAGCGGGAAGAGCGCCTGGATCGCCTCGCCGGAGCCCGTACGAAGCGCGAGGAAGGCGCCGACGGCGCCAAAGGCGAGCGCGATCAGGACCCCGAGGAAGACGATCAGGAACACGCCGGGGACACCGCTCTGGGGCCGCACGCCCGCGATCAGGCCCACCGTCATGTAGAGCGTCGCCTGGAGGAGCGCGAGCGCGATCACGCCGGCGAGCTGCCCGAGGAGGAGCGCGGCCCGCCGCATCGGCGTCAACGCGAGGCGGTCGAGGAAGCCCGTCTGGATGTCGCGGGCGAGGTCCGTGCCCGCGTTCGTCGTCGCGAAGAGCGCGCCCTGCATGAACGTGAACGCGAGCGCGAAGTCGAGGTAGGAGTCCGCCGGGAAGCCGGGGATCCGTGAGGCCGAGCGCAGCCCGCCGACGTTGACGGCGAGCAGGATCAGCGGGAAGACGAAGGACGGCACGACGTTCAGCGGCTGCCGCAACGTGCGCAGGACGGAGCGGCGCGCGAGGTTCGCGACCTGGACGAAGAGCGGACTGCGGGTCACGCGGGAACGGGCTCGGGCTCGGCCTCCGGCTCCTCGCCGGCGCCCTCGAGCGAGCGGCCGGTCTTGGCCAGGAAGACGTCGTCGAGCGTCGGGGCGTGAAGCTGGAGGTGCTGCAGGTGGAGGCCCTCGGCGTCGAAGGCGCGCACGACGTCCGCGAGCGCCTCCTCGCCCCCGTCCAGGCGCACGGAGGCGGCCTTGGGGGACCCGGGCACCGGGGCGCCGAAGCGCGCGAGCGTCCGCGAGACGGCCGCGAGCTCGGCCGGATCGGCCGGGATGGCCTCGACGCTCGGGCGGCCGATCTCGGCCTTCAGCGACACGGGCGTCCCCTCGGCGACGATGCGCCCGTGGTCGATGATGCCGACGCGGTCGGCGAGGAGGTCGGCCTCCTCCAGGTACTGGGTCGTGAGGAAGACGGTGACGCCCTCGTCGCGCGCGAGCCGTGCCACCTCCGCCCAGAGGGCGTTCCGGCTCTGGGGGTCGAGGCCGGTGGTCGGCTCGTCCAGGAAGAGGATGCTCGGCTCGTGGACGAGGGCGAGCGCCAGGTCGAGCCGGCGCTTCATCCCGCCCGAGTACGTCCGCACCTTGCGATCGGCGGCCTCGGTCAGGCCGACGCGCTCGAGGAGCGCGTCGCTCCGCCGCCGCCGCTCGGCCCGGTGCATGCCGTGAAGGGCGGTCTGGAGCCGAAGGTGCTCGCGACCGGTGAGCAGCGGGTCGAGCGCCGCCTCCTGGAGCGCGGCGCCGATCGCCGCGCGGACCCGCTCGCCGTGCTCGCGAACGTCGTAGCCGGCGACCCTGGCCGTCCCGGCTGTCGGCGGGAGCAGGGTCGTGAGCATGTGCACCGTTGTCGACTTGCCGGCGCCGTTCGGGCCGAGGAAGCCGAAGATCTCGCCGGGCGCGACGGCGAGGTCGATCGCGTCGACGGCGAGGATCCCGCCCTTGAACTCGCGGGTGAGCCCCTCGGCCTGGATGCCGTGCTCGTCGCGCATCCGTGCCAGGCTACCAGAAAGTTGAGCTTGTCAAGTATTTAGCTGATCAAGTACCATGGGAAGCATGGCAGCAACGACCGAGCCGATCTCGGCCCCGGGCAGGGAGGCGTGGGAGCTCCTCTTCCGGGTCGCGAAGGCGAAGCACGCGGTCCTGAGCGCGCGGCTCGCCGAGCTCGATCTCACCCCGGTGCAGGCCCACGCGCTCCGGCTGCTCGAGCCCGAGCGGCCGCTCGCCATGAGCGCCCTCGCCGACGCCCTCTACTGCCACGCCTCGAACGTGACCGGGATCGTCGATCGTCTCGAGTCGCGCGGCCTCGTCGAGCGGCACCCCGACGAGGAAGACCGGCGGGTGAGGACGCTCGTCCTCACCCCGGCCGGCGCCGACGTGCGGGGTCTCGTGGTCGAGCTCCTGACTGCGCCGCCCGCCGCGATCGCCCGGCTCTCGCCGCGAGACCAGCTCGCCCTGCGGGACATCCTCCGCCGCGCCCTCGCGGACGAGGGGAGTACAGTCCGACGATGACCGCGCAAGCGCAGGCGCTGCCCGATACCGCACGGCTCGACGCATGGATCCGCTTCCTGCGCGCGCACTCGGCCCTCACGCGCGAGCTCTCGGCCGAGCTCGTCGCCGAGCACGGGCTTACCCTCAACGACTACGAGGTTCTTCTCCACCTCGCGCGGGCGCCCGAAAGGCGGTTGCGCCGGGTCGACCTCGCCCAGTCGGTACTGCTCACGGCCTCGGGCATCACCCGCCTGCTCGAGGGCCTCGAACGCTCGGGCCTCGTCCTGCGAGAGTCGTGCGAGGACGACCGGCGCGTCGTCTGGGCGAAGCTGACGCCGGCCGGGGCCGACCGACTCAGGCAGGCCGCACGCACGCACGTGGCAGGCATCGAGTCGCTCTTCATCGGCCGCTTCTCGGACGAGGAGCGGCTGACGCTCTCGGAGCTCCTCTCCCGCCTCCCCGGCGCGGACACCGCCGTCGACGACGGCGACTGCCACGGCCGCGGCTAGCGGGTCTCGTCGCCCGCGAAGACGCGCATCGGGAGTCCCGCGAGGGGCTCGCCTCCCTCGGCGGTCACGAGCCAGGTGTCCTGCATGTAGAGGCACGCTTTCCCGTCGGCGGCGATCGCGTGCGGGTGCATCGAGAAGACCATGCCCTCGGCGAGCTCCGTCTCCACGCCCTCGCCGATCTTGGGGAACTCGATCATCGTCATCCCGATCGAGTGGCCGGTGACATGTCCGAGCGCGTAGCCGCGGTCGGCGAAGCCCTTGGACACTGCGCGGTGCACGTCGTGGGCCGACGCGCCGGGCCGCATTGCGGCCTTCGCCACCGTGAAGTACTCCTCGTAGGCCTCGAGCATGCGCTTCGTCTCGCCGTCCGGCTCGCCGTCCGCCACGGCCCGCGAGACCTCGACCCAGTGCCCGCCGGGGCCGGCGATCTCGAGCGACGGCAGGACGAGGTCGCCCTCACGGATGCGCCGCTCGCCGCTCGCGATCCGGAACTCCGGCTCCGCGGCGCCGCCGTCGCCGACGAGCACCATGTCCATCGTCAGGCGACCGCACCCCTGTTCCACGAAGTGGCGCTCGCAGGGAGCCAGGAGCTCGGCCTCGGTGCGACCGGGCGCGAACTCGTCGAGGAAGATCCAGAAGCCCTCCGTGTTGATGCGGACGCTCTCGCGCACGGACGCGAGCTCCGCCTCGCTCTTGACTGCACGCGCGAGGTCGAACTCGACGTCGAAGGGGACGAGCTCCGGCCCGCCGTCGGCGAGCGCGCGGTAGTCGCGGACGGGCATGACGTAGTCGAGCCCGTAGACGCCGACCCGTTTCCAGCCTCCCTCGCGGGCCCGGTCG
Source organism: uncultured Actinomycetes bacterium (assembly GCA_963743495.1). Lineage (GTDB taxonomy): Bacteria > Actinomycetota > Thermoleophilia > Gaiellales > Gaiellaceae > JAIBJN01. The sequence continues at coordinate 839,701 of CAVUPO010000002.1, read as the reverse complement.
CGAAGCCAGGCGCCGGGCGTCTCCGCGAAGACCTGCTCGTCGATCCAGGTCGTGCCGTGCTCGCCCACGTAGCGGGCCTCGGCCGGAAAGACGATCGCAGGCTCACCCTCGAGCGGCAGGAGCACGTAGGCGTAGCGGTGGACGATCACGAAGCCGGAAACGTAGGTGACCGCCCCCTCGAAGCCCGTGTACTCGCTGCCCGCGACGATCGCGGCGTCGAGGTCGTTCCGCGCGAGCGCCTCGCGGACGTTCCGGTACCGGCGCTCGACGTCGGCGCTCACTGTTTCCACGATGCCTCCATTCCCTTGATCAGCGCGGTCACGGCCTCGTTCAGGGGGGTCTCGACGCCGTTCGCGCGCCCGAAGCGGACGATGCCGCCGTTCAGGTAGTCGATTTCGGTCCGCCGCCTCGCCTCAGCGTCCTGGAGCATGCTCGCCCTGTGCTCGTAGGCGACCTCGGGGCGGGCGGCGTGGTCGATCAGCTCCTCCGGGTCGGCGTCGAGCACAACCCCGAGAGCCGCCGCGACCGCCTTGCCCTCGTCCACCAGGCCGCTGACGAGCCGGCGCAGCCCCGGCTCCTCGCAGACACGGCCGTGCGTCAGCCCCGTGAGCGCGCCCACCGGGTTGGTCGCCGCGTTGAAGATGACCTTCCGCCACTGCGGGCCCCGGGCGTCGGCGACCGCCGCCGTCGGCATCCCCGCGCGCGTGCAGGCGTCGGCGAGCCGCTCGACCTCCTCCAGCGACGCGGGACTCGGCTCGAAGGGGCCGATGGTCGTGTCGCCGCGGACGTCCCAGTGGGCGTGACCCGGCTCGACGATATGGCCGGCCGGGAACGTCGTCCCGCGGATGACGCGCGAGACGTGCTCGGCGATCGCCTCCTCGTTCCCGAGGCCGTTCTGCACCGAGCAGACGGCGCCGTCGGCGAACGCGTGCGCCGCCGCCTCGATCGCCGCCGCCGTGTGCATGCTCTTCGTCGCCACGATCCCGTGCTCGCAGGGAGGCAGCTCCGCCGCGTCCGTCGTCGCGGTCATCCGCCCCACGAGCTCGCCGGCCCCCGAGAGGCGGAGGCCGCGCTCGTTGATCGCCGCGACGTGGTCGGCGTCCAGGTCGTAGGCCCACACCTCGACGTCGTCGAGCTGCGCGAGCGAGGCGGCGAAGAGCGAGCCGACGGCGCCGCACCCGAGGACGCAGACCCTCACCGTTGCCACCTCAACGTCACCTCGTGGCCGCCCGTGATCCCGCCGGGCCGGAAGAGGAGGATCGCGGCCATGACGACGCCCAGGGTAACGAGGCGCGTGCCCGTCGGGACGGTGAGCTCCGCCACCCAGAGGTTGAGACCGTTCTCCGCCGTGAGGAGCAGCGAGTTGACGCCGCTCACGAGCAGGGCGCCGACGACGGCGCCCCACAGGCTGCCGACGCCGCCGATGACGAGCATCGCCAGGGTGATGAACGTGAGGTCGAGGTAGACCTGCTGCGTCGTGATGCTGCCGAAGAGGTGGACGAGCAGGCCGCCGGCGAAGCCGGCGAGCGCGCCGGAGAGGCCGAAGGCGACGAGCCGCTGGCGGTAGATGTCGATCCCGGCGCCCTCGGCGGCGCGGGCGTCCTCGCGCGAGGCCCGCAGGACGCGCCCGAAGCGGCTGCGCTGGTAGGCGAAGGCGAGCACGGCGACCGCGATCGCGCCCACCGTCGCCTGCAGGAAGCCGGTCGTCTCGGGCACGAGCGAGAGCGTGCGCGCGCCGGGCCCGATCGCCTCCCAGTTGCGGAGGACGTTGTTCGTGATCACGAGCACCGCGAAGGTGGCGATGCCGGCCGAGAGCCCCGACAGCCGCATCAGCGGCACCCCGACGAGGAGCGCGAACAGGCCGCCGACGGCGGCGGCGATCAGGAGCGAGACGGCGTTCCCCACCTCGGCGCCCGCGATCACGGGGAAGAGGTCGGGGCTGAGCGAGAGCTTCAGCGCCTCGGGCACTGTCGTCAGCCCGGCGGCGAAGGCGCCGACGGCGACGAAGCTGACGTGGCCGAAGGAGATGACGCCGGAGTTCCCGACGAAGACGTAGAGGGCGATCACGATCGTCGCCACGACGAGCGCGAACTGGAACTGGAGCTGGACGGACCGCGCCGTGAACGTGCCGAGGATGCCCACGGCGGCGAGCAGGAGCACTGGGGCCAGGAGCTGGGATCCCTCCGCCAGGCGCCTCACAGCCGCTCCCAGGCCGCGCGCGAGCGCGTGAAGAGCCCGCCCGGGCGGACGAGGAGGACGAGGATCACGAGCAGGAAGAGCGCGGTGTCGAGGAAGACGCGCTGGTCGCCGGGGAGGATCTCGCCGAGGACGGCGGTGGCGAAGCCGATCGCGAAGCCGCCGGCAGTGGCGCTGACAAGCCGGTCCATGCCGCCGACCACCACCCCGACGAGCGCCGGGATCACGAGCTGGAAGCCGTAGCCCGGCGTCACGAGCGGGCGCTGCACGGAGAGGAGGACGGTCGCCGACGCGGCCAGGATCCCGGCGAAGAGGAAGGCGAAGCGGATCACGGTCGAGGCGCGAACGCCGAGCAGGCGGGCGGTGCCGGCGTCCATGGCCGCGGCCCGCATCTGCAGTCCGATGTCGGTCCGCGAGAGCACGGCGGCGGTGCCGGCGAGGAGCAGGCCGCCGACCGCGATCGAGACGATCGTCACCCAGCGGATCCGCAGGTCGCCGATCGAGACGGCGCGGTTCAGCTCGGACAGGACGCCGATGTTCTCCCCGCGGGCGCCGAAGGCGAGCAGGGCGACGGCCTGGAGGAGGAAGGAGACGGCGAACGTCGTCACGAGCATCGTCGTCGGCGTCGAGCGGCGGAGCGGCCGGTACGTCACGTCCATGGCGAGCGAGAGCGCGATGACGACGCCGAAGCAGGCGACGAGGCCGACGACGAGCGGCAGGTGATTCGTGAGGGCGAGCGCGTAGGCCCCGGCGGTCAGCAGCTCGCCGTAGGCGAAGTTGATCAGCCGCATGACCCCGAACACGAGGCCGATGCCCATGGCGACGAGCGCGTAGAGCGCCCCCAGCGCGACGGCGTCGATCAGGGTCTGGAGGACGTCCATCGGCGAGGGTCCCTCACGATCCGAAGTAGGCGGCGGTGATCCGTTCGGTGTCGCCGGCGTCGGCGGGCGTCAGCGTCAGCCTGAGCTCGCCGTTGGCGAGCACGTGGGTGCGATCGGCGAAGCCGACGGCGAACTGCGCGCGCTGCTCGACGAGGAGGATGGTGACCCCGCTCGCCCTGATCTCCGCGAGGGCGTCGAAGACGTCGTCGACGACCGCGGGGGCGAGGCCGAGCGAGGGCTCGTCGAGGAGGAGCAGGTCGGGGCGGGCGACGAGCGCCCGCGCGATCGCCAGCTGCTGCTGCTGGCCACCGGAGAGGACGCCGGCGTGGCGGTGGCGGTCCTCTCCCAGGACGGGGAAGAGCGCGGTGACGCGGTCGAGGTCCTCGGCGACCCCCTCGCGCGAGCGGCGCCCGACGAGGCCGAGGCGGAGGTTCTCGTCGACCGTCAGCTCCGGGAAGATGTGCCGGCCCTCGGGCACGAGCGCGACGCCGGAGCGGACGATCGCGTCCGTCGGCAGGCCCGCGAGCGAGCGGCCCGCATGCCGGATCTCGCCCCGCCACGGCGGGACGACGCCCATCACGGCGAGGAGCGTCGAGGACTTCCCGGCGCCGTTCGGCCCGACGAGCCCGACAACCTCGCCGCTCTCGACCCGCAGGTCGAGCCCCGCGGACGGCCGGGACGCCTCCGTAACGCACCTCGAGCTCCCGGATCTCGAGCAGCGCCTGAGAGCTCTCATGCATGCGCGCGACCGAGGTAGGCGGCGGTGACGTCGATGTTGCGGCGGATCTCCGTCGGCGTCCCCTCGGCGAGCGTCCGGCCCTCGTCGAGGACCTGGATGCGGTCGCAGACCTCGAGGATGAGGCCGACGTTGTGGTCGATGAGGAGGACGCCCGCCTCGCGCTCCTCCCGCACCGTCCGCACGACCTCGGCGAAGCCCGGCACCTCGGCCTCCGAGAGGCCCGCCGCCGGCTCGTCCATGAGCACGAAGCGCGGGCCCGTTGCCAGCGCGCGGGCGACGCCGAGCTTCCGCTCCTCTCCGTGGGGGAGCACGGACGCCGGCGCGTCGGCGCGACCCTCGAGGCCGAGCAGGCCGAGGAGCTCGGCGGCCCGCCGGCGCGCCTCACCGGGCGAGGCCCCGACCCCGAGCGCCGCCACCTCGACGTTCTCGCGGGCGGAGAGCCCGGAGAAGAGGCGACCGTGCTGATACGTCCGCGCGAGGCCCGCCCGCGCCCGGCGGTGCGGCGCCCAGGAGGTGATCTGCTTTCCGGCCAGCTCTACGTCGCCCTCGGTCGGCCGGTCGAAGCCCGTGACGATGTTGACGAGCGTCGTCTTCCCGGCGCCGTTCGGGCCGATGAGGCCGACGACCTCGTGGCGGTGCAGCTCGAGGGTCACGCCGCCGAGCGCGTGCACGCCCTCGAACGAGCGAGTGATGCCGCTGGCCCGGAGGGTCTCTCCGGGCCAGCGGCGGGTTTCCGTCGTCGTGTCGGTCACACGGCGATCAGTTGATCTCGGCCGGCGAGCTCGCCGCTTTCAGCTCCAGGAACTTGGGCTGGCTGTTCTGCACCTCCATGACCCGGTACTCACGACCGAACACCGAGTGGTACTGGTCGGAGAAGCTGATCGCCCCGGAGATCGTGTCGAGGCCGTCGAAGCCCTCGAAGGCGTCGGCGAGGGCCTCGCCGTCCGTGCCTCCGGTCTGCTGGATCGCGGCCACGATGGCGTCGATGGCCGCGGCGCCGGTGACGAAGCCGCCCGTGCCGGGCGCCTGGCCCTCCGCGTCCATTTCGTCGATGAGCGCCTGCACGTCCGGGCTCGGGTCGTCCCCGAAGACGGACGCGTAGGTGACCGTGTAGAAGTTGTCCGTGCCCTCCGGCAGCCAGTAGTTGCCGTCGCACGCCCAGCTGCAGACGATCGGCGTATCGTTGCCGAGGCTGCGGAGGCCGCCCACGAGGGCGGGCATGTCGTCGAACGCCGTCGAGGTCGCGATCACGTCGACCTTCGCCTTGTCGAGCGAGCTGACGACGTTCTGGATCGTCCCGTCGCCCTGCGTCCAGGACTCCTCGACGCTGACCGTGCCCCCGAGCTCCTCGAAGCGGGCGGTGAACGCCTTGACCACATCCTGGAAGTAGACGAGGAGGTTGTCCGTCGCCGTGGCGGCGGTCGTCCAGCCCTGTTCGTTCGCGAACTCGGCCATGGCGGCGCCTTCGTCCTGGGCGACGTTGCCGGTCGAGAACGCCAGCTTGCCCGCGTCGCCGAAGCGCTCGGGCCCCATCTGGTCCGTCCCGATGCACGGCGCCACCGCGAGGATGCCCCGCGTGATCGCCTCCTGCACCGCCGGCGTCGCGAAGTCGACGTCGCAGGTCACGAGCAGCACCTCGGCGCCGCCGTCGATCAGCTCGATCGCCGCGGACTTCGTCCGCTCGGGGTCGAGCTGGTCGTCGATCACGCGCAGCTCGAGGGGCCGCCCGTCGACGCCGCCGGCTGCGTTGATCTGGTCGACCTGGATCTGCGCCGCGGTCATCGCCGGCGCGTCGAAGGGGGCCATCTGGCCTGTCAGGTCGACCGCCGCTCCGATCACGATCGGCTCACCTGTCGCCTCGCCGGTTGCCTCGCCCGTGTCGGCCATCGCCGTGTCGGCCGCCGTCTCGCCGCCCGCCGCATCGTCGTCGTCGCCGCCGCAGGCCGCCACCGCGAGCCCGAACGCCAGCACGAGCGCCAGCAGCAGGCTCCATCTCGTCGTTCCTCTCATGCCGAACTCCTCTCGACCGTTGTCACTTCACCAGCCACCGCCGGAGCCCGGCCTTCTCCCGGCGGAAACGCCGCTTCCCTTGCCTTGACCAGGCGGTACATCGCCGTGTGCAGCGGCACGTCCACGCCGAGCCGCTCCGCCTCGCGGACGAGGGCGCCCGTGATGAAGTCCACCTCGGTGGGCCTCTCGGCGCGGACGTCCTCGAGCATGGAGGGCACGTGGGCGTAGTCGCTCTGCTGCGTCTCGCCGCGGCGCACGGCGAGGACGTTCATCTCCCAGGGGTCCTCGTGCAGCTCGACCCCGGCCGCGGCGGCGACCCGCATCCCCTCGTCCATGAGCGCATGGACGAGGTGGCCGAGGTCGGTCGGCTCCTCCTCGCGCGCGAAAAGGCCGACATGGCCGAGACACGTGAGGGCGGAGACCGTGTTCACCGTCGCGTTGAAGATCAGCTTCGACCACTGGGCGGGCAGGAGGTCCGGGAACGCCTCCGCCTCGAGGCCGCCGGCGCGCAGGAGCGCCTCGACCTCGGCCACCCGCTCGTACGGCGTCGCGGTCCCCGCGTAGGGGCCGAGCCAGGTCGCCGTGTCGAGCTCGTACTCGACGTGCGTGTCGCCGTGGCGGTCGCCGCTCATGAAGGTGACGGCGGAGACGAGCTGCCAGTCGCCGTGGGAGCGGACGATCTCCTCGGCCCCGAGGCCGTTCTGGATCGTCATCACCGTCGCAGCGGGGATGCGGCCGGAAATCCGGGAGGCCGCCTCCTCGAGCTGCGTCGCCTTCGTCGCCAGAATCGCGAGGTCGACCTCCGGCAGCTCGTCCGGGTCGGCGGTGGCGCGCAGGCGCGCGGTGAACTCATGCTTCCCGGAGACCCGCAGGCCTTCCTCCTCGAGCGCCCGGGCATGCTCGCTGCGCCGGGTCAGCACCCACACGTCGGCGACCGACGCGAGGTGGGCGGCGTAGAGGCTGCCGATGACGCCGCAGCCAACGATGCAGACGCGCTCGCTCACGTTCTCATTTGGACGGCAGCCTGCTCCCACAGTTGGCGGAAGGCGTCGTGACCCCGCCGGGCCAGCTCGGCCGCGTCCTCCTCCCAGAGCGAGTCGTGGTAGGCCGTTCCGAAGGTCCCGTCGTCCGAGAAGGCCTCCAGCTCGTACGGCCCGCGCCAGCCGGCCGCGTGGAGCGCTCCGACAAGCGCGGGCAGGTCGGCGACGCCCTCGCCGGGGAGGACACGGTCGCACCAGCCGCGCGTCTCCTCTCGCCAGTCGTTCACGTGGACGCCGACGAGACGCGGCCCGTGCCGCTCGATCTCGGCCAGCACGTCGGGGGAGTCCCACACGTGCCAGGTGTCGAAGAGGATGCCGACGTTGGGCGAGCCGGCCTCGTCGCAGAGCTCCGCCGCCTCGGTCAGCGTCGTGATCGTCGTCCAGTCGTCGCGGAAGGCGGCGCTCATCGGCTCGAGCCCGACCGGGATGCCGGCGCCGGCGGCCTCGTCCGCCACCTCGCGCAGGCCGGAGACGACGACGCGCCTCGCCTCCTCGTCGTCGAGCGCCCCCGCCGGCCCGGTGAGGCAGACGACCGCCGCCGGCTCGAAGGGCGCGAGCCGGCGGATGCCGGCGCGGATCGCCTCGACGCGCTCGTCCGGGTCGTCCGGCCCGGGGAGGTGCGGAAGCGGCAGGATCGAGGGCACGGCCGGGATGCAGCTCGTCGCCTCGAGGCCGCTCTGACGGAAAGCCCCGAGCTGCTCTTCCTCGCGGCCCGCCTCGAGCTTGATCTCGCAGATGCCGATCCCTGTCGCGCCCGCGGCGCGGTAGGCGGCGAGGTCCTCCTCGAAGCTCGCACGGAGGGTCGTGAACTCGCAGACGGCGAAGCGGGGGGCGGACGGGTTCACCCGCGACTCCGGCTCAGGCGTACGCCGGATCGCCCGCGGACTCGACCGCCGCGTCCTGGAAGTGCGGCATCACCCGGGCGGCGAAGAGCTCCTGCTGCTTGATCGCCTGCCAGTGCTCGAAGCCGCCGGCGTTGACGGTGATCGAGACCTCGGTGAGGCCCTCGCAGACGTCGCGCACCGCCTCGATCCGCTCGATCACGTCCTCGGGCGTCCCCACCCAGACCACGTCGCCCTCGATCATCTCCTCGTAGGGCGTCTCCGCCAGCTGCTCCAGGATGCCGGCCGCGTAGAATCCGTAGCCGGCCGCGTTGAGCTCCTCGGCCGGCGGCAGCTCGTCGCCCTCGGTGAGCGGCGAGGCGTTTCCTGCGAGGAACCGCTTCATGCCCTGCTCGGCCTCGCGCCGGGCCGTGTCGCGGTCCTCGTCGATGTAGCAGGCGTGGATCCAGACGATGTCGGGCTCCGTGCCGTGCTCGGCGCACTTCGACCGGTAGAGGTCGAGCTGCTCCTTCAGCGCTGCGTAGGGCAGGAGCGGCGGGACGACGACGGCCCAGCCGCGCTCGGCGGCGAGCTCGTACGTGCGGTCGCTCGTGCCGCCGAGGAAGACGCGGAAGGGGCCGGGCGGCCGCGGGACGACGTGCGAGTCGTCGATCTTGAAGTAGCTCCCCTCGTAGGAGAACCGCTCCTGCTCGAGCGCCGTGAAGAGGATCTCGAGCGACTCCTCGTAGCGGTCCCGCGTCTCGGCGATGGGCACGCCGGCCTTGAGCGGGATCCAGCCGTGCCCGCGCAGGGCGCCGAACTCGTAGCGGCCGCCGAAGAGGATGTCGGCCGCGGCAATCTGGGAGGCCAGGATCGCCGGGTTGTGGTACGGGAGGACGTGGCCGAGCGTCCGAAACCGGATCTGCTCGGTGCGGGCGGCGCAGATGCCCCAGAGGGCGAACGGGTTCGCCGAGATCGAGAACCTGGGGAAGAAGAAGTGCTCGATCGCCGCGTAGGCGTGGTAGCCGAGACGGTCGGCGTTCACGACCTGCTCGACCACCTCCTCGTAGAGCCGGCCCGGAGACTTGCCCGGCCAGTGCTGGATCTCCGAGTACAGGCTGAACTTCATGCTCTACCTCCCGGTCGGATCCAGGCGCCGCGACGCCTCGTCGGCCGCGACTCTGAACCATGTTTTATCAAGTGTCAAATTCGCTTCCGCACCGAGTCCAGACGATTCAGGGCCCGCCGCGGGAGCGGCGGCCGGAGCAGCTGCTTCGCGACGAGCGTGCCCGAGCCGGCGCCCAGCCCCGGCCCCGGATGGGTGCTCGCCCCGATCTGGTAGAGGCCGCCGAGGGGCGTCGCGTGGCCGGGCAGCTCCGGCCGCGGGCGCCAGACGAGGTTCTGGTCGAGGCTGCAGGAGCCGCTGTAGATGTCGCCGCCGACCATGTTCACGTTCGCGGCCTCGATGTCCGCCGGCGAGAGCGTCACGCGCTTCTCCAGAGCCGAGTCGAGGTTCCCGATCTGCCGGGCGAGCCGCGCCTGGATGCGGTCGGCGTAGCGCTCCCGCAGGTCCTCCGTCCAGGTGCCGTCACCGACGTCCAGCTCGCCCGCGGCGTCGCCGCGCACGCGCGCGGGCAGCTCCTGCAGCTGGATCCAGAGGATGGACGCTCCCTCGGGCGCCCGCGACGGGTCGAGGGCGATCGGCTGCCCGCAGACGATCGTCGCCTCGGCGGGGAGCAGGCCCCGCTCGGCCTCGTTCACCGCCCGGGAGACGCCATCGAGCCCGGGGGTGACATGGACGATCGCCGTCCGCGCGAGGCGCTCGTCGCCCGTCCAGCGCGGCGGCTCCGAGAGGGCCATGTGGATCTGCATGCCGGCCCGTCCATAGCGGAACCGGCGGGCGGCCTCCGCGGATGCGGCCGGAACGGCGACACCGGCGAGGAGGCGGTCGTAGAGCTGGGTGGGCGTAACGTTGGCGACCACCGCCTCGGCGGCCTCGACGGTCTCGCCGCCCACGAGTGCGACCCCGGCGGCCCGCCCGTCACGGACGATGACCCGGTCGACGTCGCGCGCCGTCTCGCAGGCGCCGCCGGCGTCCCGGACGATCCCGGCGAGCGCCTCGACGAGCCGGACGCCGCCGCCGGCCGGGACGGGCATCCCGCCGAGCTCGACCGCGACCGCGATCACGCGGGTCATGAACCCGGAGGAGGCGGCGTCCGGTCCGACGCCCGTGTGCAGAACCCAGGGCGCCAGGAGGCCGTGCACCTGCGGCGAGGAGAACGTCTCGGTGACCCAGTCCCGGCAGGAGGCGAGCAGCCCGCCTGCGAACTCGACCAGGCCACGCCGGCCGAGCCGGCGGTAGGCCTTGACCCCGAGGCCGGCGCCCGCCGACGACCAGAGCTCCGTCCCGAGCACGCCGAAGGCGAGGTCGGAGGTGGGCATGAACTCGCCGACGACCCGATCCCAGGCCTCCCCGTCTCCCGGGGCGAGGCGCTCGAACTCGGCGACGTTCGCCTCGTGCGAGGTCGTGAGGAACGCGCTCGTCCCGTCGGGGAAGAGCGAGGCCGTCGGCAGCTCCGTGTTCAGGTACTCGAGCCCGCGCGCCCCCAGCTCCTCCCCCAGCTCGGCGTAGGCGGCGGAGCCGACGAAGAGGGGGTGCCACGAGGAGTAGACCTCGTGCAGGAAGCCGGGCTCGGTGATCTCCGCGGTGTGGATGGCCCCGCCGAGGCGGTCCTCGCGCTCGAGCACCGCCACGTGCTTGCCGGCGCGGGCGAGGAGCGCCGCGCCGACGAGGGAGTTGATCCCACTCCCGACGAAGACGACGTCGTAGCGCTCGCTCACCGGAGCGGCCGCCCCAGCTGGTGAAACGTGCGGTCGAAGTAGAGGAGTGGCCCGCCCGCACGGTCGGAGGAGACGACCTCCTGGACGTCGCCGATCAGGAGGGTGTGGTCGCTCACGGAGAACACCCGCTCGACCACGCACTCCACGTGGACGAGCGCGCCTGCGATCATCGTCCTCGGGCTTCCCGCGCCCGCGTCCTCGCAGAAGGCGTCGACGTACTTGGGCACGCCCGGGGCGGCGCCGAGCTCGGCGAGGTGCTTCTGGTCGTCGCGGAGGACGCTGAGCCCGAAGCGCCGCGTCTCGAGGATCGCGTCGCGGCAGCTCGCGGTGTCGGCAAGCGAGATGAGGACGCGAGGAGGGCTGGCCGAGATCGAACAGCACGCGCTGATCGTGAGGCCCCAGAGGCGGTCCTCCTTGCGGGCGACCACCATCACGACGCCGGCGGCCAGCGAGCGCATCGCCGACTTGAAGGTCTCCTCGTCCACGCCGGCGGGCCGGCGCGGCGCGAACGCCGGGTCGGCCTCGATGAAGCCGCCGACGAGGACGCGGGGATCCGGTGCGAACTCCGCGTAGTCGCTCACGGGCCCTCGAAGAGGTCGCCGGCGCCCATCCGCCGGGCGACCAGGTTCGCGGTCAGGGCGAGGTGCAGGTGGAGCCGCTCGGCGGCCTCGTCCGGGTGGTGGTTGGCGCAGGCGGTCAGGATCGCCTCGTGCTCCTCGCGCCGCTGGCGCAGCGAGCGGCCGGACAGCGAGAGGGCTCGGTAGCGCTCGCAGTTCTCCCACGCCGGGCGGATGAGCCGCAAGAGCCAGGTGGATCCCGACGCCGCGTACAGCGAGAGATGGAAGTCGGCGTGCGCGCGGCGGGCCGCGCGCTGGTCGCCGCGGCGATGCGCCGCCGTATAGTCGTCCAGGAAGGCGCGCCCACGCTCGGCGTCCTCCTCCGTAAAGTGGCCGGCCGCCCTCCGGACCGCGAGCGGTTCGAGCGCGAGCCGCGCCTCGTACGCGTCGTGCAGGTCGTCGATCGCGAGTTCGCTGACGCGCGCGCCGCGGTGGGGAACGTGGACGGCCAGGCCGAGGCCCTCGAGCTGGCGCACCGCCTCGCGAACCGGCGAGATGCTCATTCCGAGTGAGCGCGCAAGCTCCTCGAGCCGAAGCGGCGAGCCCGGCGGAAGCTCTCCGGAGAGGATCGCCTCCTGGAGCTCGGCGACCGCGGCCTCCGCCATCGTCTGATGCCGCCTCGTGCCCTGGGCGAGCGCCGTGGGCTTCACGCCGGCCATCGTCGCGCGCGTTTGATCAGATGTCAAACGGCGCACGGTGCGGCCTCCGGACGCCTCGGAGCAGGATAGTGGACAGGTGTTCTACAAACCAGGTAAGATCTCTCTACAAGATCCTGTCGAAACCGGAGGTGAAGACGATGCGAAAGGTACTCGTGACCGTCGGCGCGGCCGCCCTGTTGGCGGCGCCGACAGCGGTGGCCGGGAACGGCTACGGCAAGGCGATCCAGGACTGCTTCGGAACCACGTACGGGCAGGCCAAGAATTCCGCCTGGCAGTCCGGTCACGCGGAGAAGCCGGCGCTCGGCGCGAAGCTGACCGCGATCGCGCACGGCTGCGTCTGACGGATCCGGAGGGGTCGCCCCCCGGCGGCCCCTCCGCCCCGCTCCCCCACACGAGAAGAGCGACCCGGCCGGCGTGTGTGCGGGCCGATGGGATCTCGGCAGCCGCCTCCCGCCTCCGCGGTCAGGCGACGGAGGCCGTGCACTCGATCTCGATCAGGCACCCGGGAACGGCGAGCCCCGTGACCCCGACGATGGTCTGCGCCGGATGGGCCGCTCCGCCGGTGACCTCGTCGATCGCGGCGGTGATCACCTCGTATTCCGTCGGCTGGAGCGTGTAGATCGTCCGGCGGACGACGTCGTCCCAGGTGACGCCGACGGCCCGCATCGCCGCCTCCAGGTTGCGCATCGCCGCCCTCGTCTGCTCGCCGAGGTCGTCGCCGCCGACGATCCCGAAGTCGCGGTCGAGCGCCAGCTGGCCGGCGAAGCACACGGTACGGCTTCCCTCGGCGACGCTCACGTGGCTGAAGCCCGGCGCCGGATGGAGCGCCTCCGGATTGACGTCGCGACGTGGCACGAGAGCCTCCCTCCTAGTCGTGGAGCGCGCGCGCGAGGTCGGCGAGCTCCTCGTCGCCGACGAGGCCGCGCTTCTCGGCGCCGCGCGCCTTGACGGCGTCGAGGAGCGCGCGCTCGTCCTCCTCGGAGAGCTCGAGGCCGAGCTCGGCGGCCTTGATCCGGATCGAGTCGATCCCGCTCTTCTTGCCGAGGACGATCGCGCGCTCGGCGGCCACCACCTCGGCCGAGTAGGGCTCGATCGAGGGCGGGTCGTGGAACTGGCTCGCCACCGCGCCGCTCTCGCGGCGGAAGAGGGTCTCGCCGACGAGCGGCTTCCACGGCTCGAGCTCGTAGCCCGAGAGCGCCCTCACGCGCTCGGAGACCTCACGGGCCTGCTCCAGGTGGAGGCTCGTGCCGACGCCGTAGAGGGCGTCGAGCGCAAGCGCTACCTCCAGCAGGTTCGCGTTGCCGGCGCGCTCGCCCATGCCGTTGATCGTCCCCTGGATCCAGCCGGCGCCGGCCTGCACCGCCGCGACCGCCGCCGCCGTCGCAAGCCCGAAGTCGTTGTGCCCGTGGAAGTGGACGGGCACGCCCGGGCCGACGAGCTCGACCGTGCTCCCGACGAGCGCCGCGACCGCTTCCGGGGTGGCAATGCCGAGCGTGTCGACCACGACCACCTCCTTCGCCCCGGCCTCGACGGCGGCCGTGTAGGCCTGGGCGAAGAAGGCCGGGTCGGCGCGGGTCGAGTCGACTCCGAAGTAGGCGACCGTCACACCCTCGCCCGCGGCGAAGGCGACCGCCTTGCGGATCCGCTCCAGCATCGTCTCGCGGCTCACGCCCAGCGCGTCGAGCTTGAGGTCGGAGATGGGCGACTCGACGACGGACGCGGTCACGCCGAGCTCGACCAGGGCCTCGACGTCCGCGGCGACCGCGCGGGAGAAGCCCCAGATCTCGGCCGCAAGGCCGGCACCGAGGATCAGCTCGAACGCACGCCGGTCGTCGGCCGAGACACGGGGAAAGCCGGCCTCGATCCGGTCGATGCCGAGGGCGTCGAGCCCGCGGGCGATGTCCAGCTTGTCCTCGGGGGAGAGCACGACGCCGACGGTCTGCTCGCCGTCGCGCAGGGTCGTGTCGTAGAGCCCGACCGTGCCCGAGCGGCGGTAGGGCTCGTTGAGGCTGCCGGTCCAGACCTTGTCGCGGGCGATCATGCGAGACGGAAGTCGTCGGGGTAGGCGGAGAGCTGCTCGGCGCCGTCCGCGGTGACCAGGAAGTTGTCCTCGACGCGGAGGCCGCCGCCTCCCTCCCAGTACGCGCCCGGCTCGATCGCGAGCACCATGCCCTCCTCGATGGTGCCGCCTCCCGCCTGGTGCGCGTAGGGCGGCTCGTGGGCGCGCGCGCCGACGCCGTGGGCGATCGGGTGCGACGGCTGCCCGGGGTAGCCGGCCTCCGCGAGGCCGGCTCGGACGAGCCGGTCGAGCTCGGCGAGGCTCGCTCCCGGGCGCACGTGGTCCACGGCCATACGGTAGACGGTGAGGAGCCGCTCGAGGAGCTCGTCGTACTCCGCCGTCAACTCGCCGGGGCAGACGTTCTTCGTGTGGTCGCACCAGTAGCCGTCGGCGCAGACCCAGATCTCGAACAGCGTCGGCTCATCGCTCCTGGACGGGGCGGTCGCCGGTGGCGGTGAACGTGCGGATCCCCGGCCCCGACCAGACGAGCGAGAACCCGCGGCGCGAGCTCGACCTTGCCCTCGTAGCCCGTGCCCTCGCCGTGGACGAAGCCCTCCCAGAGCGCTCCGGCCTCGCTCTCCTTCATCCCCGGCCGCAGCCGGCGGCGGACGTGCTCCATCGCCCGCGGCGGCGAGCTCGTTGGCGAGTCGCATGCGCTCGATCTCCTGCGGCGTCTTGATCGCGCGCGCCTCGGCGAGGAGCGGGGTCGCGTCCTCGGCCTGCCCGAACGCGTCGAACGAACTCGTGCGTGTAGGTCGTCGGCTCGCCGACCATCCGGTCGGAGCCCTGCGTCCCGAGCGAGAGCTCGAGCCCGATCCGCTCGTACCCGGCCTCGCGCACAATCTGCTGTGCCGCCTCGAGCGTGCGGGCCGTCGGCGGGCGCGGGTCGCGCTCGTCGTAGCCGCGAACGAGGCGGACGTCGGCGGTCCAGGCCGTGCGCTCGGCCTCCTCCCGCCGAGGCCTCGAGGCACGACGCAGCGCCGGCTCGCCCTCCCGCGGGAAGACGCGGCGTCGTAGCCCTTCATGCACCAGAAGTTGGTGAGGTAGAGGACGTTGTCGGGCGCGCGGACGACGACCGCGTCGAGGTCATGGTCGGCCAGCAGGCCGCGGACGCGGTCGAGCTTGTCGGCGTCGACCGGCCAGCTCACCGGCACCCTTCCGGAGCGGATCCTTCACCCACTTGCGCAGCTTTCCCGACTAGGCTGGAGCCATCGGGGCGGGAGGTGGGTCTCCCGTCTGGACACGGGTAGTCGACCGGACGCACGGTCACCAGCGGACGCGCGCCGGCGCCGGCTCGCCGTGCGCCTCCTCCCACGAGACCACCGGGTTGCGCAGGACGCCGATCCGCTCGATCTCGCGCCTCCATCACGTCGCCCGGCCGCAGGTAGAGCGAGGCGGCGTCCTGGCGCTGAAGCCCGCCACGCCCGAGACCGTGCCCGTCGAGAGCACGTCGCCGGCGCTGTATCCGAGCGCCGAGTAGTGGGCGAGGATCTCCGGGATCGTCACCGACATGCGGCCCGAGTGCGACTCCTGCCGCGGCTCGCCGTTGACGCGCAGCTCCATCGCCAGGTCGTGCGGGTCCGGGATCTCGTCCGGAGTCACGATCCAGGGGCCGAGCGGGCAGAACGTGTCGATCGCCTTGCAGAAGGAGAAGACGCCGGAGCGCATCTCGCGCCGCTGGATGTCGCGCGCGGTCATGTCGTTGAAGATCACGTAGCCGCCGATGTAGTCGGCCGCCTCCTCCGGCCCGAACCACTTGCCGGGCTTTCGGATGACGACCGCCAGCTCGAGCTCGTAGTCGAGCTCCTCCGTCAGGTGCTCGGGATAGACGACCGGGCTCCTCCGGGCCCGATGATCGCGTCGAGGTTCTGGAAGAAGACGATCCACGGCGCGATCTCGTGCGACCAGTCGACGCGCTTCGAGTCGTCCTCGTGCTCGCGGAAGTTGCCGGCGGTGTGGAAGAACTTCTTCGGGATGATCGGCGCGCGCAGCCGGGCGCCCTCGAGCGGCGACGCGCTCGCCGCGTCGGCTCCGCGCCGCCTCGCTCGTAGTAGGTCGCGCATGTCCGGCACGTCGAGGATGGCGATCTCCTCGCCCTCGACCGCGCCCGACGCGGCCCTCGTCGAAGGTGACGAGCTTCACGGCCCCGCCCCGCAGACCGCCTGCGCGACTCTCTGGTAGACCTCAGCCGTCTTCACCAGCCCCTCGATCTCGAGGTTCTCGCCGTCGAGCACGGCGTCGGGGAGCCCGCTCGACGTACCGTAGTTGACCGTGGCGCTCCCGTAGCGGGTCAGCACGGAGGCATCGGAGAACCAGCGCGTCACGTCGCGCTCCGGCGGCGAGCCGAACACCTCCTCGTGCGCTGCGTCGAGCGCGGCGACGAGCGGGTGCCCCTCTTCGATCTCGGCGCCCGGCGCGGTCACGTAGACCTCGGCCTCGACGGCGTCGGAAGGCCGCGGCGCGAACTCCAGCGCCCGCCGCCGCGCCTCCGCCATCGGCACCGAGGGCGGGACGCGGAGGTCGACGTAGAGGTCGGTCTCGTGCGGCGTCCGCGAGACGCGCCAGCCGAAGCCGCCCCGGACGGCGCCCACGTTGGCGACGCCGCGGACCTCGCCGTAGCTCATCTCCTCCTCCCAGCTCGGGAGCCAGGCCAGCACCCGGTCGAGCACCGCCCGCATACGCACGATCGAGTTCTCCTCGCGGCGCCCCGCGGTGAAGGCCGTGTGGATGAAGTTGCCCGCGCGTCCGCAGCCGCAGCCAGAGCGTCCCGAAGTGCGCGAGGACGACCTTGTTCTCTGTCGGCTCGCCCAGCACGCACATGTCGGCCGCGCCCCCGTGCCCGACGAGGTGCCGCGACCCGGCGGCGTACCCCCGGTACTCGGCGCCCTGGGCCTCGCCCTCCTGGGTCTTCTCGATCTCGCCGGCGACCGCCGCGATCATGACGTCGCCGCGCAGGCGCACGCCGTCCTCGATCAGCGAGCGCACGGCCTCGACGTAGCAGGCGACGGCCCCCTTCATGTTCGAGATGCCGAGGCCGTAGATCCGCCCGTCCTGCTCGAAGCCGGCGGGCTGGAACCCGGGCACGCCCTGCAGCCAGGGCTCGCGCCCCGAGTACGACGTGTCGAGGTGGCCGTTGAACATGAGCGTCGGCCCGCCTCCGGATCCGGGCCAGGTGCCGAGCACGTTCGCGCGGCCCTCCTCGACCTGCTGCCAGTGCACCTGCAGGCCGAGGTGCGCGAGCTCGTCCCGGACAGCTGCGCGGCGGCCTCCTCGGAGCCGGTGAACGAGGGCGTCGAGACCAGCCGGAGGGCCAGATCGACGAGGCGGCGCTCGTCGATCATCTGACCTGGCGAAGGACGCGCTCGCCGAAGACCTCGAGCTGGCGGTGGCGATCCTCGCCCCAGAGCTCGAGCATGACGTGCGTGCATCCCGCCTCGCGGTACTCCTCGATCGCGGCCACGCACTCCTCCGGCGTGCCGGCGATCGGCTTGCAGCGGTCGAGGAGGGAGTCGGTCACCTGCTCCTTGGCCGCCAGCCGGCCGCCGCGCTCCATCGCCTCGGCGACGGGCGCCAGCTCCTCCATCTCGATCCCGGCCAGCTCGAGCAGCGTGTCGGCCGAGCCCCTGATGTTCTGGAACTTGTTCGCCAGGTACATGCCGGCGATCTCGCGCGCCCCGTCGCGGCCGGCGTCCCGGTCCGTCTCGTGGATCGAGGCGACGATCGTGCAGCCGATGTCGATGTCGGCGTCGACGTTCTCGCGGGTGTAGCGGACGAAGGCCGGCGTCGTGATCGAGGGTGTCAGGCAGCCGTCGCCGATCTCGCCCGCGAGCGCCTGCATCTTCGGCGCCGTCGCGGCGACGTAGACGGGCGGGACACCGCGGGGCGAGTCGGCCTCCCCGGCGAGCGCAGGCACCGAGGCGCTCCAGGTCTCGCCCTGGTACTCGAAGGCCCCGCCGCCGAGCACGCCGCGGACGATCGCCACGGCGTCGCGCATCGGGCCGAGCGTCTTCTTCGTCTGCATGCCGGCGTTCACGAGGAAGATCTTCGAGGTGCCGAAACCGAGCAGGAACCGGTCGGGGCCGGCGGCCTCCTGGACGACCCGCGCGTCCATCGCCACCTGGACGGGATGGCGCGTGAACGGGGAGATGATCCCCCAGCCGACCGCGAGCCGCTCGGTGCGCTCGGCGATCAGCGCGGAGACGACGGTGGACGAGCGCGCCTCCATCCCGTGCTTCCGCCACCACGGGTAGGCCTCGGCCAGCCAGATCGTGTCCATGCCGACGCGGTCCATCACCGTCGCCGTCTCGAGCATCTCCTCGAGCGGCTCCATGGTGAGCTGCATCACGCCGATGCGGAAGGGCTGGGCCATGGCTCAGCGGCCCGCTGGCCCGGCTACGCGGAGGACGACGGCCCCCCCGGCTCGGCACCCGCGTTCTTCGCGGCGACCCGCTTGTCGAGGGCCGTGAGCACGTTCTCGACCTGCTGGTTCACGATCGGCTGGACGACGCGCTTGCCCATGCTCGCGACCTGGCCGAGGATGCGGACGTCCGCCTCCCAGCTCATGGCGGTGCCGTCGCCGCCCTCCTCGCTCAGGTCGAACTGGGTCTCCATGCTCATGATCGCGCCGACCCCCTTGCCCTTCGCCTGCAGCCGCGCGTGCTCGGGCGGGCGGGACTCGGCCCTCTCGAAGTCGATGCTCATCTTCATGCTCCCGAGGCCGAGCGGCACCTTCACCTTCGCCTTCCAGTGCGTCTCGTCGACGATCTCGAAGCTCTCGACTCCGGGCATCAGCCCGGCCATCTCGGCCGGGTCGTTCAGGACCTCCCACACCTGCGCCCGCGAGGCGGCGTAACTGCGCGTGCCGGTGATCTTCACGCCGGGTCGACCCTCACGGAGGAGCGGCTCGTCTCCGGGTCCTGAAGGAGCTCCCACACCCGGTGGTACGGGTTGTGGCTGTCGGTGACGATCGCGTTCCCGGCCGGGCGGAGCGCGTCCTGCAGCGCGGCGCAGACGGCGTGGATGGCCGCGCCGCCTCCCTCCCCCATTCCCTTCGTGCCCAGCGAGGTGAACGGCGAGGGGGACTCGATCGAGCCGGTCTTGAGCGGCGGCATGTCGAGCGCGTGCGGCACGTGGTAGTCGTAGAAGTTGGAGGTCATCAGCGACCCGTCCTCGTCGTAGGCGAACGTCTCGAACGACGCGGCTCCGAGCCCGTGCGCGGTCGCGCCGTGCACCTGCCCCTCGACGATCTGCGGGTGGATGCGCTTGCCGCAGTCGTCGACGGCGGCGTAGTCGACGAGCTCGTAGACGCCGGTCTCCGGGTCGACCTCGACGACGCAGGCATGAATCTGGGTCGCGTAGGTGAGCGTGAGGTTCCCGAACTTGCGCTCCTTGTCAGGCACCTCGAAGGGCGGCTTGTAGACGTAGCGGCAGTTCAGGGTGACGTCGTCGAGCTCGGGCGGCAGGCCCGCGTTGTTCGCGTTGACGATCGCGCCGCAGGCCATGAAGGGCAGGGCGGCCTCGGGGTTCTCCCGCAGCCGCGCGAACCCCTCGGCGAGCTCGATCGCCTCCGGGTCGCCGGCGCCGAGAATGACCGCGGCGAGGCGGCGGATCTGCTCGGCGAGCTGCTCGGTGGCGCCCTTGACGGCGCCGAGGCCGGTGACCGCGAACTGGCTCGCGTAGGTCCCGGAGAAGCCGGCGTGCGAGTTCCAGTAGCTGTCGTGGCCGGCCCGCACCTTCACGTCGGCAGGGGTCACCCCGAGGATGTCGGCGACGATCTGCGAGGCCGACGGTCTCGTGCCCCTGTCCCTGCGGCGTCGTACCCATCGTGACGACGATCTCGCCGAAGATGTCGAGCTTCACGCTCGCCACCTCGTTGTTCCCCGAGAACTGCAGCTCCGGGTTCAGAAGCTGGGACTGGCCGAAGTTGTTCGTGCCCGAGTCGAGCGTCGAGCCGATGCCGACGCCGAGCAGCTTGCCGCGGCTCTCGGCGTCGCGCCGCCGCTCGTCGATCGCGTCGTAGCCGATCAGGTCGAGCGCGATGTCGAGGCAGCGCGCGTAGTCGCCGGAGTCGTAGACGCAGCCGTTGGGCGTCTCGTAGGGCATCTGCTCGGCCGTGATGTAGTTGCGCTTGCGGATCTCCACGGGGTCGAGGTCGAGCTCGTGCGCGACGATGTCGATCACGCGCTCGGTGAACCACAGGTGCTGCATCCGCGAGTAGCCGCGGTTCGGCCCGCACGGCGACTTGTTCGTGCAGACCTGCGAGAAGTCGATGTGGACGTTCCGCCAGCGGTAGAGGCCCGGCGTCACCTGCGCCCAGATGATGCAGCCGAGCGGCTCGTAACGGCTGTAGGCGCCGCAGTCGTCGATCGCCCTGCAGCGGAAGCCGAGCATCGTCCCGTCGGCCTTCACGGGCACCTCGACGTCGAGGAAGACGCGCTCGTTCCCGTGGCTGTTCGCCGTGTGCTGGTCGGTGCGCCACTCGGTCCACTGCACCGGCCGCCCGAGCTTGCGCGCGAGCAGGCAGAGGGCGACGAGCTGCGGGTGCGTGCAGATCTTGTTGCCGAAGCCGCCGCCGATGTCCTGCGAGACGAAGCGGAGCGTTTCCATCCCCGTCCGCAGCGCGGGCCCCATCATGATGATCGCGAAGCCGGGGAACTGGTTGTTCGCGTGGATCGTCCACTGGCCGGTGCCGCGGTCGTACTCGACCATCGCCCCGCTCGTCTCGAGCGGCGTCGAGGAGAAGCGGTCGAAGTGGAGCCGCTCGATCCTGACGACGCGGTCGGCCTCGGCGAGCGCGCCCTCGAAGTCGCCCCAGTCGAACTCGCCCTCCCAGACGAGGTTCGAGCCGGCCTCCTCGTGCAGGACGGCGGCGTCGGGGTCACGGGCGTGCTCGGGGTCGAGGACGGCCGGGAGCGGCTCGTACTCGACCTCGACGAGCTCCGCAGCGTCGCGCGCGAGCTCGCGCGTGCGGGCGGCGACGGCGGCCACCGGGTCGCCGAGGTGCCGCACCTTGCCGACGGCGAGCGCGTAGTCGCGGATCTCGGAGCCGGGCGGGACGGAGAGCTGGAAGAAGGGGTCGGTGAGGGCGGCGACCTCCTCGCCGATGAGCGCGCCGTAGACGCCCTCGAGGGCGAGGGCCTCGGAGACGTCGATGCTCGTGATCGCCGCGTGGGCGTAGGGCGAGCGGACGAAGTGCACGTAGGCGGGCTCGTGCCGGCGCACGTCGTCGACGAAGACGCCCTGGCCCTGGACGAGCCGCTTGTCCTCCTTGCGCGGGATGCTCTCGCCCGCGAATCCCTTCTGCGGGGCCTCGACCTGCTCGGGCGCCGTGGTCGTCGCGCTCGGACTCATGCGGACACCTCCCCCTTCGCCGCCGCGGCAACGGCTTCGACGATGTTGACGTAGCCGGTGCAGCGGCAGATGTTTCCCTGGATCGCGCGCCGGATCTCGTTCTCCGTCGGCTCGGGGTTGTGGTCGAGCAGGTGCTTCGCGCTCATCAGCATCCCCGGCGTGCAGTAGCCGCACTGGAGCGCGTGGCGGTCGGAGAAGGCCTGCTGGAGCGGGTGCAGCGTCCCGTCGCCGGGCGCGAGCGACTCCACCGTCTCGATCGAGGCGCCGTTCGCCTGGACGGCCAGCAGCATGCAGGACTTGACGGCCAGTCCGTCGAGGATGACGGTGCACGCGCCGCAGTTCCCCGTGTCGCAGCCGATGTGGGTGCCGGTCAGCCCGAGATCGTCGCGGAGGAAGTGGACGAGCAGGCGCCGCGACTCGGCCTCGTGCTCGAGGACCTCCCCGTTCACCGTGAGGGAGACGCGCATGCCGGTGACCGGCTCCATCTAGCCTTCCCCTCCCGCGGCGGCGACCGCGCGGGCGGCGACCACCTCGGCCAGCCGGCGGCGGTACTCGGCCGAGCCGTGGACGTCGGACGGCGGCTCGAGCTCCGCGGCCCGCACCGCCTCACGCGCGGAGGCCCCGTCGGCCTGCGCGGTCAGGAGGATCGGCGTGGCCGCGACGCAGCCGAGCACGATGCGCGCCCTGCCGTCCGCCACCGCCGCGGCGGCGTTGACGATGCAGGTCCCGTCCGCGCCGATCGTGATCGCGTCGAAGCCGTCGCCCGCATCGCCGGCCGGCGGGAGGACGATCTTGGTCAGGAGCTCACCGGGGCCGAGCGCGGTCATGTACACGCCGAGGAAGAACTCCTCGGACGGGATCGAGCGCTCGCCCTCCGGCCCCACGACGGTCATCGTGGCGCCGGCGGCGATGAAGACCGGAGGGAGGTGGTTCGTCGGGTCGTTGGAGCACACGTTGCCGCCGACCGTCCCGCGGTTCCGCACCTGGACGTCGGCGATCTGGGCGGCCACGTCGGCAACGATCGGCCGGGCGGCCTTGACGTCCGCGGACCTGATCACCTCCGCGTACGTGGCCATCGCGCCCAGCTCCAGCCCGCCGTCGCCCGTCGCCGCGATCGCTCTCAGCTCGTCGAGGTCGTTCAGGTCGATGAGGACGTCGGGCGCGGCAGCGCGCGCCTTCATGACGTTGACGATCGTCTGGCCGCCCGCAAGCGGCCTGGCGCCGTCGTTCCCGGCCAGCAGGCCGACGGCTTCGTCAACGCTGGTAGGTCGTGCGTAGCCGACCTCGCTCAGCAGCATCGCGAGCGATCCTAACCAACCCGCTCGTCCGCCCGTCAAGCCAATGCGACCGGACGTCCGGGGGCGGGCTCGGAGTTCGATTCCACCCCGGGGCCGTATAGGGTAGGCCGGTTGACGGCGAACGAGGGCGTCTAACCACGCTGCTGGCACGCCGTCAGAGAGAGTGAAGGTGAGGCCCATGCTCCAGGTCACGGTTCACCCGGACGGCAGCCGTCCCGGAAAGGGGCGTAGTCCGTGCGCTACGTGACCGACGAGGCCTCTGCCGAGACGCTGCGTGAGGAGGCCGACACCGCCACGACGCGAGTGACGATCGGCACGAGTTTCGGCTGCGACGCCCTCGAGCAGCGGCTGATCCGCTTCGCTCCCGGGCGGTCGACCGCGCGCGGAGGCTCGAGCCGGGAGGAGCTCCTGTTCGCCGTCGCAGGTTCGGGAACGGTGGAGCTGGACGGCACGGCGCACGCGCTCGAGCGCGAGACCGGCCTCCTCGTCCCCCCGGGCGCGACCTACGAGGTGGAGAACCCGGGCCCCGACGAGCTCGTGCTCCTCTCGGTGCTCGCGCTCGAGCCGGAGGGCGAGGCCGCGCAACAGCCCGCGCCCGTGCGGGTCGCCGACCAGCCCGCTCATCCCGCCGGCAGGGACCGTGAGTTCCGCTACGTGGCGAACGAGGAGGTCGGCTGCCGGACGGTGACACAGTTCGTCGGCTCGATCCCGCCCGGCCGGGCGCTACCGCACTACCACGAGTACGAGGAGGTCGCCTACATCTTGGAAGGAGAGGGCGTCCTCCACATGGGCGGCGAGACCGCGGCGGTGCGGGCCGGCTCGTGCATCCATTTTCCCCTGCGCCAGCCGCACATTCTCGAGAACGTCGGCTCCGGGACGCTCAGAGTCCTCGGCGTCTTCCATCCGGCCGGCGATCCCTCGATGGCCTACAACGTCCCCGAACTTCCGGAAGAGGAGGAATCCGTATGACGAAGTCTCGAATCTGGCTTCTGCTCGCGCTGGTCGTGGCCGCGCTCGCGGTGGTGGCCGCCGGCTGCGGCGGCGACGACGACGAGTCGGCCGGGCAAACCGACATCACCGAGGCGGTGGACACCGGGGCGGAGCCGGCCGAGGGTGCGATGGAGCAGGTCGACTGCACCGCCTCGATCGGGATCATGGGCCCGTTCACCGGCGACGTCGCCTCGATCGGCCAGGAGCAGCTCAACTGGGCGAAGTTCGCAGTCGAGCAGTTCAACGACGCCCACGGGACGTCGTTCGAGCTGGTCGAGGGCGACACGCAGCTCGACCCGGCGCAGGGTGCCGTCGTCGCGCCGCAGTTCGTCTCCAACAGCGACATCGTCGCGGTCGTCGGCCCGGCCGGCAGCCAGGTGGTCGAAGCCGTCGGGGCGATCTTCGGCGACGCGAACATGGCGTTCATCTCGCCCTCCGCGACGGCCACGAACCTATCCGAGGACTACGACACCTTCTTCCGCGTCGTTCCCACCGACGCCGATCAGGGGCCGACCGACGGCAACTACATTGCCAACGAGCTCGGCGCCCAGAAGGTCCTGATCATCGACGACCAGAGCTCGTACTCGACCGGTCTCGCCGACTCGACGACGGCCGCGCTCGAGGACGCGAGCGTGACCGTCGAGCGTGAGTCCGTGAGCCAGGATCAGACCGACTTCTCGTCGCTCGTCTCGGGCGTCTCGGACGACACGGACGTCGTCTTCCTGCCCTGGCAGGTCGCGGCGAACGCCCAGCTCTTCGGCAACCAGATGGCGGAGCAAGGCAAGGACGCGGTCATCTTCGGGTCGGACGGCCTCTTCTCGCCGGACGACTTCATGATCGCGGGCGCCTACGTCTCGTCGTTCGCCCCCGACATCACGGGGCTCGACGACCCGGCGGTCCAGGAGCTCGTGACCGCGTTCCAGGACGAGTACGGCGACTTCGGCACGTTCGGCCCGCCCACCTACGCGGCGACCACCGTCGTCATGGAGGCGGCCACGGCCATCTGCGCGAACGGCGATGAGCCGACGCGTGAGGCGATGGTCGACCAGATCGCACAGACGAACCTCCCCGACTCGATCCTGGGGCAGCCGATCTCGTTCACGGAAGCTGGCGACATCAACGACGCCGTGTTCTTCATCTTCCAGGTGCAGGACGACGGCAGCTACCAGCTCGTGCAGTAACCGAGGCACAAACCGGCAGTCGTGCGGCTCCTCCGGGAGCCGCACGACTGAGCGGGCAGCGAGACCCCCCGTGGATTTCTTCGTCCAGCAGCTGGTGAACGGCCTCACGCTCGGCAGCGTGTATGCGCTCATCGCGCTCGGCTACTCGATGGTCTACGGGATCCTCAAGCTCCTCAACTTCGCCCACGGCGAGGTCTACATGATCGGGGCGTTCATCGGGTACTTCGTGCTCACGGCGCTGGGCGGGGCCTCCTCGCCGATGCTCCCGGTGGCTCCGCTCCTCATCCTCATGTTCCTCGCCGCCATGCTCGGCGCGGGCCTGCTCGGGGTGGTGATCGAGCGCTTCGCCTACCGGCCCCTCCGCAATTCGCCACGGATCGCGCCGCTCATCAGCGCCATCGGCGTGTCGTTCTTCCTCCAGGCCTCGGCTCTCCTGCTCTTCTCGGCGCAGTTCCGGACGTACAACACGCCCCAGCTGATCCCGTTCTCGACCGGGATCGAGGCGGGCCCGCTGCGGATCTCGCTCGTCCGCATCCTCGTCATCAGCTCGGCCGTGTTCCTGATGATCGCGCTGACGCTGCTCGTGAACCGGACACGGCTCGGGAAGGCCATGCGGGCCACTTCCTACGACCGCGAGGCGGCGGCGATGATGGGCATCGACGTCGACCGCGTGATCGTGGCCACGTTCTTCATCGGCTCCGTCCTGGCCGGCGCCGCCGGGGTCATGGTCGGCCTCGTCTTCGAGCGCGTCTACCACTTCATGGGCTTCGTCGCCGGTCTCAAGGGCTTCACGGCCGCCGTGATCGGAGGCATCGGGAACATCCCCGGCGCGATGCTGGGCGGCCTCGTGATCGGCCTGGCGGAGTCCTTCACCGCCAGCTACATCTCCTCGACCTTCCAGAACCTGATCGTCTTCGGCCTCCTCATCGCGGTCATGCTCGTCCGCCCGACGGGGCTGCTCGGGTCGCCGGTGCTCACCAAGGTCTAGGGCGGGATCGCGATGGCGCGTATCGGCACCGACGAATGGGTCTCCGAGCAGGAGCTGCGCACCGAGTACTACCGAGGCCTGACGGCCCCCGCCCGGCGCGCGTTCGACCGCGTCGGCCCCGGGCCCCGCTTCTTCGCCTTCCTCGGGATCTGCGCGCTCTTCCCCTTCCTGACGGACTCCGCGTTCCTGATCCGTGTCGGGGTGAACGTGCTCCTCTTCGCGCTCCTCGCGCTCGGCCTCAACATCGTCGTCGGCTGGGCCGGGCTCCTCGACCTCGGGTATGTCGCCTTCTACGGGTTCGGCGCCTACATGTACGCGTGGCTCTCGTCGAGCCAGTTCGACGTGCACCTGCCGACCGAGCTGACGATCCCGATCGTGATCACCGCCTCGGCAGGGCTAGGCCTGCTCCTCGGACTGCCATCGTGGCGCCTCGTCGGCGACTACCTCGCGATCACGACCCTCTTCTTCGCGCAGATCTTCGTCGAGCTCACGCTCAACCTCGATCGCATCAACCTGCCGTGGCGAGACGAGGCTCTGAACCTGACGGGGGGCCCGAACGGGATTCCCGGCATCGACCGCATGGACATCCTCGGCATCCGGCTCGACCATGTGCGCGACTACTACTTCCTGCTCCTGATCCTGCTCGCGCTCATCGTCACCGGGCTCTTCTACATGAACGACTCCCGAACGGGCCGCGGCTGGCGGGCCTCGCGGGAGGACCCGCTCGCCGCCGAGCTGATGACGACACCGGTGAATCGGCTCAAGCTCCTCGCCTTCGCGATGGGCGCCGCCATCGCCGGGCTCACGGGCTCGATCTTCGCCGCGGTGCAGACCGGGGTCTTCCCGCAGAACTTCGAGGTGACCCTGCTGATCATGATCTACGCCGCGCTCATCCTCGGCGGCGCCGGCTCGATCTCGGGCGCGGTGCTCGGGGCGGTGGTGGTCGCGGCCGTCCCCGAGATCCTGCGCACGCCGGAGAACGCGCGCTGGCTCTTCTACTGCGCGCTCGTCCTCGCGCTCGTGGTCGCCGTGCGGCCGTGGCAGCGCCTGGCGGTCGTCGCCGGCGCGGTCGTCGCCTTCGGCCTCGTCGTGCACTCGCTCGTCGCGTGGCTCTGGCCCGTCGGCGTCGAGGGCGAGGCCCCCGGGGAACGCTGGCCGGGCTGCTCGACTCCTGGGTCGTCATCCCCGCGGAGAACCAGGACACGGTCGGTAACGTCGCCTTCGTGCTTTTGGTCGCGGCCGTGCTCTGGCTGACGCTGCTCAAGGGCACCGAGCGGATCGTCGTCCTCGTTCCTACGATCTACCTGGCGGCGTTCGTCTGGGAGAACCGCCTCGTCGAGCAGCCGAGCGTGACGCGGCAGCTCCTCTTCGGCGCGATCCTGGTCGCGATGATGACGACACGGCCGCAGGGGCTCCTCGGCACCCCGCGCGTGGAGAATCCGATCTGATGAGCCCCGAGCCACTGCTCGAGCTGCGCGAGGTCAGCAAGTCCTTCGGCGGGCTCGCAGTCATGAGCCGCCTCGACCTGCATGTCGACGACGGCGAGATCGTCAGCGTCATCGGCCCGAACGGAGCCGGCAAGACGACGCTCTTCAACCTCGTCACCGGCATCTACGCGCCCGACGACGGCGAGATCCTCTTCGAGGGCAGGAACATCGTCGGGTTCGAGCCACACAGGATCGCGCAGCTCGGGATCGCCCGGACCTTCCAGACGCTCCGGCTCTTCCTGAACATGACGGTGAAGGAGAACGTCATGGCGGCGACCTACGGGAACACGAAGGCGCGCTTCTGGCAGTCGGCTCTGCGGACGCCCGCCGCCCGCCGCGAGGAGCGCGAGGTGAACGAGCTTGCCGAGGAGCGGCTCGGCTTCTTCGGCAAGCGGCTGATCGGCTACCGGATGGAGCAGCCGGCGTACAGCCTCTCCTACGCCAACCGGCGACGGCTCGAGATTGCCCGCGCGACGGGGACGAAGCCGCGCCTGCTCCTCCTCGATGAGCCGGCGGCCGGGATGAACCCGGTCGAGACCCACGAGATCACCGAGCTGATCGCGCGCCTTCGCGACGCGGGGGGTTACACGATCCTCGTGATCGAGCACGACATGCACGTGGTCGAGGGGATCTCCGACCGGGTGGTCGCGCTCGATCACGGCGAGAAGATCGCCGAGGGGCCGTTCGAGCAGGTTGCGACCGACCCGCGCGTGGTCGAGGCCTACCTCGGCGCGCAGGCCGCAGACGAGGAGCGATGAGCACCTCGCCGGCCAACGGGCCGATCCTGCGCCTCGACGAGGTGAACACCTACTACGGGCAGATCCACATCCTGCAGGGCGTCTCCCTCCAGGTCGGCGAGGGCGAGCTCGTCTGCCTGCTCGGGGGCAACGCGTCCGGGAAGTCGACGACGCTGAAGACGATCCTGGGGATCGTGACACCGCGCTCGGGCACGGTGCAGTTCGCCGGCGAGGACGTCACCGCGCGCTCGACGAGCTACCGGATCGGGCGCGGCATGGCGATCGTGCCCGAGAACCGCCGGGTCTTCGCCCCCATGACCGTGCTCGAGAACCTCGAGATGGGCGCCTACCTGCGCAAGGACGACCTCGACGCCGACTTCGAGCGCGTCTACGGCCTCTTCCCGCTCCTCTACGATCGCCGCTCGCAGCTCGCCGGCACGCTCTCCGGCGGGGAGCAGCAGATGCTGGCGATGGGGCGTGCGCTAATGTCCCGGCCTCGCCTCCTGCTCATGGACGAGCCGTCGATGGGCCTGGCGCCCATCCTCGTGGAGAAGAACTTCGAGATCATCAAGCAGGTGCACGAGACCGGCGTCGCCGTGCTCGTCGTCGAGCAGAACGCCAACGTCTCGCTCGCGATCGCCGACCGCGGGTACGTCCTGCAGACGGGCAATGTCGTCCTCGCCGACCGGGCCGAGGCGCTGCTCGCCAACGACGAGCTGAAGAAGGCCTACCTTGGTCGTTGAGTCGAGCGCCGAACGGGCGGCGACGCTGCCCGGCCGCGTGCGTCACCGCTTCCCCATCCTCGAGCGGCTCACGTACGTGAACAGCTGCTCGCAGGGCGCCCTCTCAGACGCCGTGCGGGCCGCCTACCAGGACTACCTGCGCGACTGGGACGTGGAGGGCGCGCCCTGGGAGTACTGGGTCGAGCGCGCCGAGGCCGCCCGAGCGGCCTTCGCCGCCCTCGTCGCCGCCGAACCGGACGAGGTGGCGGTGACGACCTCGCTCTCCGCAGGCGTCAGCGCCCTCTTTTCGGGCCTGCGCTTCGAGGGCGAGCGGACGACGATCGTCGTCAGCGACTTCGAGTTCCCCACAGTCGGCCAGATCGCCCACGCCCAGGAGCTCCGCGGTCGCAAGGTCGTGCACGTCCCCGAGGCCGGGGACGCGACCATCCCGCTCGAGCGCTTCGACGCCGCGATCGACGAGCGCACCGCGCTCGTCTGCGTGACCGCCGTCTGCTACCGGAACGGCAGCCGTCTCGACCTGGATGGGGTCGTCCGGCTGGCCCATGAGCGCGGCGCACTCGTGCTCGTGGACGCCTACCAGGCCGCCGGGGCGATCCCTCTCGACGTCCGCGCGCTCGACGTCGACTTCCTGGCCGCCGGCACGGTCAAGTACCTGCTCGGCTCGGCCGGGCTGGCGTTCCTCTACTGCCGCGGCGACCTGATCGACCGCATCCGCCCCACGAGCACCGGCTGGTTCGCCGACGAGGACATCTTCCGGATGGACATCCACGATTACTCTCCCTCGCCGACGGCCCGGCGGTTCGAGTTCGGGACGCCGCCGATCCCCAACATCTACGCGGGGCTCGCCGGCCTCGGGCTCGTCGAGGAGATCGGGGTCGCCGCCACCGAGGCCCACGTCCGCGGGCTGACCGCGCAGCTCGTGGAGGGCGTGGACGAGCTTGGCGGGCGGGTCGCCACCCCGCGCGACCCGGAGCGGCGGGGCCCGCTCGTCGCGATCGCCTCCACCGACGAGCACGCCCTCGTCGCCGCCCTCGGGGAGGACGGCATCGTCACCTCGTCCCGGGACGGCAGCCTCCGCGTCTCCTTCCACGGCTACAACTCGAGCGAGGATGTGGAGGCCGTGCTCGCGGCGCTGCGGCGGCACCGCTCGCTGCTCGCCTAGCGGCGGGGGTCAGTCCTCGAGCTTCGCCAGCTCGGTCAGTTCGCTGCGCGCACGCCAGAGCTCCGGGAAGCGGCTCTTCGCGACGAGGTTGCCGAGCACCTCGACGGGCGTCCCCTGCGTGCCGACGACCTCGCCGCCGATGACTCGCTCGACGAGCTTGAAGTGGTGCGCGCGCCAGAGGATGATCCGCTCGTCCCACTCGATCAGGAGCTCGCCGAGCAGGTAGAGCTCCTCGAACTCGCGGCCGCGGCGGTAGAGCTCGACGACGGTCAGGCCCCGCTCGCGCAGGAGCGTATGGAACGCGTCGCCGAGCGGAGGCGTCACCTCGCGCACGGAGTTGAAGCCGGGCGAGTCGAAGCCGCTGCCGTGCCCGAGCACCCGCCGCACCTCCTGGTACTCCCACGGCGACATGTGCTCGAGCATGTGGATCTGCTCGGTGATCAGGCGGATGCACTCGACGGCCCGGCGCAGGAGCCGCACGGCGCCGGCGAGCTCCTCCTTGCGCATGAGCTCGGTGGCGGTCTCGACCTCGAAGCAGGCGAGCTTGAGCCAGAGCTCGGACGACTGGTGGGTCGTCTGGAAGAGGAGCTCGTCGCGGTGGGCCATCTCCTCCGGCCGCTTCTGCAGCTCCAGCAACTCGTCCGTCCGCAGGTAGCGCTCGTAGTCGCTCGCGCCCGGGCCCGGCAGGATGGGCGCGAACTCTTCCTCGGTCATGTGCTCACTCATGGCTTGCAGGATACTTCCCCCTCGATGGAGTACGGCCAGCTGGGCACGACCGGGGTCGAGGTCTCGCGCATCGCGCTCGGCTGCGGCAACTTCGGCGGCGTCGGCTCGCTGCCCGAGCTCTTCGGACAGGGCGAGAGCGAGGAGGAGGCCTTCGCGATCATGGATGCGGCGTGGGAGCACGGAATCACGCTCTTCGACACCGCGGATGCCTACGGGGGTGGGCGCAGCGAGCGGGCGATCGGCCGCTGGCTCGCGGCACGCGGCAGCGAGGTCCGCGACCGGATCGTCGTCTCGACGAAGGTCTTCCACTCGGTCGAGGGCGACCCGGCCGACCACGGCCTCGCCCCCGGCCGGATCCGCCGCCAGGTGGAGGGGAGCCTCCAGCGGCTCGGGGTCGAGCGGATCGACCTCTACCTGACGCACGCGCCCGACCCGGAGACGCCGGTCGGCGACACCCTGGAGGCGCTCGACGAGCTCGTCCGCGCGGGAACCGTGGGCGCGATCGGGGCGAGCAACGTCACTGCCGCCGAGCTCGAGGAGGCGCTCGAGGCGAGCGACCGGCGCGGTCTCGCCCGCTTCGGCTGGGTGCAGAACTCCTACAGCCTCCTCGACCGCGACGACGAGCAGGGCGTCCTGGAAGGCTGCGCGCGGGAGGGCCTCGGCTACATGCCCTTCGGCCCGCTCGCCGGCGGCTGGCTGACCGGCAAGTACCGTGCGGGGGAGCCCTACCCGGAGGGCTCGCGCATGACGCTTCGGCCCGACCCCTACCGCGAGCTCGAGCAGGAGCGGGTCTTCGCCGCGCTCGAGGCCCTCGAGGAGGCTGCGGCCGCGCGCGGCCTCGACATGGCGACGCTCGCGCTCGCCTGGCTCCTCGCCGACGTGCGGGTCACGTCGGTGGTCGTCGGCCCCCGCCGCCCGGCCCACCTCGAGCCGGCGCTCGCCGCCCTCCACGTCCGCCTGACCGCCGCCGAGCGGGACGAGATCGGAGCGCTGTTCCCGGCATGACCCTGATCCTCGGCGAAGCGGACGTCGAGCGGCTCCTCCCGATGGAGGAGTGCATCGAGGCGATGGCCGAGGCGCTCGCCGCACTCGAGCGCGGGGACATGGAACAGCCGCTGCGCTCCCTCGCCCGGCCGGAGGGGGCCGAGAGCCTGATCGGGCTGATGCCCGCCTATCGCGCCCGCCCGGCGCCCGCCTACGGGCTCAAGGCCGTCTGCGTCTTCCCCGGCAACCCCGCGCGCGGCCTCGACGCCCACCAGGGCGCCGTCCTCCTCTTCGACGGCGAGACCGGCGTGCTCCGCTGCGCGGTGAACGCCTCGGCGATCACGGCGATCCGGACCGCCGCCGTCTCGGGCGTCGCCACGCGGCTCCTCGCCCGCGAGGACGTTCGCATCCTCGCGATCCTCGGCGCCGGCGTGCAGGCGCGGGCCCACCTGACGGCGATGGCCGCGGTCGGCGACTTCGAGGGGGCCCGCGTCTGGAGCCGGACGCCCGCGCACGCGGCGGCGCTCGCGGAGGAGGGCGGCGTGCCGTTCCCGGTCGAGACGGCGGCGAGCGCCGAGGAGGCGCTGCGGGACGCCGACGTCGTCTGCACGACGACCACCTCGGCGGAGCCGGTCGTCCACCGCGCCTGGCTCGCGGACGGCACGCACGTGAACGCGGTCGGCTCCAGCATCCCGACGACCCGGGAGCTGGACACCGAGACGATGGCGGCCGCGTCCCTCTTCGTCGACCGGCGTGAGTCGACGCTGAACGAGGCCGGCGACTTCCTCTTCGCGCAGCGCGACGGCGCCATCGGCCCCGACCACATCAGGGCCGAGCTGGGCGAGCTCCTCACCGGGGCGGCGCCGGGCCGGACGTCTCCGGACGAGCTGACCGTCTTCAAGTCGCTCGGCCTCGCCGTCGAGGACCTCGCCGCGGTCGAGCACGTCTACCGGCGCGCCCGCGAGACGGGAACGGGCACCGAGGTCGACCTGTGATCCCGCTCGATGAGATCGAGAGCGCGCGGGAGACGATCGCCGGCACGGCGATCCGCACCCCGCTCGTGCGCCTGCACGCCGAGGCCCCGGCCGTGATCTGGCTCAAGCTCGAGAACCTCCAACCCATCAACTCCTTCAAGATCCGCGGCGCCTACAACGCGATCGCGACCGCGCCGCGCGCTGAGCTCGCCGCCGGCGTGGTCACCGCGAGCGCCGGCAACATGGCCCAGGGAGTGGCCTGGGCCGCGCGCGAGCTCGGCGTCCCCTGCACGGTGGTCGTCCCGGACCACGCACCGGCGACGAAGCTCGCCGCGATCGAGCGGCTCGGCGGCCGCGTCCGTCAAGGTGCCGTTCGACCGCTGGTGGCAGGCGCTCGAGGAGCGCGGCTTCCCGGGCGTCGAGGGCGTCTTCGTCCACCCCGTCGAGGACGAGCCGGTGATGGCGGGGAACGGCACCATCGGCCTCGAGCTCCTCGAGGACCTCGCCGACCCGGACACGGTGATCGTCCCCTGGGGCGGCGGCGGCCTCCTCACCGGGATCGCGAGCGCGGTCAAGGCGCTCCGACCGGAGACCCGCGTGCTCGCCGTCGAGCTCGAGACCGCGGCGCCGCTCACGGCCTCGCTCGCCGCCGGCGAGCCGCGCGAGATCGACTACCGCACCACGTGGGTGGACGGCGCCGGGGCACGCGCGCTCCTCCCGAAGATGTGGGAGCTCGGCCGTCCGCTCGTGGACGGCACGGTCGTCGTCTCGCTGGAGGAGACGGCAGCGGCGGTCCGCCTGCTCGCCGAGCGCGCCCGGATCGTGGCCGAGGGCGCGGGGGCGCTCGCCGTCGCCGCCGCGCTCTCCGGCCGTGCCGGTGGCGGCAACGTGGTGGCGATCGTCTCCGGCGGGAACATCGACGCCACCGTCCTCGCCGCCATCCTCGCGGGGAAGACGCCGTAGGAGTATCCTCGCAACGCCATGACTGAGACAAAGATCACCCTGCCCGAGAGCGCCATTCCCGAGCGCTGGTACAACATCGCCGCCGACATGCCGAACCGGCCGCAGCCGGTGCTCCATCCCGGCACCGGCGAGCCCGTCGGCCCGGACGACCTCGCCCCGCTCTTCCCCATGGAGATCATCCTCCAGGAGGTCTCGACCGAAGCCGAGGTCGCGATCCCGGAGGCCGTTCGCGACGTCTTCCGCCTGTGGCGCCCGACGCCGCTCTACCGGGCGCACCGGCTCGAGGCCGCGCTCGGCACCCGCTCCCGCATCTTCTACAAGTACGAGGGCACGAGCCCCGCCGGGAGCCACAAGCCGAACACCGCGGTCGCGCAGGCCTACTACGTCAAGGAGGCCGGCCGCACGCGCATCGCGACCGAGACCGGCGCCGGCCAGTGGGGCAGCGCCGTCGCGCTCGCCGCCCAGCTCTTCGGGCTCGAGTGCAAGGTCTACATGGTCAAGGTCTCGTACGAGCAGAAGCCCTATCGGCGCTCGATGATGGAGACCTGGGGCGCGAGCGTCGTCGCGAGCCCCTCGGAGGACACCAACTCCGGGCGGGCGATCCTCGCGGACGACCCCGACTCGCCGGGAAGCCTCGGCATCGCCATCTCCGAGGCCGTCGAGGACGCGGCGCAGCGCGAGGACACCGCCTACTCGCTGGGCAGCGTCCTCAACCACGTGCTCATGCACCAGACCGTGATCGGCCAGGAGGCGCTCCTCCAGATGGAGGAGGCGGACGCGTTCCCGGACCTCGTCGCCGGCTGCGTCGGCGGCGGCTCGAACTTCGCCGGGCTCGCCTTCCCGTTCCTGCGCGAGAAGTTCGGCGGCCGCGAGATCGAGGTGCTCGCCTGCGAGCCCGCCGCCTGCCCGACGCTGACGCGCGGCCCCTTCGCCTACGACTTCGGCGACACGAGCCAGCTGACGCCGCTCGTGCCCATGCACACGCTCGGCCACGACTTCGTCCCGCCGGGGATCCACGCCGGCGGCCTCCGCTACCACGGCGTCGCGCCGCTGATCTCCCAGCTCGTCCTCGACGGGCTCGTCCGGGCGGAGGCCTACGGCCAGACCGACGTGTTCGCCTCGGCCGTGCAGTTCGCGCGCACCGAGGGGATCATCCCGGCGCCCGAGTCGGCGCACGCCATCCACGGCGTCGTCCGGGCGGCCGCGGCGGCCGACGAGGAGGGGCGGGAGCGGACGATCCTCTTCAACCTCTCCGGCCACGGCCACTTCGACATGGGCGCATACGACGCCTATCTCCAGGGCCGGCTCGAGGACTTCGAGCTGCCCGAGGAGGAGATCCAGCGCGCGCTCCAGGCGATCGAGCCGCTGCCGAAGCCGGCCGGGGTCGCCTGACGGGCGGCCCGACGCGGGGGCTACGAGGCCGCGAACGGGTCGAAGAGGTCCGGCCGCACGTCCCGGAGGAGCACGGCCGCCTGCTCCTCCCCGATGTCGAGCGCGCGGCGCGAGCCGGCGCCCTGGCCGAGGTAGACCGTGAGCGTGGCCAGGCCGGCGCGCCGCTGACCCGGCGAGCTCGTGAGCTCGAAGGAGACGCCGGCGTCGGGGTCGACCTCCGACCAGCGGCGGCGGAGGCTGCCGTCGCGCAGGGTGAGACGGCGGCCGTCGAAGGCATGGCCGAGCTGGCGGTAGCGGTCGAGCGCGACCGGAACCGCGAGGATGGCAGCCGCGAGGGCGAGTGCGGCCGCCCAGAGCACTCCGAAGCCCGCGACGACCCCGAGCGCGACCAGCGGGAGCGCGAGCGCGCGGAGGAGACGACGCGGGCGGGCGGCGGGCGGGTGGGAGACGAGCTCGGCGGCCGGATCGGGCGCCTGCGGGTCGACGGCGCGGAGGAGTCCGGCGGTCTCCTCCCGCCGGACGACGGGCGCGAGCGTCGTCCCCCCGTTCCGGGCGCTCACGCCGGCCGCGACCGCGGTCACCGACGCGAGCCCGAACGGGCGCCGGAGCGGCGTGTCCCGGACGTCCGTCCCGCGGATCCGCTCGCGGTCGAGGTGGACGAGCCGGCGGGTGAGCAGCCCGCGCGCGGCGGCGAGGCGCTCGCCCTCGTCGCGGAGAGCGAAGCCCCAGTCCACGATCAGCGACCCGGCCGCGGCGGCGGCGAGGACGACGACGAGGCCGGCGAGCATCCCGAGTGCGATCCCGAGGAGGTCGCTCGGCAGGCGGTCGGCGCCGGACTCGAGCGCCCGCTCGACGACGTCGCCCGGCAGGTCGCCGGCGAGGTTGAGGACGAAGCCGACGATCGCCGCCGGGGCGAGCAGGTACGTCATCGACGTGATCCCGCCGAGGGCGAGGAGGCCCGGTGTCGCCCGGTAGAGCATGGGCGGGCCGGCTTCGACCTCCTCCGGGACCGCGGCCCACGCCGAGCCGAGGACGGCCTCGCGCAGCTCGTCGGCCTGCGCCCGCGAGACGGCAGCGAGCGAGAGCTCGGCCTGCCGGCCGGCGCCGCCGGCCGCGGCCTCGACGTCGACCTTGACGAGGCCGAGCAGCCGGTGCAGGAACGGCTCGGTCACGTCCATGCCGCGGACGCGCTCGAGCGGGATCGTCCGCACCGAGCGGCTGACGACGCCCGCGTACAGCTCGAGCCGCCCGCCGGCCACGCGGTAGCGGAACCGCCACCAGGCGAGGATCGCGAGCGGGAGCCCGACGAGGACGCGCGAGCAGGATCGCCGGCACGATCACGCGCGTCCCGGCCGAGAGGAAGAGCGCGACCGCCGGGATCAGGCTCAGGCCCACGAAGCGCCGGGCGATCACGACGACGGCGAGCGGGTGCAGCCGCCCCTCGACCTGCGCGGGCGCGCTCACGTCCCCTCCTCGATCCCGGCCCGCCGCAGCGAGCTCGGTCGACGAGGCGGTCGGCCACCTCCGGGACGAGGCCGGGGATTGACGTGCCTCCATGGGCCGACGCCGTGGTCACGTCCACCGCGACGAGCCCGAAGGCGCGCATGAGCGGGCCGTGCGTCGTGTCCACGGTCTGCACGCGCGCGTGCGGAACCACCTGGTAGCGGCGCCACAGCCAGCCGCGGGAGACGTAGAGACCGAGCTCGGTCACCTCGTAGCGGAAGTAGCGGTAGTCGAGCCCGGCCGCGACGAACGAGAGGGCCCCGAGCGCGACGACGACGAGGCCACCGACGCCTCCGAGGAGCGCCGCGACGGTCGCCTGCCCGAACACCGCGGCGAGAACCGTCCCGCCGATTACGAGCGCCGCGACCACGCCGGTGGCGATCAAGTTCTCGGCGAGCCAGTAGGACCGCACGTGCGGGTCGAGCGCCTCGGCCGGCTCGCGAAGGATCACGCAGGCACGATAGGCGTCGGCTCACGGGCCGGGCGGCCCTGAGACAGCCCGACGGGTTCCGGTCAAGCCGCCAGGACGACTCCGACAGCTGCCCCGACCAGCGCCACCGCGGCGATCTCGCAGGCCATGGCGATGACGAGCGCAAGCCCTTTGCGATCGTTGTTCGTCTTCGCGGACTCGAGCACCTTCAGCCTCGTCAGCGAGACCATCTCGGCAGCGACCGCCTCGGGATCTCCCCAGCGGACGGTGACGGCTCCCCGCAGCCCGGCCGCGGTCGGACCCTCGTAGGAGCGCGGGAGGTTCGTCACGATGGCGCCGAGGGCGGCAAGGACGAAGAGGACGAGGGCGGCGATGAGCAGGACTGTCGCGGCGTCCGGGAGGACGAACTCACTCCCGCCTCGGACGCTGAGAGCCGTCAGGCCGAACAGCAGGGTGACGAGGACGCCCGCCGTCGTGATCACCGCCAGGCCCCTCTGCTCGATGGAGACCTTGCGCGCCTCCTGGGCATCGAGCTGCTCCTTGATGTAGTCGGCGTAGATGCCGCGCCCGTCCGGCTCGACCGCCTCGGGGACGCTCTCGGCACGCCTCCAGAGCACAATGCGCCGCGACGCCACGAGGCTCAGGCCCCCTGAGCGGGAGGCAAGCCGTCGCCCGGCCGGGGATCCCGGTGAGGATCCCCTCGCCGCTCGGGCTCGGTCTCGAAGCCTTCGTGGTGCTCTTCCTCCTCCTCTTCCTCGGCCAGTGGATCGACACGTTGAATCACGCTCGCAACCTCCTTGGGGATTCCCCCGCCACGGCCTAGAGCGCCATGATGAGGAAGTAGATGCCGACGCCGACGCCCACCAGAACCGCCAGTGCCGCCAAGAGGCGCCGGCCGGTTCGAGATCTCAGTCGCTCGGGCGCCGGCATCGCAGCGTCGACGGCTGCGGGCTCCGGTTCCCTCCGCAACTCAGGGGCCTGTCTCGAATCCCTCGGAGGTGTCCTGAGGCTTTCCCCGACCTGGGCTTGTCACTCTCCTCCACGCTCCGAGCCGACCTCGACCGGTACCAGTGTCCTACGAGGTGGTATCCGTTGCAAGCCGTCGGCCGGACGCGCCGGGCCATCCTCCGCCCCCGTCACACGCTGATCGCGTGGGCCTCGGCCGCTCGGTGCAGCCGCTCGCGTGAGAGCGGCAGGCAGACGACGAGGAGCGCGATCGCGAAGCCGACGATCAGCCAGAGGGAGGCCGAGAAGCTCCCGGTCGCGTCCCGCACTGCCCCGAGCACGAAGGGGCTCAGAGCCCCGAGTGAGTAGCCCGCTCCGAGCATGAGCCCGGTGACCGCGCCGACCTCGGCCGGCCGGTTGGCGACGTCGAGTGGAAGCGTCATCACGAGCGGGAACTGCGTGCCGAACGCGATCCCGATCAGCACCGCCCAGACCCAGCCGGCCTCGGGATACGTGACGGCTCCCAGCAGGGCGACGACGAGGATCGCCGAGGCGGAGGCGAGGTAGGCCCGCCGCGAACCGATCCGGTCCGCGAACCAGGGGACGATCAGCGAGGTGGGCACGGTCACGGCGTTGAAGACGGCCACGAGCGCGCCGGCGCGTCCCTCGCTCCAGCCCCGCTCGACGTAGGCGTCCGGGAGCCAGGCGTTCAGGCCGTAGAAGGAGAGCGCCATCAGGAAGAAGACGGTGACGAGGACCCAGGCGACCGGGCTGCCGAAAGGGAGCCGCGGCGGTCGTTCCCCGCTGCGCACATGGGCCGGCGTCCCGCGGGTGAGGAAGATCCAGACGAGGACGAGGAGACCGGTGAAGAGAGAGAAGACGAGCAGCGAGGCGCGCCACCCGTAGGCGAGGTCGGCGATCGGGACCGCCAGGGCCGCGGCGACGGCGGCGCCGAGGCTGATCCCGGTCGCGTAGGTGCCCGTGGCGAAGGCGGGCCGGTCGGCGAACCGCTCCTTGACCGCGACCGGCAGCAGCGCTCCGGCGAGACCCAGGCCGACCCCGACGCCGAACGTGAGCAGGAGGAGGCCGGCGATCCCTGGGACGAAGGCTCGGGCCACGCCGAAGGAGGCGATGATCAGCAGGCAGACGGCCATCGCCTTGCGAGAGCCGAGCCACCCGCGCAGGTACGGCGCGGGCGGGGCGAAGATGCCCATGCACAGCACCGGGATCGTCGCCAGGAGCCCCGCCACCGCGTGGGAGATGTCGAGGTCGTCCTGGATCTCGGGGATGAGCGGCCCGATTCCGACCAGCTGCGGTCGGAGGGCAAGAGCCGCTGCGAAGAGCGCCACCAGCGGACCGAGCCGAGGAACGACGGATGCTCGGCTCGCCACGGTCGTCGAGTCTGACAGAAGACCGCAGCCCGTGACCGCGGTCCTGCGGCCCCTGGAGAACCCCGTCCTCCTACGGTGAGCCGGGGTCCGGGGTGCCCACGCCTGGTCTCGAATGGGCTGTCTCGCTTGCTACGACCACGTTCAGGCTGGACACTCGCGCTTCGTCATCCTCGGAAAGGAGCGTGCAGTGAACGCGCAGGTGATTGCCTTCGAGAATGAGTCAGCGTCGGATCTGGAGGCAGGGATCGCGCATGTGTCGGACGAGGTCGTCCCGGCCTTCGAAGCGGCCGGCGTGCGCGCGTACTGGCTGGTGGACTGCGAGGCCGGTCGGCGATTGACGGTGATCGTCTGGGAGGACGACGACGCCTATCAGGCGGCGATGGCCGCCGTGGCGGAACGGCGGGCGGCCGACCCTGATCGACGTCGCCCGGCTCCGGCATGGGTCTCGCGGATGGAGGTGTACGGCGCCTCCGGCAGCTGAGCGCGACCCGGAACGGAGCTGGCTGCGGCGGCCTCCCCGGGCGGCCGGATCCAACGCCGCCGCCTTGCTTCACCGCGTGAGCATCGACGGCCGGGAGCCGATGCTTCGGGTGTCGCCGGGCGGCTCTTGTGAGTGGGCCGGGCTGGATTCGAACCAGCGACCTTGGGATTAAAAGTCCCCTGCTCTGCCAGCTGAGCTACCGGCCCGCGAGGCGAGTGTAGCCGCGGGCGGCAGCTATCCTTGCCGCGCCTGGCCCCCATCGACTAGCGGTCCAGGTCACGGCCCTTTCAAGGCCGTAGCGCGGGTTCGAATCCCGCTGGGGGCACTGGGGCGGTTAGCTCAGCTGGGAGAGCGCCTGCTTTACACGCAGGAGGTCGGCGGTTCGATCCCGTCACCGCCCATACGAAGAACGCGTCGAAAACTCGCTCGAGCCTCGTGACCTTCTGAGGTTGACAAAGGGAGTCGAGTCGTTTCAAATCGAATGGCGTTCGGTCCCAGTCGGCTCCTTAGCGAGGCAATCCCGGGGGGAACCGAGGAGGAACGATGCTCAAGCGCTCCCTGACGGTCATCCTCGTGACCGGCCTGACCGCACTCGCCGCCGCAACCTCGGGTGCAGCCAAGCCGGTGGGCAACTGCCCGCCGCCGTTCGACCAGCTCACGTTCGATGAGCTGCTCGTCGTCGCGCATGAGACGGGAGTTCCCGCGAGCGACGAGGAGCTCCTCGCACACTTTGCGAGCCTCGACAAGAACGGTGACGAGAACCTCTGTCTCGCCAACCTCCCCGACACCCCTGGTATCCCGTCCTACGGCGTCAACCTCATCGACAACACAGCGCGCGTGCCTCGCTAGAGGCGAGGCGGTTCAGCTCGAGCCGCGGGACGCGTCGCGACCACCCGGTGGCTGTCGGTGAGCGGCGCAGGCAGGCTGTCGCGAAAGGGCAAGCGTCACGAAAGGCGCACGCGGATCACTTGGACCTCGCCGGCGCCCTCTCCCGCGTCGGCCGCCTCACCCCGTCCTGGAGCGACGGCCTCGTCATGTGGACGCACCCGGCCGCCTCCGACCCCGGCTAAGATTGTCGGCGCCCGGGGGCGTAGTTCAGTTGGTTAGAACGCCGGCCTGTCACGCCGGAGGTCGCGGGTTCGAGTCCCGTCGCTCCCGTCTCTATTTGCAGCGATTTTGCGCGAGTAGGCGACTGCTCCTCGCGTTTGACTACACACCTACTACACAAGCTCGGTTGCCGCAGTGCCGCAAACGGTCGATTTCATCCGCTTCGTCCGTTGGCCGAGAGCAGCTGCTCGTCGATCTGACCCACGACGTTCGCGGTCACTTGACGTCGCCCCCGGGACGCTCGGCGCCGTCCGATCAGCGTGTCGACGGGCTCAGCCTGGCGTCGCTCGGCCGCGCATCGGGCTGGTCGCTTCGTCGCACGTACTCGTCGAGCGCGAGTGCGGCCTGGCGGCGAGTCCCCTTGAACAGATGGCCGTAGCGGCGCAGGACCAGGACCCCGCCATCGCTGTGCCCCAGCTGTTCCGCCGCCTCTCCGACTACGGCGTCACCTACCAGCTGCCGATCGGATCCCTCGCCATCTTCGTCGCCGTCGCGATCGTCGCCGGCCTCGGCGCCGCGCTGCTTCCGGCGCGCCGCGCCTCCCGGCTGAACGTCCTCGAGGCGCTTCAGTACGAGTGAGTCCACGCCAGATCCCGGACGGAGGCGGCTCGGTCGATCTCGCCGCGGGGAATGCGCGCCTGGTGCGCCTGCTGTGCATCCTCGAGGATCGACCTCCACGTCGGATCCGCGACAAGCGCTCGCACCGCTTGTTCGAACGCGTCGCGCTCGCGCCGGGCCTGGCGCAGCTCTGCTAGGCGCGGGTCACGCTCGCTTGTCTCGCGCAGGGTCAGCGCCGCGAGGAGATCGCGGGGCGTGAACACCACCACACCCACGACCATGGCGGCGAGGCCGGCGAGCATTGTCCGCTCCGCCTGGGCCCGGCGGCTCCCGGTTCCCGCCCGGTCGCTGGGGCGCAGGGGCGGGCCAGCGAGGGTGCCTGCACCGCTCCGCCTCCCAGCCCGCCTGCCCTGCTCCTTCCCGCCCCCGGGCGCGCGATCCCCGCGCCTGCCTGCCCGCGGCGGGCGGGCGAGCAGCAGCTGCTCGACCCGCTCCAGCTCCGCCTCGAGGCCGCCCTGGTCGCGCACCCGGCCCTGCCAGCGCGCGCCCGCCCGGGAGGGGCAGCTCGTAAACAGCTTGCGCGCGAGGCGCAGCACCAGCCACCCGTGCGGATGCGCGAGCAGGGCGTGGCCGCGCTCGCTCACCCGGTAGGAGCGCGCCCGCCGATCCCCGGCCACCCGGACTGCCTCCACGTAGCGGCCGCGGCGGAGGATCGCAAGCGCGTCCTTGGCCGCCCGCTCCGAGCAGCCTGACGCGGCGACCAGGCACCAGACGAGCCGGTCGAAGCGAAGCGGCTCGGCGCCCGCGAGCAGCCCCAGCGCCTCCAAGAGACCGAGCTTCTCGTGTCCATACTGGCGTGCCATCTCCACCCATCAGCCGCCGCGGCGCAGGCCCTGGGAGGAGCCGCCGCCTCCGTGCCCGAAAGAACGGGAAGCGCCCGGTTTTCGCTCCCCGCGCCCGCCTCGGCGAGCGCCCTCCCTCACGACTCGATCGACGCCGGCGCGCCCGCCCCGCGCGCCGCCACCTGCTGCATCGCTAGCCGGA
The DNA here is from genome assembly GCA_963743495.1 of uncultured Actinomycetes bacterium. GTDB lineage: Bacteria > Actinomycetota > Thermoleophilia > Gaiellales > Gaiellaceae > JAIBJN01. The sequence continues at coordinate 797,404 of CAVUPO010000002.1, read as the reverse complement.
CCGAGGCGGCCTCGATCCGCCCCCGACACCCACATCGATCAGTCGAGCTCGAAGCTCGTCTCCCAGCATGCCACCCCACACATCAGTGCAGTTGAGTTCGATCCTACTTCCATTGGATGGCGCTGCTCACGCCGTCAGACTGAGGCGATGGAAAGACGAGCCCCACCGGGTTCGGTCGTCGCGCGAGGAGTTGCTGACGCAAGGCTCGCAAAGCAGGTCGCGACAAGGACGACAAGACGTCGCGCGTACATGCCGCTCCGTTTGCTGTTCAGACAAAGCCTCATCCCGGGCTGATCCCGCAGGAGACTTAGCGCGCGGCCACCAGCGCGCTCCGCTGACCGCGCGCCGCGGAAGTCGGGTCGTTTGTGTCCGTCGGACAGGGTCACATCGCTGCTTGAGATCCCGACGAAAAGCAGCGGGTTATCCTGGCCCTTCCACGTTCTCTGCTGAGGCGTGAGCGGGCTCGGGCCGGGCAGCAGACGGGCAGCACTGCACGAGCGAAAAATGCCAGGTGTGTAGCCAAAATGCCTGCAAATTAGCTCGTGGTGTTTACTGATCGTGCAACTAGTGTCGGAGGCTGGCCAACCGTGCCTCCGCAGGCAACGAATCACCTCCGGTCAGTCTTCGTGGACGCCCGCCACGTTGGCAGGGTGAGGCGTGGAGTAAGCGGCAGCGAGCCACTCAGCGATCTTTGCGCACGCGCACGTCCGAGACGAGGCCCCAGTGATCGAGCCCCGGGGAGTCGACCTCATCCGAGCCGTAGAGACGCGCCACCGGCTTCCCGCGCTCCTCGCGGAAGACGTCGCCGTAGACGACGAGTGACGAGCACGGCAAGCTGGGGACGGAGTCCCGCGTTTGCGTTCGGCGCCCTCGCGCGGACTCAGGGCGTGCACGGATGCCCGGGCGGGAACGGCCCGTAGACCGCTTCCGGATCAAACGTGCCTTCGCCGACCTCCGTGTTTGGGTTGTAGCCCTGGACCTCGGCGGGCGGAGTGGGCTCGAGCAGGATCACGCTGTGCGGCCGCACGCGCCCGGCCGCCTGGAGGGCGACGAGGTCGCCGATGCTCCAGCCGCACAGCGAGACCGGTGTGGGCAGCGCTGCGGTAGCATCGGCGACCTTGCTCGCGTAGTCGGGCTTGCGACCTCGAGGGCCTCGTGGAGATCGACCGCTGCGACGGTGATGGCGGGGAAGCTCTCGCGCCAGCCGTCGAAGACCCCGGGGCCGCTTCCGGCGACGTGGACGAGCAGCAACGATCGCGGCGGAGCAGTCTCGAGGGCAGTCACCGCAGCTTGTTCTTACACGACTTCCGTGACTGCCTGACCATGGAATGCTGGGCGCGTGAGAGTGGTGCGAGTCTTGGCTCGGTATTCCCGCGCGTGAGTACGAGCCGACGATCCGCCCGCTCCGCGTCATCTGGGGTTGCGCGTCGAGTTCGAGAAGGCGACAAGGGCGGATCTCTCGCTCCCGAGCGGCGACCGCGTGCAGGTATTCGCGCCGAATGACCCGTACTTCGCGTTGCTCGAAGCGCTCGCCGATTAGGCGCGAAGAGCGGCTCGGTAGCGGGCAGGCGTCAGGCCGGTGTAGCGCTTGAACGAGCGCGTGAAGTGGCTCTGGTCGGCGAAGCCGGCTCCTGCGGCAATACTCGCGATTGCCTCCTCAGACGAGACGAGACGCAACGCGGCCCAGTCGAGGCGGAGGCGGCGCACGTACTCGGCGAGCGAGATCCCGTGCCTGGCGCGGAAGACACGCGCGAGATGCGCAGGGTGGACGGCCGCCGCGTCTGCAAGATCGGTGACTCTAAGGCGTTCCGAGAACGAGTCGTGGAGGCGTTCCTCGACGTCCCGAAGCCATAGCGGTGGGCGAGTCGGCGGGTCGATGGAGAGGCGCGCGGCCGCGGCGATTAGCTCGAGTGAGAGGCCCTCGAGCGCGAGCGGGGAGAAGGCGTCCCGCGCGCGGAGCTCGCACGCGAGCCGGCGGGCAGCTGCTGAGAGCGGCTCTGCTCGCAGGTGCCTGATCCGGCCGAAGAGTCCGGCGCACGGGCCAAGGTCGTCCAGGTCGACCTCCAGTTTGAGCACCCGTGCTCCGGCGGCTCCGAAGCGTGTCAGGTGCCGGGCCTCCGCGGGCATGACGACCGCGCTCGGAGGCGACAGCTCTTGCGAGCGGGCGGGAAAGGTCTTGGCGAGTCCTCCAGAGATTACGATGGCAACGTAGGGCCGCTCCGGCGTGTACGCCCCGAAGCGGTGGAGCGGCGCGAACGCGACGTCGTAGAGGGCGAAGCCGCTTCCCTCCCACTGCGCTGTCACCACGCTCGGCTCGGCCTCCACATCTGTACAGACGTGTCCCTCGCGGCTGAAGTTGGAAGCGTTCTACGGAGAACTCGTTCCGTTCAAGACCGCTCGAACATCCGTCGCTAGCCTCGCCCGAACGAAGGAGACGTGGATTCGATGAGAGCCGCAGCCGTCGTTGTGTGCGTGCTGGCGTTGGCCGGCTGCTCCGGGGAAACCCAGCCAGCCGCGCAACCAGCCGAGGAGGAGACAACAACGGAGGAGGCGACGACCGAAGAGCCGGCCCCCGAAGACTCCAGACTGTTCACCCTGAACGGCTGCAGCAACTGTCACACGCTCGCCGACGCGGGCAGTGGGACTGGCGCCGGCCCCAATCTGGATGATGCTCTGCGGGGGAAGGACGCTGACTTCGTGCGCGAATCGATCGTGAACCCGGACGCCGAGATCGCGGCGGGCTTCCAAGGCGGTGTCATGCCAGGCGACTACGGCGAGCGGCTCTCCGACGAGCAGCTCGAGGCTCTGGTCGAGTACCTACTGCAGGCGGTGGAACGTAGGGCGAGCTGATCCTACGCCTCCGTGGAGGGGTAGAACGGGCTAGCCGATCACATCAGGCAAGCTCGGCCAGGCCTTTCTTGCTGGCGGCCACCGCGATGCTCGCCCCGAGGCGCTCGAATGCCGTCGATGCGGTGCGCAGCTCGAGCAGCGCCTTCTCGCGGTCACCGAGCGCGGCATGCGCCTGTGCGAGTAGCGCTCGAGCCTGTGCCTCTTCCCAGACTCTTCGGTAGCCGTAGCGCGGATGCTCGGCCGCGAGCTCGTTCATCCGCGCCACCAGCTTCAGCTCGTACGCGGGCGCCACCCGCTCGTAGCGCTGGGTCGAGCGGTACTGGCCGACAACCCGGCAAGCCCGACGCTCCGACACCTTCCCTCGCCGCACCAGATAGCGGACGGCGTCACGTCGGCGCGCCGGGCTCACCAGTTTCCCTTCTGCAGATCCCTGAGCAGCGAAATGTCCAGCGCCTGCTCGGCCACGATCCTCTTCAAGCGGCTGTTCTCCTGCTCGAGCGCCTTCAGCCGCTGCGCCTCGTCCTCCTTCAAGGCCCCGTACTTGATCCGCCAGCGGTAGAAGGTCTGATCCGAGATCTGCAGCCGCTTACAGGCCTGCGGGATCGTCAGACCCTGAGCCTGCAGCTTCTCCGCCTCGCGCAACTTGGCCACGATCTGCTCCACAGTGAAGCGCTTCGCGCGCATCGATCACCTCCATTCGGTCTCTCACTCTCAGCCAACACCACACACCGGCTGGACCAAATGAAGGGGGGCCGGACACAGCCATTCTCGAGCACCCGCGCGGCCCGCTGTTGCCTCGTGCGACAACCGCCCAGCTACGCATGTACTACACAGGCCCTGCCGGATGGCAGCCGGCCGTAGCCGGTCACAGCCGCTGGCTCGTGGCGGAAATGCCCTGCTCCAGCTAGTAATCCGGGTCGCAGCCGGCTGTGCCGGTCGAGCACGTACCGGCCTGTCACGCCGGAGGTCGCGGGTTCGAGTCCCGTCGCTCCCGTCTTTCGAAGTGCCTGCAAACGGGCATTTGTCGTTGTCTCCCAGGAGAGGGACCCGACCGCTCGCGGCCCGTCGGCGGCCAGGCCCTGTCTGGTCCCGCGCCGACCCGACCCATGCAGCGCGCTCTCGTGACGGCGCTGCCGGGATCGACTTCCTCGCCGACCGCGGGCGATCGCCCGGCTCGACCTCACCGTGCTGGACGGCTCACGCTCACCCGCCAGGGGGCGACCCAATCCCTCGTCGGATCACTACGCTCCCGGCTCGGCCCGGAGGCGGGACCTGACCCTCCCGGGTCAGGGCCCGCCTGAGCGATTCCGCGCCCTACGGCAGTTCGTTCACTCGGTCGGTGCACGGAGGATCGAGCGGGCTGAACGCCTGCATGTAGTTGATGAGCGCCTGCAGGTCGTTGCCCCCGTCGCTGCTCGCGGCGCCGTGATCGTGCCGAACGTGTCGAAGTTGTCCCCGCCGTCGGCCAGGAAGTTGTTCACCGTGACGTTGTAGCGTCGCCGTCAGGTCGAGCGGCACGCCGTTGAGCTGCACGTTGCTGACCGTCGACCGAGGTGCAGTCGCCCGCCAGATGGTCTTGGCGAGGTCGTAGGTGAAGCCGTCCGACACGCCGAGGTGGAGGAACGGACGGCTCGAGCCGGCCGGCTGGCACTGCTCCTCGAGCACCGAGACGATCTGCGCCCCGGTCATCGGGTATGTGACCAGCGTGTTGCCGAACGGCTGGAACGTGAACGCCTCGCCGTAGGTGACGACGCCGTCGCCCTCGGTCCCCGACTGCGCGTAGGTCAGGTCGGAGCGGACGCCGCCGGGGTTCATGAACGCGACGTCGGCGTCGCTGGACGACGTCGACCACAGCTGGGCGTCGGCGACGAGGTTGCCGGCGGCCGACTCGACGCCACGGTCGTCTCCCGGTCGGGTCGCCGCCGCGGTTGATGTCGGCGGTGATGGTCCCGACCGGCGTCGTTGCCGGCTGCATCGACGAGCGGCTGCCACTTGTCGATGACCGCGGTCAGCGCCGGGTCGGGGGTCAAGCTCCGCCTGGATGACGGCATGGTTGGTCGGCCGTGCTCAGGTCGCGGCGGACGTCCTTGGTCCGCTTGTCGAGGACGAGGTCGATCTCGGAGACGACACGGCCGTACGAGTAGGCGCTGGTGACGATCGCGGCTGTCCGGCGGCGTCGGGCAGCATGCAGTTGTACGGCTGGTGGGTGTGGCCGGTGATCATCGCGTCGATCTCGGGGTCAGCGCGGCGTTGATCGCGACGATCGGGCCGGAGATGCCGACGCAGGCATCCACGTCGCCGGGCGGCGGTTCTGCGACGCCGCCCTCGTGCAGCAGCACGACGATGGCCTCGACGCCCTGTCCGCTGCAGTCTCGGGCACGAGGGCGTTGGCGGTCTCGGCCTCGTCGAGGAAGTCGTAACCCTGGATACCGGACGCGGCGACCAGTGCGTCGGTGCGCCTCGAGCGTCATGCCGATGAAGGCGACCTTGACGCCCTTGACCGTTCTGATCTCGTACGGCGGCAGCGGCGTCGTTGCCGGTCGCCTCGCTCGACCACGTTGGCGGCGAGCCACTGGAAGTCGGCGCCCGGCGTACGGCTCGTCCGGGAAGTAGCAGCCGTCGACCGGGTGGCAGCCGCCGTTCTGCATGCGCAGCAGCTCGGTGACGCCCTCGTCGAACTCGTGGTTGCCGACGCCGGAGATGTCGAGGCCCATCGCGTTGAGCGACTCGACCGACGGCTCGTCGTGGAAGAGGCCGGAGAAGGCCGGCGAGCCACCGATGAGGTCACCGGCGGCCACGGTGAGGCTGTACTTGTGGCCCTTGCGCAGCTCGTTGAGCTCGGACGACGAGGTACTCGGAGCCACCCGCCGGGGCACCGTCGACCGTGCCGGGCGTGCGTCGCCTGCAGATGGCCGTGGTAGTCGTTGAAGGCCAGCAGCTGGAGGTGCACGAGCCGGCCGTCATTGTCAGGAATCTTGGAATTCGTGGCGGCCGCCGGAGCGGCCGTCCCACCCAGCAGCGAGGCCAAAAGCACAATCAGGCCAACCGCCGCAAGCATCCGTTTACTCATCTCTGCCCCTTTCGAGAGAGTCGTGTCGCCGACGAGGGCGCTCAGACGCCCGCGGCAGCCCGGCCGCTCGACCACGCCGCCCCTCCCCCAGAACGGGAGGCCCCGGAGTCATATCCCGGCCCGGGACCCTATCGCGTGCCGATTTCCACAGCAACCGGCCGCAGGACCGGGACTCGTCGGCGCGATCCCGGCATTTGCCGCCCGGCCTCGCGAGACCGTGCAAAACCAGCCGCAGAGAAACCCCGGGCTCGGCGGGACCGAGGGCTGCCGGACGCTCCGGGTACTTGCCCCCTGACCGTGCTCCCCTCCTCGGCCGCGTGGTGACGACGATCTCCCGGCCGACGCTACGGAGGATCCAGAAGGTCTCGGGTGGCAACCCATTCTGCGCGGTGGAGCTGGCCCGCGGCCTGACGGTGGACGACGAGGGCGGCCTGTCCTTTGCCGAATCGCGCCTCCCCGACTCGTTGCAGGAGGCAGTTGCAGAGCGGATCGCGAAGGCTCCGGCCGACCTCGCCCCACTGCTCCGGACGACCTCGGCCCTCGGCCGCTCGTCCGTGCAACGAGCGCAGGCCTGTCCAGCGGCCCTGGTGCGCGCCTTCCGGGGCCTTGCGCAGAACGTGTAGGGAAACCCCGCTAGCTGTCTCGCGTCGCGCGTCCTACCCTCGCCGCAATGCGCAGCACGAGACCATCCGGACGCACGAGACGACGCGCTCCCCTGCCGAGGCGCGCGCGGAGACGGCTCATCACCGTCCTCACGGGCCTCGTGCTCGTGGCGGCGCTGCCCCCGGCGGGGGCCGCCGACACCGAGCTCTTCCAGATCGGCTACGGCGACGTCGCCTCCGACGGCGTCCCCGGGCCGGGCGCCGGCAACATCGAGGTCGGGGGCGCAGAGGACGAGTACCGCTTCGACGGCGCCGCGGGCGACGAGGCGATCGTCGACGTCCTCGCGGGCGGGGCGGGCGCCTTCAGGCTGAGTCTGGAGGCGCCGGACGGCACCCTGCTCTTCGACGGCCTCTACGTCGACCGGCGCCAGACCCTGCCCCAGACCGGCACCTACACGCTCGGCGTGCGCGGCGGCAGCGCGACCGCCACGGGCACGTACTCCTTCCGCCTCCTGCTCGCGCCCGACCCGCAGGAGTTCGCCATCGGAGTCGGCGACACCGTCTCGGACGGCGTGCCGGAAGCTGGTGCGGGCAACCTCGAGGCGCCGGGCGCCGTCGACCGGTACTCGCTCGACGCCGTCGCCGGCCAGGTGGCGGTGTTCGACGCGCTCTCCGGCAACAACGTGCTGATCCGGTGGCAGCTCGAAGCCCCCGACGGCACCCTGCTCTTCGGATTGCCGCTGCAGGACCGGCAGGTTTCCCTCACGCAGACGGGCACGTACGTCCTCACGGTGGAAGGGAATGGCATCGACGACGTCGGCACGTACTCGTTCCGCGTCCTCGAGGTCCCGCAGGCCGAGGAGTTCGCGATCGGCTTCGGCGACACCGTCTCGGACGGAGTACCGGCGCCGGGAGCGGGGAACCTCGAGGCACCGGGCGCGGTCGACGTGTACCGGTTCGACGCCGCCGCCGGACAGGTGGCCGTGCTCGACGCGCTCACCGGCAGCACCAACGAAGTCCGCTGGAGCCTGAACGCGCCGGACGGCTCGACCGTCTTCGACGCCTTCTACGTCGACCAGCAGGCGACCCTCCCCCAGACCGGCACCTACACCCTCACCGTGAGCGGCCTCAACATCACCAGCACCGGCGTCTACTCCTTCCAGCTCGTCGAGGTCCCGCCGCAGGTCGACGAGTTCACGATCGCGTTCGGAGACACGGTGTCCGACGGCGTGCCGGGCGCGGGAGCCGGCAACATCGAGGCCCCGCTGGCGGTCGATCGGTACCGGTTCGACGCCGCCGCCGGACAGGTGGCCGTGCTCGACGCGCTCACCGGCAGCACCAACGAAGTCCGCTGGAGCCTGAACGCGCCGGACGGCTCGACCGTCTTCGACGCCTTCTACGTCGACCAGGAGGCGACCCTCCCCCAGACCGGCACCTACACCGTCACCGTGAGCGGCCTCAACATCACCAGCACCGGCGTCTACTCCTTCCAGCTCCGGGAGGCTCCGCCGAACGGCCCGCCGGTGGTCACGGCCCCCGAGGACCAGAGCAGCGTCGAAGGCGACACGGTCACGCTGCCGGTCGAGGCCGACGACCCCGACGGCGACGAGCTCGCGTTCTCGGCGACCGGCCTGCCCGACGGGCTCGCGATCGACCCCGACTCCGGAGAGATCGCGGGGACGATCGCCCCCGGAGCCAGCGCCGCCAGCCCCTACGACGTCGAGGTCACCGCCACCGACCCCGACGGAGCAACCGCCACCGCCGGCTTCCACTGGACGGTCACACGCCCGAACACGCCGCCCGTCGCGGCCGACGACCTCGCCGAGACCGACGAGGGAGCGGCGGTGACCGTCGACGTGCTGGCGAACGACGGCGACGCCGACGGCGACGCCGTGACGGTCGAGAGCGTCTCGAGCCCGGGTCACGGGCAGGCCGAGACGGACGGCAGCGAGGTCGTCTACACGCCCGACGCCCTCTTCACCGGGGTCGACTCGTTCGCCTACACGGTGGCTGACGGCCGGGGCGGATCCGACCAGGCGACGGTCACGGTGACCGTGAACGCGGTGGAGCCGCCGAACGGCCCGCCGGTGGTCACGGCCCCCGAGAACCAGAGCAGCGTCGAAGGCGACACGGTCACGCTGCCGGTCGAGGCCGACGACCCCGACGGCGACGAGCTCGCGTTCTCGGCGACCGGCCTGCCCGACGGGCTCGCGATCGACCCCGACTCCGGAGAGATCGCGGGGACGATCGCCCCCGGAGCCAGCGCCGCCAGCCCCTACGACGTCGAGGTCACCGCCACCGACCCCGACGGAGCAACCGCCACCGCCGGCTTCCACTGGACGGTCGCGCTACCGAGCACCACGCCGGTTCCGGTCCGGATCGACATCTGGCCCTTCTGCATCCACAACGACGGCCACGGTCTCATCCCCGTCGTGATCTACGGGAGCGACTCTGTCGCCACCTCCCGGATCGACCTGTCCTCCGTGGAGCTGGAGGGGATGCACATCCAGCGACTCGTAGGCTTGTACGCGGCGGTCCGCTGGGATTTCGATCACGACGGCCACCGCGATCTCCTCGTCCTCATCGACAACGAGGCCGGCGCCGTCCCGCCGCACGCGACGGCCGCGACGCTCACCGCCCGCCTGCGCGACGGGACCGCGATCACGGGCACCGATGCGATCTGCCTCGCGCCGTGACGGAGCGCCGTGACATGCAACGCCTCGACGAGCTCGCCTCGCACCGGCTGATCGCGACGATCCGCGACTCGGTGATCGGCGACGACGCCACGATCGAGGGCCCGTTCGGGCCCCGGCCGCTCGTCTACGCCGACTACACGGCCTCGGGACGCTCGCTCACCTTCGTCGAGGACTTCATCCGCGACCGCGTCCTGCCGCTCTACGCGAACACGCACACGGAGGCCTCGGCCACGGGCCGGCAGATGACGGCGCTCCGCGAGGAGGCCAGAGGCGTCATCCATCGCTGCGTCAACGGGAGCCGCGACGATGCCGTCGTCTTCTGCGGAACCGGCTCGACGGGCGCGATCGACAAGCTCGTGCAGGTGCTCGGGCTCCGGTTGCCGGAGCAGCTGGCGGCGGGCGAGCATCCCGCCGGCGAGCCGGCCGGTCGTCTTCGTCGGACCCTACGAGCATCACTCGAACGAGCTCCCCTGGCGCGAGTCGGTCGCCGACGTCGTCACGATCCGCGAGGACGCCGAGGGCCACGCCGACCTCGCGCACCTCGAGCTGGAGCTCGAGCGCCACGCGGAGCGGCCGCTGAAGATCGGCGCCTTCTCGGCCGCGTCGAACGTGACCGGCATCGTCACGGACGTCGACGCCGTCTCGATCGTGCTCCACCGCAACGGCGCCCTCGCCTGCTGGGACTACGCAGCGGCCGGCCCCTACCTTCCGATCGACATGAACCCGTCCGCCGACCGCGAGGACGGACACCTCGCCTACAAGGACGCCGTCTTCCTCTCGCCGCACAAGTTCGTCGGCGGCCCGGGCACGCCGGGGATCCTCGTCGCCAAGCGCTGGCTCTTCTCGAACCGTGTCCCGACGGTCCCGGGCGGCGGGACGATCCTCTTCGTCAGCCCGACGGTGCAGACCTACCATCCCGACCCGGAGGTCCGCGAGGAGGGCGGCACCCCCGCGATCGTCGAGTCGATCCGCGCCGGTCTCGTCTTCGCGCTCAAGGAGGCCGTCGGCGCGGATGAGATCCGGCGGCGCGAGGACGACTACGCGCGGCGCGCCCTCGCCTCCTGGCGGAGGAACCCGCGGATCGAGATCCTCGGCAACACGGACACGGAGCGACTTGCGATCGTCTCGCTCGGCATGCGGCACGGGCGGCGCCTGCTGCACTCCGGCTTCGTGGTCGCCCTGCTCAACGACCTCTTCGGAATCCAGGCGCGCAGCGGGTGCTTCTGCGCCGGGCCGTACATCCATCGCATCTTTCCGATCGACGACGAGTGGTCGGCGCAGATGGCGTCGCAGTCGGCGCGCGGCAACCTGGGCGCGAAGCTCTCCCTCGTCCGCGTCGGCTTCAACTACTTCACGAGCGAGACGGTGTTTCGCTACGTCGTCGACGCGATCCACTTCCTCGCCGACGAGGCGTGGAAGCTGCTGCCGCTGTACCGCTTCGATCCCGCGAGCGGCCTCTGGCACCACGAGAGCGGCCGTCTCCGGCCGCCGCTGTCCCTCGACGACGTCTCGTTCGCCTCGGGCACGCTCACGCTCGCCGGGCCCCGGCCGAGCGACGCGACGCGCGACCTCACGGCCCAGCTCGAAGAGGCGCGGCGCCTGGTCCGCCGGATCGAGGCCTCTCCCCCGACCGCCCCGCTCGTGGATCCACCGCTGTCCCCGGAGTTCGAGCGTGCGCGTTGGTTCCCGCTTCCCGGCGAAGCGCTGGACGAGCTGCGCCGGATGGAACGCGCGATCGGCAGGGATCACGCAGTCGGGCGCTTCGCCGAGTCCTCCGCGTGGTAGCGCGCGAGGAGCTCGTTCTCTCCCTGCTTGCGCGGGAAGAAGACGAAGACGAGGACAGCCCCGAGCAGGATGGCGACGATCCCGGACGCGTACGCCCAGCGGTCGCCGTCGAGGAACGACTCGCGGGCGGCGGCGATGATCTGGCTCTCGTACTTGGGATGCTGCTTGGCGATGCCCTCCGCCCCGGCGAACGACTTCGTGAGCGCCGCCTGGGTCTGCTGGGTGACGTTCTGGCCCGACGAGGAAATCGCCTCGCCCATCTTCGTCGCGTAGCCCGCGGTCAGGAGCGCTCCCATGATCGACTGCATGAGCGCCCCGCCGAGGTCCCGCTGGAGGTCGGCCGTGCCCGAGGCCATGCCGGCGCGGGTCACGGGCACCGAGCCCGTGAGCGAGTGCGAGGCCGGCGTGCCCGCGAGCCCGACGCCGATCCCGATGAACGCGTACCCGAGCCCGATCCTCCAGTAGTCGGCGTCCTCCTTCCAGAGGAGCAGCATCGTCAGGAACCCCAGCAGGCAGAAGAGGTAGCCGGAGAGCAGGGTGAGCCTCGCGCCGTAGGCCTCGACGAGCTTCGCCGAGCGCGGGGCGACCAGGACCATGAAGATCGCGGCCGGGAGGATGGCCGCGCCGGCCTCGAGCGTCGAGTAGCTGAGGACGATCTGCAGGTACTGCTGGCCGATGAACATCGCGCCCATCAGCGAGCCGAAGACGATGATCCCCGCGCAGGCGGCGACCCAGAAGACCCGCCGGCCGGCGACGTCGAGGTCGTACAGGGGGTTTCGCGCGCGGCGCTCCCGGAGGTAGAAGGCGATCAACGCCGCGAGCGCGATCACGCCGCCCACGACGGCGATCGCCCCCTCGCCCTGCACGGGGGCGAAGTTGATCCCGAGGACGAGCGCGCCCACGAGGAGGATCGAGAGGAGCCCGCCGAGGTTGTCGACGGGGCCGGTGGTCTCGTTCACGTGGCTCGGCACGAAGAGGATCGCCAGCACGACCGCGACCACGGCGAGGGGAAGCGTGATCAGGAAGACGGAGCCCCACCAGAACTCCTCGAGGAGCGCGCCCGAGGCCAGCGGCCCGAGCGCCGCGATCGCGCCCCCGATGCCCGACCAGAGTGCGATCGCCCGCGTCCGTTTCGGGCCCGACCAGAGCGCCGTGATCAGCGCGAGGGTCGTCGGGAACGCCATCCCCGCCGCGAGGCCGCCGCCCACACGGGCGACGAAGAGCACGTTGTCCGAGGGCGCGTAGGCGGCCAGCAGCGACATCGGCACGGCGAGCACGGTGCCGAGGACGAGCATGAGCTTGCGGCCGTAGCGGTCGCCGAGCGCTCCCAGGTAGAGGACCGAGGCGGCCAGGCCGAGCGAGTAGCCGACGGCGATCAGGTTGAGCGTCACCTGGGACGAGTCGAACGCCTCGCCGATGTCCGGCAGCGCGACGTTCGCCACCGCGAGGTTGAGGTTCGCGACGGCGGCGACGAGGATCAGGGCGATGAGGACGAGCGGCCCGCGCTGCGGGGCCTGCCCGTCGGCTGCGGCGGGTTCTGCCTGACTGGTCGGGGCGGTCTGCTCGCTCACGCCAATTCCCGGAGTGCGACGGGCGGCACGAGCGCGGCGACGACCGTCATGAAGGTGAGAATCTAGTGGTTGGAGCCGAGTCCCGCGAGCCGGACGGCCCTCCGTCTCGGCCCGAGCCCGATCGGGAGGCCCACGGAGGTCGGCTTGCCGCCGAACGGCTTCCGGGTCGAACTCCCGCTCGATCCTTCGGTTTCGGATCCCCTGAGACCGTTCGACTCCGCAAAACTCACCGTTCCCCGGGTCGGCGGATCGGCCGGTTGGCTCACGCTCGCCTGACGGCGTAGTCGCCCAGCCCACGCTCGAGGCGGCCGAACGCCGCCGCGGCCTGGGCGCGGAGCTCGCGCCCGACCCGCGAGGCGGGCGCCCCGGAGCGGGCCCGCTCCCGCGAGTAGTCGATGAGCGCGCGGTGGACGCCGAGGAGCGCATTGGCGGCGGCCCGAGGCTCGACGTCGCCTGGATCGGCGCCGGTTTCCTCGGCGAGCAGCTCCGCGAGGGCGGCGGCGTAGCGGTCGAAGACGCGACGCTCGCGGGCGAGAAGTGCCGGGCTCTCGGTGACCAGCCGGCTCATGGTGTGAAGCCGCCTCGTCGCCTCCGCGTCGCCCCCGCTCGCCTGGAGGTCGAAGACGCCACGCCGCTGGAGGAGGAGAGCGCGGAAGGCGGCGAGCGCGCTCTCACCCGGCTCGCGCATGCGGATTGCCTGCAAGAGCTCGTCCTCGAATGCCTCGAGCCGGCTGTAGAAGAGGTCTTCCTTCGTCGGGAAGTAGTTGAACACCGTCTTCTCGGAGACGTCGGCCGCCCGCGCGATCTCCGCGACCGTGACGGCGTCGAAGCCGCGCTCGGCAAAGAGCCGGCGCGCCGTCTCGGCGATCAGCTCGTACGTCTGCCGCTTCTTGCGCTCGCGGAGGCCGGGCTGCACGCTCATCTCCCACATGCTACAGTGGCCGAGAACTTATAGTTACTAGAAAAATCTAGCTGAGGAAATTATGAACCTGCGAAGCACACACGAATCCGGCGGAGCGGGTGCGAGCGACCGGCGCGGGCTCGCCCTCGCGTTCGCCTCGATCGTGCTGGCGATGCTCCCGGCGGTGCTCGACCAGACGATCCTGGCCACGGCGCTGCCCGTGATCGCCGAAGACCTCGGCAGCCTCGCCGACATCTCCTGGGTCGTAACGGCTTACGTCGTCGCGGCCGCCGCGACGGCGCCCCTCTGGGGAAAGCTCGGCGATCGCCTCGGGCGCAAGCGGCTGCTGCAACTCACGCTGGCCGCGTTCGTCACGAGCTCGGCGCTCTGCGGCCTCGCTCAGGACATCACCGAGCTGATCGGCCTGCGCGCCGCACAGGGCGCGGCAGCGGGCGGGCTCATGGCGCTGGCGATGGCGGCAGTCGGCGATCTCGTCTCACCGCGCGAGCGCGGCCGCTACCAGGGCTACATCGCAGCCGCCTTCGCCACGGCGACGGTCGCGGGCCCGCTGCTCGGCGGGTTGCTCGTCGACGGCGCAAGCTGGCGCTGGGTCTTCCTCGTCGAACCTGCCGGTCGGCATCGTCGCGCTCACGGGGCTGACGCTGCATCTGCCGGACGTCTGAGGTCGAGCGCCCTGAGCACCGTCTCGACGGCTTCGGCGCCGCTCTGCTCGACGGCCGCGGCCGGGACGCTCGTGCTCGTGGCGATCTGGGGCGGTGATCGCTACCCGTGGGATTCGTCACCGATCCTCGCCCTGATCGCGGCGACCGCGCTGCTCGCCGCCGGGCTGTTCGTCCGCGAGCGGCGCGTCCCGGACCCCATCGTCCCGCTGCGGATGCTCGGCTCTCGCGCGGTCGGGCTCGTCAGCGCGACCCTCTTCCTCGCCCTCGCCGCGATGTTCTCGATCACCGTCTTCGTCCCGCTCTTCCTGCAGACGACGACGGGCGCGAGCCCGACCGAGGCCGGCCTCTTCTCGCCCCGGCGATGGTGGGGATCACCGTCTCCACGACGCTCTCGGGAAGGAGCATCGCGCGGACCGGACGCTACAAGCGCTTTCCCCTGACCGGGCTGGCGCTGATGACCGCCGCCCTCCTGCTCCTGGCGGGCCTTTCCGGCGATCCCTCGCGGCTCGGTACCGGCGTCGCCCTCGTGGTATTCGGGCTCGGCTTCGGGATGGTCCCCAGATCCTGGTCACCGTCGTCCAGAACAGCGTCGACCGACGAGAGCTCGGGATCGCCACCGCCACGGCCGGCTTCTTCCGCGCCCTCGGCGGAGCGCTGGGGGCCGCCGTCTTCGGCGCCGTCTTCGCCGCCGTGGCCGGTGCGCGCGTCTCGGCGGGCGTCGGCATCCCGGCAGGAGGTGATCGACGGGGTCCGGGCGGTGTTCCTGGTCGCCGCGCCGATCGCGGCGCTGGCGCTGCTCGTCGTCGTCTTCCTGCCCGAGCGGCCGCTCCAGGGCGCCGAGGGACGCGCAAACGGCGCATCCCGGCGGCCGGGACCGGCTGTCGCCCGGCAGGAGGCGGCATGACTCAGGCCGCCGCCACATCGCTCTACGACTGGCTCCTCTTCCTCCACGCGCTCGCGGCCATGGTCTGGGTCGGCGGCGGGATCATGCTCGCCGTCGCGGCGGGTCGCGTCCTGCGCGACCCGGCGCCGAGCGCGATCTCGCGCTTCACCGCCGGCCTGCGCGTCCTCGGTCCGCTCGTGCTGGCCCCCGCGACGCTCGCCGTCGTCGCCCTCGGCCTCTGGCTCGTCCTCGAGACTGCCGCCTGGGACTTCGGACAGCTCTGGATCCAGCTCGGGCTCGCCCTCTTCGCCGCCGCGTTCCTCGTCGGCGCGATCCACCAGAGTCGAACGGCGCTGGCGGCCGAGCGGGCAGCCGCGGAGGGCGACCACGAAGAAGCGGTCCGCCAGCTCACCCGCTGGTCGTGGGGCTACCGCCTGATCGTCCTGCTGCTCGTCGCGGCGACGTGGGACATGTTCATGAAGCCCGCCCTCTGACGGGGATCGCGGGGAAGCCTGCCGGCACGAGCCCCGGACGGCCGCAGGGCCGTTTGCAAACGGGTCGACACGGTAGAACGGGGTATGCCTCCGCAGGCTTCGACCGCGGGACAGAACGGCTCGGCGCGCATGCGCCGCGGGGCCGGACTGCTCCTTCTGGCCGTGGTCGCGCTCGTCGCGACGGCCTGCTCCGGCACGACGGAGAGCGCCCCTCCCACCGACACCTCCGGCCGTGCGACGACCACGACGTCGTCCGAGACGATCCCGCTCGAGCAGGATCGCGCCTACCTCCTCGCGTACGACTTCTGCACGAACGCTCCGCTCGCTTCGATCTCGCTGATCCAGGGAGGCAGCCCCGAGGAGATGGCCCGCGACTTCGCCTCCGAGATTCGCCCCGAGCTGCGCGAAGCCGCGCTGCAGGGATGCCTGGCCGCGTTGGAGGAGGACTGAGGCGCCCCGCGACTCGCGCGGGATCCGCGTGACTACGGTCGAGCCTAGGCCTCGGCCTCGGCCTCCGCCAGCGCGGAGCGGAGCAGCGCCCGCGCCGACCAGCGCATCACCTCGACCGTCTCCTGCCGGGGCAGGCCGGCGATGTCGGTGAGGAGGACGAGCGCCTCGATCCCGACCGCGGCGGCGACGGCGGTGACGAGGCGTCCGAGCTCGTCTTCGGACAGGCGGTCGCGCAGCGGGTCGAGCGCGTCCTCGATCCACATGAGCCGCCGTCCTTCCCGCAGGACGAGCTCGCCCCGGTCGGCCACGCTCGGCTCGAGCGACAGGCGCAGCATGGTCCGGTAGGTCTCCTCGGCGCCGAGGAAGATCTCGGCGAGGCCGACGACGACCGCGTCCAGGCGCTCCTCGGGGTCGGCCGGCGGCTCGGGGCCGAGGAGCGACGTCGACTCGACCTCGGGATGGGCGGCGACGAGGAGCTCCCGGCGGTTGGGGAAGTAGCGATACGCCGTCGCGCGCGAGACGTCCGCCCTCTCGGCGGCTTGCTCGACGGTCGGAGCCGTCCCCTCCGCCAGCAGCTCGCGGGCTGCGGCGACGAGCAGCCTGCGCGTTCGCGCCTTCTGGCTTCGCCGGCCGGTGAGCTCATATGAGATCGCCATGCTCATCATGGTACTCTAGTCTCATGACGGCACCTCCCAGCGCGCGCCCCCTGCGCGCGCGCGGAAAGGAGACCCAGATGAAGGCAGTCGGAGTCAAGACGCTCGACGGGTCCGAGGCGGCACTCGATTCGGAGGCGGTCGCCGAGCTAGGTGTACGCGTGGACGGCAGGCTGATCACGCCCGACCACGCCGACTACGAGTCTGCCCGGCGCGTCTGGAACGGCATGATCGACAGGCGCCCTGCCCTCATCGTCCGCTGCCGCGGCGTCGCGGACGTGATCGCATCCGTCCGTTTCGCCGGGGAGCACCGGCTCCCCGTCGCCGTCCGCGGGGGCGGTCACAACGTGGCCGGCTTCGGAACCTGTGACGGCGGGCTCGTGATCGACCTGGGGGCGATGCGCGACGTTCGGGTCGACCCGGAGCGACGGCTCGCCCGAGTCGGCGGTGGGGCGACCTGGGGCGACCTCGACCGGGAGACCCAGCTCTTCGGGCTCGCCGCACCCGGGGGGATCGTGTCGACGACGGGGGTGGCCGGCCTGACGCTCGGGGGCGGGCAGGGCTGGCTCCGCCGGACGTACGGCATGACCTGCGACAGCCTCGTCTCGGCGGACGTCGTCACGGCGGAGGGCGAGCTCGTGATCGCGAGCGAGACGGAGAACGGCGACCTCTTCTGGGCCCTGCGGGGAGGCGGCGGGAACTTCGGCGTCGTGACCTCGTTCGAGTTTCGGCTCCACCCGGTCGGCCCGCTGGTGGCCTTCGCGGGGCCGACGTATAGCGGTGGAGAGCGCTGTGCCGGCCATCGCCCGCCTGCGCGAGGTCGCGGCCGGGGCGCCCGACGAGGTCAACCTCACGGCGACGTGGTGGACGATCCCGGCGGCGCCCGACTTCCCGCAGGAGCTGCACGGGCGGGCGGTCGTCAGCCTCGAGGGCATGTACGTCGGGCCGCCGGCGGAGGGCGAGAAGCCCCTCCAGCCACTCAGGGAGGTGGAGCAGCCGCTGATCGACCTCTCGGAGACGCTCCCCTACACGACGCTGCAGCAACTGTTCGACCCCTTCTTCCCCGCCGGGGACCTGCACTACTACTGGAAGTCGATCTACCTGGCGGGGCTCGAGGACGAGGCGGTGAGGACGATCGGCGCCTCGGTGGCCGCCCGGCCATCGCCGATGTCGATGGTCACGCTCTGGCCGCTCGGAGGAGCGCTCGGCGAGGTCGACGCCTCGGCGACCGCGATCGGTGCCCGCGACGCGCCCTTCCTCGTCGAGATCCTCGCGAACTGGGCCGATCCGGACGAGTCCGACGCCAATGTCGCCTGGGCGCAGGAGCTCGTCGCGGCCCTGGAGCCGTTCGGCACCGGCCGGACGAACCTCAACTTCCCCGGGCTCGGCGACGAGCCCGACTTCGTGAGGGCAGGCTTCGGACCGAGCTGGGACAGGCTGGTCGAGGTGAAGCGGAGGTACGACCCGAGCAATCTCTTCCGGCTGAACCAGAACGTCGACCCGAATGGGGCCGGCTGAGGTTCGGCGGGCCTCGCCGTTCAGCGGGACGCGGCGCGCCCTCCTGGAGCCCGGCGAGGAGCGCCTCGGGCCCGCGCTCGAGCTCGCACGCACGGTCGCGACGGTCGCCGCCGGCATCGTCGTCTGGCGACGGAGCGTGGACTCGCGGTCGATGGAGGACTGACGGCCCGAGCCGGGCCGAGGCGCGCCGGCTATAGCATCGCCGCGCATGCTCGAACGAGTCGCGGGCCTCAGCGCGGACGCGCCGGACTTCGTCAACCTGCGCAAGGCCGGACGGGCGGCGATCGTCGTCCCCTCCCTCACGGCGTTCGGGATCTTCGTGCTCCATGACGACGCGCTGACGATGTATGCGGTGTTCGCCAGCTTCGTCGCCCTCGTGTTCTCGGACTACGGCGGCCCGCCGCGGCGGATGGCCGCTGCCTACCTGACGTCGATCGTCGCGGGCGCCCTCGCGATCGTCCTCGGCGCGGCCCTCTCGTCCTTCCCGGCCGCGGGGGCGGTCGGGATGTTCGCTGTCGCCTTCAGTGTGACGTTCGCGACCGCCTTCGGCGGCTACATGGCGCTGCACGTGGCGCCGGTCGCCCTCGGCTACTCGCTCTCGGTCCTCGCGCCGCTCGACCAGCTGGCGCTGGGAGACCGCATCGCGGGCTGGGCGCTCGGCGGCGGAGTGGCGCTGGTCGCGGCGATCGTGCTGTGGCCGATCGAGAGACGCACCGGAATCCGCCAGGCGGCGGCGGCGCTGGCCGGAGACCTGGCCGGCGCGCTCGCCTCGCTCGAGCAACCCGGGGCGGCCGCCGAGCGGTTGGCGGAGGCGAGGGCGGGGGCCACGCTCCTGGAGACGCGCCTCTCCAGCCCGCTTCGGCCCTACGGGCCGGCTTCACGGGACGTCGCCATGGTGCATCTCGTCGAGCACCTCCACCAGGGCGTCGACCTGGCGACCGAGGTCGTCGCCGGCCGCAGGACGGCCGTGGTCGATCCGGGCCTGCTCGAGGAGGTGACCAGCGCCCTCGAGCGGACCCGCGCAACCCTCGCCGGGGACGTCCCAGCCGACGCGGCGCTGCGCGCGCTCCGGCCCCTGGACGCCGCCCGGGCCGCCGGTCGCGACCGCGTGGAGGCCGAGGCTCGGCGGGAGTCGAGTGACGGTCGCGCCACCCTGGACGCCATGCTCGCCTCGATCCCGCTCCTCGCGCTCTCCCACGTGACGCTGTGGATCGAGGACGAGGCGGCGAGGGTCATGGGCGCCGCCGGGGAGGAGCCGCCCGAGCTCACGACCGCGCCCGAAGTGAGCCGGTCCGGCCGCGAGGGTCTTCGCTCGATCGCCGGTCGGGCCCGTGCCTTCGCGGCCTCCGAGCTCGATCCCGAGGGCGTGATCCTCCGCAACAGCATCCGCGCGGGAACGGCCCTCGCGGCGGCGGTGGCAATCGCCGAGATCCTCCCCGTCGCGCACGGCTTCTGGATCGTCCTCGCCACGCTCATGGTCCTCCGCTCCGGCGCGTCGTCGACCTACGCGACCGCCCTCGAGGCGGTCGGCGGGACGGTCGCCGGCTTCGTCGTCGCGGCGCTCATCGCGCTGGCGGCGGGGGACTCGGAGACCGCCCTCTGGCTGCTCTACCCGTTCGCGGTCGGCTTCGCCGCCTACTCACCTGGTGCGATCCACTTCGTCGTCGGCCAGGCGGCGTTCGCTGTGATGGTCGTGATCCTGTTCGGCCTGACGGACGTGCCGGGCCTCCAGACCGCCGTCGTGCGGGTCGAGACGCTCACCGTCGGCGCGGTCACCGCAACCCTGCTGAGCCTCGTCCTCTGGCCCCGCGGCGCGCGGGCCGCCCTGGCGCGGACGGTCGCCGAGGTCTACGCCGCCGCCGCCGAGGGGGCCCGCCTCTTCGTGACGGAGCCAGGAGAGCGGCGGGCCGCCGCCGAGGAACGGCTCACGGAGGCCGACCGGCGGGCGGAGGCCGCGTTCGTCGCAGCGCTCGCCGAGCACAAAGAGCCGGTCGACATGGCGTCGTGGATGGCCGTGTTCCGCCCGCCGGCGCTCGCCCGCGCCCTCCTCGTCGGGCTGGTCCCGTCGCTTGGTTCCCCCTCACCGGCCTGCCGTGAGGCGGTCGACGCCGCCGGGCGAGCCGCCGAAACGGCGGCCGAACGGCTCTCGGCCGTCGCGGCTCAGCTCGACGCGACCCATCCGACCGCGTCCGACCCGGCCGTGGTGGCCTCATCTGCCGGCGCGGCGCCGGTCGTCGGCCCCGACCTCGAGCGCTGTGTCGATGCGAGCGACGGGATGGGCGACGCGTTGGCGGTCGTGGCGTGGTCGGCGCTCATCTCCCGGTTGAGCCGCGACATCGACCGCGTCCGGCCGGCGCTCGACGCCGTCGCCGCCTCGAGCGCCCCGCACGCATGGCTGCACCATTCCGTCGCGCCCAGGTAGGCAGGCCCCAGCCGGGCCTTCTCGGCTTCCCCGTCGGCGACTCGTCCGTCGAGACCCTCGAGGGTGCAGGGAGGCGATCTGAGCCCACTGCAGTCACGCGACATCGAGCCCGGTCCGTGACGAGCGCCGTCAGATCGGCAAGCAAGACTTCCCGCGGAGACGAGCGGATCCCGGGCGGGAGGAGCGAAGACTGACGGAGAAGGGCACGAGCGGATCCGGGATGACCGCGATCGGGACGCTGCTCGAGGCGATCCGCGACAGCGTCGTCTCCCCGCCCACGGACGACGAGCTGGAGGCGGTCGAGGAGCTGATCCCCGAAGGGGAGACGTTCGTCCACTACCTGACGAAGTTCACGATGCTGACGATCCTCTCGGCGGGGATCGCCGCTTTCGGGTTGCTCGCCAACTCGGCGGCGGTGGTGATCGGGGCGATGCTGGTCGCCCCGCTCATGACGCCGATCACCGCTGCCGCCGCCGCGACGGTGATGGCGCGCAACGTCCGCCTCGCCAGGAGCGTCGGCGTGATCGCGCTCGGCACCGTGGCCGCGATCGCCGTCGGGTACGTGACGGCCTTCATCGCGGGCACGGAGATCACGGACGTGACCGAGCTGCCGAGCGAGGTGGCCGCCCGCACGTTCCCGGGCCTCCTCGACCTGGGGGTCGCGGTCACCGCCGGCGCGGCCGCCGGGTACATTCTGCCCCGCCGCTCGACGCTGTCCGCGCTCCCCGGCGTCGGGATCGCGGTGGCGCTCGTGCCCCCGCTCGCCACCGTCGGGATCACGTTGAAGGTCGGCACCGAGGACGAGGCGGCGAACGCCTTCCTCCTCTACGTCACGAACCTGGCGGCGATCATCTTCTCGGCGTCGGTGCTCCTGATCCTGGCCGGGTTCCGGCCGACGGCGACGGGCGGCGGCCGCATGCTCACGCGCCGGCTCGCCCTCACGGCCGCCGCGGTCATCGCCGTGGCCGTCCCGCTCTCGTACCACACCCGCGCCACGATCCAGGACGCGTCGCTGCGGCGGTCGGTCGCCGAGGCCGTCGTCGAGTGGGACGACAGCGTGAATGTCGTCGAGCTGACCGCGGACGCCGCCGACGACCGGGCGTCGGTGGAGATCCTCGTCTCCGGGCCGAACGAGCCGCGGCCCGCGTGGCAGCTCGCCTCGGAGATCGCGGACCGGTTCGACGGGCCGGTCGACCTCCGCCTCCTCTACCAGCGCGACGACCTCTTCGTGGTCAGCGTCCGGTGAGGATCGCGGCGGCAGCGCTCGCAGCGCTCGTCTGCGCCGCCACGGCCGGCTGCGCCGGAGCCGGCGAGCCCAAGCCTCCGTCGGCGGACACGATCGAGATCTTCGGCCCGTACCAGGGCGTCCAGGCGGACCGGTTCGTCGAGACGCTGCAGCCGTTCGTCGAGGCCTCGGGGGTGGACGTCCGCTACGTCGGGAGCGTCAACTTCGTCGAGGACCTCCGCAAGCGGGTCGGGGAGGGCAACGACCCGCCCGACGTCGCGATCGTCCCGCAGCCCGGCCTGATTCGGCAGTTCGCCGAGGACGGCGACATCCTCGAGCTGACCGACCAGACCGCGGCGGAGATCGAGAACAACTACTCCCCGGCGGCCGCGGCGCTCGGGAGGACGGACGACGCCGCGTACGGCGTCCCGTTCCGTCTCGTCGTCAAGAGCCTCGTCTGGTACCGGCCCGACGTCTTCGCCGAGAACGGCTGGGAGCCGCCGCAGACACTCGAGGAGCTGGACGATCTCGTCGCCGAGATCCAGTCCGACACGGACATCGCGCCCTGGTGCTTCTCCATGGAGGCCGGCACGGCAACCGGCTGGGCGGCGACCGACTGGGTAGAGGACATCGTGCTTCGCAAGGCCGGGCCGGACACCTACGAGAAGTGGGCCGAGGGGGAGGTGCCCTTCGACGACCCGGAGATCGCCGCGGCGTTCGACGACTTCCACGAGCTCGTCCTCGCCCCGGGCCGCGTGGCCGGAGGGCTCGCCGGGGTCGTCGAGACGCCGGTCTCCGAGACCGTCCTGCCGCTCTTCGCGGATCCGCCGGGCTGCGCGCTCTACAAACAGGCGGACTTCGCGACCAACTGGATGCCCGACGGGACAACGATCGGAGCCGACGGCGACGTCGACTGGTTCCTCTTTCCCGGCGAGACGGAGGACACGCCCCCGATCCTCGTCGGCGGCGACCAGGCGGTGCAGTTCCGCCGCGATCCCGACGTCGACTCGCTGATGGCCTACCTCGCCGGGCCGGACGCCGGCGAGAGCTGGGCCCGCAGCGGCGGGTTCCTGAGCGCCAAGTCCTCGATCCCGGCGAGCATCTACCCGGACTTCCCGCAGGATCTCGCAGCCGCCGTCGCCGACACCCCCGCGCTCGGGTTCGACGCCTCCGACCAGATGCCGGCCGACGTCGGCTCCGGTCTCCTCTGGCAGCGGATCACGGACTGGGTCACCGGGGTCCTCGACTACGACGCCTTCGCCGAGGAGATCGACGCGGCGCTCGCCGCCGAGTCCAGCCCGGGCGTGGGGTCGCCGTGAGCGCAGAGGAAACTCGACCTCGCCGGGCGCGCCTCGCCGCGGGGGAGACACCGGCTCTTCGACGACCGTTCGCCGCAGCTCGACCGCTTCGCACCCGTCCTGGCACTGACGATCCTGGCAGTCGCGATCCTCTCGCTCGTCGACCTGCGCTCGCCGTCGGACGCGGCGTCGAGGCAGGCGGCGTCCACGGCGGTGAGCCTGGTCACCGGCGTCACACTCCTGCTCGCGCTGCGAGCCTCCGGCATCGCCCGTCGGTGGCAACGCGTCGCCGATGCGCTCTTCGTCCTCGCGGCAATCCTGAGTCTGACCTTCCTCGGGGTGGCGATCGCCTCCGACGCCGACCTCCGCGGGTTCAGCTCGGGGCGGCCCTCGCCGCTCTGGGTCGTGATCGCGGTCATGACCCCGCTGGCCGTGATCAGACGGCTCACGAAGCACCGCCGGGTCACGCGCGCGACGATGCTCGGCGCGGTCGCCGCCTACCTCCTGATCGCGCTGGCGTACTGGTACGTCTTCCTCTTCGTCGACGGCGCCCAGTCCGAGCCCTTCTTCGGCGACGCCGGCGAGCAGGCGACGACGTCGTTCATGTACTTCAGCCTCACCACGATCACGACCGTGGGCTACGGCGACCTGACGGCGGCCAGCAACCTGGGCCGGCTCCTGGCCACGAGCGAGGCCGTGACGGGTCAGGTGTACTTGGTCACGTTCGTCGCCATGCTCGTGGGTTTGAGGATCCGGCACCTCCGCGACGAGGAGTGATGTCCGGCCTGCGACCAGAGGCGGCCCTCCGCCCGGGCAGCGGTGACGCCCTCGCGCTTCTCGCCATTTGGTACGTCCGCAAGTCGTTCTACTGGCTCCTCTGGCTCGGGATCATCGGCGCGGCGGTCGTGGGCCGCGTGAACGAGGTGTCGGTCGGGGTCGACTCGCCGAGCGTCTACTGGGAGGAGCTGCTCTCGCCGCTCGCCGGCATCGTCCTCGCGTTCGCCTCGCGCCTCACCGCGGCCGTGGTCGCGCTCGGCCTCGCCTACCCGTTGGCGCGGGAGTACGAGGCAGGCCTCGCGCCGCGCACGAACTTCGGGAAGTCGGTCGGAATCCTCTTCGACCGCCTCCGCGTCACGCGGGCCTACCGCTCCCTCCGCTGGACGCACCACGTCCGCCAGGCGGCGATCGCCCGCCTCGGCAGAACGGGCGCGGGTCTGTCCCGCCTCGACACGATCATCGACGTCGCCAACATCGCTCTCTTTGTGCTGGCGCTCGTCGCGCTCGCCGTCTTCGCATCGACCGAAGCCGATTCCGGCTAGTAGGCGGCCGACCATTCCGCCCTCCTCCGGCCGGTCTTGCCGCGGATGGAAGGCGACCAGCATCACGAGCGCCGCCTCGTGCCCGCTCTCGTAGATCGCCGACTCGTCACCCGGGAAGAAGCGAAAGAGGTTCACATCCGAGCGGGAATCGTTCGCCGGAACCAGATTGGAAAGTGTCTTAGACTCCTCGATTTCGAACATCGCAACGACGGCCTCTTAACGGTCTCTGAAGCCTGAGGCCGAGGCACCAGTGGGGAGGACAGGATGGCAACCAATGGGGATGCGGGAGCGACGACGGCCGCGAAGGCCCTCGATGCTGTCAAGACCTACGGCGAGGGGGAGGCGGCGGTGCACGCGCTGGCGGGCGTCACGGTGGACTTCCCCGCCCAGCGGTTCACGGCGATCATGGGCCCGTCGGGGTCCGGCAAGAGCACGCTCATGCAGTGCGTCGCCGGGCTCGACCGGCTCACGGCCGGGTCGGCGTTCATCGGCGAAACCGAGCTGTCGGGCCTCTCGAAGACCGACCTGACGCTGCTCCGGCGCGACCACCTCGGCTTCATCTTCCAGCAGTACAACCTGATCCCGAGCCTCACCGCGCGCGAGAACATTCTGCTGCCGCTCACCCTCGCCGGCCAGGACCCCGACCACGGGTGGTTCGACCAGATCGTGGCCACGGTCGGGCTCGGCGACCGGCTCCGGAACCTGCCGAGCCAGCTCTCCGGCGGACAGCAGCAGCGCGTCGCGGTGGTGCGCGCGCTCGTCCCGAAGCCCGACATCGTCTTCGCGGACGAGCCGACGGGCGCACTCGACTCGCGCACGGGCATGGAGATCCTCACCTTCATGAAGCAGGCCGTCGCCGAGACCGGCCAGACGATCGTCATGGTCACGCACGACCCGCACGCCGCCTCGTACTCGGACCACGTGCTCTTCCTCGCCGACGGCCAGATCGTGGACGAGATGCCGAGCCCTACCACCGACCGCGTGCTCGACCGCATGAAGCGGTTCGAGGGCTGACCGCCCCATGCTGAGCCTCGCCTGGAGCGGCGTCCGCCACAACCCGGCGCGCTACGTCGCCACGCTCGTGGCGATCATCACCGGCGTCGCGTTCTTCGCCGCGACCGGGTTCGTCTCCGACCGGGTGGTCGACGCGCTCGAGGGTGACGTCGACCGCCAGTACGGCAGCGTCGACGTCGCCATCGTCGTGAACGAGGACGCCGACGAGTCCGAGGGCGCGAACTTCGCCGAGGAGCTCCGGATCCCCGGCGAGGCGGCGGACCGGATGGTGGCCACGGACGGCGTCGAGGCGGGCGGCGGGGTCACCACCGGCGAGGTCTCGTTCCTCGCCGCCGACGGCTCCACCTTCGGCAACGACGCAACCGGAAGGCTCTGGATCGAGGACGAGGAGCTGAACCCGCTCGACATCGAGGATGGCGCGGCTCCGGCCGCGGCCGGCGAGATCGCGGTCGACCGGGGTCTCGCCGACGAGGAGGGCCTCGCGGTCGGCGACCAGGTCACCGTGCTCACGCTCGCCGGGGAGTCCGACGCGACGGTCGTCGGCATCACTCGCTTCGGCAGCTCGGACGCGCTCGACGGCGGCGGCACGGTCTCGCTCCCCGCCGCGACGGCGTTCGACTGGCTCACCTCGGGCCAGGTCGAATACCAGGAGTACTACCTCCGCGGCGACGCCGACCAGGAGCAGCTGGCCGCGGCCGTCGAGCCGGTCGTGCCCGCGGGCTTCGTCGCGCAGACCGGCGACGAGCTCCGCCAGGACAAGCGGGACGAGATCGGGTCGACGGGCCGCTACCTGAAGACCGGCCTGCAGGCCTTCGCGATCCTCGCCATGCTCGTGGGGGGCTTCGTCATCTACAACACGTTCAGCGTCATCGTCTCGCAGCGCCTCCGCGAGCTGGCGGTCATGTCGGCGATCGGGGCGACGCCGAAGCAGATCAAGCGGGCGCTCCGCTACGAGGGCCTCGTCATCGGGCTGCTCGGGTCGGTCCTGGGCGTTCTCGTCGGCTTCGTCCTGACCTTCCTGCTCGTCCTGGTCCTGCAGGCGTTCGGTGTCGACCTCCCCGGCAGCGGGATCAAGATCAAGCCCACCAACGTCATCGGCG
This sequence comes from uncultured Actinomycetes bacterium, assembly GCA_963743495.1. Classification (GTDB taxonomy): domain Bacteria; phylum Actinomycetota; class Thermoleophilia; order Gaiellales; family Gaiellaceae; genus JAIBJN01. Next base: position 770,870 of record CAVUPO010000002.1, on the reverse strand, counting down.
GCCTCCTCCTCGGCACGCTGATCACCGGTGCTCTCGGTGACCATCCCCGCCCGGCGCGCGGCGAAGACCGAGCCGATCGAGGCGTTGAGGACGGCCGCGGTCGAGCGGAGCCCCTTCTCGCGGAAGCGGAGCATCGCCACCGCCGTGCTCGTCGTCCTCGGCGTGGCCGGCCTCGTGTTCGGCGGCGGAGCCGCCGCGATCGGGCTGGGCGCGCTCGCACTCTTCGTCGGCGTCATCGTCGGAGGGCCGATCATCGCCGTCGCCGGCGCGCGCATCTTCCGTCCGGTGATGTCGCTGTTCGGTCTCGAAGGCAGGTTGGCGACCGACAACACGTCGCGGAACCCGCAGCGCACGGCGACGACCGCGAACGCGCTCCTGATCGGCGTCTTCCTCGTGACCCTCGTCTCCGTTGCCGGGACGAGCGTGAAGGACTTCGTGGTCGGCGAGATCAAGAAGCTCGAGTCGGCCGACTACCTGATCGCAAGCACCGGCGGCACGATCGACGACCAGCTCGTGAACGACCTCGAGGGCATCGACGAGGTCGAGGTCGTCGTCCCGTTCCGGAGGGAGTCCGTGACGCTCGACGGCGAGGCTTCCCTGCTCTCGACCGGCGACGTCGCGGCGATCCAGGAGGTCGCAGACCTGACACTGTCAGCAGGCTCGTTCGCCGACCTCGCTCCCGGCACCGTCGCGGCGATCGGCACTGGTTCCGCCCTGGGAGGGGACAGCTCGGACGGGGACGGGCCCGCGCTCGGCTCGACCGTGACGATCGCGGACGCCGCGGGGGACGCGGTCGAACTCGAGGTCGTGGCCGTGATCGAGCCGTCGATCGACACCGCCCAGACGGGGAGCTTCGTCGACGAGGAGACCTTCGACTCGCTCGTCGGCGACACGGCCCCCACGGTCGCGTTCCTCGACGTGACCTCCGGCGCCCAGACCGACACGAAGGACGGGATCGAGGACCGCGTCGCGCTCCGGCCCGACATCGAGCTGACCGAGGGCAACGCGCTCGGTCGGCTCATCGGTTCGATCTTCGACTTCCTCATCAACGCCGTGAACGGCCTCCTGCTCATGAGCGTGATCATCGCGGTCATCGGCATCGTCAACACCCTGTCGCTCTCGATTCTCGAGCGGCGGCGCGAGCTCGGGCTCCTGCGCGCCATCGGGATGACCGACCGGCGGGTGCAGAGGATGGTAAGACTGGAGTCGATGCTCATCGCCGCCCTCGGCACGATCGTCGGCCTCCTCCTCGGCATCTTCGTCGGCTGGGCCCTCATCCACTCGATCGACCGACTCTCGGACGCGACGATCGCCTTCAGCCTCCCGGGCTTCCGGATCCTCCTCATCCTCGTGCTCGGCGTCGGCCTGGGCGTCCTCGCCTCCTTGATCCCGGCCCGCCGGTCGACGAAGCTGGACGTCCTCGACGCGATCGAGTCGACCTGAGGAGGCGCCGGCGATGAGCAACGACACGGCGGACCAGGCCCTCACCGGCTCGTGGCTGCCGCACCCGGCGAAGATGCCGCGGAAGGAGTACGAGCGGGAGCTCCGTCTGCTCCAGATCGAGCTCGTGAAGGTGCAGTCCTGGATCAAGACGAGCGGCGAGAAGCTGCTGGTCCTCGTCGAGGGACGCGACACCGCCGGGAAGGGCGGCACGATCAAGCGGTTCCAGGAGCACCTGAACCCACGCGGGTCGCGCACGGTGGCGCTCGCGGCGCCGAGCGACCGCGAGCGGACGCAGTACTACTTCCAGCGCTACATGGAGCACCTCCCGGCAGCGGGCGAGATCGTCTTCTTCGACCGCTCCTGGTACAACCGCGCAGGCGTCGAGCGCGTGATGGGGTTCTGCACGCGGGCCGAGACCTCCCTCTTCCTCCGCCAGGTGCCGCGTGTCGAGCAGGGGCTCTCGGAGCAGGGCCTCCGGATCATGAAGCTCTACCTCGCCGTCAACCGGAAGGAGCAGATCAAGCGGCTGGACTCGCGCCGCACGGACCCGCTGAAGGTCTGGAAGCTGAGCAAGCTCGACGAGGAGGGCCCGAACCGCTGGGACGACTACACGCGGGCCCAGAACGACATGTTCCTGTTCACGCACACGCCGCAGACTCCGTGGACCGTGGTCAACTCGAACGAGAAGCGGACGGCCCGCATCAACGCGATCAGGCACGTGCTCGGCGAGCTGCCCTACGCCGACAAGGACCCGGAGGTCGCGAAGCCACCGGACCCGGAGATCGTCGGCTCGCCGATCGACGTGTGGCCCGACCTCGAGAACCTGACCTGAGCGCCTACTGGACGCCCGCCGTGACGGAGCCCCGCCCCGCCTTCAAGGCAGCGCGCAGCGGCACTGCGATCGCCACGGACGCCAGCCCGAGCGCGGTCGACGGCAGCCCCAGCCAGAGCCAGGCAGGGACGGTCGGAACGAGGCTCCCCGTCTGGCCGTAGGTGAAGGCGACGACACCGGGGGCCGCGGTGAGGGCGCCCACGACGATCGCGAACGTGACCACGATCAGCACCTCGAACCGGACCATGCGGACCAGCTGGCGCCGGGTCGCCCCGATCAGCCGAAGGAGCTCGAGATCGCGCGACCGCGCCGAGACAGCCACGGCGAGCGCGTTGACGGCGGCGATGGCGGCGAAGAGGACGATGATGCCGAGCAGCGCGTAGGCGGCGAGCGACTGCTTCTTCGCCTCGCTGTCGAGGCGCTCCAGGTACTCCGACCGCGTGAGCACCTCGACCCCGGCGTCGGCGTCCGCCAGGTCCTCGAGGCCGGCGGCAGCCAGCGTCCGCGTTCGGCGCGGCGGTGACGAAGACGGCGGTGTCGAGCGGGTCGGAGACGTGGCCGGCGACGACACCGCGCGGGAGCACGACCTGCCCGAAGCCGAGGGGCCGGCGGAAGAGCGCGACCAGGCGCAGCTGCACGCGGGTCCCGTCGCCGAGCCACAGCGTGATGCGATCCCCGAGGCGCCCAGCCGAGCTGCCGCGCGAGCCTGGAGTCGACGGCGAAGCTCGACCCCTGCACGGCGGCGAGCGAGCCGGCGCTGACGTCCAGGTCGAGCACGCCGGCCGCGGTCGGCCCGTCGACCGCGAGGGCGGGGAGCGTCGGGTTGTTCCCACCTGAGGAGACGACCACCGAGGTCGAGGACGCGGCGGCGACGTGGCGCACGCCCGGAAGGCTCCGCGCCGCGGCGGCGACCTGGGGCATCAGCCCCCCGCTCGCCGGCACGACGACGTGGTCGGCGGTCAGGCTGGCCCGCGACCTGCTCCCGCGTGACCTTCTCGACCGTCGCCCGGGCGATCAGGAGCGCGCAGGCGAGCGAGACCGCGAGCATGAGCGGCGTCGCCACCGAGACGAGGTGCCGGAGGTTCGCGCGGGAGCTCGCGCGCGCGAGCAGCCCGGGGCCGGGGCTGAGCGCGGCCAACGGCCGGCCGAGCGCCCAGACGAACGGCAGCGCGAGGAGCGGGCCGAGCAGAGTGGCCGCGAGCATCCAGACGAGGCCGGCCGCGGGCGCATCGTCGCCGCCGCCGCCGCTCGACGTTGCGCGTCGTCGTGACGAAGACGATCGAGGCCGACCACGAGGGCCGCGAGACCGGCGACGGCCCGGAGCGGCGTGATCAGCCGGCGCTCGACCGCAGCCTCGCGCAGCGCGTCGACGGGACGGATGCGGGACGCACGCCTGCCGCTCACGAAGGAGGCGAGCTGGGTGGTCACGACCGCGGCGGCGAGCCCGACCGCGACCGGGATCCAGCCGACGACGAGGCGAAAGTCGGCCGGCAGCACGCCCGCGCGGATGAAGAGCCGGCGTTCGGCCATGGCCATGAGAACGCCGACCAGGAAGGCGAGGACCGTGCCGGCGACGGCGATCACGAGCGCCTCGACGGCGATCATGCGCCGCACCTGGCGCGGCGTCGCGCCGATCGCCCGGAGCAGCGCGAGCTCGCGGTGACGCTGCTGCACCGAGAGCGCGAACGCGCTCGAGACGACGAAGATCGCCACGAAAGTGCCGAGGGCGGCGAGGAGCGCCGAGCCCGGAGAGGACGCCTTCGCGGTTGAGCACGCTCTCGATCGACTCGGCCTCGCCGCGCTGCGAGCCCGTGAGCACGCGGAGCCCGGACGGCTCGACGATCCGTCGCGAACTCGGTCGGCGAGAGCCTGCACGTCGGTCCCGGGCCGGACCGTGATCCCGATCAGCTCGACCCGGTCCCCGGTGCCCGAGAGGCGACCGGCGACGTCGTCGCGGAAGTACGCGGCAGGCGAGGACGGAGCGTTCCTGCCCCGGGGGCGGCGCGGCGATGCCGACGACCGTGAACGCATCGCTGCCGGAGGCGGTCGCGACGCGAACGGTCTCGCCGACGCGCACGGGACCGGCGTCCGGCGAGACCGGCGTCGACCACGACGTCCGCGGCGCCGCGCGGCGCGCGGCCCTCGGCCACTGCGAGCCCGGCGAGCGCGGCGCTGCTCCAGCCGTGCCCGGCCGGATGCTCGCCGGCGCGGGCCGCGAGGCGGCGTCCTTGCCCGTCGACGATCTCGGTCGGAAACGTACGGTCGGGAACCGCCTCCTCGACGCCGGCAAGGGAGGCGCAGCCGCTCCGCGAGCGCGCCGTCGATCCGCGTCCGCTCCGGCAGCGGCTCGTCTGTCGCCGCGCCGGCGGGGCCGAACGACTGGCCCCGGTCGACGACGACGGCCGCCCGGTCGAGCCGCTCGACGGGGATCTCGGCCCGAAGCGTCGACTCGAGCACGATGCCCGAAGAGACGACGAGCGAGATCGCCACGGTGACGCCGACGAGCGCGCCCAGGATGCCGCCGGTTCGAGCCTTGACCGTTCCGAGTGCGATGCGCAGCACGTCTCAGCCCTCCAGGGTCGTCATCCGCTCGGCGACCTGCTCGGCGGAGGGGGAGGACAGCTCGTCGACGACGGCGCCGTCGGCCAGGAAGACGACGGCGTCCGCAGTCGAGGCCGCGACGGGATCGTGAGTGACCATGACGACCGTCTGGTCGAGGACGTCGACGGCTTCCCGCAGCAGCTGGAGGATGTCCCGGCCGGTTCGCGTGTCGAGAGCGCCGGTGGGCTCGTCCGCGAAGATCACGTCCGGTCGCGCGACGAGCGCGCGGGCGATGGCAACTCGCTGCTGCTGGCCGCCGGACAGCTCGCCCGGCTTGTGCTTCAGCCGGTCGGCCAGCCCGACCCGCTCCACGACCTCGGCGTGCCAGGCCCGGTCCGGCTTGACACCCGCCAGGCGCAGCGGCAACGAGATGTTCTCTGCCGCCGTCAGGGACGGTACGAGGTTGAAGGACTGGAAGACGAACCCCACGCGCTCGCGGCGCAGCCGGCTCAGCGCATCCTCGTCGAGGTCGCCCAGGCTGACGCCGGCGAGGTGCACCGACCCGGAGCTGGGCCGATCGAGGCCGGCGGCGCAGTGGAGGAACGTGCTCTTGCCCGAGCCCGACGGTCCCATCACCGCGGTGTACGAGCCCTCGGTCAAGCCGAGGGAGACGTCGCGAAGCGCGACGACGGAGCTGTCGCCGCTGCCGTAGCGCTTCGTCACCGCGGAGAAGTGGACAAGCTCCGACGGGGCGCCCGCGGTCGGCACGCCGGAGGGGGACGTCGAGGCCGTGATCGTGCTCGTCATCGCTGCTCCTGACTTGCGGGCTTCGTCCTCGCGGGCCGTCCGGCCCGGTCGGGTGGATCGCTGGAGGAGGGAAAAGGCCATGCGTCCAGGATCACGTGCGGCGGGCCGCCGGCGAATCGGGCGCATCCCCTTACCCGACCCCTGATCTTTCGCACCCCTGACCCCCGGCCGACCGGGCGGCTAGCGAGCGGCGGAACCCTCTCCGCCCGGCTTCGCCCGCCCCGGAGGCGCGGGAAACCGTCGCCACCGCACCTCGGTGGCGGGGACGTCCTCCATCTCCGGCCGCGGTCGACGCCCGTACCAGGCCACATACCGGTTGGTGAGCGGGACGGCCGTGAGACCGTGCAGGAGCACCGAGAGGCCCACGGTGAGGATGATCGTGTCGACCACGGTCGCCTCGTGGGTCAGGTCGGCCTCGTCCATGATGAGCACCGCGAATACGATCGAGGCGAGGCCGCGCGGCCCGAACCAGCCCATGAAGGCGACCGTCGGCGCCGCCGCCTTCGAGCCGACCAGGGAGATCGCGACCGGCAGCATCCGCACGACCGTGAGGCTGAGGAGGGCGTAGGCGACGAGCTCCCAGTCGAGCCGCCCGAGCGCCGGGCCGAGAATGACCGCGCCGAAGACGATGAAGGTGACCGCGTCGAAGACCGAGCCCGCCTCCTCGATGAAGTAGGAGAGCTCGCCCTCGGTGTCCCGGCGCAGCACGCCGAAGACGAGGCCGCCGACATAGGCGGCGATGAACCCGCTGCCGCCGAGTCCCGTCGCTATCCCGTAGGCGAGCGCCGCCGCCGCGAGCGGTATCACCTGGAGCCACGTGGCCTCCGCCAGCCGCCGCGCGACCGCTTGGCGAACGACGAAGGCGGCGAGGAGGCCGGCGACGAGGCCGGCGAGGGCCCCCCACCCGATCTCCTCCACGACGAGCGAGACGGCATCGGCGGGACCGGTCGCCTCCTCGGCGTCGGCCATCGCGAGCGCGATGAAGAGGAGCGGCACGCAGATCCCGTCGTTCAGGCCGCTCTCGACGTTCAGGCTCTGCCGGACCCGCGTCGGCAGCCGCGCGTCGGTCACGACCGCCTGTCCCAGGGCCGCGTCGGTCGGCGCGAGCGCGACCGCGAGGACGAAGCCCTCCACGACCGAGAGCCCGTCGATGACGTAGCCGGCGAGCGTGCCCGCGGCGATCGTCAGCGGCAGGCCGATTCCGAGCAGCCGCCCCGGAATCGAGAACTCCCGCCTCAGCTTCGTGACGTCGACCCGGGAGGCGTCGGAGAAGAGGACGAGGGCGAGCGTGGCCTCGGCGAGCCGGAGGACGACCTCGCTCGACGCGCCGATGTCGACCAGGCCGAAGACCTCGTTGCCGACGAGGAGCCCCCCGGTGACGAAGAAGAGCGCCGCCGTCACGGGCGTCCGGCTGAGGCGCCCGGACAGGGCGGCGTAGGCGATGACGATCGCCGCGACGGCGACGAGCGCCCAGCCGTCCACCGCTAGCCCGCGCCGACGGGCGTGCGCGGCCGACCTCCGCCGCGCTGCGCTCCGCTCACGATCGCTCCGTCCTGTTCAACCCCCGTGTTCTAGTGGCTTCGCCGGACGCGACGGCGCCGCCGAGCCCGTCCTGGCACGGCCGCCCGACCGGCGCAATACTTGACTCATGGGCGGGGTCCGCGCCCAGACGAGACCCTGGGCCGACGTGGTGGAACGCGAAAGCGAGCAGGCTCGCGTCGACGCGTTCCTGGGCGCCCTTCCGGAGGGGGCGCGGGCGCTGCTCGTCCGCGGCGAGCCCGGGATCGGCAAGACCTCCGTGTGGCGGGCGGCGGTCGAGGACGCGCGCGGCCGCGGCCATGGCGTTCTCGTGGCCAGGCCGGCCGAGGAGGAGATGTCGCTCCCGCTCGGCGGGCTCGTCGACCTCCTCGGCGGCACGGCTGCGGACGAGGCACGGCTCGACGAGCACGAGCTCCGGCTCGCCCAGGGCCGCTGGGTGCTCGGCGAGCTCCGGCGGCTCACGAGGACGGCCCCGCTCGTCCTCGCGCTCGACGACCTGCAGTGGCTCGACATCGCCTCGGCGCGGGCCCTGCGCTACGCGCTCCGTCGCCTCGATCGCGAGCGCGTCGGCGTGCTGGCGACGATCCGCCGCGGCCATGGGGATCCGCTCACCGTTGTCTCGGCGCTGCCGCCGGGCCGCGCCGAGGAGCTCGACCTCGGGCCCCTGCGTCTGGGCGCCATGCGCACGCTCCTGAGCGGCACCGTCACCTCGATCTCCCGGCCGAGCCTGCAGCGAATCCATCGGGTCTCGGGCGGCAACCCGCTCTACGCGATCGAGCTCGCCCGCTACCTCGCGGACGACCCGGACGCGCTCGCCTCGGACGCTCCGGCGCTGCCGGACTCGCTCATGTCGGTGCTCGGCCGCCGCCTCGAGACGGTCCCGGCGGAGCTCGCTCCACTGCTGCAGACGACCTCGGCGCTCGGCCGCGCGCCCGTGCGCGAGCTGCGGCGGCTCCTGCCCGACGCGGACGTCGAGGCCCTGCTCGCCGCGGCGACCGAACGCGACCTGCTCGTCGTCGGCGACGACCTGGAGGTGCGCTTCACGCACCCGCTCCTCGGCTCGGCGGTCTACGGTCGGATCGGCCCGCTGGCCCGGCGCACGCTCCACGAGCGCCTGGCCGAGCTGGCCGCCGACCCCGACCTCCGCGCGCGCCATCTCGCGCTCTCCACCGACGAGGCGGACGAGGCGGTCGCCGCCCTCCTCGAGGCGTCGGCGGGGCGGGCGCGGCAGCGCGGGGCGGCGGACGTCGCCGCGGAGCTGGCCGGCGACAGCCACCGGCTGACGCCGGCCGGGCGGGAGGAGGACGGCCGGCGCCGCGCCCTCCTGGAGATCGAGCAGCGGGCCGCCGCCGGCGAGGTCAGCCGCGCCCTCGACCTCGCCGACCGGCTGATCGGCGAGCTCTCGCCCGGCCCGGCCCGTGCCGAGGCGCTGGCCCAGCGAGCCTCCCTGGACGACAGCGACCGCGTGGCCAGCGTCAGGTTCCTCGAGCAGGCCCTGGCCGACGCGCCGGAACCCGACCGCCTGCGCGCGCGCCTCCTCGTCGAGCTGGTGAGCCCCCTCGCTCTCTTCGTCGGGGACCCGGCCCGCGCGATCGAGTGCGGCGAGGAGGCGGTCGAGATCGCGGGGCGGCTCGGAGACGAGCAGCTCTGGCTGGTCGCCGCGGCCCATCTGGGCTACGTCGAGACGCTCGCGGGATCACCGCGGCCCGCACGGCTCGTCGAGGCGCTGGGCGTCGAGGAGCGCGTCGGCAGCCCGGTCCTGAGCGAGGGCCCGCGTGTGATGCTCGGCAAGCAGCTCCTCTGGGGCGGCGAGCTCGAGCGCGCCCAGGAGCTCTTCGAGGCCGCGTATGAGCACGACGCGCGGCGCGGCAACGAGCGCCAGCGCCCCTACCGGCTCTACGATCTCGCGCTCGCCGCGATCGCGGGCGGCGACTTCACCGCCGCCGAGGAGCTCGTCCGGCGCGCCGGCGAGGCGGCGCAAGACGCCGAGGATTCCTTCGGCGAGCGGCTGCTCCTCGTTCCGCGCGGACAGGTCGAGGCCTGGCTCGGCGACGGTGCGGCCGCCCGGGCCACCGCCGAGCGCCTCCTCACGGGCGCTCTCCGGCACGGGGCGAAACCGGGGCAGATGCTGGCACGCCGGATCCTCGGGCTCGTGGCGCTGTCGGAGGGCGAGGCCGACGAGGCCGCCTGGCAGCTCGCGGAGGCCGCCGAGCGGCACCACGAGCTCGGCATCCGGCACCCGGGGGCCTTCCCCGTGCTTCCGGATGCGATCGAGGCCTGCGCCGGCGCGGGTGACCTGGCGGACGCCGAGCTCCTCCTCGATCGTCTCGCCGGCCAGGCCCGGGCCCTGGAGGCGGACTGGCCGCGCGCCGCCGCCGCGGCGGCGCGCGGGGCAGTCCTCCTGGCGCAGGGCGAGGGGGACGAGGCTGCGCGCACGCTGGCCGCAGCGGCCTCCGCGTTCGAGCGCCTGGGCTACCGTCCCGACGCCGCCCGCGCCCGCCTGCTCGAGGGACGCGCGCTCATGCGGGAGGGCCGGCGCTCCCGGGCCGGGGACGTCCTCGGCGAGGCGCGCGCCTGCTTCGCGGAGATGCGCGCGGCGGCCTGGGAGGCACGCGCCGCCGAGGAACTCGACCGCGTGTCACCCGGCCGCGCCTCGGGCGAGCTGACGCCGACCGAGCGCCGGATCGCCGGGCTCGTGGCCGAGGGTCTCAAGAACCGCGAGATCGCCCAGACCGTCTTCCTCAGCGTGGCCACGGTCGAGGCCCACCTGACCCGCATCTACCGCAAGCTCGGGATCCGCTCGCGCAGCGAGCTCACCCGCCTCGTCGCCGACGGCACGGTCAGGCTCGGGAACGCAGAGCGCGCGAACGAGGGAGCCGGGCCGGCCGGTGTAGGGGAATCCCGCTAGCGGCGCGGCTCTCTCGGCCATACCGTCGAGAGCGACACGACCGGGGAGAGCTCCGCCGCAGTCGGACACCAGAGGAAAGGAGAACATCGTGTCGATTGTCTACACCGGCCTCTACACCACCGTCGAGAACGTGACGCTCTCGATCCCGGACGTCGGCGACAAGGCCCACGTCACGGTCGAGTACGACGTCGAGTTCAGCGACACGGACCAGCTCACCAACCAGGCCTACGAGCAGCACTTCCAGCTCGTCGGCGCCGACGCCAGCGCCGGCGAGGGCTCGCCGGACGACGTGCTCAACCTCTCGATCCTCCTCCCCTACCGCGTCGTCAGGCCCAACGGCGAGGCCCAGGCCCACCAGACGATCAGCTTCTACGTCGACTGGGCGGAGCTGGACGAGGATCTCTCCCTGGGCCAGAACCCGGACGAGATCAAGGCCAGGGTCCGGCTCACTCCGCTGACGCCGCACGCCGTCGACGGCGAGAGCGCAATCGTCACGAAGACGATCGTCGCCTGAGCGCTGCGGCCGCCCGGGCCCGGAGGCGACCTCCGGGCCCGGGCGCCTTCCTAGGCTGACGCCCCTCCAGCGGGAGTCGCCGCCTGCTCGAGGACGCCGTCGAGCCAGCCGTCGATCGCCGCGGCCACCTCGTCCCAGCCGTCGCCGACCATGAACAGGTGCGGCCGGCCCTCGAATTCGAGATAGTCGGTCTTCGCCGGCGAGCGCTCGTACTTCTCGAACTGCTTGTGCGACAGCGAGGCCGGCACCGTCTGATCCTTCTCGGCGCCGACGATCAAGAGCGGCGCCCGGGCGCCGCTCTTGAAGTGCACCTCGCTCGGCGGATGCAGGTGGAAGTTGGCGAAGCCGGCCTCGTAGAAGATGTGGCCGGTCTCGGGAACCGCGTACTGCTCGTACGCCGCGGCCGCGTCCTCGGGGGAGAACGTGTTGACGAAGCCGTACGTGAACTCCTCGAGCGTCAGCGGGACGACGCCGCTCCACCTGGTCGGGTGGGCAAGCGCCGGGGCGGCCGCCTTGAGCGACGAGAAGGGGAGCACGAGGATGCCCTTGGGGGGCGCCGGGCTGAGGGCGACGCCCGCCCGCCCGAGGCCGCGGTCGAGCAGGAGCTCGACGATCAGGCCGCCGAAGGAGTGCCCGACGAGGACGGGCGACTCCTCGAGCGCGCCGATCAGGTTCTCGTAGTGGTCGACGATCTCGGTCAGGCCGAGCCCCGTAAGGTCCTCGGCCTCCTCGCGCAGCTGCTCGACGTCGCCCTTCTTCCGCGGCCACTCGGGCGCGGAGACGCCGAAGCCCCGACTCTCGAAGTAGCCGGCGAAGTTCTCCCAGCTGTTCGCGGCGAGCCAGGCTCCGTGAATCAGCATCAGCGGGATGCGGTCGCGATCGGGTGCGGTTGCCATCACGCCTCCTTGTCTCGGTCGGTGACGCCCGCAACGCTACGGGCGGGCGCGCGCAAGAGAAAGATCGGGTGCGCCGGCGATCGGGACCCGCTGCGTCCTAATCGCCGGGAAGCTCGACGCGTGCCGGCCTCCGCGTCAGCCAGCCCTCCGCGTCCCTGAGCGCGCAGGCCGCCCGGACGAGCAGCTCCGTCGCGCCGGCGAGGGACGGCGAGGAGGCGAGGTCGAGCGGCAGCGTCAGCGGCGGGTCGAACGGCACCGCGGCCACGCCGTCCACCGGGGCCCCCACCCACTCGGCGACGACGGCTGCGACCGCGTCCCCGGCGGCGACCGGCAGGAGGCGCCGGTCCCAGGCCGCGCTCGCGGTCGCGAGCGTCCGCTCGAGCTCGAGCCCGGCGGCCCTGAACACGGAGCGAAGCCACTCGTTGTAGGCGCTCCCGCCGGGCTCCCGCGGCACGACGACCGTCTCGGCGGCGAAGTCCGTCAGCGCGATCGCTCCGCCGCGCGCACACGCGTGCGCCGCCGGCAGGGCTGCGAGCAGCGGCTCGTCGCGGAGGGCGTCGATGCGGACGCGATGACGGCGGGCCGCGGCAGGGGTCTCGAGCACCACCGCAGCCGCCAGCTCCCGAGCGGCGACGCGCGCGAGGAGCTCGGGCGTCTGGTCCTCTTCGCGCCCCACGACCTGGCCGGGCCGCCCGGCGGCGAGCGCGGCGGCGATCCGGGTCGCCGGCTCCCGGGTCAGCGGGCCGGGGCCCAGCTTCAGCGCCCCGCGGCTGGGATCGCCGGCCCTGCGCACGTCGTCGACGGCGGCGTCGACCGCGGCGAGAGCCCGGCGGGCTCCCTCGAGCAGGACCACCCCGGCGGCGGTCAACTCGACACGTCGCGTCGTCCGCACGAAGAGGACGACGCCGAGCTCGCGCTCCAGCTCGCGGATCGCCCGCGAGAGCGGCGACTGGGCCATGTGCAGGCGCCGGGCCGCATGCCCGAAGTGCAGCTCCTCCGCGACGGCGACGAAGTAGCGGAGCTGCCGGAGCTCGAACGGAACGTCCACGGGCGGATACTGCCGCCCCGACAGGCTCCTCCGCCAGCCGGGCCGCGGGATGCGCGTGTAGACTGGATGGACGTCGCCGGTTCGGATGCTCGCGTGCCGGAGATGCCTGCCAGCCAAGACCCGCCTGGTGAGACGGCTCAGCCAGGGGTACCGAATGCAAGGGAGGCCGAGTGGCCGCCGTAGCCCCTGAGCCCGAGGCGCAGCCCGGGCACGCTCCGTGAGCGGGCGTCGATGAGCTCGATCCCGACGCGGCTCCGGGGGCTGAGGCCGCGATTCGGACCCGGGCGCTCGGCCCTGGTGCGAGCGACCCGCTCGAAGCGAGGACGCATCGGCGTCTCGCTCTCGCTCGCGCTCGTCACGACGGCCATCCTCGGCCTCGCCAGCCGCTCGCTCCTCGACTCGGGCTGGCCGCTCGCGCACGGGAACCCCGTCCTCGTGGCCGCCGCGGGCCTTCTCTTCGTGCTCGCGTACGGGTTCAAGGCCTACGGCTGGCGCAGGCTCTTCACGGTGAACGAGCGCCCAGGAGCGTTCGCGCTCGCGGCCGCGGGCGGCGGCGCCTCGATCATGGGTGTCGTCCTCCCGGGCCGCTTCGACGAGATGATCAGGATCACGATCGTGCGCCGCTACCCGGGCTGCCCGGTCTGCGTGCGCGGCCTCTGCCTCTCGCTGGTCACGCTCGGCCTGATCGACGCCGTCGCGCTCTCGCCGCTCGCGACCGCCGCGGCCGCCTTCCCCGGGAACTCGGCCGCGGTGCGCGCCGGCTTCATCGTCCTCGGCCTCGGAGGCCTCGGGGCCGCTGCCATCGTCCTCGCCCTCCCCCGCCTCTCGGCCCGGCGCCGCCTCGCTCGCTTCAGGGTCGTCCGCTGGCTCGCTCCGCGCGCGACTCCCTGGCCGGACGCGACCCGCGCGTGGGGGCTCGTCCTCGGCTCCTGGCTCGTCCGCGCCGTCGCCATCTTCCTGCTGCTCGCCACCTTCGGCATCGCGCTCTCGTTCCCCCTCGCGATCATGTTCATCTGCGCCGGCGCGGCCTCGGCCGCCTTCCCGATCGGCCCCGCGGGTGCGGCCACGCAGATCACGGCCGGGACGGCGCTCCTCGTCGTCTCCGGAGTGGAGGCGTCGAAGGCGCTCGGGTTCGCGCTCGCGGCCCAGGCGCTCCTCATCTTCTCCGGCGCCGCCATCTTCCTGGCCGCGATCGCCTGGCGTACGGGCCTGCGCGCCTGGTCGTTCCGGCCGGAGTGGGCTCGGGCCTAGGCTCGGAAAGGCTCGGCTCGAACCGGGCGTCGCGAGGACGGGGAGAGGACCTCGTCGAGGAAGGCGAGCACTGCCGGGTGGGCCGGATCGACGATGTGGCCGCCCTCGACCCACTCGACCACGGCCGACGGCATCGCCGCGGCCATGATCCTCGTGACCTCCGCGAAGACCGGCGGCGACTGCTCCCCGGAGAGGAGCAGCGCCGGCCTGGCGATCGTGCCCAGCTCCTCGGCGCTCACGTCGAGCAGGCCGCCGTGGACCTCGGCGGCGATCGCCGGACCGTTGTCCTCGAACATCCGCTGGACGGGCTCGGGCATCGCCTCCCAGCCCTCGTCGCCGACGACGCACCGGAGCAGCGTCTCACCGACGACGCTCACGTCGGCCTCGGCCGCCGCCAGGACCTGCTCGGTCACGCCGGCGAGCCATCCCGCCTCGGCAACGCTCAGCCCGAGGGCGCCGCCCTCGAGGAGCACGAGCGCGCGGACGCGGTCCGGGTGGCGCAGGGCGAGATCGACGGCGATCTCGCCTCCCTGGCTGCGCCCGACCACGATCGCCGGGCCGACGTCCAGGGCCTCGAGGAGCGCGGCGGCGTCGTCCGCATGCAGGTGCACGTCCATGACGAGCGGCTCGGGCCGCTCGCTGCGCGAGAAGCCGCGCCGATCGTAGGCAATCGCGCGCCCGCGCTTCGCCAGCTCGGCCACGGCATCGGCCCACATGGCAGCGGAGCTTCCGGTGCCGTGAATGCAGAGGATCGGCTCCCCGTCGCCGTGCTCCTCGTAGTAGAGCCCGACCCCGTTGGCGCGAAGCTTCGGCATGCCCCGAGTATTCACCGCCCGGCGCGTGCCCGCATCGGGCGAACACCCCATCTTTTCCGTCTCAGTCGATGAGCTCGTTCTCCATCGCGTACACGGCCGCGGCCGCCCGCGAGGAGACCCCGATCTTGCGGTAGAGATTCTCGACATGGCGCCCGACGGTCTTCGGCGAGATCACGAGTCGCTCGGCCACCTCGCGGTTCGTCCGCCCGCGGGCGACGAGGCGGAGGACCTCCACCTCGCGGGCAGTGAGACCGGCCGGCCGGGCAGGCGGGGAAGGCATCTCGCGCCGGCCTGCGGCGGCGAGCACGCAGGCGACGGCGTCGGCGTCCAGCCCGGGCTCGGCCTCGAGCACCTCGGCCGCTTCGTCGGCTGCAAGGGCCGGGCGGTGCGGGCGGTCGGCCGTGAGCGCGGCGAAGATGTCGGCTGCGGCCAGGATCCGGCACTCGCGCGACTGGGCCTCGGCCGGGAGGGCGCGATGGTATCCGGAGCCGTCGAGGCGCTCGTGGTGGGAGGAGGCAGCCGCGGCCAACCCGGCAAGCGGCTCGCATCGGGCGAGGATCCGCTCCGTGTAGTACGGGTGGAGCCGCATCCGCTCGAGCTCCGGCGTCGTGAGCCTGCCGGGCTTGTCCCAGATCCCGTTCTCGATCGCCACCCGGCCGAGGTCGTGGACGAGGCCCGCCCGCCGGAGCCCGTCGCGGGCGGGCTGATCCAGGCCGGCGTGCCGGCCGGCCTCCTCGGCCAACGCCGCGACCGTGCGGGAGTGACCGCGAATCCAGGGCGACTTGAGATCGCCGAAGTCCGCGAAGGCCGTGAGGACGGCATCGAGCCCTTCGGGCCCGACGGTCGCGACCGGCTCGGGCTCGCATGCCAGGGTCGCATCCCATTCGTCGGCGCCGTCGAGGCCGGCCCGCACGGCGGAACGCTGCTCGCGGAGGACGGTGGCGACGGCCGGATCGTAGGCTCGGCCCGCGCGCTCGCGGAGCCACGCCTCGAGGTCCGCGCCGTGGAGCGCCGCCAGGTCGGCGTCTCGCGCGACCACCACTACCCTCACGGCAAGGGGGACGGCCTCGCCCTCGAGGCCTGCCGGAAATCCCTTCCCGTCCCAGCGCTCGTACGCGTGCGCCAGAGCCTCGACCACCGGGCCGTCCAGGCCCGCGCGCGCTGCGAGCATGGCGGCGACCTCGCAGTGCGCGGCGAGCGAGTCCGCGCCCTTCCGCAGGCCGGCGAGCGCCCCGGCGACGAGCCGCGCCCGCTGCGCCGGCGGGCGACCCGCGCCGACGGCACGCGCCGTCCGACCGACCACCTCCCGGGCCGAGCCCATGACCACGGGAGCCATGGCGGCGAAGTACCGCCGGTCGTCTCCACCGGCCAGGGCGGAAGTCTCGGCCGAGTCCGCCGTGCAGCCGAGGAAGCGCAGGAGTGCGAACTGATGGACGGTACGAACCTCCTCCGGCCCGCAGCCCATCGCCTCGGCGACCCCCGTCGCGGTCGCGCAGGTGCGAAGCGCGTGGCCGAGCGGCTGGCCGGTGCCGAGGTCCGTCGCGAGCGACACCGAGGCGAGCAGCTCGGCGAGACGGAGCGGGCCTGACGCCGGGCCCGTGTCCGAGCCGACCATGGTGGAACGCTACTCGCCCGTGGCCGCCTGGGCCCCGCCGATGAGCTCGCCGCCGCGGGCCGGTCTACGGGGAAGAGACCTCGAGCAGGAAGGAGACAGAGGCGATGAGCCGGATCACCACGTTCCTGACCTTCGACGACCGCGCCGAGGAGGCGGTCGACTTCTACACCTCGATCTTCGAGAACTCGAGGGTCGTGAGCACGACCCGCTACGGGGCGGCCGGGCCCGGGGTCGAAGGGTCGCTGATGACGGCCAGCTTCGAGCTCGACGGGCAGAGGTTCCACGCGCTGAACGGCGGGCCCTCGTTCGCCTTCTCGGAGGGCATCTCGCTCTTCGTCAGCTGCGAGACCCAGGAGGAGGTCGACCACTACTGGGAGCGTCTCTCCGAGGGCGGTGAGCCGGGCCCCTGCGGCTGGCTCAAGGATCGCTTCGGCGTCTCGTGGCAGGTCGTCCCGCGCGTCCTCGGCGAGCTGCTCGGCGAAGATGACCGCGAGAAGGCGAACCGGGTCATGGAGGCCATGCTCCAGATGAACAAGATCGAGATCGCGGAGCTCGAGCGGGCCGCTGGCGCCGCCGGCTAGGCGGTGAGCTCGACCGGCTCGCCCGGCGGAAGCCAACGAAACCGCGCGCGGACATCCTCGGGCGCAGCGGCGAGCGCGCGCTCGACCGCAGCGCGGCCGTCCCTGAAGTGGCTCCAGCCCTCGTAGTGGACGGGGATCGCCGTGTGCGGGCGGACGAGGCCGACGAGCTCGACCGCGTCGCGGCCCGTCATCGTGTAGCGGAGCGGCCCCGTCACCGGGAATCGCACGCCGCCCAGGTGGAGCAGCGCGATCCCGACCCGGATGCGGCCGGCGACGCCGCGGAGGCCGTCGTACAGGACGGTGTCGCCCGTGATCCAGAGCGCGCCGTGCTCCTGGCCCTCCCAGACAAGGGCAAACCCGACGACGTCGCCCACGAGCGGGTGGCTGAGCGGCGGGCCGTGCCGGCACGGCGTGGCCGTGATCTCGAGCGCCGGCCGCCCCTCGGCCTCGAGGACGGCCGTCCCCCAGGGGGCGAGGCCGCGGGCTCCGGCGCCGATGCGGCCGGCGCCCGAGACGGTCGTGACGACCGCTCCCGCCGCCGGCAGGAGCGCGCGCCCGGCAGAGTCGAGGTTGTCGTCGTGGTGGTCGTGCGTCAGGAGCACCGCTTCCACGGGGACGAGGCTCTCGGCGGGAACCGCAGGCCCGGCGAGCTTCTCCGAGCCGGAGCCCCAGCCGAACGCGTACCTCCCGCCCGGCGGGTCGAAGGTCGGATCGGTGAGCAGCCGCCAGCCCGCGGCCTCGATCAGGACGGTCGGGCCGCCGACGTGCGTGACTCGGACCTGGGTCACGCGATCGTCTTCGGGGCGACCGCGTGCTCGAGCGCCCAGTCGAGCGCGTAGTCGGCGACCTCCTCCCAGCCCGGCTCCGCGCACGTCCAGTGGGAGCGGCCCGGGAACTCGTGGTAGTCCGTGTCGGCGTTCGACTTGCCGTACTGCTTGGCGTTCGACTTGTTAACCGACGGCGGCATGATGTTGTCGGCGCCGCCGGCGATGAAGAGGAGCGGCGCGCGGGCGTCGTTTTGGTAGTTGACCCACGTCTCCTGGTGGCCGGGCTTGAAGTTGGCGATCAGCCCGTAGGCCCAGACCCAGTTGCCGGGCGCGGGGATGTGGTAGCGGTCGTAGACCTTCTGCGACTCCTCCTCGCTCAGGGTGTTGGTGAACGCGTAGTGGAACTGCTTCGGCGTGAAGCCGACGGCCTTGTGCCGGTTCGCCGGATTCTTGAGGATCGGGAAGAGCGACTTGATCTGGGACGGCGGCGAGACGCGCACGCCCTCGGTCGGGGCGGAGTCGACGACGACGCCGGCGGCGCCGCAGCCGTGGTCGAGCAGGATCTGGGTGAGCGTCCCCCCGAAGGAGTGGCCCATGATGATCGGCGGCCGCTCGAGCCCGGTGATCACGTCGGCGAGGTGCGCCACGGTCTGGGGCACCGTCAGCGAGGCGATCGGCGAGGGGTCGACGTTCAGGGCCTCGACCTCGAGCTGGAAGCCGGGGTAGCCCGGCGTGAGGACGCGGAAACCTTTGCCCTCGTAGTGGGGGACCCAGTGCTCCCAGCTGCGGGGAGTCATCCAGAGCCCGTGGATGAGGACGACGGTGTCGGGTGCGGTCGGATCGGCGTGCATGGCGTCCTTTCCAAAGCGGCGGGGCGGGCGGCGACACTACACCGACTCGGTAGCTTCATGCAACTCACCGCGCTACCCTGCGAGGATGCTGAGACGTGACTACGACGGCCAGGAGCCCTGCTCGGTGGCCTGGACGCTGGAGCTCGTCGGCGAGCGCTGGACGTGGCTGATCGTCCGCGACGCGTTTCTCGGCCTGACGCGATTCGCCGAGTTCGAGCGGAGCCTCGGGATCGCGCGGAACGTCCTCGCCGCCCGCCTGGGCCGGCTGGTCGAGGAGGGCGTCTTCGAGCGGGTGCCCTACAGCGAGCGTCCGCCGCGGTTCGAGTACCGGCTCACGGAGAAGGGACGCGACCTCTTCACCGCCCTGAACGCGCTCCGGCAGTGGGGAGACCGGTACCTCTCGCCCAGGCCGATGCGCCTGCTGCGCCGGCGCGCCGACGGCCGGTCCGTCGTCGTCGCGCTCGTCCCCGAGGGGACGCCGAGCCTCGGCCTGGACGAGGTCGAGCTCGTTCCGGGGCCGGGGTTCCCGCGCGGGGAGGACTAGCCCATGCCGAGGGAGATGATTCCCCGGTCGATCAGCCCCTGCGTGAAGGCCGGCGACGGAAGCACCTTCACCCCGTACACGTCGCGGAGGAACCACTCGAAGTAGACGAAGACGCTCGAGCGGACGGCGCCCACCTTCTCCAGCCGGTCGGGGTCGAAGACGAGCACGTGCGAGCGGAGCTCGGCATCGTCGAGAAACGCCTCCACGAGCGCCGCGGCCTCCTCGCCGACGTCGGCGACGAGGAGGGTGGAGGTCTCCGAGGCGAGGCGACGGACGCCCATGAGCCCGGCGCGAAGCTCGACCCGGCTCGTCTCGCGGCGCCAGCGCGCGACGAGGAACGTCGCCGTCGATTCCTCCACCTCGACGTCGTCGAGGTCGTCCGCGCAGTGCGCGGCGAACGCGCGCAGGAGCTCGCCGTGGGTGAGCCGGGCCGTCCCCCACGTGAACGACCTGTCCGCGGCGGCCGCGGCCACCGCCGCCTCGGCCTCGGGGCGCCGCGCCGGGCGGAGCAGGCCCAGCTCGGCGAGCGAGGCGCGCGTGTCGGGGTCGAGCTCGGCCGGGTCGAGCCCGATCCGCTCGTCGAGGACGGCCTCGAGGGCGGCGGCCTGCGCCGAGTCAGCACGCGGCGGCCTCAGGCAACGCTCTCGAGGGCGTCGGCGAACACGTCGGGGGAGAGCTCCGCCAGTTCGAGGTAGACGCCGCCGGCGGCCTCGGCCAGCTGTCGCGCGCAGCTGCGCGGCGCGGCCCGGCCGGGCGGCTCGGCGTCGACGACGACCACTCCGACGTGCGCGCGCCGGAGCGCCTGCGCCTCGCGGAGCGTATCTCCAAGCGCGTCGCCACGCGGGCTCCGGGGCACGTTCGGGAGCCCGTCGGAGACGACGACGGCGACCGGGCGTGCGTTCGGGGCGCTTCGCCTGCTCCTGGCGCAGCACGCGCCGCGCGACGGCGAGCGCGTCGGCGAGCGGCGTGCGCCCGGAGACCGGCACGTCGGCGAGGGCCCGGCCGGCACGCGCCCGGCTCGCCGTCGGCCGGAGCGCGACGGTCGCCTCCGCGACCCCGCTTCGGAAGGCGACGAGCCCGACCCGGTCGCCGCGGGCGGTCGCGTCCTCGAGCAGGGCGAAGACGAGCCCCTTCACCCGCTCGACGAGGCGGTCGGCCTGCAACGAGTAGCTGTTGTCCACGACGAAGCAGACCTCGAAGGGGACGCGATGCGCGCGCACCTTGCGCCGCAGGTCCTCGCTCGCGATCGCCATGCGCCCGCCCGACCTGCCGGCGCGCGCCGCCGCTGCGCGCAGCGTCGCGTCGACGGCGACGTCGACGGGGCCGGAGCCGGGCGAGCCGGTGCCGCGAGTACTTGCCCCGGCGGAGGGAGACGAGCGAGCGCTCGCGGCGGCCGATCGCGCCCCGCTCGAGCGCGTCCCGCGGCGGCGGAGGCGCCAGCACCTGCGCGGCGTCCACCTCGACCTCGTGGATCTCGGGGACGGCCTCGAGGAGCTCCACCGCGGTGTCTACCCCGGCGTCGCCGGCGCTCTCCGCTTTTTTTGGTGCCTCCCCCACTTCGAGCACGTCGTCCAGGACGCGCCGCAGGAGCCGGTCGTCGATCCCGGAGCCGGGGCCGAAGGGATCCTGCTCGATCCGGTGGCCGAGCGCGAGCTGCGCGGCGGCGAAGACGTCCTCCCGGTCGACCTCCTCGCGGGCGGCCAGCGCGGCCAACCCCTTGGCGCACTCGAGGATGGTCACGTCGGCACGGTGGCTGACGACGCCGGACTCGACGACGAGGCGGGCGATCGCCTCGTAGAGGCGCTCCGGGACCCGCACGGCCGGCAGCGAGAGCGCCGCCGCCCGCAGCCGCCCGCCGAGGGAGGCCTCCTCCTGCGCCCAGCGGACGGCGAAGGCCTCCGGATCGGCCAGGTAGGCCTCGCGGCGGCGGAGCACCTCGGCGCGGACGCCGGCGTCGCGCGATCGCCTGCACCTCGACGTGCAGGCCGATCCGGTCGGCGATCTGCGGGCGCAAGCTCGCCCTCCTCCGGGTTCATCGTGCCCACGAGCAGGAAGCGCGCGGGATGGGACATCGACACGCCCTCCCGCTCGACGACGTGGTCGCCCATCGCGGCCGCGTCGAGCAGGACGTCGCAGAGGTGGTCGTCGAGCAGGTTGACCTCGTCGACGTAGAGGATCCCCCGGTTCGCCTCTGCGAGCAGCCCCGGCTGGAGCGCCGTGATCCCCTCGCGCAGGGCGCGGGCGATGTCGACCGACCCCGCGACGCGATCCTCGGTGGCGTTCAGCGGCAGGTCGACGATCCGCACGCCGGCGGGCGATCGCCGGCAGCTCCTCGCCTGCGGCCCGTCGCGCCGTACAGAGCTCACACGGCCGCGCCGGGTCGCAGGAGAAGGGGCAGTCGGCGACCGCCTGGATCTCGGGGAGGAGCGCGGCCAGGCCGCGGACGGCGGTCGACTTGCCCGTTCCGCTCGGGCCGACGACGAGGACGCCGCCGACGGCCGGGTTGACCGCGTTGAGCAGGAGCGCCGTCTTCAGGCGCTCCTGCTCGACGAGCGCGGTGAACGGATAGTGAGCGGTCAGCTGAGGATCAGCGGCTTGCCGAAGGTCGGTTCGGCCTGCGGGATCGGGTCGAACTTCCAGGTGCCGATCAGCGGGACCGCCGTGTCGCGGTTGACGCGGCACGTCGACCACGTACGGCGTGCCGGCCGAGACGGCGGTCTCGAGAGCGCTGCCGAGGTCCGCCGGGTCCTCGACGGTGATCCCGCCGGCGCCCATCGACTGCGCCATCTGGGCGAAGTCCGGGTTCCAGAACTCGCCCGTCGACTGCTTGATGAAGCTCGTCCCGATCTCGCGGCCGTCCATGTAGAAGCGCTGGAGGTCGCGGATGACCCCGATCGTGTAGTTGTTGAGGATCACCCAGACCGCGGGGATGCCGTACTCGGTGGCGGTGGCGACGGCGCCCGGGAACATCATGAAGCTGCCGTCGCTCGTGACGCAGATCGCCGGCTGCTCGGGCCGCGCGAGCTTGAGCCCCGAGCACGCCGTAGGTGCCGAAGCCCATGCCGGCGAAGCCGCCCGGCGTGAACACCATCTGCGGCCCGGGCGCGTCCCAGTACTGCTCGACCCAGGTCTGGTGGTTGCCCGTGTCCGTGATCATGAGCGTGTCCGGCGAGGCGGCCGCCCGCAGCTCCTTGATCACCCGGCGCGGGTCGATCGGCACGGCGTCGGAGGCCTTCTCCTGCTCGATGAAGTTGACCCATTCCGACTTGTACTCCTCGACCTGGTCGTTCCAGGGCGACACCTCGCGCTTCGGCCCGCGCTTCTCGGCGAGCTCGAGCAGCTGGCGGAGCACCTCGCGCGCGTCGCCGATGATTCCGAGCTCGGTCGGGTAGTTCCGGCCGATCTCCTGCGGGTCGATGTCGACGTGGATCAGCTTCGTCGGCGGGATGTTGTACGTGTAGCCGGGCACCCACGAGGACGAGTGGATGTCGGAGAAGCGGCAGCCGAACGCAAGGATGACGTCGGCGTTCCGCGCCGCCTCCTGGGCCGGATACTCGCCCCAGCAGCCGGCGATGCCGAGATGGAGCGGGTGCTCGGCCGGAAGCGCGCCCTTGCCCATGAAGGACGTGTAGACGGGCACGTTCACGTGCTCGGCGAAGGCGGCGAGCTCCACCGAGGCCTCCGAGCAGATGACGCCGCCGCCGGCGAGGATGAGCGGGCGCCGAGCGCCCATGAGCAGCTCCAGCGCCTTCGCTACCGCCTCGGGCGAGCCGGGCGTCCGCCAGTCGAGCATGACGCTTCGCTCCGCGGGCTCCGGCACCTCGACTTCGGCCTTCGTCACCCAGAGGTCGTAGGGCACGTCGATGTGCACCGGCCCGGGCCTCCCGGAGCGGGCGAGCTTGAAGGCCTTGGGCAGGAACTTCCCCAGGTCGCCCACCGAGTGCGCCTGGTAGCTCCGCTTCGTGATCACCTTGGCGATGGAGGGGAAGTCGGCCTGGAAGTGGCGGTACTCCTCCTGGAGCGCGCCCGAGTCGTATTGGCTCGTCGCCACCTGGCCGGTGATGGCGATCAGCGCCGACGAGTCGTAGAAGGCGTTCGAGAGTGCTGCGGTCAGAAGCATGGGGCCGGGGCCGGTGGACGTGTAGACGGGGATCACCTCGTGGCTGACCCGGTAGTAGGCGTCGGCCATGTACCCGGCGCCCGTCTCGATGCGCGGGAAGACGACGGAGATCTCGTCCTGGCGGTCGTAGACCCCGTCGAGGAGGCCCACCGCCCCGTGTCCTGCGTAGCCGAAGAGGTAGGGCACCTTCTCGCGAATCAGGTACTCGACGACCAGATCCGTGCCTCGCATCTCGGGCATGTCTGCCTCCCTTTGTGTCCTCCGGTGGTGGCCCCCTCGATCATCCCGGACACCCAGCCGGCTTTCAACCGGGAGGCGCGGAGGACGGACGGGTCAATTCGGAAACGCGTTACCCTGCTCTCGTTGCACCCCGGACAAGCCGTCCGGTCAGTAGTCCGGTCGGGTAACAATCAACGTCGTCGGCATCCCCGTCGTCGGCGCGTCGTTCGCCGACGGCGAGGCGCTCTCCCAGACGGGCTCGACCGCGTACGTCAACGTCGATCCGCCGGAGGACCGCCCGCACGTCAACGTCATCGCCCAGCTCCCCGGAGCCAACGACGACAACGTGGGTTCTACAGTCGGAGGCTGAGACGGAGACGCTCACTCCCCGACGAGGGCTAACCTCGCTCTCGATCACACGTGGGGCGGCCGTTTTCGACGGCCGCCCCACGTTTCTCCGACGACCCACCCGGATCCCGCCGCTCAGCCGATGTAGCCTGAGAGGCTCAGCGAGACCGATTGCCAGGAGGTCGCGTGCGGGAGCCCCGACGAGCCGTCATCGAGCCCGAGGCGCTTGAGGCGCTCGTGCACGCGCTGCGGGCGCGCGGCTACCTCGTCGTCGGCCCGACGGTCCGCGACGGCGCCATCGTCTACGCGGAGCTGGAGACGGCCGCGGAGCTGCCGTCGGGCTGGACCGACCGGCAGGATGCCGGCACGTACCGCCTCGAGCGCCGCGACGACGAGGCCCGCTTCGGCTTCGCGGTGGGACCGCACTCCTGGAAGCAGTTCCTCTTCCCCGCGCACGTCCGCCTCTGGCGGGCCCGTCGCGACGACGACGACGGGCTCGAGATCGAGGAGGACCCGCCCGACGAGACGCCGCTCGCCTTCGTCGGCGTGCGCTCCTGCGACCTGCACGCGATCGCGATCCAGGACCGCGTGCTCATCGGAGGCCGTTTCGTCGACCGCGACTACGCCGCGCGGCGCGAGGGGGCGTTCATCGTCGCCGCGAACTGCTTCGAGCCGGGCGGGACCTGCTTCTGCGTCTCGATGGGGACGGGCCCGAAAGCCGAGAGCGGCTACGACCTGGCGCTGACCGAGATCCTCGAAGGAGAGCACCGCTTGCTCGTCGAGGTCGGGAGCGAGCGGGGCGCCGAGGTGCTCGACGAGCTGGCCAGCCGCCCGGCCGGGGCCACCGACGTGGACGCCGCCGGGCGCGCCGTCGCCGGCGCCGCCTCGCGGATGGGACGCCGGCTCGAGACCGAGGGGCTGCCCGACCTGCTCGCGGACAACCTCGAGCATCCGCGCTGGGACGAGGTGGCCGACCGCTGCCTCACGTGCGGCAACTGCGTTCTCGTCTGCCCCACCTGCTTCTGCACGACGGTCGAGGACCACACCGACCTCGCCGGCGAGACGGCGGAGCGCTGGCGGACGTGGGACACGTGCTTCTCGGTCGACCACTCCTACATCCACGGCGGCAGCGTGCGGAAGGACAACCGCTCCCGCTACCGGCAATGGATGACGCACAAGCTCGGCACCTGGCACGACCAGTTCGGCACGTCCGGGTGCGTCGGCTGCGGGCGGTGCATCAGCTGGTGCCCGGTCGGGATCGACATCACCGAGGAGGCGGCCGCCATCCGGGCGACCGCGGAGGACGATGGTCCGGCAGCTTGAGGAGGTCCTCGCCGACGTCCCCTTCCTCGCCGGCATGAGCGCGGAGAGGCTCGCGCTCCTTGCGGGCTGCGGCTCGAATGTGTCCTTCGCCGCCGGCGAGACGATGTTTCGCGAGGGCGAACCCGCGGACGTCTTCTACGTGATCCGGCACGGCACGGTCGCGATCGAATTGCACCTGCCGGCACGCGGTGCGATGACGGTCGAGACGATCGACGCGGGCGAGGTGGTCGGCTGGTCGTGGCTCTTCCCGCCCCACCGCTGGCACTTCGACGGGCGCGCGCTCGCGGATGTTCGCGCGACCGCGTTCGACGGCGCCTGCCTGCGGGGCAAATGCGACGAGGACCCGGCACTCGGCTACGACCTGACGAAGCGCTTCGCGCAGGTCTTCAGCGAGCGTCTCCAATGGACGCGGCTTCGGCTGCTCGACGTCTATGGCGACGGCGCCTGAGCTCGCCGCCTCCCCGGGCCCGATGGCGCCGGCACCGTTCGCGGTCGCGAGACGCGAGCGCGAGACGGTGGACAGCTGGACGCTCGAGCTGGAGCCCGTCCGCGGCGAGGCCCCCACGGTCGCACCCGGCCAGTTCGTGATGGTCTACGTCTTCGGTGTCGGCGAGGTTCCGATCTCGGTCAGCGCACCGCCGCTGGCGCTGACGGTGCGGGCCGTCGGCGCCGTCACCGAGGCGGTCTGCGCGGCCGAGCCGGGGACGGTGCTCGGCGTTCGCGGGCCGTTCGGGACGGGCTGGCCGATCGACGCCGCAGCGGGGGCCGACGTGGTCGTCGTCGCGGGCGGGATCGGCCTCGCACCGCTCCGCCCCGTGCTCCTGCGCGCCCTTCAGCGGCGCGGCGACTACGGCGAGGTCGCGCTCCTCTACGGCGCGCGAACGCCGGCCGACCTGCTCTACTCACGGGAGCTCGAGCGCTGGGGCGAGCAGGCCGCCGTCGCCGTCACCGTCGACGCGGCCGAGCCCGCGTGGCCCGGGAAGGTGGGCGTCGTCCCGAAGCTCGTCCCCGCCGCGCGGTTCGACGCCGGCTCGGCGGTCGCGTTCGTCTGCGGGCCCGAGATCATGATGCGGTTCAGCGTCGACGCGCTGCTCGCACGGGGGGTCCCGCCCGGGCGGATCCACCTCTCGCTCGAGCGGAACATGCGCTGCGGGCTCGGCCACTGCGGCCACTGCCAGCTCGGCCCGACCCTGATCTGCCGTGACGGCCCGGTCTACTCGTTCGAGACCGCCGCGCCCTGGCTGGAGGTGCGGGATCTGTGAGCCGGCAAGGCCGAAGCTCGCCGTCTGGAAGTTCGCCTCCTGCGACGGCTGCCAGCTCTCGCTCCTCGACTGCGAGGACGAGCTGCTCGCCCTCGCCGGCCGGGTCGAGATCGCCTACTTCCTCGAGGCGACGAGCGGCACAGTCGCGGGCCCCTACGACCTCTCGCTCGTCGAGGGCTCGATCACGACGCCGCACGACGCGGAGCGGATCCAGCGCGTGCGCAGCGCCTCGAAGGCGCTCGTCACGATCGGCGCCTGCGCGACGGCGGGCGGCATCCAGGCCCTCCGCAACTTCGGCGACGTCGAAGACTTCGTCCGCGTTGTCTACGCCTCGCCCGACTACGTCGAGACGCTGGCGACCTCGACGCCGATCTCGGCGCACGTGCCGGTCGACTTCGAGCTGCACGGCTGCCCGATCGACAAGCACCAGCTGCTCGAGGTGCTGACCGCCTTCCTGCACGGCCGCCGGCCGGGCATCCCCTCGACGAGCGTCTGCACGGAGTGCAAGCGGCGCGGCACCGTCTGCGTCATGGTGGCGCACGGCACTCCCTGCCTCGGCCCCGTCACCCACGCCGGCTGCGGCGCGCTCTGTCCCGCCTACAACCGGGGGTGCTACGGCTGCTTCGGCCCGATGGAGACGCCGAACGCCCCCTCCCTGACGCGGCAGCTGAAGGTGCTCGGGCTGGACGAGACGGGGGTCGAGCGCGTCTTCCGGACGTTCAACGCCGGCGCGCCCGCCTTTCGCGAGGCCTCGACCGGTGGCTGAGCGGCGGACGATCTCGACCGACTACCTCGCCCGGGTCGAGGGCGAGGGCGCGATGAGCGTCCGCCTGCGCGACGGCGAAGTGGAGCACGTCGAGCTGCGGATCTTCGAGCCGCCCCGCTTCTTCGAGGCGTTCCTGCGCGGGCGCTCGTTCCTCGAGGCGCTCCGACATCACGGCCCGGATCTGCGGCATCTGCCCGGTCGCCTACCAGATGAGCGCGGTGCAGGCGATGGAGGACGTCTGCGGCGTCGAGGTCCCGGAGCCGATCCGGCAGCTGCGCCGGCTCCTCTACTGCGGCGAGTGGATCGAGAGCCACGCGCTCCACGTCTACATGCTCCACGCGCCCGACTTCCTCGGCTACGACGGCGTCGTCGAGCTCGCGCAGGACGAGCCCGCCGCCGTCGAGCGCGGGCTGGCGCTGAAGAAGGCCGGCAACGAGGTGATGACGGCTCGTCGGCGGTCGCGAGGTGCACCCGATCAACGTGCGCGTCGGCGGCTTCTACCGCGCGCCGACGCGACGCGAGCTGCGGACGCTCGCCGACCCGCTCGAGCGTGCGCGCGAGGCGGCGCTCGAGACCGTCCGCTGGACCGTCGGGGTTCGAGTTCCCCGAGCGGGTGGTCGACTGCGCGCTCGTCGCGCTCTCGACCCCGGGCGGCTACGCGATCGAGCGCGGGCGGATCGCCTCCGACGAGGGCCTCGACATCGGCGTCGCGCGAGTACGACGAGCACTTCGCCGAAGAGCACGTCGAGCGCTCGAGCGCGCTTCACTCCCGCCTGCGGAACGGCGGCGACCTACCTGTGCGGGCCGCTCGCACGCTTCGCGCTCAACGGCGCCGACCTCTCGCCGCTCGCGCTCGAGGCGGCGCGCGAGGCAGGCGTCGAGCCGCCCTGCCGCGACCCGTTCCGGAGCATCGTCGTCCGCGGCGTCGAGATCGTCTACGCCTGCGACGAGGCCCTGCGCCTGCTCGAGGCCTACGAGGAGCCGGACGAGCCGTTCGTGCCGGTCGAGCCGGTCGCCGGCGTCGGCTTCGGCGCGACCGAGGCGCCGCGCGGGCTCCTGCTACCACCGGTACCGGATCGACGCGGACGGCACGATCCTCGAGGCGAAGATCGTCCCGCCGACGTCCCAGAACCAGCTGGCGATCGAGAGCGACCTGCGCGCGGTCGTGGGACGCTACGCGCGAGCTGCCCGACGAGGAGCTCCGCGAGCTCTGCGAGCAGACGATCCGCAACTACGACCCCTGCATCTCGTGCGCGACGCACTTCCTCGACCTCGAGGTCGAGCGCCTCTGAGGGTCGTCGTCGTCGGCGTCGGGAACGCCTACCGCCGCGACGACGGCGCCGGCCTCGCGCTCGCCGGGCGGCTCGTCCGCAGCCCGCGGCGTCGAGGTCGTCAGGTGCGAGGACGAGCCGACACGGCTGCTGGAGGCCTGGGCCGGTGCCGACCTGGCCCTGGTCGTCGACGCCGTCTCCTCCGGCGCCGAGCCCGGAACCGTGCACCGGCTCGACGCCTCGCGCCGCCCGCTCCCCGCCGCGCGTCTTCCGCGGCTCGACGCACGCCCTCGGCCTCGGCGAGGCGATCGAGCTGGCACGGGCGCTCGGGCGGCTTCCCGGGCGTCTGCTCGTCTACGGGGTGGAGGGCGCGGACTTCGGGACCGGTGAGGGATTGAGCCCGGCGGTCACGGCCGCCCTGGGACCGCTGGCGGACGAGCTCCTCCGGAAGGCGCGCGTCGAGCCCGCGGCGGAGGGCACCTGATGCAGGCGCTCGTCACCGTCCCCGGCCGGGCGCACTCGACGCGGGTCGGCGAGGTCGGAGAGCCTCGCCCGGGCCCGGGCCAGGTGCTCCTGCGACCGCTCGAGGTCGGCGTGTGCGGCACCGACCGGGAGATCTCGGAGGGCCTCTTCGGCGAGGCGCCGGCGGGAGCGGCACAGCTCGTCCTCGGCCACGAGGTCCTCGCCGCCGTCGAGCGCGACGGCGAGGGCTTCGCGCGCGGCGACCTCGTCGCCGCCACCGTGCGCAGAACGTGCGGCCGCTGCGCGGCCTGCGCCGAGGGCGCGCCCGATGCCTGCGAGACCGGCCTCTACGTCGAGCGCGGGATCACGCGCCTCGACGGCTTCGCCGCCGAGCTCGTCGCCGAGGTCGCCGACCAGCTGATCCCCGTGCCGCCGTCGCTGGGGCGCCTAGGCGTCCTCGCCGAGCCGGCGTCGATCTGCCGGCGGGCCATCCGTCACGTTCGCTTCGTCGGGGGCCGGCAGCCCTGGACGCCGCGGCGGGCGCTCGTTCTCGGCGCGGGGGCGATCGGGATGCTCGCCACGTACTTCCTGCGCCTCGACGGGCTCGACGTCTGGACCGCCGCCCGGGGCCCGGCGGAGGGCCCCAAGGCCGAGCTGGTCGCCGCCGCGGGCGCCCGCTACGCCTCGGTCGCGGACGCGGCTCCCGCAGCGCTCGCCGAGGAGGTCGGCGGCTTCGACGTCGTGATCGAGGCTGCCGGCGACGCGCAGCTGATGCTCGACGCGATCGGGCTCCTGCGCCGAAACGGCGTCGCCTGCCTGCTCGGCATCGACGGCCGCGCCCAGCACGTGAGCATCGACGGCCGGGTAATCGCCCAGGACGTCGTCGTCGAGAACCGGGTGCTCCTCGGCAGCGTCAACGCGCACCGCGTGGACTGGCAGGCCGCCGTCGCCGACCTCGACCGCGTCCGCGAGCGCTGGCCCGAGGAGCTGGAGGCCTTCGTCGGCGTGCGCGTGCCGCTCGACCGCTTCGAGGAAGCCTTCGCCTATCGCGGCGTCAAGGCGACGCTCACCCTCGCCGACGCCTGAGGGCCACCCCCCATCCGCACGAGAAGGGAGGAGGCCGGCCGAGTGGGTCGGCCTCCTCCCGGAGGCATCTCGTCAGCGGATGCGCATCCCGACGACGGAGTCCCAGTGCAGCACGTCGTCGTAGCGCTGCAGAGGCGCCTCGGGGACCTCGCCGACGCTGACGCCGTATTTCCAGCGCGGCGGACAGATGGCGATGAAGCGCGCGTAGCCGCCCAGGCCGCCGCCGAACTTCGGGTAGCCCATCTCGAGCAGGCAGCCGGTGGACGGGACCTTGTCGAGGTTGGCCACGCCCTCGGCCTGCGCGAAGCCGTTGTGCATGAGCCAGTACTCGCCCTCGAGGGTCGGGGTTGAGTCCGTGTCCAGCGGCTCGTGCCCGTGGAAGAGGATGTGCCGCTTCAGGTGCAGGAACATCAGGGCGTCGAGCGAGACGCCGGGAAACTCGGTCAGCGTCGCGAGCGCCGGGTCGGGCCAGCGCTTCGACCAGTCGGAGCGGACCATGACGACGCTCCCCGCCGGGATCCGGCCGTGGCGCTTCTCCCAGCGCTTGATGTCCGAGACCTGCAGCGCGTAGTTGAAGTCCCGCTTCACCTGCGGAACGATCGAGATGACGACGAGCGGACGCACCGCGAAGGTCGGCGGGAGCTCGTCGATCGCGGCATACTCGGGCGCCCAGTGCGCCGGCGGGTCGAGCTGGGTGCCGAGCTGATCCGTCTGGAGCAGGTAGCTCGTCGCCTCGAAGCCGCTCGTCGCGTACGTGTAGGGGTCGCCGGTCGTGGGATCGACGGTCGGCATGAACGTCGAGGGCCCGAAACCGGCCCACACCGGAATCGAGGGCGTGATGGTGTGGGTGAGGTCGATGTAGTTCGCCTCGCGGAGCGTCTTGTCGTAGACGTCCCACAGCGATGACCCGCGGTGGTGGGACTGGTGGTGCCGGTGCCGATTGGCTCCCACCACCCCCGTGGTCATCGAGGTGACCGCGACCACGCACGCGACCACCAGGACGAGGCGGACGACCCGTTGCATGGGCATGCTCATGAGGTCCTCCCGCGTCGATGAATACTGGGTCGCGGGCACCATAGACCAGCTTTCCGCAGGCTGGCGGGAACGCGCGGGTCGAAGGGGCGCGTGCGCTCAGGCGGTCGACTCGGCCCGGCCGGGGTCGAACGGCTCAGGCGCCGAGCAGGTTCTCGTCGAAGAAGCCGACGACGCGCCGCTCGTACTCGGCGGGCTGGGCGTCGATGGCGCCGGTATGCCCGCCGGGAGCCTCCCAGATCTCCTTCGGGCCCGTCGCCGCGTCGTAGTACTGGCGGCTGAGGGTCTCGCCGCCCGCACCCGGGTCGGAGTAGATGACGAACAGGGGCTCGGAGATCTCCGCGCTCAAGTCGTTGAGGCCGGGCGGTGGAAGGTCGCTCGTGAAGACGGTGGTTCCGAGCGTCCCGACGCCGAAGAGCACGGTGGCGACCACCTTGCCGCTGCCCGGGAGGTGCACCGCCTCGCGCGCGGACCGGATGCCCGCGCCCTCGGAGACGATCGCCTTCAGGTCATCGGTCTCCGCGGCCGCCTGCAGCATGACCTCGCCGCCGACCGAGAGCCCGACACCGCCGATGCGATCCGGATCCACGTCCGGCCGGCTCTGCAGGTACGCGACCGCTGCGCTCACGTCGCGCGTGCCCCTCCAGCCGAACGCGTTCGGATCCCCTTCGCTCTCGCCCTCGCCGCGCCGGTCGAAGAGGAGCACGCCGTAGCCGTGGTCGGCGAGCATCCTGGCCGGCTTCTGGGGGCCCTTGCGACCAGGGAACGAGATGACCGCCGCACCGTTTTTCGAGGGCACGTACCAGCCTTCGAGCCGCAGGCCGTCGCTCGTCGTGAAGCTGACCTCCTCAACGGCCGCGCCGAGCTGCGGCGTGGGGACATAAGCGCGCGCCGCATGCGTGACGACGTACGCCTGGGCGAGGGGGAAGAGACCGAAGGCAAGGACGACGAAGGCGCCGAATGCCACTGCCGCGCGCCTCAGGTAGCGGCGGATCACGCTCCCTCCGCGCCTCGACCTCCAGAGGGTGACGAGGCCGATGCCGACGAGCAGGAAGCCGAAGGGAATCGCCAGGAGCCCGGTGTAGTCGTCTCCCGACGGGCCGTTCTCGCGCGTGTAGTAGCCGGCCTCGCCGATGCCCATGACGATCGTGAAGAGCCCGAAACCGATCGCGAGGCTCGCCCGGACGCCGGGCCGGAAGCGCGGGTAGAGCCAGGCGGCGAGCACGAAGAGCGCCGTCTGGACGAGACCGCCGGCCAGGTGGTCGCCCGCCGACGTGCCAGGCTGCGGCTGGAGGAAGTTGTCATCGACGACGTGAAGCGCCCCGACGCCGAGCGCCACACGTGCGAGCCCGGCCTCCGTGCGAAGCGCGGCGATTGCGCGGGAGGCGAGAGCTCTCGGAGCCTGGAGGCGGGTGTGGGTCGCGGCGTTCATGAGCGCTCCTTTCGGATCCGAAGAGGCCCCGGCGCCGCCCCGTGAGGGACGGCGCCGGAGCCGGGAGTCGGGCTAGGCAACGGGCTCCGCGGAAGGTGCGGGGACCGGTGCCTCGGGCTCGCGGTCGTGCCCGAGGCTCGGCAGCCACTCGAGCCAGCTCGGGAACCACCAGTTCCGCTCGCCCAGGAGCTTCATCGTCGCGGGCAGGAGCACCGCGCGGACGATGGTCGCGTCGATCAGGACGGCGGCGGCGAGGCCGACGCCGAACTGCTTGAAGACGATCATGGAGAGCGTCGCGAAGATCGAGAAGACGCCGACCATGACGATCGCGGCGCTCGTGACGACCCCCGCCGTCGTCCTGATTCCCTGCGAGACCGCCTCGTCCGTGCTCGCGCCGCGGTCGTAGAGCTCGCGGATCCGGCTCAGGATGAACACGTGGTAGTCCATCGAGAGGCCGAAGAGGATCACGAAGAGGAAGATCGGCAGGAAGCGGGACGATGCCGCCGGTGTGCTCGAAGCCCGAGCAGGCTCTTGCCATAGCCGTGCTGGAAGACGAGGACGAGGACGCCGTAGGCGGCGGCCACCGACAGCAGGTTGAGCAGGATGGCCTTCACTGCGATGACGACCGAGCGGAACGCCATCAGCATCAGCACGAACGCGAAGACGAGCACGAAGCCGAAGACGAGCGGGGCAGCGGCCTTCAGCTGGTCGTTGCCGTCCTTCGTCGAGGCGGTCATGCCCGTCACCCCGAACTCGACGCCGTCGAGGGCGCCGACCGTCTCGGGGACGATCTCGCCGCGCAGCGCGTCCAGGGCCGCGTACGAGTTGCCGTCGGTTCCGTTGCCGTCGACCGGGATGGAGATGCTGGCGACGGTGCCGGCCGGGTTCACGTCCACGGTGACCGGGCTCCCGCATCAGGCCGGTGTCGAGGGCGCGGCTGCGCAGGTCGTGGATCGCGGCCTGGACCTCGGGCGCGTCGACGTCGGGAGCCTTCAGGACGACGTTGGCCGGGATCTCCGAGCCCGGGAACTCGCTCTGGAGGCGGTTGAACGTCTGCACCACGGGCAGCTCCTGCGGGAACGACTCCGGGCCCGGCTGGGCCGTGTGCAGCTGGAGGGCGGGAACCGCCAGGGCGAGCAGGAGCCCGCCGGCGACGGCGATCGAGAGCACCGGCCGCTTGAGGACGCGATCGACGACGGCGCCCCAGATCCGTCCCTCGCCGTCGTCGCGGCGCAGCCGCCCGACGAACGGGAACGCGGAGCCGGTCGACCTTGTCGCCGAGCTTCGACAGCACCGCCGGCAGCACGGTCAGCGAGCCCAGCATGGCGATGGCGACGACCATCATCGTGGCGACGCCCATCGAGGCGAAGCTACGCGTCGCCCGTGAGGAGCATGCCCGCCATGGCCACCATCACGGTGAAGCCGGAGATCAGGACCGAGCGGCCCGGAGGTCGCGGCAGCGGCCTCGAGGGCCGCCTGCTCGCTCTTCCCGGCCGCGCGTTCCTCGCGCTCCCGCTTCAGGTAGAACAAGCGAGTAGTCGACGCCGACCGCGAGGCCGACCAGCAGCACGATCGCCGAGACGGAGTCGTCGGCGGGCAGGAACTGGCTCGGCAGCGCGAACAGGCCGAGGGTCGCGAGGACGGCGGTGATCCCGAGCAGCAGGGGGATCCCCGCGGCGACGAGAGCGCCGAAGGCGACCACGAGGATGGCGAGCGTCAGGGGCAGCGAGAAGAGCCCGGCCTTCTTCATGTCCTTGCTGAACGACGCCTCGAGCGCCTCGTTCGCGCTCGTGTCGCCGAACTGGGCGATGAAGAACCCGGGGTTCGCCTTCTGCACGTCGGCCACCCGGTCGAGGATGGGATCGATCTTGTCGACCGCGTCCTCCTCGTCGCCGCGGATGTCGAAGGCTGACGAGGGCGGCGTGGCCGCTGTCCGAGATCCGGCCGGCGTTCTCGGGATCGAGCGGCGAGCGGATGTTCGTGACCGAGCCGAGCCCGGCCAGCCCGTCGACGACCTCACTCGATCGCCTCGCCGAACGCCGGGTCCGCGATCGCGTGGGACGAGCTCTCGACGAGGACGACCTCGCTGGCCGGCTGATCGAAGCCGGCGGCGATGATCCTGTCCGCGCGTCCCGACTCGCCGGGCCCGGAGGTCTTGTAGTCGATTTCCTTGGTCCCGATCATGCCGCCGAGCACGAAGGCGACGGCGACGAAGGCAAGCCAGCCGAAGACGGCGAGCTTGCGGTGGTTGGCGCTCCAGCGGCCCATCCGGGCCGCGACGTTCCGGGAGCTGGTGAGCGGTTGCATTGCAGTTCTCCTTTCGCGCATGGCGTGGTTCACGGGATCTCGACCTCGCTCACGGCGAGCGCGGTCGTCCGCGTGGCGATGTACCGGGGCAGCAGGGCGAGCGCCTCGCAGCCGTCGGGTGCCTCGACCTCCCACCAGATCGCGTGGCCGCCCTGCAGGCAGGAGGCGAGGGTGGCGACGTGGCGGAGCGGGCTGTCGAAGCCCTTCCAGGCCGCGTACACGGCGCCGCACTCGTTCGGCTCGTGGCGATGGTGGAGAAGGAAGCGAGGCATGTGTCGAGGATGGCGCTCGCAGGCCCGCTCCCGAATCGGGCGGACCCCCTGATTCGCACCCTGATCTTCCTGTCAGGGGGCCCCTGGCCTATGCTCGCCTCGGAGATCAGGGATGGCGGACCAGGCGCAGCGGATCGTGGGGCGGGCGGCGGAGCTGACGCTCGTCGAGCGCGCCCTCGACAGCGTCGAGGCGGGCGGGAACGCCGTGCTCCAGGTCTCCGGGGAGCCGGGCATCGGCAAGACCCGGCTGCTGGCCGAGCTGTCGCTCCGCGGCGAGGAGCGGAAGTGGCTCGTCCTCGCCGGACGCGCCTCCGAGCTCGAGCAGGACCTCCCCTACTGGATCTTCGTCGACGCGCTCGACGAGTACCTGCGCACGCTCGACCCCGAGCTGGGTCGGGCGCATCGACCGGCGGTCAGGGGCCGAGCTCTCCCGCATCTTCCCCTCGCTCGCGGCGGCCGCGGACGCGCCCGCCACCGTCCTCGACGAGCGCTACCGCGTCCACCGGGCAGTGCGGGAGCTCCTGGAGCAGCTCGCGGAGACGGCGCCCCTCGTCCTCCTCCTGGACGACCTCCACTGGGCCGACCCGGCCTCGGCCGACCTCGTCGCGGGTCTTCTCCGCCGCCCGCCGCAGGCGCAGGCCCTGATCGGGGTCGCCCTGCGCCCGGCGCAGGCTCCGCCGCGCCTGGCGGCGGCGATCGAGCAGGCCCGCCGAAGCGGACTCCTCAGTTCCATCGAGCTCGGGCCGCTCCCGGAGGCCGAGGCGGCAGAGCTCCTCGGCGACGCCTTGGGGGACGACCAGGTGCAGGCGCTCTATGCCGAGAGCGGCGGCAACCCCTTCTACCTCGAGCAGCTCGCGCGGACCGCCGGACTGGGGCCGCGCCCCGCGTCACTCGCAGCCGAGAAGCTGACTCTCCCCGAGAGCGAGGGCGTCCCGCAGGCGATCGCGGCCGCGCTGGCGGAGGAGCTCGCCACCGTCTCGCCCGAGGGACGCCGGCTCCTCGAAGCCGGCTCCGTCATCGGCGACCCGTTCGAGCTCGAGCTCGCGGCCGCGGCCGGGGAGGTGACCGAGGTCGAGGCGCTCGGCGCGCTCGACGAGCTCCTGGCCCGCGGGCTCCTCCGTCGGACGGACGTTCCGCGGCGATTCCGCTTCCGCCACCCGCTCCTCCGCAGGGCCGTCTACGGCGCGACCGGCAGCGGCTGGAGGAGCGCGGCCCACGAGCGCGCCGCGCGTGCGCTGGCCGCCCACGGCGAGCCGGCGGCGGTGCGGGCCCGCCACGTCGAGCAGTTCGCCTCTCTCGGCGACCGGGACGCGATCGCGGTTCTCCGCGAGGCTGCGGACGCATCTGCGCAGCGCGCGCCCGAGAGCGCAGCACGCTGGTATCGGGCCGCGCTGCGCCTCCTGCCCCCGGGCGAGGCCGACAAAGACGAGCGCATGGCCGTCATGGGCCAGCTCGCCGGGGTCCTGAACGGGACGGGACAGTTCGCCGAGAGCCACCCTGTCCTCCTCGAGCTCCTCGAGCTCATGCCCGCAGAGGCCACTGCGCAACGGATCGAGGTGGTCACCACCTGCGCGGGCGTCGAGCACCTGCTCGGGGAACACGAGCGGGCCCACACGGCGCTCGTGGCCGCTCTCGACGAGCTCCCCGACCGCTCCTCCGGCGGAGCGGCCACGCTCCGGCTCGAGCTGGCTTTCGACGCGTTCTACGGCCGGGACTACGACCGCATGCTCGAGTGGGGGAACGATGCCTTCGCACTCGCCGAGGAGCTCGGCGACCGGCCGCTCCGCGCGGCCTGCGCCGCGGTCGTGGCCATGGCGCTCGCCTTCGGCGACCGCGTCGAGGAGGCGCAGGCTCTCCGGCAGGAAGCGGCGGCTCTCGTGGACGCCCTCGACGACAGCGAGCTCGCGCTCAGGATCGACGCCGCAGCGAACCTCGGCAACGCGGAGACCTACCTCGGCCACCTGGAGGACGCCCTCCGCCATCTCGACCGCGGACTGGCGGTTGCCCGCGCGACCGGCCAGGGGAAGCTCTTCCCCCTGCTCACCCAGCGCAAGGGGTTCGCACTGGCCCTGCTCGGCCGACTTGTCGAGGCCGAGGACGTCACCGAGCGCGCTGTCGAGGCCGCCCGGCTGTCGGCCAGCCCCGAGGTGATGGCGTGGGCACTCCTCAACCGCGCATGGACGGCGCTCCTCGCCGGCGACCTCGACACCGCTCTCCGGGCCGCCGAGGAGAGCGTCGAGCTCGGGCGTCCGCTGGCCGACAGCCCCGTGCGGATCTGGTCGGCGTGCGCCTTCGGATCGATCCTCCTCGAGGCCGGCGAGCCCGCCCGCTGCCTCGAGGTCCTCATCCCGGCCGCCGGCGGGCCCGACCTGCCGGCCGTGCCCGGCGTCCTGCGCTCGATGTTCCAGGAGCGGGTCGCCCTCGCCTGGCTGGCGCTCGGCGATCACGACGAGGCCGAGCAGGCGACCCGGCGGGCGGAGGCCCGCGCCGCGGAGCTCGGGCTCGACTTCGGCGTTGCGATGGCACAGCGCGCCCGCGCCGCCGTCGCCCTCGCCGCCGGGGACGCGGAAGCGGCCGCCGGCGCCGCGCTCGAGGCGGCGGCGGCGGCCGAGCGGGTCGGCGCCCGCGCCGCGGCGGCGCGCGCACGGACGCTGGCCGGCCGCGCCCTGATCGCCTCGGGCGACCGCGACCGTGCCGCGGCCGAGCTCGAGCGGGCGGCCGCCGAGCTCGACGCCTGCGGCGCCGTGCGCGCCCGCGAGGAGGCCGAGCGCGAGCTACGCCGGCTCGGGAAGCGGTACTCGCGCCGCCGCGAGCCGGCCAGGGGTGACGGCGACGGCCTCGCCTCCCTCACGGCACGCGAGCGGGAGGTCGCCGAGCTCGTCGGCGAGCGCAAGACCAACCGCGAGATCGCCGCCGCCCTCTTCCTCTCGGAGAAGACGGTCGAGACCCACCTCCGCCACATCTTCGGCAAGCTCGGCGTCTCCTCCCGCGCCTCGGTCGCCCGCGTCGTCGAGGACGCGCAGGCCCCGAAAATAGTCTGCTATCGTACTAACTAGTCCGTGGACAGACTATTTCGGAGGTCCGAGCATGGAGTCCCGCACCGTCACCACCATCCTCGCCGCGCCGAAGGAGGAGGTCTTCGCCTACCTCTCCCGGATCGAGAACCTGCCGGCCTGGGCGACCGAGTTCGCGCGCGAGCTTCGTTGCGAGGACGGGAAGGCCACGATCGTCAACAGCCTCGGCGAATTCCGGTTCGCGATCGAGGCCGACCCGGAGACCGGCGTTATCGACATGTACGCCGGCTCGTCCGAGGACGAGCTCGGCCTCTTCCCCACCCGCGTCGTCGGCCTTCCGGGCGGCGCGAGCGCGTTCACGTTCACGATGTTCCAGGCACCGGGCATGCCGGACGAGCTGTTCGAGTCGCAGTACCGCTCGCTCCTGCGCGAGCTCGAGAACGTGCGGGCGATGTTCGGGTGAGCGGCGACCCGCCTGCGCCCGGCCGCGACGACCTCGGCTACCTGCTCGCGAAGGCGGCCCAGCGGTGGAACGAGCTCCTGGCCGAGCGGTTCGCTCGCGCCGGGTACGGCGACGTCAGCCCCTCGTACGGGTCCGTCCTCCTCCCGCTCTTCGAGGAGGACGGGCTCCGGCTGGGCGAGCTCGCCCGGCGAGCACGGCTGAGCAAGCAGACCATGACCGAGCTCGTGCGGCGGCTCGAGCGCGACGGGCTCGTCGAGCGGCGGCCGGACCCGACGGACGGCCGCGCGTCGATCGTCTCCCTCACGTCCCGCGCCCGTGACTTCGAGCCGGTCGCCGCGGCGGAGCTGGCCGAGCTGGACCGCCTCGTGCGCGAGCTGCTCGGCGACGAGAGCGTGGACGAGCTGAAGCAGGCTCTCCGGGCGCTCCTCGACCTCGCCGAGTGAGCCGTCGATCGCGCCGGTCATCGGCCTCACGGGCTGAGCGCGGAGCTTCTCCCGGATGCGCTAGGTGAGGCCGAGCTTCTCGGCCAGGAGCCCGTCGAGCTTCTCGGTCACCGCGGGATCGAGGAGGTCGAGTGCCGGGACGGCGGCGAGCCTTTCCACGAGCGCGATCCCGGCGTCCGTGCTCGTCGCCCGCCCGCAGACGAAATCGGGCTCGAGGTGAAACGCGGTCATCACCCCGACCACCGCGTAGGGATCCGACGCGCAGAGGACGGTGCAGCGAACGGCCGAGCGCAGGACCTCGATCGCGAGCTCGCCGTTGTACGGCTCGAGCGGTGAGGCGCCCGCCTCGACCACCGCCACGTCGGGATCCGCCGCCGACAGACGGGAGAGGAGCAGTCGCGCCGCGGAGAGGAAATCCTCCCCGGGGCAGATGGTCGAAGGCAGCCCGGCGTCGACGAGATCGACGATCTCGTCGGCGCCGGCGTCCCGCATCGTGAGGATGTCGCGGTAGCGGGCGACGCCGGTGAGCTTGGCCCCCGCGACCCGGAGACCGCGGTCCTTGAGGACCCGGATGATCCGCTTCGCCGATGTCGTCTTACCCGATTCCATCGACGTTCCGACGACGAGGATCGTCGGCGTCGTGAACTCCCGATCCGGCTCGGGCTCCACGAAGTCCTTCATCGCGACTCGGCGGCCGTTCACGAGGACGTGTCCGCGGTAGCGGTACGGGCCGACGAGCGGGTGCGCGCTCGGCGCCACGGACGTGCACTTCCCGAAGACACCCGAGCGGCTCAGGCTGCACATCTCGAGGTCGTCTCCGATCAGCTGCCAGTCGCCCGTCACCTCGAGCGTGGCGAAACGAGTGCCCAGGGCGCCGACGACGAGGTCGCCGGGCACCACCTCGACGACCCGGCCGCTGGGCGTCTCGACCTGGTAGGGGCCGTCGAGCAACTCGCCGACGACGTAGTCACCCGTCGCCCACTCCGCCCGCGGCACCGGCAGGCACGCCGTCGCCTTTCGCTCCAGCCCAGCCAGACGAGTGACGCTTCCGTACGCGGCACTCCGCAGGGAGACGGCAGAGGTCGGCTGGGTCGCCGCACCCGGCCTGCCCACCGCCGCAGGCTCCTCGACCGCGAGCGGAGACGCCAGGAGGAGCGCGAGGAGGGCAGCGCGCTCGGGCATCCGTGCGAGGACCACGTGCTCGTGCGTCGCGTGGGCCCCTGCTCCCAGCGCGCCGAGCCCGTCGAGGGTCGCGGTGAAGAGGCTCGTCGTGTTTCCGTCCGACGCGCCACCGACGTCGCTCGCATGGTCGATCTCGAGGCCGATCTCCGCGGCCGCGGCGGCAGCCTGCTCCCAGAGCGCGAGGTTTCGGAGGTTGGGCTCCATCGGAGGACGCCCGAAGTGGCCCTCGACCTCGATCGACGCCCCCTCGCTCACGGGCTCCAGCGACCGGAGCTTCCGCTCGACCGTCTCCGCGTCGTCCTGGGTGCGCGCACGGACGTCCACGACCGCCGATGCCTCGGGTGCCACCACGTTCGGCTCGAGGCCGCCGTCGACCGTGCCCACGTTGACGCTGACGCCACGCTCGGGATCGTTCATGGCGAACAGGCGCCGCACCTGGTGCGAGAGCTCGAGGATCGCGCTCGTGCCCGCGCCGGGCTCGGAGCCTGCATGCGAGGCCCGGCCGCGAACGACCACCCGGAAGCGGCCGGCGCCCTTGCGCCCCGTCTTCAGCAGTCCGTCCCGGCCCCACGACGGCTCGAGGACGAACGCACGAGCCGCTCCCGCGGCGAGGAGGCGGAGGTAGCCGGCCGACGACATGCTCCCCGACTCCTCGTCGCCGTTCACGAAGACGACCGGAGTCGCCGGCACCGGCCAGCCCAGGTGCGAGAGCGCCCGCAGGGCGAAGACGAGCTGCACCAGCCCGCCTTTCATGTCGTAGACGCCCGGCCCGTACAGGCGCCCGTCCTCCACTCTGACGGGCATCCGTGCCAGGGTGCCGAGCGGCCAGACCGTGTCCGAATGCCCGACGAGGAGCTGGTGAGCGCCACGCGCGCGGCCCGCGGGCCGCGCGTACAGGTGCCGCGTCTCCCCTGGAGCTCCAACGAGCCGAGCCGCGAAGCCCGCCGCCTCCAGCTCACCGGCCAGAATGCTCAGAACGGCCGCCTGGGCTCCGGGCTCGGAGGTCGGCGACTCGGCCAGGGCGAGCCGCTCGAGGAGCCTGGTCATCTCCTGCTCGCGCTCGCGCA
Source organism: uncultured Actinomycetes bacterium (assembly GCA_963743495.1). Classification (GTDB taxonomy): domain Bacteria; phylum Actinomycetota; class Thermoleophilia; order Gaiellales; family Gaiellaceae; genus JAIBJN01. The sequence continues at coordinate 729,849 of CAVUPO010000002.1, read as the reverse complement.
ACCAGGCGAGCGCCACCGGCCCGCGCAGCTCCCCCATCGCTAGAGCCGGAACTCGACGGGGAACGGGAACGAGAACGTGTCGCCGACCGAGGCGAAGCGGCCGGGGCTCACGTACGCGAGGAGGGGAGCGTCCCTGAGACGCTCGCCGTCGTCACTCTCCGCCTCGCGCAGAAAGGCCGGGTGCACGTGGGCGGCGACAACGGAGCCGACGACGAGGCTCGCGTCGCCGAACCCTTCGACCATGCGATCGAGGGCGCATTCGAGGTAGGCGGCGCAGCCGGCGACGAGCACGCCGTCGACGCTCGAGGCGGGAAAGGTCGGCAGCACCTCGAGGACCGGCTTGGCACCGCCTTCGGCTCGCGGCGAGGCCGCCACGCTCGTCTCCACGATCTGGGACGGCTGCGGAAAGCTCACCGTGAACGCACCGTGCCGGCGGGCGTTGACGTACGTCCCGTGCGCCGGCGTGCAGACGAAACAGAAGTAGTTGTCCCAGCCGAGCGGCATCGCCATGTGCTTCGGCGCCACGTCGTAGACGCCCTCGTCTTCCTTGGTCGCCACGAGGACGAGCGGCGCGACCATGAAGAAGCTGCTCCAGACGGGCGCCCCCGTCGGGAGGGAGACGAGATCACCCTCGCCGAAACCGCGCTGGGACTCAGTCTCTGCCACCGTAGGCTCATCCTCTTCTCCGGCCGGAGGGCACGCATCCGCGCCGACTCTCATCGACCTGTGGAGAACTACGGACGACGTGCGCTCTTATAGAGTCCTCGCGGCCCGGCACCCTCGCGACGGCCACGGCCGCCGGACATCCCATGCACAGACTCATGGTTCGCCTCAGCCACGCGATGCGCCGATGGCGCTGGGCGGTGATCGCGGTCTGGATCGTCCTCGTCGCCGTCTCGGTGCCGTTCTCCCGCATGAACGGCGACAACCTGAGCGCCGGGTTCTCCGGCGTCCAGGGCTCGGAGTCGGAGACCGTCCAGGACTCGCTCGACGCCGGGGACTTCGGAACGGCAGGGCAGCCCCAGATCGGCGTCGTCGTCGAGCCGGGGGCCAGCGCCACCGCCCAGCAGGTGAACAACACCGTCAGCCACATCAACGCCGCCGCGAAGAACACCGACGACGTGGTGCTCACGGACGACAACCTGCAGCAGGCACGGCAGGCGGCTCAGGCCGTCCAGCCCTTCATCGTCCCGATCCGCATCGACTCGACCCTGGCCGAGTCCGCCGGGATCACGGAGAAGTTCATCGAGCGGCTCCAACCGGGCACCCCCAGGGAGAACGTGACGACGTACCTCTCCGGGCAATCGGCCCTCCAGGCCGAGCAGGTCAGCGAGGCGGACTCCGGCGCCGACACCGCGTCCGACGTCTCCCTGATCGTGATCCTCATCCTGCTGCTCGCGACCTTCGGCGGCCTGGTGGCGGCCTTCGTCCCGCTGATCCTCGGCTTCGCGGCCGTCGCCGTCACGGGCATGGCGATCTACTTCCTCTCGCAGGCCGTGACGATCTCGATCTTCTCCACCAGCCTCGCCGCGATGATCGGGCTGGCCGTCGCCGTCGACTACACCCTCTTCATCCTCATGCGCTACCGGGAGGAGCTCACGCACGGCGCCGACCGGCGCCATGCGCTCGAGACGGCGATGAGCACGTCGCTGATCGCCGTCACCTTCTCGGGGACGACCGTGATCGTCTCGCTCGCGGGGCTCTTCCTGATGCCGAACCAGACCGTCCGCTCGATGGCGGTCGGCGCGATCATCGTCGTCGCGGTCGCGCTCCTCGCCGCGGCGACGCTCCTCTCGGCCCTGATCACGGTGCTCGGGCGGTCGGTCGAGCAGCCGGGGCCGGTCGGCCACGCCCTCGCACGCCTCGCGGGCGCGCTCTCGCGGGGCAAGAGCGGCTCGTTCTGGGAGCGCCAGACGGCACGGTCGACCCGGTTCCCGTGGCTGACCGTCGCCGGCACGCTCGTCGTCCTCCTGGTCATCGCCTACCCGACGCTCAGCATCACGCTGAACGAGTCGAGCGTGGAGCAGCTGCCGCCGGACAACGAAGCGCGCAAGGGCACCGAGCTCGCCGGGCAGCTCGCCGGCCCCGGCGCGACCGGGCCGACGCTGGTCCTCGTCCAGTTCGACTCCGGCACGGTCTCGAGCCAGGCCAACCAGCAGGCGCTCGGCGAGATCCAGAACGTCCTCAACGGCGAGTCCGCGGTCGCCAGCGTCAACGGCCCACAGCCCTCGACCGACAACAGGAGCGCCCTCTACAACGTTCCGCTGACGAGCGACCCGGAGTCCGATGCCGCGAAGAGCGCCGTCAAGAAGATGCGAAACCAGCTCGACGCCTCGCCCGCCGCCGGGCAGGCGACCATCTCGGTGGGCGGCCTGACGGCCTCCGAGGTGGACTTCCGCAACTCGATCGCGGACTCGATGTGGAAGATCGTGCTCTTCATCCTCGGCACCTCGTTCGTGATCCTGCTCCTGCTCCTGCGCTCGATCGTGCTCCCGATCGTCGGCGTCGTCATGAACGTGCTCTGCGTCGGCGCCTCGTACGGCGTGCTCGTGGCCGTCTTCCAGTGGGGCTGGTTCGGGTTCCTCGGCCTGACCGACTTCGGCTTCGTCAACTCCGTCATCCTGCCCCTCCTCCTGGCGGTCGTCTTCGGCCTCTCGATGGACTACCAGGTCTTCCTGCTCACCCGGATCCGCGAGCGCTACCTCCGCGGGACGCCCACGGCGGAAGCCGCGCGCGCCGGGACGAGCGTGGCCGCCCACACGATCACGGCGGCCGCGACGATCATGATCGGCGTCTTCCTCGTCTTCGTCGCCTTCGGCGTGCCGACGATCCAGGCGGCGGGACTCGGAGCGGCCATCGCCGTCGCCGCCTCCGCGCTGCTCGTGCAGCTCGCCTTCATGCCCTCGCTGATCGTGCTCCTCGGCGACCGGGTCTGGTGGACGCCGCGCTGGCTCGACCGGATCCTCCCGCGGATCGAGCTCGACTAGCGATTTCCACCGGTCCCGCCAGAGCCACCGCCGCGCGCCGGGGTCTCCGCCCAGGGACACGGGCGCCAGCACGGGCCCCGGATCGAGGCGTGAGCTCGGAGCGGCGACACCTACACGCGGCCGCCGGCGGACGACGGCGCCTACCAGCGGCTCGTCCGCGCGGTGCAGTGTTTCGGCCGCGGGGCGGAAGCATCCGCGCCGAGCGCCTCCTGGAGATCAACGAGCCGGTCGGCGTGGCCCCGGGCGACGACGAGCGCCGTCCGCAGGGAGCACCGTGACGCACCCCGTGGAGCCCGCGAACGGCCGGCCCGGGATTCCGAGGTCGTGTATGTTGGCGCCTGCTCGGCCCCAAGGGTGATTTGATGCAGGCGCGCGCTCGGCGCCCAGGATCGATGAGCCAGCGCACCGTCACACCGGCTGGAGTTGAGGCTCCGTGCTACCTCGTTCCCGCGACCGGGGAGGTCGCATGAGCCGCGCCGTCGCGATCCTCTTCGACATCGACGGGACGCTCATCACCTCGGGCGGCGCGGGGGCGGAGTCGTGGCGGCGGGCTTTCGACGACCTCTACGGCGTTCCCGCGGACATCGGCGCGTTCACCGATGCCGGCATGACCGACCCCGAGGTCGGTCGGCTGACCTTTGCCGCGGTCGTCGGCCACGAGCCCTCGCCGGCGGAGCTCGGCAAGGTGATGACCCGGCGGCTGCACTTCCTGCACGAGACGGTGGCCGAGTCGACCGGCTACCGGGTGCTCCCGGGAGTCGAGGAGCTCCTCCCGTGCCTGATCGACGACGGCTACCTCCTCGGCCTGACGACGGGGAACGTCGAGGCCGGGGCTCACATCAAGCTTCACCGGGCGCGCCTGAACCGCTTCTTCGCCTTCGGAGGCTACGGCTCGGACTCGAACGATCGCTCCGAGCTGACGAGGCGCGCCCTCGAGCGGGGCGAGCTCGTGTTCGGCACCTCGCTCGACCGCTCGCGCTGCTTCGCGGTCGGGGACACGCCGCACGACATCGAGGCGGCTCACGGGGCCGGGATCGCGGGCGTAGGCGTGGCCAGCGGGCACTTCGACGTCGACGGGCTGCGGGAGGCGGGCGCCGACGCGGTCCTGGCCTCCCTCGAGGACACCTTCCCGGCGGAGGCGCCCGCGCGCTCGAACGGAGGCAGTGGATGAGCACACCGAACCTCGACGAGCTCAGCGTCAACACGATCCGGACGCTCTGCATCGACGCAGTGCAAAAGGCGAACTCCGGGCATCCGGGAACGCCGATGGGAATCGCGCCGGTCGCCTACACGCTCTGGCAGCGCTTCCTCCGCTACGACCCCGACGACCCCATCTGGCCGAATCGCGACCGCTTCGTCCTTTCGAGCGGGCACGCCTCGACGCTCCTCTACTCGCTGCTGCACCTCACCGGCGTGCGCTCCGTGAACCCAGAGTACGAGACGCTCGGCGAGCCCTCGGTCACGCTCGACGACCTGAAGCACTTCCGGCAGCTCGGCTCGAAGTGCCCCGGCCACCCGGAATACCGCTGGACCTCGGGCGTGGAGGCGACGACGGGACCGCTCGGGAACGGTGTCGCCACCTCGGTCGGCATGGCGATCGCCGGGCTCTGGCAAGCCTCCCGCTACAACCGGCCGGGCTTCGAGCTCTTCGACTACGACGTGTACGCCATCTGCGGGGACGGCTGCATCATGGAGGGGATCTCGCAGGAGGCCGCTTCGCTGGCCGGGCACCTGCGACTCCCCAATCTCTGCTGGATCTACGACAACAACCACGTCACAATCGAGGGCAACACCGCGCTCGCATTCAGCGACGACGTGGCCACGCGGTTCGCCGGCTACGGGTGGAACGTCACCCGCGTCGGCGACCCCAACGACCTCGCGCTCGCTTCGCATGCCCTCGAGGCCTTCCACGCCGAGGAGGCGCGGCCGACGCTCGTGATCGTCGACTCCCACATCGGCTACGGGGCGCCCGACAAGCAGGACACGAGCGCCGCTCACGGGGCTCCGCTCGGGGAGGACGAGGTCCGCGCGACGAAGCGGAACTACGGGTGGCCGGAGGATGCGCAGTTCCTCGTCCCCGACGGCGTCTACGAGCACTTCGCCGAGGGGATCGGCGCACGCGGCGCCGAGCAGCGCGGGGCGTGGGAGAAGCTCCTCGCCGCCTACCGCGACCAGGAGCCCGAGCTCGCGAACGAACTGGAGCGCATGCAGCGGCGGGAGCTGCCGGACGGCTGGGACGCCGGCATCCCGGAATACCCGGCGGACGAGAAGGGCACGGCGTCGCGCAACTCCTCGGGCGAGGTCCTGAACGCGATCGCCGAGCGCGTGCCCTGGCTGATCGGCGGCGCCGCCGACCTGGCGCCGTCCACGAAGACGCGGCTCCTCTTCGACGGCGCCGGCGACTTCTCGGCCGACGACCGGGCCGGGCGAAACTTCCATTTCGGGATCCGCGAGCACGCGGCGACCGCGATCGCGAACGGCCTCGCCCTCTCCAAGGTCAGGCCGTTCTGGTCGGGATTCCTCATCTTCTCGGACTACGCACGCGGGGCGATCAGGCTCTCCGCGCTCATGGAGATCCCGGTCATCCACATCTTCACCCACGACTCGATCGGCGTCGGCGAGGACGGGCCCACGCACCAGCCCGTCGAGCAGATCGCATCGCTTCGCGCGCTGCCGGGGCTGAACGTGATCCGCCCCGCCGACGCCAACGAGGTAGCCGAGGCCTGGCGCCTGATCATGGAGCTTCGGCACGAGCCGGTCGCGCTCATCCTCTCGCGCCAGTCGCTGCCGACGCTCGACCGGGAGCAGTTCGCGCCGGCCTCCGGGCTGCGGCGGGGTGGCTACGTGCTCGCCGGCGCGGACGAGCCCGACGTCATCCTGATCGCAAGCGGCAGCGAGGTGTCGCTCGCGGTGGACGCCTACGAGGAGCTCGCCGCCGAGGGCGTGGCGGCGCGGGTGGTGAGCCTGCCCTGCTGGGAGCTCTTCGACCGCCAGCCGGGCGACTACCGCGAGAGCGTGCTCCCCGCGCGGGTGACGGCGCGCGTCGGGGTCGAGCAGGCTTCCACCCTCGGCTGGGACCGCTACGTGGGCACGGACGGCGCCGTCGTGGGGATGCACACCTTCGGGGCCTCGGCGCCGCTCAAGGAGCTGAAGCGGAAGTTCGGCTTCACGCCCGACGACGTCGCGGACGTGGCGAGGGCCCAGCTCGCCGCCGCGGCAGAGAGGACGCAGCGATGAACGCGACCAGACAGCTCAACGAGTCCGGCCAGAGCCTCTGGCTCGACAACATCACCAGGGACCTCCTCACGAGCGGGACGCTCGAGCGCTACATCGACGAGCTCTCGATCACCGGGCTGACCTCGAACCCGACCATCTTCGACCACGCGATCGAGAACACGGACGCCTACGACGAGTCGATCCGGATCGGCGCGTCCCAGGGCAAGGCCGCCGAGGAGCTCTTCTTCGACCTCGCTCTCGACGACCTGACGCAGGCGGCCGACCTCTACGCGCCGATTCACGAGCGGACGGACGGGGTCGACGGCTGGGTCTCGCTCGAGGTCTCGCCCCGGCTCGCCTACGACCCGGGCACGACGATCGCCGAGGCGGCCAGGCTCCACGGCCGGGCGGGCCGCGCGAACCTCTTCATCAAGATCCCGGGAACGGCGGAGGGGCTGCCGGCGATCGAGGAGTCGATCGCCGCCGGGGTGCCCGTCAACGTGACGCTCCTGTTCTCGCCGGAGCACTACACGGCGGCCGCCGAGGCGTACCTACGCGGGGTGGAGCGGCGCGTCGAGGAGGGGCTCGACCCGGCGGTCGGCTCGGTCGCCTCCGTCTTCATCAGCCGCTGGGACAAGTCCGTCATGGACGACGTCCCGGCGGAGTTGCGCGACCGTCTGGGCATCGCGATCGCCAAACGCACCTACCGGGCCTACCGGGAGCTCCTCGACTCGGAACGCTGGCAGCGGCTCGCCAACCAGGGCGCCCGCCCGCAGCGCCTGCTCTGGGCGAGCACCGGCACGAAGGACCCCGACGCCTCGGACGTCCTCTACATCACCTCGCTCGCGGCGCCGTTCACCGTGAACACCATGCCCGAGAAGACGCTGCTCGCCTTCGCCGAGCACGGCGCGATGGACGACCCGCTCCCGGCGGACGGCGGCGACGCCGACGACGTCCTCGCGTCCTTCGCCGCCGCCGGAGTCGACGTCGAGGCGCTCGCGGCGACCCTGCAGCGCGACGGCGCCGAGGCCTTCGACAGCTCCTGGGACAAGCTGCTCACGTGCATCTCGACCAAGACCGACGCGCTCGCGTCGGCCGGATGAGGAGACGATGACCACGAGACCGAAGCTGCGAGAACAGGCCGCGTGGAAGGCCCTGGAGGCCCACTGCGCCGACGTCCGCGACACGCACCTCAGGGACCTCTTCGCCGATGATCCCGCCCGCGGCGAGACCCTGGCGGCCGAGGCCGCCGGCCTCTACCTCGACTACTCCAAGCAGCGGGTGACGGGCGAGACGATGGGGCTGCTCCTCGGGCTCGCCGAGGAGCGCGGCCTGCGGGACCGCATCGACGCCATGTTCCGCGGCGAGCACCTGAACGTCACCGAGGACCGCGCCGTGCTCCACGTCGCGCTGCGGCTCCCCCGGGGCGCCGAGCTCGTCGTCGACGGCGTGGACGTCGTCGCCGAGGTGCACGCCGTCCTCGAGCGGATGTCCGCCTTCGCCGGCCGCGTCCGGTCGGGGGAGTGGACGGGCCACACGGGCAAGGCCATCCGCAACGTGATCAACATCGGCATCGGCGGCTCCGACCTCGGGCCGGTGATGGCCTACGAGGCGCTGCGCGCGTTCAGCGACCGCAACCTGACCGTTCGCTTCGTCTCGAACGTGGACGGGACCGACTTCGTCGAGGCGACGCGCGACCTCGACCCGGAGGAGACGCTCTTCATCGTCGCCTCCAAGACGTTCACGACCCTGGAGACGATGACGAACGCGCACTCCGCCCGCGAATGGCTTCTCGCCTCCCTCGGCGTCGAGCAGGCCGTGACGAGCCACTTCGTCGCCGTCTCGACCAACGCCGCCGAGGTGGCGCGGTTCGGGATCGACACCCACAACATGTTCGGCTTCTGGGACTGGGTCGGCGGGCGCTACTCGATGGACTCGGCCATCGGCCTCTCGACGATGATCGCGGTCGGCCCCGATGGCTTCGCCGAGCTCCTCGCCGGCTTCCACGACGTCGACGAGCACTTCCGCACCGCGCCGTTCGCCGAGAACCTGCCGGTGCTGATGGGGCTCCTCGCCGTCTGGAACAGCAACTTCCTCGGCGCCGAGACGGTCGCCGTCCTTCCGTACGACCAGTACCTGAACCGCTTCCCCGCCTACCTCCAGCAGCTGACGATGGAGTCGAACGGGAAGCACGTCACCCTCGAGGGCGCCCGCGTCGATTACGACACCGGCCAGATCTACTGGGGCGAGCCGGGGACGAACGGGCAGCACTCCTTCTACCAGCTGATCCATCAGGGGACGAGGCTCGTCCCGTGCGACTTCATCGCCTTCGGCCGGCCGCTCAACCCCCTCGGCGACCACCACGACCTCCTGACGGCGAACGTCCTCGCGCAGGCCGAGGCGCTCGCGTTCGGCAAGACGCCGGAGGAGGTCGAGGCCGAAGGGACGGCTGCCGCGCTCGTCCCCCACCGGACGTTCGAGGGGAACCGCCCCTCGACGACGATCTTCGCGGAGCAGCTGACGCCGAGGACGCTCGGAGCGCTCGTCGCCCTCTACGAGCACAGCGTCTTCACGCAGGGCACGATCTGGCACATCGACTCGTTCGACCAGTGGGGCGTCGAGCTCGGCAAGGTGCTAGCGAAGCGGATCATCCCGGAGCTCCAGGCCGACGCGGAGCCGGAGCTCGCGCACGACAGCTCGACGAACACGCTCATCCGCCGCTACCGAAAGCTCAGAGGCTAGGGAGGATCTCGATGGCAACCGACAGGCCCATGCAACTCGGAATGGTCGGCCTCGGCCGGATGGGGGCGAACATCGTCCGCCGGCTCATGCGCGACGGGCACGAGTGCGTCGTCTACGACGTCAACCCGGACGCCGTCGAGGCGCTCGCGAAGGAGGGAGCGTCCGGCGCCGACTCGGTGGAGGACTTCGTCGGGAAGCTCGACAAGCCACGGGCCGCCTGGGTGATGGTGCCGGCGGGCGAGATCACCTTCAAGACGGTCATGGGGCTCGCCGAGCACCTGGAGGCCGGCGACACCGTGATCGACGGCGGCAACACCTACTACCGCGACGACATCGCGCGCGCCGAGGAGCTGGCGAAGCAGGGCATCCACTACGTGGACGTCGGCACGAGCGGGGGCGTCTGGGGGCTCGAGCGCGGCTACTCGGAGATGATCGGCGGCGAGGACGAGGTGGTCGCCCGGCTCGCGCCCATCTTCGCGTCGATCGCCCCGGGCGTCGAGGCGGCCGAACGAACCCCGGGCCGGGCGGGCGACCCGAGCCAGGCCGAGCACGGGTACCTGCACTGCGGCCCGGTCGGCGCGGGCCACTTCGTGAAGATGGTGCACAACGGCATCGAGTACGGGGTGATGGCCGCCTACGCCGAAGGCCTGAACATCCTCAAGAACGCGAACGCGGGCCTCGCCACGCGGGACAAGGACGCGGAGACCGCGCCGCTCGAGCACCCGGAGTACTACCGCTACGAGCTCGACCTGCCCGAGGTCGCCGAGGTCTGGCGCCGGGGCAGCGTGATCGGCTCCTGGCTCCTCGACCTCACCGCCGGGGCGCTCCAGAAGTCGTCCGACCTCGCCAGCTACAGCGGCCGGGTCTCGGACTCGGGCGAGGGCCGCTGGACCTCGATCGCGGCGATCGAGGAGGGCGTGCCGGCGCCGGTGCTGACGACGGCGGTCTACGAGCGATTCAGCTCGCGCGGCGAGGACACGTTCGCCGACCAGGTCCTCTCGGCCATGCGCATGGAGTTCGGCGGGCACGTGGAGAAGCCGGCAGGCGGCTAGGAAGGTCCGTTCACGGTCTCGAGGACTCTGGCAGCACCGCCGTCAGTTGTTGCCAACACACGGTGGTGGCCTCCGTTCTGTCTTGTGGTCGACTGGGCGGTTGCGGCCATCATCGCCGTCGAGATCGTCGCCGGCGCTCACTTTCACCACTAGCTACTAGAGCAGGGTCGACTGCTGGGGGCCGCTCGTCGATACGAGTCCCGAACCCGCGCGGGAAGGCGCGCTGCCTAGCGCAGAGCTTGGATCGCGACTCGGTAGACGAGAGGCGCTCGCGAAGATGCCGGAAGGGAGGTCAGTAGTTCATCGCACCGCGCATGCCTGCTTTCCCCCGATGCGGAGGGGGGTAGCGGGTGAAACGGTGTGCTCAGAAGGGAGGTGAGTGGCATGACGGAGCTTCTCGAGCGAGTCGAGGAGACGGAGACCGACGCTCCCGCCACGAGCCTGCGTGAGCAGGCGCTCGTGTCTCTGAAGAAGAAGCGCGACTTCCGCGCTCATCTCCTCGCCTTCGTCCTCGTCAACAGCTTCCTCTGGATCATCTGGGCCGTGATCTACGCCTCCGGAGGGCCGGTCTTCCCGTGGCCGATCTTCCCGCTCGTCGGCTGGGGAATCGGTCTCACGTTCCATGCCTGGGACGTGTACGGGCGCAAGCCGTTCCGAGAGGAAGAGATCGAGCGCGAGGCTGCGCGTCTCGCAAGGTAGCGCGCGTCCTCGGCTCGGAAGGGAGGTCTCGACCATGTCGACTCACGCGCTCGAACATCCTCACGGCACGCGCCTTCCCGCCGCCCTCGTTCAACAGGCTCGTTGGCTCGTGGCGGGGTTTGCAGTGGGCTTCTTCGTGCCGTTCGTCTTCGCCGACCTGTTCGACCTTCCGCGCGACCTCTACTACGCCGTCTACATCGCCGCGGTGCTGGGGTTCTTTGCTCTCTGGGCGCGAGCGTCTGCCGAGGTGATCGGCAAGATGATTCGCCAGCGCTGGAAGCTAACGGCGCTTCTGACGGCCACCACGGTCGCCCTGCTTTCCTCGATCGTGGTGCGGACGCAGGACGCGACGCCGCATCCGGACGGACTGACGCTCGCCGGTGCAATCGCCTGGCGTGGCATCGCCTACGGATTCGCGGACGGGCTACTGCTCTCGGCCTTCCCGATCCTCGCGGTCTTCGCCGCCTTCAAGGGGACCCGCCTGCGGGGTCGTCCCTGGGGCAAGGTGTTGCTCGGTGTGGCGGCGATCGTCGCGTCGCTTGCGATGACTGCGATCTACCACGCGGGCTACAGCGACTTCCGCTCCCAGAAGGTGCAGGAGCCGCTCAAGGGTGATGTCTTCTGGAGCGCCCCGACGCTCCTCACCCTGAACCCACTCGGCGCGCCGCTGGCGCACGCGGGCATGCACGTGACCGCAGTGATCCACAGCTACAACACGGACGTGCTGCTTCCGCCCCATCGCTAGCCGAGTGTCCTGCCGGCCCGCTCGGTGCAGCGGGCCGGCCATCGGCTAAGTCTCAGCTAGCCTCGCCGCTCCATCCAGCGAGCGACGATCGCTCGGACTTCGTCGTGAGCGGGTCGAGAAGTCCGTTCAGGGCTCGGGCGGCCATGGGAGCCCTTGGCCCTCGCACTGCACCGAGGCAAGCGAGCACTTCTGGACCCGGCCGTACGGTGGGCCGTCTGACGTCGACCCACTGCCCCGCTGACGAGAGGGGCTCGACGCGTTGACGAGCAGATCGTGCCCACGTTGCGACAGGGTGCGTAGACGTGCTGGTTCGGGGCCAGCTCGGGCCGGAGCCGGCACCGCGATCGATTTCGCCGAATCCTTCTAGGCGACTCCGGCGGCGACGGGCTCCCGCGCGACCGGCAGCGGCCGAAGCTCGGCGAGCCGCTCGGCCGAGCCGGGGTCGTGCGAGGGCAGGTAGACGGTCGGCCTCTGCCGGTGCTGCAGTCTCTGCCGGTTTCTGACACGCAGCCGCGAGCGCGAACGCCGAACCTGCGCCTCAGCGCGGACGGGAACGCCGGCGGCGGGCGACGGCCTTCGCCGCCTCGAGCACGAGGGCGGGCACGGCCGCGAGCGCGAGGACGAGCGCCGTCTCCGCCGCCCCGAGCCGGACCGTGCCGAGCACGGACCCGGCGCCGGGAAGCCAGACGGCGAGAGCGACCACGGCCGCAGAGGCGGCGACCGCGCCGAGGAGGTAGCGGTTCGCGGGCATGCGCCAGGCGGCGCCCTCCAGCGAGCGGAAGGAGAAGACGGCGAGGAGCTCCGCCAGCGCGACGACGGCGAACGTCATCGTCTGCGCCGCCTCCGGGGCGAAGGCGTCGGCCAGCACGAAGGTGGCGAGCGCGACGGCGCCGACCAGCGCCCCGACCCCGGCGAGGGCGGCGGCGAGCGGAAGGTCGAACAGGTGGCGGCTGCGGTCCGGGCCCCGCGCCATCGCGCCGGGCGCGAGCGGGTCGCGCGTGAGCGCCAGCGCGGGGAGGCCGTCGGTGAGCACGTTGACGACGAGGACCTGGACGACGGTCATCGGGATCCCCAGGCCCGCGCCGATCGCCGCCGCGAAGAGGAGGACCTCGCCGAGGTTGGCCGAGAGCAGGAAGGCGACCACCTTGCGGACGTTGTCGGTGATCCGTCGGCCCTCCTCGACGGCGGCGACGATCGTGGCGAAGTCGTCGTCGGTGAGGACGATGTCGGCGGCCTCCCGCGCCGCCTCGGTGCCGGACCTGCCCATGGCGACGCCGACGTCGGCGCGCCGGAGCGCCGGCGTGTCGTTGACGCCGTCGCCGGTGACGGCGACCGTCTCGCCCTCGTCCTGCAGCCCCTCCACGATCCGCAGCTTCTCCTCGGGCGTGACGCGGGCGTGGATCGCCTCCGAGGGAAGCCCGAGCTCGCGGCCGATCGTCTCGGCGGTCGCCACGTGGTCGCCCGTCAGCATGCGCACGTCGATGCCCGCGCGGCGGGCAGCCCGGATGGACGGCCTCGCCGCTGGCCGGAGCGGGTCCCGGAGGGCGACGAGACCCACGGGCTCCAGCCCGTCGTCGGGGCCGGTGCCCTCCGCGACGGCGAGGACCTTCAGACCCTCACCGGCGAGGTCGTGCGCGCGCGCGAGCAGGCCGGCGTCCTCCGCCCCCCCGAGGATCACCTCGGGGGCGCCCTTCACGAAGGCGCGGCGCCCGGCGGCGGTCTCGTAGACGATCGCCATCCGCTTCGTCGCCGGGTCGAAGGGGTGCTCGGCGACCATCCGGCCGACCGCGACCGGGTCGCCGTCCGCAGGCCCCTGCTCCCCGGCGGCGAGCACGAGCGCGGCGTCCACCGGGTCGCCGACGCCGAGGAGAGCGCCGTCCTCGTCCTCCACCAGCGTGGCCGAGGACGCGAGGGCGCCCGCGAGGACGACGTCGCGGGCGGTCCGGCCGGGGACGGGGACGGCCAGGTCGAGCGCCAGCCGGTTCTCGGTCAGCGTGCCCGTCTTGTCCGTGCAGACCGCGGTCGTGCGGCCGAACGTCTCGACGGCCGCCAGCCGGCGGACGATCGCCCCGCGCTGCGCCATCGCGTGGGCGCCCAGGGCGAGGGCGATCGTCACGGTCGCCGCGAGCCCCTCGGGGACGGCCGCGACCGCGACGGAGACGCCGACCAGGAAGGCCTCGCGGGCGGGCTCGCCGCGGGCGACGAGGAGCGCGGCGAGAACGACGGTGATGGCCACGCCGACGACGACGAGGAGGCGTGCCAGCGCTCCAAGCCGGCGCTGGAGCGGCGTCTGCGGCCGCTCGGCCCGCTCGGTGAGCGCGGCGATCCGTCCGACCTCCGTGTCGGGGCCGGTCGCGGTCACGACCGCCGTGCCTCGCCCGCGCGTCACCGCCGTCGCCGCGTAGGCCATCGAGACGCGGTCGGCGAGCGGAGCCTCCGCCGGCGCCGGCGCGGGAGACTTCTCGACCGGCAGGGACTCGCCGGTGAGCGCGGCCTCGGTGATTGCGAGCCGCTCGGCCTCCAGGAGGCGCGCATCCGCGGGCACACGGTCGCCTTCGCGGAGCACGACCAGGTCGCCCGGGACGAGCTCGTCCACCGGCAGCTCGCGCTCGCGGCCCGAGCGGACGGCCCAGGCCGTGTGCGTGAACTCCTCCCGGAGGGCCACCAGCGCCCGCTCCGCTCCCGACTCCTGGACGAACCCGAGCACGCCGTTCAGGACGACGATGGCGGCGATCACCGCCGCCTCGACGACCTCGCCGATTCCCGCGGAGACGGCCGCGGCCGCAACCAGGAGGACCACCAGCGGGTCGGCGATCTGCCGTGCCGCCAGGCGGAGGTAGTCGGGCCGCTCCGGACGGGCGAGGCGGTTCGGCCCGAACTCGGCGAGGCGGTCGCGCGCCTCGGCCTCCGAGAGGCCAACCCGCGGGTCGGTCCCCAGCGCGAGCGCCAGGGCCCCCGCCTCCCTCGCGTGGGCACCGCCCTGCGGGGGCGCGCCGCGCGACGGCGGCCAGGCCGCTCGCCCGGAACGCATGCGCGTGGCGGAGGTCATCCACGACCAGCTAAGCCGCTCCGCCCGCCGCCGGCATCGGGAAGAGCGACGATCTGTCTGCGGACGACTACGGATGCGCTCGCTCCGGGTAGTTCACCGAAGCTCGGATTGGGGCGATCGCCGATGTCGGCCGCCCTCGCCGGCCCGGACGATATGCCGCGAAGGAGACGGAGGTGATGCCATGCAGCCCGGGGACGAGAGGATCGTCGTCGGCGTCGACGGCTCCCGCCCGGCGGAGGCCGCGCTCGAGTGGGCCGCAGACGAAGCCCGAAGGCGGTCGGCGACGCTCGAGGTCGTGACCGTCTGGGAGGCGCCGGCCGCCTACGGCGGCGGTGCCGTTGCGACCGTCACCACTTCCGCGGCCCGCGAGCCCGCCGAGGCCCGCGCGAGGAAGATCGCCGAGTCCGCGGCCAGGCGAGCCGAGCAGATCGGCGCCCGGGCCGTTCCCCGAGCGATCGAGGGCCAGGTGTCGGGCGTTCTCGCCGACCTGAGCGAGCACGCCGACCTGCTCGTGGTCGGCTCGCGCGGACGCGGCGGCTTCTCCTCACTCCTGCTCGGCTCCGTCAGCGCCCAGTGCGCCCACCACGCCCGCGCACCGCTCGTGATCGTCCGCTAGCCGAGAGGGGTGCGTAGGATCCGCACGACCGCCGCAGGAGGAAACGCGTGAACGCGCTCGAGCTGGCCCGGTGGCAGTTCGGCATCACCACCGTCTACCACTTCCTGTTCGTCCCGGTGACGATCGGGCTCGCGATCTTCACCGCCTACTGCCAGACCCGCTGGTACGGAAGCGGCGAGGAGAGCTGGCTGCGGGCGACCCGTTTCTGGGGGAAGCTCCTCCTCGTCTCCTTCGCGCTCGGGGTCGTCACCGGGCTCGTGCAGGAGTTCCAGTTCGGGATGAACTGGTCGGAGTACTCGCGTTTCGTCGGGGACATCTTCGGCGCGCCGCTCGCGATGGAGGGCCTCGCCGCCTTCTTCGTCGAGTCGACCTTCCTCGGCCTCTGGCTCTTCGGCTGGGGACGGCTGTCCAAGGGCGTGCACCTGGCGACGATCTGGGCGGTCGCCGGCTCGACGGCGCTCTCGGCCTACTTCATCCTCGCCGCCAACTCGTGGATGCAGCACCCCGTCGGGTACGAGGTCGTGGACGGGCGGCCGCAGCTGACCTCGATCTGGGCCGTGCTCAGCAACAACACGACCCTGTACGCGTTCGCGCACGTGATCCTGGCCTCGCTGATCACCGCGGGCATGATCGTCGTCGCGGTCTCCGCCTGGCACCTCCTGCGCGGGAACGAGACCCGGGTCTTCGGCGACACGCTGCGGCTCGCCCTGCCCGTGGTGACCGCCTCGGCGGTCGTGACCATCACGGTCGGCCATTTCAACGGGGTGCTCATGACCGAGCAGCAGCCGATGAAGATGGCCGCGGCGGACGCCGTCTTCGACACCTGCGAGGGCTGCGGGCTCTCCCTCTTCGCGACCGGCGACTTCGAGTCGAACCCGCAGGGCCTGAACAGAAACGTCGAGGTCCCCAACCTGCTCTCGTTCGTCTCGACCGGCTACCCGCGCAGCGAGATCAGGGGGATCAACGACCTGAACCGCGAGTACGTCGCCGAGTACGGGCCGGGCGAGTACGCGCCCGTCGTCGCCGTCACTTACTGGTCGTGGCGCGCGATGCTCGGCGTCGGCTTCTTCCTCGTCCTCTTCGGCGCGCTCGGGCTCTGGCTCTGGCGAAAGGGGACGCTGACCGAGTCGAGGCGCTTCCTCAAGCTGGCCGTGGCCGCCGTCGTGCTCCCCTTCGTCGCCTCGAGCGCCGGCTGGGTCTTCACCGAGATGGGCCGGCAGCCGTGGGTCGTGTTCGGCCTCCTGAAGACGACCGACGCCGGCTCGCCCAGCGTCTCGTCCGCCGAGGTGGCGATCACCCTCGTCGGCTTCACGCTCCTGTACGGCGCCCTCGCGCTGATCGCGGCCCGCATCTTCCTCGGGTACGTGCGCAAGGGGCCGGAGCCCGGGGGCGAGGACGCGGAGGAGGGCTCCGAGCTGGGGCTCGCCTACTGAGATGGACGAGACGACCGCCCTGCAGACCCTCTGGTTCCTCCTCATCTCGATCCTCTGGCTCGGCTACTTCGTGCTGGAGGGGTTCGACTTCGGCGTCGGCATGCTCATCCGCCGCGTCGGTCGCACCGACGACGAGCGGCGCGCCGTCATCCACACGATCGGGCCCGTCTGGGACGGCAACGAGGTCTGGCTGATCGTCGCCGGCGGCGCCACCTTCGCCGCCTTCCCGCAGTGGTACGCGACCCTCTTCTCCGGCTTCTACCTCGCGCTCTTCCTCATCCTCGTCGCCCTGATCGTCCGCGGGGTCGCCTTCGAGTTCTGGGGGAAGAGCGACGACCCCGGCTGGCGCGCGCGCTGGGAGTGGGCCCTCGTCCTCGGCAGCCTCCTGCCGGCCCTGCTCTGGGGCGTCGGCTGGGCGAACATCGTCCACGGCGTCCCCATCGATGCCACCGGCGAGTACACCGGCAGCCTGTTCACCCTCCTCAAGCCCTACGCGCTCGTGGGCGGGCTGGCGACGCTGACGATCTTCCTCGCCCACGGGGCGATCTTCCTCTCGCTCCGGACGAAGGGCGAGCTGGAGGAGCGGGCGCGCGCGGCCGCAGTGGCCACGACGCCGGTCGCGGCCGCGGTCGGCATCGGCTTCCTCGTCTGGACGCTCGTCGACCAGGACGGCCGCGGCGGGATCGAGTGGGCCTCCGCGGTCTGCGCCGTCGCCGCCGGCACGCTGCTGGTGGCGGCCGCGGCGCTCGCGCGCTCGCGCCCCGCCTGGGCGTTCGGCGCCACGACCGGTGCGATCCTCGCCTTCTTCACGGCGCTCTTCGTCGACCTCTACCCCAACGCGATGGTCTCCAGCACCGACCCCGCCTTCGACCTCACCCTGGCCGACGCGTCCTCCTCCGCCTACACGCTCAAGGTGATGACCGTCGTGGCGGTGGCCCTCGTGCCGGTCGTGCTCCTCTACCAGGGGTGGACGTACTGGGTCTTCAGGCACCGCATCGGGGCCGAGGACTTCGGCGAGGCACGGACGCCGCTCGACCTCCTCGACCGCGACCGCCGAGTAGAGTCGGACGGTGGCGAGCCGGCCGGAACCGGGCAGGGCTGAGCCGGGGGCACGAGGCGTCGGCCGCCGGCTGACGCACACCAGCCCGGCCGCCCGCCGGCATCTCGTCGTCACGGTCTCCCTCGGCGCCGTCTCGACGATCCTGATCGTCGCGCAGGCTACGCTGCTCGCGCGCGTCGTCACCGCCGTCTTCCTCGGCGGGGCCACGCTCGGCGACGTGAGCGGGGAGCTCGCGGCGCTCGCCGGCATCGCGGTCGCGCGGGGGCTCACCGTCGCGGGCTTCGAGGCGGGCGGGCGGATCGGCGCGAGCCGGGTCATGGCCGACCTGCGCGGGCGGGTCGCGGCCAAGCTGCTCCGCGAGCGCCCGGGCGGGCTCGCGGGCGAGCAGAGCGGCGAGCTCGCCGCCGTCGCCGTCCAGGGCGTGGACGCGCTCGAGGCGTACTTCGCACGCTACCTCCCCCAGCTCGCCCTCGCCGCGCTCGCCCCGCCCGTGATCCTCGTCTGGGTCCTGCTGCGCGACTGGCAGGCGGCCGTGCTCCTCGCCGTCACCCTGCCGCTCATCCCCGTCTTCATGGTCCTGATCGGGACGCTCGCCGACCGGCGCACCCGCGCGCGCTGGCGCACGCTCGCGGCGCTCAGCGCCCGGTTCCTCGACGTCGTCGCAGGCCTCGAGACCCTGCGCGCGCTCGACCGGGCCGGCGCGCAGGAGGCGGCGATCGCCGAGGGCTCCGACCGCTACCGGAGCGAGACGATGGGAACGCTACGCATCGCCTTCCTCTCGGCGCTCGTCCTCGAGCTGGCGGCGATGCTCGGCACGGCGCTCGTCGCGGTCACGGTCGGCATCCAGCTCGCCCGCGGGCACCTCGGGCTCGAGGCCGGGCTGACCGTGCTCCTGCTCGCGCCCGAGCTCTACGCGCCGCTCCGCCAGCTCGGCACGCAGTTCCACGCGAGCGCCCACGGGCTCGCGGCGGCCGAGCGCATCTTCGCCGTCCTCGACCTGCCGGCCGCCGTCACCGCCCCCACACGTCCGCGGCCCGTGCCCACGCCGGGCGCGGAGACCGTCGCCCTCGAGACGGTCTGCTTCTCCCACCCGGGGCGCGACCGCCCGACGCTCGACGCGGTCTCGCTCGCGCTGGCACCGGGCGAGACCGTCGCGCTCGTCGGCCCGAGCGGCTCGGGCAAGACGACGCTCGCCTCGCTCCTCCTCCGCCTCGCCGACCCGGACTCCGGCCGGATCTGCTGCGGGGGCGTCGACCTCCGCGACGTCGATCCCCGCGCCTGGCGGCGGCAGGTCGCCTGGGTGCCGCAGCGTCCCACGATCCTCGCCGCGAGCGTGGCCGACAACGTCCGCCTCGCCGACCCGGACGCGGGCAACGGGCGCGTGCGCGAGGCGCTGGCGGCGGCGGGAGCCCTCGAGCTCGTGCATGCCCTCCCCGACGGCCTCGCCACGCGCGTCGGCGAAGGCGGCCGACGCCTCTCGGCCGGCCAGGGCCAGCGCCTCGCGCTCGCTCGCGCATTCCTCCGCGACGCGCCCCTCGTCGTCCTCGACGAGCCGACCGCCCACCTCGACGCGGAGAGCGCGGCCCAGCTCGACGAGACGCTCGGACGGCTCCTGCGCGGGCGCACGGCGCTCCTGGTCGTGCACCGGCCGGAACTCGCCCGGCGGGCCGACCGGGTCGTCGAGCTTCGCGGCGGGCGAATCGCCGGAGCACGGCGGGCGGCAGAGGCTCCGGCATGAGCCGGCGCGAGGCTCTTCGGCGCGCGGTCGCGGCCACCCGCACCCGGGCGGGGTCTCCTCGCCCTCTCGGTCGTGCTCGGGACCGGCGCAGTCCTCGCCGGCGTCGGGCTCCTCACGACCGCCGGCTACCTGATCAGCCGCGCGGCCCAGCGGCCCGAGATCCTCGCGCTCGGCGTGGCGATCGCGGGCGTCCGCTTCTTCGCGCTCGCGCGCGCGATCCTCCGCTACCTGGAGCGGGTCGCCTCCCACGACCTCGCCTTCCGTACGCTCGCCGACCTCCGCGTCAGCTTCTTCCGCCGTCTCGTCCCGCTCGTGCCGGGCGGGCTCCACGACCGTCGGCGCGCCGACCTGCTCAGCCGCTTCGTCGCCGACGTCGACCGCCTGCAGGACCTCTACCTGCGCGCCCTGCTGCCGCCGCTCGTCGCTCTCGCCGCCGGCGCCGCCACGGTCGCCGCCGCGGCGGCGTTCCTCCCCGCCGCCGGCGCCGTCCTCGCCTGCGGGCTCGTCGTCGGCGGCCTCGCCGTCCCGCTGCTCACCCGGGCCGCCGCCCGCGCCGCGGGCCGGCGCCAGGCGACTGCCCGCGCCGCGCTCGCGACCGACGTGGTCGAGATCGTCGCCGGCGCGCCCGAGATCGCGCTAGCCGGCCGCGAGGAGGACTGGCTCGCCCGCGCGGAGTCGTCGGGGCGCGAGCTCGCACGCCTGCAGACCAGGGACGCGGTCGCCACCGGGCTGGCGGAGGGTCTGGGGACCGTCGTCGCCGTGGGAACGGCCGTCGCCGTCGCGGCCGTCGCCGTCCCGGCGGTCGGATCGGGCGCTCTCGCCGGCGTGCTCCTGGCCGCGGTCGTCCTCCTCGCCCTGGCGTCCTTCGAGGCGGTCGCGCCCCTCGGGGCGGCGGCGGCGCAGATCGACGCCTGCGCGGACGCGGCGCTCCGCCTGGAGGAGACGGTCGACCGGCCGCCGCCCGTCGTCGACCCGGAGGAGCCCCGCCCGCTGCCGGGCGCGGGAGACCTGGAGCTCCGCGACCTCCGCTTCCGCTACGAGGAGGGCGGGCCGTGGATCCTCGACGGCGCCGACCTCGCGGTCCGGCAGGGGCGCGCGACCGCGCTCGCCGGCCCGAGCGGCTCCGGGAAGACGACCGTGGCCGAGCTGCTCGTACGCTTCCTCGACCCGACCGAGGGCACTGTCGCCCTGGGCGGGCTCGATGTGCACGAAGCGGCGCAGGACGAGCTCCGGCGCGCCGTCCTCCTCTCCCCGCAGGACTGCTACCTCTTCGCGACGACCCTGCGCGAGAACGTGACGCTGGGACGGCCCGGGGCTACGGACGACGAGGTCGAGGCCGTGCTCGCGCGGGTCGGGCTCGGCGACTGGCTCGCGGCGCTCCCGGAGGGGCTGGACACCGAGGTGGGAGAGCGCGGGGCGCGCGTCTCCGGCGGCCAGCGCCAGCGCATCGCCACCGCACGCGCCCTCCTCGCCGGCGCCCGCTTCCTCGTCTTCGACGAGCCGACCGCCCACCTCGACCCGGCCGGCGCGCGGGCGCTCCTCGCGGAGCTGGCCGCGACCGCCGGTCGGACCGGCGCCGGCGTGCTCGTGATCACGCACGAGCCCGAGGGCCTGGAGGTCTTCGACGAGCTTCTCGCGCTCCGCGGCGGCCGCGTCGAGCGCCGAACCCTGCTCGCTAGCGCCGCTTCACCCTCGGCTTCGACGCGAGCGTCCAGCCGGCGCCCATGAGCGCGATCGCAAGGAGCACCAGCCACTCGGGCCAGGAGCTCTGCCAGACGGCGAGCGCGAGCGCCCAGGGCAGGAGGAGGATCCACATGACGATCTCCCAGCCGAGCGCGAGCCCGGTGAGCCAGTCCCAGATGTCGTCGAGGGTCTCGGGCGAGGCGAGGAGCAGCGTGCAAAAGGCGCTCCACATCCCCACCATGAGCGTGAACCAGGCGACGCCCTCGAGCCGGGCGCGGGCGATCGGCGCCGGGTCTGTCTGCGACATGAGAGACACCTCCCCGCGGTCGGAGATCACAGCATCGCCTCGGAGGCGGGCGCCGTCATCGGGAGCGCCCCGGAGCGGCGCTGCGGAGAACTGCGGAGCCCGCCGCCCCGGATGCCTGCGCGGCGATCCCTCTCCCGGCGCCGGCGCGCGGCGGGCGCCCCCGCCGGACGACCCGGCCGGAGTCGAAGCCGGTGGGGAGCTCGAGGTCGTGGGCGGCGAGCAGCCCGGCGTCGGCCAGGATCTCCTCGCAGGGCCCGTCAGCGGCCACCCGGCCGCCCGAGAGGATCACCGCCCGCTCGCAGAGCTCGGCGGCGAAGGGGAGGTCGTGCGTGACGACGAGCGTCGTTCGCTCGACCCGCTCGAGGACGTCGAGGAGCTCGCGGCGCGCCCGGGGGTCGAGGCTCGCGGAGGGCTCGTCGAGGACGAGGAGGTGCGGCCGCATGGCAAGGACGGTCGCGATCGCCACCCGCCGCTTCTCGCCGACGGAGAGCTCGTGCGGGGCCCGGCCGGCCGCATAGCCCATGCGCACGGCGGCGAGCGCTTCGGTCACCCGCTCTCGCACCTCGCCGGCGGAGAGGTCCATGTTGAGCGGCCCGAAGGCCACGTCCTCCTCGACCGTGGGCATGAAGAGCTGGTCGTCGGGATCCTGGAAGACGAGCCCGACGCGGCGCCGGAGCTCCGGAAGCGCCGCCCGCTCGACCGCGAGCCCGGCGACCTCGAGGTCGCCCTTCCCGAGGAGGAGGCCGTTCAGGTGGAGGACGAAGGTCGTCTTCCCCGCGCCGTTGGGCCCGAGCAGGGCGACGCGCTCCCCGTGCCCGACGTGGAGGCTCAGCCCCGCGAGGGCAGCCTGCCCGTTCGGGTACCCGTACGTGAGGTCGCGGGCGTGGATTGCGCAGCTCACAGCTCGACCGCCAGACGGAGGGCGAGCAGGAACCCCGCGGCCCCGGCCACCGCGAGCGCGTCGGCGCGGCCGAAGGCGAGCGCCGCGTAGCGCGGCATCGTTCCCGCGTAGCCGCGCGCGAGCATGGCGAGGTAGACGCGCTCGCCGCGCGCGTAGCTCCTGACGAAGAGCGCGCCGGCAGCGCGGCCGATCGCCCCGGCGCGGAGGGCGTGGCGCGGCCGGTACCCGCGGGCGGCCAGCGCCGCCCGCAGGCGCCGCGCCTCGCCGAGGATGACGGCGAGGTAGCGGAACATGAAGGCGGCGATCTGGACGAAGAGCCGCGGCACGTGCAGTGCCTCGAGGGCGCGCAGGACGTCGGGGAAGCTGGTCGTCGCCCCGAGGAGGACGGCGGCGACGGTCCCGATCGTCGCCTTGGCGGCGACCGTGGCGAGCACGGCGAGCCCGTCGCCCGAGACGGAGAGCGGCCCGAGGGCGTACGTGCTCCCGCCCTTGCGGAAGAAGGGGACGAAGAGGGCGACGAAGAGGACGAGCGGGAGGACGAGCCGCGCCCGCCGCCAGATCGTCCCTGGTCCGACGCGACCGGCCACCGCGACCGCGACCAGGACGAGCGCGCACCCCACGTAGACCGGCCACGCCTCGAGCGGCGCCGAGACGGCCACGACGGTGACCGTGAAGAGGACGAGGAGCTTCGCGCGCGGGTCGAGCCGATGCAACCGGCTCGACGGGTCGCCGGCGACCCCCGCGAGCGCGGGCCGATGCTCGCAGATGCCGCTCACGCCTCCGCCGGGGGTCGGCGGCGGCGGACGAGGTAGGCGACCCCGAAGCCGGCGAGCGCGACCACGAGTGTCCCCGCGAAGCCGGCGACGGCGGTCGCGAGACGCGGGTCGCCGATCCCCGGGAAGGCGTAGTGGGGCATCGGGGAATCCTCCTGGAGCGCGTGCAGCCGGCCGTCCTGGACGAAGCCCTCGTCCTCGGCGACACGCTCGAGCCCGTCCGGCGAGGCCGAGGCGTACGGGGAGACGGCGACCGCGAGCCCGACGGCGACCGCGAGCGCGAGGACGACCACGACGCGCAACGAGACGCGCCTCATGCTCCCGCGCCTCCCGGCACCGCCCTGCCGAGCTGCTCCGGCGGGAGGCGAAGCGTGGCGATCAGGTCGGGCCGGGCGGCCATGACCGCCGCGACGGCCGTGAACGTGACGACGGCCTCCCCGATCCCGATCAGGGCGTGGACGCCGAGCATCGCCGGCAGCACCGTCTGGAGCGGCACGGTGCCGGAGATGCCGAGCTCGAGCGAGGTCGCCGCCGCTCCCGCCATGACCGCAAGCCACGCTCCGACGGCCCCGACCCCGAGGAGCCAGATCCGGGTTCGGGGGAGGACCCGGGTGGCGGCGACGATCAGCCCGCCGACGACGAGCGCGCCGAGCACGCCCATGTTGAAGACATTGGCGCCGAGCGCGGTGATGCCTCCGTCGGCGAAGAGCAGCGCCTGGGTCGTGAGGACGACCGCCAGCACCACGCAGGCGATCCACGGCCCCAGGAGGACGGCGGCGAGGGCGGCGCCGAGGAAGTGGCCGCTCGTGCCGCCGGCGACCGGGAAGTTGAGCATCTGCGCCGCGAAGACGAACGCGGCGGTCACGCCGATCAGCGGCACACGCCGCTCGTCGAGCGTCTCGTTGGCACGCTTGAGCCCGTAGCCGACGGCGCCGGCGGACGCGACCCAGGTCGCCGCCGCGACCTCGTTGCTGAGAAAGCCGTCGGGGATGTGCATCACGCCGCCTGGGTCGGCGTGCGCTCGGCGTCGCGCCGTGCCGCGCACTCCGGACAGAGGCCGATGAGCGGGAAGTGGCTGAAGCGGGCCTCGAACCCGAAGGTCCGGCGGATCTCGTCGCGGACGCCGTCGAGCTCGACGGCCGGCACCGCGCGCACGGCGTCGCAGGACTCACAGACGATGTACTCGCGCTCGGGGTCGCTGGCGAGCGCATAGAGCCCGGGGCCGTGGCCGAGGTGGACGTGGCGAACGAGCCCGAGGTCCTCGAGCAGCTCGAGGTTGCGGTAGACCGAGGCGAGGTCGGAGCGGGGGACGCGGCCGGAGAGGCCGTCGGCGATCGCCTCCGCCGAGACGGGCTCGGCCGCCGAGAAGAGCGCCTCGAGCACCAGGCGGCGCGCGCTCGAGACGCGCAGGCCGCGCTCGCGCAGGGCGCCCACCGCCGCCTCGACGTCGGCGACGGCGACCGCCGGCCGGGTGGAAGCGAGCGTCATCTCGACTGATCGGGTCGCATCTGCGAACGGCTCGCAGTAGTTACGGACCCGCGGCGGGGTGTCAAGCACCCGCGTGGCGCGCCGCGGCGACGGCAGCCTGCCCGTAGCTCACCCCGCCGTCGTTCGGCGGGACGAGGCGGTGCGAGAGCACGCGGAAGCCGCGCCCCTCGAGCCGCCGGGTCGTCGAGCGGAGCAGCCGCAGGTTCTGGAACGTGCCGCCGGAGAGGGCGACGAGGCGCGGCTCGCCCGCCTCCGCGCAGGCCTCGGCCGCGCCTGCGGCCACGGTCTCGTGGAAGGCGGCGGCGATCTCGGCCCGCTCGGCGGCCGTCCGCCAGGTCGTCGTGGACCGCGCGGACGAGGCCGGCGCCGTCGCCGAACGCCCACGGGTACGGCTCGGCCTCGGCGCCCTCGGCGAGCTGCTCGAGCTCGATCGCCGCCTGGCCCTCGTACGTGACCTCCTCGCGCACGCCGAGGATCGCCGCGACCGCGTCGAAGAGGCGCCCCATCCCCGAGGCGAGCGGCGCGTTGACGCCGAGGGCGCCGCGGACGACCGGCCACCGCTCGAACGGCACGGGCCGGCCGGCCGCCTCGAGGTAGGCGCCGGCGACGCGCCACGGCTGGCGGATCGCGGCCTCGCCCCCGGCGAGCGGCACCGGCTCCAGGTGGGCCAGCCGCTCGAAGCCGCGGAGGTCGCAGCGCAGGAGCTCGCCGCCCCAGAGCGTCCCGTCCGTGCCCAGGCCCGTCCCGTCGAAGACGAGCGCGAGCGCCGGGCCCTGCTCGCCGTGCTCGGCGAGGCACGCGGCCGCGTGCGCGTGGTGGTGCTGCACCCCGACGAGCTCGGCAGACTGCTCGAGCGCCCACTTGGTCGCCAGGTACTCGGGGTGGAGGTCGTGCGCGACGACCTCCGGCTCGACGCCGAGCATGGCGAGGTAGAGGTCGAGGTCGCCGAGGAAGGCGGTGTAGGCGAGCTCGGTCTCCAGGTCGCCGAGGTGCGGCGGAGACGAACGCATCCCCGCCGCGGGCGACGCAGAAGGTCGACTTCAGGAGCGCGCCCGGCGGCGAGCGACCGGTCGCGGCGCGGCGACCGGGAGCGGCAGCGCCGCGGGCGCGTAGCCGCGCGAGCGCCGTACCGGCAGCTCCGCGCGCGACGACCGAGTCCTCGCAGCGCCGGTGGATCGGCCGGTCGTGCGCGAGGAGGAGGTCGGCGATCCCGCCCAGGCGCTCGGCGGCCTCCCCGTCGTCGAAGGCGATCGGCTCGTCGGAGCGGTTTCCGCTCGTCAGGACGAGCGGCGCGCCGAAGTCGGCGCAGAGGAGGTGGTGGAGCGGCGTGTAGGGCAGCAGCAGCCCGAGCCACGGTGAGCCCGGCGCGACGGACGGCGCGACCGGCGCCTCCGGGAGCCGGCGCACGAGCACGATCGGCCGCTCGCGCGCCCTGCGAGCAGCTCCCGCTCGCGCTCGCCGACGACCGCGAGCTCCTCCGGAGCCGTCGTCACGACGGCGAACGGCTTGTCCTCGCGGCGCTTGCCGCGCGCGCAGCCGGGCGACCGCCTCCTCGTTGCGCCGCGTCGCAGGCCAGGTGGTAGCCGCCCAGGCCCTTGACGGCGACGATCGCGCCCGCGCGCAGCAGCCTCGACCGCGTCCTCCGAGCGGCATGCGAGCAGAGCGGGGCCCGCAGACCGGGCAGGCGATCGGCTCGGCGTGGAAGCGGCGGTCGAGCGGGTCCTCGTACTCGCGGCGGCAGTCGGCGCAGAGCGGGAAGCCGGCCATCGTCGTGTTCGGCCGGTCGTAGGGCACGCTCGCGCACGATCGTGAAGCGCGGCCCGCACTGCGTGCAGTTGACGAACGGGTAGCGGTAGCGGCGGTCGGCCGGGTCGAAGAGCTCGCGCAGGCAGTCGTCGCAGGTGGCGACGTCGGCGGGGACGAGCGCGCTGCCGGCCCGTCGCCGCGCTCGCCAGGATGCGCGAACTCGCGCTCGCCGCGCGGCGGGAGCGGCTCCGCGGCGACCGAGTCGATGCGGGCGAGGGAGGCGGCCTCCTCCGCCAGCGCCTGCACGAAGGCGTCGAGCCGCTGGGCGCGCCCTCCGCCTCGATCACCGACGCCCTCGCCGTCGTTCAGCACGAAGCCGGCCAGGCCCGTGCCGGCGGGCGAGGCCGTAGACGAACGGCCGGAAGCCGACGCCCTGGACGACGCCGACGACTCGGAGGCGACGCCGCTCGACCGTATGCGAACCGGAGCCCAACCGGCTAGCGCGGGCGCCTGCCCACACCGACGGGCCCGGCGGTGCGGCGCCGCCACTCCGGCTCGACCTCGTACTTGCGCTCCATGACGCGCTTGCGCAGGTAGCGAACCACGGGCCCCGGGGTGAAGCGCGCGCCGCGCGCGGCGAGCGCTCCCATGCGGTCTGCCTCCATGAAGGGCATGAACTTGTCGGGGAAGCCGGGCATCGTGCAGGCCATGCAGATCCCGCCGACGTTCGGGCAGCCGCCGACGCCGCTGACCCAGCCGCGCGCCGGGACGTTGCACTTCACGACCGGCCCCATGCAGCCGATCTTGACCAGGCATCCGCTCTCGTCGTGCTCCCGGGCGAAGTCGCCGCTGTCGGCGAGCCCCGCGCGGTTGCAGACCTCGTGGGCGGTTCGCTCGAAGAGCCACCGCGGCCGACCCTGGTCGTCCAGGTCGATGGGGGGCGCCGAGCCGACGACGTGCAGGGCGAGCTGGAGGAGCGTCTCCGTGATGTTGTCGGGCTGGACGGGGCAGCCGGGCAGGTTCACGATCGGGAGATCGAGCTGGGAGCGCCAGTCGTGGCCCAGGTAGTCGCGGAGGCCCATGGCGCCGGTCGGGTTGTTGCGCATCGCCGGGATGCCCCCGTAGGCGGCACAGGTTCCGAGGGCGAGCACGGCCGCCGCCTTCGGCGCGAGCCGGTCGAGCCACGCGCAGGCGGGAATCGGCTGGCCGGTCTCCGGATCGACGCCGAACGCCGCCCAGGCGCCCTCGCCGCTCAGCTCCTCGTTGGGGACCGATCCCTCGAGCACGAGGATGAAGGGGTCGAGCTTCCCCTCCTCGGCGTCGTACCAGTGGCGCACGAAGTCCTCTCCGGACTCGAACGCGAACACGGGGTTGTAGATGGCGATGCCGGGCGTCCCGGGAATCGTCCGGTAGACGAGATCCTCGACGCTCGGGCTGGTCGCCGCCGTGAAGGCGATCGAGTCCCCGTCGCAGCCGAGCAGGCTCGTCATCCAGAGCACATGGACGAGCTGCTGCTCGGCTCTCGCCTGCTCTGGCGTGAAATGCACGGCACTCATCGGTCGTCGTCTCCGACCGCCCGGAGCTTGCGCCTCGCCGGCGAGCGGGTGGGCTCGTCGCGCCGGGAGAGCGCGTCGAGCTGGGCGTCGATCGTCCCGTGGAGATGCCACTCCTCGCCGTGTCCGGTCACGAGCCCGGCCTGGGCGAGGCGGGTGAGCGCATGCGACACCGACGGCCGCTCGGCGCCGACGAGCTGTCCGAGCAGGCGGTGGGTGAGCGGCAGGCGGAGGCAGATCCCGCCCGGCTCGACCCTCCCCCAGCGGCCGGCGAGGTTCCAGAGACAGAGGGTGATCCGCACGTCCAGGCGCGGGTGACAGGCGATCGCGCGCTGCAGGTCGAGATCGGTCGCCCTCCGGGTGGCGCGGCGGAGCAGGGCCTGCGTCAGGAGCGGCCACGGACGGATGCGATCGGCGAAGTCCGCGTCGAGGTGCGCGAGCCGGGCGGCGGTGAGCACCCGCCAGGAGCGGTGTCGCTCGACCAGCTCCTCGTGCGCCCGCTCCACGGGCTGGAGGAGGTCGCCGGGCCCGAGCAGCTCGGTGGCGACCCGGCCGCAGACCTCGGTGTCCATGGCGATCAGCCCGTCCACGACGAGGAGGCCGAGCCCCCGGTCACGTCCGGACAGCCAGTCCGAGGGCTCCCAGTCGCCCGCGACGATCTGGGAGACGCGCACGGTGGCGACCTGGCGGGCGACCGCGCGCATGCGGAGGTCGAGCTCCTGCGCGAGATCGTCGTCGAGGTCGAACAGGTACCCGTACGAGGTGGGGCGCGACGGCGGCCGTTCACGCGGCGTCGATCCCTGCAGAGACCCGCGACCATCCTCCGACGTCACAGCGCTACGCGACCTCCTCGCTCTCGCACGATGCGACCGCGAGCGGGGAGTGTAGTCCAACCCGAGTCGGCGTCTGGCGCCCGAGGAGCGGAGGTAAGGGAGATTACCCCTGCCTGACCGCGGCGGGACAGGTCGATTAACAATCCCAGCTGCAGCCGACGTGCCACCGAGTGGAGGAGCAAGGGCGCAGTGTGCCTGGCGATTCCAGGACAGGTCGTCGAGATCGTGGACGAGGAGAAGCGGCTCGCGAAGGTCGACGTCGCTGGGGTGCTCCGGAACGTCAACGTCGGGCTCCTCGACCGGGACGGCCTCGGCGGGGCTTCTCCCGGGGACTGGGTGCTGATCCACGTCGGCTTTGCGCTCTCCAAGGTGGACGAGGACGAGGCGCAGGCGACGCTCCGCCTGCTGCAGCGGATGGGCGAGGCCTACGAGCAGGAGCTCGAGGATCTGAAGGCGAGCGTGATCGAGTGACCGGGGAGACGGACTGCCACGGGACTCACTGCGTCACGTGCGCGGACGACGCCAACCCCGTCCGCGTCCTCGAGCTCGGCTCCGACGGGCTCGCACTCTGCCTGGACGAGGCCGGCGCGCGCGAGGAGGT
This sequence comes from uncultured Actinomycetes bacterium, assembly GCA_963743495.1. Classification (GTDB taxonomy): domain Bacteria; phylum Actinomycetota; class Thermoleophilia; order Gaiellales; family Gaiellaceae; genus JAIBJN01. Next base: position 700,627 of record CAVUPO010000002.1, on the reverse strand, counting down.
GCTCGTCGACCTCGTGGGCCCCGTGAGCATCGGCGACACGCTCCTCGTCCACGCGGGGGTCGCGCTCGTCCGGCTCGACGCGGAGGCCGCCGCGTGAAGTACGTCGACGAGTACCGGGACGCCGAGCTCGGGCGCATGCTCGCCGGCGAGATCGTGGCCGCGGTCGAGCCGGGCCGCCACTACAAGGTGATGGAGGTGTGCGGCGGCCACACCCACACGATCTACAAGTACGGGGTCGACGACCTCCTCCCCGCCAACGTGGAGCTCGTCCACGGCCCGGGCTGTCCGGTCTGCGTCATCCCCATGGGCCGCGTCGACGACGCGCTCGCGGTGGCGAAGCAGCCCGACGTCGTCTTCACCACCTTCGGCGACATGATGCGCGTCCCGGGCGGCTCCGGGACGCTGCTCGACGCCAAGGCGGAGGGCGCCGACGTGCGCATGGTCTACTCGCCGCTCGACGCGCTCCGGATCGCCCGCGAGAGCCCCGACAAAGAGGTCGTGTTCTTCGCGGTCGGGTTCGAGACGACGGCGCCGTCCACGGCGCTCACGCTCATGCGCGCCAAGGCGGAGGGCGTCGAGAACTTCTCCGTCTTCTGCAACCACGTGACGATCGTGCCGCCGCTGCGGGCGCTGCTCGAGTCGCCCGACCTGCGCCTCGACGGCTTCATCGGTCCCGGCCACGTCTCGACCGTCGTCGGCGCCCGGCCGTTCGAGTTCATCCCCGCCGACTACCGGAAGCCGATCGTCATCTCCGGCTTCGAGCCGCTCGACGTCCTCCAGTCCGTGTTCATGGTCCTGCGTCAACTCTCCGAGGGCCGCTGCGAGGTCGAGAACCAGTACAAGCGGGTCGTCCCCTACGACGGCAACCCGCAGGCGCTCGCCGTCCTCGCCGACGTCTTCGAGCTGCGGCCGCACTTCGAGTGGCGCGGCCTCGGCTTCATCTCGCACAGCGGCCTGCGCCTCGCGGACGCCTACCGGGAGCTCGACGCGGAGGAGCGCTTCAGCGTTCCCGGCGTGCGCGTGGCCGATCCGAAGGCCTGCCAGTGCGGCGAGGTGCTGAAGGGCGTGATCAAGCCGTGGGAGTGCAAGGTCTTCGGCACCGCCTGCACGCCGGAGCGACCGATCGGCACCTGCATGGTCTCGAGCGAGGGCGCATGCGCCGCCTATTACAACTACGGGCGCTTCGCCCGGGAGCGGGAGGTCGTGTGAGCGAGCCGACCGCGATCTCCGAGCGCGAGCAGCACGCGCTCGACATGATCGAGCGCGTCCGCTCGAAGCCGGCGCGGTTCAAGGACTCCCAGATCACGATGGCGCACGGCGCCGGCGGCAAGGCGATGCAGACGCTGATCGAGGGCCTGCTCGTGCCGGCGCTCGGATCGGCGCCGCTCGCCGAGCTGGACGACGCCGGGGTGTTCGAGCTCGCCGGCCACGGCCTCGCCCTGACGACGGACAGCTTCGTCGTCAAGCCGCTGCGCTTCCCCGGCGGCTCCATCGGCGACCTCGCGGTCAACGGCACGGTCAACGACCTCGCCGTCTCCGGCGCCCGCCCGCTCGCGCTGACGCTCTCGCTCGTCCTCGAGGAGGGCCTGGCCACCGACGTGCTGCGGGCGGAGGTGGACGCGATCGCCGCCGCCGCGGCGGCCGCGAAGGTGGAGGTCGTCGCCGGCGACACGAAGGTCGTCGAGCGCGGCTACTGCGACTCGATGTACGTGACGACGACGGGCCTCGGCGAGCTGGATCCGCGCGCGAGCCTGTCGCCGGCCTCGCTGCAGCCGGGCGATCGGATTCTCGTCTCCGGGCCGATCGGCGAGCACGGGGTCGCGATCATGCTCGCGCGCGGCGAGTTCGAGCTCGCGGCGGCGGTCGAGTCGGACACGCGCCCGCTCTGGCCGGCCGTAGACGCGCTGCTCGACGCGGCAGGGGCCTCCGTCCGCTGCCTGCGCGACGCGACGCGCGGCGGGGTCGCGACCGTCCTCAACGAGCTGGCGCGCGCCTCGGGCGTCGCCATGCTCGTGCGGGAGGAGCGCGTGCCCGTGCACCCGTCGGTCGCAGGCGCGTGCGAGATCCTGGGCATCGACCCGATGTACGTGGCGAACGAGGGCAAGCTCGTCGCCTTCGTCGCCCCGGAGGAGGCCGACGGCGCGCTCGCGGCGCTGCGCTCGGCGCCGGGGGGCGAGGGGGCGGCGGAGATCGGCGAGGTCAAGGGAGATCCGCCGGGGATGGTCCTGGTGGAGACGGCATTCGGAGGCAAGCGGGTGATGGATCTCCTCGTCGGGGATCCGCTGCCACGCATCTGCTGAGAGAGGAGGCGGAATGGCGACGGTCGAGTTCGTCCCGAACCAGCGCGAGACCGAGGGGGTGACCGCCCACGTCATCTGGATGACGACGGGCCTCTCCTGCGACGGGGACTCGGTGGCGATGACCTCCGCGACGAACCCCTCGCTCGAGGACATCGTCCGGGGAATCATCCCGGGGATGCCCAGGGTCGTCGTGCACAACCCGGTGCTCGCCTTCGAGAACGGCCAGGAGTTCATGGAGGCCTGGTACCAGGCCGAGCGCGGCGAGCTCGACCCGTTCGTGCTCGTCCTCGAGGGCTCCGTTCCCAACGAGGAGCTGAACGGCGAGGGCCACTGGGCGGCGATGGGGACGGATCCGTCCACCGGCCAGCCGATCACGACGAACGAGTGGGTCGACCGCCTCGCGCCGAAGGCGGCGGCGGTCGTCGCGATCGGGACCTGCGCCACGTACGGCGGCATCCCGGCGATGAAGAACAACCCCACGGGCGCCATGGGCCTCCCCGACTACCTCGGCTGGAACTGGAAGTCGAAGGCGGGGATCCCGATCGTCTGCATCCCGGGCTGCCCCGCGCAGCCGGACAACACGACCGAGACGCTCCTCTACCTCGTCCTCCAGCTGGGCGGACTCGCGCCGATGATCGACCTCGACGAGGCGCTGCGGCCGCGCTGGCTCTTCAACCGCACGGTGCGCGAGAGCTGCAACCGCGGCGGCTTCTCCGAGGAGGGCGAGTTCGCCACCCAGTACGGCGACGACTACCGCTGCCTCGTCAAGCTCGGCTGCAAGGGCCCCGTCGTGAAGTGCAACGTCCCCGTGCGCGGCTGGCAGAGCGGGATCGGCGGCTGCCCGAACGTCGGCGGCATCTGCATGGCCTGCACGATGCCCGGCTTCCCCGACAAGTACATGCCGTTCATGGACGCCGACCCGTGGGGAAGCGGCCGCCTCGAACTTCGAGAAGTTCACCATGGGCCCGGTGGTGCGCTACTTCCGCCGGCGCAACATCGACAACGAAGTACGACAAGGAGCCGGAGTGGCGCACAGCCGCGGCGGCAGCTCTCGACCGGCTACTCGCCCCGCCACTACGCGAGATGACGACGACCACAAGCCCGAGAGGAGCGTGAGACATGGCGACGGTCGAGACGCCCAAGGAGCAGAAGGTCCTCGTCAAGGAGATGTCGTGGGACCCGATCACCCGGATCGTCGGGAGCCTGGGCATCCACACGGAGATCGACTTCTCGAACCAGCAGGTGCTGAAGTGCTACTCGACGTCGATGGTGTTCCGGGGGTTCGACATCTTCATGAAGGGGATCGACCCGCGGGACGCGCACTTCATCACGAGCCGGATCTGCGGCATCTGCGGCGACAACCACTGCACCTGCTCCTGCCTGAACCAGAACATGGCCTACGGCGTGAAGCCGCCGACGCTCGGCGACTACGCCTTCAACCTGGCCGAGACCGCCGACTACATGTTCGACCACGCGATCTTCAACGACTGCATGGCGAACGTGGACTTCTGCGAGCAGATGGTCAAGGAGACCAACCCGAGCTGCTCGCCAAGGCGGAGAAGACGCCGGCGCCGCACGCCGACGTCCACGGCTACAAGACGATCGCCGAGATCATGCGGGCGCTCAACCCGTTCACCGGCTCCTTCTACCTGGAGACGCTGGACGTGGCCCGCTACACCCGCGAGATGTACTGCCTGTTCGGCGGGCGCCACACCCACCCCTCGACGATCATGCCGGGCGGCTGCAGCGCGCACATCACGCACCAGACGATGACCGACTACTACGTGCGGCTGATGCGCTACTTCGAGTACTGCAAGCGCACCGTGCCCATGCACGACGACCTCTACGACTTCTGGCTCGAGGCGCTGCCGGGCTACGACGAGGTCGGCTACCGGGACACCGAACCTCGTCAGCTGGGGCTGCGTTCGACGACCCGGAGTTCGTCGACTACCGCTACGCGAACATGACCGAGTGGGGCCGCGCGCGCTACATCACGCCCGGCGTCGTGATCAACGGCGAGCTCCTCTCCACCGACCTGGTCGAGATCAACCTGATGATCCGCATCCTGCTCGGGAGCTCGTACTTCGACGACTGGCAGAGCGAGGAGACCGTTCGTCTCGCACGACCCGCTCGGCAACCCGGTCGACAAGCACCATCCGTGGAACAAGATGACGATCCCAAGCCGCAGAAGCGCGACTTCGACGGACAAGTACAGCTGGGTCGTCTCGCCGCGCATGTACGACAAGCGCAACGACACGCTACGTCTGCTGCGACACCGGCGGCGGCCCGTTCGCGCGCCAGTGGGTGACGGCCAAGGCCGGCCTCGTCGACATCGGCTACCTCAAGGCGACCGGCGACTCGATGCAGATGGCGCTCCCGCGCACGGCGACGATGCCGGAGATGGAGCTCGAGTGGAAGATCCCGGAGAAGTCGAACGCGATCGAGCGTGACCGGGCGCGCTCCTACCACCAGGCGTACTCGGCGCTCGTCGCGCTCCACTGCCTCGAGAAGGCGCCGGCCGAGGTCCGCGCCGGGCGGACGAAGAGCTGGAGCGACTTCAAGGTGCCGGACGAGGCGATCAGCGTCGGCTTCCACGAGGCGGCCCGCGGCGTCCTCTCGCACCACATGGTCATCCGCGACGGCAAGATCGCCAACTACCAGCCCTACCCGCCGACGCCCTGGAACGCGAGCCCGCGCGACGTCTACGGGACGCCGGGGCCGTACGAGGACGCGGTGCAGAACACGCCGATCTTCGAGGAGAACGGCCCGGAGAACTTCAAGGGCGTCGACATCATGCGCGCCGTGCGCAGCTTCGACCCGTGCCTGCCGTGCGGCGTGCACATGTACCTGGGCGACGGGCCGCGTGAGGAAGGTGGTGCACACCCCGACCGGGCTCTGCTGATGGCGAAGGCCACCGACGTCACGACCGGGCGAGCTCGTCGAGCGCGTGCAGGAGCTCACCGCGCGGCTCGACGGGCTCGAGCCGGAGGCGCGCGACACGGCCTTCGAGCTGCTCGGCTCGCTGATGGAGCTCTACGGCCGCGGCCTCGAGCGCATCCTCGAGGGGCTGGAGAAGGCCCCCGCGGATCCGCGAGGAGCTCGTGGAGGACGGGCTCGTCGCCAGCCTGCTTCTGATCCACGGCCTCTACCCGGTCGACCTGGAGACGCGGGTGCGGGAGGCGCTCGAACGCGTGCGGCCCTACATGGAGTCCCACGGCGGCGGCGTCGAGCTCCTCGGGCTCGACGACGACGTCGCCCGCCTGCGCCTGGAGGGCAGCTGCAACGGCTGCCGGCGCGTCGGCCTCGACGCTCGAGCTGGCGATCCTCCAGGCCCTCGAGGAGTCCGCGCCCGACCTGCTCGGGATCGAGGTCGAGGGCGTCGTCGAGGAGACGCCGCCGGCCTCCTTCAGCGGCGGCCTCCTGCCCCTGGCCTCCCCCGCCCCGGCGGCCGCCTCCGGCGCCGCCTGGATCCCGCTCGACGGTCGCCGGCGGGCTGCCTCACGGCTCGCTCGCGCCCCTCGTCGCCGGAACGGTGCCGATCGTCGTCGCCAACGTCGGCGGGTCGCTGCTCGCCTACCGCGACGCCTGCGCGGGCTGCGAGGCGCCGCTCCGCGACGGAGAGCTCGAAGGCGGCGTCCTCGCCTGCCCCGCGTGCGACCGGCGGTACGACCTGCCGCTCGCCGGCCGGGCCGTGGGCGGCGACGAGCCGCTCCAGCTGACTCCCGTGCCGCTGCTCGCCGAGGACGGCAGCGTGTTCGTCGCGCTCGGCGCATGAACGTCGACGGCCGCCTCGTCGCCGAGCTGCGGAGGCTCGCCACCCGCCCGGCCCCGAGCGCGGAGGTCGAGGAGGTCTGCGACCTGTGCTCGACGACGATCCCCGACGACCACCGCCACCTGCTCCATGTCGAGGACCGCCGGATCGTGTGCGTGTGCGAGCCTTGCCGTGTCGCTCCTCGCCGGCGAGGGCCCGTGGCGGACGACCGGCACCCGTGTCCTCTGGCTCGCCGAGCTCGAGCTCCCGGACACGCTCTGGGCGCGCTTCCAGATCCCGATCGGCCTCGCGTTCTTCCTCGTCTCCGACGGGCGGCCCGCATCCTTCTACCCGAGCCCGGCGGGGCCGACCGAGTGCGAGCTCGACCTCGAGGCCTGGGACGAGCTCGTCGCGGCCAACCCGGTGCTCGCCGGGCTCGAGCCCGAGGGCGAGGCGCTCGTCGTCAACCGGCTGAGCGAGCCGCCGCAGCACGTCCTCGTCCCGGTCGACGAGGCCTACCGGCTCGTCGGCGCGGTCAAGCTCGCCTGGGAGGGCATTTCGGGCGGAGAGCAGGTGCGAGCGGCGATCGACGACTACTTCACGAGCCTGCGGGAGCGGGCGGAGGGCCGGTGAGCGCGAGCGCCGCCCCCGTGCCCGGCTATCCGCGAGCCCGAGTTCGCGGTCGTCGCCGTCGAGCCGCTCGAGCACGCGGCCGTGCCGACGCTCGCCTTCACGCTGCGGGCGACGGAGCCGGGCGGCTTCGACGTGGCCACGATCGCGCTCACCGCGCAGATCCACATCGACCCCGCCCGGCGAACGTACGACGAGCCGCACGCGGGAGCTCCTCGTCGACCTCTTCGGCGAGCCCGAGCGTTGGCCCGTGACGACGGAGAGCTTCCTCTGGGCGCGGGTCTCGACCCTGGTGCCGAGCTTCAGCGGCGAGACGACCTTCGAGCTGACGGTGCCCTGCACGTACGACCTCGAGGTGGCGGCGGCGAAGTACTTCTACTCGCTCCCGGACGGCGTCGTGCCGCTGAGCGTGCACTTCAGCGGCACCGTCCTCTACCGGGGCGCCGACGGCAGGCTCCAGATGGTGCAGGCGCCGTGGAGCGACGCCCGCCATCGCTTCCCGGTCGCGGTCTGGCGCCGCGCGATCGAGGCGCACTACTCGGGCAGCGGCTGGATCCGCCTCGGCGAGGAGACGCTCGACCGCCTCGCCCGCCGCAAGGCCGAGCTGGGGCTCCCCTCCTTCGACGCGACCGTCGAGCGACTGCTTTCGGAGGACGCGTGAACGCCCGCCTGGACGAGCTTCTCGACTCGCTCCTCTTCGAGGGCTACGCGCTCTACCCGTACACGCCGGAGGCGGTGAAGAACGCGACGCCGACGCCGTTCGGCATCGTCTACCCGCCCGACTATGCGCGCCTCTCGGCCGCCACGTACGACCACCTGCGGCTCGAGTGCGAGCTCGAGGGGCCGGCACCGGTGAGCGCGACCGTCGCCTTCCTGCAGTGGAACGGCGAGGGACATGCCGCCGAGAAGCGCACCGTCGAGCTGGAGCGGCCGGGGGGCCTCGACTTCGTCTTCCCACCCCTCCGCGGACGCGTCGTGCTCGAGGTGGACGGGGCGCGGGTCACCCTCCGGGTCGAGAACGAGTCCACGCACGTCGGGGCCGACCGGGGCGAGGCGCTCACGCGCTCGTTTCTGTCCACGCACCCGCTCGTCCGCGCCGAGGGCGGGCGCTTCCACTCGCCGCTCGAGGCCGAGGGCTTCACGAGCGTCAACACCTGGCCGGTCCTGGCGACGCCCGGGAACGACGTCGTCCTCGGGGCCGCCATCGTCCTGCCCGACCACCCGCAGCTCGCCCCTGAAAGCCGCGGCAGCCTCTTCGACGGCACCGAGATCGAGGAAGCCCTGCTCCTCCACGTCCACGCGCTCAGCGAGGGCGAGCGCCGGGCGATCGACGAGGGCGACCCGACGGTCAGGGAGATGGTCGCCCGCGCCGCCGCGACCACGCCCGACGACATCCTCCGCCTGCACGGCGTCATGCAGCCGGTGGACGAGCCGCCCGGCGAGGAGCGGATCGAGGTGGACGGCGCCACCTACGAGCGCGGCGGCAAGCTCCGGCTGCGGCCCGACGGCGGTGCCGACGCCTACGATCTCCTTCTGACCGGGCGAACGGCCACGATCGAGCGCATCTACGTCGACTACGACGACGGCGTCCACCTCGGCGTCACGATCGACGACGACCCCGGCCGCGAGCTCATGCGCGAGAGCGGCCGCTTCCTCTTCTTCAAGCCGCACGAGGTCGAGCTCCTGTGAGCGCGAGGCGGGAGAAGCGCATCCTCGTCGCCGCGGTCGGAAACATGTGGCTGGCCGACGACGGCTTCGGAGGCGAGGTGGCGAAGCGCCTCCTCGCGCGCGAGCAGCCGCGCGGCGTGCAGGTGATGGACTTCGGCACCGGCGGCCTCGACCTCGCCTACGAGGTCATGAGCGGCTACGACGCGCTCGTCCTCGTCGACGTGAGCCGCCAGGGCGGCGAGCCGGGAACCCTCTACGTGATGGAGGCGGTGGAGGACTCCGTCGAGGGGACGATCGAGGACGGGGAGACCTTGAACCCGCACGGGATGGACCCCGCAGACCGTGCTCCGCTTCGTCAAGGCCGTGGGCGGCTGGCCGGGAACGGTGCGCGTCGTCGCCTGCGAGCCCGCCAAGGTCGAGGAGATGGCGATCGGGCTCTCCCCCGAGGTCGAGGGCGTCGTCGACCGCGCGGTCGGCGTCGTCGAGGACACGATCGCGGAGATCCGGAACGGCGCCTGATGCACGAGCTCTCGATCGCGAGCGCCGTCGTCGCCACCGCCGAGAAGCACGCGGACGGGCGTCCCGTCACGGTCGTCACGCTGCGCGCGGGCGGGCTCCGGCAGATCGTGCCCGAGTCGCTCCACTTCTACTTCGAGATCGTCGCGCGCGGGACCCCCTGCGACGGCGCGCGCCTCGAGCTCGAGGTCGTGCCGGTCGTGCTCCGGTGCCGCGGCTGCGGCGAGGAGTGGTCGCCGGAGACGCCGGGGTTCCGCTGCCCGGACTGCGGGGAGGCCTCGGTCGAGGTCGTGGCCGGCGACGAGCTCGAGGTCGAGTCCATCGAGATCGCGAACGAGGAGGAGGCATGCATCGCACCAAGGTGAAGGTGCTCGAGGACGTCTTCGACGCCAACTCGACGATCGCGGCGGCAAACCGTGCCGACTTCGACCGCGCCGGGGTCACCGTCGTCAACCTGATGAGCTCGCCCGGGGCGGGCAAGACGACGCTGCTCGAGCGGGTCGTGCACGACCTGGACGTGCGCGTCGGCGTGCTCGAGGGCGACGTGCAGGGCACCTACGATGCCGACCGGATCGCGAGCCTGCACGTGCCCGTGACCCAGATCAACACCGATCCGCGGCTTCGGGGGCGAGTGCCACCTGGACGCCAACATGGTGCGCTCGGCCCTGCCGCAGGTGCCGCTCGACGACCTCGACCTGCTCGTGATCGAGAACGTCGGCAACCTCGTCTGCCCGGCGGAGTTCAAGGTGGGAGAGGACGTGCGCGTGATGGTCTCGAGCGTGACCGAGGGCGAGGACAAACCGCTCAAGTACCCGCTGATGTTCCGCACGTGCGAGTTCGTCCTCGTCAACAAGATCGACCTGCTCCCGCACCTCGACTTCGACCTCGAGCGGTTCCTCGCCAACCTCGACGCCGTCCATCCCGACGTGCCGCGTCTTCTCGTCAGCGCCAGGACCGGCGAGGGGGTCGACGCCTGGCGGGACTGGCTCGTGCGGACGGCCGAGAAGGAGGCAGCCGTCGTTTGACCGTGTCGGCGGACGCGCTCACGACCCGGCTCGACCGCCTGGCCGAGGAGCGCAAGCGCGCCAACGGGACGTTCTTCGCCGCCGAGGCCGGACGCCTCGCGCGGCTCTGCCTCGCCCTCGCCGAGCGCTTCGTCGACGGCGGGCGCCTGCTGGCGGTCGGCGGCTCGCCGCAGAGCTGGTCGGACGCCCATCACGTCGCGGTCGAGTTCGTCCATCCCGTGATCGTGGGCAAGCGGGCCCTGCCGGCGCTGGCGGTCGCTCCCGCGGCGCTCGAGGCGCTCCGGGAGCCGAACGACATGGTCGTGTCGTTCGAGCCGCTCTCCGTCATCGCCGGCGAGACGTGGACGTTCGCGCCGGCTGCCGACGACCCCTTCGTCCGGCAGGAGGTAGCGGAGACCGCCTACCACGCGCTCTGGGAGCACGTCCACGTCTTCTTCGAGCACCTGCACGGGTCGGAGGCCGGCGCCGGCTCTTCCGGCTTCCTCTACCCGTTCCTCGAGCGGCGGCCCGTGGAGCTCGACGCGGTGGTCGAGGACGTTCGGCGCTCGCTCCTCATGAAGGCCGGCGAGATCGAGGCCCTGCGGGACCAGACCCTGGCCGACGGCCGGGAAGCACTCGTCGCCGCGGCCCGTGACGTGCGCGGCCGACTGGAAGACGGCGGCAAGCTGCTCGTCTTCGGGAACGGCGGCTCGGCGACCGACGCGGCCGACGCCGTCGCCGACTTCCTCGCCGCGCCGCAGGGCTGGCCGGCCCGGCGGGCGCTCGACCTGGCGGCGGACTCCGCCATCCTGACCGCGCTTGCGAACGACATCGGGAGCGAGGTGCTCTTCCAGCGGCAGGTGATCGCCTACGGGCGCGAGGGAGACGTCGCGCTCGCGCTCTCGACCAGCGGCGGCTCCCGCGACATCGTCGAGGCGCTCGCCGAGGCCCGGCGTCGCGGGCTCCTCACGATCGCGCTCGTCGGCTACGACGGCGGGCGGGTGGCTGCCGAGGAGCTCGCCGACCACGTGGTGGTCAGCCGCTCCGAGCACATTCCACGGATCCAGGAGGCCCAGGCCTCCGCCTACCACGTGCTCAGAGAGCTGGTCGAGCTTGCCGGCGCCTGAGCGGCCCGGAATCGTGGCCTCGGCGCTCCGCGGCGCGGTCGGGGCGATGGCGATGGCCGGCATGCGCCGGATCACGCGGGGCTTCGGGCTGCTGCCCAAGGTCCCGCCGGAGGAGGTCTTCGAGGAGGGGATTCCGGGTGCGCTCGGGCAGATCCCGGTCGAGCACCGGGACGAGGCCGTCGAGCTCGCGCACTGGGGCTACGGCGCCGTCGCCGGCGCCGCCTTCGCGCTGCTTCCGCGCCGGGCGCGCGGCGGCTCGCTGGCGGGCGCCGCCTACGGCCCGGCGACCTGGCTCGCGTTCGAGGCCGGGGTCGCGCCGCTCCTCCGCCTCCGGACGCCCCGCCAGCGAACGGCGGCAGAGCGCGCCGCGCTCGTCGCCGATCACCTGCTCTACGGGCTGGTTTTGGCTCCGCCGGCGCGTCCCGACTGAGCGCGTTGTATCGTCAAGACATGGGTGAGACAGCCAGCGAGGAGGTCGCAGGAAGCGCGCGGGAGCGGTTGCTCGACGCCGCCCACGGCCTCTTCTGTCGCCACGGGATCCGCACGGTCGGCGTCGACACGATCGTCGCGAAGTCCGGTGCGGACGCTGACGGGACTCCGTTCGCGTTCAGGGCCGAGACGACGAGAGAGGCAGGGATTGGGTACATCGGCCCCGACGGTTCCGAGCCGGCCCGGGCGGGGGTGGGCGAGGTCCGCTTCGACGACCTCGCCGCCGCCGAGTCCGCTCTCGCGAGGCCGGACTGGCGCGCCGACATGGATGACGCCGCAGCGTGCATGGATCTCGAGGGCGTCTCGGCGGTGTGGGTCGAGGAGCACACGGTCCTCGTTCGCTAGGACGCGGGTTCGGTGCACCCGGCCTCGGGAACGCAGTCAGGGAGATGAACGACGTCCCGCCGACCGGGTCGCGGCCCGGTCGCCTCCTCGCGTTTCTCGGCACCCTCCTCGAGCGGTCCGTCCGCAGCTTCGCCGCCGACGGCTCGCCCCACCTGGCGGCCTCGATCGCCTACCGGGTCATCTTCTCGATCTTCCCGCTGGCGATCGTGCTCACGGCCGTGTTCGGGATCGTCCTGCGGACGACCGGGCTCCAGGCGGACGTGGTGGACACGATCGTGGACAACATCCCGCTCTCCGGCGACGGGCAGGAGAGGATGCGCGGGCTCCTCGAGGGCGCGACGGGGAACCTGGGCGGCCTCGGGCTCATCGCCCTCGTCGGCCTCGTGTACGCGGCCACCGGGATGATGGCGGCGATCCGCTTCGCGCTGAACCGCACGTGGAAGGTCGACGAGGCCCGCCCGTTCCTCCAGGGCAAGGCAATCGACCTCCTGCTCATCCTCGGCGCCTCCGTCCTCGTCCTGCTCGCGGCGGTGCTCTCGATCGGCGCACGCTTCGCCGAGCGGTACGCACACGACGCGCTCGAGGCCGCCGGGCTTCCCACCGGCGTCGTCACCTGGGTGCTCGGCGCGATGGCGCCCGTCCTCCTCTCGTTCGGCGCGGTCGTCTTCCTCTACCGCGTCGTCCCCGCGGTGTCCCCGAGCCTGCGCGAGGTCTGGCCGGCGGCGCTCGCGGTCGCCTTCGTCCACGTGCTCCTCCAGAGCCTCTTCGGCGTCTACCTGCGCCACTTCGGCAACTACAACGCCGTGTACGGGTCGCTCGGCGCCGTGCTCGCCTTCCTCTTCTTCGTCTACCTCTCATCGCTCGCATTCCTCTTCGGAGCGCAGCTGGCCGCGCGCTGGTCGGAGTCCCTGGAGGCCGTCGCGCGCGAGCATCCCGACGAGGGCCCGGGCACCCCCATCGGGCGCCAGGTCCTCGGCTTCCTGCGCGGCCTCGCGGTGCGCGGGCGCGACGAGGAGCCCGGGGCCTGACCCCCGCGCGGCGCGACCTCAGTCGCGGGTGAACTCCATCAGCCAGTTCGCCTCCCACGACTCGCCTCCGTCGGCCGAGAACGCCTGCTCCCAGCGCGGCGTCGGCGTGTCCACGTCCGTCCAGGTGAAGCGGACGGCGATCGGCTTCCCCTCGAGGACGTCGGTGCCCTCGAAGACGCCGGCGCCGTTCGTGAACCCTCCGAAGACGGGCGGGTCGAGCACCCCTGGGCGGCGGCTGTCCGCCCAGTAGATCGACCAGCGCTCCGTCTGCGGTTCGAAGAAGCGGAACGACATCCCGATGAAGCCGCCCTGGTGGTCGGTGCGGAAGACGTCCTCGTTCCCGAGCCCGCCGAGGAGCGGGCGGACGATGCTTCGGGCCTCGAACGCCTCCCACTCGGTCGAACCGCGCAGCCGCTCGCGCAGGTAGCGGTTCCGCACCGTCCAGCGGCCCATGAAGAAGTCGAAGTCGGTTGCGCTGCTCATCTCGGGCCTCCTTGCCGTCGCGGTGCCCGCACGCTAGCGGCAGATTAGGGCGATTTCTGTCCTCTATCCGTGCTTGACTGTCGGAGTGGACTCGCCGACCTCACGGCTCCTGACGCTCCTCGAGGCCCTGCAGGGCCGGCCGGCCGTCACGGGGTCGGAGCTCGCCGGGCTGCTCGGCGTCGACGGCCGCACGGTCCGGCGCTACATCGTGGCCCTGCAAGGGCTCGGCATCCCCGTGGAGGGCCAGCGCGGGCCGGCGGGCGGCTACCGGCTGCGGCCCGGCTACCGCCTGCCCCCGCTGATGCTGACCGACGACGAGGCGGTCGTCGCCGTCCTCGGCCTCGTGGCTGCGCGGAGGCTCGGGCTCGACACCGCAGGCGGCGCGACCGACGGTGCCCTCGCCAAGGTGCTCCGAGTGCTCCCGACCGGGCTGCGCCGGCAGGCTGAGGCGCTCGAGCGGACGCTCGGCTTCACCGCAGGCGACGTCACAGGCGTCCCGGTCGCCGGCGAGGACGTGCTCCTCCTGGCCGACGCGGTCCGCCGGCGCCGTCGCGTGCGCACGCGCTACCGCTCGCACGCGGGGGAGGAGAGCGAGCGCGAGCTCAGCCCTCACGGCCTCGTCGTCCACGCGGGCCGCTGGTACCTCGCCGCCCACGACCACGGCCGCGAGGATGCGCGCACGTTCCGCGTCGACCGGATGACGGGGCTCGAGCTTCTGGCGGGCGCTGCCGCGCCGCCGCCCGAGGGCTTCGATGCCGTCGCCCGCGTCAGCGCGTCGCTCGCACGGGTGCCGTGGACGTGGGAGGCCGAGGTGCTGCTCGATCTCCCGCCGCAGCAGACCCGCGAGCGCCTTCCGGGGACGCTGGCGGAGCTGGCGCCGCACGGGGAGCGGACCCTCCTGCGCATGCGCGTCGAGTCCCTCGACTGGCTCGCGACCGTGCTGGCGAGCCTTGGCTGCGGCTTCGAGATCCGGCGCCCGGACGAGCTCCGAGAAGCCGTCCGGTCGCTCGCCGGCCGGCTGGACGCGGCCGCCGCCTAGCCGCGCTCGAGGCCGAGAGTGGCGACCGTCCCCCGCATGTCGATGGAGCCTCGAGGTTTTCCGACGCGAACACCGGGTACCTTGCCGGGCCGAAGGGAGGTACCCATGTACATCGGTGCAGGCGCACTCGTCGTCATCCTCATCATCGTCATCCTGATTCTCCTGTTCTGACCGGAGTGGGCCGGCGGCAGCGTCGGCCCCCTCGTCCTTTCGAGCCACCGGCCGCGATGAGTTCGCGCGCCGTCGTGAGTTGAACCTTCCAGAAGACCCGACTGACGGAGGTGCTCACATGAGCGACGTGACGGTGGTGGCGATCGACGAGATGGACGGGGCCTACGAGGGCCTCATGCGCCGGGCGCGCGCCGAGCTCGGCGTGACCGCGTGGGGCATGCAGGTCCTGACCCTCCCGCCCAACTGGGACGGCTACCCGCTACACGACCACTCGGCGGATGCCTACGACCCGAACCAGGAGGAGGTCTACGTCCCGCTGGAGGGCAGCGCCCGGCTCGTGGTCGACGGCGAGGAGTTCGAGCTTCGCCCCGGCGTGATGGCCCGGCTCGGCCCCGACCAGCTCCGCAAGCTCGTGCCCGGGGACGAGGGCCTGCGCGTGCTCGCGCTCGGCGGCACGCCCGGCGCCTTCACGCCGAACGCGTGGACCGAGCTGGGCGCTCCGCCCCCGGAGGTCTAGGGTGGTCGCCGTGGCGGCAGACGCGCAGACCCGGGAGCGCGAGTTGCTTGCGGCGGCGCGAGCCGACGAGGAGGCGTTCCGCCTCCTCGTCGAGCCGTACCGCGGAGCGCTCCACCTGCACTGCTACAGGCTGCTCGGGTCAGTCCACGACGCGGACGACGCTCTCCAGGAGACGCTCCTCCGCGCCTGGCGCTTCCTCGACCGTTTCGAGGCGGGCGGACGCTTCGGCGCCTGGCTGCACACGATCGCGACCAACGTGTGCCTGAGCGCGCTTGCCGGCCGACGGCGACGGCCGGAGGTGCCCGTCGCCCTCACGGCCGAGGACGCCTGGAACGACCGCCTCCTCCACCTGGAGCCGTATCCGGACCGGCTGCTGCAGGTCGAGACCCGGGAGACGGTCGAGCTCGCCTTCGTCACCGCCGCCCAGCTCCTGCCGCCCAAGCAGCGCGCCGTCCTCATCCTCCGCGACGTGCTCGACTGGTCGGCGAAGGAGACGGCGGCGGCCCTCGACGACTCGGTCGCGGCCGTCAACAGCGCCCTTCAGCGGGCACGGGCCGGCCTGGAGCGCGCGCGGGCGCTCGGCGCGCCCGCCCATCTCCCCACGCCCGACGCCGACGAGCACGCGCTCCTCCGCCGTTTCATGGAGGCCTGGGACGCCGTCGACGTCGACGGGATCGTCGGCCTCCTCGCGCGCGAGGCGATGATGGCGATGCCGCCCGAGCCGTTCCACGTCCGGGGCGCGGAGGCGGTGGGGTCGTTCTTCGCAACCGTGCCGCTCGGCGGGCGGCTCGACCTGATCCGCCTCGTGCCGACGGCGGCGAACCGCCAGCCCGCCCTCGCCGCCTACACCTGGGATCCGGAGCTGCGCGCGCACCGCGCCTACGGCATCATGGTCTTCGCGCTGGAGGCGGACCGGGTCGCGGGCATCGTCGGCTTCGCGGACGCGAGCCTCTTCGAGCGCTTCGGGCTGGCAACCGAGCTGGAGGGCTGACCGTGGCCTACGACGAGGAGCTCGCCGACCGCGTGCGGGTCGTGCTGAAGGACGAGGAGGGGCTTACCGAACGGAAGATGTTCGGCGGCCTGGCCTTCATGGTCAACGGCAACATGGCCTGCGGGATCGTGAAGGAGGAGCTGATGCTCCGCCTCGGGGCCGAGGGCGCCGACGCCGCACTCGCCGAGCCGCACGTGAGGCAGATGGACTTCACCGGCCGGCCGATGACCGGGATGGTCTACGTCGAGCGGGAGGCTCTCGACGACGCGGCCGTGCGCCGTTGGGTCGAGCGGGCGGCCGACTTCGCGCGCTCGCTGCCGCCGAAGGCCGGGGCCTAGTCCCTGCCGTGACCGTCGCCGTGCGGGCGCGGGGCGAGCCGACCTCCCTCGAGCGGGTGGCGTGGATCGTCGGGCTCGAGAGCGACCCGGTCCGGCGGAACCTGCTGATCACGCAGTGCTACCACGACCTCTCGACCGGCCTCGCCGAGCGGCTCGGCGCCGGCAGCGCCAACTGGTGCACCTTCGCCACCTGGGCGTCCCGTACCGCCGGGCGCTTCATCCGCGACGAGGAGGTTCCCGCCGCGTTTCGGGACGTGCTCGCCGGCTCGGCGCACGTCGACCAGGGCATCGAGCGGGCGAACCGGGCGCTCACGCGGGTGAACGCGGACGCGACGATCCCGAAGGACATCGTCCTCGACATCGCGCGCCGGATCGTCCACGAGGTCGGCGAGCTGATCACCGCCGGCAACCTGGCCGTCTTCGGCGAGCTCGGCCCGGTCTTCGCGCGCACGATCACCGCGTTCGACGAGGACGCCGACGGGTCGGCGCTCCTCCGCCTGGGCACGACCCTGAAGGAGGGTCCGAGCGAGCGGGGAGGCCAGACGCGCCTTCGGCTCGCGCTCAACGGCTACGCGAGAGCGCGCTCGGAGCCGGACCCGCACCGGAGAGCGGAGCGCATGCTGCTGGCGAACGCGCGCATCGGGCGGCACGAGCAGATACGGCTGCAGCCGTTCATCGCCGGCTCGATCGACGCGCCCGTCCGCCTTGCCCTCCTCGACCCCGCCGACGAGGCCGCCCGCCGCCTGCCGCGGGGCCTGCGGACGCTCTGCCGTGGCGCTCTCCGGCTCGCCCTCCGCCAGGCGGCGACGGAGGCCGAGCGCCATTGGGAGGAGCTCGCCACGCGTGAGCTGATGACCCTCGAGCTCCCGGGCGAGACCCTCGTGCTCGGCCGGAAGCTCACCCCGCCGAAGGGACAGCCGCTCTACCCCACCGTGCTCGACCCGGTCGACGACCCCGAGACGCTCGACTTCCTCCGCCGCAACGGCGCAGACCACCCGGCGGTCGACGGCGTGGTCAACTGGACCGAGGTCGCCGACCGGATGCGCTACATCGTCGACCTCTTCCGCTCCCGCCAGCTGGACGCCGATCTCCAGGGCGCCCCGTTCACGGCCGAGCAGCGGCGGCAGCTCGACGCCGGCCTGCCGGTGAGCGGGAAGCTCTAGCCACGCGCCCGTCACGGAGTCGCGCCGGAAGAGCACCGGGCTCTCCACATGGCGAGGAGCCATGCGGCGTCGGTCGGGACGAGGCCGTTCGAGCCACTGGTGGACGCCTGCCCGCGAACGGTATCTCCGGTCAGTCACCGATCGGAAGGAGAGCCACATGAAGCTCACACAAGCGCGGGTCTTCGTCGCCCTCGCGACAGTCGGCGCGGCCGCCCTCGCGGCGGGCGGGGCGCTCGCGATGCAGCAGAGCGACTCCGCCGCCGCCCTGGCCGCCGACGAGGTCGTCCACGCCTGCCGCCATCCCAACGGAGGGTGGGTGCGGATCGTCTCCGCGGAGGGCGCCTGTCGCGCGCGCGAGCAGCCGATGTCCTGGAACGTCGCCGGGCCGCAGGGCGAGCCGGGACCGGCAGGGCCTCCCGGCCCGAAGGGCGACCCGGGAGCCGGCCTGACGAAGCTCGAGGACCTCGCCGGGATCGCCTGCACGACCGACGGCGGCGAGGCGGGGACCGTCGAGCTCGACCTCGCCGGCGACGACACCGTCCTCTTCCGCTGCGTCGGCGGCGGGACGCCGCCCCCACCGCCCCCACCGCCTCCACCTCCACCTCCGCCCACGGGCGGGCTCGTGCTCAACGAGGTGGACTACGACCAGGTGGGCGCCGACGGCGACGGCTTCGTCGAGCTGAAGAACACCGGCAGCGCCGAGCTCGACCTCGCCGGGATCGCGCTCGTCTACGTGGACGGCGCCGATTCGGAGGAGTACGACCGCGAACCCCTGACCGGCACGCTCGCACCCGGGGCGTACCTGGTCGTGGCCGGCGACGCCCAGAACGGCGCTCCCGACGGGCTCGCGCTGATCGACACGGACGACGGCGCTCTCCTCGACGCGCTCTCCTACGAAGGCGGCATCACGGCCGCAGTCGTCGACGGGCGGACGTACAGCCTCGTCGAAGGGGCGGCGCTGCCGGGGGATGTCGCCGACTCCAACTCCACGGACGGCTCGCTCAGCCGGATCCCCGACGGGACGGACACGAACGACGCGGCGACCGACTGGGTCTTCACGACGACCCTGACCCGCGGAGCCGCCAACGTGGCCACCGCACCCTGAGCGGCATGCGGGGCGGCCGGAGTCGTCGGCCGCCCCGCCCGCCCCTCAGGCGGAGGCGACCGCGAGAATGCGCCGGGCGACGCTCGTCCAGCTCCAGAGCTCGACGGCCGCCTGCCGGGCGGCAGCGCGAAGGGCCTCCCGCTCCGCCGGGGCCAGGCCGAGCTGGAGGCGGAGCCGCTCCGCGAGCTCGGCGGCGTCGCCGCTGGGGAAGCTCGGGAGCCCGGCGAGCTCCGGCGGGTAGCGGCCGGCGAGCCCCTGTGCGATCTCCGCGAGCCCCGAGTGGCTCGCGACGATGGGCGGGCAGCCGGCCGCGGCCGATTCGGCGGCGACCATGCCGAAGGCCTCGGGAAAGACCGAGGGGACGACCGCGGCGTCCGCGAGTGCCAGCAGGTGCACGAGGTGGCGGTGCTCGAGCGGGCCGGCGAAGAGGACGTCGAGACCGCCGGCGAGCCGCTCGAGCTCCTGGCGATAGTCGCCGAAGCCGACGAGCACCGCCCGCGCGTCCAGGCGGCGCAGCGCCTCGAGGAGGATCTGCACGCCCTTGTTCTCGATCAGCTTCCCGAAGTAGACGACGGTCGGGCGGTCGCCGGCGAGGAACGCGGCCAGTCGCTCGGCGTTGCCCTCGTCCGGCAGCCGCTCGTCGGCGTTCCCGGGATTCGGCGGGTCGGCCCGGGACTCGGCGATGAGCCCTGCAAGCGCCTCGTCACGCGCCTCCGGGTGCCAGAGCTCGACGTCGACGCCGGGCGGCACCTCCCGCACGCGCTCCACCTCCCCGCACACCTCGGCGACCACGGCGCGGACGTGCTCGGAGCCGACGATGGTCGCGGCCGCGCCGGCGAGCGCCTCGCGCCCCCAGGCGGAGAGCTCCGGGTTCCCGCGCATGGCGTACTCGAGCTCCGACCCGTGGGCCTTGACGACGTAGCGGGCCCCGGTCGCCTGCCCGACGGGGCCGCCCAAGAGGACGTGGTTCACGAAGACGAGGTCGGCGGGCAGGCGCGCCCGCAGCGCGGCGGCGTTCGCCTCCACCCATGCCTCCAGCTCGTCCCGCGTGCAGTCCTGGACGCGCTTCACCTCGTAGCCCTCGTACTCGTCGAGGACGAAGACCGGCAGGAGGCCGCCGACCTCCGGGCGGACCGTGCCGGCGCCGCCCAGGTCGTACCGCTCCGGGTCCGGGTCCTGGGAGAAGACGGTGACGTCGTGGCCGGCCCGCCGCCACTCGCGCGCCAGCTGGCGCGCGTAGATGTTCGACCCCGTGCCCGCGAGCAGGTAGCCGTGCCAGACGAAGATCCGCATCAGGGCGCCGTCGAGGCGCTCCGCTCGAGGAGGTCGTCGCCGCGGGCGATCCGGAGGAGGAGCACCCGCGAAGTCTGCCAGCGGACGGCGGTCCGCTTCCGCCGCAGCTAAGGTAGCCCCGTCCCGACCCGAGGGCACACGAGTGGGCGACGACCAGTCCGTATCCGAGAGGCGTGCCGCCAGGCAGGCGGAGCTCCGCCGCCGCTACCGTCGGCGGCGCCTGACCGCGATCGCGGTCGCCATGGCCGGGCTCGTCGCCGCCGGGGCGCTTCTCGCCGGCTTCGTCTTCGTCGGCGGCTCGGCCCCCGCCGAGGGCGCGAGCGCCTCCGTCTCCACGACCTGCGAGCCGGCCGGCCCCGCCACGACCGTCAAGCCGCGCTGGTGGACGGCCAAGCGCCAGACGGTGCTGGTCGACTCCGTCCTCCTCGGCGGGACGGTGGCGATGCGCAGCACCTTCAAGGGCTGGAAGATCGAGATCGTCGGCAAGCCCGCGATCATGCTCCCGGCGATGGAGGACACGGTCGCCGCACGCCGGAAGAAGGTGGCTCGGCTCGTCGTGATCGGCATCGGCTACAACTCGCTCTGGGAGCGCGGCCGCCGGAACTACTCGGTCTGGGCCGGGAAGTTCGACAAGGAGGCGAAGGCGCTGCTCGCCGCCCTCCGGCGCAAGGGCGCCCGCCAGTTCGTCTGGGTGACGCTGCGCGAGGCCAGGCGCTCCGTGATCCCGTCCGACGCGCTCTGGCAGCACAACCGCTACGCGTGGTACTTCCCGTACGTGAACGACCGGCTCAAGAAGCTCGCGAAGGCGCGGAACGACCTCGTCGTCGCCCGCTGGGACAAGGTCTCGGATCGAAAGGGCCTCACCTACGACGCCATCCACCTGAATCCGAAGGGCGCCACGCTGATGGCGAACACGATCAAGAAGACGATCCAGACCGAGGGCAAGCGGCAGACGAAGGTCGTGCCGCCGCCGCCGGGCGACTGCGGCTAGCCGGCACTCAGGCGGTGCGCGCCCGCGCGACCGACCTGAGGTCGCCCTCGGCGAACGGCTGCGACGTCTCGCCGGTGGCGGCGTAGCGGTAGAGGACGGCGCCGAACGTCGCCGAGGCGGCCCGCCCGACGACCGCGACGACGCCGACGGCGAGCGCGCCGAGCGCGACCAGCACCCAGCCGACCGCCGCGGCCTGACTCGACGCGATCGCGAGTCCGATGCCCGCGACGAGGATGCCGGGGAGCGAGAGGAGGAAGAAGACGAGGCCGATGCCGATCGAGCCCGTGATCTGCTCGCCCCAGCGCTGGCGGAAGAGCGAGGCCGAGCGCTTCAGGGTCGCGAAGGGGCCGAGGCCCTCGAACGCGACCACCGGCACCGCGAGGAAGGTGACGAGCGACCAGGCGGCGCCGCCGAGCCCGGCGACGATGGCTCCGGCCAGGCCGCCCCGGTCGCGGAGAAAGGCGAGAAGGAGCTGGACGACGGCCCCGACGACCGCCCAGCCGAGGATCGGGCCGAGGCGCGTGAGTGCGAAGCCGACCGACTCGCCGACCGTCGCGTCCTGGCCGTCGAGCACGCGGGCGGCGCCGTGCACGAGGGCGACCCCGAAGAACACCGTCACGGCATAGCCGAGGAAGAGGCCGACCCCGATCAGGATCCAGGCGACCGCGCCGGGCTCGTCCCCCTCGCTGACGACCGCGCCGGCGATCACGGCCGGAAGGGCGATGAGCGCGGCGAGGACGACGCCGAGCACGACGAGCACGACCAGAGTCTTGTCCCTGCGGACGACTCCGAGGCTCGTGAGGCCGAGCCGCCAGCCGCGGCGGATGCGCTCCATGGCGTCCGAGGTTCTCCGCGATCCCCACCGTTCCTTCCCTACCCTTCACCTGGACGGAGATGACGCGGCGCACGATCCTGCTGATCGAAGACGAGGAGGCGATCTCGGAGCCCCTGGCGGCCGCGCTCGGCCGCGAGGGCTTCACGGCGCTGGTCGCGGGGACGGCCGCGCAAGGCCTCGAGCTCTTCGCCAGCCGTATGCCCGATCTCGTCCTCCTCGACGTGATGCTCCCCGACGGGGACGGCCGCGACGTCCTCCGCCGCATCCGCGAGCTCTCGCGTGCGCCCGTGATCATGCTGACCGCGCGCGGGGAGGAGCTTGACCGGGTGCTCGGCCTCGAACTGGGGGCCGACGACTACGTGACCAAGCCCTTCAGCGCCGCGGAGCTCACGGCCCGGATCCGGGCCGTGCTGCGCCGGGGCGGCGAGGCGACGGAGCCGGAGGCTGCGGTGCTCGAGGCCGGAGACGTCCGCATGAACCTGGAAACGCACGGGGCGACGCGGGCGGGCGAGCCGCTCGAGCTGACCGTGAAGGAGTTCGAGCTGCTGCGCGTCCTCCTCGAGCGCGCCGGCAAGCTCGTGAAGCGCGAGGAGCTCGTGCGGGAGGTCTGGGATCCCGCCTGGTTCGGCTCGACGAAGACCCTCGACGTCCACGTCAGCGCCCTGCGACGGAAGCTGGGTGACGACCCGGCCGCGCCACGGTACATCCACACCGTGCGCGGCGTCGGCTTTCGCTTCGACCCGACGTGAGCTTTCGGGCCCGCCTCGTCCTCGCGGCGGCCTATCTGCTCGCCGTCGTCGTGATCGCGCTCGCCGTGCCCCTGGCGCTCAGCGTCGACCGGCGGGCGACGTCGGAGCTCGAGTCGGACCTCGTCGCCGACGCGACCGTGCTCTCGGGGCGGGTGGGAGACCTCGTGCGACTCGACGCGACCAACCAGCTGGAGGCCGTCGTCGCCGACGCCACCGTCGGCACGGGCGCGCGCACCGTCGTGGTCGACGGGGAGGGCCTCCTGCTCGCCGACACGGGGGGGACGGCTGCGGGGACGCAGTTCGCGAGCCCGGAGCGGCCAGAGCTCGGGGCCGCCCTGGAAGGGAGCGTCGACGTCCGCAAGCGCCACAGCGACACGCTCGGCGACGACCTCCTGCTCGTGACGGTGCCCGTCACGGATCGCGGCGACGTGATCGGCGCACTGCGCGTCTCGGCCCCCCTGGGCGAGGTCGAGTCGAGCGTGCAATCGAGCTGGCTCGCGCTCGCACTCATCGGCGTCGCGGTCGTCGCCGCCGGCCTCGTGCTCGCCTGGATCCTGGCCGGATCGATGGCTCGCCCGGTGGAGAAGCTCCGCGCGGCCGCCGGCCGGCTCGGGCGCGGCGACCTGGACGCACGCGTCGAGCCCGAGGGGCCCCAGGAGATCGACGAGCTCGGCCGCTCGTTCAACCGTATGGCAGGAGAGCTCTCGGCGAACCTCGCCGCGCAGCGGGACTTCGTCGCCAACGCCTCCCATCAGCTCCGCACGCCGCTGACGGGCATCAAGCTCCGGCTCGAGGCGATCCGGGCCGAGGGCGGGAACGCGGTCGAGGAGGCGGCCAAGGCCGAGGCCGAGCTGGACCGCCTGAGCGCGCTCGTCGACGACCTGCTCGCGCTCGCGCGCGCCGTCGGCGACCGGAGCCCGGGGGAGGTGGTCGACCTCGGAGAGACGGTGCGGGCCGCCGCGCGGCGGTGGGCGGAGCCGGCCGCCGAGTCGGGCCACGACCTGCGCGTCGCCGACGGGGAAGGAGGGTGGGTCTGGGCGGCGCCGGGCGACCTGGCGCACATCCTCGACAACCTGCTCGAGAACGCCATCCGCTACTCGCCGCCGGGCTCCCACATCGACGTCGAGCTCGACCGCAACGGCAGCCGCGCGGGCTTCGTCGTCTCGGACACGGGCCCCGGCATCCCGCCGGAGGAGCGCGCCCGCGTCTTCGAGCGCTTCTACCGCGGCGGCGGCGGCAGGAGCGCCGGACCCGGGACCGGCCTCGGCCTCGCCATCGCCGCCGAGCTCGCCGAGCGGTGGAACGGCACGGTCGAGCTGGTCGACGGCCCCGGCACGCGGGTGCGCGCGAGCTTCCCCCCGGCGACTGCCGAGTCCTCACCACCGTCTAACCATTCCTGAAGGTGCCCCGTGCTAGCGTCGAGCGGGTGACGAGAGCACGTGCCGTCCTCCTCGCTCTCGCCGGGCTCGCGCTCCCGGTCGGGCTGGCCCTGGGCGTCTACGCGGCCTCGGCCGGATCGCTCGCGGCCGTGCCGTCCGTGGTGGAGCCGCCCGCGAAGGTCGCACGCGGCGCGACGACGCCCGGGCCCGCCGAGACGACGCCCACTCCGACGACGACCGCCGGCGAGGGCGACCGGCTGCCGGGCAAGTGCGACGATGCGAAGCACCGCCTCGATCCGGACTGCGACCCGCGTTCGCCCGAGGACGACGACTCGAGCAGCTCCGGCTCGGGCGGCGGCGGCTCGAGCGGCAGCGGCTCCGGGGGCGGAGACGACGATTCGAGCGGCCCCGGCTCGGGCGACGACGACTGACCTTCCGCTTCCTTACCGTCCGACCGGGGAGTCTTCACCCCGCCGGGGGGCGCCCTTTCCCGGCCTCGCCCTAGCCTCGAAGGAGATTCGCCCATCGAGCCAAGGAGGCTGGGATGTCGACGTTCCTGAAGATCATGCTGGTGCCCGCGCTCGTGGTCGCCGCCGCAACAGGCGTCGCGATCGCCGCGAGCGGGGGCGGAGCGAGCAGCCCGCTCGCCGCGGTCGCCCCGACCACCTCGACGGCCGAGGACGCCTCGACCCGAGGAACCACACAGGAGGACGCCGAGGACGTGAGCGGCCCGTGCGACGAAGCGGAGCACGCCGCCGACCCGCGCTGCACCGGCCGAGCGGCGGCTCGGGAAGACCGGGCCGTCGCCGGCCGCCGCGAGCCCGGTGAGGACCTCCGCGGCCCGTGCGACGAGGCGGAGCACGCCGCCGACCCGCGCTGCGCCGGAGCCCCGGCCGTCGACGACCGCGGCGGCGACGACCACGGCGGCGGGGATCGCAGCGGTCACGGCGGCGGCGGGCATGACGACGACTCGAGCGGGCACGGCGGCGGCGGCCGCTGATCCCCTTCCGGCCCGGGGCGGCCGTTCATGTTCGACAGACCGCCTCGCGTGGGACAGACTGTGGGTGACACCGATGACGGTGAAGCCCGACGAGGCCAAAGCCGGCCTGATCGAGAAGACGATCGAGCACGCCCGCGCCAAGCTCCCGCCGGAGCAGGCAGGGCGGCTCGAAGCATTCCTCCGCATCTACTACGACCTCGTCGCGGCCGACGACCTGCTCGAGCGGAGTATCGGCGACCTCTACGGCGCCGCCCTCGCACATCTGAACTTCGGCTCGCGCCGCCCGCGCGGGGAGGCGCGCGTCCGCGTCTACACGCCGCAGCTCGAGGAGCACGGCTGGTCGTCGACCCACACCGTCGTCGAGATCGTCAACGACGACATGCCCTTCCTGGTGGACTCGGTGAGCATGGAGCTGAACCGGCTGGGGAGCGGCGTGCACCTGATCATCCACCCGGTCGTCCGGGTGCGCCGAGACGAGGGCGGCCGTCTCCTCGAGGTCCTCCCCCACGACGCCGAGGCCTCCGACTGCGCGCTCGAGTCGTTCATCCACGCCGAGATCGTCCGCGAGACCGACCCCGAGCACCTCGCGCGCGTGAAGGAGGGCCTCGGGCGGGTGCTCGCCGACGTCCGGGCCGCCGTCGAGGACTGGCCGGCGATGGCCGGCCGCGCGCGGGAGATCATCGCCGACCTGGACGAGAGCCCGCCGCCGGTCGAACCCGAGGCCCTGGCCGAGTCGAAGGCGCTGCTCGAGTGGATCGTCGACAACCACTTCACCTTCCTGGGCTATCACGACTACGACCTGGTCACCGAGGACGGGGACGACGCCCTTCGCCGCGTCCCGGGCACCGGGCTCGGCATCCTCCGCGACTCGCGGCTGAATCCGGGCGTCGTCAAGCTTCCGCCAGAGGGGCGCACCCTCGCGCGCGCGAAGGATCCGCTCGTGCTCACGAAGGCGAACTCGCGCGCGACCGTGCACCGGCCGGCCTACCTCGACTACATCGGCGTGAAGCGCTTCGACGAGGCGGGCGAGGTCGCCGGCGAGATGCGCTTCCTCGGCCTCTACACCTCGTCGGCCTACAGCGCTCGCCCGGACGAGATCCCGCTCCTCCGGCGCAAGGTGCGGGCGCGTGCGGGAACGCTCGGGCCTGCCTCCGGGGAGCCACGACGACAAGGCGCTCGTCGAGATCCTCGAGACGTACCCGCGCGACGAGCTCTTCCAGATCTCGAGCGACGACCTCTACGAGATCGCCATGGGCATCCTCCACCTCGGCGAGCGCCCGCGCGTGCGGCTGTTCCTCCGCCGCGACACGTTCGGCCGCTTCCTCTCCTGCCTCGTCTTCGTCCCGCGCGACCGCTTCAACACGCAGGTTCGGGAGGGGATTCAGGCAATCCTCGTCGAGGCCTTCGACGGGGAGAGCGTCGACTACAACATCCGCCTCTCCGAGTCGGTCCTCGCGCGCCTCCACTACGTCGTGCACACCCGGCTCCGGAGCGCGCCCGACTTCGACGTGCGGGAGATCGAGGCGCGCATCGTCGAGACGACCCGCTCCTGGGTGGACGACCTCGCCGGCGCGCTCGTCGAGCAGCTCGGCGAGGAGCGCGGCACCGAGCTCTTCACCCTGTACCGAGAGGCGTTCCCGGCCGCCTATATCGAGGACTTCACGCCGCCGGCCGCCGTCCTCGACATCGAGCGGATGGAGCGGCTCGACCCCCAGGGCGACCTGAAGCCCACGCTCTATCGGCCGCTCGAGGCCGCCGACGACTTCTTCGTCCTCAAGCTCCTGCGGTCGGGGCGGCCGATCCTCCTCTCCGACGTCCTCCCCCTCCTCGAGGACCTGGGCGTCAGGGTGTCCGACGAGCGCCCGTACGAGATCCACCGCTCCGGCCGCGTGAACGCCTGGATCTACGACTTCGGCCTCTCGAGCGACGACGGGCCCATCGACCTCGACGTCGTCGGCGGGGCGTTCAAGGACGCCTTCGCCCGAGCCTGGCGCGGCGAGGTGGAGGCGGACGGGTTCAACCGGCTCGTGCTCCGCGCCGGGCTGACCTGGCGGGAGGCGGCGATGCTGCGCGCCCTCGCCAAGTACCTCCGCCAGGCGGGGAGCACCTTCAGCCAGACCTACATGGAGGAGACGCTCGCCGAGCATCCGGCGATCGTGCGCAAGCTCGTCGAGCTCTTCCGGGTCCGCTTCGACCCCGAGGCCGAGGGCGACCGGGCCGCGGAGTCCGAGCGGCTCGCGGCGCTGATCGAGGAGGAGATCGACGCCGTGCCCAGCCTCGACCAGGACCGGATCCTACGGAGCTTCCTGCGCCTCCTCCTCGCGACCCTGAGGACGAACTACTTCCAGACGGCCCCGGGCGGCGCACCGAAGGCATACCTCTCGTTCAAGCTCGACCCCTCGCTCGTGCCCGACCTGCCCGCGCCGCGCCCGCGCTACGAGATCTGGGTGTACTCGCCGCGGATGGAGGGCGTGCACCTGCGGGGCGGCGCCGTCGCGCGCGGCGGGATCCGCTGGTCGGACCGCCGCGAGGACTTCCGCACCGAGGTCCTCGGGCTGATGAAGGCGCAGATGGTGAAGAACGCCGTCATCGTCCCCGTGGGCGCGAAGGGCGGCTTCGTCGTCAAGCGCCCCCCGGCCGGGCGCGACGAGCTTCGCGAGGAGGTGGTCGAGTGCTACCGCACGCTCATGCGCGGGCTCCTCGACCTCACCGACAACCTCGTCGCGGGCGAGGCCGTCCCGCCCGCCGACGTCGTCTGCTACGACGGCGAGGACCCCTACCTCGTCGTCGCGGCCGACAAGGGCACCGCCGCGTTCTCGGACATCGCGAACGGGTCGCGGCCGAGTACGGCTTCTGGCTCGGCGACGCCTTCGCCTCCGGCGGCTCGGCCGGCTACGACCACAAGGCGATGGGCATCACCGCGCGCGGCGCCTGGGAGTCGGTCAAGCGGCACTTCCGCGAGCTCGGCCTCGACGTGCAGTCCACCGACTTCACTGCCGTGGGCATCGGGGACATGGCCGGCGACGTCTTCGGCAACGGGATGCTCCTCTCCCGACGCCTGAAGCTCGTCGCCGCCTTCAACCACGAGCACGTCTTCCTCGACCCCGACCCCGACCCTGAGGCAAGCTACGCGGAGCGGGAGCGGCTCTTCGCCCTCCCGCGCTCGAGCTGGGCCGACTACGACCCGGCGGCGATCTCGCAGGGCGGCGGTGTCTTCCCGCGCACGGCCAAGTCGATCGAGCTCTCCCCGGAGGCACGAGAGGCTCTGGGCGTCGAGGCCGAGGCGCTCACGCCGAACGAGCTCATCCGCGCCGTGCTCACCGCGCCGGTCGACCTGCTCTGGAACGGCGGCATCGGCACGTTCGTCAAGGCTTCCTCCGAGTCGCACCTCGAGGTCGGCGACAAGACCAACGACGCGCTGCGCGTGGACGGCCGCGACCTGCGCGCCCGCGTCGCCGGCGAGGGCGGCAACCTCGGCTTCACACAGAAGGGCCGAATCGAGTATGCGCTGGCCGGCGGGCGCATCTTCACGGACGCAATCGACAACTCGGCGGGCGTCGACTGCTCGGACCACGAGGTCAACATCAAGATCCTGCTCGGGTCGGTCGTCGCCGCCGGCGACATGACCGAGAAGCAGCGGAACGAGCTCCTGGCCGAGATGACCGACGACGTCGCGCGACTCGTCCTCCGCAACAACTACCGCCAGACGCAGGCGCTCAGCCTCGCGTTGCGACAGGCGCCGTCGATGCTCGGCGTCCACACCCGTCTCATCCAGCACCTCGAGCAGACCGGGGGCCTCAACCGTGAGCTCGAGTCGCTGCCGAGCGACGAGGTGCTCGCCGAACGCGGTGGCGCCCGTGGCGGCCTCGTCGCGCCGGAGCTCGCAGTCCTGCTCGCGTTCGCCAAGATCGGCCTGTTCGACGAGCTCGTCGCCTCCGACCTCCCGGACGACGAGTTCATGGCCGCCGAGCTCGTCCGCTACTTCCCACGCGTTCTCTCGGAGCGCTACCGCGACGTGATGAGCTCCCACCGCCTTCGCCGCGAGCTGATCGCCACGTACGTGACGAACAGCATGGTCAACCGCGCGGGAATCACCTTTGTCTTCCGCCTCACAGAGGAGACCGGCGCCGGCGCCGCCGACCTCGCGCGCGCGTACACCGTCGCCCGCGAGGTCTTCGACCTGCGGTCGCTCTGGACGGCGATCGAGGAGCTCGACGACGCGATCCCGGCCGACGTGCAGCTCGACATGCTGCTCGAGTGCCGCAAGCTCGTCGAGCGCGCGACCCGCTGGCTGGCCCGCAGCCGGCCGCGCCCGCTCGACATCGCTGCCGAGGTCGAGCGCTTCGCACCGGGCGCCGCGCTCCTCGCGGAGACGCTGAGCGGGCTCCTCCACGGCGCCGAGCGCACCGCCCTCGAGCGGGACACGGAGGAGTACGTGCGCGCGGGCGCGTCGGAGGAGCTCGCCGCGCGCGTCGCGGGGCTCGGCGCGATGTTCTCGGCGCTCGACATCGTCGAGGTCGCGGAAGCGACCGGCTCGCCGCTGGACGAGGTGGCCGCCGTCTACCATGCGATCGGCGCACGCCTCGAGCTTCAGTGGCTTCGCGCCGAGATCACCGCCCTTCCGCGGGACAACCGCTGGCAGACGCTCGCCCGGGCCGCGCTGCGCGACGAGCTCTACAGCGTCCACAGCGCGCTCACGCGCGAGGCGATCCACGCGGGCCTGCCGGAGCAGGAACCCGACGCGCTCGCCGAGGCCTGGTACGCACAGAACCGCCCGGGGGTCGACCGCGCCCTCCAGGTGGTCTCGGACATCCGCATGGGCGGGCTCTCGAGCCTGGAGACGCTCTCGGTGGCGCTGCGCGAGGTGCGCAACCTGATCCGCGCGGGCGCACGGACCCTGCCGCCGCTCCCGGCGCTCCCGCCCGAGGCCGCCGAGCCGCTGCCGCTGCCGCCCGAGTCACTCCGGCTCGGCTGAGGCACCGGGAAGATCCGCGCCGCGCACGCCGTCTCGTTTGGCAGTTGGTCGAACGGGAGGTAGTGAGATGGAGACGCCGAAGCCGCTGGATCCGCTCGGGCTTCCGAACGGGAGCGTCAGAGCCCTTCTGACCGTGCTCCTGGTCGGGATCACCGCGGCCGTCATGTTCGTCCCGGTCGCCGAGAAGTCCGACGACGTCAAGGCGATGTTCGTCCTCCTGACCGGGATCGCCGTGCGGGACTACTTTTCGAGTCGCGACCGCCAGGCCGAGCGGAACCGGACAGCCGAGGCGGGCGGCTCGACCGCGGAGCTCGCCTAGATGTAAGACCCAAGCAGGTTGGTCCTGGTCACCGGGGGTTGGTGGCCGAGGGCTGAGTGTCGTCTGCGATGGTTGTAGTGCCAAAGCCAGCCGTCAAGGGCTTGGGTGCGTTCGTGGCTTGAGCGGTAGATGGCGCCATAGGCCCAGCTGTTGAGCAGGGTGCGGATGAAGCGTTCTGCTTTGCCGTTGGTTTGGGGCCGGTAGGGGCGGCTGCGCAGGTGGCGGATGCCGAGCGATCTGCAGACGAGTGCGTGGACGGCGGAGCGGTAGGCGGAGCCGTTGTCGGTGAGTACTCGCTCGACACGGATGCGGTAGCGGCGAAAGAAGGCGAGGGCGCGGCGGAGGAAGCCGACCGCGGTGGCGGCTTTCTCGTCGGGCAGCACCTCGGCGTAGGCGAGTCGGCTGTAGTCATCGATCGCGATGTGGACGTACTCCCAGCCGACCGTGCGGCGACGGTGGCCGCCCTTGTCGGTGAAGGTGGGGTTGTAGTGACGCCTCGTTCAGCCTCGATCGGCTCAAGCACGCCCGTCCTACGAACGCTTCGACAGCAATCCTTGCTCTCTACGCCCATACACCGCAATCCACGGCACCGCGCGAGCTTCCGTCCACATCTCCGACGGCAGAACTCGGTCCGCATCGATCCGGACGCGTGCCTGGCTTCGCGCCGCCGAGCAGCTCTACGTCGCGTCTACCTTCACGCGATGCAGGTCGCGATCCGCGACCAGCAGGTCGTCCGCAAGAAGTCCGTCTACGTCGCGATCGGTGTCACCTCGAACGCGCGACTGCCTCGGCCTCTGGATCGAAGACCGAAGGCGCCCGCTTCTACGAGCGTACATCACCGAGCTGCGCAACCGCGGCGTCAAGGACGTGCTCTTCGTCTGCACCGACGCCCTCTCCTTCTTCCCCGGCTCGCCGCTCTCCCGCACGTCAACCGAACTGCTTGCGGTCGCGGACGCGCCAGCCGGCGCCGCCCTCGATGCGGCCGAGCTTCTTCACGTCGATGTGGACGAGCTCGCCGGGCCTCGAGCGTTCGTAGCGGACCGGCTGCTCGAGCCCGATCAGGCCGAGCCGGCCCATACCTTGCCGTTTCAACACCGCCGACACGGTCGACAGCGGCATCGTCAGCGTCTCAGCGATCTCAGCCGCAGTCATCCGCAGCCGACGCAGCGCCACGATCACCGCGACCCGATCAGGGGCCGTGCGATTCGCAACTCGCCGCGGCGCCGAGGAACGATCAGCGAGTCCCGACACCCCCGCCGCCCGATACCGCCCCACCCACTTACGCGCACAGCGCACGCTGACACCGGCGGCCTCGGCCGCCGCCGCCAGCGTCCAACCCTCCACGACCACCCGCTCCGCAAGCCGCCGCCTCCCCTGCCAGCTGAGCGCCGCGTTACCGTGAACCTTCATCCGGTGTCCTCCTTGGACTGGGTCGCTTGGCAGCTCCCAGCCTCCAAGGAGGCCCGGATGAACCAACGTGCTTAGGAACTACACCTAGAGCGCGTCCCGGGCGGCGGCGTCGAACGGCGTCGGCTCGAAGGGGACGAGGGAGCGGATCCGCTCGTCGGCGGCGACGGTCGGGTTCCGCAGGCCCTCGATGAGCGGCCGGGCCACGCCCGCCCTGACCGGCGTGACGAGATGGAGCCAGAGGGAGGAGAGGCGCGGCGAGAGCACGGGCACCTCGACGATGAGCGGCCGGCGCCCGCGGATGCGCGCGATGCGCTCGATCATCTCCCGGTAGGTCATCACCTCCGGCCCGCCCACGTCGAACGTCCCGCCGACCGCGGCCTCGAGCCCGGCGACGCCCGCGAGGTAGCGGGCGACGTCGTCGAGGGCGATCGGCTGCGTCGGCGTGGACACCCAGCGCGGGGTGACCATGCCGGGGAGCCGGTCGACGAGAGCGACGATCGTCTCGAAGGCCGCGCTTCCCTTGCCGACGACCATGGCGGCCCGAAGGGTCGTCACCGGCACGCCGGCCGCGGCGAGCCGCTCGCCGGTCTCACGGCGGCTGCGAAGGTGCGGGGAGAGGTCCGGCGCGTCGTCGCCGAGCCCGCCGAGGTAGACGATCTGGCGGGTGCCGGCAGCCTCGGCCTCGGCCGCGACGACGTCGGCCCCGAGCGCGTCCCGCGCGGCGAAGTCCGGCGAGCCGAGCGAGTGGACGAGGTAGAAGACGACGTCCGCGCCCGCGACCGCCCCGGCGACCGCGCGGCGGTCCGTCACGTCGGCGGCCGCCCACGCGAGGCTCGGCCCGTTGGGCTCCCGCGGCCGCCGCGAGACGGCGACGACCTCGTGCTCGGACTGCAGGTGCGGCAACAGCGCGCTGCCGATCACCCCGCTCGCGCCGAAGACGGCAACCCTCACGGCGAACCGGTGACGAGGCGGGCGAAGTAACGGCGGCCCACCGCGCGGTGCAGCCGCGCCTGCACCTGGGCGTAGAGCGCTCCGGTCCATCCGGGCCGGCCCGGCCGCGCGGCGAGGCGCGGGAAGAAGCCGGCGATCGTCGAGCGCAGCTCCGGGTCGTCGCCGGCCCGCTGGGCGAAAGAGATGGAGCCGCCGGGGGAGCGGGCGAGCAGCCCGCCGAGGATCGCGTGCCGGCACACGACCGCCTGGCCGCCGACCCGCACCTCCGCCGGGCCGAAGCGCAGGAGGACGGCGCGGCGGAGCAGCACCAGGTCGAGGCCGTGGGGCTGCCTGCGGGGGCGCACGAGGCCGCGGGTGAACCGCTCCACCTCCTGCCAGTAGGCGCATCCGAGCACCCGCGCGCCCTTTTCGGACACCGGAACGGGCGGATGGTCGACGCGCAGGCGCTGCTCGGAGGCGACCGCGCCGCTCGGCGACTGGCGCGATTCGGTCGCAGTCGGGGTCATGGCCCGACTCTAGCGAAACTGTCGAAAGACGATGGCGTCTCTGTCAAGTCTCTGTGCAAGAATGGGCCGGTGGCGCCGAAACCCCAGGGCTACCTCCGGATCGGCGAGCTTTCCCGCAGGTCCGGCGTGAGCCCGGAGCTCCTGCGAGCGTGGGAGACGCGGTACGGGCTCCTGCGGCCGTCCAGGTCCACCGGCGGCTTCCGCCTCTATTCCGACGAGGACGAGGCGCGCGTGCGCCTGATGCAGATGTACCAGGGGCGTGGCCTCTCGGCGGCCGAGGCCGCGCGGCTCGCCGCGAGCGCGGAGCCGACCGCGGGACCGGAGGATCCCGCCGCCCCCGACGGCCGCGTCGCCGCCGACGTGCAGCGGCTGAGCGACGCGCTCGACGCCTTCGACGAGGCCCGGGCGCACGCGGCCTTCGACAGCCTGGTCTCGGCGTTCTCGGTGGATGCCCTCGTCAAGGATGCCGTCATCCCCTACCTCGAGGAGCTCGGCCGTCGGTGGGAGCGCGGCGAGGCCTCGGTCGCACAGGAGCACTTCGCCTCGAACCTTCTCCGCGCCCGGCTGCTCGGGCTCGCCCGCGGCTGGGGCCAGGGCACGGGGCCGCGGGCGCTGCTCGCCTGCGCGCCCGCGGAGCAGCACGACCTGCCGCTCGTCTGCTTCGGCCTCGCGCTCCGCGCCCGCGGCTGGCGCATCACCTACCTGGGGCCCGACACCCCGGTCGACACGGTCGCGGAGGTCGTGACCGCGCTCAGCCCCCGGGTCGTCGTCGTCAGCGCGTCGCTCCCGGAGCGCCTCGAGCCCGCGCTGTCCGGGCTCGCGAAGCTCGCCGGCATCACGCGGATCGTCCTCGCCGGCGGGGGCGCCACGCCCGAGGCCGCCGAGCGCGCGGGAGCCGAGCTGATCTCGGAGGACCCCGTCTCCGCTGCCGACCGCGTCTCCCGGCGCGGCGGCGCGTAGACGGCTCAGACCTGCTCGATCGCAGGCGAGGCGACGTCCCGCTCGAGCAGGTCGAGCACCGCCTCCTCGACCGCGCCCTGCGTCGCAAGCCCGCCGTCGGCGCCCTCGCCGAGCGCGTCGAGCGCGCCTCCGATCGTCAGCCCGTCGCGGAAGCGGTCGAAGACGCGCGGGTCGATGTAGGAGGCCCGGCACACAGCGGGCGTGTTGCCGAGGTGGTGCGCGACCTCCTGCACCGCGCGGGAGATCGCCCGCGCGCGGGCGCTCCTGGTGCCGTGTGCCTCGCCGGAGACCGCCAGGGCGACGGCGGCCAGCACGGTCGCGTTCCAGGTGCGGAAGTCCTTCGCCGAGAAGGCGGCGTCCGTCGCCTCCTTGATGTAGGCGTTGATGTCGTCCGAGCCGACATCGACCCAGCGTCGGCCCTCCTTGTAGGCGAGCAGCTCGGCACCCGTGCGTCGCCGCTTGAGCGCCTCGACCACGCGGTAGACGTCGCGGTCGACCACCGACTGGAGACGGCGCTTGCCGCCCTTCGAGCGATAGTCGAAGCGCACGGCACCATCCCGCTCGAGCGTGACATGACGCCGCTGCATCGTGGCGAGGCCGTACGTGCCGTTCTCGGCCGCGTAGCCCTCCGTGCCGATCCGGAAGAACCCCCGGTCGAGCAGGCGGACCGCACACGCGAGGACGCGCTCGCGCCCGAGGTTGCGTCGGCGCAGGTCGCGGGCGGCCGTTTCCCGTAGCTTGGGAAGCGCGCGGGCGAACTCGACCATCTCCGCGAACTTCTCACGGTCGCGCCGTCGCCGCCACTCCTCGTGGTAGAGGTACTGGCGGCGGCCCGCGGCGTCGCTGCCAACGGCCTGGATGTGGCCGTTGGGGTACGGGCAGATCCAGACGTCCGTCCACGCCGGCGGGATCGCGAGCGCCCGGATCCGCTCGGCCGTCCCGGGGTCGACGCGACGCCCCTCCTCGTCCAGGTACTCGAAGCCGCGCCCGCGCCCGCGGCGGACGATCCCGGGTCCCGAGCAATCGGCTCGACGCAGGCGGGGCATGCTGCTGTTCTCTCCACCAGCTGCCGGGAGCGAACCTCGGCCCTGTACGCAGGTCCAGTTGGCCGGATCCCCGATGTTCACTATCCTCCGCCCAGGCAGATCTGCGGCAATGACAAGGAGGGGTCTCTTGCGTCACAGTGGAAGGCGCGTGCCGTTCCGCGCAGCCGTTTTGGCCGCGCTGGTGCTGGTCGCCGTGGCATACCCGGCGTCGGCGGCAGCCGAATCGTGCGTGTACGACCCGGTGACGAAGAGGATCGCGGCGGAGGTCACCGCCGGCTCGCAGGCGACTCTCCAGGTGAAGGCGTCCGGGCAGCTGTGGTTCGGGCTCGCCCCGGCCGCCTGCCTCGGCGCGACGACCGCTAACACCGACCTCGTGACGGTCGCGGGCGCGTCCGGCAGCGCGGAGACGCTGACCGTGGACATGTCCGAAGGGTTCATCGGACCGGGCTTCTCCGCCGAGTCGAACCTGCCGGAGATCGAGCTCGAGGTGAACCTCGGCGACGCGGCAGACAGCTTCGCGGTCATCGGCACGCCCGGCGACGACGGCATGGCCGCCGGCCTCTCCGGCTTCTCCTTCGACATCGACGGCGACTTGGACGTCACCTTCGACGTCCTCCCCACGCAGATGTCGATCGTCGGCAACGGCGGCGCGGACTTCCTCACCGGCCGCGGCGGCTGGGGCGCCGGGCTGGCCTACCCCCACAGTCTCACGCTGACCGGAGGCGACCAGGCGGACGAGCTGAACGGCGGCCAGGGTAACGACACGATCGCCGGCGGCGGGGGCGACGACACGATCAACGGCAACGGCGGGAACGACGACCTCGACGGCGGCACGGGCGACGACCGCGTGAACGGGAGCGACGGCGCGGACAACGTCGCCGGCGGCCCCGGGGCGGACGAGCTGATCGGCGGCTTCGACCCGGACGTGCTCACGGCCAACGACGGCGAGGCAGACACCAAGATCCACGGCGGCCCCGGCGCGGACACGGCGACGGTGGACGCAATCGACCCCGAGACGATCGCCGTCGAGAACGTGGTCGTCGATTCGGGCGGCCCGCCGCCTCCCCCTCCGCCGCCTCCCCCTCCGCCGCCTCCCCCTCCGCCGCCTCCCCCTCCGCCGCCTCCCCCTCCGCCGCCTCCCCCTCCGCCGACCGGGCCCTGCAGCTACGACGCGACCACGGCGACGGTCTCGGCAACCATCGACCCGGGCGCCGCGGCGTCGATCCGCGTCGGTCCCGCCGGGGAGCTCCTCGTGGGCGAGCCGCCGGTCGCCTGTGACGGCGCCACGACCCAGAACACGGACACGATCGTCGTCTACGGGTCGACCGGGACGGTCGAGACGCTGACTCTCGACCTCTCGGGTGGCCCGCTCGGACCGGGCGCGTCCGAGGAGTCCAACATTCCCGAGATCGAGCTCGACATCAGGCTCGGCGACGCTGCCGACGAGCTGCTCGTGCTCGGCTCGGCCGGAGCGGACTCGATCGCGATGGGGGCGAGCGGGCTCTCCCTCAATGCCGACGGCGACCTCGACGCGACCTTCGCGCCCCTGCCCGCACGCGTGGAGATCCGCGGCGAGGGCGGCGCCGACTTCCTCACGGGCCGCGGCGGGTGGGGTGCGGGGCTCGCCTACCAGGGCAGCGTCTCCCTCACGGGCGGCGATCAGGAC
Organism: uncultured Actinomycetes bacterium; assembly: GCA_963743495.1. Lineage (GTDB taxonomy): Bacteria > Actinomycetota > Thermoleophilia > Gaiellales > Gaiellaceae > JAIBJN01. Next base: position 663,882 of record CAVUPO010000002.1, on the reverse strand, counting down.
GACGAGCTCAACGGCGGTCAGGGGCCGGACACGATCTCCGCCGGCGGTGGCGCCGACCTCCTCAACGGCTTCGGCGGCGACGACGAGCTCGACGGCGGCCCGGGCGACGACCGGCTGACCGGCGGCGACGGGAACGACACGATCACCGGCGGCGCCGGGTCCGACGAGCTGGTCGGCGGCATCGGCGCGGACACGCTGACGGCCAACGACGGCGAGGCCGACGCCCAGATCCACGGGGGCCCCGACACCGACACGGCCACCGTCGACGCGAACATCGACCCGGGCACGATCGCGGTCGAGAACGTCGTCGTCGACTCGGGCCCGCCTCCACCGCCGCCGCCTTCGGGTGGCTCGTGCGTCTACGACGCCGCCACGAACGCGGTCACTGCCGCGATCGGCGCAGGCGAGACCGCAACTCTGAGCGTCGTCGGCGGGGCGATCCACTTCGGAGCGGCCCCGACGGCCTGCGGGGCCGCGACCACCGCCAACACCGACTCGATAGCGATCACCGGCGCAGCCGGCTCGGTCGAGCACCTCACCGTCGACCAGACCGGCGGGGCGCTCGCGCCGGGCGTCGCAGCCGAGGCGGACGGCGTCGCTGAGATCGAGCTCGACGTCAGCCTCGGCGACTCCGACGACGAGATCGTCGTCGTCGGCACCGCGGGACCGGACGCGCTCGCGATCGGGACGAAGGGCGTCGCGCTCAACGGCGACAACGACGTCGACATGACCGTCACGCCGACGCCGGCCTCCATCGAGCTCGTCGGCGGCGGCGGCGGCGACGTGCTCACCGCCCGCGGCGGCTTCGGCTCCGGCCAGGTCTTCGCCGGGCGCGTGACGCTCCGCGGCGGCGCGGGCGCGGACGAGCTCACGGGCTCCGACTTCGCCGATCTCCTCGTGGGAGGCGCCGACGGAGATGCGATCGCCGGCTCCGGCGGGGACGACGAGCTGCGGGGCGATGACGGCGACGACGAGCTCCGGGGCAACGACGGCGGCGACCTGATCGTCGGCGGCCTCGGCTCGGACTCATTCATCGGCGGAGGCGGCGACGACACGTTCCAGGCAGCGGACGGGACCGCCGACGCCATCCTGAGCGGCAGCCACGGCGTCGACACGTGCTTCTTCGACCTCACGGTCGACCCGTCTCCGATCGGCGTCGAGATCCAGCATCCGCAATGACCTGCGAGGGAGGGCCCGACCGGCTCCGGGCCCTCCCTCGACTCTCGGCTAGTCCTCCGTCGGCGCCGTTGAAGCGCCGGGCGCCGTCGCGTACGCTCAACTGTGGGAAGGCGGTCAATCCTCGGGAAAGGAATACGGCGGTGGCCCTGAAAGGCGCCCGCGCGGTCCTCGCGACCGCGCTCGTTGGTTCGGTGATCGTGAGCGCGGGCTCGGCCGGCGCCGCAGTGGAGTCGTGCGGGTACAACGCGACGACGAAGGAGATCACGGCTTCGATCGCCGACGGGTCGCAGGCGACACTGAAGGTGAAAGCCTCGGGCGAGCTCTGGTTCGGCCTCGTGCCGAGCGCGTGCGGCGGCGCCACGACGACCAATACCGACTTCGTGACGGTGAACGGGCACGCGGGCACGATCGAGAAGCTCACCGTCGACATGTCGGAGGGATTCATCGGCCCCGGCTTCTCCGCCGAGTCCAACCTGCCCGAGATCGAGTTCGCCGTGAAGCTCGGCGACACGGACGACGGCTTCACGGTGATCGGCACGAGCACCGGCGACCGCATGGCGGCGGGCCTCGCCGGCTTCGGGTTCAACTCCGACGGCGACCTCGACGTCGTCTTCTCGCCGCTACCCTCCGCGATGACGATCGTCGGAGGCGCCGGCGTCAACTTCCTGACTGCGCGCGGCGGCTGGGGCGCCGGGCTGGCTTATCCGGGCAACACGACGATCACGGGCGGCGGCGCCGGGGACGAGCTCAACGGCGGCAACGGGAGCGACACGATCATCGGCGGCGGCGGCAGCGACTACATCAACGGCTCCGCCGGCAGCGACACCCTCGCCGGCGGGAGCGGCGACGACCGGCTGAGCGGCGGTGACGGCGAGGACACGCTCACGGGCGGTGCCGGAGCCGACGAGCTGATCGGCGGCAACGGGGGCGACACCCTCGTCGCCAACGACGGGGAGGCCGACGTCCAGATCCACGGCGGGCAGGGAACGGACACCGCCACGATCGACGCAAACCTCGACCCGGGGACGATCGCCGTCGAGAACACGATCCTCGATACGGGCCCTCCCCCGCCCCCGCCGCCTCCGACCGGCGCGTGCAGCTACAACGCGACCACGAAGACGGTCACCGCCGGCGTCGGCACCGGCGCGGCCGCGACGCTCGCCGTCGTCGGCGGGGAGATCCGGTTCGGCTCGACTCCGACCGCCTGCGGCGGCGCAACGACGACGAACACCGACCTGATCAGGGTCAACGGCGCGGCCGGCTCGGCCGAGTCGCTGACGATCGACCAGTCCGGGGGCGCGCTCGCGCCCGGTGCGAGCCCCGAGTCGAACGGGATCGCCGAGATCGAGCTCGAGATCGACCTCGGCGACGCCGGCGACGGCATCGTCGTCAAGGGCACGTCCGCGGCCGACGCCCTGGCGATCGGCACGAAGGGAGTCTCCTTCAACGGCGACAGCGACGTGGACATCACGATCACGCCGACCCCGAGCTCGATCGAGCTCGTCGGCGGCGGCGGCGGCGACGTCCTCACCGGCCGCGGCGGCTACGGCTCCGGCCAGGTGTTCAGCGGGCGCGTCACCCTCCGCGCCGGCGAGGGCGGCGACTCCCTCACCGGCACCAACCTCGACGACCTTCTGATCGGCGGCGCCGGCGCGGACGCGATCGCCGGCTACGGCGGGAACGACGAGCTGCGCGGCGAGGGCGGCAACGACAAGCTGAATGGAAACGACGGCAACGACCTGATCGTCGGGGGCCTCGGCTCGGACTCGTTCGTCGGCGGCGGCGGCGACGACACCTTCGAGGCCGCGGACGGCTTCGCCGACACGACCCTGAGCGGCGGCCAGGGCATCGACACGTGCTTCTTCGACGCCGGCCTCGACCCGGCGCCCGTCGCGGTCGAGATCCAGCATCCACGGTAGCGGCGGGACGGCACCTGGGAGGCTCCGGGCGCGTCCGGAGCCTCTCACCGCGACGCCCGTCGGCCGCATCCTCCACACTTCGGCCATGCGCGCGATCGTCCCCCTCGACGCCGAGCCCCGTTTCCGCCCCTTCCCGTTCGCGACGCCGATCGACGGCCCGCTCCCGCGCGCGGTGGACGACGCCGCGCTCGTGCTCTCGCGGACGAAGGGCCGCTTCGACGGGCCGATCGCCTTCTGCCACGGAGTCTCGCGCGACGGCGCCGTCCTTCTGCGCAAGGGGCGCTACGCCGAGGCGATGGTCGTCTTCGCGGAGCCGACGCAGGCCTACCGGCTCGGGTTCGCCCTCGGCGTCCAGCTCTTCGTCGAGCGGCCCGAGGGGCCGACGCTGTTCCAGCAGCGCGGCCCGTCGATCGGCCGCGACCCGCTCCTCTGGACGGCCTCCGCCTCGGGCGGCGTCAGCCACCGGGAGACGCCGCGCGCCGCCGTCCTCGCCGACGCGGCCGAGGAGACCGGCCTGCGCGAGGAGGACCTCGCCGGCTTCCGTCCGATCGCAATAGTCGTCAGCGACGACAGCGGCTCGGCCCTCGTCGTCTACCACGCGCGCCTGCGCGACGGGACGGAGCCCGAGCCCAACCCGGCCAAGGTCTCAAGGCTCTTCTGGGCCGCGTCGCCGATCGAGCTCGGCGCGCAGGTCTCCGCGGACACCGTGGCGGCCTGGGAGGCGCTCGAGCGCTGGAAGGGGCAGGAGCCGGCGCCGGCGACCCGCACGTAGAGAGGAGAGGACGCTAGCGGCGCTCGAGCTGGTCGCCGGCGGCGACCTTCTCCCACAAGTCGTCCTCGCGGCGCTTCAGCTCGATCTGCACCTGGGCCACGTACGTGGCCAGCTCGTTCTCCTTCTGGCCCAGGCGCTCCTTCAGCTCGGCAAGCTCCCGCTCGCGTCGCTCCAGCTTGTCTTCCCGGATCTCGATGTCGGCCTCGATGCGCGCCTCGCGGGTTTCGAGCTCGGTCTCACGCGAGTCGATCTCGTGCAGGCGGTCGCGCAGGGACGACTCGGTGTCGGAGAGCCGCTTCTCGCGGCGCTCGAGGCGCTGGCGCTGGGACTCGACCACGTCCTCGGCGTTGGAGAGCTGGGCCTCGCGCTCGGTCAGCTCGCGCTCCCGCTCATCGAGGCGCTCTTGCAGCCCGTCGAGATCACCCGCCCTCGAGGCGTCGGACTCGGCGCGGGCGACGTTGGCCTCGCGCTGGTGCAACTCGGCGTCGCGGGCCGCGAGCTCGGCTTCCCGGGCGGCGAGCTCCGCCTCGCTGCGTTCGAGCAGGACGAGGCGATCGTCGCGCCCGGAGGCGCCCTGCGCGAGCTGCTCGGCGTCCTGGCGAAGCCTGTCCCGCTCTGCCTTCAGCTCGGCCTCCCGCTCGGCGAGCGCCTCCCGCTCGGCCTGCAGCTGCGAGACCTGGCTCTCTTGCTCGCTGGCGCGCGCGGCGAGCGCCTGCTCTTGCGCGGCGATCGCCTGCTCGAGCTCGCGGAGAGCGGCCGTCCGCTCGGCCAGCGCCCGGTCGTCTGCCTCCCGGGCCGCCGTTGTCTCGGTCTCGCGGTCGCGGAGCGCCTGCTCGCGGGCGACGAGCTCCGCCTCGCGCGACGTGATCTTCTCGGTCTGCTGCTGGAGCTCGCCCGCCAGCTTCTCGCGCTCGAGGTCCGTGTCTTGGAGCTTCTGAAGCTTCGTCTCGACCTCCTCGGCGCGCTCGCCCGTGAGGGCCTCCGCTGCCGCGAGCCTGGCCTCGAGCTCGGAGAGACGCTCACGCTCCTCCCGGAAGTTCTGCAGCTGCTCGGCCAGCCGGGCCTCGCGCAGCTCCAGCTCCTGCTCCGCGGAGGCGACCTTGGCGACGCGCAGGTCGAGCTCGGCCGACCGCGTGGCAACGTCTCCCTCGAGGACCGCCGAGTCCTCCCGCCCGGCGAGGAACGCGGCCAGCTCGACCCGCAGGTCGCGCTCGCGGTCGAGTGCGGACGCGAGCTCCGCGCGGAGCGCGTCCAGCTCAGCCGTGTCCTGGGCGACCACCGCCGGCTCGGGCGCGGCAAACTCGAACGCCTGCTCCTCCGGCGCGGGCGGCACGCCGCTCGTGTCCGGCTCCCCAAGCTCGTTCCGCATCCGCAGCTTCCCGCGCAGGCCCGTGCCGAAGCCGGTCTCGGCGTCGGCCCCGGACGGTCTGTTCGTGGGTTCCTCGTGCGCAGCCATGTCTGGAACCGCCGGCTAGAACAGCTCCGACAGGTTCATGAAGGCCGGGCCCAGGATGATGATAAACATGGCCGGGAAGATGAAGAGGACCGTCGGGAAGAGCATCTTGATCGGCGCCTTCATCGCCCGCTCCTCCGCCGCCAGCTGCCGCCGTGTGCGCGTGTCACTCGCCTGCACCTTGAGGATGCGCCCGAGCGAGATCCCCAGCTGGTCGGCCTGGATGATGGCGCGGACGAAGGCCGAGAGCTCGGGCGTCTCGACGCGCTTCATCATCTTCGTCAGGGCGTTCAGGCGGCTCTCGCCGACGCGCATCTCGCCGAGCGTGAGAGCAAACTCGTCGGCGAGCGGTCCCTCCATGTGCTCCGTCAGCTTCGCGATGGCGCTGTCGAAGCCGAGGCCGGCCTCGACGGAGACCGCCAGCAGATCGAGCGCATCGGGGAGCTCGGCCCTGAGGATCTCCTTGCGGGTTCGGCTCTTGAGCGTGACGACGACGTCGGGGAGCACGAAGCCCACGAGCGCGATGCCGATCGAGAGGAGGATGGCCTTGGACCCGTTGGCGCCGACGGCGCCGGCGACGACCTGGCCGCCGAGGAACCCTCCGAGCGCGAGGAGTGCCTTCGAGGCGAGATAGCCGGTCGGCGACACCTTGCGGCTGAGCCCTGCACGCATGAGCTTGTTCGTGACGGTCTCGACGCTCGACCGCGGCGAGATGCGCAGCACCATCCTCGCCAGGCCGGTCTTCATGGGAAGCAGCGCCCGATCGGTGAACGTCTCGCCGTCGAGCACGCTCCGGGTCGTGACGACGCGGTTCCTGCCGTACCCGACGGCGCGGCGGATCGAGCTCGTCCGCTCCCGGGCGTGGAACGTGGCGACGTTGATGAGCAGGAAGAAGGCGAGCGCGATGGTGCCGCCGGCGATGAGGAGTGGCCAGATCATGGTCAGTACCTGAAGTTGACGATTTTGCGGAGGATGAGCGACCCGAAGCCGATCATCAGGAACATCGTGATCAGGAGCTTGTGGCCGTTGCTCGTGTGCCAGAGCGGCCGCATGTACTCGCTGTTCAAGAGGGTGAGCATGGCGGCGACGAAGAAGGGGAGCCCGACGAGCACGTAGGCGGACCCGCGGCCCATGGCGGTCAACCCCTTGATCTTCTTTGCGAACTGCTGCCGGTTTCGGACGGTGTCGGCGACCATGTCGAAGAGCCCTGCGAGGCTGCCTCCGACCTGGCGCTGGATCGTCACGGCCGTGATCACGAACTCGAAGTTCCTGGAGCCGATCCGCTGGGCCATGTCGGTCAGCGCCTCGTCCATCGGGCGCCCGAGACGGGTCTCGGTCAGGACGCGCTTGAGCTCCTTCGAGGCGGGCGGCTGGTCCTCGTCGACCACGCTCTGCAGCGCCTGGCGGAAGCTGTGGCCGGCCTTCAGCCCGGCCGCCATCGTCACGAGCAGGTCGGGGAGCTGGTTCTCGAAGGCCTTGAGCCGCTGCTTCGCCTTGAACGAGGCGAACAGATACGGGAGCGCGGCACCGCCGACGAGGCCGAGGACGATCAGTGGCACCGAGCGCGTGATCGCCGCCACGACGATGCCACCGAGGAGCCCTGTCCCGAGCATGAGGTAGACGAACTCCACGGTGCGCAGAGGCAGGTCGGCCCGCTCGATCACCCGCTGGAGCCTGAGCCACGGCTTGAACTTCCCGAGAGCGTTCTCCGTGGCGTGGAAGAGGCCGGCGGCGATCTTCAGCCGTTGCCGTCCTGCCCGCCGCTCCCGGCGCTTGGCGGCGACGTGAGGCTCGAGCCGCCCCTTCAGCCAGGCGCCCCGGGGGAGGCGACGGCGATGCCGGCTGCGAGCAGGATGAGCAAGCCGACGACGCCTGCGAACGCGGCCTGGCCCCAGAACGTCCCGAAGAACTGCTCCGGCAGCCGCCCCTCGATCTGCGGCTTCGCGGTCACGACCGAGTCGCCCGGGGCCACGACCTCGGTGGAGGCCGTCTCCTTGCCCGCCGTGGCCGTGATGCTGATCGTCTCGCTCGGCAGTGCGGAGGTCACGTACTCGAGCCGCCACGTCCGCGAGAGCTCCTCGGCGATCGACGTGTACACGCCGGAGAGCGCGCTCGCGTCCGCAGCGCCGTAGTAGTTCCCGCCCGTCTCCTCGGCGAGCCGCTGCAGGGGCTCGGGGTTGAACGCGCTGCTCTCGATGCCGACGACGTAGATGGCGACGCCTGCGTTCTGGGCGGCGGCGACCGCCTCCTCCAGCGTCGCCTCGCTGCGGGTCTCGTTCCCGTCGGTGACGATGATGATCACGCGCCCGGGAAGCGCCTCGGAGGAGAGCGAGTTGGACGAGAGGACGAGCGCGTCGTAGAGCTTCGTCCCGACCACGTCGTCGACTGCGATCGAGCGGAGGGCCGAGTCCGCGTCGGTGGTGGAGGTCTGGAAGCCCGTCAGGAAGATCGGCTCGGTCGCGTAGGTCACGACCGAGATGCGATCCTCGGGAGGCTTCGCGGCGACGAAGGCCCGGGCGGCGGCCACGGCGTGCTGGAGCGGCTCGCCGTTCATGGACCGCGACCGGTCGACGGCGAGGACGACGCTCTTGGAGCGGCCGAGGTTCGTGGCGACGAGGCCCGTCACCTCCTCGCCGTTCTCCGTCAGCACGGGCGGCGAGACTGTCGGCCTGTCCGTGACGACCGTGGCTCGGACGAGCGGGTAGTCGCTCGCGTCCGCGTCCACCTGGGCGGCGAGCGCGCCCGCCGGCAGGAGGAGCGCCGCCAGCGCCAGGAGGCAGGCGACCGCGCTCCGGCGGCTCACTGGAACCCGCCGAAGCTCGCGGTCTGGAACGTCGCTCGAACTTCGTCGTCGGAGTCCTGCTGGAAGAAGCTCGGCGGCAGCGCGACGCCGTTGCGGCGAGCTTGTCGAGGAAGTGCGGCTTCAGCCCCGTCAGCTTGAGCGGGCCGAGCAGGCGGGTCCCGCCCGGCGCGACCGTGTCCTCGTCCGGCGGCTTCGCGACGAAGACCTCCTGCAGCGTGATCACGTCGGCCTCCATCCGAGCACCTCGGTGATGTGGCTGACCCGGCGCGAGCCGTCGACGAGGCGCGTGGATCTGGACGATCAGGTCGAACGCGCTCGAGATCTGCTCCCGGATCGCCCGCAGCGGCAGCTCGACGCCGGCGGTCAGCACGAGCGTCTCGAGGCGGGAGAGCGCGTCGCGCGGCGAGTTCGCGTGGATCGTGGTCAGCGAGCCCTCGTGGCCCGTGTTCATCGCCTGGAGCATGTCGAGCGTCTCGGCGCCTCGGACCTCGCCGACGATGATCCGGTCCGGGCGCATGCGCAGGGCGTTCCGGACGAGCTCGCGGATCTCGACCTCGCCCTGGCCCTCGATGTTCGGCGGGCGCGACTCGAGCGGGATCACGTGGTCCTGCTGGAGCTGGAGCTCGGCCGCGTCCTCGATCGTGACGATGCGCTCGTCGCCGGGCACGAAGGCGGAGAGCGCGTTCAGGGTCGTCGTCTTTCCGGTACCGGTGCCGCCCGAGATGAGGCAGTTGAGCTTTCCTTGCACGCAGGCGGCGAGAAAGTGGGCCGCCTTCGCGCTGACCGACCCGAAGGTGATCGAGGTCGTCCATCGTGTACGGGTCTCGCGAGAACTTCCGGATCGTGAGCGCCGGGCCCCGCAGCGAGAGCGGCGGGATGATCGCGTTGACGCGGCTGCCGTCCGGCAGGCGCGCGTCCACCATCGGAGACGACTCGTCGACTCGGCGGCCGACCTGCGAGACGATCTTGTCGATGATGCGCAGCAGATGCGCGTCGTCGACGAAGGTCGACTTCGAGCGCTCGATCTTCCCGGCCCGCTCGACGTAGATCCGGTCGGGGCCGTTGACCATCACCTCGCTGACGGAGTCCTCGCGGAGCAACGGCTCGAGCGGGCCGTAGCCGAGGATGTCGTCCGTGATCTCACGCACGACCTGCCGGCGCTCCTCCCGCGTCAAGGGCGTCTGGTCGAGTGCCAGCTGCTCCGTGACGACGCGGAGGACGCGGTCGGTCAGATCCTCGGTCGCTCGAGCTCGAGAGAGCTCGGGACCGAGCTTGGCGATGCATGCGTGGTGGATCCGCGTCTTGAGCTCGGCATAGGGGTCGACGGAGCGGCCTTCGGGCTTTGCGTCGCGGACGACGTTCTCGACGCGCGCGATCGTCGCCTCGGCCGGGCCGCCGTTCCCACCGTTCCCACTCTTTGTCAGGCGATCGTGAAGACCCATAGCCCTACCCTCGCCTGAAGAGGCCGCGCTTCTTCGCCTTCGGGTCCTCGGCCGGCTGGAGTCCCTTCGCCATCTGGCGAATCGCCTTGGAGAAGTCCGCACCGGACTCGGCCAGGACGGCGGGGTTCCCGCGGTTGACGGAAATGGGCACGGCCCTGTCGCTCGGCAGCTCGAAGCGGATCTTGACGTCGAGGGCGTTCTCGACCTCGTTCTGCTTCATGCCGACCTTCGAGTTCGCGCGGTTCAGGACGATGCGGATGCGGTTCTGCGGGAAGGCGAGGAGCTCGAGCGTCTGCAGCGCCAGTCTGACGTTCTTCAGCGTCGGGACGTCGAGGCCGCAGACGAGCAGCAGCTCGTCGGTGCGGTCGAGCGTGGCGAGCATGGGGCCGTGGAAGAACGGCGAGGTGTCGACGACGATCACGTCGTACGACTCCCGCGCCACCTCCAGGAGCCGGCTCAGCTTGGACTCGGTGACGAGCTCGGCATCCTCGGGCCGCACGGGCGCCGGCAGGATGTCGAGCCCCGAGGGGTGCCTGGTCGTGTAGCCGGCGAGCTTCTCCGAGTCGAGCTCGCCCGGGGCGACCACGAGGTCGTAGATCGTCTTCTCGGGCTCGAGCCCGAGCATGATCGCCGTGTCGCCGAACTGCAGGTCGAGATCGAGGAGCAGCGTCCGCTTGCCCTCGTACTTCGCGAAGGCGGCGGCGAGGTTCGTCGACGTGACCGTCTTGCCGGTGCCGCCCTTGGGCGAGAACACCGTGACGACGCGCCCACGCCGGGCGGGAGCACCGCTTGAGGTGTCCGGCCGGTGGGTCGACCTGCCCGCCTTGCGGATGGCATACACGACGTTCTCGGTCATCTGCGGAAGCAGGAGGACGTCGGACACGTCGGCCTCGAGCGCCTCCTCGAGCAAGACCGAGGCCTCGCCGGAGGCGAGCAGGATGATCGGCGTCCGCGTGTGCTCCCTGATGGTGGCGATCTCCTCGGTGGGGAGCGTCGAGCTCCGCGTACCGTGGAGGACGACCTCGAGGTGCCCGCCGGTGAGGACGCCTGCCGACTCCGCGATCGAGACGCTCGTGCCCACGAGGTCGATCTCTGCGTGACGCTCGAGCGCGTCGCGAAGCTGGTCGAGGCCGTCGCAGGACCCGGTGACGAAGATCCTCGTCTTCTCGCGGGTGGCGACGGAGCTTTCCTGACTCATCGGTCTAGCTCCCTTCGGGGACGAGGAGGGACAGCTGCTCGGCCTTCAGGCCGTCACCGAGGATCGTGCCGACGGTCTCGACGCTCTCGGGGCTGTCCGAAGCGTCAAGCGGCGGCCGGAGCTCGAGCGTCCACTCGGGTCCGTCACTGCGGGTGACGAACGCGAGCTTCTGCGCCTGCGCGTCGGTGACGGCGAGCATCACCGCGAGGTTCTTGCCCTGGTTGGCCCCTTCCGAGATCTTGCTGGTCGTCGTCTGCTTGACGGGAGCGCGAAGGACGAGAAGGTCGCGGAGAACGACGCGGCTCGCCGTCAGCTCCTCGTTCGACGTGCCCTCGGGGGCGGGGCCGAAGTTGACGAACTTGTAGTTGATCGTGGCGACGACGTCGACGCGGTCGCCCTCCTGGAGGGTGCCGGCGAGGAGCTGGTGCTCCGTACCGGGTACCTGGAGCGCACGGAGGTTGCCCGTGAGCTGGGCTCGGATGCCCTTCTCGGCTTCCGAGCGGAAGCGCAGCTGGCTGACCTGCTCGCCCTTGTAGATCGGGTTGGCCACGACCTTGGAGGAGACGTCAGCGGGATCGAGGAGCGCGCCCGGAGTCACCTGGCCGCGCTCCACCTCGACGGGCGTCAGGAAGCCGCTGGCGTCGAGCTCGGCGCCGGACGTTCCCTCGGGGATGTCCTTGGCCGCGACCCAGACGGCAACGAGCTCCTGGTCCTGCTGGAGACGGCCCCGTTCCTGGGACACGTAATAGAAGACGAGCAGGACTGCGACTGCTGCGAGCGCGATCGCGAGCCCGAGATTGCGAAGGCGATACGTCATTGCACCACGTCTTTCTCTTCTTGGCGTTGAATGCCCTATCGGCTGTCTCGGCCGATAGGATTAGGGCCTATTCGATGAGCGAGACCGCGCGCGCACCGAAATCCGGAGCGGAGCCGTCCTCGCTCGCAATTCCCTCCCAGACGACCTGCGTGAAGTAGCCTGAAATCGTGTTGTTCTTGGAGCCCTGGATCTTGAAGTCGGTGATGACGAAGCCGACCCAGCCCACGATCTCGTACTCGAAGCCTGCGCCCTGCGCCTGCACGGACCGGTAGACGGGGAAGAGAAGCTCCCGCTGTTCCGCGGCGGCCTCTTCCAGGGCTGACTTGAAATTCGGGTTCGTGTTGTACTTGGCGCCGGGGTCCGAGTAGTACCAGTCGAGCGGCATGTAGCCGTCGTAGCCGTTGCGGATCCAGTCGCCGAGAGTCCCCGGGTTGGTGCCGCCGTGGCTGCCGTCGACGTTGAGCAGGTGGTAGGCGCCCGGCCCGACCGTGTCGAGGCTCAGCGTCGTCTCCTCGCCCCAGCGCTGCTGCTGGATGTAGGGATGCTGCTCGTCGACGGTGATCGGGGCGGCCCAGCGGGCGTTCGAGAGAACGCCCGCGCGCGCCTTCGCGGTCGCGTTCACGGTGACGGAGTCGATGCCGATGATCTTCGAGAAGAAGCCGGGGGCGGGCCGCGAGCCGACGACCTCGATCGTGTCGTTGGCGATCGTCGTGGCGGAGATGTCGATCGAGTCGACGCCCCCGCCGTTCTTGCCCGCGTACTCGTTTGCCAGGGCCGTCGCCTCGCCGCCGTCGTCGGGGAGCGCCTGGGCCCCGGCCAGCGCGGACGCGTCGATCGTCGCCTGGAGATCGCGGTCGGCGCGGTACCAGGAGCCGACGTCGAGCACGGCCGCGGACGCGGCGAGGAGGACGACCATGAAGACGACGACGAGGACCACAGCCTGGCCGCGCTCGCTCTTTCGCGCACTCATTCGACACGCTCCGTGGTCGTGCTCGTGAGGTTGCCGGACTTGACGACGATCCCGAGCAAATTGATGTTGTAGGGGTAGGTGGCGGAGACGCTCACGTCCTCGCCCTGCGCCCACGTCGAGGTGACGCTGACGGAGAGCTTCGCCTGATCGAGATCGGCGGCCGAGCCGCGCACACGGTCCTCGACGGCAACGCTCGGATTCGTCACATGCCTGCCGACGGCGCCCTGGCGGGCTCCCGCACGGACGGCGTCGGTCAGGGTCACGTACTGGTGGAAGACGATCCCGAACTGGATGACGCCGAAGAGCAGGAGCGCGACGAGGGGCAAGACGAGAGCGAACTCCGTCAACGTCTGGCCGCGTTCTCGCCGGCGCACGGTCTTGGGCTGAGGATTCTGAGTGAGCATGAAGGTGATCGATTTGTCTTTCGGTAAGTGCGGCGGGCCCTTCCCGCGTGAATCGGAAAGGGCCCGCCTGAGGCCTCCTAGAGGATGGCCGTGACGGAGTCGATCGCCGCGCCGATGGCGCCCGAGAGTGCGCCGAGGGCAACGACGATGGCGAGAGTGATGACGGCGAGAACCACGCCATACTCGGCCATGGTCTGCCCGTCCTCGCGCTTCAGTTCAACAGTGGACTTGAACATGCTCGATTCACCTCCCTTCGCAACTCCGGGCACGCACGCCGGCGCGCTGATCCGAACACGAGCCGAATGCGGGACTGCACGGTTCTCGTGCCGCGAAAGCCGGCTTGTCGATCGGGTGATGAGCGTGGTCAAGATGAACAAGGACCTCCCGAGCTACCCGGCGTTGCAGCACGCCGTTTCGCTCGATCTGTGCGCACCATCGGGCATGGTCTGGCGCCCGAGAATCCCCCGGGAGAGGGGTTCGCGGCCGATTTGACCCTTTCGGGGGAAGGCCGCGGTCGGGGCAGCGCCCGATAGTCCGAGCACGACCGCGAAGCGGCTCGCGGTATCGGAATTCGGAAGGACTGTTCCGCGCCGAAGTGGCGGCCTCGGCGCCCGACTCACGGGAGCACCAGGCTGATGCCACATAAGAAGAAGCCGCGGCGCTACGTCACGCCGCTCGTCATGTTCACGCTCGCCGGCTGGGCCCTCTGGGCGCTCGGGCGGAACGAGCCCCTCTCCGAGGCCGCCGGGCCCGAGGCAGGCGAAGCGCCGGGCGACGATCGTCCTGCGACCCCCGCGCGCCCGCGCGCGACCTGGAGCAAGCGGCGGCTCGCCACGAGCCTCGCCTTCGCGGCGCTGTTCTTCGGCGGCGCCGCCTTCTCCGCGGGCGCCGGAGAGCTCGTCGCCGGCGCGCTCGAGAGCGACACCACGACCGAGGTCACCTCGACCGAGGAGTCGAGCGAGGAGCCCGCCCCGACCGCCGAGGAAGCCGCGCCTGCCGAGGAAGCCGCGCCCGCGGAAGAGGCCGTGGATCCCGGCGACAGCGATCCGGCCGCCGACGCGGCCGCGCCGGCGGCCGAGGGCGAGGACCCCGGCGACGGCTCCGAGCCGGCCGCCGAGGGCGAGGACCCCGGCGACGCCGTCCCCAGCGACGAAGGCGGCCTCGCCGACGACGGCTCCGGTGACGCCGGCTCCCCTGGTGACGAGGGTAGCGGCGAGCCCGGCGACGGCACGCCTCCGCCGCCGCTCCCGGCTACGCCCGAGGAGGGCGAGGACGATCCGGGCACGTCGACCCCGCCCGGCACGCCGAGCGGCGGCGACCGCCCCGGCGGCTCGACCCAGCCGAAGACCCTTCCCGTCATCGACAAGGGCACGCGGAGCCCTGCCCATCTCGACCCCGAGGCGAACGCGGACGGCTTCTTCGCCACCGTCTGGCTCCACCGCCCGCTCCCCGATCCGACGCCGCCGGCCAAGCGCCTGAAGCCCGGCTTCGCGAAGGCGCTCGCGCGCGAGGCCGCCAGGGCGAAGGTCGACTGGGCGCTCGTCCTGGCCGTCCTGCGGGCCCGTGGGTTCGACTCGAGCACGATGAGCCTCGGCCCGGTGCACTCCACGGCCCAGCGTCTCGCCGACCTGAAAGCCCGCCGCAAGCCCGGGCGCGCCCTACGCGCCTACGGCGGCAATCAGTTCGCCAAGAAGGCGCTGGCGCTTCGCAACTACAACCGCGCCGCCGGCCTGAAGTCGCTCGTGCAGGGCTTCGAGGCGTCCAAGCCCCGGCTCCAGCGGATGGTGTTGCGCGACAAGCGCCTGAACATCTACCCGGGCGGGCGGCTCGACGTCGCCCTCGGCCGGACGGACGTCCGCGTCCTCGTCCTGCTCCGCTACCTCGCCGAGGCACACGGGGAAGTGACGGTCTCGAGCCTCACGACGGGCCACGGGCTCTACGCCCGGCCCGGCGTCATCTCCGCACACGTGTACGGCCTCGCCGTCGACGTGGCGGCGCTCGACAACCGGCCCATCTACGGGAACCAGGAGCCCGGCGGCCTGACACAGCACGCCGTCGAGAACATCCTGGCCCTCCCGGCCGAGCTGCAGGCGAAGCAGGTCATCTCCCTGCTCGGCCTCGGCGGGCCGTCCTTCCCGCTGGCCAACCACGACGACCACATCCACGTGGGGTACTAGGCGCCGGTGCTCGTAGCGCTCGAACGGCAAGACGGCAACCTCGTGTGTGAGCGGTGTCTCCTCGCGGAGACACCGCTCACCCGGCTCCGGGGCCTCCTCGGACGGGCCGGGCTCGAGCGGGGCGAGGGGATCCTCCTTCGCCCCGCCTCCTCCATTCACATGTGGTTCATGCGCTTCGCGATCGACGCGGTCTTCCTCGACCGGGAGAGCCGAGTCCTCCGCGTCGCCGAAGACGTCCGGCCCTGGCGGCTCGCCGGCTGCAAGGGTGCCAAGGCCGTGATCGAGCTCCGTGCCGGCGAGTGCGAGCGCGTCGGCCTCGCCGCCGGCGACGTCGTTCGCGTCCGGCCGTCCGCCTAGTCGGAGGGGGTCAGACCGCGCCCTCGATGGCGTGGAGCGTCCACGCCGGGCCGATGCGCACGAGATGGCCATCCGGGTCGGCGAGGTCGTAGACCTCCGTCCCGAAGCGCGTCCGCGTCACCCGGCCGCCCTGAATCCCGCGGCGCTCGAGCCGGGTGATCACCCGGCCGATGTCCTCGCCGGCCAGCTCGAGGCGAGCCGAGCCCCCGATCTCCCGGCCTCGCTCGGGATCCCAGGTGAGAACGAGGAAGGTCTGGCCCTCGAGGATGAAAAAGGCACTGTGGGCGTTCTCGCCCTCGTCGTAGGCGGCGGCCGCGCCGCGGCCGAGCAGGCGCGTGTACCAGTCGATCGAGCGGTCGAGGTCGGTGACGTAGAGGTGGATCGCTGTGACGAGGCTCACGACGCCAGCTTCGTCTTCCCGCGAGATGCGCCCACCTCCGCAGCGTGGCGCTTCTCGCGTTCCTTCTTCTTGCGCTGGCGGTCGGCCCGCCAGCGCCGGATCGGTCTGGAGCCTCTGCCCATGAGGCTGCGGACTCTATACATTCCCTGCGTGCCCCTCGAATCAAGCCGCACGGTGGACGAGCTCCGCGAGCTCCGCGAGCTCACCGGGGACGAGGACGGCGCGCAGCGGGTCGCGTGGACGGACACGTGGGCCGCCGCCAAAGGGTGGCTCTCCGCAAAGCTCGCGCCCACCGGGGCCGAGGAGGAGACCGACGAGGCCGGCAACCAGTGGTTCACGCTGCCGGGGGAGTCGGAACGGGCGCTCGTGATCGGAGGCCACATCGACTCCGTCCCGGACGGCGGCTGGCTCGACGGCTCACTGAACGTCCTCGCCGGCGTCGAGATCATGCGCCGCATCGCCGAGGAGGGGACGCCGCCTGTCACCGTCCGGCTCGTCAGCTGGGCTGACGAGGAGGGCGCGCGCTTCGGCCGCTCGCTCTTCGGCTCGAGCGCGGCCTCGGGGACGATGACCGACCAGGCCGAGATCCGCGTGCGCACGGACGCGGAGGGGATCCGCTGGGAGGACGCCCTCGGGGCGCACGGCGTCGACCTCGACCGGGCGCTCGAGGCGCGCCGCCAGCTCGAGTCCGCCTCCGCCTACATCGAGCTCCACATCGAGCAGGGGCCCGTGCTCGAGGCGCTCGACCTTCCGCTCGGCGTCGTCCTCGGCACCTTCGGGGTCGAGCGCCACCAGATCACGTTTCGCGGGCAGGCGGCCCACGCGGGCTCGACCCCGATGGACAAGCGCCGCGACGCCCTCGCCGCGGCGGCGAAGCTCGCGCTCGAGATCCGCGGCATCGCCGCCCGAACGGGCGACGGCGCCGTGTGCACGATGGGGAGCTGCGTCACGAAGCCCGGCATAGTCACCTCCGTGGTCGAGACGGCCACCGTGCTGCTCGACCAGCGCCACCTCGACGGCGAGAAGCTCGCCGCGATGCTGGCCGAGGCGCAGGAGGCGAGCGAGCGGTTCGCCCGCGAGGAGGACGTCGAGGTCGAATGGGAGCGGGTCTGGCGCATCGATCCGATCCTGTTCGACGAGACGCTGGTCGAGCTCGCCGACGAGGCGGTCACGGAGGTGGCCGGCGCCTCGCACCGCCTCCCGAGCGGTCCTCTCCACGACGCGGCCGAGGTCGCCCGTGCCGGCGTCCCCACGGTCATGCTCTTCGTGCAGAGCCTGCGCGGGCTCTCGCACACCAAGGTGGAGGACACGAAGCCCGAGCACCTGGAGCTCTCGGTGCAGGCGCTCGACCGGCTCGCGGCGAAGGCAATCGACCGGCTGGCCGCCGGCTAGACGAGCTCGGCGATCGTCTGACCGACGCGGGCGAGCCCGAGGGCGACCGCCGCAGCGATCAGGATGCCACCCCCGAAGGTCACGTCCCGCCGGTAGAGGATCCGAGGGACGGCGGGGCCCCAGCGGTCGGCGAGCGGCGCGAGGGCGAAGCCCGCGGCGAAGAAGAGGAGTCCGAACAGCGCCACCGCTAGCCCGGGAGGGTCGAGGAAGCGGAAGTCGGCGTTGTCGGCGTCGAGCACCTGTCCGCCGAGGAGGGCGAGGAGGACGACGGAGAGCGCAAGCGCGCGCCACGGCGCGCGCGCCGGGAGCCAACGCCGCACGGTGTAGACGAGCACTCCGGCGAAGAACCCGAGGGCGATGCCGATGAAGACGACGAGTGCCAGCGTCCCCCCGAAGGTGATCTCGCCGACGACGTTCCCGTTCTCGGTGACGGCTCTGCGGGCGTCCGAGTCGGGGAGCGCGAGCAGGCGCATGACGAGGCGCGAGCCCAGGCCGGCGACGACGACGCCCACGACCACGCCTGCGCCGAGGCAGCCGGCGATCGAGCGCAGGCCGGCCTCGACTCCGCCTGCGGAGCCCGCCGCTGCGGGGGAGCCCTGGATCGACATGCGCGCCCGACTCTACGGCACGCGCGGAGCAGCCGTCAGGTGGTGGCCGACGAGCCGAGGATCGCGCGGCGGGCCCTCCTTGCTGACGTGGATCGCCGTCCGCCCGCCGGCCTCCTCGACGCGGCGCACGACCCACGGGCGGCCGTCGACGCTCGAACGCCCGAGCTCGTCGCCGACCTCGGGGACGGGGCCCTCGTGGACGCCGCGCCAGAGCTCGTGACCCTGCGAGCTCTCGCGGATCCAGACGACGGGGGCGTCGATGCCCGCGCCGGGTGCCCCCGCTCGTCCGCGGTGCCAGAGTGCGTGCGGGTCGAAGCTCGGCTGCTCGGCCGCGGCGATCGCGCGCAGCCCGAGCCGGAGCTCGTCCAGCGTCGGGTGCCCCCAGAACCAGAAGCCGCACCAGATCCCGCGGATGCCGAGGAGCGAGTCGAGCAGGAACGTCAGCGGCAGGTAGGGCCGATGGGTCTCGTCCGTCAGCTCGAGCAGGTCGAGCCCCTCCGCGACTCGCCGGTCGACGTCGGACAGGAACGGGAACCCGCCGCCGAGACCCGCCCGGAAGGCGCCGTTGACGTAGGGCTCGTCGACGGTGACCGCCGCCAGCCGCCCGTACTCGCGCTGCAGCTCGTCCTGGAAGCCGACGAGGTTGCGCAGCCGCACCTGCTCCTTCGGGCACCACCAGCCGCGCACGAACGCGAGCACCAGGGGACGGCCTCCGGCGATCTCGCCGAGGGACCGCTGCGCCCCGGTCGTGTCGGGCAGGCGGAGGTCGGGGAAGGGGTTGCCCGGCACCAGGTCGTCTCTCATCGCGTCTCCTTCCGTCGTCGCAGCTGTTCTCGGAGCCACCGCGGCGTCGCGCGTCGCGCGCCGCGCACCGCGCGCACGAGCGCGGGCGCCGCGGCCTCGCCATGGATGCTCTCGCCGTGTCCGACGAGGACGTGCCTCGGTGCCAGGCACCGGGCCAGGTCCCGCAGGCCCCTGGGCTGGTAGAGACGAAGCGCAGGGTGGACGCCGAGCGCCTCGTCGCCCGCTCGGAAGTACGGCGCCGTCCCCACCGCCTCGGTACACACGAGCGTCCGCTCGGCCTCCCACCAGAGGGCGGCCTCGCGCCAGCCCGGGACGGTCAGCACCGTCCGCACCTCGAAGGGCGAGCCGGGCACGCCCGCGAACGGCAGGCGGTGCAGCGGGACGCCCAGGCGCTCGGCGAGCGCCACGGAGTCGCGCTGATGCCGGTCGACGAGCTGGATCACGCCGGCGGGCTCGCCCAGCGCCCGCACCCGCTCCTCGAGCCCGGGCCCGTCCACGGGATCGACGAGCCAGACGCCCGCGTCCGCGGCGAGGGCGTGCGAGGCGCGGCGCAGCAGCGGAGGCTCGGGCGCGATCCAGCCGAAGCCGAAGCCCGTCTCGTCGCAGAACCGGATCGCGCCCGCCACGCCCATAGGGTGCCCGCTCCGGCGGGCTCTACGCGAACGTCTCGTAGAGCAGGAAGAGGTTGAGGACGACGACGACGGCGACGATCGCGGCCGCGACGGCGTTCGTCGGGCGCGAGTTGACGAGCGCGCCCATCACGTCCCGGCGGCGCGTGAAGTAGAGCAGCGGCACCAGGGCGAAGGGGATGCCGAAGGAGAGCACCACCTGGCTGAGGACGAGCGCGCGCGTCGCGTCCACTCCGATCGCAAGGACGACGAGCGCAGGGACGAGCGTGACCGCGCGCCGCAGGAAGAGCGGGATACGGCGGTTGACGAAGCCCTGCATGACGACCTGGCCGGCCATCGTGCCGACGGAGGTGGAGGAGAAGCCCGAGGCGAGGAGCGCGATGCCGAAGAGCGTGGCCGCCCCGCCGCCCAGCTCGCTCCTGAACGCCGCATACGCGCCCTCGATCGTGTCGATCCCGAGGCCGAAGAAGGCGGCGGCGGCGATCGCCAGCATCGACATGTTCACGAGCCCCGCGATCGTCATCGCGATGATCACGTCGATCCGCTCGAAGCGCTGGATCCGCGCGAGCTGCTCGGGCGACCGGCCCCTGACCCGCGCCTGGGTCAGCGCCGAGTGCAGGTAGACGACGTGCGGCATGACCGTGGCGCCCAGGATCCCGGCCGCGAGCAGCACCGACTCCGACCCGGCGAACCCGGGGACGACGAGGTGGGCGGCGACCTCGCCGGGGTCGGGCCGGGCCATCACCGTCTGCAGGGCGAAGGCGACCACGATCACCCCGACGAGCGCCGCGATCACCGCCTCGAGCCGGCGGAAGCCTTGGCGCTGCAGCGTGAGGATCGCGAACGCCCCGGCGCCGGCGAGCACGCCGGCCGGGAAGAGGGGGATCCCGAAGAGGAGGTGGAGGCCGAGCGCCGCGCCGAGGACCTCGGCCAGGTCGGTGGCCATGGCGATCACCTCCGCCTGGATCCAGAGCCCGACCGACACCGGCCGCGAGAAGCTGTCCCGGCAGAGCTCGGGGAGGTTGCGGCCGGTCGCGATCCCGAGCTTCGCCGAGAGCGTCTGGACGACCATCGCCATCAGGTTGGCGGCGAGGACGACCCAGAGAAGCAGGTAGCCGTACTCGGCTCCGGCGGCGATGTTCGTGGCGAAGTTGCCGGGGTCGACGTAGGCGACCGCGGCGATGAAGGCGGGGCCGAGGAAGGGCCAGAGACCGCGGAGGCCCCGGCGCCTGCCTGCGAGGGCCTCCTCGGCGGCGCGGAGCGTCGCGGCCTCGCCCGGGAGGACGTCGCGGACGTCGGCGGCGGGCGGGTCTCCCGATTGCGGGGACGCTTGCGTTTCCATAGGTCTCAAAACTACAATTTAGGCATGTCTAACTCGCGAGGCTTCAGCCGCCGGCAGCTACTGGCCGGCGTGGCCCCCGTCGTCGCCGCCGCGCCCTTCGCCGGACTCGGGGTCGCCGGACGCAAGGAACCGGCCGCCTCGCACCTCGGGGTCGACCATGCCGCCATGGGCCATGCGGCCATGTTCGGCGAGCAGGTGCCCGCTCCGGGCGGCCCGAACGACCTGGACGCTCTCACGTACCCGCCGCCCGCTCTCCCGCACGAGCCCGGCCGCCTCCGCGAGTACACGATCGTCGCGGAGGACCGCGAGATCGAGGTCGCCAAGGGCGTCGTCTATCCGGCCTGGACGTACAACGGCACCGTCCCCGGGCCGGTGATCCGCGCGACCGAGGACGACCTCCTACGGGTTTCGTTCCACAACGCGAGCGAGCACCCCCACACGATGCACTTCCACGGCATCCACCCGGCCGGCATGGACGGGGTCTTCGAGATCGTCCAGCAGGACGAGAGCTTCACCTACGAGTTCCCGGCGCGCCCCTACGGGATGCACCTCTACCACTGCCACGCGACGCCGCTCAAGAAGCACATCCACAAGGGCCTCTACGGCGCCTTCATCGTCGACCCGCCCGAGCCGCGGCCTCCCGCACAGGAGCTGGTCATGGTCATGAACGCCTTCGACACGGACGGGGACGGCGAGAACAACTTCTACGCCGTCAACGGGCCCGCGTTCTACTACGCGCGTTACCCGATCAAGGTGAAGCGCTCCCAAACGGTGCGGATCTACCTCGCCAACCTGACCGAGTTCGACCTGATCAACTCCTTCCACCTGCACGCGGACTTCTTTCGCTACTACCCGACCGGCTCGACCGACCACTTCGAGTACACGGACACGGTCATGCTCTGCCAGGGCGAGCGGGGCATCATCGAGATCGACTTCGCGAACACCGGCCGCTTCATGTTCCACGCCCACCAGTCGGAGTTCGCCGAGCTCGGCTGGATGGGCTTCTTCGAGGTCGAGGACTGAGCGCTCGCAGCTGATGGAAGCGCACTCCGCCGCCGAGGGACGCCGCCGCCGGGCCGAGCCGACGCGCTGGCGGCTCTGGGCGCTCGTCCCCATCGTCCTCCTGGTCGCGATCGTCTCGCTCTTCTCCGCCGCGGGCGGCTCGCTGCTCGAGCTCGTCGGCGAGAACCCGCCTCCCGCGGACGAGTTCGACGTCAGACGCGTCGAGTTCTCCCCCGGCGAGATCCGCGTCCGGGTGACCAACCCCCAGCGCGAGGACCTGACGATCGGCACGGTCACGGTCGACGACGCCATCGTCCCCTACACGGTCGACGGCCCGACGACGCTCGGCCGCCTGCGCTCGGCGACGATCGTCGTCCCCTTCGCATGGATCGAGGACGAGCCGATCGCTGTCGGCATCACCAGCTCGACCGGAATCCAGACGACCGAGGAGATCCCGGCCGCGGTCGCGACGCCGGAGCCGAGCCCCGGCGGCTTCCTCGGCTACGCGCTCATCGGCGCGCTCGTCGGCATCGTCCCCGTCGGCCTCGGTCTCCTCTGGCTCCCGTCGCTTCGCCGGGCGAGGCCGCAGTGGCTCGCCGCGTTCATGGCCCTGACGGGAGGACTCCTGACGTTCCTGGCGCTCGAGGCGCTCGCGGAGGCGCTCGACCTGCAGGCCGCGCTGCCCAGCGCCCTCGGCGGCACGGGCCTCGTCGTTCTCGGAGTCGCCGCCTCGTACCTCGGGCTCACGTTCCTCTCGCAGCGCCTCGGCCGCGAGAGCGCGGCGAAGGGCGGGACGCTGAGCGGTCTCGCGCTGGCGACCCTCGTGGCCGTCGGCATCGGCGTCCACAACCTGGGCGAGGGGCTCGCGGTCGGGACCTCCTTCGCGCTCGGGGAGCTGACGCTCGGGACGTTCCTGATCGTCGGCTTCATGCTCCACAACGTCACGGAGGGCCTCGGCATCGCTGCGCCCGCCGCCGAGGGCGGCCGGATCGGGATCGAGCGCCTGGTCGGGCTCGCGCTGATCGCCGGCGCCCCGACGATCCTGGGCGCGTGGATCGGGGGCTACCTGACCAGCGACGTCCTCGCCGTCCTCTTCTTCGCAGTCGCCGCCGGCGCGGCGCTCCAGGTCGTGGTCGAGGTCGGCCGCTACGTCGCCCGGCGTGCGCCCGGCGGGCTCACCTCCGGCTACGCGGTGGGCGGCTTTCTGGCTGGGATGGCGATCATGTACCTGACTGGTCTGCTCGTCTAGCAGCCGCGCGGAGGAAGCCACCAGATATCACCCGAGAGGGTGATAATCCGGTCGCCGGGTCGGACGATACTCAAGAGCAGGACGGGGCAGGACCCGCCCCCTCTGCGGCTCATGACGTGGAAGCGTTTCACACCCCTGGCGATTCCCCCGGCAGCCCGGCTCAAGCGGACGGAGACTCTGTGAGCCCGCGTCGCGAACGGCCCGACGCCCCCCTCGGCACGCTGATCTTCCGCGCCGGCCTCCTGCCCGCGGAGACGATCGAGAGCGCGCTCGAGGAGGGGGTCAAGACCGGCAAGCGTCTCGGCGAGATCCTCACGGAGCGCGACCTGATCTCCGAGGTCGACCTCGCCCGCCTTCTGGCCGGGCAGAAGGGCTTCGAGTTCGTGATCCTCGGCGAGCAGGTCGTCGATCCCACAGCGGCCGCCCTCTTCACCGAGGAGCAGGCCCTGCTCCTCCGGGCGCTGCCCTACGCCTTCGACGGAGATGTCCCCGTCGTCGCGATCGCCGATCCCGCCGACGAAGTGCTGCTCGGCAGGATCCGCGAGGCCCTCGGACGCGAGGACGCCTGCTTCGTCGTCACCACGCGCGGTGAGCTCACCGCGGTCGCGACCGACGTGTACTCGAGGCCGCTCACGACACCCCCGGTGGCCCCGGAGCCCGACCTCCCGATCCACGAGGCACCGTCGAACGGCAGCGGGCCCGCCGAGCCGTCCACCGAGGCCGAGCACGTCTCCTTCGATCCCGCCTACGATCCAGAGCCCTTCAGCGACCCGGAGCCCGTCCGCGAGGACGAGACCGTCAACGGGTGGAAGCCCGTCGCCGACGAGGAGAGCGTCAACGGGTGGAAGCACATCGGCGAGGAAGAGACCGTCGAAGAGTTGCAGACCGTCGACGAGCCCGAGCCCACCCACGACCCGGAGCCCGTCTTCGCGCCTCGGCTCGACTGGAGCTTCGCCTCCGAGCGCGAACTGCTCGCTGAGGCGCACCCGGTCGGCCCGGTGCCCGAGCCCCAGGATGAGCCGGAGCCGCTCGCAGCGTCTGCCCCGGAGCCGGAGCCCGGGCCCGCGAACGACGACGAGCCACACAGCTTCCACGTCCCCGCCCTCGACGAGCCCGAGGCGGTAGCCGCGGTCGAGCCCGATACGCCCGCCGGGGACGAACCGCAGAGCCTCCACGCCCCCGTCCTCGACGAGCCCGACCCCGAGCCGGAGCACGCGAACGAGGACGAACCGCACAGCTTCTACGTCCCCGTTCTCGACGAGCCCGAGGCCGTAGCCGCGGTCGAGCCCGATACGCCCGCCGGGGACGAACCGCACAGCCTCCACGCCCCCGTCCTCGACGAGCCCGACCCCGAGCCGGAGCACGCGAACGAGGACGAACCGCACAGCTTCCACGCTCCCGTTCTCGATGAGCCCGACCCCCAGCCGGAGCCCGAGCACGCGAACGAGGACGAGCCGCACAGCTTCCACGCTCCCGTTCTCGATGAGCCCGACCCCCAGCCGGAGCCCGAGCACGCGAACGACGACGAGTCACACAGCTTCCACGTCCCCGTCCTCGACGAGCCCGACCCCGAGCCGGAGCCCGCGAACGAGGACGAGCCGCACAGCTTCCACGTCCCCGTCCTCGACGAGCCCGAGCCGGAGCACGCGAACGAGGACGAACGGCACAGCTTCCACGTTCCCGTCCTCGACGAGCCCGATGCGCCCGTCGAAGACGAGCCAGCGGGCGAGCCCGAGGCGGCGACCGCGGACGAGCCGCCCACCGCCGGGCCGTACGCGCTCTCCGAGCCTCCGGCCTTCGCGTTCGAGCCCGCGCCGGAAGCTCCCTCCGAGCCTCCTGCTCAGTCCGAGGAGCCGCTCACAGCCGAGTCGTTCGACCCCGGCGAGCCCGATGTCCCCGAGCAGACGCCGCCCCGGGCCGAGCCGCCGGCGACCGTCGACCCGGCCCCGGCGTCCGAGCCCATCCCGCTCCATCATCCGGAGCTCCCTCATTCACCCGCGGCCGTCACGCCCTCGCCGGAGCGCGTTCCCCTGCCCGAGACGCCGGCCCCGACACCCTGGCGCCTCACGATTCGCCTCGACAACGGCGAACGGGTCGACGCCGGCGAGTTCTCCGACGAGGACTCGGCGAAGCACGAGGCGAGGGCGATCATGAGCCAGGTCGGAGGCGACCAGGACGACTGGCCCTTCGTCGACGGCCGCTTCCTGAAGCCGGACACGATCGTCTCGGTGGACATCGCCGAAGACGCCGGCGGCGGCGACTCCTAGTCGCCGTGCCGCTCGGGAAGGAGCGGCGAGCTGAGGCCCCCCGCCAGCGCTCGCCGGCCGGCCAGCGACTCGAGCACGGCGACGGTGTCGGCGACGGGGATGTCCTCCAGGTACGCGTCGCGCTCCTCGAAGGACGCCAGCACCCGCGCCGCCGCGTCCTCGTAGCCGGCGGCGTTTCCCACTGCGAGCGCGGCCAGCGCGTCTGCGACCGAAGGGGGAAACGCCTCCTCCTGCCCGCAGAGACCCTCTGCGAGCGGGGCCGCCTCCGCATCCCGGTCGAGGATGAGCAGCGCCAGGACGGCCGCGTAGCGGCCGATCGGAGACTCCGAGTCGCCCGGGGCCTCGGCGAGCGTCCAGCCGGCGTCGGCGACCGCGCCCTCCCAGTCGCCGGCGAGCACGCGCGCCTTCAGCGCGCCGATCGGTCTGCCCCAGCTCCCCGCGGGGGCGTCCGCATAGCTCTCGCGAAACCGCTCCGCTGACCGCGCGAGCCACCCGGCAGCCTCGGCCCGGCGGCCCTGCATCAGGCGGGCGAGGCCGGCGCGGGTGGCGGCCATGGCGACGCGCACGAGCTGCTTCTGCCGGGCGTCGGGATCGTACGGCAGGCGGGCGAGACCGTCTGCGTAGCGCACCTCCTCCCGCTCGGCGTGGCCCTCCCAATCCACGTGCATGAGGGTACCGCCGGCACCGCTAGATCTCACCGGTGGGACGCCGCAGTGTTACGAGCAAAGGACAATTGTCATCACCGCCGAGTCGGGCCTCTGCCGCAGGAGGGCCGCAGGAATTCCGACGCTGGCCCTCCGTTCCCGACGAGAGACCCACGCGCCAGAGGCGGGCCCGGCCGTGCCGACGCCGCCCCGAACCCTCGGTGCCCGCAGGGTGCGGCCGAGCTGTGACACGATCCCGCACCGGGACGAAGATCGGGGTGGCAGGATGCAAAAGGCCCGCCGCCCCGTTACGATGCCCGTCTCGCCCTAGCGCCAGAGAGTCCTGCCGACGAGAGCGGCGACCGTGCCCAGAGCCGCACAGAGCAGCAGCAAGCGAATTGGCATGCGAGCCATCCTTGCTTTCCCGACCGACTGCGCAGCCGCGGACGCGAGGAGGATCGGTGACTCGACACGGGTGTTCAGATGCCAAGACAAAAGTCACAACACGTAGACGATCCAAAGGCGGTCGGCAGCCGCGTGCGCGCCGCGCGCGAGTCCGCCGGCCTGAGTCAGCGCCAGCTCGCGTTCCCCGGGTGCTCGCCCGCGTATATCTCGCGGATCGAGTCCGGCGACCGCATCCCGTCACTCCAGCTCCTCCGCGAGCTCGGCAGCCGCCTCGGCGTCTCGGAGGACTTCCTGGCCACGGGCTCCGACCCCCAGCAGCGTGTCGGTGCCCTCCTCGAGGCCGAGGTCGCGCTCCGCCTCGACGAGCTCGACCTCGCCGAGAGCCTCTGTGCGGAGCTGCTGGGCGGTGCGCCCGGCGACGACGAGCGGGCGCAAGCCTACGCCGGCCTCGGCCAGGTCGCCTACCGCCGCGGCGACCCGCGCCTCGCGATCGAGAATTTCGAGACGTCGCTCGAGCTCGCAGACGGCTCGGAGAGCGACCGGCCCGACCTCGCGGACTCGCTCGGGAGGGCCTACGCGATGGTCGGCGAGCTCGAGTCGGCGATCGCGGTCTTCGAGCGCTCTCTCGCCGCGGCGGAGGAGCGCGACGACCAGCTGGAGCGGATCCGCTTCCAGCTCCTCCTCGGCCAGGCGCTGATCGACGCGGGGAACTTCGGGCGGGCCGAGGAGATGCTCGCCGGGGCTCTCGCGATCGGAAAGGACTCGATCAACCCGACCGTGCGGATCAACCTCTACTGGGCGCAGTCGCGCCTGCACGCGGAGCGCAACGACACCGAGACGGCGGCCCGCTACGCGCGACGCGCCCTCGAGGTCCTGCGAATGACCGAGGACACCTACCGGACGGGGCGCGCACACCAGCTCCTCGCGCATATCGAGCTCGACCGCGGGAACGCGGACGAGGCGCTCGGCATCCTCGAGGAGGGCTGGCCGCTGCTCGAGGCCTCGGGCAACTCGCTCGAGCGTGCCCAGTACCGGCTGGAGGAGGCGCGGGCGCTGGCCAAGCTCGGGCGCACGGAAGAAGCCGCCGCCCTGGCCATGCGGATCTCGGGGATCATCGCTGACGCCCATCCTGAGGACGCCGCCCGCAGCTACGCGACGCTGGCCGATGTCTACGAGGAGATGGGCGAGCGCGAGCGGGCCCTCGAGCTCTACGAGCTGGGCGCCGAGCTCCTGCAGCCGGACAACCCCAACCGATACCTCGCCGGCATCTACGCCCGCATGGCCGAGCTCTACGAGGCGGACGGGCGCGCCGACGCCGCCTACGAGTACATGAAGAAGGCGGTTGGAATGCAGCAGAAGATCGCCGCGAAGCCCTCCTAGCGAGCCCGATCCGGTATGATGCGGGAGTCGGCGCGGGTTTCAGCTTGCGCACGGTCCCTGGGAAGTAGGCAGCGCTCCGGCGCTGCATCCATGCAAGATGCGATTGGCCATCCGACTGCCTTGTCGGAGGAGACGGACGCCTTGACGGCGGCCGCCCTCCAGGCGGAGGCCTGGTCCGGAGAGTCCCTCCTTCATCCGGGCGAGGAACCCGCCGACGTCCTCGCCGAAGGGCGGGCACGAAGGCGCGCGCTCGACGCGGCCCTCGCCGAGCAGGAGGCCGGCCGGCGCTCGCCCTCGCCCGAGTGGAAGGTGAGCTACGCGCTCATGCTCGGGCTCGAGCGGGTGCTGACGGACAAGCCGCCGCGCCTCGCCTCCGGCACCGAGCTCCGCCGCCACCAGATCGACGCCCTCGCCGGCATGCTGGCCGAGTTGATCGCGCGCCACGAGGAGGACGCGGAGAACGGGAACGGCGCCGTCAAGCTCGTCGAGGAGCGGACCGAGGACGAGGAGGACGAGCTGGAGGACGAGGCCGTGGGGGAGGCCGGGGACGAGCAGGACGAGCTCGACGCGGGCGAGGACCCGGGCGCGGTGCGCCGCTATCGCTTCCGCCATCCGACGGCCTCCGGCAAGACGATCGCCGCGGCCGGCTTCGTCGAAGCGGCCAGAACGATGGGCGTGCTCATCCTCACGCACAGGCGCCTCCTCGTCGACCAGTTCACACGGGACCTGACGACCGAGGGCTACGGCGAGCGGCTGCGTCCGGCGGTGCTCGAGGGCCAGGAGCCGCTGCGCGGAAACCCGCTCACGATCCAGACCTATGCGTGGTTCGCCCGGCACGTGGACTCGCTCTCGCGTTCGGCGTACCAGCTCGTCATCTGCGACGAGGCGCACACGGCGCTCGGCGAGAAGACGAGCGCCGCGATCCGGCGCTTCACCGAGCCGATCTACATCGGCATGACCGCCACCGAGCAGCTGATCGCAAAGCAGGTCTCGGACGTCTTCCCGGCCTCCGTGGACGACCTGCCGCTGGGCGATGCGGCCAGGCGCGGGCTGATCGCGCCGCTCCGGTCGCTGCGGGTGCGGCCGGCGGCGGCCATCTCCTCCGTCCCGATCGTCGGCGGCGACTACGACCAGGACATCCTCGCCAAGGTCCTCGACCAGGACATCTTCAACCAGGCCGCCGCGAGCCTCTACCGTGACCGCTTCGACGCCGCACCGGGGATCGTGTACGCGGCCGGCGTCGAGCACGCGTACAACCTGGCCCGCGAGTTCCGCGCCGCCGGCCTCAAGGCCGAGGCGGTGAGCGGGCGCACGCCTCCGGTGAAGCTCGCCGAGACGCTCGCCGCCTACGAGCGCGGCGACATCAACGTCCTCGTGAACGCGCAGCTCCTCGCCGAGGGCTGGAACTCGCCGCGCGCGACCGTCTGCATGCATCTCGCGCCGACGGCGAGCCGCCGCGTCTATCAGCAGCGCATCGGCCGCATCATGCGCCTGGCCCCCCGCAAGGAGGCCGGGATCGTCATCGACTTCGTGGACGACGCCGCCACGCACAACGACCGGACGATCACGATCCACAGCCTCCTCGACTCGGACTTCTACCGGCCGGGCGCCCGCGTGACGCCCGCACCGCGGCGCCGCATCCAGAGGCGCGCGAAGCGGAAGCTCTCGCCGGCGCCCTGGCTCGTCCCGGTGACTCCGGACGCGCGGCGCCGCGTGACCGTGATCACGCGGGAGTGGGAGCGCGTCGACCCGGGCCGCCTGGCCGATGACGAGCAGCTCCTCTGGGCTCGGCTCGCGGGGCGCCAGGTTCGCTTCGAGGAACGGCAGGCGTTCGCCGAGAAGCTCGCGCGCGCGAGCAAGCACTGCCGCGAGGCGTTCCTCATGAGCTGCGCGGCTGAGAACCCCAACCGCCGGCTTCGGCTCTCCGCGCTCGGCGACCGCGTCGCCTTCGCCGTCGACCGGGCCGACTTCGACGACCTCGTCACGATGGTCACCTCCGCGCCGACGTGGGAGAAGGACCGCGTCCAGGGCGTCCGCGTCCTCCTGCGGGCAATCGGCGAGGGCAAGGTGGAGGCGCCGTCCGACATCGTCTCGCGCTGGACGTGGCGCCTCGCCCGGGCGACCCGCAAGCTCCAGGACAGGCGCGCCAGCGCCGACCTGCCCGAGGCGAAGCGGCTGCTCGGGGCGCTCACGAACTCGCGCGGACATCGCCACGAAGAGAACGCGGCCCGACTCGTCAACGTCGCGCTCGAGCAGCCGACGCACGTCGCCGCCGCGCTCCTCGCCTCGGCGGAGGCCTACACCCCGACCGCCCAGCGGCTGATCGACGGCGTCCGCGAGCGGATCGGAACCCAGCAGGAGGTGGCGAACGCCCTCGCCGACAACCTTCCTGCGCCGAAGCAGCCGTCGAGCAAGTCCCGCCGCCGCCGGCGCAAGAAGAAGCGGAAGGCGGAGGAAGCACAGGCGCAGGCGAAGGCGAAGTCGCAGCGCCAGGGCGGCCGGCAATCCCGGAACGGCAAGCCCGATGCTCCGGCAGCCCCGGTCGCCGACGCCGCCCCGGAGCCCCGGGCGGCCGAGAAGAGCGCGTAAGCCTTCGTTCAGATTCGGCGGCTAGCATCGATTTCGATGCTGCTTCTCATGGGTGTGGCGTTCGTCGCCGGGATCGTCACGGCGCTGTCGCCGTGCGTTCTCCCGGTTCTGCCGATCGTGCTCGCCGGCGGCGCGACCGGCGGCCGGCGGCGGCCGTTTGCCATCGTCGCCGGGCTCGTCACCAGCTTCACGGTCTTCTCGCTGACCGCGACCGCGATCCTCACCTCGCTCGGCCTGCCCGACGACCTCCTCCGCAACATCGCCATCGCGGTCGTCGTCGTCGTCGGACTCGGCCTGGTCTGGCCCCGCTTCGGCGACCTCCTCGGCCGGCCGTTCTACGCCCTGGCACGACGGCAGCCGAGCGACGCGAGCGGCGGCTTCGTCCTCGGCCTCAGCCTCGGGCTCCTGTTCACGCCGTGCGCCGGGCCCGTGATCGCCGCAGTGGCCACGGTCGCCGCCACGCAGAGCCTCACCCTCCAGGCCTTCCTGATCACGCTGGCCTACGCCGTCGGAGCCGGGCTCGTCCTGCTCGGCGTGGCCATCGCCGGCCGACGCGGCATGAACCTCCGCGCCGTGCGGTCGCACGGCCCGGCCGTCCGCCGCGTCCTCGGCCTCGCCGTCCTCGCCGTAGCCGTTCTCATGATCGCCGGCATCGACACGAAGCTCCAGACCCGGGTCCCTGCGTACACGCAGGCGCTCCAGGGGCTCGAGGAGAGCGCGGCCGCGCAGGGCGAGCTGGAGGATCTCGTCGGCGGCAAGTCCCTCGCCGAGGAGGAGCAGCTCGAGGACTACGGCCTCGCTCCCGAGTTCGAGGGAATCCAGGGCTGGATCAACTCGGAGCCGCTCACGATCGAGTCCCTCCGCGGCCACGTCGTCCTCGTCGACTTCTGGACCTACTCGTGCATCAACTGCCTGCGGACGCTCCCGCACCTGAAGGCGTGGGACGACGCCTACCGGGACGAGGGCCTCGTCATCGTCGGCGTGCACACGCCGGAGTTCGCCTTCGAGCGCGACCCGGGCAACGTGCGCCGGGCGGTGGACGAGCACGGGATCGAATACCCGGTCGCCCTCGACCCCGACTTCAAGACGTGGCAGGCGTGGCAGAACCGCTACTGGCCCGCCAAGTACTTCATCGACCGGCAAGGCCACCTGCGCTACGCGCACTTCGGCGAAGGCGACTACGAGAAGAGCGAGGAGGTCATCCGCCAGCTCCTCGCGGAGGACGGCAGCGGCGATCTCGTCTCGGCCGCGATCGGCGACAAGACCCCATCCGGGCCGCAGACGCCGGAGAGCTACCTGGGCTACGGGCGAATCGACCGCTTCGTCGGGTCGCGCATCGAGCCCGACCAGGAGGCCGAATACGAGATCCCGGACTTCGTCCCCACCCACGGGCTGGCATACGGCGGCCGCTGGACGGTCGAGGAGGAGCGCATCGTCGCCGGCGAGAACGCGAAGCTTCGCCTCGACTTCGTCGGCTCGAGCGTCTTCCTCGTGCTGGGCACGGAGGGCGACGCCGAGTCGGTGGAGGTCACGCTCGACGGACAGCACGTCAAGACCGTCGAGGTGGCGAAGGACGATCTCTACACGCTGGCGCAGATCGACGGTGCGAAGGGCGAGCACGTGCTCGACCTCAGCTTCACGCCGGGCACCGAGGCCTACGCCTTCACCTTCGGCTAGTAGCGGGCGCCGCGGCTACTGCGCGTCGTCGTCGAGCTCGCGGCTCCGCTCCTCGTGCTCCTTGAGGAAGCGGGTGAGCTCGGCCGCGAGGGTGTCGCCCGAGGGAACGTCGAGCTCCTCGCCGAGCGCGTCCCGGCGGGTCTCGAGCTCCTGGACGTACGCCTCCGTCTCCTCGTCCTGTGCGACCGCGGCGCTCACCTGCAGCTCGTAGGCCTCTGCGGCCCGCTGGAGGTCGGAGAGGTCGAGCGTGGCGCCGAGGAGGGCGCCGAGGCGCTCGGAGAGCGCAAGGGCGGCCTTGGGGCTTGCCGCGAGCGAGACGTAGTGCGGCACGGCCGCCCAGAGGCTCGCCGAGGGGATCCCTGCGCCGCGGCACGCGTCGTGGATGACTCCGACGATCCCGGTAGGCCCCTCGTAGCGGGACGAGGTCAAACCGAGCTCGTCCACGAGCGCGGGATCGCTGGCCGAGCCCGTCACCGGCGCCGGGCGCGTGTGCGGAACGTCGGCGAGGAGCGCGCCGAGCGTGACGACGAGCTCGACCCCGAGCTCGGTCGCGAGGCCGGTGATCTCCGCCGAGAAGGTGCGCCAGCGGGTGTTCGGCTCGACGCCGAGAAGGATGACCGCGTCCCGGTCGGTTCCCGGCACGGCGGCGCTGTAGAAGGCGTTCTCGGGCCAGTCGATCGTCCGCGTGACGCCCTCCTCGAGCCGCACGTGCGGGCGCACGGCCTGGAAGTCGTAGAACTCCTCGGGGTCGATCTCCGCGAAGCGCGTGGCGTTCCAGGACTGCGCGAGGAAGCTCGTGGCCAGGGAGGCGCCCTGGGCGCCGTCGTTCCAGCCCCTGAACGCGGCCACGAGTACGGGGCGGCGGAGCGTCGGTCGGCTCTCGATGCGGAGATGCCCTGCGATCAGCTCAGTCTACGGGAGGCGGGCCCGCCGTCTCAGCACGATCCGGGCCGCGAGCGCTACCACCGTGACCCAGACGGCGGTCGCGAGGGTGACGTGGAGCAGCACGAGCCCCCACGGAAGGGCCTCGCGCCACTGGATCTCGCCGACGACCATCTGCGCCAGGAGAAGCCCGAGCGCGACGCCGGCGAGGCGGAGCTCGGTGCGGGCGCGGCGCCGCTCGGCGACGAGCACCGCCAGGAGGCCCAGGAACGCGATCCCGAAGACGGCGGTGGCGCCGATGTGGATGTGCACGGCCTCGACGAGCACGCCGAAGCGGGCGATCTCCTCGCCCCCGGAGTGCGGGCCGGCGGCGGTGACGAGCGTGCCGGAGACGACGAGCGCGGCCGTGGCAGGGACGAGCGCGAGCGCGAGCCAGGACGAGCCCAGCGGCGCCTCGGCGCTCGTGCGGCGCGCGAGGTCGCGCGCGCCCTGGACGACGACGACGGCGACGGCGAGGGCGATCAGCGAGAGCAGATAGTGCCCCATCACGATCAGCGGGTGCAGCTCGAGCAGGACCGTGATCCCGCCGAGCACCCCCTGCGCGAGCACGCTGACCGGGAGCGCGACCGCGCACCAGAGGAGCCAGCGCGGCAGCGCCTGGACGCGGAACGCCGCGAGGGCGGCGGCCAGCGTGGTGAGCCCGACGACGACGCCCGCGACGCGGTTCCCGAACTCGATCAGCGCGTTGTACTCCTCGGGCGGCAGGAACGTGTCGCCGCAGTTCGGCCAGTTCTCGCAGCCGAGGCCCGAGCCGGTCAGCCGCACGGTCGCGCCGGAGACGACGATGAGGAAGAGCGCCGCGAGCGCCGCGTAGGCAAACCAGGCGAAGGCCGCGGGCGAGACGGTGAGCGAGCGCAGGCGCTCCGTGCGCGCTTCGGCCTCCATCAGGAGGAGACCTTCACGCCGCTTCCCTCGACCACCCGGCCGATGCGCGCGAGGAAGAGGCCGTCGGCGGCGAAGCGTGCCGCCAGCACGGGCGCCTTGTCGGAGGAGACGGCGACGAGCAGGCCCCCGGATGTCTGCGGGTCGTAGCCGAGCGCGACGACGTCGTCCGGCATCCCGTCCAGCTCCACCGAGCGGCCGGCGAACTCGCGGTTCCGGGCGTCGCCGCCGGTGCGGATCCCGCGGGAGGCCGCGGCGAGCGCCCCCGGCAGCGACGGTAGCGCGCCTGCGTCGAGCTCGAGGCGGACGCCGCTCCGCTCCGCCAGCTCGTGCGCATGCCCGAAGAGCCCGAAGCCGGTGACGTCGGTGACGGCCGAAGGCTCGAAGCCGCGGAGCGCGTCGGCGGCGCGGTCGTTGAGCTCCGTCATGGCGCGGGTGGTCTCGGCGACCTCCTCGCCCCCGAGGGAGCCCGCGGCGGCGGCGAGGACGAGGCCGGTTCCGAGCGGCTTCGTCAAGAGGACGGCGTCCCCCGCTCGGGCCGTCGACTTCCGCCAGAGCGCCTCCGGGTGGACGGTGCCGACGACGGCGAGGCCGTACTTCGGCTCGGCGTCGCGGATCGTGTGCCCGCCGGCCAGGATCGCGCCCGCCTCCTGCACCTTGGAGGCGGCGGCCTCGAAGATCGCCCGCACCGTCTCGACCGGCAGCGCTTCCGGGAAGGCGGCGACCGAGAGTGCGAGCAGCGGCCTCCCGCCCATGGCGAAGACGTCGTTGAGGGCGTTCGTGGCGGCGATCGCACCGAAGAGCGCGGGGTCGTCCACCATCGGCGGGAAGAAGTCGATGGTGAAGACGAGCGCCCGGCCGTCGTCGAGGCGGTAGACGGCAGCGTCGTCGGCGGGGTCGAGGCCGACGAGCAGGTCGTCCGACACCCCCGGGACGAAGCCCTCGAGTAACGCCTCCAGCCGCGCGGCCGAGTACTTCGCCGCGCAGCCTCCCCCGGTTTCGAGACCGGTCAGGCGCGCTGTAGTCTCCACCCGATGGAGGTTATCGCCCGCCAGTTCGGCTGTCAGAGCATGACCGCGCCGCTCCGGCGCGTGCTCGTGCGCGCTCCGCGGCCCGAGGACACGGCCGTCTGGCGCGCTTACGGCTGGCGCTTCGAGCCCGATCCCGGGGCCATGGCCGAGGAGCACGCGGCCTTCCGGGAGCTCCTCGCCGCCGAGGGAGCGGAGGTCATCGTCGGGCAGACGCCGCACGGCCCGGATCCCGACGCGATCTACACCTACGACCCTGCGCTCGTGGCCGCCGCGGGTGCCATCCTGCTGAGGCCCGGCAAGGAAGGCCGCCGCGGCGAGCCGGACGCGATGGGCGCCGACTTCGCCGAGGCGGGAGTCCCGATCGCCGGCAGGCTCGGAGCGCCGGCGATCGCCGAGGGCGGGGACACGATCTGGCTCGATGAGCAGACCCTGCTCGTCGGGCACGGCTACCGCACGAACGGCCCGGGTATCCAGGCGCTCCACGAGCTCCTGCCCGGCGTCGAGGTGATCGCCTTCGACCTCCCCCACTACCACGGCCCAGGCGAGGTCATGCACCTGATGTCCTTCCTCTCGCCGCTCGACGTCGACCTGGCCGTCGCCTACCCGCCGCTGATGCCCGTCCGCCTCGTGGAGCTCCTCGCCGAGCGCGGGATCGAGCTCGTCGAGGTCCCGGACGAGGAGTTCGAGTCGATGGGCTCGAACGTCCTCGCCCTGGGCCCGCGAGTCGCGCTCGCGCTGGCCGCGAACGACGAGACGCGGCGGCGCCTGGAGCGCGCCGGCGTGGACGTCCGCGTCTACACGGGCGACCACATCTCCCGCCCCGGCGACGGCGGCCCGACCTGCCTCACGCGCCCGCTCCTGCGCAGCGGCTGACCTGTCCCCGCAGACCAGGCCCCGGGGCCTGACCCCAGAGCATGGCCGCGGAGGACACTCTGTGGGTCACGGAAGTGTGACGACGCCTCGGGGGCCCGCTCGCGGGCAAGCCTGGCATGGTGCCCGTTCGTCGACCGCCGCCCGTCCTCACAGCCCCGGGCCGGAGGAGGCGTGTCCAGGGGTCAGACCCCGGGCGTGTCCCGGGGAGACATGCCTCAGCGGAGGAGGAAGCCCTCGCCGAGGGGGTCGGCGGGATCCAGGGAGAAGGCGTGGGCGCCCGTGCGGTAGGCACTCCCCTCGACCTCCGTGACCACCGCGGGGCGGCCGGCGACCTCGGCGTCCCCGACGACCCGACCGCGGAACTCGCCGCCGGCGATGCCCTCGTGGACGAGCTCCTGCCCGCGCGGGAGCTCACCCGCGCGCTCGAGGAGCGCGAGCCGGGCCGAGGTCCCGCTGCCGCAGGGCGAGCGGTCGACCTCGCCGTCGGCGAAGACGGTCACGTTTCGCTGGCGGAGCGGCGGGCCAAGATCGACCCGCTCCCAGAAGACGACGCCGTAGACGTCCCGGAGCTCCGGCTGCTCCGGGTGGACGAACGGACGCTGCGCCTCGATCCCGGCCTTGACGCGCACGGCCGAGCTCGATCAGGTCGGGGATGCGACGCGGCTCCAGGAGGAGGGGCGAGGCCACCGACACGTAGTAGGCGCCCCCGAAGGCGACATCGGCGCGCAGTCCCTCGGCGAGAGGCGCCTCGGCCTCGACGAACGAGGGCACGTTTCGGAAGCGGACGGAGCGGACGGCGCCGCCCTCCACGCGCGCAACCGTCTCCAGGCGCCCCGAGGGCACGTCGACGACGACCCGCGTCTCGGGCTCCTCGGCGGGAAGGACCCGCTCTCCAGCGCCCAGGTGACCAGCGCGATCGTTCCATGGCCGCAGGCGGTGGAGTAGCCCGCGTTGTGGAAGAAGACGACGCCGAGGTCGCCGCCCTCGTCCTCTGGCTCCGTGACGAAGCCGCCGTACATGTCGGCGTGGCCGCGCGGCTCGCGGACGAGGAGTCGCCGCACGGCGTCGAGTCGCTCGAGCGCGAAGCGCCGCTTCGCGAGAATCGAGCCGCCCTCGAGCGGCGGCACGCCGCCGGTGACGATCCGGAAGGGCTCGCCGGCGGTGTGATAGTCGGCGGTCTCAACCTGAAACCGGGCGGTCAGGCTGCACCGACCTCCGCGGTGCAGTGCGCGCACCGCCGCGCGCCTGCCGGGATCTCGCTGAGGCACTCGGGGCACTCGCGCGTGGAAGGCTCCTCCGACGCCGAGCGCCGTCTCGCCAGCTCGTTCAGCGGTTTGACGACGAGGAGGAAGAGAACGGCCGCGATCAGGACGAACGCGATCACGGTGTTCAGGAACGCGCCGTAGCGGAAGGCGCTGTCGTTGACGGTGAACGTCAGGCCCGAGAAGTCGGGCTGCCCGAAGATCGCCGCGATCAGCGGCGTGATCAGATCCTCGACGAGCGAGGTGACCACCGCTGTGAACGCCAGCGCGATGACCAGGCCGACAGCAATCTCGACCAGGTTGCCGCGCAGCAGGAAGTCTCGGAACTCTCTCAGCACGAGGCACCCCCGGCTCGCCGACGAGCCGAGGGTACACCGCGGCCCCGGAGGCCGCTAGGAGCCCTTCTCGATCGGCACGTCGACGAGGTTTCCCCACTCCGTCCACGAGCCGTCGTAGTTGCGCACGTCTTCGTAGCCGAGCAGCTCGTGCAGGACGAACCAGGTGTGCGCGCTAGCGCTCGCCGATCCGGCAGTAGGCCGTCACCTGCTTGTCAGGCGGTGACGCCCTTGCCGCCGTAGAGCTCTCGCAGCTCGTCGGCGGACTTGAACGTGCCGTCGTCCCGGACCGCCTCGCCCACGGGATCGACTGCGCCGTCGGGATGTGGCCGGCGCGCGGAGGCGCCCTCCTGCTCGTAGCCGGGCGGCGCGATCAGCTCGCCGGCGTACTCCTGCGCGGCGAGCGCACGTCGACGAGCGCGACGGCCGCCGTCGCTCGAGCCACTCGCGGACGTGGTCGCGGCAGGCGCGGATCGACTCGTCGCGCGTCGGCGCGCCGTGTAGGACTTGACCGCGGCGAGACGGCACGTCGGTCGTCAGCTCGCGCCCCTCGTCGATCCACTTCTGGCGCCCGCCGTCGAGGATGCGCACGTCCCCGTGCCCGTAGACCTTCAGGTACCAGTAGGCGTAGGCGGCGAACCAGTTGTTCTTGTCGCCGTAGAGGACGACGGTCGTGTCGTTGCCGATCCCGCGCCCGCCGAGCAGCGCCTCGAAGGTCGTCGCGGCTCGACGATGTCGCGCTCGACCGGATCCTGGAGGTCGTCACGCCAGTGGAGCTTGACGGCGCCCGGGATGTGGCCCTCTTCGTAGAGGTCGGTGTTCTCGTCGACCTCGCCGACGACCACGCCGTCGTCGCCGAGATGCTCGGCGAGCCACTCGGTCGAGACGAGGACGTCCTTCGCGTATCCGTTCTCCGCCATGCGGCACCTCCAGATCAACTTGCTTCAGAAAATGAAGCGACAGTATAGAGGGACCGCGAAGATCCGTCAGCGCCGCCGGGCCGTTCGGCCTAGAGGAGCTGCTGGGCGAGGAGCGCCAGCGCCAGAAGCCACATGGCTCCGAGGACGCCGAGGAGCGGCGCGAGTGGGCGGAGGGAAGGACGCTCGTGCATAGCCGAAGAATCTCTGGTCGCGCGCCGGAGAGTTCGACGTCCACACGGGACATCCTTCCCGCCGCCTCGCGGCCGTCGCGACAACCGGGACCAGTCGGTCCGGCGGTGCCGTCGTCGCCGCAGGGGCCGCGAGCGCGTGCAGGCCTGAGCTCACGCGATCGCCCCCTTCCCTGGACTAGAGCGACGCTCGCCTTAGTGGCCGTCGAAGTGGCCCCGGCCGACCCACGGCGCGAGGAGCGCCACGAGCGTCGTCAGCGTCAGAAGTGCCTTCACCTTCATGCGGAGTCACCTCCTTTCCCGGGTGGAGAACGAAAGGGCGGGGAATCGAGCGGTGTGAGAAACCGTCACCATCGTCATCTCTTAGAAGTGGAAGTCCTGGAGCGCTTCGGCGGCGCGGCGGTACTGCCTCGCCGCACGCCGGTCGTCGCCCCGTCGCGCCAGCAGGTCGCCCTGCGCGATCCAGGTCGGCGGCGCGGTGGCTGGCAGACGAGAGCTGATCGAAGCTCGCCTCGGAGGCGGCGAGCGTCTCCTCGGCCTCGTCGAGCTTGTCCTGCTCGAGCAACGCACGGCCCAGGACGAGTTGCGCGTTCCCGATCTCGTCCACGTGCTCCTCGCGGCCGTGGAGCATGCTCCAGCGCCTTGCGCGCCTGCTCCTCGGCGACGTCGACCTTGCCCGTGCGGAGATGAACCTGGGCGAGGGACGAGATGACGCGCGCCGCGTCGACGTCGTCACCCACGTCGAGCAGGACCTTGAAGGACTCCTTCAGCTACCTGACCGCGTCCTCGGGCTTCCCGAGCTGGAAGTTGAGGGCGCCGATCTCGTTCAGGAGCTTGCCGACGTTCGACTGGTCGCGGAGCTCCTCGTAGATGCGTCCTCGCCTTCTCGGCGTGCGTGCGCGCGACGACCCAGTGGCCGGTGCGCTCGGCGACGAGCGACGCCTGGAAGTGCGCGTTGCGCCGTCGTGCGGCGGTCGTTCAGCGCCCTCGGCGAGCTCGAGCGCGCGCTCGACGTCCTCCCGCGCGGCCTCCCAGTCGCGCTGGCGCCGGTAGCAGCGGGAGCGCCAGCTGTAGATGTGGGAGCGGAGGCGGTCGGCCGGGAGCCCGGAGCGCTCGACGAGCTCGAGCGCCTGCGTGTACAGGGCGACGGCGGTCGAGATGCGAGTTGAGCTTGTACGCGGCACGTCGCGAGGCGGAAGAGCACCTCGGCCCGGTCGACGTCCGAGAAGGTCGGCGACTCGGAGAGCGCGCGGCCGCGGTCGAGGATCTCGATCGCGCCTGCGCACCTCGCCGAGGTACGAGCCGGGCCCAGCCCGAGGCCAGGGCCGCGCGGAGCTCGAGCTCGGGCGCGGCCACGCTCGCGAGCGTCGACGCGAGCGCGTCGAGCGAGTCGGCGGCATCCGCGTCCTCACCCTGCTCGACCGAGGCCTCCGCGCGAACGATCACGCTCTCGACCCGCTCGCGCTCGCTGGAGGAGACGCCGATCTCGAGGAAGGTCGCGTCGACGCCGAGGCGCGCGGCGAGCCACTCGATCGTCTCGGCGGTCGGGCGCGTCTTCCCGCGCTCGATCTGGCTGAGGTACTCCTTGGAGAAGCGGTCGCCGGCCAGCTCCGTCTGGGTCAGCCCGCGCGCGACGCGGAGCTGGCGGACGCGATCGCCCAGCGCGGTGCGGGCGGGCGCGGCGATTCGGGTGAGTGCGGCGTATTCGGACATGGCTCCTTGAGGTGAACTATACGAGCGGAAAGTTACTTCACAAGCCCACTTGACTTCCAGTCCGACTGGGCTATAGTCAGACCGTTCCGCACTTCTGCCAGACGCCAGGCAAGAGGGGTGCGGGAGGCGCGCCAATTCCCGGCGACACCAACCCGGAGGCATCGGCTGGGCCGCAGAGCCGAAGTCTCCGGGTTGTCGCCTTTTCCGAACATGGTCGAAGAGTCGTCACGAACGGCCGTTTCGTCCATCCCCCGTTCGGACCGCGTTGACCGCGGGTGAAGCGGTCATACGCTGTGCCTACTTCCCTCCTACCGAGCCCGGGCGGGTGGCCGCGGGCGCGGCACGGTAGGAGCCGGAGGTCAGGCGGGCGCCTCGGCCAGCTCGGCGGCGTCCATGTGCCGGTGCTTGCGGATGGTCGTGACGGCGATGATCGCGCCGATCAGCGCGAAGCCGGCGCTCACGCGGAGCGCCGCCTGGAACCCGTCGATGAAGGAGGACGGGTCCGGCCGGCCGTTGCTCAGGTCGACGTAGGAGGCGACGATCGCGCCCATGACCGCGATCCCGAGGGCGCCCCCGACCTGGCGGAAGGTGTTGAGGACGCCGGAGCCGACCCCGGACTTCTCCACCGGGACCGAGCCGAGGGCGGCGGCCGTCATCGGGGTCATCACGAGCGCCATGCCGAAGCCGCCGACGATCAGCCCAGGGAAGAAGTCCCAGAACGTCGAGTCGAGCCCGAGTCGCGAGAAGATCGCGAGCGAGGCCGCGAGACACAGCATTCCGGCCGTCATGAGCGCGCGGGAGCCGATCCGGTCGGACGAGCGGCCGGCGATCGGGGCGATGAGGATGATCAGGATCGTCATCGGCAGGAAGGCGGCCCCCGTCTTCGTCGCCGAGTAGCCGAGGATGTTCTGCATGTAGATCGACATGAAGAAGAAGACGCCGAACATGGCGAGCGTGACGAGGAGTGCCACCACGTTCGCCCCGGCGAAGGTCGAGCTCCGGAAGAGCGAGAGGTCCAGCATCGGCACGCGCTGGTGCCGCTCGAGGAGCACGAAGCCGGCGAGCGCGACGGCCGAGAGCGCGAAGAGGCCGATGATGACCGGGTCGGCCCACCCGTACGAGTTCGCCTCGATCAGCGCGAAGGTCAGCGCGAAGAGGCCCGCCGCGGAGGCGAGGAGCCCGGGGATGTCCAGCCGCTGCTCGTGGGTCGTGTCGCGGGACTCGCGGATCACGAGGCGGCCGACCACGAGGCCGAGGACGCCGATGGGGACGTTGACGAAGAAGATCCAGCTCCAGTCGATGTGCTCCGTGATCAGCCCGCCGATGAGCGGTCCGATCGCGAGCGCCATGGCCGAGACGCCCGCCCAGATGCCGATCGCCATACCGCGCTGACGCGGCGGGAAGGTCGCCGAGATGATCGAGAGGGTTGCCGGCATCATCAGCGCCGCGCCGACCCCCTGGACGGTGCGGGCGCCGATCAGCGTCCCGCCGCTCGTGGCCAGGCCGCAGGCCAGCGACGACAGGGTGAAGATCGCCAGGCCGAGCAGGAAGATCCGCCGGCGGCCGAAGAAGTCGGCGAGCTTGCCGCCCGAGAGCATGAGCACGGCGAATGTGAGCGCGTAGGCGTTCACCGTCCACTCGAGCTCGGAGAGGCCGATGCCGAGGTCGCGCTGGATCGAGGGCAGCGCCACGTTCACGACCGTGTTGTCGAGCATGATCATGAAGAGGGCGAACGCGAGCGCTCCGAGCGTCCACCACTTGCGGTTTTCGTCGGCGAAGATGCGGGCCTTCACGAGCGTTCCTCCTGGTCGGTCAGGGTTGGCGGGGCGAGGCCGTCGACGACGGTGGTCACCAGCTCCCGGGCGAACTCCTCGGAGCCGGTCGGCCCGGTGGGGGCGAGCATGCGCGTGAACACACGGTCGCGGGAGGCCCCGATCAGGATCGAGGCGACGACGTCGGGGCGGACGCGGGAGTCAATCCGCCCCAGCTCTTGCTCGGCGGCGACGTAGTCCACGATTGCCTGGAAGACCGCCACGAGTCCCGTCTGGCGCTCGCGGACGCGGGCCTTGAAGCGGTCGAAGACGTTGCGGTCGCCCATGAGGGCGAAGAAGATCGGCTGGTTGTCGCGGAGGAGCCGCAGGAGCTCCTCGGCCCAGGGGACGAGGTTCGCCTCGACCGTCCGCTCCCCGGCCTTGCCCGGCAGCTCGAGCAGCGCCGCGAAGGTGGGCTCGCGCTCGACGACGACCGCGATCACGAGGTCGATCTTGTCCTCGAAGTGGACGTAGATCGAGCCCTCGGCGCACCCGGCCGCCTTGGCGATCTCGCGGGTGGTCGTCCCGGCGAGGCCGTGCTCGCGGATGAGCGCGTCGGCCGCCTCGATGATGCGGCGCCGGAGCGTGGGTTTGACGTCGGTTGCCTCGACCATGAGTGAGCGCTCGCTCATTATGGGTGAGCGTTCACTCAGTGTCAAGAAGGGTCCCTCCCGGCCTGGCCTCTTCGTAGACTTTCCCGACGATGGCGGAGGTCGTCTGGACACCGGACGAGGAGGCGCTCGCGCGCGCGAACGTCGTCCGGCTGATGCGCCGGCACGGCATCGAGAGCTACGCGGAGCTCCTCCGCCGCTCGCAGGACGACCCCGACTGGTTCTGGCCGGCCGTCGTCGACGACCTCGGCCTCGATTTCTCCCGTC
This sequence comes from uncultured Actinomycetes bacterium, assembly GCA_963743495.1. Taxonomy (GTDB): domain Bacteria; phylum Actinomycetota; class Thermoleophilia; order Gaiellales; family Gaiellaceae; genus JAIBJN01. Next base: position 621,168 of record CAVUPO010000002.1, on the reverse strand, counting down.
CCTGGGAACGGGTCTACGACGACTCGCGCGGGCCCGAGTGGACGACGTGGTTCACGGGCGCAAAGCTGTCGATCGCCCGCAACTGCGTCCACCGCTGGGCCGAACGAACGCCCGACCGCGTCGGCGCAGTCTTCGCCGGCGAGGACGGGTCGCGGCGGAAGCTGACCTTCCGCGAGCTCTCCCGGGACGTCACGCGCCTGGCCGAGGGCCTCGTGCGGCTCGGAGTCGAGCCCGGCGACCGCGTCGCCCTCTTCCTGCCGATGTCGCCGGAGGTCGCGGTCGCCTCCCATGCGTGCGCGCACGTCGGCGCCGTGCAGGTGCCGCTCTTCTCCGGCTTCGCCGCCCCGGCCGTGGCCCAGCGGCTGCGCGACTCGGAGGCGAAGGTCGTGATCACGGCCGACTACTCGCTCCGCCGGGGCCGGCGCCAGCCGATGCGGGAGATCGTGGCAGAGGCGGCGCGCGAGGCGCCCGCGGTCGAGCACGTCCTCACCTGGGAGCGCGACGGCGGCTGGGGTGGGATCGTCGAGGAGAGCCCCGGCGTGCTCGAGCCGCTCGAGGTCGACAGCGAGCACCCCTACCTCCTCACGTACACGTCGGGCACGACCGGGAAGCCGAAGGGCGTCGTCCACGTCCAGGGAGGGTTCCTCGTCTCGATCGCCCGCGAGGTCGCCTACCAAGGCGACGTCCACCCCGAGGACGTCCTTCACTTCTCCACGGACATGGGCTGGATCATGGGCCCGTGGGCCGTGGTCGGCGGCGGCGCGCTCGGCTGCGCGCTCGTCTTCGCGGAGGGCGCGCCCGACAGCCCACCCGACCGGCTCTGGCGGCTCGTCGAGGACGAGCGGGTGTCCGTCCTCGGCGTCTCGCCCACCCTGGTGCGGGCGCTGATCCCCAACGGCGAGCCGGAGGCCGACCTCTCCTCCCTGCGGATCGTGGTCACGACCGGCGAACCGTGGAACCCCGCTCCCTATCGCTGGCTCTTCGAGCGGGTCGGCGGCGGACGCCTGCCGATCATCAACTGCTCCGGCGGGACGGAGGTGGCCGCCTGCTTCCTCTCGCCGACCCCGGCCATCCCGATCAAGGAGTGCTCCCTGGGCGGCCCCGCCCTCGGGATGGCGATGGACGTCGTCGACACGGACGGGACCTCGCTCGTCGGCACCGGCAGGGTCGGAGAGCTCGTCTGCCGCAAGCCCTTCCCCGGGATGACTCGCGGCTTCTGGCACGACCCCGAGCGCTACCTGGACGCGTACTGGCGGCGGCTCCCCGGCGTCTGGGTGCACGGAGACTGGGCCTCCGTGGACCCCGACGGGTACTGGTTCCTCCACGGCCGCTCGGACGACACCCTCAACATCGCTGGCAAGCGGATCGGCCCGGCCGAGCTCGAGTCGGCCGCCGTCGGGCACGCCGCGGTCGCGGAGGCCGCCGCCGTGGGCGTGCCTCACGAGGTCAAGGGCGAGGTCGCGTGGATCTTCTGCGTCGCCGCCCCCGGGCACGAGCCGAGCGGCGAGCTCGCGGCCGACGTCGCCGCACGCGCCGCCGACGAGCTCGGCAAGGCGTTCCGGCCCGAGCGGGTGGTGTTCGTCCCCGCCCTGCCGAAGACCCGGAGCGCGAAGATCGTCCGCCGCGCCGTGCGCGCGCAGGCGCTGGGGACGGATCCCGGCGACCTCTCCTCGCTCGAGAACCCCGAGGCCTTGGAGGGCATTGCTCGCGCCATCTGAGTACGAGGGGACGCCCACGCGCGGGTACCTCGACAGCGCCACGTACGGGCTGCCACCTCGCTCGACTCTCGCAGCGATGGAGGAGGCCCTCGCAGGCTGGCGCACGGGCAGGAGCTGGCGCGTCTGGGAGGAGGACGGCGAGGCTTGCCGCACCCTCTTCGCCGGGCTCGTGGGCGCGGCGCCGGAGGATGTGGCCATGGTCGGGGCGGCCTCCGTCGCCGCGGGGCTCGTAGCGAGGAGCCTGCCGGCCGAGCCGGGGACGAACGTCGTTCTCTACGAGCGCGACTTCACCTCCGCGATGCTCCCATTCCGAACGCTGGCCGACCGCGGGGTCGAGCTGCGGCTCGTCCCGCTGGAACGCCTCGCCGAGGCCGTGGACGACCGAACCGCGATCGTCTCGGTCAGCCTCGTCCAGTCGGCCGAGGGCCGGGTGGCCGATCTCGTGGCCCTGCGGACGACCGGCGCCCGGATCTTCCTGGACGCGACCCAGGCGGTCGGCACGTACCCGGTCGACCTGGCGGGAGTCGACTACCTCGTCGCCCACGCCTACAAGTGGCTGCTCTGCCCGCGCGGGCTCACGTTCTTCTACGTCAGCCCCGGCCGCCGGCTCGAGCTCGAGCCGCTGACCGCCGGCTGGAAGTCGCGGGACGACCCCTACGAGGACTACTACGGCCTGCCCGACCTGACCGCGGACGCGCGGCGGCTCGACCTCTCGCTGCCCTGGTTCTCGGCCGCCGGCGGGCGCGCGAGCCTCGAGCTCTTCTCCTCGCTCGGCGTCGGGCGGATCGAGGAGCACAACCTCGCGCTCGCGCAGGCGTTCACGGCTTCGCTCGGCCTGCCCCCGGCCGAGTCGCCGATCGTGCGGCTTCGCGTCGAGGACCCGGAGGACGCCGCCCGCGGCCTTCGGGACGCGGGCGTCGCCTGCTCCGTCCGCGGAGGCTCCGTGCGGGTCTCGTTTCACCTCTTCAACGACGAGGCGGACGTCGAGCTGGCCGCGGCCGCCCTCCGGCCGGCGGCGGGGTCGCGCGAGGCTCTGTAGGGTGCCGCCGTGATCCGCTTCCTCGTCCGAACGCTCATCGCCCTGATCGCGAACGCGGTGGGCCTGCTCGTGGCCGCCGCCGTGCTCGACGGCGTGCACCTGGACGGCGCGGCCTTCATCCTCGCCGTCGTCATCTTCACCGTCGTCTTCGCGCTCATGCTGCCGTTCCTCGCCAGCCAGCTCCGCCGGCGGAGCGGGGCGGCGCTCGGCGGGGTGGCGCTGATCGCGACGCTCGTCTCCCTGATCGTCACCGACCTCGTCTCCGACGGCCTCAACATCAACGGCGTCGGCACCTGGATCGCCGCGACCGTGATCGTGTGGGCCGTGGCGCTCGTGGCCGAGTTCATCCTCCCGTTCCTCGGGCTCCGCAAGTACCTCGAGGAACGACGAGACTAGTTTTCGACCTCTAGTCGTAAACCGCTAGAATGAGCGGGATGCGCCTCGCTCTCGCCCAGATCGACACCGTGGTCGGCGACCTCGAGGGAAACCGCGAGCGCATCCTCTCCAGGCTCGACGAGGCGCGCGGCGCCGGCGCCGACCTCGTCCTCTTCCCCGAGCTCGCCGTCACGGGCTACCCGCCGGAGGACCTGCTCCTCCGGCCGGGATTCCTGAAGGCGGCCGCCGCGACGTTGGGCGAGATCGCCGCGGCGACGAGGGGCATCGCCGTGCTCGTCGGCACGCCCCACCTCGACCGCGACCTCTTCAACGCGTGCGCCGTCTGCGTGGACGGCGAGGTCCAGGCGATCTACCGCAAGCAGTTCCTGCCCAACTACGGCGTCTTCGACGAGGATCGCTACTTCCAGCCCGGGCGCGGCCTCGTCCTGCTCCGCTGCGGCGACACGCTCGTCGGGCCGACGGTCTGCGAGGACGTGTGGCAGCCGGGGCCGCCGGCGACGGACCTCGCGCTCGCCGGCGCGCACGTGATCGCGAACATCTCCGCCTCACCCTTCCACGTCGGCAAGGGCGCCGAGCGCGAGGAGATGCTCGCCACGCGCGCCCGCGACAACGCGTGCTGGATCGTCCTCGTGAACGCGGTCGGCGCCCAGGACGAGCTCGTCTTCGACGGTCAGAGCCTCGTCCTGGACGAGAACGGCGACGTCGTCGTCCGCGGTCCCGCCTTCGAGGAGGCGCTGCTCGTCGTCGACGTGGACGCGACGACCGCCGTCGCCCGGCGGCTCCGCGACGCCCGCCGCCGTTCGCTGGCGCGCGCGCGCCGCGACCTACCGGAGGCGCCCGTGGTGGAGGTCCCGCTAAGCGCCCGGGCGGAACGCCGGCCGATAGCGCCGGTCGTGGCCGAGCCCGTCGGCGAGCTGGAGGAGATGAGGCTCGCGATCGAGCTCGGGCTGCGCGACTACGCCTGCAAGAACGGCTTCACGGACGTCGTGCTGGGCGTCTCCGGCGGCATCGACTCGGCGCTGACCGCGGCCCTCGCTGTCGAGGCGCTCGGCCCGGAGCACGTCGTCTGCGTGTCGATGCCGTCGCGCTACTCCTCCGAGGGCACGCGCCGCGACGCGCGGGCCGTGGCCGAGTCGCTCGGCGCGCGCTTCCAGGAGATCCCGATCGACCCGGTCGTGGACGCGTTCGGAGAGGCGCTCGCCGGCGCCTTCGCGGGGACGGAGACCGGCGTCGCCGAGGAGAACGTCCAGTCCCGGGCCCGCGGAGTGATCGTGATGGCGCTCTCGAACAAGTTCGCCTGGCTCGCGCTCGCGACCGGGAACAAGAGCGAGCTCTCGGTCGGCTACGCGACGCTCTACGGCGACATGGCCGGCGGCTTCGCGCTCCTCAAAGACGTGTACAAGACCGACGTGTTCCGCCTGGCGCGCCATCTGAACGAGCGCGCCGGCCGTGAGCTCATCCCGGCGTCGGTGATCGAGCGGGCGCCGAGCGCCGAGCTCCGGCCCGACCAGCTGGACGAGGACTCGCTGCCGCCCTACGCCGAGCTCGACGAGGTGCTGGAGGCCTACGTCGAGCTCGACAGCTCGCGGGAGGAGCTCACCTCCGACGGGTTCGAGCCCGAGGTCGTCGAGCGGGCGCTCGCCATGATTGACCGGGCCGAGTACAAGCGCCGCCAGGCGGCGCCCGGGGTGAAGCTCAGGCCCAAAGCGTTCGGCCGCGACCGCCGCATCCCGATCACGAACCGCTGGCGCGGGTAGCCCTTCGCCGCTGGAGGACGGCGGCGTCACCTCCGGCCACTGCCGACCGACGAGTCGGTGTCGAACAAGCTCACTCCGGGAGCTGTGGGCAGTCCTGACGTGCGCCGGCTAGGCGAGGACGTCCGCCAGCGCGCGGAACCAGCGCAGCCGCTCCGCGTAGGGCACCGCGGCGTTGGCGGGCGAGGTCGAGGGAAGCACGAAGAGCCTCGTCTCCGCGAGCCGGGCCGTCTGCGCGCCGAGCTCGCAGCGCGGTACGCCGAGCGCGCCCTGGCAGGCGGACTTGCCGACGAAGGCGATGACGCCGGGACGGAGCCCGGCGGCGAGCCGCTCGATCCGCTCCCGGGAGCCCTCGAAGTCAGAGCGGCGCAGGTCGCTGCTCCCCTTGGTCGTCCGGAAGGCGGCGTTCGTGAGGCCGTAGCCGAGCTCGAGCAGGCTCCACTGCTCGCTCGGGTCGAGCTGCCGCGGGGTCAGGCCTGCGTCGGCGAGCAGGCGCCAGAAATCGTTGCGCAGGTTGGCGAAGTGGCGCCCGGCCGCCGACGAGCGCCGGCCCGGGTTGATCCCGCAGAAGACGCAGCGTAGGCCCGGCGCCAGGATGTCCGGCACGGCGGGAACCGGAGGCGCCACGCCGGTACTCTACGACCGAGCGACAAGGAGGCGCAGATGGCGCAGGTCGAGGACAAGCCCGGGGTCGCCACCGAGACCCTGAAGAACTTCATCGGCGGCCGCTGGGTCGAGGCGGAGGGCGCCGAGACCCTGGAGGTCACGAACCCGTACGACGGCGAGGTGCTCGCCGCGGTGCCGCTCTCCAGCGCGGCCCACGTAGACGCGGCCGTCAAGGCCGCGCGCGAGGCCTTCCCCGGCTGGCGGGCCACGCCGCCCGTCGTGCGCGCGCGCGCCTGCTTCGAGCTCAAGTACCGGCTGGAGGAGGCGAAGGACGAGCTCGCGGCCCTCGTCACCCGCGACAACGGCAAGGCGATCAAGGACGCCGCGGGCGAGGTCAGGCGCGGGATCGAGTGCGTCGAGGTCGCCACCGGCATCCCCACCCTGATGCAGGGGACGAACCTCGAGGACGTCTCCCGCGGGATCGACTCGGACATGATCCGCCAGCCGATCGGGGTCTTCGCGGGGATCACCCCGTTCAACTTCCCCTTCATGGTTCCCCTGTGGTTCCTGCCCTTCGCGATCGCGTGCGGGAACTCGTTCATCTGCAAGCCGTCCGAGCAGGACCCGCTGGCCATGCAGCGCGTGTTCGAGCTGCTCGAGGACGTCGTCCCGCCGGGTGTGGTCAACCTCGTCCACGGTGGCAAGCCCGCGGTCGACGCCATCCTCGAGCACCCGGGGATCGACGGCGTCTCCTTCGTCGGCTCGACCCCGGTCGCGCACTACATCTACGAGACAGCCGCCAAGCACGGCAAGCGGGTGCAGGCGCTCGGCGGCGCGAAGAACCACGTGATCGTCATGCCGGACGCCGAGCTCGAGGCGGCGGTCGACGGCGTGCTCTCCTCCGCCTTCCACGCGGCCGGCCAGCGCTGCCTGGCCAACTCCGTCTGCATCGGCGTGGGCGACGCGTACGAGCCGCTCAAGGCCGCCCTCGCCGAGAAGGGCGGGGCGATGGTCGTCGGCGACGGGCTGGACCCGGAGACCGAGGTGGGCCCGGTCATCTCCTCCGCCTCGCGCGAGCGCATCCTCGGCTGGATCGAGAAGGGCGCCGCCGACGGCGAGCTCGTCCTCGACGGCCGCGGCCGCGGCGCCGAGGATGGGCACTTCATCGGCCCGACGATCATCGAGTCGGAGCCCGGCGCCGAGATCGCGCGGGAGGAGATCTTCGGCCCCGTCCTGACGCTCCTCAGAGCCGCCGACCTCGACGAGGCGCTCGAGATCCTCAACGCCTCGACCAAGGGGAACGCCGCCTCGATCTTCACGACCAGCGGCGGCGTGATGCGGCGGTTCCGCTACGAGGCGGAGGCGGGCATGCTCGGGGTCAACATCGGCGTCGCGGCCCCGATGTCGTACTTCCCCTTCACGGGCTGGAAGGACTCGTTCTTCGGCGACCTCCACGCACACGGCCGGGACGGGATCGAGTTCTACACCGAGAAGAAGGTCGTCATCACGCGCTGGCCCAAGGTGTAGTTGGCGAAGACCTTCCAGTACGCCGCGAGCCTCGGCCGCGACGGGCGCCTGCTCGCCGACGGCGGCGACCCCCTCGATCCCGGCGAGGCCTGGACGCCCGAGCACCTGGTTCTGGCCGCCCTGATGCGGTGCACGCTCAAGAGCCTCGTGTTCCACGCCGAGCGCGCGGGCATAGCCGCGCGCGGAAGCGCGGGCGCGGAGGGCACGGTCGCCCGGCGCGAGGAGGACGACCGCTTCGGGTTCGTCGAGATCGAGTGCGGGCTCGACGTCGAGCTCGGCCCGCTCCCTGCCGCCGGCGAGGTGCGCGAGCTCGTCGGGCTCGCCGAGCGGGACTGCTTCGTCGGCGCCTCGCTCACCCCCGAGCCGCGCTACGAGTGGCGCGTGAACGGCGAGGTGATCTCGAGCTGAGCACGGTCGCCTTCGACGTCGCCGCGGTCCGGGCGCGCTTCTCCGCCCTCGACCGGCCGACGGCGTTCTTCGACGGGCCCGGCGGGACACAGGTGCCGGACTCGGTGATCGAGGCGATGGCCGCCTACCTGCGCGAGTCGAACGCGAACCTCGGAGGGCCCTTCGAGACGAGCAGGCGGACCGACGCCCTGCTCGTGTCCGCGCACCACACGGCCGCCCGCTTCCTCGGCTGCGACCCGGACGAGGTGGGGTTCGGCCAGAACATGACCACGCTCTCCTTCGCGCTCTCGCGCACGCTCGCCCGCGAGCTTCGGGCCGGCGACGAGATCGTCGTCACCCGGCTCGACCACGACGCGAACATCTCGCCCTGGCTGCAGCTGGCCGACGACCTCGAGCTCGTCGTCCGCTTCGCCGACCTCGACGAGGAAGAGGTCTCCGTCGACCTGGAGGACCTCGCGCGCCAGCTCGGAGAGCGCACGCGGGTCGTCGCCTTCCCGCTCGCCTCGAATGCGGTGGGCACCGTGGTGGACGCGCCGCGGATCGTCGAGCTCGCGCACGCAGCGGGCGCGCTCGCCTGGGTCGACGCGGTGCACTACGCCTCCCACCTGCCGATCGACGCCCGCGCTCTCGACGCCGACGTGCTCCTCTGCTCGCCCTACAAGTTCTTCGGACCGCACCTCGGCGTCTTCTACGGCCGCCGCGAGCTGCTCGAGCGCTGGCGGCCCTACAAGGTGCGGCCGGCGCCCGACGAGCCCGTCGGCGCGCGCTTCGAGACCGGCACGCTCCCGCACGAGGCGCTCGCGGGGTTCAACGCCGCCGTCGCCTACGTCGAGTCCGTCGGCTGGGAGGGGATCGCCGCACACGAGCGCGAGCTCGGCGAGCGCCTCCTCGCCGGGCTCCCCGCCGGGATCCGGCTGTACGGGCGGCCGACGATGGAGGGGCGCGTCGCCACGTTCGCCATGACCGTCCCGGGCCTGACCCCCGAGCAGGCGGCGGCCCGGCTCGCCGCGCGCGGCATCGCCGCCTGGTGGGGCGACTACTACGCGGTCGAGGTGATGCGGCGCCTGGGGCTGCCCGACGGCGCCCTGCGGGTCGGCATCGTCCACTACAACACCGTCGAGGAGGTCGACCGCCTGCTCGCCGCCCTGCACGACCTCTGATGCTCCGCCTCTACTGGGCCAGGAACGACGGTCTCGGCGGCCACGTCTTCCTGGGGCTCGCCGACCTCGAGGCCTTGAGCGAGGAGATGACGGCCCAGGGAATGGCCGGCTGGCTCCAGCTCGACCGCCTCGAGCCGGGGACGCGCGTCCCGCCGGGGGCCGTGGACTTCGCACTCTCGCAGGCCTCGCCGGAAACCAGCGTGATCGCGGACGAGAAGCTCTGGCACGACTGGCTCGCCTTCCTGGCGGGAGCCGCCGAGAACGGCGGCCTCGCCGTCCGGTAGCAGGAGGATTCCTCGAACTGCCGTCCTAAGATGAGACTCGACCCAGTCTCGGAGGCACATCCATGAGCCAAGCGCCACAGCCGCCCCCGCCCGACGAGCCGCCCAGCGGGCCGCCCGGGGAACCACCCGGCGAGTCCTCGGGCTCCCGGAACCTCCTCACCGCGCTCGCGGTCGGCGGCGGGGCGATCATCCTGGCCGTCATCCTCTTCCTCGTCCTCCGGCCCAACGACGACGAGCCTGCGGCCAACACCGTCGGTACGTCGACGGAGGCGCCGACGACGACCGCCGTCACCACGACCACGCAGACGACCACGCAGGTGACGACGACCGTCCAGACGACGACCGCCGACACGACCACGACGACGCCAGACGAAGTCCCGCAGCGCGTCAACGTCCGCTTCCAGAACGGCGAGGTGGTCGGCGGCGTGGTCGAGGCCGACATCGACCAGGGGAGGCAAGTCGTGCTCGTCGTCCGCGCGGACGTCGAGGACGAGGTGCACCTCCACGGCTACGACCTCTCCGCGGACGTCGCGCCGGGGCAGCCGGCCCGCATCACGTTTCGGGCGGACGTCGCCGGCGAGTTCGAGGCGGAGCTCGAGGAGCGCAGCATCCTCCTCGCCCGGCTGACCGTCAGCCCGTGACGTGAGCCTCCCGCTCGCGCACGGGCTCGGCGGAGTCCGGGACCTGCCGGTTCCACTCTGGCTCTTCTACTACGGCGCCGCGCTCGTCCTCGTCCTCTCGTTCGTCGCCCTCTGGCTGCTCTGGAAGCGGCCTCTCCTCGCCGAGGCGAGCCGGGGCCGGCCCCTGCCCGACGGCCTCGAGCACGTCCTCCAAAGCCGGGCGGTCCGGATCGTCGCCGGCGCGGTCTCCTTCGCGCTTCTCGGCCTCGTGACGGCGACCGCCCTCGTCGGCGACACCTCGCCCGACGGAAACCTCGCCCCGCGGTTCGTCTTCGTCTTCTTCTGGCTGGGCCTGCCCGCGCTGAGCGTGCTCTTCGGGGACGTGTGGACCGTGCTTAGCCCCTGGCGCGCCGCCGCGGACGCGGTCGCCTGGCTCTCGGAGCGGACCGGTGTCCGCTGGGACGCGCCGTTCGCCTACGCCCCGGGGCTCGGCCGCTGGCCGGCCGCCTTCCTCCTCTTCGCCTTCGCCTCGCTCGAGCTGGCGTACTGGGATCCCTCCGACCCGCGCGCGCTCGGCCTCGCGATCGTCGCCTACACGCTGATCACCTGGTTCGCCATGCTCGCCGTCGGGCGCGAGGCGTGGATCGAGAACGGCGAGGCCTTCGCCGTCTACTTCGGCCTGCTGGCGCGCATCGCGCCGTTCGGCCGGCGGCAGGAGGACGGGCGGCTCGTCGTGCGCTGGCCGTTCGCCGGACTCTCGAGGCTCGCGCCGGCGCCGGGCCTGCTCGCCTTCATCGCAGTCATGCTCGGCTCCGTCGCCTTCGACGGGTTCAGCTCGACGACGACGTGGGTCGACTTCCGCGCGAACCTGATGCGGCCGGTGATCGAGCGCTCCCCGGACCTGGCGGACATCCTCGGAATGCTCCTGACCGTCGCCGGCCTCCTCCTCTTCGTCGTGCTCGTCGCGCTCGCCTACATCGTGGCGATGAGGGCCGCTGCGGCCGCGGTCGACTACCAGGGCGACCTCACGGGCGCGTTCCTCGGCAGCCTTGTGCCGATCGCGCTCGCATACGTGGTCGCCCACTACTTCTCGTTCTTCGTGCGGGAGATCCAGTGGGTCGCGCCCCTCGCCTCGGACCCGTTCGGGTTCGGCTGGGACCTGTTCGGGACCGCCGACGTCAAGCCCGACATCGGCATCCTCCCGCCCAAGACGATCTGGTACACGCAGGTGGCCGCGCTCGTCGTCGGCCACGTCGCCGGCCTCGTCCTCGCCCACGACCGCGCGGTGGAGCTCTTCGCGTCCCCGCGCAAGGCGGCGATCAGCCAGTACGCCATGCTCGTGCTGATGGTCGTCTACACCGTCAGCGGGCTCTGGCTGCTCTCGCGGTAGCCCTACCGGTAGGAGCGGCGGGCGGCGTCCCAGCGCGGCTCGTCCCGGCGGATGGTGTCGGGGTCGACGCCCCGGCGCCCGGCCAGAGCCACTGTGAGGAGCTGGAAGGGGACGATGTCCACGGCCGGATGCTCCGTCGGCACCAGCGTCGTCTCGGCGCCGATCTCGCGCAGGGCGCGGACGACGTCGGCCGCCCGCGCGGCCGCCCGGCCCTCGCCCTCGAGGACGAAGGCGCGCACGGTCCCGTCGATCGCGGCGAGGTGGCCGTGGAGGATCTGCTCGGTCTCGTGCGCCTCCGCGGCGAGGTGCACGCCCTCGCGGAGCTTGAGCACGGCCTCCTGCGCGGTCGGCCAGTCCCGGCCGGCGCCGACGACAGCGATCCGCTCGTGGCCGCTCACGGGGAAGGGCTCGCCGGCGAGGATCCGCTCGACCGCCGCGGGGAGGCCGGAGATGTCCTCGCCCCACAGGGCGGCGAGGGCGGCGACCGCGGCCGTGTAGCTGGCGGTATGGCAGTAGGACCCCTCCACCTCCGGCGCGACGACGACGACCTCGTCGGCGGCGTCCGCGAGCGGGCTCTCCTCCTGCCCGGTGACGAGCCAGGTGGGCCCGGGAAACGCGCGCGCCGCCTCCAGGGCGAGCGTCGTCCCGCCCTCGTGGCTGACGACGACGAGGAGGTCGGCCTCGGGCGGGGCGAGCACGGCCTCCAGGGCCTGCAACGCGTCGCCGCCGGTCTGCGCGGCATGGTAGGACGTGCCGCAGCCGGTGAAGACCACGCGCCCCTCGGGCAGCCGGCGGGCGCCGACGCGCCCGGGCACGCCGCGCAGCCAGTCGGGCTGGGCGGCGATGGCCTTGCGGGTCAGGTCTTCGGGCAGGGGAGCGGCGAAAGTACCATGGCGGGATGGAGGGCTACCGCTTCGTCCAGCAGCGCGAGGTCGAGTTCCGCGACATCGACGCCGGAGGCCACGTCAACAACGCCGTCTACCTCACCTACCTGGAGACGGCCCGCGTCCGCTACCTGCTGAACCTGCTCGGGGACGACTTCGCGTACGAGATCTCCCTGATCCTGGCCCGCGTGACGCTCGACTTCCGCTCGCCCGCGCGCTTTCCCGAGACGCTCGAGATCGGGTCGCGCGTCGCGCGCATCGGGACGAAGAGCTTCGAGATGGAGCACGAGATCCGCAGCGGCGACGGCAGGCTCGTGCTCGAGGCCTCGACCGTCCTCGTCGCCTACGACTACGGGTCGAACGCGTCCATGACCGTCCCGGACGAGTGGCGCGCCCGCATCGACGCGTACGAAGAGAGGAGCTCTGTCACGAGCTGATGGCGAACACGTTCGAGAAGACGACGCTTGCAAACGGCCTCAGGGTCGTCACCGCGGACATGCCCCAGGCGAAGTCGGTCGCCTGCTTCGTCATGCTCGCCGCTGGCTCGCGCTACGAGACGAAGGACACGAGCGGCATCGCCCACTTCGCCGAGCACATGTTCTTCAAGGGCACCGAGAACCGACCGACCGCACGGGACATCGCCGGCGAGATCGACTCGATCGGGGGCGAGTTCAACGCCTTCACGGGCAAGGAGTACACGGGCTACTACGTCAAGTGCGCGGCCGAGCACCGCGACACCGCGCTCGACGTCCTCGTCGACATGCTCCGGCGCTCGAAGTTCGACGCCGAGGAGATCGAGCGCGAGAAGGGCGTCATCGTCGAGGAGATGAACATGTACTACGACACGCCGCGCGACTACGTGGACGGCGTGTACGACGACCTCCTCTACGGCGACCAGCCCCTCGGCTGGGACATCATCGGCACGAAGGAGACCGTCCGGGCGGCGACGCGCGACACGTTCCTCGGCTACCTCGACCGGTGGTACCGGGCGCCGCGCATGGTCGCGGGCCTCGCCGGCGCGATCGGCGGCGACGCCGTCGCCCGCGTCGAGGCGCTCCTCGGCGACGTCCCGAACGGCGCCACTGGCAACCCGGACGCGGTGCGCTGGGCGCAGGACGGCCCGCGCGTCAAGATCCACACCAAGTCCTCCGACCAGGCGCACATCCGCCTCGGGGTTCACAGCTACCCGCTGGGCCACCCCGACCGCTACCCGCTCATGCTCCTGGCCACCGTGCTCGGCGGCGGCATGTCCTCGCGCCTCTTCACCGAGGTGAGAGAGCGCCGCGGGCTCGCCTACTACATCTACGGCTACAACCAGGGCTACACCGACGCCGGCACGCTCTTCGCGCAGGGCGGCGTCGACATCCAGCGGATCGACGAGGCGATCGCGACGGTCGTCCGCGAGTTCGGCCGCATCGGGAGGGAGCCGGTGGACGCCGACGAGCTGGAGAAGGCGCGCAACTTCGCCAAGGGGCGGCTCGTGCTCTCGCTCGAGGATCCCAAGGGGACGATCTCCTTCGGGCTCCGCGACGAAGTCCTCGAGGGCCGCACCCGCGAGCCCGAGGAGGTCCTCGCCGCGCTCGACCGCGTCACGCTGGACGACCTGAGCCGCGTCGCCGAGGACATCGTCCGCCAGGACCGGCTCAACCTCGCGGTGATCGGGCCGTTCGACGAACCGGCACGGTTCGAGCCGCTGCTCGAGCTGTCGGCCTAGACGACGCCTAGGGCGAGAGCTCGTACGGGTAGTCGGTGAGGACGTCGACGCCGTCCTCGGTGACGTGGACGAGGTCCTCCAGGCGGCAGCCGCCGAAGCCCTTGCGGTAGAGGCCGGGCTCGACGGCGAGGACGTCGCCGACGACGATCTCCTCGCCCACCCGCCCGAGCGCGGGGAGCTCGTGCACCTCGAGGCCGACGCCGTGGCCGAGGCTGTGGAAGAAGCCCTCTTCCAGCACCTCGCCGGGCGCCTTCGAGAGCTGCGTCGGGTAGCCGCCCGCTTCGAAGAGGTCGCAGACGGCCCGGTGGGCCTCGGCGCCGCGGACCCCCGGGCGGATCGTCGCGTAGGCGAGGTCGAGCGCCTCGCGGACGAGGGCGTGGTAGCCGACGAGCTCCTCCGGCGGCTCCCCGAGGCAGAAGGTGCGAGTCATGTCCGCGTAGCAGCCCGACTGGGGGTCGCGGGGGAAGAGGTCGACCACGATCGGCTGGCCCTCGCCGATCGGGCCGTGGCCGGGCTCGTGCCCGACGGTCGTCTGCGAGCCCGCGGAGACGAGCGCGACGTCGTCGAGCCTGACGCCCTCCTCGCTGAAGACCCGCGCCGCCTCGGCCTGAAGCTCCTCGCAGGTCAGCGGGAGACCGCGGCGAAGCCGGGCCCGGATCGCGTCCATGGCGTGCTCCGCCGCGCGCTGCGACTTGCGGATGCCGGCCAGCTCGGCGGCCGACTTCACGCGGCGCCGATCGTCGAAGAGCGATCCGCCGGCCTCGATCTCGATCGAGTGCTCCCGCAGGTGGTCGGCGATCCCGAGCGGGAAGTCGCGCGGGGCCAGCGCGGACTCGACGCCGGCGACGCGGCAGGCACGGAGGACGAGCTCCCTCGTGACCTCGTGCCAGCCGAGGCCCTGCTCGAAGAGCTCGTCGAGCCCGAGCTCCTCGAGCGGCAACGCCTCGAGGCCGTCCACCTCCTCGAGGCGCGGCAGCTCGAGGGAGCCGACGTAGACGGTGCGCGTGCCGTTCCGCTCCACGTAGACGAACGGGTCGGGGATCGAGACCGGCACTTCGTGACGCAGCTCGGGCGAGCGGAACGTGTCGCCGAAGATGAGAACGTCGGGCACGGCTCACGATGGTAGCCGCTCGCGATAGATTCATCGGCGTGGAAGAAGTTCTCGACCGAGCGCGCCGCCTGATCGAGGGGCACGAGGCGGAGGCGCGCAGCCTCCTTCCCGACGGCGCCACGATCTTCGATTCGCACGTCCACGTCGGCCGCGACATCGACGGCATGGTCGCCCCGCTCGACGAGCTCACCGCCTTCCTCGGTCGCTGGGGCGTGGAGCGCGCCTTCGCCTTCTGCATGGACGAGCCCGACCGCGAGCCGGCGTTTCGGGCGGCCAACGACCGGACGCTCGCGGCCGCCCAGCGCTCGAACGGGCTGCTCGTCCCGTTCGTCCGCCTCGACCTCGCGCAGGGCCCGATCGAGGAGGCGACACGCGCGCTCGACCTCGGGGCCCGCGGCATCAAGCTCCACCCCCGCGCGCAGAGGTTCCTGCTCGACGACCAGCGCCTCGAGCCGATCTTCGCCCTGGCGGCGGAGCGGGAGGTGCCGATCCTCATCCACGGCGGGCGCGGGCTGCCGCCGATCGCCGAGCACCTGCGGAAGCTCCACGACGCCTACCCGAGCGCGTCGCTGATCATCGCGCACGCGGGCATCGCCGACCTGGCGGCGCTCTCGGACTGCTTCGCCGGGCGGGCCGGCGTCTACTTCGACACGTCGGTCTGGAGCGTGATCGACCTCCTCGACATGTTCGCCCGCGTTTCGCCGGGCCAGGTCCTGTACGCGTCCGACTACCCCTACGGCCAGCAGCCGGGTTCGTTCCTCCTCCCGCTGCGGAGCGCCCAGCTCGCCGGGCTCTCCGAGGACGAGGTGCGCGACCTGCTCGGCCGCTCTGCCGCCCGCATCGCCGACGGCGAGCCGCCCGCCCCGCTCGCCGAGGCGCGGGGGCCGCAGCGGCTCGAGCAGCCCCTGGCCTTCGCGCGCATCCACAACTACCTGACGATGGCGACGCCGCTTCTGTGGACGCGGCAGCCCGACACGATCGGCGTGCTCGGTCTCGCGCTCAACGCCTGCGCCGAGCGAGACGGCCGGGCGGAGGCACGCGAGCAGATCGCCGAGCTCCTCGACGCCGCACGCGACCTCTGGCGGACCTTGCCCGAGGCCGAGGAGGAGACCGAGATCCGGACACTCAGCAGGGCGACGTTCCGCCTCCTCCACGTCGCGGACATCCTCACGCTGACGGTGGGCGCGGACGATGTCTGACCCCGCGCGCTCCTCTGTCCCCTGAGGCCATGTCCCCGGGGCCGACCCCGGCCGTGGTGCTGGCAGCCGGCGCCGCCACGCGCTTCGGCTCGCCGAAGCAACGCCTGCTCCTTCCCGACGTGCTGGCGCGCCTCGAGGCGGCCGGCGTCCCGGAGATCGTCGTGGTCTCGGGGGCCTACGAGCTGGACGTCGCCGGCGCACGGGTCGTGCGCTGCCCCGACTGGGAGCGCGGCCCGGGCGGCTCGCTCCGGTGCGGCCTGGCGGCGCTCGGCCCCGAGGCCGAGGCCGCCGTGGTCGTCCTCGCGGACGGGCCGGAGCTCGCCCCGGAGGCGGTGACGCGCGTCGTTCAGGCCCGGCGGCAGAGCGGCGCCCGGCTGGTCGCCGCCTCGTACGCGGGCGCGCGCGGCCACCCGCTGGTCGTCGGGCGGGAGCTCTGGGGGTCGGTGCCGGACGAGGGGCTCCGCGCGTTCGAGCCCCTGCTCGTCCCCTGCGACGACCTCGGCGCCCCCGGGGACGTCGACCGCCCGGAGGACCTCCGGTGAGGCGGCGGCTGCTCCGGCCCGCCGTCGTCCTCCCGGCTCTCGTCGTAATCGCGCTCGGCGCCGGCATCGGCTACGCGGCCTGGCAGCGGCTCGACTCGAGCCGGATCGACGACAACATGGCGATCCTCGACTCCCTGCCCGTCTTCCCGGGCGCGCGGGAGGTGCAGCGGCTCACCCAGACGACGACCGGCGAGGACGCGCTCCCGGTCCCGGACGAGATCATCACGAGCGCGCTGTACGAGCCCCCTGCCGACGCGGGCCAGGAGGACGTGGTCGCCTTCTACGTCGAGCGCCTCGAGCCGGAGTGGCAACCGCGGACGCGGGTGGTGCCGGCGAGCGAGGCGGACCCGGGCGCAGAGACGCCGCCCAGCTCGTTTCGAGTCGACTTCTCCCGGGACGACGACTGCCTGAGCCTCCTCACCTACGGGATGGCACCGGGCCACGTCGGCACGCCGAGCTACGTCCTCTCGGTTCAGAGCGGGGACGGCCCCTGTCCGCTGCCCCAGTAGCCCTCACCTGCCTCGAGACGCGGCAGTCGCTAGAGCGGCGTGCGGAGTGCGGAGAGCCTCGCCTTCAGCTCCGGCGACATCTCCTCGGAGCAGCACGCCCGGCGGACGTAGCCTCGGAGGCTTTCCTCGAAGCGGTAGCGCTTGTTGCAGTACCCGCAGCCCTCCAGGTGCCCCTCGGCCTCGAGGCGCTCGGCCTCCGAGAGCTCACGGTCGAGGTAGGGCTGGATCAGCTCCTCGCACTTCTCGCAGATGGGCTCGAAGCCGCTCACCCGTCCTCCCCCGCCGACGCGGTCTCGGCCAGCTGACCCTTGAGGATCCTCCGGCCGCGGTGCAGGCGGGACATGATCGTCCCGATGGGAACGTCGAGGATCTGCGCCGCATCCTGATAGGAGAAGTCGCCGATGTCCACGAGGACGATGGCGTCGCGGAAGTCGTGCGGGACGTTGGAGAGCGCTTCGACGATCGAGTCCTGCGAGAGCCGCTCGACGATCCGCTCCTCGTCTCCCGGGCCGCTCGTCTGCTCCAAACGGTTGTAGAGGAAGTAGTCGCCCTCCTCCATCGGCTGCATGTCGGGTGCGCGCTGCTCGCGCCGCCCGCGGTCGATGTTCAGGTTCGTCAGGATGCGCATGAGCCAGGCTCGGAGATTCGTGCCCGGGGTGTAGGAGCGCCAGCTGCGAAAAGCACGCGCATAGGTCTCCTGGACGAGGTCCTCGGCCTCCTCGCGGCTCGACACGAGGCGACGCGCGACCCGGAAGACCTGGTCGGCAAGGTCGAGCACCTCCTCCTCGAAGCGGACGCGGTCACGGGCCTCGGCCGCCAGGCGGCGGGCTTCGGTCTCGGCCTCTGCCATCCGTCGGACACTAACAAGCTAACGCCCTGCTCCCGCCCGCTATTCCGGCGGCAGGGTCAGGGCGCGACCGGCCGGAAGCCGGCGCCGGCGAGCGCGGCGACGATCTCGTCCCGGGCGACGCGCTCGTCGTCCCAGGAGAGCGTCACCTCGCCGAGGAGGTTCGCGTTGGCCGACTCGAGGCCCTCGACCTCCCCGAGGGCGCCGCCGAGCCTGAGCACGCAGCGCTCGCAGCGGATCCCCGTCACCTGCAGCGTCTCCGAGACGACCATCAGAGGCCATCGTACGTGAGCGCGACCAGGCGCTCACCGAGGGCGCGCAGACCGGAGCGGCGCCCGAGTGAGAGCTGGTCGGCCGCCTCGTCGACGCCCTCGAGCCCGGCGAGGAGGGGCTCCCCGCCCAGGCGGTGGGCCGTCGGCTCGACGCGCTCGAGCAGCTCGGCGAGCAGCTCGCCGGCGGAGACGAGCTCCGCCGTCTCCGGGTGTACGAGGCCGGCACTCCGCCCGAACCGCGCCGCCGCCCAGCGGTTCTGGGCGTAGAGGCCGCGGTCGGCGAACCGGCCGTCCGGCTCGGCGGCGACGACGAGCGCCTGCGCGAGCGCGGCGAGCGCCGCCGTCACGGCCGGGCGGGTCGGCTGGTCGGGCATCCGGATCTCGAGCGTCCCCAGGCGCGGATGCGGGCGCACGTCCCACCAGAGCCGCATGAGGTCGTCCGCGAGCCCCAGCTCGACGAGGAGCGACGCGAAGCGCGCCCAGTCCTCGTAGCCGGCGAAGGCCGGCGGCGCTCCCGACCGCGGCAGGAGTGACAGCAGCTCGGCACGCGTCGAGGCCAGGCCGGTCTCCCGGCCGCCCGCGTACGGCGAGCTCGCCGAGGCTGCGAGCAGCACCGGAAGCCAGGGCAGCACGGCTTCGATCCGGCCCATGCACTCCTCCGGGCTCGCGACGCCGACGTGGACGTGGAGGCCGGAGCAGTGCTGGCGGAGAGCCGACGGGCCGGCGTACTCGGCGAAGCGGCGAAGCGGCTCGAGCGGCGCGACCGGCTGCTCCCCGAGGACGGCGGTCGGCCACGTGCCCGCGGCCGCGAGCTCGAGCCCGTGCTCCCGCAGCCGGGCGCGGGCCTGGAGGCGCAGGGCGCCGATCTGCTCCACCGCCTCCGCCACGTCCGCGCAGACGCTCGTGGTCAGCTCGAGCATCGTCGTGAAGAGCTCGGGCTTCAGGCGCTCGCCGTCCAGCACTCCGTCCGGCACCGGCGCCGGCTCGAGCGTGGCCGGGTCGAGGACGAAGAGCTCCTCCTCGATGCCGACCGAGAACGGCGGTGACTCGCCGAAGCGGTGCGGCACCATCGCGCGAGTGTAGAGCGGGAGGAGGTGGTCGGAGGCCCGGGCAGGCAGGACGGGCCTCCGACCGGATCAGCCCCTGGGGGGAGGGGCCGCGGGCTCGCTACCCGCCCGTCTGGGCGGGCTGCTGCCCGAGGGTTACGACAACAGTTCGGGTCGAGTCCCCTCGGCGGATGTCGAGGGTCATCGAGTCGCCAGGCTCCTTTTCCATGACCATCGTACGAAGTTCGTCCGGGGACGTTAGCGGCTGGCCGTCGGCGCGGAGGACGATGTCGCCGCCGAGCACGTAGCTCGTACCGCCGACGATCACCTGCTTGCCGCCGCCCTGCAGCCCCGCTTCGTCGGCCGGGCTGCCCGGTTCGACGTCCACGATCATGATCCCTTCGTCGACCGGGAGGTTGAAAACCTCCGTGAGGTCGTCGGTGATCGGCTGCATCCGCACCCCGAGATAGGCGTGCTCGACCTTGCCGTTCGCCTTGATCTGGGAGAAGACCTCCCTGACCGTGTTCACGGGGATGGCGAAGCCGATGCCGACGTTCCCGCCCGTCTCGCTCTCGATCTGGGAGTTGACCCCGATCACCTTGCCGCTCAGGTCCAGGAGCGGCCCTCCCGAGTTCCCCTTGTTGATGGGGGCATCGGTCTGGATCACCTTGTCGATCGTGTAGCCGTTCGGCGCGACGAGGTCGCGCTGGAGCGCGCTGACGATGCCCGCGGTGACGCTGCGCTCCAGGCCGAACGGGTTCCCGATGGCGACGACCGCGTCCCCGACGAGGACCGCGTCCGAGTCGCCGAGGGGGAGGGGAGTCAGAGCGCGGCTCTGCTCGCCGATCTTCAAGACCGCGAGGTCGGTGGAAGGGTCGCTTCCGACCACCTTCGCAGGGACGCGGTCGTCGCCCGAGAAATTGACCTCGATCTCCTGGGCATTCTCGATCACGTGGTAGTTCGTGACGATGTAGCCGTCCTTGTCGACGACGAAGCCGGAGCCGAGGGAGCTTTCGGACTGGGGGCCGAAGAAGGGGTTGTCCGTGACGACCGAGGTGGACGTCACCTGGACGACCCCCTTGCTCGATTGCTTGTAGATCTCCTGGACGGTCTTGCTCTCGGTCTGGCTCGTTTGCAGGTTCTCCGCCGGGTCGGCCGACGCCGGGAGGGTGCTGATGACGGGCGACGCCGCGTCGTCGTCGCCACCGCCGATGGCGGCGCCGATGCCGACCGCCGCCCCTCCGCCGAGGAGGCCGGCAAGAACGAGCGAGCCCATGCGGGCCCAGCCGGAGCCTGCGTCCATGTCCTTCTTATAGCCCCGTTCCCGTGAAGCGCCCGTTGAGCCAGGTTAAGCAGGCGTTAAGACGGCCGTGGGGCACGAAGCCCGGCGGCTGCCCTAGCCCTCGTCGGACTGCCGCGTCAGCAGGTGGTCGAAGAGCTCGCGGTAGAGGCCGACGGCCTGACCGACCTCGGCCGGATCGACGCTCTCGCCGCGGCCCACGAGCGAGGTGACCTCGTGTGCGGCGCGGTAGCCGGCGAGCACCTCGGGGTCGACGCCCTCCTCCGCGCTCGCGTCGCCGTCGCCGTCCTCGAGCGGGTAGCCGCGCTCGACCAGCATGCGCCGGACGAGTTCGTCGAGCTCCGGCAGCGCCTCCTCGGGCGCGTCGACGACGAGCGGCGCGAGCGTCTCCCATTCGGTCTGCCAGTGGTGCCGGTCTAGCCCGGGATCTCTCATGGCCGACTCGTACCAGCACCGGGCGGTCGCCAAACACGCAGCGCGGCGCCGGGCCGACGCCCACAGAGGCTCCGGGAGCGCTACGCTCGCCGAGCGTGGAAGCCGGATCCTTGACCTCGCGAAGGCTCGAGCTCGTCTCCATGACGCCCGCCGTCCTCGAGGCCCTCCTGGCAGGGAGGCGCGACGAGGCGGGCCGCCTTCTGGGGGCGTCCGTCCCGCCCGGATGGCCCCAGGTGGGCGATGGGGTCTTCCTCCGCCGGCGGCTCGAGCAGATGCAGGCCGATCCGGCCTCGGCGCGCTGGCTCGTCCGCGCTCTCGTCCTGCAGGGCGCCGCCCCCGCGATCATGGTCGGCCACGCCGGTTTCCACGGGCCTCCAGGGGTGAACGGGCTCGAGGACGCAGCAGCGCTCGAGATCGGGTACACGATCTTCCCCGAGCACCGCGGCCACGGCTACGCGACCGAGGCCGCCCTGGGGCTGATCGAGTGGGCGCGGGCCGCCGGAGTCAGCCGCTTCATCGCCTCGGTCGCCCCGGGCAACGCCCCGTCCCTCGCGATCGTGCGGAAGCTCGGGTTCGTGCAGACCGGCGAGCAATGGGACGAGGAGGACGGCCTCGAGCTCGTGTTCGAGCTCCACGCCGCGGGCGAGGGCGCCTAGCCGCCGGCGAGCCCGAGCCCCGCCGGGCTCGCCTCCGCGTCCCGGAAGACGAGCGCCGCGTAGCGCCCGCCGCGGGCGAGCAGCTCGTCGTGCGTGCCCGACCTCGGCGACGCGGCCCCGGTCGAGGACGACGATCTGGTCGGCGTCGCGGACGGTCGAGAGCCGGTGCGCGATCGCGATCGTCGTCCGGCCCTCGGCGAGCCGCTCGAGCGCCTCCTGCACGAGCCGCTCGGTCTGCGTGTCGAGCGACGAGGTCGCCTCGTCGAGCACGAGGATCGGCGGGTTGCGCAGGATCGTGCGCGCGATCGCCATCCGCTGCTTCTCGCCGCCCGGAGAAGCGGTAGCCGCGCTCGCCGACGACCGTCTCGTAGCCCTCCGGCAGCGACGCGATCAGCGTCGTGGATCTGCGCCGCCCGGGCGGCGTCCTCGACCTCCGCGTCGGTCGCGTCCGGGCTTCGCGAAGCGGAGGTTCTCGCGCACGCGTCGCGTGGAAGAGGTAGGTCTCCTGCGAGACGACGCCGACCGTCGCGGCGAGCGACTCGAAGGTCAGCTCGCGCACGTCGACGCCGTCGATCGTGACCGCGCCCGCGGTCGACGTCGTAGAGCCGCGCGACGAGGTAGCCGAGCGTCGTCTTGCCCGAGCCCGTCTCGCCGACGAGCGCGGTCGTCGTGCCCGGCCGGCACGCGAAGGCGACGTCCTGCGAGCGTCCAGGCCTCCTCCCCGTAGCGGAACCAGACGCGGTCGAAGGCGACGTCGCCGCGCGGCCGGCTCGAGCGCCTGCGTGCCCTCGCTCGATGTCGACCGGCAGGTCGAGGTACTCGAAGATCGCGGTCGAAGAGCGCGAGCGAGCTCTGCACGTCGACCGAGACGCCGAGCAGGCTAGCCGACCGGGAAGAACAGCCGCGTCTGCAGCGTCGTGAACGCGACGAGCGTGCCGATCGAGATCGTGTCGCTGCCGTTCGCGATCGTCCAGCCCGCGAACCAGTAGACGGCGGCGGGCATGACCGCGAACGTCGTCTGGATCGACGCCATCATCCAGCGGCCGGCCATGCGGCTGCGCACCTCGAGCTCGGCCAGCCGCTCGACTCGGCGTCGAACCGCTCGGCGAGCTCGGCGGAGCGGCCCATCGTCTTGCCGAGCAGGATCCCGGAGACCGAGAGCGACTCCTGCACGATCGAGGACATGTCGGCGAGCGACTCCTGGCGCTCGCGTCGCGACCTTGCGCCGCTGGTCGCCGACGCGCTTGGTCAGCCACGACGAACAGCGGCAGGAGCGCGAGCGCGAAGACGGCGAGCTCGCCAGTCGAGCAGGAGCATCGCGACGACCGTCGCGAGGACCGTGGTCACGTTCGAGACGACCGAGGTCGCGGTCGAGGTGACGACGTTCTCGACGCCGCCGATGTCGTTCGCGATCCGGCTCTGCACCTCGCCGGTACGCGTGCGCGTGAAGAAGGCGAGCGAGAGCCGCTGCAGGTGCCGGTAGACCGCGTGCGCAGGTCGTGCATGACCGCCTGGCCGACCTGGTTCGAGAGGAGCGTCTGCCAGACGCCGAGCGCGCCGGTCACGACCGGGATCGCGACCATCCCGCCACGAGCGCCGTCAGGAGGCCGACGTGCTCGTCCGGGATCGCCATGTCGAGCACCTCCCGGAGCAGGAACGGCGGGATCACGCCGAGCGCCGCCGAGACGACGATCAACGCCGTTGACGCCGAGCAGCGTGCAGCCGGTACGGCGGAAGAGCCGCACGATCCGGCGCAGGTTCGCCTTCCGCACCGCCGGGTCGGCGGGGCGCTCGGGCGCCTCCCCCGGCGAGAAATCCCAGCGGCCGCGGCTACGTGCCATCCAGGAAGCTTGCCTTCCGGTGGAAGGTCTAGCGCGCCCGCGCGCGGGCGACTACCACTTGGAGCGACGCCCGCGGCGGCCCGAGTAGACGAGCTTCGCGCGCGCCGACTTCATGCCGGTGCTCTCGAACTGCTCCCGGTGGCCGAGCCGGCCGGCGACGCGGCTCGTCTCCGCCTGCTGCTCGGGGAGGACGAACGTGACGGCGATCCCGCTGCGCCCGGCCCGCCCGGTGCGGCCCGTGCGGTGGAGGTAGCCCTTGTCCTCCTCCGGCGGGTCGTAGTTGATCACGTGCTCGACGTTCTCGATGTCGAGGCCGCGGGCTGCGACGTCGGTGGCCACGAGCACGGGCACCGTTCCCCGCTCGAAGCGGTCGAGGGCGCGCCGGCGCGACGATTGCGAGAGGTCGCCGTGGAGCGCCTCCGCCTTGACGTCCTGGCGGCGCAGCCGCTGGACGAGCCGGTCGGCGCCGCGCTTCGTGCGGACGAAGACCAGCGTCAGCCCGGTCGCCGCCTGCAGGTGCTCGACGAGCGTCTCCACCTTCGTGGACTGGTCGACGGGGACGAAGCGGTGCTCGATCTCCCCGTAGTCCCGCTCGGCCGGGAGCTCCGCCTCGAAGCGCGAGGGGCTCGAGGTGTAGGCGCGCGCGAGCACGCCGACCTCACCGTCGAGCGTCGCCGAGAAGAACATCGTCTGACGGTTCCGCGGCAGGCGCCGCACGATCCTGTCCACCTGCGGCTTGAAGCCCATGTCCAGCATGCGGTCGGCCTCGTCGAGGATGAGAATGCGGATGTCGCCGAGCGCGAGCAGGCGGCGCTGCGCGAGGTCCTCGAGTCGACCGGGCGTCGCCACGATCACGTGCGCCTCGCGGGCCTTCGCCGCCTGGCTGCGAAGCGGGACGCCGCCGTAGACGGGCGCGATCCGAAGCCCCTTCGGCGTCGCCACCGAGCGGAGCTCGTCCGTGACCTGCTGGGCGAGCTCGCGCGTCGGAGCGAGGACGAGCGCGGCCGGGCGCGAGTCGCTCCCGTCGACCCGCTCGACGATCGGCAGCGCGAAGGCGAGGGTCTTGCCCGAGCCCGTCGGCGACTTCGCAAGCACGTCGAGACCGGCGAGCGCGTCGGGGAGGACGAGCGCCTGGATCGAGAACGACTCGTGGATGGAGCGGGCTGCGAGCACGTCGACGACAGGGCGCGACACGCCGAGCTCACGGAAAGACTGTTGATTCACGTTCGACTCCTTCTTCGGTTCGAGACTCGCCCAGCCCGAACGCCCGAAGGAGGAACAGGAAGCTCATCTCACGGCCGGCGGGATACCGACCTGACGAACAGGAACGGTAGCAGCCGGGAGCGCGCGCCCCGCGGTACAGTCGCAGGCATCAACGACGGAGGGAGAGCGCATGGCCACCGATCGCCACGCCGAGGTCACCTGGCACGGCAGCCTGATGGACGGGAGCGGATCGATCGACAGCGTCGGGACCGGTGCCTTCGGGCCCCTCGACATCACCTGGGCCGCGCGGGCGGAGGAGCCCGGCGCGGAGACCAGCCCCGAGGAGCTGATCGCCGCCGCGCACGCGGCGTGCTTCTCGATGGCGCTCTCCCACGCGCTCGCCGGCGCGGGCACGCCGCCGGACGAGCTGAAGACGAGCGCGACGGTCACGTTCCAGGCGGGCACGGGGATCACGAAGATCGCGCTCGCCGTCCGCGGGGCGGTTCCGGGGCTCGACGCCGACGGCTTCGCCGAGGCCGCCGAAGGCGCGAAGAACGAGTGCCCGGTCTCCCAGGCGCTCACGGGCGTCCCGGAGATCACCGTCGACGCGGCGCTCGCCTAGCCCGATGTGGGGGAGCCCGCTCCTCTACGAGCGCCTCACCTGGCCGGAGGTGCGCCGGGCGGCGGCGGAGGAGCGGGTCTGTCTCGTCCCCGTGGCCACGCTCGAGGACCACGGGCCCCACCTACCGATCGACACGGATCTCAGGATCACCACCGAGGTCTGTCGCCGCACCGCGGAGGCGGCGCCGGACGAGATCGTCCTCCTGCCGCCGATCCCGCACGGCTACTCGCCCCACCACATGGACTTCCCCGGCGCGATCACGATCGGCTGGGACACGTTCACGCGCTACTGCACGGACGTCGGCACCTCGCTCGCCCGTCATGGGTTCCGGCGGATGCTCTTCCTCAACGGCCACGGGTCGAACCAGAACTTCGTCGAGGCGGCGGCCCGGCTCGTCGGCGTCGACCACCCCGGCGTGCTGGCCGCTGCAGCTTTCTACCTCTCCGGCGCCCGCTCGCTCGCCCGCGTCGGCGAGCTGCGGGAGTCCGGGCGCGGCGGCATGGGTCACGCCTGCGAGCTGGAGACCTCCATCTACCTCGCCCTCGACCCGGATGCGGTGGACATGGCGAAGGCGGTCGACGAGCACGGCTACCCCGACGGCGAGTACGCGTTCATGGACTGGGCGGACGGGCCGCTCAAGGTGATGCCCTGGTGGTCGTCCTTCTCGGCCACGGGCGTCCAGGGCGACGCGACCAAGGCGTCGGCGGAGAAGGGCGAGGCGCTGCTCGAGGCCGCGGTCGAGGAGTGCGTCGGCTTCGTCCGCGAGCTTCTCGCCTGGCCGCTGCCCGGACGGCGCGAGCCGCGCGAGACCGTATGACGCCGCCCCCGATCCCGCTGATCCGGGCCGCGGGGAGCCACACCGAGGTCGGACGCCAGATCGGAGTGGCGACCGCCGCCGAGATGCAGCGCACCGTCGGGGGGCATCCCTTCGACCCCGCCCTGGTCGGGCGCTACCGCGCCGTGACCCTCGAGCAGGTCCCCTGGATCGTGGAGGAGCTGGACGGCGCGGCGGAGGCGGCCGACCTCGACCCGCTCGCCGTCTTCGCAGCCGCGATCGAGGAGCTCGTGCCGACGGAAGCGCCGACCGGTTGCAGCGACCTCGTCGTCACGGGCGAGCGCACCGCCGACGGTCACCTGCTCGTCGCGCACACGAACGACCTGTACGCCGAGGACGAGGACGGCATCGTCGCGATCGAGTGGCGTGTCCCGGGCGAGCCGATCGTCTTCACGCTGGGCGGCGGCCCCTGGATCAGCGTCGGCTGGAACGACGCCGGTCTCTCCGTCACCGGCAACGAGGTGTCCCCGAACGACGAGCGCGTCGGCATCCCTCGCCTCCTCCAGGTGCGCGACGTCCTGACTCGCCGCACACTGGACGAGGCGATCGACGCGAGCCTCCACCCCGCGCGCGCTTCCGCCTACAACTGGGTCCTGGCCCACGCCGGCGGAGGCGCGGCGAACGTCGAGGCCTCCGCGACGAGCGCGGGAGTCGACGAGCCCGGCGCCGACGGCTTTCTCGTGCACACGAACCACTACGCCCGAGCGGACATGCAGCGCTTCGAGAGCACCGACCACTACGAAGGCTCTTGCCGGCGACTCGACCGCGCGGGTGAGCTGGCGGCCGGCGACGGCTTCACGGTCGAGAGCATGCGCGCGGCGCTCGCCGACCACGAGAACGCCCCCGAATCGATCTGTCGCCATGGGGAGGAGCCGCGGGAGGTCAAGACGGTCTTCTGGTGCGTCGCCGACGTCACCGCGGGGGAGATCACGTACGGCCGGGGCAACCCCTGCGACTCCGAGGCCCAGGCCTACCGGTTCGACGCGTGACCGCGGCGACGCTCTTCGGGAAGCCGCTCCCGGAGGGCGGCACCATCGGCGTCGCCGCGCCGGCCAGCCCCTACGAGAGCCGCTCGGACGTCCTTCGGAGCGTCGAGTGGTGGGAATCGAAGGGCTACCGCGTCAAGCTGGCGCCTCATGCGCTCGCCCGGGACGACTTCGTCGCCGGCGACGCGCGCGACCGGGCCGCCGACCTCTCCGCGCTCTTCGTCGATCCGGGCGTTGACGTCGTCCAGTGCCTCCAGGGCGGCTACGGCTCGGCGCAGCTGATCCCGCACCTCGACTTCGACGCGATCGCCGCCAACCCGAAGCCCTTCGTCGGCTTCTCCGACATCACCGCCCTCCACGTCGCCGTCCGCCAGCGGACCGGCCTCGCCACGCTCTACGGCAACGGGCTCCTCGGCATGGGCGACCCCGAGACGACCGACTTCTCGAGGGAGCGCCTGCTCGCCGTGCTCCGGGGCGACGGCGCTGGCCAGGTCCCGAAAAACCCGGACGACCCGTTCACGCGGGCGATCCGCGGCGGGAAAGCGACGGCGCCGCTCGTCGGCGGCTGCCTCTCGCTCCTCGCCCAGACGATGGGCACGCCCTGGGAGATCGACCTCGACGGGTCGCTCTTCTTCTTCGAGGACTACTACCTGCCGCCGTACCAGCTGGACGGGATCCTGACCCAGCTCGGGCATGCGGGCAAACTCGCCGGCGTGCGCGGAGTCGTAGTAGGGGACATGGAGAAATGCGACTGGGGCGATCACCCGCACGGCTGGCCCCGGACGCGCACGCTCGAGGACGTCCTCGAGCTCCAGCTGGAGTCCATGGGTGTTCCCGTGGTATACAAGCTTCCCTTAGGGCACGGTAGGCACTTGGCGACGGTCCCGCTGGGTGTCCAGGCCACTCTCGATGCAGACGCCAGAACGCTGACGATCGAGCAGCCCGGCTTGGCGACCGGCGGAGAGGGAGAGTGAGATCATGAAGAAGCGAGCGCTGTGGGCGATGGCCGTGGTGATCCTCGTTCTGGGGGTCGCCGGATGCGGCGGAGACGACGACCAGACCGGCGCCGCGGGCTCCACGGCGACGGACACCACCGGCGAGGCCGAAGGCACGCCGGTCAAGGGCGGGATCCTCCGGATCGGCTCGATCAACTACATCGACTCGCTCAATCCGTTCAACTACATCGAGACCCAGGCCTACCAGGGCATGCTCATGCTCTACCCGCAGCTCGTGCAGTACGCGCCCGGCGACGACGGCCTCGTGATCGAGGGCGACTGGGCGGAGTCCTGGGAGACCTCGGCCGACGGCAAGGACTGGACGTTCCACCTGAAGCCGGGCGGCACCTGGTCCGACGACACGCCGCTCACCGCGGCGGACGCCGCGTGGACGATCAACACGACGGTGAAGTACCAGAACGGCCCCACCGCCGTCGCCGCGCCGGCGCTCGCGCACGTGACGGGCGCGGAGGCGACGGACGACTCGACGCTCGTGCTCCACTACGACGCGCCGGTCGGCAACGTCCTCGCCCAGCTGGAGCAGCTCTTCATCGTCCCGCAGCACGTCTACGAGCCGCTCGCGGGCGCGAACGGGAAGGGCCTGAAGACCTTCCACCCCGAGCAGAACCTCCCCGTCGTGTCGGCCGGCGCCTACACGATGAAGCAGTACGAGAAGAAGGGCACGACCGTCTTCATCCCCTGGGAGGGCTACTACGGCGAGCCCTCGAACGCCGAGGCGATCGCCCTCACGTACTACACGAACGCCGACTCCATGATCTCGGAGCTCCGCCAGGGCAACCTCGACTGGGTCGACCAGGTTCCCTTCAACGCCGTCCAGGTGCTGGAGGAGGACGACTCGATCGTCGTCAACCACGTGCCCGGCGCCGAGACGACGAACATCACCTGGAACGCCAACCCGCGCAAGCCGCAGAACCGCGAGCTCCTCGACCCGCAGGTGAAGCAGGCGCTCTCGATGTGCGTCGACCGCGAGCGGATCATCGAGGTCGTCTTCAACGGCTACGCGAGCCTGGTCGAGAGCCTTCCCGGCCACGTGGCCGGCGAGATGGAGAACCCGGGCCTCGGGCCGCTCGAGTACGACTGCGACGCCGGAAACCAGATGCTGGACGACCTCGGCTACACGAAGGGCGCCGACGGGACGCGCATGGCGCCGGCGACCAGCGGCGAGTACGCACAGGCGGCACACCCGATGGAGTACGAGATCGTCACGCCGACCTCGACCGACTTCAACGTCGACCGCGCCTTCGAGATCGTGCAGGAGGGCTTCGCCGAGGCGGGCGTCAAGGTCACGCAGAAGGTGGGCGGCGACACGGCGGCGACCTACGCGCTCGAGACCGACGAGAACTGCGACGCCGAGGCGTCCACCGGGTACGCGAAGTTCGACATCGCCATGTGGGACTGGGTCGGCTACGTCGACCCGGACTTCATGCTCTCCGTCGTCACCAAGGGTCAGTGGTGCTCCTGGAGCGACACCGGCTGGGACGACCCGGACTACGACGCGATGTACGTGAAGCAGGGCACGCTCGTCGATCCCGAGGAGCGCAAGCAGCTCGTGTGGGAGATGCAGCAGGTCATCTACGACAACTGGCTCTACACGCAGCTCGTGAACGAGGAGTACATCGACGCGCACTCGGACAAGTGGGCCGGGATCGAGACGGAGCTGAACGCCTACTCCAAGAAGTACTGGACGTCGCCCTACATGGTCGAGTAGGCGCAGGCGAGAACAGGGAGCGGGCGGAGGCTCGAGCGTGCGGTCGGCGGACTACGTCATCAAGCGCGTCTTCTTCGCGATCGTGACCGTCTTCGTCGCGATCACGCTCAACTTCGTCCTCTTCCGGGCGGTCCCGGGCGACGCCGTGGACGCCCTCCGCTGCCGCCAGTGCAGCGCCGACTTCAAGGAGATCCAGCGCCAGGAGCTCGGTCTGGACAAGTCGAAGTGGGAGCAGTATCGGCTGTACCTCGGCGACCTCCTGCACGGCAATCTGGGCCGGTCGCTCCGCACCCAGAAGGAGGTGAAGACCGAGCTCTGGGAGCCGCTCAAGAACACGCTGCCGATGATCGGGCTCGGCACCCTCTTCGCCATCGTCTTCGGGACGATCACGGGGGTGGTCTCCGCCTGGCGGCGGGACACGGTCGTGGACAAGGCGGGCCTGTGGACGTCCCTGGGCTTCTACTCGATGCCGACGCAGTGGCTGGGGCTTCTCATGGTGCTCTTCGTCGCCGGCGCGATCGGGCTCCCCACCTCCGGGATCGAGGACCCGGTGCTCGGGATCCTCGGCGACGCCTCGGCCTGGGACGTCGCCGTCGACCGCCTGCGCCACATGATCCTGCCGGCGCTCACGCTCGGGCTCGTCCTCTACGGCGACTACGCGCTGATCACGCGCTCGGCGATGCTGGAGACGCTGGGGGAGGACTACGTCCTCACGGCCCGGGCGAAGGGGCTGTCGAACTGGGCGATCGTGCGCAAGCACGGATTCCGGAACGCCCTGCTCCCGATCGTGACGCTCGTCGCCCTCTCGCTCGGCTTCATCATCGGCGGATCGATCACGATCGAGTACGTCTTCTCGTACCCGGGCATCGGCCTCGAGACGGTGGAGGCGATCGACCAGCGCGACTGGCCCCTCCTGCAGGCGATCTTCCTCTTGCTGACGGTCTCCGTCATCGTCTTCAACCTGATCGCCGACCTCCTCTACGTGAAGCTCGACCCGCGCGTCGTGGAGGCGTGAGATGAGCGTCCCCTCGCTCCCTCCAACCGCGCTCGACGAGCAGGCTGCCGTCGCCGACCTCACCGGGATCGAATCGCGCGGGCGGCTCGGCTTCCTCCGCTCCTCCGTCTTCAAGCGCCCGGCGCTGCTCGTCGGACTCGGCGTCCTCGTCTTCTTCATCCTCGTCGCGATCTTCGCCCCGCTGATCGAGCCGTACGACCCGGACACGAAGACGGGCGCCGTCTACGAGGCACCCTCGAGCGCCCACTGGCTGGGCACGGACGACGCCGGCGCCGACATGCTCTCGCTCGTGATCGCCGGCTCCCGCGTCTCGCTGATCGTCGGCTTCGCGGCGGCGCTCGTGGCGATGCTCATCGGCGGCACGATCGGCCTCTGGTCGGGGTTCTACGGCGGCAAGAGCGACACGGTGCTGATGCGGATCACCGACTACGTGCTCGTCATCCCCGACATCCCGCTGATGATCATCGTCGCCGCCCTCTTCGGCCGCAGCCTCACGAACATCATCCTGATCATCGGGATCATCTACTGGACGAGCACCGCCCGGCTCATCCGTGCGCAGACGAAGAGCGTGCGCGAGCGGACGTTCGTCAAGCGCGCGCGGGCGCTCGGCGCGGGAAACCAGCGGCTGATCGGCAAGCATGTGCTGCCCCAGGTGCTGCCGCTCCTGATCGCCAACACCGTGCTGACGGTCGCAATTGCCATCTTCGCCGAGACCTACATCACGTTCCTCGGACTCGGCGACCCGGCTCTGACCTCGTGGGGGAAGCTGATCGAGAACGCCTTCAAGGGCGACGCCGTGCTCAACAACGCCTGGTGGGCGATCGTGCCGCCCGGCGTCTGCGTCACGCTCGTCATCCTCGCCTGCACCATGATCGGCATGGCGATGGAGGACGCGCTCAACCCGCGCCTCCGCGTCGGCCATCTCTCGGTGCGGCGCTTCCGGCTCCGCCCGCTCAAGGGCGCCCTGGGGTCCGAGTGAGCGCGCCGCTCCTCCGCGTCGAGGACCTCCACGTCTGGTTCGACCTGGCGGGCGGCCGCGAGCTGCACGCGGTCCAGGGGGTGGAGCTCGAGCTCCGGGAGGGGGAGCGCCTCGGGCTCGTCGGCGAGTCCGGCTGCGGGAAGACGACGGCGATCCTCGCGCTCATGGGGCTGCTGCCCCCGTCGGCGAGCGTTGCCGGCCGCGTCCTCCTCGACGACGAGGACCTTCTCGCGCGGGGCGAGGACACGGTGAGCCCGCACCGCTGGAACGACATCGCCATGGTCTTCCAGGGTGCGATGAACGCGTTCAACCCCGTGAAGCAGATCGGCGCGCAGATCGCCGAGCCGATGCGGCTGCACGGTGTGGCGGAGGGCCGGGAGGCCCGCGACCAGGTCGGCGAGCTCCTCGAGCGGGTCGGGATCCCGGCCGCGCGGGCGAGCAGTTTCCCGCACGAGTTCTCTGGCGGAATGCGTCAGCGGGCCGCCATCGCGATGTCCCTTGCCTGCAAGCCGCGGGTGCTCCTCGCCGACGAGCCGACGACCGCGCTCGACGTGATGGTGCAGGCGCAGATCCTCCAGCTCCTCGTCGGCCTCGCCGACGACTTCGGCCTCGCGCTCGTCCTCGTCACGCACGACCTGCCCGTGATCGCCCAGGTCTGCGAGCGCGCCGCCGTCATGTACGCGGGGGAGATCGTCGAGCTGGGGCCGACGGACACCCTCTACCACGACCCGAAGCACCCATACACGCGGCTCCTCTTCTCGGCGACGCCCGACCTCTACGGCGATGACGCCGTCCTCTCCATCCCGGGAACGCCTCCGCGGCTCGACCAGGACCTCGTCGGTTGTCCATTCGCCCCCCGCTGCGACCGGGTCTTCGCCCCGTGCGCCGCGCTGAAGCCGAGCCTGCTGCCGACCGGGCCCGGGCAGGCGGCGGCCTGTCACCTGAACGACCCTGCCGTGAAGGCCGCCTCGTGAGCGCGACGAACGGATCGGCGCCGCTGCTCGAGGTCGAGGACCTCGTCACCCGCTTCCCCGTCCCGCGCGGGCTCGTCGGGGCGCTGACCGGCCGGCCGAAGCAGGCGGTCAGGGCGGTGGACGGCGTCAGCTTCTCGCTCGACCGCGGCGAGATGCTGGCGCTCGTGGGTGAATCGGGCAGCGGCAAGACGACGACGGCCCAGACGATCCTCCGGCTCGTCGAGGCCGAGTCGGGGATCGTCCGCTTCCAGGGCGAGGACATCTCCAGCGCGTCCGGCGGCAGGATGCGCACGCTGCGCCGGCGCGCGCAGCTCATCTTCCAGGACCCGTACGAGTCGCTCGACCCCCGCTTCCGCGTGCGAGGCACGGTCGAGGAGCCGCTGCTCGTCCACGGCGAAGGCGGGGGAGCCGAGGAGCGCGAGCGCCGCGTGTGCGAGGCGCTGACCCGCGCGGGCCTGAGCCCGCCGGAGCTCTTCCTCGACCGCTACCCGCACGAGCTCTCGGGCGGCCAGCGCCAGCGAGCGGCGATCGCCGCGAGCCTCGTTCTCGACCCGGACCTGCTCGTCGCCGACGAGCCCGTCTCCATGCTGGACGTGTCGGTCCGGGCCGGGATCCTGACGCTCCTGGACGAGCTGCGCCGCAGCGGGCTCGGGATCCTCATGATCACGCACGACCTCTCGACGGCGGCCCACTACGCCGACCGGATCGCCGTCATGTACCTGGGCCGGATCGTGGAGGAGGGCCCGGCCAGTGAGGTCGTCAGGGATCCGCAGCACCCCTACACGAAGGCGCTGATCTCGGTCGTGCCGCAGCGCGACCCCCGCGCGTCGATCCGGCCTCAGATCCTGCGCGGCGAGACCCCGAACCCGATCGCGGTGCCTCCCGGCTGCCGCTTCAACCCCCGCTGCCCGATCGCGGACGCCGACTGCCGCGCCACCGATCCGGAGCTCCGCCGGCCCGCCGGGGCGAAGCCCGACCACCTCGCCGCCTGCATCAAGGCCTGACCGAGGATGGATCTCGTCCTGACCGGGGGTGGCGTCTTCACCGCGGACGCCGCGGGCACGGTCGCCGAGGCCGTCGCCGTCCGCGACGGGCGCATCGCCTGGGTCGGGCCGGCCCGCGAGGCGGCGGAGCTCGCGGGCCCGACGACGCGCGTCCTCGAGCTCGAGGGCCGCACCGTCCTGCCCGGCTTCCAGGACGCGCACTGCCACCCGGCCGACGGCGGGATCGAGCTGCTGCGCTGCACGCTGCACGGCGCAGGCTCGCGCGAGGAGTGCCTCGAGGAGGTCGCCCGCTACGCCGAGGAGCACCCCGAGCTCGAGTGGGTGGTCGGCAGCGGCTGGTCGATCGACTCCTTCCCGGGCGGGACGCCCAGCCGCGCCGATCTCGACGCGATCCTCCCCGACCGTCCCGCATACCTCGAGAATCGGGACGGGCATGGAGCCTGGGTCAACACCCGCGCGCTCGAACGGGCCGGGATCGGCAGGGAGACGGCAGACCCGTCGGGCGGCCGCATCGAGCACGACGCCTCAGGCGAGCCGCAGGGGACGCTCCACGAGAGCGCGATGAGGCTGGTCGAGGACCTCCTCCCGCCGAGGACGCAGGACGACTGGGAGACGGGCATCGTCCACACGCAGGCCGCCTTCCACCGGCTCGGCATCACGGCCTGGCAGGACGCGCGCATCGACGGGTCGGAGATGCTCGCCGCTTACCGGGCCGTCGCCGAGCGGGGCGAGCTGACCATGCGCGTCGAGGGGAACCTCCTCTGGGACCGCATGCGGGGGCCCGAGCAGGTCGAGGAGCTCGTCGAGGCGCGGGCGGCGGGCTCGCTCGGGCGGCTGCGGATCCGCGGCGCGAAGATCTTTGCCGACGGCGTCCTCGAGAACTTCACGGGCGCCCTGCTCGAGCCGTACGCGGGCACGGACAACTACGGGATCTCCATGCTCGAGCCCGCCGACCTCGAGCGCGCCGTCGTCCTCCTCGACGCCAACGGCTTCCAGGTGCACCTGCACACGATCGGCGACCGCGCCGTGCGCGACGCGCTCGACGCCATCGAGGCGGCCGTGCGCGCCAACGGCCGCCGGGACGCCCGCCATCACCTCGCCCATCTCCAGCTCGTCCACCCGGACGACCTCCCGCGCTTCGCCGAGCTCGGCGTCGCGGCGAACGTCTCGCCTTACTGGGCCTGCCGCAGCGGCTACGTCGAGGAGCTGACCGAGCCCTTCATCGGCAGGGAGCGGTCGGCCCGCATGTACCCCTTCGCGAGCCTCGTGCGCGCCGGCGCCCACCTGGCGTTCGGAAGCGACTGGACGGTCTCGACCGCCGACCCGCTGCAGGCGATCGAGGTGGCCGTCACGCGCGTGGCCCCGGACACGCGGGAGCTCGAGCCCCTGCTCCCCGAGGAGGCGCTCGACCTGCCGACCGCGCTCGCTGCCGCCACCGCCGGCGCCGCCCGGGTGAATGCCCTCGAGGCGGAGGCGGGGACGATCGAGCCGGGGAAGCTCGCCGACCTCGTCGTCCTCGACCGCGACGTCCTCGACCGGGGCTCGGGCCCGATCGGCGACGCGAGCGTGCTCCTGACCCTCTCCGCGGGCGAGGCCGTGCACGCCGACCCCGCGCTCGCCTGGTTCTAGGCGCGGACGAGGACGCGGCCCCCCTCGACCCGCACCGGGTAGACGGCCGCGCGAAGACCCGGCTCGTCCAGGCAGACGCCGGTCTCGAGGTCGAACTCCCAGCCGTGCCAGGGACAGCGGAGCACGCGCTTCCCGGCGAGCTCGTAGCGGCCGGGCGGGCCCTCGACGCGCTCGCCCACGCGCCCGAGGCAGAGCGGCCCGCCGTGGTGCGGGCAGCGGTTGCGGATCCCGTGGATCGTTCCGTCCGCCTCGGCGACGACGCCGATCTCGCGACCGCCGACGCGGGCGACGAGGCGGCCGCCGGGCTCGAGGTCGCCGGCGGAGCCGACGTCGACCCACTCAGCCACCGGCGGCAAGGCCGAGGCGGACGCCGTAGAGCTCGGCGGCGTTTCCGTGCAGCACCTTCGCCCGCCAGTCCTGGGGCAGCCGGTTGAGCATGAAGCCGGGGTCGTCGAAATCCCAGTGCGGGTAGTCGGAGGCGAAGCAGAGCGTGTCGGGGGCGCCGGCGGCCTCCAGCATCTCGAAGAGGAGGTCGTCCCGGCCGTCGGTGTGCTCGAGCGGCTGCGTCGAGAAGCGCACGTGCTCGAGTGCGACCTCGCTCGGCTTCCGCTCGAGCCAGGGCACCTCGCTCCGGAGCGCGCGCCAGTTCGTGTCCAGCCGCCACAGCATCCCGGGGAGCCAGGCGATGCCACCCTCGATCAGGAGGACCTTCAGCCCGGGCAGGCGCTCGAAAGTGCCGTGAGCGAGGAGCGAGACGAGGTGCGACATGGTCGAGCAGGCGGAGCCGAGGGTGTGCCACTCGATGTAGAAGGTCACCGGGCCGGCGCCCCCGGGCGGCGCGGCGATGCCCATGCCCTCACCGCCGGAGTGGATGGCGACGGGAAGTCCCGACTCGACGGCGGCCTCGAAGATCGGCAGGTAGCGCGGCTCGCCGTAGGGCCGCTCGGCGCCACCGCAGAGGAGCACGTGGACGAAGCGCGAATCCCCGGCGACGCGGCGGATCTCGGCCGCCGCCGCCTGCGGATCCTGGGCCGGGCAGAGGATCGAGCCGCGCAGCCTCGGCTCGGCGTCGAGCCAGCGCTCGCGCAGCCACTCGTTGTGCGCCCGCGCGAGCTCGGCGGCCCGGTAGGGGCTCGGCATCAGCGAGACGAGCACCGCGTCGTCGCCGTTCAGGACGCCCACGTCGGTGCCGGTCGGGTCGAGCAGCTCGCGGCGGACGGCGTCCACGTCGGCTGCCGGCGGACGGCCGTTTTGCTCGAGGTCCTGGCGGAACCACGAAGAGGGGTGCGCCCAGGAGTAGCCCGGCAGCCCGAGCGACGGGCCCTGCGCGCGGAACCAGTCGCGCTGCGCGGGATCGACGTGCGCGAGGAGCTCCT
Source organism: uncultured Actinomycetes bacterium (assembly GCA_963743495.1). GTDB lineage: Bacteria > Actinomycetota > Thermoleophilia > Gaiellales > Gaiellaceae > JAIBJN01. The sequence goes on along the minus strand of CAVUPO010000002.1, from coordinate 584,563 downwards.
CTGGGTCGCCGACCTGCGGGTGGATGTCGCAGTCGATCACGGGGCCCACAGTATCGGGCAGGGTGGCCTTAGGATCGCGCCCATCGTGTCCGTCGAGCCGCCGCGCGCGTACGTCGAGGAGCTGCTTGCAGCGTCCGGCCTCCCCGGGCTCGCGCTGGCCGTCACCGACCGGAAGGGGCTCGTCGCCTCGGAGGCCTTCGGGCTGGCGAGCGTCGAGGCCGAGGCGCCCGTCACGCGCGGGACGCTCTTCGAGATCGGCTCCATCGGCAAGACCTTCACGGCCATCCTCGTCCTCCAGCTCCACGAGCAGGGGGCTCTCGATCTGGACGCGCCGGTCACCCACTACCTCCCCTGGTTCGAGGTCCGCTCGGCGCACGGGCCGATCGCGATCCGGCACCTGCTCGCACACACGAGTGGCCTGATGGTCGGCGCCGAGCTGAGCGCGAGCTCGCGCTTCGACGTGTGGGCCTTGCGCGAGGCCGAGGTCGGCTTCGCCCCCGGGAGCCGCTACCTCTACTCGAACATCGGCTTCCGCGCGCTCGGCTTCGTCGTCGAGGAGCTGACGGGGAGGCCGTACGCGGCCGCCCTCCGGGAGCGGATCCTGGAGCCGCTCGGCCTGGACGCCACCGAGCCGGAGGTGACGCACGCGGTCCGACAGCGGCTCGCGGTCGGACACCAGCGCCTCTACGACGACCGGCCCGGCGCGCGCCACGACCCTTGGGTGCCGGCGACCTGGCTCGAGACGGGGACGGGCGACGGCTCGCCCGCCGCAACGATGGAGGACCTCTCCCGCTTCCTCCGCGCCCTCCTCAACCGCGGCGACGGCCTGCTCGGAGGAGAGGCGTTCGGGCTCATGGCCGCTCCGGCGATCGAGGCGGACGACGGCTGGTCGTACGGCTGCGGGCTCGAGGTGCGCGAACGCGACGGGCGAACGGAGATTCGCCACGGGGGCTCGATGCCGGGCTTCGGGGCGACCATGCTCGGCGACCTCGACGCCGGCCTCGGCGTGACCGTCGCCGTGAACGGGATCGACGAGGCCGACGTGAGCGAGGTCGTCGCCGAGGCGATCCTCGGCCTCTACCGTGACGGAGCCCGGCCGAGCGTCGTCGATCCGCTGGCGGTCGAGGACGCCGGCGACTTCGCCGGGATCTACATCGGCGAGGCCGGCCGGCTGGTCGTCACCGCAGAGGGCGACCGCCTCCTCCTCGGCGGCGCGCCGATGGAGCCGCGCGGCGGCGAGCGGTTCTTCGGCGGCCGCCCCGACCTCGCGCTCTTTCTCCTCGGCTTTCGTCGGGAGGACGGCGCCGTCGTGGAAGCGGTGCACGGCGGCGACGTCTACCGGCGCGAGGGGCTCGCCGCGACCTCGGCTCCGGCGACTCCGCCCGGCTGGAGCGCCTACGTCGGCCACTACCGCTCCTACAACCCCTGGTACTCGAACTTCCGGGTCGTCCTGCGCGGGACCGAGCTCGTCCTCGTCTGGGCCTGGGGCTTCGAGCTACCGCTCACCGAGCTCGATCAGGGCTGGTTCCGGGTCGACGACGAGTGGTCGCCCGAGCGCCTTCGCTTCGACGCGATCGCCGACGGCAGGGCCCTGCGCGCCACCCTCGCCGGCGAGGCCTACTACCGCCTGCCCGGCTAGACCCCGTCGCGCGGAAACCGATGCGTCCAGGTGCGCGCGAAGACCCGCGCGGCCCGCTCGTAGACCTCGAGCACGGTCGTGACGTTGAAGGCCTCGGCGTCGGAGGTCATGGCGCTCGTGACCTCGGAACGCATGCTCCAGTCGCCTCGGGCCATCCCCGACTCGGCCCGGAAGCGCACCTCCGCCGAGAGCGGGTCGCCCTCCCGGATCGAGTAGACCGTGCGGCTCGCGTCCGAGGACTCGAGGTCGATGTCGACGAGGCGGACGGAACCGCCGACGTCCCAGTCGAAGACCTGCTCGACGAGCCCGCTAGCGAGGTCGCGGCGGACGGAGCGGCCCTGTGGCGCCCCGGCCGCGGTCTCGACGGTGAGCGCCGCTGCCTGCTCCGGCTCTCCGAACTCCGGCAGCTCCGCGTCCTCGGGGCGCGTCGGCCGCTCGGGCAGCGCCAGCCTCCCGGAGGCGACCGTCAGCCGCACCGGCTCCGGCGACGGCCAGGCCCAGGGCCAGTAGGTCGGCGAGACCGCTACGCGAAGCCGGTGGCCGGCCGGGACCGCGTAGGCCGTCAGGTCGAGCGGAACGCTCACCTCGTAGGCACGGCCTGGCTCGAGCGGCTCGGGGTGCTCGTGTCCGCCTCGGTGGGTCAGGTTGAGGAGGCCGCGCGTGACGAGCGCCGAGGTCCCGTCCGGGAAGACGTCGCAGAGCCGGACCGCGACGAGCGCGAGAGGCCGGTCGACCACGAGCTCGAGCAGGGCGACGGGAAAGCCGAGGAGCTCGAGCGTCTCCTCGAGCGGCTCCGAGTTCACCGTGAGCGAGACAGCGTCGTCGGCCCGCTGGTCGCCGGCGAGGTCGGCCGACTGCCCCTCCGCGCACCAGACGCCCGCCTCGGCCCCGCACGACTGGACGCCGGCGAGCTCCCGCGGCTCCACGGGCGGCAGCTCCCAGACGCGCGCGCGGATGTGCTGCGACGGCCAGGTCTCCTCGGCCACCCAGCGGCCGGGCCGCACGTCGTACATCGGCCGCGGCTCCACCGCGTCCTGCATCCAGACGCGCAGCATCGGCTCGTCCATGACGCCGGTGTCGGCGCCCTTGAGCCAGTGGTCGAACCAGCGCACCGTCTCCTGGAGGAAGCCGATCGCCGGCCCCGGCAGCGCGTCCTCCGGGAACGCGTGGGCCCATGGACCGATCAGGCCCTTGCGCGGCGAGGACAGCCCGGCGAGGAGCCGCGGCACCGCGTTCGTGTAGCCGTCGGCGAGGCCACCGACCACGTAGACGGGGCACTCGATCGCCGCGAAGTCCTCGCAGACGGAGCCGTGCTTCCAGTAGGCGTCGCGGCGTTGGTGGCCGAGCCAGTGCTCGATCCACGGGGTCAGCGTCTCCAGGCGCTCGAGCCAGGCTTCGCGCCAGCCGTCGCCGTAGATGCGCGGGTCCGGCGGCCGCGCGTTCCAGGTCAGCATCGAGCAGGCCCAGGTGAGCATGTCGAGCGCGAGAACGGAGCCGCCGCGGTAGTGGACGTCGTCCGCGTAGCGGTCGTCCGTCGAGCAGAGCGTCATGATCGCACCGAGCCCGGGCGGGCGGCGGGCCGCGATCTGGAGGGCGTTGAACCCGCCCCAGGAGATCCCCCAGAGCCCGAGGTTGCCGTCGCACCAGGGCTGCTCGCGGAGCCAGGCCATGATCTCGAGCGCGTCCTCCTGCTCCTGCTCCGTGTACTCGTCCGTGAGGACGCCGTCGGAGTCGCCGGTCCCGCGCATGTCCACCCGCACGGCCGCGTAGCCGTGGCCCGCCAGGTAGGGCTGGCGCCGCGAGTCGCGGAGGGCCGTGCCGTCGGTCTTCCGGTACGGGAGGTACTCGAGGACGGCGGGCACGGGGTCGACCTCGGCGTCCTCGGGCAGCCAGACGCGCGCCGCCAGGCGCGTGCCGTCGGAGAGGCGGAGCCAGGCGTTCTCGATCTCCCGCACGGGACGCGGGAACTCCGTGCGGACGGTCACGCGGGCTCGAGCACGAGGCGCTCGCGCAGGTACGGAAGGGGGACCGCGGGGTTTTCCGCGTCGATCTCGCGGGCCAGGCGATGGCCGTCGAAGACGGCCTCGGCCGGGATGCGGGGGGCGACGCAGTCGCCGATCCGGTAGACGGCCTCCACCCCCTCCGCACGGAGCGCCTCCTCGTCCTCGCGCAGCTCGAGGTAGAGCGCCTCGTTCGAGAGGCGCTGAGTGACGAGGACGACACCGTCGGCCTCGAGCTCGAAGGGGACGCTGTGCTCGTCGGCGCCGCGGAGGCCGCCGGTCTCGATCGCCGCGACCGTCGCGCCGGCGCGCTGGCGGACGCCGGTGTCGTGGAGGTGCTGCCGGAGGAGCGGGCCCTCGAGGGTCTCGTCGGCGACCGGAGCCACGTGCTCGAGCAGCGTCACGAGCTCGACGTCGAAGCCCTCGGCGGCGAGCAGCTCGGCGATGCCGGGCCCCGTGTAGTAGCCCTCGCCGTCGTGCACGACGACCCGCTTCCCCGGCGGGCGCTTGCCCTCCAGCATCACCTGCTCGGGCGTGAGGACGTGGGGAAGGGAGGCGTCGGCGCCCGGGATCGGCTCGTGCGTGACCGCGTTCAGACCGTCCTCCGCCCAGCGGGCGCCCGTGGCGACGACGACCAGCTCGGCTCCGTACTCGCGGACGTCCTGCGCGGAGAGGCGCACGCCGGCCAGCACCTCGACGTTCCGGAGCTTCGAGAGCTGGATCGTGCGCCAGTTGGCGAGGCGACCCCACTCACCGAGCCCCGGGAGCTTGGGCACCCAGCGCATGATCCCGCCGAGCTCGGACTCCGCCTCGACGAGGTGGACGCGGCGCATGCCCCGCTTGCCGAGGACGATCGCGCACTCCATGCCCGCCGGGCCGGCGCCGACGACGAGCACGTCCCTGTCGGCGTTGGCGGCGCGCTCGAACCGCTCGGGGTGCCAGCCGCGCCGGTACTCCTCGCCCGCCGTGGCGTTCTGGGTGCAGCCGAGGTGGAGCCCGTTCTCGCTCTTCGAGATACACGTGTTGATGCCGAGGCACTCGCGGATCTCGCCGTAGCGGCCCTCCTCGACCTTCATCGGGAGGAAGGGATCGGCGATGGAGGGGCGGGCCGCGCCGACCAGGTCCCAGACCCCGCTCGCCACGATCTCGGCCATGCGGTCCGGGTTGGTGAGCCGGCCGACGCCGACGATCGGCTTCGCCGTCGCCTCGCGCACGCGACCGGTCCACTCGAGCTGGTAGCCCTCGGCGTAGAAGCGCGAGGCCCCGGAGTCCTTCGACCATTCCGCGATCGAGCCGACGTTGACGTCCCAGAGGTCGACGAGGTGGTCGGCGGCGCGCACCAGCTCGAGCCCCTCGTCCAGCTCCACCCCGGCCGGCCCGAGCGCCTCCACGCAGGTGCGCACCGCGATCGCGCAGTCGTCGCCGACCGCCTCGCGCACGCGCTCGAGCGTCTCCAGCCAGAAGCGCGCCCGGTTCTCGAAGGAGCCGCCGTACTCGTCGGCCCGCCGGTTGTAGAAGGGTGAGAGGAACTGGAGCGGCAGGTAGCTGTGCCCGCCGTAGACGTAGACGATGTCGAAGCCGGCCTCCCGCGAACGCAACGCGGCCAGAACCCAGTCCCCCTGGATCCGGCGGATGTCGTCGCGCTCGAGGGCCTTGGGCACGGTCGAGGGCTCGTAGTCGCTCGCAAGCTGGGACGGGGCGACGGCCGGCACACGCGACTGCCGGTTGGCCGAGTGGCCGCCCGCGTGGGTGAGCTCGATCCCCGCGAGCGCGCCGTGCTCGTGCACCTGGTGGCACATGACCGCGAGGTTGGCCCGGTCCTGCTCGTCCCAGAGGCGGGCCGAGACGTAGGGCGACTCGTCGGAGTCGACCGAGACGGGCGCGTACTCGGTGCAGACCGCCGCCCAGCCGCCCTCGGCCTTCATTGCCCGGAACGCGGCCTGCGAGCCCGGCTTCTCGGTGCCGTAGCCGGTGCAGTGGGGTACCGCGTAGAAGCGGTTCCTGAGCGTCTTCGGCCCGATCCGGACAGGCTCGAAGAGGATGTCGTGGCGGGGATCGCGCGCCATGGCCGAGGATAGGATCGCCGCTATGGGCCAGACGGTCAAAGCGCGTACGGGGGGAAGCCTGGTCGCCGAGAGCCTGGAGGCGCTCGGCGCCGAGGTCGCCTTCGGCGTCCCGGGCATCCACGCGCTCGCGATCTGGGCCTCCCTGCGGACCAGCTCGATCAGGACGATCGGACTCCGGACGGAGCTCTCGGCAGGCTTCGCGGCCGACGGCTACGCACGGACGAGCGGCCGGCCGGCGCCGCTCCTCCTCTCCACCGGCCCCGGGGCGCTCATCTCGCTCGCCGCTCTCATGGAGGCCGCGAGCGCCCACGTGCCCGTGGTCGCGATCGCCAGCCAGATTCCGCGCGAGCTGATCGGCGCGGGCCGCGGATTCCTGCACGAGCTCGCCGACCAGCCGGCCTCGTTCGCGCCCGTGGTCAAGTGGACGGCGCGCAGCGAGAGCGCCGCCGACGTGCCCGCGCTCCTCGCCGAGGGGTGGCGCCGCGCCTCGACGCCGCCGAGCGGCCCCGTCTTCGTGGAGGTTCCGCTCGACGTGCTCGCCGGCGAGACGGACGCCGCTGCCGACGACCTCGTCGCCCTGCCGGAGGCGCCTCCACTCCCGCCGGACGAGCTCCTCGGCGAGGCCGCCGCCCTGCTCTCGGGCGCAGCAGCCCCCGTCGTCTGGGCCGGCGGCGGCGTCCTGCGCGCCGGCGCGTGGGCGGAGCTCCGCCTCGTCGCCGAGCGTCTCGGCGCTCCGGTGGCGACGACCTACATGGGCAAGGGGGCCTTTCCCGAGGACGACCCGCTCGCCGTCGGAACGGCGGCGGACGAGCTGGCATTCAGGGAGCTCCTCGGCGGCGCCGACGCCGTCCTCGCGGTCGGCACCGAGCTGGGGGCGGAAACGACCGGCCAGTACGGGCTGCAGCTCTCCGGCCGCCTCGTCCACGTGGACGCCGAGCCGCGCCGGATCGGCGCGACCTACGAGGCGCTCGGGCTCGTCGGCGACGCACGGGCCGTGCTCGGGGCTCTCGCCGGGCGGCTCCCGGGCAAACCGCGCGAGGACGGGCCGGCGCGGGTGGCGGCGCTGCGGAAGCGGATCGCGGCGGCGCTCTCGGAGCAGGGCCGCGAGACGGAGAGAGGGCTCCTGGAGGCGGTCCGGGGCGCACTCCCGCGCGACGCGGTCACCGCCTGGGACATGACCATCCTGGCCTACTGGGCGGCCGCGCACTTCCCGGTCTACGAGCCGCGGACGTTCCTCTACCCGCTCGGCTCCGGCACGCTCGGCTACGCCTGGCCGGCGGCGCTCGGCGCGTCGCTGGCCGCACCGGGGCGCCCGGTCCTCGCGGTTGCGGGCGACGGCGGCTTCAACTACGGCCTCGCCGAGCTCGCCGCCGCACGACAGCACGGCCTGGACGCCAAGCTCTTGCTCCTGGACGACGGCGGCTACGGGATCCTGCGCGAGTACCAGCGGAACCAGTTCGGAGAGACCTTCGCCGTCGATCTGGTCGAGCCCGACTTCCGTGCCCTGGTCGAGGCCTTCGGCATCCCGGTGGTGAGCGTCCCACCCGAGGAGGCCGGACCCGCGTTGGGCGCGGCGCTCGCCGAGGAGGGGCCTGCGGTCGTGCACGTGCCCGCGCTCCTGGAGATGTGGTCGTGACCGACTGGGCGAGTGTCGTGCGGCCGTCCCTCCTCGGCCTCGAGCCCTACCGGCCCGGGCCGAGCCTCGACGAGCTGCGGGAGGCCTACGGCCTCGACGAGATCGTCAAGCTGAACTGGAACGAGGGCCTCGAGGGCCCCTTCCCGGGCGTCGAGGACGCGGTCGCCGCCGAGCTCGAGCGCGCGTGGGTCTATCCGGCCGAGGCCTACTCCGGTCTGCGCGAGCGCCTCGCGGCGTGGCTCGGGACGGCCCCGGAGCGGATCGTCCCGAGCCACGGCATCCAGGCGCTGATCGTCACCGTCGCCCACGCCTTCCTCGACCCGGGGGACGCCGTCGTCCTGACGCGCCCCACCTACGGTCTCTACGCGACCACCTGCACGGCCGCGGGCGCGCGGGTGGTCGAGGTGCCGAACCGCGGCCTCCGTCACGACGTGGACGCGCTGGCAGCCGCGGCACGGGAGACGGGCGCCCGTCTCGTCTGGCTCTGCGACCCGAACAACCCGACCGGGGCGCTCGTCGAGCGCGACGAGTGGGAGCGTCTGCTCAGCGGCCTCCCCGAGCGCTGCGCGGTCGTCGTGGACGAGGCGTACGTCGAATACGTGGACGCGGAGCGCAGGGTCGACCGGATCGCCGACGTCGAGGCCTGCGCGCCGGTGCTGCTCCTGCGCACCTTCTCGAAGATCTTCGGCCTCGCCGGGCTGCGCCTCGGCTACGCGATCGCGGGTGAGCCGCTCGCCGAGCTCCTCGACGTCGTCCAGGAGCCGTTCAACGTCAATCGCGCCGCCCTCGCCGCCGGCCGGGCGAGCCTCGAGCGGGCCGAGCTCGTCGACGACCGGAGGCTCGCAAACGCGGCCGGCCGCGAGCGGCTCGCCGAGCGGCTTCGCGAGGCCGGCGCGACGCCGGTCCCCTCACAGGCGAACTTCCTCCTGGCCGACGTCGGCGTCGATGACGTCGCGCTCACGGAGGCTCTCGCCCGCCGGGGGTTCCTCGTGCGCGCGGGCAGCGAGTTCGGCCTCCCGGGCTACGTCCGGATCACGACCGGGCCGATCCCGCTGATGGAGCGCGTCGCTTCGGAGCTGGCGGACGCCCGCGCCCAGCTCGCGGGCCCGCTCGGCTCAGTCGCCCCCTGAGGCCTCGACGAGCGCGGCCTCATCGGCCGGCCCGGGCTCGCTCTCGCCGGCCGCGAGCACGCGAAGCGCTTCTACCGGGAGGTGCACCTGCACCGGCGTCCCCTGCTCGTACGGAAGCACCTTGCCGCTGTTCGGCACGAGCACCTGGAGCACCTCGCCCGTGGCGACACGGACGATCACCTGCACCGCCGAGCCGACGTAGACGAGACGCTCGACCATGCCCGGGAGGCGGTTGGGGCCGGACGCGGACTCGCGGGACTCGAGCTCGACCCGCTCCGGCCTGATCACGATCTTCGCAGGGCCGGTGACGTCGATGGCACCGCTCCCGGCGGCGAGCTCGAAGGTGTCGGCCCGCACCCGGCAGCGCCCGTCGCGTGCCCCCTGCGCCGTCGCGTCCATCAGGTTGGAGACGCCGAGGAAGTCGGCGACGAAGAGGGTCTCCGGATCCTCGTAGACGTTCTGCGGAGCGCCGATCTGCTCGACCAGGCCCCCGTGCATGACCGCGAGGCGGTCCGACATCGTCAGTGCCTCCTCCTGGTCGTGGGTGACGTAGATGAACGTGATCCCCACTTCCCGCTGGAGGGTCTTCAGCTCGATCTGGAGCGTCTTGCGAAGCTTCGCGTCGAGCGCTCCCAGGGGCTCGTCGAGCAGGAGGACGGAGGGGTTCAGGACGAGCGCCCGCGCGAGGGCGACGCGTTGCTGCTGGCCGCCCGAGAGCTGTGAGGGCTTTCGGCCCTCGAACCCGCTGAGCTGAACCAGCTCGAGCGCCTGCAGAGCCCGCTCCTTCACCTCACTCCTGGGCCGCTTCGCCCGCCGGAGTCCGAAGGCGACGTTGTCGAACACGTCGAGGTGCGGGAAGAGCGCGTAGTTCTGGAAGACGGTGTTGACGTTCCGCTTGTGCGGAGGCGTGTAGGCGACGTCGACGCCGTCGAGCATGATCCGGCCCTCGGTCGGCTGCTCGAACCCGGCAATCATCCGGAGCGTCGTCGTCTTCCCGCAGCCGGACGGCCCGAGCAGGGAGAAGAACTCGCCCGCGGCGATGTCGACGTCGACGTGATCGACCGCCGTGACCTCGGCGAACCGCTTGGTCAGGCCGACGAGTCGTATCTCTCCGCGTGCCATCTCGCCTCCGATCCTCAGATCTCCAGGGCGCCCATGTCCTTCGCGACCGACTGCCCGGACCGCCGCTCGCCGCGGGTGAAGAGACGCCAGACGAGGAATGCGAGGGTGATCGACGCCAGTGTCAGCACCATCATGATCGTCGCGATCGCGTTCGTGGACGGGAGCGGCGCCGCCCGCGTGGCGCTGTAGATCTTCACCGGCACCGTGTCCGTCTCCCCGCCGCTCGAGAGCCACTGGCTGATCACGAAGTCGTCGATCGAGATCGCGAAGACGACGGCCGCACTGGCGACGATCGCGGGCATGAGCAGGGGCAGGAGGACGCGGATGAGCGCCCCGGTCGGCGAGGCGCCGAGGTCGGCGGCCGCTTCTTCGTACTGTCTGCCGATCGAGAAGAGCCGCCCGCGCACGATCACGACGACGTAGGAGATCGAGAAGGTGACGTGGCCGAGGATCTGGGCGGTCGTGCCGGTCCCGACGAACGTGAACACCTGGGTGAAGACGAGCAGGAGCGCGACGCCCATGACGATCTCCGGCGTCACCAGCGGAAAGAGCATGAGGAAGTTCGAGCTCCCCGATCCGCGGCCGTGCCAGCGCGCGAGGCCGATCGCCAGGAGCACCCCGATCGGCGTCGCGATGACGACGTCGGCGACCGCGAGCTTGAGGCTCTGGGCGAGCGCGTTACGCAAGGTCGGGTCGTGCCAGACGGAGTCGACCGGGTCGCCCCAGTACCAGCGGGTCGAGAAGCCCTGCCAGGTCGTGCGCGAGCGCGTGGCGTTGAAGGAGAACTGCACCGCGATCAGCACGGGCACGATCGACCAGACCACGTACCCCCAGGTGACGAGGGCGAGGAAGCGCGGCCGCCCCCAGGGGTTCGCGAGCCAGCCGCGGAACCGGCTCCAGAGCGAGTGGCGCGGGACAGCCGAGGGCTCGGCGACGGAGGTCATGCCGAACGGGCCTCGCGCGTCGCCCGGTGGATCGACCACAGGTAGTAGGCCATGAGGAGGGTGAGGAAGGCCGCGAGCACGATCGTGATCGCCGCGCCGATCGTCTGCTGGGGCCCGCCGTGGAAGTAGAAGTCGATCTGGTTGCCGATCATCGAGGTCTGGGGCGCACCGGAGACGATGTTGGGCGTGTAGTAGTCGCCGAACATCGGCAGGGCGATGAGGACGGACCCGCCGAGGATCCCGAACTTCGACAGGGGCAGGGTCACGTGCAGGAAGGTGCTGAACCGGCTCGCGCCGAGGTCACGGGCAGCCTCGAGATGGCTCTGGTCGATGCGGTCGAGGGCCGCGAAGAGCGGCAGGATGAGGAACGGGATGTACCCGTACACGAGCGCGAGGATCACGGTCGACGGCCGACCGCCGAGCCAGTCGCGCGGCTCGCTCAGGACGTGGATGTAGGTGAGGAAGCGGTTGACGTAGCCGTCCGGCGCGAGCAGGTTCACCCAGGCGAGCATCCGCATCAGGTAGTTGATCCAGAGCGGGGCTATCACCAGAATGAGGAGCAGGGCCTTCGTCCTCCCGGCGAGACGCGCGATGTAGTAGGCGACCGGGTAGCCGATCAGGAGGCTGAGGCCGAGCGAGATGGCGACGTACTCGAGCGTCCGTAGCCCCACGTCGGTGAGGTTCCCGCCCGGGCCGAGCCGGTGGACGACCTCGTTCAGCCAGCCGACGTTCCACTCGAGCGGGTTCCAGACCGGAACCGGCTGGAAGAGGATCGGGTCGACCGTGCCCAGCGCGACCGCCAGCACCGTGTAGAACGGCACGACGAAGAGAACGACCAGCCAGACGACGCCCGGGAGCGAGAACCCGGGCCAGAGCCAGCGCCGGTACACGGCTTGCCTCTAGCTTCCTCCGGCCAGGAAGTCCGAGTAGCCGTTCTGCCAGAGCTGCTGCCCGGTCTGCGTCAGCGTCGAGTACTGCAGCGAGTCAGGGCCGAAGTCGTCGTTCGTGAGGACGCAGTTCTCCAGGTTCTCCGGCACGATCCCGTCCTTGAGAAGCGCCTCCGGGTCGATCTCGTTCAGCGGAGGCTGGTACCCGTTGAAGTCGACGAAGTTCTCGTAGGCGACGCCGTTGTCGAGCATGAAGTTGAGGAAGTGGTGCGCGAGCACCGGCTTCGTCGTCGTCGCGCAGATCGAGAAGCAGTCGTTCTGCACGGGCACCTTGCCCTTGTCCGCCTTCCAGAAGGCGAGCGCGCTGGCCGGGGTCCCCTTGGGCAGGTAGTAGATGTAGGCGGCGATCATGTCCCCCGACCAGGCCTGGTTCAAGAACGACGTGCCCTCGGGGATCGTCTGGTACTGGATGTCACCGATCTTGATGTTGCAGATGCCGTAGAGCTCCTTGAGGTCGGCCACCGCCTGGTCGATCAGCGCCGGGTCCTCGGTGTTGATGTCGAGCTCGTCCTTGCGCAGGAGCGCCATCCCGATCGTCTCCCGCTCCTCGCTCAGGAGGGCCGTCTTGCCCTTGTAGGCCTCGGCCTGCCAGAAGATGTCCCAGGGCTGCGGCATCGCGGCGATGTCCTCGGAGACCTTGTCGGTCCGCCACGCGATCCCGGTCGCGTAGCACGTGTAGGGCACGGTGTAGTGGGAGCCGACGTCGTAGAACGGGTCCACCAGCTCGGGCCAGATGTTCTTCGCCAGGTTGGGGACGTAGTCGAGGTTGATCGGCTTGATCAGCTGCCCGGCGACCGCCAGGTCGAGGTTGTCCGGCGTCATCTCCATGACGTCGGGCTGCACCGCCCCCGACGCGAGCCGCTGGATCCCGGAGGAGATGTTGTCGAAGGGCGTGTACTGGACCTTGACCCCGTACTCCTTCCCGAACTGGTTCAGGAGCTTCTTGTAGAAGTAGTCCGGGTAGTTGTAGACCGTGAACGTGCCGCCCGTCTCGGGCTCGAGGCCGGACTCGATCGGATCCTCCCAGAGAGGCAGCTCGACCCGCTTGTCAGGGCGCGCCAGCGGCAGTCCGCCGGGCCCGAGCAGCTCCGGCTCGGCGGCGCCGGTCGAGCCGACCGGGGTCGTCGGGGTCGGTTGCTCCGCCGTGGTCGACGAGCTGCACGCGGCGAGCAGTCCGCCGGCTCCCGAAAGGGCCGCGCCGGCCGCCGCCGAGCGGAGGAGGAAGTCCCTCCTGTTCAGGCCGCCGTACCTCTCCTTCGGATGATGCTTCATCCTCAAGCCTCCTCGGTGATGTTGGTCGAGGGCCGCAGCGAGACCGGCAGGTTTTCACGGTCGGCGCCCGCCTTCAAGTCGGTGCGTCTGCCCGCCCCCGCGCTTGCACACGGCCGTATGGTTGGCCAAGGTGATGGCTCTCGACGAGCGAACGACCCCGTGCGCGCCGAGCTGAGGGACGAACGGATGCGCATTCAGTGGTGAAAGGGTACGCGTCTGTTCGGCGTGCCGTCGAGCATGGCGCCGCCGACTCGGTCGACTTCCTCCAGCGACTCGTGCGGGTCCCCAGCGTGCTCGGCGCGGAGGAGGACGTGCAGCGTCTGGTCGAGGATCGCCTGCTGGACCTCGGATTCGCCGTGCGCTCGCTCGAGCCGGACGCGGCGCAGCTCGCCGGACACCCTGGAGCGGCCTCCCGCTCACCTCTCCCACGACGGCCGCCGCTGCCTGGTGGGGACGCTGGCGGGCGGGAGCGGGCGGACGCTTCTCCTCAACGGGCACGTCGACGTCGTCAGCGAGGAGCCGGCCGACCTGTGGACGAGCCCGCCCTTCGGCGCGGTGATAGAGGGCGGCCGCCTGTACGGGCGGGGCGCATGCGACATGAAGGCGGCATCGCGGCGATGCTGCTCGCGGTCGAGTCCGCGCTCGCAGCCGGGCCTCTTCCGGGCGGCATCGTCTACCAGAGCGTGATCGAGGAGGAGTGCGGCGGGAACGGCGCCCTCGCCGCCTGTCTCGCCGGGCCCTCGGCAGACGGCGTCGTCATCGCCGAGCCGACGAACGACGGCATCGACCTCGTCGCCGTCGGCGTCATCTGGGCGCGGATCACGATCGAGGGCCGGGCAGGCGTGCAGTTCCGCGGCTTCCTGGGCGCGGGGGTATGCCTTCGAGGAGACGCCGCTCGTCGACCTTCTCTGCCGCTGCCACGAGGAGGTGCACGGGCGCCGGCCGAGGCCCGAGCCCTCCCGGGCGACGACGGACCTGCGCTTCTTCGCCCCGCCGCTCGGGCCCGGCCAGGCCGTCTGCTATGGGCCGACCGGCGGCGGCCTCCACGGCGTCGACGAATGGGTCGACCTCGCCTCGATCGCCGACGTCGCCACGGTTCTCGCCCTCCTCCTCCGCCGCTGGGGCGACCCCGGCTAGCTCGATCCGGCTCGCCACGCGATCCCCCCGGGAACTAGAGTACGGGGATGGCAACCGAGGCGACCGTCGTCGAGATCGACCGCGAGCGGATCAAGGAGCTGACCGAGCGCGAGGAGGCGAGCCTCGACGAGCGGACGGGCGCCTCGCGCGCCATGTACGAGCGGGCGCGGAAGACGCTCTCGGGCGGCGTTGCGTCCTCCTACCAGGTGCGCGACCCGTGGCCCATCTACCTGGAGGGCGGCGCCGGCGCGAAGGTCTGGGACGTGGACGGGAACGAGCTGCTCGACTTCCACAACGGGTTCGGCTCGATGGTGCAGGGCCACGCGCACCCGGCGATCGGGAAGGCGCTCGCCGAGCGCTACCCGCGGGGAACGCACTTCGCCGCGCCGACCGAGGACGGGATCCTCGTCGCGGAGGACCTCGCCCGGCGCTGGGGCCTCCCCAAGTGGCGCTACACGAACTCGGGCTCCGAGGCGACCATGGACGCCATCCGGATCGCCCGCGCCCTCACCGGGCAGGACACGATCGTGAAGATCTTCGGCTCCTACCATGGCCACCACGACTATGTGATGGTGTCGATCGGGGTCGAGTACGAGCGGATCGGCGACCGCGACGACTACGAGTCGATCCCCTACGGAGGCGGCATCCCCAAGGCCGCGGCCGACCTGACGATCCCGGTGCCGTTCAACGACGCCCCCGCGATGGAGAGGCGCATCGAGCGCCTGATCGAGGAGGGCCGCAAGCCCGCCTGCGTGATCATGGAGGCGGCGATGATGAACCTCGGGGTCGTGCTCCCCGAGCCCGGCTACCTCGAGGCCGTCCGCGAGCTGACGCGCAGGCACGGCATCGTCCTCATCTTCGACGAGGTGAAGACGGGGCTCTGCATCGCGCCCGGCGGGGCCACCGACCGCTTCGGTGTCGTCCCCGACATGGTCACGCTCGCGAAGACGCTCGGCGGCGGGCTCCCCTCTGGCGCGATCGGCGGCACCGAGGAGGTCTTCGAGATCGTCGAGGACGGCAGCGTCTACCAGGTGGGTACCTACAACGGGAACCCGCTGGCGATGGCGGCCGCCCGCGCGAGCCTGCTCGAGGTGCTGACCCCGGAGGCGTACGAGCACCTCGACGCCTTGAACGACCGCATCCTCGCGGGCTGCCAGAAGGTGATCGACGACCATCGGCTGCCCGGCTACGCGGTCGGCGTCGGCGCCAAGGGCTGCGTCACCTTCTCGCCGGAGAAGATCGTCGACTACGAGACCTACAAGGAGAACCAGGACGGGGAGCTTGCCGACCTCGCGTGGCTCTACAACATGAACCGCGGCGTCTTCATGACGCCGGGGCGCGAGGAGGAATGGACGCTCTCGGTCGTCCACTCCCTCGAGGACTGCGACGCCTTCGTCGCTGCGTTCGAGGAGATGGCCTCGGACCTCACCGAGTAGAATTCGCCCATGAAGGCGGATCTTGGAGCCGCGCTCGCGGCCGGAGCGACGCTCCCGGCCGACTGGTACGCCGACCCGGCGATCCAGCGCCTCGAGGGTGAGCGGGTCTTCGCCCGCTCGTGGCAGTACGCTGGGCGCTCCGACCGTGTCGCGAGCCCCGGCGATTTCTTCACCTGCTTCGCGGGCCAGATCCCGATCGTCGTCGTCCGCGACCTCGAGGGGAAGCTGCGCGGGTTCGTCAACGTCTGCCGCCACCGCGGCCACCTGATCGCCGAGGGCGCGGGCAACCGCAAGGCCCTCCAGTGCCCGTACCACGCCTGGACGTACGACCTCGACGGCACGCTCCGGCGCGCGCCGCGCTCCGAGCGCGAGCCGGACTTCGACGCGGAGGGCTACTCGATGCTCCCCGTGGCGACCGAGGCCTGGGGACCTCTCGTCTTCGTCAACCCCGACCCCGATGCCGGCCCGCTCGCCGACGCGCTCGGCCCACTCCCGGGCCACGTCGCCGCCAGCGGCGTCGACGTCGACCGCCTGCGCTTCCGCGTCCGGAACGACTGGGAGATCGAGTGCGACTGGAAGGTCGCGATCGAGAACTACCTCGAGTGCTACCACTGCGCCGTCGCCCACCCGGGCTTCGCGAAGGTGATCGACGTGGGCGTCGACGAGTACGAGCTACGCTCGGAGGGCCTCGTCTCCAGCCAGTTCGGCACCGTGCGCGACACCGCCCCGGAGAACGGCAAGGCCTACCTCGCCGACGGCGGGCTGATGCAGCCCCAGTACCACCTGCTCTGGCCCAACTGCACGCTCAACATCGACCCCGGCCCCGGGAACATGTCCGTGGACGTGACGCGACCCGCCGGGCCGGGGCGCTGCGCGGGCTCGACCGAGTACTTCTTCTACGAGGAGGTCTCCGACGAGGTCGCCGGCGAGATGATGGCGTTCGCCAACCAGGTGGGCGCCGAGGACGCCTCGCTCGTCGCCTCGGTGCAGCTCGGGCTCTCCTCCGGGATGATCCCGCACGGGCGCCTGCTGCCCACGAGCGAGCACCTGATCCAGCATTTCCAGCGGCTCGTCCACGACGCCTTAAGTGGCGACTGACCCGCGGCACGCGGTCCTCTTCGAGCCGCTCGAGATCGGCCCGAAGACGCTCAAGAACCGCTTCTACCAGGTGCCGCACTGCACCGGATTCGGCGTCCAGAAGCCCGGCGGGCAGGCACGGCACCGGGCGACGAAGGCCGAGGGCGGCTGGGCGGCCGTCTGCACCGAGTACTGCGCCGTCAGCCCGGACTCCGACGAGACGCCCTTCATCTCCGCACGCCTCTGGGACGACGGCGACCTGCGCGCGCTCGCGCTCATGTGCGACGACGTGCACGAGGCCGGCGCGCTCGCCGGGGTCGAGCTCCACCATTCCGGCGCGCACTGCCCCCGGCGCGAGTGGCGACTGCCGGCGATCGCGCCCTCGCAGCTCGCGAGCGACTACCTGCTCGTGACGCCGAAGGCGATGGAGCGCGACGACATCAAGCGTGTCCAGGCCGACTGGGCCGCGGCGGCGCGGCGCTCGCGCGAGGCCGGCTTCGACATCGTCTACGTCTACGGCGCGCACAGCTACCTGCCGATGCAGTTCCTCTCGCCGTTCTACAACCGGCGAACGGACTCCTACGGCGGCTCGCTCGCCAACCGGGCGCGCTTCTGGCTCGAGCTCCTCGAGCTGACCCGTGAGGCGGTGGACGGGGAGCTCACGGTGGCGACGCGGATCTCGGTGGCGGCGCTCAGCCCCTACGGCGTCGACCTCGACGAGGGCCTCGAGTTCGTGGCCATGGCCGACCACCTCGTCGACCTCTGGGACGTGGCCATCGGCTCCGCGAACGAGTGGTCGAAGGACTCGGGCGCCTCGCGCTTCTTCGAGCAGGGCTGGCAGCTCGAGTGGACCGGCCGCGTGCGCGAGGCGACGGCGAAGCCGATCGTCGGGGTCTCGCGGATGACCGACCCCGACCGGATGGCCGAGATCGTCTCCAGCGGGGCCTGGGACGTGATCGGCGCCGCGCGGCCGTCGATCGCCGACCCGTTCCTGCCCCGGAAGATCGAAGAGGGGCGGCTCGACGAGATCCGCGAGTGCATCGGCTGCAACATCTGCATCCCCAAGTCGGACCCGGGCGGCAACATCGGCTGCACGCAGAACGCGACCGCCGGCGAGGAGTACCGCCGCGGCTGGCACCCGGAGCGCTTCGAGCCGGCGGAGAACCGCGACCGCGACGTGCTCGTCGTCGGGGCCGGCCCCTCCGGCCTGGAGTGCGCGATCGTCCTCGGCAAGCGCGGCTTTCGCCGCGTCCACCTGGTGGACGCGGGCGACGACATCGGCGGGATCATGCGCTGGATCCCGCAGCTCCCCGGCCGCGGCGAGTGGGCGCGCGTCCTCAACTGGCGCCGCATCCAGCTGGACAAGCTCAGGAACGTCGAGGTGCTGACCGGCCTGCGGCTCGACGCCGACGGCGTCCGCGAGTACGGGGCGGAGATCGTCGTCGTCGCCACCGGGGCCCACTGGTCGCCGGTCGGGCTCAACCGGGAGACGCACGACCCGATCCCCGGCGCCGACGCCTCGCTTCCGCACGTCCTCACTCCGGAGCAGATCATGGTCGAGGCGAAGGAGCCGCCCGGCGAGGGCGTCGTCGTCTACGACACAGACGGCTACTTCATGGGCCCCGACCTGGCCGAGCGGCTCGCCGTCGCGGGCCACACGGTCGACCTCGTCACCTCGCTCGAGGACGTCGCCCCCTTCGCGCACGAGACGCTGGAGCAGGTCTTCCTCAAGGAGCGGCTGCACGAGCTCGGTGTCCGCATGCACCGCGGGACGACGATCGCCGCGGTCGAGCCCGGGTTGCTGAAGGGGGCCGACGAGTTCGGCGATCCCGTAGCGCTGGGGGCGGACGCGGTCGTTCTCGTGACCCAGCGCGTCTCGAACGACGCGCTCTATCACGAGCTCCGCTCCGACGAGGAGCGCCTGGAGGCGGAGGGGATCGAGGCGGTCTACCGCATCGGCGACTGCGTCGCGCCGCAGCTGATTGCCGACGCGATCTTCGACGGGCACCGGCTCGCGCGGGAGATCGACAGCGAGAATCCGGCCGTGCCCCTGCCCTTCGTCCGCGAGCGCCCGGTGAGCGCCCTTGCCTGAGGGGCTCCCCGAGATCCGGCGCCAGGACGCCGTCTGCATCGTCACTTTCCAGCGCGAGGAGAAGCTGAACGCGATCTCGACCGCCGTCGAGCGCGCCCTCCTGGACGCTCTCGCGAGCCCGGACGTCCGGGAGAGCCGCTGCGTCGTCTTCGCCGGCGGCGAGCGCGCCTTCTCCGCCGGCGCCGACCTGGTCGAGGAGCGCGACGAGGGCACTGCCGGCATCGACGCCTACTACCGCGACACGGGGGACGTCTACGAGCGGATCGCGGCGCTGCCGCAGCCGACCTTCAGCTCGATCTCGGGCTGGTGCCTCGGCGCCGGCTTCGAGCTGGCGCTCGCGACCGACTTCCGGGTCGCGGACGAGACCGCCGTCTTCGGTCTCCCCGAGGTGGAGCTCGGCATCGTCCCCAGCTCGGGCGGCACCTACCGGCTCGTGCGCGCGCTCGGCCCTGCCCGGGCGAAGGAGCTCCTGCTCCTCCGCCCGCGGGTCGATGCCGCCGAGGCGTTCCGACTCGGGGTCGTCACCGAGCTCGCCCCGGCCGGGCAGGCGCTCCCGCGCGCGCTCGAGCTGGCGGCCCAGGTCGCCGCCCTCCCGCCGCTCGCCGCCGCGGCCGCCAAGCAGGCGGCGAACGCGATCGCCGAGTCGAGCCGGGAGGCGGGGATCATGCTCGAGCGCCTGGCCTATGCCGCCCTCGCCCAGACTGACGAGTCCAGGGCGGCCGGCGAGGCGTTCGCGCGCCGGAAGGCGCGATAGGGCTCAGAGCGGCTCGGCCGCGTCGCCGACGCGCACCCGGCCCGGCTCCGCCACGCGTGCGTAGACGCCGAAGTCGACGTGCTTGCCGTCCCGCTTGCCGCGGTAGGTGGCGATCGCCCGGAGCGCATCGAAGTCGCGCTCGCCCGTGGCGGGATCGCGGGTGGTCGTCGCGCAGCGCGGCACGGGCCCGCCGACCTCGACGACGGCCTCGCCGAGCCGCAGGCGGCGGCCGACCCACGTGTCTTCCTCGTGCGGCTCGCAGCCGTCGAGCTCGACCAGCATGCGGAAGCGGCGGCCGTCGAGCGCGTCGAGGCCCGCCCGCCACGCGAGCTCCGCGACGGACGCGGAGGAGACGAGCGTCAGCGGCTCGACGTCCACCCCGCCCGCAGGCTCGTCCGCCCTGACGAGACGAACCGGGCGGCCGGCGTAGGCCGAGAGCGCCTCCGCCCAGGGCCCCGCAACCACGCGGCCGCCGACGCGGTGGCCCCAGAAGTCCGTCAGCTCCGGCGCGGCGAGGCGCACGTCGTCCTCGACGACGGCCCCGTCCGGGAACGTGAGCCGCAGGCGATCGTGCAGCGCGTCCCAGTCGGCGCGCACGAGCGCGAGCGGCCCGTGGTGGACGCCTGCGAGCAGGCGCCCGTCCTCCCGGATCAGGTAGAAGCGCCGGTCGGCGGCGACGCCGAAGGGCTCGAGCCGGATCTCGTCGGGATGGTGGAGGAGCAGGCTCTTCACCGGCGTGATCGAGAGCCTCGCGACGGACGGCATCGCTACTCGGCCGCGGGCGGCGGCTCGGCGTGTCCCCACGCGTCTGCGCCCCCGTCGACGACGACCGTCGTGCCCGTGACGTAGGAGGCGGCGGGCGAGGCGAGGAAGCCGATGACGGCGGCGACCTCCTCGGGCGTGCCCAGCCGCCCGGCGGGGATCGAGCGCTCCCAGGCGGCGATCTGCTCGGCGCCGTAGCCCTCGAGGCCCTCGGTCAGGATCGTCCCCGGCGCCACGCAGACCGTGCGGATGCCGAAGCGGCTCCACTCCCCGGCGAGGCCGGCGGCGAGGTTCTCGACAGCCGCCCGGGCGGCCGCGGCGTGCGCGAAGCCGGGGATGCCCCGGCGCGGGCTGAAGCCGACGAAGACGACCACGCCGCCCCGGTTGGGGATCATCGACCGCGTCGCCACGGTCCGGGTGACGTCCCAGGCGGCGTCCACGGCCAGCCGGTGAACGGCGCGCCAGCCCTTCGCCGAGATCTCCTCGGCCGGGGCCGTGAACTGGCCGCCGGCGTTGTTGACGAGGACGTCGATCCTGCCGAAGCGATCGAGGGAGGCGTCCACGAGCGCCTCGACCTGACCGGGCTCCCGCACGTCCGCCGGCAGGGCGAGGCACTCGGCCCCGAGCGCCTCGACGGCGGCCCGCGCCTCCTCGAGCGGTTCGGGGCGCCGCCCGCAGACGACGACCGAGGCGCCCCGGCGCGCCAGCTCGAGCGCGGTCGCGCGCCCGATCCCGGTGCCGCCCCCGGTGACGAGCGCGATCACGGCGCGTTCACCGCCCCGTCCGGTGCGCGCCCCTCCAGGACCGCGCGCACGGAGAGCACCGGACGCGTGTGGCAGGCCTCGTCGGCCTCCGCGCTGTACCAGGCGACGTGCGGCGTCACCACCAGCCGCGGCCAGGCGGGCGCGGGCTGCTCGGCGGTAGGCGGCTCGACCGGGATGACGTCGAGCGCGGCAGCGCCCAGGCGGCCGCTCTCGAGCTCGCGGCGGAGCGCCTCCAGATCGACGAGCTGCGGGCGCGCCGTGTCGACGAGGACGGCGCCGTCCGGCATGAGCGCGAGCTCCTCCGCGCCGAGGAGGCCGCCCGTCGCGGGGGTCAGCGCGACGTGGAGGGAGACCGCGTGGCACGCGGCGAGCAGGTCCCGGAGCGCTGCCGGGCGCGCGCCCGCGGCCTCGATCTCGGCGTCGGCGAGCGCCGGGTCCGTCCCCCACACCTCGAAGCCGAGCGCCGTCGCACGCTCGACGAGCGCCCGGCCCGTGCGCCCGAGGCCGACGACGCCGAGGCGCGTCCCGCGGATGCGTCGCAGCTGGCCGGCGGCCTGCCAGTCCCAGCGGCCGGCCCGCACCTCGCGGTCGAGGACGACCACGCCGCGCAGGAGCGAGAGCGAGAGCGCGAGCGCGTGGTCGGCGACCTCCTCGACGCAGTAGTCCGGCACGCTGCAAACCCAGACGCCGCGTCGCTCGGCCTCCGCCACGTCCACGTGGTCGAAGCCGACGCTGCAGGTGGCGACGACCCGGAGCGCCGGCAGGCGGTCGAGATCGGACGAGCGCACCTCGGTCTCGGTACCGACGAGCAGGCCGACCACGTTCTCGCCGCCCCAGGGCTCGCGCGCCTCCGCCACCGTCACGCCGGTCCCGGCCAGGAGCTCGCGCACCTGCCCGGGGTCGTAGCCGTCGTCACCGACGACGACGCGCGGGTCTGCTCCCGAGGGCACGGGCGGAGTTACTATCACCGCCCGCGGCCCGAGGGCAACCGTGCACTCCAAGGAGATCGAGATCCGCTGGCGCGACCTCGACCCGTACGGGCACGTGAACCACGCCGTCTTTCTCACCTACCTCGAGGAGGTGCGCGACGAGTGGCTCGGCCTCGCCGTGGGCGAGGAGGCGCTCGGCTACGTCGTCGCGCGCGTCGAGATCGACTACCGACGCGAGCTCACGGAACGCGACGACCGGGTGGTCGCGCGCATCCGCCTGGACGCGCTCGGGACCTCCAGCGTGCGCACCGTCGAGGAGCTCGCCCTCGCCGACGGAACGCCTGCGGCCGAGGCGAGGGCCGTCCTCGTCGCCTGCGACGAGGAGCACCGCCCGCGGCCGCTGACGGATCCCGAGCGCGCCGCGCTCGCCGCCGCGTAGGATCCGCTGGTGATCCCGAGCGTCCCCGAGCTCCCCGCGGAGATCCGCGACCTCAAGGAGCGCGTCGCAGCCTTCGTCGAGCGGGAGGTCTACCCGCTCGAGCGGCGGGTCGCCGAGGCCGGGCGCATCGACCCGGAGTGGGCCTCAGAGCTCCGGAGGAAGTCCTGGGCCGAGGGCTTCGGCATGCTCAACATGCCGGAGGACGCCGGCGGCCGCGGCCTCTCCATGCTCGCCCAGGTGGCCCTCGAGGAGGAGTCCGGCAAGGCGACCAACGGCCTGGGCTTCGCCGTGGTCGACCGCGGCCCCGCCGAGCTCTGGGACATCGCCACGCCGGCGCAACGCGAGCAGTTCGTCGGCCCGGTGCTGCGCGGCGAGTACCGCGAGGCCTGGGCGGTCACCGAGCCCGGCGCCGGCTCCGACGTGAGCGCTCTCGCGGCGACAGCCGAGCGCGACGAGGACGAGTGGGTGCTGAACGGTGAGAAGTGGTTCGTCACGAGCGAGGGCGACCCGGGCTTCTACCTCGTGCTCGCGCTGGCCGGAGGTGAGCAGGCGCTCTTCATCGTCGAGCCCTGGCGGCCCGGCCTCGAGATCGCGAAGACGCCCGGCTTCCTCCACGACCCCTACCTCGACCACCACCCCGAGATCGTCCTCACGAACTGCCGCGTGCCGGAGGAGAACCGCATCCCCGAGGGCGGGGGCGACGGCGCCCGCGAGTGGTTCCTCGTCGAGCGCCTCTTCATCGCCGCGCGCTGCTGCGGCGCCGCCCAGCGCTCGCTCGACCTTGCGCGCGAGTTCGCGCTCGAGCGCGAGGCCTTCGGCGTCAAGATCGCCGAGCACCAGGGCGTCTCCTTCCAGCTGGCCGACTCCCTGACGGAGCTCCTTGCCGCGCGCCTGCTCACCTACCACGCCGCGCACGCCTTCGACTCGGAGCCCGACCGCCGCGTCGTCCACGGCAAGGTGGCGATGGCGAAGCTCTACGCGTCCGAGGCCGCCGGCCGCATCGTCGACCGCGCCCTCCAGGTGCTCGGCGGCCGCGGCTACATGACGGAGAGCCCGGTCGCGCGCTTCTACCGCGAGGTGCGGGTCGACCGCATCTGGGAGGGCACGAGCGAAATCCAGCGCCTGATCGTCTCCCGCGGCCTCCTCAAGCGCGGCGCCGAGACGTACCTCCGCTAGAGCTCTACTCGCGCGGCGTGAGCGCCGGCAGGTAGCTCTCCTGCTCGAGCCAGTGGCCGCCGTCGATCGTGAGCGTCTCGCCAGTGATGTAGCCCGCGTACGGGGAGCAGAGGGCGACGCCCCAGACGGCGACCTCGTGCGGCGTCGCCAGGCGGCCCAGCGGCACGGTCGCTGCGACCCGCTCGCGGTCGGCCTCCGTCGGCCAGAGGGCCTGGCCCGCACCCTCCGTGTCAGTGGGCCCGGGGCAGATGCAGTTGGCGCGGATGCCGTGCCCGGCCCACTCGACGGCCAGCGTCCTCGTCATCGCCACGAGCCCCGCCTTGGCGGCGGCCGAGTGCACGGTGCCGGGACCGCCCGTCCAGGCGTAGCTCGCGATCACGCTGAGGATCGCGCCGCCGTCGCCCTGGGCGATCATCTGGCGACCGGCCGCGCGCGAGCAGAGGAAGCCGCCGTCGAGGACGATGGAGACGACCGCGCGCCAGCCGTTCGGGGAGAGGTCCTCCGCCTTGACGACGAAGTTGCCGGCGGCGTTGTTGACGAGGACGTCCACGCGGCCGAAGCGCTCCACTGTCGCAGCCACCAATGCGTCCACCGCGTCGGGGTCGCGCACGTCGGTCGGCACGACGAGGCCGTTGCCGGCGAGAAGCGCCACCGTCTCCTCCAGCGGCTCGGGCCGCCTGCCGGCCACCGCGACCGAGGCCCCCAGCCGGCCCAGCTCGAGCGCGAGCGCCCGGCCCAGCCCGCTCCCGCCGCCGGTGACGATCGCCGCCTTTCCGTCGAAGGTTCCCTCCGGGAGCATCTCAGCCGAGCACGATACGCGCGTCCAGCCCGAGCGCGCCGTCCGGCAGCGCCAGGAGCGGGTTGATCTCGATCTCGGCGATCTCCGGGTGCGCCGCCGCGACCCGCGAGAGCGCCGCAGCCGCGGCGGCCGCCGCAGCCACGTCCACCACGGGCTTGCCCCGCGCACCGTTCAGGAGCGGAGCTATCCGAAGCGAGCGCAGGAGCGCCTCGGCGGCCGCCTCGGTGACCGGCGCGAGGGCGACCGCGACGTCCTTGACGATCTCCGCGTAGAGTCCGCCCGCGCCGACCAGGAGGACCGGTCCGAAGCGGGGATCGCGGCGGGCGCCCACGATCAGCTCGAGGCCCCGGGAGAGGGGCGCCAGCGCCTCGACCGAGTACGACGGCGGCGCGAGCGCCGACTCCATCGCGGTGAGCGCCTCGGCGAGCTCCTCCGGGTCGCGAAGGCCGACCGCGACGCCGCCTCCGTCCGACTTGTGCAGCTGTCCGAGCGCCTTGAGGACGACTGGGTAGCTCAGCGCCTCGCCCATGGCGAGCGCCTCCTGGAGGCCCGCGACCTTTCGCGCCTCGGCGAAGGGCACGCCGGCCGCGGCCAGGACCGCCCGCGCCTCGAAGTACCCGGTCTCGCCGGCGAGGGGAGCAGCGGGCTCCGGCAGCTCCGGAACGACGACCAGCGCCTCCGGCGTCCTCTCCGCGAGCCGGCCGGCGACGCTCACCGCGGCCTCGACCTCGCGGAAGACCGGGACGCCGCGCTCCCGCAGCATCTCGGCCGGCGCCGAGTGCCAGTACATCGTGTGGGCGAGAAGCGGCACGCCGGTTTCCTCGGCCGCTCGGGCCATTCCCTCGGCCGACTCGACCTCGCGGCGGCGGAACTCCTCGGAGTAGTGCGCGTACCCGCCGAAGTAGCCAGTGAAGAGGACGGCGTCCACCTCCCCGGACTCGAGGAGCGCGCGCGCCACCTTGGCGAAGCTGGAGATGTCCTGCTCGCCGCCGCCGGCGAAGTCCACGGGGTTCGTGAGCGCCGCGGTCGCTGGCAGGGCCTCGGCCAGCCGCGCCCGTGTCGCCTCCGAGAGCGGCGGCAGCTCGAGCCCGGCGGCGCCCGCCAGGTCGGACGCGACGACCGTGTGCCCGCCGCCGTCCGCGGCCAGGGCGATCCGCTTCCCTCGCGGCCGGTGCACCGCGAGCAGGGCCTGGGCGAGGTCGACGAGCTCCTTGGGCGCGTGGACGAGCTCGATCCCGGAGGCGACGGCCGCGGCCCGAATCGCCGAGAGATCGCTCGCGAGCGCCCCCGTGTGGGAGCGCGCGGCGCGGGCGGCCGCCTCCGTGGCGCCGCCGGCGAGGAGCACGACCGGCTTCCCCGCCGCCGCGCACGCGCGGGCAAAGCGCCTGCCCTCGCGGAAGTCCTCCAGGTAGACGGCGATCAGCTTCGTGGGCTCGTGGGCGGCGAGGGACTCCACGAGCTCCCAGGCCTCGATGTCGGCCTGGTTCCCGAGCGAGACGAAGCGCGAGAAGCCGAGCCCGACCTCAGCCCCCAACAGGCCGACCTCGAGCGCGAGGTTGCCGCTCTGCGAGATGAGGCCGATCGAGCCGGGGACGAGGTCCTCCGAGCACAGCTCCAGCTCGGCCCCCGAGTCGTAGACGCCGAGGCAGTTGGGCCCGACGAGGACGGCGCCGGCGGCGCGGACGCATTCGACGATCGCCTCCTCGCGCGCGCGGCCCTCCTCGCCCATCTCGCCGAGGCCGGCGCTGATGGCGACGAGCGCCTTCGCGCCGGCGGCGAGCGACGCGTCCACGGCCTCCTCGAGAACAGCGGCCGGCACGGCGAGGACGACCAGCTCGGGCGCCTCCGGAAGGTGCGCCAGCCTCGTGTAGGCCTCGCGGCCCAGGATCTCGCCGCCGCGGCGGTTGACGAGGAAGACCGAGCGCCGACCCTCGCCCCGAAGCGCGCCCGCGGCGAGCAGGTAGCCCCACTTCCCCGGCACCGACGAGGCACCGACGACGGCGACCGAGCGAGGGTCGAAGAGGGCCGAGAGGTCGCGGCTCACTTCAGGAGGTTCCTGGAGATGATCAGCCGCTGGATGTCGGACGTGCCCTCCTCGATCTCCTCGAGCTTGGCGTCGCGCATCCACTTCTCCACGGGGTACTCGCGCGAGTAGCCCCAGCCGCCCAGCGTCTGGACGGCGGCCCACGTGCACCACATCGCGGTCTCCGAGGCATAGAGCTTGGCCATCGCCGCCTCCATGGGCACGCTCTCGCCCGCGTCGATCGTGCGCGCGGCCCGGTGGACGAGGAGGCGTGCCGCCTCGACCCGTGTGGCCATGTCCGCGAGGCGGAAGGCCACGGCCTGGTGCTCGGCGATCGGCTTGCCGAACTGCTCGCGCGTCTTCGCGTAGGAGACCGCGTACTCGAGCGCCGCCCGCGCGATGCCGGTGGCCGAGGCGCCCAGCGTGATCCGGGAGCGGTCGAAGGTTCGCATGAGCCCGTAGAAGCCCCGGCCCTCGTCGCCGAGACGTCGGTCGGAGGGCAGCTCGGCGTCCTCGAGGAACATCTCCGTGTTCACGATCGCCCGCTGGCCCATCTTCCGCATCGGCTCGCCGAAGGCGACGCCCGGGTCGCCCTTCTCGACCACGAACGCGGTCACGCCGCGCGAGCGCGAGCCGGGCTCGACGGTTGCGAAGACGACGTAGTACTCGGCGAGGCCGCCGTTCGAGATCCACGTCTTCTGGCCGCGGAGGACGTAGCCCGCGTCCGTCCGCGTCGCGGTCGTCGCGATCGAGGCGGCGTCGGAGCCCGCGCCCGGCTCGGTCGTCGCGAGCGCGGTTAGCGGCGGCCGCTTGCCTGCGATGGGCTCGAGCCAGCGGCGCCGCTGCTCATCGCTCCCGAGCTCGATGACCGGCTCGGCGAAGAAGCCGCCCGACGTGATCAGGTTCCCGATCCCGGCGCAGCCGCGGCAGAGCTCCTCCTGGACGACGACGCCCGTGACGCAGTCGGTGAGCCCGCCGCCGCCGACCTCCTCGGGGAGCATGAACGAGGTGAGGCCGAGCCCGGCGGCCCTGTACCAGACCTCCCAGGGCATCTCCGTGTCGGCCTCGTCCACCTCGGCCGCGATCGGGCGGATCTCGCGGTCGGCGAACTCCCGGCAGACGTCCCGGATCTCACGCTGCTCGGGGGTCAGCCCGAAGGGCTCGGAGGCGGTTGCGCTCACCGGCGAATCCTCGCAGATGCGCCGGTTCAGGGGCCCCGCCCAGCCGCCGCAGCCGATAGCCTCGCGCTCATGCTGCCGGACTCCGCCGAGGTGGTGATCGTCGGTGGCGGCGCCATGGGCACGAGCGCCGCCTACCATCTCGCCAAGAAGGGTGTGACGGACGTCGTCCTCCTGGAGCGGGAGACGCTCGCGAGCGGATCGACGAGCAAGTCCGCCGGCGGCATCCGGGCCCAGTTCGCGGACGAGCTGAACGTCCGGATCGCGCTGCGCTCGATGGCCGAGTTCCAGGCGCTCGACCGCGTGAGCGGCATCGACTACGAGCGGAACGGCTACCTCTTCCTGCTCACGAACGAGGTGGACGTCGAGAACTTCCGCACCGCGCACGCCGTGCAACACGCGCTCGGCGTGCCCTCGCAGCTGATCTCACCCGACGACGTCAAGTCGCTCCTGCCGGCGCTCGAGACCTCCGACCTGGTCGCGGCCGCCTACTGCCCGATCGACGGGCACGCCTCGCCCGAGGCGCTCGTGCAGGCCTACGCGGGCGCTGCGGCGGCACAGGGAGTCCAGATCCTGCAGGGGACCTCACTCGAGCGGATCGCGGTGCTCGGCGACAAGATCGTCACCGTCGAGACCTCCGCGGGCCGTATTCGCGCAGGCACGGTGATCTGCACGGCGGGCGTGTGGTCACGCGACGTCGGCAACCTGGCCGGGCTCGACATCCCCGTCCGGGGCGAGGCCCGCTGGATGCACTTCACGCCGGAGGACGGCGGCCTTCCCGAGAAGCTGCCCCTGACCGTGGACTTCGCCACCGGCTTCTACTTCCACCGGGAGGGGGACGGCCTCGTCTTCGGCGGCCGCGAGCCGACGATCGAAGGCGTCGCGAGCCACGGGACGCGCCGGCTCCCGGTGCTGGCCGAGCTTCCGATCCAGTCCTCCTGGTGGGGCTTCTACGAGATGAGCCCCGACCACAACGCGATCGTCGGCGAGGTCGCCCAGCCGCGGCGCTTCCTCTACGCGACCGGGTTCTCCGGCCACGGCTTCCAGCAGGCCCCGGCAGTCGGAGAGCACCTGGCCGAGCTCGTCGTCGGCGAGCGGCCCTCCCTCGACCTCTCGCCGCTGTCGCTCGATCGGTTCGACCGCGGCGGCGAGCGGCACGAGCGCTTCGTCGTCTGATTGTGTCGAAGGGGCTCTTCGTCCTCGCGCGCCACGGCGAGTCCACCCTCAACCTCGAGCGCCGGGTCAACGGCGACCCGACCGTGGCCGCCGGCCTGACCGAGCGCGGGCGCGAGCAGGCGCGACGGCTCGGCGAGCAGGTGGCCGGCGTCGCCTTCGACGCGTGCGTGCACACGCGCTTCCCGCGCACGCGCGAGACCGCCGAGATCGCCCTCGAGGGCCGCATCGACGTGCCGCTCGTCGTCGAGCCGCTCCTCGACGACATCGACGTTGGAGACCTCGAGGGCGAGCCGCTCGAGAGCTACCGGGCCTGGAAGCGAGGCCACCCGTGGAGCGCGCCCTTCCCCGGCGGGGAGAGCCTCGACGACGCGGCCCGGCGCTACGCGCAGGCCGTCGCCCGGCTCGCCGGCTCGGAGTGGAGCGCCGTCATCGTCGTCTGCCACGAGATCCCGATCCGCTTCGCCCTCAACGCGGCGGCCGGCTCCGAGTCCCTCGACGGGCCCGCGCACGAGATCGCGAACGCAGTGCCCTACCTCTTCGACGGCGACGCGCTCGGGCGGGCCGTGGAGGGGTTCCAGCGGATAGCGGGTAAGATCGGCGCCTAGAGACCGGGGAGCCGCTTCCTAGCGGCTGAGAGGGGGCTCGTGAGCCCCGACCCGCCGAACCTGATCTGGGTAATGCCAGCGAAGGGAGGCGCTGATGGAGCCGAGCGAACGAACCTGGGGCGTCACCCCCGTCCCCGACCGCCTCCGCACGCTCTCGGGCCTGGACGTGGGCCTCCTCTGGGGCAATCTCGGGATCAGCCTGCTCGTCCTCTTCACGGGCACGTTCCTGGGCGGGCTCGGGCTGCAGCGGGCCCTCCTCGCCACGGTCGTCGGGGCCGTGCTCGGCACCGCCCTCCTCGGGCTGGCCGGCCTGATCGGCTTCGACCGTCGGCTCCCGGGCATGGTGCTGCTGCGCGATCCGCTCGGCGAGCGTGGCTCCTACGCGCCGACCGCTCTCAACATCGCCCAGAACCTGGGCTGGGGCGTCTTCGAGCTCTACGTGATGTCGCTGGCGGCGAGCGCGCTCTCGGACCGGGTCTTCGGCTTCGAGGCACGCTGGCTCTGGGTGCTCGTGTTCGCCGCGCTCACCGCCTGGCTCGCCTTTGCCGGGCCGATCTCGTTCGTGCGCCGCTGGATCCGGCGCTTCGCGATCTGGGTCGTGGCCGCCTCGACGGCCTACCTCGTCTGGTGGGCGCTCGACGGCGCGGAGGTCGGCGCGCTCTGGTCGGCCGGCGGAGAGGGCGGCATCCGCTTCTTCCAGGGCGTCGACCTGACGGTGGCGATGGCTGCCTCCTGGCTCCCGCTCGCCGCCGACTACACCCGCTTCTCGCGCAGCCGGCGGGCGGCCTACTGGGGGACGGCGATCGGCTACCTCGTGCCGCTCGTCCTCCTCTTCGGGCTCGGCGCGCTGCTCGCCCTCTCGCGTGGGCTCGCCGATCCGGCCGGCATCTTCACGGCGATTGCCGCGGGCGGCGCGGCAAGCGCTCTCGCCCTGCTCGCCCTGACCGTCGACGAGGCGGACGAGCCCTTCGCGAACGTCTACTCCGCCGCCGTCTCGATCCAGAACCTGCTGCCGGCGGTCTCGCAGCGCCTCCTCATCGGCGCCGTCGTCGTCGGGGTGACGGTCGGCGCGCTCGTCGTCGACATCGTCGCGTACGAGACGTTCCTCTTCCTGCTCGGCTCGTTCTTCGTGCCGCTCTTCGGGGTGCTCGCCGCCGACTACCTGCTCGGGGCCGGCCCGGGCGTGGCGGTGCGCTGGAGCGGCCTCGCGGCCTGGGCGGCCGGCTTCCTCCTCTACCAGTGGCTGCAGCCGACGGGGCCCGAGTGGTGGACCAACCTCGTCGCGGACGTCCCCGGGGCCGGGGAGTCCGCCGTCGGCGCTTCCCTGCCTGCCTTTGCCCTCGCGTTCGTCCTCTACGCGGGCGTACGCTCCGCCCATGCGCCGCTTGGGCGTCGTCGGGCTCGTTACGCTGGATCGCGTTGACGGCGGTCTGCCCCGCCTCGGCGGGGCGCCGGTCTACGCGGCGCGCACGATCCGCGTGCTCGGCCAGCCGGCCCTCTTGGCGACGAAGCTCGCGGACGAGGACCGACCGCGGCTGGCCGGGCTCGGCGTGCCCGTGAAGGTGGGGAGCGCGGCCGCCACCATCGGCTTCGGGATCGAGAACGACGGTGACCGGCGCCGCATGACGATCGACGAGCTCGGCGATCCCTTCTCCGAGGACGACGCGCGCGGGTGGCTGGGGCGGGCGCTCGCGGGCGCGGACTGGGTGCACGCCGGAGCGCTCACCCGCGCCGACTTCCCCGCCGAGACGCTCGCGGCGCTCGCACGCGGTCGCGTCCTCAGCTTCGACGGCCAGGGGCTCGTCCGCCGCGCCCAGGTCGGGGAGCTCGTGCTCGACGCCGACTACGACCCCGACGTGCTGCGCCACGTCAGCCTGCTCAAGCTGGCCCGGGACGAGCTGGACGCGCTCGGACTCGAGCTGACCGAGAGCTCATTGGGCTCGCTCGGAGTCCGGGAGGTGGTCGTGACCCTCGGACGCGGCGGCGCCGTCATCTTCGCGGACGGGCTCGCCGAGCACGTGCCGACGATCCCGCTCGACGGCATCGACCCGACCGGCGCCGGCGACTCCTGGACGACCGCGTACCTCTGCTACCGGCGGAGGCGGCACTCTCCGGTCTCGGCGGCCCGGCTCGCCAACGGCATCCTCGGCGCGATCATGGGACGGTGACCCGGCCGCCGGTCGTCATCGCGGGCTGCGAGGACGCGTCCTATTTCGTCGAGGTGGGGGCGAGCGCAAAGGCGGACCAGCTCGCCGGCCGCCAGGAGGGTGCCGCGGTCGAGCGCGAGCGGCCGCTCGGGCTCGCACCGTCGTGGGCCGCCGGCCACGTCCTCGACGTCGACGCGGCAGGCTCGACCATCGTCCTCCTGCTCGACCGCCGCCCGCCCCTCCTCGTCTCCCACGACTCGGGCCAGACCTGGGACGAGCGCGGCGCTGGCCTCCCGCCCGGCCGCGCGGTCGCGCTCGGCGAGAATCCCGACCACGTCCTCTACGGCGCCCGCAACCGCCTGTTCGTCTCCGGCGACGGCGGCCGCTTCTGGCGCGCGATCGCCGTCGAGCTCCCCGAGATCCACGATGTCGCCTGGGGCTAGACGCACGTCCCCTTGGGCCACGTCCGGGGTTTGACCCTTTCCCCAGGTCGAACGGACAGTGGCGGGGCTGAGGCGCCAACCAGGTTGACGGTTTCGGCCGTCCCGGCCCCGACCCGGCTTTCCACAGGATCCCGATGCCATCATCGACCTCTCCAGCCGTGTCTGGGGTCAGACCCCGGACGTGGCCGCTAGGGACGCGGCCACTAGAGGCTGAACTCGCCCCGCGCGACGACGACCGCGGCGCCGCCGACCTCGACCGCCTTGATCCGCTCGGCCGAGCCTTCGACGCGCGCATAGAGCGTGCTCGGGCGGCCGATCTCGGCGCCCTGGCTGATCTCGATCTGCTCGCCGAAGGCGATGCGGCCGTGACGCGCGAGGTGGACGGCGAGCGGCCCGGCGGCCGAGCCGGTCGCGGGGTCCTCGGGTACCCCGTCCGCCGGCGCGAACATACGGGTCTTCCAGCGCGTGCCCGAGCCGGCGAAGCAGTTGACGCCGACGATGCCGGTCAGCCGCGCCAGCGCTGCGTAGTCGGGCTCGAGCGCCGCGACCGCGTCACCGTCGCGGAGCGCCACGTAAACGTGGCGGATGCCGAGGTCGTAGAGCTCCACCGGCAGCTCCGAGCCTTCGATCCCGAGCGCCTCGAAGAGCTCCGCCTGCGGCCCGAACTCCTCGACCCGCGGAATCGGCTGCTGCATCCGCCCGAAGACGATGCGGCCCGACTCGTCCCGGTCGAGCGCGATCGGCACGACACCCTGGCCCGTCTCGAGGCGGATCTCCGGCAGCTGCAACGGGCCTGCGAGGACGAACGCTGTCCCCAGCACCGGGTGCCCGGCGAACGGCAGCTCCGAGGTCGGCGTGAAGATCCGGATGCGCGCGTGCCCGTCCCCCTCCGGCATGTAGACGAACACGGTCTCCGAGTAGTTCATCTCCTTCGCGAGTCGCTGGAGAAGCTCCTCAGCGATCTCGCGCGCGTCCGTGAAGACGGCCAGCTGGTTCCCGGTCGAGCGGCCGGTCCGTGAAGACGTCCGCGACCACGTAGCGAAGGGCGGCCACGCGGGCAGATTATCCGGCCGCGACGCCCCGGCTTGACTAGACCCGGTCGGAAAGACACCTCGCCGGCATCCGCCGCGGTTCTGGAGCCGACGAGGCCCCGGGCGAGATCGGGCGCGGGGGTCGGCGGACGTGAAGGCGTTGACGACCCGCCCGTTCAGGGGAGACCACGACCCGGGGTGGATGCCGGAGGAGGCCGAGCCCCGCCTCCCGTCCGGACCGTGCAGACTCTGCCACCGCGGCGAGCAGCGGACGAGGAGGCATTGTCCACGACCGCAGCGGAGCCGGGCGCCGCTATCCTCGCCCCCGGTGAGCGCGATCGAGGTCACGGGCCTGCGCAAGGCCTACGCGAAGCGCGAAGTCCTGCACGGGCTCTCGTTCGCCGTCGAGACCGGCGAGGTGTTCGCGCTCCTCGGCCCCAACGGCGCCGGGAAGACGACGACGGTCGAGATCCTCGAAGGCTACCGGCGCCGCGACGCCGGCGCCGTGCGCGTGCTCGGCCTCGACCCCGAGCGCGGCGGCCGGGAGCTCCGGGCCCGCATCGGGATCGTCCTCCAGTCCTCGGCCGTCTACCAGCTCCTGAGCGTGCGCGAGATCGTGGAGCTCTTCGCCGGCTACTACCCGCGCCGGCGGTCGGCCGCCGAGGTGATCGAGCTCGTCGGCCTCGGCGAGAAGCGCGACGCCCGCGTGCGCACGCTCTCGGGCGGCCAGCTGCGCCGCCTCGACCTCGCCCTCGCCCTCGTCGGCGATCCCGAGCTCGTCTTCCTGGACGAGCCGACGACCGGCTTCGACCCCGCGGCGCGCCGCCAGGCGTGGGAGACGATCCGCGACCTGCGCTCCCTCGGCAAGAGCATCCTCCTGACCACGCACTACATGGAAGAGGCGCAGCAGCTGGCCGACCGCGTCGCCATCCTCCGCGGAGGCGAGATCGTCGGCACGGGCTCGCCGCAGGAGCTGCTCTCCGGCCAGGCGGCGGTCGAGATCCGCTACCGCCGGAACGGGAGCGAGGTGGTGGTCGCCACCGAGGAGCCGACGCGCGTGCTGCACGAGCTGACCGCCCAGGCGCTCGCCGACGGCGTCGAGCTCGAGGGCCTGGAGGTGCACCGCCGGAGCCTGGAGGACCTCTACCTGGAGCTCACGCGCGAGGAGCGGGACGAATGACGGTCTTCCTGCACGAGCTCCGGGCGCAGCAGCTCCTCTTCTGGCGGAACCGCGAGGCCGCCTTCTTCAGCTTCCTCTTCCCGATCATCCTGCTCGCCCTGATCGGCTCGGTCTACGGAGACGAGCCGATCGAGGGGGTGGACGCGCCGACGTTCCTCCTGATCGGCCTGCTCGGCTACGGTGTCGCCGCCAACGCCTTCGCGGCGCTCGCGATCACGCTCGTCGTGCGGCGCGAAGCCGGCCTCCTGAAGCGCGTGCGCGGGACGCCGCTCGGCCCCGGCCGCTACCTCGCCGCCGTGATCGCCTCCACGGTCGTCGTCATCGCGCTCCAGGTCGCGGCGCAGCTCTGCCTCGGCGTCTTCGGGCTGGGCGCGGACTGGCCCGCCCGGCCGCTCTACTTCGTGCTCGCCATCCTGCTCGGCTCGGCCGCCTTCGCCGCCCTCGGCATCGCCGTGACGACGGTCGTCCGGACGGCGGAGGGGTCCTCGGCGGTCGTAAACGCCATCTACCTGCCGATGGCGTTCATCTCCGGGGTCTTCTTCTCCACCGCGGAGATGCCGGCGTTCCTCCAGGCGATCTCCGAGGTGCTCCCGCTCACGTACTTCCTCGACCTGATCCACGCAAGCTTCGTCTCCGGCGAGAGCTTCGCGCCCTCCGCCGTCACCGCCGTGGCGGTGTGGGGCCTGCTCGGTCTCGCCGTAGCTCTCCGCCGCTTCCGCTGGGAGCCGCGCGAGGGCGTGGCCGCGACCTAGCTGGGACCCGAGTTCGCGGCGGGCACGGTGCTGCCGTGACCTCGCGCCCCCTAGCACAGTGGATGGAGCAGCGGTTCCATACGACAAAACGCCGGTTCGGGCGCGTCATGCGTTGGCCGGACCCAGCCCCGAACCTCAGGGGGGATCCTCGCTTCCTACCTGGTGAAGCAAGCCTGCCGGGTCGGTGCCGATCACGTATCGCCGACCCTCCATTTCGTCGCCTCAGAAGGGAGTCTCGTGTCGACGATCAGTGCAGCCAGCTCGGCCGGCGTTCCGCCGCAAAGGATCGGATGCCAGGTTCGCCGGTGGGTCGCTCGCCAATGTGGGCGTCTTCCGGACCGGCTCAGAAGCCCGACCCGCCTTCGCGCAGGCGGCGGACCTCACGGGCGATCTGGAGGTCCTCGCGGGCTTCGATCACGAACGAGCGCACCGTGGCGTCCGACCGGCCGATCTCGGCGTCGAGCCGCGGGGCGTCGTTGGCGAGAGAGTCGAGCGCGACTCCGAGAAAGTCGAGCCCCGCCGCCGCTCGGCCGCGGATCGCCGCCGAGCGCTCGCCGGCCCCGCCCGTGAAGACGAGCGCATCGAGCCCGTCCATCGCCGCCGCCATCGCGGCGATGCCGGCGCGCAGGCGGTGGAGGTAGATGCCGATCGCCAGAGCGGCGTCCTCGTCGCCGGCTTGCTCCGCCTCGAGGATCGCCTTCAAGTCCGCGCTGCCGGTCAGCCCCAGCAGGCCGGAGCGGTGCTCGAGCGTGGAGGCGAGCTCCGACGGAGGCATCCCGGCGTGCTCCTCCAACCAGAGGACGAGGCCCGGGTCGACGGAGCCCGAGCGGGTGGCCATCACCAGCCCCTCCAGGGGGGTGAACCCCATGGTCGTGTCGACGGAGACGCCGTTCCTCACAGCTGCGAGCGAGGCACCGGCACCCAGGTGGCAGGTGACGACGCGGAAGTCCTCGACATCGCGCCCGGCGAGCTCGGCCGCCCGGCGCGAGGCGTACGCATGCGACAGGCCATGGAACCCGAAACGACGGAGTATCCAGCGCTTGCGCCACTCGGCGGGGAGGGCATACGTCGACGCGGCGGGCGGCATGTGGGCGTGGAAGGCGGTGTCAAAGCAGGCGACCGCCGGCACGTGCGGAAGCAGGCGGCTCACCAGCTCGAGCGCCCGGAGCGACTTGGGCTGGTGCAACGGCGCGAGATCGGCCAGGGTCTCGAGCCGTCGCAGCACGGCGGCGTCCACCCGCACGGGCTCGACGAACTCGGTGCCGCCGTGGACGATGCGGTGGCCGACCGCGTCGATCCGCCCACCCGACCCGACGACCTCCAGCAGGGCCTCCTCCTCCACCCGACCCTGGGTCAGAGGAATGGTCTCGGAGAGGACGAGGCGGTCGTGATCGTCGAGGATCGAGAGCTTGAACGTGCTCGAGCCGGCGTTGACGACGAGCACGTTCATCTCGATCGGGCTACGCGTGGGGCCAGATCCAGTCGCCGGATCTCGGGAGGTCCTCGCCTTCCTGCCTGGTGAAGGCACGACAGCGGAGGCGCGCGTCGGCCATCTGCTGGCGCAGCTCGGCAGCGTGGGAGCCGAGCTTGCGCACGCGGTCGATGACGTCCATGACGAGGTGGAAGCGGTCGAGGTCGTTGAGCATGACCATGTCGAACGGCGTCGTTGTCGTGCCCTCCTCCTTGTAGCCGCGGACGTGGATGTTGTGGTGGTTGGCACGCCGGTACGTCAGCCGGTGGATGAGCAACGGGTAGCCGTGAAAGGCGAAGACGACGGGTCGGTCGGTCGTGAACAGCGTGTCGAACACCTGGTCGGAGAGGCCGTGCGGATGCTCGCTGTCGGGTTGCAGCCGCATCAAGTCGACGACGTTCACCACCCGCACCCTCAGCGTGGGCAGTTCGCGCGCGGAGCATGTCGACGGCGGCGAGCGTCTCCAGTGTCGGGACGTCACCGCAGCAGGCGAGCACGACGTCGGGGTCCGCCCTCGTCGTTCGAGGCCCACTCCCAGATGCCGAGGCCGCGCGTGCAGTGCAGGATCGCGTCGTCCATCGAAAGGTACTGCAGCTGCGGGCTGCTTCCCGGCGACGATCACGTTCACGTAGTGGCGGCTTCGCAGACAATGGTCGGCCACGGAGAGCAGACAGTTGGCGTCCGGCGGCAGGTAGACGCGGATGACCTCCGCCTTCTTGTTCACCACGTGGTCGATGAAGCCGGGATCCTGGTGGCTGAAGCCGTTGTGGTCCTGCCGCCAGACGTGCGAGGTAAGCAGGTAGTTGAGCGAGGCGATCGGCCGGCGCCACGGGATCGCGCGCGTGACCTTCAGCCACTTCGCGTGCTGGTTGAACATCGAGTCGACGATGTGGATGAACGCCTCGTAGCAGTTGAACAGCCCGTGGCGTCCGGTAAGGAGGTAGCCCTCGAGCCAGCCCTGGCACTGGTGCTCGGAGAGGACCTCCATCACCCGGCCGTCGGGGGCGAGGTGCTCGTCCGCCGGGCCGCGTCTCCGCGTCCCAGGCGCGGTCGGTCGCCTCGAACACCGCCGAGAGCCGGTTCGAGGCGGTCTCGTCGGGCCCGAAGAGGCGGAACGGCTCGGGTTGAGCTCGATCACGTCGCGCAGGAAGGCGCCGAGCACGCGGGTCGCCTCGGCGAACGTCGTGCCCGGTCTCGCGACCTCGACCGCGTAGTCGCGGAAGTCCGGCAGCATCGAGCTCCCGCAGCAGCAGGCCACCGTTGGCGTGCGGGTTCGCGCTCATTCGGCGGTAGCCCTTGGGCGGCAGCGCCGCCAGCTCGCGCACCAGTGCGCCCTGCTCGTCGAAGAGCTCCTCGGGCCGGTAGCTCGCGCAGCCACGTCCTCGAGCTGCGCGCAGGTGCTCGGGGTTCGTCCGCACCTCGGCCAGCGGCACCTGATGCGAGCGCCACGTCCCCTCGACGGGCAGGCCGTCCACGTCTTGCGGGCCGGTCCAGCCCTTCGGCGTCCGCAGCACGATCATCGGCCAGCGTGGCCGCTCGGTCTGGCCTTCGCCGCCGTGCGCCGCCGCTGGATCGCCGCGATCGTCCTCGAGCGACCTCGATCGAGCACCGCCGCCATCCGCTGGTGCATCGCCGCCGGCTCGTCGCCGTCCACCCAGTACACCGTGTGCCCGTATCCCTCGAGCAGCGACGTCAGCTCGTCGTCGCCGATCCGCGCGAGGACCGTCGGGTTGGCGATCTTGTAGCCGTTCAGGTGCAGGATCGGCAGGACCGCCCCGTCGCTGACCGGGTTCAGGAACTTGTTCGAGTGCCAGCCGGTCGCGAGCGGCCCGGTCTCCGCCTCGCCGTCGCCGACGACGCAGCAGACGAGCAGGTCGGGGTTGTCGAACGCCGCCCCGTAGGCGTGCGAGAGCGCGTAGCCGAGCTCGCCGCCCTCGTGGATCGAGCCGGGCGTCTCGGGCGCGACGTGGCGCGGGACGCCGCCCGGGAACGAGAACTGCCGGAACAGCTCGCGCAGTCCCTCCTCGTCATGCGTGATCGTGCGGGTAGAGCTCGCGTGTACGTGCCCTCCAGGTAGGCGTTCGCGACCATCGCCGGGCCGCCGTGGCCCGGCCCGATCACGAAGATCGCGTCCAGGTCCCAGCTCGCGGATCACCCGGTTCAGGTGCGCGTAGACGAAGTTCAGCCCGGGCGTCGTCCCCCAGTGCCCGAGCAGCCGCGGCTTGACGTGCTCGCGGCCGGAGCGGCTCGCGCAGCAGCGGGTTGTCCAGCAGGTAGATCTGCCCGACCGACAGGTAGTTCGCCGCCCGCCAGTAGGCGTCGACCTCGCCTAGCTCCTCCTTCGTCAGCGGTCGCTCCTGGGCCCTCTCCGCGACGTGCTCGTCAGTCCGCGCTCTCGCAGCCATCTACACCTCCAGGTCCGATCAGCGCCCCGTGAACAATATGACCTTCCCCAGCGCCAAGCCGCACAACGGGTGTCTGCGGCCTTCTCTCGCGGCCCGGCCTCGTAAGCCAAGACAATGGCTTCCACACTACGGCGTCGCTGCCACGAGCATGTTCACCTCGACCGGCCTTCCGTCGTCTACCGCGCGGACAATCCCGGCGCCTCACCGCTCAGGCTTGACCCCGAGGAGCCTTTGCAAGGGACAGTTCATCGTGCGCCGTCTTATTCAGATATGCGTGAGTCGGTGTCGATCGCGCTGGTGCTCCTTCACCGAGCTGAACGCGATCGTCCGTGATCTCTTCGCGGAGACACTTGCCGAGGCTAACTGGCGCACACGACACGACCGACGTGCTGCCGCTCGCCGCACGATCGCACCTCATCTGGTCGAGGTCGCCTGCGTGGGCAAGGTGTTGAGCCGACCCATGCGAGCGACCAGTCGTGCTCGTCGATGTACTTCACAAGCTGTCCTTTGATCGGGTAACCGAGCACCACTTGGAGGTACGGGCGCGCTTCCGCGGGGTGCGAGAACGTCCCGGAGACGGACGCGAAGGTGGTCATCTGGACCATGACCCCTCCACAGCCCTGCGCTACGATGCCGAATAGAACGGACGCGGGGGCCCGACGCGCCGCAGAAACCCGCACAAGAACTAGGTTCGCCCCCGTAGCTCAGTGGATAGAGCAGCGGTTTCCTAAACCGCGTGCGCACGTTCGATTCGTGCCGGGGGCACTCGCCTCTGTCCTGCAAGAAGTGGCTGGTTTGCAGGAATTTCTTTCTTTCTTTCTTGCTCGACGCGGTCGGCGATCGTCTTCGATGCCCGGGATGGCCAGCGGAGTCCTGGGACTGTCGCGCGATTGTCGCGCGGAACGTCCGACGGCCGGAGTAGCGTCCTCCGTCTTGGCGCAGCGAACGGGCATCGAGGTGAGGCACAGGAAGGCCTGCGCGTCGCGGCGACGGCGGCCGCTGCAACTGCCAGCCGACCTACCAGGCGAGCGTCTGGAGCGCGCGCGAGAGCAAGCGCATCCGGAAGACCTTCCCCACCCTCGCCGAGGCGCGAGCGTGGCGCTCAGAGACGCAAACGGGCGTCCGGCGAGGCACGCTGCGCGCGCCGGCGCACACGACCGTCGCCGAGGCGGCCGAGGAGTCTCGTCGCCGGGATGAGGTCCGGCCGCGTCCGGACGCGGTCCGGCGACGTCTACAAGCCGAGCGCGATCCGGAGCTACGAAGCCGCCCTCCGCGACCACGTCCTCCCGCGCATCGGGCGAACGCGCCTCGGCGACGTCCAGCGCCGCGATGTCCAGCGGATCGCCGACGACCTCCTCGCCGAGGGACGCGACCCGTCGACGATCCGAAACGCGCTCATGCCCCTACGGGTGATCTTCCGCCGAGCGGTCGAGGACGGCGACGTCGCGGTCAACCCGTGCGCTCACCTCCGGCTCCCGGCGGTACGAGGCCGACGCGAGCGGATCGCCTCACCGGAGGAGGCCGAGCGGCTCCTCGCCGCGCTCCCGGAA
The DNA here is from genome assembly GCA_963743495.1 of uncultured Actinomycetes bacterium. Taxonomy (GTDB): domain Bacteria; phylum Actinomycetota; class Thermoleophilia; order Gaiellales; family Gaiellaceae; genus JAIBJN01. The sequence continues at coordinate 544,481 of CAVUPO010000002.1, read as the reverse complement.
CGCGATCGGCCTGTTTGGGCGACGGCGCTGTACGCCGGCCTGCGCCGCGGCGAACTCATGGCCCTCCGCTGGGCGGACGTCGACTTGGCGAACGGCGTCATCCGCGTCGAGCGAGCGTACGACGAGAAGGCGCACGTCGAGATCGAGCCGAAGAGCCGGGCCGGCCGCCGAACGGTCCCGATCGTCGGGGCGCTCCGCGACGTTCTCGTTGCGCACAAGGCGAACGAGGATCGGGCCGACGGGCTCGTATTCGGCGGCGAGTCGCCCTTCCAGCCGTCCAACCTCTGGCGCCGCGCTCAGCAAGCCTGGAAGCGTGCCGGCCTGGAGCCGATCGGCCTCCACGAGGCGCGCCACACGTTCGCCTCGGTCCTGATCGCCGCCGGCGTGAACGCGAAGGCGATCACGACGTACATGGGGCACGCGTCGATCCAGACTACGTACGACCTCTACGGCAAACTCATGCCCGGTTCCGAGGCCGAGGCCGCAGCGCTCGTCGACGCCTATCTCGCCCGAACCGACAGCCGCTCACGGATCGCGCAACTCGATGAGTCACGAAGTTGACCTGGTCGAATTTCATCGCGGTCGGATAGGTCAAATTCAGGTTCGCCTGTACCGACTCTCCTTGTACTCCTGGACCCACTGTCTCGTCGAGTACCACTGATCCGTCCGACGGACGGCGCGCAACCGGCCGCGCTTGGCCGCGACGGCGAGGGCGTTGCCCGAGAGCTGAGAGTCGGCCAGCGAACGAAGCGGAACCAGCCGGTGGGGACCGGCAAGGCCGGGAAGCAGGAAGCGGTAGATGCCGTCGGCGACCGACCGGGCGAATATCTCGGCGAGCGGCCCGGCGTCACCTCGGTCCGCCCGTCTGAGCGCGTTCAAGTACCGCGTCCGATCGCGCTTGTAGATGACGGCAGGCGGATACCCGTGCCGGACGAGCAGGAGGTTCGTGGCCAGGCGGCCAACTCTCCCGTTCCCGTCGCGGAACGGATGGATCCGCTCGAAGCGGGCGTGGACATCCGCGATGAAGAGCATCGGATGCTGGTCGTCGGCCGGGCCTCGATTGGCGTCGCGCAGCCAGTCAGTGACGAGCGCCGGTACCTCGGGAAACGGAGGAGGCGTCATCCCGCCAGTGAACGGACGTATGTCGTGCCGACGGAATGAACCTGGCCCTTCGCGCGCGTCGAGGCTGTCCGGCGGCGAGTGCAGCCAAGCGGGCTCGACGACAAGCTTGTGGATCTGGCGCAGCTCGGTCAGGCTGATCAGCTCCCCGACCGACCAGCCAGGAGCCTGCTGGGCGGCCTGGGCATACACCCACTGCGCCGCTTTCGCGTAGCCCTCGACCTCGAGGTACTCCGCAAGTTCCTTGCTACCGACTGCCTTCCCTTCGCGGAGGAGCCGTTCGACCTCTTTGAGAACGAGGGTGTTGCCCTCGATCGCGGTGGAGTGATGAGCTTCCTCGTACCAGATGCCCTCCCAGATCGCGTCTGCCTCGACTGGCAGCGGGAGTCCACCGACGCTGGCCAGATCCTCGATCGCCTGGTCGAGGGCGCGCAGCACGTCCTGGCGGCTGGGACGACCTCGTCTTCTCGGAGACATTTGACCTGACCTCTACCTAGGAGACGCAGTCGGTCCAATCTAGCAATTGGACCTGTTTGAATTTCGGTGCGTTTGAGTAGGTCAACCCGGAAATGAGATCAACACAACGGTACTATTGTGTTGTATGGTCACGAACGAGCGCCAGTACCGCATCACGAAGTCGGAGGCGAGGAAGTTCGAGCAGGCGATCGAGGCGACGCGTGGGCGGGAACCGAGTCCCGACGTCGACCCCCGGATCCACCACGCGATGATCGAGTCCCTCGAGAGCGAGCTCGCCGTTCTCCGCGAGCAGCTCGAGCGGTACGAGGCGCTCAAGGCGGGCAAGGTGAAGAGCCGCAAGGCTCGCTCCCTCCGAGAGCTACCGATCGTCCTCATCGAGGGCCGCATCGCGGCGGGCCTCACACAGCGTGAGCTCGCCAAGCGGCTTGGCGTCCCCGAGCAGCAGATTCAGCGCTACGAGGCGACGCTCTACGCGGGCGTGAGCCTGCAGCGGCTGCAGGAGGTCGCCGATGCGCTGGGGCTCGAGATCGAGGAGCACGTTCGGTACGCAGTCCCGGCCTGACGAGCGACGAGACCATGTCGACCAGGCAACTAACAGACCTCGACAGCGAGCTTCGGAAGAGCCCGGCGTACGAGTCGGCGCTGGAGGACGTCGCGCCGTACGAGGAGATCGCTCGTCAGCTCATCGCCCTCCGGATCGAGCACGGGCTGTCGCAGGCCGAACTCGCGAGACGCTGTGGTGTCTCGCAGCCGGCAATCGCCCGCCTCGAGCGTGGGAGCACGAGCCTCGCCTGGCGACGCTCCGTCGGGTCGCGCACGCCCTCGACGCCGATCTCATCCTCGACTTCGCGTTTCGCGACCGCGAGCGGCGAGTGCATCTCGCAGACGCGACCGAAGTAGACGACGCGGAAACATTCGAGCACTACGACGATCCGGCCCACCGCGAGCCGCGGCGGGCGAGCCATTCCGCCTCGCCGTGCCCGACCGCTCGCACGACACGTCCCCGTTCGCTTCCCAGCGGACACGATCGAATCCGTCGCCCACTGGCTCAGACCGACGGCATGACGGTCAGCGCCTGGATTCGCCGTGCTGTGACTCGGCGATTCGCCAGCGGCAGCGTACGTAGCGCGTCGCCGTCCGCGAAGCCGGATAGCCAGCGGGGCACAGATGCATCGCGATGCAAATGTGGCTCAACATTTGTGTACGCTGTACGCGTGTCTCGCCGCCGCCTGAGACGCCGAAGTGAGAAAGCCCGCAGGCACGCGGCCGCCGATCCCGCCGCGGCATCGTCGAGTCGTTCGAGAAGCGACGCGTGTCGAGCGACTCGCCTACACGCGCACGCAGGCGGCCGCGGCGCTCGGCGTGAGCCGCTCCACCTTCAACCGCCGCGTCTCCCGCTGATCGAAACGGTCGAGATGCCTGGGGAACGACTCGTCCCCGTCGACGAGCTCGAGCGACTGCTCGCCGAGCAGCGGCGGGCTTACGCACGGGTAGCGCCGACCAAGCGAGGACGGCCGCAAGTTCTCTCGCCGGACCTCGTTACCCACATCCGAGCTGAGCGCGAGGCTGGACGGAGCCTCCGCCAGATCGCGAGCGACCTCAACGATCAGGGAGTCGCAACAGCACACGGCGGCGCTCGGTGGTGGCCCTCCACGGTCCGCAGCATCCTTGCGCGATCCTCTCGAGCGTAGGGCCGGGAGCGTATCGCTAGGCGATGCTGGCTTCGAGCGACACCCAGAGGATCACAGGGGTTGGTCGGAAGCCGCCGCTCTTCCGAGAACACCTGGGCTCAGCCGGCTACCTGGCTCTGGGCTCTGGCGAATCACGCGATAAGCGTCGAAGAGGCGTGCCGCGTCACTCGCAGGCAGTGCCGGGATGTCACGCACCTCGTAGAAGAGCTCCGCGTCTCCGATCCAGCCAAGGGCATCGCTGACCCGCATTCCGACCAGGTTCCGAACGGTCACCGTATGTGGCCTCCAAGCAGGACTGCCGAGCGGCCCGCCGCGGAGTCGGATCGTTACCACGGTGCCGGGTGGGACGCGGGCGCCGGCACGGGGAAACTGGCTCTCTGGCCCGGGCTCCCATAGGGCAGCCACGGAGAAGGTCTCCGGGATGGCCACGCGCAGCCCCGCCTTGTGAAGGAGCTCGTAGGCATAGGTGACGTTCGTCTGAGTGACTCTGGGTACCGAGACCAATGCTGTTTGATCGAGACCCGTCGAGACCTCATCCGTCGCCTCGGAATGGCCCGAGCCGAAGCACCCAGTCAAGAGCACAGAAAACGCAAGCGCCACGAGGCCCATCAGGAGTCGAGTCACATCACCTAAGACGATAGAACGCGAACCGTGGTTCCCACCAGGGCGGGTTGAGGTTGAGTCTGACCCGGGCCTGTCGCGCCAACTGTCGCCCGCCGCCTGCGCAGCGCGCATATCCCCTTGGAACCATGCGGCTCTCGCGCTCACGCAGGAGCCGCTTCCTAAACCGCGTGCGCACGTTCGATTCGTGCCGGGGGCATCTGCCTTCGTCGTCACGATCTCGCGCAATCTGCCCCCAATCCGGCGAATCGGTAATCGGACCGTGTTACCCCGTTAGGAGCCGCTCCGCACCGGACAAGACCCTTCCACCAGGGTCGCAGGGTCTGAGGGTCTGGCTCGGCGCCGCCTTCGCGCCTAGCGGCGCCGGTTCGCTCGGGTGGCCTGAGAGCACCAATTCGGGGGAAGCACAGCTCCCGGAAGGAGGCCACACTGCGGTCGTGATCTTCAAGGATCAGCGTCGCACCGGCTCCATCCTCGCCGTCCGCCTGCTCACCGCCGCCGCCCTGGTGGCCGTGTTGGCCTCCCCGGCGGCCGCGGCCCCCCAGACGACGGTCGTCCCCTACGGGGCGCCCGGCTATCGCTACCAGGCGGTGGCCCACGGAGCGTTCCCCACATTCCAGAGCCCCTCGTTCGACTCCTCGGGGTTCGCCGCCGGCGTGGCCCCGTTCGGCTCGGGAGGGGACTGCCCGCTGTCCTCGGTCCTCGGCACCTTCTGGCCGACGAACACCGACCTTCTCGTCCAGAGGACGATCGCCTTTCCGAACGGCGCGTCCGACGTCAGCATCGGCGTCGCGATCGACAACGACGTCTACGTCTACTGGAACGGCCAGCTGGTCGGCTCCCAGAAGCACGAGTTCTGCGCGGCGCACGACTCGCTCGTCGTCTCGGTGCCCGACGTGAAGGTGCACTCGAACAGCAACCTGCTTGCCGTCCGCGGCGTCGACCGCGGCATCGAGAGCTTCCTCGACGTCTTCGTGTCGGCCGACGTGAACTCGGCGCCCGACTGCGCCGGGGCCGTCGCCTCACCGGGCAGGCTCTGGCCCCCGAACCACAAGCTGCGGCCCGTCACGCTCACCGTCACGGACCCGGATGGGGACCCCGTCACGGTGACCGTCGCCTCCGTTCGCCAGGACGAGCCGGTGCGGGGCAAGGGCGACGGCAGGACAGCGCCGGACGCCGTGCTGACCTCGTCGTCGAAGCTGCGGCTGCGCGCCGAGAGGAGCGGGAGGGGCAACGGCAGGGTCTACGGGATCTGGTTCGAGGCCTCCGACGGCAACGGCGGCTCGTGCACGGGTCGCGCGCTCGTCGGTGTCCCGCACGATCGCGGCAGGGGCCGAAACCCGGTCAACTCCGGCCTCGCCTACGACTCCTTCGGCGCCTAGGGCCTTTTTCTCGGAGCGAGGCGGCGGCGCGTCGGCGCCGCCCCCTCGCTCCAAGCCAACGAGCTACCCCGGATAGTGCACGCCGGGGAACTGCTCGTAGAAGTCCCTCGACCACGGGGTGTCGAGGCGGTACGTCTTGTCGGTGGCGCGGCACATGGAATCGCCGGTCACCGTGACCGAGACGATCGTGTTCGCGTGCTTGCCGCCCAGGAAGTGCGGTCCGCCCGAGTCCCCGTAGCAGGTGCCGCCGTCGCCCGTCGAAGGCTGCATCGACAGCGTGAGCCACGCCTTCTGGAGCGAGAGGTAGCTCTGGAGCGCGTAGCGCGGATGCCGTCGAAGAAGAAGGCGTGAGGGCCTCCCGTCTTCACGTCGCGAACGGTCCCGTACCCGACCGCGGTGAACGTCTTCGACTTGATCGACCCGCTCTTCTTGAGGTCGCCGAGCAGGCCGACCCTGGGCAGGACCGCCGGCATCAGGCCTGGCGCCTGGTCGAGGACGACGGCCGCGATGTCGTAGGTGTTGCTGGCGGCCGTCACCCGGTAGAGCGGGTGCGTGTAGTACGTGCCGGCGATCAGGCCGGGCGGGCTCGCATCGTCCTCGTCGTACGCGGGCGCGAACGTCACCCAGACCTGGGAGATCTCGATCGACTCGAGGAACGCGGTGCAGTGCGACGCCGTCGAGAAGACGGTCGGCGCGATCAGCGTGCCCGAGCAGAGCAGCTCGGGCCCTGGGCTGTCGGGGTCGTAGTCGGCGAGCAGCGCGCCGACGTTCGGATGCACCCCGCCGTCCGCCTTCCCGAAGGTGATCGCCCCCGCCGGCCCTGCGAGGACGAACGCCGCGAGCGCCACGGCGAGCAGCGCGAGCAGTCGTCGTTGCATGAAAGCCCCCGCGGCCCTGGCGCGGAGGCACGGGCCCTGGGGCGTCGCCGTCTGGGGAGCCGGCTTCCTCCTTCCCGCAATCTGATGCCTCATCGAGGGTATCGCTCGGGCGGCGGAACCTGAACCCCGCCGGGCGTCAGGCGCGGCGCCGCAGCGCGATGCCCGTGAGGATCTCCCTGATGATCCGGTCGGCGGCGAGCGAGGTCACGTCCGCGGAGCCGACTGCGGTCGGGATCACCTCGACGACGTCGGCGCCGACCAGCTCCACCCCGGCCGCGACGGTGCGCGCGGCCAGGAGGAGGTCGGCGGTCGTCATCCCTCCCGGCTCAGGCGTGCCCGTGCCGGGGGCGAAGGCCGGGTCGAGGACGTCGATGTCGACGGTCAGGAAGCTCGGGCCGACGCCCGCCGTCTCGACGGCGCGCCGCACGACCTCGACTATCCCCAGCTCGCGAAGGTCGTGCATGAAGAAGCTCCGGATCCCGCGCTCGGCCTGCCAGCCGAACTCGACCTCGCCGGGCCAGTAGCCGCGGAGACCGATCTGGACGTAGCGGCGCGGGTCGACGTGGCCCTGCTCGACCAGCCGGTAGAACGGCGTCCCGTGCGAGACCTCGACGCCGTAGACCTCGGTTCCGGTGTCCGTGTGGGTGTCGAAGTGGACGAGCCCGAGCGGGCCGTGCGCCGCGGCGACGGCCCGGATGTCCGGCTCGGAGATCGAGTGGTCGCCGCCGAGGACGATCGGGATCGCACCCGCGGCCAGCGCCTGGCCGACCGTCTCCTCGATCGCGGCATGGGTGCGCACCGGGTCGGCCGGGATCACCGGCGCGTCGCCGAAGTCAACGACCCTGAGCTCGGCGAACGCGTCCACCTTCGCCTCCAGATGCGGCCCCGGCGGGCAGCTCGCGGCGCGGATCGCGCGCGGGCCGAACCGGGTCCCCGAGCCGGTCGGAGACGAGATCGTCGGTCGGCGCGCCGATCACTGCGACGTCGGCCCCGGCCAGCTCGGCGGGGTCCTGCGTGTACGGGCACGCCGCGTAGGTGAGAAGCCCGGCATAGTCGGGCTTCTCCTCGTGCCCCCGCGGCCAGCGCTCGGTCGGGTCGATCACCCGCGGGAGTCTATGCGCGGCGGCCCGGCAGGCTCGCGGGCTATCCCGTCGGAGCGCTCGCCCCGCCTCGCGTCGCCTCGGGCTCGAGCCGACGCCCGAGCGCGGCCAGCAGGCGCCGCTGGACGCCCCTGCGCGTGAGCTCCACCTCGGGCTCGGCGTCGACCGGGGCCGGGGAGGCATCGGTGCGTCCGGCGGCCAGGGCGGCGAAGACGGCACGTGGTGGAGCTGGAAGAGATCTGGGCTGGTGCTCATCGGGGCTCCTTCGACTCGGCGTTCGGGCTGCATTCGAGGGTAGGAGCCCTCGCCCCCGGGCGATAGCGGGTTTCCCCTACATGTCTTCGGCGGGCCCGCGGGCGCCCTCCGATCCGGCCGGAGAGGCCAGGACGGCGCCCTCGGCCACGAGCCGCGCGAGTTGGCTCCGCGAGCGGATGTCGAGCTTCCGGTAGATCCTGGTCAGATGGGCCTCGACCGTGGCGACGCTGAGGAAGAGTGTCTCCGCGATCTCCCGGTTCTTCAGCCCCTCGAGCGACGAGGCCGGCGACGCGCTTCTCCGTCGGAGTCAGCTCGCCGGCGGCTCGACCCGGCGAGGCGCGCTCCAGCTCCTCGACGGCGCGCGCCTCCCAGAGCACCGCCGCCCATCGCGGCAAAACGCGCGCGCGAGGCCGAGAGCGCCTCGGCCGCCGCCGTGCGCCGCCCGGCCCGCAGGAGGGCGCGGCCGAGAAGGAGGTCGGCCCGGGCGGCATCGGGCAGGAAGCCGAGCTGCTCGAAGCTCGATCCCGCGGCCCCGAGGAGCGAAACGGCGGCCTCGGCGCGGCCGCCCGCGAGCGCGACGACGCCCGCGGCTTCGCTCCAGCGCCGCCAGCGCCCACGCGCTCCCGACCGCGTCGGTCTGCCCCTCGAGGCGCTCGAGCAGCACGCCGGCGTGCTCGACGTCGCCGGCGAGGGCGAGGGCCTCGATCCCGTCCGGCAGCGCGGGGACCGCGCCGGGATGGGCGAACCCCATCTCCTCGAGCAGCCGCGCCGCCTCCACGAGCTCCCGGGCGGCGGCGGCCGCGTCGCCCTCCGAGAGGGCCAGCAGCCCGAGGACGCTGCGCGCCCGGGCGATCGCCTGGGCGCTCGCCTCGCCGCCCGGCCGCCTCGAGCCGCCGGCCCGCCGCCCTGCGCGCGTCCTCGGCGCGGCCGAGCCAGGTCGCCACGAGCGCGAGGCGGTAGAAGATCCAGCTCTCGACGTGGGCGTCCTCGCTGTCCCGCGCCGCCTCCATGGCCCGGCCGAGGAGCGCGTCCGCCTCGGCAAGGTTCCCGGCGGCCGACTCGACTGCGGCGAGGTCGTAGAGGCCGTAGGGGCGCCAGCGCTCGTTGCTCGACCGCGCGGCCTCGGCCTCGGCGGCCTCGAGCAGCTCCCGCGCGCCGGGAAGGTCTCCCGCCCAGAGGAGCTGCTCGGCGAGCAGGACGCGAGGGCCGACCCACAGAGCCGGCCGGCCGACCTCCTCCTCGATCTTCACCGCCCGCATCATCAGGTCCGGGCGCGGGGTGCCCGGCGAGCGTCTCCATGTTCGACAGCCCCGCCGCCGCCGACATCTCGAACTCCTTGTCGCCCAGGCTCTCGGCGACCGCCAGGGCCTCGCGCGCGCATTCGATGCCCGCACGGAGGTCGCCCCGGAAGACGCCGCGGAGCCAGCCCAGCTGGTCCAGCACCCGGCCCCGAAGGAGCTCGTCGCCGCCCGCGTCCTCGAGAGCCCGCACGAGCAGCACCTCCCCCGCCTCGACGTCCTCGTCCTCCAGCTGCGCGCGCTGGACGAGCGCCTCGGCCCGTCCCGGCCCCGGAGGCAGGCCGTCGACGAGCGCGTCGGCGAGCGCGAGCGCCCGGCGCATCTCCCCGGCGGCGCCCCGCCGCACGATCTCCTGCAGTGCGCGGCGTCGCCTCGCATCGGCCTCGCCCGAAGGCGTCAGCCGCAGCGCTGTGCCCCGAGAGCTCGGCGGCGGCGTCGGGCGCGCCACGGCCGGCGGCGCGTTCCGCCGCCTCTTCGAGCAGCGCGGCCACGTCCCCGTCCGGGCTCTCCGTCGACAGCGCGAGATGCCTCGCCCGAAGGTCGAGGTCGGCCGAGAGGCCGACCAGCCGCGCGTGGAGGTCGCGACGCCGAGCGGGCTCATCCGCGCGTAGACGACGGAGCCGACGAGCGGGTGCGAGAAGCGCACCTCGAGGTCGTCCGCGACCACGAGGATCCCGGGCTCGACAGCCGCGGCGAGCAGGGCCTCCACGTCCGAGCCGGGGAGCGCCCCGCGCAGCTCCGCCACCGTCGTGCGGCCGAGAGCGGAGGTGGTCTCGAGGAGCGGCAGCAGCTCGCCGGGAACCGACTCCAGCCGCGACGACGATCGCCTCCCGCAGCGAGTCCGGGCAGCCGCGGGTCCGGCGCGGAGCCCGACCCGACGCCTGCTTCGCCCAGGGTTCGCGCGAGCTCGAGTGCGAAGAGTGGGTTTCCCTCGGAGATCTCGTAGATCCGCCGCAGCGCCGGGCGCGAGATCGCGGCTCACCGTCCGGCGGAGGACGCCGCGCAGCTCGCTCAGCCCGAGTGGCAGCAGGTCGAGCGCCTCTCGCCCGGCCGGGCGGCATGAGCCCTGCGGGCGGAGCGGATCGGCCGAGCCGGCCGAGACGCAGGGTCGCCAGACGCCGACCGGCTCGGCGTCGAGACGCCGGATCGCGTAGCGGAGGGCGCGGGCGGAGGCCGAGTCGAGCCACTGGACGTCGTCGACGGCGACGAGCACGGGCGCGTCCCTCGACGACGCCGCCGCACGGGCGCCAGCACCGCCCGGCCACGGAGCCGCCGGGCCGCCGTCCGCGCGGAGGGCGACCGGGTCGACTCCGGCGGCCTCGAAGAGGTCGACGAGCCCGCCGGCGGCGAGGAGCCGCTCCTCCTCGGCCGGCCGGGTGACCAGCACCTCGTAGCCCAAGCGGCGGCACGTCTCGCAGCGCGTGGCGCCACAGGGTCGTCTTGCCGATGCCCGGCTCGCCGCGGATCGGAACGCGCGCGCCCCGGAGGCGACGACCTCGAGAAAGGCCTCCGATGCGAGCCTGCTCCCCCACCCGCCCGACGAGGTCCGGGCTCACGGAGCGATCCGAGGGCCCCCGCGTCGCCCACCCCGGGATTATGCCGGCGCCGCGCTCGGCTACTAGAAGGCGCCCAGCGCCTCGCGGGCGATGCGGTCCTGCTCGAGCGCGTGGGCGGTCGGGTAGCCCTCGCTCGGGCTGGCGCGCCAGGGTCGGCCCACGTAGCGAAGGTCGACCTCCGCCGGCAGCCCCTCCTCCAGGCGGTGGCGGATCGCGCGCCAGGCGCCCATGTTCTGCGGCTCCTCCTGCGTCCAGACGACCTCGGTGACCGACGGGTAGCGTGAGAGGAGCTCGTCGTAGGCGGCGACCGGGAACGGGTAGAGCTGCTCCAGCCGGGCGACGGCGACGCCCTCGGTCTCGGCCGCGGCCTCGTGGCCCGCGACGTCGTAGTAGACCTTGCCCGAGCAGAGGATGAGCCGGCCGGCGACCCGCTTCTGCTCCTCGTCGAGCCGCGGGTCGTCGAGGAGCGCCTTGAAGCCGCCGGCAGTCAGCTCGTCGAGGCGCGACGTCGCCTGCTTGAGGCGGAGGAGGCCCTTCGGGGTCAGCAGCACGAGCGGCCTGCCCTTCGAGTGGAGCGCCTGGCGGCGGAGGACGTGGAAGTACTGCGCGGCCGTCGACGGGTTGACGATGCGGACGTTCTCCTGCGCGGCGAGCTGCATGAAGCGCTCCAGCCGCGCGCTCGAGTGCTCGGGGCCGTTGCCCTCGTACCCGTGCGGGAGGAGCAGCGTCAGCCTCGAGCTCTGCCCCCACTTGGAGAGGCCGGAGACGATGAACTGGTCGACGATCACCTGCGCCGAGTTGACGAAGTCGCCGAACTGCGCCTCCCAGAGGACGAGCGCGCGCGGGCACCTCGACCGAGTACCCGTACTCGAAGCCGACCGCGGCCGCCTCGGAGAGCGGCGAGTTGTAGACCTGGAACGGGGCGCGCGAGCGTCGGCAGGTGCTCGATGGGCGCGTACGTCTCGCCCGACTCGTAGTCGTGGAGGACGAGGTGGCGGTGCGAGAAGGTGCCCCGCTCGGTGTCCTGGCCGGTGAGGCGGACCGGCGTCCCGTCGGCGAGGAGCGAGCCGAAGGCGAGCGCCTCGGCCTGCGCCCAGTCGATGCCGCCCTCCTCGCCGAGCACGTCCCGCCGGCGCTCGAGCGCCTTCGCGAGCTTCGGGTGGACTATGAAGCCGTCGGGCACGGCGAGGAGCTGCTCGTTCAGCGCGCGCAGCTCCTCCTCGGGGACGGCCGTCTCGACCTGCGCGTCCGCGCCCCGGCCGATGCGGCGCTCCCTGCGCCTCGGACTCGAGCCGAACGACGCCTTCAGCTCCTCGTGGATCTCCCGCAGGTGGGCGTGCTCCTCCTGCAGGAGCCGCTCGGCCTCCTCGGGAGCGACGATTCCGAGCTCGGCGAGCCGGCGGCGTACTGCTCGCGCGCGGTCGGGTGCTCCTCGATCAGCTTGTACATGAGCGGCTGCGTGTAGCCCGGCTCGTCGCCCTCGTTGTGGCCGAAGCGGCGGTAGCCGACCAGGTCGACGACGACGTCGTGGTGGAAGCGCTCGCGGAAGGCCATCGCCAGCCGGATCGCGGCGATCGCCGCTTCCGCGTCGTCGGCGTTCACGTGGATGATCGGCGTGTCGAAGCCCTTCGCGAGGTCGGACGAGTAGCGGGTGGAGCGCCCCTCGTCCGGGTCGGTCGTGAACCCGACCTGGTTGTTCGCGATCACGTGCAGCGTGCCCGCCCGTCGTGTAGCCGTCGAGGCCGGCGAGGTTGAGCGTCTCCGCGACGACGCCCTGGCCGGGGAAGGCGGCGTCGCCGTGGATGAGGATCGGCAGCGCCAGGTCGGGGTCGTGCTCGCCTCCGGGCGAGTCGTGACTCGTCTGCGAGGCGCGCACCTCGCCCTCGACCACGGGGTCGACGTACTCGAGATGGCTGGGGTTCGAGGTGAGCGTGATCGTGACGTCGCCGCTCCGCGTCGCGCGAGGCGCTTCGGCGCCCAGGTGGTACTTGACGTCGCCGGAGCCCGACTCGAGGTCGGCCGAGACCGCCTCGATCGACGCGCTCGCCCTCGAACTCGCGCAGGATGGCGTCGACCTCGCGGCCGACCGTGTGCGCGAGGACGTTGAGGCGGCCGCGGTGCGCCATGCCGATGACGACGTGGTTGGCGCCGTTCGCCGCCGCGAGCTCGATCGCCTCGTCGAGCATCGGCACCATCACGTCCAGACCCTCGATCGAGAACTGCTTCTGGCCGAGGAAGGCACGGCGGAGGTAGCGCTCGAAGCCCTCGACCCGGGAGAGCCGGGCGAGGAGGGCCCGCTTCTCCTCGGCGCCGAGCGGCTGGCGGTAGCGCCCGGACTCGATTGCGGCGCGGAGCCAGAGCCGCTGCTCGTGGCTCGAGATGTGCTCGACCTCGAACGCGAGCGTCCCGCAGTAGGTCTCGCGAAGCTTCGGGAGCGCCTCCGCGAGATTGTCCGCCTGGACGTAGAGGCGCAGGAACTTGGCCGGGATCCGCGCCTGGAGCTCCGGCGTGAGCCGCGGCTCGAGGCGGTCGGGGTCGAGAGCCGGGTCGCCGTGAGCCTCCGAGCCGAGTGGGTCGATGTGCGCCGCGAGGTGACCGTGCGTGCGGTGCGCCTTGACGAGCGACATCGACGGCGGCGACGCCGCCGAGGAGCAGGTCGTCGGCCGGGGTCGGAGCCTCGACCGGGGCCGCGGCGCCGCTTGCCGCCGGCGCCGTCGGGCGAGAGCTCGCGCAGGCGGCGGCCGTTCGGCAGCCGCTCGAGGACGAGCTCCGGCTGCGCCTCGAAGAGGGCGCGCCACTGGGGGGCGACGGACTCGGGGTGAGGCGAGGTAGTCGGTCAGCAGCTCCTGGACGAAGCCGCTGTTCAGTTCGTCGATCGGATCGGTTGCCACTCCGCTCTCTGAGGATAGCGTCACCTGGTACGCGAAGAAGTAAGCTTCATAAAGTGAAGCGTCGCCGCTCCGCCCACCCCTACCGCGACCTGGACGTCATCGATTCGAGCGCACCGCGCTTCGACCAGGCGACGATCGGCAGCCTCGCGCTCGTCGCCGTCCTCAGCGGCTGATGGCCGCTCCTCGCGGTGCTCGCCGCCCAGCCGGCGGTGGCCCTCGCGTTCGGGCGGCGCTACTGCCTGCCGTGCCTCGCCTACTTCGAGCTCGTCCAGCCACGCCTGGCAGGGAACCGATCGAGGACGCGCGCCGGCCGCGCTTCCCAAACCTCGTCGCGGCGTCGCCGTCCCTCGGCTGCGCCACGATCGCTCACGTTCTCCCCACCACCGTCGTGGTCATCTCGACGGGGGCTGTTCTGGCTCGTCTGGCGGGATGATCTCCAGGCCCGAGGCGACGATGCGCCTCCCGCCCACCTCGTAGACGACGTCGACCGAGTCGTTCTTCCTGTACGTGCCGGCGACGCCGAAGAAGATGCTCGCCCAGCGGAGGAGGCCGAGCCGCCCCTCGCGCGCGAGCGGCCGCGAGAAGCTGAGGACGGCGCCGAACGCCTCGTAGTCGGCGCCGCGCCCCTGCCGCACGCCGTTGACGTAGACCTCGAAGGGCTCCGTCACCTCGGGCGGGAGCCGGACGATCCAGGTGTCGCCGGGCACGACCGGAAGAGTAGTGCGCCACCGGGGAAGGGGTCTTGGGGGAAACAGGGTTTCCCCCAAGTGATCTCTCCCCTCGGCGCGCGAAAACCTCTCCCAGCTTCCGGCATTGCCGATGCGAGTCCCCCTTCGCCGCTGAAAGGGGTGTCTCGCCTGCCCTTACTGAACCACATTTCGGGTGACTTTCAACTCCCTCGAACGGGTGACATTCATGGCGAAGCCCGGCTCCCGCCCCGGCGAATAGAATCGCAACGGCCCATGGGGAGGACGAAGACCGTCGTCATCGTCGGCACGCTCGCAGCGCTCGCGCTCGCCGTCGTCTCGACCGCGCTGGCGCAGGGGTCGGGCAACGGCGGCATCTCGCCGCCCTCCCCGGCGACGCCGAGCGGGGAGGCGATCAACCAGATCTACTGGTTCGTCTTCGCCATCTGCGCCGTCGTCTTCGTCGTCGTCGAGAGCGCGCTCGTCCTCTTCATCGTCCGCTTCCGCCGGCGTCGCTCGACGGCCGAGGAGGCGGAGGGACCGCAGATCCACGGCAACACGCGCCTCGAGATCATCTGGACGATCATTCCGGCCGTCATCCTCGTGACGGTCGCCGCCGTCGTGCTCGCCCGAACGCCAGCGGTGCAGGCGACGAACGACGAGCGCGCGAACGAGCTCGTCGTCCAGGTGCAAGGCCACCAGTTCTACTGGGAGTACGTCTACCCGGAGGGCGAGGTCGCGCTCGACACGCTCGTCCTGCCCGTCGGCCGCGCGGTGAAGCTCGAGCTGACCTCGTACGACGTCAACCACAGCTGGTGGGTGCCCGAGCTGACCGGGAAGCGCGACGCGATCCCCGGGACGCACGAACGTGCTCCGCTTCAGGCCGACGGAGGAGGGCGTCTTCGAGGGCCGCTGCGCCGAGCTCTGCGGCATCCTCCACGCCGTCATGCCGACCACCGTCCGCGTCGTCTCCCAGCCCGAGTACGAAAGCCAGCTCGAACTCCTCACCGGCCAGTCGGAGCCCGGCGCGACGCAGCTCGCGCTCGGACGCGAGACCTGGGACCGGGTCTGCGCCAAGTGCCACGGGCTCGCCGGCGAAGGCGACATCGGGCCGCCGATCGCGATGGTCGGAGCGCTTACCGACCCGCAGGCGCTCACCACCCTGCTCCAGAACGGCCAGAACAAGCCGAATCTCGAGGGTTACATGCCCCCGGTCGGCCGCGGCTGGCCCGAGTTCCAGATCCAGGCGCTGGTCGCCTACATCAGCTCGAACGAGCGGCTGGCGACGCCGCAGGCGCCGGCGGATGCGGGGAACGGCTAGTGGCCGTCAGGACGGAGACCGTCAACCCCACCTGGCGCGACGGCCGCGTTACCAGCTGGCTGACGACGGTCGACCACAAGCGCATCGGAATCCTCTACATCGTCACGGCGTTCTTCTTCTTCTTCGCCGCCGGCGTGATGGCCCTCCTGATGCGAACGCAGCTCGCGCAGGCGGACAACGACTTCATCACCCAGAACTCCTACAACCAGCTCTTCACGATGCACGGGACGATGATGATGTTCCTCTTCGTCGTCCCGATCCTGGCCGGCTTCGGCAACTACCTCGTCCCGCTCATGATCGGCGCCAGGGACATGGCGTTCCCGCGGCTGAACGCGTTCTCCTACTGGCTCTTTTTGCTCGGCGGGCTCGTCATCCTCTCGCAGCTTCCTCGCCGACGGCGGCGCCGCGAGCTCGGGCTGGACGGCCTACACGCCGCTCTCGACCGCGGAGTTCAGCCCCGGCAACGGCCAGGACCTCTGGATCCTCGGCCTCCACATGACCTCGCTCGCGTCGCTCGCGGGCGCGATCAACTTCATCGTCACGATCCACAACATGCGCACGCCGGGGATGACCTGGATGCGCATCCCGCTCTTCGTCTGGACGATCGAGGCCTACTCGGTGCTGCTCCTGCTCGTCCTGCCCACGATCTCGGCCGCGGTGACCCTCCTCCTGCTCGACCGCCAGGCGGGGACGACGTTCTTCACGGGCCAGGAGGGGGCCCTCCTCTACCAGCACATGTTCTGGTTCTTCGGGCACCCCGAGGTCTACATCATGGTCCTGCCCGCGATGGGGATGATCTCGGAGGCGATCCCCGTCTTCTCGCGCAAGCCGATCTTCGGCTACAAGGCGATCGCGTTCTCGACGATCGGGATCGCGTTCGCGAGCATGCTCGTCTGGGCCCACCACATGTTCACGGTCGGGACTCTCGAACCCGCTGCAGGCCTGGTTCATGATCGCCTCCTTCGCGGTGGCGGTCCCGACGGCTATCAAGATCTTCAACTGGCTCGCGACGCTCTGGCGGGGGAACCTCTGGTTCCGCGCGCCGCTCTACTTCTGCCTCGGCTTCATCGCGCTGTTCACGATGGGCGGGCTCTCCGGGATCCTCCTCGCCGCGTTCCCGGTCGACTACCAGGCCCAGGACTCGTACTACGTCGTCGCCCACCTGCACTACGTGCTCTTCGGCGGCACCGTCTTCGGGATCTTCGCCGGGACCTACTACTGGTTGCCGAAGATCTCCGGCCGGATGCTCGACGAGCGGCTGGGGAAGCTCCACTTCTGGCTCCTCTTCGTCGGCTTCAACGCGACGTTCCTGCCGCAGCACCTGCTCGGGCTGATGGGCATGCCGCGCCGCGTCTACACGTACGACCGCGAGGGGCTCTGGGAGTGGTACAACCTGATCTCGACGATCGGGCTCCTTCCTCATGGGCGTCGCCATCCTCGTCTTCGTCTGGAACGCCGCCAAGAGCTGGCGGAGCGGCGCGCGCGTCGGCAACGACCCGTGGCGTCGCCGACACGCTCGAGTGGTACGCGACCTCGCCGCCGCCGCGCACAACTTCGACTCCGTCCCCTACGTCACGAGCCCCCGGCCGCTGCGCGACCTGCGGCTGAGGCTCGGGGAGCTGCAGATCGTGACGCGCACGTCCCGGCCCCTGGCTCCGGCTGACGGCGGTCGCCGCCACGGCGGGGGTCGCCACCGTCGTCGCCACGGGCTCGTGGGGCATCGCCCACGACGTCGCCGCCCATGTGACGCTCGCGCTCCTCGCAGCGACGGCGTTGACCGCCCGGCTCGCGCATCCGGACCGGCCCGGGCTCCTCTGGACGGCGGCGCCGGCGCTCTTCCTCTTCGCTGCGGCGGGGCTCGCGGCGCTCGCCGGCGGGCCGACCTGGCTCCACGTCGCGCTCGGGGCGGCCGCGCTCGCGGCGGCCGCGGTCGTCCGCGGCGGTGGCGTTCCGGGGCGGACGGCCGGTCCGCGGGCCTCGCTGCGCGACTACCTGACGCTGACGAAGCCGCGGATCATGTTGCTGCTCCTGCTCACCGGCGCCGGCGGCCTGTCGTCGGCGCGGGCGGGCTGCCGTCCGCGGGCCTCGCGCTCGCGACGCTCGGCGGGCTCGCGCTCGCCTGCGGCGGCGCCGCGCGCTCAACCACGTCCTCGACCGCGACATCGACCCGCTGATGGGCGAGCGCACCGCGAAGCGCCCGGTCGCCTCGGGCCGGGTCCCGCCCGAGCGGGCGCTCGAGTTCGGGCTCGCGCTCTCGGCGCTCTCGTTCGTCCTGCTCGACGAGCTCGTCAACGTGCTCACCGCGCTGCTCGCGCTCGTCGGCAACCTCTTCTACGTCCTCGTCTACACGCGCTGGCTGAAGCGCACGACGCCGCAGAACATCGTCATCGGCGGCGCCGCCGGCGCCGTGCCGCCGCTCGTCGGCTACGCGGCCGCGACCGGGAACCTGACGCTCGTCGCCGCTCGCTGCTCTTCGCGATCGTCTTCCTCTGGACGCCGCCGCACTTCTGGGCGCTCGCGCTCCTGATCAAGCGCGAGCTACGCGCGCGCGGGCGTGCCGATGCTGCCGGTCGTGCGCGGCGACCGCGAGACGGCGCGCCAGATCCTGCTCTACTCGGTCGTCCTCGTCGCGGTCGACGCTCGTGCCGGTGGCTCGGCCGCTCGCTCGGGCCCGTCTACGTCGTCGCGCGCGCGCGTGCTCGGCGCCGCCTTCGTCGTGGCTCGCGCTGGCCGCTCCGGCGCGACCTCGACCCGCGCGGGCGCGCCGTCTCTTCCACTACTCGCTGCTCTACCTGGCGCTGCTCTTCGTGGCGATGGCCCTCGACCCGGTGGTGATCTGACGTGGAGCCGCGAGCTCGCACGGAAGAACATGCGCCTGGGCCGCCTGCTCTTCGGCGTCGCGCTCGTCCTGGTCGCTGGCTCGGTCGCGCATCGCGTGGTCTACGACGCGCTCGCCTGACCCGTACCGAGCCTTCGTCGCGACTCCCGACGAGCCTCCCGAGGGCATCCCGCTCGCGGTCAAGGACCTGCTCGACACGGCCGGCCTGACGACGACGTACGGCTCGGCGATCTTCGCCGAGCACGTGCCCGACCGAGCGGCGGCCGCGTGCCGCGGCTCGAGGCGGCCGGCTACGCGGTCGTGGGCAAGACGAACCTGCACGAGTTCGCCTACGGCGATCACCTCGCAGAACGCGCACTACGGCACTGTGCCGAACCCGCGCGCGCCGGGCCGGATCGCGGGCGGCTCGAGCGGCGGCTCGGCGGCGGCGCTCGCGCCGGCGCTCTGCGAGGCCGCGCTCGGCACCGACTCGCGCCGGCTCGATCCGCATTCCCGGCGGCCTGCTGCGGCGTCGTCGGCTTCAAGCCGACGTACGGGCTCGTGCCGGCGGACGGCGTCTTCCCGCTCGCGCCGAGCTTCGACCACGCCGGCCCGATGGCGCGCGTCGGTCGCCGGCTGCGTCGAGCTGATGGACGCGCTCGTGCCGGGCCTCGCGACGAGCCCGGCGACGCCGTGCGAGGTCCGCGTCGGCGTCGCCTGGGTCGATCTCGCCGACCCGCTCGTGCGCGAGCGCGTCGAGGCGGCGGCCGCGCGCTTCCCGCGTCGACGCCCGTCGACTTCCCGCTCGCCGGGCGACCTCGGCCCCGCCTTCCATGCGCGAGGTGGCCGACGTCCACCGCGAGCTCTTCGCGGAGCACGCCGACCTCTACGGCGAGAACGTGCGCAGGAAGATCGAGCGCTGCCTTCGCGGTCACGGACGAGGCCGTGGCCGCTCGCGCGCGCGAGCGGGCGGCTACCGCGAGCGGGCGCTCGAGGCGCTCGCGGGGTTCGACCTGCTTGCTGACGCCGACGCTGCCCATGCGTGGCGCCGCCGGCGGCCTCGACGAGCTCGACTTGCGCGAGCGGATGATGTCCGCTCACGCAACCCTTCAACGCGCTCGGCTGGCCGGCGCTCGCGCTCCCGTGCGGCCCGGCCGAGGACGGCCTCCCGGCGTCGGTGCAGCTCGCCGCGCCGCCCCGGCGACGACGCGCGCGTCCTCGCCGCCGGCGCCGCGCTCGAGCGGGCGCTCGGACTCTCCTAGCCCGCCGCCGCCGCGTCCGCGAGGACGACCGTCTCCGCGGCCCGCACGCGCGCGGCGGGGAGCGACTCGTCGCCGGCGAGGACGCGGGCCAGGATCTCCCGCTTGCCCTCGCCGCCGACGAGGAACGCGACGAGCGGCTGGGCGCTCAGGTACGGGAGCGAGAAGCTGATCCGCGGGTCCGGCGGCGGCAGGCCGGGCACCGGGACGTGCACCAGCGGCCCGGGGTCGGCGAGCTCCTCCTCGTGGCCGGGGAAGAGCGAGGCCGTGTGGCCGTCGGCACCGACGCCGAGGAGGACGAGGTCGAAGGCCTCCGGCAGCTCGTCGGCGTCGAGCGAGCGCAGGGGATGGATCTGCGCCTCCGGGATCGCGACCCGCGAGAGCAGCGTCCGGCGCGCGAGCCCCTCGTTCGAGTCGGGGTCGTCGGCGGAGACGGCGCGGTCGTCGCTCCACCACACGTGCCACGCCGGCCAGTCCAGTTCGAGCTCGGCCAGGCGCTCGTAGACCGGCCGCGGCGTCGAGCCGCCGGTGAGGGCGATCCGGAAGGGCGAGCGCCTGCGCGAGCGCTCGGCGATCCAGCCGGCGGCGAGCTCGGCTAGGTCGTCTGCGACGAGAACCTGCGTACGGCCTCCTCGTAGATGCGGTCGCGGCCGAAGACCTCCAGCTGGTCTGAGAGGAGGTCGCTGGACGAGAGCGGATCGAGGGCCGGCGGCCGCGCCTCGCGCCCGTCCGCCTCGACGAGCTCGATCTCCCCGGCCGGCTCGAGCACGAGCTCGACGCCGCGGCCGAGCCGGGCCGCCAGCCAGCTCTGCAGGAGGAGCGCCTCCGGCTCCGGCCCGGCGACTCGAAGGGCGGAGGCGTCCGCGACCGCCGGCCAGAGGTCGGCGAGCCCGCAGCGCCACGGCTCGGTGCGCGCCCACGCGATGTCCGAGACGGCGATCTTCCCGAAGATCTCGGCCAGCCGCGCCAGGTCCGCTCGGGCATCCGGCCACTCGCTCGAGTCGACGACGAGCCGGTCGGTGACGCCGACCAGCTGCTCGAGCTCGGCCGCGCCGAAGGGCGGCTCGCCGCGCCAGCGCAGGAACACCGGCAGGTCGGAGACGAGCAGCGGCAGGACGACGCTCGCCGGCGCCTCGACGCGCGGGCCGCGCAGGCGCAGCGTGACCACCTCGGAGCAGATCTCGTGCTCGAGCCCGCTCCGGCGAAGCAGCGGAGGTCGACCTCGCCGTCGAGCGGTCGACCTCGTCGTCCGGCCGGGGAAGAGCAGGATCGTCCGCGACGGATGCCGCTCGGCCATCCCGGCCAGCGCCCGGTGGCCTGCTCGACCCAGTGCTCGGGCACCCAGGCGATGTGCGTCATCACGCTCGTGCGCAGGCTCGGCGCCGCCCGCCGGCTCGGCCGAGGCGGCCCGAAGCTCGTTCAGCTCGCGCTCGAGCCTCGCGCAGCGTGCGCGGCCACCGCTCAGTGCCTCCGCCAGGAGCGGCCGTCGCGGTGGAGGAGGTCGTCCGCGCCGGCGGCCCCCAGGTGCCGGCCGCGTAGTTCGGGAAGCCGGGCCGGTCGCGCTGCCACGGCGCCACCATCGCGTCGACGAGCGCCCACTGCTCCTCGACCTCGTCGGCGCGCGTGAAGAGCGTCGAGTCGCCGAGCATGCTGTCGAGGATCAGGCGCTCGTACGCCTCGGGCAGGCCGTCGCGGAAGGCGCCGCCGTAGAGGAAGTCCATGTGCACGGTGCGGATCGTCATCCCCTGCCCGGGCACCTTCGCGCCGATCGCGAGCGAGACGCCCTCGTCCGGCTGGACGTGGATGAGCAGGACGTTCGGGCGCAGCCCCTCCGCGGCGGCCTCCTCGAACGGCGGGTGCGGCGCGCGCTTGAACTGGATCGCGATCGTCGTCTCGCGGCGCGCGAGCCGCTTGCCCGTCCGGACGTAGAACGGCGTGTCGGCCCAGCGCCAGTTGTCGACGTAGAGCTTCGCGGCCACGTACGTCTCGGTCATCGAGTCGGCGGCGACGCCGTCCTCCTCGCGGTAGCCCGGCACCTCGGCTCCCCTCGATGAAGCCGCGGCCCGTACTGGCCGCGCACGACGACTTCGGGCCCGGCGTGTGCATGCGCGCGCAGCACCTTCACCTTCTCGTTGCGCACCGACTCGGCGGTGAAGTCGATCGGCGGCTCCATCGCCGTCAGCGCGAGGAGCTGCAGCAGGTGGTTCTGGAAGATGTCGCGGATCGCGCCGGCCTGCCTCGTAGAAGCCGGCGCGGCCCTCGATCCCGATCGACTCGGCGACGGTGATCTGGACGTGGTCGATGAACTGGCGGTTCCAGATCGGCTCGAAGATGCCGTTCGCGAAGCGCAGCGCCAGCATGTTCTGGACGGTCTCCTTGCCGAGGTAGTGGTCGATCCGGAAGATCTCGTCCTCCTCGAAGTACTCGAGCAGCAGCGTCGTTCAGCTGTGGGCGCTCGCGAGGTCGTGGCCGAACGGCTTCTCGACGATCAGCCGCGTCCAGCCGCTCGCGTCGCGCCGCTTGCCGAGCGGCCGTCGACGATCGTCGCGAACGCGGGCGGCGGGACGGCGAGGTAGAAGACGCGGTTGCCGGCCGTGCCCTGCGTCTCGTCGAGCTCGTCGAGGCAGTCGTCAGCGGCTCCTCGCCGCCGGTCGCCGGCGAAGTCGGCGGAGACGTAGCGCATGCGCGGCGGCGAGCCGCTCCCAGACGTCCTCGCGGAACGCGTCGCGGCTGTGCTCGCACGACCGCCTTCATCCGCTCGCGGAACTCGTCGGTCGTCCTCGGCGTGCGGGAGACGCCGACGACGGCGAAGCGTCCGGCAGCAGCCGGCGGAGCGCGAGCGCGTAGAGCGCCGGCATCAGCTTCCGCTGCGTCAGGTCGCCGGAGGCGCCGAAGATGACGAGCGCGCACGGGCTCCGGCGGCCGCCGCAGCGGAGACCCTCGAGGAGCGGGTTCTCGGCGCGGCGGCCTGCGTCATCCCGCGGGCTCCGACTGCTCGGAGGCGGCGGCCGACTCGACCGCGTGGCCGCCGAACTCGTTGCGGAGCGCGGCGTTCACCTTCGCGGCGAACGTGTCGTCCTGGCGCGAGGCGAAGCGGGCGAAGAGCGCCGCGGTGATCGCCGGCGCCGGCACGTCGGCCTGATCGCCTCGTGCACCGTCCAGCGGCCCTCGCCGGAGTCCTCGACGTAGCCGCGGATCAGGTCGAGGTCGGGGTCGGCCTCGAACGCGCGGTGCAGGAGCTCGAGCAGCCAGCAGCGGACGACCGAGCCGTGCGCCAGAGCTCGGAGACCTCCGCAAGGTCGAGGTCGTAGAGGTCGATCGCCCGCATGATCTCGAAGCCCTCGGCGTACGCCTGCATCAGGCCGTACTCGATCCCGTTGTGGACCATCTTCACGAAGTGGCCGGCGCCGGCCGGCCCGACGTGCGCGTAGCCGCCCTCGGGCGCGAGGGTCACGAGCGCCGGCTCGAGCACCGCGAACGCCTCCGCGTCGCCGCCGACCATCATGCAGTAGCCGTCCGTCAGGCCCCAGACCCCGCCCGAGACGCCGGCGTCGAGGAAGAGCACGCCCTTCGCCGCGGCCTCCTCCGCGTGCCGGATCGAGTCGCGGAAGTACGAGTTGCCGCCGTCGACGACGACGTCGCCGTCCTCGAGCAGCGGCAGCAGCGTGTGGAACGCGTTCTCGGTCGGGTCGCCCGCGGGGACCATCAGCCAGACGACGCGCGGCTGCTCGAGCTTCGTCGCCAGCTCCACGAGCGAGTCGGCCGTGCGCGCCGGGTCGGTGCGCGCGTAGGTCTCGACCTCGTGGCCGCCGTGGCGGAGCCGCTCGACCATGTTGCCGCCCATGCGGCCGAGGCCGACGATGCCGAGCTTCACGGCCGGCCCCTCGGAGGGCGGCGACGGTCGAGGCCCGAGTCGGCGCCCACGGGCTAGGTGGCGACCAGCTCGCCGGACTTGGCGCGGATGCCGTCGAGGAGCTCGGCGAAGGAGTCGGCGAACTTCTCGACGCCCTCCCGCTCGAGGGTCGCGGTCACGTCGTCGTAGTCGACGCCGGCCTCGGCGATCGCCCCGAAGACCTCGCGGGCATCGGCGATCCCCCGCTCGAGCGTGAGCTCGACGCGGCCGTGGTCCTGGAAGGCGCGGATCGTCTCCGCGGGCATCGTGTTCACGGTCTCGGGGCCGATCAGCTCCTCGACGTAGAGGACGTCGCGGTAGGCGGGGTTCTTCGTCGAGGTCGACGCCCACAGGCAGCGCTGGGTCGTCGCGCCGCGCGCCGCGAGCGCCTCCCAGCGCTCGCCGGAGAAGATCTCCTTGTAGCGCTCGTACGCGAGCTTCGCGTTGGCCACGGCGAGCTTGCCCTGGAGCTCGGCGGGCGCGCCGACCTCCTCCAGGCGCCGGTCGGCCTCGGTGTCGACGCGCGAGACGAAGAAGCTGGCGACCGACGCGACGGCGGACAGGTCGCCGCCGGCCTCGACCAGACGCTCGAGCCCGCGCACGTAGGCCTCCGCCACCTCGGCGTAGCGCTCGAGCGAGAAGATCAGGGTGACGTTGATGGACTTCCCGCGCGAGATCATCTCCTCGATCGCGGGCAGGCCCGGCTCGGTCGCCGGGATCTTCACGAACAGGTTCGGGCGGTCGACGAGGTCGTGCAGGCGCGCGGCCTCGGCGATCGTCGCCTCGGTCTCGTAGGCGAGGGTCGGGTCGACCTCGAGCGAGACGTAGCCGTCCCGGCCGCCGCCCTCGTCCCAGACGCGGCGCAGCACCTCGCAGGCGTCCTGGACGTCGTCGACGGCGAGGCGCACGAACAGCTCCTTGGCGTCGCGCTCGTCCTCGAGCTCGCGCCGGAGCTGGCCGTCGTAGGCATCGCCCGCGGCGAGCGCCTTCTGGAAGATGGTCGGGTTCGAGGTGACGCCCACGACGGCGTCCTCCCGGATGAGCCGGTCGAGCTCGCCGGTGCGGAGCATGTCGCGGGAGAGGGAGTCGATCCAGACGCTCTGGCCGAGCGCAGAGAGCTGGTGGAGTCGGGAGGTGGTCATCGCTGCCGTCCTTCCGGGGTCGGCGTTTGCACTCCTACCGTAACGCGCGTGCGCGCACGAGCTGTCTCGCCGCATCGGCGATGTGACCGCGGTCGATCCCGGCGGCGGCAAGGAGCTCGGCCGGCTTGCCGGAGCCGGGCATGGCCGACACCGCGAGCTTCGTGAAGACCGGGGCCTCGTCGAGCCCGGCGAGCGCAGAGAGCACCGCCTCGCCCAGCCCGCCCTCGGGCCAGTGGTCCTCCACGGTGACGATCGCGCCCGTGGCGACGGCCGCCTCCCGCAGGCCCTCGACGTCGACCGGCTTCAGCGAGTAGCAGTCGATCACCCGGGTCGAGACCCCCTCCTCCGCAAGGGCGTCGGCCGCCGCCAGGGCCTCGACGACGGTGATCCCGGCGCCGACGAGGGTGACCTCGTCCTCCTCGGAGGAGCGCAGGACACGGCTCCCGCCGACGGGGAAGTCCTCCTCCGGCCCGTAGACGACCGGGGTCGCCGCCCGCGTCGTGCGCAGGTAGGAGATCCCCTCGAGCCCCGCCATCGCGGCGACGAGCTTCGCGGTCTGGTTCGCGTCGCACGGGTAGAGGACGGTGCTGCCGCCGACCGCGCGCATCACCGCCAGGTCCTCGAGCGCCATCTGGGAGGGGCCGTCCTCGCCGATCGAGACGCCGGCGTGCGACCCTGAGAGCGCCAGCGTCGCCCGGCTGACCGCCGCCATGCGGACGAAGTCGTAGGCGCGCGTGAGGAAGGCGGCGAACGTCGAGGCGAAGGGCTTCCAGCCACGCACCTGGAGGCCGACCGCGGCGGCGACCATCTGCTGCTCGGCGATGAACATCTCGAAGAAGCGGTCTGGATGAGCCGCCTTGAAGATCTCGGAGTACGTCGAGTTGGAGACCTCGCCGTCCAGCGCGACCACGAGACCGTCGGCGCCGCCGACCGCCGCGAGCGCGTCGCCGTAGGCCCTGCGGGTCGCCACCTCGGCGCCGAGCTCGTACCGCGGCAGCTCGAGGGGCTCGGTAGGGAAGGAGAACGGCTCCTCGGGCTCGCGCGCGGACACCTCGATCCGGAGGTCGCGCTCGCCGCCGAGCTCGGCGACGGCGGCCTCCGGGTCGTCGAGCGGCTTCCCGTGCCAGCCGTCCTTGTTCTCGACCGCGGCGACGCCCTTGCCCTTGAGCGTGCGCGCCACGATCGCCGTCGGGCGGCCCTCGACCGCGACGGCCTCGGCGAAGGCAGCGTCGATCGCCTCGACGTCGTGGCCGTCGACGGCGATCGCGTGCCAGTCGCAGGCCTCGACCCGGCGGGTGTACGACTCGAGGTCCCAGCCGTGCATGGTCTCGCCGCGCTGGCCGAGCCGGTTGACGTCGATGACGGCCGTGAGGTTGTCGAGCTTCGCGTGGCTCGCGTGCTCGAAGGCCTCCCACATCGATCCCTCGGCCATCTCGCTGTCGCCGCAGAGCGTCCAGACCCGGTAGGGGAGGCGGTCGAGGCTCTTGCCGGCGAGCGCGATGCCGACGGAGATCGGCAGGCCCTGGCCGAGCGAGCCGGTGGCGACGTCCACCCACGGCAGCACCGGGGTCGGATGACCCTCGAGCGGGCTTCCCAGCTTGCGGAAGGTCAGGAGCTCCTCGTCCGAGATCGCGCCGACCGCCTTCAGGAGCGCGTACACGAGCGGCGAGGCATGGCCCTTCGAGAAGACGACGTGGTCGTTCGCGGTGTTGTCCGGGTCGGCGAAGTCGTAGCGCAGGTACTTGTCGTAGAGGACGGCCATCAGGTCGGCAGCCGACATCGAGGAGGTCGGGTGCCCGGACCCGGCCGCCGCCGCCGCGCGGACGGAGTCGACGCGCAGCTGCTGTCCCAGCTCCTGCCAGCGTTCCCGGTCGCTCATCGCGGCCATCCTACCCAGGTGGCGGCCGCGCTATGCAGCCCCCGGAAGCAGGGCGGCCGTGCCACCATTCGCGCATGGCCGTGGTGATCGCCTCCAACCTCCGCAAGGAGTTCGCCGGCAATGTCCTCTTCGACGGCGTCTCCTTCAAGCTGGAGCGGCGCGACCGGCTCGCCCTCGCGGGCCCGAACGGCGCCGGGAAGACGACGCTCCTGCGGATGCTGACGGGCGAGACGACGATCGAGGGCGGCGACCTCGTCGTCGAGAAGGGCACCCGCACCGCGCTCCACGACCAGCGCCCGCCGCACGACCGGGACCTGACGCTGCGGGAGTACGTGCTCTCGGGCGCGGCGGCCGTGCTCGCCACCGAGCGCGAGCTGAGCAGCCTGGAGGAGCGGATGGCCGACGGTGACGCCGAACCGGCGACGCTTGCCGCCTACGCCCGCGCGCAGGCGCGTCTCGAGCATGCCGGCGGCTACGGCTGGCGCGACCACGTGGGCGCAGTCGCCCGGGGCCTCGGCTTCCGCGACGAGGACTTCGACCGCCGGCTCTCGACCTTCTCCGGCGGGGAGATCACGCGCGCCTCGCTCGCCCGCGCGCTCGCGGGCGACCCCGACCTCATCCTCCTCGACGAGCCGACGAATCACCTCGACGTGGCCAGCATCGAATGGCTCGAGCGGGAGCTCGCATCGCTGGACGCGGCCTGCGTGATCGTCGCGCACGACCGCTGGTTCCTGGAGGCGGTCACCAACGCCACCCTCGAGCTCGAGGCCGGCCGCTCGACCTACTTCGCCGGGCCCTGGCACGTCTGGCGCCTCGAGAAGGCACAGCGGGCGGCGCACGCCCAGAAGGCCGCAGAACGCGTCGCCGGCGACATCGCCAGGCTCGAGCGCTTCGTCGCCCGCTTCCGCTACAAGAAGAGCAAGGCCAGGCAGGCGCAGGCGAAGCTGACCCAGATCGGCCGGCTGACGAAGGAGCGGGAGCGGGCGTCCTCGGAGGCCGCGCTCCTCTCGCGCCGGACGCGGGGGCTCGGCTTCGACTTCGCGGAGCCGAAGCGAAGCGGCCGCGACGTCCTCGTCCTCGAGCACGAACGGGTGGCCGTTCCGGGCCGCGTCCTCCTCGACGACGTCACCCTCGCGCTCGAGCGGGGCGAGCACGTGGCCCTCGTCGGCCCCAACGGGAGCGGCAAGACGACCCTGCTCGAGGGGGTGGTCGCGGGCGAGTACAAGCTCGGCCATGGGGTCGAGGTCGGCTACTTCTCCCAGCACGGCCTCGAGCTGGACGAGCGCGGCAGCGTCCTCGACTGCGTCCAGGCGATGACGACCCTCAACCGGCCGCAGGCGCAGACGCTCCTCGGCCGCTTCCTCTTCTCGGGGTGGGACGCGCACATGAAACAGGTACGTGAGCTCTCCGGAGGCGAACGCCGCCGGCTCGGCCTCGCGATCCTCGTCACCTCGGGCGCCAACTTCCTCGTCCTCGACGAGCCGACCAACCACCTCGACCTCGACTCGCGCGAGACGCTCGAGGCGGCGCTCGAGGGCTTCCCGGGCACCGTCCTCCTCGTCTCGCACGACCGGGCGCTCCTGGACGCCGTCGCGCACAAGACCGCCGCGATCGAGGACGGCGGCATCACCGTGCAGGACGGCGGCTGGGCCGACCTGGTCCGCGCGCGTGAGGAGCGAGAGGAGCGCCGGGACGCGGCCGAGACGGAGCCGTCCGCAAAGGAGCCGAAGGCACGGCCGGTGCCGAGACCTGCGCAGGGACCGGACCCGCTGGCCGAGGTCGAGGCCGAGATCGGGCGCACCGAGCTCGAGGTGGCCGGGCTCGAGGAGAAGCTCGCAGCCGACTGGACGGACGCGGAGACGCTCGCGGCGCACGCCGAGGCCCGCGAGCGGCTCCGGATCCTCTTCGCCCGCTGGGAGCAGCTCCTCGAGGAGGTCGCGGGCCCCTCGTAGCGCGCATGCTCAAGGGGGCGACGGCGCCTGCCGACCTCCCTCTGCATGACGGCGACGCGGATCCTCGCCTGTCTCGCGGCGCTCGCGGCCCTCGTCTTCTACGTCGGCCCCCACCGCGCGCTCCGGGCCGACGAGGCCGAGCTCGCCCGGATCGCCACCGTCGTCGCCGGCCGCGACGTCGGCATCTCCTGCCCGGGGAGGCTGGCCGCGCTGACCGGGGACCAGGCGCAGGACGGATCGGTCGTCTTCTCTGCCGACGGCGGGCCGGCAGACGAAGCGAGGCTCTCGGGCGACACGTGCTCGACCCTCCGCCGCTTCCTCCACGGCGGCGTCGCCGGCCTCGTCTGCCTGGCGGACCACGGCGGCTGCCCGAGGGAGATCGAGGAGGCTGCGATCGCGGTCAACGTCCTCTCCCACGAGGCCTGGCACCTCGCCGGCGTTCGCGACGAGGCGGCGACCCAGTGCTACGCGCTGCAGACGAACGCCGAGACGGCCGGGCGCCTCGGCGCGTCTCCCACCGACGCACGCGCGATCGCCGCGTACATCGCCCGCGAGGTGCAGCCTGCGCTCCCGCCCGACTACCGCTCATCGAACTGCTTCGACGGCGGCGAGCTCGACCTCCACCCCGAGCGCTCCGGGTGGCCCTAGGCGCCCGTCGAGCCGCTAGGTCTCACCGAACGTGGCGATCAACGCCTCGGCGACGACTCGCATCGGCCGCCCGGAGACCTGGCTCGCGCGCCTGAGCCTGACGAAGGCCTCGTCCTCGGTCAGGTTCTCGCGCGCCATGAGGAGCCCCTTCGCCCGCTCGACGACCTTGCGGGTGGTGAGCGCCTCGGAGAGCGACTCCGCCTCCTCGCGCAGCGCCAGCAGCTCGGCGTGGCGGGCGCGCGCCGCGTGGATCGCCGGCAGCAGGTCGGCCTCGCGGAACGGCTTGACGAGATAGCCGAAGACGCCTGCCTCGACCGCCCGCGAGACGAGCTCCTCCTGCCCGTAGGCGGTGAGAATCACGATCGGGATCGGCCGCTCGCCCAGGATGCGCTTGGCGGCGTCGATCCCGTCCAGCTTCGGCATCTTCACGTCGAGGATCGCCAGATCGGGCTTGACGATCAGGGCGAGCTCGACGGCCTCCTCGCCGTCGCGCGCCTCGGCGCAGACCTCGAAGCCGGCGCGCTCCAGGATCTCGCGCAGGTCGAGGCGGATGATCGTCTCGTCTTCGGCGAGCAAGATCCTCACGGCTCGCTCCTCAGGTCGTCGCGGGAGGCCGGGCTGCCGGGCGGCCGGCGCGGAGTCGACACAGTCTCGCGCGCCACGCGCGCGCGGGTGCGGAGTAGGCTCAGGCCATGGGGCGGGAGGTGGGGTCTCCCGGGTACACGCGGGCAACAGCTCGGGAAGGGCATCGGCGCGAGGCGGTGACCGGCGCTATGCCGGCCTGGAAGGCGACCTCGGCCCGAAGGCCGTCGTCGACGACGAGGAAGAGCTCGCCGTCGAGCTCCTCGCGGACGAGCGCGCGGACGATCGAGAGGCCGGTGCCCTCGCGGATGGCGCCGTCCCACGCTCCGTTGTCGGCGACGGTCAGGAGCACGCGGCCGTTCGCCCGCGCGAGCTCGACGCGGACCTCGTCGCCGCCGTGCTCGAGCGCGTTCCCGAGCAGCTCGCAGAAGACGAGCGCCAGGGCGGTCGCCCGCTCGCCGTGAAGCGAGACCGGGTCGAGGCGCGACGCAGACCTTCTTGCCGGCGCCGAGGCCCTGGATCAGCATCGAGCGCAGCCGCTCGACGAGCTCGCCGAGGTCGACGTCGTCGTCGCGCCGCTCGGTCAGCACCTCGTGGACGGCGGCGATGGCGAGGATGCGGTTGACCGAGTCCGCGAGGGCCTTGCGCGGGTCGATCCGGTCGGCGTTCGCGGCCTGGAGCCGGAGAAGCGAGGCGACCGTCTGCAGGTTGTTCTTGACGCGGTGGTGGATCTCCTGGGCGAGCACGCCGCGCATCACCGCCCGCCCGTGCTCGAGGGCGACCGCGGCCTGGTGGGCGATCGAGGCCAGCAGCCGCGCGCTGCTCGTCCGTGAAGGGCGCATCGCGGTCGCACGACGAGCTCACCGACCTGTCGCCCCTTCCAGCGGAGCGGAAACCGGACCGCGTAGGCGCCGGGTCGCCCCTCCGGCCAGGCGATCGTGCCGTCCGGGAGGACGAGCGCGGCGCCGGTCGCGCCGACCGCCTTCATCGTCGTCACCACGATCGCCTCGAGCGACTCCTCGAGGTAGAGCGACTCCGAGACCGCCTCGGAGATCGCGGCGAGCGCCTCGAGCTCCGCGACACGGCGCTGCGCCTGGTCGTAGAGCTTGGCGTTCTCGATCGCCCAGGCGACCTGGTCGGCGATCGCCATCAGGAGGTCGATCTCGGCTCCGGTGAACTCCCGCGCCGCCTCCGTGCGGACGTTCAGCGCCCCCTCCAGGCGCTCCCGGGCGAGGATCGGAACGGCCAGGATCGACTGGTAGTGGGCCTCCCGGAGGTTCGGGAACTGCTTGAACCTCGGGTCGAGGTGGGCGTCGCGCGGGATCATCACCGGAGCGCGCTCGGCAGCCGCCGTGCCCGTGATCCCCTCGCCGGGCCGCATCTTCGGAACCCGGGTCAGGTCCTCGACGCGCCCGCCGAACGCCGCCCGGAGGACGAGCTCGTTCGCCGCCTCGTCGTAGAGGTAGACGAAGCAGGCGTCCGTCTCGAGGGCCTCGGCGACCTTCCGGGCGATCAGCTCGAACACCTCCTCGAGGTCGAGGGTCGAGTTGACGGCGGCGATCGTCTCGGTCAGGAGCCGGAGGTGACGGGCGTGACGATCCATCGTGCCGACATTCAAGCAAGTGAAAGAGCCCACCGATAACGAATCGCGTGACCGTTTCGGCTCCGCCTGCGCCGAGGAGGCCGCCCAGGCTCGTCCTGCGCTTCGCCGTCTACAGCGCGATCGCGCTTGCGCTCGCCTGGCTGGCGATCTTCCTCGTGATTCGCCACACCGAGGGCACGCAGGCCCGGGAGGCGGCTCAGGGGAGGGCCCTGCGAGTCGCGCAGCGCACCGTCCCGGCCCTGCAGCCGTCGGACTTCACGGGCCCGGTGACCCCGGAGCGCCGGGCCGAGCTCGACCGACTGTACGAGAAGGAGCTCCTCGGCGACCTGATCCGCGTCAAGCTCTGGGGACCCGGCGGAACGGTCACGTACTCCGACGACCGGACCCTCATCGGCTCGACGACGACGGAGGTCGGCGAGGTCGAGCGTGCGCTGAACGGCGAGGCCGTCCACGAGATCACGGGGTTGAACGACGAGGGTGGCGCGGGCAAGGACAAGACGGTTCTGGAGTCGTGGGTCCCCATCCACTTCGAGGGCTCGGCACGGCCCGCCGGCGCGCTCGAGGTCTTCCAGGACTACGGGCCTGTCGCCGCCGGCGTGCGGGAGACCGTCGCCCCGATCGCCGCCGCGCTGGCGCTCGCGCTCGCACTGCTCTATGCGGCCCTCTTCCCGATCCTCCGCCAGGTGACGCGCACGCTCGAGCAGCGCCACCAGTTCCTCGAAGGGCACGCGGCCGCCCTCGCCCGGGCCCTCGACGCACGCGACCGGGCGGAGGTGCGCGTCAGCCAGGCGGAGCACAACTACCGCAGCCTCGTCGAGCAGCTGCCGCTCGCCATGTACATGACGCGCCTGGACGACAGCCGCTCCTGCATCTACATGAGCCCGCAGATCGAGGAGCTCGCTGGCTACACGCCGCTCGAGTGCCTGAGCGACCCCGAGTTCTTCGTCAGGATCCTCCACCCCGAGGACCGCGACCGGGTGATCGCCGCTCACCGGCAGGCGTACGAGACCGCCGAGTCCTTCTCGATCACCTACCGGATGCTCGCCAAGGACGGTCGGATCGTCTCCGTGCACGACGAGGTCGCGATCGCCAAGGATCAGGCGGGCCGACCGATGCACGCGCAGGGCTTCCTCGTCGACGTCAGCGACCGGGTCGCGGTCGAGGCCGACCGCGAGCGCCAGAACGCCGAGCTCCGGGCACTCCACGAGACCGCCCTGCTCCTGATCGACGAGCACGACCCGCAGACGCTCCTCGAGCGTGTGGCCGCGCAGGCGGGCGAGCTCGCCGCCACCGAGCACTCCTACGTCTACCTGCGCGACGGTGAGGAGCTTCGGGTTTCCGTCGGCACGGGCGTCTTCGCCGACGACATCGGCGAGCGGATCGCAAGCGGGGCGGGGGTGGCCGGCCGGGTGCTCGAAACAGCCGAGCCGCTCGCGCTCGACGACTACGCGACCTGGGAAGGCCGACTCGACCGCTTCGAGGGAGCGGAGTTCCATGCGATCGTCGGCGTCCCGCTCCGCGCGCGGAACGAGGTGGTCGGAGTCCTCGGCCTCGCCCACGTAGAGCCCGGCAGGACCTTCGGCGCCCCCGAGATCGCGCTGCTCTCCCGCTTCGCCCACCTCGCCTCGCTCGCCCTCGAGAGCGCGCGCCTGTACGCCTCCGCCCAGGAGGAGCTGCAGGAGCGGCGGCGCGCCGAGGCCGCCCTCCGCGAGGCCGAGATCCGCTACCGAAGCCTCGTCGAGCAGCTCCCGCTCGTCACCTACGTCAGCCCGGTGGACGAGGGCGTCGGCAACATCTACGTGAGCCCGCAGGTGGAGGAGCTCCTCGGCTACCCGGCCGACGAGTGGATCGGGAACCCCACCCTGCTCCACGAGGCCGTCCACCCGGACGACCTCGAGCTGGTGCTCGCCGACGCGGAGCGCCTGCGCACGAACGGCGACCCCGTCCGCTCGGAGTACCGCTATCTGGCCGCCGACGGCAGCGTGGTCTGGGTCCTCGACGAGACGATCCTCGTCCGCGACGAGCGGGGAACCCCGCTCTGGGTGCAGGGCTTCCTCGTCGACATCACCGAGAGGAAGCTGGCCGAGGAGACGCGCGCCCGGCTCGCCGCGATCGTCGAGTCCTCGAGCGACGCGATCATGAGCGCCTCGCTCGAGCTCGCCCTCACCAGCTGGAACCGCGGCGCCGAGCGCATCTTCGGCCACACCGCCGGGGAGATGCTCGGACGCCCGATCGCGACGATCATGCCCGAGGAGCACCGGGTCGAGGCGCTCGACCTCCTCCAGCAGGTCGTCGCCCAGGGCCGGGTCGGGCGGCTGGAGACGATGCAGCGGAGCACGGGCGGCGGCCACGTGAACGTCGCGTTCACCTACTCGCCGATCCGCGACTCGACGGGCGCCGTGGTCGGCGTCTCGGCCATCGGCCAGGACGTGACGGAGCGGATGCGGGCCGAGGCCGCCATCCGCGAGAGCGAGTCCAAGTTCCGCTCGTTCGTCGAGACAACGGCGGAGTGGATCTGGGCTCGGGACACGGGGGCGGTGCACACGTACTCGAACCCGGCCGTGGCCACGATCCTCGGCTATCAGCCCGAGGAGGTGCTCGGGCGCCCCTGGTTCGAGCTCGTCGCCGACGAGGACCGCCAGGCGCTCGTGCGCACGACGGCCGAGCACGCCCGGAGAAGGGAAGGCTGGTCGAACCTGCTCCTGCGGATGCGCCATCGGGATGGGAGCATGCGCTACCTCGAGAGCACGGCCACCCCCGTGCTGGACGAGCACGGCGAGCTGACGGGCTGGCGCGGCGCGGCGCGGGACGTCACGCACCGGGTCGAGGCCGAAGCCGAGCTCGAACGTCTGCTCGTCGGGGAGCAGGAGGCCCGGGCGATGGCGGAGGCTGCGCAGCGCGACCTCGCCGAGCAGAACGAGCGCCTCCGCGAGCTCGACCGGCTGAAGGACGAGTTCATCGCGCTCGTCT
Source organism: uncultured Actinomycetes bacterium (assembly GCA_963743495.1). Taxonomy (GTDB): domain Bacteria; phylum Actinomycetota; class Thermoleophilia; order Gaiellales; family Gaiellaceae; genus JAIBJN01. The sequence goes on along the minus strand of CAVUPO010000002.1, from coordinate 510,461 downwards.
CGCACGAACTGCGGACGCCGCTCACGTCGATCCGCGGCTACACCGAGCTCCTGCTCGACGGCGAGGCGGGCGACCTCACGGCCGACCAGCGGCAGTTCCTCGGCATCGTCGAGCGGAACTCCCACCGCCTGCTCCACCTCGTCGGCGACCTGCTCTTCCTCGCCCAGGTCGAGGCGGGCAAGCTCGTCCTGGACGTCGGCGTGCTCGATCTCACCGCCCTGGCCTCGGAGAGCGTCGAGACGGCGCGGCCCCAGGCCGAGGCGAAGGGCATCACGCTGACGCTCGCCGCCGGGCCCGTGCCGCTCATCGACGGCGACCGCTCGCGTGTCGCCCAGCTCCTCGACAACCTCGTCTCCAACGCGATCAAGTTCACGCCGGAGGGCGGCCGCGTCGACGTCCGCGTCCGCACCCACGGGGACGAGGCGATCCTCGAGGTCCGCGACAGCGGCATGGGTATCCCCGCCCGCGAGCAGGAGTTCCTCTTCCAGCGCTTCTTCCGCACGACGAGGGCGACCGAGCAGGCGATCCAGGGCACCGGCCTCGGCCTGGCGATCTCGAAGGCGATCGTCGAGGCCCACTCCGGGAGGATCACCGTCGCCAGCGAGGAGGGCGCCGGAGCGGCGTTCCACGTGGCGATCCCGCTCCACCAGCACGCGGAGGTATCCGAGCGCAGGGCGGTCGTGCTGTGAGCGTCGGGAGCCTGCTCCCGCTCGTCCTCACGGCCGACGACGACCCGGACATCCTCTCGCTCGTGCTCTTCCGGCTCGAGTCGTGACGGCTGTGAGGTTCCGTCGGCGCCGGACGGTGTGAGCGCCGTCGACCTGGCGCAGGCGCCTCGGCACGTCACGTCGGGGAGGGCGCGAGGTCGGGGGTGCGCGCCAGGGCCGGCGACCGCGTCGCGGAGCCGTTCAGCCCGCTGGCCGACGGCGAGCCGCGGCGGCCGCCATCCCGTGGGTTCAGGCCGCGCTGGGCCGGTAGCGGTAGCCGAACCCGCGCACGGTCTCGATCGCGGAGGCGTCGGCGCCGGCCCCCTCGAGCTTGCGGCGCAGGTAGCCGACGTAGAGCTTCACCTGGTCGCCGCCGACGCCGTAAGGTGTCGCCCCACACGTGCTCCAGCAGCTGTTCGCGGCGAGAGCAGCTGGCCCGGATGGCGGACGAACGTCGCGAGCAGCTTGAACTCGAGCGGCGTCAGCGACGACGTCCGTCGCCGTTCACCGGATGCCCGCTGCGCGTAGTCGATCTGGAGCAAGCCGTCGGCGTACGTCTCGCTGGTCGTCCTCGCGCCGGCCCGCGCGCCGGAGCATCGCCTGGACGCGCGCGAGCAGCTCCTGCCGGCCGAACGGCTTCGCGATGTAGTCGTCCGCGCCGCCCTGAGGCCGCGCACCTGCTCGAGCTCGGCGGCGCGGGCGGTCAGCATCGCGACCGGCACGTCGGAGAGGTCGCGGATCCGCTCGAGCAGTCTGCCAGCCGTCGAGGTCGGGCATCGACACGTCGAGCAGGACGAGGTCCGGCGGGGTCGAGTAGAAGGCGCGGAGAGCGTCCAGCCGCCCGTTCGGCGCCTCGGTCACCGCGTCGCCCCGGCGCGCTCGAGCAGCGTCCTTGACGAGGCCGGCGGATGTCGGCGTCGTCGTCGACGACGAGCACGTGCGCCCGCTTCATGCAGGTCCCATACCAGATCCCGCCGAAATCCGCGGGGGCGAACCCGGTGCTCTGCACGGTCATGTGCGCGAGCATCGACCGCGGCCTTCGAGCGGGCGGCATCCTTCGAGACCTCTGTCTGTCCGGTGAAGCCGTTCGGTCTCGCCGAGCCTGGAGTCCGCGCTCCGCGCCGCGTTCCGGCGCCGTTACACTCGCCCCGACCCGGATGAGAACGAGTCTCGCGATCCTCGCGGCGGCCCTCGCCGCCGCCGTGGCGGCCTGCGGGGGCGACGGCGGCGAGGACGACGCGCAGTTCCTCTCCCAGGTGAACGCGGTCTGCACAGACTACGGGCCGCGCCTCGGCCTCCTGACCCCGCCGGCCGAGGATGTCGAGGAGTGGGCGGCTACCGGCGCGGACATGGCAGACCTGCTCGAGGCATCGGTCAACGAGCTGCGCCAGCTCGAGGCCCCCGAGAGCCTCGAGGACGACTACGCGGCCTGGCTCGAGCAACGGGCCGCGGCCACGTCGGCCATGCGGGACGTCCAGACTGCCGGGGGCCTGCACGACGAGCCGGCGGTCGAGGACGCCCTTCAGCAGGTCGAGGACGGCATCGCCGAGGCCGACAGGATCGCGGCCGAGGCCGGCTTCGACGACTGCTACCCGACGGACATCCAGACCCGTCCATGAGAGCGGCGGCCGTGGTGGTGGCCGGCGCAGCGCTCGCAGCGGGCGCCTGCAGCGGCGGGAACGACGGCGAGGAGGCGTTTCGCACGCGCGCGAACGCGATCTGCGCCGACTTCGCAGGAAGGATCGACGCAGTGCCGACCCCGCAGACGCTCGCCGAGCTCGCGGGCTCGGCCGGGCGGATCGAGGAGCTGCTCGAGGAGGGCGCCACCGGCCTCCGGGCGCTCGAACCACCCGAGTCGCAGGCCCAGGCATGGTCGGACTGGCTCGCCCTCAACGACGCGGCGGCCGAGAGCGCCGGGGCGATCGCGGACGCGGCCGCGGCCGAGGATCGGGAGCGAATCGTCGAGCTCGCCACCCGGGCCGAGGAGGACGAGGCGGCCGCGGACGCGCTCGCCGGGAAGCTCGGTCTGGACGACTGTGTCGTGGCGGACGAGGAGGGCTCTAGCGACCGGTGAAGCGCGGCTCGCGCTTCTCGAGGAACGCGGCGAGGCCCTCGGCGTGGTCCTCGCAGGCCGTCGCGGCCATCTGGAGCTGCGCCTCGAGCTCGAGCTGCTCCTCGAGCCGCGTCCCGGCCGCCCGCTCGAGCAGGCGCTTCGTCATCGCAATCGCCCGCGTCGGGAGCGCGGCGAGCACGGCCGCACGCTCCCGCGCCCTTGCGAGCGCCTCCTCCGCGGGCACCACCTCGGAGACCAGCCCCCAGGCGAGCGCCTCGGCGGCGTCCAGCTTTCGGCCCGAGCACATCCACTCGAAGGCCCGGGAGTAGCCGATCAGGCGGGGCACGAGCCAGGAGCCGCCGGTGTCCGGCACCAAGCCGACGGTCACGAACGCGGGCACGAAGGCCGCGGAGTCGGCAGCGATCCGCAGGTCGCAGGCGCACGCGAGCGAGAGCCCCGCGCCCGCGGCGGCGCCGTTGACGGCGGCGAGCACAGGCTTCTCGAGGCGGCGTAGGCCGAGGGCGTGGCGATTCCACCGTGTGCGCAGGAGCGCAGCGACGTCGCGCTCGCTCTCGCGGAGCTCGGCGAGGTCCTGGCCGACGCAGAAGCCCCGGCCGGCGCCGGTGAGGACGACCGCCCGAACCTCCGGATCGGCGGCTTCCTTCAGCGCCGCGGCGAACGCCTCGTGCATCGCCGCGCCGAAGGCGTTCAGCTTCTCCGGGCGGTTCAGCGCGACCGTCAGCACGGCGCCTTCGCGTGTCGTCTCGACCTCGGCCATCCGGCTCCTCGGTAGACCTGTCCTCGTCGGGTAGCTTGACCGGATGGCCGATCTTACGTTCATCGCCTCGGGAGAGGTCGGCGAGGCGGAGGCGCTCGACGCGTACTCTCGCGCGGTCGTCACGATCGCGGAGAAGCTCTCGCCGTCTGTCGCGAACCTGCGCGTGTCGAGGCGGGTGCGGGGCGGGCGCATGGCCGCCGGGGGCGGCAGCGGCGTCGTCATCACCCCGGACGGGTTCATGCTCACCTCCGCCCACGTCGTCGCCGGCGCCCACGGCAAGGTGGAGGCCTCGTTCGTCGACGGTCGCGAGGTCGCCGCGGAGGTCGTCGGGGCCGACCCGCTCTCCGACCTTGCCGTGCTCCGCTCCGAGACTGCCGACCTGACGCCCGCGACCCTCGGCGACGCCGAGAACCTCCGCGTCGGCCAGCTCGTCGTCGCGATCGGCAACCCCCACGGCTTCGCCGGCTCGGTCACCGCCGGCGTCGTCTCGGCGCTCGGGCGCTCGCTGCCCGTCCGCTCCCGCGCGGCCGGCCGGATCGTCGAGAACGTCATCCAGACCGACGCGGCCCTCAATCCTGGCAACTCGGGAGGAGCGCTCGCAGACGGACGCGGCTGCGTCGTCGGGATCAACACGGCGGTCGCGGGCGTCGGCCTCGGCCTGGCCGTGCCCGTCAACGAGGTGACCCGCAAGATCATCGGCGCCCTCATGCGCGAGGGCCGCTTCACGCGCGCCTACATCGGGATCGCCGGCGGCTCCCGCCCGCTCCCGCCTCGGCTCGCACGCGAGCTCGGCCGCACCGCCGGCGTCGAGGTGGTCGAGGTGGTGGAGGGCAGCCCGGCCGCGAGCGCGGGGCTCCGCCCGGAGGACCTGATCGTCTCCGTCGGCGGGACGCCGGTGGAGGGGGCCGACGACCTCCAGCGCCTGATGGCGGGCGAGCTGATCGGAGCGCGCGTCTCCGCAACGGTGATCCGCGAGGGCCGCCGCCTCGAGCTCGAGCTCGTGCCCGTCGAGCTCGCGCTCTAGCGTCTCCTCCCGCCTGTGTGCGGGCGAGACCAGCGTCTTCGAGGTCTGGGCCCACAAGCCCGCCACGCAGGCCGCCGCGCCTAGCCGATCTCGATCCCCCCGCCGTCGTGGACGTGGCGATCGTGGGTCGCGAGCTCGAGGACGACCTGCAGGACAAGCACCGCCGCGAGGACGGCGAGGAGCGCGACGATGCCGATGCTGGGGCCGAGGGCGCCCAGGACGAGGGCGAGCCCGGCGGTCCCGAGGCGAAGCCAGAGGTCGACGTCTCGCCGCGAGCGCGTGGTCACGACGTGGATGAGGGCGACCGAGCCCATGAAGAGCGCGACGCCGACGCCGACGATCCAGGACACCTCGCCGGTCAGCCCGGTCTCCTGGGTGGCCGTGATCCCGAGCTTGATCCCGGCCCCGAGCGCGGCCAGGCCGATCAGGAGCGGGAGGTGAGCGTAGAGATAGGCCTGGCCGGCCGGGATCGTCCGCCGGACGATCCTGGTGTCCACGTAGTCGAAGTAGATCCACCAGAGCGCCCCCGCGATCGCGAACCCGAGCGCTGCGGCCGCAGCGGACTCGGGCCCCCAGCTCACCGAGGTCGTCCCCACGACCACCGCCAGGACGCTCTCGCCGAAGACGATGATCGTGAAGAGGCCTACCCGCTCCGGGATGTGGGAGGCGTGGATGGGCACGAGGCGGATCCGCATCCCGCTCGCGAGCGGCGTCCCGAGGTCGACGGCCAGCGCGATCGCCCAGAGCCAGTAGCGGTACGGCGGCTCGACGGCCGCGGAGACGACGAAGATGACGATGCTCGCCGTGAAAGCGGGGATGTAGACGTCGAGCAGCGGGCGGGCCGCGGGGATGTGCCACCACGCCCGGGCGTTCAGGAGGACGACGATCGCCCGGACGGCGGCGTAGGCGAGCGCGAAGCTCGCCGTCTCGCCGTGAAAGGCCTCGGGGATCACGGAGGCGAGCACCGCCACCGCGAACATGCCCGCGATCATGAGCGCGCGGTGGGGCGGGTCGTCCGTGTCGAAGCGGTCGGCGTAGAACGTGTAGCCCACCCAGGCCCACCAGACGGCGACGAAGAGCCCCGCGAAGACGAGGAACCCGTGGACGCTCGGGTCCTCGGCGAGCCCGTCGGCGAGCTGCGCGATGGCGACGACGAAGACGAGGTCGAAGAAGAGCTCGAGCCAGGTCGCGTGCCGCTCGTCCCCGTCGTCCTCGAGCGCGCGCAACCGGGGCGGGTCGTGCCAGCGCGTGGACATCGCCATGCGAGTGGGAACGCGACTAGCGTCCGCGGAACTCCGGCTTGCGCTTCTCGGTGAACGCCGTCAGGCCTTCGCGGGCGTCCTCCGAGGCGAAGGCCAGGTAGAGCGCCTTGCGCTCGTGGCCGAGGCCGGCCTCGAGGGTGGTCTCGTACGCCCGGTCGACGGACTCCTTCGCCAGGCGCTGCGCGACCGGGCCCTTCGCCGCGATCGCGCGGGCGACCGCCTTCGCCTCCTCGAGCCAGGCCTCTCTGGCGACGACGCGGGCGACGAGGCCGGCCCGCTCGGCCTCCTCGGCGTCGAGGAAGCGGCCGGAGAGGATGACGTCCATCGCCTTGGCCTTGCCGATCGCCCGCGTGAGGCGTTGCGTCCCGCCGGCGCCGGGGATGATCCCGAGACCGGTCTCGGGCTGCCCGAACTGCGCCGTCTCCGAGGCGACGATCAGGTCGCAGGCCATCGCCAGCTCGTTCCCGCCGCCGAGGCAGTAGCCGGAGACCGCGGCGACGAGCGGCGTCCGCACCTTGCGGATTGCGTCCCAGCGGTCGATCCGGCGGGCCTCGTACATCTCCATCGCGCTCGCCTCCGCCATCTGTCCGATGTCGGCGCCCGCCGCGAAGGCGCGCTCCGAGCCGCCGAGGACGATGCAGCGCACCGCCTCGTCGGCGTCGAGCGCGGCGAGCGCCTCGACCAGCTCGCCCATGACCTCGTCGTTGAGTGCGTTCAGGGCCTCGGGACGGTCGATCCTGACGACGGCGATCGGCTCCTCGCGCTCGACCAGGACGACGCTCACGGGGTCACCGCCGCATAGACCCGCCAGTCACCGGGGACGCCGCGAAGCTCCGCCGTGCCGCGATCCGCGAACTCGAGCCCCGAGCCCGCCACCAGGTCCTTGACGGTGCTCGAGACGAGCACCTCGCCGGGCTCGGCCAGCTCCGCGATCCGCGCACCGGTGTGCACCGCGATGCCGGCGACGCCGTCGCCGGCGAGCTCGAGCTCTCCCGTGTGGACGCCCGCCCTGACCTCGATCCCGAGGCCGCGGACGCCGCCGGCGACTGCCCGCGCCGCGCGCACGGCCCGCGCCGGCCCATCGAAGCGGGCGAGCAGCCCGTCGCCGGCCGTGTCGACCTCGATGCCGCCGAACCGCCGGATCTCGTCCCGGACGAGCGTGGTATGGCGCCCGAGGAGCTCCGCCCAGCGGCGGTCGCCGAGGGCCACAGCCCGGCCCGTCGAATCGACGACGTCGACGAAGAGGATGGTGGCGAGCACCCGCTGGATCGCGGGGGCGCGGCGCACCCCGGTGAGGAACTCCTCCACCTCGTCGAGGATCTGGTCGCCGTCGAGCCACGGCAGGTGGTCGTCGCCCTCGAGCTCGACGAAGCGGGCACCCGGGATGTGCTCGGCGAGGTAGCGCCCCTCCTCGAGGCGGGAGTCCGTGTCGCCGGTCCGGTGGAGGACGAGCGTCGGCACCCGTACCGCCGGCAGCACGTCCCGGACGTCGATCAGGCTGTTCATGAGGATGAGGTCGCGGGCCGCCCCCGGGCTCGCGGCGGCCCGTGCTCGAGCCGCCCACCAGCGGGCGAACGCCGGGTCGGCGGTGGGCGCAAGCGTCGAGATGTCGCCGTCCTCGCCCCAGGTCCGCTCGACCTCCGCGGCGTAGGCGACCCGCTCCTCCCGCGTCGCCGCCCATGGGTAGTCCTCGTCGGGATCCTGCCGCTTCGCGTAGGAGCCGTAGAGGACGAGAGCGCTCGTCCGCTCGGGATACACGGCTGCGAAGAGGACACACATGGGCCCGCCCTCGGAGAAGCCGAAGAGCGCTGCGCGCTCCGCGCCGGCCGCGTCCAGCACCGCGCGCACGTCGTCCATGCGGGTCTCGAGATCGGGGAGGTCGGGCGGCCTGTCGGAGAGCCCGGTTCCCCGCTTGTCGAAGCGGATGAGCCGGGCGAACGAGGCGAGCCGCTCGTTGAACGCGGCCGACCGGGCCTCCTCCCAGTCACGCTCCAGATGGGAGACGAAGCCGGGAACGAGTACGAGGTCGAGCGGGCCCTCGCCCGTGACCTCGTAGGCGATGTTGACGCCGCTCGTCTTCGTGTAGCGGGTCTCGTGCTCGAGGCTCGTCATCGTCGCGGCGAGGCCCGGGGCCTACGAGCCCCTCTCGAGGAACCGCTCGACCGCCGCGCGCGGCTCCTCGGTCGCCATCGAGAGCGCGAGCCAGTCGCGCGCGTGATTCACCGTCTGGTGCCAGGCGAGGTCGCGCCAGAAGTTCAGCTGCTGCTTGGTGTAGCGGACGGTCTGCGGCAGCTTCGCGGCCAGCTTCCCGACGAGCTCGTCCACCGTCGCGTCCAGCTCCTCGGCGGGCACGGCGCGGTTTACGAGGCCCCACTCCTCCGCCTTCCGCGCCGGGATCTCCTCGCAGAGGAGGACGATCTCGCGGGCGCGGCGCTCGCCGACGATCAGAGGGAGCCACTGGGTCGCGCCACCGGCCGGCACCGATCCGTGCTCGGGTCCGACGTGGCGGATGTAGGCGCTCTCCACGATCACGGACAGGTCGCACGCCATCTGCAGCTCGTTGCCGCCCCCGACGCAGATCCCGTTGATGCGTGCGAGCGTCGGCTTCCCGATCTCGCGCAGCCTGTCGTGCGCGTCCTTGAAGGCGCCGAACCACTTCCAGTACTCGCCCGGCTTGCCGACGTAGTCGCGACCCCAGGCCTTGAGGTCGGCGCCGACGCAGAACGCCCGCCCGGCGCCTGTGACGACGACGACGCGGACCGCGTCATCCCAGGAGGCGTCCTCGGCGGCGCGCGCAATCTCCCGCAGCATGCGGAAGTCGAACGCGTTCAGGACCTCGGGCCGGTTGAGGGTGATGGTGGCGCGCGGCGGCGCCTTCTCGTAGACGATCGCCTCGAAGCCGAGCTCGGCGGGATCACGCGGCGCCGGATACGAGAGCTCGCTCATTCGACCGTCGCGAAGTGAACCTGGAAGGGAATGCCCATGTCCAGCGCGTCCTTCCCCGTGGCCATGAACTCCTCCGTCCGCGCGGCCTCCTTGAAGGCCTCCAGGTCGGGGAACTCCCACTCCGCGTAGTAGAGGTACGCCGGCTCGCCCAGCGGCGCGCCGAAGACCTTCCCGTGCCGGAACACGCCGCCCGGGACGGCGCGGCAGAGCTCCGCGTGGCGCTCGTAGCGCTCCGCGTCCGGCTGCTCCTCGTAGACCACGAACACCCTGACCAACCGGTCCCCCTTCCTCTCGGTGGCTTCCCGGGGAAGGATTCCCGATCCGGGCGTCAGGCGCTCGCCGAGGCGGCTTCGAGCGACTCCTCGAGGAGCTCGAGGCCGCGGTCGAGATCGGCGTCGGCGATGACGAGCGGCACGAGGATCCGAAGCACGTTGCCGGAGAGGCCGCAGGTGAGCAGGATGAGCCCCCGCTCGCGCGCGGCCGCCACGGCGGCGCCGGCGAGGCCGCTCGCCGGCGTCCTCGTCTCGCGGTCCTCGACCAGCTCGAGTGCGAGCATGGGACCGAGCCCGCGCACCTCGCCGACGGCGGCGTTGCGCGAGGCGATGCCGTCGAGGGCAGCGCGGATCCGCTCGCCCAGCTCGCCGGCCCGCCGCTGAAAGGCGTCGGTGACGACCTCGTCGAGCACGGCGATCGCCGCCGCACAGGCGATCGGGTTCCCGCCGAACGTCCCGCCCAGGCCTCCCGGGCCGACCGCGTCGACCAGCTCGCTCCGGCCCGTCACGGCTGCGAGTGGCAGCCCACCGCCGAGTGACTTGCCGGAGACGAGGAGGTCTGGCTCGACGCCGTAGTGCTCGATCGCCCACACCGGCCCGGTGCGGGCAACGCCGGTCTGCACCTCGTCGTCGACGTACAGGATCCCGTGACGGTCGCACAGCTCGCGCAAACCAGGGGGGAAGTCGCGCGGCATCGCGATGAACCCGCCCTCTCCCTGGACGGGTTCGAGGACGATGCATGCGACCGCCTCGGGATCCACCTCAGCTTTGAAGACTGTCTCGAGCCCCGTCAGCGCCTCGTCGGTGGAGACGCCCCGGTACGGGTACGGGGCGGGTGCGCGGTAGACCTCGGGCGCGAACGGCCCGAAACCGCGCTTGTAGGGGACGACCTTGCTCGTCATCGTCATCGCGAGCAGCGTCCGGCCGTGGAAGGCGCGGTCGAAGACGACGACCGCCGGGCGGCCGGTCGCTGCGCGGGCGATCTTGACGGCGTTCTCCACCGCCTCCGCGCCCGAGTTCAGGAGAAGGCTCTTCTGCTCCTCGCCCCGGCAGGGCGAGAGCTCGGCGAGCCGCCGGCACACCTCCACGTAGGGCTCGTACATGCCGACCATGAAGCACTGGTGCAGGAACCGGTCGGCCTGGTCGTGGACGGCCGCGATCGCCGCGGGCAGCCCGTGCCCGGTGTTCTGGCAGCCGAGCCCGCCGGCGAAGTCGATGTAGGAACGGCCGTCGAGGTCGACGATCCGGGCGCCCTCGGCCCGGGCGACGACGAGCGGCGGCGTCGCGACCCCGGCCGCGACGTAGCGGTGGCGGGCGGCGGTGACGGCGTCGGAGGCGGTGCGCTCCTGCAGGGACATGCGGCGAGTCTACTCGCGGACCGCAGGGGACACGTTGGCCAACACGGCCCAATCGCGGGCGTTATCCTCGCCGCCGTGTCCGCGACCTCCGTGGCAGTCGGCCTCTCGCTCGTCGCGGGTTTGGCGGGCTCGGTTCAGGTGGCCGTGAGTGGGGCGTTCGGGCGGCGGATCGGCGTGCTCGAGGCGACCGCGTTCGGCTCGATCGCCGCGGCGATCATCGTCTTCACCGTGCTCCTCGTCGTCCGGCATGGGGTCGGGAACCTCGGCCAGAGCGTGCGCGAGCCCGCCTGGCTCTGGATCGGCGGCGTCATGGGCGCGATCGTGGTCACCACGATCACGTACACCGCCCCTCGCATCGGCACGTTCGCGACCGTCGGACTCCTCATCGCCGGACAGCTGGCGATGGCGGTGCTGATCGACGCGTTCGGCCTCTTCGGCCTCGAGAAGATCCCGGTGTCGCCGGCCCGGGTCGCCGGCCTCGCGCTCCTCGCAGGCGGCGCGGCCCTCGTCCTCAAACGCTAACGGCCGTGTCTCGAGCGCCCACGGCCGGGGTCTGACCCCGGCCACGTCCGAACCGGGCGGCTTTCCCCAGGCCGAAAGGGCGTCACCGCCGGCCGAAACGGCTCCGTTCCAGGCCCGGCGCGCGACGCCGGAGATCCACACGGTTTGCGGCCGAACGGCGGCCCGCGTGGCGATGCCGGAGGTCAGACCCCAATGGCCGACCCGCCATGGTCAGGCGGCGCAGCTATAGGCCCCAGGGGTTCGACGGCCGGGCGCCCGTGGAGAGGAGGACCGCCTTCGTCTCGAGGTAGAGCTGCAGGGTCTCGAGGGCCTGCTCGCGCCCGAAACCGGACTGCTTGTAACCGCCGAAGGGAATCCCGGGGAACGCGCCGTAGGGGACGTTGATCGTGACCGTTCCCGACTCGATGCGCCGGGCGAGCCGGTGCCCGCGGGCAGGGTCGCCCGTCCACACCGTCGCCATCAGGCCGTAGCGGACGTCGTTGGCGATGCGAACTGCGTCGGCCTCGTCCTCGAAGGGGACGACGGCGAGCACGGGGCCGAAGATCTCCTCCTGCTCGACCGTCTGCCCGCTCTCGATGCCGGCGAGCACGGTCGCCGGGTAGAAGGCGCCGCCCCCGTCCATGGGCTCGCCGCCCGCCACCGCCTCGGCGCCCTCGCTGCGCCCGGTCTCGACGAGGCCGTGAACCTTGTCGCGGTGGCCGCGCGAGACGAGCGACCCCATCTGCGTCTCCGGGTCGAGCGGGTCGCCGACCCTGACGGCGCGGGCCTTCTCGGCGACGAGGGCGACGACGTCGTCGTACGCACTCCGCTCGACGAGCAGGCGCGAGCGGGCGTCGCAGCTCTGGCCGGCCGAGTAGTAGATGCCGTAGGCGGTCGAGGCGACCGCGTCCTCGAGGTCGGCGTCGGCGAAGACGAGGGAGGGGCTCTTGCCGCCGAGCTCGAGGCTCACGCGCTTCACCGGGTCGGCGGCAAGACGCATGATCTCGGAGCCGGTCGCGGTCGAGCCGGTGAAGGAGACCTTGTCGACGCCGGGATGGGCGACCAGATGGGCGCCGGCAATCGGGCCGTCCCCGGGCACGACGTTGACGACGCCGGCCGGGACGCCAGCCTCTGCCGCCAGCTCCGCCAGGCGAACGCGCGGTCAGCGGCGTCGCCGGGTCCGGCTTGAGGACGACGGTGCAGCCGGCCGCGAGCGCCGGCGCGAGCTTCCAGGCGGCGAGCATGATCGGGTAGTTCCACGGGACGATCTGCGCTGCGACGCCGACCGGCTCCTTGAGCGTGTAGGCGAGGATCGAGCCGCCGACCGGCCGCGTCCCGCCCTCGATCGAGCCGATCGCCGAGGCCATGTAGCGGAAGCTCTCGGCGGCGACGACCACCTCGGCCTTCGTGGATCCCAGCGCCTTGCCGACGTTGCGGGTCTCGAGCTCGGCCAGCTCCTTCCGGTTGGCGACGATCGCGTCCGCGAGCGCATGCAGGAGCCGCGAGCGCTCGTTCGGAGGCGTCTTCGCCCAGGGACCGCCGAGGGCAGCGCGGGCCGCGGCGACGGCGCGGTCGACGTCCGCCGTCCCCGCGATCGCCGCCTTGGCGAGCGGCTCGCCCGTAGCGGGCTCGGCGAGCTCACGAACTTCGCCGTCGGCCGGCTCCGCCGCCTCCCCGTCGATGAAGAGGCCGTACTCACGCCCTGTCGCGACCGCCATCGGGCGAGACGATAGCGCGGCTCGCGTCGTCCGGGTCGCGTACAGTCGGGACGATGTCGGAGGCACGGGTGATCTTCTACGGGCTCGTCGTCACCTACATGCTCGGCGTCGTGGTGCAGTTCTTCCTCGCCGGGCTCGCCCTCTTCGGCACGGGCGAGTACGACACGCACCGCTGGCTCGGCTTCGTGCTCGCGGTCATCTCGCTCGCTCTGCTCGCGTTCGCGATCGGCGGAAAGATGTCGCGCTCGCTGACGGCGCTGACGACGGTGCTCGTCGCCCTGAACGCAGTGCAGATCGCCCTGCTCCAGGTGGACGTCGACGAGGTCAAGGCGCTCCACGTCGTCAACGCCCTCGCGATCGCCTTCGTCGCCAGCATGCTCGTCCACCGCTCCCGGCGCTACCTGGCGTCGAAGATGGCCACTCGCTGACGCCCCGGCCACCAGGAGCGGTCGCCGAGGAGCAGCGCCACGGAGGGCACGAGCAGCGTCCTCACGACGAACGTGTCGAGCAGGATTCCCAGGGCCACGGCGAAGCCGAGCTGGAAGAGTTGCTCGAGGGGCAGGAGCATCAGCACGGCGAACGTCCCCGCGAGGATCAGCCCGGCGCTCGTGATCACGCCCCCGGTTCGCTCCAGGCCGAGGAGCACGCCCTCCCGGGAGCCGTGTCGGGCGACCTCCTCGCGCACCCGCGCCATCAGGAAGATGTTGTAGTCGACCCCCAGCGCGACCACGAAGACGAAGACGAGCAGGGGAAGGCCCGCGTCGCTCCCGGGTGAGTCGAAGACGTAGCGGAGCGCCGCGTAGGCAAGGCCCATGGTGGCCGCGAACGAGAGCATGACGCTGAGGATGAGGTAGACCGGCGCGACGAACGCGCGCAGGAGGGCGACGAGGATCAGGAAGATGACCGCGAGCGTGAGCGGCACGGCCAGAGCCGTGTCGCTGCGCGCCGTCGCGCGCGTGTCGGCTTCCTCCGCGGTCGGACCTCCGATGAGCACGTCCTCCCCGGTTGCGGCCGCCCTCTCGCGCAGCGACTCGATCCGCTCGACCGCCGCGTCCGAGTAGGGATCGTCGTCGAGGGTCAGCTGGAAGCGCGCCAGCCGTCCGTCCTCGCCGAGCTCCACCCGGCCCACGGAAGCCACCCCCTCCTCCGCCGCGAGTGTCCCGGAGACCGAGGTCGCCGCAGGCTCGACCCGGCCGGGCTCTGCCTCGACGATCACCTCGGTCGGGGCAGTCTCGCCCGCGGGTAGGGCTCGCGCGAGGGCCTCGGCGCCCGCCACGGACTCGGTCTGGTTGCGGAAGCCGCCGCTCAGGGACAAACCGGGCAAGTCGACCGCGTTGCCGGCCGCGCAGACGAGCAGGAGCGCCACCGTGGCAGAGGCCATCAGCCCGGGGCGGCGCGAGACCGCGTTGCCGGTCCGGCGCCAGACGCCGCCGCCCTGCCTCGCCTCTTCCCCGACCCGCGGCACGGCGGGCCAGAACGCCCGCCGTCCGACGATCGTCAGGAGCGCCGGGAGCAGCGTCAGCCCGGCGAGCATGGTGACCGCGACGCCGGCCGCGAACACCGGGCCCGTGCTCGAGTTGAGGCTCGTCACGAGCAGGACGAGCATCGCGCAGACGACGGTCGCCCCGCTGGAGAGGATCGCCGGTGAGGTGTGCACGAGCGCCTTCGCCATCGCCTCGTGCTTGTCGTCGTGCCGCCGTAGCTCCTCGCGGTAGCGGGCGACGATCAGCAGACAGTAGTCCGTCCCGGCCCCGAACATGAGGATGATGAGGATCCCGGTCGTCTGCCCGTTCACCTCCAGCCACCCCTGCGAGACGAGCACGTATACGAGCCCGGCCGCAACCGTGTAGGCGAGCGCGACGACGACGAGCGGGACGACGGCCACCACGGGCGAGCGATAGATGAGCAGGAGCAGGACGAGGATGAGCGCGGTCGTCGCCAGGAGTAGGGTGGAGTCGATCGAGCCGAAGATGTCGACCGCGTCCACGCTCACGGCCGCGGGCCCGGTCACCCAGGCCTCCGGCCCGCCCCGGCCCCCCACGACCGAGCGGACCTGCTCGACGGCCGGCTCGATCTCCTCGATCGTCGAGGAGGCGATGGGGACGACCGCGATGGCCGTGGTGCCGTCGGGCGAGAGAAGCCCCTGCGCCTCCGCGTCCGGCTCGAGCGGGGAAACGACCGGGCCGAGGCCTGCGAGTTCGTTCACCTGCCGGCCGATCGCACCGCGGTCGGTGTCGGTCAAGCCTCCCACGCGCTGCCAGACGACCAGCGCCGGAACGGTCCGGCCGGAAGCGAACCGTTCCTCGACGAGCTCGAGCACCGTCCTCGAGTCGGCACCCTCCGGGAGGAAGGTGGCAGGGTCGTTCTCGGTCGAGTCCTGGAGCCGCGGCTGGAGCGGCCCGAACGCCAACGCCACAAGGATCCAGAGCCCGAGCACGACCCATTTGCCGCGCGGCCCAGCCGCGGCTGTCCAAACTCTGTCCATCTTTTGTCTATTGTAGCTACGGGCGAGCGAAGAGGGCCGCCTGGCCCTGGCCGACGCCGACGCAGAGCGTCGCGAGCCCGTAGCGGCCGCCGCGGCGGCGCAGCTCGTGCAGGAGCGTGACGGCGAGCCGGGCGCCGCTCATCCCAAGCGGGTGCCCGATCGCGATCGCGCCCCCGTTCACGTTCACCTTCTCCGGGTCGAGGCCGAGCTCCCGGATCACCTGGAGGCTCTGCGAGGCGAAGGCCTCGTTGAGCTCGACGAGATCGAGGTCGGCGACGCCGACGCCGGCCCGGCCGAGGAGCTTGCGCACCGCCGGGATCGGGCCGATGCCCATGACGCGCGGGTCGACGCCCGCGACCGCGCTCGCGACGAAGCGGCCGAGCGGCTCGACGCCGAGCTCGGCTGCCTTGTCGGCGCTCGCGACCACGAGCGCCGCGGCCCCGTCGTTGATCCCGCTCGAGTTCCCCGCCGTGACCGTACCGTCCTGACGGAAGGCAGGCTTGAGCGCCGCAAGCTTCTCGAGCGAGGTGTCCGGCCGCGGATGCTCGTCGCGCGTGACATCGCCGACGGGCACGATCTCGTCGTCGAAGCGCCCCGCCTCGACGGCGGCGGCGTGGCGGCGTTGGCTCTCGAGGGCGAAGCGGTCCTGGTCCTCGCGGGAGACGCCGAAGCGCTCCGCGACGTTCTCGCCGGTCTCGCCCATCGACTCGAGCGGGAACATCGCCTCCAGACGCGGGTTCGGGAACCGCCAGCCGAGCGTCGTGTCCCAGGAGGTCTGGTTCCCGCGCACGAAGGCGTGCTCCGGCTTCGCCGCGACGAAGGGCGCGCGCGTCATCGACTCCGCGCCGCCCGCCACGAAGAGCTCACCGTCCCCCGCGCGAATCGCATGGCAGGCGGAGACGACCGCCGAGAGCCCCGACGCGCAGAGCCGGTTGACGGTGACGCCGGCCACCTCCTGCGGCAGCCCCGCAAGGAGAGCGGCCATCCGGGCGACGTTGCGGTTGTCCTCGCCGGCCTGGTTCGCGGCGCCGAAGTAGACGTCCTCGATCTCCTCCGCCGGGACGGCGGCACGGGCGACCGCCTCGCGGAGGACTAGGGCGGCGATGTCGTCGGGCCGCTCGCCGGCGAGCGCGCCGCCGTAGCGTCCCACGGGCGTGCGCACCGCCGAGAGGATCACTGCCTCGGGCACGACCTGAGTCTACGGATCGGCGCGCGTGTTCCGACATGCTTCCGTTCCCCTCTCGGCACGGTTCGCGCGCCCCGCGCGCGGAGTTCAGCGTTACGCTGGAAAGCGGGTGGTGGGAGAGGGGTGCCCCGTGATTAACACGGGCCACCCGGCCGGAACTCACCCCGCCGCAGGGGCTAGTCGACGAACTCGACGTCGACGGGGCGCTCGAAGGCGCCCGCCGCCTCGCCGCGGCGGAGCAGCTCGGCCACGGCCTGGCGGCCCTCGTCACCGTAGTCCTCTGTCAGCTCGTTCACGTACATGCCGACGAACTGGTCGGCGAGCTCGGTGGAGAGGCCGCGCCCGTACTGGAGGGCGTATGCGAGCGCCTCGTCGCGGTTGGCAAGGCCGGCGCGGATGGAGTCCCGAAGGACCTCCGACAGCAGCGGAAGGACCTCGGCGCCGAGATCGCGGCGGGCGACGTTGATCCCGAGCGGCAGCGGCAGGCCCGTCTCGAGAAGCCACCACTCGCCCAGGTCGACCACACGTTCGAGGCCTCGGCGCTCGTACGTCAGCTGCCCCTCGTGGATGAGCAGGCCGGCGTCGGCCCTGCCATGCTCGACCTCCTCCATGATCCGGTCGAACGGGACCTCGCGGAAGCGGAAGCCGCCGCCCAGGTAGAGGCCGAGGACGAGGAACGCCGTCGTCATCCGGCCGGGCACGGCGATCTCGATCTCGGCCAGGTCCTCCTTGCCGAGCACGCTCTTGGATACGACGACGGGGCCGTAGCCGGAGCCCATGCTCGCCCCGTGCGGGAGGATCACGTACCTGTCCTGGACGAACGGGTACGTGTGCGAGCGAGATCGCCGTCACCTCGAGCCGACCCTCCAGCGCCCACTCGTTCAGGGTCTGGATTCCCTCGAGCACGTGCTCGAACTCGAAGCCGCGTGGGTCGACGCGGTCGGCGGCGAGACCCCAGAACATGAACGCGTCGTCCGGGTCGGGGCTATGTCCGAGACGGATACGCAGGGGGCGAGGCTAGCAACCCGTCGAGCAGGCTGTTCGGGCAAGCGGCGGCTAGGATTTGAGACGTGTCTAAACCTGATCTCTCCGCGGCTATCCAGGACTACCTGAAAGAGATCTACAAGCTCGAGTCCGAGGGCACGAAGCCGACGACGACCGCGATCGCGAAGCGAATGGGCGTCTCGCCCTCCTCGGTCACCTCGATGCTGAAGAAGCTCGCCGCGCTCGGCCTCGTCGAGCACTCGCCCTACCGGGGCGTCGAGCTCACCGAGCCGGGAGAGAAGATCGCGCTCGAGGTCATCCGCCACCACCGGCTGCTCGAGCAGTACCTCGCGGAGACGCTGGGGCTTCCGATCGACGCCGTCCACGCCGAGGCCGACCGCCTCGAGCACGTCATCTCGGAGGAGCTCGAGGCGCGGATCGACGAGCAGCTCGGCTTTCCCGACGCACGACCCGCACGGCGACCCGATTCCTGACGCCGGCCTGCGCCTCGACGCCAGCCGGCTGCGGTCGCTCGACGCCCTCGAGCCCGGCGAGGAGGCGACCGTCCGCCGCGTGCCCGACACCGACTCGGAGCTCCTCCGCTACCTCGCCGACCTCCGGCTCCTCCCGGGCGGCGCGCGTCACCATGCGCCGCATGGAGCCCTTCGACGGCCCCGTCACGGTCGCGGTCGAGGGCGAGGAGCACGCGATCTCGCGCGAGCTCGCGATGCAGATCGGCATCGCCTAGGCGCACCGGCACGCACTCGGCACGAACCACGCGCCACGCGTGCGCTCTTCCTCGTTACGCTCACAGCGGGTGGAGGCACGGGGTGGCCCCTCGAAGGCGGTCGGATCGGCCGCGGCCCGCCGAGACACCGCCGGTCGGCGGTTCGCCTCAGGGCTTGTGGCCGAAGAACCAGCGCTCCAGCGGCTTCAGGAGCTCGTCCTCGACGAAGGGTGGCACGGCCTCGGTGAGGCCCTCCTCGGCGGAGACCTCGAGGTCGTCCGCGAGCGCGGCGTTCGCCGCCGCGAGCGCGTCGCCCATCTCGTATCCCTCGAAGACGTAGTCGTCGGGCCGCGGCTGGGGGATCCGCCGGTTGCCGAGGCCGATCGCCCGTCCCACCGCCCAGAGGGCGCCCGGCCGCCGCTCGATCCAGATGAGGATGTCCTCGCGCTCCCCGTCGTCCCCCAAACCCTGCAGGGTCCGCGTAGCGAATCGCATGCCGTCGGGCTCCACCGAAGGTCAAGGATACAATCGCTCCGTGGGGTTCTTCTCGAAACTCTTCGGCAAGGGCGACGAGGACCGCCAGGAGCCGTCGCGCGGCATCTCGAAGGAGGATGCGCTCGCGGCGTACGTCGTCCGCGAGCATCGGCAGGGCCGCTCGCTCGAGGACATCCTCGACGATCCGTACCTGAAGAACCGGGCGACGGACGAGCAGCGCCTGCGGCTGCTCGAGCTTCCCGAGGTCATTCGCGCCGTCGGCGAGGACACGGCGGCGATGGCCGCCGAGCACGTTCGCGACGTCGGCTAGGTGCGGCCGAAGGTGGTCGTCCGCGGCGAGCGCGTCACGCTCCGCCCGCTGACGAGCGCCGACGTCGGTCGGCTCGCGCGGCTCGCCGCCGAGTCGGAGGTCGCCCGCTGGTGGCACGGTGCCGGCGAGGAGGAGCTGCGCGCGCTCCTCGCGCCCGCGGAGAGGGCGATCGCGTTCGCGGTCGAGCACGAGGGCGAGTTGATCGGGCTCGCGCAGGCGGCCGAGGAGACCGAGCCGGACTACCGGCACGCCGGCATCGACCTCTTCCTCGGCGCCGCCTGGCACGGGCGAGGCCTCGGCGGCGACACCGTCCGCACGCTCGCGCGCTGGCTCTTCGACGAGCGCGGCCACCACCGCGTCACGATCGACCCCGCCCTCGCCAACGAGCCCGCGATCCGCGCCTATGAGCGGATCGGCTTCAAGCGGGTGGGCGTGCTTCGCCGTTACGAGCGCGGCGCCGACGGGGAGTGGCACGACGGCCTGCTGCTCGACCTCCTCCCGGAGGACCTCGCCTAGTTGTAGGACCCAAGGAGGTTGGTTCTGCTGACGGGCGGTTGGTGGCCGAGGGCTGAGTGTCGGCGTCGATGGTTGTAGTGCCAGAGCCAGCCGTCAAGGGCGGTGGTGCGTTCCTGGCTTGAGCCGTAGATCGCCCCGTAGGCCCAGCCGTTGAGGAGCGTGCGGATGAAGCGTTCGGCTTTCCCGTTGGTCTGTGGGCGGTGTGGTCGGGTGCGCTTGTGGCGGATGCCCAGCGCTTTGCAGGCGAGGGCGTGGATGGTGGCGCGGTAGGCAGAGCCGTTGTCGGTGAGGATGCGCTCGACGCGGATGCCGTAGCGGGCAAAGAAGGCGATCGCCCGGCGCAGGAAGCCGACCGCCGTGGTCGCGCGCTCTTCTCGAGCACTTCTACGTAGGCGAGGCGGCTGTAGTCGTCGACGGCGACGTGGACGTATTCCCAGCCGGCGATGCCGGTGAGGCGACCGTTGATCCTGGTCTTGCCCTGGCTCGCCCGGGTGCCGCTGATGCGATGGCCGACGCCGCGGATGCGACCGAGCTTCTTCACGTCGATGTGGACGAGCTCGCCCGGCCGCGCGCGCTCGTAGCGGATCGGCTGCTCAAGTCCGATGCGGCCTAGACGTCCGATCCCCTTGCGACTCAGCACCGCCGACACGGTCGAGAGCGGCATCGCCAGAGTCTCAGCGATCTCGGCGGCCGTCATCCGCAGCCGACGCAGCAAGACGATGACCGCAACCCGATCGGCCGGTGTGCGGTTGGCGACGCGCCTGGGCGCCGAGGAGCGATCGAGTAGGCCCTGCTCGCCCTCGGCGCGGTAGCGGCCAACCCACTTTCGGGCGCAACGCACGCTGACACCGGCGGCCTCGGCCGCCGCCCTCAGCGTCCAGCCCTCCACGACCACCCGCTCGGCCAACAATCGCCGGCCACTCCAACTGAGCGCCGCGTTAGCGTGAACCTTCATCCGGTGTCCTCCTTGGACTGGGGTGCTTGGCAGCTCCCAGCCTCCAAGGAGGCCCGGATGAACCAACGTGCTTAGGAACTACACCTAGAGCTCGACGCCGAGCCCCCGCTCGAGCGCGCGCTCGTGCACGAGAGAAGCGACGGCCACGTCTTCGGAGGCGATGCCGACACTCTTGAAGACGACGATGTCGTCGTCGTGCTGGCGTCCCGGGATCTCACCGCCGACCACCTCGGCAAGCTCGTGCACCTCGAGCCAGTCGAGGACGCCGCGCTCAACCGGCTCGACGAGGTCGCCGGCCTCGCGCTTCGCCTGCGCGAGCGAGTCGCAACAGACGAAGGTCGCCCGCTCGAGCACGGCGTTGTCCAGCTCGCGGGCCTCGACGCGGTTCGCACCCGCTGCGCAGACGAGCGCGCCCGGCCGCAGCCACTCGCCACGCAGGACGGGGTCGCGCGAGGTCGTGATCGTGACGACGACGTCCTGTTCGGCGGCGTCGCGGTTGTACTCGCCCAGCTCGCAGCCGAAGCGCCGGCAGAAGTCTTCGAGCCGATCGGACGTGCGGGAGTAGGCGACCACGCGCTCGAGGCCGGGGAGGGCCGCCCGCATGCACGCGAGCTGGCTCTCGGCCTGCCAGCCCGTGCCGATCAGGCCGAGCGACCGGGCCTCCGGCCCGGCGAGGTGGCGCGCGGCGACCGCGCTCGCCGCACCGGTGCGAAGCTGGCCGAGCCGGTCGGCCTCGATCAGCGCCAGAAGCTCGGGCGCCTCCGCCGAGAAGAGCGCGAACACGAACCGGGCCCCCTCCGCGAAGCCCGAGTACGTCTTCACGCCCGCCCGGTGAAGCTCGAGGTCCGCCGCCGCCATCACGTGCAGCCTCCCGGCCTCGAGGCCGAGGCGCGCCCGCGGCTGCAGCTCGACGCCGCCGCGCGCGATGCGGGCGAAGCACGCCTCGACGGCCTCGACCGCGTCGGCGGGGGCGAGGAGCTCCTCGACGTCGGCTTCGCGAAGGTAGAGCGGCACGGGGCGGGATAGTCTAGGCGGCGTGGCGCGGGTGCTGACCGTCCCGGTGGCGGAGCTCGCCGGCGGGCGGGCGGTCGTGGACGCGGGCGACCGCGAGCTCGTCGTCCTGGTCGTCGACGGCCGGCCCCACGCCTTCGACAACGCCTGCCCGCACCGGGGGAACCCGCTGGCCGACGGCGAGGTGCTCGGCGACGTGCTCGAGTGCGCCTACCACGGCTGGCGCTTCGACCTGGCGACGGGCGCCTGCCTCGTCGGAGACGACGCGGCGCGCCGCTACCCGGTCGAGCTCGTCGACGGCGAGCTCCTGGTGACCGTTCCCTAGAGCCGGACGCGGCTCCAGGGCGCGCCGGGGTCCGGGAACTCGGTTGGGTGGAGGAGGTGCGCGAGCACCTCGACGCCGTCGACGACGCGCGGCGCCGGACGCGAGAACATGGCGTTCGCGTCGACGGCGAAGACGCGGCTCTCCTGGCGGGCGGGCGTCCCCAGCAGGTGCGCGGAGAGGTCGAGCGGGACGACCTCGGAGAGCGTGCGGTCGAGGTCGAAGCCGCAGGGCGCGAGGACGACGATGTCGGGCTCCAGCGCTGCCACGTCGGGCCAGCGCATGCGATGCGACGGCTCGCCGGACATGCCGGCGACGTCGATCCCGCCGGCAGCCGAGACCATGTCCGGCACCCAGTGCCCGGCCGAGTACGGTGGCTCGAGCCACTCCGTCACGAAGACGCGCGGGTGCTCCTCGGCCGGCGCGAGCGCCGAGCTGACGCGGTCGAGCCGGCTCCTCATCCCGGCGACGAGCTCCTCGGCCTCCGCCTCGACGTCGAGGCGGGCTCCGAGCGAGCCGATCGCCTCGCCGATCTCCTCGAGCGACGAGGGCGAGAAGTCGAGCACGTCGACCTCCAGCGGGCGTGCCCGCAGGACGCCCTCGACCTGGTCGCTGGAGACGGCGCAGACGTCGCAGAGCTCCTGCATGACGACGACGTCGGCGCCGGTCTCGGCCCAGCGCTCCTCCTCGATCGCGTAGAGCGGCCCGCCCTCCCAGGCGGTCGCGGCGACGAGCCGGTCGATCTCGGCGCTCGTGAGGTCGTCGGCCTGGACGAGCGACGCCGTGACGACGGGCTTCGCGGCCGCCTCGGGCGGCCAGTCGCACTCGTGCGTGACCCCGACCACCTGCTCCCCGAGCCCGAGTCCGAAGAGGATTTCGGTGGCGGCCGGGACGAGCGAGCAGATCCGCACCCGGCCAGACTAGCTGCGCGCCCGCGGGATGAAGCTGATCTTGCGGCTCGTCTCCAGCACGGCCCAGCGGACGTCGGCGAGCGAGGCGATCTGCTGGAGGCGCGCCTCGGCAGCCAGCTCCTCCCGGGTCAGCCGCTCGCGGCGCGGGTTGCGCTCGATCACGGCGCCGTCCTCGACGAGGATCAGCGGCTCGGGCTCGAGGAACGGCCGGACGCGCCGGAAGCGGAAGACGAGGTAGGAGACCGCGACCGTCAGGAGCGTGAACGTGCCGCCGGCGAACGCGTAGAAGGCTCGGATGACGATGTCCACGGCTCAGGGATGGACGGTCATGGTGCACTCGACGGTGACGATCCGCTCGTCGCCGTCGTCCAGGGAGAAGTCGGCCTCGCGACGGCCGACGTTCGTCGGGTTCACCTGGAACTGCATGTAGACGACCAGCCGCTCACCGGCACCGAGGGGCCCGAAGGAGAGCGCCAGGTCGCCGTCGCGGCTCGCCTGCGGTCGGGGCGGGCTCGATCGTGTTGGTGTGCATGTTCTCCAGCCACCCGGGGGCGAGCACGAGCGTCGCGTCTCCCAGCTCCTCCTTCGCGTCGACCGTGAACCGCCCCTGGAAGAAGAGGCCGCCGCGGGCACGGGTCGGTGCGGTCACCTGCAGGTCGGCGGCCGGCGCGGTCGCGGCCGATTCGCGGCCGGTCTGGCCGAAGTCCTCCGGCCGGGTAGCCTGTGCCTGGATGAGCGCGTTCGCCGACATCCGGGAGATCGGCCCCCTGCGGGTGTGGGACGACGTCGCCGGCCGCGACGTGCGCGGCGCGCAGGTGAGCCTCGTGGTCATCGAGCTCGGCCCCGGCGCGCTCGTCCCCGAGCACCGGCACCCGAACGAGCAGCTCGGCCTCATCATCACCGGCACCCTCGAGTTCCGGGTCGGCGAGGAGACGAAGGAGCTCGGCCCCGGCTCGACCTGGTGCATCCCCGGCGACGTCCCGCACGAGGTGCGCGCCGGCCCCGAGGGCGCCGTCGTCGTCGACGTCTTCGCGCCGCCGCGGGACGACTGGGGCGACCTCGAGCGGGAGGCGCCGCGTCCGCCCGCCTGGCCGTAGCGCAGTCCAGGTCGGTTCCCGGGGCGGGCGCTAGGCCGAAACCGCGGTGGGGGGCAGCTCTCCGCGCTCTCGCGCGAGCAGGTTGTCGACCACGAGCCGGGTCATCGCCTCGCGCGTCCGGTGCGTCGCGCTGCCCAGGTGCGGCGTCAGGACGACGTTCGGAAGCCCAAGGAGCGCCGGCGGAACGTGCGGCTCGTTCACGAAGACGTCCAGACCGGCCCGGATGCGTCCCGAGACGAGCTCGGCCACCAGCGCCCGCTCCTCGACGATCTCGCCCCGCGCCGTGTTGACGAGGCAGGCGCCGTCGCGGAGCAGCGCCAGCCGGCGCGCATCGACCAGGCCCTCCGTCTCGGGAGTCAGGGGGACGTGGATCGTGACGACGTCAGCCTCGGCGAAGAGAGCGTCCACGTCCCGAAACTCGGCGAGGTCGGTGTCGACTCGCCGGCGCTGCGCGTAGAGCACGCGGAGATCGAACCCTGCGGCGCGGCGCGCGACCGTGCTCCCGATGCGTCCGAGTCCGAGGATGCCGAGCGTCGAGCCGGCCATGTCCTCGGCGAGCAGAGGGTCTGGCCCCGACGCCCCCCAGCCGCCGGCGCGGACCAGGTGGTCACCCTCCACGACCTGCCGCCGGGTCGTGAGGATGAGGGCGAATGCGAGATCGGCCGTGGCCGCGTCGAGCACCTGCGGCGTGTTCGTGACGACCACTCCCCGCTCGGCGCAGGCGCGCACGTCGATGCGGTCGTAGCCGACGCCGTAGTTGGCCACGATCCGGAGACCTGGGAGGAGGTCGAGGGGCACGGGCTCGTTGGCGACGACGAGGCCCTCGACGTCCGGGCGCGGCTCGTCGAGGGAAGCGAGCTGCAGGACCTCGACGTCGTCGAGCTCCTCGAAGGCCGAACCGGGGTAGCGGCGCGTCGCGACGACCTTCACCGCCGGAGTATCGCGCGTCTTCCGTTAGGTCGCGGAGTCCGCCGGACGACGGCGGCCGCGTCGAGGGAGGGACCGGGGCCGATGTCCGTCCCTGCCTCCTCGTCGGCGATGCGCCCGGCACGATTCGAACGTGCGACCTCTGCCTCCGCAGGGCAGCGCTCTATCCCCTGAGCTACGGGCGCGGGACGCGGCTCAGTGTAGCGGCCGGGCTTTCGACCGGCCGAGGGCGAGCTCCGCGTCCGCCGGCACCTCGGCACGGACGTAGGCGAGAGCGACGACGCCGCCGTTGGCGCGGGCGGCGCTCGTGATCCGGCCGACCACCTTCTCGCCGTAGCGGAGCTCGGCGTCGGCCGCCGGCGGCTCCTGACCGTCGACCGCCAGCACCCGCAGGCCTCGGTTCGCGTGGCCGCGGTAGTAGAGCCTGGCGATCGGCTCCTGGCCCGGGTAGCAGCCCTTCGTGAGGCTGACCGCGCGCTCGACGAGCCCGGCCTCGGCGGGCAGGACACGGTCGTCGATCTCCCTGCCGAAACGGGGGGTACCCGCCTCGATGCGCATCCCCTCGAGCGCGTCCGCGTCGAGCGTCGGCTCGAGCCCGACGTCGAGGACCTCGACCGCGGGCCGTCCGTAGTCGGCGTTCGGCATCCCCTCCGCCGCTTCGTCGAAGACGACGGTCGAGCTGTGCTCCTCGGGCTCGATCTCGGCCTTGGCGGCGAAGCGCATGCGCACGAGCTGGTCGCGGAGCGTCTCCCCGAGCTCGGGCTCCGTGAGGAGGAGAAAGTCATCGTCGCTCCGGCGAAGGACGCGCATCGGCGCGATCACGCGCGCCTTCGGCGTCAGCAGCAGCGCCTCGCAGGACTCCCCGACGGCCAGGGCCGCGACATCGTTGGAGAGCATGCGCTGGAGGTAGTCCTCGGCGTCCGGGCCGGCGACCCGGACGTAGGCGCGGGGACGGAGCGCGACGTCCACGCCCCCAGTGTAGGCAGCGGAGCTCAGCCAACCGCGTGGTTCACAGAAGCAGCGAGGGCCGGCTTGGCCGGCCCTCGCTGCTGTGCCAACTTCCGAAGAAGGGGGCCCACGGGGGGAAACATGCTTTCCCCCGTGCTACTTACATCATGTCCGGCATGCCGCCGGGCATTCCGGCAGGAGCCGGCGTCTTCTCCGGCGGCTCCGCGACGACGGCCTCGGTCGTGAGGATGTTCTTCGCGATCGAAGCGGCGTTCTGGAGCGCCGAGCGCGTGACCATCGTGGGATCGATGATCCCGGCCTTGACGAGGTCCTCGTACGCGCCCGTGTCGACGTTGAGGCCGTGACCCTTGGTGCCGGTCCGGATCTTGTCGACGACGATCGACCCCTCCAGGCCCCCGTTCTGGGCGAGCTGGCGGACGGGCTCCTCGAGCGCCCGGGTGACGATGGACGCGCCGGTGCGCTCGTCCCCCTCGTAGGTGTCGAGCTTGATCGCCTTCGCGGAGTTGAGGAGCGCGACGCCGCCGCCCGGCACGATGCCCTCCTCGAGGGCCGCCCGCGTGGCCTGCAGCGCGTCCTCGACGCGGTGCTTCTTCTCCTTCATCTCGGTCTCGGTCGCCGCGCCGACCTTGACGACCGCGACGCCGCCGGAGAGCTTGGCGAGCCTCTCCTGCAGCTTCTCCCGGTCGAAGTCGGAGTCCGTGTTCTCGATGTCGTTCTTGATCTGCTTGATGCGGGCCTTGATCGCGTCCGACTCGCCCGCGCCGTCGATGATCGTGGTCGAGTCCTTGTCGACGACGACCTTCCGCGCGCGGCCGAGCTGCGAGAGCTTCGTGTTCTCGAGCTTGAGGCCCATCTCCTCGGTGATGACGTCGCCGCCCGAGAGGATGGCGATGTCCTCGAGCATCCGCTTGCGGCGGTCACCGAAGCCCGGCGCCTTGACGGCGACGGCGGTGAAGGTGCCGCGCAGCTTGTTGACGACGACGGTGGCGAGCGACTCGCCCTCGACGTCCTCGGCCACGATCAGCAGCGGCCGGCCGGCCTGGATGACCTGCTCCAGCACCGGGAGGATGTCCTTGACCGCGCCGATCTTCTGGTTCGCGATCAGGATGTACGGGTCGTCGAGCACGGCTTCCATGCGCTCGGCGTCCGTGATCATGTACGGCGAGAGGTAGCCCTTGTCGAACTGCATGCCCTCGGTGAACTCGAGCTCGAGGCCGAAGGTCTGGCCTTCCTCGACGTTCACGACGCCGTCCTTGCCGACCTTCTCGATTGCGTCGGCGATGACGTCGCCGATCTCGCGCTCGCGCGACGAGATGCTGGCGACCCGGGCGATGTCCTCCTTGCCGGAGATCTCCTTCGACTGCTTCTTCAGGTCCTCGACGACCGCGTCGACGGCGGCCTCGATGCCCCGCTTGAGGCCCATCGGGTTGGCGCCGGCGGCAACGTTCTTCAGGCCCTCGCGGACGATGGCCTGGGCGAGCACCGTCGCGGTCGTGGTGCCGTCGCCGGCGACGTCGTTCGTCGCGGTCGCGACCTCGCGGACGAGCTGCGCGCCCTGGTTCTCGAAGACGTCCTCGACCTCGATCTCACGCGCGATCGTGACGCCGTCGTTCGTAATGGTGGGCGCGCCGAACTTCTTGTCGAGCACGACGTAGCGCCCCTTCGGGCCAAGGGTGACCTTGACCGCATTCGCGAGGGTGTTGACGCCACGCTCGAGCGCGCGGCGCGCATCCTCGTCGAAGAGAAGCTCCTTGTGAGCCATCTACTCCTCCGTTTCGATTCTGCGGGCCGACAGCGGGCGCACTAGGCGGCCGCGCCGGCCAGCTCCTTCTTCTTGCCCTTGCTCTTCGTCTCGGCGACGACCTTGGCCAGCACGTCGGACTCGCGGAGGATGAGGTACTCGTCCACGCCGAGCTTGATGTCCGTGCCGCCGTACTTCGAGAAGATGATCTCGTCGCCCTCGTCCACGTCCATGGACACGTGGTTTCCGTCCTCGTCGCGCGGGCCGGGGCCCACCGCGAGGACGCGACCGCGCTGCGGCTTCTCCTTGGCCGTGTCGGGAAGGACGATGCCGCTTGCGGTGGTGTCCTCCTCCTCGAGGGCCTCGACGATCAGCCGGTCGCCCAGTGGCTGAAGCTTCATCCAGCACTCCTCCTTGCGAAAGTGACTTCGTTGTGGCTGGCACTCAGCGAAGCGGAGTGCCAGCAGACATCCTAGCGAAGCCGGACCTGTGAGATCAAGGATTACCTGGCACTCTGGCCAGGGGAGTGCCAAGAAACTGCCGCCCGCGCGTGACGGCGAGGAGGGTGAGGCCGCAGAGGGCCGCCATCAGCGCGTAGGAGACCGCGTCTCCGGCCGCTTCGGCGAGCCCGCCCCCGAGCACGGGCCCGACGGCGTTCCCGCCTCCCCAGGCGGCGTTCATGAGCCCGAACCCGAGGGCCTGGGCGAGGCCGATGCGCTCGGCCCCGTCGGAGAGGAGCGCCATGGCCGGGGCCCAGAAGGCGCCGAACGCGACGGCGGCCGCGACCACGAGCGCGGCGATCAGCGCCGGCGGGTCCGCGAGGGCCAGCGCGCCGGTCACACCGATGGCGCCGATCAGCGCGAGACGGAGCGGCAGCAGGCGCCCGCGCCGGTCGGAGAAGCGTCCGAGGAGCGGGGCCACGACCATCTCTACGGCGGCCGCGCCGATGAAGAGCGCCGCGATCGCGACGGCGCTCCAGCCCGCGTCGTCGAGCGCGAGCGGCACGAGGACGGAGACGACGCCGAAGAGGAGCGCCGGGAGCACCATCAGCCAGAGCGCGCCGAGTATGAGCGGGCGGCGGAGCGCGCCGAGGAGCGCCCGCGGCGACTGCGGCTCGGCGGCGACAGCCGGCGTCCGGAGGGCCCAGACGAGGAGCCCGAGGGCGACGCCCCCGACGGCGAGGAACGTCGGGCGGGAGCCGACGCCCTCGGCGACGGCGCCGACCGCGGGCCCGAGCAGCGCGCCGAAGATGGCGGCGCCGATCGCTGTTCCCAGCATCTCCCCCCGGCGCTCGCGCGGCGTCCCGGCGACGAGCCAGACGAGCGCGCCCGCCCAGGAGAGGGCGCTGCCGAATCCCTGCGCAAGCCGTGCGAGCCCGAGCTCGAGCCCCGAGCCGGCGAAGCCGAAGGCGGCGCTCGCCACCGCCATGAGGAGGAGCCCGGCGACGACCGACCTCCGCGGGCCGAAGCGGGCGGCCGCGATCCCGCCGGGAATCGCTCCGACGAAGGCTCCGAGCGCGTAGGCGCCGACGAGGAGGCCGGCCTGGCCCTTGGAGAGGCCGAACTCGTCGGCGTAATGCGGAAGCAGCGGCACGAGCGCCGCGTACAGCATCGTGTCGGCGAGGGTGATCGAGCAGACGAGAAGCAGGAGCCGGCGCATCGCCCCGCTGAAGATACCGGGGCTACGATCCTCGTCGTGAGACGGGAGCTCTCCGCCGGCGGAGTCGTCGTCCGGCGCCTGCGCGGCGGCTGGCGCGTGGCCGCGATCAGGCCCGGGGGCAAGGACGTCTGGGCGCTCCCGAAGGGCCTGATCGGGCCGGGGGAGCGGCCGGCTGAGGCCGCGGCCCGCGAGGTGCGCGAGGAGACCGGCGTCGAGGGCCGCCTCGTCGAGAAGCTCGGCGACGTCCGCTACGTCTACACGTGGGAGGGCGAGCGAGTCTTCAAGGTCGTCAGCTTCTACCTCTTCCGCTACGTGGGCGGGCGGCTCGGCGACGTCCCGCCCGAGCACGCGCACGAGGTGGACGCCGTCGAATGGCTCCCGCTTGCGGAGGCGCCGAGCCTCCTCGCCTACAGGGGGGAGCGCGCCATGGCCGGCAGGGCCGCGGATCTCCTCGCCGAAGAAGCCGTATGATGGGGCCGCTCTCCACCCCTTTGCCTGGCTCGATGTACGCCCTGAACTTCTATTCGCCGATCGTCGCCGACCAGCTCCGGAGCAGGCGAAAGACCGCGACGATCCGGCTCGGGAACAAGTCGGGCAAGTACAAGAAGGGGATGGTCGTGCAGGTTCTGGTCGGCCAGCGGTTCGGCCCGCGGGAGAAGATCTTCGACGCCGTCATCGACAAGGTCGAGGTGAAGCGCCTGGCCGAGTGCTCGCCCCGCGAGATCGAGAAGGACAACCCGGAGATCAAGCGGACGGACGACATGGCCACGTTCCTCGGGCAGCTCTACAACCGCGCCGTGACCGAGGAGGACCTGGTCACGGTGATCCACTTCTCCGAGATCCACCCCTAGCGCGAGGGCCTGCGGATCGGCCCGCCGAAGAGCTCGGCAGGCCGGAGCGGGGCGCCGCACTCCTCGCAGTCGACCGCGAACCCGGAGGCGATCGGCGCCGCGCAGGCCGGACAGCGGACGCGCAGCTCGCCCCCGCAGGTGGGGCAGGCCGGCGGAAGCGCGGCCTCGTCCTCGGCGAAGTAGCGCTGCACGTGACCGCAGCCGAGGCAGAACGCCGCCCAGTCGCCGAGCGTCCGGCGGCGCTCCTCCCTGAGCCAGTCGGACGCCTTGCCCACATCCGAGAGGGTAGACGCTAGAGTTCGACCCGCGACATGGCGATCGCCCGGGAAGCAGAGCCGGTCTCCTCGCTCACGGAGATCCGGGAGTTCGGCCTCGACCGCGAGGATCTCCTCGACATCTACCGCCACCTCCTCACGACCAGGGGGATCGAGGAGCGCGGGCACATCCTCTACAAGCAGGGGAAGATCCCCGGAAGCTTCTACACCGGTCGCGGCAACGAGGCCGCCGCCGTGGGGATCGCGACCGCCATGGGCCCGGAGGACGTGGGCACGCCGCTCCATCGCGACATGGGCGTCCACATCGTGCGCGGGATCGAGCCCTGGCGCGTGTTCGCCCAGTTCATGGGCCGCATGGACGGGCCGACGAAGGGCAAGGACGGCAACGTGCACATGGCCGACGACCGCCTCGGTCTGATCGCGATGGTGAGCCACCTGCCCGCGATGCTGCCGGTCGCGGTCGGCTGCGCGCTCGCCTTCCGCATCCGCGAGGAGAAGCGCGTCGCGCTCGGCTGGTTCGGCGAGGGCGCGTCCGCGCGCGGGGACGCACACGAGTCCATGAACCTCGCCGGTGTCCGCCGCCTGCCCGTCGTCTTCGTCTGCGACAACAACCAGTGGGCCTACTCGACGCCGATGCACCTCGAGTATGCGGTCGAGCACGTAGCCGACCGCGCCAAGGCCTACGGCTTC
Organism: uncultured Actinomycetes bacterium; assembly: GCA_963743495.1. Lineage (GTDB taxonomy): Bacteria > Actinomycetota > Thermoleophilia > Gaiellales > Gaiellaceae > JAIBJN01. The sequence continues at coordinate 479,731 of CAVUPO010000002.1, read as the reverse complement.
GACGGCGTCGTCGTCGACGGCACGGACGTGCTCGCCGTGTACCGCGAGGCGAAGGTCGCGATCGAGAAAGCGCGCGAGGGAGGCGGCCCGACGCTGATCGAGTGCCAGACCCTGCGCATGGAGGGCCACGCGGTGCACGACGACGCCTTCTACGTCCCAAAGGAGCTCTTCGAGGAGTGGGCGAAGCGTGATCCGCTCGAGCGCTTCCGCACCTGGCTCCGCGAGAACGCCGAGTTGACGGACGACGAGGAGGACGAGATCCGCGGCGAGGTGAAGAAGCTCCTGAACGACTCCGTCAAGCGCGCGGATGAGAGCCCGGAGCCAGACGGCTCGACCCTGCTCGAGGGCGTCTTCGCGACGCCGGAGGACCTCGACACGCCCCACCACAAGTAGCGGCCATGGCTGAGAAGACCTACCTGCAGGCGATCTCCGACGGGCTTCGCCAGGAGATGCGGCGCGACAAGCGCGTGTTCGTGATCGGGGAGGACGTCGGCGTCTACGGCGGGGCCTTCAAGGTGACGCAGGGCTTCCAGGAGGAGTTCGGGCCGTGGCGCGTGATCGACGCGCCGCTCGCCGAGACCGCGATCGTCGGCGGCTGCACCGGCGCCGCGATCATGGGCATGCGCCCCGTCGCGGAGATGCAGTTCGCCGACTTCGTCTCGTGCGCCTGGGATCAGCTGATCACAGTGGCCGCCAAGCAACGCTACCGGGCGGGGACGCCCGTGCCGATCGTCGTTCGCTGTCCCTCGGGCGGCGGCTTCTCGGGCGGGCCGTTCCACTCGCAGAACCCGGAGTCGAGCTTCGCCCACATCCCGGGGGTCAAGGTCGTCTGCCCGGCCACTCCAGAGGACGCGAAGGGCCTGATCGTCACCGCGATCGAGGATCCGAACCCGGTCCTCTACTTCGAGCACAAGCACCTCTACCGGCGCATCAAGGCCGACGTGCCGGACGAGCGCTACACGATTCCCCTCGGCCAGGCTCGCCTGCACCGCGAGGGCGACGACGTCACCGTCGTCACCTGGGGCGCCATGGTCTATACGGCCGCCGAGGCCGCGGACAAGCTCGCCGCGGAGGAGGGAATCTCGACCGAGATCGTCGATCTGCGGACGATCCTCCCCTGGGACAAGGATTCCGTTCTGGTCTCGGTGGAGAAGACCTCCAAGGTGATCGTCCTCCATGAAGACACCCACACCGGCGGTTTCGGCGGCGAGATCGCCGCCACGATCGCGGAGGAGGCCTTCGAGCAGCTGGACGCCCCGGTCAGGCGCATCACCGCACCCGACACGCCGGTTCCCTTCGCACCCGCGCTCGAGAAGGCGTTCCTACCCCAGGTCGAGGACGTCGCCGCCGGGATCCGGGAGCTTGCGGCCTACTGATGGCGACCGGCACCCTCGTCGACGTCGTCATGCCCCAGATGGGCGTCTCCGTCTCGGAGGGCACCATCACCCGCTGGGTCAAGTCCGAGGGAGAGACGATCGAGGCCGACGAGACGCTCCTCGAGATCTCCACGGACAAGGTGGACACGGAGGTGCCGAGCCCGGCGTCCGGGGTCGTGCAGCAGATCCTCGTCCAGGAGGGCGAAACCGTCGAGGTGGGGACGAAGATCGCGGTGATCGCGCCGGATGGCGCGGCGGCGCCCGCTCCGACCGCCGCGGAGGAGGCGCACGCCGCCGAGACTCCGGCGCCGTCGGAGCCGGCCACCCAGGAGGCGGCCGCCGAGAGCGCCGCCGCCCCGGGCGCCGAAGGCGAGACCCCCACCGCCGAGCCCGCCGCGGAGGCTCCGGCCCCCGCCGCGCCCGAGCCGGAGGCGGCGCCCTCCTGGGAGAACGGGGCGCGCTTCGTCTCCCCCGTCGTCGCGCGGATCGCCGCCGAGCACGGCGTCGACGTCGCGCAGATCCCCGGCACCGGCCGCGGCGGCCGCGTGACCAAGAAGGACATCCTCGGCTTCATCGACTCGGGGGGAGCGGCGGCTGCCGCAGCGCCGGCGGAGGCTCCCGAGGCGCCGGCCGCGCCCGAGGCGCCCGCGGAAGAGGCGCCAGAGCCGACTCCCGCGGCGGCGCCGGCCCCGGCCGCCCAGGAGGGCGAGACCGTCGAGGCCATGTCCGCCATGCGGCGCGGGATCGCCGAGCACATGCGCCGCTCGCTCGACACCTCGGCCCACGTCACGAGCGCGATCGAGGTGGACATGTCCCGGGTGGCCGCCATTCGCCAGAGGCTGAAGAAGGAGTACCAGGCGAGCCACGGCGTCAACCCCACGTACCTCGCGTTCGTCGCCAGAGCGGCGGTCGACACGCTCAGTGACTTTCCCTGGATCAACGGCGAGCTCCGCGGGGACTCGATCGTAACGCGCAACTACGTGAACCTCGGCTTCGCCGTCGAGCTCGCGGACGGGAAGGGCCTGATCGTGCCGGTTGTCAAGAACGCGGAGACGCTCAACCTGCTCGGGATGGCCAAGGCGATCGCGGACATCGCCGCGCGCGCCCGCGAGAAGAAGCTGCTGCCCGACGACGTGCAGGGCGGCACGTTCACGATCACGAACCCGGGCGGCTACGGCACCTTTCACGGGACGCCGGTGATCAGCCAGCCGCAGGCCGGCATCCTCGGAACCTACGCGGTCGTCAAACGCCCGTGGGTCGTCCAGGACGAGATGGGCGAGGACGTGATCGCGATCCGCTCGATCATGAACGCGACGTTGACCTACGACCACCGCCTCGTCGACGGCGCCCTCGCAGGCCGCTTCCTGCGCGACCTCCGCGACAAGCTCCAGACCTGGGGCGAGTCGGACTACTAGCCCCGCTTTCCACAACTCCACAGCCGCGGCCGCAACGGCCACGCCCGGGGTCAGACCCCTGACGTGTCCGCCGGAGACACCCGCCCGTCCTCTTCGGCCCCGTTCCCGTGCCAGCATGAGGGCAGGTCCTTCCCGAGCGGCGGCGGCCCTGCGGCCGACTCGGGGCCGCGTCGGAGGCGGTCGTACGTCCCTTCCGGCCATGGCACGGTGGCAGGCGCCGGGCCGTGTCCGCCGGGGACAGGCACGCGGCGTCTAGGCTGTGGAGGGTGAAGCGCGGGGCCTATCTCCTGAACCTCGGGCGCACGCCCTACCTCGAGGCGTGGGACCTTCAGCGTGCGCTTGCCGCGGGCGTCTCGCAGGGGGCGGTCCCGGACACGGTGGTCCTGCTTGAGCACACGCCGGTGATCACCCTGGGCCGCCGTGCCGACGAGAACGCCGAGCTCCACCTTCCTGCGGGAGCCGAGGTGGAGGTGGTCGAGACCGATCGCGGCGGCAAGTCCACCTTCCACGGCCCCGGGCAGCTCGTCTGCTACCCGATCCTCGACCTGAACCGCCACGGGCGCGACGTGAAGCGCTACGTCCGTGACCTGGAGGAAGCGGCCATCCGCACCCTCGCCGCGCACGAGCTCTCGGCGACGCGAATCGACGGCCTCACCGGCGTCTGGCTGGAGGCGCCGCCGCGGAAGATCTGCTCCATCGGCGTCCACATCGCGCGCTGGGTGACGACCCACGGCTACGCGCTCAACGTCAACCTCGACCCATCGCCCTTCACGGGCTGGATCACGGCGTGCGGACTCGAGAACGCCGCGTTCACGACGATGGCCCGCGAGCTGGAGCGGACGGTCACCGTGGAGGAGGTGCGCCCGCACGCGGTCGCCGCCCTCGGGGACGTCTTCGGCCTCGCGCTCGAAGAGCTGCCCGTCGAGGACGGCGCGGGCCTCTGGCCACAGCCCGTCCACGAGAGGATCGCGGCGAAGCCCGTCCGCACGACCCGCGCAGGAGAGGCAGTCGGGATCGAGCAGGTCCCCGCCCGACCCTGAGGAAGCAGACGCGGGCCCCGTCCCGGGGCCCGTGTCACACCGAGCGCTCTTTCGACTCAGCCGCCGAAATGCACGCGATCGAGATAGTTGTCCTGCTGCGGAACCGGAACGCCTTCGCCTAGCAGCTCCTTCTGCCGGTAGTTCGCGTTGTACCCGACCCAGGCTCGGTGCCCCACCGCGGCGACCTCGATGTAGTCGCCGATGAAGGCCCCACCGAGAAGCGGGTCGGCCTCGGACTCGTTCATCCTGCTCGTGAGCACCCGCCGGTTCCTGACCTTCCACGGTCGGTCGACGGCGACGCTCGCGAACTCGACGTCCTGCCTGTTGTCGAACTGGGCGTCACGCCGGTTCGAGAACCACGTGAAGGCGAGATCGCCCCTGTGCCTCTCATCGTCCCAGTCGATCGCGGCGAAGTAGTTGTTGCCTCCCCGCGAGAGCTCGACCGGGTCGGCCCAGCTGTCACCGAAGTCGTCCGACCACGTCAGCTTGATATACGACTCTTCGCAGACGGTGTCGAGCGGCCGGTACCGGCAGGCGTCCCACACCACGAAGACACGCGGCTTGCCGTGGTGGAGGGCGACGGCGTTCTTCTGCACGGTGGCGATGCGGAAGTCGTTCGCGTTCAGGTTGCCGCCGAACGGGATCGCGAGGTCCTCGACGGCCACGGTCTTCTCCGGCCCGAACGTCGTGCTGCCGGCCTCCGCGACGCGGATCTTGTGGACGAAGGTCTGCGGCTCGTCCGTCAACTCCCCGATGATCTGCGACCACGTCACGTAGACGCGCCCGTCCGGGCCGATCGTCACGTCGGCGAACTGCACGTCGACGTCGTCCTCGCTGATCGGGATCGGCTCGGTGCAGGTGGCCAGATCGCTGGTACACCGCACGGCGAAGATCTCGGCGGTGAAGTCGAGGTCACCCGGGCCCGTCAGCGTGAAGTCCGCGTACGCTACCCAGACATACTCGGCATCGCCGCTCCAGCCCACGTCGAACCAGGGCTTATCGAGGAAGTGCCCGGGGTTCTCCGGAGTCGGATCGGGGATTCCGGTGCCTTCGGCGACCAGCCTTCGAGTCGGCCAGCAGTCCGCGTTGGCCGGATCGGCCGTGTCGCACGAGGCCAGAAGCGCGGGCGAGCTCTTGGCGACCTCGATGCCGTTCGGGTTGGAGAACGGATCGTCCGCATCGAAGGCGAGCCCGCCGCCGAACAGGGAGCAGCCCTTCCCTGCGACCATGACGGGATCGCCTCCCGAGGGCACCTCCGTGGCCGGATCGCTCAGCAGCGGAACCGGCGGTAGCAGACCCTCATTCGCGAGCGAGCGGCCTCCGTCGTTCGAGAAGTGCCAGCCGGTGAAGTTCCCCAGCGGATCGAGCAGCCCGCGATAGTCATTCGTGCCCTCCAGCACGTAGCGTGTGTTCGAGCGGCAGGCGGTTACGGACTCCTCGTTCTGCGGGAGCCCGAACTCGTCCGCGTTGAAGACGATGCCCGCGGCGCCTCGAGCGCCGCGATGCCTCCGATCCTTTCCGGGGTGCTCGTCCGAGCGCAGCTGCTGCAGGCGCTCCGTCAGCTGCTTGGGAGCGAACGCGGGATTCTCCGCCCAGAAGCGCAGAGCGACCGCCTGCGAGAAGTGCGCCAGCTGCTTGCCCCCCGTCAGTCGCTTCTGCTCCGGACCTGCGCTCGAGGCTGGGAGCGCGAGGAGCAACGCTCCCAGCAACACTCCCACGATCACGAGCCTGGTCGGTGTGGTTCCTGCCCTCATATCTGCCCCTCCTTGTGCCGCCTTGCGTTGCTCCGCGACTATAAGAGACAGTTGTCACGACTTTCAAGCCAAGTCGCCCGGCGCACCGGCTCTAAACTGCTGGGGAGATGACGGCCTCGCAGCCAGTCGCCGAGCGCCCGCGCCGGCCCGAATGGATGAAGGTTCGCGCGCCGAGCGCCGACTCACGCTACTTCGAGGTGCGCGAGCTGCTCCACGGCGAGCGCCTGCATACCATCTGCGAGGAGGCGCGCTGCCCCAACATCGCCGAGTGCTGGGGCCGCGGCACCGCCACCTTCCAGATCCTCGGCGAAACCTGCACGCGCGCGTGTCGCTACTGCTACGTCCACTCCGGCAGGCCGGAGGCGCCGCCCGACCCGCTCGAGCCGCTCCGTCTTGCGCAGGCGGCCGCGCAGATGGGCCTCCGGCACGTCGTCGTCACCTCCGTCGACCGTGACGACGTCCCCGACCGGGGCGCCGGCCACTACGCCGCGACGATCCGGGCGCTCAAGACGAAGCTCCCGGAGGCCTCCGTCGAGGTGCTGACGCCCGATTTCCTCGGCGTCGAGGAGGAGGCGCTCGCGACCGTCCTCGCCGCACGTCCCGAGGTCTTCAACCACAACATCGAGACGGTCCGCCGGCTCCACCGGCGCATGCGCGGCGCCAAGGCCTCGTACGACAAGGCGCTCTGGCTGCTGCGACGCGCGAAGGAGGTCGCGGACTACCCAGTGCTGACCAAGTCGGGGATCATCGTCGGGCTCTGCGAGACGAACGACGAGGTGGTCGAGACGATGCACGACCTGCGGGCGCACGACGTCGATGTCGTCACCATCGGCCAGTACCTCCAGCCCTCGTCCCGCCACGCGCCTATCGACCGCTGGGTGCACCCCGACGAGTTCCGCTGGTTCCGGGAGCAGGGCGAGGCGCTCGGCTTCGGCTCGGTCTTCTCAGGGCCGCTCGTCCGCTCGTCGTATCGGGCGGACGAGCAGCGCCACGCCGCCGAGACCGGCCGCGGCGCCGTCGCCCACTAGCTCCGTTGCCGACTCCTTCCCGACGGAGGGAGCCGCCCGTCGGCGGCTCCTCTCGCGCGGCTCTCCCCCCGATCCGCGGCTCCGGGACGCTGAGATGCCCTGTCGAGAATCTCCCCCCTAGGCGCGTCCCGGCGACCGCGGATCGCGCTGAGTTAAATGACACTAAAGCCGCGTTGTCAAGAGGGGGAGAGACCGCCACCGGTCTCTCCCCCTCCGATCGCCCCTAGTCGCGGTGGATCGTCACCGGAACGGAGAGCGCCGCCGGGGCGGCCGGCGGCCCGATCAGGAGCTCGCCGAAGTAGTCCTCGCCGGCGGTCATCGCCTTCGAGTAGGTGACGTGGATGGTCACGGGCGTGTTGGCCGGGAGCGGTCCGGCGGGCAGCCCGGACACGGTCATGTCCGTGCCCTGGATCACGTCGATCGTGAGCGGGAACGTCGGCGTCCCGACGACCGACCAGCCCTGCACCCAGACCTCGTAGGTGCCGTCGGGCGGGAGGACGAGCTCGACGCGCTCGTTCCCGGTCGCCGTCGTGGACGAGCCGACGATCTGGCCGTCCTTGACGACGAAGAGGTCGACGTCGTTCCCGGGCAGGGCCGTCTCGAAGACCGCCCTGGAGGCGTGCGCGATCTCGACCGTCTTCTTCACGCTGGCCGAGCTCGGGTCGTCCGGGTCGTCCTGCTGGGCCGTCTCGATCGTGACCGACGGCTGGCTGAGCCCGTAGGCCCCGGCCGTGAGGCCCGGGAGGTCGAGCGTCGCCTCGAAGGTGACGTCGAAGCTGCCCGAGTCGGCGGGGGTCGCCTGGTCGACGGCCGTCGGCGAGACGCTCGCCGCCCCGACGTTGGTCTCGAACGGGACGTAGAACTTGTCCCCGTCGAAGCCCACCTGGTGCTGCACGACCGCGTGCAGGCCCTCCTGCGCCGGCGCGGTCACGAGCTCTTCGGGCCCGCCCGTGGCGGTGTTGAACGCCCACGCGCCCGAGCCGAGGTACGTCCGCGCGCTCGCCCCGACCGTGTCGAGGATGTACGGCGCGTAGACCGGCGAGGCCGAGCCGGAGACCTGGTACTCGTTCGCGGACGGCCCGAACACGAGCGTGTCGAGGTCCGTGGACGGCGCCGGGTCGTCCCACACCGTGTCCGTGAGGAACAGCGTCCCGTCGGGCGGGGCCTGGCCGACGTCCATGAAGAAGAACCGCCAGTCACCCGATTCCTCGCGCCAGGTCCAGTCGCTCGCGCCGAAGACGGCGCCGTTGTTGTAGAGCCTGTCCGCCTGGGCCGAGGCCACGTCGGCGCCGCCGAAGCGAATGTTGCCGGTGACCTTTCCGGAGGCGTCCTGCGGCACGTCCGCCGCGACCGCGACCGAGACGGGCACGACGATCGAGTCGCCGCCGTTCCCGAGGACGAGCGCGCCGTCGTACAGGCCGTACGGCGTCCCAGTCGGGACGGTGATGCTCGCGGTGAACGCGCCGGAGGCCGTCGCCGGCGTCGACAGCCACGGCCAGTCGGTGTTCTCGTAGAAGTCGATCTGGATCTCGAAGTCGGTCGTCTGGATGGCCGGGTCCCGGTCCGGATGCTGCAACCCGAGGTAGACCCCGTCCGCCATGCGATCGTACGGATCACGGACGAATGCCTGGAGCGTGTTCGCTCCGGGCCGGTGGTACATGAAGCGGACGTACTCGAGCTCGTCCATGTCCGAGGCGCGGAAATTGATGTCCAGGTTTCCGTCGATGTTCGAGCTCGAGCCCTTCTGCTTGTGGTTGACGACGCCGTTGCCGTTCCGGTCCCGCCAGAGCCGCCCGTTGCCGTCGACGTCGGTCCAGTTGTAAGCGAGCAGGCGCCACGACTGGTCGGCGGCGTAGTCGCCGTCGCCGTCGAACTGCGCGTGCGGGTAGTTGGCGTGCACGACCATCAGGTCGGCGTTCGGATGGCTCTTCACGAGGTCGGTGACGTCGAGCAGGTAGTCGGGCGCGTTGAAGTTGTAGGCGCTCTCCTGCGCGAGCGGCTTGCTCGTGAAGCTCATGGTCTCGGTGTCGGTCTTGGTCAGATAGCGGTCCGACACGTTCCAGGTGCCCCCGCCCGACACCGCGAAGCTCTGCGTGTCGCTCTCACCGGGGGACATCGTGTGGGTGAAGACTCCCCACTCCGTGCCGCGGTAGTCGCCGGCCCGCCACTCGCTGGGCGAGACCGTCGCGCCGTCGGTGCCGGCCGCGAGCCGCACGGCGCGGCCGGCGTCGACCGACCCGCTTCCCTGAGTCCAGCTGTCGTAGCCGAGGTCGTTCGCGGACGACTTCAGGAGCTCCTTCGCCCGCTGCCAGAAGTTCGCCGGGACGGGTCCGGGGTGGGTCGAGCGGTAGGCCTGGTAGACGAGGGCGGTCGCCGCGCCGGCCACCGGGGCCGAGCGGCTCGTGCCGCCCCACGTCTCCCACGCGTATTGGCCGTCGAGGACCGTGTTGAGCGTCAGGTCGCCGGCCGAGAAGGCGCCGTCGGCAACGACGTCCACGCCGGGGGCGCCCGTCGCACCCGGCCCTCGGTTCGACCAGACCATCACGTCGTCGTCGACGATCTGGCTCTCGTTGGCGATCGAGTCCCAGCCGGTGCCGCCGAACTGCGTGGAGGCGGCGACCGAGATCCCTGACGCGGGCGACGGTGGCGCCGTCGTGCCGTACCCCGGCGCGCCGTTCCCGGTCGAGAAGAGCGGTGTCGTCCTCGACCCTGCGTGCCAGATGTCGGCCTCCTGGCTGGCCGCGTCGAAGCCGTCGTTGTCGACCGCCGAGTCCCCGTAGGAGTTCGTGGTCACGTCGACGCCGTTCCGGGTCGAGAGGTAGTACCCGAACTGGGTCGAGAACTCGAACGAGAAGTAGATGTCGCCGAAGGGCGCGAGCTTGGCCTTGGGCGCGCCGCCGATGACGGCGCCGGGGTAGGTCCCGCCCTGCTTGCGACCGTAACCGCACGGCTCGGCCCCGGGCGCACCCTTGAGGTCCTGGAAGCAGGGAGCGAGGCCGTTGACCACGCCCTGGCCGACCACGTTCGAGGCGGTCAGCGTGCCGTGGCCGTCGATCGCCGGGTCGAAGTCGCCCGTCCACGCGAGGAGCTGGCCGGAGGCCGCGCGGAGGGAGAGCCCGAAGGCCAGCATGCCGCCCGGGGCCCTCGTGCCCTCGGCGCTCGTGCCGTCGGAGATGTAGTAGAGGAGCCCGCCGGAGACGTCGAGGTAGCCGTCGCCGTTCATGTCCCGGTAGGACGCGGGCGAGCCCCGCGAGACCGGCTTCTCGTCCGAGAAGTCGTAGTCGTTGTCGAGGTCGACGTAGACGGTGTCGTAGACGCCGGCCGTGTTCGGGTCGACGACGACGAAGGCGGGCCGCTCGCCGTAGAGCTGGAGCAGGTGGTCGTCGGGGTGGCTGCCGAGGCGCACCGTCCCCGACTTCGTCCACGCGGCCTGGAGCCGGTACTCGTGCATGTTGAAGCCGTCGGGCGCCGAGAAGTTCCGCGACGGGCCCGTGCGGGTGTCGAAGGCGACGCGCGCGATGCCCTTCTTGGCGTCCTGGCCCTTCTGCGTCGTCTGCTTGGCCTCGGTCAGCGTGTACCAGGTGAGACCCTGCTCGACGAAGTCGGGGGCGACGAGCCAGACGAGCGTGTCGTACGGGTCGAAGGCCTTGGGCCAGCCGTTCCACCCGTCGTCGGTCGTACCGGTGTCGGTCGCACCGCTCCACGTCTGCCACGTCCCGAGCAGGTCGGGGTGGCCGAAGTCGGTGCCGCCGTCGAGGACGCCGACCGTCGTGCCCTCGCCGGCGAAGCCTGCGTTCCAGGCCTCGGCGAACGAGTGGGTCTTCGCGTCGAGGACGTCGAGGTTCTTGAGCGCGTCGAAGTTCGAGCCCTTGGGCGCGGGCGCGTCCGCGTAGGGGACCTCCCGGCCCTCGAGGTGGGCGAAGACGTTCCCGCTGCCACCCGAGTGCGCGACCTTCCGCCGCGTGCCGTCGGCGGGGATGACGGGCGGCCTCGCCGTCCGGCCCAGTCTGACGAGGTTGACGGAGACCACACCGGCCTTGCCGGCGAGCTTCACGGCCTCCGGCACGCGAAGGTCTCCGACCACGATCGCGGCGCCCTCCACGCTGGCGACGCGGGCGTCGTCGAGGAGCTCCCGTGCGGCCGAGCCGTTCCCCCGGATGGTCGCGAAGACCGTGACTTCCTTCGTCGAGCCCTTGTCGACGAGGGCGCGAAGCTGGTCGTCGAGCTTCTGGAGCGCCCGGTCGGACCTGATCGTCGCCGCGAGCGGGCCGTCCCCGTCGTCACCCGCCGCGACGCCCGCTCCGGCCGGAGTGAGCAGGAGCGCGCCGACGACGAGGATCAGAGCCGCACGCGCCGCGCGGCTCGCGCGCCTTGCGATCGCCATTGTGTCCCCTTTCCCCTCTTCATGTTCCCGGGTGGACTGCGCCGCTCCCGGCAAGAGCAGCGTCTAGTGCTGGCGCGGATGCTGCGCCCGACCGCGCGTTTTGTCAACCGGACGGCGATGTCCCGTGCGGCCGCGCCATCGCCCGATAGTCGAGCGCGCGGTCGAGGACCTCCTCGTCGACGCCCGCCTCGCGCGCGACCTCGCGCAGGGAGCGACCCGAGGCGGCCGCCTCCTTGACGATCTCGGTGGCGCGGTCGTAGCCGATGTGGGGATTGAGCGCGGTGGCGGCGGAGAGGGTCAGCTCGGCGTAGCGCTCGAGCGTCTCGCGGTTCGGCACGATCCCGTCCACGCACTTCTCGGCGAGAAGTCGCGCGGCGGCGGCGAGGAGGCCGATCGACCCGAGCAGGTTCCTGGCCATCATCGGTACGAAGACGTTGAGCTCGAAATGTCCCTGGAGCCCGCCGACGGTGATGGCGGCGTCGTTTCCGATCACCTGCGCCGAGACCTGCGTCACGACCTCGGGGATGACCGGGTTCACCTTCCCCGGCATGATCGAGCTGCCCTTCTGGAGCTCGGGGAGAGCGATCTCGGCAAACCCCGCCCGGGGCCCGGAGCCCATCAGACGGATGTCGTTGGCGATCTTCGTCAGCGAGACCGCGACCGTCTTCAGGGCCCCGGAGGCCTCGACGAGCGCGTCGCGCGCCGCCTGGGCCTCGAACGGGTCCGCCGGCGGCAGGATCGTCAGGCCGGAGTCGGCCGCGAGCCTGCCCCGTACGCGCTCGGCGAACTCGGAGTGCGTGTTCAGCCCCGTGCCGGTGGCGGTGCCGCCGAGCGGGACCTGCCCGAGACGCCCGAGCGTGGCCTCCACGCGCGCGATCCCCTCGCGCACCTGGGCCGCGTAGCCCGAGAATTCCTGTCCGAGGGTGACCGGCACCGCGTCCATGAGGTGGGTCCGGCCGGACTTGACGAGGTCGGCGAACTCCTCGCTCTTGCGTTCGAGGGAGGCGGCGAGCGTCCGCAGGCTCGGGACGAGGTCGTTGACGAGCCGATCGAGCGCCGCCAGGTGCACCGCAGAGGGGAACACGTCGTTCGAGGACTGCCCCATGTTCACGTCGTCGTTCGCGTGCACGTCGTCGCCCGCGAGAGCGGCGATCACCTCGTTGGCGTTCATGTTCGACGAGGTGCCCGAGCCCGTTTGGAAGACGTCGATCGGGAACTGGTCGTCGAACTCGCCCGCCGCGATGCGGTCGGCCGCAAGCGCGATCCGCTCGGCCTTGTCGGCGTCGAGCAGCCCGAGCTCGGCGTTCGCCCGCGCGGCCGCCGCCTTGATGCGGCCGAGCCAGCGCGCGACCGGGACGGGAATGGGCTCGCCCGAGACGGGGAAGTTCTCGACGGCCTTCCGCGTCTCCCCGCCCCAGAGCGCTCTCGGCGCGGTCTCGCTCACGCCTCTGAGTCTACTGCCGGGCCCCGTCCAGAAACAGCCGGAGCGCGGTTGCGGCCACGTCCTCCGGGTGCATTCCGCTCGCCGCTCCCGAACGGACGCAGACGCCCACCAACACGAGGAGGGCCTCCACGAGGACCGAGACCGGGATGTCGGACCGCAGCTCCCCGCCCTCGGCGCCCCGCGCCAGGAGGCCGACGAGCGGCGCCGCGAAGGCCGGCTCCGGCGGACGCCGCTCGCGCAGAAGGACGATGAAGTGCTCGCCGACGGCCACGAGCGCGCGCGTGGCTCGGGCGAGCCCCTCGTCGACGGGGACGCTGTCGAGGGCCGCCTCGGCGAGGCGCCGGCTCGCCTCCTCGCTCGCCGCCGCTTCGAGCGCGGAGAGAAGCGCGTCCCGCGTCGGGAAGTAGCGGTAGAGCGTTCCTCGGGCAACGCCGGCCGCCGCCGCGATCTCCGCCATCGTGCTCCCTTCTCGCCCAGCGAGAACACGGGCAGCGGACGCGATGATCTGCGCTCGGGTCGCCTCGCGCTCGGCGCTGGAGGTCATCTCGAACGAAGGGGGAACAACCGTGTTCTTCGGTGAGACATGGTTGACTCGATTGTGAGGATCTGTTCTACTCGGACTGCGGTGGAGGCAGCGGCTAGCACCACCCACGAGCGGTATCGGCAGGTCTCGGTCGATGGTTCGCGGCAGCTTACTCCCGGCCGGCGGCGAGGGATCGAAGGGCGAAACCTGCCGACTTGTCCGACCCGCTCCTGTCGCGACGCAGCGGCTGCCGCGGGACTCCACCGATTCGACTTCGTGAAGCCCTCCCGCAGCAGACGGCGGTTCCATGCGGCTCCCAAAGAAAGGCCTCGATGTCCCACGACATAACTCGTAGACGCTTCCTCGAGTACGGCGCGCTGGCGGGGGCCTCCCTCTACCTCCCGCTCAGGTTCGGCTCGGCGCCGGCGCTCGCACAGATACCGGGCGGCACGCTGCCGCCGGGCGACGTGGGCAAGTTCACGCTCCCGTTGGTCAAGCCGCCGGCCATGCCGCCGAGCAAGACCTTGAACAACCAGGATCTCTACAAGATCGCGGTCAGGCAGTTCAGTCAGCGGATCCTGTCGCCGCCGCATCCCGAGACCACGGTGTGGAGCTACGGATCGGTCGACAACCCCGGCACCGTCGCGCAGGGGGGCACCTTCAACTACCCGGCCTTCACCATCGAGGCGAACTGGAACCGACGGTCGACCGTGGAGTGGCGAAACGAGCTCGTCGACGCCGACGGCGGCTACCTGCCGCACCTGCTCCCGGTCGACCAGACGCTCCACTGGGCCAACCCTCCGGGAGGCAAGAAGGGCCGTGACACGCGCCCGTCGTTCACCTCGACGCCCGGGCCCTACACGGGGCCGGTGCCCATCGTCACGCACGTCCACGGCGCGCACACGAGCGAGGACAGCGACGGCTACGCCGAGGCGTGGTACCTGCCGACCGCCAACAACATCCCCAAGGGGTACGCGCAGACCGGGACCTTCTACGACTACTTCGCCAAGACGTACAAGCGGGGGTGGGATCCCGGCACGGCGTCGTTCAACTACCCGAACGACCAGCGGGCGACGACGCTCTGGTACCACGACCATTCGCTGGGCATGACCCGCCTGAACGTCTACGCCGGACCGGCGGGCTTCTACCTGATCCGCGGCGGCCCCGACGACGTCGTGCTGGACAGCCGGGACGGAAGCACCGCGATCCTGCCGGGACCGTTCCCCGGCGTCGGCGACGACCCGCTCGGGGAGTACGGGGAGATCCCCATCGTCGTCCAGGACCGCTCCTTCAACGCCGACGGCTCGCTCTTCTATCCGGACACCCGCGCGTTCTTCGACGACTACCCGGGGCCCTACATCCCCGACACCACCGTCTCGCCCATCTGGAACCCCGAGTTCTTCGGGAACATGATGGTCGTCAACGGCTTCACCTGGCCCTTCCTGGAGGTGGAGCCGCGCCGCTACCGCCTCCGCCTGCTGAACGGCTGCAACTCGCGCTTCCTCATCCTCCAGTTCGAGCATCCGGGGGTCGAGGTATGGCAGATCGGCGCCGAGGGCGGGTTCCTGCCCGCGCCGGTGCGCCTGAACGACTACCCCTACCCCGGCAGCGCGGGCGGCGGGGCGACGGTGCTCATGGGCCTGGCCGAGCGGGCGGACCTGATCGTCGACTTCTCCGCCGCGGCCGGAACGTCGTTCCGCCTGCTCAACCTGGGGCCGGACGAGCCCTTCGGCGGCGGCGAGATCGGCGTCGACTTCGACCCGTCGGATCCAGATTCGACCGGTCAGGTCATGGAGTTCCGGGTCGCGAGCGGGCCCGTGAGCGACCCGACCACGCCGCCCCAGTACCTGCAGCTGCCGGCGATCACACCGCTCGGCCCCCCCGGGACGACGCGGAACCTCAGCCTGAACGAAGAGGCGCACGAGCAAGAGGAACCACCCTTCGAAGGGCCGGTCGCGGCCTTGCTGGGAACGTGGAATCCAGACACGGACGGGGACTTCGACGCAGACGATGCGACCCCGCTGCTCTGGGGCGACCCGATCACCGAGAACCCGGCCGTCGGCGGGGTCGAGGAATGGGCGATGTACAACGTGACCGAGGACGCGCACCCGATCCACGTCCACCTCGTCCAGTTCGAGGTGGTCGGGCGCGAGGCGTTCGGCGGCGGGACCAGCGTCGCCGGCAGCAACGACCCGCTGCCGTGGGAGACCGGCTTCAAGGACACCGTGATCGCCTATCCGGGCGAGATCACCCGGGTCAAGGCCCGCTTCGACACGCCCGGCTTCTACGTGTGGCACTGCCACATCGTCGAGCACGAGGACAACGAGATGATGCGGCCCTACCACGTGGGGCCGATTCCGAGGAACGCTCCGGCGTCGTAGACGGCGGCCGGGGCGCCGGCGAGGGAGGGCCGCGTGCGGCACGGCCCTCTCTCCGCCCCTAGTCCGTGGAGTACTTCGGCTGCACCTTCTCGCCGCGGATCTTCGCGACGGCCTGGTTGGCGGCGATCGCCGCCTCGCCGAAGCCGATCGAGATGAGGGTGATCTTGCCCTCGTAGCCGGCCACGTCGCCCGCCGCGTACACGGAGGGGAGGGTCGTCTCCATCGTCGAAGGATCGACGAGCACCTGGCGCTTGCCCTGGAGCTCGAGCCCCCAGTCGGCGATCGAGCCCAGGTGCGAGTGGAAGCCGAGCAGCGTGATCAGCGCGTCGCACTCGACCTCGAACGTCTCACCGGAGGAGGTGTCCTCGATCGTGACCGCCTCCAGCTCGCCGTCGCCGCGGACCGCCCTGACCTCCGCCGAGGTGCAGATGCGCACGGCGCCCTCGCCCTCGAGCGCCCGCGCCTCGTTCACCGACGACTCGAGCGCGCGGAAGCGGTCGCGGCGGTGGACCAGCGTGATCGGCAGGCGCGCGGTGTCCTGGAGGCCGAGCGTCCAGTCGAGCGCCGAGTCGCCACCGCCGACGATCACGCACGTCTTGTCGCGGAAGACCTCCTTGCGCCGCACGAAGTAGTGGAGCCCGCGGCCCTCCCACTCGTCGATGTCCTCGATCTCGAGCTTCCGGGGCTCGAACGCCCCGTGCCCGGCGGTGACGATCAGCATGCGGGTCGGGAACGCCGCGCCCTCGTGGGTCGTGAGGAGCAGGTGCTCGTCGCCGTTCGAGCTCACGCGCTCGAGGTCTCTGACCTCCTGCCCGAGGAAGACCTCCGCCCCGAACTGGAGGCCCTGCTCGACGCAGAGGTCGACCAGCGCCTGGCTCTGGATCTTCGGGTGGCCGGCGACGTCGTAGACGTGCTTCTCGGGGTACACGGCTGCGGGCTGGCCGCCGAGCTGGCCCAGGCTCTCCACGATCCGGACGGTGGCGTCGCGATGGCCCGCGTAGTAGGCGGCCGCGAGCCCGACCGGGCCGCCCCCGATGATGGTGATGTCGACGACGTGATGGTCGCTCACCGCGAGCTCAGATTACCGGCGAACGCCGGAGCCTAGTGCGAGCAGCCCGAGCCGCAGCCGTTCGCGCCGGCGTGCGTCGGTGTCGGCTCGCCGCCGGCCTCGTCCTTCGCCTGGAAGGAGGAGCCGCAGCCGCAGGCCGCCTGGACGTTGGGGTTGTTGATCGCGAAGCCCGCGCCCATGAGCGCGTCCACGAAGTCGATCTCCGAGCCGGCGAGGTACGGAGCGCTGAAGGGATCGACGACGACCCGGACGCCGTGCATCTCGACCTCGTTGTCGCCGTCCTGCGGCCCCCGGTCGAAGCCGAGCGCGTACTGGAAGCCCGAGCAGCCGCCCCCCTGGACGGCGATCCGGAGCACGGCGACGTCGCCTTCGGGCTCCTGCGCCATGAGCTCCTTGATCTTGCTGGCGGCGTTCTCGGTGACCGTGACCATCCGAGCTGAGTGTAGCAACGAGCCCCGCCGAGCAGAATGCCCCGACTTTGTGACGCGGGTTGCACGCCGTTTCCCCTGACGCAGAGCGCGTTTCCGTCGATCCGCGCAGAGCCCTTGTGAGCGCTAGGATGCCTGGCGTGCAGGCCGTGCTCTTCGCCGCGCTTGACGACTGGTTTCCCTTCCTCGTCTACGCACTCATCGCGGCGGCGATCCCCTCGTCGATGCTGTTCGCGTCGTTCCACCTCTCGACGCGGCGGCAGACGCCCCGCCCCAAGGCGCAGCGGCTGCCCTTCGAGTCGGGCGTCACGACCGGCCCGCCGAAGCAGCAGCGGTTCACGGTGAGCTTCTACCTGACGGCGATGCTCTTCATCGTCTTCGACATCGAGATCGTCTTCCTCTACCCGGTGGCGGTCGTCCTCGACCGGGTCGGCACGTTCGCGCTCGCCGAGTTCGGCTTCTTCATCGCAATCCTCGCGATCGCCTACGTGTACGTGTGGAAGCGGGGTGCGCTCGAGTGGCGGTGAGGAAGAAGCGGCTGGCGGACTACGGCCTCCAGTCCGAGCGGACGCTGATGCGCGGGAAGGGCCCGAGCGTCTTCGAGCAGGAGCTCGGCGCCGACGAGCTCGCCGAGCGCCTCGGCCTGACCACGGTCGAGAAGGCGGTCGCTTGGGCGCAGGGCTACTCGATCTGGCCGGACACATTCGGGCTCGCCTGCTGCGCGATCGAGATGATGTCGATCGTCTCCTCGCGCTACGACGTCGCCCGCTTCGGGGCCGAGGTCTTCCGCTCCTCGCCGCGCCAGGCCGACCTCCTGATCGTATCCGGGCGCGTCGCCCACAAGATGGCGGCGCCGCTCCGTGAGATCTACGACCAGATGCTCCAGCCCAAGTGGGTGATCGCCATGGGCGCGTGCTCGAGCTCCGGCGGCATGTTCAACAACTACGCCATCCTCCAGGGCGTCGACAAGATCGTCCCGGTCGACCTGCACGTCCCAGGCTGTCCCCCGCGCCCCGAGGCGCTCGTCGAGGGGATCGTCAGGCTGCAGGAGAAGATCCACGCCGGCGTGCCGCCCGCCTACGAGATCCGCGGAGTCGCCGAGTGAACGTCGCGCTCTCGAGCGTGCCGGGGTTCGTCGAGCAGCGGGCGGGCCACGGCGAGACGACCGTCGTCGTCGAGCGGGAGCGCCTCGTCGAGGCGGCTACGTGGCTCCGCGACGAGGCAGGGTTCAACTACCTCTCGGACGTCGCCGCAGCCGACTACCTCGGCTGGGACCGTCCCAGAGTCGCCGGCTACTGGGGCGACCCGAAGGGGCGGGACCTGAACAGTCCGGGCTCCTGGGGCCTGCAGCAGCAGCCGGCGCCGAAGCCGCAGCGCTTCTCGGTCTCCTACCACCTGCTCAGGCTCGAGTCGGGCGCGCGCGAGGCTCCACGGCTGCGCCTCCAGGTCTGGTGCGAGGACGGCGAGGCCGTCCCGAGCCTCGTCGGCGTCTGGCCCACCGCCGACTGGCACGAGCGAGAGGCCTGGGACATGATGGGCATCCGCTTCGAGGGCCACCCCAACCTCGTCCGCATCCTCCTGGAGGACGACTGGGAGGGCCATCCGCTTCGCAAGGACTATCCGCTCGGCGGCGAGCCGGTGCGGTTCTCGGACGAGGAGTAGCGACGTGGCGGTGACGGAGCGCAAGGGGAAGATCTACGAGGGGACGCGCATCCCCACTCCGACGCCGTCGATCCTCACGGTCGACCCGTCGGAGCACGAGGACGAGGACATCCTCCAGGTCAACTTCGGCCCCAACCACCCGTCCACGCACGGCGTTCTCCGCCTCGTCGTCGACCTCAACGGCGAGCGGGTCGTCGGGCTCCGCGCCGTCGTCGGGTACCTGCACACCGGCTTCGAGAAGAACATGGAGCACAAGACCTACTGGAAGGCGATCACCTATCCCGAGCGGATCGACTACGTCTCCTTCCAGAACAACGAGCTCGTCTTCGTGCTCGCGATCGAGAAGCTCCTCGGCATCGAGGCGCCGCCGAAGGCGCAGTGGATGCGGATGCTCCTCTGCGAGCTGAACCGGATCCACTCGCACCTCGTCTGGCTCGGCACCGCCGCACTCGAGCTCGGCGCGATCTCGATGTTCTGGTACTGCTTCCGCGAGCGCGACGCCATCCTCGACCTCTTCGAGCTGGTCACCGGCGCGCGCATGCACACGCGCTACTTCCAGGCCGGCGGGCTGGCCGAGGACATCCCGCCGGGCTTCCACGACGAGTGCCTCGCGTTCACGGACACGATGTCGCGGCGCGTCGACGAGTACGAGGCTCTGCTCTCGGGCCAGGCGATCTGGCTCGAGCGAACGAAGGGCATTGGCCTCCTCTCCGCGGCGGACGCGATCGCCCTCGGCCAGTCCGGCCCGGTGCTGCGAGCCTCCGGCGTCGACTGGGACCTGCGCAGGACGCAGCCGTACATCGCGTACGACCAGGTCGACTTCGACGTCCCCGTCTACCCGAACGGCGACGTCTACGACCGCTACAAGGTGCACATGGACGAGATGCGCGAGTCGACGCGCATCGTCCGGCAGGCGCTCGAGGGCATGCCCGAGGGGCCCTGGATCGTGGACGACCGCAAGATCGTCCTGCCGCCCCGACACGAGCTGCACACCTCGATGGAGAGCCTGATCCACCACTTCAAGCTCGTGACCGAAGGGTACCGCGTACCCGAGGGCGAGGTCTACGTCGCGGTCGAGTCCCCCCGCGGCGAGCTCGGCTGCTACCTCGTCTCCGACGGCGGCACGAAGCCGTGGCGCGTCAAGTTCCGCGCGCCCTCGCTCGTCGCGCTCGAGGCGACGGCGACCTGCATGAGCGACGCCCTCGTCGCCGACCTGATCGCGATCGTCGGCTCCCTCGACACCGTCATGGGGGAAGTCGACCGGTGAGCGCGGCGCCCGAGACCCTCTACGACCGCATCAGGGAGATCGCGGCGGAGTACCCCGAGCGCCACTCCGCCGTCATGCCGGCGCTTCGTCTCGCCCAGGCCGAGCACGGCGGCTGGCTCCCGCCCGAGGCCTTCCGCGAGGTGGGCGAGGCGCTCGAGCTGACGCCGGCCTATTGCAGGTCGATCGCGACCTTCTACGACATGTTCCACCTGGAGCCCGTCGGGCGGCACATGGTCGAGGTCTGCACGAACGTCTCGTGCGCGCTCGTCGGCGCCCAGCAGGTGCTGGAGGCGTTCGAGCGCGAGCTCGGGGTCGCCGCGGGCGGGACGACCGCGGACGGCGGGGTCACGCTCCGCACCGTCGAGTGCGCGGGCGGCTGCGGCTGGGGCACGGTCGTGGCCGTGGACTCCCGCTACCGCGAGCCGGTGCGGCCGGAGGACGTCCCCGGGATCGTGAGGGAGCTGGGCGATGGCTCTTAGACAGCTCCTCCTCCGCGACGCGTACGACCACGACCTGACGAAGCTCGACGAGTACCAGTCGGTCGGCGGCTACCGGTCGCTCAGGAAGGCGCTGGGAATGACGCGTAAGGCGGTCCTCGACGAGCTGCTCGCCGCCGACGTCCGCGGGCGCGGCGGCGCCGGCTTCCCGATGGGCCGCAAGGCGAGCTTCCTGCCCCAGCCCGAGGACACGCCGAACCCCATCTACCTGGTCGCCAACGCGGACGAGTCCGAGCCCGGAACGTTCAAGGACCGCGAGATCCTGATGCGCGCGCCGCACCTCTTCGTCGAGGGCGTCGTCATCGCCGCACACACGATCGGCTCGAGCCACGCGTTCATCTACCTGCGCGGCGAGTACCTGGCCGAGTTCGAGATCATGACCGCCGCCCTCGAGGAGGCCCGGCAGGCCGGCTACGTGGGCAAGGACGTCCTCGGCTCCGGCTGGGACCTGACGATCGTCGTCCACCGCGGTGCGGGCGCCTACATCTGCGGCGAGGAGACCGGGCTCCTCGAGTCGCTCGAGGGCCATCGCGGCCAGCCCCGCACGAAGCCGCCGTTCCCGGCCGTCTCGGGCCTCTATGCCTCGCCGACGCTGATCAACAACGTCGAGACGCTGTCCACGGTCCCCCGCATCGTCGAGATGGGAGGCGCCGCCTACGCCCTGCTCGGCGTCGAGCACTCGGCCGGCACGCGTGTCTTCTCGCTCTCCGGCAACGTCGTGAACGGCGGGAACTACGAGCTCGAGCTCGGGACCTCGCTTCGCGAGTTCGTCTACGACATCGGCGGCGGCATCCCCGGCGGCCGCGAGCTGAAGGCGATCATCCCGGGCGGGTCGTCCGTCCCGGTGATGAGCGCCTCCGAGGTCGACACCCCGCTCGACTTCGACTCGATGGCCGAGGCGGGCACGATGCTCGGCTCCGGCGCGGTCATCGTCATCGACGACCGCTGCTGCATGGTCCAGCTCGGCCTGCGGGTCGCGCAGTTCTACATGCACGAGTCCTGCGGCAAGTGCACGCCCTGCCGCGAGGGCACGCGCTGGATGGTGGAGCTCCTCCGCAAGATCGAGGCCGGCGACGCGGCCCAGGGCGAGCTCGACCTGCTGCTGAACGTCTGCGACCGGATTCTCGGCCATTGCCTGTGCCCCCTCGGCGACGCGGCGGCGATGCCGGTGGCGAGCTACGTCGCGAAGTTCCGCGACGAGTATCAGCGCCACATCGACGAGGGGGGCTGCCCCTTCGGCGGCGAGTCGTCCCTCCGCGGCGTCGTCGCGCCGGTCGACCAGCACCACGCACGACTCCGCCACGGAGTCGAGGTGCCGGTCGCGTGAGCGCGCAGCCCGAGCTGGTCACCGTCACGATCGACGGACGAGAGCTCCAGGCCCCCAAGGGCCAGGGCATGGTCGAGACCGCCGCCTCGGTCGGGATCGAGATCCCGGTGTTCTGCTACGAGCCGCGGCTCGGGCCACCGGTCGGCGCCTGCCGCATGTGCCTGTGCGAGGTCGAGGGCCTGCCGAAGCTCCAGGCGGCCTGCACGCTCACTGCGACCGACGGGCTCGTCCTCAAGACGGCGGCGACGAGCCGGCAGGCGGCCGACGGCCAGCACGCGATCCTCGAGTTCATCCTCCTGAACCACCCACTCGACTGCCCCGACTGCGACAAGGGAGGCGAGTGTCCGCTCCAGGACCTGACGTTCCGCTTCGGGCCCGGCACGACCCGCATGCACTTCCCCAAGCGGACGTTCGACAAGCCGATCCCGATCTCGCCGCTGATCGCGCTCGACCGCGAGCGCTGCATCCTCTGCTACCGCTGCACCCGCTTCTCCGAGAACGTCTCCGAGGACGGCCAGCTCGTGGCCGTCAACCGGGGCGCCGCCTCGATGATCGCGACCTTCGAGGACGAGCCCTACCGCGCGCACTTCTCCGGGAACGTCGTCGAGCTCTGCCCGGTCGGCGCCCTGACGTCGACGGCCTACCGCTTCCGCGCCCGGCCCTGGGAGATCCAGAACGTGCCCACGGTCTGCGGCCTCTGCCCGGTCGGGTGCAACACGTGGGCGACCACGCGCGAGGGGAAGGTGGCACGGATCCTCTCCCGCAACCACCCGGAGGTCCACGAGGGCTGGCTCTGCGACAAGGGGCGCTTCGCCTACGACCACCTGCGCGCCCCGGACCGGATCGGGACGCCGCTCGTCCGCGTGCGCCGGCGTGGCTTCGAGGAGACATCCTTCGAGGAGGCGCTGGCCGTCGCCGAGGAGGGCCTCCGCCAGGCCGGCGACTCGGTCGTCGTCGCCTTCTCGGGCGGCGAGACGGTCGAGCAGGCGACGGCGCTCGCACGGATCGCGCGCGAGGGGCTCGGCTCGAGCTCGGCGCTCCTGCCCGACGACTGGGATCCCGCCCTCGCCGCGTTTCGAGCACCGCTCTCGGCGATCCGGGACGCCGACGTGTGCCTCGTCCTCGGCGACGACCCCGTGCTCGAGCGGGCGCCCGTCGTCGACCTCTGGCTGCGCGCCGCCCGCCGTGCGGGCGCGGCAGTCGTCTCGGTCGGCCCGGCCGGTGACGTGCAGACCGCGCCCGGCTCGGCGCCCCAGGTGTGCGCCGCGCTCAGGAAGGGCGGCGACGTGCCGACCGAGCTGCGCGAGACGGCTGACCGCGTGCGCGGCGCGGAGCGCGTGGCCCTCGTCTGGTCGGAGGACGACCCGACGGGGGGCCGCCACGTCGGAGCGCTCGCGAGCGACCTGCGGGAGACGGCCCAGGTCGACGTGGCCGTCTACGCGCTCCCGCGGACGCCGAATGGGAACGGCGTCGCCGCCGCGTGGCGCGCCCTCGGGGACGAGCTCGTCGAGCCACCAGAGGAGGGGGAGATCGGTGCGCTGATCGTCTCCGGAGACGAGGCCGCCTACGACCCGCGGGTCGCCGACCTGGCGAGACGCGCGCGCTTCGTCCTCGCAACCGCGATGTTCCAGGGCGAGCTCACCGCGTGGGCACACCTCGTCCTCCCCGGCACGAGCTACCTCGAGCGGGAGGGCACGCTCGTGAACCTCGAGGGCCGGCCGCAACGGCTCCGCCGGGCGGTCGTGCCCACCTGGCCGGACGAGCTCGAGTGGCTTGCGCGGCTCGCGGAGCGCCTCGGCGTCGCCGTCGACGCCTGGGCGGCGCCGAGCGCAGCCGAGCAGGCGGACCTCCCGCCCGCCGACGGGGACGCCTGGACGCAGCCCGACCCCCAGACCGCGACCGGGAAGCCGGCCGGGCCCGGCCTCGAGCTCGTCCGCGTGCGCGCCCTCTTCAGCGGCGCGGCGGTGGAACGCGTCCCGCAACTCCAGTTCCAGCGGCCCGCTCCGGAGGTCGAGCTCCCGCACGACGACGCCGCGACGCGCGGCGTCGTCCAGGGTGAGGCGGTCCGGGTCAGCTCGAACGGGACCGCGAAGGAGCTACGGGCGCGGCTGAGCCGGCGGCTCCGTACAGGGGTCGTCCGGATCGCCGCGGAGCACGCCGAGGGCCTCGCCGACCGCGTGCAGGTGGAGAAGGCCGGTGACTGAGCCGCTCAACCAGCCCTGGTGGATCGACGTGATCAAGGCGATCGTCGTCATCAACCTCGTCATGGTCGGCTTCGCTTACGCGACCTGGCTCGAGCGGAAGGTCCTCGGCCGCATGCAGCTCCGCTACGGCCCCAACCGTGCCGGCCCTTACGGGCTCCTCCAGCCGATCGCCGACCTCGTCAAGCTGATCCGCAAGGAGAGCTTCTCGCCGTCCGAGGCGGTCAGCCCGCTCTACTTCGCCGCACCCGTCGTCGCCGCCTTCACCGCCCTCGCGTCCTTCAGCGTCATCCCCTTCGGCGGCGTGTGGGAGATCGGCGGCTACGACGTCACGGGCAACGTGGTCGACGTCTCGATCGGGGTGCTGCTCATCTTCGCCCTCGGCGCCGTCGGCATCTACGCGTTCCTCGTCGGCGGCTGGGCGAGCGACTCCAAGTACTCGCTCCTCGGCTCGATGCGCACGGCCGCCCAGCTCGTCTCCTACGAGGTGTCGCTCGCGCTCTCCGTGCTCGGGGTCGTGATCATGGCCCAGAGCCTCTCGCTCGTCGAGATCGTCGAGGCCCAGCAGGGCTCGCTCTGGTACGCGGCGCCCCAGGTCGTCGGCCTCCTCGTCTTCTTCGTGGCCGGCGTCGCCGAGACCAACCGCCCGCCGTTCGACCTGCCCGAGGCCGAGACCGAGCTCGTGGCCGGCTACCAGACCGAGTACAGCGGCATGCGCTACGGCCTCTTCGCCATGGCCGAGTACATCAACATGATCACGCTCTCCGGGCTCGCGGTCACGCTCTTCTTCGGCGGCTGGACCGGCCCGGCGCTTCCCGGCCCTCTCTGGTTCGTGATCAAGCTCGGGATCGTCGTCTTCATCTTCATGTGGCTTCGCGCGACGCTCCCGCGCCTCCGCTACGACCAGCTGATGCAGATCGGGTGGAAGGTGCTCCTGCCGGTCGCCACCCTGAACGCGGTCGTGACGGCCGTCCTCGTCGTCGCCGTCGACTGATGCCGCAGCCCTTCGACAGCTTCAAGGGGTTCGCGGTCACGTTCCGGCAGATGTTCAAGAAGCCGATCACGCAGCAGTACCCCGAGTACAAGCGGCCGGTCTACCCGCGCTTCCGCGGGCGGCACCGGCTCTGGCGGCACGAGAACGGCCTCGAGAAGTGCGTCGGCTGCTCCCTGTGTGCGGCCGCCTGCCCGGCGGACTGCATCCGCGTCGTCGCCGAGGAGAACACGCCCGGCAACCGCGTCAGCCCCGGCGAGCGCCACGCGCGCATCTACGAAATCAACCTCTCGCGCTGCATCTTCTGCGGGTACTGCGAGCTCGCCTGCCCGTTCGACGCGATCACGCTCGAGGCCGAGTTCGAGATCTCGGAGTACTCCCGTGACGACCTCATCTACACCAAGGACATGCTCCTCGCCGAGCCCGTGAAGCGGATGCCGGTGGCCGACCGCGACCTCTACGACACGCCGATTCCGGTCTGGAAGTCCGACTCGTGAGCACGCTCTACGCCGCCTCGGCCGGGAACGTCCTCGTCTGGATCGTCTGGATCGCGGCGGCGCTCGCCCTGCTCGCGTCCGGGATCGCCGTCGTCCTCTTCGCGAACCCGTTCTTCAGCGCGCTCGCGCTGATCGGGAACCTCGCCTCGCTCGCCGTCCTCTACCTGCTCCTGGCCGGCGAGTTCGTCGCCGGCGCCCAGGTGATCGTCTACGCGGGCGCGATCGTGATCATGTTCGTCTTCGTGCTCGCCTACCTGGGCGGGCGCGCGGACGCGCCCTGGGCGGGCGGGCCGACGCTTCAGAACGTGACGGCGATCGCCGCGGCCGCGGCGATCGCGGTCGAGGTGATCGTCGTCGTCGCACTCAAGGCGGGCGACCAGCTGAGCGGCACGGCCTCGATCAGCGGAGCGTTCGGGTCGCCCGCGGAGGTCGGCGAGCTCTTCCTCTCCGACCACCTGCTCGCGTTCGAGGTGACCTCGATCGTGCTCCTCGTCGCGGCGGTCGGCGGCGTCATCCTGGGGAGCGCGATGCCCACGTCCGACGACGAGGCGGAGGGGCGCTGATGCTCGGCCCGGGTATCGCCGCCTACCTCATCCTCTCGGTCGTCCTCTTCGCCACCGGGGCCTTCGGGGTGCTCATCCGGCGCAGCCCGCTGATCATCCTCCTCGCTCTCGAGCTGATGCTGAACGCCGGCAACCTCGCGCTGATCGCCTTCGCGCGCCAGCTCGGGGACGGCGACGGGCAGATCTTCGCGCTCACCGTCATGGTCGTCGCCGCCGCCGAGGCGGTCCTCGGCCTGGGCCTGATCGTCGCCGTCTCCCGCAGGCGGGTCGAGCTCGACGTCGACCGCCTCACCTCGCTCAGGGGCTAGCTCGTGGCCGTCCTCGCCTGGATCGTGCTCTTCTCGCCGGCCGCCGCCGTGCTCGCGATCGGGCTCCTCGGCGACCGGATCACCCGCCGGCACGCGGGCCTGCTCGCGGCCGGCGCGACGCTCGTCTCCTTCGTCTGCACCGTCGCCATCTTCGTCGAGCTCCTCGGACGCGACCCCGACAACCGCTCCGAGGTCTCGACGCCCTGGACGTGGCTGACGGCCGGCGACTTCCGGGTCGGGGCCTCCGTCCTGATCGACCCGCTCTCCGTCTACATGATGCTGATCGTCTCCGGGGTCGGCTTCCTGATCCTGAGCTACGCGATCGGGTATCTGGACGGGGACGTCGAGGAGCGGCGCTACCACGCCTACAAGGCGCTCTTCATCTTCTCGATGCTCCTCCTCGTCATGGGCGGGAACCTGCTCCTGCTCCTGGCGGGCTGGGGCATGGTCGGGCTCTCCTCGTACCTCCTCATCAACTTCTGGCACCAGCGCCGCGCCCCCGTCGAGGCCGGCAAGAAGGCGTTCATCATCAACGCCTTCGGAGACGCGACCTTCGTGCTGGCACTCTTCCTCATCGTCCAGCACATCGGCTCGCTCGACTTCGACACGGTGTTCTCCGAGGCGCCGGAAGCGCTCGGCGACGGCTCGACGGTCGCCGTGCTCGTCGCGCTCGGACTCCTGGGCGGAGCGGTCGCCAAGTCGGCCCAGATCCCGCTCCACACCTGGCTCCCCGACGCGATGGAGGGCCCGACGCCCGGTCAGCGCCCTCATCCACGCCGCGACGATGGTCACCGCCGGCGTCTACCTGATCGCGCGCATCACCCCCTCTTCGAGCTCGCCGTCGACGTCCAGGACCTGGCGGGCATCCTCGGCGCGGTCACGCTCGTCGTCGCGGGGCTGATCGCGATCGTGCAGACCGACATCAAGCGCGTCATCGCCTACTCGACGATGAGCCAGATCGGCTACATGTTCGTCGCCGTGGGGCTCGGGGCGTACGGGCCGGGCATGTTCCACCTGCTGACGCACGCCTTCTTCAAGGCACTGCTCTTCATGTCGGCCGGCCTCGTCATCCACGCACTCTCGGCCGAGCAGGACATCCGGAAGATGGGCGGCATCGGGCGCGAGCTGCCGTGGACCTACCGCGCGTTCCTCGTCGGCGGCCTCGCGCTCGCGGCGATCCCGCCGTTCTCGGGGTTCTTCTCCAAGGACTCGATCCTCTCGAGCGTGATCGACCAGGGAGCGCTCGGCTGGATCCTGTGGGGAGCCGGGATCACCGGGGCGTTCCTGACCGGCCTCTACACGTTCCGGCTCGTCTTCATCGTCTTCTTCGGAGAGATGTCCTCCTTCGCGCGCGAGCACCTCCACAAGGGACGGTTCGAGGGGCCCGTCGTCATGCTCTGGCCCGTCGGCGTCCTGACCGTGCTCGCGGCCGTCGCCGGGTTCCTGCAGGTGCCGGGCGGGTGGGCGCTCGTGGACGACTGGCTCGACCCGGTCGCCGAGTCCATCCCGGAGGCGACCGGCGGGCTCCTGGTGTTCTCGATCGCCGCCTCGCTCGTGGCGGCTCTCGGAGGCATCGCCATCGCCTGGGCCGTCTACCACCGCCCCGGCGACCGCGCCGCCGCAGTCCGGGCGCGCGTCCCGTGGGCCGCCCGCGCGCTCGAGCACAAGCTCTGGTTCGACGAGGCCTACGACATCGTCTTCTACCGCCCCGTCTCGGCCTTCTCGACCTGGCTCCTGGGCCGCGTCGAGGGCCCGGTCGTCCTTCGCTCGCTCGGCGACCTCGGCACCGGCGTCCGCGACGTCTCCGACCGGGTCGCGGCCGCGCAGACCGGCAAGGTGCGCGCCTACGCCCTGGCGCTGGCGCTCGGCCTCGCCGTCCTCGCCGTCGTCTTCCTCCTCGTCGCCTAGTGATCACGACGATCCTCATCCTGCTCCCGCTCGGCGCCGCGCTCGCCATCTGGATCACGCCCTGGCGCTCCACGCAGGCCGCCGGCGGCTTCGCGCTCCTCGTCGCCCTCGGGGAGCTGGCGCTCTGGGTGGGGACGGCGCTGAACTTCGACTTCGGCGCGACGAGCCTGCAGGACGAGGCCGACGTGACGTGGTTCTCCGACCTCGACGTCGCCTACCGGGTGGGTCTCTACGACTACTCCCTCTGGCTCGTTGGCCTCACCGCCTTCGTCACCGCCGTCTGCGTCGCGTACGGTCTCTGGAGCGGACGGGAGCGGCTGGGCATCTACCTGAGCCTCCTCCTCTTCCTCGAAGGCGCCACGATCGGCGTCTTCACCTCCCAGGACCTCGTCCTCTTCTACGTCTTCTGGGAGGCCATGCTGATCCCGCTCTACGTCCTGATCGGCGTCTGGGGCGGGCCCGGGCGGCTCGGAGCGACGTACAAGTTCGTCGCCTACACGGTCGCCGGCTCCCTCTTCATGCTCGTGGCGATCATCGCCGCCGGCCTCGGCACGGGCACGTTCGACATGACGCAGCTCGGGGGCGAGGGGACGAGCACCTGGATCTTCCTCGGCTTCGCGATCGCCTTCGCGGTGAAAGCACCGCTCTGGCCCTTCCACGGCTGGCTGCCCGACGCCTACCGCGAGTCGCCGCCGGAGGTGGCGGCGATGCTCTCCGGCGTCATCTCCAAGACGGCCGGCTACGGCTTCCTGGCGATCGCCGTCCCCTTCTACCCGGTCCGGCGGAGGACTGGCGGACGCCCGTGCTCGTCCTCGCCTCGATCGGCCTCGTCTACGGGTCGCTGCTCGCCTTCCGGGCGCCCGACGTCCGCGGCGTGATCGCCTACTCGAGCCTCGCCCAGATGAACCTGATCGTGATCGGGATCTTCGCGGTGAACGCCTCCGGCTACACGGGCGCGCTGCTGCAGATGGTCAACCACGGGCTGATCTCGGCCGCTCTCTTCCTGCTCGCCGGCACGATCGAGCGGCGGACGAGCACGGGCGAGCTCAGGCTCCTGGGCGGCATGGCCCGGGGCCGGCCAGTCCTCGCGACCGTGCTGATCACCACGGGCGTGATCGGCCTCGCCGTGCCCGGGTCGACCGCGTTCGCGGCCGAGTTCCTCGTTTTGAACGGCATCTTCACGGTGGGCTGGGGCTGGGCCGTGGTCGGCGCGGTCGCGATCGTCCTCGCGGCCATGTACATGCTGCGGATGATCTCCGCCGTCCTCCACGAGGACGTGGGCAGCGCCGTCCCCGCCGAGGCGCTCGACCTCCGCCCGGCCGAGATCGGGGTGATCGGCCCGCTCGTCGCCGTCCTGCTCGTCCTCTCGTTCTGGCCGGCCGCGATCACGGAGCGTGTCTTCGGGAGCCTCTTCTAGGCGACGCCGATGGAGTTCCAGACCCCCACGATCGACTGGACCGCGCTCTCGCCGATCCTCGTCACCCTCGGCGGGGCCGTCGGCGTCCTCCTGGTCAGCCTCTTCCTGCCGTCCCGGGCCCGCCGGCCCTTCTCGGCGATCGTCGCCGGGCTCTGCTTCGTCGCCGGCGGGGCGCTCGCGGTCGCGCTCTTCGTCGCCGACGACACGGGGCGGGGAATCGTCGCCGACGCGATCCGGCGCGACCGGCTCGCCGAGCTCGCGCAGCTCTTCGTCATGGTCGCGGGTCTCCTCACGGTGCTCGTCTCCTTCCGGGAGCCGGACCGCGACGACCGCGCGGGCGAGTACTACGCCCTGCTCCTGACGGGGGCGAGCGGCATGGCGTTCTTCGTCGCGACCAACAACCTGATGACGCTCTTCCTCGGGCTCGAGTGGTTCTCGATCTGCCTCTACATCCTCACGGCGATCGCCGTCGAGAGGCTGAGCAGCCTGGAGGCGAGCCTCAAGTACCTGATCGTCGGCAGCTTCGGCTCCGCGATCCTGCTCTTCGGGAGCGCCTTCGTCTACGGGGCCACCGGCGCCATCGGCTTCGAGGACATCGCAGCCGGGACGGGCGGTGCCGAGCGCCTGTTCGTCGTCACCGGGCTCGCGATGGTGATCGGCGGCCTCGCCTTCAAGTCCTCGGCGGCCCCGTTCCACATGTGGACGCCCGACGTCTACGAGGGCGCGCCCACCCCCGTCACCGGCTTCATGGCCGCGGCGACGAAGGTGGCCGCGCTCGTCGTCACGCTTCGGCTCCTCGTCACCGCCTTCCCCGGCGAGGACGACCTCTGGACGGTCGCGCTCGCGGTAATCGTCTGCATCTCGCTCGCCTGGGGGCAACCTCGCCGCGATCGTGCAGACGAACGTCAAGCGGCTGCTCGCCTACTCGAGCATCTCGCACGCGGGCTTCCTGCTCATGCCGGTCGCCGCCGGCAACGCGCTCGGCGGCCGGGCGCTCCTCTACTACCTGATCCCGTACGGCGCCATCAGCCTGGGCGCCTTCGCGGTCGTGGCGATCCGGGAGCGGGAGCTCCGGGCGCCCGTCACGCTCGCGAACCTGGCCGGGTTCGGCTGGGAGCGGCCCTTCCTGGGCGCCTCGATGGCACTCTTCATGTTCGGGTTCATCGGCTTCCCGCCCGCAGGCATCTTCCTGGGGAAGTTCTACGTCTTCTCGGCCGTGATCGACCGCGGCTGGGCCTGGCTCGCGATCGTCGGGATCGTCGCCACTGCGGTCTCGGTCTACTACTACGCCAACGTGATCCGGGCGATGTACATGCAGCCGCGCGAGCTGGCGGTCGTCGCCGCGGGCGGCTCGCCGCCGGCCGACCGGCCGCTCGTCGCCGCCGTAGCGGCCGCCGGAGTCGTCGCGGTCGGCACCTTCGTCTTCGCCGGCCCGTTGCTCGACATCGCCGCGGACGCAGTCGCCTTCCTCCCCTTCCCCATAAGCTAGTCCGGTGCCGAAACGGGTCGTCGTACTGGGCGCCGGGGCCACCGGGGAGGCCTTCGTCTCCACGCTCCGAAAGCTCGACGCGGACGCCCGGATCACCGTCGTCGAGCACGAGCTCGTCGGCGGGGAGTGCTCCTACTGGGCCTGCATCCCCTCGAAGACGCTCCTACGCCCGCTCGAGGTGGCGGAGCAGGCGCGTCGCGCGCCCGGCTCGGCCGAGTCGATCGGGCCCGTCGACGCCGCGCGGGTCTTCTGGTGGCGCGACCAGGTGGCCGGGAAGGACGACTCGAGCCAGGCGGAGTGGCTGGGCAGGCAGGGCGCCGAGCTCGTCCGCGGAACCGCCGTCGTCGCCGAGCCGGGCCTCGTCACGGCGGGCGGGCTCGAGCTACCGTACGACGATCTGGTCGTCGCCACGGGCTCACGTCCGCTCGTGCCGCCGATCGACGGCCTCGCCGAGACGGCGTTCTGGAGCAGCCGCGAGGCAACGAGCGCGACCGCTGTCCCCGCGAGCCTGGCCGTGGTCGGTGGCGGAGCCGTCGGCTGCGAGCTCGCCCAGTGCTACGCGCGCCTCGGCTCCCGGGTGACGCTCGTCCAGAGCGGCGACCGGCTCCTCCCGCGGGTGGACGCCGAGGCGGCGGGCCTCCTGGCCGATGCGTTCGCGGAGGACGGGATCGAGATCCGCTTCGGCGCGAAGGCGACGCGGGTCGAAGGAGGCGGAGGCGACCCGTTCCGGCTCGAGCTCGAGAGGCAGGAGCCCGTCGAGGCGGAGCGGCTCCTCGTCGCCACCGGGCGGAAGCCGAACATGGAGGGCTTCGGCCTCGAGCGGCTCGACCTGACGATCGGCCGGCAGGGGATCGCCGTCGACGACCGTCTGGCGGCCGGTGCCGGCGTCTGGGCCGCCGGCGACGTCACCGGGGTCGCCCTCTTCACCCACGTCGGCAAGTACCAGGGCCGGATCGCGGCCGCGAACGTCGCCGGGGGCGACGCGCGGGCCGACTACCGGGCGATCCCCGCGTCCGTGTTCACCGACCCGCAGGTGGCGAGCGCGGGGGACGTGAGCGGCGAGGGCGCCGTCACCTCCTCGTGGCGGCTCGAGTCGGTCTCGCGCTCGGCGACCTTCCAGCGACCGAAGCAGCCCGGCCTCGTCAAGCTCTTCGCCGACCCCGGCCGGCGCGTGCTCGTGGGCGCGACCGCGGTCGGCCCCGAGGTGGGCGAGTGGATCGGGCAGCTCACGCTCGCGATCCGCGCCGAGGTGCCCGTGGAGGTCCTGCGGGACACGATCCAGCCGTTCCCGACGTTCTCCGAGGCCATCTACTTCGCAGCGCGCGACCTGGCCTTGTAGCCTCGCACTGATGAACGGCAGAGCAGAGCTCGTCCAGAGCCTCGCAGGCCTCGCGCTCTTCGCCGACCTCGGCGATTCCGACCTGGCGGCGATCGCCGACGCCCGAGCGGAGCGCAGCTTCGAGCGAGGGCGAGCGCGTCCTCCGGCCGGGGACTCTCCGGCGCCGGCTTCTTCGTCATCCTCGAGGGCGAGGCGGCCGTCGTGATCCACGGCGACGACCAGCCGCGCCGCCTGATGCGCGGCGACTTCTTCGGCGAGGTCTCGACCTTGCTCGAGTGCACGCCCACGGCCGACGTCGTCGCCCGGAGCGACGCTCCGCTGCCTCGAGTCCCGCGGGCCGCAGCTCGAGGCGTTCCTGCTGCAGTACCCGACGTGCCTTCCGGATGCTGCAGACCGTCACCCGCCGGCTCCGCGACATCCTCAAGTAGTGGCTGCCGACGAGCGGCCGTTTCCGCCGGGGGACTTTCCCGTCGTCGTCGTCGGAAGCGGGCCCGGAGGCCTGCAGGCAAGCTATTGCCTCTCGCGCCTCGGAGTCGAGCACGCGCTCATCTCTCGCGACGACGCTCCCGGGGGCATGTTCCGGCAGTACCCCATCTTCCAGCGGCTCCTCTCGTGGTCGAAGCCCGACGCGCCCGTCGAGGCGGGGACGCGCGCCTACGAGTGGTACGACCACAACAGCCTGGTCGCCGACGAGCCCGAGCACCAGGCACTCGTCCCAGCCTGCATCGACCGGGCTTTCATGGTTCCGTCCCGGGCGGAGATGGAGAGCGGCCTCGAGGCCTTCGCCCGCCGGGTGCCCGTTCCCGTCCGCTACGGCTGCGCCTGGGAGGAAACGCGGCGCGAGGAGGACGGGCGGGTCGTGCTCGCGACGACGGACGGGGAGTACCGTGCTCTCGCGGTCGTCTTCGCGCTCGGCGTGACCGCGCCGTGGCGCTCGCCCATCCCCGGGATCGAGACGGTGCCCCACTACGTCGACACCCGGAGCCCCTCCGACTACCGGGGCCGCGACGTCTTCGTCATCGGCAAGCGCAACTCCGGCTTCGAGATCGCCGACGGCCTGCTCCCGTGGGCGCGGCGGGTCATCCTCGGCTCGCCGCGGCCGGTGCAGACCGCGGTGATCGCCCAGGCCTCCGTGCGCGTCCGCTACCTGCAGCCGTACGAGGACGCGAGCCTCGGCGGCGGCACCTTCGCCCTCGACCTCGCGGTCGAGCGCATCGAGCGGAACGAGCGCGGCTGGCGCATCGTCGGCGAGGGAACGACACGGCCGGGCCCGATCGACCTCCAGGTCGACGAGGCAATCGCAGCCACCGGGTTCTCGACCCCGATCCTCGACCTCGGCGAGCTCGGCGTCCGCACGGTCTCCCAGGGACGGATCCCCGCGCTCACCCCGTTCTGGGAGAGCGCGCCGGGCTCGGGCATCTACTTCGCCGGGAACGCGACCCAGGGTGCCCCGGGCCTGCGGAAGCACGGCGTCGGCGCTGCCTCGCCGGCCGTGCACGGGTTCCGCTACAACGCGCGCCTCATGGCCCGGCACCTGGCGGAGACGCACCTCGGCCTCGCGTGCCCACGCGAGCGGGTCGCACCCGACGACTCGTCCCCTACCTCCTCGAGGAGCTGACGACGGCGCCCGAGCTCTGGACGCAGAAGTCCTACCTCGCCCGGGCCGTCACCGCCGAGGGCGAAAGCGACATCGTCCCGCTCGCGCACTTCGTGGACGAGGGCGGCCCCGACGCGGTCGCCGTCACGGTCGAGCAGGACGCCGACGGCAGCACCTACCCGGCCGTCTACAACCGCCGCGGCGGCGAGATCCGGGAGAGGCTCCTGCCGCCGCACCTCCTGAACGACTTCCGCGGCCCCGACCACGAGCGGGAGCTTCGCGCCGCGCTGTGAGACGAGCGGCCTTCACGGCCCTCCTCCTCGCGATCCCCCTCGCCGGCCTCTTCGTCCTCCTCGGCGTCCCCGAGCTGGACGTGAGCTGGCAGCACCAGCCCTCGCACTTCTGGCTCGTCCTCGCCTCAGCGCTCCTCAGCTTCCTGCTCGGCTTCCTGATGGCCGAGGCCGCTGCGCGGCGCGGCGACGCGCGCGTGCTCCTGGTCGCGCTCGCGTTCCTCGCCGCCTCCGGGTTCCTCGGTCTCCACGCGCTCGCCACCCCAGGTGTGCTCCTCGCCGGGAAGAACGCCGGCTTCCAGATCGCCTCGGCGATCGGCCTGCTGATCGCATCGGGCTTCGCCGCCGCCTCGGCGCTCCCGCTCGGGGAGTCGTGGGCCCGGTCGGTCCTGCGGGAGCGGCGGCTGCTCCTCGCCTCGGTCGGGGTGGCGCTCGCCGTCTGGGCGGTGCTGGCGCTCGGGACGCTGCCGCCGCTGGACGAGCCGATCACGCCCGAGGGGGCGCGCGGCCCGCTCCTCGTCCTCTGGGGGCTCGGGGTGGCGCTCTACGGCTTCGCCGCCTTCCGCTACGGAGGCCTCTGGATCGCGCGCCGCGCCCCGGTCGCGCTCGCCGTCGCCTCAGCCTGGGTCCTGCTGGCCGAGGCGATGCTGGCCGTCGCCATCTCCCGGAACTGGCACATCAGCTGGTGGGAGTGGCACCTGCTCATGCTCCTCGCCTTCGCGCTAGTCGCCCGGAGCGTCTGGGCGGAGTGGAAGCAGGAGGGCTCGAGCGCCGAGGTCTTCGCGGACCTCTACGAGGCGCGGACCCTCGGCCGCCGGGAGGAGCTGAGCGTGCTCTTCGCCGACCTCCAGGGCTACACCGCCTTCGCCGAGCGGAGGCCGCCCGACGAGGTGCGCTCGATGCTGGACGCGTACTTCGCCGCCGCCACGCCGGTCGTCGCCGCCGAGGGTGGAGAGACGGTGCAGACCATCGGCGACGCGATCTTCGCCGTCTTCCGGGGCGAGGGGCACGAGCGACGGGCCGCCCACGCCGGGCTCCGCCTGCAGGAGGCGTGCGAGGCCGTCCCCGGCCGGACGCCGGAGTGGCCGCGCTTCCGGGTTGGCGTCAACTCGGGCGAGGCACACCTCGGGCTCGTGCAGGCGCCGGGCGCGCGGGCCTACACGCCGACCGGCGACGTCGTCAACACCGGCGCACGGCTGGAGCAGGAGGCGCGCGCCGGGGAGGTGGTCGTCTCCGGCCGGACGCGGGAAGCGCTCGGCGCGAAGGCGGTCGTCGAGGACCTCGGCGAGCTGCCGGTGAAGGGAAAGGAACGTCCGGTGCGGGCGTTCGTGCTACGCGCGCTGACGGCGGCCGGGGGCGAGGGCGACGAGCGCCTGCAGGATCAGGATCGCGAAGGAGGCGGCTAGGATGCCGCTCGCGCTCGCGGGCACGACTCCCTCGGGCACGACGGGGGCGCGGATGGCGGCTCCGACCACGATCGTGAGGACGAGCGCGGTCGCGAGCCATGCCTGCAGGCGTCCGAGCGCGTCGGCGTTCCCGCCGCTGGCCGCGTCGACGACCTGGGCGAAGCAGAGGAGCCCGGCCGCGGCGGTGAGGGGGACGCCGAGGACGAGGAGGTAGAAGGAGGCTCCCGCGTGGCCGAGCGCGTCCGAGACGGCGACGGCCAGAAGCAGCGCCCCCGCCAGCTCGACGGCCATCGCCCCTGCCCCGGTGCGCGTCTCGCGCATGCCGTTCCGTTCGGCGCACGATCCGCCTCTCCTCCGTTACCGTGAGGCTGTGGCGAACACGGCCGTCACCTGGCTCGGCCACGCTTCCTTCCGGATCGACACGCCGGGCGGGAAGCGGGTCTACGTCGATCCGTGGCTGGGCAACCCGCGCTGCCCCGAGGATGAGCGCGAGCCCGAGCGCGTCGACCTGATCGCGCTCACCCACGGCCACGACGACCACGTGGGCGAGACGGTGGCGCTCGCGCAGCGCTTCGAGTGCCCGGTGATCGCGCTCGTCGAGCTGCGCGGGTGGCTCGCGACCAAAGGACTCCCCAGCGACCCCGCCCAGGCCGGCAACAAGGGAGGCACGATCGAGTGGGGCGGCGTCAAGATCACCTTCACGGACGCCAGGCACTCGAGCAGCACGTTCGAGAACGGCGCGTTCGCCTATCTGGGCGAGCCGGCCGGGCTCGTGATCGAGGTGGAGGACGGAACGAAGCTCTACTTCGCGGGCGACACGTGTGTGTTCGGCGACATGGCGCTCATCGGTCGTATCTACGAGCCCGACCTCGCGATCCTGCCCGTCGGCGGCCACTACACGATGGACCCGCGGGAGGCGGCCGTCGCGCTCGAGCTCCTGGGCGTCGGCCGTTGCCTCCCCTGCCACTACGGGACGTTTCCGGTTCTCACCGGCACGCCCGAGCAGTGCCGGGAGCACCTGACCACGGCCTGCGAGATCCTCGCCCCGGCCCCGGGCGAGACCGTGATCGTCTAGCCCGCCGACCCGCGATCGTGTTTCACGGCACAAGCGCCTGGACGGGCCCACCACCCGGTCCGTGCCAGATCGGCACGGCGTTCGGGGGGCGAGAAGCCCGTGCCCGTGGAACACAAGCGGGCGTCAGGGGGCGCGGCGGTCGCCGGGGAGGCGGACGCCCGCGGCCCGCTCGCGAAACCGCGGGATCGGGTCGGCGTTCGGATGCGCGACCAGGAGCACTGCGCCCAGGCTCTCACCGGCGAGGGACTCGACCAGGAGCTGGAGCCCGACGGCGAGGGCAAAGGCCTTGTGAGCCTGGTCGCCCCCGAAGGGGACGAGGTCATCAGGCGGGGCAAGACCGGCGAGGACGTCGCCGTGCGTCGTCTTCCCCATGGAGACGTCGGCGACGATCGGCTGTCCGTCCGAGCTCGGGATCGCGATCGCGAGCGGGTTCGTCCCGGTGAGCGGCGGGCCGCCCCCGGGATGGCCCAGCCGCGGCGGGGAGGTGGCGGTCAGGGCGGCGACGAGCCCGCCGTCGGCGAGTTGCCGCGCCCAGTAGCCGAGGACGCCCGTCGGCGCGCAGTCGGCCGCGACCACCAGGCGGGCGCGCTCGGGCGGCGAGACGAGCTGGGCCTCGACGATCGCCGCCAGCGCCAGATAGCCGACCGCGCCGTTTCCCTCCCAGCGCTCGTAGGCTTCCTCGGCGACGACTTGCCGCGGCCGGGCCGCGGGGTCGAGCCCGGGCAGGGTCGCGAGCCACTCGATCCGGGAGACGCCGTGACCACGGCGTCCGTCTGCGTCCGCGGACAGGAAGTGCTCGGCGAGGATGCCCGCGTCGCGCTCGCCGAACCCGAGGTCCCTGAGCCGGGCGGCGGCGTCGGCGCTCACTCGTGCGTGTGCGGCTGGAAGACCGGCCAGCGCACCGGCCCGCCGAGGTCGCCGGCGAGCAGGAGCTCCTCGTGATTCAGCGTCACGAACCGGCGGTGGTGCAGCGAGAGCAGCCATACGTCGTCGGAGGCCGGATACCACAGCTCGTCGAAGTGCTCGGCGAAGTCGTCGAGGGCGATCTCGACGGCGAAGGCCTCGAAGGGCCAGAGCGCGCAGACCCGCCCGCCGAGCTCGGCGGCGAAGCTGCGAAGGCGGGCCCGGGTGGCATCCGGGGCATCGCCGTAGATCCACTCGGCGCCGGCATCCTTCAACTGCTCGATCGTCTCGTGGTCCCGCAGGAGCGGCGTGAGCCAGGTGACGAGCAGCTCGCCCGTTGTGGACTCGAGCACGGTCGCGCGACCGGCGAGGCCTGCCTCCTCGAAACGCTTGAGCATCGCCTCGCGCCTCATCGCGAAGCGAGTCTACGAAAGGTCAGCGGGTGACGAGCGGGAGCGGCTTGACGATGCCGACGCCCTGCTCGCGCTTCGTCGCCGTGATCGCCTCCGCGAGCTCGGCGATCGCCTGCGAGACCCAGGCCTCCGGCTCGGCGAGCACGATCGGCTCACCCTCGTCGGCGAGCTCGCCCAGACGCGGGTCGAAGGGGATCCGGCCCAGGAGCGGCGCCTCGACCTCCGCCGCGAGCGCCTCGCCGCCGCCCGAGCCGAAAAGCGCCTCGCGAGAGCCGTCCTCGCGCAGCAGGTAGGCCATGTTCTCGACGACGCCGAGCAGGCGCATGTTCGTCTTCCGGGCCATCTGGGCGGCGCGCACCGCGACCTGCTGCGAGGCCCGGTGCGGCGTCGTCACGACGACCGCCTCGGCGCGCGGAAGGAGCTGGCCGAGCGAGATGGCGACATCGCCGGTGCCAGGGGGCATGTCCACGACGAGCGTGTCCAGCTCGCCCCAGTGGACGTCGGAGAGAAACTGCTCGAGCGCCCGGTGGAGCATGGGGCCGCGCCACATGACCGGCGTGTTCTCGTCGAGGAAGAATCCGATCGACATCACCTTGAGATCGCCTCGGACCGGCGGGACGATCATCGCGCGCTCGCCGCCGTCCACCGCCACCGGCCGCTGGTGGACGCCGAGCATGTGCGGGATCGAGTATCCGTAGACGTCCGCGTCGAGGACGCCCGTCCGCTGCCCGAGGCGGGAGAAGGCGGCGGCGAGGTTCGCGGCGAGCGACGACTTGCCCACGCCGCCCTTGCCGCTCGCTACCGCGAGGACGCGCGTGCTCGAGTCGACCGAGATTCCGGGCGTCCGCTCGCTGACGCCGCCGCGGAGCCGCGTGGTCAGCGCGTCCTTCTCCTCGGGCGTCATCACGTCGAAGCCGAGCTCGACCTCCTCGACCCCGCCGAGCGGCTCGAGCGCCTGCTCGACCTGCTCCTGGAAGCTCGCGCGGAGCGGGCAGCCCGGCACGGTGAGGGCGATGACGACGGCGACCCGAGGGCCGTCCACCGTCACCTCGCGCACCATGTCGAGCTCGACGACCGAGCGGCCCAGCTCGGGGTCGAAGACACCCTCGAGGGCGCTCAGGATTTCGTCTCGCGTGGCCACGAGACCTAGGCTAGCAGCGTGGCCAGGCAAGATTGCGCCGTGCGACTCGGGGCCCTCATGGCCGCCGCCCTCACCCGCCTGCGCCCCCGGGGCTGATGCAGGGGCGCATCCTCCTCGTCGAGGACGACGACTCCATCCGGGAGACGACCGCGCTCGGCCTCGAGGCCGCCGGCTTCGCGGTGGCGGCGGCGGCGGACGGGCGCGAGGGCCTCGATCGCTTCGGCCGTGAGCCCTTCGACCTCGTCGTCCTCGACCTGATGCTGCCTCGAGGTGGACGGGTTCGAGCTCTGCCGCGAGATCCGCCGGGCCAGCCGCGTGCCCATCGTGATCCTCTCGGCGCGCAGCGACACCGTCGACGTCGTCGTCGGACTCGAGCTCGGCGCCGACGACTACGTGACGAAGCCCTTCGAGCTCCCCGAGCTCGTCGCCCGCGTGCGCGCGGCGCTCCGCCGCGCCGGCGCGGACGAGGGGGCCGGAGGGCGCATCGTCGCCGGCGACCTCGAGATCGAGCCCGAGGGGTTCCGCGCCAGCAAGGGCGGCGAGGACCTCGACCTCACCGCCACCGAGTTCCGGCTCCTGCTCGAGCTCGCCCGCCGGCCGGGACAGGTGTTCACCCGCGAGCTCCTGCTCGAGCGCGTCTGGAACTACGAGTGGCTCGGCGACTCCCGGCTCGTCGACGTTGCCGTCCAGCGCCTCCGGGCGAAGATCGAGGAGGACCCGAAGCGGCCGAAGCTGATCACGACAGTGCGCGGTGTCGGCTACCGCTTCGACCGACCGTGAGCGCGACTCCCCGCGCTGTCCGTCCGGGCCGGCTGCGGCGCCGGCTGACGCTCGCGTTCGCCCTCACGGCCGGGATCGCGGCCGCCGCGCTCGCAGCGGGCTCCTTCCTCCTCGTCCGCGAGGCGCGCCTGACGGACTCGCGCGACCGCGCGCTCGAACAGTCGCGCTTCAACCTCGTTCTCGGCTCCGAGCTCCTGCCCTCGGAGGGGCCCGAGGCGCTACTGGAGGCCTATGCACGGCGCGGGAGCTTCGAGACGGTGCTCCTGGCCGACCGGGAGGCCTACCCGTCGAGTCTGACACTCGGGGAGGAGCAGATTCCGGCCGACCTGGAGCAGCTGGTTGCCGAGGGCCAGCTCGGCTACGAGCGCGTCGAGATCGGGGACGTGCGCTATCTCGTCACCGGCGGCCGCATCCCGGGCAGCGCCGGTGACGAGGCGTACTTCTTCTTCGCCGAGGACGAGCTCTGGAACGATCTCGGCGAGCTGCGGACGATCCTCCTCGCCGGCCTCGGTGTGATCGTCGCCCTGGCGGGGCTCGCGGGCGCACTCCTCGCCCGGCGGATCCTCGCGCCGGTGCGGCGGGCGAGCACCGCCGCCCACGCGCTCGCCGAGGGGCTCCTCGACACGCGGCTGCCGGTGGAGCGTTCGGACGAGTTCGGCCTCTGGGCCGTGTCCTTCAACGAGATGGCCGAGGCGCTGCAGGCGAAGATCACGGCGCTCTCCGAGGCACAGGCGCGCGAACGGCGCTTCACCGCCGACGTCGCCCACGAGCTGCGGACGCCGCTGACGGCGATCGTCAACGAGGCCTCGCTGCTCGGCGAGCACCTCGACCGGCTCCCTGCCGAGGCGCACAGGCCCGCCGAGCTCCTGGTCGAGGACGTGAAGCGCCTGCGCGACCTCGTCGAGGACCTGATGGAGATCTCCCGACTCGACGCCGGCACGCAGCCCGTCCGCCCCGAGCCCGCCGACCTCGGCTCGCTCGTCGCGGCCGCGCTCCGCGCGCGAGGCTGGAACGACCGCGTGCGCCTCGAGGCGGACGAGGCCGTCGTGACGACCGATCCGCGCCGGGTCGAGCGCATCGTCGCGAACCTGATCGGGAACGCGCTCGAGCACGGCGGCCGCGAGGTCGCGGCACGCGTCGGCCTCGACGGCGTCGGCGCCTTCGTCGAGGTCGCCGACCGCGGCCCGGGCATCGCGCCGGAGGCCCTGCCGCACCTGTTCGAGCGCTTCTACAAGGCCGACCCGGCGCGCACCGGTCGCGGCACCGGCCTCGGCCTTGCGATCGCGCTCGAGAACGCGCGGCTCCTCGGCGGCGACGTCGAGGTGCGGAGCGAGCCGGGCGCCGGCGCGCGCTTCACGCTCCGCCTGCCCGTTACGCAAACGTTACCGGGTGGTGGTGCCGGCGTTGCGGGCGACGACCAGGCTTGAGGAGCCCACCGCTCCTCAGGAGGCATCGTGATGAAAGCACTGCTCGCAGCTCCCGCCCTCGTCCTCGCGACGTCGCTCGGCTTCCTCGTCGCGAGCTGCGGCGCCGACGGAGACGCCACCTCGGCAGGCCCGATCCCCCCCGTCTCGACGACCGACGCGACGGCACAGGAGATCCCGTCGACCACGAGCGGGACGACGAACCTCGAGACGACGGCGACCGAGACCGCGCCGCCGCCCTCGCGGGTCACGTATCAGGTCTGGTTCGCCAACCCGGACGGGCTCTTCGTCACGTACCGCTCCGAGACGGCGACGCCACGGGTGGGAACGGCCGCGCTCGAGAGCCTGCTCGCGGGGCCGGACTCGTTCGAGCAGGGCTACGGCCTCGGGAGCGAGGTGCCGGAGGACACGCAGCTCCTCGGCCTCGCCATCGAGAGGGGGATCGCGCGAGTCGACCTCACCTCCGAGTTCGAGTCGGGCGGGGGCAGCGCGTCGATGCAGACGCGGCTGGCGCAGGTCGTCTACACGATCACCCAGTTCCCGACGGTGAAGGGCGTGCTCTTCAGCCTCGACGGCGAGCCGGTGGACGTGATCGGCGGCGAGGGCATCCTGGTCGACGAGCCGCTGACGCGCAGGGACTTCGCGCGGCTCCTGCCTGCGATCCTGGTCACGGGCCCGGCCCTCGGCCAGGAGGTGGGGAGCCCCGTCACGATCCGCGGGAGCGCGAACGTCTTCGAGGCGAACGTCGGCATCCAGATCCTCGACGAGCACGGAGACGTGCTGGTCGAGACGTTCACGACCGCGACCTGCGGAACGGGCTGCCGTGGCGTATTCGCGACCCAGGTCGTCCTACCGGGTCGATCGCGAACAGGACGGGCACGATCGTCGTCCACGACGACGACGCGGCCGGGACGGGCACCTTCCCGCACGAGGTGCGGATCCCCGTGTCGCTCACTCCGTGAGCGCAAAGGGTCTGAGTCCGTCTTAATGAATGACATGGCCATCGTGTCCTCATACGCCTTCTCCGAGATCGACGACTCCGTGATCGACCGCGCCCGGGACGGCGACCAGGAGGCCTTCGCTGCCGTCGTGCGCCACTACGACCCCGGCCTGCGGGCGTTCGCCTTCCATCTCCTCGGCGACCGGGACCGGATGGACGCCGCGCTCCAGGAGGCCTACGTGCGCGCGTTCCGGGCGGTACCGCGCTTCCGCGGACGGCAACGCGCCGGCACCTGGCTCTACGAGATCGTCTACGGCGCGTGCATGGAGGAGCTCGAGGCCGGCGAGGAGGCGAACGTCACCGCCGCCTCCGCGGCGGGCCTCGCAGGGGCGCTCCGCGAGCTGGCGGCCGAGGAGCGCGCGGCCGTCCTCCTCGTGGACGCGCAGGGCTTCGGCCGCCGCGAGGCCGGCCGCGTGCTCGGGATCCCGCAGGAGCTGCTCCTCAGGCGGCTGGCGGACGCGCGGTCCGCGCTGCGCAGGTCGCTGGAGAACGCCGAATGACCGTCGCCCGCGACGACGAGCTCGGCACGGCCCTGCGCGACCTGGAGACCCCCGACCACGGGCTCTACTTCCATGCCGACCTCCACCGGCGCCTGGCGGTCGAGCGGGCGCGGCCGCCGCGGCTCCACCGCCTGCGCTGGCCGCTGCGGATCCTCGCCGTCGCAGCCGCCGTCGCGGTAGCGGCGGTTGGATTCCAGCTGCTCCGCTCCTGGACGCGCGACTCCTCGCCGGCCGTCCCGCCGACGAGCGCCGCCGACGTCAAGGCGAGCGTCGAGGCGGCGTTCGCGGGGAGCCGCGCTCTCTCGGGGACGTTCGTCTCGCGCCAGCGCGATCCCGCGTCGGAGGAGATCGACACCGCGAGCGGCACGTTCCTGCTCCTCGCCGACGGCAGCTTCCTCGTGCGCACGGACGGCGTCGTCGAGGCCTACGACGCCCGACGCCGGATCCGGACGCTCTACGACCCGAACCCCGGCTTCGAGCCCGTCGCCAACCGCGCGCGCCGCCTCGCGGCCGGCCCTCCCGACGCCTCCGTCGACTCCGCCTTCCAGCAGGAGCTGCGCGCCGCCGTCCGCGCCGTCCGAGCTGTCGCGGCCCCTACCGTCGAGCAGGGGGTCCTGGCAGGGCGGCCCGTCTGGACGCTCTCGGCTCCCGTCGGCCAGGACTCCGACGACGCGGAGGGCACCGCCGATCAGCTCACCGTCAGCGTCGACCGGGCGACGGGCATT
Source organism: uncultured Actinomycetes bacterium (assembly GCA_963743495.1). Taxonomy (GTDB): domain Bacteria; phylum Actinomycetota; class Thermoleophilia; order Gaiellales; family Gaiellaceae; genus JAIBJN01. The sequence continues at coordinate 436,169 of CAVUPO010000002.1, read as the reverse complement.
CCCCTGTACGCAAGCTGGACCGCCGGCGGCGAGCTCCTGCGCGAGCTGAGCCTGAGCGACGTCGTCGTCGACCCTGCGGCCTCCCTCACGGACGTCGCAGTCGAGATCCCCGAAGGCGTCGCCGTCAGCCGCAGCAACCGCCGGTTCGACCGCGTGGAGCCCGGCGAGCTCGCCGGCGCGGTCGGCTATGCGCCGCTCGTCCCCGCGCGGCTGCCTTCCGGCTTCGAGCTCGCCGAGGTCACCGTCGCCGTGAGAGCCGGACGGACCGGCGCCGACGCCGGGAACCCGCGGTCGCGTGGCGTCGTCTCGCTCGGCTACCGGCGGGGCCTCGACCGCATCGTCGTCACCACCCGCCTGGCGGGCCAGGGGAAGTGGACGGATCCGCTCGCGACGGCCGGGGGCTTCGCCGGTGAGGCGGAGACCGTCCAGCTCGAAAGGGGCGCGCTGTCCGGTGTCGAAGCAAATCTCCTCATCGTTCCCCTGACGATCCCTCATCTCTGGGCTCTGACCGACGAGCTCGTGGTCACGGTTGCGGGCGATCTCGACCGCGCCGGGCTCCTGCGCGTCGCCGAGTCGCTGGAGGCACAGGACTGAGCCGCTACCGGATGACGCGCAGCGGCGCGCGGGCGACGATCCTAGTGGCGGTCGTCTCGATGACGCTCGTCGGTATCGAGGCGGCGGCCCGGGCCCAGCAGGCCGAGGCCCCGGCGTCCGACGCCGAGCCCGAGGCCGTCGTCGCCGCCGGCGTCAGCATCGCCGGCGTCCCGGTCGGCGGCATGACCGCAGCGGAGGCCGAGGGCGCCGTCGCCGCGCTCGACGCCGAGCCCGTCACCGTCACCTTCCACACCTCCTCCTGGCGCTACTCACCGCGCACCCTGGGCGCTGAGCCGCGGGTCGAGACTGCTGTCAAGGCGGCGCTCGGAGCCCCGCCTGGCGCCTCGCTCCCGCTTCGCGTCGCGGTGGACGACCAGAAGCTTCGGCGCTGGTCGCGCGCGTTCGCGGCGAACTTCGACCAGTCCCGGAAGAGCGCCGCCATCGTTCTCCGCCGCCTCCGGCCGGAGGTCACCCGCGCCCGCGTCGGCCGCAAGGTCGACCGCCGTTCGGCGCAGCGCGTCATCCGGCAGGCGCTCACGAGTCACGAGCGCGCCCCGATCCGGCTCCCCGCCCGCATGCTGAAGCCAAAGGTCACCGTCGCCGGCCTCGGGCCCGCGATCGTCATCAAGCGCGCCTCGAACAAGCTCGTCCTCTACCGCCCCGGCGGTAAGCGGGGCATGCGTGTCGCCCGGACGTTCGGCGTCGCCACCGGACAGGCGTCCTACCCGACGCCGCTCGGAAGCTACGAGATCGTGCAGAAGCAGCGCGACCCCTGGTGGATCCCGCCCCAGTCGGACTGGGCCAAGGGCGAGAAGCCGGTGCCGCCGGGACCGGGCAATCCCCTGGGCACGCGCTGGATGGGCCTCTCCGCGCCCGCCGTCGGCATCCACGGGACGCCCGACGCCGCCTCGATCGGCTACTCCGCCTCGCACGGCTGCATCCGCATGCTCGTGCCCCAGGCCGAGTGGCTCTTCGAGCAGGTCGACGAGGGTACGCCCGTCTACATCCTGGACGCGTAGTCAGGTGCCCTGGGAGGGAGCGACGGCGCGCCTCGAAGGGACGCTCGTCGTCGTCGAGCCGCTCGGCCCCGAGCACGGGGACGACCTCTGGGACGCGGCGCAGGACCCGGAGATCTGGTGCTGGCTCCCCTGGCACGCAGCCGCCGACCGGGGGAGCTTCCACCGCTGGCTGGCCGAGGCGCTCGCCGGCCGCGACGCCGGCGAGGAGGTCCCCTTCGCCATCGTCGACCGAGCCACCGGGAAGGCAATCGGGAGCACCCGCTTCCTCACCCTCCGTCCGGAGCACCGCGGCCTCGAGATCGGCTGGACCTGGAACGCGCGCCGGGTCTGGGGGAGCGGCGCGAACACCGAGGCAAAGCTCCTGCTCCTCCGCCACGCGTTCGAGACGCTCGGCTGCATGCGCGTCGAGTTCAAGACGGACGCGCTGAACGCCCGCTCCCGCGCCGCCCTGGAGGCTCTCCCGGCCCGCTTCGAGGGCATCTTCGTCAAGCACATGCTCGTCCGCGGCGGCGCCCTCCGCGACTCCGCCTACTACGCCATCACCGACGACGAGTGGCCGGCCGTGCGCGCGAGCCTCGAGCGGCGGCTCCGGTCCGGGTAGGAGCCCGCTACGCCGGCCCGAGGCGGACGGCGAGCTCTGCGCAGAGCTCCGGCGTCCCGGCCGCGACGACCCGCGAGCGGGCGGCGAGATCGAGCGGAGCGGCGCCGAACGGCGGATCGTCGGGCAGGTCGATGGCCAGGCCCCGCTCGTGAACGAGGAGCTGGGCGGCGGCGATGTCCACGCTCCTGGCCGGCTTCAGGGAGACGACCGCGTCGACCCGGCCGGCGGCGAGATGACAGAGCGAGAGCGCCAGCGAGCCCATGACACGCGTGCGGACGGCGAGGCCGACCATGGCCGCGACGTGCTCGGCGACGAGGTCGGTCCGCGTCGCCTCGAGCGAGAGGATCTCGACGCGTTCCTTCGGCGGGGGCGCATCCAGCGGCGCGCCGTCAAGGAACGCGCCCTCGCCCCGGCGGGCGGCCCACTCCTCGCCCGTCCCGAGGTCCTGGACGAAGCCGAGCTCGACGTCCTCCATGCGTGGCCCGGAGGCGACCGCGAGCGCGAGCGAGAAGAAGGGCACGCCGCGCTTCGCGTTCAGGCTGCCGTCGATCGGGTCGCAGACGACCGTGAGCCCGCCGCCCCCGTCGCCGAAGACGCGCGTGCCGAGCTCCTCGGAGACGAGCGTGAAGCCGGCGGGCACCCGCTCGAGGCGCTCGACCACGGCCGCCTCCGCGGCCGCGTCCATCGCCGTCGTCTCGTCCCCGCCCTCGCCGTTCCCGACGCGCGGCTCGCGCTCGGCCCGCGTGGGCAGGTCGTCGAGGACGCGCCCGACGGCGGCCGCCGCGTCGCGGCAGACCTCGAGCCAGTCGACGGCGGTCACTCGTCGAAGGGGGAGAAGAGGAGCCCGCCCGTGAGCTTCGGGAAGAAGTACGTGCTCTTCTGCGGCATGCGCACCCCGGCGTGGGCGAACTCCTCGACCTGCTCGACGGTCGGCGGGCGGACGAGGAACGCGGCGGTTGCCCGCCCGCTCGCGACCGCGCGCTCCGCCTCGTCCGCACTAGGGGTGTAGAGGACCTCTTCGAGCCCCAGAGAGTCGACCAGCGCGGTGTCGAGACCCTGGTCGCCGCCCTCGACGAGCACGGCGCCCTCCGGGCGGAGGAGGACGAACGCGGGGCGATCCCGGCCGGCGGCCGCGAGCGCACCGGCCGCCTGGGCGGGACCCGAGAGGGGCGTCTGGGAGTACTCTCCGTTCAGCTCGGGGAGCCGACCGGCCGTGACGCGGTGGGTCGGGAAGATCTCGAGGCCCGGGTCGTCCAGGGCGACGAGCACCGCTAGCGCGTGCGCGGTCGCCTGGGTGCCGTCCTCCTCGTGGAAGCGGAGGGCCGACTCGTAGCGGTGGTGGCCGTCGGCGATCAGGAGCGGTCCGTCGACGCCGCCGAGCACGGCCTCGACCTCGGCCGGCTCGTCGATCCGCCAGAGCCGGCTGACGACCCCGTCGAGCTCCGCGACGAGCACGGGTTCACCGGCGGGCTCGGGCGCCCGCCCGCGGTGCAGCATGAAGATCGGGGACGGCTTCATCCGGGTCGCGCGGAGCAGGCTGAGACGCGCCTCCGTCGGCCCGGAGAACGTGTGCTCGTGCGGAAGGACGGCGCCGCCCTCCCCGAAGCGGTCGAGCCGGGCGCGACCGACGAGCCCTCGCCGCGTGCGCTGGACCCCGTCGGGACCCGCGTACTCGTCTTCGAGCAGCCACAGCCCGGGTCTCTCCTCACGGACGAGCACGCCCTGCTCCTGCCAGCCGGCGAGGAGCCTGGCCGCGTCCTCGGGGTGGCCGGGACGCGTCAGCCGCACGGCGTTCCAGGGGCTTCGCGCCAGGAGCGAGGCGTGGGCGGCGGGGTCGATGACGTCGTACGGAGGCGCGACCACGTCGTCCAGCGACCCCACCCTGCCCTCGTCGTAGCGAAGAGCGCGAAACGGCTTGAGCAGGGGCACTGCGGCCAGCTTACCATCCGTCCCCGGACCTAGAATCGGAGGGTGTCGATCGCGGAGCTGGCCGAGGATCGGGTCGTCGAAGGCCTCTACGCAGTGGCCCGGAAGCGCCGGCTCCGAACCCGCTCCGGCAGACCCTATCTCGCTCTCGAGCTCGTCGATCCGACGGGGCGGATCGAGGCTCGCGTCTGGAACGACGTCGAGCTCCTCGACAAGCGCTTCGGCGAGGGCGACGCGGTGCGCGTCCTTGGCCGGGTGGAGCGCTTCCGCGACCGCCTCCAGCTCGAGGTTCGCTCGCTCGAGGCGGCCGAGACCGACCCGGCGGAGCTCGTGCCCGAGCCCAGGCGGGACCTGGACGAGCTCGAGGGCTTCTTCGAGTTCCTCGTCGCCGAGATCGCCCACCCCGGGCTCCGCGGCCTCGTCGGGCGCTTCGCCGGCGACACCGAGCTCCGCGCGCGCCTGCGAGTCCTGCCCGCGACGCCCGGGGGTCACCACGCGTGGACCGGCGGGCTTCTCGCCCACACGGTCGGCGTCGCCACCCTGTGCCGGGAGGTCGCCCAGCTCCACCCGCGCCTCCGGCCGGACATCCTCCTGACGGCTGCGCTTCTCCACGACCTCGGACGCACCCGGGAGCTCGACCGCGGCCCGCTCTTCCTCCCGACCGCCGAGGGTGCGCTCCTCGGTCACGTCCACCTGGGGCTCCGCTTGATCGAAGAGCGCGCCGGCGGGCTCGAGCCGGACGTCCTCGCCGAGGTGCTCCACGCCGTGGCCTGCCACCACGACGTGCGGGCCACGCATACGGCGGAGGCCTCCGTCCTCTATCACGCGAACCAGCTCGATGCGGCGGCGGCGACCCGGCCCGTGGCGGCCGGCGAGCGCTGAGGGTCGAGCGGCGGAGCAGGCTAGCGCGGCGGGCTGAAGCGGATGTTGAGGACGTCGCCGTCCCCGACGACGTAACCCTTGCCCTCGAGACGCTGGAAGCCCCGGCGGGCGGCCTCGGCGTGCGAGCCGCTCTCGACGAGGTCATCCCAGCGGATCACCTCGGCGCGGATGAAGCCGCTTGCGATATCCGAGTGGATCGCGGCGGCGGCATCGAGCGCGGTCAGGCCCCGGCGGAGCGTCCAGGCGCGCGCCTCCTTCTCGGCCGCGGTGAAGAAGCTGACCAGGTCGAGCGCCGCGAAGAGCCGCTTGACCACGTCCTCGAGCGCCGAGGCGCCCTCCCGATAGGCGGCCGCCTCCTCGGCCGGTAGCTCCGCCAGCTCAGCCTCGAGCTTCAGGTCGACGCCCACGGGCCCGTTCACGACCTCGAGGGCCGGCTTCGTCGTCAGCGGCTCGAGCTCGGCGGGAATCGGCTCGGGGAAACCGGCCACCGTCTCGCCGGCGTCGAGGTGCACGACGAGGCGCTCGAGCAGAGCGGCCTCCTCGCGCAGGGCCGGGTCGCCCGACTTCGCCTGCTTGGCCACGCGCTCCAGCCGCCGCTCGGCGTGCTCGCGGTCGGCCAGGAGGAGCTCGAGGCCGATCGTGATCCGGTCGTCCTCGGGGCGCCGCGTCCCCGACCAGCCGTCGAGGACGAGCAGGAGGGCATCGACCCGGCGCAGGTTGCCGAGAAGCTGGGCGCCGCTTCCGGGCACGTCGACGACCCGGACGGCCGCCGGCGTGACCTTCTTGGCGGCGACAGCCGCCGCGACCCGGTCGAGCCGCTCGTCGACGACCGGAGCCATGCCCACGTTCTCCTTGGCGGAGACGGTCGCGCCCACCCCCGTGAGCGCGTTGAAGAGCATGGTCTTCCCCGCGTTGGGAAGGCCGACGATGCCGACCTCGAGCGACACGGGCCCCGCTACGCCGTGGCCGCGAAGCCGATCTGCGTCTCCCGCTCGGCGCGGCGCACGTAGACGACCTTCCCGAGCGAGAGCAGGTACGTGCCGTCCTCCGTGGGAAGCTCGAAGACGACCTCCGAGGCGGCGAGCGCCGCCGCGAGCCCGTCCGCGACCTCCGTGGAGACGTTCGCACCGACCGACTGGCCGCCTTCGAAAGCGACCTGGATTCGCACGCTTGGATCAGAGCTCATACGCCGACTACCTCCGCGAGAACGCCGTGCAGCGAGTGTGGGTGGACGAACGAGACGAGATGGCCGCCGAGACCGGGGCGGGGCTCCGGGTCGATGACCTCGGCGCCGCGGGCCGCGAGCTCCTCCACGGCCGAGGCGACGTCGCCGACGGCGATGCCGACGTGGTGCATCCCCGGGCCGCGCACGGCGAGGAAGCGGCCCACGTGCGTGTCCTCGGCGAGCGGCGCGACGAGCTCCACCCGGCCTGTGCCGAGAAGGAGGTAGACCGCCTCGACGCCCTGCTCCTCGAGCCGGCCGCGCACCTCGACCTCGGCCCCGAAGAGCGAGCGGTAGGTCTCGACTGCCTCGTCCAGGTCCTCGACGGCCAAGGCGACATGGTGCACGGAGCGAACGTCCACGCGACCGATCCTAGCGACTGCCACCGGGTCAGACGGCCCGGGGGGTGCCGACGCGCTCCGAGGCGTTCGACTCGGCCTCCACGCTGCCGAGAAGCACCTCGAGCTCGGCCCGGTTGAGCGTCTCCTTCTCGAGCAGATCGCTGGTGACGCGGTCGAGCGTCAGGCGGTGCTTCGAGATGAGTCGGACGGTCTCGGCGTAGGCCTGGTCGGTGAGCCGCGCCTGCTCCTCGTCGCGGAGCCTCTTCGTCTCCTCCGAGAGGGCGTAGTTGTCGGCCCGGAGCGTCCGCGAGGAGACCTCGTCCCCCATCCCGTACTCGAAGATCATCGCGCGGGCGATCGCCGTCACGCGCTCGAGGTCGTTGGAGGCGCCGTTCGTGACCGCCCCGAAGACGATCTGCTCGGCGGCCCGGCCGCCCAGGAGCACCTTCATGCGATCGACCAGCTCCTCCTTGGTCGAGAGGAACCTGTCCTCCTGGGGCGTGTGCAGCGTGTAGCCGAGCGCGAGGCCGCGGGAGACGATGGTCACCTTCTGGACGGGTTGCGGCTCGCCGACGAGGTGCGACATGAGCGCGTGTCCGGCCTCGTGGTAGGCGACGACGCGCTTCTCCTTCTCGGTCATCGTCTTCCGCTGCTGGAGACCGGCGACGACGCGCTCGAAGGCGTCGTCGAAGTCTCGGTTCCGGATCTGCTCCTGGCCGGCGCGGCCCGCGAAGATGGCGGCCTCGTTGCAGAGGTTGGCCAGGTCTGCGCCGGTGAGCCCCGCGGTCTGGCGGGCGAGCCCGGCGAGGTCGACGTCGGGCGCGAGCGGCTTGCCGCGCGTGTGGACGCCGAGGATCGCCTCGCGCCCGGCGAGATCGGGCTCGCCGACGAGGATCTGCCGGTCGAACCGCCCCGGGCGCAGAAGCGCCGGGTCGAGGTCCTCGAGCCGGTTGGAGGCGGCGATGATGACGACCTGCTCGGTGTGGTTGAAGCCGTCGAGCTCGACGAGGAGCTGGTTCAGGGTCTGGTCGTGCTCACGGTTGAAGCTCGAGCCGCTGCGCTTCATGCCGACCGCGTCGAGCTCGTCGATGAAGACGATCGCCGGCGCATGCTTGCGCGCGCGATCGAAGAGCTTGCGGATGCGCGCGGCGCCGAGACCGGCGAACATCTCGACGAAAGCCGAGGCGCTCTGCGAGTAGAAGGTGGAGCCCGACGCGTGGGCGACGGCCTTGGCGAGCAGCGTCTTGCCGGTTCCGGGCGGGCCGTAGAGGAGGATGCCCTTCGGCACGCGCGCGCCGAGCTTCGAGAAGCGCCGCGGGTCGCGCAGGAAGTCGACGACTTCCTGCAGCTCGGCTGCGGCGTCGTCGACACCGGCGATGTCGTCCCAGGTGACCGACGACTTGGAGGAGGGCTCGACTTCGGTCGGCCGCACGCGCGGCATCAGGGCGAGCGACTTCCAGATCAGGTAGACGATCAGCCCGAGGAAGATCAGGGGCAGCCACGTGAGAGCGATCCCCGGAAGGTCGTTGATGAGGTCCGCGATCCGGTCCACCCGCCGGTCTCATCGGCAGGCCGGACGGAAAGCTGTAGGGTGCGCCGCTACTCGACGAGCTCGAGGCGCGGGTTCGGCCGGTAGCCGCGCCCCACCTTGGCCGAGGGAAGGCCGTCCGTGAGCACGATGTCGGCCGTGAAGTCGTTGTCGCCGCGGATGAGGGAGGAGCCGACTCCGTAGGAGTCCACGGGGACGTTCCGCGCCTCGAACGCTCGGATCCGGTCGACGGTGAAGCCGCCGGACACGACGATCTTCACCCGCTCGAAGCCGTTCTCGTCGAGAGCGTCCCGCACCTTGTGGACGAGGCGCTCGTTGACGCCGCGCGGGTCGAAGTCGCCCATCTCGCTCCAGAGCGAGCGGTCGACCAGCGTCCGCGAGGTGTCGAGGCGAACGCCCCAGAGCCGCTCCCCCATCGCGCGCGCCACCTCGAGCGAGGTCCCGACCGAGTCGTTCTCGAAGTCGACGAGGACGACCACGTTGACCCCCTCCGCCGCCGACTCGGCGAACTTGGTCGCCGCGAGCACCGTGTTCCCGCCGTAGGCGGCGATGAGGGCGTGCGGCACCGTGCCGATGCCCCTGCCGCCCCACCAGGACGCCTGCGCGTCCGTGGAGACGCCGATCGCGCCGGCGACGTGCGCCGCGTAGCCGTCGCCGGTCTGCACGCGATGGTGGTCGTGGCGGGCCGGGAAGAACAGGATCGGCTTCCCCCGCGCTGCCTCGACGACCCGGCGAACGTTCGTCGAGACCAGCGTCCGGCGGGCGAGGACGCCCAGGTAGACCGTCTCCAGATGCGCGAAGAGCGTGTAGTCGCCCTCGATCGTCATCACCGTCTCCCACGGCGCGATCTCGTCGCCGTCGTAGAGGGCGTGCGCCGTCAGCTCGTCCCAGTCGTGGGAGCAGAGCTTGAGGATGGCGATCGCCTCGTCCATCCCGCCGAGGACGGCCTGCTGCTTCTGGAAGACCTGCATGACCACGCGCGGATGGCGGCCGTCGCGGAGCAGCGTCTCGCGCGCATGGTTGAAATAGACGTCGGTGTAGTAGCCCTCCCGCATCTTCTCGACCGGGAGCTCGAAGATCTCAGGTGGGAGGCGCCGCTTCCTCGTCTCGACGGCCATGAGCCGGGGATTCTAGGCGGAGGCACTCCCCGAGAGCCGCGTTCGCCACCTCGAGCTGCTCCGCCGACGGCTCGGCCGTGACGAGACGCTGCTGGAGCTCGTGGCCGGGCCGCGCGAGGGCCCGCGCGACAGGATGGCGCTCGTTGGCGACCATCCAGGAGAAGACCTCCGTGGCGGCGGCAAGCGAGCCGACCCCGGCAGCGAGCCGGGCCGCCGGCCGGTACCGACGCGGCGCGCGGGCGGCGAGGGCGCTCCCGACCGCCGCCGTCGCGAGCAGCGGCCCGATCATGTGCGAGCCGCAGCGCTCGTGCTCGCGCGTCCGCGGCTCACCGTGCTCGTAGCTGCCGATCGAGATGTGCTCGGCGCCGTGGTACTCGGCGAGCGAGGTGCCCCGGAGCGCGAGCGCGGCCGGCCCGAGCGCGAGTAGGGCGGCGGCGGACTCCTGTCCGAGCGGCGAGAGCGACGTCCGCCGCACGAGCTGGATCGCGACCATGCTTCCCGCCATCGCCCCGAGCACGCCCGGCCGCTGAAACGGCAGGATCGCGTCGGGGAGCCGCCGGCGAACCTCGGGCAGGAGCGCGAAGATCTCGGCCACGCGCGCCGGGCCGCGCGCGAAGCGGCGCTTCACGTCGACCGCGCGAAGCGGCTTCAGCCCGGAAGCGACCCGAAGGCTGCCGTCGCTTGCGCGCACGGCGCAGGCCCAATGGCGCGGCCCGTGCACCAGCACGCCGTTGGCGAGCGCCATGCCCCCGAGGCGGATGGTCGGCTCCGAGCTCACCGCCCCAGCGTAGCGGCGACGTGCCGCAGGAAGCGGACGCCCAGCTCGAGATCCGCGACGTCGATCCGCTCGTCGGCCGAATGGATCAGGCGGGCGGCCAGCTCCGGGTCCATCGTCCGCATCGGGAAGAAGCCGTAGGCGACCGTGCCGAGAGCGCGGATGAAGTGGCTGTCCGTGAAGCCGGGCGAGACGACCGGCACGACACGGGCACCCGGATCGTCCTCGACGACGAAGGTCTCGATCGCGGCCCAGAGCGGGGTCGCGAGCGGCGAGCGCGTGCCCCCGACCGCCTCGATCCAGTCCAGGTCGTACGCATCCTCGCCGAGCGCCTCGCGGATCGCGGGCTCCACGTCTGCCGGCGTGTCGCCCGGGAGCAGGCGGCAGTCGCAGACGACCTCGCACAGCCCCGGGATGACGTTCGTGCTCCGTGAGGCCGAGATCATCGTCGGCGAGAGGGCGAAGGCAAGCATCGGCTCGACCGTGGCGCGTACGTCGCGCGGGAGCCCCGCGACCATGGCCTCGAGCTCGCCCGCAGCGGGGACGTCACCGAGCGCCGCGAAGAGCGCCTCCGTCTCCGGGATCAGCCTCGGCTCCGGCCGCAGGTCGGCGAGCGCGCTCGATCAGGCGGGCCGCGCGCAGCAGCGCGTTGTCCGCGATCCCCGGCATCGAGGCGTGGCCGCTTCGCCCGTGCACCGCGAGGCGGAAGGGGGCGCTCATCTTCTCGGCGGTCGTGCAGAGGTAGACCGGCCGGCCTCCTACGAGGACGCGCTCCCCGCCGCCCTCGTTGACGCAGTAGTCGGTCAGGACCGCCTCGGGATGCTCCCGGACAAGCCAGGAGAGCCCGACGTCGACGCCGACCTCCTCGTCGGCCGTCGCGGCGAAGACGAGGTCGCCCGCCGGCTCGAAGCCCTCGCGGGCGAGCGAGGCGATCGCGGTCGCCGCCGCTGCGACGTGGCCCTTCATGTCGAGGGCGCCGCGTCCCCAGACGCACCCGTCCTTGACCTCGCCGGACCAGGGGTCCACGGACCACTCGGCGGGATCCGCGACCACCGTGTCCGTGTGGCAGAGAAGGAGCAGGCTCGGCCCCTCGTCCCGGCCGGGGAGCCGTGCGACGAGGTTGGCCCGCTCCGGCTCCCGTGCGTACAGCTCGCAGGCGAGACCGGCGTCCTCGAGCCGCTCGCGCAGGACCTCGGCGGCGACGGACTCGTTTCCGGGCGGGTTGACGGTGTCGAGGCGGAGGAGCTCCTGGAGAAGCCCGACGGCCTCGTCGCGAAGGGTCGTGGTCGCCATGTCCGGCGGCGAGCATACTGGTCTCCGTGAGCGACCTCTTCTCCGACGCGGCCGAGAGCCGGGCGTCCGAGGTCGCGCCCCTCGCGGCGCGCCTCAGGCCCGAGCGCCTGGAGGACTTCGTCGGACAGGCGGAGATCGTCGGGCCGGGCTCGGCTCTCGCGCGGGCGATCGCCGAGGACCGCGTCGGCTCCGCCGTCTTCTACGGGCCGCCGGGCAGCGGCAAGACGACGCTCGCGCGGATCGTCGCCGGCGCGACGGGCGCGGCCTTCGAGGAGCTCTCGGCGGTCTCGGCCTCGGTCGCGGACGTCAGGGCCGTGCTCGCACGCGCCACGGAGCGACTCGGCGCCGAGGGGAGGCGTACGATCCTCTTCCTCGACGAGATCCACCGCTTCAACAAGGCCCAGCAGGACGCGCTCCTGCCCGCAGTCGAGTCCGGCCGGCTGACGCTGATCGGGGCGACGACCCAGAATCCCTACTTCGAGGTCAACTCGGCCCTCCTCTCACGCACCCAGGTCTACGAGCTCGTGCCGCTCCAGCGGGAGGAGCTGGCGGTGATCGTCAGGCGCGGGGGCGAGAGCCTCGGCGCCGGACTGACCGAGGAGCTCGTCGAGCTGATCTCGGTCAAAGCCGGCGGGGACGCGCGCTCGGCGCTGAACGTCCTCGACCTCGCCTGGTCGACGGCGCAGTCGGAGGGGGCCGGGCTCGAGGCCCGGCACGTCGAGGACGCGGCGCGGCGCCGGCCGGTCGTCTACGACAAGGGCGGCGATGCGCACTACGACTTCACGTCGGCCTTCATCAAGTCGATCCGCGGCTCGGACCCCGACGCGGCGCTCTACTACCTCGCGGCGATGCTCGAGGGCGGCGAGGACCCGCGCTTCATCGCCAGACGGCTGATCGTCCACGCCTCGGAGGACGTCGGCATGGCCGACTCGCAGGCGCTCCTCGTCGCGACCGCAGCCGCGCACGCCGTGGAGCACGTGGGTCTCCCCGAGGCGCAGCTGAACCTCGCGCACGCGACGATCTACCTCGCGACGGCGCCGAAGTCGAACGCCGTCCTGAAGGCGATCGCCGCCGCGCGGACCGACGTCCGCGAGCACGGCGCGATCCGGCCTCCCAAGTCCCTGCGGGACACCCACTACCGGGGCGCGGGGAAGCTCGGCCACGGCGAAGGCTACGTCTACCCGCCGGACGACCCGGCCGGCTACGACGTCGACCACCTCCCAGACGAGCTCGAGGGCCGCCGCTACTACGAGCCACCGGACAGGTAGTCCCCCTCGTCCACACCTGCCCCCGGCAGACACGTCAGGGGTCAGACCCCCGACGTGGCCGGCGGGGACGCGGCCGCCTCGCGAGCGCCCGGCTGCGGCGCACGGGACAGGGCGGAAAGAGGTGGGGAGCCTGTGGATAGGCTCTCGGCGTGAAGATCGTGGTCCTCGTCAAGCAGGTGCCCAACCCGAGCCACGTGCGGCTCGACCCGGAGACCAGGCGCCTCGTGCGCGAGGGCGTCCCGCTCGAACTGAACGAGCTCGACGTCTACGCCGTCACCGAGGCCATCCGCCTCCGGGACTCTCGCGGAGGCGAGGTCGTGACGATGACGATGGGCCCGCCGCAGGCCGAGGAGGCCCTCCGGACCACGCTCGCCATGGGTGCCGACCGAGCGATCCACCTGAGCGACAGAGTCTTCGCCGTCGCGGACACCATCGGCACCTCGCGGACGCTCGCGCTCGCGGTCGAGAAGGAGGGCGCCGACCTCGTGCTCTGCGGCCGGAAGACCGTCGACTCCGAGACCTGGCAGGTTCCGCCCGAGACCGCTGCGTTCCTCGGCTGGGAGCAGCTGACGAGCGTCGATCGGCTCGAGCTCGTGGACGGCGGCCTGCGCGCGCGGCGCGAGACGGACGAGGGGTTCGACACCTACGAGCTCGGCCTGCCCGCCGTCGTCTCGGTCACGGAGGGGATCAACGAGGGCCTCTGGCCCGCGAAGCGCGACGTCGAGAAGGTGGCGGCCGACGGGCGCATCGCCACCTGGGCCGCGGCCGACCTCGTCGGCGACGTCGAGGAGGACGACCGGCGCTTCGGCCAGACGGGGTCGCCGACCCGAGTCCTCGCCGTCAAGGACGTCACACCCGAGCGCCGGGGAGAGATCGCGCCGGGCCCCGAGGAGGCCGCCGCTCGCATCCTCGAGCTGCTGGCCGCGTCCGAGGCCCCTCCCGCCTCCTCCTGGGAGAAGCCCGAGCGCCTGGGCGAGCGGCCCGGCCGTAGCTACGACTGCTGGACGGTGGTCGAGCTCGTCGAGGGCGCGCCGCGGCGGGTCTCGCTCGAGCTCCTCGGCAAGGGCCGGGAGCTCGCCGGCCGGCTCGGGGGGGAGAACGTCGCGCTCCTCCTCGGCAGCGGGCTCGAGGAGCCCGCGCGGGCGGCCGTCCGCCACGGCGCCGAGCGCGTCGTCCTCGTCGACGACGAGCGCCTGGCCGACTACCACCCCGAGGTCTACGCGGCGGCACTCCGCCGCGTCGTCGAGGAGGAGCGGCCGCACGCCCTGCTCATCCCCTCGACCGTGCAGGGGCGCGACTACGGACCGCGCGTCGCCGGTGAGCTCCAGCTGGGGATGACGGGCGACTGCGTCGACCTCGGCATCGACAAGGCGGGACGGCTGATCCAGTACAAGCCGGCCTACGGAGGGAACATCGTCTCCGTGATCATGGGCGCGACCACACCACAGCTCGCCACCGTCAGGCCGGGGATGTTCGCCCCGGTCGAGCCGCGCGAGGACGCGGTCGCCGAGGTGGCCGAGCTCGACGCCGGCCGGCTCCCCGAGCCGCGCACGACGCTGGTCGAACGCGTCCGGACGCCGGAGACCGCCGGCTACGAGCTGGACGCGGCGGCGGTCTGCCTCTGCGCCGGCAAGGGCGTCGGCGGCCCCGAGGCGGTGCCCGAGCTCGAGGCGCTCGCCGCCCGCCTCGGCGGGGTCGTCGGCGCGAGCCGGGACGTCACCGACGCGGGCTGGCTCCCCACGAACCGTCAGATCGGGCTCACGGGCCGTGCGATCGCCCCCCGACTCCTGGTCGAGGTCGGCGTGCGCGGCGCCTTCGAGCACCAGGTCGGCTCCGTCCGCGCCGGCGTCATCGCCGCCGTGAACGCGAACGAGCGCGCACCGATCTTCGAGCACGCGGACGTCGGGGTCGTCGGCGACTGGCGGGAGACGCTGCCGCCGCTCGTCGCCGCTCTCGAAGGGCGGGTTCCCTGAGGCTCAACGAGCACGCCTGGGGCGCCGAGGGGGCGCCGGAGGTCGTCTGCCTCCACGGCGTCAGTGCGCACGGCCGCCGCTTTCGCCGGCTCGCCGAGGAGCTGCCTCGCCGAGACCCACCACGTCCGTGCCCTCGACCTCCGCGGCCACGGGCGCTCCGGCTGGGACGGGCCCTGGACGATCGGCGACCACCTCGCCGACCTGGTCGAGAGCGCCGCCGGCTCACGCCGACTGGATCGGTCACAGCTTCGGCGGCCGGCTCGTCCTCGAGCTCACCGCCCGTCGCCCCGAGCTCGTCCGCCGGGCGGTGCTGCTCGACCCCGCCCTCTGGGTGCCTCCCGACTACGCGGCGGCCCGGGCGGAGGAGCAGCGCGCCGACACCTCCTTCGCGAGCCCGGAGGAGGCGGTCGAGGCGCGCCTGACCGCCACCGGCATCGGCGCTCTCGTCCCACACGCCCCGCGCAAGCGTCGAGGAGGAGGTCGACGAGCATCTCGTCGCCTCGGCGGACGGGCGCTTCCGTTATCGGTACACGCCCGAGGCGGTCATGGCCGCCTGGGGGGAGATGGCGACCCGGCCGCCGGCCTTCGACCGGGTGCGCGTCCCCACCCTGCTCGTCCTCGGGAGCGACTCGAAGCTCGTGAGCGGGGCCGAGGTCGAGTCCTACCGCGCCACGCTCGACGACCTGCTCGAGATCGTGGTCGCGCCGGGCGGGCACAATCCGCTCTGGGACGCCTTCGAGGAGACGGCGCCCGCGATCGAGCGCTTCCTCGCGCCTAGAGGATCCGCGCCCCGAAGGCGCTGGCGGCCAGCTCGACGGCGAGCGCGGCGGTCTCGTTGCCGCGGTCGAGGATCGGGTTCACCTCGACGATCTCGATCGAGCGCATCAACCCGGACTCGGCGACGAGCTCCAGCGCGAGGTGCGCCTCGCGGTAGGAAAGCCCGCCGCGAACGCGGGTGCCGACCCCGGGGGCGACGTCCGGGTCGACGACGTCCATGTCGAGCGAGACGTGGACGAAGGGCGCGCCCTCGACGCGCGCGAGAGCCTCCCGCATTACCGGCTCGATCCCGCGGCGGTCGAGCTCGCTCATCGTGTGCACGCACAGCCCGGTCTCGTTGACGAAGGCGCGCTCGCCCTCGTCGAGCGAGCGCACGCCGACGAGGACGACCCGCTCCGGATCGAGCGCCGGCAGCGGCCACTCGCTGCTCGCGAACGCCGTCTGGTCCCGGCCGAGCGCGGCCCCCAGGGGCATGCCGTGGACGTTGCCGCTCGGAGAGGTCTCGGGCGTGTTCAGGTCGCCGTGAGCGTCGAACCAGAGCACCGCGCCCGGGCCGAGCGCAGCGGCGAGGCCGCCGAGCGTCCCGAGCGCGATCGAGTGGTCTCCGCCGAGTACGACCGGCGTCTGCCCCTCTCCGACCGCGCGGGCGACCGCCCGCGCGATCCGCTCGCAGCTCTCCTTGATCTGGTCGAGGAACCGCGCCTGCGGATTGCCGGCCGCAGTCGCCTCGGCGACGGCCGCGTCGACGTTCCCCAGGTCCTCGGGCTCGATCCCCAGCTGGCGAAGCCGCTGGTCGAGCCCCGCGTAGCGGATCGCCGACGGCCCCATGTCGACGCCGCGCCGCCCGGCGCCGAGGTCGAGCGCCGCGCCGATGATCGCCGCCTTCTTCCCGTTGCCGTCCGTCACGGCCCAGGAGGCTACACTTCGGTGCTTCGGCGAGGTAGCTCAGTTGGTAGAGCACACGGCTGAAAACCGTGGTGTCGCCGGTTCGATTCCGGCCCTCGCCACTCGGTCGTGCGGCCAGGCCTCCTAGACGAGCTCCGGGCGCCGGCTTGCGGGAGAGGCGGAGCCGACGTCGCCGCGCCGGCCAGCGGCGCGGGTCGAGCACGTCGCCGAGGCCGTCGGCGAACAGGTTCGCGGCGACCGCGAAGACCGCGATCGCCAGGCTCGGCAGAAAGACCAGCCAGAGGCGGCTGAACGTGATCCCCTCGAGAGCGATGTTGCCCCAGGTGGCGGTCGGGGCCTCGGGGCCGAGCCCGAGCACGGCGAGGAACGCCTCGCCGAGGATGACGGCCGGGAGCTCGAGGAAGAGCGCCACCAGCACGATCCCGGCCGAGTTCGGGACGATGTGGCGGCGCGCGACGGAGCGGCGGCCCGCGCCGAGCGCCTGCGCCGCGCGGACGTAGTCCTGCTGTCTCAGGAGGACGACCTCGCCGCGCACGAGCCGCGCCGTGATCATCCAGTTCACGATCGCGAGCGCGAAGACGACGGTCTGCACGTTCTGCGCCTGCAGGCCGACGACGACGAGGATGACGATGCTGACCGGCAGCCGCGGCATCGCGAGCAGGCCGTCGAGCAGGCGCATCATCGTGTAGTCGACCCGCCCGCCGAGCATGCCGGCTGTCGCCCCGTAGCCGACGCCGAGGACGAGGATGATCCCGAGTGCGGCGGCGGCGATCAGGAGCGACGTCCGGCCGCCGGCGGCAAGCCGGGTGAAGATGTCGCGCCCGTACTGATCGGTGCCGAGCCAGTGCTCGGCGCTCGGCGGCTCGTGCACGGCGGAGAAGTCGACCTCGTTGGGGCCGTACGGCGAGAGCGGCGGGACGAGGACGCAGTAGGCGACGAGCAGGAGCAGGACGGCGGCTCCCAGGCAGGCCGTCGGGCTCCGCAGGAACGCCCCGAGCATCCGGCGGCGGCCGCTCATGCCCGCTCGCGCATACGTGGGTCGAGGATCGCCATCAGGACGTCCGCGATCAGGTTGACGACCAGGACCAGCACCGTCAGCGCGACGGTGAGCCCGAGGATCATCGGGTAGTCCTTGGCGCGGGCCGCGTTCAGGAAGTCGATCGAGACGCCCGGCACCCTGAAGGCCCTCTCGACGAAGAGCGCTCCCGTCACGAGCAGGGCGAGCATCGGCGGCGTGGCCGAGAGCAGCGGAATGGCCGAGTTGCGGAGCACGTGCAGTCCGATCACCCGGTTGCGGCGGAGGCCCTTCGCCCGCGCGGTGCGGACGTAGTCGGACTGGAGCGCCTCGACCGCGGCCGCGCGCGTCAACCGCGCCACGTAGCCGGCGGGCGCGAGGCCGAGCGCAAAGACGGGCAGCACCTTCGACTGCCACGTGTCCCAGCCGAGCGGGAAGGCGTCCCACTCGTAGACGAGGTAGCGCGCGAGGACGTAGGTCACGAAGAAGATCGGGACGACGAGGAGCACGCTCGCCCCCGAGGTGGCGAGGTGGTCGAGCGCGGACCCGCGCCGGACGGCGGCGAAGAGGCCGAGCAGGATGCCCACCGGGATCGCCCACGCCGCCGCCAGGAGGATCAGCTCGCCGGTGACCGGAAAGCCCTGCTCGACCGCGTCGTCCACGGAGTGGTTGCGGTTCACGAGGCTCGGACCGAAGTCGAGCACGGCCACGTTCTTGACGTACGTCGCGAACTCGACGAACCATGGCTCGTCGAGGTTGTAGTAGTCCGTCAGCTCCCGCTGGAGCGGCGCCGGCAGCCCGGGGATGCCCTCCGGCGGCTGGAACGGCGTGCCACCCGCGCCGCGCATGAGCGCGAAGGTCAGCAGCATCACGAGCAGGAGGACCGGGATCGCCCAGAGCACCCTGCGGATGACGAAGGCGGCGAGGGACACGTGGAGGTCCGACGGGCGAAGCCCGGAGGTGTTAGCTCCCGGGCGAGGCGAAAAAACGACGTCCGGGCCGGTGCAACCGTGCCACGAACGTCGTTTCGCCGGATCCTACTCGGCCTTCGCCCGGCGCGCCAGGAACGCGGTGCCGGTGCCCGCGGCGATCTCATCGAAGCGGTCGAAGCCGGCCGGACCGAGCTTCTCCGCGAGCGTCTCCGGCGGCGTCCAGATCGGCGTGGCGGGGCCCGAGGTGTGGGCGACGACGAGCGTGCCCCCTGTCGCCGTCACGCGTGCCAGCTCGGCGAAGAACGGGATCATGTTCAGGAGTACGACCAGGTCGAACGCAGCGTCGTCGTAGGCCAGCGTGGAAGCGTCCGCCTCTGAGAAGCGGACGCGCGCGGCCAGCCCGGCCGGCAGGAGGCGGCGGGCCTCTTCCACCATCGACGGCGCGAGGTCGACGCCGACTACCTCCGCGGCGGGGAAGCGCTCGGCGACGAGCCGCGCGGCCTTGCCGGTCCCGGTGCCGACGTCGAGGGCGAGGACCGGGTCGCCGTCGAGCCTGTCGAGGGCGGCATCGAGCGGCGCGAGAGCCTCGGGGCCGAGGATCCCGTCCCAGGCGGGCGCAAGCGCGTCGAACTGCGCCCGCAGCGGGGCGCGAAACAGGCGCCAAAGCTCCGGCCGGGCGACGACCGCCCGGGTCGCGAGGCGCGCGAACCGCCGCCCGCCGGAGGCGACGAGGTCGCTCACACGTCCAGCGCCGTGAACTTGAGGTCCTGGCCGACGACGGCGCCGAACATCTCCGCGGCGTTCCCCTGGTTGATGGCGAGCGCGATGTTCCGATAGGCGTCCTCGTAGAGCACGATGTCACCCCGGCGTACCTCGGCGAACGTCCTGGCCGCGATCGCGAAGTACCGCTCGAAGCCGACCTCGACTTCGACCCGCGAGCCCGGCGCGATCCCGACCCGGTCGAGCTCCGCGGCGGTCAGGTTGAGCTGGACGTTGCCGAACCGGTCGACGTAGAGCACGGTCGCCCGGATCCGGCGGGCGCCCACGTCCGGCTCGGGCAGGTCGAGGCGCACGAGCTCATCCGGAGCCAGCTCCGGTCCGAGGTCGGCGAGCGCGACGCCCGCGGCGAGGTGGGCGGCGGCGGGCGCGAAGATGTCCCGGCCGTGGAAGGTCCGCGCCACCGGCTCGAGCCGGTAGGCGGGCTCCGCCAGCTCGACGGCGCTCTCGACCCCGCCCAGGCGCTCGGCGGCCACCAGGAGGAGGCCGTTGTCGGGGCCGACGTAGAGCCGCCCGCCGGCCCCGCGGAGCGCGAGCGGCTTGCGGTCGCCCCCGACTCCGGGATCGACCACGGCCAGGTGGATCCCGGCCGGCATGTACGGCAGCGTGTTGGCGAGGACGAGAGCGCCCTGAAGCACGTTCGTCGGCGCGATCCCGTGCGTGACGTCGATGATCTCCGCCTCCGGCGCGATGCGCTTGATCACGCCGCGACAGGTGCCGACGAAGACGTCCTCGAGGCCGAAGTCGCTCAGGAAGGTGATGAACGCGGCGATGCCGCGAGCTTAACCGCTGCGACGAGCCCCTCACGATCGTGAGTGCTCGGCCTCCGCGACGACGTCCAGCCCGCCGGCTGCGGCGGCCGCCGTCGTGACCGGACCGATCGAGACGCAGGGGAGGTCGAGCCCGAGCGCGACGAGGGCGCGGGCGGCGGAGGCGGACGCGAGGACAGCCAGGTCCACGTCCGGGAATCGGCCCGGCCGGAGCTCGACCGTCCGGTACAGCGCGACGACCTCGGCGCCGAGCTCGCGGGCGAGCACGTCGCGGGCGTCCTCCGCACCGGCGAAGAGCACTCGCCCGGCCGGGCGGGGCAGCTCCTCGGCGAGGCCCTCCTGGGTGGAGACGGAGGCGACGAGATCCGGCTCGACACCGTGCTCCCGCAGCGCCTCGGCCGTCCCCTTGCCGACGGCGGCGACGCGTGGCAGTGATCCCTCCAGGCGCGCGAAGAGCGCTTCCACACCGTTCCGGCTCGTGAGCAGGAGCCAGTCGTAGCCGTCGGCCCGAAGCGGCGGGCCGGGGAGCGGCTCGACGGCGACGAGCGGGCAGGTCGCAACCTCGAAGCCGGCCTCGGAGAGGGCGACGGCGAGCGGCTCGGACAGGCGCGCCGTGCCGGTGAGCGCGACCCTCATCAGCGCTGGACGGCCGCGATCGCCAGCAGCTCGTCTGCGACGGCCACCGGGTCGAGGCCGCTCCTCCGCGCCAGCCAGGCACCGTCCTCGTCGGCCACGAGAGCGGTCAGCAACGCACCGTCGTGATGGGCGGCGACGGGGGCGAGGCAGCCGCCGCCGACGCGCGCGACGCACGCGCGCTCGGCCTCGACCCGCGAGCGGGTGACGCTGTCGTCGAGGGCGGCGACGAGCCCCTCCTCGCCCGCGCGCACCTGCAGGGCGATCGCGCCCTGGCCGGCCTCGGGAAGGATCTCCTCCGGTGCGAAGCGGCGCCCGATCTCCGCGGCGAGCCCGAGCCGCTCCAGGCCGGCCGCGGCCAGGACGATCGCGTCCAGGCCGCCGCTCGCCGCGCTTGCGCAGGCGCGTCTCGACGTTTCCACGGAGCGGCTCGATCGACAGCTCGGGCTCGAGGGCGAGGAGCTGCGCCCGCCGGCGCACCGAGGCGGTCCCGATCCGCATGCCGGGATGGAGCCGGTCGGCGCCGCAGAGCGCGTCGCGAGCGTCCTCGCGCGGGAGGAAGGCACCCACGGTGAGCCCCTCCGTGTCCGCCGAAGTCATGTCCTTGGCGGAGTGGACGGCGATGTCGACCCGGCCGCCGAGGAGCGCCTCCTCGATCTCCTTGACGAAGACGCCGCGGGCGCCGATCTCCCCGAACGGCTTCGACCGGTCGCGGTCGCCGGCGGTCGTGATCGGGACGATGGCGACGTCCGCGGCGGAGCTCGAGCGGCGCAGGGCGTCCGCCGCCAGCTCCGCCTGGGTGAGCGCGAGCCTGCTACCGCGGCTTCCGAGCCTGATCAACATCGTCACCGAGCCCGAAGAGGTGCCGGACGGCGTCGGCGTAGAGGACGCCGTCGGCCGCGGCCGCGGCCTCCTTCATCCGCACGGTCGGCTGGTGGAGGAGCTTTGCCACGATCTGGCTGGTCAGGGCCTCGACGGCTCGCCGCTGGGTCGGGGAGCAGCGAGGCGAGCCTGCCCTGTGCGCGCTCGAGCTCCTCGCGGCGGATCGTCTCGGCCCGCGCGCGGAGCGACGAGATCGCGGGCACGACGTCGAGGGAGAGCTGCCAGGCGCGGAACGAGTCGGCCTCCTCGCTGACGATCGCCTCGGCGCGAACGGCCTCCTCGCGCCGGCCGGCCACGCTCTCGGCGACGACCCGGTCGAGGTCGTCGATGTCGTAGAGGTAGCAGCCCTCGAGCCCGACCACGGCCGGGTCGACGTCTCGCGGGACCGCGATGTCGATGAAGAAGACGGGGCGGCCCCGGCGCTCCTTCATCGCCCGCTCGACCTGGGCGGCGGCGAGCACGAACCCCTGCGAGCCGGTCGAGGCGACGACGACGTCCGCGACCGCCAGCTCCGACTCCACCTCGTCGAGCCCGACTGCCCGGCCGCCGAAGCGCCGTGCCAGCGCCTCGGCGCGCTCCCGCGAGCGGTTGGCGACAACGATCTCGCCGACGCCTCGGGAGATCAGGTTCGCGGCCGTCAGGTCGGCTGTCTTCCCCGCGCCGACGAGCAGGATGCGTCGTCCCTCGAGGTCCTCGAAGACACGCTCGGCCAGCTGCGCCGCCGCCGAGGAGACGGACGCCGGGTTCTCGCCGATCGCGGTCTCGGTGCGGACGCGCTTGCCCACCCGCAGGGCCTGCCGGAAGAGCCGGTGCAACGTCGGCCCGGCGGTCTTCGTGGCGCGCGCGGCCTCGTAGGCCTCACGCACCTGGCCGAGAATCTGCGCCTCGCCCGGCACCATCGAGTCGAGCCCGGCGGCAACGCGGAAGAGATGGAGGGCGGCCGCCTCGTCGCCGACCGTGTAGAGGGCGGGCGCGAGTTCCGAGTGGGAGAGGCCGGAGAGCCCCGCGAGCTCGCCGTAGATCCTCTCCTCGAGCTCGCCCGGCTCCGCGCCGACCCCGTACACCTCGGTCCGGTTGCACGTCGAGAGGACGGCCGCCTCCGCGCCCTCGGCGGAGAGCCGGCCCAGCGCCTCGCGCCGCAGGCCGCGGTCGTACGCCAGCAGCTCCCGCAGCTCCACGGGTGCGCGTTGGTACGAGGTGCCGACGAGGACGAGTCTCACGAGAGGCGACTAGAAGTGGACGAAGGGGGCGAGAACGACACGAACGAGGACGACGAGCAGGAAGCCGGCGACCGCGAGGTAGGCGGTCCGCCTCCCGCGCCAGCCGACCTCCCAGCGGAGGAAGAGAAAGGCAGCGTAGACGAGCCAGGTGAGGACGGTCAGGCCCATGACGGCGTCGAACGAGGCGCCGTCGTCCCGGAGTCGCGCGAGCCCGACGCCTGCGCCGACCGTCAGGAGCGGCAGCGCGACGGCGATCGTCCGCGCCGTCAGCTGGTCGAGCGTCTCGAGCGAGGGCGAGCGGAGCTTGAGGACGCCCGCCGTGCGGCGCTTGAGACGCCGGTCCTGCCACAGGTAGAGGACGGCGAGG
Organism: uncultured Actinomycetes bacterium; assembly: GCA_963743495.1. Classification (GTDB taxonomy): domain Bacteria; phylum Actinomycetota; class Thermoleophilia; order Gaiellales; family Gaiellaceae; genus JAIBJN01. Next base: position 413,329 of record CAVUPO010000002.1, on the reverse strand, counting down.
GCGGCCGCGAGCGTGAAGCCGGCGAAGGCGGCGAGGATCAGCCCGACGTGGAAGCCGAGGAAGGCGTCCCCGAACGGGGTCCGCGCGGGCGCGCCGGCCCCGCCCGCCGCCCAGGCGAAGGCGAGCAGGACGACGGCGACCGGCATGACCACGAGCCCCAGGAGCCGGAAGGGAGCTCGGCAGCCCCAGATCAGGTAGGCGCCGACGCACATCCAGACGAAGAGGTTCAGCGACCCGGCCCAGCTCCCCCAGGGGAAGCCGTCCGCGTCGAGGGCCTGCGCGACGAGGAGCGCGGTCTGGGCGAGCCAGCCGAGCCGGACTCCCCAGATCGCGTAGCGCACGAGCCGACCCGGCCTCACCGTGTCCCCGGCGTAGGCGACGGCCGCCTCCGTGTAGCCGGCCAGGGCGGGCCAGAAGAGGATGAGCGCAGCCTCGGTCACCCGGCCACCTCCTCCCGCTCGGGCTCGGCCTGCTGCTCGCGGCGCCGCCGGGCGAGCTCCGCCAGCTCGCCGACCTCGCGCTCGAGCCGTGAGAGCTTGAACGCGTAGATGACGATGTAGGCGAGCACGACGGCGAGGACGACCAGGTACGCCGCGGTGACGTAGCGCTCGGCGGACGTCACGAGAGCGCTTCCCGCAACTCGGCCAGCCGTTCGTCCAGCCGCTTGCCCGTCAGCTCGTTCACGTAGAGCGAGCCCGCGAGCGCGAGCGTGCCCACCAGGCAGACCAGGAAGGTGAGGAGCTGGCTGCCCGCGAGATTGGAGCCGACGTCGCGGTCGAAGACGACCGGGTGGATGAGACCCTCCGCCAGCCGGATCGCCAGGAAGCTGACGGGGATGAGGACGACGCCGAAGAGCGCGTAGACCGCTGACATGCTCGCGCGGCGCGGGCCGGGCTCGACCGAGTAGCGGAGCATGAAGTAGGCCGAGTAGAAGAGGAAAAGGACGAGGAAGAGGACGAGCTGCCGCTCGCTCCACGTCCACCACACGCCCCAGGAGGTCTTCGCCCAGATCGAGCCTGTGACCAGCGTGAGGATCCCGAAGATGACGCCGACATGTACCGCCGTGTAGCTCTCCAGGTCGTACCGCTGGTCCCGCGTCCACAAGAGCCTGAGCGCCTTCCACGCGCCCCAGAAGAAGCAGGCGTAGGCGGTCAGCGCGATCGGGACGTGGATGTAGAAGATGCGCTGGCGAAAACCCTCGATCGGAGCGTTCGGCACCCAGTAGAAGGCGAGGGCGAGGCCAAGGAGAAGGAGGCCCGCGGCCGCGGCCGCGAGCGCGACCGCACGGCTATTCCGTAACGACGTACTCAAAGCTCGCCCAGGACAGGATCGCAAAGATCAGGTCGTAGAGGGCGAGGAAGCCGAGATAGCGTCCGGCATCGTCGGCGATCGTGGCGCCGACGCCGCCGACGACGATCGGGATCACGAGTGGCAGGAAGAGCAGCGGCAGGAGGAGCTCGCGCGCGCGGCTCGCTGCCGCCATCGCGGCCAGGAGCGTCCCGACGACGGCGAAGCCCACGCTCGCGAGCGCGACCGCGGCCACGAGCTCCCAGCCAACCGGCTCGAAGAAGAGCGCGAAGGCCGGCAGGGCGACGAGCTCGGCGAGAGCGAGGAACGCGGCGACCGCGATCGCCTTGCCGAGCCAGATCGCGCTCCGGTCGGCGGGAGTGAGCACGAGGCCGTCGAGCACGCGCTGCTCGCGCTCGGCGGCGAAGGCGCGGGTCAGGCCGAGAATCGCCGTGAAGACGAGCGCGGCCCAGAGAAGGCCGTAGGCGGCGTCGGCCGAGGCCCCGGCCGGGAGCGCGAAGTTGAAGAGAACGAGAGTGGAGACGACGAAGAGGAGCATCGCCGGCACGGTGTCGCGCGAGCGCAGCTCGAGAAGGAGATCCTTGCGGGCGAGCGTCGAGACGTCGGCGAGGTAGCTCACGCCAGCGCGAGCCTCCCGGTCGCGAGGGACGCCACCCGCTCCGGGTCGTGGGTGGCGAGGAGGACGCTCCTCGTCCCGGCAAGGCCGCGCAGCTCTCCGTCGAGGAGCTCGGCGCCCTCCACGTCCAGACCTGCGTACGGCTCGTCCAGGAGGAGCAGGTCCGGCTCGTGCAGGAGCGTCCGGCAGAGCGCCAGCCGCTGCTGCATGCCGCGGGAGAAGGACCCCACTCGCTCGCGCCGCGACTCCCAGAGGCCGTAGCGCTCGAGCAGCATCCCGATCCGCTCCCGCCGCTCGGGCACGCGGTAGAGCCGGCCGTAGAGGTCGAGGTTCTCGACCGCGGTCAGCTCCCGGTACACGAGCGGCTCGTGGGCGAGGTAGCCGATGCGACCCCGCTCGGCGTCGACCTCGAGCTCTCCGCGGGTCGGAGCGAGAAGCCCCGCGCAGAGGGCGAGGAGCGTCGACTTCCCCGACCCGTTCGGCCCCGTGATCACGAGCAGGTCGTCAGCGGCCACGTCCAGGTCGAGGTCGTGCAGGACCCGCTTCTTCCCGAAGCTCCGGCCGAGGCCGCGGGCGGCGATCACACGACCACGTCCGCGAGGACGAAGAGGAAGAACGTGACGCTCAGGACGCCGTTCATCGTCAAGAAAGCCATGTCCAGCCGGCGCGTGTCCCGCGGGGAGACGAGCGAGTGCTCGTAGAGGAGGAGCAGGGCGACAGCCGCGACGCCCAGCCAGTAGAAGGCGCCCGCCGAGAGAGCCGAGCCCGGCGAGGGCGAGGAAGACGACCGTCAGGAGGTGGCACGCGCGGGCGACCGCGAAGGCCGCCGGGACGCCGAAGCGGGCCGGCACGGAGTGGAGCCCGTGGGCACGGTCGTGCTCGAGGTCGAAGAGCGCGTAGAGGACGTCGAAGCCGGCCACCCAGACGGCGACCGCCGCGCCGAGGAGCCAGGCTTCGAGCGGCAGGTCGTTCGTGATCGCCGCCCAGGCGCCGACGGGCGCGAGACCGTCCACCGCGCCGAGCCAGAAGTGCGAGAGCCACGTCGCCCGCTTCAGGTACGGGTAGACGACGAAGGCGGCGACCGGGATCGGCCAGAGCCAGCGGACGATCGGCGCGAGCTGGTAGACCGCGACGAGGAAGACCGCGAGCGAGGCGAGGCAGAAGAGGGCGACCTGCCAGGGCCTGAGCACCCCGCGCGGCAGCTCCCGCCCGGCGGTGCGCGGGTTGCGCGCGTCGATCCCGGCATCGATCAGCCGGTTGAGCGCCATCGCGAGGCTTCGTGCGGCGACCATCGCCACGGTGATCCAGACCAGGTCGGCGGCGCTGGGCACGCCGTCCACCGCGAGGAACGCGCCGATGTAGGCGAACGGCAGCGCGAAGATCGTGTGCTCGAACTTGACGAGCGAGAGAAAGAGCTTCGGGTAGCGAAGGACGGCGGCGGTCACCGGCCGCTCACGTCTGCCGGTGGGCGGTGGGCTCGCCCGCCAGGAGCCCGAGCGCGTGCCCGAGCGCAGGGCGCAGCACATCGAAGCCGTCGCGCGCGCCGCCCGGCGACCCCGGCAGGTTGACGACGAGCGTCGAGCCGTGCACCCCCGCGAGGCCGCGAGAGAGCAAGCCGTGCGGCGTCTTGGCGATCGAGTCCGAGCGCACCGCCTCCGCGATTCCCGGCGCGAGCCGGTCGAGGACGTCCCCGGTCGCCTCCGGCGTGACGTCGCGCGGGCCCATGCCCGTGCCGCCCGTCGTCAGGACGACCTGCGCCGAGGCCGCCAGCTCCCTGATCGCCGCCGCGATCGTGTCGCGCTCGTCGGGAACGACCCGCCGCTCGACCTCATAGCCCTGGCCCGCGAGCAGCTCGGCGAGCGCCTCTCCGCTCACGTCCTCCCGCTCGCCCGCGGATACGCCGTCCGAGACGGTGAGGACGGCCGCCTTCACTCGACGGCCTCCTTCGTCTTCTCCAGCAGACGCACGTCCTCGACGACCATGTCCTTGTCGATCGCCTTGGCCATGTCGTAGACGGTGAGAGCGGCGACGGTCGCCGCCGTCAGCGCCTCCATCTCGACGCCGGTTTGCGCTGTCGTCTCCGCGGTCGCGTCGATCGCCACCCCGCCCTCCTCGACGCCGACCGTGACGCCGACGTGCGTGAGCGGCAGAGGATGGCAGAGCGGGATCAGCTCGGCGGTGCGCTTGGCCGCCATGATCCCCGCCACCTGCGCCGTCGTCAGCACGTCGCCCTTGGGCAGCTCGCCGAGCCGGCCGGCGGTGCCCGGGCTCATGCGCACGAAGGCGCGGGCCGTCGCCCGCCGGCGCGCGGCCGGCTTGGCGCCGACGTCCACCATGCGGACGGCGCCGCTCTCGTCGACGTGGCTGAGATCGTCGCCCTGCACGCCGTAAGCGTAGTGCCGTCAGGTCTCGGCCGAGACGGCCGCGTGCTCGCGCGCCTCGTCGAGGTCGGCGAGCTGGCCGGCGATCCAGCGGCCGATGTGATGGTCGCGCACGTGCGCGGCGATCGCCTCGCTGCGCGTGCGTCGCTCCGCGCCGGACATGGTCAGCGCCTCGTGGATCGCGTCGGCCTGCCCCGCGACGTCGAAGGGATTCACCGTCAGCGCCCAGTCGCCGAGCTCGTCGTGGGCGCCCGCGTTCTCGGAGAGGATGAGGACGCCGTCGCGTGCGTTCACGAGCGGCGCCTCCTTGGCCACGAGGTTCATGCCGTCGAAGATTGCGTTCACGAGCAGGACGTCGAACTGCTTGTAGGCCGCGACGGCCTGCGGGAAGTTGTCCTGGATCTGCAGGTCGAGGGGAATCCAGCCCTCCCGCTGGAAGCGATCGTTCACTGTCCGCGCCGCGCGCTGGATCGCGCCGAGATACTCGGCGTACTCGGGGATGTCCTGGCGCGAGGGGTCGAGGAGCGCGAGCATCTGCACGCGCTCGTGCATCTCGGGATGGGCGTCGAGGTAGAGCTCGTAGGCCCGGAACCCGCGGACGACGTTCTTGGACGGGTCCGTGCGATCGACGCGGAGGATGAGGAACTCGGCACGCCCCTCCTCGATGCCCGCCTCGGCCGCGAGGACCGGCTCGCTGCCGGCAATGTCGTCGAACTCGTCCGGGTCGACCGAGATCGCCCGGGCCCGGAGCCTGGTCACACGGCCGCCGGACTCGATCTCGAAGGACGCGTAGTCGGCCTCGACGCCGAGGATGTCCACGCAGGAGCGCTGGAAGCTCTGCCGCCAGCGAGGCGTGTGGAAGCTGACCACGTCGTTGGCCAGCAGTCCCTCGTGGATCGCCCGGCGGATCGGCTCGGGCAGGACCCGCCAGTAGTCGGGCATCGGCCAGGGGACGTGGACGAAGTGGGCCATGAGCGCGTCAGGAGCCTGCTCGCGCACGAGCCCCGGGGCGACGTAGAGGTGGTAGTCGTGGAAGAAGACGGCGGCCTCGGGCTCGCGCTCGAGCTCGACGACGACGGCGTCGGCGAACCCCTGGTTGACGGCGACGTAGCCTTCGCTCCACGCGCGGTGCAGCCCGTGGTCGACGTCGGGGGCCGAGCCGAGACCCCAGAGGTAGTGCTGGATGAACCAGAGCATGGGGTTCGCGATCACGTTGTAGTACCAGTCGTACGCGGTCGGGTCGTGGGTGACGAGGTGGAGCCTGTAGGGTGCGCCGCCGCGGGCGGTCTCCTCGATCGGCTCAGCGCCGGCCTCCTCCGCGACGGCGCGGTCCTCGTCCGACATCGCGCTCGCGATCCACGTGACGTCGTGGTGCTCGACGAGGCTGCGAAGCGCGGTGACGAGGCCGCCGCCGCCCCGGCGGGCCCGCCGCTCGCCCGAGGCGTCGCGGTCGTAGACGACCGGCCCCCGATTCGACACGACGATGAGCTTGCGCCGAACGGCCATCGCCCGGACACACTAGAGGCCCCGGGGATTACGCGCCGCGGAGGGAGTCGGCCAGCTCGGGCACGCCGACGCCGGTGGCGGCCAGCTCGTTGAAGTGGGCGAGCCAGTCGCGCAGCAGGCGCGGAGTGAGGAAGTGACGCCGGGCGTGCTCCTTGCCCAGAAGCGCCATCTCGCGGTGCCGGCCCGGCTCGGCCAGCACGAGCGCGGTCTTCTCCGCGCACTCCTCGACCGACTCGACGAGATAGCCCGTCTCCCCGTCCTCGATCTGGTCGACGATCCCGCCGACCCGGCCGGCGACGACCGGCCGCGCCTTCCACAGCCCCTCCGTGACGGTCAGCCCGAAGCCCTCGCGGATGGACTTCTGCAGAATCGCCGCCGAGTGCACCTGGAACGCGTTCACCTCGACCGACCCGACGTTGTTGAGGTTGGAGAGGATGAAGATGTCGGGGTCGCCGTCGGCGGCGGCCACCGTCCGGTTGTAGTACTCCCAGCCCTCGGGGTCGTCGTGCGCCATCGAGCCGACGAGGGCGAGCTGGAGCTCGGGGTGCGCCTTGCGGACGATCCGCCAGGCCTCGATGACGCCGAGCGGGTCCTTCCAGGGGTCGAAGCGGCTCACCTGCGTGATCAGCGGCCGCGACACGTCGATGCCGAACTGGTCGACGATGTAGGCGGCGTCCTCGGGCGAGAGCGCCATGTTCTTGGGCGCCAGGGGGTCGATCGCGGGGGGCCAGACCCAGGAGGTCGGCAACGCGGCGGCGGCCGGCACGTACTGCCGCCGGTGGAAGACCGCGGCGTCGTGCTTGCAGATCCACGGAAGGAGGAAGTCGAGCACGGTCGGGTTCGGCTCCGAGAGGTCGATGTGGCAACGCCAGGTCCAGTGCCGCGAGATCTCGCGCGCGTGGGCGATGACGCCGACGGGCTGCGGATCGTGGACGATGACGAAGTCGTAGGGCCCCTCGAGCGCCTTCGCGTTCACGCGCTGGTAGTGGTCGAAGACCTCCTGCTGGTCCCGCGTGAGGGCGATGGGGTCGCCCTGAAGCGCGTTGTGGATCGTCTTCGTGACGTCGAAGAACTCGTCCTGGCCGTGGATGATGCGCCATTCGACGTCCAGGCCCGCGTCCCGCATGAGCGGGACGAGCGTGTAGTTGATCTCGGCGACACCGCCCCCGAACGCGGTCGCCGACAGGTGGAGGACCCGCTTGCCCTGCAGGGGCGCAGCGAGCTCCTTGATCTGCTCCATGAGCCCCCTGGTGGCGAGCGAAGCGTAGTCGCCCAGGGGCTTCGTCCCGACGTTGACCAGCTGAAGCTGCACGGCGGCGGAGCATACCCGCGCGCGCCGGGGACGGCGGAAGCCTGCCGGGACCTAGGACAGAGCCTTCGTGAAGCGGACGCAGTAGCCGGCTCCGCCCGAGCGCGGGCCGACGCGCAGGTCGTCGGTCACGGCCCGGATGATCGCGATGCCGAGACCGCCCTCGTCGAGCTCGTCCGCGCCGGCCTCGAGCACGGCCGGATCGAAGCCTCCTCCGTCGTCGGAGACCTCGACCGCCAGGCTTCCCTCGGCCAGCTCGTAGCGGATCTCGACCGCTCCCTCGCGCCCGTCGGAGTACGCGTGGCGGATCGAGTTGGAGCACGCTTCCGTGAGCGCGAGCTTGACGTCGGCGATGACCTCGGGCTCGACGGCCTGCGGCCGGAGGAGCCCCGTAAGCGCAAGCCGCCCCAGGGCGATGTACTCCGCCCTGGCCGGGATGACCAGAGAAACGATGTTGGTCGAGATGCCAGGCTCGTTCGTCACACGGAGAGGCGGCCGCAGGCTCGCTCCGGCCGGAGGCGGAAATCTACCGCCTGACGGCACTCCTGGGCGACTCGGCTCCTCGGGGCGCTGGTACCCCCCGGCCCGCAGGGTCAAACCGTGCAAGCCGATCGCGGCTGACGGCGACGGCCTCGGGGCTCGAGTCGACGAGGACGAAGCGGCGGCCGAGCTCCGCGCAGACGGCACCCAGCGTTCCCGAGCCGGCGAACAAGTCGAGGCACCAGTCGCCCGGGCGCGTGGACGCGAGCACCATGCGCCGGACGATCCCCTCGGGCTTCTGCGTCGGGTAGCCCGTCTTCTCCTTGCCGGTCGGCGAGACGATCGTGTGCCACCAGACGTCGGTCGGAAGCTTGCCCCGCGCCGCCTTCTCGGCCGTCACGAGCCCGGGCGCCATGTACGGCTCCCGGTCGACCGCCTCCGCGTCGAAGCAGTAGGCTCCGGGTCCCTCACGTAGACGAGGATCGTGTCGTGCTTCGCAGGCCAGCGCCGGCGCGGGCGCGCGCCGTAGTCGTAGGCCCAGACGATCTCGTTGAGGAAGCACTCGCGGCCGAAGAGCCCGTCGAGGAGCACCTTGCGTAGTGCGCCTCGCGGTAGTCGAGGTGGAGGTAGAGCGTGCCGCTGGGGGCGAGCAGCCGACGGATCTCGAGCAGGCGGGGCTCGAGGAACGCCGGGTAGTCGTCGAATGAGTCCGCGAAGGACGACTCACCGAGGACCCGCGTTCCGTAGCGCCGGCCCCTGAACCCGGTCCGGTCGCCGCCGCCGCCGCCTCCGTGGCGAGCGTCTGCCGCCGCTGCCGGCGCCCGTGTTGAACGGCGGGTCGGTGTAGACCAGCTGGAAGAAGCCGTCGTCGAAACGGGGCAGGACGTCGAGGTTGTCCCCCTGGAGGACGAGATCCTCGCGTCGCGGCACGCGCCGAGTCTAGTCGGCGGTCAGGAGCATGCGAGCGACGGGGGGTCCGCCGGCCGGTTGCCGAGCGTCGCCGTCAGCTCGACCCGCCCGGAGGCGCGCAGGACAGTCAGGTGGATCTCGTCGCCGGGAAGCCGCAGCTGGTTGACGGCTCTGACAACGTCCTCGGCCGAGCGAACCGGCTGGCCGTCGACTGCGACGATGACGTCGCCGCCCGGGCAGAAGGGAAGGCCGTCGACCTCCTGCTCCCCGCTCCCCCCGCGCAGCCCGGCGCGGTCGGCCGGGCTGCCGCCTGCGACGGACTGGACGGCGGCCCCGCTCTCCTCGTCGAGGCCGAAGCGCTCGGCGATCCTCGACGTCACCGACTGGGTCGTGACCCCGAGCCACGCATACGCGGACCTCGCCGGTCTCGATCAGCTGCTTCACCGAACGCCGCGCCGCGTTGATCGGAATCGCGAACCCGACTCCCTCTGCGGTCCCCGACTCGCTCCTGATCTGGGCGTTGATCCCGACCACCTCACCCTCGGCGTTGAACATCGGCCCGCCGGAGTTGCCGCGGTTGATCGGCGCGTCGGTCTGGATGGCGTCGAGCAGGTTGAAGCCCGACGTGAGCGAGTCGATCGTGCGCTCGGTGGCGGAGACGACGCCGACGGTGAGCGAGTTCTCCTGCCCGAACGGGCTCCCGATCGCCGCGACCGGCTCGCCGACCACGACGTCGCTCGAGTCGCCGAGCGGCACGGGGCTAACGGCGTGGTCGGCCGGATCGACCCTGAGAAGGCCGACGTCGTCGAAGACGTCCCAGCCGACGACCTCTGCGGGGACTCGCTCGCCGTCCCGGAACTGCACGTAGACCGTGTCCGCGGCTACTGGCGTCTCCGCCGGATCGGACTCGCCGGCGGTGGTGACGACGTGTGAGTTCGTGAGGATGTAGCCCTCCTCCGAGACAGCGAAGCCGGAACCCTGGGAGGCCGCCGGGGCACCGTCGCCGAAGTCGCCCTCGTCGAAGAGCGCGTAGATCGTGACCACGCCGGCCGCACGCTTCCGGTAGAGCTCACTGGCGTCGAACCCGTTCCCCACGAGCGGCAGCGCCGCGTCGCCCTCGGCCTCGTCGGCGGCCGGGGTCGCGCGCTCGGCGGGCACCAGCACCCTCTCCACGCGACTGCCGCCGTCGTCGACCCACCCGACCGCCTTGCCGACGGCGAGCGCCAGCGTGCCGCCGAGAAAAGCAGCGACGACGGCGACGACGGCGATGGCCCCCGGGCGAGTCACGTCCAGCTCATCGTAGTGACGACGGGCCGCTTCGCCGCACAGGGCTAGCTCGCTACGTCTGCCGACGACCTCTTCCTGCGGGTGGCTCCGCTCGACGGCGGGGAGATTCAACGTGAAAACGGTCACTTCCGGCCGGGAGGACATCTCGATCGAGCCCCCGAGGCGGGAGGCCAGCTCCCGGGAGATCGCGAGCCCGAGCCCACTCCCCGAGGCCCTGCCGCCACCCGCGCGGTAGAAGCGCTCGAACAGGTGCTTCTGGTCCTCCGAGGGGATGCCCGGCCCGTCGTCGCCAACTTCGAGCACCGCCTGCGTGCCACGGAGCAGGACATGGACGACCACCGCCGTCCCCTCCGGCGTGTGGCGGATGGCGTTCTCGACCAGCGCCCTGGCGATCTGCTGCACGCGGAGCTCGTCGCCGAGCGCCGGCACCGGCCCGTCCGCCTCGACACGCAGCTCGTGCTCGACGGACTCGGCGACCGCGCGGAACTCGTCCACGACGAGCCGGCCCGTCGCCACCAGGTCGAACGGCTCGATCTCCACCTCGAGCTGCCCCGCGTCGAGCCGCGAGAGGTCGAGCAGGTCGGTCGCAAGCCGCGTCAGCCGGTCGATCTGGTCGCGCATCTCGCCGAGGAAGTCGCGCCGAAGCTCCGGGGACATCTCGTCGTCGCCGAGAAGCTCGATGAACCCTCCCAGCGAGAAGAGCGGCGTCCGCAACTCGTGCGAGGCGTTCGCGATGAACTCCCGCCGCGCCCGGTCGAGAACCGCGAGCCGCACGCGCATGCCGTCGAACGCGTCGGCGAGCTGGCCGACCTCGTCCCGGCCCCGGTCGACAACGCGGGTCTCGAAGTCGCCGCCCGCGAGCCGCTCGGCCGCCACCTCGAGGCGGTGGATCCGACGTGTGAACGACCACGCGAGCAGGTAGCCGGCGAGCCAGGAGATGACGAGGGCGATCGCACCCGCTACCAGCAGGCTGCGCCGGACGAGACGGACGTTCGAGAGGACGTCGTCGAGGGGGGCAGCGAGAAGGACGACCTGCTCACCGACGAGGGGGTAGGCGAACTCCGCCAGGGCCGCGTCGTCCTGCTCGCCCCGGCCCGAGGCCGTCGTCTGGGTCCTCGCCGCCTCGAGCGCGTAGGGGTCCTCGGAGAAGTCGCCCGACCGTGTGGCACGCGAGTCGGAGATGTTGCGGAGCTGGTCGCTCGTGACCGGCTCGAGGACGATCACGCGGACGCCGATGTCCTCCGCTTCGTGCTGAACCCTGTCGTCGAGATCCGGAAACTCCACGTTCTGGAGTTGCCCGGCCACGCGCGGGGCGGCTCGCTCGAGCTCCGAGATCTTCGCGTCCACGAGCCGGCTCTCGAGTTGCGGGACGACGGCGAGGTAGACGATCGCCAGCGCCCCGGCGACGACGGCGAAGAGCACGAGCCCGGCCTTGACGCTCAGGCCGATGAGGGGCGCTCGCCTCATGGAGTGTCGCGGAAGCGGTAGCCGACGCCGCGAACGGTGAAGATCAGCTCCGGCTCGCTCGGGTCGCGCTCGATCTTCTCGCGCAGGTGACGGACGTGGACGTCGATCGTGCGGGGATCGCGGAACTCCGAGCCGCCCCAGAGGTCGTCGAGCAAGGCTTTTCGCGTGAAAACGCGGCCGGGGTTCGTCGCGAGCATGCGCAGGAGCTCGAACTCCAGGTAGGTGAGCTGGATGGGTGCGCCGCGGGCCTGCACAGCCCGCCTGGCCGTGTCGATGAGAAGCCCGTCCACCTCGATCACCTCGGTGCGGCCGCCGGGCGGCGGCAGCCGCGTCCGCCGCAGGAGCGCCCGCACGCGGCTCATGAACTCGCGGATCGAGAACGGCTTCGTGATGTAGTCGTCGGCGCCGAGCTCGAGTCCGAGCACCTTGTCGCCCTCGTCCCCGCGCGCGGTGAGCATGATGATCGGCACAGCGCTCTGTTCCTCGCGCAGGCGCCGGCAGACGGCGAGGCCGTCCAGCCGAGGCAGCATCAGGTCGAGGATCACGAGGTCGACCGGCTCGGCCCGGTAGCGCTCGAGCGCCTCCTCGCCGTCCCGCGCCTGAACGACCCGGTACCCCTCACGCTCGAGCGGGTAGGTGAGGAGCTTCTGGACCGAGTCCTCGTCGTCCACGAGCAGCACCGTGGGCCGCGCTTCCATGCCTGGGGTAAGGATAGGGATGGCGGAGGGCTGATCTACACTTGACTGGCTCATGGCCGCAGACGCTCCACGCCGTCGGCCTCGGCGAGGGTCCCTGGAGCGGCCCGTCTCGACGCGCATCTACCGGGCCGCCTGGCTCGTCGTCGCGGTTCCCGTGCTCGTTGCCGCGTTTTCCGTCGGCAGGCCCGAGACGCTCCCGGCGCCCCGTACACAGCCGTTCTTCGACCAGGCCACGGCCGTCCAGTTCGCCACCGACTTCGCGACCGAGAACCCGGATCGCTCGCCCGGCACAGAGGGGCAGCACGACGCGGCCGACTGGGTGGAGAGTCGGCTCCAGGACTACGGCTTCACCGTCGAACGGCAGGTGTTCTCGGAGGAGATCCCTGGGCTGGGGACGGAGGAGCTCGTCAACCTCGTGGCCGCCGCCCCTCGCACGGGGCCCGCCGACGCCCAGGCCCAGCGCGCGATCGTCGTCCTCGCACACCGCGACAACGTCGGCGTCTCGCCGGGCGCCGACGACAACGCGTCCGGCACCGGCGCGCTCCTCGAGCTCGCCCGCGACCTCGGCAACGCCTCCCTCTCGCACCCGATCCTGCTCGTCTCCACGGACGGAGGCGCCTACGGCGGCCTCGGTGCGGAGCACTTCGCGGAGAGCCGCCCCTACGCCGGCCGCATCGCGGCGCTCCTCAACCTCGACGCGATCGGCTCCGGCGGCTCGCCCCGGCTCGAGTTCGCCGGCGACACGCCGCGCGTTCCGAGCCCGACCCTGCTCGCCACCGCCGACGAGGCGGTCGCCGAGCAGAGCGGTGCCGATCCCCACCGGCCGGGAGCCATCGCTCAGCTGGTCGACCTCGCCTTTCCGTTCAGCTTCTACGAGCAGTCGCCGTTCGTCTCCCGCGGCGTGCCGGCGGTCACGATCACGACCGGCGGCAGCCGCCCCCGCTCGCCCGAGGGAGACACGCCGGCCGACCTCGCGCCCGCACGCATCGGGGAACTGGGCCGCGCAGCCCAGATGCTGATCACCTCCCTGGACGCGTCGGCCGAGGTCGCGAGCGGCACGCAGTCCTATCTCTACTTCGGGACGCGCCTCCTCTACGGCTGGACGCTCCAGCTCGTCTTCGTCTTCGCGCTGATCCCGTTCTTCGCGGCGACGATCGACCTCTTCGCGCGCTGCCGCCGGCGCCATATCGCGCTCCTGCCGGCCCTCCGCAGCTACCTGAGCCGCCTCACCGTCTGGATCTGGCTGGGCCTCGTCTTCGGGCTCTTCGTCGCGCTCGGACTCCTGCCGAGCGGCGCCGACCGCCCGCTCGGCCCGGGCACGGCCGCGGCCCAGGACTGGGCGGTGGGGGCGTTGGGCGCCCTCCTCGGCGTCTCGGCGGTGGCGTGGCTAATCGTCAGGCCACGCCTGACGCCGACACGCTCGATCGCCCGCGAGGAGGAGCTCGGCGGCCACCTGGCGGCGATGCTCGTCCTCGCCGTGATCGCGCTCGTGGTTACGGCCGTGAACCCGTACACGCTGATCTTCGTGCTCCCGTCGCTCCACGCCTGGCTGTGGCTGCCGCAGATGGCCGACCGCGGCCGGGCGGTTCAGGCGACGGTCTACATGCTCGGCTTCGCCGGCCCCCTCCTCCTGCTCGCGTCGTTCGCCGTGCGCTTCGGCATGGGGCTCGACGCGATCTGGTACCTGATCGCACTCACCGCCGTCGGCTACGTGCCCATCCCACTCGTTGCCGCCTTCCTCGCCTGGGGCGCCGCCGCGGAGCAGGTCGGCGCCGTCGCCCTCCACGCCTACGCCCCCTACCCCGAGGCGAGCGAGCGGACGCCCGGTCCGGTCAGGGAGGCCGGGCGACAGGCGATCCTCGTCGTCCGGCGATCGCGTCGCCGGCACCTGGTTGCCGTCGACTCGCAGGACGACCGGGCCGAAAGCCCGTAGAGGTTCTGGCCGAGAGGCCTCCTAGAGCAGGAGGAAGCGGACGGCGGAGCCTGCTGCGAGCTCGCCCTCTCCCGCGGGGATCCAGACGAGGCCGGCCGCGCGGCCGGCCCTGACGATCATGTGCGAGTCCTGGCCGAGGACGGGGCTCAGCACCGGCGCGCTGTCCTCCGAGGCGACCGTCGCCCGCACGAACTCGTCGCGCTCCGGGTTTCGCCGGACGGGAATCGCGAGCGCGCCGGGCAGGAAGGCGGGGAGCGGGTCCGGAAGGCCGAGGAGCGCGTTGACCGCCGGCCTGACGAGGAGCTCGAACGTGGCGAGGACGGAGACCGGGTTCCCGGGCAGGTTGAAGACCAGGTGGTCGCGGCGCACGCCGAAGGCGACCGGCTTCCCCGGCTTGATGGCGACGCCCCAGAACACCTCCTCGACGCGGAGCCCGGCCTGCACCTTGCGCACGAGGTCGTGCGGCCCCACCGACGCCCCGCCGGTGGTCACGAGCATGTCGAAGCCGAGGAGGGCACGCTCCATCGTCCGCTCGTGCTCCTCCTCGCTGTCCGGAACGACGCCGAGCTGCGCCGGGACCGCGCCGGCCAGCTGGAGCGCGGTCGCGAGCAGGAGGCCGTTCGACTCGTAGATCTGGCCCGGCCCCAGGTTTTCACCCGGCTGCCGCAGCTCCGAGCCGGTGACGAGGATCCCCACCCGCGGACGCTTCGCGCAGCGGATCTCGGCGACACCGGCCGCGGCGAGGGCGCCGACCCGGCCGGCACGGAGGACGACCCCCGGCTCGAGCACGGTCTCGCCCGCGCGCACGTCGCCCCCGCGGCCACGGACGTTGCTCCCGGCCTCGACGGGAGCGGGCACCGCCAGCCGGCCCCCCTCTTCCTCCACGACCTCGAGGGGGACGACAGCGTCCGCCCCTTCGGGGACGGCGCCGCCCGTCGCGATCGCCATCGCCTCGCCGGCACCGAGCGGCCGCGAGGCCGGCCCGCCCGCGGCGATCCTGCCGACGACCGGCAGGGTGACCGGAGCCGAGCCCGTGTCGGCCGCACGGAGCGCGTAACCGTCCATGGCCGAGCTCGCGAACGGCGGCAGGTCGACCACGGCGAGGGCCGCCTCGGCGAGGACTCGGCCGGTCGCGCGCTCGATCGGCACGCGCTCGGCCTCGAGCGGCTCGACCCGCTCCAGAACGAGCCGTTGCGCCTCGGCGAGGGAGATCAGGTCACCCACGACGGCGTACCGTACCCGCCCGGCGGGTGCCTCAGAGGGGAACTGCGTCGCGAAGGAGGTAGGCCGAGAGGGCAAGGGCGAGGACTCGGGCCGTCCGGTCTTCCTCGACGGCCGCCAGCGGCACCGCCCAGACCGCGTACCACGGAACGAGCCACGAGGTCGCCAGGAGCAGGAGGCCCGCGGTCAGCGCCAGCCGAGCCCGTCCGCGCCAGGCCTCGCGCAGAAGCCAGACGTACGCCGCGGCGAAGAGGAGGGCGAACGCGAGCACGACCGCGCCCTCCGGCAGGCCGAGCGACGCGACCCGGCTCGGGATCGAATACCGGGCGCGGTCCTCCGCCAGGTTCCTCGCCAGCGGGCCGGCTGCCGCCGACCACGAAAGCCCGTACCGCCATGTGGCAACCGCCACTATTATGCCCAGGCCCGCCGCCAGGCCACGGTGGTCGATCCGCCTGCCGGCGCGGCGGGCCTCGAGGAACCGGAGAGGCAGGAAGATCAGCGGCACCCACTTGATCGCGATCGCGAGCGCCCAGGAGACGCCGGCCAGCACCGGCCTCCCCGCCGCGGCGAGGGCCAGGGCGCCGAGGACGAGGGCCATCATCACCGCGTCGTTGTGGCCGCCGCCGGCGAAGTGCACCGCCAGCAGCGGGTTCCAGCCTACGAACGCAGCCGCCAACGCGGGCTCGGGCGAGAGGCGCGCGGCGAGCAGGACGAGCGCCACCATCGCCGCCGCCGCAACGACGCGATAGACCCACGCGGCGACGCCCTCGGACTCGCCGACGACCTCGGCGTGCGCCTCCGAGGCGAGCGTGAACCCGGGGCCGTAGACCGAGGTCGTGTCGTACCAGCGGGAGCCCATCAGCGGGTAGGCGACGTCGTCCGGGTAGTCGCGGGGAACGTCCGCATACGGGTTCCCGCCGTGCTCGGTCGAGATCCTGGCGTAATCCCAGTACGTGTAGACGTCCGTCGAGAGCAGGACAGGACCAGCGAGCGGCAGAAGCTGGATCCCGCAGGCGAGCGCGATCACCGCCTTCCGCCGCGCGAGACCGCCGGCGCGGGAGAGCAGCAGGAGCCCGCCGAGGTAGGCGACGAAGGCGAGCGCCATCGCCGCCAGATAGAGCCAGGCCCAGCGCGAGTCGCCGCCGTCGTGCTCCGGGACGAGCGGCGAGGCCGACGGAAACGCGAAGGAGGCGGCGGCGGCAACGGCGGCGAAGACGGCGCCGCCGGCGACGAGCGCCCAGCCGCCGCTAGCCGGTCGTGGTGGTCGGAGGCGGCTCAGTCGTCGTCGGCGGAGGCGCCGTGGTCGTTGGCGTGGGCGCCTCGCCCGTCGTCGTCTTCTTGGGCTTGTCCTCTTGCGGCTCCTTCTTCGGCTTCGGCGGCGCTCCGAAGAACGCGAACTCGCCCCTGAACGAGGGATCCCAGACCACCGGGTTCTTCGGGTACGGCCAGCCGACCTGCGGCACCCCGTTGAGCGCGCGCGACATGAAGAGATGCCAGATCGACGCCGGGAAGGAGCCGCCGGTGACCGTGATGCCGTGCACGCTCGACATCGCGATTTGCGCGTTCGGGTACCCGACCCAGACGACGGTCGATGCGCGCGGCGTGTACCCGGCGAACCAGGCGTCCGCGGAGTCGTCGGTCGTCCCCGTCTTGCCGGCGGCGGCCGGATCGCCGTAGTACGCGCCGGTGCCCGTCCCACCCCTGACGTTGTTCTGGAGGATCCGCGTCACCTCGTAGGCGACCCCGTCGGGCATCACGCGCTTGCGCTTTGAGACGCCCCAGCCTGCGTCCTTGTCCACGGTGCCGTCGGCGAGGACGACCTTCCGAATCGCCATCGGCTGCGAGTACACTCCGCCCGCCGCCAGCGTCGCGTAGGCGGAGGCCATCTCGAGCACGGAGACGGCGTTCGAGCCGAGCCCGATCGAGGCGACGGGCAGCAGGTCGGTCTTGATGCCCATCTGCTTTGCCACCCGCACGACGTTCTCGGGACCGACGTCCAGGGTCAGGCGCGCGTAGACCGTGTTGTCCGAGCTCAAGGTGGCCGTCGCGATCGGCACCGCGCCGAGGTACGAGTGGCTGTAGGTGGCCACGTCCCACGGCTCGGAGTTCGGGTCGGGCTGCCAGTGCAAGGGTGCCGAGAGGTAACGGGTCGTGTACGGATTGATC
Organism: uncultured Actinomycetes bacterium; assembly: GCA_963743495.1. Taxonomy (GTDB): domain Bacteria; phylum Actinomycetota; class Thermoleophilia; order Gaiellales; family Gaiellaceae; genus JAIBJN01. Next base: position 396,048 of record CAVUPO010000002.1, on the reverse strand, counting down.
CCTTCGCGGATCGCCTCGGTGAGAACGAAGGTCTTGAACGAGGAACCCGACTGGCGCCGTCCCTGAGCCGCGAGGTTGAACTGGATCTTCTTCTTCCCCGGCACGACGGCCGTCATCGCCCGGATGGCCCCGTTCTTCGGGTTGATCGAGACGATCGCCGAGGCGGGATCGCCCTGCTGGTCGAGCTCCGCCCTGATGGACTCGGCGGCGATCCGCTGGTAGCGCGGGTTGATGGTCGTGTAGACGGTGAGCCCGCCGCTTCGGACCGCGGCCGCGCCGTACTTCTCGATCAGAAGCTCGCGCACGTAGCCGAAGAAGAACGGCTCCTTGATCTTCGTGTAGATCTCGCCCCGGTCCAGCTTGAGCGGCTCGCTGGCCGCGGCCTGGTAGGCGGACTCGCTGATGGAGTCCGCCTCACGCATCGCCTTGAGCACGTCGTTCCGGCGGGCGAGCGCCTGCTTCGGCCGCTCGAACGGGTCGAAGACCGAGGGCGCCTGTGGCAGCCCTGCGATCAGCGCGGCCTGGGACAGGGTGAGGTCGGCGGCGTGCTTCGAGTAGTACGTCTGCGCGGCCGCCTCCGCACCGTAGGCGTGGGCACCGAAGTACACCTGGTTCAGGTACGTCTCGAGGATCCGATCCTTGCGCCACGCCGTCACCTCGGCCGGCGTCAGGTTACGCGGCGTCGGCCCCCAGAGGGTCGGCAGACCTTCGTCCTCGAGCTTGATCGCCAGACAGGCCTCCTTCGTCTTTCGCTCCCACGAGACCTCGCGGCCGATGTAGAGGTTCCGGACGAGCTGCTGCGTCAGGGTCGAGCCGCCCTGCACGATCTGCCCCTCCTGGAGGTTCTTGACCGCGGCGCGGACGATGCCCTCGTAGTCGACGCCCGAGTGGGAGTAGAAGCGTTTGTCCTCGATCGCGACCGTCGCCTTGGTCAGGAGCGGGGACATCTGGTCGAGAGCGACCGGCTGCCGGTTCTGCTCGGCGGGGATCGACCCCAGCAGTGAGCCGTCGGCCGCGTAGACGAACGAGTTCTCGCCGATCGAGACCGGCTTCAGCGACGCGAGCGAGCAGCTGTTGAGAAAGGCCTGGGCGCCAGTGAACGCGGCGGCAGCGAGGACGGCGATCGCCGTGAGGATGAGGGCGATGATCGTGACGAGGAGGAAGCGCCGCGACTGGACCTTGTCGCGGTGCCTGCGGTTTCGGCGGCGCCGGCGGGCGCGGTTGTCGACCCCTCGAAGCCCGTTCCCGTGCCCGTTCCCGTTCCGGCCGCCATTCCGCCCGTTCCGGCCGCCGTTTGGCCTGTTCGCGCTCATGAGTACACGCCCTCCGACTTGAGTCGGTCGACGAGCAAGCGCCGCAGCGACGAGCTGAGCTCCGCCGCCTGGGCGGCGCTTCGCGCCCAGGCCTCCACGGTCAGGACTGCTTCGGACGGGTCGACGTGGCTCACGTAAACGGTTGGCTCTCGCGCGATGGCGTCATCGGGAAGGTGCCGCGCCTCCTCGAGGAGGAGCTCGAGCACGCGTTCGAGGTCGGCACTGAGCGGCACGGCGACCTTCACCGCGACCAGATGCTCCGATCCCGCGATGGTGGCGTTCCTGATGGTATCGGAGGCGAGCTTCGTGTTCGGGACGAAGTAGCGCGCCCCGTCGGCCGCTCGGATGACCGTGTAGGTGAGCCCGATCTGCTGGACGGTGCCGTTGGCTCCAGCGACGGCGACGCTGTCGCCCAGGCGCAGCGGCTGGGCGAAGGCGACCAGGATTCCGGCGACGAAGTTCGAGAGCGTGGACTGCGCGGCGAGGCCGACGATGAGGGCGATGACGGCGGAGGAGGCCAAGATGCTCCCGGCGACCGCTTGCACCGCCGGGAAGACGAGGAGCGCGCTCAGGACGCCGACGGTGATGATCACGGCGAGCGCGCTCCGGCGGATGACCCGGTAGACGGTCAGCGTCTCGGGACGGAGCTTGAACCTCCTCGTGATCACACGGTCGGCGAGGCGCGCCGCGACCAGGGTCGCGAGCAGCACGGCGCCGGCGACTGCGAGCCGCTCGATCCACTCGGTTTCCATCGGCAAGGAGTTCTCTAGAAGGGGAGCGGCTTCCTGCCCGCGAAGCCCTCCTCCAAGTCGTGCCAGTGGCCGACCTCGGGTTCGCCGAGCTCCCAGCACAGGAGGACGGGGTCGCCGGTGCCCGGATGGCGCGCGGGGAAGTCGACGAGGCCGCGGTCGAGGTCCTTCACCTGGATGCCGCGACCCTTGATCTCCTCCACGACTTCGGCCAGCTCGGCCGCCGCCCGGGCCACCCGCTCCTGGAGCTCGCCGACCCGGCCCGGATCGAGACTGCCGCCGTTCCCGCCGATCAGCGCCTGCACCGCCTCGAGCTCCTCGCCGAGGGCGACGAGCGACCGTCGCTCGTCGACCATCCGCTGCGCCAGCGCCCGCACCTCCGGCAACTCGGCGTTCGCCTCCTCCGGCGTGAAGAGCCGCATCTTCGCCATAGTGCCAACCGACGTGAGAACGTGCCTCCTGTGCCTGGCGGCTGTGGCAGTGCTGGCCGCCGCGACCGCCTGCGGCGAGCGACTCGAGCCGACCGGCGAGCTGGCGCAGCCCTACCCGGTCACCGTCCAGGGGGTCGACGGGCAGCCGGCGGTCCTCCGCAGCCGCCCCGAGCGGATCGTCGCCCTCGACCCGGGCTCCGCGGAGCTGCTGATCGCGCTGGGAGCGCGCGACCGCCTCGTCGGCATCCCCGCCGGCATCGCGAAGGGCAAGGGACCGCGGAAGGCGTCCCCAGACGCGGCAGAGGTCGTCTCACCGAACCTGCGCGTTCGCGTCGACGAGATCGCGAAGCTCGAGCCCGACCTGCTCGTGGCGACCCCGAGCACGGACCAGCTCGACGTCTCCCGTGCCCAGCGCGAGACCGGGGCGACGCTCTACGTACAGCCGAGCGCGTCGATCGACGACATCCTGCGGGCGACGCTCGAGCTCGGGTTCCTCGTCGGCGAGCCGGTGAAGGCACGGGCGGTCGCCTCGCGCATCCGCTCGGGCGTCGCCGAGGTCGAGGAGCGGATCGCCGACAGCAACGCCGTGACCACGTTCGTGGACACGGGCTTCTTCGTCACCGTGCCACGGCGGTCACTCCTCGGCGATCTCGTCGCCCGGGCCCGGGGCGAGAGCGTCGCGGGCGACAACCCCGGCGCGGAGCCGTTCCCGCTCTCCCGCCTCCGGCGCCTCGACCCGACCGTCTACCTCGCCACCTCCGACAGCCGGGTCACCTTGCGAAGCCTCCGCCGCGACCGGCGGACGGCCAAGCTGACCGCCGTCGAGAAGGGCAGCGTCCGCGTGCTCCCGTCCGATCTCGTGCAGCGGGCGGGGCCCTACGTGCCCCAGGCGCTCGAGCGGGTCGCGCGGGCGCTGCACCCGAATGCCTTCCCCGACGACCGCTAGCGAGCTCGACGCCGTCACCGTCGACGCGATGGGGACGATCGTCGAGCTCGACGACCCGGCGCCCCGGCTGCGGCGCGAGCTGGCCGAACGTGGCGTCGAGCGGGAGCTCGACGCCGTGGCCGCCGCCTTCCACGCCGAGGTCGCCTACTACCTCCCGCGGACGCTCGAGGGGCGCGACGAGCACAGCCTCGCCGACCTCGGGCGCCGCTGCACCGCCGTCTTCCTCGAGTGCGCGGCTGCGGAGCTCGACCCCGTCGAGTTCGCCCCTTCGTTCCTCGCAAGCATCGTCTTCGAGCCCATCCCCGGCGCTGCGGTCGCCCTCACGCGCCTGCGGCAGGCGGGCCTCGCCCTCGCCTGCGTGTCCAACTGGGACATCTCGCTGACGGGGCACCTGGAGCGGGCCGGTCTCGCAGGCTCTTTCGACGCGATCGTGAGCTCCGCGGAGGCGGGCGTCGCCAAGCCGGACGCCGCCGTGTTCCGAGTCGCCCTCGATCGCCTGGGCGTCCCGCCCGAGCGCGCGCTCCACATCGGCGACGGCGAGAGCGACGAGGCCGGCGCGGCGGGCGCGGGGATGGCCTTCGAGCCCGTGCCCCTCGCTACGCTCCCGGAACGGCTCGGACTGGGCCGCCGACCATGAGCACGCGCAGGCTGGGCCTCTCCACTCGCGCCATCCACACGCCGCCGCTCCCCGCCGGGGCCGGCATCCCCGTCGTCGGCCCGATCGTCGCCTCCTCGACCTTCGCCTTCGAGCGGGTCGCAGACCTCGCCGCGGTGCTGGCCGAGGAGGAATACGGCTTCTCCTACGCGCGCCAGCGCAACCCCACGGTCGAGGAGCTGAACGCCGTGCTCGCAGGACTCGAGGGCGCCGAGGCGGCGCAGGCCTTCGCCTCCGGGATGGCCGCGATCAGTGCAGCGCTGAACGCGAACCTCACCCCGGGCGACACGCTCCTCTTGCCGCAGCAGCTCTACGGGACGACGTACCAGCTCGTCGAGTCCCAGCTCAGGCCGCGCGGGATCGAGATCGTCTACCTCGACGTCACCGACCCGGGGGCCTGGGAGCGGCCGGCCCGCGTCCGCTTCGTCGAGACGATGGCGAACCCGGCCTTCCCGCTGGCCGACCTGGCCTCCCTCGCGGCGACGAAGGGCGAGGGCCTCCTGATCGTCGACAACACGTTCGCCTCACCGGTTCTCTGCCGACCGCTCGAGCTGGGCGCCGACCTCGTCTGCGAGTCGGCGACGAAGTACCTGAACGGCCACCACGACGTCATGGCCGGCGTCGTCGCCGGCAGTCGGGAGCTCGTCACAGCCACCCGTATCCATCAGATCGAGGTCGGGTCCGTCCTCGACCCGTTCGCAGCCTTCCTCGTCCGCCGAGGCTTGAAGACGCTCACGCTCCGGCTCGCGCGTGGGACCGAAAACGCGCTCGCGGCGGCACGCTTCCTGGAGGGCCACGCTCGCGTCGAGCGCGTCTGGTACGCAGGCCTCGACAGCTACCCGCAGCGCCGGCTGGCGGCCAGGCTGCTCGCCGGGCCGGGCGCCGTGCTGGCGTTCGACCTGGGAAGTCGGGAGACCGGCGAGCGCTTCCTCGACGCGCTCGAGCTCTGCGGTCGCGCCACCAGCCTGGGCGGGGTCGACACGGTGCTCCACCACCCCGCCTCGACGAGCCACCGCCAGTACTCGGCGGAGCAGCTCGCCGCCGCCGGCATCGCACCTGGCCTCCTCCGCCTCTCCGTAGGGTGTGAGGACGCCGACGACATCCTGGCCGACCTCGACCACGCGCTTGCACAGGCATAAGACCTGGCCGGCCCTCGTCTGGCTGGCGATCTCGGGCGCCCTGGTCGCCCTCGCGTTCGCCGGCGCGAGCCAGAGCTCGGGGTCGGACGGCGACGTCCTCTACGACCCGTCGCTCGCCGCCGGCGGCATCGTCTTCTACGGCCTCCTGATCGGTGCCACCTTCGCGATCGCGAGCGCGTACCCGCGGTCGCGCAGAATGGACGCCCTCGGCTTCCGGCCCTTTCGTGCCCGCTGGGTCTGGGTCGCGTTCGGCATCGTCGTGGCCACGACCGTCGTCGCCGTCGCTCTGGAGCCGATCCTCCACGGCGGCGAGGACCAGGGCCTCGGAGCCGACCGCTGGGAACCCGACCACGCAGCCGCGTTCGCCGCCAACGCCGTCGTGCTGATCCTCGTCGGCCCCTTCGCCGAGGAACTCTTCTTCCGCGGCCTCGGCGTCCGTGTCCTCGTGCGCTACGGCGCTCTCCTCGCCGTCCTCGTCACCGGGGTCCTCTTCGGATTCGTCCACGGGATCCTGGGCGCCCTGCCGCCGCTCGTCCTCTTCGGGATCGGCCTCGCCTGGGTACGCCTCCGCTCGGCGAGCCTGTGGCCGTCGTTCATCGGCCACGCCGCCTACAACGGCCTCGGCATTCTCGTCCTCGTGCTGTCGTGGGCCGTGGACACGCCCACCTAGCGACGGCCTATCCTGTGACGATGCGGCCGAGCGATCCCGACAGCGATCCGGTCGTCCGCGGGCTGCGCGAGCAGATCAGCGAGGCCGACAGGATGATCCTGGAAACCGTCAACCGCCGGATCGAGCTCGTCCGCGAGCTGCGGGAGCACAAGACCGGCCAGGGCTGGGACTTCGTCGACCGCGGCCGCGAGGAGCGCCTGCTCGACGCCCTCGCCGACGCCAACACCGGCCCGCTCTCGGAGCCCGGCCTCCGCGTGCTCTTCGCCGACCTGCTCACGCTCACCAAGCGCGAGCTCGACCGGGAGGCCGGGGTCAGTCGGAGGAGAAGTCCTCCGGCCGAACCTCGTCGAGGAACTTCTTGAACTCCTCGACGACCTCCTCCTCGTTCACGTCCTGGTCCTGCTCGAACTCGATCGCGCTCTCCTCGATCACGGCCTCCGCCGCGAAGATGGGCGCCTCGGCGCGGACGGCGAGCGCGATCGCGTCGCTCGGCCGCGAGTCGATCTCGATCTCGGTCCCGTCCACGGCCACGGTGATGAGGGCGTAGAACGTGTTCTCCCGGAGCTCGGTGACGGCGATCTTGACCACGCGCGCCTCGAGCTGGGAGAGGATGTCCGTGAAGAGGTCGTGGGTCATGGGGCGCGGCGTCGCCGCTCCCTGCAGCTTCATGAGGATCGCGGCTGCCTCCGGGTGACCGATCCAGATCGGTAGGAACTTGTTGCCGTCGGCGGTCTTCAGCAAGACGATCGGCTGCTTGCCGACCATGTCGAAGCTGACGCCGTAGATCACCATCTCCTGCATGGGCGGGCCTCGTCTGATCATAGCCGCGCCCCTCGGGACCGGAATCAGTCAGCCGGGGAACAGGAACCAGGCACGCGAAAGTGGGCGATCCTGGATTCGAACCAGGGACCTCCGCCTTATCAGAGCGGCGCTCTAACCGACTGAGCTAATCGCCCGCGCCGGCAGATTGTAGCGAGGCGCGCTCGAGGGCCTCGACCAGCTCCTCCAGCTCGAGCTCGGACTCGAAGGGGAGCTCGACACGGCCGGCGGCGACCCTGGGTTCGACCCCTGTGAGCCGGCGGAGTGCGTCGCGGGCCCGTTCGGCGAGTGCAGGATCCACCGGCTGCTTGCGCCGCGGCTTCGTGCGCGCGCCCGCCCAGCGGGCCGCCCGCTCGGCCGCCCGGACGGACAGGCCCTGCCGGACGATGCGGCGGGCGAGCCGGCGCCGCTCCTCGTTGTCGGGCACCGCGAGCACGGCGCGGGCGTGGCCCTCGGAGAGCTGGCCCCGCTCGAGCAGCCCGAGGACGTCGTCGGGAAGCTCGAGGAGCCGGACCCGGTTGGAGACGGTCGGCTTCGAACGCCCCACGTGCTCGGCCACCTCGCCCAGCCCGAGGCCGAACTCGTCCATGAGGACAGCGTAGGCGCGGGCCTCGTCCACCGGCGTGAGGTCTTCCCGGGCGACGTTCTCGACGAGCGCGACGAGGAGCGAGTCGCGGTCGTCGCTCTCGCGGACGAGGGCGGGGACGGTGGCGAGCCCGGCCACTCGCGCCGCCCGCCAGCGCCGCTCCCCGGCGATCAGCTCGTAGCCACCCTCCGGCGAGGTGCGGACGACGACCGGCTGGACGAGCCCCTGCGCCCGGATCGACTCGGCGAGGGTGTCGATGCGCTCGGTGTCGAGCTTGCGGCGGGGCTGGCGGCCGTTCGGCCGGATCGAGCCGACCGGCACCTGGATCAGCTCCGACGTCGTCGAGGCGCCGCCGATCAGGACCTCGAGTCCGCGGCCGAGGCCGCGGCGAGGGCCGGGGCTAGCCGCGGTCGACAAGCTCGCTCGCCACCCGGTAGTAGGCGTCCGCTCCGGCGGAGGACCGGTCGTAGACGGTGATCGGCAGGCCGTGGCTCGGCGCTTCCGCGAGCCGGACGCTCCGCGGGACGACCGCGTCGAAGACGAGGTCGCCGAAGTGCCGGCGCACCTCCGCGGCCACATCGGCGGCAAGCCGCGTGCGCCCGTCGACCATCGTCAGGATCATCCCGGCCAACGCGAGCGTCGGGTTGAGCCGCGTGCGGACGAGCCCGATCGAGTGCAGAAGCTGGGCGAGACCCTCGAGCGCGTAGTACTCGCACTGGACCGGCACGAGCACACGGTCGGTCGCTGCGAGCGCGTTCACGGTCAGCGGCCCGAGGGACGGCGGACAGTCGATGAAGACGAAGTCGTATCGGTCGCGGGCGGGCGCGAGCGCGTCCGGGAGGAACGTCTCACCGTCGTCGCGCCGCGCGAGCTCGACCGCGGCGCCCGCCAGCTCGGGACGGGAGGGGATGAGATGGAGGTTCGGGAGGGCCGTCTCGTGCGCGAGCCCTTCGAGCGGCGCACCGTCCAGGAGGTCGTACGTCGAGGTCCCGTTCGCGCGCTCGCCGAGGCCCGAGGTCGCGTTCGCCTGCGGGTCGAGGTCGACGACGAGCGTGGCGGCGCCCGCCTCGGCGAGGCACGCGGCCACGTTCAGCGCAGTCGTCGTCTTCCCGACGCCCCCCTTCTGGTTCGCCACGGCGAAGACCTTGCCCATCGCATCGATGCTAGTCAGGCGAGAGGACGTTTCCGGGCCACGCCCGGCCGCCTGGGGAAGCGCTCGGGGGTCGCCCCTACCTTGGGCACGATCAGAAGCGCCCGCCGCTCCGAGCCGGCGAGGGGGATGAGCTCCGGCGTCCCCCCGCCCACCTCGCGGGCCACGAGGGCGGCACGGTCGAGGTCGGCGTCGCCCGCCAGGAGGACGACGCGGCCGCCGCTTCGCACGAGCGGCAGGCACCACTCGAGCGCGACCGCGGGCGGGGCGAGGGCCTGCGCCACGGCCGTCCCGTATGCCTCCCGGCCGGCGCCCCGGCCGTGCTCCTCCGCGCGGGCACACACGACGCGAGCGTTGGGGACCTCGGCGGCGACCCGCTCGAGGAACGCGCAGCGGCGCCGCTGCGCCTCCAGAAGGACGACAGGTAGGTCGGGCCGTGCCACGGCGATGGGCAGCCCCGGGGAGCCTCCGCCCGAGCCGACGTCGACGACCGGGCCGTCCACGGCCGCCGCCGCCGCGAGCGCGTCGTCGAGGTGGACGCGGCGCGCCTCGGCAGCGCCGCGGACGGCGGTCAGCCCCGGCTCCGTGCGCAGCGCCTCGAGCCACCGCTCGAGCCGCGCGTCGGCCGCCGTCACTCGGAGGATGCCGGCGAGACGACGACGCGGCGGTTGGGCTCCGTTCCGTCGCTCGAGGTGACCACGTCAGCGCGCTCGGCGAGGTGGACGTGCACGATCTTCCGCTCGACAGCGGTCATCGGCTCGAGTGAGACGGGGCGACCGCTCTGCAGAGCGTCCGAGGCGGCCCGGTCGGCCGTGTCCTCGAGGGAGGCTCGCCGCCGGTCGCGGTAGCCGGCGGCGTCGATGACGACCTCCTTGCGCCCGCCCTGGAAGCCTCGGGCGATGATCGCGTTGGCCAGATACTGGATGGCGTCGATCGTGTGCCCTCGTTTACCGATCACGAGGCCGAGCTCGGGCCCCGTGAGGATTGCGTAGACGGCCTCGTCGTTCTCCGAGATGTCGATCTGGCACGGCGCGCCGAGGGCGCTGCAGACGTGCTCGAGGAGCTCCCGGACCTTCGCGGCCGGCGTGCCCGGCTCCTCGGGCGACGGGGCGGCCGGCCTCGACGCCTCCTCCACACGCGCGAGCACCCGCGCCGGGACTTGGCCGACGCCGAGGAGCCCGCGTTCCCCTTCGGAGACGACCGTGAAGTGCACGTTGGCTTTGTCGAGGCCCGGAAAGCGCCGCTCGAGCTCGCGCAGCGCGGTCCACTTCGCCTCGCCGACGGTCTCGCCCTCGCTCTCGACGACGCCGTCGTCCGGCTGCGGCTCGCCCTCGCTCACCGTCTGGCCCTCGAGCCCTTCTTCTTCTTCCGGCGCCGGACCCGCTGCTGGCCGGAGCCCGAGGAAGCGGGTGCGGCCTTCGCCGGGTCGCTCGCCGCAGGCGCGGCCTTGCCGCCGTCCGGCGCGGGTGTCTTCGGCGGCGTCCGGGAGGTCCGCTTCGGCGGAGGCTGCGGCTTCGGGACGAGTCGGCGGGTGACGAGCCCCTGCCCGACCGTCCACAGGTTGGTCGTCGACCAGTAGAGCATGAGGCCGATCGGGAAGCGGATGACGAAGAAGATGAAGACGAACGGGAGCGCGAAGAAGAGGTAGCGTTGCCGTGGGTCGGCGGTCGTCGCCATGAAGTACGTCGAGGCGAGCTGGCTGACGACGTACACGACGAGGAGCACGAAGCCCGACCAGTGGGTGCTGACATCGTGGGTGATGTTGGGGACGAGGCCGAGCCAGCCGAGGTCCGACTCCGGGTAGTTCGGGAAGACCTCCTTCTCGAAGTCGCGCAGCACGAAGAAGAGCGCGAAGAAGATCGGCAGCTGGAGGACGAGCGGCAGGCAGGAGGCAAGGGGGTTCACCTTGTTCTCCCGGTAGAACTTCATGACCTCCTCGTTCATCTTCGTCTTGTCGTGCTTGTACTTCTGCTGGATCGCCTTCAGCTCCGGTGCGTGCATCTGCAGCCGCTGCATCCCCCGGATCTGCTTGATGGTCAGCGGCAGGATCACCATCCGGACCATCAGCGTGAGCACGATGATCGCCCAGGCCCAGGGGAGTCCGATCGAGGAGTGCAGCCATTCGAGGACGTTGGTGAGGACGTTCTCGATGGGGACGAGCGGGTTCATCGGCGCGGCGAGAAGAGGGTCTGGTCGCGGGCGTAGTCGACGCCGCCGTGGCTCCACGGGTTGCAGCGGAGCAGGCGCCAGCCGGCGAGGACGAGCCCGCGGGCAACGCCGAACTCCCGGAGCGCGTCGAGCGCGTAGCGCGAGCAGCTCGGGTGGTACTTGCAGCGTTGTCCGAGAAGCGGGCTGACGAGTGCCCGGTAGGCGTGGACGGGGAGGGCGACGACGTGTCTCACGCGGCCGTCCTCTCGGCGAGCCGGAAGACCTCGTCCACCCGCTCGCCGAGCCATGCGAACCCGCGGCTCTCGGCGGACTCGGTCAGGCCCGGCCTGGCGATCAGAACGTAGTCGTGCCCCGCCGGCAGCTCACCGGCGAGCTCCTCGAAGGCGGCGCGGAGTCGTCGCTTCAGCCGGTTCCGCTCGACGGCGTTGCCGAGCTGCCGGGAGACGGCCAGGCCGAGCCGGGAGCCGCCGCCCGGGTCGTCCTCACGCGGGAAGGCGTAGAGGACGAGGAAGCGCGTCGAGACGGACCGGCCCTTACGGTAGACGGTGTCGAAGTCGCGGGAGCGAGAGAGACGGTGCTGGCGCCGGCTCACGCGGAGAGGCGCTTCCGACCCTTGGCGCGGCGGCGCTTGAGGATCGCGCGACCGGCACGCGTGGACATCCGCGCCCGGAATCCGTGCCGGCGCTTCCGCCGGCGCACGTTCGGCTGATACGTTCGCTTCATGAGGATGGGGGTGTCGAAACGGCCGCTCCCGGCGGCCGGTCGCCCAGTATAGATGAGCGGTGAGGACAACCGAGCATGGGACTTCGCGTACTACCGGAATCCACAGGCGCGAAGGCGCATGGCAGGCGGCAAGCACCGATCTTTCCACAGCTGTGGATAACCGTGTGGAGAGGGGTAAAACCCCTGCTCGTAGCCCCTTTTCGCCTCGCGCGATTTCCCCAGGTGTGGGCATTGAAGCAGGCCTTGGGACGCTGCTATAGTCGCCGCTTCGCGTAGACCGGCGGAGGGGCGGAACCACGGCGTGCAGCGGACGTCAGAGGTGAGTGCGGACGCACTTTGGGACGAGCTCTCGTCACGTCTTCGGGACGCGCTGAACGACTCGACCTACACGACGTGGTTCTCCGAGGCAGAGCCCGGCGCCCTCGACGACGGCTCCTTCGTCCTCCTCGTCCCCAACGACTTCACGCGCAACTGGATCGAGGGCCACTTCCGCAGCCTGCTCGAGGCCAACGTACGCGAAGTCCTCGGCGGCGATCGCGAGCTTCGGATCCTCGTCCGGGAGCTCCCCGCGGCTCCGCGCGACCTCCACGCGCCGCTCCGCCCGGGCCGCTCGCTCGACGGTCTCAACCCGAAGTACACGTTCGACTCCTTCGTGATCGGGTCGTCGAACCGCTTCGCCCACGCGGCTGCGCTCGCGGTGGCCGAGGCGCCGGCGCAGGCCTACAACCCGCTCTTCATCTACGGCGGCACCGGCCTCGGCAAGACCCACCTGCTGCAGGCGGTCGCCGCCTACGTGACCGAGCACACGGGCGACCTCTCGGCCCGGTACGTCACGAGCGAGACCTTCATGAACGACTTCATCAACTCGCTGCGCGACAAGCGCATCGAGGGCTTCAAGCAGCGCTACCGCCACTACGACGTCCTCCTGATCGACGACATCCAGTTCTTCGAGCACAAGGAGCGGATCCAGGAGGAGTTCTTCCACACCTTCAACAGCCTCTACGAGGCCCGGCGCCAGATCGTGATCTCCTCCGATCGACCCCCGCGCGCGATCGCGACGCTCGAGTCGCGCCTGCGGAGCCGCTTCGAGTGGGGCCTGATCACCGACATCCAGCCGCCCGACCTCGAGACGCGGATCGCGATCCTGCGCAAGAAGGTGAAGACGGACGCCATCCACGTCCCCGACTCGCAGGTGCTCACCTTCATCGCCAGCCGCATCTCCACGAACATCCGGGAGCTCGAGGGAGCTCTGACCCGCGTGGTCGCGTTCTCGTCGCTCACCGGCCGGCCCATGACCGTCGAGTTGGCCCAAGGGGTGCTCAAGGACGTCTTCCCGCAGGGCGAGATGCCCGAGATCTCCGTCGAGCAGATCCAGCAGACCGTCGTCGAGCGCTTCGGCATGACCATGCAGGAGCTGACCGGCGATCGGCGCTCGCAGCAGATCGTCTACCCGCGCCAGGTAGCCATGTACCTCTGCCGGGAGCTCACCGACAGCTCGCTCCCGAAGATCGGCAAGAAGTTCGGAGGGCGCGACCACACGACCGTCATCCACGCCACCTCCAAGATCGCGAAGCTGATCAAGGAGGACCGCAACGTCTACAACCTCGTGCAAGAGCTGACGGCGCGGATCAAGCAGGCCCGTTGACAAGACCTGTGGAGAACGGTCTTGTCCTGGGGAGCTTCTCGCGGCCGTCTGCGATCGTGTGGAACCTGCCCTGTTCTCCCCAGGACCCGTCCACGGCCCTCTCCCAGCAACCACGCCGAAAGGCGCCGTCTTCCCCGCAGTTCACACTCTCTATGACTACTACGAGAGGTTTTCTTTAAATGGCATCCATAGATACCGTTGCCGCCACGACCATGCGCGTGGTTTGCGGAAAGGGCGAGCTCGCCGAGAAGCTCCAGGTCGTCGGCCGGGGGGTGTCGACGCGAACGACCGTGCAGATTCTGGCCGGCATCATGGTGCGCGCCTCGGGCGGGCGCCTGCACCTGAGTGCGACCGACATGGAGATCTCCGTGCGCGACTCGCTCGAGGCGCAGGTCGAGGAGGAGGGCGCGGTCGTCGTGCCCGGGCGCCTCCTCGTGGACATCGTGCGCCTCCTGCCCGGCGGCGACGTGACGCTCGAGCACCGTGCCGACGAGGGCCTTGCGCGCCTGACCTGCGGCTCGGCGTCCTACTCGTTGAACACGTACGGCCCGGAGGACTTTCCCCGCCTTCCCGAGATCGAGCCGGAGACGGCGTTCGCAGTCGAGCGGGAGGCGTTCCTCGAGACGATCGCCCGGGTGGGGCGGTCCGCGTCCCGCGACGAGTCGCGGCCGGTCCTCACCGGAATCCTCGTCCGCTTCGAGGGCGACAAACTCGTGATGGCCGCGACGGATTCCTACCGTCTGAGCGTGAAGGAGACCAGCCTCTCCGACGGCGCTGGCCGCGAGCTGGAGGCGATCGTCCCCGCCCGCGCGCTCCAGGAGCTCGCGCGCGCGGGGCAGTCGGCGGAGAGCGACACGATCGAGCTCGGCGTCCAGCAGAACCAGGTGGTCTTCGGCGTGGACGGCGTTTGGCTGACGGCCCGCCGGATCGACGGCCAGTTCCCCAACTACAAGCAGCTTCTGCCCGAGCAGTTCGAGGCCGAGGTGCACCTGCCGCGCGAGGAGCTGCTCGACGTCGTCCGCCGCACCGGCCTGCTCGCGCAGCGCAAGTCTCCGCTCCGGCTCCGCTTCGAGGAGGGCGAGCTGACCGTCTCCGCCCAGACGCAGGACGTCGGCGAGGCCCGCGAGTCGCTCCCGGTCGCGTACACGGGCGAGGCGCTCGAGATCGGGTTCAACGCCGAGTTCCTGCGCGACGGGCTCGAGTCGATCAGCGACGAGACGGCCCGGTTGAAGCTCATCAGCCCACTCCGGCCGGGGCTTCTCCACGGCGAGAGCGACGACTTCCTCTACCTGATCATGCCGATCAGGCTGGCCGGCTGATCGTCGCGCGGGCCACGCTCGGGAGCTTCCGCTCGTATGCCGCCCTCGACCTCGCGCTCGAGCCCGGGCTGGTCGTCGTCGTCGGCCCGAACGGCGCGGGAAAGACCAACCTGCTCGAGGCGCTGCACGTGGGCGTCCAGGGGTTCTCTCCGCGGACCCGCGCCGAGCCGCGGCTCGTCCGCTTCGGAGATCCGGCCGCCCGCGTCCGGCTCGAGGGGTCGGAGGGGGTGACGGCGGTCGAGACCTCGGTCACGATCGCGCCGGGAGAGGGAAAGCAGATCCGCCTGAACGGATCGCCCCTCGCCTCGGCGGACGAGTTGCGGAGCCGGCTGGCCGCGCTGGCATTCGTCCCGGACCGGCTCGCGATCGTGAAAGGCGGGCCCGCCGTACGCCGGGCGTACTTCGACCGCATGCTCGGCCGGGTGGCGCCCTCCCGGGCGGCGCTGCCGGGCGAGTACGGCCGCGTTCTCGCGCAACGGAACGAGGCGCTTCGACGCGTGCGAGCCGGGCTCTCGGATCGGGCTGCCCTGGCTCCGTGGACGGAGCGCGTGGCCACGCTCGGGAGTGAGCTCGACAACGCCCGTGCCGAGCTCGCCGCCACGCTCGCCGAGCCGTTCGCGGCCCACGCTGCCGTACTCGGCCTCGGGACCGCGTCGATCGCGTACGAACGGCGGGGCCTGCCGCTCGGCGAGCTGGAGGCGCGGCTCGAGCGCGACCTCGACCGTGGGGCGACCGGTCTTGGCCCGCACCTGCGGGACGTGGAGATTCGGGCGGCCGACCGCGAGCTGCGCGGATTCGGATCGCAGGGCGAGCAGCGGACGGCGGTGCTGGCGTTGCTGCTCGCGGAGGCCGACGCCCTTGCCGAGCGACGCGGAGCGGCCCCTCTGCTCCTGCTCGACGACGTGCTCTCCGAGCTGGATTCCTCGCGCCGCCGCTCGCTCCTGGCGGGCCTGCCTTCCGGCGGGCAGACAGTCGTGAGCGCCACCTCGGCCGATGCGCTTCCGGCCGACGGCCCTGAGCCGGCGCTGGTCGTCACGGTGCGGCGGGAGGGGACCACGAGCGTGGCGGTGCGGGCCTGACCCTCGAGCCGATCGGCGCCGGGCTCCGTCGGGAGCTGGGCCGGCTCGGCCCGCCGGGGGCGATCGCCGGGGTGGTGGCCGCCTGGCCGAGAGCGGTCGGCCCGGCGATCGCACTGAACGCGTGGCCGGCCAGGATCGCGCGCGACGGCACGCTCCACGTGACCGCCAGCTCGAGTGCGTGGGCCTTCGAGCTGACCCACCTCGCGGACACGATCCGCGCGCACCTCGCCGACGAGCTGGGTGCCGAAGCGCCGCCGCGTCTCCGCTTCGCTCCCGGCCCGGTGCCGGAGCCGGGAGAAGCAGACGCCGAGAGCCCTGCGCGAGCGGCACCGGAACCGTCGCCCTCCGTCCGTGAGGCGGCCCGGGAGATCGCCGCGCGCGTGGCCGACCCGGCGCTTCGGGAAGCCGTCGAGCGGGCAGCGGCGGCAAGCCTCGCAGGCTCCGAGGCCGCTCGGGACGACCGCCCGTTCTGATAGACTGCGACAACGACAAAAATCCCTCGTGAGCAGGGATTTTTTCTATGACAGAGACGAGCTATGACGCCAAGGACATCACCGTTCTCGAGGGCCTCGAGCCGGTGCGGCTGCGGCCGGGCATGTACGTCGGCTCGACGGGCCCCCGGGGGCTCCACCATCTCGTTTACGAGGTGGTGGACAACTCGGTCGACGAGGCCCTCGCAGGTCGTAACGAACGCATCGAGGTTCGGCTCCATCCCGACAACTCGGTGACGGTCCGCGACTGGGGCTCGGGCATCCCCGTGGCGGTCATGGAGGACCAGGGGCTGCCGGCTCTGACGGTCGTCCTCACCAAGCTGCATGCAGGCGGCAAGTTCGGAGGCGAGGGCTACAAGGTCTCCGGCGGCCTGCACGGCGTCGGCGTCTCCGTGGTGAACGCGCTCTCCGAATGGCTCGTTGCCGAGGTCCGGCGCGACGGGAAGCTCTATCGTCAGGAGTTCGCCCGCGGCGCGCCGACGACCGACCTGGAGGAGATGGGCAAGTCGGGCAAGGGCGACACCGGGACGACGATCTCGTTCCTTCCCGACTCGGACGTCTTCGAAGAGCTCGAGCTCTCCTCCCAGATCCTGGCCCAGCGCTTCCGCGAGACGGCGTTCCTGACGAAGGGCCTCCGCATCGTCTTCATCGACGAGCGCGAGGGGGAGGAGACGAAGGAGTTCTACGCGGAGGGCGGCATCAGGGACTTCGTGGCCTTCGTCAACGAGACGAAGGACACCGTGCACCGGCACATCGTCTACTTCGAGGGTGAGAACGACCAGGGGACGGTCGAGGTGGCGCTCCAGTGGAACACGTCGTACGTCGAGTCCGTCTTCTCCTTCGCCAACAACATCAACACCCACGAGGGCGGCACGCACCTCTCGGGCTTCAAGGCGGCTCTGACCGGGACGCTCAACCGCTACGCCCGCGAGAAGGGCCTCCTGAAGGAGAAGGAGGAGAACCTCGACGGCGACGACGTGCGCGAGGGCCTCGGCGCGGTCATCTCCATCAAGCTCCGCGATCCCCAGTTCGAGGGGCAGACGAAGACGAAGCTCGGGAACCCGTGGGTGCGCGGGCTCGTCGAGCAGACCGTGAACGCGAGGCTCGCCGAGTTCCTCGAGGAGAACCCCACCGACGCC
Source organism: uncultured Actinomycetes bacterium (assembly GCA_963743495.1). Taxonomy (GTDB): domain Bacteria; phylum Actinomycetota; class Thermoleophilia; order Gaiellales; family Gaiellaceae; genus JAIBJN01. Next base: position 379,025 of record CAVUPO010000002.1, on the reverse strand, counting down.
CGCCAGATCGTTCAGAAGGCGATCTCGGCCGCGCGCGCACGCCAGGCGGCCCGGAAGGCCCGCGAGCTGACGCGCCGCAAGAGCGCGCTCGAGGGCTCCTCGCTCCCCGGCAAGCTCGCGGACTGCACGATCCGCAACCCGGAGGACGCCGAGCTCTTCATCGTCGAGGGTGACTCCGCCGGCGGCTCGGCCAAGATGGGCCGCGACCGCACTTTCCAGGCGATCCTCCCGCTGCGGGGCAAGATCATCAACAGCGAGAAGAACCGCATCAACAAGGTGCTCTCGAACAACGAGATCCAGGCCATGATCACCGCGATCGGGACGGGGATCGGCGAGGAGTTCGACATCGCGAAGCTCCGATACCACCGGATCATCGTCATGACCGACGCCGACGTGGACGGGTCCCACATCCGCACCCTGATCCTCACCTTCCTCTACCGGCACATGCCGGACCTCTTCGACCGGGGCCACGTGTACATCGCGGTGCCGCCGCTCTACAAGGTGAAGATCGGAAACCAGGAGTTCTACTTCGAGAAGGACGCCCAGCTCGAGGAGCTCCTCGTCCGCGAGCGCGTGGGCGACCTCGACATCCGGCCCCGGTCCGGCGACGGCGTGAAGATGACAGAGAGCCGCTGGAGCAAGTTCACGAACGCGCTCGAGAAGTTCGAGGGCTGGCTGCAGCGCCTGCGCGCCGACTTCGGCCCGGCGGCGGCGGACTTCATGGTCACCCACCGCCTCGTGGAGGCGGAGACGCCGACGCTGGCGGCGTTCGGCAAGGCGATCGAGGCCGGCCCGGAGAACGGCTACACGCTCTCGGTCGCCGGTCGCCGTGATGGGATCGTGTCCGTCAAGGTCGTCGAGACCGAGACGAGCGCGGCGCAGGTCGTCGACGTCTCGGGCGAGCTCCTCGCCTCGCCGGTCTACGAGCAGCTGCGCGGCAGCTACCTGCGGCTCCTGGAGCTCGTGGGCCAGCCCCCGTTCACGGTTGGAAGCGGCAAGAAGGTTCGCCGGCCGGAGACGTTCGGGAGCCTGCGCTCCGACCTGCTCGACGCCGCCAAGGAGGGCATCCAGCTCTCCCGCTTCAAGGGCCTCGGAGAGATGAACCACGACCAGCTCTGGGACACGACGATGGATCCGCAGCGGCGGCTCCTCGTCCGCGTGGACGTCGAGGACGCTTCTGCCGCCGACCGACTCTTCTCGACGCTGATGGGCGACCAGGTCGAGCCGCGCCGCGAGTTCATCGAGACGAACGCCAAGGACGTCAGGTTCCTGGATGTCTGAGGTCGGGGTTCTCGGGCCCGGCCGCATCGAGCCCCGCGAGCTCGAGCAGGAGATGCGCTCGAGCTACCTCGACTACGCGATGTCGGTCATCGTCGGCCGCGCGCTGCCCGACGTCCGCGACGGCCTCAAGCCGGTGCACCGGCGCGTGCTCTACTCGATGCACGAGAACGGGCTGCAGCCGAACCGGCCCTACAAGAAGTCGGCCAACGTCGTCGGCGCGGTCATGGGCAACTACCACCCGCACGGCGACCAGGCGATCTACGACACGCTCGTCCGCATGGTGCAGCCGTTCTCGTTGCGCTATCCGCTCGTCGACGGGCAGGGGAACTTCGGCTCGATCGACGACGACTCGGCCGCGGCCATGCGCTACACCGAGTGCCGACTCGCGCGTATCGCCACCGAGATGCTGCGGGACATCGACGCCGACACCGTCGACTACGTCCCCAACTACGACGAGTCGCGGCGCGAGCCGCTGACGCTCCCGAGCCGCTTCCCCAACCTCCTGGTCAACGGTTCGGCGGGGATCGCCGTCGGCATGGCGACGAACATCCCGCCCCACCGTCTCCCCGAGGTCGTGGACGCGATCGTCCAGTTGATCGACAAGCCCGACGCGAACGTGGACGACCTGATGAAGCACGTCAAGGGCCCGGACTTCCCGACGGGAGGGTACGTGATCGGCCGCTCGGGGATCCGCGACGCCTACCGCAGCGGCCGTGGCCGCATCGTCATGCGGGCACGGGCCCACATCGAGGAGCTCCGCGGCGGCAAGTCGGCGGTGATCGTGACCGAGCTTCCGTACGGGGTGAAGAAGGGCGGCGACAACGGCGTCATCACCAAGATCGCCGACCTCGTCCAGGACAAGGTCCTGACCGAGATCTCCGACCTGCAGGACCACTCCGATCGCACCGGCATGCGGATCCAGATCGAGCTGAAGCGCGACGCCATCCCGAACGTCGCCCTCAACAAGCTCTTCAAGCACACGCAGCTGCAGACGACCTTCGGCTACAACGCCGTCGCGCTCGTCGACGGGGTGCCCCGCACGCTCTCGCTCCTGGAGCTCGTGCACGAGTACCTGCGCTACCAGCGCGACGTCGTCACGCGGCGGTCGAAGTACGAGCTCCGGAAGGCGGAGCAGCGTGCGCACGTCCTTCAGGGCTACCTGATCGCCCTCGACAACCTCGACGAGGTGATCGCGCTCATCCGTGGCTCGGACGACACCGACGAGGCGCGCACCGGCTTGATGGAGCGCTTCGGCCTCACGGAGATCCAGGCCCAGGCGATCCTCGACCTGCGGCTCGCCCGCCTGACCGGCCTCGCCCGCAAGGAGATCGAGGACGAGTTCGCCGACCTGCAGGAGCGGATCGCCGAGCTGCGCTCGATCCTCGGCGAACCCGCCCGGATCGACGCGCTGATCCGCGAGGAGCTCCTCGAGATCAAGGAGATCTACGGCCGCGCCGACGACCGGCGCACGGAGATCGCCGCCGCGGAGGAGGAGCTCGAGCTCGAGGACCTGATCGCCGAGGAGGACATGGTCATCGCGATCACCCGCTCGGGCTACGTGAAGCGGCTCCCAGTCACCACCTACCGGGAGCAGCGGCGGGGCGGTATCGGTGTCATGGGCATGGAGCTCAAGGACGAGGACTACATCGAGCATCTCTTCGTCGCCTCCACCCACGACTACCTGCTCTTCTTCACCTCCGCGGGGAAGGTCTACCGCCTGAAGGTGCACGAGCTTCCGCTCGGCTCCCGCCAGTCGAAGGGCAGGGCGATCGTCAACCTCCTCCCCTTCGAGCAGGGTGAGGCCATCCGCGCGGTGATCGCGACGCGGGACTTCAAGGACGCCGAGTACCTGACGGCGGTGACGAAGAACGGGCTCGTCAAGAAGACCCGCTTCGAGGAGTACAACACTCCGCTCAAGGCCGACGGGATCATCGCGATCAAGCTGCGGGACGGCGACGAGCTCGTCGGCGTCCTGCACTCGTCGGGCGACGACGACATCCTGATGGTGTCGCACAAGGGCCAGGCGATCCGCTTCAACGAGAAGCTCGCGCGGCCGATGGGCCGGGCCACGTCGGGCGTCACCGGCATGCGCCTTCGCAAGGGAGACGAGGTCATCGCCGCCGACATCGCGAAGAACGACGCCGACCTGCTCGTGGTCACCGAGAACGGCTTCGGCAAGCGCACCCGGATCGACCAGTACCCCGTCAAGGGCAGGGGCGGGCTCGGAGTCAAGACGGTCCAGCTGACGGAGGCCCGTGGGCAGCTCGCCGGCTCGCTCGTCGTCCGCGAGGGCGACCAGGTGATGCTGATCTCGACGGGCGGGACGGTCATCCGCATCCCCGCGGACGGCATCAAGCAGAGCGGGCGGGCGACGCAGGGCGTCATCGTCATGCGGCCGCGGGACGGCGAGCGCGTTTCCACGCTGGCGCGAGTCGTGGAGCAGGACGAGGACGACGTGGTCGTGCTGGGCGGCGTGCCGGCCCTGGCCGACGGCCCCGAGCCAGCGGCGTAACGTCCGCGTGAGCGCCCGGCGCCCCGACGAGCTGCTCGAGCCGGTGGACATGATGCGGGGGCTCCGGAAGCTTCAGCTCTCCCTTGGCCAAGTCTGCCGGGCCGCCGGTGTGTCGAAGATGCAGCTCGACTACTGGACGACGAAGGCGCGCATCCCGACGCAGGGGAGGAAGCAGCGGCTCTACGACCTCGACGCGGTCGAGACGGTGATGCTGATCAAGCAGGGCAAGGACAAGGGCCTCTCCCTGCAGGCGGCGATCGAGGCCGCCCGCCGTTTCAAGGCAGCCAAGGCGCCGCGTGTCCCGCGGCGAAACTAGGACTCGCGCAGGACCCCGGCAGCGGACTCCGGGGCCATCGTGTTCACGAAGTAGCCGGAGCCGAGCTCGACGCCCGCGAAGACGCCGAAGCGCGGCATGACCTCGACGTGCCAATGGCCGCCCGCGTGGAGCCAGATGTTGAGCGGCACCGGTCCCTCGGCGACGCGGAGGCGGCGGACGCCTTCGGCCACGAGGGCGAGGGCGTCGGCGAGGCGCGGGCTCGTGAAGGGATCCTCCTCGCACCCGATCGGCGCCGCAAGCAGCTCGTAGGGCTGACGACCGGCGAAGGGGCAGAGGAGCACGATGTCCGCGCGCTCCTCGACGACGCGGATGCGGAGCCCGCGCTCCTCGGCGAGCACGCGGCAGAGGACGCAACTCTCTGCGGCCTGCTGCTCCTCCCGCTCCTGCGCGACGAGGGGTGGCTCCTCCTCGAGCCAGACGAGCTGCGAGTGGCTGTGGGCGAGGCTCGCGCCGGCGCCGGCCCCCTCGTTCACGAGCGCGTGGACGTAGGCGAAGCCGGCCTCCCGTGCGGCCGCGACGCGCACCTGCCACGCCTCGGCGACGAGCTCGAGCTGGCGGCTCCCGAGCTCGGCGATCGTGCGCACGTGGCGGGGGGAGTGGATGACGACCTCCTGGCGCCCGACGGCCGCCCGCCGCGCGAAGAGCCCGTCGGCGCGGTCGCCCTCCCGTGCCCAGGGGCCGAACGCCGGGAACTTGTTCGGGACGACGCGTATGCGCCACCCGGGCGTGTCCGGCGGGCGGCCCGGCGGCCCGAGCGCGAACGTCTCCGGCGGCGTCGAGGACTCGCGGCCTTCGCAGAAGGGGCACCCCGCGGGGTCGTCCTCCTCGCCAGCGGCCGCAGCCCGTGGGGCCCCCGGGCGACGGGCCCGGGAGGGCGCGACCACGACCCAGCGGCCCGAGACGGGGTCGTGGCGAAGCTCCGGGGGAGAGTGGGCTTCGGTCAGCTCTTGTCGGCTTCGGCCAAGTTCTTGACGAACGGTGTGAGCAGGTCGATCGGCAGGGGGAGGATCAGCGTCGACGACCGCTCGGCGCTGATCTCGAGCATGGTCTGCAGGAAACGGAGCTGGAGCGAGATCGGGTTGAGGGCGAGCACGTCGGCCGCGTCCTTGAGCCGCTCGGAGGCCTGGTACTCGCCCTCGGCCGCGATCACCTTCGAGCGGCGCTCGCGCTCGGCCTCGGCCTGCCGTGCCATCGCCCGCTGCATCTGGCTCGGGATCTCGACGTCCTTGACCTCGACGATGGAGACTTTGATCCCCCACGGCGAGGTCGCCTCGTCGATGATCTGCTGGAGGATGGCGTTGATCTTGTCGCGCTCGGAGAGGAGCTCGTCGAGCACGTGCTGGCCGAGCACGCTGCGCAGCGTCGTCTGCGAGATCTGCGACGTCGCGACCATGTAGTTCTCCACCTGCACGATCGCCCGCTCCGGGTCGATGATCCGGAAGTAGGCGACGGCATTCACGCGGACGGGCACGTTGTCCTTCGTGATCACCTCCTGCGGCGGCACGTTCAGCGTCACCGTCCGCAGGTCGACCCGCACCATCTTGTCGATAACCGGGATGAGCAGGAAGAGCCCGGGGCCCTTGGGCGGGGAGTGCAGTCGCCCCAGTCGGAAGATGACACCGCGCTCGTATTCGCGTGCCACCCGTACCGAGAGCGCGAGCAGCAGGACGAGGATGACGACGACTGCGGCTATTGCGACGAGGGCGGCGTTCATCGGGCTCCTTTTCTGTCGGCCGGGACCATCCTACGAGGAGGCGGCAACGGCTGCGGGCTCCTCTGCCGTGGCGACCTCCAGGACGAGGTCGTCCCCGATCCCCTCGACGCGGACGACGTCGCCGGCGGCAAGCGGCTCCCCCTCGGTGTGCGCCTTCCAGATCTCGCCGTGGATGTTCACGAGGCCGCTGGGCGCGACCGCGCTTCGCACCACCCCGATCTCGCCGACCATCTCCTCGCGGCCGGTCGTGGTCGGTCGCTTGCGAGCGCGGATGATCTTGGCGGCGACGATCCCGATGACGAGCGCGAGCGTCCCGCCCACGGCGAGGGCGACCCAGATGGAGACCTGGTACCCCTCGCCGGCGGGGTCGAAGAGCATGAGCGCGCCGATCACGAAGCTGACCGCGCCCGCAAGGGCAAGCGCCCCGTGGCTCGGCACGAACGCCTCCGTCGTGAAGAAGCCGACGGCCAGGGCCATGAGCAGGAGCCCCGCCCAGCTGACCGGCAGCACCTGGAGCCCGAAGAGGCCGATGATGAGCGAGATGACCCCGACCGTTCCGGGGAGGATGAGGCCCGGGTTGAGGATCTCGATCGTGATGCCGAGGACGCCGATCGACATGAGGAGGACGATCAGGTTCGGGTCGATCAGCGTGTCGAGGACTCGCTTCCAGAGGGACATCTCGACACGGTCGATCGTCGCGCCCGCCGTGTCGAGCACGAGGCCCTTCGGCTCGGTGCGCGTTCCGTCGATCTCGTCGAGCAGCGTCGGGAGATCGGGTGCGACGACGTCGACGACGTTCTCCTCGAGCGCCTGCTGCGCACCGAGGTTCGACGCTCGCCGAACGGCCGCCTCGGCCCAGTCGCCGTTTCGGCCGTGGATCTCGGCCAGCTCGCGCGCGTAGGCGGCGGCGTCGTTCACGACCTTGCGCCGGAGGTCCTCCGGGATCTCCCCGCCACCGACCGCGACCGGCGTCGAGGAGCCGATGTTCGTCCCGGGCGCCATTGCCGCCACGTCGGCGGCCAGCGTGATGAAGGCACCGGCAGACGCGGCCCGCGAGCCGGGTGGCGCGACGTACACGACCACGGGGACGTCCGCCTCGAGCTCCTTCTTGATGATCGCGCGCATGGCCGAGTCGAGCCCGCCTGGCGTGTCGAGCTCGATCACGACGGCGTCGTAGCCCTCGCGCTCGCCGCGGTCGATCGCATCGACGAGGAAGTCCTCGGTCACCGGGTTGATGTCGTTCTCGAGCGTGGCCGCGAGCACGCGCGGCGAGCCGCCCTGGGCAGCGCCCCCTCCCGCCAGCACGAGCGTGGCCGCGAGGAGGGCGAGAACGCAATGAAATCCCCGCAAGCGCGGCACTTCGGTGTAAAGATTCTATCAGTGTCGTGCCGATGCCCTTGAGGACGCAGGACTCCTCTGCTTCGGTACCGAAGGAGCCACCCGCCCCGATGAGCCTTCGCCGCCTGCTCACTGTCGTGGCCGCGCTCGTCGTGCTCGCTCCGGGCACGGCAGCCGCCCAGGAGACCCAGGTCGTCGCCCGCGACGTCCCGCTCGACGCTGCGCGCGCCTCGGCGACACGGACGGCGCCGACGAGTTTCACGATGGTCGGGCTCCACTGGCGGGGCTCCGGGCGGGTCTGGTTTCGCACCGCGCGTGAGCCAGGGAGCTTCGGCAGCTGGCATGCGGCGCAGCCCGAGGAAGAGGACGTGCCGGACGTCGGCAGCGACGAGCGCGATGCGAGCGCCGGCTGGCACGTCGGTAACGCCTGGTGGGTGGGCGAGTCGCGGTTGATCCAGTACCGCGTCTCCGGACAGGTGACGCGACTGCGCACCTTCTTCGTCGACAGCCGCGTCACCGCCGCCGACCGCTCTGCGGTGTCCGCCAACAAGACCGCGTCGGCGTCCGTGTCAGTCGCCGCGCGCGCGGCCCGACCCCCGATCATTCGCCGCTCCGGCTGGAACGCGGACGAGAGCATCGTGCGCGCGAAGCCGGCGATCGCCGAGCGGCTTCGCTTCGCCGTCGTCCACCACACTGCCGGTTCGAACAGCTATTCGAAGTCCCAGTCGGCGGCCATCGTCCGCGGCATCCAGCGGTACCACGTCCTCGGCAACGGCTGGAACGACATCGGCTACAACTTCCTCGTCGACAAGTACGGCCAGATCTTCGAGGGCCGCGGCGGTGGGATCGCGAACAACGTGGTCGGAGCCCACGCGGGCGGCTTCAACACGGGCAGCGTCGGCGTCTCGGTGATCGGAAACTTCGACTCGGCGGGCCTCTCGACGGCTGCGAAATCGGCGCTGCAGAAGCTCCTCGCGTGGCGCCTCGACGTCGGGCACGTCTTCCCGAGAGGCAGCGTCGACGTCGTCTCGGGCGGGAGCTCGCGCTATCCGGCCGGCGTGCACGTGCGGCTCCGCAACGTCAACGGCCACCGGGACTCGAGCGCCACGAGCTGTCCCGGCGCCAACATCTACAAGCAGCTCGGCACGATCGCGCGGAACGTGACGCAGCTGGGCCTGCCGAAGCTCTACGACCCCCGGGTCAACGGGAGCGTCGGCGATCTCGTCCGCTTCACGGGTCGCCTCTCCGCGTCCAGGGCATGGCTGGTCGAGGTGAAGGACGCCTCCGGCGGCGTCGTCGCCCAGGGCAGTGGCTCGGGAACGGCGATCGACTGGACCTGGGACTCCACTGCCGTCCCGATCGCCTCGTACACGTACACGATCAGCTCCGGCGCGGCCGTCAGGCCGGCGAGCTATCCGATTCCCGGCCCGCCGCCGCTCGCCATTACCGGCTTCAAGGTCAAGCCGGTAGCGCTGACCCCGAACGGCGACTGGAACAACGAGAGCACGTCGGTTCGCTTCGGGCTCAGCCGCCGCGCGGTCGTCGGCGTCAGGGTCCTGAACACCGGAACCGGCAATCTCGTCCGCACCCTCCTCGCGAGCGCGGAGCGTCCGGCCGGAAACAGAACCGTGGGCTGGGACGCCAAGACCGCCGGCGGCGCCATCGTGTCGGACGGCCCGTACCAGGTCGAGGTCACGGCCGAGGGCGGCGGGGAGAGCGCGATCCGCAAGGCCGACGTCGTCGTCGACCGGACGCTCGGCGAGTTCTCGGCGACACCGTCCCTTTTGGGCAAGACCGGCTCGCTCCAGATCGGGTACACGCTGACGCGGCAGGCGACCGTCAAGGTAGAGATCCGGCGCAAGGGCAAGACCGTGCGCAGGCTGTTCGGCGGCTCGCGGCCGGCCGGTGCCTACGTCGTTCCCTGGAACGGCAAGTCGGCGAGTGGGAAGCGCCTGGCGGACGGCACGTACAGCGCGGTTGCCCTGGCCACGACCTCCCTGGGGACGCGCCTGCTCGCCCGTCCGTTCAGGATGGACGCCACGGCCCCCTCGGTCTCCATCCTGGGCTTCCGACGCTCGAGCGGCGTCGCGCGGCTCCGGCTCAGCTTCAGCGAGGGCGCCTGGGTGCGCATCTTCTTCGGCACGAGCCGATGGAACGACGGCGGCAGCGTCATCCGCGAGTGGAAGGCCGGGCAGCACACGTTCTCGCGCCGTGGCAACTGGAAGGTCTTCCGCATCGTCGCGAAGGACGAGGCGCTGAATCGGTCCTCCCGCATCTACCGCGCGCCCCGTTAGGCGTCGAGCAGGACCTCGCCGCTCTCGACGAGCCGGCGGCAGCCCGCCGCCTCGACCACGAGCCGCCCGTGGCGGTCGACGCCGACCGCGAGCGCCGACTCGCCGTCGACGAGGACGCGCCGGCCGCGCAGGAGGTCCCGGGCCGCCAAGTCGGCGTGTACCGCGTCGAGCCCCCGATCGCGCCAGCGACGGTACGCGGTCTCGAGCCGGAACAGGAGGTCGGCCAGGATCGGCGCCCGCTCCCTGGCGACGCCGTCCACGGTGAGCAGCGAGCCGGCGGGGATCTTCGTGCCGCCCGGGAGCTCCCCCTCCGGCTGGTTGACGTTCAGGCCGATGCCGAGCACGACGGTGCCCTCGCCGGCCTCTGCGAGCACGCCGGCGACCTTGCGCCCGCCGAGGAGCACGTCGTTGGGCCACTTGATTCCCGCGCCGAGGCCGGTTGCCGCCTCGACCGTCTCTGCCACGACGACGCCGCCGACCAGCGACAGCTGGGCGACGACGTGCCCGGGGGGCGGCTCGAGGAGGACGGAGCAGAGGATCGCGCTGCCGGCCGGGGCCAGCCAGGGTCGCCCCAGGCGGCCGCGGCCGCCGGTCTGCTCTTCGCAGACGGCGACGGCGCCCTCCGCCAGTTCCCCGCCCAGGAGCCGCTGTGTGGACTCGCAGCGCTCGCGGTAGACGTACGGACGGCCGAAGCGGCCGCGGAGGAGAGGCTCGACCGTGCCCGGAGTCAGCTCGGCGGCCGTCGGTGAATCGGTGTGCATGGCCTGGGGGGCAACTAGACTAACTTCGCCGTGCAACCAGCTGCCGCTGCCGCCCGTCCTACGGAGGAACAGTCGCCACAAGGGCGGCCGTTCGCGTACACGAAGCTCAGCGACGTGGACCTCGTCAGCAAGGCTCGCAACGGTGACGGTCGGGCGCTCGACGTGCTCGTCGAGCGGCATGCGCCACGGGTCAACCGGCTCGCGGCGCAGCTGATGGGCGATCTCGAGGAGGCGCGGGATGCCGCGCAGGAATCGCTCGTCAAGCTGTGCACGCGCCTTCGCCAGTTCCGCGGCGAGTCCCAGTTCGCCACGTGGCTCCACCGTCTCGTGGTGAACACCTGCCGTGACCGACTCGCCCGCCAGCGGATCCGCCAGACGGAGCCGCTCGCGCTCGAGGACGAGCCCGCGGGCGAGGAGAGCGACCCCTCGCGGGCGGCGCTCCTCGCGGACAAGCGTCGCGAGCTCGCCGCCGCATTGTCGCGCCTGACGCCGAGCCAGCGCACCGTGGTCGTCCTCCGGGACGTCTTCGGGATGACCTACGAGGAGATCTCACGCGTCGCGAGCATGCCCGTAGGGACGGTGAAGTGCTACGTGCACCGGGCCCGCGCGGGCCTGCGCGTGCGGCTGGAGGAAACGGCAGGCGGGTGACCGGGAGCGCGTGAGCTTCACTCCGCCCTTCGGCCGGCGGGAGATCGAGCAGATCCTCCCGCATCGCGAGCCGTTCCTGCTCCTCGACGAGGTCGTCGAGCTGGAGCCGGGCTCCCGCGTCGTGGCGCGCAAGCTGGTTCGCGAGGACGAGTGGTACCTGACGGGACACTTTCCGGGGCGGCCGATCATGCCCGGCGTGCTCATGGTCGAGGCGATGGCACAGGCCGGCGCGATCGCGGCGCTCTCGGCGGAGGAGAACCGCGGCAAGCTCGCTCTCTTCGCGGGCATCGACGACGTCCGCTTCAAGCGGATCGTCGTCCCCGGGGACGAGCTCGAGCTGACCTGCGAGCTGGAGCGCGTTCGCGGCCCGGTCGGCCGGGGCAAGGCCAGCGCGACGGTCGGCGGCAAGCTGGCCGCCCGCGGCACGCTCACGTTCGCCGTCGCAGAGGAGGAGGCGTGATCGCGAACGTCACCGGGAACGGGCTCGCCGTCGGCCTCACCGGGGTCGGCGCCCACGTCCCCAAGCGCGTGCTCACGAACGCGGACCTGGAGACCATGGTCGAGACGTCCGACGAGTGGATCGTCACGCGCACGGGCATCCGCGAGCGGCGGGTCGCCGCGCCCGAGGAGGCCGCGAGCGACCTTGCGCTGCCGGCCGCCCGGGCAGCGCTCGCGCAGGCCGGGGTCGACCCCGAGGACCTCGATCTGGTCATCGTCGCCACAGCCACCCCGGACATGCTCTTTCCGGCTACGGCAGCGTTGGTCGCCGACACGCTCGGCTCGCGGAAGGCGGCAGCCTACGACCTGCTGGCCGGCTGCACCGGCTTCGTCTACGCGCTCTCGCAGGCCTACGGCCAGGTGGCCACGGGCCTCTCGAAGCGGGCGCTCGTGGTCGGCGCGGAGGTGCTCTCGAGGATCACGAACTGGCACGATCGCTCGACCTGCATCCTCTTCGGCGACGGCGCGGGGGCGGCCGTCGTCCAGCCGGTCGGCCGGGGCGGGATCGAGGGCTTCGAGCTCGGCGCGGACGGCTCCGGTGGGTCCGACCTCTGTGTCCCCGCGGGGGGCTCGCGGCGGCCGGTCACGGCCGAGACGCTGGCGGACGAGGCGCAGTTCATCGCGATGAACGGAGCCGAGGTCTACCGCTTCGCCACGAGGGTCATGGTCACCTCGGCCGAGGAGCTCCTGGCGGCCTGCGGCGCGAGCGTGGACGATGTCGACCTGTATGTCCCGCACCAGGCAAACAAGCGGATCGTCGACCATGCGGTCAAGAATCTGGGGCTCGACCCGGAGAAGGTGCAGATGAACATCGACCGGTACGGCAACACCTCGTCTGCCTCCATCCCGCTCTGCCTGGCGGAGGCAGAGGCCTCCGGGCGGCTGGAGGACGGGACGCGGGTGCTGATGAGCGCGGTGGGCGCGGGCATGACGTGGGGCTCCGTGTACCTGACGTGGACGACGAGCGGCGGAACGTAGGAGGAGAGATGAAGATCGCATTCTGCTTCCCGGGCCAGGGCTCGCAGGGAGTGGGCATGGGCAGCGCCATCGCTGCGCAGTTCCCCGCGGCGCGAGCCGCCTATGACGAGGCGTCAGAGGCCGTCGGCTTCGACGTCGCCAAGCTCTGCTTCGAGGGGTCGCTGGAGGACCTGACGCGCACCGAGCTACAGCAGCCGGCGCTCGTGGCCACCTCGATCGCCTGCCTGCGCGCGGTGCAGACGCTCGGCATCGAGCCCGCGTACGTGATCGGACACTCCGTCGGGGAGTACTCTGCCCTCGCGGCGGCGGGGGCGATCGGCACCGGCGACGCCGTCGCGCTCGTCCGCGAGCGCGGGGAGGCGATGGCCGCGGCGGCGCGGGAGAAGCCGGGCGCCATGGCTGCCGTCCTCGGGCTCGACGACGTGGTCGTGGAGGAGCTGTGCCGCTCGATCCACGGCGTGTGGCCCGCCAACTACAACTGTCCCGGGCAGGTGGTGGTCTCGGGCGAGAACTCGGCGGTCGACCGCCTGATCGAGGTGGCCGCCGGCGAGGGAGCCCGCAAGGTGGTGAAGCTTCGCGTGAGCGGCGCGTTCCACAGCCCGCTCGTCGCCCGCGCCGCCGACCGGCTCAGGCCGGCGCTCGCCAAGGCGACGTGGCGGAATCCGTCGCCGCCGTTCATGTCGACCGTGACGGCGAAGCTCGAGGACGCGCAGCGGATGGGAGGCCTGCTCCTCGAGCAGCTGACGGCCCCCGTGAAGTTCACGCAGGCCGTGCGCGCCCTCGTCAGGGACGGGGTAGACGTGTTCGTCGAGATTGGGCCTGGCCAGGTGTTGAGCGGGCTCCTGCGGCGGTGCGACCGCTCGCTCCGCACGACGTCCGTCAGCGACCCGGAGTCCCTCCGCAGGCTCGAGGAGCAGCTCACGATCGCATAGTGGCCGAGTTCGCCTCACTCGCCGGCAAGGTCGCTCTCGTCACGGGAGGCTCGCGCGGTATCGGCGCGGCGATCTCCCGCGAACTGGCCCGCGGCGGGGCGAAGGTGGCGGTCAACTACCGCTCGGGGCAGGAGGCGGCCGAGGCCGTCGCCGGTGAGATCGGCGGGGTCGCCGTCGGGGCCGACGTGGGCGACCCGGCGGAGGCCGCCGCGCTCGTCGAGCGGGTGGAGGGCGAGCTCGGCGACCTCGACGTCCTCGTCAACAACGCGGGGATCACGCGCGACACGCTGATCGCGCGGATGAGCGACGAGGACTGGGCCACGGTGATCGACACGAACCTGCGCGGCACCTTCAACACCTGCCGTGCGGTCTCGCGGAAGATGCTCCGGCGCCGCTCGGGCGCGATCGTCAACCTCTCCAGCGTCGTCGGCATCCACGGAAACCCGGGCCAGGCGAACTACGCCGCCTCGAAGGGCGGGATCATCGGGCTGACCAAGGCGCTCGCGCGCGAGCTGGGGGCGCGCGGCGTCCGCGTGAACGCGGTGGCGCCCGGCTACATCACGACCGAGCTGACCGGCGTGCTCTCGGAGGAGATGACCGGCCTCATCCTCGCCAACACGCCGCTGGGACGCCTCGGGTCGCCGGAGGACGTTGCCGCGGCGGTACGCTTCCTGTGCTCCGACGAGGCCGCGTTCATCACGGGCGACGTGCTGCTCGTTGACGGCGGATTGGGGATGTAGTGCCCATTCGAGCAATACACGGCTGCTTCTGCCCCGCGATCACGCTGCGCCCGAGCACACCCTCCCCCTTGCCGAGGCATCCAGCCTTGGTCGCGGGCGAGGGCGGACTCAAGCTTGGTGCTCGCGGCGCAGAAGCTAGGCTGGATTACCCGAAGGGGCACTGAGGGATGGCTTCGGAGAACGGACGCAGGCGGGTCGTGATCACCGGCATGGGCGCGGTGACGCCGCTCGGGAACGACGTGGAGACCTTCTGGGAGAACCTCGTGGCGGGCCAGAGCGGCGCGGCGGCGATCACGGCCTTCGACCCGACGAAGTTCGCCGTCCACTTCGCCTGCGAGCTGAAGGGCTTCGACCCGACGAACTGGATCGAGCACCGCAAGGCCCGGCGCATGGACCGCTTTACGCAGATGATCCTCGCGGCCGCGCGGATGGCCGAGGAGGACTCGGGGTTCGAGATCGAGCCCGAGACCGAGCGGACCGGCGTCTCGGTCGCCACCGGCATCGGCGGGCTGCAGAGCTTCCAGGACTGCTACGACCAGCTGCTCGATCGCGGCCCCGACCGGGTCAACCCGCTCTCGATCCCGGCGATCATCCCGAACATGGGCGCCGCCTGGGTCTCGATGGAGCTCGGCACGCGCGGCCCGCTCACCTCGGAGTGCACGGCCTGCGCCGCCTCGAACATGGCGATCGGGGAGGCGATGGACGCGATCCGGCTGGGTCGCGCGGACGTCATGTTCGCCGGCGGGACCGAGGCGGGCATCACGGAGGTCGGCATCGGCGGCTTCGCGGCCATGCGGGCGCTCTCCCGCCGCAACGACCGGCCCGAGAGCGCGAGCCGTCCCTTCGACGCCGAGCGCGATGGCTTCGTCATGGGCGAGGCCGGCGGGATCGTGCTCCTTGAGGAGCTCGAGCACGCGCGGGAGCGCGACGCGAAGATCTACGCGGAGCTCATCGGCTACGGCCTCTCCTCCGACGCGCAGCACATCACCGAGCCCGATCCCACGGGCCGCCATCCGGCCCGCGCGATGAAGATGGCCCTCGACGACGCGGGGATCGGGCCGGACGCGATCGACTACGTGAACGCACACGGAACCTCGACCCCGATCGGAGACGCGAGCGAGACGCGGGTGATCAAGATCGCGCTCGGCGAGGAGAAGGCCCGGCAGACGCCGATCTCGTCGACGAAGGGGGCCACCGGCCACTGCCTCGGCGCCTCCGGCGCGATCGAGGCGATCATCTCGACCCTGGCGGTCCAACGCGACGTCGTCCCGCCCACGATCAACTACGAGGTGGCCGACCCCGAGTGCGACCTCGACTACATCCCGAACGAGTCGCGCGAGTGGAAGACCGACGTCGCCCTCTCGAACAACTTCGGGTTCGGCGGCCACAACGCCTGCCTCGTGATCAGGAAGTTCACCGATTAGCGACCGCTGGGCGACGTTCGACTGCTACGGGACGCTTGTCGACTGGGACGGTGGCATCGGAGGCGCGCTGGCGCGACTCTGGCCCGAGGAGGACGCCGGGACCCTGCTCGGGCGCTACCACGAGATCGAGCCTAGGGTGCAGAGCGAAGGCGGGCTCGCCTACCGCGAGGTGCTTCGCCAGGCGCTTGCCCTGCTCGCCGCCGACGAGGGCCTTTGGCTCCCGGCCGAGGAGAAGGACGCGCTCGCGGCGTCGCTCCCTGCTTGGCCGGTTTTCCCGGAGGTTCCCGGCGCGCTCGCCGAGCTGAGGGAGCGCGGCTGGCGGCTCGTGCCGCTCTCGAACACGGATGCCGACCTCCTCGACGCGTCCATGCAGGCGATCGGCGTCCCCTTCGACGGCGCGATCGTCGCCGGCGAGATCGGCTCCTACAAGCCGGCGCACGGTCACTGGCGGGCCTTCGCCCTGCAGTTCGATCCGGAGCCCGGCAGCCACGTCCACGTCGCCGCGAGCCTCTTCCACGACATCGCCCCGGCGCGGGAGCTCGAGATCCCCGCGGTGTGGATCAACAGGCTCGGCGAGACGAGCGACCTTCCCCGTGCGGCCGAGCTGGCGGACCTCGCCGACCTTCCGGACACGCTCGACGGGATCCTCCCCGCTCCGGCCGCGTCCCGCTAGCCTGGCAGCGATGTCTCGCCTCCGGGCCAAGTGCCCAGACTGCCGGACGCTGACCGCCGTCGCCCTGGAGGCCGGAAGGTACGAATGCCACTCCTGCGGCCGGACGTTCGCCGCCGGCCTGGTTCGCGTTCCCCGTGCCTGGGGCGACGGGGGCGAGTCGATGGCCGAGGCCGCCTTCCTCGAGCTCTCCCTGCCCGAGACTGCGGTCGTCGGCGAGGAGTCCCTGACCGAGCAGAACCTGGCCCTCGCGGCCGCCCTCCCCGCCCTGCCCGTCGTGCTCGGCGGCTGCTGCTGCACGCACGTCGGGGCGGTCGAGGGCCTGGCGACTCGCTACGGTCGGCTCGCCGTCGTCTGGTTCGACGCCCACGGAGATCTGAACACGCCGGAGAGCTCGCCCAGCGGCAACGCCTGGGGGATGCCCTTCCGGATGCTCCTCGACTCCGGCACGGTGCATCCGGCCGACGCCGTCCTCGTCGGGGCGCGGAACCTCGACCCGCCCGAGGTCGAGTTCATCGCCGCCAGCGGCCTTCGCACGGGCATCGGCGAAGTCGACGGTGCCCTCGACGGCGCCGATGCCGTCTACGTCGCGTTCGACGCAGACGTCCTCGATCCCGACGACGACGTGGTCTGCTTCATGCCCGAGCCCGGCGGCCTGACCGTGCTCGAGGCAGCGTCGATCCTCCGCGAGATCGCGGGCGAGCGACCGGTCGCGGGCGTCGGCCTCACCGGGCTCGGACCGTCGCCGGACAACGTGGCGCCGCTCGCCCGGCTCACCGGCGCACTGGGCCTCTGAGCCCGGCCCGCGCGTAAGATGGCGCGCATGGAGAGCCGCGTCGACGTCACCGTCGAGAACCGCCAGGCTGCCGGCACGGACGACGGCAAGCGGCACCCCAACACCTGCCCGCGCTGCCACTCGCACTACCGCGATGACGAGCTGGAGCAGACCCTGCGGGTCTGTCCCCAGTGCGGGCACCACTTCCCCGTCCAGGCCCGCGAACGCGTTGCCCAGCTCGCCGATCGGGGCACGTTCGCCGAGGAGGATGCGGGCCTCCGCTCGGCCGATCCGCTGGGCTTCTTCGACCTGAGGGCCTACACGGATCGCCTGGCCGAGGCGGAGGTGGCGACCGGGCTCGGCGACGCCGTCATCGCCGGCTCCGCGGCGATCGAGCGCCGGCCGTGCGAGCTCGCCGTCATGGACTTCGCCTTCATGGGCGGGTCCATGGGCAGCACGGTCGGCGAGAAGCTCGCGCGGGCGTGCGAGCGGTCGGCGAAGCGCCAGGTCCCCCTCGTCTGCGTCACCGCCTCCGGCGGTGCCCGCATGCAGGAGGGGATCCTCTCGCTCATGCAGCTTCCCAAGACGGTGTGCGCCGTCGACGAGCTTCGCGAGGCCCGTTGCGCGTTCATCTCGGTGATGACGCACCCGACGACGGCGGGCGTCCTTGCCAGCTTCGCCAGCCTCGGGGACGTGACCGTGTCGGAGCCGGGCGCGCTCCTCGCCTTCACCGGGCCGCGCGTCGTCCAGCAGACGACGCGCGAGAAGCTTCCGGACGACTTCGGGCTGGCCGAGTCGAACGCGCGCTTCGGGCACGTGGACGCGATCGTCCCCCGAGCGGAGCTGCGGCCGTTCGTCGGCCGGCTGCTGGCGATGTTCGTGCAGGCGCAGTGATGCCGTGACCGAGACACCCTCGAGCCAGCTGGAGCAGCTGCGCCTGAAGGAGCGCCTGGCGAAGCTCCGCGACCTACCGCTTCTGCGGGGCGTCGGGGTCTCCGGCGAGATGTCGCGGCTCAAGCGCCAGCTCGACCGCATGGGCTCGGAGCCGACCGAGGACGAGGTCTGGCACGCAGTCGAGCTCGCCCGCCACCAGGAGCGGCCGTACACCCTCGACTACGTCGAGCGGATCTGCGACGACTTCGTCGAGCTCCACGGCGACCGCTCGCTCGCAGACGACTCCGCGATCGTGGCCGGTCTCGCGCGCTTCGGCGAGCGGACGATCGTCCTCGTCGGCCACCAGAAGGGCCGCGACATCCGCGAGCGCACCCACCGCAACTTCGGGATGACGTACCCGGAGGGCTACCGCAAGGCGATGCGGGCGATGGAGCTCGCCGACCGCCACGGTTTCCCCGTCGTCACGCTGGTGGACACGCCGGGCGCCTACCCGGGCGTGACGGCCGAGCAGCACGGCCAGGGCGGCTGGATCGCCCGCTGCCAGCTCGCGATGGCCCGCCTCGGCGTCCCCAGCGTCACGTGCGTGATCGGCGAGGGCGGCTCGGGCGGCGCCGTCGCGATCGCGGTCGCCGACCGCGTGCTCATGCAGGAGAATGCCGTCTACTCGGTGATCTCGCCCGAGGGCTGCGCCGCCATTCTCTGGCGCGACGCCGGCGAGGCGAAGAAGGCGGCGGCCGCGTTCAAGCCCGACGCCCGCCACTGCCTCGAGCTCGGCGTCATCGACGGGATCGTCCCCGAGCCTGCGGGTGGCGCGCACGAGAACCACGACGAGGCAGCCGCACTCCTCGCCGAGGCGCTCCGGGGCTCGCTCGCCGAGCTCGAGGCGCTCGACCCGGACGAGCGACGACGCCTGCGCCGACGCCGGTTCCGCGCCATGGGCGTCTACCTCGAGTAGAGGTCGAGATTTCGGAAATCCACAACGTCCACAGGGTTATCCCCCGTGCCCTGGAGCCGCTGCCTGGCGGCAGCGGCGGGTGCCACGCGGCGATCGCGGGCATGCTTCCGGGGTGGCGCGGCTGCGGGAGTACGAGCGCAAGCGAAACCGGGGGGCGACGCCGGAGCCGTTCGGCGGGGACGAGCGTGGCGAGGATCCGATCTTCGTCGTCCAGCGCCACGACGCGCGCCGGCTCCACTACGACCTCCGGCTCGAGCGCGACGGGGCACTGGCGAGCTGGGCGGTGCCCAAGGGGATCCCGCTCGAGACGGGCCAGCGGCACCTCGCCGTCCACGTCGAGGACCACCCGCTCGACTACGCCGGGTTCGAGGGTGAGATTCCCGCCGGCCAGTACGGTGCGGGCACGGTCGAGATCTGGGACCGCGGCACCTACGAGCTGGTCGAGGAGAAGCGCGACGGCGGGTTGACCGTGCGCCTCGATGGTGAGCGCCTGCAGGGCGTCTGGACGCTCGTGCCGGCGAAGCTCGACGGTGACGAGCGAAACTGGCTCCTCGTCCGCAAGCGCGAGGACGGCACTCCGGCCCCTCGCGCCCGCCGCCAGTACGCCCCCATGCTCGCGACGCTCGCCGACACCGTTCCCACCGCGGACGGCTGGCTCTACGAGGTGAAGTGGGACGGGTACCGGGCGATCGCCTCCGTCGGCGGCGGCGAAGCCGTCCTGACGAGCCGCCGCGGCAACGACCTGACCGAGCGGTTCGCCGCGGTCGCGCGGTCGCTCGAACGGAGTGTCCGCACGCCCGACTGCGTCCTCGACGGCGAGGTCTGCGCGCTCGACGAGCAGGGCCGGGCGAGCTTCAGCGTCATGCAGCAGGGCTCGGGGCCCCTCGTCTACTACGTCTTCGACGTGCTCGAGGTCGACGGGAAGCCGATGACTGAGCTGCCGCTGAACCAGCGGCGTGAGCGGCTGGCCGCGCTCCTCGACGCCCAGGGCGAGGTCGTCCGGCTCTCCGAGGCCTTCGCCGACGGCGAGGCGCTCTACCAGGCGGCCGAGGCGCAGGAGCTCGAGGGAATCGTCGCCAAGCGTGCCGACTCGCGCTACCAGCCGGGCCGCCGCACCCGAGACTGGCTCAAGGTGAAGACGCACCTGGAGCAGGAGTTCGTCATCGCCGGGTACACGAAGGGGAAGGGCCGACGGGCAGGCCGACTCGGCTCCCTCGTCCTCGGCGTCATGCGCGCCGGGGAGCTCGCCTACGCCGGCAACGTCGGCACCGGATTCACCGAGGAGGAGATCGAGCGCCTGGTCTCGTTGCTGCGGCCGCTCGAGCGGCCGACGGCTCCGTTCGTCGAGGTTCCGGCGATGCCGAAGGTGCGAAAGGCCGACGTCGTCTGGGTCGAGCCGAGGCTCGTCGCGGAGGTCGGGTTCGCCCAGTGGACGCACGACGGCCATCTGCGGGCGCCGGTGTACAAAGGCCTACGAGAGGACAAGGAGCCGTACGAGGTGCAGCGCGAAGAACCACTCCCGAGCGAGATCCGCCGTGGCAGGCGGGTGCTCAAGCTCTCCAACCTGGACAAGGCCTTCTGGCCGGAGGAGGCCATCACCAAGGGCGACCTGATCGCCTACTACCGCGACGTCGCGCCCGTCCTCGTCCCCCACCTCCGCAACCGGCCGTTCACGATGAAGCGCTATCCCGACGGTTGGCAGGGCAAGCACTTCTTCCAGAAGGATGCGCCCGCGCACATGCCCGAGTGGATATCTCGCTTCGAGTACCGCTCGACCTCGCGCGCGACCCGCGAGAAGCGGACGCTCCGCTACCCGCTCGTGAACGACGAGCTCGCGCTGCTCTGGATGGCGAACATGGGCTGCATCGACATGAACACCTGGTACTCCCGGGTGGACAGGCCGGACCGGCCCGACTGGGTGCTCTTCGACCTCGACCCCTCGCCGGACGTCGGCTTCCGGGAGGTCGTGCGCGTCGCGCTCCTCGTCAAGGACGTGCTCGATGCCCTCGATCTGGTGGGCTTTCCGAAGACGAGCGGGGCCGACGGCTTTCACGTCCTCGTCCCCATCGCGCGCCGCTACGGCTACGACCGCACGCGGGAGCTCGCCGAGATCGTCGCGGGGACGTTGGCCCGCCTCCATCCGGGACTGGTGACGACCGAGTGGGCGAAGGCGAAGCGGCGCGGAGTGCTCGTGGACGCGAACCAAAACGGCGAGGGGAAGACGATCGCCTCCGTCTACTCGGTGCGGCCGCGGGCGGGGGCGCCCGTCTCGGCGCCGCTTCGGTGGGACGAGGTGACCGAGGACCTCGACCCCGGGGCGTTCACGATGGAAGTCGTGCTCGACCGTGTCCGGCGCGAGGGGGATCTCTTCGCCGGCGTTCTGACGACGAGGCAGGCGCTCGGCGCCCCGCTCGAGCAGCTGCGCTAGTCAGTCGGGCGGGACCCGGGCCGGCGTCCGCAGGAAGGACCAGGTCCGGCCGATCTGCTCGAAGCCGAGCCGCGCGTAGAGCTCCTTCGGCCAGTCGCTCTCGTCGGCCTCGAGGAAGACGAGGGCGTGGCCGGCGGCGGTCGCCTCCTCGGCCGCGCGGAGCACGACCGCGCTCGCGTAGCCCCGCCCCCGGTGACCCGGGAGCGTGGCCACATCCTCGACCTGGGCTGTACGGCCGTCGGAGTAGAGCTCGGCCGCCGCGACCGGCACGCCGCCGGCGAGCACCGCGAAGTAGCGGGCGTTCCCGACCTTCTCCCAGAGCGAGCTCGCCTCCACCACCTCGTCCACGACGCTCCCGCTCGTCGCCCAGGGCTCGGCCCGCGCGATCTCGCGGCGGAACGGCAACAGGTCGGCGCGGGCCACCTCCTCGACAAGCGGGGTGGCGGCCGGGCCCTCGCCGCCGCCGCGGTGCGCCATGACCAGCGTGCGGTCGATCTGCCACGCGAGGCGGTGGAAGAACCGCTCGAGTCCGGCGCCGACGGCGTCGTCGGTGACGACGGCGCGCCGGTGGGCGTGCTCGGCGTCCGTGTGCAGGAGCTCGGCCTCGGCGGCGAGCTCGCCCGGGTCGACTTCCTGGGGCCCGTCGACGAGCAGGAAGTTCAGGTCCCACACGCGCCGGTAGGTGTCGTTGAAGTACGCGCGGCCGAAGCGAAACGGCACGATCCGCTCGGCGCAGCGGGTGCGGAGGACCTCGTCGAACGCCAGGGCGCGGTCGAGCTCGGTGGGCACGATGGGAGCCTAGACGGCTGGACGGCGACGCCGAGGGCGAGCGACGCCTTCGGCGCGAGCCGAGCGCTGAGCGGGCGGACTCTGTCCACGGCTGGAAGACCCCACCAGTCGACGGTCCGGCCACTTGACAGAAAGTCAGTTTCTCGTTTGACGTGGCGCTTGACCGGTGAGAGGATGCAGGTGGCCAGGGCAGGCCTCCAGGGGGGAGGGGGGAAGGGGCGACACCCAGGAGGCGCTCGGAGACCGGGCGCCTCCCGGGCCCTCTCTTCGGCTATGAGATCCCGGAGCGGGCGCGCTCGTCGAGCGGCTGCGGCTTGCCCAGCATCGAGAGCTCGGCGATGTCCCGGCGGAAGAAGAGCGCCACCGTCCAGTCCGTGACCACGCGAAGCTTCCGGGAGACGAGCGGCAGCTGGAACAGGTGGTACGTCCGGGTCACGAACCAGCCGGGGAAACCGCGCAGACGCAAGCCGAGGACGTCGGCGATGCCCTTGTAGCGGCCGAGCGTCGCCACCTGTCCGAGCATCCGGTACCGGTACGGGCTGGAGTCGCCCTTCAGGTTCTTCGCGAGCCGGCGGGCCTGCCGGAGCGCGTGCTGGCAGGTCGGCGGGTCCGGCTCGCCCGGCGTCGCCTCGTTGGGCACGCGCGCGCCGTCTCCCAGAGCCCAGACGTTGTCGCGATTCTCAACCCGAAGCGTCGGTCCGACGACGACGCGGCCGCGGTCGTCCACCGGGAGGCCGAGGCGGTCGAGGAGCGGGTGCGCCTTCACGCCGGCCGTCCAGACGACGGTGTGCGTCTCCAGGCGGGTCCCGTCGGAGAGGACAGCGCCCTTGTCGTCCACGGACTCGAGCGTCGTCGAGACGCGGATGTCGACGCCGCGGCGCGAGAGCTCCCGGGCGGCGTAGTCGCCGAGCCGTGCCGGGATCTCCGGGAGGATCTTGGGCGCCGCGTCCACGAGCACCCAGCGCCGAGGTGCGTCCCGCAGCTCCGGGTAGTAGCGCAGGGCGTCGCGCACGAGGTCGGAGAGCTCGGCCAATGCCTCGACGCCGGCGTAGCCGGCGCCGACGAAGACGAAGGTGAGGTGGCGCTCGGCAGCCGCAGGGTCGGCGACGGCGGCCTCGAGCTCCCGCAGGACGTGGTTCCGCAGGTAGATCGCGTCCGCGAGGCTCTTGAAGCTGAGCGCGTGCTCGGCGAGGCCGGGGATCGGGAGCGCCCGCGGGACGGCGCCGAGGGCGACCACGAGGTGCTCGTAGCCGACGTCCAGCTCACCGTCCTCGGTCACGACGTGGACCAGGCGCTTCCCCTCGTCGAGGGCCGTCCCCCGGCCGAGCAGCAGCTCGGCGTGCGGGCACATGAGGCGGAGCGGCACGACGACGTGGCGGGGCTCGAGCGTTCCCGACGCCGCCTCGGGCAGCATCGGCGTGTAGAGCATGAAGTTCTCCGGGCTGACGATGGTCGCGCCGGCCGAGCCGAGCAGCCGCGCGACGTAAGCGCCTGCGAACCCGCCCCCGAGCACGAGCGTTCCTCCGCGGGCGGCGCGAGTCTCCACGGCGCGAGTCATATCATCGCACCGTGCAGATCGCCGTCATCGGCAGCGGGGCGGAGTGGGTGCCGCAGGCGGAGGACGTCGGCCGCCTGCTCGCCGAGCGCGGCTGCGCCGTCGTCTGCGGCGGTCTTGGCGAGGTGATGGAAGGGGCGGCCCGCGGCGCCAAGGAAGCGGGGGGCGCGACGATCGGCGTCCTCCCGGGGACGTCGACCGGAGAGGCCAACGCGTGGATCGACTACGCCGTCGCCACCGGGACGGGGCACGCCCGCAACCTCGCCGTGGTCGCCTCGTGCGCCGGCGTGGTCGCCGTCGGCGGCAGCTGGGGCACCGCGTCGGAGATCTCCTTCGCGCGCGTCCTCGGACGGCCGGTGGTCGTGCTCGGCTCCGGCCCGGGCGTCGAGGGCCAGGGGATCGAGCACGCCGAGACCCCCGCGGAGGCGGTCGAGCTCGTGCTCGGACTGGCGGAGGGGCGCTAGCCGTGGCTCTCGAGATGCGGGCGGAATGCGAGCGTTGCGGCGCCGCGCTCGCGGCGGACGGCGAGGCCCGGATCTGCAGCTTCGAGTGCACGTTCTGTCCGGCGTGCGCCGAGTCCATGGCGGCGACGTGCCCCAAGTGCGGCGGGGAGCTCGTCGCCAGGCCCCGCCGCCGGCACTAGTCGCTTCCGGCCACGTCTGGGGGTCAGACCCCCGGGCATGGCCGTTCCGGTCAGGCGCGGGCGAGGAGGCGGCGCAGGAGCGTGAGCGCGCCCGCCTTGTCCAGAAACTCGTTCAGGTTGCCGCACTTCGGCGACTGCACGCAGGAGGGGCAGCCGTCGGAGCAGGGACACCCGGACAGGAGCCGCTCGGTGTCCGCGACCCAGCCCTCCAGCTCGTCGTAGCCGCGCCGGGCGATGCCGACGCCGCCGGGATGGGCGTCGTAGACGAACACGGTCGGCCTCCCGGTTTGGAAGTGGAGGTTCGTCGAGAGCCCGCCGATGTCCCAGCGGTCGCACATGGCCCAGAGAGGGAGGACGGCGATCATCGCGTGCTCGGCGGCATGGAGCGAGCCCAGGAGCTTGGGCAGCGGCTCGAGCCCGTCGAGCTGAGAGACGGAGGGGACGTACCAGACCGCCTCCGTCTCGAAGGTCGTCGGGGGCAGGTCGAGGGTGACCAGCTCGAGCGTTGCCTGGTCGCGGATCGACTTCCGTTGGTAGGCGATGACCTGCTCGGTGACGCTGACCCTGCCGAAGAACGCGTCCAGGCCCAGTCGCCGCTCGCAGAGCTCCTCCTCCTCGATCGCCGTCGTCGTCTCCTTCCTCGCCTGGGTGTAGTAGTCGGCCGCAAAGGCCTCCACGACCGCCGCGCGGCCCGCGAGGTCGAGCTCGAGCACCCGGTACGACTCGCCGAGGTGGAGGTAGACGGCGCCCTCGTGGACGGTGGAGAACGCGCGCTCGCGCTCCACCACCCCGAGAACGGAGCCGGTCGCGACATCGACGACGGCGATCGACTCGGGACTCGCCGAGCGGAGCGCGACGCGACCCGCCGGATAGTCCCGTCCCGCCCAGACGATCCCGGCCGGCGTCCGGCGGAGCTCGCCGTGCTCGACGAGCGCGTCGGCCCGCTCGAGCGCGGCGTCTCCGAGCGTCGCCCGATCGCGGTCGTCGAGCGGCGCCTCGAAGGCCGCCGAGAGGACGTGCCCGTCGAGGATCCGCGGGTTGGCGTAGTCGAGGATGGCCGCCTCGACGCGCCTTCCCAGGAGTGCCTCGGGCTCCCGCATGAAGAACTGGTCGAGCGCGTCCTCGCTCGCCACGAGTACCGCCAGGCCGTCGCTCCGCCGCCCGGCCCGCCCCCACTGCTGGCGGAGGCTGGCGACCGTCCCCGGGAAGCCGACCGAGATCGCGCAGTCCAGGAGCCCGATGTCGATGCCGAGCTCGAGCGCGTCGGTGGCCGTGACGCCGAGGAGCTCGCCCTGCACCAGCCGCCGCTCGATCTCGCGCCGCTGGGCGGGCGTGTAGCCGGCGCGGTAGGGCGAGAGCCGCGCTGCCGTCTCCGCGTCCAGGCGCTCCGAGGCGAAGCGGTGGATCAGCTCCGTCGCCTTGCGGCTCTTGGCGAAGCAGATCGTCCGGAGTCCCCGCGAGACGAGCTCGGCGAGCAGCCGTGCGCCCTCCCCGAGCGCGCTGGCGCGGAGCTGCAGCTCCTCCTCCAGGATAGGTGGGTTCCAGAAGGCGATCGTCCGCGCCGCCCGCGGGGCGGCGTCCTCCTCGACGACGGTCGCCTCGAGGCCGATCAGGGCGTGCGCGAGCGCTCCCGGGGTTGGCGATCGTCGCCGACGCGAGCAGGAACTGCGGCTCCGCCCCGTAGATGCCGGCCGCCCGACGGAGGCGGCGGAGCACGTTGCCCACGTGGGAGCCGAAGACGCCCCGGTAGACGTGCGCCTCGTCCACGACGACGTAGCGGAGGTTGGAGAGGACGTCCGCCCAGCGGTCGTGGTGGGGGAGGACACCCACGTGGAGCATGTCCGGGTTGGTCAGGATCGCGTTCGCCCACCTGCGGATCTGCCAGCGGCGCTCGTGCTCGGTGTCGCCGTCGTAGATGGCGGGCTTCACGCGCGGCACGCCGAGCTCGCCCAGGGAGCGCGCCTGGTCCTGGGCGAGGGCCTTCGTCGGGTAGAGGTAGAGCGCCCGGAGCTTCGGGTCGGCGGCGAGCGCGTCGAGGACGGGCAGGTTGAAGGCGAGCGTCTTCCCGCTCGCCGTGCCGGTGGCGACCACGAGGTGCTCGCCGCGTCGCGCGGCCGCTAGTGTCTCAGCCTGGTGGGCGAACAGGGCTTCGACGCCGCGTGCACGGAGGGCGGCGGCCAGGCGCGGGTGGAGGTCGGGGAGCGGCACGGTCCGCGCCTCGCGGCCCGGGACCTCCGTGAGGTGGGCGAGCTCCTCACCCTCGAGCACTCCCTCCCAGGTCACGACCGACATCGAGCCGATGCTAGCTTTCGTCCTCCGTGGTGCCCCGGTGTCTCACGATCGCGACCTCGGACTCGGGCGGGGGCGCGGGGATCCAGGCGGACCTGAAGGCGTTCGCCGCGGCCGGCTGCCACGGCATGAGCGCGATCGTCGGCCTGACCGCGCAGAACACGACCGCCGTGACCGCCGTGCACGAGGCACCGCCGGCCTTCGCCCGCGCGCAGCTCGACGCCGTCTTCGACGACATCGGCGTCGACGCGGCGAAGACCGGCATGCTCTTCAGCGCGCAGATCATCGAGGCGGTCGCCGACTTCCTCCGCGAGCAGGACGTGCCGCTCGTGGTCGACCCAGTCATGGTCGCGGCCTCGGGGGCCAAGCTCCTCGAGGACGACGCGGTCTCCGTCCTCGCCACCGAGCTTTTCCCGCTTGCCACCGTCGTGACGCCGAACCTGCACGAGGCGTGCGCCCTCGCCGGCGTGGCCTACGCGGACGACGTCGAGCGCCATGGGCTCGCCGAGGCGTTGCACGACCTCGGCGCGCCGGCCGTGATCGTCACGGGCGGTCACGGGGACGAGCCGGTCGACTGGCTCTTCGACGGCGAGCGCCACGTCGCCATCCCGGTCGCACGCTACGGGGAGGAGGCGACCCATGGTGCGGGCTGCACCCACTCCGCCAGCCTCACCGCGCTCCTGGCCCGTGGAGAGAGACTCGAGGATGCCGCGCGCGGCGCGGCGGCGATCGCGTCCGAGGCGGTGCGCCAGGGGCTCGCCGACCTGGGCTCCGGCTCGGGCCCCGTCGACGTCTTTCATCTTGAGGCTTTCGGAGCTCGGAGAGTTCGGGCTCCTCGCTGAGCTCGAGCGGCGCGGGCTCGCCCGCGGCCAGGACGCCGAGGGCGCCGTCCTCGCCGACGGCGTCGTGGTCACGCAGGACACCCTGGTCGAGGACGTCCACTTCCGCACCGCGTGGACGTCCTGGCGCGACCTCGGCTGGAAGGCGGCGGCGGTGAACCTCAGCGACCTCGCGGCGCTCGGGGCGGAGCCGGAGGCGCTGCTCGTCGCCCTGGCGCTGCCGGAGACGTTCGACCCGGAGGCAGCCGTCGAGCTCTACGAGGGTCTGAACGAGCCGGGCGTCCCGGTCGTGGGCGGCGACACGACCCGCTCGCCGCTGATCGTGCTCACGGTCACGGCGGTCGGCAGGAGCGGGCGCGTGCCCGGGCGCGCTGGCGCGCGGCCCGGTGACGTGCTCGTCGTGACCGGCCCGCTCGGCGGGGCGGCCGCGGGCCTGTACGCGTTGCGGGAGGGTCTCGGTGGCTTCGGCGAGCTCGTGGCCCGCCACCGGCGGCCGCCGCTCCGGCTCGAGGAGGGCCGGCGGCTCGCGCGCGTCGCCCACGCGGCCGTCGACCTGTCGGACGGTATCGCGAGCGACGCGGCCCGGATCGCGGAGCGCTCGGGCTGCCGCCTCGTCCTCGAGCCCGAGCGGATCCCGAAGGCGCCCCGGATCGAGGAGGTCGCCGACCTCCCGTTCTGGGCGCTGGGGGAGGACTACGAGCTGCTCGCCGCGGTCGCGCCCGAGGATGCGGACGCGCTCGGGTTCCCGGTCGTCGGCCGCTGCGAGGAGGGTGAGGGCGTCGAGCCCGCGGGCCTCGGCGGCTGGGACTCGTTCGGGGAGGAGCCGGCTAGGCCGCCGGCCTGAGCCAGCGCTCCCAGACGGACTCGTAGTGGCTGCGGGAGCGGGCCCCGACGACGATCTCGCGCGCCTCGCCGTCCTCGAAGAGGATCACCGTCGGGATCGAGAGGACGTTGTAGCGGGCCTGGATGGACGGGTTCTCGTCGACGTTCAGCTTGACGAAGGTGACGCGCTCGTGCTCGTCGGCCATGTCCTGGAGGATCGGCCCGACGACGCGGCAGGGCCCGCACCAGGGAGCCCAGAAGTCGACGACGACTGGGCCCTGCGACTGGAGGACATCGTCGGCGAAGTTAGCGTCTCCCACCTCGGCTAGCTCGGCCATGCGGCCACTATAGCCAGCCGGTCAGAGGCGGCCGCGGGCGGCGGCGAGCCGCAGCGCCGGAACCCTCGTGACGGCCTCGAGCACGATCCCTGGGCCCATCTTCGACCCACCCTCGGCGCGGTCGGTGAAGCGGATCGGAACCTCCTCGATCCTGTAGCCGGCCCGGAGCGCCCGGTAGACGGTCTCGATCTGGAACGCGTATCCGCGGGCGCCGATGCGGGTGGGGTCGATCGCCTCGAGGACTTCGCGCCGGTAGACTTTGAATCCCGAGGTCGCGTCGTGCACGGGGATGCCCAGGACGGCGCCCGCGTAGATGCAGCCGCCGCGGCTGACGACGCGGCGGACGGGTCCCCAGTTCTCGACGCTGCCGCCGTGGACGTAGCGCGAGCCGAGCGCCAGGTCCGCCCGCCCGGCCGCCTCGAGGAGTCGCGGCAGGTCGGCCGGGTCGTGAGAGAAGTCGCAGTCGATCGTGGCGACATGGCGCGCCCCGGCGGCCAGCGCCCAGGCGAAACCGGCCACGTAGGCCGGGCCGAGGCCCTCCCGCCGCTCGCGGTGGAGGACGTCGAGGAACCCGAGCTGGGCCACGAGCGAGTCCGCCGCCTCCCCCGTCCCGTCGGGTGAGGCGTCGTCGATGACGAGCACGCGTCCTTCGATCCCGTTCTCCGTCAGCACCGACCCGAGCGCACGCACCATCGGCTCGAGGTTCTCGCGCTCGTCGTAGGTGGGCAGGCAGACGACCAGGCTCACGCGCGTATCATCGCCGCGGTGCCCGCGACGCTGCCGACCAACGCCGAGCTCGCAGAGCGCTTCGAGCTGCTCGCCGACATGCTGGAGCTCGACGGTGCCGACGCCTTCCGCCTGGCCGCCTACCGGCGCGCCGCCGCCCGGATCCGCGAGTCCGCGGTGCCGGTCGCCCAGCTGGCCGTGGACGGGAAGGCGACGCGGCTCTCCGGGATCGGCGCGACCATCGAGGGCAAGATCGTCGAGGTCGTCGACACGGGGGACATGAGCGCGCTGGCCAAGCTGCGGGCGAAGCTCCCGCCGGGGCTCGTGGACGTCATGCACGTGCCCGGCCTCGGCCCGAAGACGGCGCGGAAGCTCTGGTCGGAGCTCGGCGTCGAGTCCCTCGACGACCTGCGGACGGCGGCCGAGCAGGAGCGCCTGCGCGGGCTCCCGGGCCTCGGCGCGAAGACGGAGGAGAAGGTGCTGAAGTCGCTCGCCGCGCCGTCGCGCGCCACGGCCGAGACCGGGCGCACGCTCCTGGGCCGCGCGCTGCCGGCCGTTCGGCGCGCGGTCGGCGAGATCGAGGCCAGCGGGCTGGCCGAGCGGGTGAGCGAGGCCGGCAGCGTGCGGCGGCGCTGCGAGACGACGAAGGATCTCGACCTGATCGCGACGGCGCAGGACCCGCCTGCCCTGATCGCGTTCTTCGTCGCACGCGAGTGGGTCGCCGAGGTCGTCGCCAAGGGCGGGACGAAGGCGACGGTCGTCTCGCACGAGGGCCTGCGCTTCGACCTGCGCGTCGTACCGCCGGAGAGCTACGGCAACCTCCTGCAGCACTTCACCGGCTCGAAGGACCACAACGTCGCGCTCCGGGAGGACGCCGTCCGTCACGGGCTCTCCGTCAGCGAGTACGGCGTCGCCGACGTCGAGGGCGGCGAGACCTTCCAGGCGCGGGACGAGCCCGGCGTCTACGCCCACCTCGGCTATGCGTGGATCCCGCCCGAGCTGCGCGAGAACAGGGGCGAGCTCGAGGCCGCCCGCGAGGACCGGCTCCCGCAGCTGGTCGAGCTCGCCGACGTGAAGGGCGACCTCCACATGCACACGGACTGGTCCGACGGGCGCGCCGCGCTCGAGGAGATGGTGCTGGCCGCGAAGGAGCGCGGCCGTCGCTACATCGCGATCTGCGACCACGCGCGCCGGCTCCGGGACGGTCGCCTCGAGGCTCAGGCGAAGGCGATCGCGGCGCTCGAGGTTCCGGGGATCACGGTGCTGTCCGGCATCGAGGTGGACATCCGCGCGGACGGGAGCCTGGACATGGACGACGAGTCGTTGGCCGCCCGTGACTGGGTCATGGCCTCGATCCACTCCGGGTTCGACGGCCCGCGCGAGAAGCTCACGGAGCGCCTCGTCGCCGCCATGCGGAGCCCGCACGTCGATTGCATCGGGCATCCCACGGGGCGAAAGATCAACCGCCGCCCGCCGTACGAGCTGGACTTCGAGCGCGTGTGCGCGGTCGCGGTCGAGACCGGGACCTTCCTGGAGATCAACGCCCAGCCGGACCGGCTCGACCTCACCGACACGCTCGCCCGCGCGGCCGGCGAGGCGGGCGCCAGGATCGTCGTCTCGACTGACGCGCACCGGGTCGACGAGCTCGACAACCTGGAGCTCGGGGTGGCACAGGCCCGCCGCGGCTGGCTGACCGCCGAGCAGGTGGTCAACGCCCGTCCCTGGAGCGAGGTCAAGAAGCTGCTGAAGCGATGAGCGCCTTCCGCGACGACGCCGCGCTCGTGGCCGACTGGATCGCGCGCTACCTGGAGGGTGTCCGGGAGCTGCCGGTGCTCGCGCAGGTGGAGCCGGGCCAGATCAGAGCGGCGCTCCCGGAGGAACCGCCAGAGCGCGCGGAGCCGTTCGCCGACGTCGTTCGCGACCTCGACGAGATCCTGCTTCCGGGGATCACCCACTGGAACCACCCGCGCTTCTTCGCCTACTTCGCGATCTCGGGGAGCGAGCCCGGGATCCTGGCCGAGTTCCTCACCGCCGCCCTGAACGTGAACGCGATGCTCTGGCGGACCTCGCCCGCCGCGACCGAGCTCGAGGAGGTGGCGCTCGACTGGCTCCGCCGGCTTCTCGGCCTCCCGGAGGGCCTCCACGGCCACATCGAGGACACCGCCTCGACGTCGACCCTCGCCGCTCTCGCTGCGGCTCGGTACCTGCGGCCCGGAGGCGCCGTCGTCTGCTCGGAGCACGCGCACTCCTCGGTGGACAAGGCCGCTCGGCTGCTCGAGCTTCCGCTCGTCAAGGTGGCGGCGGACACCGAGTACAGGGTGCGCCCGGACGCGCTCGCCGACACGCTCGCGGAGCACGAGGCGGCCGCCGTCGTCGCCACCGTCGGGACGACGTCGAGCACGTCGGTCGACCCGGTCGCCGAGGTCGCCCGCCTGGCCGAGGGAGCGGGCGCCTGGCTCCACGTCGACGCCGCCTACGCGGGCCCGGCGATGGTCTGCGAAGAGAACCGGTGGGCCTTCGCGGGCGTCGAGCGGGCGGACTCGCTGGTCGTCAACCCGCACAAGTGGCTCTTCACGCCGATCGACTGCTCCGCTCTCTACACGAGGCGGCCGGCCGTGCTCCGCGACGCCTTCAGCATCCTCCCCGAGTACCTCCGCACCGCCGAGGAGGACGTGACCAACCTGATGGACTACGGGCCCGCGCTGGGGCGCCGCTTCCGCGCGCTCAAGCTCTGGGCGGTCATCCGCTGCCACGGGCGGGAAGGGCTGCAGGCGCTCATCCGCGAGCACATCCGCCTGGCGCGGCTCTTCGCCTCCTGGGTGGAGGAGGAGCCGGGCTGGGAGCTGGTCGCGCCGGTCCCGTTCTCCGTCGTCTGCTTCCGGCGGGAAGGCGCCGACGAGGAAAACGCGGCGCTCCTCGAGCGTGTGAACTCGACCGGCGAGGCCTACCTCTCCCACACGGTCCTGGACGACCGCTACGTCCTCCGCCTCGCCGTCGGCCACCACCGTACGACCGAGGACGACGTGCGCCGGACGTGGGAGCTCCTTCTAGAGCAGGCGTAACAGTCCGGCCATCTCCTCCGGGCCGGCGGCGACGAGGTCGGCGGCCTCACGCAGCTCGGCAGGACCCTCCTCGGAGGCGACCGCGATGCAGGCGGTGTGCTCGAGGTCGGCTGCTCGCAGTCCGGCGAAGGCGTCCAGGTCGGTCGTGTCGTCCCCCGCGTAGAGGCCGAGCCGGGCGCCCGAGCGCTCCAGGAGGGCTTGGACGGCCGTCCCCTTGTCGGCGCGGACATGCGGTCGGATCTCGAGCACCTTCCGGCCCCAGCGCGCGTCAAGCCCCGTCGCGCGGGCCCGCTCCGCGACCCGTTCGAGGGCGGCTCGCGCGCCCGCCTCGTCCCCGGCCTCGCGGTAGTGGTAGGTGAGGGACAGACGCTTGTCCTCCACCGGGAGGCCGACGGCGTCGCGAAACCGTGCGATCTCCTCGGCGAGCTCGTGGGCGCGCGGGTCGAGCTCGAGCCCGTGGTTCCCCACGAACTCGACGCCGTCCACGCGGACGAGCCGGCGGGCGTCGTCGCCCGAACGGCCGCTCACGCAGGCGAGGAGCAGGTAGCGACCGGCAAGCCGCGCCAGCTCCGCCCGGGTCGCGGGTGGGACGATCGCCAGCTCTGGTCGCGGGGCGATCGGGGCGAGCGTCCCGTCGACGTCGAGGACCAGCGCCGTCCGCTCGGGTGCGGCCGCGAGCGGTGCGAGAAGCTCGGAGGCAGGCATCGGCGTGCCTAGGATACGGCCCGTGCCGGCGAATCGGACGCTCCTCACGCTCGTCGGCATCGGCGTCGCGTCGGGCTTCCTGAGCGCCCTCTTCGGCGTCGGCGGGGGCATCCTCGTCGTCCCCGCCCTCGTCCTCCTGCTCCGCTTCGACTCGAAGGCGGCCACGGCCACCTCGCTCGCCGCCATCGGGATCACGGCCGTCGCCGGCACCTTCTCGTTCTCCCTCTTCGACCATGTCCACTGGGATTCGGCGGCACTCGTCGGCCTGCCCGCCCTTGCGGGCTCGATCGTCGGCGTGCGGGCGCAGTCGCTCGTCTCCTCGCGCACGCTGACGCGGCTCTTCGCGCTCTTCGTCATCGCCGTCGCTGTCCTCCTCTTTCTCGAGTGAGCACGACGACCATCGTCCTCGCGCTGGTCCTCGGCTTCGGCGCCGGCGCGCTTTCGGGCCTCTTCGGGGTCGGGGGAGGCATCCTCTTCGTCCCTACGCTCGTGCTGGTGGTCGGGCTCGGACAGCTGGACGCCCAGGCGACCTCGCTCGCGGCGATGATCCCCGTCGTCGTCTTCGGCGCCTGGCAGCAGCAGCGGGCCGGCAACGTGCGCTGGCGGGCCGGACTCTCGATCGGGCTGGCCTCCGTGCTCGGCGTGGCCGGCGGCGCGGTCCTCGCGACCTCGCTCGACGAGAATCTGCTGCGAACACTGTTCGCGGCCTTCCTGTTCGTAGTCGCCGCGCAGCTCCTCTGGTCGACCCGGTCGCGTCGCCCCTCTGTTCGAGGGCCGGATCGGGCCGATAATCTCTGAATGGTGAGTCACCGCGTCGTCCTGGCGGCGTTCGTCGCCCTCGCCGTCCTCGCGCTGGGCTCGTCCGCCGCCGCCCAGGGCGTGCCGAGCTCCTCCGCGCGAGCGTACGGCATCCGCGTTGTCCTCCCCGACGGCACGATTGTGGTCTCCGCCTCGGTCGGGGCGCCGCCGCACAAGAGCGCAACGATCGACGCCTGGAGCTACGGGGAGGGCGCCGTCCAGTCGGGCTGGACCTCGATCGCCGCTGAGGCAGCCGTGGGCGCAGAGAGCGCGACGGCCGCGGGCAGCTCCACCGTCAGGTCGGTTGCGCTCTTCGGCGGGGAGATCACCGTCGAGGCCGTCTTCGCGAAGGCGACTGCGCGTGCGGCGGGCAGCGGAGCCGACGGCGACCTCGCGGCCTCGTCGCTCTCGAACCTCGTCGTCCTGGGCAAGCCGGTGCGCGCCTCCTCGAACACCCGCGTCCCGCTTGCCGACTGGGGCTACGCGGTCACGCTCGAGAAGGCGGTCGTGAGCCGGAAGGGCGCCCGCCACGGCCACCGCGGGTTCGTCACGGGGCTCCACATCGTCCTCACCGCCGAGCACGGCGGCCTGCCGGAGGGGACCGAGATCATGGTCGGCTACGCGGAGGGCGCGGCCTCTGCTCCCAGGGCGAAGCCGGAGCAGACGCCGCCCCCCGCATCCCCGCCCTCGCCTACTCCGCCCGAGTCGCCGAAGGAGCCGCTCGCCCCCTCGACGCCGCAGGCGCCTCCGAGCGTCACGAAGCCGCCTCCGAACGTACAGCCGAAGCTGACGGCCGCCGGCTACGTCTTCCCGATCTACGGCCCGGCTTCGACCTCGGACAGTTTCGGCGCCCCGCGGGCGACGACGACCTGGCACCACGGGGTCGACATCTTCGCCGCGCTCGGCGCCCCGGTCCTCGCCGTTGCCGACGGCACGCTCTTCAACGTCGGCTGGAACGACATCGGCGGCAACCGCCTCTGGCTGCGAGACGGGGCCGGCAACGAGTTCTACTACGCGCACCTCTCCGCCTACTCACCCCGGGCCTACGAGGGCGCGCAGGTGAAGGCGGGCGACGTGATCGGCTTCGTCGGCACCACCGGCGACGCCGTCGGGACGCCTCCGCACCTGCACTTCGAGATCCATCCGCGGGAGCTCCTCTGGATGGGGTACGAGGGCGCCATCGACCCGTATCCGTACCTGACCGCCTGGCTGCGCCTCGACGACCTCGCCTTCGGCGAGTGGGACCCGGGCCCCGGTCGTGCGCCCGAGGCCGGCGCCGTGCTCCTGCAGGCCGACGACATCTCCTCCCTCTCGGGCCTCGGCGACCACACTCTTGCCACGTACCTCGCCCCTGCCGACCTGTTCGGCGAGGCCGAGCCCGGCCCGGTCATCGTCTCCGCCGAGCCCGGCTTCGAGGGCAGCGGCTAGACACCGCGCGGCAGTCCTCCCGGCTCCGAGGCCGCCGCGTCCTCCGCACGCTTCTGCGTCCGGCAGCCGGGTTCGGCTGGAGCGCGACCGGAGCCCGGCCCGGACGGGGGCAGGTGCCATCCCTCGTACGCGGGCGCCTGCCGCCGTGCCGCGTCCGAGCGGTCTCTCGCCTAGTTCTCGTTCGAGCGGTACTCGAAGGGCTGCTCGGGGCCGAGCACCTTCTCCTTCAGCCACTTGCGGGTCTCGGGACCCGTGGCCGGGTTGAAGAGGAGGCCGAGCGTGACGCCGGTCAAGAGGATCAGCAGGTTGCGCGCCGTGTGGGAATCCTTGCCCTGCACGCGCTCGCCGGCCTTGCGCAACTCCTCGACCGCCTTCTTGAGCTCCGACTGCATGTCCTTGTCGCGGGCCACGCGCGCCGCGATCGCCTGGGCGCCGCGGTCGCCGAGCAGCTCGTCGTAGATGCTGCGCGCCGAGGCGTAGGCGTTCTTCACGTGCTCGTGCAGCTCGTCGTCGCGCGTGAGGCGGTCGACGTACGGCCTCGCCACGTCCACCGCGCCATAGACCTTGTCCTTCATGGTCGTCCTTTCGTCGTCGGCTTCGCCGGCATTATCTACCCGCGCGCCGCCTGCGGAAACTCCTCGATCGAGGCAGGCGGGAGGGCCGCCTCGAGCACGTCGTCGATCGTATCGGCCAGGACGAAGCGGAGTCGGTCGCGGACGTCCTCGGGGAGGTCGTCGAGATCCGCCTCGTTCTCCTTCGGGAGGATGACGGTTTCGATGCCCGCGCGCTCGGCCGCGAGGGTCTTCTCCTTGACGCCGCCGATCGGGAGCACCTGGCCGGTGAGCGTGATCTCGCCGGTCATCGCGACGTCGTCGGACACCGGGACGCCGGTGGCCAGCGAGGCGAGTGCCGTCGCCATCGCCGTCCCCGCCGAGGGGCCGTCCTTCCGGACCGCGCCCGCTGGGACGTGGATGTGCACGTCGCGCTCGGCGAACCAGTCCGTGTCGAGCCCGAGCGCGCCGCCGTGACCGCGCACCCAGGAGAGGGCGGCCTGCGCCGACTCGCGCATGACGTCGCCGATCTGGCCGGTGACCGTCAGCCGGCCGCTCCCGGGCATCGCCGTCGCCTCGACGAAGAGAACGTCGCCGCCGACGGGCGTCACCGCAAGGCCCGTGGCCACGCCGGGGTCGGAAGTGCGCTTGCGCGCCTCCGCCGAGAAGCGGCGCTTGCCGAGCCAGGCGCGGACGCGCTTCTCGCCGATCCGGGCGGTCTTGCGCTTGCCCTCCGCGATCTCACGCGCGGCCTTGCGGCAGAGCGCCGCGATTTCGCGGTCGAGGTTGCGCACGCCGGCCTCCCGCGTGTACTCGCGGACGAGCAGGCGCAGCGCGGACTCGTTGATGCTCGCCTGGCTCTTCCCGAGCCCGTGCGCCTCGAGCTGCTTGGGGACGAGGTAGCGCTTGGCGATGCCCACCTTCTCGTCCTCGGTGTAGCCCGCGACGCGGATGACCTCCATGCGGTCGAGGAGCGGCGACGGGATCGTCTCGAGCTGGTTCGCGGTGGTCACGAAGAGGACCTGCGAGAGGTCGAAGGGAAGGTCGAGGTAGTGGTCGCGGAAGGACGAGTTCTGCGCCGGGTCGAGCACCTCGAGCATCGCGCTCGACGGGTCGCCCCGCCAGTCGGAGCCCATCTTGTCGATCTCGTCGATCATGAACACCGGATTCTTCGTGCCGGCGTCCCGAAGCGCCCGGAGGATCGTCCCCGGCATGGCGCCGATGTACGTCCGGCGGTGGCCGCGGATCTCGGCCTCGTCGCGGACGCCGCCGACGGAGACGCGCACGAACTTGCGCCCGAGGGCGCGCGCGATCGACTGGCCGAGCGAGGTCTTGCCGACGCCGGGCGGGCCGACGAACGCGAGGATGGGGCCGGTCAGCGTGTGAGTGAGCTTCTGCACGGCGAGGTGCTCGAGGATCCGCTCCTTGACCGTCTCCAGGTCGTAGTGGTCCTCGTCGAGGATGCGCTTCGCCTCCTTGAGGTCGAGGGAGTCCTCGGTCGTCGTGCTCCAGGGGAGGGAGAGGATCCATTCCAGGTAGGTGCGGATGACCCCGTACTCGGCCGCGGCCGGCGGGAGCTTCGCCAGCCGGTCGAGCTCGCGCCGCGCCTGCTTGTCGGCCTCCTCCGGCAGGTTCGCCTCCTCGATCTGCGCCCTGAGCTCGGCCGCCTCGGCCTGCTGCTCGTCGGTCTCGCCCAGCTCCTCCTGGATCGCCTTCAGCTGCTGGCGCAGGAAGTACTCGCGCTGCGACTTGTCCATCTCCTCCTGGACCTGCGACTGCAGCTTGGTCCCGAGCTCGAAGACCTCCAGCTCGCGGGAGAGGATCGCGGTCAGACGCCGCAGGCGCTCCTCGACGTCCACCGCCTCCAGGAGCTCCTGCTTCTCCTCGGTCGGAAGTCGCATCGTCGCGGCGATCAGGTTGGCGAGGATGCTCGGTGTCTCCGCGTTCGCGGCCGCGAGGAGGAGCTCCTCGGGGAGGTAGGGGGCGATCGAGATGATGCGGCCGAAGAGCGCTTCGACCGAGCGCGCGAGCGCCTCGGCCTCCTTCTCGCGCTCGACCACGTCGGGAAGCGGGGTGAAGATGCCGGTCAGGTACGGCTCGGTCTGCTCGATCGACTCCAGGTGGACGCGCTCGTTGCCCTGGACGAGGATGCGGAGCGTCCCGTCGGGGACGCGGATCATCTTGTGGATGACGGCGGAGGTGCCCACCTCGTGGAGGTCCTCGGCGCGCTCGGCCTCCTCGGTGGAGCGCGAGGTGACGAGCGCGATCGGCTGGTCGTTGGCGACGGCCTGGTCGACGAGGCGGATCGACCGCTCCTGCCCGACGGCGAGCGGCGTCATCGAGGAGGGAAAGACGACACTCTCGCGCAGCGGCAGGATCGGGAGGAGGACGGTGCCCTCGAGCGAGCCCTCCGGAAGGCGCTCCTCGACGACGCTCATCCGTTTTCACCTCCCCGTACGGGTACGCGCACCGGACCCGGCTGCGTCTGCCGGAGCGGCAGGGCGATCGCGAGGAGCCCGTGCTCGTACGTCGCCTCGGCGGCATCGGCGTCGAAGCCGTCTCCGAGCACGATGCGGCGCTCGAAGCGGCCGTAGTCGATCTCGATGTGCTGGTAGTGCCGGCCTCCCCCCTGCGGTCGGCCACGCCGGCCCGAGATGACGAGGACGCCCTCGGTCACGGCGAGGTCGACGGTGCTCGGATCGATCCCGGGCAGCTCCGCGACGACGTGGAGAACCGGCGGCTCCTCGGTGCGGAAGACATCCACTCGCGGTCGGAAGTCGAGTCGCTGAGGCGCGAGCCGATGGTGGCAGAGGTCGGCGAAGAGCTCCTCCATCTCGCTTGTCAGCCTGTCGATGTTGCTGCGCTGGGTCATGCGAGAATCGTAGCCATGCGGAGCCTCTTGAAAGCGCTCGTGTTCGTCGTGGGGTTGCTGGGGTACCTCTGGGTGGCCGCCGTCCGACTCGCTCCCGGCGTTCGCGCCCGCAAGGCCGCCCGCCGTTCCCTCCACCGCTCCTGAACCGCGTCGCGCCCACCCCGGCCGCTCCGGGGCACGTGCGCTGACGCTTAGGCCCGAGACCCTCGCGGAGGCCGCGCGGACCGTGGGCACCCGGACGAGAAGGCGGAAATCCCCATGACCGCCACGGGCCGGACGGGCCTCGCCGCGATGCGCGAGAACGCTCACCAGGAGCTCGCCGAGCGCGGCGGCCGAAGCGCCGAACCGGGCTGCAGCGCGCCTCGGCAAACCGTGCCAGCTGCGCAGGCGGGCCGCCGAGCTCGAGCGCTTGCTCGAGGATGTCGGGTAGGGCTTTGACACGGCCTTGCGGCCGCTTGTACCCTGGCTCGGAGTCGGATAGTGACTGCTTACTTTCTCCATCTGGTGAACGGGTGACGGGCTGATGGAGCGCTGGACGCGCAGCGTTATCCGCTTGCGCTGGGCCGTCGTGGCCGTCTGGGCGGTCGTCCTCGTCGTCTCCCTCGCGGCGATGTCGGGCCTCTCCGACCTGCTCACGAACCGCTTCACGCTGCCGGGGACCGACACCCACCGGGCGGAGAAGATCCTCGAGGACCACTTCGACCAGCGGACGACGGGCTCGTTCACGATCGTCGCGCGCGGCGCGCCCGGTTCGGCGCCATCGCTCGTCGGGCCGGTCCGGTCGGCGGCGGCGAGGGCGTCCGCCGAGCTGCCGTCCTCCGAGGTCGCCTCCGTGCGGCCGGTCTCGGACGCGGTCGTCTCTGCCCAGATCGTCTCCAACCTCGAGCCGGCCGAGGCCAAGGGGTACACGGACGCCATGCGCGCCGCCGTCGGCGAGATCCCGGGCGCCGAGGTCTACGTCTCCGGCCAGGCCGCGATCGAGCACGACCTCGACCCCGTCTTCGCCCACGACCTGAAGGTCGGCGAGCTCTTCATCGCCATCCCCATCGCCCTCCTCATCCTCGTCTTCGTCTTCGGGACGCTCGCCTTCCTGGTTCCGTTCGTCTTCGCCGCCGGTGGCGATCCCGACGACGCTCGCGATCATCTGGATC
Source organism: uncultured Actinomycetes bacterium (assembly GCA_963743495.1). Lineage (GTDB taxonomy): Bacteria > Actinomycetota > Thermoleophilia > Gaiellales > Gaiellaceae > JAIBJN01. The sequence goes on along the minus strand of CAVUPO010000002.1, from coordinate 339,278 downwards.
TTCGCCAACTTCATGGAGCTGACGACCTACCTGCAGAACCTCGTCATGCTCATCGGGCTCGGGATTGCGATCGACTACTCGCTGCTCGTCGTCTACCGCTACCGCGAGGAGCTCCGGAAGGCGGCGAGCAAGGAGGACGCGATCGTCAGGACGATGGAGACCGCGGGCCGGGCCGTCGTCTTCTCCGGCTCGGCCGTCGGCATCGGGCTCGGCGCTCATGCTCTTCATGCCGCTCCCGTTCATCCGCGGCTTCGGCATCGGCGGCCTCGCGATCCCGCTCGTGTCGCTCGCCTGCGCCCTCACGCTCCTGCCGGTCCTCCTCTACTTCATCGGCGGCGCCGCTCGACCGCGTCCGGCTGATCCCGAAGCGGATCGCCGACCGGCGCGCCGACGAGGAGCGGAACATGTGGGTGCGGCTCTCCCGGGCGATCATGAAGCGCCCCGCCGTCTTCGCCGCCGGCACCGTCCGCCTTCCTCGTCCTGCTCGCGCTGCCGGTGTTCACGATGGAGCTCGGCCCGGGTCGAACGAGGGCATCCCCCAGGATCTCGAGGGCATCCGCGGCCTGAACATCGTCTCCGAGGAGCTCGGCGACGGCGCCCTCGCGCCGACGGCGATCGTGATCGACACCGGCGAGGCCGGCGGCGTCGGCGATCCCGCGGTCCAGGACGCGCTCGGACGGCTCCGGGAAGGCCTGGCGGCCGACCCGGAGGTCGCCGGCGTCACCTTCGATCCCCGGAGCGCGCAGGGCGTCGACCCGACCGGGCGCTACCTGCAGGTGCAGGTGACGGGGCAGAGCGAGTACGGCGTCCCGGAGTCGCTCGACTTCGTCGAGCGCGCTGCGCGGGGACATCATCCCGGCCGCAGGCTTCCCGGAGGGTGCCGACGTCTTCGCGGGCGGCGGGCCGCCGGGCGGCAAGGACTTCCTCGACCGTCACCTACGGCGCCTTCCCGTGGCTCGTCCTCGGCGTGCTCCTCCTGACCTACGTGCTGCTGCTGCGGGCCTTCCGCTCCGTGCTGCATCCCGCTGAAGGCCATCGTCCTCAACCTGCTCTCGATCGCGGCCGCCTACGGGCTCCTGGTCGTCTTCTTCAAGTGGGGCGCCGCCGAGTGGTTCGGCCTGATCGCGTTCGACCAGATCGAGGGCTGGATCCCGGTCTTCGTGTTCGCCATGGTCTTCGGCCTCTCGATGGACTACGAGGTCTTCCTCGTCAGCCGCATGCGCGAGGAGTGGGACGAGACGCACGACAACGTGCGCGCCGTCTCGCTCGGCCTCGCCAAGACCGGGCGGATCGTCACCGCCGCCGGCCTGATCATGTTCGCCGCCTTCATGGGCTTCGTGGCCGGGTCGATCGTCGGGCTGCAGCAGTTCGGCTTCGGCCTCGCGATGGCGATCCTGATCGACGTCACGATCGTGCGGGCGCTGCTCGTCCCCAGCGCGATGGCGCTCTTCGGCCGCTGGAACTGGTGGCTGCCCGACGGGGTCGCGCGGGTCTTCCGCGTGAAGCCCTCGCCGCTCCAGTCGGGCCGGAGACCCGCGCCGAGCCCGAGCGGCCGTTAGGCTGGCCGCGTGCGGCTGGAGGTCGTCGAGGGCAACATCGCGGAGCTCGACGTGGACGCGATCGCCAATGCCGCGAACGACCGCCTCTGGATGGGCGCCGGCGTCGCGGGGGCGATCAAGCGCGCCGGCGGGGACGAGATCGAGCGCGAGGCGGTGGCCAAGGGCCCGATCGCGGTCGGCGACGCGGTTCCGACGGGCGCCGGAGCGCTGCCCGCCCGGTACGTCATCCACGGAGCCGTCATGGGTCAGGACCTCCGCACCGACGCGGACAAGGTCGCCCGGACGACGAGGCGCGTCCTCGAGGTCGCCGACGAGCTCGAGGCGCGGTCGCTCGGCCTGCCGGCGTTCGGCACCGGCGTCGGCGGGTTTCCGCTCGGCGAATGCGCGGCGATCATGGTCGGGGAGGCGCGCTCCCACGAGCCGGCGAGCCTCGAGCGTGTCGTGTTCGCCGTCTACGGCGCCGAGGCCGGGGAAGCGTTCCGGGCCGCGCTGGAGGGGTAGTCAACTAGCATCTGGCCGGCATGGAGGGCAGCGCCATCCGGGCCAGGGGGCTCATCTGCGCGGGCGGGGAGGCGACGCGCCTGCAGGAGCTGACGCGCATCACGAACAAGCACCTGCTCCCGGTCGGGCGCTGGCCGATGGTCTACTACCCGCTCGAGCTGATGCAGCGGCTCGGGATCCGCGACGTGCTCCTCGTCACCGGGCAGGGCCACGCGGGCGACTTCATCGACCTCCTCGGCGACGGCCGCGTCCATGAGCGGGACGGCGACGGGCTCCTGTTCGACCTCGATCTCACGTACAAGGTGCAGACCGAGCCGGGCGGGATCGCGCAGGTGGTCGGCATGGCCGAGGCCTTCGCCGGCGGCGAGAGCCTCGTGGTCTGCTTGGGCGACAACATTTTCGAGCGGGCCGAGATCGCGTCCGTGCGGCGGTGGGCTGAAGATCCCGCCGGGGCGCTCATCTTCGTGAAGGAAGTGCCCGACCCCGAGCGGTTCGGCGTCGTCGTCTACGGCGAGGACGGCGGCGTCGCCGACGTCGTCGAGAAGGCGGGCGTCGTGGACACGCGCTACGACTCGCCGCCCTCCAGCGACGCGGTCGTGGGGCTCTACTGCTATCCGAGCGACGTCTTCGAGATCATCCGCGGGCTGGCGCCCTCGTCCCGCGGCGAGCTGGAGATCACGGACGTGAACCGAGCCTACGCCGAGCAGGGTCGGCTCGGGTCGGCCCGCGTCGGCGGCTGGTGGCGGGACGCGGGGACGCACGAGGCGCTCGGCCGGATCGGGAACCTGATCGACGAGACGGGGGCGAACAAGACCGCGTGATCCCCGGGGTCCTCCTCCTGCCCCTGCGCGTCTTCGAGGACGAGCGCGGCTGGTTCATGGAAGTCCGGCGACAGAGCCTCCTGCCCCAGCCGTACGGTGCAGACGAACGTCTCGTTCTCGCGCCGGGGCGTGATCCGGGGCCTCCACTACCACGAGCGCGGACAGGACGACCTCTTCGCCTGCCTGACGGGCCTGGCGCGCGTGGTCGTCCTCGACCGCGAGACCGACGAGACCTTCACCGTGGACATCGGCGAGGAGAACCCGGTCGCCGTCTACGTGCCCGGCCACCACGCCCACGGATTCGAGGCTCTCACCGACCTCCTCTTCTGCTACCACGTCACCCGCGAGTACGACCCGGCCGATCCGGACGAGCACAGCGTCCCCTGGGACGACCCGCGCGTCAGGCACCTGTGGAGCACGGACAGCCCGACCCTCTCGGAGCGGGACGCAGTCTCCTGATCACGGGCGCAGGCGGCCAGCTCGGCGCTGCGCTCCGGGAGGCGTTTCCCGAGTCCGATGCGCGCACGCGGGCCGAGCTCGACGTCACGGAGCCGATCGCGCTCGGCTACGCGCCCGGTCTCGTCCTCCACGCGGCCGCGTGGACGGACGTGGACGGCGCCGAGGCGGACGAGGCGGGAGCCCTCCGCGTCAACGTCGAGGGCACGCGGAACGTCGGCGCCCTGGGCGCGCCGGTCGTCTACTACTCCTCCGACTACGTCTTCGACGGAGCCAAGCGGGAGCCGTACGTCGAGTCCGACGAGCCGGCGCCGCTCGGCGCGTACGGTCGCTCGAAACTCCTCGGCGAGCGTGAGGTGCGCGAGGGCTGGGTCGTCCGCAGCTCCTGGCTCTTCGGCTGGACCGGCCACAACTTCGTGCGGACGATGCTCCGGCTCGGTGCCGATCGGGCCGAGGTTCGGGTGGTCGCCGACCAGCGTGGCTGTCCCACGTTCGTCGGGCACCTCGCGGAGGCCACGCGCGAGCTCGTGCGGCTCCCCGGCGGCGTCTGGCACGTGACCGCCGAGGGCGAGGCGACCTGGGCCGAGTTCGCGGAGGCGATCTTCGCGGAGGCCGGCCTCGCCTGCCGCGTCGTCCCCGTCTCGACGGAGGAGCTGGGCCGTCCCGCGCCACGGCCCGCGTACTCGGTCCTCCGGAGCGAGCGCGAAGGAGCCCCCCAACTCCCACACTGGCGCGAGGGCCTCCGTGCGTGCCTCGCCCGCCTGTGACGATCTGGCGACACACATCCTGTTCCGGACGGACATGCCCTGGGGTCAGACCCAGGGCACGGCTGGCGGGGACACGGTTCAGGCCGCTGTCGTGCTACTGCAGCGAGCAGTCAGCGCATGCAGCTCGATTGTGGGCGCCGGTCGGCGCCGACGCGCCGGAGCGAATCTGCGAGACGGCCACGGTCAGGTCGCCGACGTCGAGGTCGCTCCCGCAGAAGGCGCCGAACGTGCCGGGCACGCTGATGAGTCGGCAGTCGAGTAGGACCGGCGGCAACTCCTCGAACTGCTCGCCGACGACGACACACGCGCCCGGGTCGGCGTGGACTCCGGCGGGATGCCGACTACGATCAGGGCGTGCGCGTGCTCGTCACCGGCGGCTGCGGGTTCATCGGCAGCCACTTCGTCAAGCGCCTCGCCGCCGGGGGGGACGACGTCGTCGTCCTCGACAAGCTGACCTATTCCGGGCGCAGGGAGAACCTCGAGGGCGCCGACTGCGAGCTCCAGGTCGGCGACATCGCCGACCCCGATGTGGTCGCCAAGGCGGCCGAGGGCTGCGAGGCGATCGTCAACTTCGCTGCCGAGACCCATGTCGACCGCTCCATCCTCGGAGCCACCGACTTCGGGCGCACCGAGTTCTTCGGGACGCAGGTTCTGCTCGAGGAGGTGCGCCGGACGGGGGTGCGCTTCGTCCAGGTCTCGACGGACGAGGTCTACGGCGACTTCGAGCGGGGCGGCTCGGCGACCGAGACGGACCCGATGGAGCCTTCCAGCCCCTACAGCGTTGCCAAGGCGGCAGGTGACCTCCACATCCCCGCGTACGTGCGCACCTTCGGCGTGAACGCCTCGATCACGCGCGGGTCGAACACCTACGGCCCGAACCAGTACCCGGAGAAGCTCGTACCCCTCTTCGTCACGAACGCCCTCGACGGCGAGTCGCTGCCTGTCTACGGCGACGGCCGCCAGGTCCGCGACTGGCTCCACGTCAGCGATCACTGCGCGGGCGTCGAGCACGTCCTGTGCGAGGGGAAGCCCGGGGAGATCTACAACGTCGGCGGTGGCGACGAGCGCGAGAACATCGAGATCACGCGGCTGATCGTCGAGCTCACGGGAGCCGACCCCTCGCTCGTCCGTCACGTCACCGACCGGCCCGGGCACGACCGCCGCTACTCGCTCGACTCCTCGAAGCTCCGCGCGCTCGGCTGGGCGCCCGAGCGCGACTTCGAGGACGGCCTCGGCGAGACGGTGGACTGGTACCGGGCGAACCGGGCGTGGTGGGAGCCGATCAAGTCCGGGGAGTACGCGGACTACTACCGTCGACAGTACGCAGAGCGCCTCGCCTGAACGCCGGGCCGGCCAAAGCATCATGCAATCCTTACTGGGGTTGCGTACCCTCTCTGCCGATAGGGGTCCTCGGATGCGTCGGGTAGTCGCTGCAGCCATCGTCCTCCTCGTTGCGCTCTCGTGCGCGGCGACGGCTCGACCTGCCGTCACGTTCGTCCTGAAAGGGAAGGGCTGGGGCCACGGACTCGGCCTCGCGCAGTACGGCACGCAGGGCTTCGCCAGTCAAGGCGGACGCGACTACGCCTGGATCGTCGACCATTACTACCCGGGCACGACGCTCGGGAACGCCGGCGTCGGCCGCGTCCGCGTCCTCGTCGAGAGCGGCGTGAGCCGGCTCGTGATCAGCTCGTCCAAGGCGTTCACCGTCACCGACGCGAACGGCAAGAAGTACAACCTGAACGCGGGCACCTACGGCCTGCGGGCGAACATGCAGATCCGAAGCGCGAACGGGAAGCTGCGCACGCTCGCCAGCCCCGCGCGCTTCAATCCGGGCGGCGCCGTGCTCCGCGTCTCGGGCCACGGGTACCGGGGGAGGTTCCGCGTCCGCGCCCAGGGTGGCCTCGTCTCCCTCGTCAACGACGTCGGCCTCGAGCAGTACGTGAAGGGCGTCGTCCCCTGGGAGATGCCCGCCTCCTGGCACCCCGAGGCGCTGAAGGCCCAGGCGGTGGTCGCTCGCACCTTCGGCCTCGTCGCCCGCAAGACCGGCCAGTGGTTCGACCTCTACGACGACACCCGCAGTCAGGTCTACGGTGGGGTCCGCGCCGAGGACTCGAGGGCCAGCGCCGCGGTCGAGGCGACCCGCGGGAAGGTCGTCCGCTACAACGGTGCCCTCGCCTGGACCGTCTACAGCTCGACCTCGGGCGGGAAGACCGCCTCGCGCGAGGACGAGTGGGGACCGCCCGGGATCCCGTACCTGGTCAGCGTCCCCGACCCGTACGACACGATCTCCCCGCACCACGTGTGGGGCCCGACCGATGCCGAGGACGACTGCCCGAACAGCGGCCGCGACTGCGTCTGGTCGGGAGCGGCGCTCAAGCGGGCGCTCGGGAGCCGGGCGCCGAGCTCGATCACGGACTTCAGGGTCATCGCCCGCAACAGCTCGAGCCGCCTCGCCCGCGCCCGCCTCACCGGCCCCTCGGGCTCGAAGACGGTCACCGGGGCGACCCTCCGCACGGTGCTGAGGCTGCGCTCGACCTGGATCACGATCGGCGTCCTTCGCATCACCGGGGGAGGCTCGGTGCAGAAGGGCCAGTCGAAGGTGATCCGGGTGCTCACCCGCAACCTCGGGAACGTCCGGCTCCAGCGGAGGGTCGGGTCGGGGTCGTGGGTGAACATGCGGCGGGTCTCGGGCAGCCTCAAGGTCGCCGTCAAGCCGGCGGCGACCACGAGCTACCGCCTCCGCTCGCCCGCGGCCACGAGCGGCTCGATCAAGGTCACCGTGAAGACCTCCGCCCGCGTGGCCGTGGCTCGGACCGCCGCCCCGAGTGAGCTCCAAGCCGTCCAGACCCTCGCGGGGACGGGCGGCGCGGGTGACGTCCTGCAGGTTCAGCGCCGCGAGGGCGGCGACTCCTGGGTGACCGTGGCGGTCGCCCTCGTCCACGAGGACGGGACCTGGCGGGCTGCCGTCGCGGCCCTCCCGGGCGAATACCGCGTCTACGTCTCCCGAAGCAGCACCGGCGAGACGCCCACCCTCGGCGTCCTCGGCGACTAGAGCAGCTCGTCGCTCGGGGACGTCGCGGATGCGGCGCGCGGGGTTCCCGACGACGACGGCGCGCGCGGGGACGTCCTCGAGGACGACCGCACCGGCACCGACGAAGGCCTCCTCGCCGATCTCGATGCCTGGAAGGAGGACGGCGCCCCCGCCGACCCTTGCCGCGCGGCGGATCGTGGGCCCCTTCCGGAGCGCGTGGCGGTCGCTCCGTCCTGCCCATGAAGTTGTCGTTCGTCGTGACGACGCACGGCGCGAGGAACACGTCCTCCTCGAGCGTCGAGTACGCGGTCATGTAGGCGTTCGCCTGGATCTTCGTGCGCGCGCCGACGGTCGTGTCGTTCTCGACGAGCGAGCCGCGCCCCACGACGACGCCGTCGCCGAGCTCGCAGCGCTCGCGCACGCACGCCTGGTCGCCGACGATGACGCCCGCGCCGAGGCGGCTGCCGGCGAAGACGACGGCGCAGGCGAGATCGCCGTGCCCGCCCCGATCTCGAGCGGCGCCAGCTCCTCGCCGCTCGCCGTCGAGCGCGGCGCCCAGGGTGGGCGGCTTGCCGACGACGGCGTTGTCGCCGATCACGACGCCCTCGCCGAGCACGGTGCCGGAGTAGACGACCGCAGTCTCGGCGACGCGGGCGCTCACACGTGCTCTCGCTCGAGCGAGGCCTGGAGCTGCTCGAGGGCGCGCACGACGCCGAGCCCCGCGCGGGCCGCCTCCAGGCGGTCGCCCTCGCCGCGGACGAGCCCGAGGAAGTGCTCGCACTCGAGCCGCAGCGGCTCGGCGTTCGGGATCTTCGGGGGCTGTAGATGTCCCCGATCCGCGTCCGCCACTCGCCGTAGCTGTCGGAGCGACGGCTCGGCGGCGCTGTCGTAGACGGTCACCTTGCGCTCGAGCTCCATGTCGTCGAACACGGCCATCTTCTCGCGGCCGACGACCGTCATCTGCCGCATCTTGTGCGGGTCGAGCCAGGACAGGTGCATGTGCGCGATCTTCCCGCTGGGGAAGCGCAGGTAACAGAAGACGACGTCCTCGACGCCCTCCTTGAGGAACGCTCGCCCCGGGCGACGAGCTCGCCGGGCTCCTCGTCGAGGAGGTAGAGGATCACCGAGAGGTCGTGCACGCCCAGCGACCAGAGCGCGTTCTCGTCGTGCCGGATCGTGCCCAGGTTCTGGCGGTTCCCGTAGACGCAGAGGACGTCGCCGAGCTCGCCCGACGTCGACCAGCTCCTTCAGCTTGCGGACGCCGGGGTGGTAGAGGAGCAGGTGGCCGGGCATCAGCACGAGGCCGCGCTCGTCGGCGAGCGCGACGAGCCCTCGTCGTCGTCCGCTGCGCATCGCCGGCGGCTTCTCGACGAAGACGTGCTTGCCCGCCTCGAGCGCCCGGCGCGCGAGCGCGTAGTGCGTCGGCACGGGCGTCGCGACGACGACCGCCTCGACGGTCTCGTCCGCCGAGCAGCTCGTCGAAGCTCGCGGTCGCGCGCGCGCCCGGGTAGCGGGCGGCCGCCGCGGCGAGCCGTCCTCGTCGATGTCGCAGACCCAGGCGAGCTGCGCCAGCTCGTCGAAGTTGCGGCCGAGGTTCGGCTCCCCACGAGCCGAGCCCCGCGAGGCGCGACCGAGCGTCGGGGCTACAGCTTCCACACGCGGCCGTTCTCGGCTGCCGTTGGCGCCGGTCGCGTTGCGGAAGTCGACGACGAGCCGGGCGCGCTCGGCCAGGTCGTCGTAGTCGATCGCGGAGTGGGCGGTGACGATCGCGACGCAGTCGGCAGCCTCGAGCGCGCCGTCGAGCGACGACCGACGTCAGTCCCTGCTCACGCACTCGGGCACGTGCGGGTCGTGGTAGGAGACGTCGGCGCCCGCGTCCCGCAGCAGCTAGACGAGCTTCAGCGCCGGCGACTCGCGCATGTCGCCGATGTCCGCCTTGTAGGCGACGCCGAGCAGAGGATCGGTCGAGCCCTTGACGCGACTTCTGCGACCGTGGTTCAGCGCCTGCGAGATCTTCCGAGCGGCAGAAGTACGGCATGTTCTCGTTGATCTTGCCGGCGAGCTCGATGAACTCGGTGTAGAAGTCGTACTCGCGCGCCTTCCAGGCGAGGTAGAAGGGGTCGATCGGGATGCAGTGCCCGCCGAGGCCCGGCCCGGGCTTGAACCGCATGAACCCGAACGGCTTCGTCGCGGCGGCGTCGACGACCTCCCAGACGTCGATCCCCATCCGGTCGCAGAGCTGCGCGAGCTCGTTGACGAGCGCGATGTTGACCGAGCGGAAGATGTTCTCGAGCAGCTTCGTCAGCTCCGCCGCCTCCGGCGTGGAGACGTCGTGCACCGTGTCGATCGCGCGCTGCGGTAGACGTCGGCGGCGGCGGCGCGTGCACGCCGGCGTGATCCCGCCGACGATCTTCGGCGTCGTCTTCGTCGTCCAGTCCGTGCGGCCCGGGTCGACGCGCTCCGGCGACATCGCGAGGTGGAAGTCCTCGCCGACCTTGAGCCCGTGCCGTCGGCTCGAGGATCGGCAGCACCACCTCGCGCGTCGTGCCCGGCTAGGTCGTCGACTCGAGCACGACGACCTGGCCCTTCGCGCAGCACGTTGCGCGATCCCGCGCGACCGCGCCGTCGACGATCGAGAGGTCCGGCTCGCGCTGGCGCGAGAGCGGCGTCGGCAGCGCGATCAGGATCGCGTCGGCCTCGCGCAGCTCGGCGTAGTCGGTCGTCGCGCGCACCAGCCCTGCTCGACGAGCGGGGCGAGCGTCGTTCCGAGGGACGTCCTCGATGTGGCTCTCGCCGCGGTTCAGCCCGTCGACGAGCTGCGGCGCCACGTCGACGAGCGAGCGACGCGGCAGCCGGCCTCGGCGAAGGACCTGCGCGAGCGGGAGGCCGACGTAGCCGGCGCCGACGATGGCGACGTCACAGGTCATGCGCGTCCCAGGCGTAGCGACGCAAGACTCGGCAATTCCTCGCGAGGCGTGGCCGTCGCCGTAGAGCGGCGGCGCGCGCCGGCATGCGGAGCGCGCCGCCGCCGCGGCGGCGACGATCGCCTCCGGGTCGTCGTCGACGAGCACGTTCGCGCCCGCCTGCGACGGTGTCGACCCACTCGGTCGAGGGCCGCAGCGGTCACGCAGGGGACGCCGTACCAGTACGCCTCCTTCTGCAGCCCGCCGGAGTCGGTGAGGATGCACGCGCGCCTGCGAGGCGAGCGCGGCGAAGTCGAGGTAGCCGAGCGGCGCGAGGAGCGTCGCACGTTCGGGCAGCCGCACGCCGGCCCGCGAGCGCGGCGCGCGTGCGCGGATGCGCGGGGAAGACGACCGGCTCGGCGAGCCCGCCGAGGCCCGTCGACGATCCGCGCAAGCGGCTCGGGCGCGACGTTCGCCTCGCGGTGGACCGTGACGCACACGTAGCCGCCGGGCTCGACGCCGAGCCGCTCGAGCGCGTCCGAGCGCTCGCGCGCGATCGGCGCCGAAGCCGCAGGCGCGTCGGCCATCACGTCGCCGACGACGGCGATCGCCGCCGGCGACGCCCTCGCGCTCGAGCGTTCGCCGCGCCGAGCGCTCGTCCGGGCAGAGCAGCAGCGCCGACGATCCGGTCGACCGCGATCCGGTTCCGCTCCTCCGGCATCGCGCAGGTCGAAGCTGCGCAGGCCCGCCTCGACGTGCGCGACCGGCACGACCGCTCGCCGGCCGCCTGCGCGCCCGCGAGCGTCGAGTTCGTGTCGCCGTAGACGAGCACCCAGTCGGGCCGCTCCGCGCTCGACGCGCCGCCCGGATCCCCGGGCGCATCGCGCCCGGGTCGGCGTGCTGCGGAGCGTCGAGCCGGTAGCGCGGCTCGGCGAGCCCGAGCTCCTCGAAGAAGACCTCCGACAGCTCCGCGGTCCCAGTGCTGGCCGGTGTGCGAGCATCGACCTCGTCGATCCCCGCCTCGCGCAGCGCGAGCGAGAGCGGGGCCGACTTGACGAACTGCGGCCGGTTGCCGACGACGGAGAGGATTCGCACGCCGTCGGCGAATGTAGCCGAACGCCATGACCGTGAAGCTTCTGATCGGGGGCGTCGGCCTCCTCGTCCGCCCGCTCGTCGCCGGGCGCACGCTCGCCTGGTACGCGCAGCGCCGCCTCGAGCGCCCCGCCTGAGCCTGGCGCCGGGGCGCCGCCCGGGCGCCGCTAAACTTGGCTCCCCTCGGGCCGTTAGCTCAGCTGGTAGAGCAGGGGACTCTTAATCCCAAGGTCGAAGGTTCGAATCCTTCACGGCCCACCTCAAAACTCCGTGCTTGCAAGCCACTTACGAGATAGCCGTGAGTTCTACTGGTGGGCGCTGCGCGTACCGTGGTAGTACGAACGCCGCACGAGCGCCCCGTCGAATCACAGGGCGACCCCATGCTCGGGGCCTGGGTTACGCCCGCGGTCTCTGTCAGGGCCATGGTGTCCGGCGAGGTCGAGACCGCGCTCGCGCAGTGCTCGATTCCCGGCTCAGCTGCTGATGGTGGCGTCGTCGATGTCGAACTCCCTTCCCCGTAAGGCTCTGGGAAGCGGCCGAGCAATTCGGCGAGGATCGCGGGTGTGAAACTGTGGTCCTTTTCGGTCCTGCGCTGGCAGAGTTGCTCGAGGCCGTAGCGAGGCTCGATCGCGTGCAGATCGATAAAGTCGCGGGGCTTCGGCTCGCCTCGAGAAGCGGGGCCGGCCGCCCGGCCTGTCCATGCGACTTTGGATCCTACCGCGACGGGCGGCTAACCCCAATCTTCCAGCGGCTTTACCCAATCGGCTTCGCACGAGCCGCTCTCGCTTGTGCTTCGTCAGCTGACGTAGCATCGCGGCTTCAACCGTACTGACTCCCGCAGTCGTGAGCCGATCGGGCTTGTAGACGAGATCGTCAGCCTCCTTTCGACTGCGGCGAGATGCCGAACCTCACTACTCTCTGCAGTGCCCCCTTGCAACAGGTGTAGCGATCTGCCACAGTTACACGGAGGTTCAGGAGGGGCTACGTTCATGCTGTCAGTCGCAGCCGTTACGCGTCGACTCAGGTTGGCCGGAACGGTCGCCATCGTTGTCTTCCTCGTTTTGATCCCTGTCGTCTTCGCGACGGCCAGCGGCGGAGATCAGGGTGATGAGCGCGGCACGACGACGGGTGTCTACGACTTGACTGAGGATCAAACGCGTAGCCTTGTTACTGATCCGCGCGGTCTTCCTCCCTGCCCGCCTGACCTGTTGGGGCAAGGCGCTCCTCGCAAGCTTGAAGACTCCGAGTTGGCTGACCTTGCGAACCAGCCACCCAGATGTGCGGTTGCACCGGAGCCTGGGCGCGTGTTCGGCGTTCCAGCTTGGACGGGCAAGGAGGAGTAGTTCCCCCCGCGAGGTCGCTTCTGTCCCGTGCTCTCGCGGGACTCGCCCTGCTTGCATTCGCGGAAACTGCGTCAGCTCTAACCGATCACGCTGCCAAGCAGCAGATCAACTCACCGGCGCTCCTCGACTATGGGAGCGCCCTCTCTAGCGGTCTCGTCGACCCGCCCTTTGTTGATCCAAGCCGCAAGCTCCCGGAGTGTTCGAAGAAACTACTCTCGCAGGGGCCTGCTCGGCTTGCGGAGGTAGCCGATCCGGCCGCCGTGCTTGCACGGGAGCCCTCCTGCCAGCTCACACCTGCTGCCGGCCGAACATTCGCCGTAGTCGTGATACCGAGCCAGTCCAACGGGTTGTCCGCATCATCCGGGTTCTCGTCCGAGCTGCTTCAGCTGGATGAGGGCAAGGTCGGAACCTACTCATCCAGCTTCGGCTTTCAGGGCGTGCAGGGCACGTTCGAAGTCACGAATCCAACGGTAGATCACTGTTCAACCTGTGAGAACACAGTTCTCGCGTACGTGCGAGCACGCACTCAGGCGCAGAACAATACCGAAATCGGTTGGTCCGGGTCTGTCCGAAACTTTGTGTAACTGGTGTGGCCTGATCGCTGCCGGCTGAGGCCGGTGGCAGGAGGGAGCACACTGATGACACAGGAAGATGTACTGGCGGGGCGGCTGGGCCTTCACGGGGCGAGCTTGTCCCGGCTGGTGACCCGGGCTCGATGCGCGAGTGGGCCGAGCAGCTCGTGCCCGCGCTCGCGAGGACGGCGTCGCGCTGACCGGTGAGGGCGGGCTGCTGACGGACATGATGCGGCACGTCCTTCAGACCGGGCTGGAGGTCGAGCTGGCCGAGCATCTCGGCTACGGCGCCGCACGACCCAGCCGGTCGCGGCTCGGGCAACTCGCGCAACGGCGGCTACGACAAGACGGTGACGACCGAGATCGGCGAGGTCGACCTGCGGGTCCCGCGGGACCGGCGGGGCACGTTCGAGCCGGTCACGGTGCCGAAGTATCAGCGCCGCCTCGATGGGCTCTCGGGGAACGTGATCTCGCTGTACGCGAAGGGGCTGACGACGGGCGACATCCAGCAGCACCTGCTCGAGATCTACGGGACCGAGGTCTCGCGGGAGACGATCTCGAAGATCACCGACCAGATCGTCGACGAGATGGTCGCCTGGCAGAGCCGCCCGCTCGATCCGCTCTATGCGGTGCTGCTGATCGACTGCCTGGTGATCAAGGTCGCGGCTCGCAGGTCGCGAACAGGCCGGTCTACGTCGCGATCGGCGTCAATCTCGACGGCGACCGCGACGTGCTCGGCCTCTGGCTGGGCCCCTCGGGCGGCGAGGGGCGAAGCAGTGGGCGACGATGCTGACCGAGCTCCGAAACCGCGGCCTGGCCGACGCGCTGATCGTCTGCTGCGACGGCCTCAAGGGGCTGCCCGAGTCGATCCGGCTGACCTGGCCCGAGGCGACCGTCCAGACCTGCGTCGTGCACATGGTCAGAAACAGCCTCCGCTACTCCTCGAGAAGCACTGGTACGGATCACGCGTCGATGCGCGAGATCTACACCGCCCCGACCGTCGAGGCCGCCGAAGCGCGCTTCGCTGAGTTCGCCGGCGAGTGGGAAGACGACCTATCCTGCGATGATCCAGGCATGGCGGTCAGTCTGGGCCGAGTTCGTCCCGTTCCTCGAGTTCCCGCTCGAGCTCGCAAGATCGTCTACACGACCAACGCGATCGAGTCGCTCAACGCCCGCTTCCGCCGCGCCGTTCGCCACCGCGGCCACTTCCCAACCGAGCAGGCCGCGCTGAAGGTGCTCTACCTCGTCGCCACCCAGAACGGAAGAACCGGCAGACATGACCGGCAAGATCAACGGCTGGAAGACCATCCTCAACACGCTAACCGTCCACTACGGCGACCGGATCGCCGCGAACGACATCAACTGAAATCAATGACAGCCACGACCGCTTACACAAAGAATCTGACACTCCCTTGGTCCGAGTTTGGTGTAGCCGATGGCGGCCAGTACATCTACACGTATCGTTCTGGCGATGCTCGCTACTGGTACGACTCGCGTCTGCCTGTCGATGTTGGTGAAGAGGCTACCGTCCGCGTCCGACACTGCGCTGGTGCCGGGAATCTCGGCGTGTGCACGGATGTGTTGTGGGGAACGCCCGATCAGTTCTGGCTGAACGTAGTTCTCGGGAACTCAGACCGTTTGCGATGCTGGAATGCGAATCAGAGCGGCAACTGTCGTGGCACTGCCTGGGTGTACGCAGCGTGGGGTGACAGTACGCCTCCCGACCTCGGGGGGCCACTGGACGTACGCAACATCCGCGTTCGCGTTGACCTGCACAACTGGGACCTGTTAAGCGCCGCAAACTATGGAACAGGAGAGACGACTAACGACAATGGGTACTGTGCCCACATCGTCGATCATTCCTGGAAGTATTGGGCAACCAGAGCGGCGTCATGTTGATGCAGACCCGGACTGCTGTCGTCTCAGAGAATTCTGTAGGGCGAATCGCACCAGACACAGCCACGCCAGTTAAGACGGACCCGGCTCGTTCCTATACGTATGTACTGTCCCTATAGCTGCCGGGGGTCGTTCCCGCATGCGGACGGCCGGGTCGGGCAGCCAGATCGTGGGCACGAGCTCGCGACAAGCAAGTTCGGCGAGCACCAGGTGTCGATCCGATCCGTCTTGCAGGCATGGGGCGCCAGGCTCCGCACCTTCTGCACGTCGGCGATCTCGACCTGCCAGCCGGCGCGCTCCAACTGGTCGTGCAGCGTAGCGCACTCCGTCATTGAAATCGATCGCGGCGCGAATCGGCTGGCCGTGACGCTCGAGGCGTCGCGTCAGTCCGCACAGACCATCCGGATCTGATTATGCCGCACCGTCCTCGACGGTCGCACCCCCGCCGTGAAGCAGGTGGAAGTCGAGACGCTCGCCGCTGAGATCGAAACCCGCGTACAACATTCCAACAGGGTCTCCCCTTAGTCTCTCGAGGACGCGTCGAGCATGCCTCCGCGGGAGGCCCTCCTTCATTGCATTCCTAGCGCCGCTCGCCGGCCGCCAGCCAGGTACGGATCGTCTTGCACTCCCCGCCGGTCTGGCGCGCGATCACGCTCACCGACCAGCTCCTCATGCGCACGCCACGATCTCCACCAGATCCTCCCGTTCCAACAACCCCGGCCCTCCTCCACGTCGACGCTCTCGCGCGCGACGCTGACAAGGCCCCGGACAGCCCAAGCCCGGACCTGGGGAACTTCGATGAGCACACCCGGGGGTCTGGGGTCTGGCGTGAGCGTGGGCAGGCGGCCGGGCCCAGCCGGTCGACCGCCGGCCGGGGTGAGGCCGAAGAAGTCGAGGTCGCGCGCCTCCCGCTGCACGTCACCACGGGCGATGAGCGCGGCGCCGCCGGCGAGCGCAAACCCTTCTGCTTCGTGCAGCCCGGCGATTATTTCGGCGACCCGCTCTTGGAACGGGCTCAGCATGCAAGCTCGAGCTGGCGGTGCCGTCGGAACCATCCGGCCCACGCGTGACGGACAGGCGGTGGGAGGACGAGCTCGTCCCAGAGCTCGAGCAGCTGGTCGGGGTTTATGTAGAGGCGGACGTCCTCGTCGGTGCCTTCGCGGAGAACCTGCTCGTAGACGCGGGCACGGTCGGCCCTGTCGCTCAGGTCGTAGGTGAGCGATGGGCCGCTCCAGCGGACGTGGAAGGGAAGCTCGACCCGCCCACGCGCCTTGGAGATGGAGGGGTCGTCCAGGTCTTCGGGGACGGCCACCGGCCGCGCGGCGGGACCAAGCTGGGGTGTTCGGGTGGTCGCCATCGGTCTGAGTGTATGGCCCGCTCGTCGTCCGGCCGACTCAGACGCCGAAGACGCCTTCCATCAGGTTGGCTTCTCGTTTTCGTTCGGCGCGTTCCCAGTGGCCGTAGACGTCGGTGGTGACCTGGAGGCTGGAGTGGCCGAGGTGGCGGGAGAGCCAGGTGATCTGCCGCCCCGATTCGAGCGCGCGCTTGGCGAAGGTGTGGCGGAAGGAGTGGAAGGTTCGCTTCTCGCCGGTGGGGCCCTGGCGGGGGATGCCGGCGCGGCTCATGGCCGGGTAGAGCTCGCGGCGGAGGATCGTCGAGGGTACGAGGTAGCCGGTGCGGCGTGTCGCCCGGGAGAACGAGCGTCTCGTCTCCTGGTCTGCCGAGGTCGCCCCACCAGGCTCCGAGGAGGGTGATGAGGTCGGCGGTGAGGTCGACGTCGCGGCGTTCGTGGTTCTTGGGCGCGCTCAGGTGACCGTCGGTGATCGTGCGCCGCACCCTGGCGACCGCCTCGGCGAGGTCGACGTCCGCCCAGGTGAGGGCGAGCAGCTCGCCCTGTCGCATACCCGTCTTCAGAGCGAGCTGGAACAGGACCATCGAGACTCCCGGCGGGAGCTCGGGGAAGAGGCGGGGCAGTTCCTCGTTGGTGAAGTAGGCGGCCTCCTTGCGGACCGGTCGCGGCCGCTCGGCCCTGGGGAGCTGCCGGACGGGGTTTCGGGCCGCGTACCCGTGGGCGATGGCGGCGGCGAGGCAGGCGCCCAGGACGCGCAGGTGCTTCGCCCGGGTCGAGGGGGAGACGCCTCGCTCGCGCAGGAGGACGTTGAGGCGAGCAACGTCCTCGGGCTGCAGCCTTCGCACGACTTTCCCCCCGAAGAGTTCGCTTGCGTAGGCGATGGTGGAGCGGTAGCTGGCGACCGTCGTCTCCTTCCGCTCGAGCGAGCGGAGCCAGCGTTTGCCCCAGTCCGAGAACCGGATCGTCGCCTGTGGGACGTAGGCGCCCTCGTCGACGCGGGCTTGGATGCGGGTGAGGGCGCGTTCTGCTTGGCGGCGGTTCTTGCCGGTGCGCTCGCGGTGGAGCTTGCGTCCTTCGCGGACGACGACGTAGTAGGTGGGTCCACCCGGGCAGGTGCATCTCTCCGTAGCATCTGCGTAAGGCGTCCAGGGTTTGCCGAGGGCGCAGGCGCGGGTGTGTCTGGCTTGCAGGCTGGCCATCAGGGCTTCGTGGGCCGGACGACTCTACCGCCCCGTCCTGTTTCGATCACTTCGAGGGGGGCGCCTTCCTCCCAGGCTTCGAGCTCGTCTTGGCGGAAGAGGCAGCGTCGGCCCCCGGGGGAGGCGGCGGTGGGGGATGGAGCAAGTGCGGGTGAGCTCGTGGACGGTGCGCCGGGAGCAGCGCAGCCTGCGGGCGACGTCCTCGACGAGGAGGTAGGGACTGAGCGGTTGCGCCAGCACCTCACCCATGAGCAGAGTATGAAGCATATCTGCTTCGCATGACGGCATCAACTCGGGGCGATACACTCCCTCGTCATGCGAAGCGGTGCTCTTCTGCAGGAGGCGAGGTTGCGGGCGGGGTTGACGCAGCAGCAGCTGGCGGAGCGCACCGGCCGCGACAGGGCGGTGATCGCCCGCTGGGAGCAGGAGGTCGTCGCTCCCTCCCTGGAGACCCTCATGGATCTGTTGCGGGCGTGCGAGTTCGACCTCGAGCTGGTGCTCGTCCCCTACGTGACCGATCGGAACGAGCGGCTGACCGCGAACCTGAAGCTCTCCCCCGAACGCAGGTTGGAGCGGTTGGTACAGGCGGTGGAGGCGGACATCGCCGAGGGAGGGAGGCGGCGTGGCCGCTGAGGGGGAGCGGTTCGACCCGCGCGCGATCGTGGCGGCCTTCGAGCGGCAGCGGACGAGCTACGTGCTGGTCGGCGGGCTGGCGCGGGTGTTGCAGGGGGCGGACGAGCTCACCTACGGCGTCGACCTCACCCCTTCCCTCAAGGAGGCGAACCTGGAGCGCGTGCAAGCGGCACTCGATTCCCTGGAGGCGCAGGCGCGCGACCGCCGCAAGACCCCGATCGCCGAGCGGGTCGCCCGCGGCGAGGAGGTGATCGGCTACCGCACACCGGTAGGGGAGCTGCAGATCGTCCCCACGCCGGCGGGGACGCAGGGCTATGACGATCTGCGCCGCCGCGCCAACCGCGAGTACCTGGGCGAAGGGGTACGGGCCGACGTTGCTTCGATCAACGACCTCTCGCGCATGCTCGCCGCCCGCGAACGCGAACAAGACCTCGAACGGCTGCTCGCGATGCGTCGGCTGCACGAGCTCGAGCGCAGCGTGGGCCGCGGGATCGACCTCGGCCTGTAGCCCTCTTACAAGCCCAGGTCGAGGCTCTGCTGCCGCTGCGGTTGGCGGTCTCGCGTCGGCGGCTCCGGCGGCCGCTCCCGCGCGGGAGCGGCTTGCAACGCCTGCTCCTGTGCCCGGGCGAGCCGCTCGCGCGCCCGGCTCCGCTCCGGCTCCAGCGCGGCGAGCTTCGCCTCGGCGAGGCTGAGCATGCTTCGTTCCCGAGCCGTCTCGCAGCGAAGCTGTTCTCCCTTCCGGCGTCGTCCCCGCCGGCCTAGCCCTGCCAGCCGCTCCTGCGCCTCGGTGAGGCGTTCCTCGGCCAGCGCCCGCGCCCGCTCCGTCTGCGCCTCGACGCTCTCGAGGAGGCGCAGGTGCTCGCGGGCCGCGTCCAGCTTCCGCTCGGCCGCCGTGCGGCCGCTGAGAACCGGACGGCTGCCGCGTTTCGGCGGGGCGGCCGACGGGCGCTGTTCGCTTGCAAGGTGCTCCGCCCCGGATTCCTCGAGCGCCTGCGCCAGCCGGGTGAGCGCGTCACGGTCGTCGAGCTCGTGGAAGTGGCTCTCCGCCTCCGCGATAGGTGCTGTCGTGTAGAGGCGTGTTTGCTCGCGGGCGCGGGAAAGGGCGACGTAGCCCCACTCGCGCAGCCGGCCCCGGCCTGGGCCGAGCACGAAGGCCCGCTCGACGGTCAGCCCCTGGGCGGCGTGGCCGGTGAGCGCGTAGGCGTGCTGCACGTGCCCCGCCTCAAGATAGGGACGCGGCAGCAGCACTTCGTCGCCGCGATCGGTCGCCACCGCGAGCGCGCCAGCCTCGGCGTCGAGCGCCTCGATGGTGCCGCGGGTACCGTTTCGCACCCCCAGCGCGATCGAGTTGCGCCGGCAGACGACCCGGTCGCCGGCCGCGAACTCGACACCTGCGACCTCCAGCCGCTCCTTGCCAAGCCGGCCTTCCGCCCGCATGAGCGTCCGGGCGGCCGCGTTCAGCTCGGCCACGTCGGAACGGCGCAACGCGACCATCACGCTCCCCTCGAGATCGTGCTTGGCGGCCTGCCACCAGTCGGCAAGAAGGCGTGCTTTCGTCTCCACTGGGTCGTCGGCGACGACGAGGCGCTCGTTGCGCTCTGCGTATGCGAGGTACTCGCGGCCCACGCCCGAGCGGACGGCGGCGAGCGCCTGCCGCTCAAGCTCCTCTGGCTGGCGGTGATTGTCGTGCAGCTCGATAGCGCCCTCCCGCTCGACGATCGCAGCGAAGAGCCCGCCCGCCGCCACCGCAGGCAGCTGAGCCGGGTCGCCGACGAGGATCGCCTTCCCTTCGGCCTCCTCGACGAGAGCGAGCAGCGGGGCGAGGATGCGTGTCTCCGCCATCCCCGCCTCGTCGACGACCACCACCGAGCCGTGCGGGAGGCCGCCCGCGTCTCTGGCGAGTCTGAGGAGGCGGTGAAGCGTCGTCGCCGGGATACCCGTCTCGTCTTGCAGCCGCTCGGCGGCGATCCCAGTGGGTGCCGCGCCGAGGAGCTGGACACCATCGGTAGCGAATGCCTCCGCGGCCATTCGAAGGGCGCTCGTCTTCCCCGAGCCGGCCGGCCCGACGACGCAGACGACCCAGTCGGGGCTCTCGACCACCCTGCGGGCCATCCGCTCCTGCTCGGGCGCGAGCGACAGGTGGTCGGAGCGAAAGGCGAGAAGCGCCTCGACGGACTCGCCGGCGACGGTCGGAGCGCCGGCGCCGCGCCCGCGCTCCACCAGCGCGAGCGCTTCCCGCTCAACTCGCAGAAGTTCCGAGGTCGAGTAGTAGCCGGCCTTCCCGGGAGGCGGCGGCTCGCTCACCCGCTCGACGCCGGAGAGCTCGAGCAGGCGGGCTGCGAGCGCCCGGATCCGCTCGACCGGGGCTCCCTGCGCGTGTGCCTCCGCCCAGGCCATCAAGAGGTCGGGCTCGGAGAAGGCGCTTCGCTTCTCGGTCAGCCCCTCCGGGCCAAGCATCCTCTCGGCGAGGGCGACGAGCTCGGCCGGGGTGGGCTCGTGGTAGGCGGCGCGGTAGAGCAGCCCAGTCAGCCCTCGGACTCCGAGGCCGTGCTCGGCTGCGCGGGCGGCCCACTGCTCGCGCAGACGGGGCAGGTCGACCTCCTCCTTGCGCTCCCGGGAGGCAACGGCCGCCACCTGGGCGGCGTAGAAGCCCGCCGTCCCCTGCTCGGCCAGGTGCTCGACGACCTGGGCCCGCCGGGTGGAGAAGGCCTCGATTACAGATCGGGGGACGGCTTTGAGCTCGGCCCAGCCCTCGCTCCGGCCTCTCCCACTCGAGCCCGAGCCTTCGGGAGAGCTCGAAGCGCAGGTGCGCCTCGTACAGGTAGCCGGCAGCGAGCCGGTAGGTCTTGAGGATCGCCTCCCCGTCGAGTGCCCGCCACTCCCCGTCCGAGGGGCTCTGGGTCATGTTGGCGACGATCACGTGCGTGTGCAGGTGCGGGTCCTGCGCCCGCGAGGTGCGGTGCGGGTAGGCGGCGGCCACGAAGCCGCCGCCCCGCTCGCGAAGGTACCCGTCCTTCCCTCGCCGCGTGACGCACGCTTCGGCCTCCAGGTAGGAGAGGGCCGCCTGCCAGGCAGAGCGGTGCGCTTCGGTGATCACGCCACGGGTCTCCTCGTCCCCGAGCGCATGGAGGAGGCTGACGCTCTTAGGCGTCGAGAAGACGAGGTCGAAGCCCGCCACCGGGGCGAGCTTCTTCTCTTCCAACCAGCGTTTCCCCGTCTCCGCGTCGATCCGCTCGACCGTGATCGTGCGCGCCTTCACCGGGGCCCGAAGCTCGTCCCCCGTCCGCGGGTGCCTACCGCGGATCAGCGGGCCGAGCTCGCCCTCCTCAACCTCGCCCTCGAGCCCCAGGCCCGCGGCTCCGCTCCCAGCCCACTCGCCGCGCGCCTCGCCCCTGCCGGCGTAGTAGTCGTCCAGGCCGGCGGCCACCGACTGCTCGTAGTAGCCCTCCTGCCCCGGCGTCAGCTTCGCAACCGAGAGCATCCGTGAAGCATAAGAGCATCATTGGATGCATCTGCGTCGGCGACTGTTTCTGGTGCCTGTCTAGCTGCTTTCGCCGCCACTGACCCCGGACGGCTGAGCTTCCGTGAAGCCGGACGACGGCGCTCACGTCAGCAGCGCGTGATGCCAGCACCCGCCTCGGCACAGCACGGGTCGGCTCGCAACCCGTCGTGCGGCCGACGCCTGATCGACGTGGAGGCTCATGAGTCGTCACGAAACCGAGCGGCTGGGCGATGCAATCCCAATTCTTTCAGGGCCGCAGCGCAGATCCGTGCCATCGCCTCGGCATCCACGAGGTCCTCGCCTCCTTCGGGCTGATAAGTCGCAGCTGCGAGCACCAGTTCCTCAAACCTCGGATCGGATGGAATGAGCCGGACCGGGTTTTGCGGGGACCTTGATTCCAGGATGCTGTCCTGGGGAGAGGAGATCCTCCGCTGCCATGTCGAGACCGAGGAAGTACCCGGAGGAGCTGCTCGAGCGTGGTGTGCGGCTGGCGCTTGGGAGCGGCCGCCCGATCGCCCACGTGGCTCGCGATCTCGGGATCCATTCCGAGACGCTACGCAAGTGGGTGCGGCAGGCCGAGGCCGACCAGGGCTTGAGGCCGGATCTGCCGACGAGCGAGGAGCGGGAGGAGATCAAGCGGCTGCGGCAGGAGAACTTCGAGCTGCGCCGTGCGAACGAGATCCTGAAGTCGGCGAGCGTGTTTTTCGCCAAGGAGCTCGACCCAGACCGACCGAAGTGAGCCGCTATGTCGACGAGGAGCGTGACCGCTTCGGGGTCGAGCCGATCTGCAAGACGCTGGGCGTGTCGGTGTCCGCCTACTACCAGCGCCGCCGCGGCCAGCGGTCGGCGCGAGCCGTCGAGGACGAGCGGTTGCTGGACAGGATCCGCGAGGTGCATGCGGCCAACTACTACGCCTACGGCTACCGGCGAATGTGGAAAGCCCTGCGGCGCGCCGGCGAGGAGGTGCCGCGCTGCCGGGTGCAACGGCTGATGCGAACCAACGGGATCGTCGGCGCGAAGCGGCGCGGCAAGCCATGGCGCACGACGCGGCCCGACCCGCAGGCCGCCCGCAGGCCCGACCTCGTCCAACGTGACTTCAGCGCCGCGAAGCCGAACGAGCTCTGGGTCGCCGACATCTCCTATCTGCGCTGCTGGGAAGGACTCGTCTTCTTCGCGTTCGTGCTCGACGCATACAGCCGGATGATCGTCGGCTGGCAGCTCGCGTCCCACATGCGCACCGACCTCGTCCTCGACGCCCTGAGGATGGCGCTTCACCGCCGCGGCCCCGGCGCCGACGTCGAGCTCGTCCACCACTCGGACCGCGGATCGCAGTACACGAGCATCGACTACACCCAGACGCTCGCCGACCACCGCGTGCTCGCCTCGGTCGGATCGGTCGGCGACGCCTACGACAACGCGCTTGCCGAGAGCTTCGTCGAGAGCTTCAAGACCGAGCTGATCACCGACCGCGTCTGGCGGACACGCAGCCAGCTCGAGCTCGCCGTCGTTGAGTACACCGGCTGGTACAACGCCACTCGCCTGCACGAGAGCCTCGGCCACATCCCGCCGATCGAATACGAGCAGCAGCATCCCGCTCAAAGAGCGACTACGCTCGCAGGAGCAATGGTGTGACCCAACTGACCCGGTCCCCGTCGAAGCCGGTCCGGCTCAAGCACAGGACGACGGAGCGCCAGCCTGCGAGCAAGCTGCTGCGCGCAGAGGAGCTTGCGGCGCGTCTCGACGTGTCCCCCGATTTCGTCTACAAGGCCGCTGCGCGGGGGGGGACATTCCCAAGTTCCCAAGGTTCCCCTGACGGGAAGGATGGGCCGTGGGCACGTCGTGCGCTTCTCGTGGCCGGCAGTCTGCCGCGCGCGCGGAATCGACGGGTCGTGAAAGCGGCTGAGCTTGCGGCCCACCGCCGCCGCTGTATCCGCCTCTCATGCGCGCATCCCCCGAGCTACTTCGACGGTGAGGAGCGCGTCCTTGCCTTCTGCGGGAAGTGTCGGCTGGCCTACTCGGCGGAACAGGAGCGGAAACCCGGCCGAGATGCGGGCTATCGCTCGGGAGTCCGGCTTCACGCAACATTTCGGAGGGACTGGCATGAGGGCGCGGGCCGTTCCGCCTCAGACCGCCTACGGTCGTGACGTGGGGGAAGACCGTTTCTGCTCTCGCTGGGATTCTCGTGACCCGCTTACCTGCACCGGAGGGTACGAAGTGGAAGTCACCCTACAGGGCCAGACCGTGGGGCTCTGCCGTCAGTGTGCTTCCGACCTTGCGGACGAGTTGCAGGGTTGCGTCGCCTACGTGGACGCGGGGACGGTGCTCCTCCCATGAGTGAGCTTCACGGCGGGAGGCCGAAAGCGTCTCCTGCGTTTCTAGTCAGTATCTGGTTGAAGCAGGTTGCCACCGGGATCCAAATCCGGTCGCACCCAGCCGACACCTTGGCCGGTTCCCGGTGAGTGTCCACTCATGAGGACAGGACTGCCTTCCGTATCGACGACCTCGATATATGTCCCCACATAGCTTCCAAGATCGCCGAAAACGTCCGGGGCCGGGTATCGATGCTCCTTGACGAATCCAGCTGGGTCACCGGTTTCCGCAACTACAACCGGCGCCAGGGAGCCTGGTGTTTCAAAGGTGGTTGTCACCGGCACCAGCCCGATGTGGGCGAGAGCGGCATTTACCGAATTCCTAATCTGCACGTCAGACAGCTTTGTGTGCGCATGGCTCGGTGGATCGTCGATGACGCTTGAGTCGCCCGAAGCATCGGTAACCGAGCCATCGTCGGACAGGCGGAGAACGCTGAAGCCAGCCAATCTGGCGGCGCCTTGGGCACTAGCCTCATCCTGATAGGCACCCGCGAGCAGAAGCGCACTCCAATACGCTCTCACATCGTCGCTCGTCGCGTCTTCGGGCAGCAAGATATAGAGCCATGTCAACGATGGCCGATCCTTAAATCCCGTCGGAGTCGCACCAAGCTTCGCATCAAGCACCGGACTGTCGTCCAGCCCAGCACGAAGCTGTGCCAGCACCGCGTTTGCTGCCGACGCTTCTTCCGCTGACAAGCGCGGGTTACCGATCTGTGAATCGGAGAGAGCCGTTAGGAGGGCGCTACTCGACGTGACCTGGGCCGGCGCTCGCTCCGCAGGTTGGGAGTCAGCCTCGCTTCCACAAGCTGAAAGGAAGGTAGCAACGCTGGCAATCGCGGCGAACTGCCACACTCGGAGTATCAAGCCTGGACTTGACCGCATATCAGGGTAAGTGGTTAACCAAGAATGGCGAGGGCGCATTTCCAATCGACCAATGATTGAGGGTGTTAATCTTATCCGCTTGCTGAATCGTGATCCATCCACCGCAACAAGGAATATTGGTTCGCTGAAAAGGTGTTGTGCTCCCCGTCCCACCGTACCATCCCAACGCATCGTGATGCGCCCCCACCAGAGCCACCTCGCCACCCGCATAGAGGGCCTCGACTGTGTCGAAGTTGACGTTCTGCGACTTGCGCAAGTCGCCGTCGAGAAATGCGCCCCACGTGAGCGAACCCGCATGGTTGAGCGGGTCAGGGGTGACAGGGGCGCCGGTAACGCTCGTGCGGGTGCCTACCCGTTTGCAGCAGTAGACTCGGAGTGATGGAGCAGGTTCGGCGGCTAGGTCCCGTCCTCCTCTCACTTGTTCTTCCGCTCCTTCTGTTCGCGTGTGGAGGCGATGGCGAGACGTCGGAGGGTGCTCCGCCGGGTCAGGCGGCCACGAGCTCGACGTCCATGCCAGCCCCGGTTCCGTCGCGCCCGCTGCCGAAAGCCGACGCGTCCGAGCTTGCCAAGTCGATGCTGCTCCGCCTCAGCGACTTCCCGGCGGGCTGGCGGGCTGGGGGAACACGGGACGAGGGCTGCTCCGAGCTCTCGGGCCGGTTCGATCTCCTGGCTTGCGAGCACTCCCAGGACTTCGGGCAGGGAGCCATTACGACGGTCTGGTCGGGCGTGGCGCTGCTCGCGGATGAGGTGAGAGCAGGTCGGGCGCTGGACTTTCTCGAGGGGGCGTGGGTGCACGATCCCGCTCTCCGCGAGGGTGTCGCCGAGGGTGTCCGAGAGGCAGGAGGGGTAGTCGGGGTCGGCGACGTAACAGTTGGTCAGGTGTCCTTCCCGGCGATGGGAGATAGATCGTCGGCCTGGGAGATCGTCTATCCCGTCACCGCCGGCGATGGCTCCGCCACCGGCTACCTCGACATCGTCTTCGTGCTCCAGGATAACGCTGTCGCGCTTCTCACCTTCGGGGATGTGTTCGACCCCTTCGACCCAGCCGAGCGCGACCGGCTCACGGCTGTCGTCGTAGATCGGATGAAGGACGCGCTCCCCACGTACGGCGAACAGCAGTCCCGGGAGGAGAGGCCTCGTGCAGGGTGAGAATCGGGCAGGCGACCACCGCCGGCTCGAGGAGTTCGACTTCCACGGCCACGCGCTCGACGACATCTTCACCGACTACCGGGAGATGCACGAGCGCTGTCCCGTCGGGCGCAGCTCCAGCTACGGCGGCTTCACGTTCGTGGCGACGCTCGAGGACATCTTCGCGGCTGAGCAGAGTCCCGACGGGTTCTCCGTCGCTCCCTCGATGCTCCTGCCGGCGTTTGGGACGGACGTGCCGATGATCCCGATCGACATCGATCCGCCCGCGCATTCGGCCTACCGCCGCCTGCTCCTGCCGCTGTTCACGCCGCGTGCTCTGGACGAGCTGACGCCGGGGATTCGCGCGACGGCGCACCAGCTCGCAGCCGCGGTCGCGGCAGGGGATGTGGTCGATGTAGCGACCGCCTTCGCGCGACCGCTGCCAACGATCATCTTCAGCCGCCTGTGCGGCTTCCCAGAGCACGACTGGCCGAAGTTCGACGCCTGGGTGGACGACATCATCTACGCTCGAACCGAGGATCGCGACCGGGCGTGGGCGGCCGGCGACGCGGTCCGCGCCTACTTCGACGAGCTTCTCACCCAGCGGCGGGGGAGCGCGCCGCGCACCGACCTGATCGGCGTGCTGCTGCAAGCGGAAGTGGACGGCCGGCCGCTGACACGCGACGAGTTGATCTCCTACTGCTACCTGCTGTTCGTCGCGGGGCTCGACACGTCGGCGTGGGCGATCCGATCGAGCCTCTGGTACCTCGCCCGGACGCCCGCTGCGCAGGCACGGCTGCGAGCCGAACCCGACCTGATCCCGGCAGCCGCGGAGGAGTTCCTGCGCACGCTCTCGCCGGTTCAGGCGATGGCCCGAACGTGCAAGGCCGATACGGTCATCCGTGGACGGGAGATCAAGGCCGGCGAGCGCGTCGTGCTCGTCTTCGGCGCCGGAAACCGCGACCCCGACGCATTCGAAGACCCCGACGAGATCCGCTTCGACCGGAGGAAGAACCGGCACCTCGCGTTCGGAGCCGGAATCCACCGCTGTCTCGGCTCCAACCTTGGACGCCGGGAACTCGTCATCGGCCTCGAGCAGTTCCTGCAGACCGTGCCGACGTTCACGGCGGAGGATCTGTCGGAGCGGTGGCACGGTGTGGGACCGCTGACGCTGCGGCTGCGTGACGAGCAGGGCCGATGAAGAGAATCGGCATCATCGAAGGTCGGTGTCAGGGACACGCGCGTTGTGCGGCACTCGTCCCGGAGATGTTCGACCTCGACGCCGACGGCTACAGCTTCGTCTTGCCCGGGCGCGAGGAGATCCCCGACGGCGACGAGGAGGCGCTCGACCGAGCCCTGCGGGCGGTCGAGAACTGCCCCGAGCAGGCGATCTGCATCGATGGTTGACCAGGACGCCCGGGGCACGTGATCGTCCCGTTCACAAGCCATCTGCCGATCAGGATCTCCTTTGGCGACGGCGTCGTCGCCGCGCTCCCCGCCATCCTGCGGGGGGAGGGCTGCAGGCGTGCGTTCGTGGCCGTCGACGCCGGCCTCGAGGAGCTCGTGCCTCCAGTAGCGGCCGTCCTTGCGGCGCTCGAGCGTGAGGAGATCCAGCTGACGCGGTTCGTGAAGGATCCCGGTGAGCCGACGATCGACGTCGTCGACGCGGCCGCCTCGGCGCTCGTCGCTGCCACCGCGGACGCCGTCGTCGCGATCGGGGGCGGCTCGGTCATGGACACGGCCAAGAGCGCTCGCCTCTGTGCGCTCCGCGGCACGACGTTCGCGGAGTTCCTCGCAGGCGACCGCTCGATCCCGCCGCCGTCGCTGCCGCTCGTCTGCATCCCGACGACGGCCGGGACCGGCTCGGAGGTCTCGGGCGGCGCGGTGATAACGGATCCGGGCACGCTCGAGAAAATCGGTATCGCCGGCCCCAACCTGCGGGCGCAGTACGCGCTCGTCGACCCTGTCCTCACGTACTCGCTGCCGCCGAAGGTGACCGCGTACGCGGGCAGTCGACGCGCTGGCACAGGCGATCGCGGCGATCGTGGCGAGGGTGAGAACGCCGATCGGCAATGCGATCGCGCTCGAGGCCACTCGGCTGGCTGCGAGGTCGCTCGCCGCCGCCGTCCGCGACGGCTCAGACCGCGACGCGCGATCCGAGATGGCGTGCGCGAGCCTGATGGCGGGACTCGCGATGAACATCTCCGACTGCGCCGCGGAGCACTCGCTCGCGCAGGCACTCGGCGGGAAGTTCCACCTGCCGCACGGCCTCACCGTCGGGCTCGTGCTCGCCGAAACGCTCGATCGCGAGCGGCGCCACGTCCCGCATCTGCTCGAGCGCGTCGCCGAGGCGCATGAACGAGCCGGACGACGGGTCACGCGACGGCTCACGTGCCGTGTCCGCGGTCCGGCGACTGCTCACCGAGCTCGACTTCCCGGTCCTTCGGGACGTCGGCGTCGACGCCGACGACCTCGACGAGCTGACGGAGCGTACGCTCGCGGACTTCTTCATCACGCAGTCACCGAGCCCATGGTCGGCGGCAGAGGTACGCGCGGCGTTCGAGGCGGCGCTCGCGCTCCAGCGGCGCCGGCCGGCGGCCGCGCGGACGTGAACGGCAGGGCTGCGTCGCCCGAGATGGCCGCGGTGAAGGCAGGGCGAGGTTGATCGAGTAGGCGAATGCCGTCATGAATCGGAGCAGACGAACGCCGGCGTCGACTTCGACGAGCTGGGGAGCGTGCCGGAGGAGAGCCTGTACGTGCGCAGAGAGCCGGCGTGGGGCTCGGGTTGCGGTAAACCCGCAGCCCGACTCCGCTCCTGCCCCGACGCGCCCGCCCACGCGGAGGTCGAGACTGTTCGTGAGAAGGATGAAGGGAGGCAGTGCCATGCCGACGGTGACGCGCTCCGACTCCGAGATGACGTACTGGTCGGACGACTACTGGCTGGGCCACTGTGAAGGGTTCCGGGTCGACTCCCCCGAGGGCCGTATCGGGATCGTCGAGGCGATCATGGGCGAGGAGGACGAGCCTTCCGCGCTGGCGGTACGGGGCGGGCTGTTCACGCTCAGGACGGTCTACGTCCCGGTCGACGAGGTCGTGTCGATCGACCCTCGCGCCGAGCGGATCGTGCTCCGGTCGAACCTGGACCTGCGGCCGTGACCCGCGATCCGAGGCGGGATGCCGACCTGCGGCTGGCGGCCGAGCTCGAGCCCGTCGCCCACGTCCGTGACGGTGCGGACGAGTATCGAGTCGAAGTCGAGGCCCCCGGTCTCGGCGAGCACGACCTGCACGTCGAGCTCGTTGACCGACTCGTTCGCGTGAGCGGGCCGGATCTGCGGAAGCCCGGCACGGACTCGAGCTTCGAGTTCCTCTTCCGCCTGCCCGAGTCCGCCGATGCCGGCCGGCTGCACGCGCGCTTCGTGCACGGTGTCCTCGTCGTCTCCGCGCCCAAGCTGCACAATGGCCCTCGGGCGGTGGAGATCGACGACGACGACGACGGCTAGCCCCCGGGCCCGGGGCCTCAGCTCCGAGGAGGCCGAGCGGCGCCTGGCCGCGCGCGGGCCGGTCGAGCCGCCCGCGACGAGCCGCTCCTACGTCGAGCATCGTCCGGGCCAACGTCTTCACGGTCTTCAACCTGATCCTGGCGGTCTTCGGGTGCGCTCACGCTCGCCTTCGGCGACTGGCGGGACGCGCTCTTCCTCGGCGTCCTCGTCGGCAACTCCGCGATCGGGATCACACAGGAGGTCCGGGCGAAGCGGGCGCTCGACCGCCTGGCGACGCTCGTCGCGCCGACGGCGACCGTCGTGCGCGACGGCGCGCCCGCGCGCGCTCGCACGTCGAGGAGGTGGTCGTCGGCGACCTCGTCGCGCGTCGAGGCGGGCGACCAGCTCGTCGCCGACGGCCGGCTCGACGAGGCGAGCGGGCTGCGCGCTCGACGAGTCGTGCTCACCGGCGAGTCCGATCCCGTGGCGCGGGCGGCCGGCGACGGGGTGCGGTCGGGCTCCTTCGCGGTCGAGGGAGCCGGGCGCGTACGAGGTGACGGCGGTCGGGCCCGAGAGCTACGCGGAGCGGATCGCCGGGCAGGCGCGCGCGTTCCGGCACCCGCGCTCGCCGCTCGAGCGCGCGCTCAACCGGCTGCTGATCATCGCTCGTCGGCGTGATGGTGCCGCTCGGGCTCCTGCTCGGGTTCGCGCTCTGGCGGCTCGACGTGGCGCGTGGACGAGGCGGTCCCGACGCTCGGTCGCCGCCGTCGTCAGCCTCGTCCCCGAGGGCCTGATCCTGCTGACGAGCCTGACCTACGCGGTCGCGGCGCTGCGCATGGCCCGCCGCGGCGCGCTCGCGCAGCAGCTGAACGCGATCGAGTCGCTGGCCGCGGTCGACGTCGTCTGCCTCGACAAGACCGGGACGCTCACCGAGGGGAGCCTGCGGGTCGTCGAGCTCGTGCCCGAGCCGGGCGTCGACGAGGACGAGCTCGCCGCCGCGCTCGGCCGCTACGCGGCCTCCTCGCCGAGCCGCGCAACGCGACGCTCGAGGCGATCGCCGACGCCTATGCGCGGCCCCGGCGGAGGAGGCCGCGGGGCGACGTTCCCTTCTCCTCGCGCCGGCGGCTGGAGCGCGGTCGAGCTCGCGACGACGCCGTCTCGTCCTCGGAGCGCCCGAGCTTTTCGCGCTCGGCGCTCTGGCGGCGCGGGCGGGGGAGCAGGCGCGCGAGCGGCCGCCGCGTTCTCGCCTTCGGGACGGCGCCGGCCCTGCCGGGCGGCGAGGACCCGATCGAGCCGCCCGCCGGCCTCCGGGCCGCTCGGGCTGGTCGTCGCTCGCCGAGCGGCTGCGCCCGGACGCGCGCGAGACGGTCGCGTTCTTCCGCGGCCCAGGGCGTCGAGCTGAAGGTCCTCTCCGGCGACGCGCCCGAGACGGTGGCGGCGATCGCCGCGGACGCCGGCATCGGCTCGGGCTCGGCGCTCGACGGCGCGAGCCTCCCGCAGGACGACGAGGAGCTCCGGCAGGTCGCGCTCGAGCGGCGTCGGTCGTCGGCCGGATCTCGCCCGAGGGCAAGCGGCGGGTCGTCGAGGCGCTGACCGCCGCCGGGCGCGTACGTCGCCATGGTCGGCGACGGCGTCAACGACGTGCCGGCGCTGAAGGCCGCCCGCCTCGCGATCGCCCAGGGCACCGGGGCGCAGATGGCCAAGAGCGTCGCCGACCTCGTGCTCGTCCGCGGCGACTTCGTCGGCGGTGCCGGCGATGGTGGGCGAGGGCCGGCAAGCATCCTCCGCAACCTGCAGCGCGTCGCGAAGCTGTTCGTCACCAAGTCCGCCTTCGCCGCCTTCCTGATCCTCTCGATCGGCCTGACGCCGACCGCCTATCCGCTGCTGCCGCGCCACCTGACGCTCGCGGCCGCGCTCGACGATCGGCATCCCCGGCTTCTTCCTCGCGCTCGCGCCCAGCTCCGGGCGCCTGCGCAGCCGACGAGCTTCCTGCGCGACGTCGGCGCGCTTCGCGCGTCCCGGCCGGCATCGCGCGGCGGGCCTCGGCGTCCTCTCCAGCTACCTCTTCGCGCTCAACGTGCTCGACCTGGCGCTGGTCGAGGCCCGCACGGTGGCGACGACCGTGCTCGTCCTCGTCGGCCTCTACCTGATCATCGCGCTCGAGGCCTCGACGCGGCTGCGCGGGGCGGCGGTGACGATGCTCTGCGCGGGCCTGATCGGCCTCTACGCGGTCATCCTCGCCGTCCCCGGGACCCGCGACTTCTTCGAGCTCGCGGTGCCCGGCCCTGCGGCGTGGGCGACCGTGCTCTGCGGTACCGGACTCGGGATCGCGGGTCTCTGGCTGACCGACGAGCGGTTCGTCCCGGGCGGCGAGGCGCGCGTGGCCGGCGCCGAGGCACCCGGGCACGACGGGTGAGCCTCCGTCGCGGAGCCCGCACCGATTTGACACGATGCCCGCCGTGTGGCTCCTGTTCCTCTTCGGCTGGCTCTCGAACACCGTGGCGCTGTTCGTCGCGGCCTGGATCGTCCCGGACCTGGACTACGGCGACGACTTCTGGGTTCTCTTCATCGCCGCCCTCGTCTTCACGGTCGTGAACTGGATCGTGCGCCCGCTGATCATCCTCCTGGCCCTGCCGGCGGTGGTCCTCACCCTCGGCCTCGTGCTCATCCTCATCAACACGTTCATGCTCTACCTGACCGACTGGATCGTCCCGAGCTTCGAGACCGGCAACTTCTGGTGGACGCTCCTCGCCTCGATCATCGTCTCGATCGTCAACCTGCTCATCAGCATCCTGCTGAAGCCCGACGAGCGGCATCCGACCGCGAGCTGACGCTCTCAAGCGGCAGCAGCGCGGAACGCCGATTTAGTGTCGATGGCCCAAGCCACGCGTTTGCAGGCGCTGCTCGACCTCGCCCGCGCCCTCTCCTCGAGCCTCGACCTGCGCGAGGTGCTCGGCGAGTTCGCGTCGCACGCCGCCGAGTTGACGGGCGCCACCGCGGCGGAGCTCTCGACCCTCGACCCGGCGCGCGGCGATCTGGTCATGCTCGTCGAGCACGTCCGCGGGCGCGAGGAGATCACCGTCGGCGGCGGCCAGGTCTACCACCTCGCCGACTACCCGCGGACGCGGCACGTCCTCGAGACGCAGGAGGCGGTGCAGATCCGCGTCGCGATCCCGACGACGACCCGGCCGAGCGCGCGCTCCTCGAGCGCCAGGGGCAGGGCTCCCTGCTCATGCTCCCGCTCGTGGCTCGCGGGGAGACGATCGGGCTGATGGAGATCGTGGACGTCCAGGATCGCGTCTGGGACGATGCCGACGTCGACTTCTGCCGCGCGCTCTGCGACATCGTCGCGATCGCGATCCGCAACGCCGTCCTCTTCGCCGAGCTGCAGGAGACGGCGGCGCGGGACAAGCTCACCGGCCTCTACAACCGCCGCCTGTTCGAGGAGCAGCTCGAGGCGGCCGTCGCCCGCAGCCTGCGGGCGGGGGAGGATCTCGCCCTGCTCGTCGTCGACCTCGACGGGCTCAAGCGGATCAACGACGTCAGCGGCCACGTCGCGGGCGACCAGGCGCTGCGGACGCTCGCCGACGCCCTGCGCTCGACGATCCGTGCCGCGGACGTCGCCTGCCGGCTCGGGGGCGACGAGTTCGGCGTCATCCTCCCGGGATCGACCGCCGAGGACGCGGTCAAGGTCGCCGACCGCGCGCAGGAGACGCTGGCGCGGATCGGCCGCGGGCAGTTCAGCTTCTCCGGCGGCATCGCGCGCGTCACGCCGCTCCAGTCCACGGCCGAGAACGTCTACCGGGCGGCGGACATCGCCGCCTACCGGGCCAAGGCGGCCGGGGGCGCCCGCACGCTGCTCGCGGTCGAGACGAAGTCCGCGGCGGCCGCACTACCCCATCCGTCAGGCGGCCTGCGTGGCGCGCGCGTGCGCCGCGCGCCGAGGTCGAGGACCTCGTCGGCGTGCTCGATCAGGAGCGGGTCGTGCGTCGCGCAGACGACCGCGGCGCCGGTCTGCCTCGCGAGGTCGGAGGAGGAGCTGCGAGACCGCGAGGCGCGTTCGCCTGGTCGAGCCGGGCCGTCGGCTCGTCCGCGAGCAGGAGCGCCGGGCGCGCGGCGACGGCCCGGGCGACGGCGACCCGCTCCCGCTGGCCGCTCGAGAGGTCGGAGACGCGCCGGCCCGCGGCGCCCGCGAGGCCGACCGCGGCGAGCGACTCCGCCGCCCGGCCGGCTGCCTCCTCGGCGTCGACCCGGCGGAGCGAGAGACCGAGCTCGACGTTCTCGGCGGCGGTCAGGAAGGGAACGAGCCCGGCTTCCTGGCTGACGAGCCCGACGCTCTCGGCCGGAAGCGGGCCCGCTCGTCGCGGTCGAGGGCCGAGACCGCCGTGCCCGAGGACGACGACGTCGCCCTCGGTGGGGAGGTCGAGCCCGGCGAGCAGGCGCAGGAGCGTCGTCTTGCCCGAGCCGGACGGGCCGGTGACCGCGGTGAGCCTGCCGCCGCCGAAGGTCGCGGTCAGCTCGGCGAGCGCCGTCCGGGCGGCCGCCCCCTCGCCGTACGTCCGCGAGACGTCGCGGCCTCCGCGACGGTCGGCCTCCGCGGCGGGCGCGGGGCCGGGCTCGCCTCCCGCGTGCGCCTCGGCCGGTGCCCGGGCACCGGCGGCGGCCTGGAGGAGGATGCCGTGCTCGTGCAGACGGGCAGACGCGTGCGAGCCGGATCCCCGTCCGCCGGAGCAGCTCCTCCGAGAGGCGGAGCCAGCCGCCGCGACCGACGACGATCGCCTCGTCCCTGCCGTCGGCGAGCGCGGCCTCCTCGCTCACGCGGCCGTCGCGGACGCGGACGATGCGATCGGCGACCGCCGCGGACTCCGGGTCGTGGCTGACGAGCACGGTCGTCGTGCCGGCGTCGCGGGCGAGCTCGGCGATCGCCTCGTAGACGAGCCGGGCGTTCGCGGCGTCGAGCTCGCCGGTCGGCTCGTCGGCCAGCAGGAGCCGAGGCCTGTGCGCGAGCGCGGCGCAGACCGCCACGCGCTGCTGCTCGCCGCCCGAGAGCTCGCGCGGGCGCGCGCCCGCCCGGTCGAGGAGCCCCACCCGCTCGAGCAGCTCGCTCGGCCCGGCGCGAGCCGCTCGCGCCGGGTCGCCCCGGCGAGCCCCAGCTGCAGCCCGACGAGCTCTCTGCCCTCGAGCTCGGCCGCGAGCGCCCGCCAGTAGTGCTGGTCGGCGTAGCCGAGGAGCTTCGCGCGGTAGGCGGCTCGTCCGCGCCGTCCCAGCCGGGCGAGGTCGCGCCCGAGGACGCGGACGCTTCCCGGCGGTCGGCCCATCGAGGGCGGCGAGGAGACGCAGCAGCGTCGTCTTCCCGGACCCGCTCGGCCCGAGCACGACGCAGACCTCGCCCGCACCGACCTCGAGCGTCAGGCCCTGGAGCGCGACGACGCCTCCCTCCGGAGCCGGGTAGACGCGGAAGACGTCGCGGATCTCGACGGCGACGGCGCTCATATCGCGGCGGGAGGCGGCGGTGACGAGGGTCGCGGCGGCGAGCGTGCCCGCGGCGAGGGCGACCGGCGAGCACCGGCCAGGCGACGACCGTTCGCAGGGGGAGCTCGGTCGCCCTCGCGTCGGCCGTGACGGTGACGAGGTCGACCACGAGGAAGCCGAGGAGCGCGCGCCGTCGCCAGGCCGCCCAGGAGGCCCGACCGCCACGACGACCGAGGCTCCGCAGCCGCACGACCCGGCGCAGCGTCGGCCGGCCGCGCGCCCTGCGCCTCGAGGTCGTCGAGCTCGCCGCGCTCGTCGCGCACGTCGGAGACGACGCCGAGCAGGACGCCGACGAGGGCGAGACCGAGGGCGACAAGGCGCCGCCGCCAGGAGCGTCAGCAGGGTTCCGCGGGCGAGAGGGTCGTCCCGGAGCGAGCGCTCGAGCTCGGCCCGCGACTCGACGCGGAGCACGTCGTAGGGCGTGCGTACCAGCTCCGCCGCCAGGCGCTCCCGCGCCGGCGCGGCCGCGGCGCCGAGCCAGATCTCGTTGCTGACCGCGATTCCCGGCCGGGCGGTGTTGAGGGCCGTCCCCAGGAGGCGCCGGTCCGCGGCCACGAAGTCCTCGCCGGCTCCCGGAAAGCGCTCGGCGACCGCGGCGATCCTGACGACGACCTGCTCGCCCGCGACGCGGAGGGCGAGCTCGCCCCCCGGCCCGGCGGCTGCCGCCACGCTCGGGGAGACGATGGCCGTGAGCGGCTGCTCGTCGCTCGCCTGCCGTCGGCCGGAACCGGCTGGCTACGGACTCGCTGAGCGTTCCCGTGATCGTGACGCCGTCGTCGCCCGGGCGCCGCCTCGATGCCGTTGACGCCGAGCCATCCGTCGTAGTCGCCGAGCGCCACGGCGCCTGCCGGCGTCGCGGCCCGGAGCTCCCCCAGCTCGAGGGTGAGCTCGAGCGGGCGTCCCTCGCCGGCCCGCTCCTGCACCTTCACTGGCGGCGAGACGGTCAGGGAGACGATCGTCCCGCCCCGCGCCGCGGCGGGCACCGGCGCGCGCAGGCCGGTCGTCGCTGCCGCGCGGCGGGGCTCCCCAGCTCGAGCTGAACGAAATCGCCGCGCACGGGTCTGGACGCTCGCCGTCACGACGACGGGCGGGCCTTGGGCGGGCAGCTCGAGCGCGGTCGCGTCCTCCGGCAGCACCGGGCCGCGTGCGGCCGCATCGCCGGCCGGGCGCAGGCGGCCTGCCAGCGCCTCGGGCGAGAGCGCCGCGAAGTCGCTTCGCCAGCCGTGGAGCGTCGGGATCGCGTCGGCGTCGAGCCCGAGCACCGTGATCCCGGTGCGCCCGCCCCCACGCCCCGCGTTTCCCGAGAGCCGCAGCACGGGCTCGACCTGGACGTCGTGGCCGAGCGCCGCGAGTCGATCGGGCGTCGCGGCCTCCTGCACGCGGATGAGCCGGGTCAGGTCCTCCCGGAGGGTGAAGTCGAGCGGGACGGCGAAGGCGGCCTGCTCCTCCTGCCCCCGGGCGAGCGTCGAGCGGTAGCTCTCGGCGAAGACGGCGAGCCCGACGCTGACGAGCAGGAACGCCGCGGCGACCGCGGCGTGACCCGGATGGCGCGCCAGGGAAAGCGCGGCGAGGCGCAGGGACGTCGATCGGCCTCTCGACAGGCGCTCGAGGAGCAGGAGCGCCGGTCTCAGGAGGCGGGCGCAGACGACTGCGGCGACGAAGGTGACGAGGCCGGGGAGGAGGACGAGGGCGACGGAGGCTCCCGACCTGGCGGCGAGCGTCTCCTGGTCGAGGTCGCCGCGGGCGACGGTGAGGACGACGAGCGCGAGCGCCGCGAGGGCGGCGGCGTCCAGGGCGGAGAACGAGCGCCGGCCCAGCGCGAGCGGCTTCGCCCGCAGGGCGGCGAGCAGCACCAGCGTCAGCGCGCCGGCGACGGCGCCGGCGGCGAGGACACCGTTGGTGGAGAGAACCGAGTGCGCGAGCACCTCGCCGACCGGGCTGTCCGCGCGCGAGGCGACCGCGGCACCGGCCAGCGTCCCCACGCCCCAGCCGACCGCGGTCCCCACGACCGCGACGGCGGTGGCCTCCAGGCCGGTGAAGAGCGCGAGCTGCCAGCGGCGCGCCCCGAACCAGGTGAGCCGGCGTCTGGCGGCGTCCGTGCCGCGCCGCATGCTCACGGCGGCGAGGACGGCGAACGCAAAGAGAAGCGCCGCGGACTCGCCACCCACGAGCAGGAGCCGCCGGCCGGCGACGTCGCTCGCCTCGGCGGCCGAGCGGACCTCGTCCACCGGCGCGGTCAGGTCGAAGGAGGGGGAGGTAGTCTGCAGCTCCGACCGGGCCCGGGCGGCGGCGCCCGCGAAGCGGTCGACCTCCCAGGCCCGGACCGTTCCCGGCCGGAGCGGGGAGACCCAGGCGTAGCTCCGATAGACGGTCTCGAGGACCGGCGAAGCGGCGAGGGTGTCGATCCCCTCGGCGAGGACGAGCGGCGCGGGCTCCGGGCGGTGGTAGCCCGCTGCCTCCCGATACGTGGGGCTGAGGGCGGCCCTGCTCTGCTCGTTCTCGGCAGGGGCGATGAAGTCTCCGAAGAGCACTGGTGACGTTCAGGACCGCGGTTCCGACCTGGACGAGGCGGAGCCCCGCCACGTTCGGGATCGATCCCGCGCCGCGCAGTCTCACCACCTCGCAGCGCTCGGGCTCGCAGGTGCGCGGCAGGCGGCCGGAGCGGAGCGTCACCCAGTCGCCGAGGCCGTCGACCGCGCCGAGCCCGAGGAACGTGCCTGCGATCGTGCTCTCGCGGAAGAGGACGAGTGCAGTCGGGTCCTCCGGCGTGACCCCGGCCAATGCACGCCGGGCCGAGCGCTCGAGCGCGGCATGGTCTTCGTCGAGGGCCGGGATCCCGAACCACGCGGCGCGGACGGCGCGCTGCGCCGCGGGAATGTCCGCGACCGCCCGGCCGACGCTCTGGTCGCGGGCGACGACCGTCCCGGCGAGCACGGTCGCGAGCATGGCCGCGCCGGCGGCGACGCCGGCGACGGCGAGGAGCGCGGTGGGCGCCCGCCGTGCCACCCTGAGCGAGGCGAGTCGAAGCGGATAGCCGAGCCGGCGAAGCGTGCGCACCGAGTCGAACGCTGCCAGTACCCGGGACGCCCGACCACTCGCGTTGCTACGCGTGTAGTTGAAGCTCCTCCTTATGCTCGACGTCCGCCGCCTGCGCGTCCTCCGGGAAGTCGCCCTGCGCGGCTCGATCGCCGCCGCGGCCGAGTCGCTCCGCTTCACGCCCTCGGCGGTCTCGCAGCAAGTCGCGAAGCTCGAGGCGGAAGCCGGCGTGCCGCTCGTGGAGCGCGGTCCGCGGAGCATCCGCCTGACCCCGGCCGGCTGGCGCCTGGTCGAGCACGCCGAGGTCATCCTCGAGCAGCTTGCGGAGGCCGAGGCCGACCTGCGTGAGCTGGGCGGGTCGCCGCCTCGGCTGCGGATCGGGGCGAACACGACCGCCGCCGCCGGCATCGTGCCGGACGCCCTCGTCCGCTTCGGCGCGCTCGAGCCCGGGATCGAGGTCACCGTCACGGAGGCCGACCCGCTCGTCACCCTGGCGCGAGTCCGGGTGCGCGAGCTCGACCTCGCGATCGTGTTCGAGTACGATCACGTCCCCCTGCCGGTCGACCCGCGCGTCGAGCTCGAGCTCCTGCTCGAGGAGCCGCTCCGCATCGTCCTGCCGGCCGCGCATCCGGCGGCGGGGCGGCGTGTCGTCCGCCTGCTCGACCTGGCCGAGGACACGTGGATCCGGAGCACGAGCCGCTCCTCCTGCAACCCGTTCACCGAGCGTGCGTGTCGGGCGGCGGGCTTCGAGCCGCGCGTTCGCTTCGAGTTCGACGACTACACCGCGATGCAGAACCTCGTCGCCTCGGGAGCCGGGGTCGCGTTCGCTCCGGACCTGGGGCTCTCGCGGCTGAACCCCGGCGTCGCCGTCCGGCCGATCGCCTTCGGGCCGAAGCGGCGCGTGCTCGCCGCTCACCGCGCGGGCGAGCTGGGCTCCGCCGGCCTGCCCGCGATGCTCGCGGCCCTGCGCGAGACGGTTCTCGCGCGCGAGCCGCTCTTCCCTGCGCGGGCCGGCGCCTCGTAGGCAGGCGTCCCCCGGCGGCGGCGTCCGTCCGTAACCTGATGAGAATGCGCGTGGCAATGCTCGCAGCCGGGGTGGCGCTCCTCGTGCTCGTGGCCGCCTGCACGGGCGGGTCGCCGGAGGGCCAGACCGAGCCCGGCCCGGGGACGGAGCCGGAGACCACCACGGAGGCGGCGGCGGAGGGCCCTTCGCGCCCGCCGCTCCCCGAGGTCGATCCCGGGCCGCCGGCGCAGGGAGGCCCTCTGGCCCTC
This sequence comes from uncultured Actinomycetes bacterium, assembly GCA_963743495.1. GTDB lineage: Bacteria > Actinomycetota > Thermoleophilia > Gaiellales > Gaiellaceae > JAIBJN01. Next base: position 299,954 of record CAVUPO010000002.1, on the reverse strand, counting down.
GAGATGGTCGCGGCCGGCCTCGACTCGCCGGTCTTCCTCACGTGGGCGCCGGGCCAGCGAAACCGCCTCTACGTCGTCGAGCAGACCGGGCGCGTGCGGGTCATCGCAGGCGGGAAGCTGCTCGACGAGCCGTTCCTCGACCTCTCCGACCGGGTCTCCACCGGCAACGAGCAGGGCCTGCTGTCGCTGGTCTTCGACCCGAGCTACGTCTCCAATGGACTCCTGTACGTGAACTACACCGACCTCGAGGGCGCCACCCGCGTCGTCGAGTTTCGCGAGTCGTCCGTCGGGGAGGAGCCTGTCGAAAAGCGGGAGCTCGCCTACATTCCCCAGCCGTACGGGAACCACAACGGCGGCCAGCTCGCCTTCGGTGCCGACGGGCTCCTGTACCTCGGCACCGGCGACGGCGGCTCCGCCGGCGACCCGGAGAACAACGCCCAGGACCTCTCCAGTCGCCTTGGGAAGCTCCTGCGGCTGGACGTCGACGGGTCGAGCACTGAGTGGGAGATGGTCGGCTACGGCCTCAGGAACCCCTGGCGCTTCTCCTTCGACCGCGTCAGCGGCGACCTCTGGCTCGGCGACGTCGGTCAGAGCACGCTGGAGGAGGTCGACTACGTCGCGGCGCCCGACCTCGGCGAGGTGCACAACTTCGGCTGGAACGTCTTCGAGGCGTCGGACGTCTTCGAGGACAAGCCGCTCACGCCGGGCGGGACGGTCGTCGAGCCGCTCACGGAGTACTCCCACGACCTCGGCTGCTCGGTCGTCGGCGGTTACGTCTACCGGGGCGAGAGGCTGCGCGACGAGTCCTGGGGCCGGTACTTCTACGGGGACTACTGCTCCGGCCGGATCTGGAGCCTCGCCTACTGGGACGGCGAGGTGACGAGACGCGGGCACCCGTTCCGCGTGCCGCAGCTGACCTCCTTCGGCGAGGACGCCGACGGCGAGCTCTATCTCCTCTCCCGCCTCGGGACCATCTACCGCTTCGTCAAGGCGAGCTAGCCGGAACCGCGCGCCCGCGCGCGGTGTAGAACGGGTGCCGTGGGGGACCGGCCACCGGCAGAGGACGATCGCGTCGTCCGCGCCCGTATGGGCGACACCCGCGCCTACGGCGCGCTCGTGGAGGAGCACCAGAACCTTGCGTTTCGCACCGCCTACCTGCTCACGGGCTCGGCCGCCGAGGCCGAGGACGCCGTCCAGGAGGCCTTCGTGAAGGCGTATCGCGCCCTCGGGCGGTTCCGGCGAGGAGCGCCGTTTCGGCCCTGGCTCCTTGCGATCGTCGCCAACGAGGCGCGTAACCGGAGCAGGTCGGCCGGCCGGCGCGAGCGCCTCGCGCTGCGCGCGGCCGAGGATCCGCACTCGGGGGGCGCGGTCCCGTCCCCCGAGGCGGCCCTCCTCGAGGCCGAGCGCCGGGAGGAGCTCCTCGCGGCGGTGAACGCGCTCGGCGAGGACGACCGCCTCGCGATCGCGTGTCGCTACTTCCTCGGGCTCTCCGAGGAGGAGACCGCCGCCGCGCTCGGCTGTCGGCGCGGCACCGTCAAATCGAGGACGTCGCGCGCACTCGAGCGCCTGCGGGCGCGGCTCGAGGAGCCTGCGTGAGCGAGCTCGAGCGCGCTCTCGTCGGCCTCGGCGACCGACTCTCCTACCCCGAGGCGCCGGACGTCTCGGCGCCGGTCCTCGAACGGCTGGGCGGCCCTCCTGTCACGCGCCGGCGCCGGCCTCGCGATCGCCCTGGCGGCGCTCGCCGTCGGCCTCTTCGCGGCCTTCGCCGTCCCCCAGGCGCGAACGGCCATCCTCGAGTTCTTCCATCTCCGCGGGGCGACCGTCCAGCGGGTCGAGTCGCTCCCTCGCGTCCCCCCCGCGAGCGCGCGCGCCCTCGACCTGGGGCGGCTGCTTCCCGGCGCCCTGTCGAACGTGAAGATTCCCGAGGTGCTGATCCCCGCGGCCCTGGGCCCGCCCGACGCTGTGTACTCCTCCGAGGAGCCCTACGGGATGCGTCTGACGCTCGTCTACGCGCCGGGTGAGGGCGTCCCGCAGTCGTCGTACACCGGCGTCGGCATCCTGGTCAGCGAGTTCGCCGGCGAGGGCGCCACCGGCTTCGTCGAGAAGATGGCCGACGCCGGCACCCGCGTCGAGCGCCTCCAGGTCGGGCCGTATCCCGCACTCTGGCTGGAGGGAGGGCCACACGCCGTCCTCTTCGAGGGGGAAGGCCGAGTGTTCGAGGATCAGGGCCGGTTGGCGGGCAACACGCTGCTGGTCGATGGGAACGACGTGCTCGTGCGCATCGAGGGCGAGGTCGGCCGCGCGCGGGCGATCGAGATCGCCGAGTCCCTGACGCCCGACTAGGCCGCGGCCACTGCGCCGGACTGGTCGGCCTCGACCTGGGCGCAGACCTCGCCGGCGAGGTCCACGAACGCCCTGGCGGCCGGCGACCGGTAGCGGTCGCGGTGCCAGGCGACCCCGATCCTCCGGGGCGGGACGGCGGCGAGGGAGATCACCGCGGTGGCGTGGTGCGCGGGGTCGACCGTCAGGAGCGGAACGAGGGCGACGCCGACGCCGGCCGCGACGAGCTCCTGGATGGTGCCGTTGTCGTCGGAGCGGAAGACGACGCGGGGCTCGAGTCCTGCGTCCCGGAAACGGTTCTCGATCTGGTGGACGCTCCGGCACTGGCGGTTGCCGATCAGCGGCATCGCGGCCACCTCCCGGAGGGAGGGCGGCTTCGCGCGCCCGGCGAGCGGAGAGCCTGCGGGCAGGACGGCCACGTACGGGTCGCGCATCAGCTCGAGGGTCTCGAACGGGCCGTCCACGGCCGGGAGCATCACGAAGGTGCAGTCGAGCTCGCCGCGCTCGACGAGGTCGAGCAACGCTCCGTCGTCGGCCGACTCGGTCAGCTGGACGGAGACGCCGGGCCAGGCGTCCGTGAACTCGCGCAGCAGCCGGGGTAGCACGCGCGCGCCCACGCTCTGGTACGTCCCGACTCGCAACGTGCCCGCCGAGCCCTCGGCCAGAGCAGCCATGTCCGCCTGGGCCGCCTGCAGCCTGGCGACGATCTCGTCCGCGTGGCGCAGGAGGAGCTCGCCGGCCTCCGTCAGCGAGACCTTCCGCGGGCCCCCGGGGCGCTCGACGAGCTGCTGCCCGACGGCGCGTTCGAGGGCTTGCATCTGCTGGCTGACCGCCGACTGCGTGTAGCCGAGCCGCTCGGCCGCGCGCCCGAAGGAGGCCTCCTCTGCCACCGCCTGCAGAGCCGCGAGGTGGCGGATCTCGACGCCCAGCCATCCATCAGGTCGCATGATCGATTTCAATGATAACTCGACTTGCGCTTATGGACATCTCGACGGATCCTGAGTGTATGACGATCGCAGTTCTCACCTTCATCGTGCTGATCGGGCCACTCGCCGTGCTCTTCGGCGCGGACTCCCGCCTGGACGAGCGGCGACGGCTGCCCGAATGGCGCCGGATGTAGGCGCACGGGGCCCCGCCACGGGTCAGCCCGTGGTCATCCGCCCGATTCCCGCGGGCTGAGCCGCGGCGGGGCTCGCACGACACCGCGTCGTAGTCGGGGCGCGCGGGTAGGGACCGCCCGTGGCTCCCCTTCCCCGCACCGCCCGCCTCGTCGTCCAGCTCCGCTTCCTGATCGTCGCCGGCTGGCTCGCGGCGGCGGTAGCGTCGATCCTCTACCTGCCCCGCCTCGACGAGGCGCGCGGAGACGCGCTGGGGAGCCTCGTCCCGAGCGACGCGCCCGCCGTCCGCACGCAGATACGCTCGGCCGAGCTCTTCCGCTTCCCGGTCCTCTCCAACACGCTCGTCGTCCAGCGCGATCCCGAGGGCCTCTCGCCGCAGGCGCAGGCGCGCGTGGCCGAGCGCGCGCTCGCGATCGCGCGGCGCGAGTATCCCGACCTCCTCTCCGTCCCCTTCGCGATCCCGCTCACGAACGCGCTCGGTGCTGTTCCCGGCTCGCGGGAGAGCTCGACCACCGCGATCACCTACCTCTTCTTCGAGCCGGGCCTCAGCCTGAGCGCGCGAGACCGTCTCGCCCACTGGTTCTCCGATCGCCGCTTCGACGAGGCCGACGCCCTCGTCGGCGTCACCGGGGTCGTTCCCGCGCGAGTCGAGCAGGGCCGCCTGATCCGGGAGGCGATCCCCGTGGTCGAGGCGGCGACCGTGCTCCTGATCGTCCTCGTGATCGGGCTCACGTACCGGGCGCTCGCCGCGCCGCTCCTCACGCTCCTGGCAGTGGCGATCTCGTTCGTGATCTCGCTCGGCCTGCTCGCCGCCATCGGCCGCGGGCTCGGGTTCGCCGTGGCGAGCGAGCTCGAGCCGATCGTTCTCGTGCTCCTGCTCGGCATCGTCACCGACTACTCGATCTTCTACTTCTCGGGCTTCTCCCACCGCCTGCGCGAGGGCGAGCACCGCCTGACGGCAGCCGAGCGCACGGCCGGGGAGTTCACGCCGATCATCGTCACCGCGGGCCTCATCGTCGCCGCCGGGACAGCGGCCCTCCTGGCGGCCGAGCTCGAGTTCTTCAGGGTCTTCGGCCCGGGCCTTGCCTTCGCCGTGCTCATCGGGCTCGCGGTCTCGGTCACATTCGTGCCCGCGGCCCTCGCCATCCTCGGTCGCCACGCGTTCTGGCCCCGCTCGCCCCGGGCCGGCATCCTCGACCTGGAGCCCCGGCGCGCGCCGCTGGTCGCCAGGCTCGCCTCGTCGCGGCTCGCCGCCGCGCTGGTCGTCGTCGTCGTCGGCGGCGCCCTGTTCCTGGCGGCCCGGCCGGTTCGCGACCTCGAGCTCGGCGTCGAGCCGATCTCCAGCCTCCCGTCCTCCTCCGAGCCCGCCCTGGCTGCCGAGGCCGCCGCCGAGGGCTTCGCTCCCGGCGTCCTCTCGCCGACGCTCCTGCTCGTCGAGCAGGCGGGCCTGTCCGGGCTGCGTGACGAGCTCGCCCGTTTCGAAGTCCTGCTCGAGGAGCAGCCCGGCGTCGCCGGCGTGCTCGGCCCGGGGACGCTGCCCGTCTCGCTACCCCGGGGCATCGTCCTCTCGGAGTCGGGCGCCGCCGCCCGCTTCGTCGTCCTCCTCGACAGCGATCCGCTGGGCCCCGCGGCGCGGGAGACGCTCGACCGGCTGCGGGAGCGCGTGCCCGACCTCGCCGAGGAGGCCGGCCTGGCGCCGACTACCACGGCGCTCGGCGGGAACACGGCGCTCGCGGAGGAGACGATCGCGACCGTGCGCGACGATCTGCGGCGGATCGCGATCGCGGCGCTGGCGGTCAACGTCCTCGTGCTCGTCCTCTTCCTGCGGTCGCTGCTCGCGCCGTTCTACCTGCTCGCCACCAGCGTCCTCGCGCTCGGCGCCACCCTCGGCGTGACCTCGCTCGTCTTCCAGGACGCGCTCGGCCGGGACCAGCTCACGTACTACGTTCCGTTCATGGCCGCGGTGCTGCTCGTCTCCTTGGGCTCCGACTACAACGTCTTCCTCGTCGGACGCGTCTGGCAGGAGGCGCGGCGCCGGCCGTTCCGTGACGCGGTCGCCGCCACGGTCCCCGGCACGGCCCGGGCGATCAACGTCGCCGGCCTCGCGCTTGCCCTCAGCTTCGCGCTCCTCGCGCTCGTGCCGCTCGTCTCCTTCCGCGAGTTCGCCTTCGCGATGTTCGTCGGGGTCATCGTGGAGGCGTTCCTCGTGCGCACGTGGCTCGTTCCTGCGCTCCTCGCCCTGGTCGGGCCGGCGAGCGCCTGGCCCGGCCGCTGGCCGAGGGTGCGGTGGCGAAGGCGGGCGGAGACCTAGGGAGTCTCGACCGTCGGGATCTCGATGCCGGCGTCCCGGAGGTCGTCGAGCGCTCCCTGGAGGTCCTCGGTGCTGACCCCCTGGAACTGCTCGAGCAGGTTGCCGAGATCGCTGTCGCCGAGGTTCTGCGCCCGCTCCTCAATCTGATCGGCGAGGTTGCGGAGGCTCTCGACGAACTGATTCCGGGCATCCTCGACACCCTCGGGGACGTCGACGTCCGCCAGGCTGTCCGCCTCCTCGCGCAGCGCGGCGGCCGCGTCCTCTGCCCGCGCCTGGAGCTCGTCGGCCGAATCGGCGTTGCCGAGCTGGGACAGCTCGGAGTTCGCCCGGTCCTGCGCCTCGGAGATCTGTGCCTGGAGTTCGTCGGCGCTGACCGCGTCGTCGCCGCCGCCGCAGGCGGGCGCGAGCAGGGCCAGGCCGAGTGTGAGCGTTAGTGCGGTGATTCGAAGCATGCCGGTCCGGTACCCGCGGCTCCGGGCCTCAAACACGCCCTCCGACCGCCGGCTTCGGTTCGAGAAACGTCGGTGAGCGTGCGAACATTGACGCCCATGGACAGCGGGCTCTCGGGCAAGCGCGTGCTCGTCACCGGCGCGTCGGGCGGCATCGGCGCTGCCTGCGCGCGAGCCTTCGCGGGCGAGGGCGCGCGAGTGGTGGTCCACTACCACCGCGGCCGTGAGCGGGCGGAGGCGGTCGCCGCCGAATGTGGTGAAGCCGCCGTGGTCATCCCTGCCGACCTGACCCGCGAGGAGGAGTCCGACCGTCTTTACGTGGAGGCGCGGTCGGCGCTCGGAGGGCTGGACGCCTGCGCCGCCGTCGCGGGCGTGTGGCCCGAGGAGGACGTGCCGCTCTGGGAGCTGCCGCTCGACCGTTGGCAGGAGACGCTCGCCGCCAACCTGACGGCGACGTTCCTCACTGCACGCGGCTTTCTTCGCGAGGTCGAGCGGGCCGGCCACGGGAACCTCGTCCTCGTCGGCTCGACGGCCGGGCTCGTCGGTGAGGCGGGACACGCCGACTACGCCTCGGCCAAGTCGGCGATCGTCCGCGGCCTCCTGCTCAGCCTCAAGAACGAGATCGTCCGCATCGCGCCGCGCGGGCGCGTGAACGCGGTGTGTCCGGGCTGGACCGTCTCGCCGATGACTCGTTCGACGCTCGACGACCCCGGGCTCGTCGACCGGGTGACGCGGACGATGTCGCTGCGGAAGGTCGCCGAGCCTGAGGACGTCGCCCGCCAGATCGTCGTCCTCGCCTCCGACGAGCTGTCGGGCCACGTCACCGGGCAGGTGGTGACCGTCGCCGGCGGCATGGAGGGCCGGGTCGTGCACGATTAGCGCGGGTCAGGAGGGCCCGGCGTCGAGCCCACGCCCCAGCGCCGCGCGGCAGAGCTCGGCCCGGCCCAGCATCCCGACGAAGCGCCCGTCCCTGGTCACGGGGAGCGCGCCCAGGTCACAGTGGAGGAAGCGCTCGGCCGCGTGCGTCGCGCTCGAGGCCCCGTCGAGCACGATCGGGTCGTGCATGTGCCTGTCGACGGGCTCCGAGGCCACCGCGGCGGCCCGCTCGGGGAGGTTCGCGGCGTCGTCGTCGGCGAAGGCGGTGTGGTGGAGCTCCGTCAGGTAGCCGGGGAAGGCGCCCTTGAGCAGGTCCGAGTCGGCGAACAGGCCGACGACGCCGCCCTCTTCGTCGAGCACGGCGATCGCGTTCACGGGGTGCGAGACGAGCACCTCCGCGGCGTCCATGAAGGTCGCCGTGCGCGGCACCGAGGCCGGGACGAGGTCGATGTCGGAGATGACTCGCACTGCGTCAGAGCTGGAAGGCCAGGAGGTACACGGTAGCGATGGCGAGCGAGAGGATCGTCACCGGGAAGCCGACCGCGAGGAAGCGGCCGAAGGAGATCGACTGCCCGCTGCGCTCGAGGACGCCGGAGGCGGCCACGTTCGCGGCGGCCGCGATCAGCGTCGCGTTCCCGCCGAAGCACGCGCCGAGGGCGAGCGCCCACCAGAGGCCGTCGTCGAAGCCGGCCTCGCCGACCTGGAGCTGCTGGACGACCGGGATCATGGCCGCGGTGAAGGGGATGTTGTCGACGAGCGCCGAGCCGGCGGCGGAGCCCCAGAGGATGGCCATCCCTTGGCCGACCGTCGAGCCGGTCGTCTCGGCGAGCCAGTCGGCGATCTCGTCGATGACGCCGCGCTCCTCGAGGGCGCCGACCATGACGAACAGCCCGATGAAGAAGAAGATCGTCGACCACTCGACGCGCTCGAGCGCGTCCTCGACGTCGTCCGAGGCGACGAGGAGGAGGATGGTCGCTCCGCCGAGCGCGACCACGGCCGGCTCGATGTGGAGCGGGGCGTGCAGGAAGAAGGCCAGGATCGTGCCGATCAGGACGGCAACGGACCGCTTCACGTACTTGCTCTCGCGCACGTCGCGCGCCGGGTCGAGACGCTCGAGGCCCGCGATGCGCTCGGGCGAGACCACGAGCTGGCGCCTGAAGACGAAGTAGAGCACGGTCGTCACGACCCCGAGGGTCACGATCGCCACGGGCGCGAGGTTGAGGATGAAGTCGTTGAAGGTGAGCTCGGGGACGGCGCTCCCGATCATGATGTTCGGCGGATCGCCGATCAGCGTCGCCGTCCCGCCGACGTTCGACGCGATCACCTCGACGAGGACGAGCGGGATCGGCGAGATCCTGAGGATGTCCGCGAGGAGCAGCGTGATGGGGACGACGAGCAGGATCGACGTCAGGTTGTCGAGGAAGGCCGAGGTGATGCCAGTGATGCCGGCGAGCAGGAAGACGAGGCGGAAGGGCTTCCCGTCGGAGAGCTGGGCGGTTCGGAGCGCCAGGTAGGTGAAGATCCCCGTCCGCTCCGTCAGCCCGACGAGGACCATCATCCCGACGAGCAGCCCGAGCGTGCTCCAGTCGACGGCGTCGACCGCGGGCTCGAGCTCGATCACGCCGATGAGCACGACCAGACCGGCGCCGACGAGCGCCGCCTTCGTGCGGTGGACCCACTCGAAGGCGATCACCGCCAGCGCGCCCAGGAAGATGACGACTGCGACGATGTCCACTGGACCCCTGACGAATCAGTACCGGACCTCGCGTCGGTCGGTCGAGGCTAGAATCGCCCTTCCTTTCGAAGGTCGCAGAGCCGGGCGGGTCGAGCCGGCGGCTGTGTGACCGTCGATGGAGATCGCGCTCCAGGCACTTCTGTTCGTCGCCGGCCTCGTGCTCGCGCTCGTGGCGAGCGACCGTGCCGTCGCCTACACGCGGGCGCTCGCCGCCGCGCTCGGGGCCCCGCCATTCATCGTCGGAGTCGTGCTCGTCTCGCTCGGGACCGACCTGCCGGAGATCGCCAACTCGATCTCGGCCCACCTGCAGGGCGAAGGGGACGTCAACGTCGGGGACTCGATCGGCTCCACCTTGACCCAGTACACGCTCGTGCTCGGGCTGTTCCCGCTCGTGGTCGGGGCGATGCTGATCGACCGCCTCCAGGTCGGGTTGGTGACGATTCTGACGATGGGCGGGCTCGTCCTCACCGCGGCGTTCGTCGCCGACGGCTGGCTGAGCCGCTGGGAGGGCCTGATCCTCGTCCTGGCCTGGGGAGTCGCCACCTGGATCATCGTGCGGGTGATTCCGAGCAGCGCCCCCGAGGAGCCGCCGACGGTGGGCCTGCAGAACCGCTGGGCGCAGGGCGCCGTCGTGCTCGGGGCGCTCGGCCTCGTCGGCCTGGGTGCGACGGTGGCCGTGCGCGCGCTCGTCCGGCTCGCCGAGCTCGCCGGCGTCCCCGAGTTCGTGATCGCCTTCTTCGGTGCCTCGTTCGGGACGTCGGCGCCGGAGATCGTCGTCGACGTGACCGCGCTTCTCCGCGGCGCGCCGGGGATCGCGCTCGGCGACGCGCTCGGCAGCTCGCTCGTCGACGCGACGCTCTCGATCGGCGCCGGCCCGCTCGTGGCGCCTGCGGCGGTGACGACCCGCCTCGCACTGACCGGCGCGCTCTACACCCTCGTCGCGGTGGGGATCGTCGGTGCCCTCCTCGGCGGCCGCCGCCGCCACGACCGCTTCAGCATGGTCGTCCTCTTCGCCCTCTACCTGCTGGCCTACGCGGTGCTGCTCTCGGCCGACTGAGCCGAGCCGAGGCGGCGCTCGATCCAGCGCGCGCCCACGGTGTCGGTGAGGCCGTGCGCCATGATCGAGGAGAGGATCACGAACGAGGCGATGTCGAAGACGAGCGTGCGGTCGGGCGCGCTCGAGGCGAGGACGAAGAGGGCGAAGAGCATCGAGGCGACGCCCTTGGGCCCGAACCAGGCGATGAAGAGCTTGTAGGGCCTCGGCATCCGCACACCGACGAATGAGACCATCACCGCGACCGGGCGGGCGACGAGGAGGGCGGCCGCGATGAAGACGACGATCGGCCAGACCGAGCCCTCCCAGCCGGTCGCGACGACGAGGGCTCCGAAGACGAAGAACGTCGCGATCTGGAAGACGGCGCTGACGCTCTCGTTGAACTCCTGGAAGGCCCGCGGGATCTCGTGGCGGGTGGCGGCCAGCCCAATGCCGGCGACGAACGCGGCGATCAGGCCGTTGCCCCAGGTGACGTCCGCGAGACCGAACGCCACGAGCCCGAGCCCGAGGGCGTAGGCGCCCTCGTACTTCGGCTCCATGCTCCCGCCCGGCAGGCGGCGGAGCAGGCGGCCGGCGACGACGGCGAGGCCGAGGCCGATCGCGCCGCCGACGAGTGCCTCGCCCGCCAGCCTCGCTGCCTCCGTGCCGGCGTTTCCCGCGGTCGAGAGCACGAGGAAGAAGAGCACGAACGGGAGCGCCAGGCCGTCGTTCAGCCCGGACTCGAGGTTCAGCGTGTGCCGGACGATCCGCGGTACGCGCTGGGACGCCACCACCGCCGAGGTGACGACCGGGTCGGTCGGCGAGAGCACCGCGCCGAGCAGGAACGCCTCCGCCCAGGTGAGCTCCGGGAAGAGCCCCTTGCCGACGAGCGCGAGGATGAGGAGGGTGAGGGGCATCGCGAACACGAGCGCCCGCGCGGTCGGCCCCCAGTGCTCCCGCAGGAGCTCCGACTCGACCAGGAGGCCGTCGGAGAAGAGCGTCAGGATGAGCGCGAGCTCGACGAGCAGGATGACGATCTCGGCGCTCGGATTCGCCTCGACCACGTCGAGAAGCGCCAACGTCACGCCGGCGGCGACCGAGAGCACCGAGATCGAGAGCACCGTCCCGTGCAGCCAGCCCGAGAGCGCGGCGGCGACCGCGAGCAGCAACCCGAGGATGAGTAGTCCCTCCGCGAAGCCGATGTCCATCGCGCAACCCTACGGCCCGGCACCGACGCGGTGAAATGGGCGGGGCGGCCGCAGGCCGCCCCGGGCAGGAAGGAGGTGAGGAGGAGTCCTAGTAGGGAGGGCGGTCGTACGGGTCGCGGCGGACGACGGTCTCGCGCCGCCAGGTCCCGACCCCGCCCCAGGTCGACCAGAAGAAAAGCGAGAGGAGGAAGCCGACGGCGCCCGCGATCAGCAGGATCCAGCCCACCGTGGCGATGTCGATCCCGCTGACGTCGGCCGTGACGGCGAAGGCGAGAATCGCTCCGACGACCATCAGAAAGATGCTGACGCCGATACCCATCGCAGGGGGTTTCCTCCTTCCGTTGCGACCGCCCGTTGGGCCCTCTGGCGTGGAGACGGTTGCGTTAGGGTTTCGCTCGGGAGTCGTGATTCCCCGCTTTCACCGTGCGGAAACGCTCGATCATCCAAATGACGCTGGTCGGGGTGGCCGTCGGAGCCGCGCTCGCGCTCGTCGCGCTCCTGATTCCGTGGCTGCCGGACGCAGCCTCGGAGCAGGCGGACATAGTCGACAGCGTCTACTGGCTGGTCACCGCGATCTGCGTGGTCGTCTTCGCCGTCGTCGCGGGCGTCTCCGCCTACGCCGTCTACAAGTTCCGGGCGCCGCCGGGCGACATGGACGACGGCAGCCCGATCCACGGACACACGGGCCTCGAGATCCTCTGGACCCTGATCCCGATCGTGCTCGTGACGACCATCGCCGTCTACTCGGGCGTCGCGCTCGCCAAGGCGGAGGACCTCCCGGCCAACGGCAAGTACCGCACGGTGCAGGTGACCGGCCAGCAGTTCGCCTGGACGTTCACCTATCCCGACATCAAGGTCGGGGAGGACGGCAAGCCGCTCACCACGGGCGAGCTGGTACTCCCGATCGACCAGACCGTCCGGTTCGACATCACCTCCAAGGACGTCATTCACTCGTTCTGGGTGCCGCAGTGGCGGATGAAGCAGGACGCGGTCAAGGGCATCACCACGAACACCACGGTCAAGCCGACCGAGCTCGGCACCTTCCCCGTCATCTGCACCGAGCTGTGCGGGCTCGGCCACGCGATCATGCGCGCGGAGGCGCGCGTCCTCACGGCCGCCGACTTCCAGGCCTGGATCGACGAGCAGCGCCGGCTCGTCGAGCAGGGCGGCGCGATCCAGGGGAAAGAGCTCTTCACCCAACAGTGCGGCAGTTGCCACACGCTCGCCGACGCGGGTACGCAGGGCGAGGTCGGGCCGAACCTCGACGAGGTCCTGCAGGGCGCTGACGCGGAGTTCATCATGCAGTCGATCGTCGACCCGAGCGCAGAGGTCGCGGCCGGCTACCAGGACGGAGTGATGCCCGCCAACTACGGTGAGCTCTTCACCGAGCAGCAGCTCGACGGTCTCGTCCAGTACTTGCTCCAGGCGACCGGAGGGGGTACCGCTGATGGCGCTCGACGTCCAGGCCGCGCACGTGCCCGAGCAGGCTCCCGAGCACGGGCCCCCGCCCCGCCGCGGCCTCCGGCGCCTGACCGGCCCGGGCTGGCTGCGCGTCCTCTGGGTCGTCCCGATCGCCTGGGTGCTGGCGACGCTCCTCGTCATCGGCATCCGCGGCGCCATGGGCTTCGAGCCGCTCTGGGAGCTGCAGGTCCTGATCGTCGCCTGGACGATCATCGTTCCGCTCGGCTTCCTCGCCGGCACTCGGCGGCTTCGACTACTGGCTCTACTGGATCTCCGGGCGGCCGACCGAGGCCCGAGGACCACTCGGGCCACGGCGCGCGCACCTGGAAGGACTACTTCCGCGTCAACACCGACCACAAGGTGATCGGGATCCAGTACCTGGTCACGACGATCTTCTTCTTCGTCGCGGCGGGCCTGATGGCGATGTTCATCCGCGCGGAGCTCGCGCAGCCGGGGACGCAGTACGTGGACACGAAGACGTTCAACGGGCTCTTCTCGGTGCACGCGTCGCTGATGATCTTCCTCTTCATCATCCCGGTGTTCGCCGGCCTCGGGAACTACGTCATCCCGCTGATGATCGGCGCGCCGGACATGGCCTTCCCGCGCCTGAACGCGCTCTCGTTCTGGCTGCTGCCGATCGCCGGCCTGATCATGCTCTCGAGCTACCTCGTCCCCGAGGGCGGGGCCTTCGCGGCAGGCTGGACGAACTACGTGCCGCTCTCCGTCAACCAGGCGGTCGGCAACCTCTTCTTCCACATGGGCGTCCAGTGGGCCGGCGCCTCCTCGATCATGACCGCCCTCAACTTCCTGGTCACGATCATCACGATGCGTGCGCCCGGGATGTCCTTCTGGCGCATGCCGCTGCTCGTCTGGGCGAACTTCGCGACCTCGACGCTCGTCGTGCTCGCGACCCCGTTCGTCGCCGGCTCCCAGTTCTTCATCATGTTCGACCGGGTCATGCACACCAACTTCTTCAACCCGGAGCTGGGCGGCGACATCATCGCCTACCAGCACATCTTCTGGTTCTACTCGCACCCGGCCGTCTACATCATGATGCTGCCCGGCTTCGGCATCGCCTCGGAGGTCATCTCCGTCTTCGCGCGGAAGCCGATCTTCGGCTACCGGCTGATGGCGCTCTCGCTGATGGCGATCCTGATCCTGGGCTTCTCGGTCTGGGCGCACCACATGTTCGTCTCCGGCATGCAGCCCTGGATCCGCGTGCCGATGATGGTGACGACGCTCGTCATCGCCGTGCCGACCGGGATCAAGGTGTTCAGCTGGCTGGCGACGCTTTGGGAGGGGCGTCTCCACTTCAGGACGCCGATGCTCTTCGCCACGGGCTTCGTGGCCATGTTCGTTATCGGCGGCCTCTCCGGCATCTACCTCGGCTCGGTTCCGGTCGACATCCATGCGAGCGACACGTACTTCGTGGTCGCCCACATCCACTACGTGCTCTTCGGCGGCTCTCTCTTCACGATCTTCGCGGGCATCTACTACTGGTTCCCGAAGATGACCGGGCGGATGTACAACGAGCGGCTGGGAAAGATCCACTTCTGGCTGACGTTCGTCGGCTTCAACGTCACCTTCTTCCCCATGCACTGGGTCGGCCTGCAGGGCATGCCGCGCCGGGTCGCCGACTACGCGCCCGAGTTCGGCAACTGGAACCTGGTCATCTCGATCGCCTCGTTCGGGCTCGGAGCCTCGACGATCGTCTTCCTCTACAACATGGTCGTCAGCTGGCGGCGCGGGCCGATCGCCCCGGCCAACCCCTGGCGGGCGCTCACGCTCGAGTGGCAGGTATCGTCGCCGCCGCCGGTCTTCAACTTCGACGAGATCCCCCAGGTCGTCGGCAGCCCGTACGAGTACGGCACCCGCGGCGCGCGGCACGCCGTCCTGAACGGAAAGCCGACGGAGACCGGCCACGCTCCGGAGCCGATGGAGGTCATCCACTCGTGACGGACAACCCGTACGAGCGGGAGCCGGAGGAGAGCGGGCGCCCGCGGCACGTCCTCGTCATCGCCAACGAGACGGTGGCCGGCCGCACGCTCCTGCACGCGATCGAGGAGCGCGCCGCCGCCGGCCCGATCCGGGTGACCGTCGTCTCGCCGCAGAACGACCCGCGTGCCGGTTACGTCGTCTACGAGGACAGCCGCCGCTCGAGCGCCGACCGCCGGCTCCGCCGGACCCTCGACCTCCTCCACGAGGCCGGCATCGCCGCGCGCGGGGCGATCGTCGACCCCGACCCGCTCCAGGCCCTTCGCGACGCCCTCCACCAGTACGCGCCCGTCGACGAGGTGATCATCTCCACCCACCCGGGCGCCGTGCGCTCGAGCTGGCTCCGCGGCGGCCTCGTCGACCGCGCCCGCAAGGCGGCCGAGGACATCCCCGTCACCCACGTCGAGGTCGACCTCGACTCGCCGCGCGAGCGGATTCACGTGCTCGTGATCGCGAACCGGACGATCGGGGGCGGGCCGCTCCTCGAGGCGATCCGCGAGCGCGCGCGCGCGACCCCCGCCGACTTCACGCTCGTCGCCCCGGCCGACCAGCCGGGAGTGCAGGCGAGGCTGGACAAGGCCCTCGCCGAGCTGAAGGAGGAGGGCGTCGAGGCGACGGGCCACATCGGTGACCCGGATCCCGTCACCGCCGCCCTGAACGCCGTCCACGACGAGCAGGTGGACGAGATCGTCGTCTCCACCTTCCCCGAGACCTCGTCGGGCTGGCTGCGGCGTGACGTCGTCGGGCGGATCGAGAGCGGCGCCGGCCTGCCCGTCAAGCACGTCGTCGTCGAGGCCGTGGAGGCGGAAGCCGCCTCCTGAGCGCGATGGCGTCGGTCGCACACAGCCACGAGCACCACGACCACCCGCCGGCGGCGCACCGAAGCTCGCGCGTGGACGCGCGGCTGCTCGGCATGTACCTGTTCATCGCCTCGGAGACGATGCTCTTCGGGTCGTTCTTCACCATCTACTTCTTCGACCGCGTCGTGGTCGGCGGCGACGCGCCCTGGCCGCCGGAGGGCTACGAGCTCCCCGTCTACCTCGCCCTCGTGAACACGATCATCCTGGTCACCTCGAGCTTCTCGATGCACTGGGCGCTCCAGTCGATCAAGCGGAACAACCGCTCCGGCCTGATCGCGGGGCTGACGCTGACATTCCTGCTCGGGCTCACGTTCCTCCTGATCCAGGCCCGCGAGTACACGCGGATCGGCTTCAAGCCTTCCGACAACGCGTTCGCCTCGACGTTCTTCGGGTTGACGGGCCTGCACGGGCTCCACGTGTTCATCGGCCTCAACCTGCTCCTGTACGCGCTGATCCGCTCGCTCCGCGGCCACTACGGGCCCAAGACGGAGGAGCATCTCGGCGTCGAGCTGCCGGGGATCTACTGGCACTTCGTGGACGTAATGTGGATCGTGGTGTACACGACCGTGTACGTGATCTAGCCCGGGGAGGGCCATGCGCAATCCGTTCCAGTCGGAAGCTGAGGCGTTCAGCTTCGTCCTGGTGTGCGTCGGCCTCTTCGCCCTGGTCGCGCTCGCCGGAATCCTCGCCGGCGGATGGGCGGCGCTGGGCGTCTTCGTCGTCCTCGCTGCGGCCCTCGCCGCCTATGCGAAGCGTGAGCCGGGGACGGCGGACGAGGCGGTGCTCTCGCGCTCCGGCGGCGACCGCCGCCGCATCCTGGTCGTCGCCAACGAGACGGTCGCCGGTCGCGCGCTTCGCGGCGAGATCGTCCGCCGGGCGGGAGACCGGGCGAACGTCCTCGTCGTCTGCCCCGCACTCAACTCCCCCCTCCGGCACTGGGCCTCGGACGAGGATGCGGCGCGGGGCCAGGCCGACCGGCGCCTCCTCGACTCACTGGCCGCGCTCGCCTCCGCGGGCGTCCACGCGCGCGGCGAGGTCGGGGACGCCGATCCCCTGCAGGCGATGGACGACGCGCTGCGGACGTTCGGCGCGGACGAGATCGTCATCTCGACGCATCCGCCGCGGCGTTCCAACTGGCTCGAGAAGGACATCATCGCCCGCGCCCGCGAGCGCTACCAGGTGCCGATCACGCACGTGGTCGTCGACCTCGAGCGTGAGCGTGAGCGCGCCGTCTCGAAGGGCGCGGCGTCCTAGCCGGTCGACTCGGTCGGGACGGTGTCGCCCTGGTCGCCGCTCGGATCGCAGCCCGGGATGTCCTTGCCGGCGACGCTCGCGACGTAGGCGGCCACGTCCACGGCGTCCTGGCCGGTGACGAGGTCGGCGGGCATGGCGCCCTGAGCGAGGTCGATCTGCCCCAGGACGGCTGAGTAGATGGTGCTCTCCTCGAAGCCCTGGGCGCAGCTGTAGCCGAGAGCGTTGTCGAGGTTGGGCCCGACGGTCCCCGCCGTCCCCGCGTCGAGGAGCGTGTGGCAGGACCCGCAGCCCGGGTTGCCGTCGGCCCCGGAGACGAACAGCATCTTGCCGTTCGATCGGTTCGCGCCGTCCTGGCCGCTGACGTCGTCGTCCCCGCCGCAGCCGGCGACGGCGAGCGCCGCCACGGCCAGCAGGATGACGAGCCGGACCGTCACGGGCTCAGCGCCTCAGGACGGCTGGGCCTCGGTGACGCCGGCGCTGGCTAGCGCCTGCGCCCGGTCGGCATGGATGGGGAAGACGCGGTTGAGCCCGGTGATCTCGAAGATCTTCGTGATGTTGCGGTCGTCGCAGACGATGGAGAGCTGGCCCCCCTCGGGCCGCAAGCGCTTGACGCCCCCCACGAGCACGCCCAGCGTCGTCGAGTCGATGAACGTCGTGTGCGAGAGATCGACGACGACCTGGGTCGCCCCGCGCCCGATCACGTCGAGCAGCTGCTGCTTGAACTCCGGCGCGGTGTAGAGGTCGACCTCTCCCGTGAGGGAGATCACCCAGACGCCCTCCGCGGCTTGCTCGGCGTTGATGTCGAAGTTCATCGGGCCCCCTTTCTCGGGTCGACTCGCTGCGCGCGGGTGCCTACCCTACCCGCTCTACCCGCCGTCCGAGTTCCCGTCCGACGCGCCGGTGCCCCCCTGCGAAGTGTCCAGGCCGGCGACCTGCTTGAGCGTCTTGACGCGCGCCTGGATCTGCTCGGCGTTCGGGCTGTTCGGCTGCAGGTCGAGATACGCTTCGTACGCCGTCACCGCCGAGGCGTAGTCCTGGGCCGTCTCGGCCGCGTTGGCGGCCTGGAGGAAGAGGAGCGGGTCGTCGCTGATCAGCTCCGTCAGCTTCGAGAAGACGCCGTTCTGCGCGGTCGCGAGGCGCTGCACCTCGGCGCTCGCCGCGTTCGCACGCGCCTGCGCCTCGTCCACCTGCGGCTGGGTGAGCGGGTTCTGGGTCAGATCCTGCAGGAACTGGCTGTCCTGCGGCGCCAGTGTGTTCGGGAGGGAGGCCTGGGCGGCGTCGCTGGCGGCGACCGCCGCGCGCTGCTGCGCCTCGGCGATCTTCGTCCCGTAGAGAGCGGTGAGCGTCCGCATGGCGTCGGTGTCCTCGGGCTTCATCGTGCGGTACTGCTCGAAGGAGGAGATCGCGAGGTCGACCTCGCCCTCGGCTTGGGCCGCCCGCGCGAGGTCGAGCCGCGCCTGAGCGTCGTTCGGTCTCTCGGCGACGGCCGCGCGCGCGTCGCCCAGCGAGGGCGTGTCCGTGTTCACCGGGCGGTTGAAGAAGTCGGAGATGTAGTCGCCGATGCCGGAGCCGCCGGCGCCGACGCCGAAGAAGACGAAGCTGCCCGCGAACGCGATGGCGAGGAAGAGGAAGACCCACTTCGCCCGCCGCCGGAGCTTCGGGAAGAACATCAGGTCTTCGGCCTGGGCGGCACGTTGCTGAGCAGGCGGGCGCGGGCGGCGCTTCCGCTGCGTCGAAGCTCGTGCCATGCGAATCCTCCTTCCTCGTACCGAGCCTCGCCGGCGACGAGAGTGAGAAGCACCCTGTCGGGCGAGCCGCCGAAGACGACGGCGGTGGTTGGCTCCTCCCACGGGAGGAACGGCGAGCCGGCGAGCGAGACGACCGTGAGGTCGGCGCGTTTTCCGGCGGCGAGCGAGCCGGTCTCGCCTTCGAGCCCGAGCGCGCGCGCTGCGCCAAGAGTAGCGAGTTCGAGCGCGCCGCTCGCCGAGAGCGCGTCGGGCCGGCGCTCCCGCGTGCGGGCTGTGTACACGGCCGCCCGCATCTCCTCGAACATGTCGAACGAGGGCGTCGAGGCGGGGCTGTCGGTGCCGAGCCCCACCGGGCTCCCGGCGGCGAGGAGAGAGGCGAGCGGCGCGGCGCCGCAGCCGAGGACGGCGTTCGAGCGAGGGCAGTGGGCGACGGCGACGCCCTGCTCCGCGAGCAGGCCGATCTCCTCGGCGTCCACGTGGACGCAGTGCGCAGCCACCAGGGAGGGCGCGAGCAGGCCGCGATCGGCGAGCATGCGAACGCCGGTCTGCCCTGCCGGGGGGACGAGGAGCGAGGCCGCGGCGCTCATCGTCCCCGTCCCGTGGAGGACCCACTGCTGCTCGGCCTCGCTCTCGGCCAGGTGGGTCATCTGGGGCAGGCCGAGCCCGGCGCAGGCCTCGTAGACGTCGGCCGACGTCGTGTAGGGCGCGTGCGGTGAGACGCCGAGGCGGACGCGGTCGGAGAGGAATTCGGACACCGAGCCACGCAGCTCGGCGAAGCCGGCGAGAGCGGCGTCCGGGTCGTCGCCGAAGACCTCGAGGTAGACGATTCCGGCGAGCCCGAGCGCGGCGCAGGCCTCCGCCGCGGCTCCGCTGAAGCTCGCGTCGCCGATCGTGGCGATCCCCGAGCGGAGGCACTCCGCCGCGCCCAGCTTCGCCACGGCGACGGCGTCGGTGTCGAGCAGGCGGCGCTTGCGCGTGACGTGGAGGTCGATCCAGGGCGGGAAGGGGAGGCCGTCGCCGAAGCCCGCGTAGACCGCGTACTCGAGGTGGGTGTGGGCATTGACGAAGGCGGGGACGATGGCCGCGTCCTCGAAGGCGCGCCGCTCGCCGGCGAGCTCGTCCGCGGGCCCCACGGCCACGATCAATCCGTCCTCGACCGCGACGCCGCCGTCGCGCTGCGGCTCGCCCTCGACCGGGACGACCCAGTCCGCCTGGTAGACGACGACGCTCAGGTCTCGGTGCTCGCGTACGCCTCGCGCCGGGCCTCGATCTGTGCCGCCCAGCGCTTCTCCAGGAGCACCGAGGCCCAGATGGAGAGCTCGAAGAGCAGCAGGAGCGGCACCACCTCGAAGGCGAGCGAGACGGGGTCGACCGTCGGCAGCAGGATGGCGACGAAGAGGACGCTGACGTAGCCGATGCGGCGGTTGCGCCGGAGCACGCCCGAGGTGAGGACACCGAGGCGAACGAGCGCGATCACGAAGATCGGCAACAGGAACACGAGCGCGAAGCCGATCAGGCCGAGCGTGACGAACGAGAAGTAGTAGTTCGCACGGATCTCGATCCGGAAGAACTCCTCGTTGTAGGTCGTGAGGAAGTCCAGGGCGCGGGGGAGCACGATCCAGTACGCGAAGGCGAGGCCCGCGGCGAAGAGCCCGGTCGCGATCGCGACGAAGACGGCCACGATCCGCTGTGAGTGCTCCTGGAAGGCGGGCGCGAGGAAGCTCCACGTCTGCCAGAGGACGACCGGGAGCGCGAGCGCGAAGCCCGCGTAGAAACTCACCTTGATCGAGGTGAAGAAGGGCTCCGTCACGCCGAACGTGATCAGCGTCTTCCCCTCCGGCAAGGGCCGCTCGAGCCAGTGGAGGATCGTGCCCTGGAAGATGAACGCGACGACGAAGCCGACGGCGATCGCCCCGAGCGAGATGATCAGCCGCGAGCGAAGCTCGTCGAGGTGTTCGACGAGGGTGACGCGATCGCCGTGCTCGAGGCGACGCGGCAGCTTGACCATGTCGCGCTAGTTGGAGACGCGCTCGGTCTCGACCCGCTCGGGCTCGGAGGGAGCCGGAGGCGGAGCCGTGCTCTCGGGAGCCGGGGGTGGCTTGAGCTCGGTCTTCTCGGGCTCTTCATTGCCCGTGACCGCGTCCTTGAACTCACGCATCCCGCTGCCGATCGAGCGCCCCATCTCGGGAAGCCGCTTCGCGCCGAACACGAGCAGCAGCACGACCATGAGAATGACGAGCTCCCAGATGCCGATTCCGAAGGGCATGCGCTCAGGATACCAGCCTTGCGGCGACAAGCGAGATGGGGTCAGCCGCTACACTGTCGGTGTCACGGAGCGGCTCGTGAGGCTGCTTCCCAACGAGTACCGCGCGACACACCACATGGCTCTACTCGAGATCAAGAATCTGCACGTGGCCACGGAGGACGGGACCGAGATCGTTCGGGGCCTCGACCTGGCCGTGTCCTCGAACGAGGTCCACGCCGTCATGGGCCCGAACGGATCCGGGAAGTCGACGCTCGCCTACGCGCTCATGGGCCACCCGGCCTACGAGATCACGGAGGGCGACATCCTCCTCGACGGCGAGTCGATCCTGGAGCTCGAGGCCGACGAGCGCGCGCAGCGCGGCCTCTTCCTCGCGTTCCAGTACCCGCACGCCGTCCCCGGGGTGACGGTCGCGAGCTTCCTCCGCTCGGCCGTGAACGCCGTCCGCAAGGCGCGGAACGGCGGCGAGGACGACCCCGTCAAGATCCCCGAGTTCCGCAAGCAGCTGACGAGTGCCATGGAGGAGCTGAAGGTGTCGAAGGAGATGGCCGGTCGCTACCTGAACGACGGGTTCTCCGGCGGTGAGAAGAAGCGCGTGGAGATCCTCCAGATGGCGATGCTCTCACCGCGGATCGCGGTGCTCGACGAGACGGACTCCGGGCTCGACATCGACGCCCTCCGCATCGTCGCGGGCGGCGTCCGCAAGCTCGTCGGCCCCGAGATGGGCGCCCTTGTGATCACGCACTACCAGCGCATCCTCAATTACATCAAGCCCGACTTCGTGCACGTGTTCGTCGAGGGACGTATCGTGCGTGAGGGCGGGCCCGAGCTCGCCGAGCAGCTCGAGGCGGATGGCTACGAGGCCTTCATCCCCGAGCCGGTGGGAGGTGAGTCGTAGTGGCAACATCTGAGACCCAGGTCGTCGCGGAGATCGGCGACGACTACAAGTTCGGCTTCCACGACCCCGAGAACTACTTCTTCAAGTCGCAGAGAGGGCTGACGCGTGAGATCGTCGCGGCGATCTCCGAGCACAAGGACGAGCCGGCATGGATGCGCGACTTCCGGCTCAAGTCACTCGACTACTTCGAGGCGCGCCCGATGCCGACGTGGGGCGGGGACCTCTCCGGGATCGACTTCGACAACATCTACTACTACATCAAGCCGACCGAGAACCAGGCGAAGTCCTGGGAGGATCTCCCACCCGACATCAAGCAGACGTGGGACCGCCTTGGCATCCCAGAGGCCGAGCGCAAGTTCCTCGCAGGCGTCGGAGCCCAGTACGAGTCGGAGGTCGTGTACCACAAGCTCCAGGCCGACCTCGAGGCGAAGGGCGTGCTCTTCCTCGACATGGACTCCGGCCTGCGCGAGCACGAGGAGCTCGTCAAGCAGTATTTCGGCACGATCATCCCGCAGAACGACAACAAGTTCGCGGCGCTGAACTCGGCCGTCTGGTCGGGGGGCTCCTTCATCTACGTGCCGCCGGGCGTCTCGATCGAGATGCCGCTCCAGGCCTACTTCCGCATCAACGCGGAGAACATGGGCCAGTTCGAGCGCACGCTGATCATCGTCGACGAGGGCGCCTATGTGCACTACGTCGAGGGTTGCACCGCGCCCATCTACACGACCGACTCGCTCCACTCGGCGGTCGTCGAGATCGTTGTCAAGCCGGGCGGCCGCTGCCGCTACACGACCATCCAGAACTGGTCGAACAACGTCTACAACCTCGTCACGAAGCGCGCGGTCGCGTACGAGAACGCGACCATGGAGTGGGTCGACGGGAACCTCGGCTCGAAGCAGACGATGAAGTACCCGGCCATCTGGTTGATGGGCGAGGGCGCCCACGGCGAGGTGCTCTCCATCGCCTTTGCCGGCGACGGGCAGCACCAGGATGCGGGCGGCAAGGCCGTCCACGTCGCGCCGAACACGTCCTCGGTGATCACGTCCAAGTCGATCTCGAAGGACGGCGGCCGCTCGAGCTACCGCGGCCTGCTCGAGGTCGCCAAGGGCGCCCACGGCGCGCGCTCGAAGGTCGTCTGCGACGCGCTCATCCTCGACGAGGAGTCCCGCACTGACACCTACCCGTACATCCGCATCGACGAGAACGACGTGGACATCGGGCACGAGGCCACCGTCTCGAAGATCGGCGAGGAGCAGCTCTTCTACCTGATGAGCCGCGGCCTCTCCGAGGCCGAGGCTGCCGCGATGATCGTCTCCGGCTTCGTCGAGCCGATCACGAAGGAGCTCCCCCTCGAGTACGCCGTCGAGATGAACCGCCTGATCCAGCTCCAGATGGAAGGGTCCGTGGGTTGATCGTCGAGCGCACCGATTTCGTCTCGGTGCCGGTGCGGGACATGGAGCGGTCGAAGCGGTTCTACGCCGAGACTCTCGGCCTGGCGAGCCCCAACCTCGGCGAGAGCGGCTGGCCCGAGTTCGAGACCGGGAACGTGAGCCTCTACCTGATGGATCCGGCGAACGTCGGGAGGGAGTTCGCCGGCCCGCACACGGCGCACATCGCGCTCCGCGTTGCGGATGTCGCCGAAGCGAGGGGCAAGCTCGAGGCGAAGGGCGTCGAGTTCGAGGGCGAGATCTTCGACACCGGCGTCTGCCACATGGCGTTCTTCCGCGACCCGGACGGCAACGCGCTCATGCTCCACCGGCGGTACGCGCCGCGATGACGAGGACCGAGGCGCTGGAGCGCTACAACGCGCTGGCGTTGCCGTCGACCTCGGACGAGCACTGGCGCTTCACCGACCTGCGCGGCTTCGACCCGGAGTCGTACGCGGTGGACGGCGTCGACGGGCGATCCGTCGCGGACAGCATGCTCGAGATCGACGCCGCCGGCGTCGCGGATGCGACCGAGGGTGGGATCGAGATCGTCAGCGCCCCCGAGGGGCTCACGTTCGCCCCGCTCGAGGACCACGAGCTCCTCGGCACGCTCGTGGGCGCGGAGGACAAGCTGACCGCCCACAACGCCGCCCTCTGGCAGCATGGGCTCCTCGTCCACGTCCCCGCCGGCCTGGAGCTCGAGAAGCCGCTCTACGTGCGCGTCGGCAACTCGACGCCCGGCGGTTCGCTCTTCTGGCGCCTTCTCGTCGTGGCCGGCGAGCGCTCGCGCTTTACCCTCATCGAGGAGTCGGCCTCGTCTCACCCCGGGCTCGAGTCCTACTCGAACGCTGTCGCGGAGCTCTTCGTCGGTGGCGGCGCCAAGCTCGAGTACGTCTCGATTCAGAATCTCTCGCGCTCGACCTGGCACTTCGCCACGCACCGGGCGCACGTCGCCGGGGACGCCGAGCTCGACTGGGTCGCCGGCGGCTTCGGCTCTCGCAAGGGCAAGGTGACCATCGAGAACCGCCTCGCCGGCAAGGGCGCGACCTCGCGCGTCACGGGCGCCTACTTCGCCGACGGCGACCAGCACCTCGACTACGACACCCTGCAGGAGCACGAGGCGCCGAACACGACCTCCGACTTTGCGTTCAAGGGTGTCCTCCGCGACCAGGCGACCTCGGTCTGGCGTGGGATGATCAAGGTCGAGCGGGACGCCCAGCGCACGAACGCCTACCAGGAGAACCGCAACCTCCTGCTCTCGCCGGACGCCCACGCGGACTCGATCCCCGGGCTGGAGATCCTCGCCAACGACGTGCGCTGCACGCACGGAGCCACGGTCTCGCAGGTGAACCGCGACGAGCTCTTCTACTGCATGGCCCGCGGCCTCTCCCGCGAGGAGGCCCAGCTCCTGATCGTGCGCGGCTTCTACCAGGAGATCTTCGACCGCATCGAGCTCGAGCCGGTGCGGGAGGCGCTGCAGAGCGTGCTCGAGGCTCGCCTGCTCGCGGCGTGAGCTGCTGCTCGCCTCCGCGCGGCTACACGAGGCTCTTCTCGCAGCGGACCGCGCGCCGGGACGCGAAGCGCTACCGGCGCGGCGGGCTCGACGACACGGCCGCCGAGATGGTCGAGTTCCTGCGCGAGCGCGGCGTCGAGGGAGCCACCGTGCTCGAGATCGGCGGCGGCGTCGGGGCGATCCAGCTCGAGCTGCTCGAGGCCGGCGCGGCGCGCGCGACCAACCTCGAGCTCTCGCCCGAGTACGAGGAGGCGGCCCGCGGGCTTGCCCGCGAGCACGGGCTGGAGGAGCGGGTCGAGCGTCGGCTGGGCGACGTCGTCCGGGCCCCCGAGCTGGCCGACCCGGCCGACGCGGTCGTCATGCACAGGGTCGTCTGCTGCTACCCGGACTACGAAGCCCTCGTCGGCGCCGGCTCGGAGCGGGCACGGCGCTACCTGGTCCTGAGCTTCCCGCGTCCCCGCTGGGCGGTGCGGGCGGCCTTCGGCGCCGTCAACGTCGCGGCGCGGCTCCTGCGCTGGGAGTACCGGACGTGGGTGCACCCACCCGGGGCGCTCACCGAGGCCGCCGAGCGACGCGGCCTGCGGCTCGCGGCCGAAAGCCGCGGCCGCATCTGGCAGTTCGCGGCCCTCGAGCGCGCGTAGCGCGGACGTCGTCGGCGGGCGCGCCGCGCAGCGCCGCTACGATGGGCTCGTGGCCGTGAGCGCTCAGCCGAGGCTCCGACGCGGAGAGGCTCCGCGCCGACTTCCCCATCTTCGAGCACCCGATCCACGGGAAGCCTCTCGCGTACCTCGACTCGGCGGCCTCCTCGCAGAAGCCCCGCCAGGTCCTCGAAGCGATGACGACGTTCTACGAGACGTCGTACGCGAACATCCACCGCGGCGTCTACGAGCTCGCGGAGCGCTCGACCGAGGCCTACGAGGCGGCCCGCGAGTCGGTGCGCGCGTTCGTCAACGCCGGCTCGGCGCGGGAGATCGTCTTCACGAGAAACGTGACGGCGGCCCTGAACGCCGTCGCCTACGGCTGGGGCCTCGACAATCTCGGCCCGGGCGATCTCGTGGTCGCCACCGAGCTCGAGCACCATTCGAGCTTCGTGCCGTGGCAGTACATCGCCGGGCGCACCGGCGCCGACTTCGCCGTCGTCCCGGTGGACGCCGAGGGCGAGCTTCTCCTCGACGAGCTGGAGGGGCTGGCCGCGCGCGGGCGGCCGAAGGTGCTCGCGTGCACGGCCGTCTCCAACTCGCTGGGCACGATCACGCCGCTCCCGCGGCTCGTCGAGTGGGCGCACGCCCAGGGCGCGATCGCCGTCGTCGACGCCGCCCAGGCCGCCCCCCACCTGGCGCTGGACGTTCAGTCGATCGGCGCGGACTTCGTGGCGTTCACCGGCCACAAGCTCTGCGGCCCGACCGGGATCGGCGCGCTCTGGGGTCGCGCGGAGCACCTCGAGGCGATGTCGCCCTTCGAGCTCGGCGGTCACATGATCCGCAAGGTCACGGTCGAGAAGACGACCTGGAACGAGATCCCGCACAAGTTCGAGGCCGGGACGGCCGCGATCGCGGAGGCCGTCGGCCTCGCCGCGGCCATCGAGTACGTCACCGACGCCGGCTTCCCGGCGATCGAGCGCCACGAGCGCGAGCTGACCGAGTACGCGCTCGGACGCCTCGGCGAGATCCCCGGCCTGCGGCTCTACGGGCCTCCCGCCGACCCGCGGGTCGGGATCGTCTCCTTCTCCCTCGAGGGCGTCCATCCCCACGACGTCGCGCAGGTCGTGGACGCCGAGGGTGTCGCGGTGCGGGCGGGGCACCACTGCAACCAGCCGCTCATGGCCAAGCTGGGCGTTGCGGCGACCACGCGCGCCAGCTTCTACCTCTACACCGTACCGGCCGAGATCGACAGGCTCGTCGAGGGGCTGCACCGGACGCGTAAGCTTTTCTCGTGAGCGAGCTCGACAGCCTGTACCGCGAGGTCATCCTCGACCACTACAAGAACCCCAGGGGCCACGGGGTGATCGACCCCGCCGACGCGGAGGCCGAGGGCCAGAACCCCCTCTGCGGCGACGAGGTCTCGATCGCGCTCGCGTTCGCAGGGCGACACGATCTCCGACGTCAAGTTCCAGGGCCGCGGCTGCGCCATCAGTCAGGCCGCGACCTCGATGCTGATGGACATGGTCAAGGGCCGCAGCGCGCAGGAGGTGGCCGCCACTGTCCAGTGAGGAGCTGCTCGAGGAGGTTGGCATCCCGCTCACCCCGGTCCGCCTCAAGTGCGCGCTGCTCGGCCTCGGTGTCCTCAAGCTCGCGCTGCACAAGGGTCGCGGCACGCCGCTCCCCGAGGAGTGGGCCGGGCTCGAGGAGCTCGAGCTCTCCTAGGCATGCCGGAGGTGGTCGTCGGCCCGGTGGAGGACCTGCCGCCGGGGGAGGTCAAGATCGTGCGCGACGGACAGCTGGCCGTCGGCGTCTACAACTGCGACGGGGAGTTCTATGCCATCGAGGACCGCTGCTCCCACGACGACGGCCCCCTGTGTGAGGGCGACTTCGAGCCTGCCGAGTGCATCGCCATCTGCCCGCGCCACGGCGCGCGCTTCGACGTCCGCACCGGCAGGGCGCTGACGCTCCCCGCCTACGTCCCCGTCGACACCTTCGCGGTGACGGTCGTCGACGGCCTCGTGCGGGTGATCCTTCCCTAGAATTTCCGCCATGCCGTCGCGGGAAGAGCGGGTCGCGCGGAACGAGTCCCTGTTCCGCGAGGTGAACGAACGGATCAAGCACGTCAACGAGGAGATGGACGCGCGCGCGGAGACCGACTTCCTCTGCGAGTGCGGCGACGCGGAGTGCACGGAGCCCGTCAGCCTCACGCTCGTCGAGTACGAGGAGGTGAGGAGCGCCCCCACGCACTTCGCGATCCTCCCCGGACACTGTGACCCCGAGGTCGAGAAGGTCGTGGCGCGAAACGACCGCTTCGCGGTCGTGCGCAAGACCGAGCCCGACGCCGCGCGCATCGCCGTCCGCGAGGATCCGCGGAGCTGATGCTGGACGAGCGCGTCCGGGACGTGCTCGCGCGCCTCGAGGCGGAGGAGGTGCGTCGGCCGGCGGTTCCGATCAGGCCGACGACCGGGCGCTTCCTCTACGCGCTCGTCTCCCCGCAGGCCGACTGTGAGGTGCTGGAGGTGGGAGCGGGCCGCGGCTATTCGACGATCTGGCTGGCCGCGGGCGTCCGCGGACTGGGCGGCCGCGTCCTCTCGCTGGAGCAGGACGCCGGAGCGGCCGCCGACTGGCGGCGGAACGTCGCCGACGCGGGGCTCGACGAGTGGGCGCAGCTGCTCGAGGCCGACGCCCTCGAGGCGCTCCCCGTCCTCGACGACGTCTTCGACATCGTCTTCCTGGACGCGGCCAAGGACGACTACGAGCGGTACTTCGACCTCACCCGCAAGGTCGTCGACCCGGGCGGGCTCGTGATCGCAGACAACGTGCTCTCGCACGAGCAGGCGCTCGCACCGTACCGCGAGGCGCGCCAGACCGACCCGACGCTTCTGAGCGTGACGGTCCCGCTCGACAGCGGGCTCGAGCTGACGTCCGTCCTCGAGCCCTAGGGGCCTCTGCGGCGGCAGCCCTTTGGTCGTCCTGGCGGAATGCGTATCATGGCCGTAACCACGGAAAGGGGGTGGTCCGACTTTGATTTCCGACAGTACGGGCAGTGGAGGTAGTCGCAGGTAGGGGCGTTGTCCCTTGACCTACGGGGAATCGCCTAGCCAGCGTGGGGGACGAACCCAGCGCCCCTGCTAATCCAGGCGTTCTACCGGCGGGGGGCCTTCGGGCCCCCCGTTTCTCATGTCGCCGAAAGTCCGCAGAACTTTCGGCGAATGGGTCAATGGATGCCCGAGACGAGGAGGTGGACGAAGGCTCCCACCCCGACGACGATGGAGACACCGAAGGCGAACGGCGCCCACCTCGTCCAGGGGCTTGCCCGGCCGACGCCGGCAATCCCGACCACCATCAGGCCTCCGCTGACGGCGAACCCGGCAGCCGAGACGTACAGCAGCAGGACGTCCACGGCCTCACGGTAGGCGGGGGCCGGTCGAGCGCGCAACGGGTTCGGCTTCAGGCCGGACGGACGCGGTAGCGGGTGCGGCCGTGGAGGTGGCCCGTGCCGACGATGCGGAGGAGTTCGTTGCGTGAGACGAGCTTGTCGATCGGATCCTCGCCCCAGAGCACCTCGAAGGTGAACTCGCCCGTGAGCTGAGTGAAGAGCCACTCGAACGTGTGGGTCAGGCGCTCGATCCCGATCGACGTCAGGTTCCAGCTGATCGCGTTGTCCAGCGAGCCCTCCTCGAGCAGGAGGTGGACGCCCGCCAGCTCGAGCAGCCACGGGCCCTTCCGTCCGGCCTGCTCGGCCTTCACGGGCAGGACGTCCGCTGCGCGGCTCTCCGCGGCGATGCGTCCGGCCTCTGCCTTGTCGAGCTGCTCCGCAGTGACGACGGCGTAGAGCGGCTCCATGCCCGCACCATAGACCCGATGGGTCTAGGCGGCCACCGCGCGTCGCACCTGCTCCTCGATCCCGATCGGCTTGACGCCGAAGGCCTCGATCGCCGGCCCCGGGTCGCAGACGCTGTCGCCGTAGTCGAGCATCTCGACCGCGTCTCGCGCGCCCTGGAGCGGCGGCAGGACCTGCCCGATGCTCGCACCCAGCTTCAGCAGCGGAGGCGGCACCGTGAAGGCGAGGCGGCTCTTGCCGAGCGTCCTGCGGATGAGCGCGTGGAGCTCGGCCCAGGTCAGCCGGTCGGGCCCGCCGAGGTCGAAGATGCGGTTGGCGGCTTCGTCGGCGCTGCGATCGGCCTTGCGCGAAGAACCTGGCCACGTCCTCGATCCAGATCGGCTGCAGCCGGTGGCGGCCGAGCGCCGGCGTCACCGGCGAGTAGCGCACGATGCGGATCTGCTGCGGGAGCAGCCCGCCGTCCGCGCCGAAGACGAAGCTCGGCCGGAAGATCACGTGCTCGAGGCCCGAGTACTTCGACGGCCTGCTCCTCCTCCCACTTCGCCGTCGCAGTAGCGGGCGAGCTCCTTCGTCTCCTCGGTTCCCAGCGCGCTCATGAGGACGAAGCCGCCCGACCCCGGCAGCCTTGCGCGCGCCGCGACCAGGTCGCGCGTGCCCCGGATCATGACGCGCTCGAAGTCCTCGTCGGCTCCCGCGGAGGATCGCGACGAGGTGGACGACGGTGTCGCAGCCGTCGGCGGCCCGGCGCAGGCTCTCGGCGTCGGTCATGTCACCCTGCACGACCTCGACGCCCCAGCTGGCGCAGGCGCTCCGCCTTGCGCCGGCTTCCGCGCGACGAGCGCGCGGACGGCGTGCTCGGCCGCGCGCAGCGCGTGGACGATCGTGCGTCCCGACGAATCCGGTGCCTCCGGCGACGAGGACCGTCACTCTGACCTTCCGGCGAAGTTCTTCCAGTAGCGGCTCGGCGTGGGCCCGCGCTGCCCCTGGTACTTCGAGCCGAGCTCCCCGCCCCGTAGGGGCCGTCGGCGGGCTCGGTGAGCTGCATGAAGGAGAGCTGGCCGATCTTCATCCCGTGGTAGATCGTGATCGGGAGGTTCGCGACGTTCGAGAGCTCGAGCGTTACGTGGCCGTCCCAGCCCGGGTCGATGAAGCCCGCGGTCGAGTGGATCAGCAGCCCGAGGCGGCCCGAGCGAGCTCTTGCCCTCCAGCCGGGCGACGAGGTCGTCGGGCAGCCGTGATCCGCTCCAGCGTCGAGCCGAGCACGAACTCGCCGGGGTGGAGGATGAACGGCTCGTCGGCTCGATCTCGACCAGCTCGGTCAGGTCCTCCTCTCGGCCTTCACGTCGATGAACGGGTAGCGGGAGTTGCGGAAGACGCGGAAGAGGCGGTCGACGCGCACGTCGACGCTCGAGGGCTGCAGGAGCTCCTCGGCCGTACGGGTCGATCCCGATCCGGCCCTCGTCGAGCAGGCGCGGATCGTGCGGTCCGAGAGGACCATGGCGCGTTCTCCACTCTATTCGCTCCGCTGCCGCGTGGCGGCGACACGGACGATCGAGATCAAGACCGACATTCCCGGGCCCTCGTTCAGCGCGGCGATCCTCGGCCCGAGCGAGCGCGCCGTCGCCGAGCCGCTCTCGCGTCTACCTGCCCGTCGTCGTCGCCGAGTCGGCAGGGGCGCGCGCCTCACCGACGTCGACGGCAACACGTTCGTCGACTTCGCCGGCGGCGTCGGCTGCATGAACGTCGGCCACTCGCATCCCGCGGGTCGTCGAGGCGATCCGCGAGCAGGCCGAGCGCTTCACGCCACACCGACTTCACCGTCCTCCCGTACGAGAGTCTACGTCGGCCTCGCCGAGCGGCTGCTCGCGCTCGCGCCGATCTCCGGGCGAGACCCGCGCCGCCTTCTTCAACTCGGGCGCAGAGGCGGTCGAGAACGCGGTCAAGTTCGCGCGCGCCTTCACGAAGCGGCCCGCCGCGCTCGCCTTCGAGGGCGCCTTCCACGGCCGCACGCTCCTGGCGCTCAGCCTCACGTCGAAGACCCACCCGTACAAGGCGGGCCTCGGGCCGTTCGCGCCGGAGATCTACCGCGTCCCGTTCGACGATCTTGGACGCCCTCGAGTGGGCGTTCAAGACGCGGGTCGCGCGCCGAGGACGCTGGCCGCGATCGTGCTCGAGCCCGTGCAGGGCGAGGGCGGGCTTCATCGTCCCCTCACAGGAGTTCGTCGCCGGCCTGCGCGCAGCTCTGCGACGAGCACGGGATCGTCCTCGTGGCCGACGAGGTGCAGACCGGCTTCTGCCGCACGGCGCAGGACCTTCGCGATGGAGCACTTCGGCGTCGAGCCCGACCTGATGACGATCGCCAAGTCGTCGCCGCCGGTCTGCCGCTCTCGGGCGTCCTCGGCCGCGCGGAGATCATGGACGCGCCCGGCGACAGTGCCGTCGGCGGCACCTACGTCGGCAACCCGGTCGCGCATCGCCGCCGCGCACGCCGTTCTCGACGTCATCGCCGAGGAGGGCCTGAACGAGCGCGCGGAGGCGATCGGGACGACGACGCGGGCGCGGATGGAGAGCTGGCGCGACCGCTTCCCCGAGGTCGCCGACGTCCGCGGGCTCGGCGCCATGCTCGCGATCGCGATCGAGCGCGACGGGGATGCCGGACGCGGACCTCGCGAGCACGATCGCCGAGGGCGCCGCCCGGCGCGGCCTCCTCCTGCTCAAGGCGGGCGTCGTACGGCACTGCATCCGCGTCCTGATGCCGCTCGTGATCGGCGAGGGCGAGCTGGCCGAGGCGTTCGACGTCTGGGAGGACGCGCTCACCGAAGCGCTGTCGGGCTAGCCGCCGTCCGACGCCCAGCGGCAGGAAGACTATGGCGGTGCACGTCGGAGAGTTGATCGTCGGCCGGTACGAGCTGGAGCTGCTCGTCGGCGAGGGTGGCATGTCCACCGTCTACCGCGCGTACGACACGGTCCTCGAGCGCCGGGTGGCGATCAAGGTCCTCCACGAGCACTACTCCCGCGACCCGAGTACGTCGAGCGCTTCCGCCGCGAGGCCCGCGCGATCGCCCGGCTCGCGCACTCCAACATCGTCACCGTCATCGACCGCGGCGAGTGGGAGGGGCGGCAGTTCATCGTCTTCGAGCACGTCGCCGGCGAGAACCTGAAGGCGCGTGATCGCCCGCGAGGGCCCGCTCCCGGTCGACCGCGCCCTCGACCTGGCCGCGCAGGTCGCGCGCGCGCTGGCGTTCGCGCACGAGCTCGGGATCGTCCACCGCGACGTGAAGCCGCACAACGTCCTCGTCGACTCGACGGGCACCGCGAAGGTGACCGACTTCGGGATCGCGCGCGCGCTCGACTCCGACGACGGGCTGACGGCGACCGGGACGGTCCTCGGGCACGGGCCAGTACCTCTCGCCCGAGCAGGCCAACGGCGAGCGCGGCACCGAGCGCTCCGACCAGTACTCGCTCGGCGTCGTCACCTACGAGCTCCTGACCGGCCGGGTCCCGTTACAGCGGGGACAGCCTGATGGCGGTCGCGATGCAGCACGTCCACGAGCCGGTGCCGAGCGTCCGCGCCGTCCGGCCGGAGGTTCCCGAGCGCGTCGACGCCGTCGTCGGGCGCGCCATGGCGAAGCGCCCGCAGGACCGGTTCGGCTCGATGGACACGCTCGGCGCCGCGCTCGAGTCGTGTGAGGCCGAGGCCCTCGAGGCGCGCGCGCGCCGGCGCGACCAGGACACCGGAGTGATCTCACCCCGCAGCGCGCCAGTCGAGCCGCCCACCCGGGTGGTGGCCGCCGCTCCCCCGTCGCCGGAGCCGGCGCCGTCGACCACGCAGACCTCCCCCGCTCGCCGCTCGGGCCTCCGCGTGGCAGCGGTGCTCCTGCTCGCGGCCGTGATCCTCGTCGGCAACCTGCTCGTGCTCGAGATCGTCTTCAAGGACGGCCTGCCGGGCCTCGGCGGGGACGCGCAGACGCCGGTCCGGATCGAGGCGATCTCCGACTTCGACCCGCAGGGCGACAACCGGTCGGAGCACCCGGAGTCGGTCGCCGCCGCCGCCGACGGCGACCTGGCCACCTTCTGGACGACCGAGGAGTACCGGACCTTCGCCAAGGAGGGCGTGGGCGTCGTCCTCGACGCCGGCAGCCGCGTCGCGCTCTCGCGCGTCGTCGTCGTCACGGACACGCCCGGCTTCACCGCCCTGATCGCGGCGGCCGACGACCCGGGCGGCGAGTTCGTGGACGTCGCCGGCGAGCAGCAGGCGTCCCGGCGGACGACGTTCGACGTCGACACGCGCGGCGAGTCGTACCGCTACTACCTCGTCTGGATCACGGACCTGGACGGGCGCGCGCACCTGAACGAGGTGCGGGCCTTCGTCTCGGGCTGACCCACCGGCGCGGGCGGTTCAGAAGCGCAGGGCCGCGCGGCGGTCCCGCCGCTCCAGGGCGAGCTCGACCAGACGGTCGAGCAGCTCCGGGTAGGGCACGCCGCTCGCCTCGAAGAGCTTCGAGTACACGCTCGTCGCCGTGAAGCCGGGGATCGTGTTCAGCTCGTTGACGACGACCTCGCCGTTCCGCCTGACGAAGAAGTCCACCCGGGCCATGCCCTCGCAGTCGGAGGCGACGAAGGCGGCGACCGCCAGCTCCCGCACGCGCTCCGCGGTCTCGTCGGGGATGCGGGCCGGGACGACGAGCTCCATGCCGCCCTCGGCGTACTTGGCCTCGTAGTCGTACCAGTCGCTCGCGAGCGGCACGATCTCGCCGGGGACCGAGGCGAGCGGGTGGGCGTTCCCGAGGACGCTGCACTCGACCTCGACGCCGTCGAGGAACTCCTCGACGAGGACCTTCTCGTCGTGGGCGAAGGCGAGCGCCACCGCCGCCGGGAAGTCCTCCACCGTCCTGACGACCGAGATGCCGACGCTCGAGCCGAGGCGAGCCGGCTTGACGACGCACGGGAACCCGAACGGGCTGGCGGGCTCGTCGCCGGTGCGGAGCGTGACGCTGCGGGCGACGGGGACGCCCTTGTCGCGCATCACCGACTTGAAGAGGTCCTTGTCCATCGCGAGCGCCGAGGCGGTGACGCCGGCGCCGACGTAGGCGACCCCGGCCAGCTCGAGGAGGCCCTGGACGGTTCCGTCCTCGCCGAAAGGGCCGTGGAGGACGGGGAAGACGACGTCCACCTCGCCGAGCGGCTCCATCTCGCCTGCGGAAGGGAGCGGAACCGGCAGGGAGCCGCCGTCGCCGGGGAGCTCCGGCTGCGTCGGAGCGGGCAGGTGCCAGCGGCCGTCGCCGCCGATCTCGATCTCGCGTACCTCGTAGCGGCCCGGGTCGAGGCCTTCGACGACCGAACGGCCCGACCTCAGGGAGACTTCGCGCTCGCTCGAGCGGCCTCCCATGAGAACGGCTATGCGGAGCTTCGGGATCGGGCCCTGCCTAGACGAGCCGGCCGACGGTGATGGTGATCGTCGAGCCGGGCCGCGCCTGTGAGTTCCCGGGCGGGTCCTGGTCGAGGACCTGGCCGTCCTGCGCCGGGTCGGTGACGTCCTGGAAGACGCTGCGCGGGCGGAAGCCGGCGTCCGAGATCGCCCCCCTGGCCGTCTGCGCGTCGTCACCGATCACGGATGGCACCGTGAGGAGCTCCGGCCCGGTCGAGAGCGTGATCGTGACGGTCGCGCCCTCGGCGGCCTGCTCGCCGGGGCCCGGGCTCTGTGCCGAGACCAGGCCCGCCTGGACCGTGTCGCTCGACGCCTGGGTCGTCTGCACCTCGAACCCGGCGTCCTGTAGCTCCTTGGTCGCGCTCGCCTCGTCCTGGCTGAGGACGTCCGGGACCTCGACCTGCTTCGGGCCCTGTGAGACGCGCACCTCGATCTCTGTGCCCTCGTCGACCATGTTTCCGGCGGTCGGATTCTGTCCCGTGACCTGGCCTTCGGGCTTCTCGGAGAAGACGTTGACGCGCCGCGCCTTCAGCCCCGCCTGGGTCAGCGAGTCGACCGCGTCCTCGTAGGCGAGGCCGACGACGCGCGGCACCTCCACCTGCTTGGGCCCGGTGCCGACCGTGATCGTGACCGTGCTCCCCTTCTGGACCTGGGTGCCCTCCTTCGGGCTCTGGTCGATGACGATGCCGTTGTTCTCCTCGGAGCTCGCCCGCTCGGCCACGTCCGCCTCCAGCCCGACCGCCTCGATCTGCTCGATCGCGAGATCCTGCTCGAGCCCCTCGACGAGGGGGACGCCGACGGGCTCTCGCTCCGCGAGCTGGTCCTGGATCTGGTTGTACGCCCACCAGCCGGCGAGCGCCGCGGCCGCGACGAGGAGGGCGACGAGCACCCAGGGGACCCAGCGGCGCCGGCGGCGGGGCGGCTCGTCATACGGGCTCGCGGGCGGGTAGACGGGCGGCCGCGGCGGCGTCGCCCGCGGCGGCGGCGGCGCCACCACCCGCGTCGGCGTCTCCGAGAGAAGCTCGGTCGCCTCGCCCACGGCGGCGCCCGCGAGGAGCGCGGTCGCTGCGGTCGAGGTGGCGCGCGAGATGGGCAGGCCGGCCTCGAAGCGCTCGAGGTCCTCGATGAACTCGTCGGCCGTCTGGTAGCGGTCCTCGGGATCCTTGGCGAGCGAGCGGAGCACGATCTGATCGAGCTCGGGCGGGATCTCGGGACGGTGGGCGGAGGGCGGCTGCGGCGGCTCGTTCACGTGCTTCATGGCGATCTCGATCGCCGAGTCTCCCGTGAAAGGCACCTTCCCGGTGACCATCTCGTAGAGGACGACGCCGGCCGAGTAGAGGTCGGAGGCCGCCGTCACCGGAGCCCCGCGCGCCTGCTCCGGCGAGAGGTACTGCGCGGTGCCCATGATCGAGCCCACCTCGGTCATCTGCGAGGCGCTGTGGTGCGCGATGCCGAAGTCCGTCACCTTCAGACGCGGCTCGCTCGCCTTCGCGTGCTGGTCGGCGGAGACGAGGACGTTGTGGGGCTTGATGTCGCGATGGATGATCCCGTGGCGGTGCGCGAAGCGGAGCGCCACGAGGAGCTGCTTCTCGTTCGTGACCGCCGTCCCGAGCGGGAGCGCTCCGCGGGTCATGATCAGCTCCTTGAGGCTGCGGCCCTCGATCACCTCCATGGCGATGTAGTAGGTTCCCTCGGCCTCGCCGCGGTCGTAGATGGAGACGATGTTGGGGTGCGAGAGGCCGGCAGCCGACTTCGCCTCCCGCCGGAATCGCTCGATGAAGAGGTCGTCGCCCGCGTAGCGCTCGTTCAGGATCTTGACGGCAACACGCCGGCCGAGGTCCTCGTCCTCGGCCAGGTAGACGTTGGCCATGCCCCCGGAGCCGAGCTTGCGGAGAATCCGGTAGCGGCCGTCGAAGAGCGTGTTGATGAGGGAGTCCGTGGCGCCGGCCATGGCGAATCTTTAGAGGTTAGGCATTTCTCCGGAGTGCCGCTTCGATGATGGCGCGGGCGATCGGGGCCGCCGTCCCGCCGCCGGTGCCCGCCTGATCCGAGAGGGCGACGGCCACCGCGACCTCGGGCCGGTCGGCCGGCGCGAAGGCGATGAACCACGTGTTGTTGCGGCCTGCGACGCCGGTTTCGGCGGTGCCCGTCTTGCCGGCGACGGAGATGCCGGGGATCTGGGCGGCGACTCCGGTGCCGGATTCCACTGCCTGCACCATCATCGCGGTCAGGTCGGCTGCCGTCGACGGCTCGACCGCCCGCATCCACTCCTGCTCGTCGAAGCGCTGGATCACGTTGCCCGCGGGCGCGACGATCCGCTCGACCAGCCGCGGCTCCATGACGACGCCGCCGTTCGCCACCCCGGCCGCCACGAGGGCCATCTGCAGCGGCGTGACCACGAGCCGCTCCTGGCCGAAGGCGAGGCGGCCCGGGTCGACCTGGCTCGGGTCCTTGGGGTCGAACAGGCGGCCGTTGCGGTAGAGGCCGCTGATCAGCACCTCCTCGGAGGGCAGCTCGATCGGCGGCCGCTCGTAGAAGCCGAAGCGCTTCGCGTACTCGAGCACCGTGTCGGCGCCGAGGGCCTTGCCGATGTTGCAGAACACCGAGTTGATCGAGTTCTCGACGGCCTGGGCGAGCGTGACTCTGCCGAATCCGGCCGGCGTTCCCTGATCCGAATAGTTGAAGACCCGCCGTCCGAAGAGCGTGCAGTAACCCGGATCGTCGAACTCGCTCTCGGTCGTGAAGGCGCCGGTGTCGATGGCCGCCGCGGCGGTCACGATCTTGAACGTCGAGCCGGGTACGAAGCGGCCTGCCGTCGCCCGGTCGAGGAGCGGGGACGCGGGTCGGCAGGGTGCGGTGATCGCCTCGATCGCGTCGAAGTCCGACTCGACGTCGTTCGGGTCGAAGGAGGGCGAGGAGTAGAGCGCGAGGACGCGCCCGGTCGACGGCTCGAGCGCCACGGCGGCGCCGCACTGCCCGGCGAGTCCCCGCCGGGCCGCGCGCTGCGTCTCGAGGTCGATGGTCGTGACGACGTCGTTTCCCTCGCGCGGAATGCCCCGGAGCTTGTCCAGGGTGGTGTCGATGATCGTGCTCAGGTTCGCGTTCGAGGCCGTGAGGAAGTCGTTCAGCGAGAGCTCGAGGCCCGTGCGCGAACGGCCCATCGTCGAGTAGCCGACGGCGTGGGCGGTCAGCGGCCCGTGCGGGTAGCGGCGGAGCCACCAGACGCGCCCGTCGGCGAGCTCCCGCCGGCGGTTGGCGGCGAGACGGGTACGACCGTCGGCGGCGAGGATGAGGCCTCGCCGGACCTCGAGCTCGCGGACGAACAGGGTCGGGTTTCCCTGCCGCGCCTCCAGGTCGGGCGCCCGCCAGAGCCAGTACGTCGCCGTCGCGATCAGCGCCACGAAGAGGAACGAGAAGACGAGGAAGAGGCGACGGATCTGCGGGTTCACGCGCCCTCTCCCCGGTTCACGCGCTCCGAGACCATGAGCAGGAGCGCGAGCACGACGAAGTTCGCGACGATGCTGGAGCCTCCGTAGGAGACGAACGGGAGCGTGATCCCCGTCAGCGGGATGAGCCCGATGACGCCGCCGATGATGATGAACGCCTGGATCGCGAGGGCGGCGGTGAGCCCGGAGGCGAGCAGCTTGGAGAAACCGTCCTGGGCCAGCATCGAGATGCGGAAGCCGCGGTAGGCGAAGATGAGGTAGAGGAGGATCACGCCCGCGGCGCCCGCGAGGCCGAGCTCCTGCGCGATCGCGGAGAAGATGAAGTCCGTCTCGAGGAACGGGATGTACGAGCTCCCCTGCGGCGTCAGCAGCACGCCGTCGCCCAGGCCCGTGCCGAAGACTCCGCCGCTCGAGACGGCGTAGAGCGACTGGACGAGCTGGTAGGACTGACCCTCGGGGTCGGCCCAGGGGTCGAGCCAGCTCTGCACGCGGTCCTGGACGTGCGGGATCACCTGGTAGAGGGCGAACGCGCCCGCGAGGAAGAGCGTCACCCCGGCGGCGACGAACGACCAGCGCGCCGTCGCCGTGTAGAGCATGACGAGGAAGACGGCGAAGTAGAGGAGCGCGCCGCCGAGGTCGCGCGTCTGGAAGAGGACGAGCATCGTGCCGCCCCAGATGAGAAGGAGCGGGCCGAGGTGCTTGGGCGAGGGCAGCCGCCCCTGGCCGGCCGCGCCGTAGGAGAGCATCTCCCGGTTGTCCCGCAGGTAGCCGGCGAGGAAGATCACGAAGAGCACCTTCGCGAGCTCGCCGGGCTGGAAGACGAGCGGCCCGCCGAGGTCGACCCAGAGCGTCGCTCCGTTGATCGTCCGCCCGATGACCGGCATCGCCGGCAGGACGAGCAGGACGATCGCGGAGATGCCGAGGAGGTACTTGACGTTGTCCAGCTCCCGGTAGTCGCGGAGGAAGAGGACGAGGGCGGCGAAGACCGCGACGCCGACGACGACCCAGAGCCCCTGCCGGAAGGCGAGCTCGGGCTCGATCCGGTAGATCATCGTCAACCCGAGCGCGGAGAGGAGGCCGGCGAGCGGGAGCAGGAACGGGTCGGCGTGCGGCAGCCGGACGCGCAGGGCGAGGTGCGCGACGACGAAAAGCCCGATGAAGAAGGCCGCGTACGAGAGCGACGCGGTGGAGACGACCTCCGAGCGCGCGATGTAGACGGATGCGAAGCCGGCCGCCGTCAGCAGGCCGACCAGCCCGAGGTTCAGAAGCTCGCGATTTCGGAGGCTCAGGGCACCGCCTCGGCCTCGTAGACCGCCACCCGCGCCCGGGCCCGCTCGTAGGAGACGAGCTCGTGGTCGAAGAGCGCCTCACGCTCCTCGGGCGAGAGCTGCGAGGACTGGAGCCGGCTGACGTAGCGCACGCGGTAGAGCCCCGTCCCCTCGGTCAGGTCGACCGGCACGCCCTGGTAGACGACGACGTTCCCCTCGGCGTCCGCGCCGACGAAGTAGGCGCGGGAGATGCCGTAGAGGGCCCCGCCGAAGAGGAGCGCCACGAAGCCGAGGGCGAAGACGGTCCACAGGAGCCGGCGCCGCCAGCGGTGCTCCTTCCTGGGCTTCCAGGGCGGCGGCGCCGTCGTCGTCGCCTCCGTGTCGGCGGCCTCCGGAGCCGCCGCCGGCTTCAGGTTCGTGAGCGTGTCCTCGAGCTCGTCGGCCTCCACCTCGCCGTTGCCCTCCGCTGCGAGCGCCGCCGGAGCGGCGAGCGTTTCGTCGGTCGGCTCGTCCCCCTCGATCCGGAAGAGGACGACGGTGACGTTGTCCTCGCCGCCCCCGGTGTTCGCGGCCTTCACGAGCGTGCGGGCGGCGTCGTCGAGTGTCGGCGCCGCCGCGATGATGCCGACGATGTCGTCGTCGGCGACCATCGTCGTCAGACCGTCGGAGCAGAGCAGGAAGAGGTCATCCGGCTCGGCCTCGACAGTCAGCGTGTCGACGTCCACCTCCGGATCGGTGCCGAGCGCGCGGGTGATGACGGAACGCTGTGGATGGGCCTCGGCCTCCTCCGGGGTCAGCCTTCCGCTTCGCATCAGGTCGCCGACGAGGGAGTGGTCCTCCGTGAGCTGCTCGAGCTCGCCGCCGCGGATGCGGTAGGCGCGGGAGTCGCCGACGTGGCCGAGCGTGACGCGCCCGCCTGTCAGGAGCGCCGCCGTCACGGTCGTCCCCATTCCCGAGACGCCCGAGTCGGAGCTGGCGCGCTCGTGGATCCGCCGGTTGGCCTCCTGGATGATCGCCGGCAGGCGTTCCTCCGGAGGGAGCTCGTCGGCCTCGTGGAATTCCCGGAATGCGGCCGCGGTCAGGCGCGAGGCGACCTCGCCGGCCTGGGCGCCGCCCATGCCGTCGGCGACCGCGAAGAGGGGCGGGTCGAGGACGAAGCTGTCCTCGTTCCGGCGTCGGACCCTGCCCGGGTCGGTGCGGCCTGCGCTCTCGCCCAGTCTCATTCGAACCGGAGCTCGGTATCGCCGATCTGCAGGAGGTCGCCGACGTGCAGCCGCCTCCTGCCCGCGATGCGCTCGCCGTTCACGTACGTCCCGTTCGTGGAGTCGAGGTCGATCACCCAGGTGCCGTCGAGCCCGCTCTCCACTCGGGCGTGATGGCCGGAGGCGTAGTCGTCGGCGTCGAGCACGAGGACATTGTCGTCGGCGCGGCCGATGGTCGTCGGCACCGGCCCCGCCTGGACGACCGTCCCCGCGGCCACCACCCGCGAGCGCGTGACCACGAGCTGCCCCGGAGCGATCCCGGCCTCGGCGCGGGCCTGCGCGACCTGAGCCGGCGCCATCACGAAGCTCTCCTGCGAGGGCGCGGGCAGGCCGCGCTCGGCCGAGCGGACGACCCGCCAGATGAAGAGGTAGAGGAGGACGACGAACGCGGCCTGCAGGGCGATGAGGATGGGCTCGACCGACACGGTCTGCGCTCCCCGGCTAGTAGCCGCGCTCGAAGCGCACCTCGGTCGTGCCGAGGAGGATCTCGTCGTCGGGCTCGAGGCGGGCGCGCTCCACCCGCTTCCCGTTCACCGAGACGCCGTTCGTCGAGCCGAGGTCGACGATCCAGTAGGCGCCGTCCTCGCGCCGGATCTCGGCGTGCCGACGCGAGACGTTGGGGTCGTCGACGGAGATGTCGCACTCGCGCGATCGGCCGACCACGAGCGCCCGGTCGTCGAGGTCGCGGCGCTTCCCGCCCACGACCACCGCGGCGGGGGCGCGCGCGAGGTCGTGCGCCGCCGCCTCCTC
Organism: uncultured Actinomycetes bacterium; assembly: GCA_963743495.1. Taxonomy (GTDB): domain Bacteria; phylum Actinomycetota; class Thermoleophilia; order Gaiellales; family Gaiellaceae; genus JAIBJN01. The sequence goes on along the minus strand of CAVUPO010000002.1, from coordinate 258,826 downwards.
GGGCGTGACCGCCTCCGTCACCGGCGGACGGTAGATCTTCGTCTCGCTCGGGAGCGCCTGCGGCACCACGTCCGGCGGGGTGGGCGTCCTGGGGCGCTCCGGCTCGACCATTCGCGTGGCGATTCCGAACTCGCCGACGCTCAGATCGTCGTCCTCCTCCATCAGCACCTGCGGCGTCGAGAGGAGCGCGTAGCCCTCGCGACGCGCGTGCTCGGAGAGGTAGTCGGAGAGCTCCGTCAGGAGGGAGGCCTCGTAGGTCGAGAACTGCTCCCGGTCGCTCGGGCAGAGGTACAGCGTGTACTCGTTGGGCACGTACACGCGCGACACGGAGACGCTCTTCGCGTCGTCCATCTCCTTCGCGAGCTTGCGGGCCAGCTCGACCGGCTGCACGTGGGTCCGGAAGGCACGTCCGAACACGCCCTCGACGATGGACTCGATCCGGTGCTCGATGCTGCGGAGAACGCTCATGTCGCGGGCACACAGTGTGCCCGCTCGCCACTCTAACGGGGTGCCCGAAGCAGCGGATACGCGAGCAGCCCGGCGGCGAGCCACACGGCGGGAGCGGCCCAGAGCGCCGCGATCGGGGCGCCTCCCGCAGCGAGCGGGACGAGCAGCAGGGAGGCGAGGAAGCCGGCTCCCCAGACGGCGACGCCCCAGGGCCCGTGCCTCCGCGCCAGGGCCGCGGTGGCGGCCGCGACAGCCGCGATCGCGGCCGCGGTGAGGAGGGTCGGCCTCGCGGTGAGGAGAGCGACCGACGCGTCCACGGCGGCGGCGGGCCCGGCCGCGCCGCCGATCCCGGCCGAGACGGGGCCGGCCTCCCCGGTGAGTGGGAGCCGCTGGCCGGCGACGATGACGCGTCGCCACCGCCGCGCCGACGCCGGCGGCGGCGAGCGCGGCGCGGCGCACGACCCCGCGGGCCGGCAGAGCGGCGAGCGCGACGAGGGGAAGCAGGTGGACGAGCGCGAGCACGGGGCCGGCGAGGAAGAGGAGGCTCGAGCGGACGTCGCGGGCAAAGAGCACGAGCCAGGCGACCGCCAGCGGGACGTAGGCGAGCGCGAGGCCGAGTGAGACGTTTCCGAGGGGGAGGACGGGGACGGCGAGGGCGACGGCGAGCCCCGTGGGCGGGCTCAGAAGCGCGGCGAGGCCGGCGAGCGCGGCGAGCAGGAACGGCCAGCCCGCCGGGAAGAACGGGAGGAGGAAGGCGGTGCCGCCGGCGAAGAGTGCCGCCAGCGCGGCGTGCGGCGCCCGCTCGCGAAGGACGATGGGAGAGGTCTTGGCGCGTCGGCGCTCGGTGCGGTGCTCCTCGAGCGTGCGGAGCAGGTTCAGGGCCTGCTTCGCCGTCGGGCGCCTGCGCGGGTCGACCGAGAGCATGCGGTCGACCGCGCGGGAGAGCTCCTGGGGGAGGTCCGGGCGGAGCTGCGCCAGCGGCTGCGCGCCCTGCTCCACGCGCCGCGCCGTCTCGAGCGGCGAGACGGCCCAGAACGGATGCCGCCCGGCGAGCGCCTCCCAGAGGAGCACACCGACGGCCCAGACGTCGGCCGCGCCCGTCGCCTCCTCGCCCGCCAGCCGTTCCGGGGCGATGTAGGCGAGCGTCCCGGGGACGTCGCCGACGGCGGTGAGCGTGTCCGCGTGTTCGAGCTGTGCCAGCCCGAAGTCGAGCAGGCGCACGGACACGTCGTCGCCGTCCTCGAGCATGACGTTGGCGGGCTTCACGTCGCGGTGCACGATGCCCTTCGCATGGGCGTGGGCGAGCGCCTCCAGCACCTGGGCCGCCGCCTCGATCGCGCCCCAGTCGTCGAGCGTCCCGCCCCGCAGCGCCTCTCGGAGCGTCTGCCCGGCAACGTACGGATAGGCGACGTAGACGTGCCGGTCGTCCCGCTCGAGCGCGAGCGCGCGCAGGCAGCGTGGATGGCGCAGCCTCGTGGCCGCGTCGACCTCGCGCTCGGCGCGCGCCCCGGGCTTTCCCTCACGCTCGACGATCTTGAGCGCGACGTCGCGGCCGGCGTCCTCGTCGCGCGCCAGCCAGACGGAGCCGCCGCCGCCGCTACCGAGCGGCCGGAGCGGCCGGTACCGGCCGAGGACGAGGTTGTGCTCGGTGAGCGCGACGGCAGGCTGCATCGACAGTAGCTCGGCTCTTGGCGCTCGACGGAGAAAGTCCTGCAAAGTCCGGCCAGGGTGGTAGACTCGGCGACTTCCTCGACTCGATCGGGCCGTGTTCGACCGCGAGAAATCCGAACCCCAGACCGACATCGAGTTCGACTTCTTCGACGAGTCGCCGACAGTCGAGTCGACTCCGCGGAAGAAGGGCTCGCCCCCAGGGAAGCGGCCACGGCTCCCCAAGCGTCCGCCTGCGCCCCCGGGCGGTCCGCAGCTCTACCGGCTGGGGGTGCTGATCGCGGCGGCGATCCTGCTCGCCGTCATCTTCATCCTCGTCATCAACAACTGTCGAGGCGACCAGAAGCAGTCGGCGTACGAGGGCTACATGGAGGACGCCGGCGCCGTTGCCACGGAGTCGGCCGACCTCGGCCAGCAGCTGACCGACCGGCTGACCACGCCGGGCATCCGGCTCGAGGCGCTGCGCTCCGACGTCGCGGGGCTGCGCGAGCAGCAGGAGCAGATTCTCCGGCGCGCCCAGGACCTCAGTCCGCCGGGCCCGCTCCTCGATCAGCAGGAGGCGCTGGTCGAGACCATGCAGTTCCGAGTGAACGGACTCGCCGGGCTGGCCGAGGGGCTTCGGCTCGTGGCCCGGACCGACGACCCGCAGGAGTCCGGCCGGAACCTCGCCAACCAGGCCCAGCGCCTGGTGGCGAGCGACGTCGTCTATGCCGACGCCTTCAAGGCTGCCTCCGAGTCGGTCCTCGAGCAGCAGGGCGTGACCAACGTCGCAGTCCCCGCCTCGGTCTTCGTCCAGAATGCCGAGTTCGGCAGCCCGCTCTTCTGGACGCAGACGGTGCAGCGCCTCACGCAGGGCCCCGACGCGACCGGGCCGCGGGGGAACGGGATCGTTGGCGTGCGCGTGCAGCCCGGCGGGCAGGAGCTCGTCCGCGGCGAGGACAACACCGTCGAGCAGAGCGCCGACCTCGCGTTCGAGGTGGTCGTCGAGAACTCGGGCGAGAGCCAGGAGACCCAGGTGAAGGTGATCCTGATCATCCGCCAGGACCCGCAGATCCGGAAAGAGCAGACGATCGACGTCATCAACCCGGACGAGACGAAGACTGTCAGGTTCACCGGCTTCGACAACCTCGCGTTCTCGACCCAGACGACCCTCCAGGTGCAGGTGGAGCCTGTGGAGGGCGAGTCGAACACGAACAACAACACGGTCGAGTACCCGATCATCTTCACGCTCGCGTAACCGCCGGTCCCGCCGAGGGGCTGAGGTAGGCTAGAGCCCGATGTCGGACCTCTCCGACGCCGCTCCCTGGATCGCCATCGGCGCCGCGGCGGCGGCGGTCGCGGCGCTCGTCCTTGCCCTCGCGTTCTACCTCAAGCTCCGCGCCGTGCGGAAGGCGCAGCTCGTCCTCCTCGGCACCGGCAAGGACGACCTGGTCAACTTCGCGGTGTCGTTGCAGACCCGCATCGACGATCTCCACCGGGTCGTGGACGAGGTCGCGGCCGGGCTCGCCCGCATCGACCGGCGGGTCGACGGGTCCCTGTCCAACGTGGCGCTCGTCCGCTACAACGCCTACGAGGACGCGGGCGGCCACCAGTCGGCCTCCCTCGCCTTCCTCGACGGTGCCCGCTCGGGGGTGGTCATGAGCGCGATCCAGGGCCGGGACTACGCGCGGATCTACGTCAAGCAGCTCGACCGCGGCCGCGCCCCCGTGGCGCTCTCGCCGGAGGAGCAGGAGGCAGTCGACCGGGCGATGGCGCATTGACGTTCCGCAAGGCGCGCATCCGCCCCTTCGAGCCTGCCGACGAGCCGCTCCTGTTCGGTCTCGCGAGCCTGGACCGGGGCGCCGACGCGCGCACGCTCTCGGTGCTCGAGCACGAGACCGTCTTCGTGGCCGAGATCGACGGCGCCCCTGCCGGCTACGTGGCCGTCACGACCGTCGGGGAGGCGGTCAGGATCGAGCAGCTCTTCGTCAGCCCGGGGCATGAGGCCGAAGGCGTGGGCCGGCAGCTCCTCGAGCACGCCGAGGGCTTCGCGATCTCGTTGCGTGCGGGGCTCCTCCAGGTGGTCGTGTCGGCCGGCGATCGCAGGGCGCGGGCGTTCTACCGGGAGCGGGGATTCGTGCCGGCCGGCGACGACCTGCTCGAGCTCGTGCTCCCCTACGCCGACTGAGCCGGTAGGAGCGGCCTGCTCGACTACGATTTCCGGAAATGCAGCAGGTTCTCGTCCTGAACGCGAGCTTCGAGCCTCTGAACGTCTGCACGGTCCACCGCGCGCACGTGCTCGTCTACAAGGGCAAGGCGGAGGTGCTGGAGGAGCTCAACCGGCCGCTTCACTCGGCGACGGACACGTTTCCCTGGCCCCACGTGATCCGGCTCGTCAGCTACGTCCGTGTCCCCCGGGCGGTCAAGAGGAAGATCTCCCGCCGGGCGCTCTTCGCCCGCGACGGGCACCGCTGCGTGTACTGCGGCTCGACCGGCCGGTTGACGCTCGACCATGTCGTCCCCCGCTCGCGCGGGGGCGACTCCGTCTGGGAGAACGTCGTCACGTCGTGCGCCCCCTGCAACCTGCGCAAGGGCAACAGGCTCCTGGAGGAGCTCGAGATGCGCATGCTCGTCAAGCCGCGCGTCCCCACGGCCGCGCTCTTCGTCACGCTGGCCGCGCCCCGGATCCCCGAGCGCTGGCAGCCGTACCTCACCGCCTTCGCCTAGAGCGGGCAGCACGCTTCCGTGACACACAGTCCGTCCCGAACGGCCATGCCCAGGGGTCAGACCCCTGGGCATGGCCGCGAAGGACAGGTCTAGACGTCGTAGTAGAGCGCGAACTCGGCCGGATGCGGCCTGAGGGCGACGACGTCGACCTCCTGCTCGCGCTTGTAGTCGATCCAGGTGTGGACGAGCTCCTCCGTGAAGACGTCCCCGTCGAGGAGGAACTCGTGGTCGCGCTCGAGTGCGTCGAGCGCCTCGGCGAGGGAGCCGGGGACCTGCGCGATGTCGCCGCGCCGCGCCTCGAAGAGGTCGAAGTCGGCCGGCTCGCCGGGGTCGAGCCCCTTCTGCACTCCGTCGATTCCCGCCATGAGCATCGCGGCGAAGGCGAGGTACGGATTGGCAGTCGAATCCGGGCAGCGGAACTCGATCCGCTTCGCGGAGGCGGACTCCGAGTACATGGGGATGCGAATCGCCGCCGAGCGGTTCCGCTGCGAGTAGACGAGGTTCACCGGCGCCTCGTAGCCGGGGACGAGTCGGCGGTAGGAGTTCGTCGTCGGCGCGCAGAACGCGAGCAGCGCCGGCGCGTGCATGATGATGCCGCCCAGATAGGCGCGGGCGAGCTGCGAGAGACCGGCGTAGCCTGACTTGTCCGCGAAGAGCGGTGTGCCCTCCTTCCAGAGGGACTGGTGGGTGTGCATGCCCGACCCGTTGTCGCCGAAGATCGGCTTCGGCATGAAGGTGGCGCTCTTGCCGGCCCCCTTCGCGATGTTGCGGACGACGTACTTGTAGGTCATGACCTGGTCGGCCATCCGAGTTAGGGGCTGGTAACGGAGGTCGACCTCGCACTGGCCCGCGGTCGCCACCTCGTGGTGGTGGAACTCGCACGGGATCCCCAGGCGCTCCAGCGTGAGCACGATCTCGGAACGAAGGTCGTGCAAAGTGTCGTGGGGCGCGGGCGGGAAGTAGCCGCCCTTCTCCCGCACCGTGTAGCCGAGGCCGGGGACCGACGAGTTCCAGTGGCCCTCGGCCGAGTCGACCGCGTAGTGCGAGCGGTGTGGGGAGAGCTCGTAGGAGACCTCGTCGAACACGAAGAACTCGCACTCGGGCCCGAAGTGCGCCGTGTCGGCGATGCCGGTCTCCGCAAGGTAGTTCTCTGCCCGCCGCGCGATCCGGCGCGGGTCGCGCCCGTAGGGCTCACGGGTCGTCGGGTCGGCGATCTCGCAGATGACCGACAGCGTCGGAACGGCCGTGAACGGGTCGAGGACTGCGCTGCCCGGATCCGGCATGAGCAGCAGGTCGCTCTCGGCGATGCCCTGCCAGCCGCGGATCGAGGAGCCGTCGAAGCCGAGGCCCTCGGCGAAGGCCGTCGTCCCGAACGCGCCGATCGGGAGGGTCATGTGCTGCCAGCTCCCGAACAGGTCGCAGAACTTCAGGTCGACCAGCTGGGTCTTCTGCTCGAACGCCCACGCGATCGCCTCCTCGGCGTCCGGCTGGGTCCCGTTCGCCAGGTACGCCCTCGTCTCGGTTTCCTGCATCGCCCCTCCTTTGGTCCACGAAAAAAAGCCTCAGCGGCCGTTCCGTTCCGGCCTCTGAGGCTGCGTCGCCTCCGCGCCGGCGCCGTCCGCGGCGCCACGCACGTTCACCTTAGCGGCAACCCCGGAGAGCGACAAGCCTGGTCCGGCCGGAGACGGCCCCACCCTCGTATAGAATCGCCGGGTCATTCGAGGCGACGAGGCCTCGGGCCGACGGCGGCCCGGGGCTCTTTGCGTTTAACGGGAGGTGTGCCATGGCGCAGGAAAACGGGAGGGCGACGAGCGATCCGGGGGCGCGCAAGGAGGTGCTGAAGCGGGTTGCCGACGAGGACATCGGCTTCGTCCACCTCTGGTTCACCGACATCGAGGGCCACCTCAAGAGCTTCGCGATCACGCGTGCCGAGCTCGAGGGCGCGCTCGACGACGGCATGGGCTTCGACGGCTCCTCGATCACCGGCTTCAACGCGATCGAGGAGTCCGACATGGTCGCGATCCCCGACCCGGCGACGTTCCGCTGCTGCCCGGAGGGCGAGCACAAGGTCGGCCGCATGATCTGCGACGTCGTCACCCCGGACGGCGAAGCCCTACGACGGCGACCCGCGCCACGTCGCTGCGGCGCGCGCTCGAGCGGATGGAGGCGATGGGCTTCGACACGTTCAACGTCGGCCCGGAGCTCGAGTACTTCCTCTTCGAGACCGACGAGTCGGCACGGAGACGCTCGACGAGGGCGGCTACTTCGCGCATGACGACGCTGGACGCCGCCACCGACCTCCGCCACGACACGTTCGCGCGCTCGAGTCGATGGGGATCCCGATCGAGTACCACCACCACGAGGTCGGCCCGTCCCAGCACGAGATCGACATGCGCTACGCGGACGCGCTCGACATGGCCGACTACATGCTCACCTACCGCCTGATCGTCAAGGAGGTGGCGAAGAAGCACGGCTACCACGCGACCTTCATGCCGAAGCCGCTCTTCGGCGAGAACGGCTCGGGGATGCACACGCACATGTCGCTCTTCACAGGACGGCCGAACGCCGTTCTTCGACGGCGACGACCGCGTGGCACCTCTCCGACGTCGGCAAGGCGCTTCATCGCCGGCCAGCTCCGCCACGCGCGCGAGATCTCGGCGGTCTTCGCGCAGTGGGTGAACTCCTACAAGCGGCTCGTGCCGGGCTACGAGGCGCCGGTGTATGTCGCCTGGTCGCAGCGCAACCGCTCGGCGCTCATCCGGATCCCGCTCTACAAGCCCGGGCTCGGAGCAGGCGACGCGGGCGGAGATCCGCTGCCCCGACCCCGCCTGCAACCCGTACCTGACTTTCGCGGCGCTCCTGCACGCGGGCCTCGAGGGGATCGAGCAGGGCTACGAGCTGCCGACGCCGATGGAGACGAACCTCTACCACCTCACGCCGAGCAGCGCGCGCGAGCGGGGCATCGTCGCGCTGCCGGAGACGCTCGGCGAGGCGATCGACGAGCTCGCGCGAGTCGGACCTCGTCCGCAAGGCGCTCGGCGACCACATCTTCGACAACTACGTCAAGCTCAAGCGGCAGGAGTGGGACGAGTACCGCGTGCAGCTCACCGACTGGGAGCTGGAGAAGTACCTGGCGGTCTTGTAGAAACCTGCGTCGGGGCGTAAGATGGACATCGGTGTCGCCGCTTCTCCTAGAAGCGGGGGACTGACTGACGGCCGACTGCGAGCTGCTTGCTGAGCAGCTCGTCGTCGTTGATGGCCCTGCCGATCCCCGAGCCGTCTGCCCTGCCGTGGTTTCCGGGAAGCTCCGCCCGGGAAGAAGCGGCTATCCGCGGTGAGGCTCTCCGAGCGGCTCCGACGCTCGGTGGTCAACCAGTTCGACCCGATACGGCACCGATCCGATCCAAGGAGGTACTGCCATGTCCGTCGTGCTCATCCTGCTCCTGCTGCTGCTCCTCGCGGCCGCCGTCGGCGGCGGGATCCTCGTCAGCAAGCTCCTCTGGCTGCTGCTGATCGTGGCGCTCGTCGTCCTCGTCGTCGGCCTCTTCACCGGCCGCACGGCCGCGTGAGGACACCGGACGGCTAGATCGTCTTGAACTGCTCGAACGGCTGCCGGCAGCTCTCGCAGTAGCGGATCGAGCGACACGGCGTCGGGCCGAAGAGGTTGTCGAGGCGCGTCTCCGCCGAGCCGCAGTAGGGGCAGCGGAAGGCCCGAGCGTCGAGCTGGACGAGCGTCGGGGGCGCCGCCTCGCGCGGGCGAGGCGGCGCGAAGCCCGACTCCTCGAGCTTGCGGCGGCCCTCGGCGGTGATCCGGTCCGTCGACCAGGAGTCGTCGAGGACGACCTCGACCTCAGGCTCGGCGCCGAGCGCCCGGACGGCCTCGGCGAGCTGGTCGCGCATGACCTCCTGGGCCGGGCAGCCGAGGAAGGTGGGCGTGAATTCGATGCGGACGCGGTCCCCGTCCACCGCGACTTCGCGGACGACGCCCAGGTCGACGAGCGAGATCACCGGGATCTCGGGGTCGGGGACCTCGGCGAGCGCGTCCCAGACCTGCTCCGCGGTCACCATGTCGCTCCCGGCAGCGAGCGGCGCACCATCGTCATCTCCTCGTGCAGGGCTGCAAAGCCGTCGGCGTGCGAGCCGCGTTCGACTGCGTCCACCTGCGCGCGGCCGACCGCCTCGGCCAGCGCGCCCCGCTGCGCCGGCTCGAGGACTCCGAGCGCGTAGGGCCAGAGCCCGGCGAGCGCGGCCTCGAAGCGCTCGTTGCCTCCGAGCTTCTCGCGCCACATGCCGGCGTGCATGCGATGGTAGACCTCCTCGCGGTCCATCTTGGCGGCGAGCCCGGCGAGCTCCTGCCAGTCCGACTCCATGAGCGCTGCGACGCGGATCGCGTCCGCTGTCTCGTAGAGCCAGTGCCGGGCGACGGTGGCCGCCCAGTCGCCGGCCAGCTGCAGCTCGACGAACGGCGCGCAGCGGTACTCGCCGGGCTCCCGGTCGAAGGCGAGCGAGTCGGCGTCGCCGCCGAGGAAGCCCGCCACGAGCTCGTAGAGCGCCCGCGCGTGTCCGATCTCACCCTGGGCGATCGAGGAGAACGCGACGTCCTCCTCGAGGAAGGGCGCGACGCCGGTCCACTCGGAGTCCCGCCAGCCGAGGACGAGCTCGTCGTCGGCGAACGCAAGGGCCGTGCCGACGAGGAAGCTAGGCGGTGCCTGCGCGCTCACGGGCCTCCCTCAGCTTGAGCTTCAGCGAGTAGCCGTCCACCCGCCGATAGTCGCGGTCGAAGACGTCGGCCACGTACGGTTCCTCGATCTCGAGGATCGCCTCGCGCGGCACGACCCAGAGCGCCACGGACTCGGCCCTCCGCCCGTAGAACTCGACGGCGTAGGCCTTGGCGAACTCGCGGTTCGGCGCCTCGAGCGACCCTCCGTGCTGGAAGGGCTGGCCCTCGCGCTCCTGGCGGAAGACCTCCCAGATCACGCCGCTTCGGCGAGGACCGCCCGGCGCACCCAGGCCGTCTCCTCGCGCGAAGCGCGCCGGAGGCCGAGTCGCCGCTCCGTCGCGGGGCCGTGGCCGGTGACGACCCACTTGAGCTCGTCCCAGTCGGGCTCCGTGTACTGCCAGGTTCCGGTCGCCTCGTCCCTGTGCAGGGCCGGGTCCGGCAGGGTCAGTCCGAGCTCCCGGATCTGGGGGACGTAGCCGTCGAGGAACTGCTGGCGGGCCTCCTCGTTGGCCTGGCTCTTGATGCGCCACCGGTACATCGGGTCCCGCTCGGCCGGGATCGGGTTGCCGTGGAACTGCATGAGCGGGCCCCACCAGCGGTCGACGGCCTCCTGCACGAGCTCCCGCTGCTCGTCGGCGCCCGTCATCATCGTGAGGACGACGTCGCGGCCGTGGAGGATGTGGAACGACTCCTCCCAGCAGATCTTCTTCATGATCCGCGCGTACGGCGCGTACGAGCACCTGAGAAGCGCCTTCTGCGAGATGATCGCGGCCGCGTCCACCAGCCACGCGATCACGCCGACGTCGCCCCACGTCCTCGTCGGATAGTGGAAGACGTTGTGGAACTTCGTCCTGCCGGCGATGAGGTCGTCGAAACAGGCCTCGCGCGGCTTGCCGAGGTCCTCGACGACGCGGTAGATGAGCTGCCCGTGGCCGACCTCATCCTGCACTTTTGCGGTGAGGGCGAGCTTCCGCTGGAGCGTCGGCGCGCGCAGGATCCACTCGCGTTCGGGCAGGACGCCCATGAGCTCCGAGTTCCCGTGCATCTCGATGAACTTGACGAGTGCCTTGCGGTAGTCCTCCGGCATCGGGTCGCCGGCTTCGACCTGGCCGCCCTCCTGCACGTATGTCCCGAACTCCTCGCCGGTCATGCGCTCCAGCACGCTGACACCTCCCAACCGAACGATCGTTAGTATGGCACGGTACCATGAGCCGCCGCGAGGAGCTTGCGCGCGAGGCCGCCCGTCTCTTCGCCGAGAAGGGCTACCACGGCACGTCGATCGGCGCCCTGGCCGAGGCGATCGGCGTGCAGAAGGGCTCGCTCTACGCCCACATCGAGGGCAAGCAGGACCTCCTCTACGAGGCCATGCGTCAGGGGGCGGAGGCCTTCCACGGCGCGCTCGACGCGATTCCCGAGGACCTGCCGGCGACCGAGAAGATCCGGCTCGCGCTCCGTGGCCACCTGCGCGTCGTCGCCGGGCAGCTCGAGCTCGCCACCGTCTTCGTGCAGGAGTGGCGCTACCTCGACGGGGCACGGCGCGAGGAGATCGTGGGCGAGCGGCGGCGCTACGAGGAGCGCGTGCGCGCGCTCTTCCGCGATGGGCGCGAGCAGGGCGAGCTGCGCTCCGACCTCGACGAGGCGGTCGCCGCGCTCGTCGTCCTCTCCGCCGCGAACTGGGCGTTCACCTGGCTGCGGCCGGACTCCGACACCGACGCGATCGCCGACGACGTCTACGCGTTCCTCCTCGACGGCATGCGCGGCTACGCGACTCCGGCCTGAGCGGGCCCCCGACTACAGTGGCGCCGTGCAGAGCGCGCTGATCGTCAATCCCGGGGCGACCCAGGTGACGCCAGAGCTGACGGTGGCGGTCGAGCGCGAGCTCGCCGCCGGGGGCGAGAGGGTCGACACGCTTCTCACCGAGGGCCCGCGCCATGCCGCCGACCTCGCACTGGCAGCGTCGGAGGCCTACGACCGCCTCTACGTCTTCGGCGGGGACGGCGTCTTCAACGAGGTCGCGAACGGTCTCGACGCCGGTATCCCCGTCGGCTTCGTCCCGGGCGGCGGGACGAGCGTGCTGCCGCGTGCGCTCGGCCTTCCGCGCGACCCGGTCGAGTGCGCGCGGGCGCTTGCCCGCTCACGCCGGGAGCGGCTGATCTCGCTCGGGCGCGTCAACGGCCGCCGGTTCACGTTCAGCGCCGGCGTAGGGCTCGACGCCGAGCTCGTCCGCCGCGTCGACGAGCTCGGGCGCCACGACGGCCGGCGCCCGGGGGACGTCGCGTTCACGAGGGCGCTCGCGGGCATCCTCGCCCGCCGCCGCGGCCGCCTGCAGTCGGCGCTCACGGTGGTCGGGCACGGGCGCGCGGCGTTCGCCCTCGTCGCCAACGGCGACCCGTACACGTACGTCCGCGGGATCGCCGTCCACGCGGCGCCGCAGGCCCGTTTCGACCTCGGGCTCGATCTCGTCGCACCCCGGGCGGTCGCGCCCTGGCAGCTTCCGAGGCTCCTGCGCTGGGCGTTCACCGGCCGCGGGCAGGTTTCCTCGCCCCACGCGCTGTACCTCCACGACCTCGACGAGATCGAGGTCGACTGCGACGTCCCGCTGCCTCTCCAGGTCGACGGCGAGGACCTCGGCGACGTGCTCACGGCCCGCTTCACGGCTGAACGTGACGCACTCCGCGTCGTCGTCGGCGATACTTGAGGCGTGGCACAGGTGCTTCCGGCCGAGCACGGCGTTCGGCGGATCATCGGCGATGGGGAACAGAGGGCGGACGTCGTGGTCGAGAATCTCGACCACGACGCGCTGCTGCGCCTCTACCGTGGCATGGTCCTCCTGCGCGTCTACGACGAGCGCTCGCTGGTGTACCACCGGCAGGGCCGGGTCGGGACGTATGCGATCTTCTGGGGCCACGAGGCGATCCAGGTGGGCTCCGCTCTGGCGCTCGCCGACGAGGACTGGATCTTTCCCTCCTACCGCGAGTCGGCGATCGGCCTCCTGCGCGGGATGCCGGCGGAGACGGTGCTGTCGTGGTGGCGGGGCCACCCGGCCGGCTGGTGGGACCCGCGGGAGTTCCGGGTCGCCTCGATCACGGTGCCGATCGCGACGCACGTCCCCCACGCGGTCGGCTACGCGTGGGGCGCGAAGCTCAAGGGGCAGAGCGACTGCGCGATCGCCTACTTCGGCGACGGCGCCACCTCCGAGGGCGCCTTCCACGAGGGCGCGAACTTCGCAGCGGTCATGCGTGCCCCGGTCGTTCTTCTCTGCAACAACAACCAGCTGGGCGATCTCGACGCCGCTCTCCGACCAGACGCGCGCCGAGTCGCTGGCCGACAAGGCGGTCGGCTACGGAATGCCCGGCGTCCGCGTCGACGGCGGCGACGTCCTCGCCGTCCACCAGGCGACCGTCGAGGCGCTTGTCGCGGGCGCGCGCGGGCGAGGGCCCGACGTTCATCGAGGCCCTCACGTACCGCGGCGCTCCGCACGCCACCGCGGACGACCCGAGCGCGTACTGGGACGCCGAGCGGGTCGAGGAGGAACGGCAGAACGAGTGCCTCGGCCGCTACGAGGGCTACCTGCGGCGGCTCGGCCTGCTCGACGGACGACCTCGCCGAGGAGATCCGGGCCGAGGCGATCGAGGCGATGCGCGCCGGGATCGCCGCGGCCGAGGCCGAGCCCCGCGCCGGATCCGGAGGCCGTCTTCGCGCACGCCTACGTGCGATCCGCCGCTCGAGCTACCGCGACGGCTGAGCGCTCCGCCGTGGCCGAGAAGACGCTCGTCGAGGCGGTCAACGAGGCGCTCCACGTCGAGATGGAGCGCGACGGCGAGGTCATGGTCATGGGCGAGGACGTCGGCCGCGCCGGCGGCGTCTTCCGGGCGACCGCCGGGCTCCGCGAGCGCTTCGGCGCGGACCGCTGCGTCGACACGCCGCTCGCCGAGGCCGGGATCCTCGGCGACCGCGGTCGGCTCTGGCATGGCCGGGCTGGCGGCCGGTCTGCGAGATGCAGTACGACGTCGTTCAGCTACCCGTGTCTCGACCAGCTGATCACGCACGTCGGCCGCTACCGCTGGCGCACGGGCGGCGCGATGGAGTTCCCGCTCACGATCCGCATGCCCGACGGCGGCGGCGTCAAGCGCCCCCGAGCTGCACGAGGACTCGCCCGAGGCCTACTACGTGCACACGCCGGGGATCAAGGTCGCGATCCCGTCGACACCCGCCGACGCCAAGGGGCTGCTCGCCGCGGCGATCCGCGACCCCGACCCGGTCGTCGTCCTCGAGCCGAAGGTCGCTCTACCGCAACCCTGCGCGGCGAGGTCCCCGAGGGCGAGCACGTCGTCCCGCTGGGCCAGGCGCGCATCGCGCGCGAGGGCTCGGACGTCACCCTCGTCGCCTACGGGGCGATGGTCGGGCGTGCCTGGGCGCCGCGGACGCTGCTCGACGCGAGCGCCGAGGTCGTGGACGTCCGCACGCTGAAGCCCCTCGACGAGGAGGCGATCCTCGGCCTCGGTGGGCAAGACGGGGCGCGTCGTGATCGTGCAGGAGGCGCCGCGCGTCGCGGGCTTCGGCGCCGAGATCGCCGCCGTGATCGCCGAGAAGGCGATCCTCGACCTGCAGGGCCCGATCGTGCGGGTGACCGGCTACGACGTCCCCTTCCCCTTCTGGTCGACTCGAGCACGAGTACGTGCCGACGGCGGAGCGAGTCGCCGAGGCCGCCCGGCGGCAAGGCGCCCTGCCTCTCCGGACGTATCGTGAGCGTGGCCTACGAGTTCAAGCTCCCCGACCTGGGCGAGGGGGTCGCCGAGGGCGAGATCGCCGCTGGCTCGTCGAGGTCGGGCAGGTGATCGCCGAGGACGACCCGCTCGTCGAGATCCAGACCGACAAGACGACCGTCGAGATCCCCTCGCCGGCCGCGGGGACGGTAGCGGCCATCCTCGTCGCCGAGGGCGAGCTCGTCCCGGTCGGCACGCCGCTCGTCCACATCGCCGGCGAGGGCGAGGAGCCGGAGGCCGCGGCGCCCGCGCCCGCCGAAACCGAGCGGCGGGAGGCGCCGACCGCGGTGGCGCGCCCGCGCGGCGAACGTGAAGGCGACCCCGCTCGTCCGCAGGATCGCCGCCGAGCTCGGAGTCGACCTCGCGCTGCTGCCCGCCGGGACGGGCCCGGGCGGACGGATCACGGAGCGGCGACGTCCGGCGCCTCTCGGCGGGCCGAGGCGCCGGCGCAGGGCTCCGGCGCGGCGGATCCCGCTGCGCGGCGTCCGGCGCCAGATCGCCCAGCACCTGACGCACGTCCCACCGGGAGGTGCCCGCCGTCACCGTCGTCGAGGAGTGCGACTTCACCGCGCTCTCGGACGTGCGCGGAGAGCGCTCGTACCTGCCGTACCTGCTGAAGGCGGTCGTCGCCGGTCTCGGCGAGGTCCCGGAGCTGAACGCGACGCTCGCGCGGCGAGGAGATCGTCTCTCTGGGACCGCTACGACCTCGGGATCGCCGTGCAGACCGACGAAGGCCTGGTCGTCCCGGTCATCGCGGCCGCCGACGAGAAGTCGCTCGACGAGCTCGACGCCGAGGCGCTTCGGCTCGCCGAGGGGGCGCGCGCCGGCACGCTCGCGCCCGAGGATCTACGTGGCTCGACCTTCACCGTCACGAGCGCCGGCAAGCTCGGCGGCCTCTTCGCGACGCCGCTCGTCAACCACCCCGAGGTCGGCATCCTCGGCCTCCACCGGATCGCCGAGCGCCCGGCCGTGGTCGACGGCGAGATCGCCGTCCGGCGGATCGGCTGGCTCGCCTGCACGTTCGACCACCGCGTCGTCGACGGGGCGCGGGCGAGCACCTTCCTGCTCGAGGTCATCGGCCGGCTCGAGCGCCCCGAAGGCTGAGAGCCCGGCTCGCGCCCGGCTCCCAGCCGCAACGCCTTCGAGACTTCGCCGCTAGCCCTTCCTGCCGCGGTCGTTGATCTGACCGCGGATCTCGCCGCCGGGCCACTTCGTCGAGTGGACGTTGGCGTACGCGTGGCCGGCGCGGATCGCTGCGGCCAGCTCTTCGTAGCTCATGGGCTCGATGCCCTGTCCTTCGGGCCCGACGATGTCGGCCGCGGTCACTGTGCGGCTGACCTTCCCCTCCGCCGGGCACTCCGGCGTTCCCGCCGGCCCGGGCGCGGCCGCCGTTCCGCACAACCAGACGGCGATGCCGCCGTTCACCGCGCGCTTGGCGAAGTGGATGTGCGCCTGGAGGACGTCCCCTTCCAGCCCGGAGTACTTCAAGGTATAGGTGATCGTCTGCGCCTTGTCGTTCAGCTTCACCGTGACCCTTCCGCCCCCGGTGGTGGAGATGTCGGGGTTCTCCTGGAAGCCGCTCAGGGTGTCCGCCTTGTGCCTCTTCCCGCTCTTTCCGCCGGTGGCCCCCGCCAGCGACGCGGCCAGCAACCCGGCCGCGAGGACGGCAATGGCCAGTAGGGCTATGCGCCTGCGCATGGCAACCTCCCGTTCCCCTAGCTGGTCCTGCCCGCAGACGCGGGCTCAGCCGGTACTACGCGGCGAGGCTGCGGTCCGGTTTGCCGGGGCCGAGATGCTCGGCGAGCAGGCGGTCGATCTGCGGCGCGCTCGCGCGGCCCTCGATCCGTCCGACCGGTCTGTCGCCGTCGAGGAGGACGAGCGTCGGGATCTCCGTGATCCCCAGCCGCTCGACGAGATGCGGGGAGCTGTCCACGTCCACGCGGGAGATCCGCAGGCGCCGGCGCTCCCGCCGCGCCAGGTGCGCCAACAGGCTCTCCATGCGCCGACCCGGCCCCGAGCGGGCCGAGGTGAAGAAGAGGAGGTGTGGCCCATGCTTCCCCATGCCGACGTGCTGTTTGGATGCCCGCTGCGGCGATTCCAAAAACGCCTTTCGGGGATGCCTCGCGGCTAGACTCAAGCGCGAATGGACGGGATCCTCGACTGGTACGTGCTCGGCGTCGTCCTCGGGCTTGGGATCGCGGCCGGAGCGGCCGCCGCCGGTGCCGTGCGGCAGCCGGCCTGGATCGCGCTCGTCGTCCTCGGCGCGATCGGGGCGACCGTCCTCGTCCTCGCCCTCCTGCCGCTCTGGACGATCGCGGCCTTCGCGGGCGCTCTCGTCGTCGGCTTTCTCTCGCTCCGCCGCCTGTCGGGAGACGCTCTCCCGGCGGCGGTGCTCGGCGCAGTGGTCCTCGCGGCGGTTCCACTGCTCGGCTACCTGGCGGTCGCGGCGGCGCCCGCCGTCGGGGCGCGGCTCAACCGCCGCGCCGACTCGCGGCATGCAGGCCTCAGGATCCTCGCGAAGGACTGACCTGAACGACTCCGAGCGACGGAAGCTCGTCCTCGTCGTCATCGACGGCTTGACCCCCGGGGCGCTCGACCAGGGCCTGGCCGCCGGCCGGGTGCCGGCGCTCGCGGCGCTCGCCGAGGCCGGGTGGACGGGCGTTGGCACGAGCGTCTTCCCGTCGCTGACCCCGGTCTGCCTGACGTCCATCGCCACCGGCGCCTTCCCGGATGTCCACCACATCCCCCACCTCGTCTGGTACCACCGCGGCGAGGAGCGCGTGATCGAGTACGGCTCCTCCTTCCCGGCGATGCGGGCGGTGGGAGCCCGGCGCGCCATCCGGGACACGATCTTCGGGATGAGCGGGGAGCACCTCGCTCCTGCGGCCACGACCGTGTTCGAAGCGCTCGAGGACGCCGGGCTCGAGCCGGGCGCGATCAACTTCACGTGCTACCGGGGACGCACGCGCCACCCGATCAAGCTGCCGGCCCTCGCACGGCGGAACCGATGGTACGAGGCCGTCGACGGGCCGACGCACTTCTTCTACTTCAACCTGTTCGAGTCCGAGCGGACGGGCGCGCCGCTCGCCATCCGCTCGCGGGCCGAGGGCTCGA
Source organism: uncultured Actinomycetes bacterium (assembly GCA_963743495.1). Lineage (GTDB taxonomy): Bacteria > Actinomycetota > Thermoleophilia > Gaiellales > Gaiellaceae > JAIBJN01. The sequence goes on along the minus strand of CAVUPO010000002.1, from coordinate 241,405 downwards.
TCGACGAGTACGCGGCGTCGGTCGGGCGCTGGCTGGTCACGCGCGACGCCTTCGACTTCCTCGTCTTCTACCTCCCCGACTACGACTACGCCTCCCACCTGACGGGCCCGAACGGGTCGCTCGACGCGCTCGAGCGGAGCGACGCCGCCCTCGGGCGCCTGCTCGAGGCGGCCGGCGGGGCGGACGACTTCCTCGACCGCTACGCGGTCGTCGTCACCTCCGACCACGGCCAGACGCCGGTGGAGCAGACGGCGCGGCTCCAGGACACCTACGCCGACTCGCTCGCGGGCGTCCTTCCGCTCGCCTCGAACCGTGCCGGGATGGTCTACCGCCTCCCCGGCTGCCGGAGCGGGGCACGGGAGCTGGCCGAGCGGCTCGACGGCGAGCACGCGGCGGACGTCGTGCTCTTCCTGGAGGAGGGCGCCGCCGTGGCCCGCCGGGACGGCGCGGAGCTCCGCTTCGCCCTTGCCGGCGAGGAGCTCTCGCTCGAGGGGGACCCGGCGGTGCTCGACCCCGACCGTTACCCGAACGGGCTCGAGCGCGCCTGGCACGCGCTTCGATCGCCGACGGCCGGCGAGGTGCTCGTCTCGGCTGCCGAGGGTTGGGAGCTCGTCGACGGCGGCGGCCGCCACCACGCCGGCGGCGGGAGTCACGGCTCGCTCGCGGCGGGAGACTCCCTGGTGCCCCTGGTCGCCGCCGGCTTCGACGAGCCTCCGTTCCCGCCCGACCCGACGATCACCGACCTGGCACCGCTCGTCCTCGCCCACTTCGGCGTCCCGGCACCGGCCTCGATGCGGAAGGCTCGTGAGGCGGCGCGAGCCTGACTTCGCCGCCCTCCGCGCCCGGATGGTCGCCGAGCAGCTGGAACGCCGGGGGATCGCGGAGACACGCGTCCTCGAGGCGATGGGAACCGTTCCGCGCGAGGCGTTCACGGACGTCGGCGACCGCAGGCGGGCCTACGAGGACATCCCCGTCCCCATCGGCTGGGGCCAGACGATCTCGCAGCCGTACATGGTCGCCCTGATCTGCGAGGCCGCCGCCGTCCGGCCGAGCGACCGAGTCCTCGACATCGGCACCGGGTCGGGCTACCAGGCGGCCGTCCTCGCCGAGCTGGCGGCGGAGGTGCACACGATCGAGCGGCTGCGCCAGCTCGCCGAGCGCGCGCGGGAGAAGCTGGACGCCGCCGGCTACCAGCGCGTGCAGGTGCACCTCGGCGACGGCTCGCTCGGCGACCCCGAGCACGCGCCCTTCGACGCGATCACGGTGGCGGCGGCCGCGCCGGTCCTGCCGCAGCCTCTCTACGACCAGCTGGTTTCCGGCGGCCGCCTCGTCATCCCGGTTGGCGACCGGCACGGCCAGCGCCTCGAGCTGGTGGTCAAGAGCCCCGAGGGTCCCGCCGTCGCCCACTCGGTCGAGTGTCGCTTCGTCCCGCTCGTCGGCGAGGAGGCGTACTAGCCCGGCGACGCGTCGCCGGTTTCGCGCCGTCCCGCTGCGGGCATTCGACTCGGGGGATGGGGGCGCTCCTTCGCACCGGCTCGCTCGTTCGCCGGCCCGTGGTCGCCGGGGACGAGCGGCTCGGAGTGGCGGTGGACGGCCTCCTCGACCGGCCGCTCACACGCCTCGTCGCCCTGGAGGTGCGCTGCGAGGACGGGACGCACCGGTTCCTCCCCTTTCCGGCCTGCGAGGTCGGGGCGGACGGGCTCATGGTCGACTCGCCGCTCGTGCTGCTCGACCGGGGGCACGACTTCTACCGCCTCGGAGGCGACGCGTTCTCGGCGCTCCTCGGCCGACCCGTCGCCGACGCGGGCGGGGAGGTCGGCACGCTCGCGGACCTCCTCCTCGACGCCGAGGGAACCGTCGTGCGGCTCGTCGCCTCCGCCTCGGGCGGGGAGATCGAGCTCGCCGCCGGCCCGGAGGTCGCGGTCGGGAACCAGGGTGCGCCGCCCCCGGTCTGACCGCTGACTAACCTTTCCCGGGTGGCGAAGGGAGCTGAGGTGACCTCCTCGCGCGCGAGCGCGCTCACGGGCGCGGCGGCGGTCGCGCTCCGGCGGCCGGCCAACTGGATGCAGCTCGCCAAGTTCTGCGTCGTCGGCGCTTCGGGCTACGTGGTCAACCTCGCGGTCTACGCGACCCTGCTCGCCTTCGACGTCAACTACCTGCTCGCGGCGGTGTGCTCGTTCCTCGTCGCGGTCACGAACAACTACCTCTGGAACCGCGTCTGGACGTTCCGGCGCCAGCGCGGCCACCTCGTCTTCCAGGGCTTTCGCTTCCTGCTCGTCTCCACCGTCGCCCTGGCGGCGAACCTCGCCTTCCTCGGGATCCTCGTTGCCCTCGGCGTGCCCAAGCTGCCGGCCCAGGCGATCGCCATCGTCCTCGTCACGCCCTGGAACTTCGTGGCCAACAAGCTCTGGAGCTTCCGACGCCGGCGCTCCGGCTAGCTCTCGTCCTCGCCGTCCTCCTCGCCGTCTCGGCGGGGGTGGCGCGCGCGGCCGCCCCCACCTCGCCGGTCTACGACTCCCGCGGCAATCTGATCGGGACGCCGTTCGCGCCGGCGCCCGAGGAGCCGCTCCTGACGGAGGAGGACGCGATCGGACGCGCGCTCGCGGACGACAAGATTGCCGGCTGGCTCGACCGGTACCCGGAGGAGGGCCTGACGAAGGAGGCGTCCTTCGACGACGACGCCGAGGTCTGGACGGTGAAGGTCTGGTCCGATCTCCCCGACGCCGGGCAGGTGGCGCTCGCGAAGGTGGACGACGCGACGGGCTCGGTCACGGAGGCTTGGACCGGCCCGCAGGTCGCCTGGAAGATGGCGCGCGGCTACGACGGCGCGTTCGGCCGCAAGATCAACAACCCCTGGATCTGGTGCTCGCTCTGCGCGGTGTTCTTCCTCGGCCTCGGCAACCTGAGGCGGCCGCTGTCCGTGCGCAACCTCGACCTCCTCGTCCTCCTCTCGTTCGGCATCTCTCTGTACTTCTTCAACCGCGGCGAGGTCTTCCGGGCCATGCCGCTCGCCTACCCGCCCATGCTCTACCTCCTCGGCCGCATGGCCTGGATCGGCTGGAAGGGTCGGGGCAGCCCGTCGCGCCCGCTCTGGCCCGTCTGGGTCCTGCTCGCGGCCACCGTCTTCCTCGCCGGCTTCCGCTTCGGCATGAACGTGCGCGCGTCGAACGTGATCGACGTCGGCCTCGCCGGGGTCATCGGCGCGCAGCGCATCGTCGAGGACGGCCAGTCCCCGTACGGGAACATGCCGGACGACGAGGGGGAGGAATGCGGTGACCCCGACGCCGACGGCTACGTCCGCGAGCGGATCCAGACCAACGGCCGCTGCGAGGTCGCGAACGGCCGCGGGGACACGTACGGCCCTGTCAGCTACCTCGCGTACGTGCCGGGTTTCCTGGCGATGGGCTACGACTTCGAGTGGGACTACCTGCCGGCGGCCCACTTCACGTCGATCCTCTGGGACGCGCTCGCGCTGATCGGCCTCGGCCTGCTCGGCTTCCGCTTCGGCGGCCTCCGGCTCGGGACGACGCTCGCGTTCGCCTGGGCCGCCTACCCGTTCACGCAGTACGTCTCGAGCTCGAACTCGAACGACGCGATCATGCCCGCGTTCCTGATCTGGGGCCTCGTCTTCGTTACCTCGGCCCCGGCCCGCGGGATCTTCGTCGGCCTCGCCGCCTGGACGAAGTTCGCCTCGCTTCTCCTGCTGCCTCTCTGGGCCTCGTATCCGCGCACGACCAGGTGGCCCCGCGGGCAGCTCCTCTTCGCCGGCGGACTCCTGCTCGCGACCGTGCTCGGCTTCTGGATCCTCCTGCTCGAGCCGGACCCCGTTCACGCTGCCCGGCTCTTCTGGGACCGCACCTTCGGGTGGCAGCTCTCGCGGGCCTCGCCGTTCTCGATCTGGGACTGGGCGGAGTACCCGGGCTACCCCGACCTCCACGTGCTCCAGACGGTGCTGAAGGGCGTCCTCCTGGCCGGCGCGCTCGTGCTCGGGCTCGTCCCGCGCACCCGGAACGTGATCCAGCTGGCCGCTCTCACCGGGGCGCTCCTCATCGGCTTCGAGCTCGTGCTGACGCACTGGTTCTATCTCTACATCCCGTGGTTCTTCCCCTTCGTCGCGTTCGCCCTCCTCGTGCCCACCGCGGTGCGAACGGCGGCGCCGCAACCGGTGCAGGAGGATTCGGGCGATGAGCGTCCGGTCGGAGAGCTCGTCCCGATCCGCTGACGTCGGGCTCGTTCTCCTCACCCTGGCCGTCGGCCTCGGCCTCCTGACGGCGTCCTGGGGCGCCCTCCACCTTCCGCCGTTCGACCGCGACCAGATCGTCGACACGCCCGTGTACCAGGAATACGGCGAGGCGATGGCGGCGGGCGAGGTGCCCTACCGCGACTTCGAGCTCGAGTACCCGCCGGCGGCTCTGCCCGTCTTCTGGCTCCCGACCCTCGGCCCGTCCGAGCACTATCGCTCGCTCTTCGAGCTGCTCATGTGGGCCTGCGCCGCGGCCGTTCTCGTCCTGGCCGTGCGCGGGGTCGCCGTCCAGGGAGCGCCGCCCGCCCGCATGCTGGCGGTCGCGGTCGGGATCGGGCTCTTCCCGCTCGCCCTCGGCACGGTCGTGCTCACCCGCTACGACCTGTGGCCGGCCGCGCTGACGGCAGGCGCGCTCGCTGCGGTGCTGGCGGGCCGCGACCGGCTCGGGCTCGCCGTCCTCGGCCTCGCGGCCGCGGCGAAGATCTACCCGCTCGTCCTCCTGCCACCGCTGCTCATCTACCTGGCGAAGCGTCGCGGCGGCCGGGAGGCGGCGATCGCGTTCGGCGCCTTCGCGGCGGTCGTCGCGGTCATCTTCCTTCCCTTCGCGCTGATCGCGCCGGAAGGCCTCTGGGACTCGGTGGAGCGCCAGCTCGGCCGGCCGCTCCAGGTCGAGAGCCTGGGAGCCTCGCTCCTGCTCGCCGCCCATCAGCTTGGCCGCTACGACCCCACGGTGGTGTCCATCGTACGGCTCCCAGAACCTCGACGGCGAGCTTCCGGACGCCTTCGCCTCGGCGCAGACCCTGTTTCAGGCGGCCGCGCTCGTCGTCGTCTGGCTCCTCTTCGCACGCGGCCGCGCGACGCCGGGCCGGCTCATGACCGCCTCGGCCGCCTCCGTCGTCGTCTTCGTCGCCTTCGGGAAGGTGCTCTCGCCGCAGTTCCTGATCTGGCTCGTGCCCGTGGTCGCCCTCGTCGGCGCCGGGGCCGGAATCGCGGCGGCGGCGCTCCTCGGCGCCGCGCTCGTGACCACCCACGTGTGGTTCCCGACCCGCTACTGGGACCTGGTCGATCTCCAGCCGGTGGGCTGGCTCGCGCTCGTCCGCAACGTCCTCCTGATCGCGCTCGCCGTCGTCCTCGCGCTGGCTACGGTACGAGCACGCGGACCGGCTCGCAGCCCGTAGCGCGCCCCTCCGCGTCGCACTCGACGAGCACCCCTTCGATCCGCACGTCGCCCTCCGCAGGCTGGAAGCGCACCGGGATCCCCGTCCGCATCCGCTGAATGGCGAGCTCGGCCTTGACCCCGATGACCGAGTCGTGCGGCCCGGTCATGCCCGCGTCGGTGATCGCGGCGGTGCCGCCGGGGAGGAGGCGCGCGTCGTTCGTCTGCACGTGGGTATGTGTGCCGATCACGGCGGTGACCCTGCCGTCCAGGAGCCGGGCGAGCGCGACCTTCTCGCTCGTCGCCTCGGCGTGGAAGTCGACGAGGACGACAGGCGTCCTCGCGCGGGCCTCCTCGACGAGCACGTCGACGACGCGGAACGGGTGGATCGGCGTCGGCAGGAAGAGCTGGCCCTGAAGGTTCAGAACCGCGACGGTGCTCCCGTCGCGCGCCTCCGCGAACGCGAGGCCCTTGCCCGGGATGCCCGCGTCGCCGAAGTTGGCGGGCCGGATGACGCGGGGGTCCGACTCGAGAACCGGTACGAGGTCGCGATGGCGCCAGACGTGGTTCCCGGTCGTGATCACGTCGGCGCCCGCCTCGAGGATTCGGGCGGCGAGCTTCGCGGTCAGGCCGACCCCGTCGGCGGCGTTCTCGCCGTTCACGACGCAGAAGTCGATCCCGAGCTCGTGGCGGAGCTCCGGCAGCCGGTCGGTCACCGCCCGGCGGCCGGGAGGGCCGAAGACGTCGCCGATGAAGAGGAGCCTCAGAGGCGCTGCTGCCGATCTAGGGGCTCGTCAGGGCCGCCGCCGGGTGCACCTCGATGTGCACGTGCTGACCGTTGTCCTGCGTGTAGCGGGCGAGCCCGGCCCGCTCCACCTCGGAGAGGTCGAGGATGCGTCCGATCTTCGTCTTCGCGGAGGAGACGGTGGAGCCGACGGTCAGCGCCGGGTCGGGCCTGAGGTTCGTTAGCGTCACGACGACGCCGGGCGAACCGGACGGCTGGATGTCGATCGAGACGCCGTAGACGGAGCCGTTGACGACGTTGTCGGTGATCGCGATGACACTGCCGTCCACGGGCGCGTAGACGTCCGTGTCCACCGGGGCGCCGATGTCGAGGCCACCCGTTGCCGGCCCGACGCCGCCGCCGAGCACGTAGTAGCGGACGTCCGAGCCGCTGGAGCCGAAGAGCCGGCGGAGCAGCCGCTCGGCGAGCCCGGCGTTGGCCTGCGTGCCGACCGGCTCGAGCGGAAGCGCCAGCGTGCCGCTCGCGTGGTATCCGATCGCGGTCACGCGGCTTTGGTTGACGGGAAGCTGGATCCGGAGCGTCTCCTGCGTCGCCACGATCTCCGGCCGCGGCGGCCCCGCCGGCAGCAGGCGGGCGGCCGGGGCGGGCCCGGTGATCGTGATGGCCGTCTCGCCGCCGCGCCCGAAGGCGATCAGGAGGAGTGCGACGAGGCACCCGGCGGCGACGACCACGAGAGCCGCCGTCCGGCGCGCTCGCCGGGCTTTCGCCCGGGCCTCGTCGCGCTGACGCTGCCTCGCCCGCGCGGCGAAGCCGGGGGCTTCTGTCGTGGCCATCCGCGCCACGGTAACGAAGGTGCCCAGTGCTTTCAAACGGAACCTGCGGTGTTTCCGGGCATTTCGCGGCTCCGGCGCGGGCTCGGCGGGCTCCGGCTGGAGGGCGAGCGAGCCCTCGGTCCCGAAGTCCCAGTCCTCCTCGACGCCCCACAGGTCGACGACCTCGCCCCGCCGGGCTGGGGCTTCCCGCTCCTGGTCGTAGAGATAGATCCCGACCGGCATCGCTGGCTCCCGGCGCGCTCGCCGTCCCTCCACCTTGCCAGCGGGTGCGGACGCCCCCGGCGGGCGGCGGGAGGCGCGTGCGAAGATTCCGGCGACGTGTCGACCTTCCCGATCACCCGTCTGCGCCGCTTTCGCAGAACCGCAGCGCTCCGCTCGCTCGTGCGCGAGGCGCGCCTCGACCTGGACGACCTCGTCCGGCCCCTCTTCGTCTGTCCGGGCGAGGGAGTCGAGCGGCCGCTCGAGGGCCTGCCGGGGATCGCGCAGCGCTCGGTCGACGAGCTCTGCCGCGAGGCCGGCGAGACGTATCGGGCGGGTGTCCGGGCGGTGATCCTCTTCGGGATCCCGGCGGAGAAGGACGAGGCCGCGTCGGGCGCCTACGACGAGGACGGCGTCGTCCAGCAGGCCCTCCGCGCGCTCCGTGCCGAGGTGCCTGGGCTCGTCCTCCTCACGGACGTGTGCCTCTGCGAGTACACGTCCCACGGCCACTGTGGGCTGGTCGAGGGCGACGAGATCCTGAACGACGTCTCCCTCGAGCTCCTCGCCAAGACCGCGGTCAGCCACGCCGAGGCGGGCGCCGACGTCGTCTGTCCCAGCGACATGCTCGACGGCCGCGTGGGCGCCATTCGCGGTGCGCTCGACGCCGAGGGCTTCGAGCAGCTGCCGATCGTCGCCTACTCGGCGAAGTACGCCTCGGCGTTCTACGGACCCTTCCGCGAGGCTGCCGAGTCCACGCCCGCGTTCGGCGACCGCCGCAGCTACCAGCTGGACCCCCCCAACGTCCGTGAGGCTCTGCGGGAGTGCGAGCTCGACCTTGCGGAGGGAGCGGACGCGATCATGATCAAGCCCGCGCTCCCCTACCTGGACGTGATCCGGGCCGCGCGCGAGCGCTTCGACGCCCCGCTCTTCGCCTACAACGTCAGCGGCGAGTACGCGATGGTGAAGGCGGCGGCGGCGCGGGGCTGGCTCGACGAGCGGCAAGCCGCGATCGAGAGCCTGACGGCGGTCAAGCGCGCCGGCGCCGACGTCGTCATCAGCTACTGGGCGCGGGAGCTCGCCGAGTGGCTCTGACCGAGAGGGGTCTCCACCGGCGGGCGGAGCGGGCCATCCCCGGCGGGGTCAACTCTCCCGTGCGCGCCTGGGGGGCGGTCGGCGCCGGCGAGCCGTTCTTCGCCGCCCGGGGCGAGGGCGCCTACCTCTGGGACACCGAGGGCAACCGCTATCTCGACTGGGTGATGTCCTGGGGACCGCTCGTCTTCGGGCACGCCGATCGCGAGGTGGTGGAGGCGGTGCAGGAGGCGGCCGCGGCGGGGACGACCTTCGGGACGCCGACCGAGCGTGAGGTGGCCCTTGCCGAGGAGCTCGTCGGGGCCGTTCCCTCCGTCGAGAAGGTCCGCCTCGTCTCCTCGGGGACCGAGGCGGCGATGAGCGCGCTCCGCCTCGCGCGGGGGGCAACCGGCCGCGACCGCATCCTCAAGTTCTCGGGCTGCTACCACGGGCACGCCGACGCGCTGCTCGCCGCCGCAGGCTCCGGTGTGGCGACGCTCGGGATCCCCTCGTCCCCCGGGGTGCCGGCCGGCGCCGCCGCGGACACCCTCGTCTGCCGTTTCAACGACGTCGAGGACGTCCGCGCGGCCTTCGAGCTCCACGCGGACGAGCTCGCGGCGATCGTCGTGGAGCCCGTCGCCGGGAACATGGGCGTCGTCCCGCCCGAGCCGGACTTCCTCGAGGGGCTGCGCGCGCTCTGCGACGCCGCGGGAGCGCTCCTCGTCTTCGACGAGGTGATCACCGGGTTCCGGGTCGCGCGAGGCGGCGCCCAGGAGCTCTACGGCGTCACCCCCGACTTGACGATCCTGGGCAAGATCGCCGGCGGCGGGCTGCCGCTGGCCGCGTTCGGCGGGCGCGCGGACGTCCTGGACGAGCTCGCCCCGGCCGGCCCTGTCTACCAGGCGGGCACCCTCTCCGGGAACCCACTGGCGACGGCGGCCGCCCTGGCCGTCCTTCCGCGGCTGCGCGACCCCGCCGTCTACGCGCGTCTCGAGGAGGCCGGGGTGCGGCTGCAAGCCGGGCTCGAGGAGGCCGCGGCGGACGCGCCGGTCACCGTGCAGCGGGTGGGCGCGATGGCGACCCTCTTCTTCCGGGACGCGCCCGTGCGCTGCTTCGAGGACGCCTCCGAGAGCGACGCGGAACGGTACGGCGAGTGGTTCCGCCACCTGCTCGCCCGGGGCGTCTACGTCGCCCCGTCGCAGTTCGAGGCGCTCTTCCTCTCGACCGCCCACGGCGGGCCCGAGATCGACGCGACGGTGGAGGCCGCGCATGAGTTCCTCGGCCGCTGACCTCGGCATCTGGGCGACGATCGCCGCGGAGGCGGGGCGCGAGAGCGCGCTCTGGGCAGCCGCTCTCCGCCCAGCAGGGGATCGGCACGAGACGCCGGTCTTCTCCGCGCTCGCGGATGCTTCGCACGGGCTCGGACTCGAGTCGATCTACGAGGGCTACCTCCTGCACCACGGGACGCCGCGCCTGTTCGCGCCAGGCGACTCCGACACCGCCGTCCTCCTCGGTGACTACCTCTACGCCCACGGGCTCGTTCGGGTCGCGGCGGACGGCGAGGTGGCCGTCGTCCTGGACCTGGCCGAGCTGATCTCTCTCTGCTCCCAGCTTCGCGCCGAGGAGCGTGACGGCGACGGCGCCGCCTGGGCCGGAACCGTCGCCCTGCTCGGGGCCGGCGACGCCCGACTCGAAGCGGGCCGCGCCGCTCTGCGGCTCGAGGGGGACGCGGAGCCGCTCCTCGCGCTGGCGGAGCTCGAGGCGGGCTCCGCTGCCGTCCGGCGTGCGCTCGCCCTGCACGCCGCCCTGGTCGATTAGGATCTGCGCCATGCTGACCGCGTTGGTGCTGGCCGCCGAGAAGACCACGGCCGAGGAGGGCCGGGACATCATCGTCGCGATGCTCGTGGTCGGGCTCATCTTCTGCAGCGTGATCGCCCTCGGCCAGCTCGGCCGCTGGGCGTCCCGCCGCCGCGGCGGCCACTAGCGGCGGGCGCGGGCCGTCGCGCACGACCCGAGTGGGCATCTAGACTCGCATTGGTGCCTGCCGCCGATCTCCGTGCCTGGATCGACCTGCTCGAGCGGGAGGCCGAGCTGGTCGAGGTCGAGGCGGAGGTCGACCCTTACCTGGAGATCACGGAGATCGTCGACCGTGTGGTCAAGAGCGGCGGGCCGGCGCTCCTCTTCCGCAACGTCAAGGGCGCGCGCCATCCGCTCCTCGTCAACCAGTTCGGCACGGAGCGGCGCATGTGCCTCGCCTTCGGCGAAGAGAGTCTGGACGCGGTCGCCCGCAAGCTCGAGGACGTCCTCGAGATGCAGCCGCCGCAGGGCCTCGTCGAGAAGGTCAAGGGCCTGGGGAAGCTCAAGCGACTGGCCGACTCCATGCCGAAGACGGTCTCGCGCGGCCCGTGCCAGGAGGTCGTGCTCGAACCGGACCTCGACGCGCTCCCGATCCAGCACTGCTGGCCCGGCGACCCGGCGCCCTTCATCACGCTTCCGGCCGTGATCACGAAAGACCCGCGCACGGGTGTGCGCAACGTCGGCATGTACCGGATGCAGAAGATCGACTCGCGCTCGACCTTCATGCACTGGCAGGTCCACAAGGACGGCCGCGCGGACTGGCTGGCCGCGGAGGGCTCGATCCCGGTCGCCGTCGCGCTCGGGCTCGACCCGGTGACCGCGTACTCGGCGAGCGCGCCGCTGCCCAAGCACATCGACGAGCTCATGCTCGCGGGCTTCCTCCGCGGCGAGGCCGTCGAGACCGTGAAGTGCAAGACGGTCGACCTGGAGGTGCCGGCGAACGCGGAGATCGTGCTCGAGGGGACGATCGAGGCCGGCGACGTCGGGGTCGAGGGCCCGTTCGGCGACCACACCGGCTACTACTCGCCGCGCGAGCCCTTCCCGGTCTTCCGGCTGACCGCCATGACGATGCGACGCGACGCCGTCTACCCCTCGATCGTCGTCGGCGTGCCCCCGGCCGAGGATGCGTGGCTGGGGAAGGCGACCGAGCGCATCTTCCTCCCCGCCATCCGCATGACCGTGCCGGAGATCGTCGACTACGACCTTCCCGTCGCGGGCGCGTTCCACAACTGCGTGATCGTGTCGATCCGCAAGGCGTTCCCCGGGCACGCCCGGAAGGTCATGCACGCGATCTGGGGCCTCGGCATGCTCAGCCTCTCGAAGTCGGTGGTCGTCGTCGACGAGTTCGTGGACGTCCACGACTACGAGCAGGTCTTCTTCCACGTCTGCGCGAACGTCGACCCCAAGCGCGACGTCCTCGCGAGCGAGGGGCCGCTCGACCAGCTCGACCACGCGGCCGTGCTGCCCTGCCTCGGCGGTAAGCTCGGCATCGACGCGACGCACAAGCTGCCGGAGGAGGGGGCGCGTGAGTGGCCGGAGCGGATCGAGATGACGCCGGAGGTTCGTGACATGGTCGACCGGCGCTGGCAGGAATACGGCATCGGGTCTCCACCGCCCTCCAACGGCCGCATTTCCGCGCTATTGAGGCAAAAGGTACGTCGTTGACAGGAGCGCGGAGGCAACGAAAGAATGCCGTCGCTTGTAACAGCAGCTGCGCGGAGGAGGGAGCTGGGTGGCCGACGAGCTAGAGCGGCCGGGGGAGACCCCCGAGCACGAGGACGCTGAGGCCCACCTCCCTTCGCCGACGATCTGGCCGTTCGCGTTCGCCGGCGCGATCGCGCTCATCCTCCTCGGGCTGATCGTCAGCATGTGGGCGACGGTGGTCGGCGTCGTCCTCGCCGTCGTCTTCGGCTTCCTCTGGATCCGCCAGGTCACGCGCGAGGTGCGCGGCGGGCCGGAGCCCCTCGAGGCGCCCGCCCCGGCCGCGTCCGGGCTCGCCGAAGAGGAGGAGGAAGGCGGCCCCGCACGCTACGAGCGCTCGAAGTTCCTCGAGGGCGCGACGATCGGCATCGGAGCTGCCATCGGCGGCATCGTCACGCTGCCGGTGCTCGGCTTCGCGGTCGCCCCGGCGTTCGTCGGCCAGGACTACCCGTCCGTCGATCTGGGGTCGCTGGACAACTATCCCGAGGGCGAGTGGCAGATCGCGACCTTCACCTCGGCGCCGGTCGACGGCTCGGTGAGCCGCAGGACGGCCTTCGTTCGCTACAACGGCCTCAAGAACAGCGTCCCCAGCTTCTCGATCCTCTCCAACCGCTGCGTCCACCTCGGCTGCCCGGTCCAGCCCCAGGGGCCGCCCGGCGAGAAGACGAACGTCGAGACCTCGGCCCTCCCGGTCGACCTGACGCCGACGCAGCCGTCGGGCTACGGGTGCCCGTGCCACGGCGGCGCCTACGACGTCGAGGGCAACCGGACGGCCGGCCCGCCGGTTCGCGCGCTCGACCGCTACGAGTTCTCGATCGTCAACGGCAACCTCTGGCTCGGCGCCGTCTACAGCGTCGCCGAGGTCGAGGGCGAGGGCGCGGACGCGACCATCGTCAAGTACAGCGCCGCCGACCCCGGCGTCCACGTGGACGGGCCGGAGCAGTACCTCTACCCGTACGTGCCGTGAGGAGCCGCTGATGGCCCGGACGAAGTCGAAGAGGACGCAGCAGCTCGAGCATGCGCTTCTCGTCCCGGTCGACTGGCTCGAGGAGCGCTCGGGCCTCGTCGGCGGGCTCAAGTACTTCCTCTTCCGCAAGGTCCCGCGCGACACGAACTGGTTCCACACGCTCGGCTCGGCGACCCTGACGGCGTTCATCGTCCAGCTGGTCACCGGCGTCGTGCTCGCCTTCTACTACAAGCCGTCGCCGAACGAGGCCTACTCGTCGATCCAGTACATCACGAACGACCTCACGCTCGGGTGGCTCGTCCGCGGGATGCACCGCTGGGGTGCGAGCGTCTTCATCATCCTGCTCTTCCTGCACATGGGCCGTGTGTTCCTGTTCGGGGCCTACAAGTACCCGCGCGAGCTCAACTGGCTCCTGGGCGTCATGCTGCTGGTGCTGGCGATGCTGGAGGGCTTCACGGGCTACCTCCTGCCCTGGGACGAGACGGCATACTGGGCGACCGTAGTCGGGATCAACCTGAACGCGACGGCGCCGTTCCTCGGTCCCTTCCTCTCCGACTTCCTGCGCGGAGGTCAGGAGATCGGCACCGAGACGCTCTCGCGCTTCTACTCCTTGCACATGCTCCTGATCCCGGGCGGGCTCATCGCCCTGATCACGCTGCACCTGTACCTCGTCATCCGCCTCGGCGTCACGTCGCCTCCCGTGGTCGAAGGAGGCTGCCGGGGACGAGCGGGACGAGGTCGTCACCGCCCCGCGCGGGCTCGTCGAGCCACGGCCGCGCGGCGACGGGGCCGGCGCCGCGGACGCGAGGGGGCGGCCGGAGGCATGACGTGAGCAACGAGAAAGAGCGCGCCTACTTCAAGCGCTACAAGGAGGACGTCCAGCGCGAGGGGAAGCCCTTCTTCCCCTACGCGATGTTCCACGACACGGTCATGAGCCTCGTCGTGGTCTGCGTCATCGTCGCGCTCGCGTGCGTCTGGTACTTCACCTCCGGGGAGGAGGCCGGCGACTCCGGCATCCTCGGGCCGCGCTACACGGAGGAGGCCGACCCGGGTACGACCTCGTTCGTGCCGCGCCCGGACTGGTACTTCTACTTCCTCTTCTACCTCCTGCGGATCTTCAAGTGGCCGGAGTCGGTCATCCTCGGCACCGTCGGGATCCCGACGGTCGCCCTGATCCTGCTGCTCGTGCTGCCGTTCGTCGATCGCCGGCGCGAGCGGCGCCTCGTCCGCCGGCCGGTGGCCGTCGTCGGGGCCCTGCTCGTGATCGCCTCGATGGGCATCCTCACCTACAAGGGCGCCACCGCGAAGGAGTCGCTCGCCTCCGAGAACGTGGCGCTCGTCGACGAGTGGGTGCAGGTCCAGGGGCTCTCGGAGCAGGGCGCCGAGGGGGCGACCCTTTTCGCGGAGTCGGGCTGCATGAACTGTCACACCTACCTCGGCGCCGGCTCGAGCAACCTGGGCGCGCCCGACCTCTCCGCGATCGGCGCCGGCGGGATGAGCGCGGACGACTTCGCGGCCTACGTCGCCAACCCGGCCGATTTCGGGAACAACGTCATGCCCTCCTACGCCGGGCTCGGAGAGGAGAACCTCCAGCTGCTCGGGACCTTCCTCTCGGAGTCCAAGGGCGAGGGCGGCGGCGGGTAGCGACCCACCGAGAGCGCCCGTGAAGGTCTTCCTGGGAATCACCGGCGCCTCGGGCGCCCCCTATGCGGCACGCCTCCTGGAGGCTCTCTCGTCCGTGGGCGTCGAGGTCGGCGTGTGCATCTCGGACGCAGGCGTGCAGGTCTGCGCGACCGAGCTCTACGGCGACATCTCCCTGCCCCGGGAGGAGGTGACGGCGCGGCTCGTCGGCGGTCTCGACGGCGTCACGGTCGTCGGCCTCCGCGACTACTCGACGCCCTACGCGAGCGGCTCGGCGAGGGTGGACGGCTACGTCGTCTGCCCGTGCTCGATGTCCACGGCGGCGAGTATCGCGGCCGGAGCGATGGCCAACCTCGTCCATCGCGCCGCCTCGGTGGCGCTCAAGGAGGAGCGCAAGCTCCTGCTCGTCCCGCGGGAGACACCGCTCTCGGCCATCCACCTGGAGAACCTGCTTCGGCTCAGGCGAGCGGGCGCGACGGTCGTCTTCGCGGCCCCGGGCTTCTACCATGCCCCCCAGACCATCGACGATCTGGTCAACTTCGTCGTGGCGCGATGTCTCGATCAACTGGGAATCGACCAGACGCTCGTCCGCCGGTGGGGGCAATGAGCACCGGAACGCTCGCCCCGGCCGCCGTCGAGGCGATGTTCGACCGGATCTCGCCGGTCTACGACCCCATGAACCGGCTGATGACAGCCGGGCTCGACCGCCGCTGGCGCCGGCTGACCGTCGGCGCCGTCGTCCGCCCGGGCGACCGGGTGCTCGACGCGTGCTGCGGCACCGGCGACCTCGCCCTCGAGGGGGCGCGCGCCGGCGCACGGGTCACCGGGCTCGACTTCTCGGAGCGCATGCTCGAGCGGGCCCGCCGCAAGTCCGGGGCGGTCGAGTGGGTACGCGGCGACGTGCTCGAGCTCCCCTTCGCGGACGAGAGCTTCGATGCTGCCACGGTCGGCTTCGGGATCCGCAACGTCGACGACCTCGAAGGCGGCCTTCGCGAGCTGGCGCGCGTGCTCAGGCCGGGAGGGCGGCTCGGGTGCCTCGAGATCACGCGGCCGCGCGGGCTCCTGCGGCCCTTCTTCTCGCTCTGGTTCGACGGTCTCGTCCCGCTCGCGGGCAGGGTGCTCCCCGGCGGGACCGCCTACAGCTACCTGCCGGCCAGCGTCCGCCGCTTCCCCGGCCCGGAGCAGCTCGGCGAGGCCATGCGTGCCGCCGGTTTCGGCGAGATCGGCTGGCGCCTGCTGGGAGGCGGCATCGTCGCCCTGCACGCGGCAACGAGGAGCGCGCGGTGAGCGCGCTCGCCACCGTCCGTGCCGCGCCCGGCCTCGACGCGTACCTCGAGCTGCTCGAGGAGCGCCTCGAGAGTTCGGTGGCGTCGCACCCCGGCTTGGTGTCCGCGATCGGCGTCGACACGCTCGCCGCCGGCGGCAAGCGCCTACGCCCCGTGCTCGTCTTCCTCTGTACGCCGACCGAGCACCGGACCGGCGAGCCCGCGGTCGCCGGCGGAGCGGCCGTCGAGCTCGTCCACATGGCGACGCTGGTCCACGATGACCTCCTCGACGGCGCCGACCTCCGCCGGGGACGACCCACCGCCTGGGCCGAGCACGGCAACGGCGCGGCGAAGGCGACGGGGGACTACCTCTTCGCGCGGGCCTTCGCTGAGCTCGCCGGAGCCGGCGACCCGCAGGCGGTCGCCGTTCTCGCCGACGCTGCGCTCGCGCTCGCCCGCGGCGAGGCCCTGCAGCGCCGGCAGGCCTTCCGGCCGGAGACGACCGTCGACGAGTACCTCGCCCGCTGCTCGCTCAAGACGGGAAAGCTCTTCGAAGCCGCCTGCGTCCTCGGCGGCAGCCGTCCCGAGCTCGGGGCGTTCGGGCTCGCGCTCGGCGTCGCCTTCCAGATCGCGGACGACATCCTCGACTGCACCGGCGACTTCGACACCACCGGGAAGGCGCCGGGGGTCGACCTGCGGGACGGAACGCCGACGTTGCCGCTGATCCTCGCCGCCCGCGAGGACGAGCGCGTCCGGCGCGCGCTCGCCGGCGCACCGGACGAGGGCGCCCTCGACCGCGTCACAGCCACCGGGGCGATCGAGACCGCCCGCAGCTTCGCGCTCGAGTTCGCGGCCCGCGCCCGGGCGGCGCTCGACGGACAGCCGGACCGCGCCTCGCTCGAAGCCATCACCCACCTCGTCGTCGACCGGGAGGCCTGAAACCGAGCCATGGCAGTCGTCACGCAGCAGTCGGTCCTCGATGCGATCTGGGAGAAGGTCGAGGCGAACGAGCGCCTCGACCACGAAGACGGCCTCACGCTGATGGAGTCCGACGACCTCCTCCAGCTCGGCGAGCTGGCCGACACGGCGCGCCGCGTGCGCGGCGGCAGCGACGACGTCTACTTCGTCCAGAACCTCTATCTGAACCAGACGAACGTCTGTCGCGTCAAGTGCAAGTTCTGCGCCTTCGCCGTCACCCAGAGGCAGGAGAGCGCGTACACGACCACCGCCGAGGAGCTCGTCGAGGACGCCCTCAGGCAGCGGCAGCTGACCGGCTTCACCGAGATCCACATGGTCAACGGCGAGAACCCCCACGTCGGCTTCGACTTCTACGTCGACACGATCCGCTCGCTCCACGAGGCGCTGCCCGACGTACACCTCAAGTGCTACACGGCGAGCGAGATCCACCACATGACGAAGCTCTCCGGTCTCTCGCACGAGCAGGTGCTGGTCGAGCTCAAGGCTGCCGGGCTCGGGTCGCTGCCGGGCGGTGGCGCCGAGGTCTTCGCCGACCGTGTGCGCCGGCTGATCGCGCCCGGCAAGGAGCATCCCGACTTCTGGTTCCACACCCATCGCACGGCGCACGGTCTCGGCATCCCGACGCACTGCACGATGCTCTACGGCCACGTCGAGACCTACGAGGAGCGGATCGACCACCTGCTCCGGCTGCGCGCCCTCCAGGACGAGACCGGCGGGTTCCTGGCCTTCATCCCGCTCGCGTTCCACCCGGAGAACACGGTTTTCGAACGGCGCGGGTGGCGGCACAGCGCGGGCTCCGACGACCTCAAGATGATCGCGGTCTCCCGCCTCCTCCTCGACAACGTGGCCAACGTGAAGGCGTACTGGATCATGATGGGCATGCCGCTCGCGGCCGTGGCTCTCCACTTCGGCGCCAACGACGTGCAGGGAACGGTCGTGCGGGAGGAGATCTTCCACGCCGCCGGAGCGACGACCGAGACCGAGCAGAAGATCGACGAGCTCGTCCGCTTCGTGCGCGAGGCCGGGCGCGTCCCCGTGCAGCGTGACACCCTCTACCAGGAGCTGCGCCGATGGTGACTCTGCGCCAGACCATCCCGGCCCTCCCCGCCTGCGACGTCGGCGACTCCGTCGGCTTCTACCGCGACCGGCTCGGCTTTCAGGTGCTCCATCACGACGGCGGCTTCGCGGTCGTCGGCCGCGACGACGCCGTCCTCCACCTGTGGGAGGCCGGGGACGAGAGCTGGCGGGGCCGGGCCGGCGGCGACCGCCCAGTCCGGTCGGGCGCCGAGTCGTTCATCGCGGGCACCGCGAGCTGCCGCATCCGCGTCGACGGCGTCGACGCGCTCTACGAGGAGCTGAGCGGGCGGGACGTCCTCCACCCCGTGTCGCGCCGGGGCGTGTCCGACACCGACTACGGTGCCCGCGAGTTCGCCACCGTCGACCCTGACGGCAACCTCGTCACCTTCTTCGAATGGGGCTCCGGCAGTTGACACACATCCGCTCACTTCGGGCACACACCCGCTCGCCGGCCGGCGATAGGCTGAAGCCGAGCAGGGGGCGGGCCGGGACCCGAAGGACCACGCGTCTACCTGAATTGCACGGGCTCGCCGAGGCGGTGGGCTCGTGATCCGTCTCGGGCGCATCTCGTACGTGAACATGGCGCCCGTCTTTCACCGTCTCGAGGCCGAGGTGGAAGAGGTTCAGGGCGTGCCGACCGAGCTGAACGGGCGCCTGCTCGCCGGCGAGATCGACCTGGCACCGATCTCCTCGATCGAGTACGCGCGCAACGCGGAGCGGCTCCGCATCCTGCCGCGGCTCTGCGTCTCGTCGGAGGGCGCGGTGGACTCGATCCAGCTCGTCTCGCGGACGCCGCTCGAGCACGTCGACTCGGTCGCGATCACGCCCGAGAGCGCCACGTCGGTCGTCCTGACGCGGGTGCTCTTCCCCGACGCGGTGCTCGTCCCGCTCGAGAAGAAGGCCGATGCCAAGCTCCTGATCGGCGACGCGGCCCTCCGCAGCGCCTTCGAGGACCCGACGCCCCACTACGATCTCGGCCGGCTCTGGCTCGAGCGCACCGGCCTACCCATGGTCTTCGCCGTCTGGGCCTGCTCGGACCCGCCGCCGGCCGGGATGCTCGAGCTCGAGGAGGCGCTCGTCTCCTCGGTGCGCCACGCGCGCGCGGAGCCCGAGCGGCTGGCCTTCGAGGCGAACGTCGACTACGGCTACCCGGCCGGCTTCCTCGCGCGCTACTTCGAGAAGCTCCGCTACAGCTTCGGGCCGCGCGAGCGCGCGGGCCTGATCACGTTCTTCGAGCTCGCGCGGGACGTCGGTGAGCTCGAGCGCGTGCCGGAGCTTCGCTTCGTCGTCCCGGAGGCGGTGTCACTGTGAGCGGCAACGGGACGGGCAACGGCCGGGTCGGAGAGATCCTCGAGCGCACCCTGGCCGGCGAGCGCCTCGCCGACCAGGACGCGCTCGCCCTCCTCCGCAGCCGCGACCTCGTGCGGGTGGGGCGCGCCGCCGACGAGCTGCGGGGTCGCAAAGTCGACCCCAAGCGCGTGACGTTCATCATCGACCGGAACCTCAACTACACGAACATCTGCCACACCGACTGCGACTTCTGCGCTTTCTACAGGCGCCCGGGCGACCGGAAGGAGGGCTATCTCCTGCCGAAGCCCGTCATCTTCAAGAAGATCGAGGAGACCCTCGCGATCGGCGGCACGGCGCTGCTCATGCAGGGCGGCCACCACCCGGACCTGGGGATCGACTTCTACGAGGACCTCTTCCGCTCGATCAAGGAGCGCTACCGCATCCATCTGCACGCGCTCTCGCCGCCGGAGGTCCAGCACATCGCGAGGCGCTCGAAGCTGTCCGTCCCCACCACGCTGACACGCCTTCGCGACGCTGGGCTGGACTCGCTGCCCGGCGGTGGCGCCGAGATCCTCGTCGACCGTGTCCGGGACGTCATCGCCCCGAAGAAGACGAAGTCCGCCGAGTGGCTCGGCGTCATGCGCGAGGCGCATCGGCTGGGCGTCTCCTCCACCGCGACGATGATGTACGGCCACGTCGAGACGCTCGAGGAGCGCGTCGAGCACATGCGCCGGATCCGCGAGCTGCAGGACGAGACGGGCGGCTTCCGCGCCTTCATCTCGTGGACATTCCAGCCGGACGGGACCCGGCTCGCCGACCGGGTCTCCGAGCATCCGACGTCGTTCGACTACCTGCTGACGCAGGCGGTCAGCCGCATCTACCTCGACAACGTCGACCACATCCAGTCGAGCTGGGTGACGCAGGGGATGAAGGTCGGCCAGGTGGCGCTCAGCTTCGGGGCCGACGACATGGGCTCGGTCATGATCGAGGAGAACGTCGTCTCCGCCGCCGGCACCACGCACCGCGCCGACACGGACGACTTCGTCAGGGCGATCAAGGCGCTCGGCAAGGTTCCCGTGCAGCGCGACACGCTCTACCGCGAGGTCAAGGTCTGGAACTGACCTGACTCCTGGGGCCCCGCCTTGTCAACGGCCGGGGCCTGTGCTTTCGTGTCGGCGGGTTGCCGAAGTGGGGTCTTCATTGCGCCGTCGTGGCGATCGTGCTCGCGGTCCCGGCCCTGGCGGGGGCGGCCGGGAAGACGCTGGTCCCCGGCGTGACCTACGAACGAAAGGTGATCGAGAGCGGGGGGAGGCCGGTCGTCCTGCACGTCGTCCGGACGCCGCCGCAGAGCGACCTCTACCGGGTGCGCCCGGTCCTCTCCGGCAGCAAGGTGCTCGGGCGACAGACCGTGCCCGCGATGCAGAGGAAGCTGGCGCCGAAGGCGACCACCGTCGGCGTGAACGGCGACTTCTTCAAGCTCGCCACCGGGGCGAGCACCGGGATGTACCTTCGCGACGGCGTGCTCTCCTCGCCGCCCGCGCTCAACCGCTCGACCCTGGCGATCGGCGGCGACGGCAGCCTGAGCGTCGAAATCTTCCGGCTGGCCGGGTCGTGGCAGGCGGGCTCCGCTCCCGCCCATCCGCTCCAGAAGCTGAACCGGCGGGCCGGGGCTGCCTCGGGAATCGCGCTCTTCACGCCCAGGTACGGGGGCCCGACCCCGAAGGCGATCGGGGCGGTCGAGGTCGTCCTCAGCGGCTTTCCGGCGGCGAAGCTCGACTCGCCGCTCACCGGCAGCGTGACGGCGGTCGTCCGCGGCGGACGGACGCCGATCCCGGCCGGGGGCGCCGTCCTCCAGGCCCGCGGCACCACGCGGGCGAAGCTCCTGGCCGAGGCTCCGGTCGGCACGGCCGTGACCGTCCGCGTGCGCCTGCCCGACCTGCCTGCCGGCATCTCCGACGCGATCGGGGGCGGGCCCGTGCTCGTGCGGGGCGGGAAGCCGATCCGGAACGCGGGCGAGGCGTTCACGCTCGACCAGATCGCGCGCCGGCATCCGCGGACCGCGGCCGGCCAGACGGCCGACGGCCGTCTGCTCTTCGTCGTCGCCGACGGGCGAAGCGGCGCGAGCTACGGGCTCACGTACTGGGCGCTGGCCCGGACGATGGCCGAACTCGGGGCGGTCACAGCGATCGGCTTCGACGGCGGCGGGTCCTCCACCCTCTCGTTCGAGGGCAAGGTCCTGAACGTTCCCTCGGACGGTCGCCCCCGCGCCGTCGCCAACGGCCTCTTCCTCCACTACTACGGGATCTACGCTCCCCCCGCCGGCGGCGTCGTCTCCACGAACGGCGACGGGGTGGACGAGTCCAAGACGCTCGTCGCCAAGGTCGTGCGGCGCTCGCAGATCCGCCTGCGCCTCCGGCGCCCCGACGGCTCGGTCGCCTGGAGCAGGAACGACGTCGTCGGGCGGAGCCGGATCTCGCGGGTCGTCTCCGGCCGGACGATCCCGGAGGGGGCCTGGCGCTGGGAGGTCGAGGCGACCGACGTCGCCAGCGGGGCTGCGAGCACGATGACCCGCACCTTCCGGGTCAACCGCACGCTGGGGCACCTGCGGCTCTCCCGTCGCCTGCTCCGCGTCGCCCCGAAGACCGGCGGCCGCCTCGGGGTGAGGGTCAGGCTGGGGAACCCTGCCCGCCTCGGCGTCTCCGTGCTGAGCTCCGGCGGCCGGCCGCTGCGCACGCTCTTCAGCGGGCGGGTCGGCCCCGGCTGGAAGTCCTGGCGGTGGAACGGGAGGACGAGGAGCGGCCGCGTCGTCGGCACGGGAGCCTTCACGGTCCGTGTGACCGCCAGCAACTCTCTGGGCAAGGTCGCGCTGCGCAAGACCGTCAGGGTCCGGCGCGTCTCCGGCGGCTAGGCATCTAGAGTCTCGGCGGTGCACGCGATCACCGAGGCCGTCACCGGCGCCATCGGGGACTACGGTCTCTACGCCATCTTCCTCCTCATGTTCGTGGACGCGCTCCTGCCGGCAGCGAGCGAGCTCGTCATGGTCTACGGTGGCGCGGTCGCCGTCGGAGCCTTCCCGGCATCGGCCGTGACGCTCTTCGGCCGCGAGATCGAGACGACCGCATGGGCTTACGTCGCGATCGCGTTCGCCGGCACCGTCGGCTACACGCTGGGTTCGCTGGCCGGCTGGGCGATCGGGCGCTACGGAGGCAGGCCGTACCTCGAGCGCCACGGCCGCTGGCTGCACGTCACGCCCGACAAGCTCGACCGGGCCGAGGAGTGGTTCGAGCGCTACGGCGACGCGACCGTCTTCGTCACGCGCATGATCCCGCTCGTGCGCTCCTTCGTCTCGATTCCGGCAGGGATCGGCGAGATGCCGCCCGTCCGCTACACGGTGCTGACGTTCCTCGGCACGATCCCGTGGTGCTTCGGCCTCGCGGGCATCGGGCTCGCGCTCGGGAGCCAGTGGGAGCGGTTCCACGACAGCTTCCGGTACGCCGACTACGCCATCGTCGCGCTCGTCGTCGTCGGCGCGGCTGCGCTCGTCTACCACCGGCTCAGGCGGCGCGCCCGCCGGCGGGCGCTCGAGGAAGGTTCTCCGGGGAGAAGTGGCGGGTAGACTGGCCCGCCGAGGGCGCCGTTCGGCCCCTGGTGCAGCCCCATGACCATTCCGCACGTCGACGTCAAGGCCCAGTACGCGCCGCTGCTCGACGAGCTCAAGGAGCGGCTCGCCGCCGTCCTCGACTCGGGGCGGTTCATCCTCGGCCCCGAGGTGCGAGCGTTCGAGCAGGAGGCCGCCGCCTACCTCGGCGTCCGCGAGAGCGTTGGGGTTGCCAATGGCACGGACGCGATCGTCCTGGTGCTCGACGCGCTGGGCATCGGGCCGGGCGACGAGGTCGTCTGTCCCGCGTTCACCTTCTATGCGACCGCGGAGGCGATCTCCCGCGTCGGCGCGACGCCCGTCTTCTGTGACATCGACCCGGTCACGCTGAACCTCGACCCGGCCGACGCCGCGGCCCGGGTGGGAGAGCGGACGAGGGTGATCCTCGCCGTCCACCTCTTCGGCCGCCCGGCGACGCTCGACGGAGACCCCTCCGGGCCGCCGGTGGTCGAGGACGCCGCGCAGGCCTTCGGCGCCGAGCTCGGAGGACGGCGGGCCGGCGCCGTCGGGATCGCCGGAACGTTCAGCTTCTTCCCCACGAAGAACCTCTTCGGCCTGGGTGACGGCGGCCTCGTCTCCACGAGCGACGACGCTCTCGCCGAGCGCGTCCGCGTCCTCCGCTTCCACGGCTCCCGCGACAAGGAGCGCTTCGAGGCGGTGGGCATGAACTCGCGGCTCGACGAGATCCAGGCTGCGGCGCTCCGACTCTTCCTCCCCCACCTCGACGGGTGGAACGCCGCCCGGCGCGAGGCGGCGGCCCGCTACGCGGACCTGGGCCTGGGCGAGGTCTGTGAGCTGCCCGCGGACGAGGCCGGCCACGTCTACCACATGTTCGTGGTGCGCTCGCCCGAGCGCGACCGGATCGCGGCGGCGCTCCGCGCCGCCGACATCGGCTGCGCCACCTACTACACGACCCCGCTCCACCTGCAGCCGGTCTACGCCTCCCTCGGCTACCGTCCCGGTAGCCTGCCGGAGACGGAGCGCGCCGCCCGCGAGACGATCGCCCTGCCGTTGTGGGCGGGGATCGCCCCGGCGCAGCAGGAGGAGGTCGTGGCCACGATCAGAACAGCAGTCCAGACGGGAGCAGCACGTGAGGTTGCCTAGCCGGCACCGGATCTGGCAGATCGCGGCCGACGGCGCCCTCGTCGCCCTCGCCTGGTACCTCGCGTTCATGCTCCGCTTCGACCAGGGCATCGTGCCCGCTCGCTTCGACGAGTTCCTCGGCCTCAACGTGTTCGTCGTCGTCACGGCCGTCCAGCTCGCGGTCTTCGTCGCCTTCGGCCTCTACGAGCACTGGTGGCGCTACGTCTCCATCAGGGACATGTGGCGCGCGATCCTCGCCGTCACCATCGGCGTCGTGGCGGTCGTCGTCGTGCTCTCACTCTGGCGCCCCGTCGACGGCTGGCGCGTGCCGCGTGGAGTGATCGCGATCGACTGGCTCCTCGTGCTCGCGTTCGTCGCCGGGGCGCGACTCGCCGCGCGCACGCTGATCGAGCGCCCCGGCCGCGGCCGGCTCGTCTCGCGCGGGCGCGAGGCGTTGATCGTCGGCGCCGGCGACGCCGGCCAGCTCGTCATCCGGGAGATGCTGAAGACGGCGCGTCTCGGCTACACGCCGATCGGGCTCGTCGACGACGATCCGCGCAAGAAGAACATGCGGCTGAACGGGATCCGCGTCATCGGGACGACCGACCAGCTGCCTCGGCTCCTCGCCGACAACCGCCCCGACGAGGTCATCATCGCGATCCCCTCCGGCGCGGGCGAGGTGCGGCAGAAGGTGGTCAACGCCTGCCGGGACGCGGGCGTGCCCGTCAAGACGCTCCCCGGCGTCCACGAGCTGATCACCGGCGACCTGAACCTCTCGCGCCAGCTGCGCGAGGTCCAGGTCGAGGACGTCCTCGGGCGGGAGGCCGTCGAGCTCGACATCCCTTCGATCGCGTCGTACATCACCGGCTCCACGGTGCTGGTCACGGGCGCCGGCGGCTCGATCGGCTCCGAGCTCTGCCGCCAGGTGGCGGCCCTCGGCGCCGAGCAGATCGTCCTCGTCGACCACTCCGAGAACGCCCTCGTCGAGATCGAGCACGAGCTGCAGCACGAGCGGCACTACCGCTCGACGGTGCCGGCGCTCGCCGACGTCAAGGATCCGGTCAAGATCCGCCGGCTCTACGAGCGCCACCGCCCTGCGGTCGTCTTCCACGCCGCCGCCTACAAGCACGTGCCGCTGATGGAGGCGAACCCGCTCGAGTCGGTCCGGAACAACGTCCTCGGGACGAAGGTGCTGGCGGAGCTCGCCGCGGAGCACGGCGTGAGCCAGTTCGTCCTCGTCTCGACCGACAAGGCGGTCCGCCCGAAGAACGTGCTCGGCCAGACGAAGGCGGTCTGCGAATGGGTGATCGAGACGGCCGCGATGCGAAACGGGAACGGCACCGCCTTCATCGCCGTCCGCTTCGGCAACGTGCTCGGCTCCTCGGGCTCCGTGATCCCGCTCTTCCGCCGCCAGATCGCCCGCGGCGGCCCCGTCACGATCACGCATCCGGAGATGGAGCGCTACTTCATGACGATCCCGGAGTCCGTGCAGCTGATCGTCCAGGCGGGCGCCCTCGGCCGCAGCGGCGACGTGTTCGTCCTCGACATGGGCGAGCCGGTCAAGATCGTCGACCTGGCGCACAACATGATCCGGCTCTCCGGGAAGGAGCCGGAGCGGGACATCCCCGTCGAGTTCATCGGTGTCCGTCCCGGGGAGAAGCTGCACGAGGAGCTCTGGGGCGAGGACGAGGAATCGGCCGCCACCTCCCATCCCAAGATCCTCCGCGCCGCCTCGCAGCCGGTCGACCCGGCCTGGCTCGAGGACGAGATGGCCGAGCTCGAGCGGCTCGTGGACTCCGGCGAGACCGTGCAGGTGGTGGCGCGGCTCGGCGAGATGATGCGAAGCCCGCGGCGGCTGGACGACGTCCCGTCCGCGGCCGAGGCTCGCGCCTCCACGGCGTCCTGACCGTCGCGGTGGAGTGCCGGCGGCGCCGGCTCTCCACGATTCGGTCGGGCGGGTCTACGCGGGGAGAAGGAGATCGAGGAACGCGCCGGGATCCCGGCGCACGCGCTCGCCGCCGCCGCCGCGCTTCACGAGCTGGATCTCGTCCGGGTCGGCCAGCCGCTGCAGGCGGCCCTCGTGGATGAGGGCCTCGTCCACCGCGCCGATCCGGCCGCCGAAGGTCGTATAGACGGGCACCCCGAGCGCCACCGCCTCGCGGTTCATCGTCCCCCCGGCGGAGACGACGAGGTCGGAGAGCGCGATCAGGCTCTGCGCATCGACCGCGTGCGCCGGCACCACCAGCGACGGGAGCCGCCGCGCCGCGACCTCGGCCCGCTGCTCGGGGGTGCGGGCGAGGACGACCGCCTGCACGGACTCGTCCCGCCCCAGCCGTTCGAGCAGCTCCGGGAAGAGGGGGCTGGGGCTGCGGTGGTAGAGGGCGTAGTCGGACGGCGTGCGGACGACGACCAGCACGCGTTCCGGCTCGAGGCCGAGCGCGGGGAGGACTCCCGGGTCCGGCTCGAAGTCGGAGAGGTAGTACTCCTCCTTGAGGCCGGAATACTGCCGCAGCTTCGGCGGCCGGACGCCGTAGCGGGCGAGCCGCTCCGGCGGGATCGCCTCGGGCACGAGGACGACGTTGGCCGCGCGGCAGCCGAGCTGGTGCTGCACGGTCGCGTACTCGTAGTCGAAGGTCGTGGCGCTCGGGATCCGGAGCGCCCGCGCGGCCATGGTCAGGTGGTGCGAGGCGTGGGCGAGCGCGACGTCGAAGCGCCGGGGCCGCGCCCAGCGAACGAGCGCGCCGAGGCGGGTGACCATGGTGGCCGCCTTCCCGACTCGCGAGCGGCCGCCGTGACGGCCGACGACCTCGGCCTCGAGGCCGTGCAACTGCAGGAGCTCCACGTTCTGGCTGAATGCCCGCGTCGTGATCTCGACCTCGGCGCCCCGCTCGCCGCAGCACCTGGACAAGCGGCCGGAAGACGAGCACGTGCGCCGGCCCGGTGATGTCGATCCAGACCCGCATGGGCATCGGAGTCTAGGCGGGGTTCAGCGGGCGGGGCTCGCAAACAGCCTCGAGGCGCTCGGGGTGCAACCCGTCGGCGCCGATCCCGCGGTGATTCGGTCGCGGGCCTTCCGGCGGTCAGGGACGCCTTACTCCAGCTCCGCGCCGCCGGCTACCGGATCGACGCCGGGGCCTGAACCCTGGTCGTCTAGCTTCGTCTCAGGTATAAGTTGTCCTTATGGACACGCGGCAGCTCGCGGCCTTCTGCGCCGTCGTCGACCGGCAGAGCTTCTCGCAGGCCGCCGAGCGCCTCGGCGTCACCCAGCCCGCGGTCAGCCTGCAGGTGCGCGCGCTCGAGGAGCGCCTCGCCCAGCAGCTCCTCGACCGCTCCGGCCGGCGCGTGGAGCCGACCGAAGCGGGGCGCCGCCTCTACCGGAGCGCCCGGCGCATGCTCCAGCTCGAGGAGCAGCTCCTCGAGGACGTCGCCGCGGCGAACGGCGGCGTCCTCGCCGGCAGGCTTGCCGTAGGCGCCTCCACGGGCCCGGGAGCCCACCTCGTGCCGCTCCTCCTCTGCGAGTTCCAGGAGCAGCACCCCGAGCTCCGGGTGGCGCTTTCCATCTGGGACACGCACGCGGTGATCGAGCGCGTCGCCGAGCGCGAGGTCGAGCTGGGCGTCGTCGGTGCGCTGCGGCGTCATCGCTCCCTCGTCTTCGAACCGCTTGCCCGCGACGAGATCGTGCTCGCCGTGCCGCCGGGCCACCACGCGGCCGGTGGCGAGGTCTCGCTCGACGACCTGCGCGAGGAGACGCTCGTCGTCATGCAGGAGGGGGCCGGCGTCCGGCAGGTGGTCGAGGAGGAGCTCCGCCGGGCAGGACTGCGGCTTCGGAGCCTCGAGCCAAAGCTCGAGCTCGGCCTGCAGGAGTCGGTGAAGAGCGCGGTCGCGGCCGGCTACGGCGTCGCGTTCATCTCGCGCACGGCCGTCGAGGGCGAGCTGGCCGCGGGGGCGCTCGCGGTCGCCCGCGTCGCCGGGATCGAGCCCTCGCGGCAGCTCTACGCCGTGCGCGCGAAGGCGCGGCCGCCCTCGCGCGCCGCGGAGGCCTTTCTCGCCTTTGCGCGGGAGCGGGCCGCGTGATCGTCCGCTGGGGCCTCGAGTCCCTCCCGGAGCTCCTCGCCGAGTTCGGCATCGAGCGGCCGCTCCTCGTCACCACGCGCCGCTGGGACCGCGTCTCGGTGCCGGTCGCCTCCCGCTTCGCGGGCTCCCGCCGGCACGTCCCGGCGAGGACGGTCTCCGCGGCGGTCTCCGCGGCCGAGGGGGCGGACGGGCTCGTGGCGCTCGGCGGTGGCAGCGCCATCGACACCGCCAAGGCGGTGAGCGCCGAGACCGGACTGCCGGTCGTGTCCGTCCCGACCACGTACGCGGGCGCCGAGTGGGCCCCCACCTACGGCGTGCTCGACGAGGAGCGCGGCGTCAAGGTCGGCGGCGCGGGCGCACGCCTGGCGGGCATCGTCTACGACGTGGAGCTGACCCTCGGGCTGCCGCGTGACGAGACCGGCGGGACCGCCCTGAACGCGCTCGCCCACTGCGCGGAGGCGCTCTACGTGGCGAGAAAGAACCCGGGCTCCGACCGTGAGGCCCTCGCCGGCGCGCCCCTGATCACGGCTTCGCTGCCCCGCGTGCTCGCCGACGGCGCCGATCGCGAGGCCCGCCGCGAGCTGCTCGAAGGCGCCATGCACGCCGGCGCGGCCCTGGGGGGCGCGGGCCTCGGGCTCGGCCATGCGATGGCGCAGGCGCTCGGCGCGCGCTACGGCATCTCCCACGGCGCGCTCAACGCCGTCTGCCTGCCGCCCGCCCTGCGCTTCAACGCGCCGGTCGCGGCGGACGAGATCCGCCGCTTCGGGGAGGCGATCCGCTCTCCCGACGACGCGGCGGTCGGAGTGGAGGCGCTCGCGCGCCTCGCCGGCTTCGAGCGCCTGCGCGACCTCGGCGTCCCGGAGCCCGAGCTGGCGCTCGTGGCCGAGGCTGTGGCCGAGCGGGGAGGGGCCAAGGCAAACCCGAGGCCGGCGTCGCCGGCGGAGATCGCCGACCTCCTTCGCTCGGTCTGGTAGGAATTCGCTCGTGGCCGAGGACTGGCGCATCACGGTCGACTTCGACGACGAGGGCGACGGCACGCAGCTCGTCGAGTGGCTGGACGCGCGCCGCTTCGCGTCCGACGAGCGCGAGCGGGCCGGAGGCCGCGTCGCTGTGAGCCGCGACGGTCCTCGCGTGTTCCTCTACGCCGACACCGAGGAGCTCGCCCGCGACGCCGACGGCATCGTGCGGGCGCTCCTCTCCTCGGAGGGGCGGCAGGCCCGGATCGTGCTCGAGCGTTGGCATCCGGTGGAGCAGGACTGGAAGGACGCGTCGATCCCGCTTCCCCGCACCGAGATGGAGACCCGCGCCGAGCACGAGCGCCAGCAGGCGCGCGAGGCCGCCGAGTCGCTCGCGGAAGGCGAGGCCGAGTGGGAGGTGCGCGTCGCGCTCCCCAGCCACGAGACCACCGCCGCCCTCGCCGACCGGCTCGAGGCCGAGGGGATCCCGGTCGTCAGGCGCTCGACGTTCCTGCTTGTCGGCGCCGTGAACCGGGACGAGGCCGAGGCCCTGGCCGCGCGGCTCCAGTCCGAGGCGCCGGAGGGCGCGAGCGTCGAGGTGGAGCCCGGCGGCGCCATGGTGTGGGAGGTCAGCCCGCACAACCCGTTCGCCGTCTTCGGCGGCCTCGGCGGCTGACAACACGAGCCGCGTCCGGTAGGCTTCGTTCCGTCCGGAACCGCGACGAAGGGAGGTCGACGATGGAAGTTGCCAGTCTGTCGATCCCGCGCGGTCCCGACGGCTTCCTCTAGCAGCCGAGCCTCCGAATCAGTGCTCGAGACCGCGCGAGATCGCGTTCTCAGCCCGTGCATGGACAAAGGAGTCTCAGGTTGTCGTTCGAGATGAACGCGCTCGGGTGGAGCCCGAGCCGTGCTGAAGAGTTCGAGTCGTACGCCTCCGGCGGGCTCGCGCCCGCCCGCGTCGCCGCCCAGCACAGGGGGGCATACGTCGTCTACACGGAGCGCGGCGAGCGCCCCGCCGAGGTTGCGGGCCGCCTTCGCCACGGCGCGGCCGTCGCCGCCGACCTCCCCGCCGTCGGCGACTGGGTGGCCGTCGACGACGCCACGGACGCCGCGGCGGCGACGGTCCATGCGGTCCTCGAGCGCACGACCGCGTTCTCGCGCAAGGCCGCCGGCCGGGACGCGGCCGAGCAGATCGTCGCGGCCAACGTCGACGTCGTCCTGCTCGTGTCCGCCTTCGGAGACGATCTCAACGTCAGGCGGCTCGAGCGCTACCTCGCCGCCGGCTGGGAGAGCGGGGCCACACCCGCGATCGTGCTCAACAAGAGCGACCTGGCCGGGAGCCCCGCCGACGATCTGGCCGAGGTCGAGGCGATCGCCTTCGGCGTCCCCGTCCACGCGGTCAGCTGTCTTTCCGGCGCCGGCCTCGAGGAGCTGGCGCCCTACCTCGCCGGCAACCGCACGATCGCCCTCCTCGGCTCGTCCGGCGTCGGCAAGTCGTCGCTTCTGAACAGGCTCCTCGGCTCGGCCCGGCAGGAGGTGCAGGAGACGAGGGCCGACGGCAAGGGCCGTCACACCACGACCCACCGCGAGCTCGTGCCGCTTCCCGGCGGAGGCCTCGTGCTCGACACGCCCGGCATGCGCGAGCTGGGGCTCTGGGCCGCCGGCGACGGCGTGGAGGAAACCTTCGCCGACGTCGCCGAGCTGGCGTCGGGCTGCCGCTTCGCCGACTGCGCCCACGAGTCGGAGCCCGGTTGCGCGGTCCTGGAGGCGATCGCGGCCGGTCGCCTGGCCGCCGAGCGGCTGGAGAGCTACCGGAAGCTGGAGCGCGAGCTGCTGCACCTCGAGCTGAAGGCCGACCCGCGGGCCCGGGCGGAGGCGCGCCGCGCGCGCCGCAGGTTCGCCCGCTCGCGGAGGAACAGCGCGTACTGATCTCGATGGAGCTCCGGCCGACATCCGAGACGACCGCCGGCCTCGCCCGGGTGGGCATCCTGCGCCCGCTCCGGATCCGTGACTTCGCCCTGCTCTGGGCGGGGGCGGCCGTGTCGCTGGCGGGCGACGGCGTCTACGTGGTCGCCCTCGCGTGGCAGGTCTACGCCCTCTCGGACTCGCCGACCGCGCTCTCGATCGTCGGCGTCGCCTGGACGCTCCCGATCGGGCTCTTCGTGCTGCTCGGCGGCGTCGTCTCCGACCGCTTCGAGCGGCGGAGGATCATGATCGCCGCCGACCTCGTCCGGGCGGCCGCCGCCGCCACGATCGGCGTCCTCTCCCTGACGGGGGCGATCGAGCTGTGGCACCTGATCGTCCTCGCCGCGGTGTTCGGGACCGGGGAGGCGTTCTTCGGCCCCGCCTTCACCTCGATCGTGCCCCAGATCGTCCCCCGCCACCTGCTCCTGCAGGCCAACTCCCTCGACCAGTTCATCCGGCCGTTCGCGTTCCTCCTCGTCGGCCCCGCGCTCGGGGGCTGGCTCGTCGCGGCGTTGGGGCCCGGGGAGGCGTTCGCGCTCGACGCCTGCACCTTCCTGGCCTCGGCGACGGCGCTCCTGCTCATCCGCGCGCGCGGATCGGTGCGGGAGGGAGACATCGAGGCGGGCGGGTCGATGCTCCGTGAGCTCCGGGAGGGGCTCCGCTTCGTACGAGCCCACGCCTGGCTCTGGGCCACCCTGCTCGGGGCCGCCGTCTTTCTGCTCGCGTACTGGGGCCCGGTCGAGGTGCTCATCCCCTACCGGGTCAGGAACGAGCTCGGCGGCACGGCCGGAGACTTCGGCTTCGTCCTCGCCTGCGGCGGGGTCGGCTCGATCCTCGCCGCCCTCGTCCTCGGCCAGCGCGGGCTGCCTCGCCGCCACATCACCTTCATGTACGGGGCCTGGGCGGTCGGCTCGCTCGCGCTCGTGGGCTTCGGGCTCGCAGGCTCGGTCTGGCAGCTGCAGGCGATCAGCTTCGTCGAGGGCGCTCTCTTCACCTCCGGCATGGTCGTCTGGGGCACGCTCGTCCAGACGCTCGTCCCCGGTCAGCTGCTCGGCCGCGTCACCAGCCTCGACTGGTTCGTCTCCACGAGCCTGGTCCCCGTCTCGTTCGCGCTCACCGGCCCCGTCTCGCACGCTCTGGGCGCCCAGACGACGCTGATCGTCGCCGGTCTAGCGGCGGCCGGCGTCACGATCGCGTTCCTGTTCGTGCCCGGCGTTCGCAAGCCCGAGTACGACGGCAGCCTGCAGGACGCGCGCGTCTCCGTCTCCGGCTGACCGGCTCCGGGCCGGCATTCGCCGGCGACAGGCGCTACGCGGGCTCGACCGCTCGGCGGGGACGACCGCCGAGGACGAGCGCCGCGCCGAGCACGCCGAGCACGCCGCAGGCGAGCCAGAGACCGGTCGGGCTGACCGCGTACGCGGCCGTGCCGAGCACGGGCGCGATGACGAGGGCCAGCCCGAACGTCAGGCCCCAGGCGCCCTGGTAGCGCCCGCGCAGGTGGGGAGGGGCGAGATCGGCCACGTAGGCCTGCGCGACGGGCGCGGAGACGATCTCCCCGAGGGTCCAGATCACGACCGTGACGGCGAGGAGGGGCGCGTCGGTCGCCCACGCCGTCAGCGCGAACCCGAGGCCCTCGAGCAGCAGGCCGACCGCGATCACCGGCTGGCGCGGGTAGCGCTGCGTCACCGCTGCGAGCGGCAGCTCGAGGAGGACGACCACGAGGCCGTTCAGCGAGATGAGCGCGCCGAAGGTCGCGTACGAGAGGCCCTGGTCGACCACGTACAGCGGCAGTGCGCCCTGCTGCTGGAAGTAGATGAAGGCCGCTATCAGCGACGAGACGAGAAAGAGCTGAAAGGCTCGGTCGGCCCGGATCGCCCGCAGGAGCTCACGCGGCCGCTCCTCGTGGGCCCGGCTCCGCGTTCCCTCCGGGAGGAAGAGGAGCGCCGCGACCCCGAAGGCCGCCGAAGTGACGGCCTCGCCGAGGAAGACGAGGAAGAAGGAGCGCTCGGCGAGGAGGCCTGCTATCGCGGGCCCGGCCGCGAACCCGAGGTTGATCGCGAGCCGGTAGAGCGCGTACCCGGTCACGCGGCGCTCGGGCGGAACGAGGTCGGCGAGCAGCGCGGCCGAGGCCGGACGGTAGAGCTCCGAGGTGAGGCCGGCCAGCGCCGAGAGAGCCAGGACGAGCGGGAGATCGCCGGCCTGCGAGAGCGCCAGCATGACCGCGGCGGCCGAGAGCATCGAGAGCGCGATCGCGTTCCGGCGCCCGATTCGGTCGGCGAGGTAGCCGCCGAGGATGGAGGCGCAGAGCGCTCCCGCCCCGTAGGAGCTCACGGCTGCGCCAGCCTCCGCCGGCGAGTAGCCCTCCTCGGTCAGCCAGATGACGAGGAAGACGAGGACGAAGCTCCCGAACCGGTTGACGAACGAGCCGCCGAAGAGGACCCACGCCGCCGGGGGCATGCTGCGAACGCTGGCCCAGAGCCCGGGAGAACGGCTCGGGTCGACGGTGAGTCTCATAAGTCAGGCAAATGTGTGGGATTAGAAGAACGGTGGTATAGTCCGACCGCTATGGCCGAGCCCATCTCCGTCGACGTGCTCGTGGTCGGAAGCGGTGCGTCCGGTCTCGCCGCGAGCATTGCAGCCGAGCGCGCGGGCGCGCGCGTCGCCCTCGCCGCCAAGAGCTCCATCCAGTCGTGCAACTCGGCCAAGGCCCAGGGCGGCATCCAGGCCGCCTTCGGCGAGGACGACTCGCCGGATGTCCACGCCGACGACGTCTGGCGGAGCTCACACGAGACCGCCGACCGCGACCTCGTCCGTGTCCTCACCTCCGAGGCGCCGGCGACGATCCACTGGCTCGAGCAGCACGGCGTCGAGTTCACCCGCCAAAACGGCGGCTACCGCCTCGCCCGCTGCGGCGGGGCGAGCCGCAAGCGCCTGCTCCAGGTCGGCGACCGCACCGGTCTCGCGATCACGAGCGCGCTCCGCGAAGCGGTCGAGGGCTCGAGCGTCGTTACCCTTCCGAAGTCGCCGCTCGCCGAGCTCGAGCAGACCGAGGGCGGCTGGCGCGCCCGCTGCGGCGAGCGCGAGATCGAGGCCGGGGTGGTCGTGCTCGCGGCCGGCGGCCGCTGCTTCCGCGAGGCGGAGGAGCGCGGGGAGCTGACCACCAACCATGCCGGCGCCACGGGCGAGGTGACGCGGATCGCCCTCGACGTCGGCGCGGAGGGGCGCGACCTCGACGCGCTCCAGTACCACCCGAACGGAGGCATCTGGCCCGCGTCCGTCCAGGGCTACTCGATCCCCGAGACGACGCGCGCCTACGGCGCCGTGCTCCTGAACGCGGAGGGCGAGGAGTTCACGGACTCGCTGGGACCGCGCGACGAGGTCTCCCAGGCGATCGTGGACGAGGTCGAGAAGGGCCTCGGCGTCGAGACGCCGGACGGCCGTCCGGCGGTCTGGCTCGACACGACCCGGATTCCCGAGGCCGACGCGGACGTCTCGCTCCCGTACATGCTCCGGCGCTACCGCGCCGCCGGGACGGACCCGCTCGCCGAGCGGATCCTCACCTTCCCGGTGCTCCACTACCAAAACGGCGGGCTCGTGATCGACGAGCGCGGCGAGACGACCGTCGAGGGCCTCTTCGCCTGCGGCGAGATCGCCGGTGGGACGCACGGCCGCAACCGGATGATGGGCAACTCCCTGCTCGAGTGCTGCGTCTTCGGCCGGCGTGCGGGCGCCGCCGCTGCGGAGAAGGCGAGGAGCTAGATGGCAGTAGCCACCGATCTCCAGAAGGTCGTCGAGGACGCGGCCGCGCACCTTTACGTGTGGGCGCTCAAGGACATCCCACAGGATCTTCGCGACGCGCTCGCGGAGGCCGCCGGCACCGAGACCTCCGTCCCCGGCCGGCGCGTCCTCCAGACGATCCTCCGGAACGTCGAGGTGGCCGAGGAGGAGCGAAACCTCGTCTGCCAGGACACGGGCATCGCCGTCTACTACTGCCGGGTCGGCGAAGGGTTCCCGCTCCATCCGGCACGGATCTACCAGGCTCTCTACGACGGCACCGAGCGCGCGACGGTCGAGCACCCGCTGCGCTCGAACACCGTCCACACCCTGACGCGGGAGAACACGGGCCAAAACGTCGGCTACCGCGTCCCGATCGTCCACTGGGACTTCGTAGCGGATTGGGACGGGCTCGACGTCAAGTGCGTGCCCAAGGGCTCGGGCTCCGAGAACATGAGCTTTCTGAAGATGTGCGTGCCGGCCGACGGCGTCGCCGGCATCAAGCGCTTCGTCCTCGACTCGATCGTGGGTGCCGGCGGAAAGCCCTGCCCGCCCGGGATCGTCGGCGTCGGGATCGGCGGCTCTGCCGACTACGCGATGCACCTCGCCAAGGAGGCGATCGCGCGCCCCGTCGGCACCAGGAACCCGGACCCGCTCGTCGCCGAGCTCGAGGACGAGCTGAAGGAGCTCCTCAACGAGACCGGCATCGGCCCGATGGGCCTCGGCGGGGACGTCACCGTCCTTCAGTGCCACGTCGAGCACGCGGACACGCACATGACCCTGAACCCGGTCGCCGTCAACTACCAGTGCTGGGCAGCGCGTCGCGCCACGGCGCACGTGGCCGCCGGCGGCACCGTCGACTACGACCGGGAGGCCTGACCGGTGGCCGAGCGGCGCCTCACGTTTCCCGCCTCCGAGGAGGCGATCCGCGAGCTTCGCGCGGGCGACTCCGTGCTCGTGGACGGGCACATCGTCGGCATCCGCGACCGCACGCAGGTGCGCATCTTCGACCAGGGCGTCGAGCCGCCGCTCGACCTGAGCGGCGCCTTCCTCCTCCACACGGCGCCGAACGTGCGCAAGATCGGCGAGGGCCGCTACGAGAAGCTCTGCATCGGCACGACCACGAGCGCGCGCATGGTGCGCTTCACCGAGCCGCTCGGCCGCGACTACGGCGTCCGCGCCATCTGCGGCAAGGGGGGGCTCCCCGACGAGGCGATCGAGCCGATGAAGCGGCTCGGAATGGTGTACTTCGCCATCGTCGGCGGAGCGGCGGCGCTCGAGACGACCCAGATCGAGGAGATCGAGGAGGTCTACTGGGAGGAGCTCATGCCCGAGTGCCTCTGGAAGTTCCGCGTCAAGGACTTCGGCCCGCTGACCGTGGCGATCGACTCGCACGGAACCTCGCTCTACCACGACGTCCAGGAAGAAGCGAAGAAGCGATTGGAGGATCTCTATGCCCGGCTTTGACGGCTTCCTCGACGTGCCGGCCCGCTCGCCGAAGCCGCGCGTCAAGGGGCTCACGCACGTGATCGACAAGGGGATGAACCTCCGCGACATCGAGGGCCTCTTCGACACGGCGGGCGCCTACGTCGACGTGGTCAAGCTCGGCTGGGGCACCTCGTACGTCACCAACAACCTGGAGAAGAAGATCGCCCTCTACCGCTCCTTCGAGACGCCCGTCGTCTGCGGAGGGACGCTCTTCGAGGCGGTCGTCGCCCGTGGGAAGCTGGACGACTACAAGCGCTGGCTGGCCGACAACCGCCTCGCGCACGTCGAGGTCTCGGACGGGACGATCGATCTCCCGCGCGAGCGGAAGCTCGAGCTGATCGCCGACCTCGCACGCGACTTCGTCGTCCTCTCCGAAGTCGGCTCCAAGGACGAGGAGGTCGTCTACGCCCCCTACCAGTGGGTCGAGTGGATGCGCGAGGAGCTCGACGCCGGCGCCTGGAAGGTCATCACCGAGGGCCGCGAGGGGGGCAACGCCGGCATCTACCGTCCGACCGGCGAGATGCGCACCGGCCTGATCGACGAGATCGTCCACGACATCGATCCCGCGGACGTCATCTTCGAGGCGCCCACCAAGGCCTCCCAGGCCTGGTTCGTCCGCAAGTTCGGCCCGGAGGTGAACCTCGGGAACATCCCGCCGGAAGAGGTCATCCCGCTCGAGACCCTGCGCCTCGGGCTCCGCGCCGACACGCTGAGGGAGGTCCTGCTCCGTGAGCACGAGCCTTCGCCTGTCGCTGAGTGACGCCGAGATCGAGGCGCTGCCGGCCGAGGGCGTCCTCGCGTGGGCGGCCGAGGAGTTCGGAGAGCGGCTCTGCCTCTCGTGCTCCTGGCAGAAGCAGTCCTCCGTCCTCGTCCACATGGTCGCCGAGCTCGGCCTCGCCGTGGACGTCGTCGAGCTCGACACGCAGCTCTTCTTCCGGGAGTCCTACGAGACGCGGGAGCGGCTGGTCGCGCGCTACGGGCTCAACCTGATCGTCCCCGAGGTGATCACGATCGCCGAGCAGCACAGGCAGGAGGGGCCGAATCTCTGGGAGACGAACCCGGATCGCTGCTGCCACATCCGCAAGGTCGAGCCGCTGATCCAGGCGCTCGAGCCCTACGACGCCTGGGTCTCCGGGATCCGGCGCGAGCAGTCGCCGTCCCGGGCGGGGCTGAGAAAGGTCGCGCGCTCCGAGCGCTACGGCGTCTGGAAGGTTCAGCCGCTCGCCGACTGGAGCGAGAAGGACGTCTGGCGCTACATCGTCGGAAACGACATCCCCTACAACCCGCTGCACGATGTCGGCTACCGTTCGATCGGCTGCATCCCGTGCACCCGGCCGACCCGGCCGGACGAGGAGGAGCGCGCAGGCCGGTGGGCCGGCTCCGACAAGCTCGAATGCGGGATCCACGTCGAGAACACGGACACCTAGAAGGAGACACGGTTGAGCGACAACATCTTTGCGCACGAGCATCCCGAGTCCGACCGCGCGCGCGGCGGCGGGTTCACCCTCTGGTTCACGGGGCTCTCGGGCTCCGGCAAGTCCACGATCGCGCACCTGGTCGGGCCCGCCCTCGACGAGCGCGGACACGTCGTCGAGTACCTCGACGGGGACACCGTCCGCACCCACCTCTCGAAGGGCCTCGGCTTCTCGAAGGAGGACCGGGACACGAACATCGAGCGCATCGGCTGGGTCGCCTCCCGCATCACGCGGCACGGCGGCACCGCCATCACCGCGGCCATCTCCCCCTACGTGGCGACGCGGCAGAGGGCGCGGGAGCTGGTGGAGCAGTTCGGGCCCTTCGTCGAGGTCTACGTGAAGGCCTCGGTCGAGGAGTGTGCCCGCCGCGACGTCAACGGCCTCTACGCCAAGGCGTTCGCCGGCGAGATCAAGGGCTTCACCGGCGTCGACGACCCGTACGAGGAGCCGGAGAGCCCGGAGATCGTCGTCGACACCGAGGCGCAGGCGCCGGAGGAGAGCGCCCATGCCGTCCTCCAGCGGCTCGACGAGCTCGGCCTCGTCGGCGCCGAGGTCAGCGCATGACCGTGGCCGCCGGCACCGACCATCTGATCAAGCCGCACGGCGGCGTCCTCGTCCCGTGCGCGGGCGAGCGCCCGGACGACCTCGACTCGCTCGAGGCGGTCACCCTGACCTCTCGCGAGCTCTCCGACCTCGACATGCTCGCCTCCGGCGCGCTCTCGCCGCTCACCGGCTTCATGGGCAAGGACGACTACGAGGGTGTCGTCGAGTC
This sequence comes from uncultured Actinomycetes bacterium, assembly GCA_963743495.1. Lineage (GTDB taxonomy): Bacteria > Actinomycetota > Thermoleophilia > Gaiellales > Gaiellaceae > JAIBJN01. Next base: position 203,141 of record CAVUPO010000002.1, on the reverse strand, counting down.
GATGCGGCTCGCGAACGGCCTGCCGTGGGCGCTGCCCGTCTGCCTCGCGGTCGCAGAGGCTCCGCAGGGCGACCGCGTCGCGCTCGCCGACGAGAGCGGCCGTCGGCTGGCCGTGCTCGAGGTCGAGGAGGTCTACGGCTACGACAAGGAGCGCGAGGCGGAGCAGTGCTTCCGCACCGCCGACGGCGAGCACCCCGGCGTCGCGCGCCTCTACGGGCAGCACGACTCCTACCTCGCCGGCCCCGTGACCGTGTTCGAGCGGGCCGAGCCGGGCTTCCCGGAGCTGCACAGGGATCCTGCCGACGCGCGGGCGCTCTTCGCCGAGCGCGGGTGGAAGCGGGTCGTCGGCTTCCAGACCCGGAACCCGATCCACCGCGCGCACGAGTACCTGACGAAGTCGGCGCTCGAGACGGTCGACGGGCTCCTCATCCACCCGCTCGTCGGCGAGACGAAGTCCGACGACGTTCCCGCGACGACGCGCGTGCAGGCATACGAGGTCCTGGTCGACGGCTACTACCCGGCCGACCGCGTCGTCGTCTCCGCGTTTCCGGCGGCCATGCGCTACGCCGGCCCGCGCGAGGCGATCTGGCATGCGATCTGCCGCAAGAACTACGGCTGCTCGCACTTCATCGTCGGCCGCGACCACGCGGGCGTGGGCACGTACTACGGCACCTACGACGCGCAGCTCATCTTCGACGACTTCGAGCCCCACGAGCTCGACATCGAGCCGATGTTCTTCGAGCACTCCTTCTGGTGCAAGGTGTGCGGCCAGATGTCGACGGCGAAGACCTGCCCGCACGGCGACGACGACCACGTCTTCCTGTCGGGCACCAAGGTCCGCGAGCTCCTCTCCGAGGGGCAGCTGCCGCCGGAGGAGTTCACGCGCCCGGAGGTGGCCGAGGTCCTGATCGCCGCGTACCGGGACGGCTAGCGCCGCCGCTCTAGAATCGCGGAGCCATGCGGGTCGCCTGGGTGAGCTTCGACGTGATCGGCCGCGACTGCCTCGAGGCCGCCGCCCAGGGCGGCGCCGAGGTGGTCGCGGTCGTGACGCTTCCCGGCCCGGTCGATCCCGACCGCACCGGGCAGTGCCCCTTCGACGAGGTGGCCGCCCGGCTCGGCGCCCGCCTCGTCGAGACGCGCGACGTCAACTCGAAAGAGACGATCGCGGCGCTCCGCCAGGCGGCGCCCGAGCAGGTCTTCGTCGTCGGCTGGTCGCAGCTCGTCCACGACGAGCTGATCTCGCTGGCCTCCGGGGGCGTCTTCGGGATGCACCCGACGCTCCTGCCGCGCCACCGCGGCCGCGCGCCGATCCCGTGGACGATCCTCTCCGGTCTCGCCACGACCGGCGTGACGCTCTTCGAGATCGCCGACGCGACCGCCGACTCCGGGCCGATCGTCGGGCAGGCCGAGGTGTCCGTCGCCCCGGACGAGACGGCGACGACCCTCTTCGACCGCCTCGCCGCGGCCCACGTCGAGCTGATCCGCGAGCACCTGCCCGGTCTCCTCGCGGGGACGGCTCCACGCCGCCCGCAGGACCCACGGCGCTCGAGTGCGTGGCACAAGCGGACGCCTGCAGACGGGATCATCGACTGGCACACGCGTGCGCCGTACCTCTACGACTGGGTTCGCGCCCAGACGCGGCCCTACCCCGGTGCGTTCACCTTCCTCGGCGACACGCGGATCGTGGTCTGGCGGGCGGCGGCGGCGGCGCTCGGGAAGCGGGCGCCCGCCGGGACGGTCGTCGAGGGCGGCGAGGGCGGGGTCGTGGTCGCGTGCGGCGAGGGCGCCCTCGTGCTCGAGGAGGTCGAGCCGGAGGGCGCCGGCGTGCTCGAGGGCTCCTCGGTCGGCGAGACGATCCCCGTCGGGGCGAGGCTCGGATGAGCGGGCGCGTCCTCGTCGTGGCCGCCCACCCGGACGACGAGGTGCTCGGCATGGGCGGGACGATCGCCGTCCATGCGACCGTCCGCGGCGACACCGTCCGCATCCTCTGTGTCACAGACGGGAGCTCGACGCAGTACCCGGGCGACGCTGCGAAACGGGCGCAGAAGGAGGACGAGGCGGTTCGCGCGGCGGCGGCGCTCGGCGTCGAGGACTACGTGCACCTCGACCTCCCCGACATGCGTCTCGACACGGTCCCGCACGCCGACCTGAACGCGGTCGTCGAGAAGCACGTCCGCGACTTCGCCCCCGGCGTCGTCTACACCGTTCACCCCGACGTCAACCGGGACCACCGCGCCGTCTTCGACTCGGTCGCCGTCGCCACCAGGCCGACGCCGGAGCAGGTCGTGCGGCGCGTTCTCACGTACGGGCCGATGTCGAGCGTCGAGTGGACCCCGGCCGAGGTCGGGCGCTTCACGCCGAACTGGTACGTCGACATCGGAGAGACGCTCGAGGCGAAGCTCGACGCGTTCGCCTGCTACGGGACAGAGCAGCGGCCGGCGCCGCATCCGCGGAACGAGCGGGGCATCCGGGCGCACGCGGAGTTTCACGGCGCGAGCGCGGGGTGCCTCTACGCGGAGCCGTTCGTGCTCGTCCGGGGCCTCGAGCGCGCCCCGGCCCGATAGTGAGACGCCGCTGGACGCTTTGGCTCGCCGTCGTGCTTCTCGTCGGCACGGTTGCCGCGTTCAGCTACACGGAGAAGCTGAAGCTCACGCGCTCGCCCGTGGGCGTCGCGCGCTTCGACCGCTGGATCTCACCGGAGTGCAGCTGTCCGCAGGCAGCGGCGAACCTGAGCTTCCTGCTCAGGAAGCGGCAGCGGATCGACGTCGACGTCGTCGACGGCGACGGCGACCGTGTCCGCGCGCTGGCGACGGGCGAGCAGCGTCCCGCCGGCCGCGTCGCCTACTCCTGGGACGGGCGGGACGACACCGGGGAGATCGTCCCCGACGGCCGCTACCGCATCCGCGTCCGGCTTCGCGACGACCGTCGCACCATCGTCGTCCCGGTCGACGTCCGCGTCGACACGCGCCCGCCCCGGGTGAGCGGCGTCTCGGTCTCGCCCGCGAAGGTCTCGTCCGGGGAGGAGGTCGAGATCGGCTTCAGGGCGAACGAGTTCGGCGTCCCCCTCGTCGTCGTGGAAGGCGAGGTGGCCGAGCGGGGGCCCGCCGGGAAGCCGGGACGGCGCACGGTCGCCTGGCAGCCGCCGGAGCCGGGCATCTACCAGGTTGCCGTGGCCCTCGAGGACCGGGCTGGAAACGTGTCCGAGCCCCGGGGCGGGGCGGTCGTCGTCGTCACCGGCCCGCGATGAGCGCTCCACCGCTTTTCGTCCTCGGCGTGCGCCGCTCCGGAACGACGCTCCTGCGCGTGATCCTCGACCGGAGCCAGGAGCTCGCCGTGCCCGACGAGTCCTACTTCGTCCCGCAGCTGGCCGACCGGCACAGCGGGACGGTCGACGTGGATGACTTCGTCGACGACCTGCGGCGGCTGCCGACCCTCCGCGACTGGGGCGTGCCCACGGAGGAGGTGCGCGCCCGGCTGCGGCCGGGGATGCCACTCGGCGCGGCCGTCGCGGCCGTCTACGAGACGTACGCGGCGCGGTGCGGCAAGGCTCGCTGGGGTGACAAGACTCCGATGTACATGGCCCACCTGCCCCTGCTCGAGCGGCTGTTTCCGCAGGCGCGCTACGTGCACCTGATCCGGGACGGCCGCGACGCGTGCCTCTCGTTCCTCGCCATGCCGCGCGGAATCGTCACCGAGGGATGGGGGCATCCGCGGACGGCGGCCGGCTTCGCCTGCCAGTGGCGCACGGAGGTCGAGGCCGCCGGGGCGCTCGGCCGCCGCGTCGGCGGCCGCTACCTGGAGGTGCGCTACGAGGACCTCGTCTCCGGCCCGGCGCCCGTAGTGGAGCGGATCTGCGCCTTCGCCGGCCTCGCCTTCGAGCCGGGGATGCTGGACTACGCCGGCGCGGTCGACGTCTCGGCGAAGCCGCACCAGCAGCGGCTCCGTCAGGTTCCGACTCCCGGCGTCCGCCACTGGCGCGACCAGATGCCCGCTCCCGACGTCGCCGCCTTCGAGGCCGTCGCCGGGGACGTCCTCGGCGGGCTGGGCTACGAGATGGCGACGCGGCCCGCGACGGGGGCACGGCTCCGCGGCCGCGCCGAGCTCGCCGGGTACGCGGCGAAGTCCGCCGCCTGGCGCGCGGCGGGCCGCGCCGTCAGGCGCTCGCCTCTCTGGACACGGCGCCACCCGCGCCTCGTGTAGCCGGCGGCGGCGTCGCGTCTGCGGGCGCCGCGTGCGGCGCGTGCGAGAGACACGCGGCGGCCAGTCCGACGATCCCCCAGGTGAAGGGGTCCTCGAAGAAGCCGCTGTAGAACACGGAGTGGACGACCAGCGCGGTGAAGGTGGCGAGCAGGACGAGGCCGAGCGCCTGCTGCCGCCGCATCGCCAGGAACGCGGCGCGGACCGTGCAGGCGAGAACCGCGAGGTAGCAGAGCAGGCCGACGCTGCCGAGCTCGGCCGCCACGGTCAGCGGCGTCGTGTGCGAGACGTTGCGCCGCTTGCGCTCCCGGGCCTCCTCCAGCCGGCTGCTGACGCGTGGCTGGGCGCCGATGCCGACGCCGACGCCCGGGTGGTCGACGAAGACGGGGAACGTCAGCGAGGCCAGCGGGATCCGCCCGCTGCTCAGCCGCCGGGCGGACTCGTCCTTGGCGACGGCGAACACGACGCCGACCGCCACGAGCACGAGCGCCGCCGTCGTGGCGGCGATGGTCCGGCGCGCGACGCGGTCGCCCGCGACGAGGACGACCACGAGCACGGCGGCGAAGAGCGCGACGAAGCTCGACTGCGAGTAGGAGAAGTAGAGCCCCGCGAGGAGCAGGCCGAGGAGCGGCAGCCCGTGCGTCGGCCGGATCCGGTCGAGCCAGAGGAGGACGAGCAGCGTGACGATCCCCAGCACGAGGAAGCGCCCGTAGGTGCTCGAGTCCTTGAAGATCGAGGTGACGCGGAAGTACGAGGTGTACGAGTTCGCGAACTGGAGGTCCTCCGCGAAGAAGAGCTTGTGCGTCCACTCCTGCCAGAGCCCGATCGCGGCCACGACTGCGGTCTCGGCGAGGAGCACGACGGCGAGCACGCGCGAGATCGCCCCCGTCAGGATCGTCTGGGCGACGAGCGCGAGCAGGACCGCGAACGGCAGCAGGAAGAAGAGGAGGTCGATCGTCCCCTCGCGCGGGTCGCGCGACCAGACGAGCGAGAGCGACGCGAAGCCCACCAGCGCGCCCACCGGCACGGCCAGGAGGAGCGGCAGCGGCTCCCAGCCCCGGCCTCGGGCCGCGCGATAGGCGAGCGCGAGTCCGCCGGCGCCGACGACGCCGTAGAGCGGGAGCAGGAGGAAGGCATCCTCGCCGCCGAGCTCGACCGGCACGCGGACCGGGGCCGCGGCGAGCAGCGCGACGGGGAGGGCGCCCGGGAAGCGGACGACGGCCGCGGCCAGGCCGACGAGGGCCGCCGTCGCCGCGGCGACGGCGGCGAGCCGGGCCGGTGAGCGGACGATCAGCTCGAGCTGGTCGGGCACGAGCGCAAGCGCGAGACCGGCCTCGGCGGCGAGCAGGAGCGCGAGCCCGGCGAGCACCAGCAGCCGCCCGCGGGCGAGCAGGAGGAGCGGCGCGCCGAGAGCGCCGACGACGGCTGCCGCTTCAGCGAGTTCGACGCGCTCCATCCGTCTCGGCGGCGAAGCCTAGTCGGCCCGGCGCCTGCTCAGCGGCAGTCGCCGCAGAGGCCGGCCACCTCGAGGCGGTGGCTGGTGGCCACGAACCCGTGCGCCGCGGAGATGCGGTCGAGCCAGGGATCGAGCTCGCAGTCCTCCAGCTCGACGACGCGATGGCAGCTCGAGCAGACGAGATGGTGATGGTGGCCGTCGCCGCAGAGGCGGTAGCAGAGCTCGCCGGGCCGGTGGGAGAGGACGTCGATGACGCCCTCGTCGGCCAGGATGCCGAGCGTCCGGTAGACGGTCGCGAGGCCGAGTCGCTCCCCCCGCCGCCGCAGCCGCTCGTGGAGCTCCTGGGCGGTGGCGTCGTCGTCCTCGATCATCAGCTCGGAGAGCACCGTCAGCCGCTGCCGCGTCGGGCGGACGCCGACCCCCTCGAGGAGCGCCACGGCCCGTTCTTGCTCGCTCGTGGCCATGTGGCTATGCTACCAATCTTGTTGAAAACGAGAATCGTTCTCATACTCTTGGGTGGGTGTCTGAGCACGTGGGCGGCCGGCTGCGGAGCCGGCTCCACCGGTGGCTCCGGCGGCGGCGAACACGTCGTCGCCGGCTTCTATCCGCTCGCGTTCGCCGTCGAGCTGGTCGGGGGCGAGGCCGTCGAGGTGACGAACCTCACGCCTGCCGGCGCGGAGCCGCACGACGTCGAGCTCACCGCCCGCGACGTGGAGCGGGTGCGCGCGGCCGATCTCGTCCTCTACGTCGGCGGCGGCTTCCAGCCCGCCCTCGAGGACGCCCTCGACGGTTCGAACGCCGTCGCAATCGACGTCCTCGACGAGGTCGAGCTCCGCGAGGGCGCGGACGCCGTCGACCCGCACGTCTGGCTCGATCCCGTCCGCTTCGCCACGATCGTGGAGCGGATCGGTGCGGAGCTGGGACGCGAGGGCCCGGCCGAGCAGCTCGCCGCCCGGCTGCGCGTGCTCGACGAGGAGTACCGCGAAGGGCTCGCCGACTGCGACCGGCGGGAGCTCGTGACCGCCCACGACGCATTCGAGTACCTCGCGGCCCGCTACGGGCTCGAGGTCACGCCGATCATGGGTCTCTCGCCCGAGGCCGAGCCGACGCCCCGTGACCTCGAGGCGGTCGTTCACCTCGTCGAGGAGCACGGCGCCACGACCGTCTTCGTCGAGCCGCTGCTCTCACCCGAGGTCGGGGAGACGGTCGCCCGGGAAGCCGGAGTGGAGACGGCTGTCCTCGACCCGCTCGAGGGACTGACCGACGAACAGCTGGCGGCCGGGGACAACTACGTCACCGTCATGGAAGCCAACCTCGAGGCGCTCCGTGCGGGCCTCGGCTGCCGGTGACCGCGCCCGCCGTCGAGCTCGAGAGAGTGTCGTTCGGCTACCGGCCGGGCCAGCCCGTGCTCGCCGACGTCAGCCTGACCGTGGCCGCGGGCGAGCTCGTAGCGGTCGCCGGCCCGAACGGCGGCGGCAAGACGACGCTCGTGCGCCTCGTGCTCGGCCTCGCCCGGCCTTCCTCGGGCTCGGTGCGCCTCTTCGGCGAGCCCGCCCACCGCTTCTCCCGCCGTGCCGGGCTCGGTTACGTTGCCCAGCGGGCGCAGCTCGGAGGGCAGGGGCCCGTGACGGTGCGCGAGGTCGTCTCCGCCGGCCGGCTCGCCCAGGGCAGCCTGCTCGGCCGCCTGCGCGCCCGCGACCGGGCGTTCGTCGACGCGGCGATCGCCGACGTCGGGCTCGACGGCCTCGGCCACGTCCCCCTCTCGGAGCTCAGCGGCGGGCAGCAGCAGCGGGCGTTCATCGCCAAGGCGCTCGCCGGCGAGCCCTCGCTCCTCGTCCTCGACGAGCCCACCGCGGGCGTCGACGCCGCCTCGCAGGAGTCCCTCGCCCGCCTCCTCGGGCAGCTCCACGCCGACCGGAGCGTGACCACGCTGTACGTGTCGCACGAGTTCGGCGCCGTCGAGGAGATCGTCCGGCGGCTGATCCTCGTCCGCGGCGGCATCGTCTTCGACGGACCTCCTCGTTCCCTTCCGGCCGAGTGGCACGACCCCTCGCACGCCCATGTTCGACTCTGAGTTCATGCGCCTGGCGTTCGCGACCGGGGCCGTCGTGGGCCTGCTCGCCCCCGCGGTCGGCTTCTTCCTCGTCCAACGGAACATGAGCCTCGTCGGCGACGGGATCGGACACACGGCCTTCGCGGGCGTGGCCGTCGGCTACCTGCTCGGGGTCTCGCCGATCCTGACCGCCCTGATCGCGTCGGTCGCGGGAGCCGTCGGCGTCGAGTGGCTGCGCTCGCGGCGGCGGACGGCCGGCGACCAGGCACTCGCGCTCCTCTTCTACACGGGGCTCGCGGCCGGGGTCGTGCTCGCGTCCGCCGCGGACGCCCTGAACGTCAACCTGTTCGCGTTCCTCTTCGGCTCGATCCTCACGGTCACGCGCGGCGACTTCCTCGTCATCGCCGTCCTCGGCTTCGCCGGTCTCGCGACGATCGGCCTCCTCTACCGCGCGCTCGCGGGCGTCGTCGTCGACGAGGAGGGAGCCGAGGTCGCGGGTGTGCCGGTGGCGCAGCTGAACGTGCTCGTGGCCGGGCTCGCCGGGCTCACGATCGGGATCTCGCTGCAGATCGTCGGCATCCTCCTGATCGCCGCGCTCATGGTCCTGCCGGTGATCGCCGCCGGCCGGGTCGCGTGGAGCATGCGCTCCTCGATCCTGCTCTCGATGGGGATCGGGCTGGCCTCGGTCTTCGCGGGCCTGACGATCGCCTACTACGCGGACCTGCCCCCGGGCGGGGCCATCGTCCTCGTCGCCGCGGCGGCCTTCGGCGTCGCCAGCCTCGCCGACGCGGCCGCCTCTGGCCGTATGCTCAGGCGTCGGTGATGCGATGATCGACGCCTGGAGACGCGCGCTCGTGCTCGCGCCGCACACGGACGACGGCGAGTTCGGGTGCGGTGGGACGATGGCGCGCCTCGTCGAAGCGGGCGCCGAGGTGCGCTACGTCGCCTTCTCGATCGCGACGAAGTCGCTGCCCGCCGGCTTCCCGCCGGACACCCTCGCCCGCGAGGTGCGCGCCGCCACCGCCGAGATCGGGATCCCGGAGAGCCACCTGATCGTCCAGGACTTCGAGGTGCGCGCCTTCCCGGACCACCGACAGGAGATCCTCGAGCTCCTGATCGCGCTCTGGGAGGAGTGGCCGCCGGACGCCGTCTTCATGCCCAGCCTCCGCGACATCCACCAGGACCACCAGGTGATCGCGCAGGAAGGGCTCCGGGCGTTCAAGCGCACGACGATGCTGGGGTACGAGATCCCCTGGAACAACTTCAACTTCGATCACCAGGCCTACGTCGGGCTCGAGGAGCGCCACGTCGAGCGCAAGGTGGCCGCGCTCGCGCACTACGCCTCGCAGCAGCACCGGAACTACGCGAACCCCGAGTACATCTGGAACCTCGCGCGGACGCACGGCATCAACGTGAACCGGGGCCACGCCGAGGTGTTCGAGGTCTACCGGGTGGTCAGCTGAGCCGGGCTCAGGACGTCCGATACCGCAGCCGCTCGCGCGTCCGCGTCTCGTGGGAGCGGACGATCGCGTCGCAGATCTCCGCGGCGCGATAGCCGTCCTCGAAGGTCGCGCCGTAGGGGGCGACCTCGCCGTCGGTCGCGATCGCGTCGAGGAAGTGGTACAGCTCGTGGACGAAGCTGTGCTCCCAGCCGAGCACGTGGCCGGGGGGCCACCAGTGCTGCAGGAACGGGTGCTCGCTCTCCGAGACGAGGATCGTCCGGAACCCCTGGGCGCCGCCCGGGCCGGGAGACGTGCTCGCCTGCAGCTCGTTCAGGCGCTCGAGGTCGAACGCGAGCGAGCCTTTGGAGCCGTTGATCTCCCAGCGCAGCGAGTTCTTCCTTCCCGTGGCGAAGCGCGAGGCCTCGATCGTGCCGACGGCGCCGTTCTCGAACTCGACGATCGCCTCGAAGGCGTCGTCGACGTCCACGGAACCGCCCGGCCGGTCCTCGATGAACGTCCGCAGGACACCGGACACGGACTCGACCTCCCCGACGAGGAACCGCGCCGAGGTCGATGACGTGGGCGCCGAGGTCGCCGAGCGCGCCCGAGCCCGCGATCGAGCGGTCGAGCCGCCAGACCTTCGCGAAGGCGGGGTCGAGGATCCAGTCCTGGAGGTAGGAGCCGCGGAAGTGGTAGATCTCGCCGATCTCCCCGGCCTCGATCAGCTCGCGCGCGAGCCGCACCGCGGGGACGAAGCGGTAGTTGTAGGCGCACATGTGCTTCACGCCCGCGGCGGCCACGCGCCGGTACATCTCGTGCGCCTCGTCGGCCGTCCGCGCCAGCGGCTTCTCGCAGATGACGTGCTTGCCGGCCTCGGCCGCGGCGATCGTCGGCTCGGCGTGGAGGGAGTTCGGCCCGGAGTTGTCGAAGAGCTGCACGGCCGGGTCGGCTACCAGCTCGCGCCAGTCGGTCGTCGAGCGCTCGAACCCGTACCGGAGCGCCGCCTCCACGATCGCGTCCTCCGACCGCCCCGCGATCGAGACGAGCAGGGGCCGGAGTGGCGGCGGCCACGTCATGTAGGAGAGCGTGCGGTAGGCGTGGGCGTGTGCCTTGCCCATGAAGGCGTAGCCGAGCATGCCGACACCGATGGTGTCCGGCAGGTCGGCGGGCTCACGGGCGACGGGCTTGGCGACGTCGCCCTCGAGGCCGCTCACTTCTCGTCCGCCTTGAACGCCGAGTCGAAGGCGGCGTCGGACGGCGCGAAGTCGATGCGGCGGACGAACGCGACCGCGTCCTGCGCACCCCAGTTTCTATCCATGCCGGAGTCCTCCCATTCGACGGAGAGCGGGCCCTCGTACCCGATGCGGTTGAGCGCGCGGATCATCTCCTCGAAGTCGACGTCGCCGTGGCCCGGCGAGACGAAGTCCCAGCCGCGGGCGCGGTCCCCGAAGTCGACGTGCGAGCCGAGGATGCTGCGCCGGCCGTCCAGGCGGCGCTTCGAGTCCTTGACGTGGACGTGGTAGATGCGGTCCGCGAACTCGGCGATGAACTCGGCCGGGTCCAGGAACTGGTGGACGAGGTGGCTGGGATCGAAGTTGATCCCGAAGGCCGGGTGCCGGTCGATCGCCTCCAGGGCACGGGTGGTCGTGGCGAAGTCGTAGGCGATCTCGGTGGGGTGCACCTCGAGCCCGAAGCGGACGCCCTCGGCCTGGAAGACCTCGAGGATCGGCAGCCAGCGCTCGGCGAAGTCCTCGTAGCCGCGGTCGATCGCGGCGAAGTCGTTCGGGGGGAACGAGTAGAGCATGTGCCAGATGCTCGAGCCGGTGAAGCCGTTCACCTGCGTGACGCCGAACGCGGCCGCGGCCCGGGCTGTGTCGGCGACGCGCTCGGCCGCCCGCTGTCGCACGCCCTCGGGGTCGCCGTCGCCCCAGATCTCCGGCGGGAGGGTCGCGCGGTGCCGGTCGTCGATCGGGTCGCAGACCGCCTGGCCGACGAGGTGGCAGGCGATCGCCTCGCACCTGAGGCCACGCGCCTCCAGAAGCTCGCGCTGGCCCTGGCAGTAGGCACGGTCGGCGAGGGCCGCGGCGACGTCGAAGTGGTCGCCCCAGCACGCCAGCTCGAGCCCGTCGTAGCCCCACTCGGAAACGTTGGCCGCCAACTCCTCGAGGGGGAGGTCCGCCCACTGGCCGGTGAAGAGGGTGACGGAGCGCGACACGATGATGCTCCCCGTAGCGAAGGCGCTCCGGCCTGGGCGTCGAGGAGCGTAAGGATGAATAGCGGCAATACTTTGCCGCGTCAAGCCAGCACTTTTGTCGAGCGGGCGACTAACGCAGCGTCGCCAGCTCGCGGCGGCCGACCGGGGTTCCGGCGTCCAGCCACTGCGACAGGCGGTGGGGCGCGAAGAGCTCGTCCGTCACCATGGCCGCCGCGCCGATGACGCCGCCGAGCCCCTCGAGCGTCGAGCGCTTGACGACCAGGTCGCGTGTCGCGAGCGGGAGCGACCGGCGGTAGACGCTCTCGCGGATCGTGGCGAGCAGGAGGTCGCCCGCGCCCGCCACACCGCCGCCGATCACGATCAGCGACGGGTTGAAGAAGTTGACGATACCCGCGAGCATCCGCCCGATGAGGCGCCCGGCCTCCGTGATCAGCTCGACGCTCGTCGGGTCGCCGTGCGCGGCAGCTCGGGCCACATCCCGGGCATCGAGCATGCCCTTCTCGTCCAGGAGCCTCGCCAGGAATGGGCTCCGGCCCTCGCGCGCCGCGCGCTCCGCGTCCCGGCCGAGGGCCGCGCCGCCCGCGAAGGCCTCCAGACAGTTGACGTTGCCGCAGCGGCAGACGACGTCCGCGCCGTCGGCGTCCATGACCTGGATGTGACCGACGTCGCCGGCGCAGCCCTGCGCGCCGCGATGGAGCCGCCCGTCGACGACGATGCCGGCGCCGATCCCGGTGCCGATCTTGATGAAGACGACGTTCTCGTGCTCGCGGGCGATCCCCGCCCGGAGCTCGCCGAGCGCCATGACGTTGACGTCGTTGTCCACCCAGATCGGGACGTCGTAGTCGGAGAAGCGCTCGCGCACCGGGTGCCGGTCCCAGCCCGGCATGATCGGCGGCGCGATCGGCCGGCCCGAGTGGAACTCGACCGGGCCGGGGAGGCCGATGCCGATTCCCCAGAGCTTCCCGGGGAGGTCTTCGGCCTCGTCCAGGCACTGCTGGAAGAGCTCGTCGACGTGGTCGAGGACGACGTCCGCGCCGGCGGCGATGTCGTAGGGCTCCTCGACGTGGGCGATGATCGACCCGGCGAGGTCGGCGATGGCGACGTCGATGCTCGTCGCGCCGACATCGGCCACGAGCAGGTGCCCCGCGTCCGCGCGGAAGCGGAGCAGGCGCGGCGCGCGGCCGCCCGTCGACGGGCCGAGCTCGCCCTCCGCGAGCAGCCCGTACTCGACCAGCTCGGCGACCCGCTGGGTGACCACGGCGCGCGTGAGGCCGGTCGCGTGCATCAGACGCGGGCGGGTCGAGGACCCGTGCGTCCTGACGAAGTCGAGCACCGTGACGAGGCCGTTCAGGCTCTCCTCAGCGGGTCCCGACACCGTGCGCGCCATCAGTCCTCCTCAGGCTACTCGCCGGTCGGATTCTGGTCCAGGCGACTTCTTACGATAACCCCAAACACATAGTTGTCCAAGCGTCCGACTTCTCTTGCATTGCGGCAGAAGATGTCGTAGTGTCGCGCAATGGCCCCGACGACGGTGCCGTTCCCGCCGCCGACGGCGGGAGAGCGTCCGCTCCAGATCCTGGGTGGGCGCGCCCCGGAAGGCGTCGATCTCGACTCCGACTCGCGCGCGGGGCATCTCCGCAGCTCTGCTCCGCGCCCGGGAACCGGTGACCGTCGCGACGAGTGCCTCGAGCTCGCGCGAGCCGACCGGCCGACAGGGGATTCTCCCGGGTCGTGCGTCGTCCGGCGGCGGGCGCACGCCCGCGGCCGTCGTCCGAAGGTAGGAGAGGAGGTGTGCTGGAGAGGTCGATCCCATCGTTCGGGATCATCGGTGTCAGGAACCCGCGCACGCCGTGGTGACACGGTTGCGAGGCAGGAGTTGCAGGCAGCAGAGCAGGGACGCTTGACCCGCAGGACTTCTTGACGACGGCGGCTCGGGAGCACGCTCAGAGCTCTCGCGCCGCCAGGGAGAAATCCCACCGGGGGAGGGGGGATGCTTGATCGAGGAAGATTCGCCGGCTGGTGACACTGGTCGTCGCCGCCTCGCCATTCAATCCGGTCTCGGGCGGGCCGGGCGACACTTCACCTCGACTGGATCGAGGTCGGAAGAACGGGGGTGGGGTAGCGCCCCAGTGACGGGCAGGCAGAGCGGGGCTGCCGCGTGAGTCGCGGCGCCCGAGCTGCCGGACGAGACAAAGGGGGGAAGCATCGAGTCGAGCCAGCATCGCTTCGAGACGGGATCACGCGGCCGACGCCGCGAGACGCCCTCGGATGCACGCATCCGAGGGAGAGAGGAGACGAACCACATGAGTACAGAGAACGGTGAACTTCGAGTCGGAGAAGTGGAGGTCAGCCGGCGCCACTTCCTGGGGGCGGCCGCGGGAACGGCTGCGGCCGTCGCGCTCGGCTCGTGGGCCCCGTCGAAGGCCTTCGGCGCGGGCCAGGGCGAGCGCCTCATCCCGCCGGGCAAGCTCGGCATTCAGCTCTTCACGGTGCGTGACGCCGTGTCGCGGCTCGACAACTCGGTCGTCGATCCGACGACCGGCGAGCTGCTCCGCGGCGGCTTCCGCGGCGTCTTCGAGACGCTCGCATCCTACGGCTACAAGGGCATCGAGTTCGCCGGCTACTCCCAGGGTGCGAACGGGCCGATCACGATCGAGGAGATCCGCGCGCTCCTCGACGAGTACGGGTTGCGGGCCTTCGGCACGCACGTCGGGCTCAACAACTTCCTCAACCCGACGCAGCGCGAAGTCGAGTTCGACCGGGCCCAGATCCTGGGGATGGACTGGGTGGGCACCGCGAGCGCGCCGACGGGCTCGAGCACGGTCGCCGCGTGGGAGCAGGCTGCCGAGAACTTCAACGTCATCGGCGAGGCCGCTGCAGCCCGGGGGCTCCGCTTCTACCAGCACACGCACCAGAACGAGTACGACTTCTTCTCGGACGGCTTCCCGGGGGTCCGCCGCTACGACAAGTTCCTCGAGTGGACGAACCCCGAATGGGTGTCGTCCGAGATCGACATCTACTGGGCGCACGTCGCCCGGCTTCAGTTCCCGAATCCGGTGGACGGGTCACGGCTGGACATCCTGGCGCAGCTGCAGGCGTATCCGGACCGGTATCCGCTCTACCACGTCAAGGACGGAGTCCCGAACTCCTCGGGGACGAATCTCACGTTCACCGATGTGGGCGACGGCATCATCTCGGCCGGAGACCCCTTCTACGCACCGTCCAACTTCCGGACGATCTTCGACGAGGCCCCCAGGAAGGGCTGGCATTTCTATATCCAGGAGCGCGACAACGCACCCGGGGGCTCGTCCGACCCGGGGAGATCGTTCCGCTCGGCCGAGCGGAGCGCGGAGTACATGATCGCCCTGCGCGCCGGGTCGAGCTGATCGTCCAGGGGTGAGATGAAGGCTCTCTGAGGCTTCATCGTCGATCGGGGGCGCCGGGCACGTCCCGGCGCCCCCGGATCTCGGAGCCGGGGGCGTGTCTAGTCTTCCGCCGTGTCCCTGATCGCCACGCGCGGGCTGACGAAGCGGTACGGGAACGTCGTCGCGCTCGACGCGCTCGACCTCGACCTGCATCCCGGGGTGATCGGGCTCGTCGGCTCGAACGGTGCGGGAAAGAGCACGCTGATCAGGATCCTCCTCGGCCTGGTCGAGCCCACCTCGGGCTCGGCGCAGATGTTCGGCCTCGACGTCCGCTCGCAGGGGCTCGACGTCCGCCGGCGCGTCGGCTACCTGCCCGAGCACGACTGCCTTCCGCTCGACCTGAACGCCACGGAGTTCGTAGCCCACATGGCGCGCGTCAACGGACTGCCGCGTGGCGCCGCGCGCGAGCGCACCGCCGAGATCCTGCGCCTCGTCGGGCTCTTCGAGGAGCGCTACCGCGAGATGCGGGGCTACTCGACCGGCATGCGGCAGCGGGTCAAGCTCGCGCAGGCGCTGGTGCACGACCCGCAGCTGGTGCTGCTCGACGAGCCCACCAACGGCCTCGACCCGGCCGGGCGCGACCAGATGCTCGACCTCGTCGCGCGCATCGGCCGGGAGTTCGGCATCTCGATCGTGATGTCGTCGCACCTGCTCGCCGAGATCGAGCGCGTGTCGGACCACCTCGTCGTGATCGAGGGCGGGCGGCTCGTCCGCTCCGGCAGCATCCGCGCGTTCACCGGCCACATCGAGCTGCTCACCGTCGAGGTCGACGGGTCGGCCGAGAGCCTGGCCGCCTACCTCGTGGAGCGCGGCTACTCCTGTCGCGAGCGCCACCACACCCTCGACGTCGACATGGCGGGGGAGGGCGCCTACGACGCCATCCGGGACGGGGCGGCCTCGCTCGGGCTGGGTCTCGTCCGCCTCGAGCAGCGGCGGCAGCGTCTGGAGGACCTCTTCCGGGACGAGGCGCATGTCTGAGCCCGCCGCCAGCAGCATCTACGACCTCGGCTACCGCCACTACGACGGGCCGCGCACGGGCCGGTGGGGGACCTTCGCGACGCTGTACGCGAGCAGCCTGCGGAACGCGTTCGGCCTGGGGCGGAGGACGTCGAGCAAGATCATCCCCGTCGCCCTCGCGATCTTCGCTTTCGTCCCGGCGCTGGTCCAGGTCGGGATCGGGGCGATCACGAGCGGAGTCGGGGCCGACGTGGAGATCTTCGAGCACGAGGACTACTTCGGCTACGTGCAGATCGTCCTCATCCTCTTCTGCGCGGCGGTCGCGCCCGAGCTCGTGGGCCGAGACCAGCGCAACCGGATGCTGTCCCTCTACTTCTCCCGTGCGCTCTCGCGGGTCGACTACGCGCTGGCGCGGTTCGCGGCGCTCACCAGCGTGATGCTCGTGCTCACGCTCGGGCCGCAGGCTCTCCTCTACGTCGGCAACGGCATGGCCTCCGACGACCTCTCGGGGTACGTCGCCGACCGCTGGGACCTGATCTTCCCGATCGTGGCCGGCTCCCTCCTCCTGGCGGCGATGGTCGCGTCCGTGGGGCTCGTGCTCGCCTCCTACATCCCGCGCCGCGCCTACGCGACGGCGGTCATCGTCGGCGTCTTCGTTCTCACGTTCACCGTCGCCGCCATCCTCATGGAGACGATCGAGCCCGAAACGGCGCAGTACGCCCTGCTCGTGAGCCCGGCCGTGTGGGAGGGGACGATCCTCTGGCTCTTCCGAACCGACCCCCCGGCGGACGATCTGCTCGCGGACGCGACCCTCCCCGGCTGGGCCTACTTCGCCGCCGGCCTCGCGACGATCGCGCTCGCCCTTGGCGGCACCGTGCGCCGCTTCCAGCGGATCCAGGCATGACCGCGGCCGCCGCTGGGCCGACGATCGCGGTCGCGGGCGTGTCGCGCTGGTACGGGAACGTCGTCGCCGTCAACGAGATCTCGTTCGAGGTCTCGTCGGGGATCACCGGCCTCCTCGGCCCCAACGGCGCGGGCAAGACGACCTTGCTCCACATGCTCTCCGGCTTCCTGCGCCCCTCGGCAGGCGAGATCGCCGTCCTCGGAGAGACGCCTTGGCGCAATCCGGGCATCTACCGTCGACTCGGCCTCGTGCCCGAGCGGGAGGCCGTGTACGGCCATCTCACCGGCTACGAGTTCGTCCTCCTGAGCGCCCGCCTGCAGGGGCTTGCCGACCCGGAGGAGGCGACGCGCCGGGCCGTCCGGGCGGTCGATCTCGCCGAAGCGGCGACGCGCGCCACCGGAACCTACTCGAAGGGGATGAAGCAGCGGATCAAGGTGGCGGCCGCGCTCGTCCACGACCCGACGGTGCTCCTCCTCGACGAGCCGTTCAACGGCGCCGACCCCCGCCAGCGGCTCCACATGACCGAGCTCTTCCGACGGCTCGCGGCCGAGGGGCGCACGATCGTCGTCTCCTCGCACATCCTCGAGGAGGTCGAGCGCCTGGCGGAGCGCGTGCTCGTGATCGTCTCCGGGCGGCTCGCCGCCGCCGGCGACTTCCGGGAGATTCGCCGGCTCATGACCGACGCCCCGCACACGTTCGTCCTCAGGACGTCGGACGACCGGCGACTCGCCGCCGCGCTCGTCGCGGACGAGAGCGTGGTCGGCGTCGAGCTCGGCAACGGACAGCTGACCGTGCGCACCTCGCAGCTCGGCGCGTTCGCGCGGGCCGCGCCCGTCGTCGCGCGCGACGT
Source organism: uncultured Actinomycetes bacterium (assembly GCA_963743495.1). Lineage (GTDB taxonomy): Bacteria > Actinomycetota > Thermoleophilia > Gaiellales > Gaiellaceae > JAIBJN01. Next base: position 185,642 of record CAVUPO010000002.1, on the reverse strand, counting down.
CTCCGTCTCGATCCTCGAGCTCAGGCCCACGGACGAGTCGCTCGAGGGCGTCTTCTCCTACCTGGTGAGCCGGTGACGGGCGTCGTCTACCGGCTGACCGTCCGCCAGCTGCTCGGCCGCGGCCGCACGATCCTGATCGCGCTGCTCGCCCTCCTCCCGGTGCTGGTGGCGCTCGTCTACCGGCTCGGGAGCGAGGACACGCGGCAGCAGGAGTGGGCAGCCACCGTCCTCTGCGACGGCCTGATCGTGTCGACGCTCCTGCCGCTCGCGGCGCTCGTCTACGGGACGGCCGCGCTCGGCGCCGAGATCGAGGACGGGACGGCCGTGTACCTCCTGTCGAAGCCCATCGCACGGAGCAGGATCATCACCGCGAAGCTACTCGCGAGCTGGACGGTCACGACCGCGATCGTCGTCTCCTCCGCGCTCGTCGCGGGCGCGATCGCCCTCGCCGGCGAGGCGGAGAGCGGGATCCTCCTCGGCTTCGGCGTCGCCATCCTCCTCGGCGGCCTCGTCTACTCGGCGCTCTTCCTGCTTCTGAGCGTCGTCACCAGCCGGGCCCTGATCGTGGGGCTGATCTACGTGTTCATCTGGGAGGGCCTCGTCAACGGGCTCTTCGCGGGCACGCGCCTGCTGAGCGTCCGCCACTACACGCTGGGGATCGCCGACGCCTTCGTCGACCTGCCCGCCTCCGAGTTCGACGCGCCGCTCGGCTCGTGGACGGCGCTTGCCCTGATGGTTGCCTCCGGCGCCGCGACCACCTGGTACGCGATCCATCGGCTGCGCGAGTTCGAGATCGGCGAGACGACCTGACCCTGTGGCGGGTGGGGACAGCACGAGGCCGTGGACACCGGCTGGCGCCATCGCGGCCGCCACGGGGCCTGCGTACAGTGACCTCGCGATGCGCGTTCCCGCAGCCTTCATCGAGCCGTTCCGGCTCCGCACCTGGCGAGAGGCCGCCTACGCGATGGTCGCGCTCCCCCTCGGCGTCCTCTGGTTCAGCCTCTTCCTCACCTTCCTGACGACGAGCCTGAGCCTGATCGTCTTCGTCGTCGGCCTGCCGCTCCTCGTGCTCACCCTGTGGATGGCCCGGGGCGCGGCAACCGCGCAGCGTCGGGTCGCCGGCGCGCTCCTGGACGTCCGGATCCCGCAGCCTCCGCTCGTGCGGGCGCGCGACGCCGGGCCGTTCCGACGGTTCCTCGACCCGGTGCTCCAGCTCTCGAACTGGCGCGCCGCTCGTGTACCTGCTCCTCTTCGCGTTCCCGCTCGGGCTCCTGAGCTTCCTCGTCGCGGTGATCTTCTGGTCGATCTCGCTCGGCTTCGTCACGGCCCCGATCTGGTACTACGCCATCCCCGCCGAGCACCGGGGGACATCCTCTGGACGAGCTGAACGCTCGACACCGGCCTGGAGTGGGCGATCGATCGTCGGCGTCGGCGTGATCCTGCTCTTCCTGACGCCCTGGCTCGTCCGCGCTGTCGTCTCCTTCGACGCGCTGCTCATGCGCGCGCTCCTCGGCCCCACCCGCGGCGAGCTCGAGCGCGCCGCAGCACGCAGCGCGGAGCAGCGAGACCTGGCGGTCGCAGCGGCCGCCCTCGACCGGCGCCAGATCGAGCGCGACCTCCACGACGGCGCCCAGGCACGGCTCGTCGCGCTCGCCGTCGACCTCGGGCGCGCCCGCCGGCGCCTCGAGGAGGGCGGCTCCCAGGAAGAGGCTGCCGACCTCGTCCGCACGGCTCACGAGGAGGCCAAGCAGGCGCTCGCTCGAGATCCGCGACCTGGCGCGCGGCATCCATCCCGGCGTCCTGACCGACCGGGGACTCGACGCCGCCCTCTCCGCGCTGGCCGCCCGCTCCCCGTCTCGGTGACGCTGACCTCGCAGCTCGGCACGGAGCGACCGGCCGAGCAGGCCGAGGCGGCGGCCTACTTCGTCGTCGCCGAGGCGCTCGACCAACGTCGCCCGGCACAGCGGCGCCGAGCACGCCGCGGTCTCGGTCGTGCACGACGACGGCTCCCTGCTCGTCGAGGTGCGAGACGACGGCGTCGGCGGCGCCGACTCCGCACGGCTCCGGCCTGGCCGGGCTCCACGACCGGGTCGCGCTCCCTCGGCGGCTCGCTCGCCGTCGAGAGCCCGGCGGGCGGGCCCACCTCGATCACGGCGGTGATCCCGTGCGGGTAGTCATCGTCGAGGACTCCGGCCTGCTCCGCGACGCGCTGACGCGCCTCCTCGCCGACTTCGAGATCGAGGTCGTCGCCGCGGTGGCCTCGGCGGAGGAGCTCCGCACGGCCGCGGAGGAGCACGCGCCCGACGTCTTCGTCGTCGACGTGCGCCTGCCCCCGACGTTCACCGACGAGGGCGTCCGGGCCGCGGCCGACCTGCGGGCCCGGGATCCGGAGGCGAGGGTCCTGCTCCTCTCCCAGGCGGTGGAGGAGCGCTACGCACGCGACCTGCTCGCCCAGCGGAGCGAGGGGCTCGGCTACCTGCTCAAGGACCGGGTTGCGGACGGCGCCGAGTTCGTGGACGCCCTCCGCCGCGTCGCCGGGAACGGCACCGCCCTCGACCCCGAGGTGGTCACGCAGCTCCTCGTCCGCCGCCGCGCGATCGACGACCTGAGCCCGCGTGAGCGCCAGGTGCTCGAGCTGATGGCCGAGGGGAGGACGAACGCTGCCATCGCCCGCAGGCTCGTAGTCACCGACCGTGCGATCGAGAAGCACGTCGCGGGCATCTTCGGAAAGCTCCGACTGCCGCCCAGCCAGGATGACCACCGCCGCGTGCTCGCCGTCCTCGCCTGGCTCAACAGCGCCTAGCAGACGCGATGAGACCTTCGGTCAGGCGGCCGCGTCGGCGCCTCGAATCGAGGCGGGACCAAGCAGGCTCACCCGTGATTCCGGCTCTCAACGGGAGCGAAAGACGAGCACCCGGTCCACCGGCGTGAGGATGGACTTCGAGGTGCGCACCGGGACGTTCGCGGCCACCTCCAGGCCGGCGGCCTCGGCGGCGGCCCGCCAGGCGCGCTGGGAGCGGAGGCGCTTGCCGACCAGCATCCGCTCCGGGGTCGCGGCCTGCTCCTCCTCCCAGCTCGAGAACGTGTCGGTGCGGTGGAAGCCGGCGTCGAGCGAGACGGCCGGGAACTGCTCGCCGACGACGAGCCGGCCTCCGGGCGCCAGGTGCGCGGCGAGATTCGCCACCGCCCGCTGCCAGGCGTCGTCGTCGACGACGTGGTAGAGGACGCCGACCGCGTTGACGAGGTCGAACGCGCGCTCGAGCGAGAAGGCGACCGCGGAGACGTCGGCGTCCACGAACTCGACCCCGGGCGTCCCGGCGAAGCGCTCCGCGAGCCCCGCGACGGCCGGCGTGGAGATCTCCACGCCGACGACCGACGCGGCGCCGAGCGTCTCCCGGTAGAACGCGACCCAGTGACCGGCGCCCGAGCCGACGTCGAGCACCGAGAAGCCCTCGGGCGGGGGCGCCGGGATGAGCGCCTCGAGGATCGCGTTCTCGACGGCGTTGTAGTGGTAGCGCGTGCGCAGCGCGCTGTGGCCCGGCTGCATGGCGGTCGCGTCCGTGAACTCGCCGCCCTGGCGCGCCACGGCGTAGCGCGCGTCGTAGTAGCTCTTGGCGTCGTAGGCCTCCTTCCGCCGCAGGTGGCGGAGGGGGCGGACGTAGGTGTGGTACGTGCGGCGTCCGACGAGCCGCCGCCCCAGCCTGCCGAGCGACCGCCGGGCGCTCAGCGGATCAGCTCCCGCGCGCCCGGGCCGCAGTTCATGAGCGCGTCGAGGGTGGAGAGTCCCGGCTCGAACTCGCCCCAGAGCTGCGGGTACGGGGCCGGCTGGAAGGCGTCGTAGCGAAGAGCGATCCCCTCCTCGGCGAGCCGCTCCTCGTCGTTGTAGTCGGCGCCTCCGCCGGACCCCGACAGGTACTCGTCGGCGCCGAGTGCCTTGCAGGCGTCCACGATCAGCTCCGTCTTCTGTCCGAACTCCGGCAACAGCTCCGAGAGGACGACCCGGTGCGTGGCGATGCCGAGGTAGTCGGCGAAGCCCTCCAGGAGAGCGAGGTTGACCTCGAGCAGCGTCTCGCCGGCCTCGAGGCCCGTGCGGTAGAGCTCGAGGACGTCCCCGAAGTACGGCGCGCGCGCGTAGCTCGTCTCCACGCTGCGCAGGTGCTTCTCGCGCCAGCGCGGCTCGGCGAGCTCGACCTCGCGGTACGTTGCCTTGCCCTCGCGGCCCTTGGGGACGGAGACCGGCACCGTCAGCCAGGCGACCCCGTTCGGCGTCTTGATCCGGTTCCGCGCGGCGAAGCTCCGCCCGCGCGGGTACTGGACGGCGTCCAGGTAGACGAAGACGTCGGCGGCCGCGAGCTTGTGGAACCAGCCGAGCCAGGGCAGGTAGTTCGGCTGGTGGACGGCGGCGGTGAGGCTCACCGCGCGGCGAGGTCGTCGAGGAGCTCGCGGAAGCGGGCCTTGTCGTCCTCGCGCTCCTCGTGGGTTCGGAACGGGAAGCTCGCGGGCGGCTCCTGGGCGACCGCGATGTCCGTGCCGTGCGCCTCCCGGCTCCGCTCGGCCACGGCCTCGAGGAGCGAGCGCGGCCGCCGTGCGATCTCCTCGTAGGTCGTGCGGACGACGACGTCCGCCCCCGCCTGCGGCAGGCCGCGCTCGTAGAGACGCTGCAGGTAGTGCACCTGGCCGGCGACCTGGCCCCACTCGTCGAGCTCGAGCAGCTCCTCGACCTCGGGCGGCGTGTAGCTCCACCAGGTGCGCGGGTCCTCGTAGTAGCGACGGCGGGCGTCGAGGATGGAGACGGCGGCGTCGAGGGGGTCGCGCTCGACGTAGACGTAGACGACCTTGCCGAGCGTCTCCCGCAGCCGCGGCAGGTGGTACGAGGCGAGGATGTTCTTCGCGGCGACTGGCCTACTGCCGAGCGCGTCCTGGACGTTGGCGAGCGTCAGGCGCAGGCCGGCCCAGTCGATCTCGTCCTCGCGTTCGCGGGCATGGACGACGTCGGCGAAGGACTCCTTCCGCAGCCAACGGCGCCAGAAGTAGCCGAACTCGTGGATGCCGTTCAGGCCCGGCGTCCGCGCGTAGTCGGACTCGAAGGGCGGCGGCGGGCGCTCCTCGCCGAGGAGCTCGCGGCTGAGGCGGACGCCGTGCACCGGTGCGAGCCAGAACCGCGCGGCGACGTTGTCCACGTAGCCCACGTCCAGGCAGTAGGCGAGGAGCTGCGAGGCCAGGGTCGTGGCCGACCGCGGCAGGCCGAGGACGAAGAGGAACGGCGCCTCCACCTCCAGGTCGCGGTAGCCGGCCCGCTCGTGCGGCTCGAGGGCCGCGTTCAGGCGTCGCAGGAAGGACTCGCGCTCCGCGTCCTTCCCGTAGACGCCCGTCCGCCGGTCGTAGAGCTCCTCGAAGGTCGCTCCCATCGCGGGCTAGTATCGCCGCAGCCGCCGGGTCAGCGCCTCGCGCTCGGAGCGGGCGAGGAAGCCGCCGGCGAGAAGCGCCGCCGGGTAGGCGAGCGAGAGGGCGACGCGGACGGGCAGCGAGGCCTCGAAGGGCATCCAGGCGTCGACGGCGAGCGATGCGAGCACGAGCCCGAGCGTCGCGCCGACCGCGAGCCCGAGCCGCGGCCAGTCCCACGGCACGGGGTAGATCCGCTGTGAGACGAGGCCGACGAAGAGGGACATCGTCCAGAGCCCGCCCGCCGTCGCCCAGGCCGCGCCGACGAAGCCGAAGGGCGGGATCAGGAGCAGGTAGAGCCCGATCGCGACCGCCGCCGCTGCGATCGCCGTCGGCGGGATCAGCCGCATGCGCTTCGTCACGTTCAGCCCGACGGCGGTGACCGCGTAGGCGCCGGTTGCCATCGCCGCGAGGCTGAGCGGCGCCACCCCTTTGGTCGCCTCCCAGTAGCGCTCGGGCATGAGCAGGTGGAAGACCGGCAGGATCCAGGCCGAGACGAGCACGACGACGAAGCCGAGCGCGCCGAAGAACCAGCGCGCCCCGCGGGACACCATCATCGGGTGGCGGTCGGTGTTGAGCCAGGAGTAGTGCCACTGCGGCCAGCCCATGCGGAACGCGAACACGGCGACCAGCACGATCTGGCTGTAGCGGAAGGCGACGCCGTAGAGGCCGGTTTCGGCCGCCCCGTGGAAGTACCTGACGAAGAAGCGGTCGAGGAGGTTGAGCGCGTAGAAGGCGAACGCGCTCACGATCGTCGGCCAGCCGAAGGAGACCATCTCGCGGCCGACCTTCCAGTCGACGCCGCGGATCAGGTCACCGACGTACTCGCGCGCGCTGACGACGAAGACGAGGCAGGCCGCGGTCAGCGAGGCGATCACGATGCCCTTGACGCCGAGGTGCCAGACGGCGACGAGGAGGATCGCGAGGGTCACGTAGGTGAGGCCGCGGGTGAGCGCGTAGAGGGCGAACGTCCACGGCTTCCGCCGCAGGCGCGCGAGCGACATCGAGATGTCGACGATGTTGGTCAGGTAGAGGTCGATGAGCGCGATCACGATCAGGCTCGCGTAGGCCGCGTCGCCGGCGATCGGGTCGGCGAGCCGCCCGGCGAAGAGGAGGAGCCCGCCGATCAGGACGGCGGGGTAGATCGACTCGATCAGGAAGAAGAGCGTGATCGCCTGCTTGCGCCAGCGGGAGTCGTCCCGGTCGAAGTAGAAGCGGGCGAGGACGCCGCTCAGGTTGATGAAGACGTCGACGAAGGCCGCGAAGGCGAGGATCAGCTCGAGCCTGCCGAACTCGGCCGGCGACAGGTAGCGCGCGTAGAGCGGGACGAGCAGGAAGGCGAGCGACTTGAGGAGGACGCGGACGCCGCCGTAGATGGCGGCGTCGTGGGCGAGCGCGGTGATGCCGAGCCGGCGCGGGACCTCGTCGTCGCGCGCCTCCGCCTGCAGGCCTTCTTCCGCGCGGACCTCGCTCATCGGGAGATCATGGCGCGAGGCCAGGCGGTCGCCCGGCGCTCACTCGTAGCCGAGGTCGCGGAGGCGCTCGAGGATCTCCGCCTCCTCCTCGGCCGAGTACGAGGCCTCGCCGCCCGCCCGGCCGGCGGCGGAGGCGGCGACGTGCCTGCCCTCGCCTCCGTCGGCGAGGAGCTCGGCGATCGGCGCGCCGTCGACGCCGTCGAGCTCGAGGCCGAGGAGCCGGCAGAGCGTAGCGGGGACCTGCGTGATCTCTGCCTGCTCCGGCGCGGCGCCGAAGGCGATCCCGGGCCCTGCCGCCGCGAGGATGCCCGTGAGGCCGTGGTGGCCGGAGTAGCCGTACGAGACCTCCGGGTCGAGGCGCTCGTGGCGCTCGAAGGCGGCCTCCCACGGGCGCCGCGTCGAGTCCACGTGGATCCGCTCGTCGTGAGGCAGGAGCACGAGCTCGGGCGCCTTGTCGAGGAACCGCCCGCGGAAGAGCTCCTCCTTGCGCCTGACGGCGAAGGCGGGCTCGCCGGTCTCCGGGTGGCGGACGCCGGCGAGCTCGGCCGCGAGTCGCTCGGCGTAGCGCGCGTCGTGGACGGCGCCGCTCGCCTCACCCAGGTAGACCTGGCCGCCGGTGGCGAACGCGTAGGCACGCGTCGAGCCGAAGTCGATGTCGGCGAAGGCCCTCTCGGCGGGCGTGCCGGGGAGGAGCGGCACCCGGTCGGCGAGACGTCCGTAGCGACCGGTCGTCCGGACGAGGCGCTGGTCGACCGTGGCCGCCCAGCCGAGGCGTCCGCCTCGGAGCGGCTGCAGCGAGCGGCGCCGGTAGCGGAGGTGCCCGTTCTCCTCCAGCCAGCGGTTCGTGTGGAACGTCCAGTAGATGGGCTTCATGCCGTGGTCGGAGAGGGCGACGACGGTCGGCTCCTCCTCCCACCGCTCCCGCGCCGCCTCGATCAGCTCCCCGCAGGCGCGGTCGACGGCCTCGTAGACCTGCACCAGCTCGTCGCCGGCCCGCGAGGGGTCGTGCGCCGGGTGCTTGGGGTCGAGCCGGTCGTAGCCGAGGTGGCCGGCGTGGTCCGAGCTTCATGAAGTCCACGCAGAGGAGGCTGAGGTCGGGCTCCAGTTCGAGCGTCAGCCGGCAGACGTCGGCGACCTGCTGGACGTGTTCGATCAGGCGGTCGGTGTAGCGCTCGAAGTCCTCCCACCAGCGCTCGGCCATCGGGTGGCGTGCGGTCACGAGGTCCGGGTGCGCGGCGAAGATCGCCTCCCGCGCCGCCGCCGGCCGGATCTCGGGCGGCTCGGGCCCGCCGTAGCCGGTGACGACGACACCGTCCACCGGCTCCGCCGGGTAGGTGAAGGGGACGGTGACGAAGGCCGAGCGGAGCCCGGCGGCGCCCAGGGCGCGCCAGAAGGGGGCGCCGCCGCGCGTGGCGGCGCTTTCCATCCGGTGCGTGCCGCGGTTCGGGTTCGCCGAGAAGTTGAAGATGCCGTGGCCCGCCGGGTTGAGGCCGGTGAGGAACGACGACCAGGCGGTCGGGGTCACGGCCGGGACCGTCGAGCGCAGTGGGGCGTAGGCCCCCTCGCTCGCCAGCCGGGCGACGGTCGGCATCCGGCCCTCGCCGAGGAGCGAGCCGACGAGGTCGTAGTCGGCTCCGTCGATCCCGAGGGCGAGCACCCTCACGCGGCCACCAGCTCCCGGTAGAGCTCCTCGAGGGCGAGCCCCGGGTCGCCGATCTTCTCGCGGACGACGCGGGCGTTCCGCTCGCCGTAGGCGCTGCGGCGCTCCGGGTCGCGCAGGAGGCCGAGCAGCGCGGCGGCGACGGCCCCGTCGTCACGACCGGGGACGAGCTCCGCCCCGTCCCCCTGCCCCACCCACTCCTCGATCGAGGGCGCGAGCCCGCAGACCGCCGGGAGGCCGCTCGCCATCGCCTCGAGGAGGGACGCGGGCGTCGAGTCCGAGCTGGGCAGCGAGACGAGGACGTCGGCCGAGGCGACGAGCGCGGGCAGCTCGTCCCACTCCGCCCGGTGGAACGCGACGACCTCGGCCAGGCCGAGGTCGTCCGCCAGCTTCTCCAGCTCTCCGCGGAGCGGGCCGGCGCGCGCGGCGAGAACGAGCCGGGCGCGCGGCTCGGCGCGCACGACCTCCGCGAACGCGCGCAGCGCGACGTCGAGGTTCGTGTCGGGACGGTAGTTGCGGAGGGAGAGGACGAGGAGCGCGTCGTCGGGCCAGCCGAAGCGGGCGCGGAGCGCGGGGTCGGCCGCCTCGCCGACGAAGCGGCCGAGCTCCGCGTACCAGATGATCCGCCGCAGGCGGTGCGGGTCGGCGCCGAGTGCGACCGAGGCCTGCTCGTTCGCGTCCGAGTTGACGACGAGGTAGTCGGCAGCGGCGATCGCCGCCGTCGCGTGCCGCCGGCCGCGCCGCCGCGTCTGGGCGTGCACGAGCACGTCCGTGCCCCAGGGGCTGAGCACGAAGGGATGGACGCCGGCCTTGGACGCCCAGTAGCCGTACGGGAGCATGTAGTGGGCGTGGACGAGGTCGACGTCGAGGTCCCGCGCGAGGCCGCCGATGGCGGGCCCGAAGCGCAGGCGCCTGAGACCGCGGACGCGCAGGAGCGGCTCGAGCTCCCGGATCGGGTGCGGCTCGAGCCCCTCCAGCTCCGCCTGCACGTCGGAGAAGCGGTCGCTGGCCAGGTGCACCTCGTGGCCCCGCTCCCTGAGCCGCCGTCCCCAGCGGAGGAAGTTGATCGAGCGCCCGTTCCCCACGCCGAGGATCCGGAGCGGTTTCGCAGACACGTGGCCGAATGCTAACGATGGTGTCCGTGACGCCACCCCGGTACGTCTTCCTCGGCGGCCTGCACCGGAGCGGGACGACGCTCCTCGGGCGGGCGCTCGCCGAGCACCCGCACGTCTCGGGCTTCGCGGACACCGGCGTGCCCGCCGACGAGGGCCAGCACCTGCAGACCGTCTACCCGCCCGCGAAGGAGTACGGGGGCCCGGGGCTCTTCGCCTTCGCCGGCGAGGCGCACCTGACCGAGGACTCGCCGCTCGTCTCGGCGGAGAGCCGGGAGCGCCTGTTCGCCGAGTGGGCGCGGCACTGGGACCTGGCGAAGCCCGTCCTCCTCGAGAAGTCGCCGCCCAACCTGATCCGCTTGCGCTTCCTGCAGGCGCTCTTCCCGGAGGCCGCCTTCGTCGTCGCCGTGCGTCATCCCGTGGCGGTCGCCTACGCGACGTCCAAGTGGCGGCGCCGGGAGTCGCTCCGCACGCTCCTTCGCCACTGGGTCGTGGCGCACGAGCTCTACCGGGAGGACAGGGCGCAGATCGCCCGGCTCTGCGAGGTGCCCTTCGAGGACTTCGTCGGCGACCCCGTCGCCGAGCTCGCCCGCGTGTACGCCTTCCTCGGTCTCGACCCGGCGCCACTCACGCTCGAGGTGCGTCGCGACGCGAACGACGCCTACCTCCGGCGCTGGCGCCGCGAGGGCCGGACGCCCTGGGGCCGGCTCGCCCACGCGCGCATCCGCGGCGAGCTCGGCGAGCGCATCGCCGCCCTCGGGTACGACCTCGACGGCGGGTCGGCGCCCGGCAGTTCGTAGAATTCACGCGATGGAGAGCCGCCTGCCCACGGCCGTCGTCGTCGACGTTCGCTGGGTGAACGGGTTGGCGGCCGTTCGCTCGCTGGGGCGCCTCGGCGCGCCGGTCGTCGCGGTCGCGCACACGAGGGGGGCGCTCGGCTTTCGCTCCCGCTACGCGCGCGGCCTCGTCTGTCCCGACCCCGTCGCCGACGAGGACGGGTACGTCGCCTGTCTCCGCGAGCTCGGCGAGTCCCTCGAGGCGCCCGCCCCCGTCTTCCCGACGCACGACGAGTTCCTGAACGCGATCGCGCGGAACGCCGACGCGCTCGGCGGCCGCTTTCTGCACCCCTTTCCCGCACCCGAGCTCCTCGAGCGGATCCAGGACAAGTCCTGGCAGCTCGAGCAGGCCGTCCGGCACGGCGTCCCCGTGCCGCGCACCCTCGAGGAGCCCGTCGCCGACCTGGCCTTCCCGGTGCTCGTGAAGCCGCGTGACCCGGTCGGCTTTCGCCGCGAGTTCAGGCGCCAGGCCTTCCGCTGCGAGGACGCCGTGGAGCTGGCCCGCGACTTCGAGCGCGCGCGCCCGTACCGCCCGCTCGTGCAGGAGTGGGTGCCGGGCGGGGACGAGGAGCTCTACACGCTGGGGAGCTACCTCGCCGCTGACGGCGAGGCGCTCGGCGTCTTCTGCGGTCGCAAGCTGCTGCAGACGCCTCCGGGCGTCGGCACCTGCCGGATCGGCGAGGCGGTCTGGGTGGACGAGGTCGTCGAGCAGGGCATCGCGCTCCTGCGCGGGATCGGCTACCACGGGGTCTCCCAGGTCGAGTTCAAGCGCGACCTGCGCGACGGCACCTACAAGCTGATGGAGATCAACCCGCGGCTCTGGCAGTGGCACGGGCTTGCGACGGCGGCAGGCGTCGACCTGACCCGCATCGCGTACCTCGACCTGATCGGCGAGCGGCCGGCGCCCGCCCGGATGAACGGTCGCCGGCGCCGCTGGGCGATCACACTCGCTCCCGGCGAGCGCCCGGTCTTCGTCCGCCCGCCGTACGTGGACGGTGTCCTCGCCCGTGACGATCTCCGTCCCGCGGCCACCAACCTGGCGCGCGTCGTCCGCCGCCTCGTCCCGTGAGCCCCGGCGTCGCCGACCGGCGCATCCGCTGGGTGCTCGACACGCTCGGCGCCGGGGGGCTCAACCTCGCCGACAGCGCTCCCCTCGACGAGGAGGCCTGGGCCGGGGTCGAGCGCGGCGAGCGGCCACGGCGGGACGAGCTCGCCCAGGCCTTCTGGCACCTCGCGCGGGTGGAGGAACGCGGCGCCTCGCGTGACCTCTACGGCCGTTTCCTCGGGGCTGCCTCGACCCTCGACCCGCTGGACCCGCCGCTCGAGCGCCTGCGCGCGTCGCTCGGCCTCGAGCCGCCGCGCTGGGGCGGCGCCCGTTTCGCGGTCGCGCTGACCCACGACGTCGACCGGCCCTGGCGCTGGACCGGGCGGGGCGTCCGCAACGCGGTCGGCCGCCTGCGTGCACGGGCCGCCGCCCGGGAAGGGCGCGCAGCCCTGCGCGAGGCGCGCGGCCTCGCCGCCCTCCCCGTCCACCGGCTGCGCGGCACCGACCCGAACTGGCGCTTCGGGCGGATCGCCGAGCTCGAGGGGGAGCGGGGCTCGAGCTCCACGTACTTCGTCCTCGCCGGCCACGCCCACAGGGAGGACGGGTTCGCGCCCGAGGCCTACGACCGCCTTCGCCCCCGGCTCGTGGAGACGCTGCTCGAGACCGGGGCCGAGGTCGGCCTGCACGGCAGCTACACGAGCGCGGAGGACCCGGTGCGTCTCGCCGCCGAGCGGGACGTGCTGGCGGAGCTCGCGGGCGACCTCGCGGGCCAGCGCTACCACTTCCTCCGGGTCGACCCGCACCGAAACCTCGCGCCGCTCGCCGAGCTCGGCTTCCGCTACGACTCGACCCTCGGCTTCGCCGACCGGCTCGGCTTTCGCTCCGGGATCATGCAGCCCTTCCGGCCCTGGAGCGAGGAGCTCGGCGCCCCGCTCCCGCTGGTGGAGATCCCGCTCGCGCTCATGGACACGACCCTGGCCGAGCCGCGCTACCTCGGTCTGACGCCGGCGGAGGCGGAGGCACGGGCGATGGCTCTCCTCGACCTGGCGGCCGAGCGCGGGGGAGGGTTCGCGATCCTCTGGCACACCAACCGCTTCGACGCGCCGACGGCGGCGGGCTGGGATCGCCTCTACGAGCGGATCCTCGACGGCGTGCTCGAGCGCGAGGGGGTCTGCCTTACGGCCGGCGAGCTGGCCGTCGAGGCCGCCGCCTGGCTCGGCGTTCCCTCCGGGGGCTCCCACTCGGACCCTCCGGGGGCTCCCAGCTAGTCCCTGAGGAGCTCGTACCCCTCGGCGAGGAAGGGCGTGCGGTCGACGAGGGCGGCGATCTCGTCCGGCGCGAAGATGCCCTCCTCGGTCACGTACTGGGTGATGCGGTCGGGTGGAGTCAGGTCGACGCGGTCCTCCTGCGGGGGGTGCGGCTGCCCGGGGGCGATCTTCAGCACCTCGCTGGCGACGATCACCGGCACCTCCGCCTTCCGGGCCGCCCTGGCCAGCGAGCTCGTCTTCACCTTGTTCAGGAGGGAGCCGTCACTGAACACCGTGTCCGCGCCGAGGAGGAGAAGCTGCACGGTCGGGATGGCGTGCTCGGCGTCCTCGTCGGCGACGACCTCGGTGGTCAGCCCCGCCTCGGCGAGCTCCTCGGCGAACACACGGCCCTCGCCGCCCGGGTCGGACACGGTGCAGACGACGCGCCCCGGCCCGGCGTGCGTGAGCGCCTCCCGGGCGGTCGCGGAAGCGGAGTGGGTCATCACGATCCGCTCCTCGAGCTCGCCGCGGAGGAGGACGGCGATCGTCGCGGCGGCGCGCTCGCGCGAGCCGAGGATCGCCTCGGCCTCCTCGGCGAGCTGGTCGGTCGTCCTCCCGGCCACGAGGACGCGGCCGAGCGCGCCGGCGATCGCGCCGATGTCCGGACGCGAGCGGACGAGCTCCTTGGCGAGGACGAGCGGGTCGTCCCCGCGCTGCGCCGCCTCCACGACGGCCCCGACGGCCTCTCGGGCGAGCCAGCTCGATCCATGCGTCTCGTCGGCGGCGATGCGCTCGACTCGTTGGGCGAGTACGGCGTCCACGTCCGTCTAGGGTATCCGGAACCCGGCGAACGGGCGGTGCTGGGCCCGCGGTCGCGCTGGTAGCCTGGCTCGAATGGCGGAGCCGGAGCCCCTGCGCGAAGCCGCTTCAGAAGCGGCGGCGCAGCCGCTCCCCGAGATCAGCCTCGTCGTCCCGGTCTTCAACGAGGAGGCGACCCTCGCGGAGGTCTGCCGACGCTCGACCGCGACGCTCGAGCAGCTGGGGAAGCCGTTCGAGCTGATCGTCGTCGACGACGGCTCCCAGGACGGCACCTGGGCGGTCGTCGAGGGCCTCGTCGCCGAGGACCGGCGCATCCGCGCAGTGCGCTTCAAGCGGAACTTCGGCCAGCATCCCGCGATGCACGCCGGCCTCGTCCGCGCCCGCGGCGACATCGTCGTCACCATGGACGCCGACCTCCAGAACGTCCCCGAGGACCTTCCGCGCCTGATCGCCGCGGTCGAGGGCGGCGCCGACGTCGCGAGCGGCCGACGGCTGGGCCGTGAGGACTCCTGGGGAAGGACGCTTCCCTCGAAGCTCGTCAACGGCATGCTCCGTCGCTTCACCGAGGCGGACGTCTCGGACTTCGGCTGCGCCTTCAACGCCTACTCGCGCTCCGCGCTCGAGCCGGTCCTCGGCGTCATCGGGAAGCAGAAGTTCACGAAAGCGCTCGTCCTCTCGGCCGGCGCGAGCGTCGTCGAGGTCGACCTGACGCACCAGGCCCGGGCCGACAGCTCGCGCTACTCGCCGTTCCGGCTCATCCGGCTCGCCCTGCACGTCCTCGCGGGCTTCTGGCCGCAGCCGATCCAGTGGGCGGGCATCACCATCGGCTTCGTCTGCGGGCTCCTGACCGTCGCCGTCGCCGTCTGGGGGATCGTCGTCTGGATCCTCAAGGGCAACTTCCCGGGTCTTCTCTTCCTCGGGGGTCTCGTGCTAGGCGTCCTCGCCGTGCAGGGGTTCATCCTTGCCCTCGTCGGCGAGTACCTGGGACGGATCCAGCGGGACGTCGAGGACCGCCCGCTGTACACCGTCGGCGACGAGATCGGCGAGTAGCCGTCCGGGCCGGCCCAGGCCCGTCGGTACAATCGGCCCCCGTGCGCAAGCGCATCCTCGTGACCGGCGGCGCGGGGTTCATCTCCTCGAACTTCGTCCGCCACCTTCTGACGGCGACGCCGCACGACGTCGTCTCGCTGGACGCCCTCACCTACGCGGGGAACGTCGACAACCTCGCCGACGTGATGGGGCACGAGCGGCTCTCGTTCGTCCACGGGGACATCCGCGATCGCGAGCTCGTCTCGGAGGTCGTCCGCGGGGTGGACGTGATCGTGAACGCGGCCGCCGAGTCCCATGTCGAGAAGTCGATCGTCGAGGGCGGCCGCGAGTTCGTGACGACGAACGTCGAGGGGACGCAGATCCTCCTCGACGCGACGCGCGAGAACCCGGTCGACCGCTTCGTCCTCATCTCCTCGAGCGAGGTGTACGGCACGGCGGAGGCCGAGCCGATGGACGAGGAGCACCCGCTGAACCCGCGGAGCCCCTACGCCGCGACGAAGGCGGGCGCCGACCGGCTCGCGTACTCCTACTACGTCACCTACGGGCTGCCGATCGTGATCGTCCGCCCGTTCAACAACTACGGCCCGTACCAGCATCCCGAGAAGGTCGTCCCGCGCTTCGTCACGCATGCGCTGGCCGACCGGCCGCTGACGGTGCACGGCGACGGCCACGCCTCCCGGGACTGGCTCTACGTCGAGGACCACGCCGAGGCGATCGACGCAATCCTCGCGCACGACATCTCCGACCTGGCCGGGGAGGTCGTGAACGTCGCCACCGGCATCGACATCTCGGTCTCGGACATCGCCGACCTCGTCCTCGCGCAGCTCGGCAAGCCGGCGAGCCTGAAGGTGAGCGTCCCGGAGCGGCCGGGACAGGTCGACCGCCACATCGGCTCGACCGAGAAGGCCGAGCGCCTGCTCGGCTGGCGTGCGAGGACGTCCTTCGAGGACGGGCTCGAGCGCACCATCGCCTGGTACGAGCAGAATCGTCTCTGGTGGGAAGCAGCTCTTCGAGCGGAACAGACGGCGAGCGGAAGCGCCTCCTAGTCCTCGGGGCCGGGCCGGCGCAGCTCGGGCTGCACCGGGCCGCGCGGGAGCGGGGCCTCTACGTCATCGCCTGCGACCGCGACCCTGCCGCCGTCGGCTTCGAGTTCGCCGACCGCCGCGCCGTCGTCTCCGTCGAGGACGAGGCGGCGATCAGCCAGCTCGCGCGCGCGGAGCAGGTCGACGGGCTGATCGCGCCGGGGGTCGACTGGCCCGTCGGCATCGCCGCCCGGATCGCGGCGCACGCAGGCCTTCCGCATCCGGTCACGCCGGAGAGCGCCGCGCTCACCGTCCTCAAGCACCGCCAGCGTCGCCGCTTCGCCGAACGCAGCGTGCCCCAGCCGCGCTTCGAGGTGACGAGCTCCGCGGACGGCGGGCTGCCGGTCCCCGCGGTCGTCAAGCCCGTCGATCGGCAGGGCCAGAAGGGCCTGACCGTCGTGCCGGCGGCTGCGGGCCTGCGGGCCGCGATCGCCGCCGCGGTGGAGGTCTCGCGGAACGGCCTCGCGCTCGTCGAAGAGCTCGTGTCCGGGCCCGAGGTGACCGTGAACGCGTTCTCGGTCGACGGGGCCTTCCACCCGCTGACGGTCACCGACCGGCTAACCGCCGGCGGCGATGCCTTCGGCGTCGCCCTCGCGCACGCCTGGCCGAGCGCGCACCCGCTGGAGGAGGCCGTGGAGGCGGCGCGTCTCGCGGCCGATGCCCTCGGCGTGACCGACGGCCCCACCTACACGCAGGTCGTGCTCGGCCCCGACGGCCCGCGCGTGATGGAGCTCGCCGCGCGCCTCGGCGGCGGCCACGACGCGGAGCTCTGCAAGATCGCGCTGGGCGTCGACCTGAACGCGCTCGCGCTCGACGCCGCCCTCGGGGAGCCGGTGGTGATCCCCGAGCCGGAGCGCGGGGCCGGCGCCGTCGTCCGTTTCCTCGTGCCGCCGGAGGGCGTCCTGGAGGACGTCGAGGGACTCGACGAGGCGCTCGCCGTCGAGGGCGTCGTCGACGCGCGCGTCTACCGCTCGCCGGGCTGGATGTTCGGCAGCTTCCGCCGCGGGAACGACCGGGCCGGCTACGTCCTCGCCCGCGGCGAGAGCCGGGACGACGCGCTCGCGCGGGCCGACCGCGCTGCGGCCCTCATCCGCTTCCAAACGGCAGATGCCCAAGCTCTCCTCGAGGCGTAGCACCTTCCTCTCCTTCCAGCCGCCGGCGGTCGGCGAGGAGGAGATCGAGGCCGTCACCGAGACCCTCCGGAGCGGCTGGCTCACCTCAGGCCCGCGGGCCGAGGAGCTGGAGCGCCGCTTCGCCGACTACGCGGGCGCCCGCCACGGCGTCGCCCTCGCCTCGGGGACGGCCGCCATGCACCTCTCGCTCCTGGCCGCCGGCGTCGGTCCCGGCGACGAGGTGCTGACGACACCGATCACCTGGCCTGCGACGGCCAATGTGATCGTCCACTGCGGCGCCCGGCCGGTCTTCGCGGACGTCCTCGACGACGACCTGAACATCGACCCCGCCGCGGCGGCGGGCGCCGTGACCTCCCGGACGAAGGCGATCCTCCCGGTCCATCTCGCCGGCCAGCCGGCCGACCTCGACGCGCTCGCCGCCCTCGGGCTGCCCGTGATCGAGGACGCGGCGCACGCGGCCGAGTCCTCCTACCGCGGGAGGAAGATCGGGGCGCTCTCCTTCGCCACCTGCTTCTCGCTCTACGCGACGAAGAACGTCGCCGCCGGCGAGGGCGGGATGGTCACCACCGACGACGAAGCGCTCGCCGCCGAGCTCCGGAACCTCCGGCTCATGCGCCGCAGCGAGGGCTCGCTCTACGACGTCACCGCCGCGGGGTTCAAGGCGAACCTCTCGGACGTCCTCGCCGCGATCGCGCTCGTCCAGCTGGAGAAGGTCGAGGAGCACGCCGCGATCCGGCGCCGGCACGTGGCCGCCTACGACACGGCCGTCGCCGAGCTCGCCGGGATCACCCCGCTCGCCCGCGACCCGCGCGACCGCCACGCGCTCCATCTCTACGTCGTGCGCATCGACGCCGGCGCCGCCGGAGCCGGCCGCGACGCCTACCAGCGCGTCCTCCGCGAGGAGAACATCGGCACCAGCATCCACTTCCTCCCGGTGCACCGCCTCACGTACTACCGCGAGCGCTTCCCCGACCAGCCGCCCCTGCCCGTCGCCGAGCGTGCCGGCGCGGAGGTGCTCTCGCTGCCGCTCTCTCCCGCGCACTCGGACGCCGACGTCGAGGACGCGATCGGCGCGCTCCGGCGCGTCCACGCCCGCTTCGCCACCTAGGGCCGGCGGATGAGCCGGTCTCTCAAGCTGACCCTCCAGATCCTCGTCAGCGGCGGGGTGATCGCATTCCTCCTCTGGCAGATCGACCTGGGCCAGACGGCCGAGATCATCCGCTCGAGCCACTGGGGCTACGTCGCCGCCGCCTTCGCCATCTTCGTCGGGACGACGTGGCTGATGGCGTGGCGGTGGGGCATCCTCCTGGCCGCCAAGGGAGTCCACGAGCCCTTCGCGTGGCTCCTGCGCATGTACTTCGTCAGCTTCGCGGCCGGGCAGGTCCTGCCGACCGCGGTCGGCGGCGACGCCGTGCGGATCATCGAGCACTCGCGCCGCCGGCCCGACGCCAAGGCGACGGCGGCCGCCGCAGTGATCATGGAGCGCGTCGTCGGCTCGGCGGGGACGCTCGTCCTCGTCGCCGTCGGCCTCGCCGTCGCGGTCGGGCGCTACGACGGCGTCCGCTTCCTGGTCGTCCTCGAGTTCGCATTCGTCGCCGCGATGATCGTGGTCGGGCTCCTGCTCTTCTCCCGCCGGCTCGGCCTCGCCCTCGAGCGCCGGCTCTTCCCGCTCGGGCGCAAGGTCGGGCTGGAGAAGCCGATGCAGAGCGTCTACTGGGCGATGCACGAGTACCGGCTCGCGCCCGGCGCTCTGACGGTCGGCCTCGGCCTCACGATCGTCTCCCAGTTCCTGCGGGTGATCGCCATCTGGCTCTGCGGCGAGGCCGTCGGCGCCGACGTCTCCCCGGTCGTCTACATCATCCTGGGGCCGCTCCTCTTCCTCGTGCAGATGGTGCCGTTCACGCTCAACGGGCTCGGCCTGCGCGAGGCGTTCTTCGTCGTCTTCCTCGGGCGCTTCGACGTCCCCGAAGACGTGGCGTTCGCGGCCGGGTTCCTCTTCTACGCGGTCTCGATCGCCACGTCGCTTCCGGGCGGCGTCATCCTCCTGTGGCGGAGCCTGAGGCCCGCGGCCACGGCGCAGTGACGACCTCGATCGTCATCGTCTCCTTCAACGCGCGCTCGCACCTGGAGCGCTGCCTCGCGGCGGTGGCCGGCGGCGAGCACGAGGTGGTGGTCGTCGACAACAGCTCCGGCGACGGGAGCCAGGCGCTCGTGCGTGACCGGTTCCCCTCGGTGCGCCTCGTCGAGCTCCCCGAAAACATCGGCTTCGGCGCCGCCAACAACGTCGGGATGGAGGCGGCCGCGGGCGAGCTCATCCTGCTCCTCAACTCCGACGCCTGGCCGGTGGGCGACGCGATCGAGCGGCTCGCGCGCTTCGCCGCCTCGCGGCCCGCGGCCGGGATCGTCGGGCCGCGCCTGGAGAACCCGGACGGGTCTCTGCAGCGCTCGGTCCGCGGCTGGCCGACGACGTGGCGGCTCGCGACCGAGTACCTCTTCCTGCGGCGCCTGGGCCGCCGCACCCGCGCTCTGAACGCCTTCTACGGCGCCGGCTTCGACCACGAGTCCGTGGCCGAGGTCGAGGTCGTGAAGGGCGCCGTCATGCTCGTCCGCCGCGAGGCCGCCGACGCCGTGGGCGGCTTCGACACCGAGTTCTTCATGTACGGCGAGGAGATGGACCTCTGCTACCGCGTCCGCGGGGCCGGCTGGGAAGTCCTCTTCGATCCCGACGCCGAGTTCATCCACGTCGGCGGCGCCTCGACCGGGGCGCGCTGGGGGGAGCGGCCCTCGTTCGGGCCGATGCGCCGCGAGCAGCTTCGCGGCCACCTGCGCTTCATCGCCAAGCACGAGGGCGCGCGCAGCGCCGAGCGCGCGCGCCGCCTGCTCGCGGCGTCGTTCCGCCTCCGCGCCCTCCTCTTCCGCGGCGAGGCCGGCAAAGCGTACGGTGAGGCGTCGTCGTGGCTCGCCTCGGGGCGTGTGCCGGAGCTCCTCGCCGGCCGCAGCTAGCGCGCGCCGAGCGCGAAGTCCGCCCGGTGGAGGAGCCGCTCCGCCTCGCGGTCCTCCGGGACCTGGGCGAGCCAGGCCGTGCGGAGCGCCGCGGCGAGCTCGACGAGCGGGCGCGGCCCGAGCGGCTCCGTCGAGCGCACGAGGGTCACCGACGGGGAGACGCTGACGACCTTCGCCCCGCCCACCTCCCCGAGCCGCCGGCGGGCGGCCGCCGTCGTGTCGGGCGGGCCGGCGAAGATCCAGACGCCCGTCGCCGGCTCCGAGCTGCCCGCGACGAAGGCCGAGAGCTCGTCGGGGTCGCGCTCGGGAGCCCGGGTGGCGCCGGGCAGCTCGAGGAGTACGTACTCGTCGAGCAGCTGCGCCGGCCGTCCCGCGACGGGGCGCTCTCCGACCGCGGCGAAGACGAGCGGGGGCTCGCCCTCCTCCGCCTCGAGCGCAAGGGCGACGAGCCGCAGGTCGCGGAGCTCGTCGAGCGCCCGCAGGTCGTCGACCAGCTGCCAGCCGACGAGGCCGAGGAAGACGATGGCCGCCGACGCGGCTCCGACGCGGCCGAGGGTCGTCAGCGCCAGGCAGCCGGCGACGGCGAGGAGCAGGAAGAACGGGAGCACGGGCAGGACGTGGCGCGGGAGGAACCAGTTCGTCTCGGTGGGGACGAAGGTGAAGAACGCGATCGGCACGACGCACCAGAGCGCGAGCGCGACCCCGGGGCGGGGGCGGACGGCGCCCAGCCACGCGAGGCCGGCGAGCGCGATCCCGGCAAGAACGAGCGAGCCGGCGAGCTCGCCGGGGCCGAGCGCGACGAGTCCCTGCTCGGCCACCGAGCGCCCGCCGGTCCCGATCCCCTGCGCGCGCGGCGTCTCCAGGTCGAGCCCGTAGCGGTCGCTGAGCTTGCCGAGGGCGACGAGATAGTAGGGCGCCTGGACGAGGGCGAGGGCGACCGGTGCCGTCCACGCCGCCACCGCCAGCTGCCGTAGAGGAACGGTCGCGCAGAGGAGCCCGGTGAGGAGAACGAGGCCTGAGTAGAGCGGCGCCAGCGGGTGGACGTAGGCGAGCAGGCCGGCGGCGGCGCCCGCGAGCGCCCAGGCGATCCACCCGTTCCGCCGCGCCGCCCAGAGGGCTACCACCGTCGCCCAGAGCGTCGCCGCGAGCAGGAGCGAGTACATCCGCCCGAACGTGGCGAGGCCGACCGCCAGCGGCGCGCAGCCGAGCGCGAGCGGGAGGAGCGCGGCGGCGCGGCCGTCGACCAGGCGCGCGGCGACCAGTCCGGCGGCCGGGAGTGCGAGGACGAAGAAGACGATCGAGGGGATGCGCAGGCCCTCGAGGCCATCCGGCCAGACGAGGGCGGCCCGCTCGACGAGGAAGTGGAGGGGAGCGCCGCCCCGGTCGACGAAGATCTCCTGGACGATCTCCCACGGCGGCCGCCGTCCGAAGCGGAGCGTCACGATCTCATCGGCGTGCAGCGGCTCCCACCAGACGGCGGGGAGCGACAGCGCGACTGCGAGCCCGGCGGCGCCCAGCCAGGCGATCGCCGTCAGCAGCCGGCGGTGGTCGAGCACCCGCCGGACTGTAGCGCCCGGCGCGGACCTGACGGCCCGTTCGTCACAATCGTCCACGTGAAGGTGCTGCTCGCGACCATGTACTGGCCCCCGGCAGGCGGCGGCGGCGTCCCGCGCCCGCTCAAGATGGCCACGTACCTCCCCGAGCTGGGGATCGAGACCCACGTGCTCGTGCCCTCGGACGCGAAGCGGATGCACCGGGACGAGTCGCTCGTCCCCCCGCCCGCCGCGATCGTCCACGAGACCCGGAACCTCGGCCCGCGCGTCCACCGCCCGCAGATCGAGCTGGCGCAGGCCCGCGGCCTCGAGCGCCTGCGGCTCCAGGCCGCGCTCACCGGCAGACGGCTGCTCGTGCCGGACGCGAGCTCCCCGTGGCTCCTGACCGCCGTCCCCGCCGCCATCAGGCTGGTGCGGAGGCACGGCATCGACGCGGTGATCACGTCCTCTCCCCCGGGCTCGGTCAACCTCCTCGGCGCCGCCGTCAAGCGCGCGACCGGCGTCCGCTGGGTCGCCGACCTCCGCGACTCGCTGATCTCGCACCCGCACCGGCGCCAGGACCTTCGCGGCGAGCGCCAGGTGGCCAAGCTCGTCGCCCGCTACGCGGACGCGATCGTCTGCGTCGCGCCGGCCGCCGTCGAGGAGATGCAGGCACTCTCCCCGCTGGGTCCCGTCGAGCTGATCGACCACGGCGCGGACTTCGACGACTTCGAGGGCCTCGAGTACACACGCGGCGACCGCTTCCGCATCACGCACACCGGCACGATCTTCGGCCGGCGCGACCCGAAGCCGTTCCTGCGCGCGCTCGCGAAGGTGGACGGCGACGTCGTCGCCCGCTTCGTCGGCGACTTCCGCGACGCCGACCGGGCGGCGATCGCCGAGCTCGGGCTCGGCGACCGCGTGGAGCTCGTCCCCTACCTGCCGCGCCGGGAGGCGCTCGCCCTCCAGCGGGACTCCGACGCGCTCCTTCTCCTCGTCCCTGCGGGCGAGGGACGCGGGCGCTTCGTCGTCACCACGAAGATCTTCGAATACCTCGCCGCCGGGCGCCCCATCCTCGCGGCCGTGCCGGCGGACGGCGCGGCCGCCGCGCTCCTGCGCGAGACCGGCGCCGGCGTCGTCACTCCCCCCGACGACGAGGACGCGATCGCCGCGGCGCTCGGCGGGCTCGTCGCGGGCTGGCGGGACGGCTCCCTGAGCGGCGTCGAGCTCGCCCCCGAGGTGCGCGAGGGGCTCTCCCGCCGCGCGCGGGTCGAGCGCTTCGCCGAGCTCCTCAGGAGCCTCGAGTGAGGCGCGCGCTCGACATCCTCCTCCTGGGCGCCCTCTTCACGATCACCTTCACGAAGCTCGCCTGGGAGATCGGCCCGGTGGACGTGAGGCTCGCCGAGCTCTTCGCGGTCGCGTTCATCGGCGTCTTCGCGGCGCTCCGCGTCCGCGACCGCGACTGGCGCTTCCCCCGCACAGTGCAGGTGCTCGCCGCCTTCTTCCTCCTCTTCCTGGTCGTCTACCTGGTGGGCTACTTCAACCTCACGACCGTCGCCTCGAGGAGCCTGTACGTGAAGGGGATGATCACGTTCGCGGTTCACTCCCTCTTCCTGATCACGGCGGTCGCCCATCTCTCACGGCGCGGCGAGCCGTTTCTCTGGCGCTCGGTGCGCTGGTTCTGCGCCGGCCTCGCGGCCAACGGGCTCTACGGCCTCATCGCCCTCGGCTACGCCGAGGCCCGGAACGGCGCCAACCTCGACGCGATCCTGCTCGAGCCGGTCACCGGCAGCGCGCCGGGCCTTCAGCTCTTCGGCGTCTCCGGCGGCTTCAACATCTACCGCACGAACGGCCTGACGCTCGACCCCAACCACCTGGGGATCATGCTCGTCGTGCCGCTGCTCGTCCTCCTCCCCGTCTACCTGCGGCTGCCTCGGGAGAGCGCGGCGCGGATCCCGCTCGCGGTCGCGCTCGGCACCCTCTTCCTCGTCCTCCTGGCGACGATCTCGCGGAGCGCCATGCTCGGGCTGGGGATCGGCCTCCTCATCCTCACGATCCCCTACGGGCGGACGTTCCTGACGGCGCGCTTCCTGCTCCCGCTCGCCGGCGTCGCCGGCGTGCTGGCGCTCGTCGTCGCCCAGCGCAGCGGCTTCTTCGAGTCGATCCTGCGCGTGCGCACGAACGTGTCGAGCTCCTCCACCCGCACGCACTTCGAGCTCTACGACCTGCTCGGTCCCGTGCTGCGCGAGACGCCGCTCTTCGGCCTCGGCAAGAACACCTTCTCCGCGTACTACGAGTTCCTCACCGGCAAGTCGAACTGGGGGCCGCACTCCTACTACCTGAGCGTGCTCACGGAGAGCGGCCTCGTCGGCGGGGCCCTCGTCCTCGCCTACCTCGTCTACGTCTTCCTGCGGCTCGGTGCGGCGCGGCGGATCGGCCTTGCGCTCGCCGCTGCGGGCGACGGCGGCGCCGTCCTCCTGCGGGCGCTCGCCTGGGGGATCACGGCCGCTCTCGTCGGGACGATGGTGGCGAACTTCTTCTACCTGACCATGCAGATGTACTACTTCACCGGCCTGGTCGCGCTCGCGCTCGCCGTCCCCATCCTGCTCGCACGCCGTGCGGGCGAGATCCCGCCGCCCGCGAGGCGGCAGTAAGGTAGCCGCGTGCTCAGGGCCGTCTTCTGGGTCGCGGGCGGCGCGCTCGCGTGGACGCACGTCGGCTATCCGCTCGCGGCGGCGGCGCTCGCGCGGCGCCGGCCCCGCCCGGTCCGCCGCGAGGACGTGACCCCGTCGGTGACGGTCGTCGTCGCCGCCCACGACGAGGAGGAGGTGATCGCCCGCCGCGTCGAGAACCTGCTCGAGCTGGATTACCCGGCAGAGCGCCTGGCCGTCGTCGTCGCCTCGGACGGCTCCACGGACGGGACCGACGCCGCCGTCGCGGAGATCGCCGAGCGCGACCCGCGGGTCGGCCTCGTCAGCGCTCCCCGCCGCGGCAAGGTCCTCGCGCAGGACGCCGTCGTCGCAGGGGTCGAGAGCGAGGTCGTCGCCTTCACCGACGCCAACGCCCTCTGGGCGCCCGACGCCCTCCGGGCGCTCGTCAAGAGCTTCGCCGACCCAGAGGTGGGCTACGTCTGCGGCCGGCTCCAGCTCCAGCGCCCGGACGGGACGAACCGCGAGGGCGTCTACTGGCGCTACGAGCTCTGGGTGCGGGAGTCCGAGTCGCGGCTCGCCGGCATCACCGCCGGGAACGGCGCCATCTATGCGGTCCGCTGCGACGACTACCGCGCGAGCGACGACCCGCGCATGGGGCACGACCTCGGCTTCCCGTACACGCTCGCCCAGAGCGGCCGCCGCGCCGTCTACGACCCGGAGGCGCGCGCCTTCGAGAAGGCCTCGCGCTCGAGCGAGGACGAGCTCGGCCGCCGCGTCCGCATGCACGCGCAGGGCTGGACGCACCTCCTGAGCGGGCGGATGTTCCGCCCGGCCGAGCCGCTCTACCTGGCGCAGCTCGCCTCCCACCGCGTGCTCCGCTACCTGAGCGGCCTCCTGCACGTCGCCCTCTTCGCCTCGAGCCTGGCGCTCGCCGGCCGCGGCGACGTCTACCGGACGGCGCTGGCCGCACAGCTCGCCTGGCTCGGCCTCGCCGCCGCCGGCCGCCTGCGCCTGCCGCTACCCGGCGCGGCGATCGCCTGGTACTACCTGCTGATGACCGCCGCCACCGTCGCCGGGCTGGCGCGCGCCCTCCAGGGCGGGGCGCCCGTCGTCTGGGAGAAGGCGGAGGGGACCCGCTAGGGCGCTCGGTACGCGGGGAAGTACCCCGCGCGGTCCTCCGGGTCGCGCCCGGTCAGCTCCCGGTAGCGGGCGCCGTCGTGGACGGCCTTCCCCAGCCACCACTCCAGCCGGCCGCCCGCGTCGAACCGCCGCTTGAACGCCGCCAGCGAGTCCTCCTGCCCGCCGGCGCCGCCACCGAGGTGGAAGCGCTCGTAGCCCGCCGCCCGGGCCCATTCGGCAGTCTCGTAGAGGACGAGGTTGCCCGCGCCCAGGGGCCGCCCGCGCTCCTGCGCGGCCGAGAGGTGGTAGTGGAGCCAGGGCAGCGTGGCGAAGCAGAGCGCCGAGGCGACGACCTCGCCCTCGGAGAGCGCGTCCGCGAGCAGCACCTGCTCCCGCAGCGGCCCGGCGAGCGAGTCCCAGTAGGTCTGTGGAAAGAGGTAGAAGTCGCCGACGCCGAGCCGGCGCATCGTCTCCTCGTAGAGCGCCACGAACTCCGTCAGGTCGGCGGGCCCGGGCCGGATGCGCACGGTGACCCCCTCCTTCCGCGCCTTGCGGCAGGAGGTCCGGTGCTTGCCCTCCATCCCCTCGAAGAGGTCGGGCAGGTCGAGCCGCCAGCCGGTCGTGTCCGCGTAGCGCTCGAGCGCCACGTCCGGCCCCGCGTACAGGTGGTTGGCGAAGAGCGGGTGGAAGCGGATGAAGCTCGTGAGGACCCCGCGGCCCTCGCACCAGCGCTGGTAGAGCTGCCAGAAGCGCTCGACGGGCGGCTCGGGGCCGGTCGCCACCGGGCCGCCGTACCCGTACGGGGTGATGACGTCGCGGATCCCGTCCGGGGCCTCGCGCACGAGCAGGGGGAAGACGACGTCGCCGCCGTCGCCCTCCAGGTGGAGGTACGCCGGCTCGCCCGGCTCGAGGATCCGCGCGCTCTCGACGTAGGCGCGCAGGTAGTAGACGTCCGCGCAGCCGAGGCGCGCGAGCAGGTCGTCCCACTCGGGCGCGGCCGTCTCGACGAGGCGGCTCACGTGCTCGACGTGCGCCGCTTGGCCCGCTCGATGTTGAGCGCGTCCTCGACCGGGTCGGGCTCGGCGCGGAAGACCTCGCCGACGGTGCGGAGGAGGATCTTCCCGTCGAGCCGGAGGGACCAGTTGTCGAGGTACCAGAGGTCGAGCTCGAACCGCTCCGTCCACGGCACCGAGTCGCGGCCGTTGACCTGCGCCCAGCCGGTGATGCCGGGGCGGACGCTCAGGCGCCGGCGCTCGCGGTCGGCGTAGCCGGCGGCCTGCTCGACGAGGTCGGCGCGCGGGCCGACGAGGCTCATCTGCCCGCGGAGGACGTTGACGAGCTGCGGCAGCTCGTCGAGCCCCGTGCGGCGGAGCCAGCGCCCGACGCGGGTGATCCGCGGGTCGTGCTTGACGATCCCGAACGGGTCGTCGGAGATCCGCTGCTCGCGCCCGACCGAGATCGCGTCGGGGATCATCGTGCGGAACTTCAGCATCCCGTAGGGCCGGCCCTCGAGCCCCGCGCGCGGGGAGACGAAGATGACCGGCCGGCCCGAGTCGAGGAGCACGGCGACCGCGATCCCTGCGTAGAGCGGGCTCAGGACGACGAGGCCGGCGGCGGCGGCCACCGGGTCGAGGAGGCGCTTGATCGCGTGCTGCACCGGCTTCTCGCTCACCGGCGGAGGCCCCCCAGCTTGCGCCTGAGGACGTAGGCGAGCTCCCGCCCGCGCTCCTGGACGAGCCGCAGGCGGACGAGGTTGACCGTGCGCCGTGCCGAGTCGTCGGCCGTGGCCGCCAGCGCCCTGCCGCGACCGACCGGCCGCGTCTCGACCCCCGGGTCGTAGCCGAGCTCGCGGAGCTCAGGGCCCGCGACCGCCTCGATCGTCCGCCGGTCGGCGAGTGAGAGCCCGGTCTGCCACCTGCCGACGCCGGCGGCCGTGATTCCGGCGGAGAGCTGCGGGAACCACCCCTTCTGGTCCTGCACGATCTTCCCCGGGTCGGTGCGCTCGATCGCGAGCATCTCGCTGTTATAGCCGAGGCCCACGTGGGCGCAGATGCGGCCGACCTGCGCCTCGGGCTCGGCGACGAGGTCCTCGTAGCGGACGGTCAGCACCTGCTCGGGGCGGTCCCGCTCGGCCTCGAGGCCCCGCCTGATGCCCCGCGCCCACCAGCGCGCGGCCGCGTAGGCGTTGTTGGGGCCGAACGGCATCGGCACGATCGAGAGGGCGACGTCCCGCGCGTCCCGGACGAGCACGACGATGCGCGCGTCGGGCCAGACGGCGAGGAGCTCGTCCACGGCGTGGACGTAGGCGGGCGTCTTGTCGCCGAAGCGCTCCTTTCCCTGCGCGCGGGCGTACGCGCGGAAGGGCGCCTCGACGGCGAACCGGTACGCCTCGGCGTGGCCGAGCCCCGGCGGCGGCGCTGGCGGGCCGCCGTCCAGGCGCCAGAGCCGCACCTTCGGGTGGCGCCAGACCTCGGCGGCGAACGCGGCGGCCGCCTGCGGGTCGCCGAGGGAGCCGCGGCGGCGCACCGGGGCGAAGTCGAGCAGGAACATGGACTCGGGCGGGACGGCAGCCTCCGCGCTCCGGTCGAGGACGAGCCGCAGCATCGTCGTCCCGGAGCGGTCGTTCCCGACCACGAAGAACGGGGCCGGTGCCGGCTCTGCTCCGCTTCCCATCGTCACTATGATCGCGGCGTGGACGTCGTCGTGCTGGATCCACCCAGCTGGACGCTGCCGTACGACCACGCCCTCTCCGCGGCCCTCGCCCGGCGCGGGCACACGGTGCACCTGCTGGCGTCGCCCTTCGTGCACGGGCCCTCGCCGGCAGCGGACGGCTACGTGCGCGAGGACGTCTACCTGCCGTGGACGAGCAGGCTGCTCGTGGGGAGGAAGCGCACGCGCGCGCACGCCGTCCTCCGTGGGCTCGAGTATCCGCCGAGCGCGCTCCGGGGCAGGCGCCGCGTGGACGCGCTCGCCCCCGACGTCGTCCACGTCCAGTGGCTCGGCATCCCGCGCTTCGACCGGCTCTGGCTTCGACCGCTCGCCCGCTCCCGCCCGACGGTGCTGACCGCGCACGAGGTCCTGCCGCCGCGCACCGCGCACCTGCTCGACGTCTGGCGCGACGTGTTCGCAACGGTCGACCGCGTCGTCGTCCACAGCGCCTCCTCGGGCGAGCGTCTCGCCGGGCTCGGCGTCGACCCCGCGAAGATCGTCGAGATCCCGCACCCCGCCTTCGAGAGCCCGAACGGGGCGCCGGTCGCCCCGCCGAGCGGGACGACGCTCCTCTTCTTCGGCCTCATCCGCCGCTACAAGGGCCTCGACGTGCTCATCCGCGCGCTGCCGGAGGTGGTCGGCGCCGTCCCGGAGGCCCGGCTCGTCGTCGCGGGCGACGCGCTCGAGCCCGTCGAGCCCCTGCGCGAGCTGGCGGCGGAGCTCGGCGTCGCCGAGCGGATCGACTGGCGCCTCGGCTACGTCCCCGGCGACCGCATCCCGGCGCTCATGGCCTCCGCCACCGTCGTCGTCCTCCCGTACCGGCGCATCGAGGCCTCCGGCGTCCTCGCCGACGCCGTCGGCAACGGGCGGCCGGCGGTCGTCAGCGACGTCGGGGCGATCGGCGAGACCGTGCGCCGCTTCGACGCGGGCGAGGCGGTGCCGCCCGACGACCCGGCCGCGCTCGCGGCAGCCTGCATCCGCCTGCTCGCCGACGAGCGTCGGCTGGCCGAGGCCTTCGCCGGCGTCGAGGCGGCGCGGCGCGCGCTCACCTGGGACGCGGCCGCCGAGGCTCACGAGCGGCTCTACGAGGACATGTGCCGCTAGTGCCGCTCCCGGACTTCCTCGTCATCGGCGCCTACAAGAGCGGCTCGACCGCGATCCAGGAGGCGCTCCGCGCCCATCCGCAGGTCTTCCTCCCGGCCAAGGGCCCGAGCTTCTTCGCCTTCGACGAGGCGCCCTCGGTCGACCGTCCGCTCCCGCCGGGCACAGTGCAGGACTGGGACGCCTACCGGGCGCTCTTCGCCGCCGCCCCCGAGGGCGCCGTGCGCGGCGAGGTCTCGCCCGAGTACCTCGCCAACCCGTGGTCGTGCGCTCGTATCCGCGCGCGCGTGCCCGATGCGAAGCTCGTCGCCGTCCTGCGAGACCCGGTCGAGCGCGCCTTCTCCGACTACCTCATGTATGTCCGCGACGGAAACGAGCGCGAGGACCTCTCCCGCGCGCTCGAGGAGCAGGAGGAGCGCCGCCGCGCGGGCTCGCCCACCGGCTACTACCTCGAGAGCGGCTTCTACGGCCGCCAGCTCCGCCCCTACTTCGAGGCGTTTCCCGGCGAGCGGATCCAGGTGCACCTCTTCGAGGACTTCGCCGCCGACCCCGACTCGGTGCTCGCTCCGCTCTTCTCCTTCCTGGGCGTCGACCCCGAGCTCGGGGAAACGCCCGAGCGTGCGGTCAACGTCTCCGGCGTGCCGCGCAGCGCGCTCGTCGGCGCGGCCGTTCGCGGCGGACGGCGCGTCGCGCCGCTCCTGCCCGAGGCGGTCCGCCGCCGCGCCAAGGCGAGCCTGGCCCGCGGGCTCGACCGCCCCGAGCTCGACCCGACCGTGCGCGAGCGGCTCGCCGAGGTCTACCGCGAGGACGTCGCCGAGCTCGAGCGGCTGCTCGGCCGGCCGACCGGCTGGCTCTAGAGGAGGGCTCCTCCTAGCCTCGGCGCGGCCGGTACTTGACGAGCGAGCCGTTGAGGGAGAAGTAGTAGAAGCGATTCGTGGCGATCCCGGGAATGTACTTGCCCCGATCGGTCCGCCAGACGATCCGTCCGGTGCGCCGGTCGAGGGCGAAGGTCTTCTTCTCGAGGTTCGAGACGAAGACGAGGTTCCCGACCACGAGCGCGGAGCCGAGGATCCGGCCGCCGACGAACGTCTCCCAGCGCTTCTGCCCGTCCTCGGCGCGCAGCGAGCGGACGCCGCCGTCGAAGGCGCTCACGAAGACGTAGCCGTCGGCGATCGCCGGCGTCCCGTAGCCCCAGCCGTTCATCTGGAGTGACCAGAGCTGCTTCCCGCTCGAGAGCGAGAACGCCACCGCCTTGCCCGAGCGCGTGACCGCGAAGACGCGGCGGCCGTCGGAGGAGGGGCTCGAGTAGAAGCTGTCCAGCCGCAGCGCGTCGCGCTGGACGAAGGAGGCCCACAGCTTCGTCCCGTTGACCTTGCGGACGCAGACCACGGAGCCCGCGTACGTGGAGATGCAGACGCGGTCGCCGGTCACCGACGGGCTCGAGTTGATGCGGCCGCCGGTGTCGTAGGCCCAGCGCACGTTCCCGGTCGTCGAGTTGACGGCGAAGAGGCGGCCGGTCGTGGCGCCGAAGTACGCGATCCCGTCCACGACCACCGGCGACGACTCCACCTTCCCGCCGGTGCGGAGCCGCCAGAGGAGCTTCCCGTCCGTGCGCCGGAACGCCGTCACGCTGCCGCCGTGCGAGCTGACGATCAGGCGCGGGCCGTCGATCGCCGGCGAGGACGCGGTCAGGCCCGGGTTGGGCCGCCGCCAGAGCTCACGGCCGGTCTGCCGCGTCGATGGCCACGGTCGAGCCGTGCTCGAGGTTCTGGTAGAGGACGCCGTCGCAGAAGCTCGGCGGGTACTCGAGCACGTCGTGCATGTAGCGGCGCCAGACGACCTTTCCGGGCAACCCCAGATTCACGTCCGGGAGCGCGAGCGTCCGCCGCGGGTTCTCGCCGAAGTTGAGCCAGCAGCGCTCCGGCGGCTCCTCGTCGACCGCCTCCGTCGTCGTCTCCTCGGTCTCGACGGTGTCCGTCTCGGTCACGGCCTCGGTGTCCTGGAAGAGGGAGACGCCCTCGAGCTCGGTGTCGAGCTGCCCTTCCGGCCGGTCGGGCTTGAGGGTGAAGTAGGCGGCGGCCGCGCCTGCGAGCAGCAGGACGATGACGACGCCGAGGGCGATGAGGAGCTTCGTCCGCATGGGAGGCGAGGCCGAACGAAAGCCTCGATCCAGTATGCCAGCGCCCCCTGCCGACCCCCGCTGGTAGAGTCGTCGGCCGTATGAGCCCGGACAGCGAGCCCCTTCGCCGGGTCCCCGAGCCCGCGGCGGAGCTCGACGCGGAGCGCGAGGTGGACTTCTCCCGCTACGCCCGCGCCGTTCTGGGCAAGTGGTGGCTGCTCCTGCTGGGCGTCGTCGTCGGCGGGGCGCTCGGCTTCGTCTACGGGCAGGCCGGCGGGACGACCTACGAGGGCGAGGCGACCGTCTACCTCGGCCAGCCGCTCTCACCGAGCGGGTCCCCCGTGAACACCCTGGCGAGCGACCCCTCCGGCGTCGCCAGCGTCGCCCGCAGCCAGACCGTCGTCCAGGAGGTCTCCGACCAGGTGGGCATCCCGGCCGCCAAGCTCCGCAACGGCATCTCGTCGCGCCTCCTGGGCGAGCGGAACCGCCAGACGTCGAACGTGGCGCTCATCGGCATCACCGTGCGCGGCAGCGACGGCGACAAGGTCGAGCAGGCCGCGAACCTGCTCGCAGAGCGCGTGATCGCCGTCACCTCCACCTACGCCGACGCGAAGGTCGAGGGGCTCCAGCAGCGCCTGGAGACCGAGCAGGCCCAGCTCGACTCGCTGACCGAGCGGATCGACCGGGTCACCGCGGGGATCGACACCGGCGGGAGCGCCGACCCGACCCAGCAGCTCCTCGTCTCCAACCTGCTCGCCGTCCTCGAGCAGCAGCGCGCCGAGGCCGCGGGCAGCGTCTTTCAGACGCAGCAGCTCCTCACCGCAGCGCAGGAGATCGAGCAGGGGAAGGTGGTCTCGCAGGCCTCCGCGATCCAGGTGGATGCCCGCAACACCCGCACCTCCACGATCGTCGGCGCGTTCATCGGCCTGCTCGTGGCCGTGATCGCCGCCCTCCTCTGGGCCCCCGCGCAGCGGCTGCGCGCCGCCTAGGGAGGGCTCCGAGGTGGCTGCGGGAATGGCCGAGATCGTGGTCGAGGCGCGAATCACGTGCCCCGAGTGCGGCTTCGCCAGGGTCGAGACGATGCCGGACTCCGCCTGTCGGCACGCCTATCGCTGCGCGTGCTGCGGCACGTTGCTTCGCCCGCTGCCGGGGGACTGCTGCGTGTTCTGCTCGTACGCGGACTCGGTCTGTCCGCCGAAGCAGCGGGAAGCGGCCGGAGGCCGCTGACCGCGTGCCGCTGCCGGCGGCGGCGGCCGCAACCGCCGCCGCCGGCGAGCAGCGGGCTTCTCAGGCGGCCTCGGCGACGAGCTCCGGCTCCAGCGCGGGAGCCTCGGCCGGGCGCCGCTTGCGCGGGATGAACAGCGCCGCGACCGCGCCGAGCCCGACGACGACCGCGCCGACCCACACCGCGGGCCCGAGGCCGTCCACGAAGGCCTGGCCCGACTCGTAGCCGCCGTAGCTCGAGAAGACCGAGGCGAGGACGGCGACGCCGAAGACGCCGCCCAGCTCGCGGATGGCGTTGTTGGCGCCGGAGGCCTGGCCCTCCTCGCGCGGGAGCACCGCCGAGAGGACGACGTTGGCGACCGGGGCGAAGAAGAGCGCCATGCCGATCCCGGAGATCACGAAGGCGGGGACGAGCTCCGCGTAGGGGACGGTCGGGGTCGAGACCGTCGCCAGCCACCCGAGCCCGATCGCCTGCAGCGCCAGCCCGAGCGCCATCAGGGGCCGGCCGCCGACGCGATCGGACAGGGCGCCCGCGAGCGGCGCGATGAAGATCGGCATCGCCGTCCACGGGAGGATGCGGAGCCCGGCGTCCAGCGGGCTGTAGCCCTGCACGGTCTGCAGGAACTGCGCCAGCAGGAAGATGGCGCCGAACATCCCGAAGAACATGAAGAGCGAGGCCACGTTCGCGGCCGTGAAGGCCCGGCTCCGGAAGAAGCGCATCGGCAGCATCGGCGCCGGCGTGCGCAGCTCCCAGAGGACGAACGCGGCGGTGAGGATCGCGCCGACCGTCAGCGAGCCGACGATCTCGGGGCTCGACCAGCCGACGGCGTTGCCGCGCACGAGGCCCCAGACGATCCCGAGGAGCCCGGTGCTCACGAGCGCCAGGCCGGGGAGGTCGAGCCGCGTCGCGGGCCCGTAGGTCTCCTTCAGGCGGAGCCACGCGAGCGGGATCAGCACGAGCCCGATCGGCACGTTCAGCCAGAAGATCCACTGCCACGAGATCCCCTCGACGACGGCGCCGCCGACGAGCGGGCCGATCGCCACGGCGAGGCCGCCGATCCCGCCCCAGGCGCCGAGGGCGACGCCGCGCTTCTCCGGCGAGACCGCGGCGCTCAGGATGGTCAGCGTCAGCGGCGTCACGATCGCGCCGCCGAGGCCCTGCACCGCGCGCGCGACGATCAGCGCGTCCACCGAGGGCGCGAGCGCGGCCGCCACGGAGGCTCCCGTGAAGATGCCGAGCCCGATCACGAACAGCCGCCGGCGGCCGAAGCGGTCGCCCAGGGCCGCGCCCGTGAGGAGGAAGACCGCGAAGCTCAGCGTGTAGGCGTTCACGGTCCACTCGAGTCCTCGATCGACGCGCCGAGATCGGCGCGGATGACGGGCAGGGAGGTGGTGACCACGAGGTTGTCGAGCGTCGCCATGAAGAGGGCGACCGACGTGATCACGAACGTCCAGATGGTCGTCGTCCGAGACATCTCGGCTCCTTCCTGGTACTGAGTAGTCACTAACTTCGACTCCAAAAAAACACGCGCCTCGCGCCGACCTAGGCCGAGCGAAGCTCCTGCGCCCAGGTGTCGTCCTCGCCGCAGATCTGCGGAAGGTCCATCGTCGCGGCCACGTTCATGAGCATGCCCAGGGCGAAGAAGTCGCGGATCTCGGCCGTGCCGTAGCCGCTCGCCTGCTCGACGAAGCGGAAGAGCTCGGCGAAGCCGGCCCGGGTCGCGTCGCGGATCTCCGGGTCGGAGCAGGCCGCGTACATCTGCATCTGCCCGAGCAGCATCTCGCGGTCGGCGAGGAGCTGGTCGTACGCACGGCCCATCGCCTGCATCGCCTCGGCGCCGGTCTTGCCCGCGGCTGCCTCCTGGAAGGCGGCGAGGACGCGCCCGAAGTTGCGCGTCGAGCTGGCGATGAAGAGGTCCTTCTTCGTGCCGAAGAGGCGGAAGAGGTAGGGCTGCGAGATGCCGGCGCGGCTCGCGATCTTCTCGGTGGAGGTGCCGTGGAGGCCGCCGTAGGCGAACTCCTTCATGGCCGCCTCGAGGATCTCCTCCCGGCGGACCTCGGCGCTCTTCCGTTCGCTCGTCTGCGTTGCCACGGCGAGTAAGTTAGCACTCACTCACAAGGCTGTCAACCCCGGTGCGGGGCGGCTACGGCGACGAGGGGTCGCAGAGCGCCGGGTCGCGCGCGTGCAGGTAGTGGCAGGCGGCCTTCGGCTTGTCCGGGTCGACCTCGCCGACTCTCTTGTTCGTCTGCCAGCCCCAGGACCAGAGGGAGCCGAGCTTCTGCGCCTTGCCCACGTCGGTGGCGGCGAGCGTCTTGATCCTCGTCAGCCGGAACCACGCGTTGTCGGAGAGGCCCGCGCGCCCGCTGTTTCGGTTGTGGCTCCAGTACGGGATCATCAGGCCGGCGCGCCCGGGCTTGACCACGAACCCCTTCAGCCGCTTCGCGGCGGCCGTCCAGCGCGTGCGCAGGTACTTGCGCCCGCCGGCGTTCCCGCGCTTGATCACGTCGCGGGACTTGAAGGTGTAGGCCTCGTACACGAGGTTCGCGTGGAAGGAGAGGCTGCGCCAGTAGCTGCGATAGCGGGTCTTCGGCAGGGGGATCCGCGGCATGAGCAGGAACACCCTGACGCCGCGCGCCTTCAGGCCCTTGGCGAGCGTGAGCACGTTCGCGCGGAAGCGGCGCTTCGCGGTCGTGAGCGGCTCGGGCGACTGCACGGTCAGCATCTCGTTCAGCGTCAGCCAGGGCTTGTCGCAGCTCGTGATCCGCTTCGCGAGGCTCGCGAGGCTCGGGATCTTGGCGAGCACCTGGCTCTTCGGTTTCGGCTTCTTGACCGTGCCGACGACGTTCCAGAGCTGCATGTGCCAGCCGGAGGTGTCCGCGCCGGCGGAGCGGTAGGAGGCCGCCCAGGTGTCGTTCTGGACGCCCAGGACCGTGCCGGGGCGGGCGAGGACTCGCTCGACGGGCGTGTTGTAGACGCCGTAGGCGGCGTGGTCGGCCCAGACGAGGCCGGGGCCCGTGGGGCAGGCGGCCGAGGCCGTCGCGGGCGCGAGCGCGGCCACGAGGAGCGCGAGCAGGAGCAGACGAGACCGCCGCATTGAACCCTCCATCGACAGCGGCTCCGGCATGTCTCAATCCCCCGTTTCGGCGTCCTCGGTGACGGCGTCCGATTCCGTCCGACCTCGACTCTACCCTCACTGGTCCCCGCCCACCCGGCGGCAGGCTTTACACCGCGTCGTACTCGATACCCTGGAGGGGAACAATGGCGTCCGCAGCGCGCACCGGAACCGCACCCGTCATCGAGGCTGAGGCGCTCGGAAACAGCGTCGCCGACGCCGCGCGCAGTTGCGGCGTGAAGCGGTATTTCACGATCCCCGGGCGCGACCCGTTCGACGAGATCGAGTGGGAGCTCCGCACCGCCTTCATCCCCGGCAAGGACGGGCCGGTCTTCGAGCAGAAGGACGTCGAGTTCCCCAAGTTCTGGTCGCAGACGGCCACGAACATCGTCGCGCAGAAGTACTTCCGCGGCCGCATGTCCTCGCCCGAGCGCGAGCGCAGCGTCAAGCAGATGATCGGCCGCGTCGTCTCGACGGCCGGCGCCTGGGGCCGCGACGGCGGCTACTTCGCCGACGAGGACGAGGCCGAGACCTTCGAGGCCGAGCTGAAGGCGATCCTCGTCAACCAGCTCGCCTCCTTCAACTCGCCGGTCTGGTTCAACGTCGGCTTCGAGGAGCGCCCTCAGTCGTCGGCTTGCTTCATCCTCTCCATCGACGATTCCATGGACTCGATCCTCGACTGGATTCGCCGCGAGGGGATCATCTTCCGCGGCGGCTCGGGGTCGGGCGTCAACCTCTCCCCACTGCGCTCGTCGAAGGAGCAGCTCTCCAAGGGTGGGTATGCGTCAGGGCCCGTCAGCTTCATGCGCGGCGCCGATGCCTCCGCGGGGACGATCAAGTCGGGCGGCAAGACGCGGCGCGCGGCCAAGATGGTCGTCCTCGACGTCGACCACCCGGACGTCGAGGAGTTCATCTGGTGCAAGGCCCACGAGGAGGAGAAGGCGCGCGTCCTCGAGGCGAACGGGTACGACATGTCGCTCGACTCGCCCGACTGGGCCTCGATCCAGTACCAGAACGCGAACAACTCGATCCGCGTGACGGACGCCTTCATGCAGGCCGTCGAGGCGAACGACGACTGGAACCTGACTGCGCGAACAGACGGGAGCGTCGTTCAGACGATCCCGGCCCGCGACCTGCTCCGACAGGCGGCCGAGGCGGCGTGGAAGTGCGCCGACCCGGGCGTCCAGTACGACACCACGATCAATTCGTGGCACACGCTCCCGAACACGGGGCGGATCAACGCGTCGAATCCTTGCTCGGAGTACCTGTCCATTGACGACAGTGCCTGCAATCTCGCCTCCATCAACCTGATGAAGTTCCGCCGCGAGGACGGCGACCTCGACGTCGAGGCCTTCGAGCACACCGTCGACACCGTCTTCCTCGCGCAGGAGATCCTCGTCGGCTACTCGAGCTACCCGACGCCCGAGATCGAGCGAAACGCGAAGGCCTACCGCCAGCTCGGCCTCGGCTACGCGAACCTCGGCGCGCTCCTGATGTCGCGCGGGCTCCCGTACGACGGTGACGACGGCCGCGCCTTCGCCGCCGCCGTCACGGCGCTCATGACCGGCCGCGCGTACCGCAAGTCGGCCGAGATCGCCGGGCGGATGAGCGCGTTCGCCGGCTACCAGCCGAACGCCGGCGCCATGATCGGCGTCATCGCCAAGCACCGCGCCGCGGTCGGCAACATCGAGCACGACGACTCGGTGCCGACGACCTCCTCTCGGCCGCGCGCAAGGCCTGGGACGACGCACTCGACCTCGGCGAGGTCGCGGGCTACCGCAACGCGCAGGCGACCGTGCTCGCGCCCACGGGCTGCCTCGTCGGCGACAGCCTCGTCGCCACGAGCCGCGGCCTCGTCCGCCTCCGCACGCCTCGGCGACCCCGTCGGCGACAAGTGGCAGCCGCTCGACCTCGAGGTGGCGACCGACGAGGGGCCGCGGCAGGCGACGCAGTTCTACGTCAACGGCTTCGAGCGCGTGATCTCCGTCGAGACCGGCCGCGGCTACCGGATCCAGGGCACGGCCACGCACCGGATCAAGGTCGTCGACGCGGACGGCGAGCTCGTCTGGCGCCGGTTCGGCGACCTCGCCGAGGGCGACCGCGTCCCGCTCATGCTCGACGGGATGATCGGCGAGCCGCAGGACGTACGGCTCCCGCTCCTCGGCGAGCTCTACTGGACTGCCGACTTCCGCACGCGCGTGCCCGAGACCGTCACGGCCGACCTGGCCGAGCTCGTCGGCTACTTCATGGGCGACGGCTCGCTGCACGCCAAGGGGCTGCGCTTCTGCGTCGCGGCCGGCGACGACGACGTCGTCGACCGGCTCGTCGCGCTCGGCGCCGAGCTCTTCGGCCTCGACGCCCACGTCGCCGAGCGGCGCGGCTACACGGAGGTCGCGCTCCACTCGGTCGCTCTCGCCCACTGGTGGGAGGCCGCCGGCTTCGCCAAGCTGCCGCCCGCGGCCGACCACGCCGGCAAGGGCTGGCACGCGCACGTCCCGGACGCGATCCTGCACACGAACGACCGCGAGGTGTACGCGGCCTTCGTGCGCGGCCTCTTCGAGGCCGACGGCACGACGAACAACGGCTACGTCTCCTGGAGCACCGTCACCGAGCAGTTCAGCCGGGACGTGCAGACGCTCCTGCTCGCGCTCGGCTTCGTGACGACGCGCAAGGTCGACGACGCGGGCTCGAACTGGGGCCCGCACGACCGCTACGTCCTCCGCCTCCTCAACGTCGCTGCCGCGGACGACTACCTGGAGGAGATCGGGTTCATTTCCTCGCGCAAGAGCGACGCGCTGCCGGCCGGCAACCATCAGCAGGCGTCGCGCCACGACCACATCCCGGTCGGGCGCG
Source organism: uncultured Actinomycetes bacterium (assembly GCA_963743495.1). Lineage (GTDB taxonomy): Bacteria > Actinomycetota > Thermoleophilia > Gaiellales > Gaiellaceae > JAIBJN01. The sequence continues at coordinate 147,317 of CAVUPO010000002.1, read as the reverse complement.
CCCTGGTCGACGAGCTCGCGCCCGGAAACGACCCGTTGCGCAAGACGATGCTGATGGCACTTGCCCGCCGCGGCGACGTCTCCCGGCGCTCCGCGACGCAGCTCCTCGCGCGCACGGAGAGCCCGGAGCTCGACCGCCTGCTCGGCTTCTATTACGACGACGTGGCCACGATCGAGGTCCTCGACGACCAGCCGACGTACGACCTCTCGGTGCCGGACAACGTCACCTACGTGGCCAACGGCTTCGTCAGCCACAACACGATCAGCTTCATGATGGACTGCGACACGACCGGGGTCGAGCCGGACTTCTCGCTCGTGAAGCAGAAGAAGCTCGTCGGCGGCGGCGACCTCACGATCGTGAACAAGACCGTGCCGATGGCGCTCGACCGGCTCGGCTACGCGCCCGAGGAGCGCGACCAGGTCGTCGCCTTCATCGACGACCGCAACACCGTCGTCGGCGCTCCCTTCCTGAAGACGGAGCACTACCCGGTCTTCGACTGCGCCATCGGCGAGCGCGCCATCCACCACATGGGCCACGTGAAGATGATGGGCGCCGTCCAGCCCTTCATCTCGGGCGCCATCTCGAAGACGGTCAACCTCCCCGAGGAGACGAGCGTCGACGAGGTCGCCGGGCTCCTCTCCGACGCGTGGAAGCTCGGCGTCAAGGCGATCGCCATCTACCGCGACAACTGCAAGGTCGCCCAGCCGCTCTCGAAGAGGAAGGACGCGGCCGCGATCGCGCCCGTCCAGAAGGAGGAGCGGCGCCGCCTCCCCGACGACCGCACCGAGATCGGCCGCAAGTTCCGCGTCGGCGACTACGAGGGCTACATCCACGTCGGCCTCTACGACGACGGCACCCCCGGCGACATCTTCGTGGACATCGCCAAGGAGGGCACCACCCTCGCCGGCCTCATGAACTCGTTCATGATCTCGGTCTCGCTCGGCCTCCAGTACGGCGTCCCGCTCGAGGTCTACGTGAGCAAGTTCGCGCACATGCGCTTCGAGCCGAGCGGCCTCACGAACGACGCCGACATCCGCGCCGCCAAGTCCCTCGTCGACTACATCTTCCGCTGGATGGGCAAGAAGTTCCTCGACACGGACACCCAGCAGGAGCTCGGCATCCTGAGCCCCGAGGTCCGCAAGCGCCTGGCGGAGGCCCACGACATCCTGGAGAACGGTGCCGCGGGCGAGGCGGAAGCCGCGCCGGCCCCGCCGCCGGGCCAGACCGCCCTGTTCAACGCGTTCGAGGACGCCGTGGAGTGCGCCAAGTGCGGCGGCCGGATGGTGCAGGACGGGGAGCTGCTACACGTGCCGGGACTGCGGTCAGAACACGGGGTGTAGCTGACTTCGCAGCGTCTTTAGTAGCAGCGATGGAAGAGTGGCCGTCGCCCTTCGAAAGGCGGCCTTGTAGCTGACGCAGGCGGGGATCGCGCCTCAAGAGCGGCCCGAGCCGGAGTAACGGCGGGAAGCTGGCGCGTTCGCTCGTGCCGCCGGCATCTTTTGGCCGCGGCGAGGCAGTCGAGGGATGCACAAGACTGCGCGACGACTTACGCTGGGGCATGCGCCACCACCCAAGCGTCCATGGCTCGCCCTCGCAGCGTTCAAGAACACCAGCATCCCGCGGGGTCTGAGGTCCGCCTCGAGGGCCGCTCCATCGTCTTCCTCGGTTCCTTCAACCCCACGATCCTTCATCCCGCCTGGTTTTCGGCGAAGGCATCCTTCGCGAGACGGAGACGCGTACAGCGGAAGTGGCGATCGTCACGTCCGAGATCGCTGCGTTCAAGGCTGGGTGGGTCGCCATCCAGGCGACGCGTGAGCAGTTCGACGTTTCGACAGCCGACGCGGGTTCCTACGAAGCGCTTCGCGATCTTGTAGTCGGCGTCTTTAGATTACTGCCGGAAACCCCGGTCACCGCGCTTGGTCTCAACCACAACTTTCACTATGCGATGCCCACCCGCGCCGCACTCGACCGCATTGGGGACGTGCTCGCACCGACAGGCCCATGGGGCTTCTTGGAGAATCCAGCGCTCTCAAGACTCACGATGAAAGGCGATCGCACCGACGGCCGCACCGGAGAGGTGAATGTGACGATCGAGCCATCCGTTCGCATCCAAGACGGTCTCTACATCACCATCAACGACCACTATGATCTGAGTTTGGACCCTCCCGCTGCGGCTGGTGACGCACTAGAGATCGTGATCGAGACCTGGACGGCTTCACGCGAGCGTGCTGAGGTTGCTGCAGAAGCGATCGTTTCGCTCCATGCCGAATAAGTCAGGCACCGCGGGCGAACGCGTGGCGATCTCAAGCCCTCGCGTCGCCGCCATGATCGGCTTCTCGAACATGTTCGACGCCCCGATCAGCGACAAGGGCCAAGACGGGTTTGACCCTCGCATCTACGCGGCCTCAAGCGTGCTGGCGCCCAGTGCTACCTTGGCGCGCTCGCCCGAGGCGTCTTCAGTTGCTGAACTTCAGGCTCCGGGGCACTCCCTCAGACCGCGGGCAAGGCGCTGCGGCGCGCTGAGTTCGATGCGGTCGATCACTTCGAGGCGTTGCACAGCTGGGAGGGGGTTGTCGTCGCGACAACCGACGAAACGTTGACAGCGCGGCTCCGCGACATAAAGGGCGATCTCCCGGAGGTCGAGGCCGACATCTTCATCAATGACGTGTCGCCTGATGATCGCCCGCTGGTAAGGCAAGGGGCGCTCCTCTTTTGGGTGATCGGGTACCGGACCACGCTTGCCGGCGAGCGTGAACGGGTCTCGCGGATTCGCATGCGGCGACTGCCTGGCCGAAGTGCAGCAGATGTCGAGCGCGCAGCGAAGCGAGCAGAAGCCGAGCGCAAGCAGTTCGGTTGGAATTAGCGAGTCCGGTCGACGCACCAGCAGCCGACGAGCTCGAGGTCTCGCTCTTCGGTCCGGGCTTTGGCGAGTCCGTCGTCATGCATCTGGGTGACGACGACTGGATGATCATCGACTCGTGCCGCGCCGATCGGAGCAACGAGGAACCCGCATCCCTTGCGTACCTCGACGCCCTCGGGGTGGATACGCGGCGCGTGGGGCTCGTCGTTGTGACGCATTGGCACGACGACCACATCCGCGGCCTTGCGCAGGTAGTGCAGCGGTGCCGGAAAGCAAAGGTCGCGATCTCCTCGACGTTCACGTCCAATGACTTCTTGAGCGTGCTCCATCTCATTGAGCCGCAATCGATGGCCGATCGGTCAGGCGTCCGCGACTTCTGGGAGCTGTGGTCATACCTTCGCGATGAACGTCGGCCGCCCAGGCTTGCCCTAGCTGATCGCCTGCTCTGGGATCGAAAGGGCTCATCGCCGGTCACAGTTCATGCGTTGTCGCCTTCCGACGCCGACGTCGCCGTGTCGCTTCAAGTCTTCAGGGACTACCTCGCTAACCCTGACCTGGGCAAGGAGTACATCGCCGCAACCGAGCCTAACGCCGCCTCTGTAGTCGTCTGGGTTCAGGCAGACGACATCGCGATTTTGAGTGGCGGCGACCTGGAGAGGAAGAACGACCGACAGAGAGGCTGGCTCGCTGTTCTGGATTCGTCGTCGTGGAGGCCCGGACCGGCAGGCGCTTTCAAAGTTGCTCACCACGGGTCCGAGAATGCGCACGAGCCTCGTGTGTGGAACGAAATGCTGAGCGACCCGGTGGCGGTCGTGACGCCGTTCGTGTTCGGGCGTCATGACTTGCCGACACCCAGCCAGGCCGCGACGCTCTGCCGCCATACGACGCGCGCGTTCCTCTCATCGTGCTCAGGCCGGGTCCCGCTGGAATTAGCGCCTGAAGTTGCGGACATGGTGAAGCAGGTCGCCTCAGACATTCGATCGGTCGAGGTCGCCCCGGGGCACGTGCGCCTCCGGAGGAGACACGGCGCGACGGCGTGGGATGTGGCGCTGTCGCCAGAAGCCTGCCTTCTCTGCGCTTAGGCGTTCGCTCGCCAAGATCGCATTGGCCCGATCTTATGACTCCAGCGCGGCACCGGGAGCACGCTGAGCGCGACGGCTCGGCCAGACGAGCCGGCCCGTGTGAGCCCGCTCTCGTAGGCGAAGATCACCGCCTGCACGCGATCGCGCAGGTGGAGCTTCATGAGGATCCGCTTCACGTGGGCCTTCACCGTCGACTCCTCGATCAAGAGCTTCTCCGCGATCTCGCTGTTCGAGAGGCCGCGCGCGACCTGGGCCAGGACCTTCGCGCTCGCGCGGGGTGAGCTCGGCGAGGCACTCGTCGTACGGCCTCTCCGTCGCCGGCTGGCTCGCGATGCGGTCGATTGCCCGCCGGGTGACCGACGGTGAGAGGAGCGCGTCGCCGACTGCGAGGGTGTGGAGCGCGGCGATCAGCTCCTCGGGGCTCGTGCGCTTGAGGAGGAAGCCCGAGGCGCCGGCGTTGAGCGCGCCGAAGATGCAGTCGTCAGCGCTCGAAGCTCGTCAGGACCCAGCAGCTTCACCTAGGGCGAGGTCGCACGGCAACCCAGGCGCGTACGCGCCCGGCGGTGTTGACGGCCGCGGTTGGCTCGGGAGATCGCCGGTGCAGCGCGGGTGGAGGTGAAGGCGCGGCCCGAAGGCCGCACCTTCACAAGTCCTGCCGTTACGCGACCGGGGTCACGTTGGTCGCCTCGGGGCCCTTCGAGCCCTCCTGCTGCTCGAACGAGACCCGCGCGCCCTCGGCGAGCGACTTGTAGCCCTCGCCGGCGATGGAGCTGTGGTGCACGAAGAGGTCCTTCGAGCCCTCATCAGGAGTGATGAAGCCGTAGCCCTTGCCGTCGTTGAACCACTTGACGGTTCCGTCTGCCATAAAAAACACCTCCCTTACGCCTTACGAACGGGTGAGGAAGGCGTCGATACGCAAACCGAACTCGCTCTGATCTGTCGGAACCGTAGCAAGCCCTGGCCACGTCCCTCGGTGCGGGAGCGACAGCCGCCGCCTAGCGGCTGCCGAGGAACGCGCCGAACGCGGCCAGCGCCGGCGTCGTCCAGCAGCGCGCGGCAGAAGGCCTCGACGCCGTCAACGCCTGTCCAGGCGTCTACTGGCCGAAGTGAACGCCGGCGAGGATCTCGACGGCGATGATTGCCGCGACCACGAAGTCGACCACGAGACAGAACGGAGGCCACCACCGCGTGTTGGCAACGAACTGACTGCGGTGCTGCCAGAGGTCCTTGAGCCCGTGGCCGGCGAGGCCGACGACGAGCAGCCACGGTGTGCCGGTGATCGCTGCAGCGGCGATGATGATGAACCCGCTGGCGACGCCGGTCTCGACGGCGAGCACGGTGCGGCGTCCGTCTGCGACCGCGAAGCCGATGTAGATCGCGGCGATCACCGCAAGCCCGAGCGCGTAGACGGTCGCCGCGTCGAGCCACCAGAGAGCAAGCGGTGTGGCCGCCTGCGCGACTCCGACGACCACTCCCCACACGATCGCCCCTCGCCAGCGTGCGCGGACCGGCTGCGCGACGGCGGCCACGCTCACGCGGACTCCGGAGCGACGTTGAAGCTGAACATCATCCCGCTCTCGTGGTGCTCGGCGATGTGGCAGTGCGCCATCCAGCGGCCCGGGTTGGTGACGTCGAGCAGGATGTCGACGGTCTCCCCGGTGCGGACGAGCACCGTGTCCTTCCAGACGAGGTTGGGCTCGACCACGCCGTCGCGCGCGAGGATGAGGAAGCGGCCGGCTCCGTGGACGTGGAAGGGGTGCGGCATCGGGTGATCCGAGTCCATCTCGTTGACGAGGCGGAGCTTCACCTGATCGCCGACCCTGAGGTCCAGTCGATCTGCGCGTTCTCGGCGCCGGTGTCGCGATCGACGAGCTTCCAGCGCATGTTGGCCGGCGTCGTCATCCGGTTGATCTCGACCATGTCGTCTTCCCACTCGATTCCCTGTGCCGCGCCGTGCGCGTGGCCTCCGCCGTGCTCTTCGTGATGGCCGTGATGCTGCTCGTCGTCTCCGGCGGCCGCCTCGCCGGCTCCCGTGGCGCGCAGCGTCATCCCGCACTTCGGGCAGGTCGCCGCCCACGTGGCCGTGATCTCCGCATCCATGGGGCAGGCGAAGGCGCTCGGAGCCTCGGTGCCCGACTCCGCAGGCATGAGCTTCATCCCGCACGTCGGGCACGTGTCCGCCCAGGAGACGACGATCTCCGGATGCATCGGACAGGCGTAGACGCCGGTGTCGACCCCGCCCTCGGGGCCCACCTCGTCCATCTCGGCCACGAAGGAAAGCGTCTTGTCGGGCGGAGCCTCGACGAACGGCTCGATCCGCTCTCGCAGCACACCCATGTCCGGGTACGTGCGCAGGGTTTCGAAGTGCTCCGTGAGATCGGGCTCGGCCGGCTCGTCGACGACCTCGATCGCAGCAAGCCGGTAGGACTTCTCGGGCGTACGGTGCTCGAGCGCGAGCTTCCCCGGCTCGTCGAAGCGGACGTCGACGACGATCCGCTCGGAGGGCGCGAGCAGGACCTCGTCGACCAGCTCCTCCCGCTCGCAATGCCCGCTGTCGGCCCCGACGAGCTTCATCCGCGCCCCGGGAACGCACACGTTGAAGACGCGTGTGTTGGCCGTGTTCGTGAAATGGAAGCGCACGACCTCGTCCCGCTTGGCCTCGAGCGCGAGGTCCGGCTCCCCGGCGACGAGGATGACGTTGCCGAAGCGCCCCATGGCGACGTGCGTCGTCTCCGTCGCGCTGAACGGGGCGATCCGCCCCTCCTCGATCAGGATGTCGTCGAGCGTCAGGAGAAGCTCGCGGTGGGCGGGAGGCCAGTAGTCGTCCTCGCTCGGGACGACCAGGATGTTTCCGTACAGGCCCAGCTCCTGGCCGTAGTCCTCGCGGATGTGCGGGTGGTACCAGTACGCGCCCGGATCGGGCACGCTCAGCTGGTACGTGAAGGTCTCGCCGACCGGGATCGGCGCCTGCGTCTCGTGCGTGCCGTCGTAGCGGTTCTCGAGCCGCAGTCCGTGCCAGTGCACGGTCGCTTCCATGTCGCTGCGGTTCGTGACGTGCACCGTGATCGTCGCGTCCTGGGGCACTTTCAGGGTCGGGCCCGGGACGGAGCCGTTGTACGCGAGCATGCGCACGGTGGCGTCCCCGATCTGCTTCCTGACGGGGCCGATCTCCAGATCGAATTCGTCACCGTCGGAGAGCTCGACGACCTCGGGGCGGCGCGCGTCCGGCAGTCCCTCGGTCGCGCTCGGAAACTCGACGACGTCGCTGTGCCCGTGTGAGCTGTGGTCGTGCACGGCTACCTACCCTTCTTCGGCTGGTGCTCCGGCCCGGACGCGGGCCTCGGCGTTCGCGGCCGCGATTCGCTCGGCGATGAACTCGGCATCGTCCTTGACCCAGCCGATCAGGGCCGAGCCGCGGGTGTGTTGCCACGTGAGACCGAGGAAGCAGAGACTCGGGACGTCCGTCACCCCGCGACGGTGGTCGCAATCGCCCGTCGGAGTCAAGAATCGGAAGGTCGATCCAGGCGTAGTCGGGCCGGTACCCGGTCGCCCAGACGACCGCGTCGACTTCGAGCTCGCCTCCGTCCTCGAAGGTGACGGTGCGTCCTGAGGCACGCAGTCGCGCGGGGCTTCAGCTCGACGCTGTAGTGCCGCTTGAGCTCGCGGGGGCTCGACCCGATCAACGTGTCCCGGTCTTTCAGCCGGTGCCCGAGGCGCGACTCGACCGTCTTGTGGATCAGACCGGTCTTCGTCAGCCACCAGAAGAGGTCGCGGCCGGCCAGCCGCTGCGGCAGCGGCTTCTGACGGGTGCCGACCGAGAGGATGACCCTGTGCGTGGCCGAGAGCTCCTTGGCGATCTGGAAGCCCGTGTTCCCGCCCCCGACCACGAGCACGGTCCCCTCGGGCACGTCACCCGGTCGCCGGTAGCCGGTGCTGTGTGCCTGCCAGACGTCAGGATCGAGGTCCTTGGCGGTCTCGGGGACGTAAGGCGTTTGGAATGGGCCCGTCGCGACGACGACCTGGTCGGCCGTGATCGTCCGCCCGTCGGCGTCGACGACGAAGCGCCCGTCCTCGCTGGACAGCCTGAGCACGTTGGAGTTGAGCTCGATCGGGAGCTCGAACGTCTCCGCATAGCGTTCGAGGTAGGCGATCACGTCGTCGCGTGTCGGATAGCCGTCCTCCTCGCCGGGGAAGGCAAGCCCCGGAAGGCTGCTGTAGCGGCGAGGCGTGAAGAGCGTCAGCGAGTCCCAGCGCTCGCGCCACGCGGGGGCGATGGAGTCGGCGCGCTCGAGGATGACGAAGCGCACATCCCTGACGGGCAAGGTAGTAGCCCATCGCCAAGCCCGACTGACCCGCGCCGATGACCACGACCTCGTAGTCGGCGGGCTGCGCCCGCGGTTTCGGCTCGCCTGCGGCGTCGCTCATCTTCTCTGGGCCTTCCCGTTGGCTCTACGGCGAAGCTCACCGCCAGGACGAACCGCGACTATACGCGCAGCAGTCGTGGACAGGAACTCAGCGAGCGCCGCGAGCGCCGGCTCCGGGTTACGGCGACCGACGCCGATGCGGAAACGATCCGCAGGAACCTCGGCCAGCGGCGAGGCGAAGATGCCCGCCGGCAGGAGAACGACGCCGGCCTCCTCCAGGAGGCCCCGGCAGAGCTCCTCGACGCCCTCGTCGCCGAGGTAGCGCGGGAAGCAGACGCACCCGCCCGCGGGCGGCTCGAACTCGAACCGCTCCTCCCACTCGGCGAAGAACGCCTCGAAGAGCGGCAGGTTCTCCGCCAGCGTCGCGCGCGTGCGCGCCCGCAGCGCGTTCGCCGTTGCGGAGCGCGATCGTCGCCAGGGCCTCGCTCGGGCCCGCGTTGCAGATCGACGTGTAGTGCTTCCGCCGCTCCAGGCGGCCGAGCAGCTCGCGGTCGCGGCAGGCGAGCCAGCCGATGCGCAGGCCCGGGAGGCCGTACGCCTTCGACATGACGCTCAGCGACAGCGCCGTCGCGGACAGGTCGGCCGCCTGCGGGAGCGTCCGCTCCGGGTCGAGCTCGACGCCGCGGTAGACCTCGTCGCTCAGAAGCCGGATGCCGCGCTCGTCGCACAGCTCGACCAGCGCGCGGAAGTCCTCCGGCTGCGCCACGCCGCCGGTCGGGTTGTTCGGCCAGTTCACGACGATCAGCCGCGTCTCCGGCCGTAGCAGCGACCGCAGCTCGTCCAGGTCGAGGCCCCAGCCGTTCTCGGCCCGCAGCAGCAGCCCGCTCACGTCGGCGCCGTTGGCCAGCGGCACCGACTCCGTCGACTGGTAGTTCGGCACGGTCACGATCGCGTGGTCGCCCGGGCCGGCCAGCTCCTGGAGCGCCCAGAAGAGCGCCTCCTCCGCGCCCGCGAACGTGAGCACGTCCGCGGCGTCCACCGCCTCGTACGTGGACGCGATCGCCTCCCGCAGCTCCTCGCCGCCGGGCACCGGGACGTACTCGAGCCGCAGGCTCTCGAACGCCTCGCGCTCCGCGGGCGTCGCCAGCGCGAGCAGCTCGGCGACCGTCATCGTCTCCGCGTCCGAGGCGGTCAGGTGGTACCTGGCCTTGAACTCCCACTCGCCCAGGTAGACCTCGAGCCGGAAGTCGGGCAGGTCGAGCACGCCACGCACTCTACGGGCCGGGCCGCGTGAGGCCGCTCTCGTAGGCGAAGATCACCGCCTGCACCCGGTCGCGCAGGCGGAGCTTCATCAGGATCCGCTTGACGTGGGTCTTCACCGTCGACTCCTCGATCACGAGCTCCTCCGCGATCTCGCCGTTCGAGAGCCCGCGCGCGACCTGGGCCGAGCACCTCCCGCTCCCGCGGGGTCAGCTCCGCGAGGCCGCTCGTCGTACGGCCTGTCGGCCGCCGGCTGGCTCGGCCATGCGGTCGATCACCCGGCGGGTGACCGACGGTGAGAGCAGCGCGTCGCCCGCGGCGACGGTGTGGATCGCGGCGATCAGCTCCTCGGGGCTCGTGCGCTTGAGCAGGAACCCCGAGGCGCCGGCGTTGAGGGCGCCGAAGATGTAGTCGTCCACGCTCGAAGGTCGTCAGGATCACCACCTTCACCTCGGGCGAGCCCGCGAGCACCTCGCGCGTCGCCGCGATGCCGTCGAGGTCGGGCATGCGGACGTCCATGAGGACGACGGCCGGGGCCGAGGCGCGCCCGCCTCGAGGGCGGCGCGCGCCGTCGGAGACCTCGCCGACGACGTCGATCGTCTCGTCGCTCGAGAGCACCGCCTTGAGGCCGGCGCGCATGAGGTCGTCGTCGTCGACGAGCAGGACGCGGACCGGCGACTCGCTCACGCGTGCGCCTCGCCGTAGGGCAGCTGGGCGAGCACGCGGAAGAAGCCGTTGTCCGCGCCCGCCTCGAGGGTGCCGCCGAGGAGCTGTGGCGCGCTCGCGCATGCCCACGATGCCGTGGCCGCCGCCGTCGCGCTCCCGCGGGCCGGGTGGCGTCCGGCGTTGGTCACCGCGATCTCGAGCGCGCTCGGCGCGAACTCGAGCGCCACCTGGGCGCTGCCGCCGCCGTGCCAGGCCGCGTTCGTGAGCGCCTCCTGCAGGATCCGGTAGGCGGCGCGGTCGACGGCCGGGCTGAGCGGGCGCCGCTCGCCCTCGACCGTGACCGCCACGGAGAGTCCGGAGACTCGGTAGCGCTCAGCGAGGGCGTCCAGCGCGGCCAGGCCGGGCGGCGGCTCGACCTCGCCCTCCGGGAGGTCGTCGCGGAGGGCGCGGACGAGCTGGTCGATCTCGCCGAGGGTGTCCCGCGCGACCTCCTCCACGCTCTCGAGTGCGGCCCGGGCTGCCGCCGGATCCCGCTGCTGCAGGAGACGCGCCGCGCCGGCCTGGACGAGGATGACGTTGAGCGCGTGCCCGGCCGAGTCGTGCAGGTCGCGGGCGATCCGCATGCGCTCCTCCGCGGCGGCGAGCCGGCGCTCGCGCTCGGCCTCGCGCTCGGCGTTGCGGGCGCGCTCCTCGAGCTCGGCGATCCGCTCGCGCCGCAGGCGCGCCCGGTCGCCCGCGAACCAGGCCGCCGCCCAGACGCCCGCGCCGAGGAAGAGCTCGGGCGCGAAGCCGTCTCGCACGAGGTGGGGGCCCAGGAGAACGACGACGCTGGCCGCAAGCGCGGCCCTGCGCAGCCGGGCGTCCGCGGGACGCTCGTCCGCGACCGTGTAGAGAGCGATCGCGAAGCCGAGCGGCGGCCCCAGCCCGTAGCGAAGCCCGTACAGCGTCGCCGTCGCCGCAGTCACGACGGCGAAGACCGGCAGCGGTGCCACCCGCCGCGCGACGAGCGGCAGCGCGGTGAGCGCGACCAGCACGACCGCCAGGGCGTCGAGGCTCTCGCCGTCGTCGTCGAACCCGCCGCGCGCGATCGCCGCGAGCGAGAACGTCAGCACCGCGACGGCGATGAGGGCGTCGACGAGAAGGCTTCTGCGCCCCACTGCTCTCACGGTCCCTTGACGGTACCCGCCGAACGCCGCCGCCGAGTCGCCCCCGAGGAGGATCCGTGTCCTCCTCCGGGGGGACGCCGAAGTTCCTCCCTGAGGGCGTTTCGGCGTCGAGTCCGCCTCCCTACCGTGGCGGGCATGACCGACACAACGAACCTCGTCGTGGAGACTCAGGGGCTCGGCAAGCGCTACGGCGAGCGCATCGTTGCCGTGGACGGGCTCGACCTGAGCGTGCGCCGGGGCGAGGTGTACGGCTTCCTCGGCCCCAACGGCGCCGGCAAGACGACGACGCTCCGCATGCTCCTCGGGCTGATCCGGCCCAGCGCCGGGAACGCGCTCGTCCTCGGCGCGGCGCCGGGGACGCCGCGCAGCCTTCGCCGGCTCGGGGCGCTGATCGAGTCGCCGACTTTCTATCCCTACCTCTCCGGCCGCGACAACCTGCGCGTCCTCGCCCGCTACGCGGGCGCTCCCGAGGCGCGGATCGCGCCGGTGCTCGAGGAAGTCGACTTGGCCTCCCGGGCCGGCGACCGCTTCGGCACCTACTCGCTCGGCATGAAGCAGCGCCTCGGCATCGCCGCGGTGCTGCTGAAGGATCCCGAGCTGCTCGTCTTCGACGAGCCGACCAACGGCATGGATCCGGCCGGCATGGCCGAGATGCGCCCGTTCATCCGCAGCCTCGGGCGGGGCAACCGCACGGTGCTCCTCTCGAGCCATCTGATGAGCGAGGTCGAGCAGGTCTGCGACCGCGTCGGCGTCATCAGCAAGGGCAGGCTCGTCGGCGAGGGGACCGTGGACGACCTGCGCGGCCGCGAGGGCCTGTGGCTGCGCGCCCATCCCGCGGACGAGGCGGAGCGGGTTCTCCGGTCGGTGCGGGGCGTCGACGAGGTCGCCCGCGCGGACGGCGGCCTCCGCATCGCCGCCGAGCCCGCCGCGGCCGCGGCGATCAACCGCGCGCTCGTCCAGGCCGGGATCGCCGTCAGCGAGCTCCGACCCGAGCGCGCGTCGCTGGAGAAGGTCTTTCTCGAGCTCACCCGGGGAGAGGAGGCAGCATGACCAGGCTCGTCACCGCCGAGCTGCTCCTGATCCGCAAGCGCGCCAGCACCTGGATCCTGCTCGCGATCTGGACGGCGCTCGCGCTCACGTTCGCCTACGTCGTCCCGTACATCCAGTACACGAACGACCCGCGGCGGGGGCTGGCCGACCTGCTGCCGGAGAGCCTCGTCGGGACGCTCCTGGCCGGCTTCCCGTTCTTCGGCGGGGTGCTGGCGCTCATGCTCGGCGTGCTCGCCGTCGGCAGCGAGTACGGCTGGGGCACGCTCAAGACCCTCTTCACGCAGGGGCCCGGCCGGCTGCGGGTCTTCGGCGCCAAGCTGATCGCCCTCGCCGCCGTCCTCCTGGTCTTCGTGCTCGTCGCCTACCTGCTGGGCGCGCTGGCGAGCTGGGCGATCGCAACGAACGAGGGCGCGGAGGCGACCTGGCCGAGCGCGTGGCTCCTCGTCCGGGGTATCGCGGGCGGCTGGCTCGTCTTCGCCGTCTGGGCGGCGCTCGGGATGCTGCTCGCCGTCGTCACGCGCGGCACGGCCCTGGCGACCGGCATCGGCATCCTCTACGCGTTCGTCGTCGAGGGCCTCTTGAGCGCGCTCGCCCGCGAGGTCAGCCTCCTGGACGGCCTGGTCGAGTTCTTCGTGCGCGCGAACGGCTACTCGCTCGTCGCCGTGCTGGGCGTGTCCGCGGACGACGTCTCGGATGCCGGCCCCGGCTCGTTCTCGGGCCCGTTCGTTGCGGGCGGCCAGGCGCTGCTCGTCCTGGCGGTCTACCTAGCCGCGTTCGTCCTGGCCGCTGGCTGGCTGCTCCGCCGCCGCGACGTCGTCTGAGCGCGCGGAGGCCGAAATGCCCCGGGGCCGGGGCCTCTCGTGCCGGCTCCGATTCCCTCTCCTGGGTTTCCAAGTTCGCAGGCGGGGAAGCACGGCGGAGCAAACCGATTCCTGGTAGGGAGGATCACATGGCAGACGGCAAGAAGATCTCGGAGCAGATCGTCGAGCTGGGCGAGCGGCTCGGAAACGTGACCGACGCGGCCAAGGGCAAGGACGGTCGCCGAGGGCCCCGTGCACGCTGGCTCGTGCTGCCGGCCGCCGGCGCGGGCTCTACGCCCTGGCCACGAGCGGCGCGTTCACGCGCCAGGCCAGGGACGCCGTTGGCGACGTCTCGGCGCGCGCGTCCGACTTGCCCGACGAGCTGATGCGGCGGGTGCATCGGGCGACTGCGACGGGCTCGTCCAACGGGCGCAGTCGCCCAGCAACGGGCGCAAGTCGTCGAGCACGCGCAGCCGCTCTCGGCGGCGGAAGACGGCGACGAGCTCGAGCAGCTGACGCTCACCGCCGGAGGAGGGCCTCGAGCGGCCGCGTGTTCACGACGTCGGCCGCCGTGGCCCAGCCGCGCCGGGCGGTGGCGATCGCCAGCTCCATGTTCCCGAGGCCGCGTACCGAGTGCGCGTCGGTCGAGGCGACGATCGGGACGCCTGCCTCGATCGCCAGCCTGACCTCGGGCCCGGAGAGGTCGAGGCGGCTGGCGAGGCCGTTCGTCTCCAGGGCGACGCCGGTCTCCAGGGCGACCTCGAACACCGCCTCGAGGTCGAGCGCGTTCGGCGGCCGGTTGTTGATGATCCGGCCCTTCGGGTGGCTGAGGCAGGAGACGGCGGGGTGGCGCATGGCCTCCGTCACCTTCCGGGTGAGAGCCTCGCGCGGCTCGCGCTGTCCCGCGTGCAGGCTCAGCTGCACCCAGTCGAGCTCGGCGAGGACGTCGTCGGGCAGGTCGAGGCTCCCGTCGCTGCGGATGTCGACCTCGGTCCCGCGGAGGATGCGGAAGGGTGCAAGTTCCTCGTTCGCGAGGGCGATCTCCTCGCCCTGGCGACGGAGCGCGTCGGCGTCCAGGCCGGGCACGACGCGGACGCTCTCGGTGTGGTCGCAGATCGCCAGGTACTCGTAGCCGCGGTCGCGCGCGGCCGCCGCCATCTCGAGCACGGTCGCCCTGCCGTCCGACCACGTCGTGTGGCAGTGGAGGTCGCCGCGCACGTCCGCGAGCTCGACGAGCGCGGGCGGCTCGCCGCGAAAGGGCGCCTCGCGCAGCTCGGGCGGGCACCACGGGAGGCCGAACGCCGCGTAGACGCCCTCCTCGTCCGGCGCCTCCGGCAGCGGCTCGAGCGCCTCGACGTACTCGCGCGTGCCCGTCGCCCGCAGGAGCTCCGTCCCGAAGGCCCGCGGCGGCGGCACGGCGAGCTCGACCGGGACGCCCTCGACCGTGACGCCGACGGCACGGCGCTCCGCCCGGTCGACGACGGCCACGACCGCGGGCAGGGCCTCGAAGGCCTCCAGCACGGCTGCCGGATCGTCCGACCCGACGACGACGGCGAGGTGGAAGCACGAGTCCGCCCATCGGCGCGGGTCGCCGGCGACCGCGCCGCCAAGCCGGCCGGCGATCTCCTCCACGATCGCCCGCGCCCGGTCGAGCAAGAGCCCGCGCTGCGGGCGGGGCGCCGGGCTCGCCGAGCCGCTCGACGATGCGCGCCTCGGTCTTCGGGCCGATCCCCGGGACCGAGCGCAGCCGCCCGGCCAGGGCCGCCTCCTTCAGCTCGTCGGGCGTGCGCACGTCGAGCGCCCGCCCGATCGCGAGCATCCGCTCGGGGCCGATGCCGAGCAGCCGTCCGAAGCCGACGAGCTCCGGCCGGACGTCCCGTTCGAGCGCGTCGAGCTCGGCGAGGGAGCCCGTCTCCACCAGCTCCGTGAGGCGGGCGGCGATCCCCGGTCCGATCCCGGGCAGCTCCTGCGCGCGGCCGGCGCGCACGAGCTCGGCGACCGGCGCCCGCATCTCCCGCACCGTCTCCGCGGCGCGTCGGTAGGCGCGGGCGGCGTAGCGCTCGGACCCGGCCAGGTCGCTGAGGACGGCGAGTGCCTCCAGGCGCTCCGCGATCCGTGCGTTGTCGAGCGTGCCGGCCACGCCTGCACGCTAGCCTCCAAGCCGTGCCCCGGATCTCGGCGCAGCAGCTTGCCGAGCTCGTCCCTTGCTCGAGCGACCACGTCGCCCGCCTGGAGGAGCTGGGGCTGCTCACGGCCGAGAACGGCCTCTTCGCGCCCTCCGACGTCCACGTCGTCCGGCTCATGGCCGCCTTCGAGGAGGCGGGCATCTCGGTCGAGGACGTCGCCCGCGGCGTCGAGGCCGGCGAGCTCTCCTTCCCGCTCGGGCTCTTCCTGCCCGAGCCGGTCGAGGCGACCGCCACCCACGCACGGCTCGGCGAAGAGCTCGGCCGTGACCCCGACCTCCTGCGGCGGCTCGGCGGGGAGCTCGGCTTCCCGCCGCCCGAGGACGATCGCCTCCGCGACGAGGACGCCGAGATGCTGAAGCTCGTCGTCACGACGCTCGACCTGGCCGACGACGACGAGCTCTCGCGCTTCGCGCGGCTCTACGGCGGGACGATCCAGCGGCTCGTCGCCTCCGGGCTCCAGTTCTTCGACCGCGCCGTCCGGCAGAAGGTGGCGGCGTACGACCTGCCCAACGAGGAGAAGGACGCGCTCGTCTACCGGCGCGCCGGCGCCTACAGCGAGCTCGTCCAGGGACTCGTCTCCTGGCTCCAGCGGCGGCACCGGGAGCACGCCGTGCTGGAGTACATCGTCGGGGTCACCGAGCAGTTCATGGAGGAGCGTGGCATCACCCCGAAGCAGGCGAAGCGGCCGCCCGCGATCGCCTTCCTCGACCTCGCCGGCTACACGGCGCTCGCCGAGGAGCGCGGCGACGAGGCCGCGGCGGCGCTCGCCGCCGACCTCGCCGGGATCGTCCAGGAGGCGGCCCAGATCCCTGGCTGCCGGCCGGTGAAGTGGCTCGGCGACGGCGTCATGTTCCACTTCTCGAATGCGGGCACGGCGATCCGGAGCGGGCTCGACCTGATCGAGAGGACCGAGCAGGCGATCTCGGTGCCGGCGCGGATCGGCATCGACGCGGGCGCCGTCGTCGTCCAGGAGGGCGACTACTTCGGACGCACGGTCAACGTCGCCGCCCGCATCGCCGACTACGCTCGCCCGCACGAGGTCCTCGTCAGCGACGCCGCCCGCACGACCGCCGGGCTCGACGAGGTCGACTTCGAGCTGATCGGCGACGTGCCGCTCAAGGGCGTCCCCAGGGCGGTGCGCCTCCACAAGGCGGTGCGGCCGTAGCGGTGGCGAAGCTCCTCTACCTCGCGATCGCCTCCCTCGACGGGTACGTCGAGGACGAGTCCGGCCGCTTCGACTGGGCGGCGCCGGACGAGGAAGTCCACTCCTTCGTCAACGACCTGGAGCGGACGGTCGGCACCCACCTCTACGGGCGGCGGCTGTACGAGACGATGGTCTTCTGGGAGACCGCCCACACCGCCGAGGGCCAGCCGCCGGTCATCCTCGACTACGCGGAGATCTGGCAGGCGGCCGACAAGGTCGTCTACTCGAGGACGCTGGCGGAGGTCTCCAGCGCGAGGACGCGGATCGAGCGCGACTTCGACCCGGAGGCGGTCCGGGAGCTGAAGGCGGCCGCCGACCGCGACCTCACGGTGGGCGGGGCCGAGCTCGCCGGCCAGGCGCTCGCGGCGGGGCTCGTGGACGAGCTACAGCTCCTGCTCGCGCCGATCCTCGTCGGCGGCGGCAAGCCGGCGCTCCCCGACGGCGTCCGCCTGCCGCTGGAGCTCCTCGACGAGCGCGGGTTCGACAGCGGCATGGTCTTCCTCCGCTACCGCACCGCCGGGCGGCTCGGCGCCGGCGCTACTCGCTGACCCGCTCTGCGTCGCCCGGGATCCGCGAGTAGACGACCATGTCCGCGCGGCTGCCCGGCCTGAAATGCAGCGACCGAAGGGCGCCCTCGCGGACGTACCCGCAGCGCTCGGCCACGCCGGATCGAGGCTCGTTCTCGGCCTGATGCGCAGCTCGATCGCGCTCCAGCTCGAGCTCGGTCAGCGCCCACTCGGTCAGGAGCGCCAGCGCCCGCCCGGCGACGCCGCGGCCGCGGGCGGCGGTGCGACGATGTAGCCGGCCTCGGCCTCACGCGCCTCGGGATCGACGTGTACGAGGCCCGCGAAGCCGAGGAACGCGCCGTCCGCCTCGTCGGCGATGGCGAAGCCGGCGCATACTCCGTCGCGCCCGGCCCTCCTCGTAGCGTCGCGATCCAGGTCGCCTCGAATCCCTCCTCCCACGGGGCTGGGGACGTAGGTGAAGCGCTGAACGTCTGGGTCGCGGCCCAACGCCGCCATGCCGTCGCGGTGTCCGGCGTCAGCGGCTCCAGCCGGATCGTGCCGTCGGAGAGCGGGTCGCCGCCCATGCGCGCATCCTCGCGGACCGAGGAGGCGCCGACATAGGATCGACCGATGCGGGCGTCCGCGGCCGACCCATGGTGACCGCCGCCACCCGGCCCACGCTCCGCAGCCGGCTGACGGCGCCCGGCGTCGTCCTCCCGCTCGCTCTGCTGGCAAGCCAGGCGGGCCTGCTCGTCCTCAGCCCGATCCTCGTCGAGGTGGCCGACGACTTCGGCGTCTCCACGGCCGCCGCGGGGCAGCTCCGCACCGTCACGGGCCTCGTCGCCGGCGTCGCCGCGCTCCTCTTCGGGCGCGTCGGCCGCCGCGTTCCGCTCCGCGACCTCATGCTCGCCGGCGCGGCCTGCTCGCCGCCGGCTCGGTGCTGAGCGCGGCCGCGCCACCTTCGCCGTCCTCGCGGCCGCGCAGGTGCTGATCGGCCTCGCCGTCGCGGTGATGGTCTCGGCCGGCGTCGCCGCCGCCGGCGAGTGGCGTCAGGCTCGAGGACCGCCCTCGCGTCCTCGCGCGCACGCTGCTGGGACCGCCGCTCGCCTGGGTGGTGGGGATGCCGCTCGTCGGCCTCGTCGCCGAGACGAGCTGGCGGCTCGCGTTCCTCGTGCTCCCGCTGCTGGCGAGCGTCGTCGCCGGGTTCTCGCTGGCGCTCTGCCGGCGAGATCAGCTCCCCGGGGCCCGCCCGCTCGTCAAGCTCGGCGACCTGCTCCGGGAGCGGACGCTCCGCACGTGGGCGCTCGCCGAGCTCCTGGTCATGTCCGCCTGGGTCGGGACGCTCGTCTACTCGGGAGCGCTCTTCATCGAGTCCTACGAGCGAGCGTCGCGGCCACCGGGCTCTGATCCTCGGCCTGGCGGCAGTCGTCTACCTGCCCGGGAACCAGCTCGCGGCGCGGGCGGTCGCGCGCGTGCCGGCGCTCGTGCTCCTCCGCTGGACGTCCGCTCGCGGGTGCGGTCGCGCTCCTCCTCTTCGGCGAGGTGCGGGACTCGGCCGGAGCTCAGCCTCGCCCTCCTCGCGCTCACGGCCCTCCTCGCCGGCGGCCGCACGTTTGCCGGCGGCGCCTTCGGGCTCGCTGCCTCGGAACACCGGCTCGCCGTCATGGGCATCCGCGCCTCCGCGAACCAGTTCGGCTACCTCGTCGGCTCGGCTGCGGGCGGCATCGCCCTGCTTCCTCGGCGGCTACTCGCTTCTCGGCGGCGTCTTCGCGCTGCTGCTCGTCGCCGCCGCGTTCCTCTACTTCAGGCTCGACCTCGAGCCGGCATGACCGCGGAGCGCGTCACCCGCTACGTGACGTGCGCCGACGGCGGCAGCATCGCCTACCAGGTCGTCGGCGAGGGGCCGCTCGACCTCGTCTACGTGCCCGGCTTCGTCTCGAACGTCGAGGTCTTCTGGACGGAGCCGGCGATCGCGCGCTTCTACGAGCGGCTCGCCTCGTTCGCGCGGCTGATCCTCTTCGACAAGCGCGGCACCGGGCTCTCCGACCCGCTGCCAAGGCCTGCAGACGCTGGAGGAGCGCATCGAAGACGTGCTCGCCGTCATGGACGCCGCCGGCTCGGAACAGGCGGCCGTCCTCGGGCTCTCCGAGGGCTGCGCGATGGCCCTGGTGCTCGCGGCCGCGCATCCCGAGCGCGTCACGCACCTCGTCCTCTGCGGGCCGATCGTCGGGGGCGAGGCGGAGGACCACCCCGCGGGCGCCCGCTGGAGCGAGCTCGTCGCGGGAAGCCGTTCGCGCGAGGCGACTCGCGCTGGGGGAGCGGCGCGACGCTCCGGCTCGTGGCGCCGACCGCGGCGGCCAGCCGACGCGCAGCTCGGCCACGCTCGAGCGGGCCGGCGCCAGCCCGAGCATGGCCCGCGCGCTCCTCGCCATGTGGCTCCAGATCGACGTGCGCGACGTCCTGCCGCCGATCGCGCGTGCCCACGCTCGTCCTCCACCGCAGCGGAGGAGGCCTTCCCGAGCGAGCCCGCGCAGCGACATCGCCGCGCGCATCCACGGCGCGCGGCTCGTCGAGCTTCCGGGCCGCGACCACTCGCCCTGGTTCGGGCGA
The DNA here is from genome assembly GCA_963743495.1 of uncultured Actinomycetes bacterium. Classification (GTDB taxonomy): domain Bacteria; phylum Actinomycetota; class Thermoleophilia; order Gaiellales; family Gaiellaceae; genus JAIBJN01. The sequence continues at coordinate 127,563 of CAVUPO010000002.1, read as the reverse complement.
CGCCGACGCCTACCTCGCCGAGATCGAGGAGTTCCTCACCGGCACGCGCGCCGCGAGCCAGCCGACCGCGTCCTCGCCACCGTGCTCGTCACCGACATCGTCGGCTCGACCGAGCAGGCGGCCGGGCTCGGCGACAGCGCCTGGCGCGCCCTGCTCGGCCGCCACGACGAGCTCGTCCGCGCCGAGCTCCGCCGCTTCGGCGGGCGCGAGGTGAAGCAGACCGGCGACGGCTTCCTGACGACCTTCGACGGCCCCGCGCGGGCGATCCGCTGCGCGCAGGCCGTTCTCGCGGGCGCGCGCGACCGGCTCGGGCTCGAGGTCCGCGCCGGCGTGCACACCGGCGAGGTCGATCTGGTCGAGGGCGACGTCCGCGGGATCGCGGTGCACATCGCCGCGCGCGTCGGCGCGCTCGCCGGCCCGGGGGACGTGCTCGTCTCGAGCACCGTGCGCGACCTCGTCATCGGCTCGGGCATCGAGCTGGAGGAGCGCGGCCGCACGACGCTCAAGGGCGTCCCCGGCGAGTGGGCCATTTCCGCGCCGCGGGTTCGGTTAACCGCACCCCAGGTCTAGCGCCAGCCCCCTCCCGGAAGAGGATCGCCGTCGGCATCGTTCTCGGTGAGTGACTACTCACAAGATCCAGATGCACGGGAGACAACGATGACTGACACTTACGCGGATCCAAGGCGCTGGAAGGCGCTCGCAGTCCTGGGCATCGCGTACCTCATGGTCGTGCTCGACGTCTCGATCGTGAACGTGGCGCTGCCCTCGATCCAGACCGATCTCGGCTTCTCGACCGAGGACCTCCAGTGGGTGGTCTCCGGCTACGCGCTCACCTTCGGCGGTTTCCTCCTGCTCGGAGGGCGCATGGGCGACCTCCTCGGGAGGCGCTCCGTCTTCATGGTGGGCCTCGGGCTCTTCTTCGTGACCTCGCTGCTGGCGGGGCTCTCGACGTCGTCCGAGATGCTCATCGTCGCGCGGCTTCTGCAGGGTGCCGCCGGCGCGATCCTCTCGCCGTCCGTCTTCTCGATCACCCTGGTCACCTTCCAGGAGGGCGCGGAGCGGAACAAGGCGCTCGGCATCCTCGGCGGGATCGCCGGCTCCGGGGCCGCCATCGGCGTGCTCCTCGGCGGCGTCTTCACCGAGTACGTCGGGTGGCAGTGGATCTTCTTCGTCAACATCCCGATCGCCGCGATCGCCCTCGCGCTCGTCCCGCGCTACGTGCGGGAGAGCCGGGCGGACGGGCTCACGAAGCACTTCGACGCCATGGGCGCGGTCAGCGTGACCGCGAGCCTGATGCTCCTCGTGTTCGGCCTCACGCAGGCCAACCGGGTCGGCTGGGGTTCGGCCCAGACGATCGGCGTCTTCATCGGCTCGGCCGTCCTGATGGCGTTCTTCCTCTGGAACGAGAGCCGCTCGCGCTCGCCGCTCGTCCGCCTCTCGATCTTCAGGAAGCGGACGCTGACGGGCGCGAACCTCGTCGGCCTCGGCCTGGGGACGATCGTGTTCGGGATCTTCTTCCTGCTCTCGCTCTACATGCAGCAGGTACTCGGTTTCTCCGCGATGGAGACCGGCTTCGCCTACCTCGCCGTCGCGCTGACGGTGGTCGTCGCGGCCACGGTCTCGCAGGGCCTCGTCACGCGGCTCGGCGTCAAGCCGGTGCTCGTGGTCGGCATGTCCCTCCTGACCTCGGGGATGGTCTACTTCACGCAGGTCTCGCCGAACGGCTCCTACGTGGCCGACCTCCTGCCCGGGTTCCTGATCATCGGCGTCGGCATGGGCTTCTCGTTCGTGCCGATCTCGATCGCCGCGCTCGCGGGCGTGCAGGGCCCCGAGGCCGGGCTCGCCTCCGGGCTCATCAACACGAGCCAGCAGATCGGCGGCGCGCTTGGGCTCGCGCTCCTGACCACCGTCGCCACGACGCACACGACGAGCCTGCTCGAGTCGGGCACGCCGCAGCCCGAGGCGCTGACCTCCGGGTTCAGCTACGGCTTCTGGGTGCGCGGCCGGCTTCGCGCTCGCCTCGCTGATCACGACGCTCGTCGTCCTCCGCCAGGAGGACCTGCCGGCCGTCGGCGCCGAGCCGCAGCCGGTCCCGGCGGGCTAGGACACCAACACGGGAGCGGCCGCCTGGCGGCCGCTCCCGTTTACGGCGTAGCCCGGCTTTGCCCTGGAGTCCTTCGTGGAGCCTCGTGAGCCAACGGCGACCGGCGGAGAACCCAGAAGCCGAGCTCGACCGAAGGCCCGATCAAGAGGGCGAACGCAAGTGTCCCCAGACCGATCTGCCCGCCGAGCGCAAGACCGGCCAGAAGTGCGGCGAGCTCGATGACTGCGCGCGCCGCGCCGAAACGTGTCCCGCTCCGTCTGGCAGCAGCGAGCATGAGGGAGTCGCGCGGGCCGGCCCCCTTCGCGGCGCCGATGTAGACGCCCGAGCCGATCCCGAACGCCAGAATCCCGAGGCCGAGGAGCACCACGCGAGCGCCGAGCCCCTGCTCCGCAAGGTCCGTGACCCACCCGATGGACAGCAGGAGCTCGATGAACGCTCCCACAAGCACGGCGTTGGCGATCGTGCCGAGACCGGGCCGCTCGCCGAGGAGCCACGCGAGCACGAGGACGGCAAGACCCACGACGATGCTCGCCGTCCCGAAGGAGAGAACGGAGTTGCGGGCGATTCCTTGATGGAGTACGTCCCAGGGAGCGAGTCCCAATCGAGATTCGAGGACGAGCACGATCCCGGCCGCCAGGACGAAGAGTCCGGCCACCAAGCCTGTCAACTGCCCTGCGACTCCTCCCCGAATCTCCGGGGGAGGCAAGGTCGTGTGCGGATGAAATCTCACGATGAACGGCCTCAGGGTGAGCCTCCCGGGGGCGCTTCCAGGTGTGGCGTCATCCGACACGCGCTCATCTTCGCTGCCGTCGGACGCACCCCGATCGTCCTCCGCGGCGTCATGCTCCTCGCGTTGGCAGGCGGCGCGCGTGGCAGCGGCCGACCTACAGGAGTAGGCTCGGACGTTCCTGACCAAGGGAGGCTGACATGCTCAGAGCCACGCTCGCCGTCCTCGTCGTTTTGAGCGCCCTGGTCGCGCCGGTCGGGGCCGGCGCCCACGGCAAGGCGAAAGGCCCGGCGCTCGAGTTCCTCGGCGAGGAGATCCTGCCGACGGGCCTGCCGTTCATGGGCACGGAGGTCGGCGGTCTCTCCTCGATCGCCTACGACACCGGCAGCGACCGCTACTACACGATCTCGGACGACCAGAGCGTCATCGACCCCGCCCGCTTCTACACCCTCGACATCGACGTCGCCGACGGGAACCTCGAGCCCGGCGACGTGTCGATCACCGGGGTGACCACGCTTCTCAACGAGGCAGGCATGCCCTTCCCGGCGGCGTCCTTCGACCCCGAAGGGCTGGCGCTGACGAAGAACGGGAAGCTCGTGATCACCTCGGAGGGCATCGCCGCCGCGCTGATACCGCCTTGGGTGCGCCTCTTCGGGCTCGACGGGCACCAGCTCGCCGACCTGCCCGTCCCCGACCAGTTCATCCCGGAGGGGAGCCCGCAGACGAAGGGTGTCCGCCAGAACCTCGGCTTCGAGAGCGGCACGACCGTCGGGCCGTACTTCTACACGGGCTCCGAGGGCGCGCTCGTCCAGGACGGGCCCGCCGCCGCCGTCGGCGTCCCCAGCCCGGCGCGGCTCCTCCGCTACAACCTGAAGACCGGCCGGCCCGACCGACAGTACGTCTACTGGACCGACCCGGTCGCCGTGCCGCCGGTGCCGCCGACGCAGTTCTCGGTGGCCGGGCTCGTCGAGCTGCTCGCGCTCGACAAGCGCTCCTTCCTCTCGATGGAGCGCTCGTTCTCGGTTGGCGCGCCGGGAACGGGGAACACGATCAAGCTCTACACGGTCGAGCTCGCCGGGGCGAAGAACGTCGGCGGCCGCGAGAGCCTCGCCGGGCAGCTCGGCAGCATCAGGCCCGCGACGAAGACGCTGCTGCTCGACCTGGACGACCTCGGGATCCCGCTCGACAACGTCGAGGGCATGACCTTCGGGCCCGACCTCGCCGACGGCCGGCACTCGCTCGTCCTCGTCAGCGACAACAACTTCGCGCCGTCGCAGTTCACGCAGTTCCTGCTCTTCGCGTACTCGGAGCGTTAGCGGAGGGGGTCGACAGCGAACCGAAACGCACCCCGCCTCGTACCCGTGGGTTGAGGAAGGACTCCACGACGCAGGACACGCAGCGTGCCGTTCGCGGTCAGCTCGCGCGCGTCTGACCAGGTGCGGCCTGGGCGGCGGGGGCTTCGGCCCCCGCCGTCCACTGGTAGCGTCGCCCCATGGCCGACTGGACGGCGCTCGGGGTTCCGATCGACTCCGTGGGGCGCGCAGGCGGGACGGAGCTGGCGCCCGCCGCCCTCCGCGAGGCGGGGCTCGTCGCGCGGCTCGGGATCGCCGACCGCGGCGATCTCGACGTGCGGATCCGCGGCGAGGAGCGCGACCCGGAGACGGGCATCGTCGGCGCTCCCGACGTGCTCGCCACGACGGCTGCCGTGCGCGCCGCGGTGTGCGACCTCGTGGCCGCGGGGCAGCGGCTGCTCGTGCTCGGCGGCTGCTGCGCCCTCGTCCCCGGCGCGCTCGCCGGCGTGCGGGACGCCGTCGGCAGGGCGGGGATCGCCAACGTCGACGGCCACGTGGACGTCTACGACGGCCGCACGTCCCCGACCGGGGAGGGCGCCGACATGCCCCTCGCCGTCGCCTTCGGCTTCGGCCCGGCTGCCTGGGCGGAGGCCGCCGGCGGCCCCTCGGCCGTGCCCGCAGACGGCGTCGTCCTCGGCGCACGCGACCCGGAGGAGGAGGTGGACATCGCGGGGCTCCTCGACGGTGACCTTGCGGAGCTGCTCGTCCTCTCGCCGCACGACCTGCGCGCGCAGGGCCTGCGCGAGGCCGGAGAGCTCGCCGCCGCGCGGCTCGCCGAGCGCGCAACGCGGTTCTGGATCCACCTCGACGTGGACGTCCTCGACGAGCGCGCGATGCCCGCGACCGACTACCTGATGCCCGGCGGGCTCGAGTGGGAGGAGCTCGCGGAGCTCCTCGGTCCCCTCTGCGCCTCGCCGACGGTCGCCGGCCTGAGCGTCGGCTGCCTGAACCCGGAGAAGGACCCCGGCGGGCGGCTCACCGAGCGCACCGCCGACCTCGTCGCGGGTGCCCTTCGCGCCCCCGGATAGGAGCAAGACCACCCGGTCGGCCGGTAGCCGCGTGTGTGCACGGGGCCCAAGCTCGTTCTGCAGGTCCCCATTCAGCCAGCAGGACGTTTCTCGTGCAACACGGTCAACAACGCCCTCTACACGTACCGCCTGCTCGCCGACCCGTCCGTTGCCGGCAGCACCATGCAGATCGTCGGAGCCCGGTCGACTACAAGGTCGGGGCGGGACCGACGTCGATCGCGCCCGCGCGCCTGCGCACCGGGCCGGCCGTGACCGACGGATAACACGCGCTTAACGTCGAGGGGGCGGCCAAGCCTTGCGGCCGCCCCCTCTTCTCGCTACCTTCGAAGCGTTGGCAACGAGGCCAGAGGGGCAGCGCCCCTTGGCCTCTTTTTGATGCCCGAGAAGGAGGTGAAGCTCGTGATCACGTGGATGCTCGTCGCAGCCGTTTACGGCGTGGCGTTGGCCGTCGGCTCCGTCGGCCTCAGGTCCCTCGGGGACTCGGCCACGCGCATGGGCCGCGCGGCCGGACACTCCGGCTGACATGGCAGTCCAGGGCCGGAGGTGCCCACCTCGGCGCCTCCGGCCACCCTCTCCTCCGTAGACTCGCGGGCCATGACGTTCCCGTGGCCCGACGATCCCCCTTCTGCAACACACCGCGCCGCCTTCGCGGACGCGACCGCGCGCCCCTACTGGCTCGACGCCCTGGCGTCGCGCGAGCCGGAGCCGCCGCTCGAGGGCGAGACCGAGGCCGACCTCTGCATCGTCGGCGGCGGTTTCACCGGTCTCTGGGCGGCCGTGCACGCCAAGGCCGACGACCCGGGCCGTGACGTCGTCCTCCTCGAGGCGGACTCGGCCGGATTCGGGGCGAGCGGGCGCAACGGCGGCTTCGCGATCGGCTCGCTGACGCACGGGCTCGAGAACGGACTCGCGCGCTTCGAGGCCGAGATGCCGCAGCTCGAGCGCCTCGGCCGCGAGAACTTCGCAGGCTTCGTCGCCGACATCGAGCGCCTGGGGATCGACTGCGACCTCGAGCTGACCGGCGACCTCGCCGTCGCGCTCGAGCCGCACGAGCTCGGCTGGCTCGAGGAGGGAGCCGAGCTGTTCGGGCGGTTCGGCCACGAGCACGAGCTCTTCGACCGCGACGCGGTCCAGGCCGAGGTCGCCTCGCCGACCTACCTGGCCGGTCTCTGGGACAAGACCGACGCGGCGCTCGTCGACCCGGGCAAGCTCGTCGCCGGCCTGGCCAGGGCCGCGGCGGCGGCCGGGGTGCGCGTCCATGAGCGCTCGCCGGTGACGGGGATCGCCGACGACGGCCCCGCCGTCCGCGTCCAGGCGCCCGCCGGCCACGTCCAGGCGCGGCGCGTCCTCCTGGCGACCAGCGCCTACCCGCCGCTCCTCCGCGCCATCCGCCGCTACGTCGCCCCGGTCTACGACTACGCGCTGATGACGGAGCCCCTCTCGGCGGAGCAGCGCGCGTCGATCGGCTGGCGCCGCCGCCAGGGCCTCGGCGACGCGGCGAACCAGTTCCACTACTACCGCCTGACGATCGACGACCGCATCCTCTGGGGCGGCTACGACGCGGTCTACCGCTACGGCGGGCCGGTGCGCCCCCAGCTCGACGACGACGCCGAGACCTTCGCGATGCTCTCCCAGCACTTCTTCACCACCTTCCCGCAGCTCGAGGGCGTCCGCTTCACGCACCGCTGGGGCGGTGCGATCGACACGTGCAGCCGCTTCTCGGTCTTCTTCGGGACCGCGCACGGCGGCCGCGTCGCCTACGCCGTCGGCTACACGGGCCTGGGCGTCGTCCCGACGCGCTTCGGCGCCCGCGTCGCGCTCGACCTGCTCGACGGCCGCGGGACGGAGGCGACGCGCCTGCGCTACGTCCGCTCGAAGCCGGTGCCCTTCCCGCCCGAGCCGCTCCGCTCCGGCGTCATCCAGCTGACCCGGAACCGCCTCGACGCCGCCGACCGGAACCAGGGCCGCCGCGGGCTGTGGCTGCGCGCCCTCGACCGGCTCGGGCTCGGCTTCGACAGCTGAGGCGATCCGGGTCACCAAACGGCGGACGTCACGTTAGGCTGCCGCCGTGAATTTCTCGGACTGGCTGGTGGCGCTCCACGTCCTGGCGGCGTTCTCGCTCGTCGCGGGGCTCGTCCTCTTCACCGTCCTGATCGCGTCAGCGTGGAACCTCGACGTGCCGCGCGACGTCGTCCGCGCCTTTCGCATCTCCCGCGTCGGCGACGTCCTCGTCGGCGTCGGGCTGATCGGCGTCATCGTCTTCGGGATCTGGCTGGCGATCGACCTGGACGCATACGACGTCTGGGACGGCTGGATCATCGCCGCGATCGTCCTCTGGGCCGTCCTCGCCGAGGTCGGTCGCCGGACGGGCGCGACGTACGACGCGGCCCGCGACCGCGCGGCCGAGCTCGTCGCCGAGGGCCGCGACTCGCCGAGCCCGGAGCTGAACGCGATGCTCCGAAGCCGGAGAGGCCTCGTGCTTCACTTCGTCGGCCTCGCGCTCACCCTGCTGCTCCTCCTCGACATGATCTTCAAGCCGGGAGCCTGACCGATGCTCGCCGCCATCCGACCCGACAGCTGGAACATCGCGCTCCTCGTGCACGTGCTCGGAGCCATGATCCTGATCGGCGGCCTCGTCACCGCCTTCTCGGCCCAGATTCTCGGCTGGCGGCCCCGCAGCCCCTCCGGAGCCGTCGCCTTCGCGCGCGTCTCCTTCTGGTCCCTCCTCGCGGCCGCGGTCCCCGGGTGGATCCTGATGCGGATCGGGGCCGAGTGGATCTGGACGAAGGAGGGCTGGGACGACGTCTCGGAGGAGCCCGACTGGCTCGGGATCGGCTGGATCACGGCCGACCTCGGCGGCCTGCTCATCCTCCTGTCGGTGATCCTCGCGGGGCTCGCCGTCCGCGGACTCCGCCGGGGCGGCGGCGGCGCTAGCGTGCTCGCCCGCATCGCGACGCTGCTGACGGCGATCGCCCTCGTCGCCTACGTCGTCACGGTCTGGGCGATGTCCGGCAAGCCCGGCTAGGAGCCGCGGCGGAGGCGCGCGACGGTCGTGGCGGCCAGCAGGAGCATGACCACGTCGCTCGCGAGGCACCACTGGCAGAAGGCCTCGACGGCGAAGGCCTGGACGAGGACGAGGTAGAGGCTGAACGCGAGGCCGCCCAGGGCGAGCGCGGCGCCGGCGAGGCGTGGGGTCTCGCCGGCGAAGAGTGCCGTCGCGAGGATGGCCAGGTACCCGGCGAGCCCGAGGACGGCCACGGGCAGGCCGAGGATCTCGGCGTACTCCGAGCTCTGCACCGTCTCGCAGCCGCCCGTCGCGCACGCGATCGTCGCGTCCGTGTAGCGGGCGTAGGTGAGGTAGCCGGCGATCCCGGCGCCGACGAGCGCGAGCGCCGCGACGGCGAGCCGGAGCGTGCGGTCGCTCACCCGCCGAGGAGCTGGTCGATCGCGGCGCGGAACTCGTCGGGTCCGCAGCGAGCTGATCTGGAGCGTCTCGAGGTTCCCGCCGGTCTCGCCGAGCAGGAAGGACGGCGTGCCGGAGACCTGGTCGGCCTCGCCCGCCGCCGCGGACTCCTCGATCGTCGCGGTCACCTCGGCGCTGTCCCGCGCCTCCATCATCCGGTCGACGTCGAGCCCGGGGACAGCCTCGCCGACCGAGCGCAGGAAGTCGTCGGTCACCCAGCCGCTGTTCTCGGCGCCCTGGTTCACGTAGATGAGGTCGACGACGTTCCAGAGCTTCTCCTGCTCGCCGGCCGACACGGCCGCTCGAAGCGCGTCCTCCGATTCCGCGCCGATGAAGGTCAGGCCGCGGAACTCGATGCGGAGCTTCCCGTCGCCCACGTACTCCTGGACGAGCTCGGGGAAGGTCTCGCGCGCCCACTGAGCGCAGAACGGGCACTGGAGGTCGGCGTACTCGACGAGGGTGACGGGCGCCTCGTCCTCGCCGATCGTCGTCCCGCTCTGCGGGATCCCTTCGAGGAGCGTCTCGGCGTCGACGCCGCCCACGATCGACGTGCTGTCGCCGTTGCCGCGGCCACCGTCGCCGTCGTTCCGCGCGCTCAGGAGGCTCGCGCCGACGAGGACGGCCGCGACGAGCGCGGCTGCGATCCCGACCAGGACCAGCCGGCGGCGCGTGAGCAGCGGGGTGGCGCCCTTCTGTGTGTTCCTGGGCGGTGTGGGGACGCGCGGTTTCTTCCTCGAGCCGGCCACGCCCTCATTCTCGTGGCGGGGAGCGGGGTCGTGCGTCGGTTCCCGGCCGCAGACCCGCTGCGGGAAGCCCGCATGCGTGCGGGTTTGGAACGGCCGCGCGGCGGCTACGAGAATTCCATGGCCGACCTGCTTCTCTGCTGCGTGGACGACTCCGCCGAGGCGCGCGCGGCCGCCCGGATCGCCGGGAGCCTCGCCCAGAAGCTGGAGCTCGACGTGCTGCTCCTGCACGTCGCGACGCACGCGCCGGCGTCTGGAGTCGGAACGGCTGCGTCGGGCAGGGAGCTTCTCGCCGAGTCCGACCGCCAGGCCGCGGCGGCGATCCTCTGCGCGATCGCCGGGGAGGCCGGTCTCCCCGAGGCGACAGAGCTTCGCGTCGAGCTCGGCGACGCGGCGGCGAAGGCGCGGGAGGTGGCCGAAGAGGCCGGCGCGGCGCTGGTCGTGATCGGCTGCCGCGGCGACGGGGACGGCAACGGAGTCGCACTCGGCAGCGTCTCCTCGCACCTTGCCGGCGACGCGCCCTGCCCGGTGGTGGTCGTTCCCTCCGGAGCGGCCCGCAGCCTAGACTGAGGGCGATGGCGGACACCTTCGGAGCCCTGGGTCAGCTCGATGCGGGCGGGCGGACGCACGCGATCGCGCGCCTGGACGCCCTCCGCGAGGAGACCGAGCTCGCCCGCCTCCCCTACACGCTCCGCGTGCTCCTCGAGAACGTCCTTCGCGCCGAGGCCCTCGGCCACGGCAGCGAGGACGAGGTGCGCGCCGTCGCGCGCTGGGAGGCGCAGGCCGAGCCGAGGCACGAGATCTCCTTCCGCCCGGCGCGCGTGCTCCTGCAGGACTTCACCGGCGTGCCCGCGATCGTCGACCTGGCGGCCATGCGCGAGGCGATGGTCGCGCTCGGCGGCGAGGCGGCCGCGATCAACCCGCAGATTCCGGCCGAGCTCGTCATCGACCACTCGGTCCAGGTGGACGAGTTCGGCTCCCGGCTCGCCATCTTCCGCAACACCGAGCGCGAGTTCGAGCGGAACCGGGAGCGCTACGCCTTCCTGCGCTGGGGACAGAGCGCGTTCGACAACTTCAAGGTCGTGCCCCCGAGCACCGGCATCGTCCACCAGGTGAACCTCGAGTACCTCGCCCGCGTGGTCGAGGCGCGCGAGGAGGGCGGGCGGCCGTTCGCGTTCCCGGACACGCTGATCGGCACCGACTCGCACACGACGATGGTGAACGGCCTGGGCGTCCTCGGCTGGGGCGTGGGCGGGATCGAGGCGGAGGCGGTGCTCCTGGGCGAGCCGGTCTCCATGCTCGTCCCGCAGGTGGTCGGCTTCCGGCTCACGGGCCGGCTTCCGGAGGGAGCCACCGCCACCGACCTCGTGCTCGCCGTCACCCAGATCCTGCGGAAGTTCGGCGTCGTCGGGAAGTTCGTCGAGTACTTCGGCCGCGGCCTCGTCGGGCTGCCGCTCGCCGACCGCGCGACCATCGGGAACATGTCCCCGGAGTACGGGGCGACGTGTGGGTTCTTCCCCGTCGACGAGGAGACGCTTCGCTACCTGCGCCTCACCGGCCGCAGCGCCGAGCAGGTCGAGCTCGTCGAGACCTACTGCCGCGCCCAGGGCCTCTTCCACGACCCGGACGCAACGCCCGAGTACTCACAGGTCGTCGAGCTCGACCTCGGCGACGTCGAGCCGAGCCTCGCCGGGCCGCGGCGCCCGCAGGACCGCGTGCCGCTCACCGAGGCGAAGTCGTCCTTCCTCCAGGCGCTGGCGAGCTTCGGCGTCCCGTACACGAACGGCTCCGAGGACAAGACGATCTCCGAGTCGTTCCCGGCCAGCGACCCGCCCGAGTTCACCGCGCCGGGCCACGAGGCGCTCCGCGAGGACGAGCCGGTCCCGGTCGCGGTCGCGGAGCTCGCGCCCGACCGGCGCACCGTCCCCGTCTCCCTCGGCGAGGAGCGCTTCGAGCTGAAGGACGGGTCGGTCGTGATCGCGGCGATCACGAGCTGCACGAACACCTCCAACCCGTCGGTGATGGTCGCCGCCGGGCTCCTCGCCAGGAACGCCGTCGAGCGCGGCCTCGGGACGAAGCCCTGGGTGAAGTCGAGCCTCGCGCCGGGCTCCAAGGTGGTCACCGAGTACTACGACAAGGCCGGCCTGACCCCGTTCCTCGAGGAGCTCGGCTTCCACACGGTCGGCTACGGGTGCACGACCTGCATCGGCAACTCGGGCCCGCTCCCCTCCGAGATCTCCGTCGCGGTGGAGGAGGGCGAGCTCGTCGTCTGTGCCGTCCTCTCCGGCAACCGCAACTTCGAGGCGCGCATCCATCCGGAGGTGAAGGCGAACTACCTCGCCTCACCGCCGCTCGTCGTCGCCTACGCGCTCGCCGGGCGCATCGACCTCGACCTGACGACGGAGCCGATCGGGCGCGGCGCGGACGGCGCGGACGTCTTCCTCGCCGACCTCTGGCCGACGCCCGAGCAGGTGCGCGACACGATCGCCGAGGCGATCTCGGAGGAGATGTACCGGCGGACCTACGCCGACGTCTTCACCGGCGACGAGAACTGGGCGGCCCTCCCCGTTCCCGAGGGCGACCTCTTCGCCTGGGATCCCGGCTCCACCTACGTGCGGCTGCCGCCGTACTTCGAGGGCATGTCGCCGGAGCCCGGCACCGTGGAGGACATCGAGGGCGCCCGCTGCCTGGTCATGGTCGGGGACAGCGTCACCACCGACCACGTCTCGCCCGCCGGCGCGATCAAGCCGGACAGCCCGGCCGGGCGGTACCTGGTCGAGCACGGGGTCGAGCGCAAGGACTTCAACTCCTACGGCTCGCGTCGGGGGAACCACGAGGTGATGGTGCGGGGGACGTTCGCCAACGTGCGGCTCCGCAACCTGCTCGTCCCCGGGAGCGAGGGGACCTGGACCGCCCACCTTCCCGACGGGGAGGAGATGACCATCTTCGACGGGGCCGAGCGGTACCGGGCCGAGGGCGTGCCGACGGTCGTGCTCGCCGGGAAGGAGTACGGCTCCGGCTCCTCCCGGGACTGGGCGGCGAAGGGCCCGAATCTCCTCGGCGTCCGCGCGGCGGTCGCCGAGACGTACGAGCGCATCCACCGCTCGAACCTGATCGGGATGGGGATCGTCCCGCTCCAGTACCCGGACGGCGAGAGCGCCGAGTCGCTCGGCCTCACCGGCCGCGAGTCCTTCGCGGTCACGGGGCTGGAGAACGGCGAGGCGAGCGAGGCGCAGGTGACCGCGACGCCGGACGGCGGCGGCGAGCCGGTCGTCTTCACCGCCCGCGTGCGCCTGGACACGCCGCGCGAGCGGCACTACCTCCGCCACGGCGGGATCCTGCTCTACGCGCTCCGCAAGATCGCGGCGCGCGGCTAGGCCGGCCCGAGCCGGGCGCGGCAGAGGCCCGGCTCGACGAACGGCTCGAGTGCGGTCGCCTCGACCGGTGCGCCGATCTCCTCGAGCGCACCGCGGATCAGTCCGAGGTGCACCGAGCAGACGACGTCGCCGTGCTCCTCTGCCAGGTCGCGAAACGGACAGCGGTGCATGAGCACGTCGTGGCCTTCGCGCTCCGGCTCGAACCCGTGCTCGTCGAGCAGCTCGACGACGTGCCGGGCCGCCTCGTCCTCCGTCACCGCCGCCTGCGGCGGCGGGCGTTCGACGAGGTACCGGCCCCAGGCGTGGCCTGCCCGCTCGGCCGCCGTGGCCCCCCCGGCGGAGCCCGACGGCGAGCCGGCGAGGATCGCCGCGAGCAGCCGGTAGTCCTGGCGGCCCGGCGAGGAGTCGGCCGCCGCGCTGAAGACGATCCGCGGCCGGCCGGGTCGGTCCCGCTCCTCGGCGCGGGAGCTGACGAGCCCGGCCTCGGCGAGCACGCCGAGGTGCCAGCGGCGTTCTCGCCCTGGCGGCGATCGCCGGCGGAGGCACCGCGGTCGTCGCCGCCGACGTCGCGCAGAAGGCCAGATCCGACGCCAAGGATGCTGCGCACGAGGCCTCCGGCCACGAAGGGCATGCCGCGACGCCCTCGTCGGGCAACGGGCTCGTCAGCTTCGCCGGCCAGACGGCCGAGAACGCCGAAGAGCTCGCGGCACAGCACGAGCCGGTTCCGGCGGAGCTCCAGCCGGCACCCGAAGCCGACGTGGTCGACGTCGAGCTCAGGCTCGTGGACGTCGTGATCGAGATCGCGCCCGGAGTCCAGTACAGCGCCTGGGCCTTCGAGGGCGGAGCGCCAGGGCCTGCCATCCACGCGCGCGAGGGGCAGACCGTCCGGATCACGCTGACGAACGCCGGCGCCATCCCTCACTCGATCGACTTCCACGCGGCCCGCATCGCCCCCGACAGGGCCTTTCGCGACGTCGCCCCGGGAGAGTCGATCACCTACACGTTCCCGGCCGACGATCCCGGCGTCTTCATGTACCACTGCGGGACGAAGCCGGTGCTCGCCCACATCGCGAACGGCATGTACGGGGCGATCGTCGTCGAGCCGGTGGAGAAGCCCCTGCCGCCGGCCGACCACGAGTACGTGCGCGTCTCGCACTCGTTCGCGAGCGTCGACCTCGGACAGGTCGGATTGCTCAAGGTCGGCAACCCGGGCTGAAAGACGGGGGGTACCCTCGCCTGCATGAGCCTGGAGCTTCACGAAGCGGCCGCCCGGGGGTTCTCCCGGGCGGCCGCCTCGTACGAGCTGGGCCGGCCCACCTACCCGCCCAAGGCCGTCGCCCGCCTCGCGCGGGAGCTCCACCTCGGCCCGCGACGGGTCGTGCTCGACCTGGCGGCCGGGACGGGGAAGCTGACCGCGCTCCTCGTCGGCACCGGGGCCGAGGTCGTGGCGGTGGAGCCGGTCGCCGAGATGCGGGCCGCGCTCGAGCGGGCGCTGCCGGGCGTTCCCGCCTTGCCGGGCACGGCGGAGGCGATCCCGCTCGCCGCGGGCTCCGTGGACGTCGTCGCGGTCGGCACGGCCTTCCACTGGTTCCGCGGGGACGAGGCGCTGGCCGAGATCCACCGCGTGCTCAGGCCTCGCGGCGGCCTCGGGCTCCTCTGGAACGTGAGAGACGCGCGCGTCCGCTGGGTGGAGCGGCTCTCGGAGCTCATGGAGCCGCACCGCGGCGGCGCGCCCGGCTACCGGAGCGGCGCCTGGCGGGAGGCCTTCGCGCGCACCTCCCTCTTCGGCAAGCTGCGCCGCGTCGAGGTTCACCACGTCCACCGCCTGGAGCCGGAGGTCGTCGTCGCGCGGGTCGCGTCCGTCAGCTTCGTCGCTGCGCTCCCGGAAGGCGAGCGCGAGCGCCTGCTGGCGCAGGTGCGAGAGCTGCTCGCCTCGGACCCGGAGACGCGCGGCCGCGCGGAGGTGGAGCTCCCGTACCGGACCGAGGTCTACTGGACTACGAGATCCGGCGCCTGACGACCTGCAGGCCCCAGGCCTCGCCGCTCGCGAAGAGCTCGTCCGGGTCGACCTCGCCGAGCCAGCCGAGGAAGTGGCGCTGGGGGTCGTCGTCGGTGGAGCCGTACACGGCCTGTCTCTCCGGCGCCGCCTCCTCCGCGCCGCCGCGCTCCGCGCGCTCGAGGTCGGCGAAGCGCTCCTCGGCCGCCGGCCCCTCGGCGTACCCCTTACCCATGCCCGCAGGCTACGCTCTCGGGGCCTGCTGCGCCCACTCGGTGAGCGAGTACCAGTACGTGTCCTGGAGGGCGGCGGCGATCCGCGGGTCGGTGTGGTTCGGGTTGTAGACGTTGTGCTCGAGGTCGGCGCAGATCGCCACGGCCTCCATGGGGATGTCCGGGAGGTTCACGATCACCTCGGCCGGGAGGCGCGCCTCGCCGAGCGTGTAGTGCTTGAAGTGGAGGTCCGGCGCGACCTCGAGGAGGACCGGCCAGTCGGGGCAGCTGCGCGACGTGCTACTCATCGGACTCTTCGATTCGCTCTTCGGCATCGGAGGCCTTCTCCACGAGGGCTGCCAAGGCGTCGATGAAGGCCGGGTCGGAGTTGGGCAGGTGGATCCTGTCGAGCTCGAGGCCGAGCTCTGCCGCCTTCTCGCGGGCCTCGACGTCGAGGTCCCAGAGGATCTCGAGGTGGTCGCAGACGAAGCCGACCGGGGCGACCAGCACCGAACGGACGCCGCGGCCGTGCAAGCTCTCCAGCTCGGCGAGGATGTCCGGGCCGAGCCACGGCTCGCCGGTCGGGCTCTCGCTCTGGAAGGCGAACGACCACTCCGCGAGGCCGGCGCGCTCGGCGACGAGTCTTGACGTCTCGAGGAGCTGGTCGCGGTACGGGTCGCCCTCGGCGAGGATCCGCTCGGGGAGGCTGTGGGCCGTGAAGACGACGTGTGCGTCCGTGCCGCGCACACGGTCTGCCAGCACGTCGACGAACGGCTCGTGGTCGTACCAGCTCTCGACGAAGGCGAGCTCCGCGCGGCCGCCGAGGGACTCCTCGAGCCGGTCGCGGTAGCCGCCGATCGACATGCGCGAGTAGTGGGGCGCGAGGACGAGGCCGACGAGCCGGTCGGCGCCGCCGGCGAGCGCCTGCTCGACCGCCTCCGGGATCCACGGGCTCCAGTGCTTCATGCCGACGTAGACCGGTAGGCCGGTCGCCTCGGCGAGGCGCTCGCGCTGCTCCTCCGTGATCCGGTTCAGGGGCGAGGAGCCCCCGATCCGCCGGTAGCGCTCGACCAGCTCGTCCACCGCCTCCTGCCGCACCGGGCGCCCGCCGCGGATGTCGGAGAAGTAGGCGGGCACGTCCTCCGGGCGCTCGGGACTCCCGTACGCCATGAGCACGACCGCGGTCCGTTCGCCTCGCGAGGTCAAGCGGTTACTTCGACGGAGGTGCGCTCGTGCACGAGCTCGACCAGGCGGCCGAGGTCGTCCGGGTCGGTGTCCGGGAGGACACCGTGGCCGAGGTTGAAGATGTGCCCGCGGCGCCCCGCGACCGCGTCGAGGATGTGCACGGTCGAGTCCTCGACACGTTCCCAGGGCCCGAGCAGGACGGCCGGGTCGAGGTTTCCCTGCACTCCGCGCCCCGAGCCGAGCGAGTCCCAGCAGCGGTCGATCGGCACTCGCCAGTCGAGCCCGATCACGTCGCCGCCCGCCGTCTTCATGTCGCGCAGTAGGTGGGTCGTCCCGGTGCCGAAATGGATCGTGGGGGCGCCGGCCGCCGCGAGGATGCGGGCCGAGTAGGGGGCCACGAACTCCCGGTAGTCGGCGGCCGAGAGCGCGCCGACCCAGGAGTCGAAGAGCTGGACGACGTCGGCGCCGGCGCGCACCTGCGCCCGCAGGTAGGCGGCGAAGGTCTCGGTCAGCTTCTCCATGAGCGCGTGCCAGGCCTCGGAGGAGCTGTACATGCACGTCTTCGTCCTGACGAAGTCCCGTGACGGCTTGCCTTCGATCAGGTACCCGGCGACCGTGAACGGCCCGCCGGCGAACCCGATCACCGTCTTGCGCGGATCGAGCTCCTCGCGGACGAGGCGCACCGCCTCGAGGAGGAAGGGCACCGAGTCCTCGGGCTCGGGCACTCGCAGGCGCTCGATGTCGGCGGCGCTCGCCACCGGCTCCTTGACGACCGGCCCCACCCCGTCGACGAGCTCGACGTCCACGCCCATGCCGAGGACGGGGAGCATGATGTCGGCGAACAGGACGGCCCCGTCGACGCCGTGCCGGCGCACCGGCTGGAGCGTCACCTCGGCGCAGAGCTCGGGCCGGCGGCAGACCTCGAAGAGCGAGTGGCGCGCCCGGATCTCGCGGTATTCGGGCAACGACCGCCCGGCCTGACGCATGAACCAGACCGGTGTTCGCTCGACGTGCTCGCGTCGGCAGGCGCGTAGGAGGAGGGGGTCGACCACGATCCCAATGTACCCGCGGGGAGCGGGCCGGGCGCCGCTTGCGGGCCGAACCTAGCCGCCGAGGACGACGACCAGGTGCGCGCCCTGGAGCTCACCCGGGCGCATCCCGTCGAGCGGCACGACGCGGCCGATGCCGAGGTCCTTGCCGAGCCGGCGGGCCTCGCGGCGGAAACCCGGCCGGAACATGACGATCGAGCGCGGGTAGTCGGTCGTCGCGGCGTTCCCGGTGGCGGCGACCACGTACTTCTTCGAGCGCACCTGCTGGGCGGCGGCCGAGGCGGCGCCGCTGACGCCGTTCCCGTTCAGGACGAGCACGGAGGTCTTGATGCGGGGCCGCAGCGGCTTGACGGCCGGCTTCTCGGCCGTCTTGGCCTTCGCCTGCGCCTGGCCGCTCTCCTCGAGCTTCCGCTCGACGGCGGCGCGCGCGACGGTCTCCGGGTCGGTCGCCTTCGTGACCTCGTCGGAGAAGAACTTGCCGAAGAGCCAGATGCCGACGATCAGCAGGATGACGAGCTCGACGGTCGCCACCGACGCGGCGATGAAGGCCGCGGAGCGCCAGGGAGGCTGGGCGGGGAGGTCTGCGCGATGATCCACGGGCCGGTCTAGTTCGACCCGTGTCCGGCCTCTCCTTCCGCCCGGATGAAATCCCACGTGGCCCGGATTCCGTCGGCGAACGACGTGCCGGCGGCGAAGCCCAGCTCCTGCGTAGCGAGGCCCGCGTCGAGGACGCTTCGCTGCAGCTCGCCCAGGCGCGGCGGGTCGAACACCGGCTCGACCTCGACGCCCGCGGCCGTGCGGCAGGTCTCGAACAGGTCGAGCACGGAGGTGGCGACGCCGGTGCCGACGTTGTAGACGCCCGCCGGCCGCCCCACCGCGGCGGAGGTGACCGCGGCGACGTCGCCGACGTAGACGTAGTCCCGCTCCTGCGAGCCGTCGCCGAAGATGTGCGGCGCCTCTCCGCGCGCGAGCCGCCCGAGGAAGATGGCGACGACGCCGGCCTCGCCGTGCGGGTCCTGCCGCGGCCCGAAGACGTTGCCGAACCGCAGCGCGGTGTGCTCGCTCCCGTAGAGGCGGTTGTAGGTCGCGAGGTACTCCTCGCCCGCGAGCTTCGAGGTGCCGTAGGGCGAGAACGGCGCGCGCGGTGAGGTCTCGGCCGCCGGCTCGGCGCACTCTCCGTAGATCGCACCGCCGGTCGAGGCGAAGACGATCTGCGTCCCCAGCTCGCGGGCGGCCTCGAGCAGCCGGATCGTGCCGAGGACGTTGACGTCGGCGTCGAAGTCGGGGCGCGCGACCGAGACGCGGACGTCCGCCTGCGCGGCCAGGTGGAGGCAGGCGTCGGGCCGCGCCGCGGCGAACGCCTCGGCGACCGCCTCAGGGTCGCGGATGTCCGCGACCATGAGCTTCGCGCCGGGGTTCACGTTCTCGCGCCGGCCGTGGGAGAGGTCGTCGAGGACGAGGACCTCGTCGCCGCGCGCGACGAGCAGGTCGACGACGTGCGAGCCGATGAAGCCCGCCCCCCCTGTGACGATCACCTGCACCCGCGTATCCTACGGCGCTCCCATGTTCGTGAGCTTCGAAGGCGTGGACGGCTCGGGGAAGTCCACGCAGACGCGCCTCCTCGCCGAGCGGCTCGGCTCCGAGGGTCGCGAGGTCGTCCTCGCCCGCGAGCCGGGGGGCACGGCGGCCGGCGAGCGGATCCGCGAGCTCCTGCTCCACGGCGAGGCGCTGGCGCCCTGGACGGAGGCCTCCCTCTTCGCCGCCGCCCGCGCGCAGCTCGTGCACGAGGTGATCCGGCCCGCGCTCGCACGCGGCGCCGACGTCGTCTGCGACCGCTACCTGGACTCGTCGCTCGCCTATCAGGGGGTCGCGCGCGGCCTCGGAGTCGAGCGCGTCCTCGAGCTCAACCTGCTCGCCACCGGCGGGCTCCTGCCCGACCGCACCTTCCTCATCCTCCTGCCGCCGGCCGAGGCGGCCGCCCGCCGGGGCGGTGAGCCGGACCGCATCGAGAGGGAGGGCGCCGCCTTCGCCGAGGAGGTCGACGGCGCCTACCGCGAGCTCGCCCGAATCTTCGCCGCGAGGGTCACGGTGGTGGACGGCGGCGGGAACCCCGAAGATATCGCCGAGACCGTCCGTGGACACCTTCGAGACCTTCCCTGAGCAGGACGAGGCCAAGCGCCTCCTGCGCGCCGCCCTCAAGGAGGGGCCGGCGCACGCCTACCTCTTCCACGGCCCGCGTGGGGCGGGGAAGCGTCGCGCGGCGCTCGCGTTCGCCGGCGAGCTGCTCGGCGACCCCGACCGCGTCGCCCGCGGGATCCACCCCGACCTCTACGTGCTCGAGCCGCTCGGCGATCAGATCCGGATCGACCCGATTCGCGCGCTTCGCCGCGACCTGCACATGCGCCCGTTCGAGGCGGACCGCCGCGTCTACCTCGTCCAGCGGGCGCACCTGCTGAACGAGGACGCGGCCGACGCGCTCCTCAAGGACCTCGAGGAGCCGCCGCCGTATGCGGTCATCGTCCTCGTCGCCGACGAGCTCGGGCTCCTGCCGCCGACCATCCGCTCGCGCTGCCAGCCCGTTCCCTTCCGCCGCCTCTCTCAGCGCGCGATCAAGGCGTTCCTCTCCTCGCGCGGTCTCGCCGGCGAGCCGCTCGACGCGCTCGCGCGCGTCGCGGCCGGACGGCTCGACCGGGCCGAGCGGCTCCTCGACGCCGACGCCGGCGAGCGCCGCGACGGCCTGATCGCGCTCGCCCGCTCCGTCTATCTCGACCCGGGGTTCGACGCGGGGAGGGCCTCGCACGCGGTCATGGACATCGCCCAGGAACAGGCGGGCCGGGCCCGCGCGGCCGTGGAGCAGGAGCCGCTTCCCTCGGAGACGCAGCGTGAGACCGAGCAGCGGGGCAGGCGGGCCGGCCGGGGCGCGGAGCGGGAGGAGGTGCTGGACGCGCTCGAGCTGCTCACGAGCTGGTACCGCGACCTCATGGTCGTGGCCGCCGGCGCGGCCGGCGCCGTCCTCAACACCGACAAGCTGGCGGAGCTCGCCGCCGACGGCCTGCCCGAGCGCGGCTCGGGCGCCGAGAGCGCGGCGGCGACCGTGCGCGAGGTGTGGCGCTCCTACGAGTTCAACGTCCAGCCGGGGCTCTCGCTGGAGGCTCTCTTCATCCGCCTCCGGCGTGAGCTCGGAGGCACACTTCCCGCATGACGGTCGCGGTCGGCGTGGTGTTCTCGCCCGGGGGGAAGGTGTACTCCTTCGACCCGGGCGAGCTCGAGCTCGCCTGGGACGAGAAGGTCGTCTGCCAGACCGCGCGCGGGCAGGAGCTCGGGCGGGTCGTCAAGGGCAACCACGAGCTCGAGGAGCCTGCCGATGCGCCGCTGAAGCGCGTGGTGCGGCGCGCGACCGAGGTCGACCACGAGACCGCCGAGGCGAACCGCGACGAGGCGCGGCGGGCGATGCGCGTCTTCCGGGAGGTCGTCAGGGAGCACGGCGTCGAGCTCAAGCCCGTGGCCGCGGAGCTCGTCTTCGACGGCTCGCGGCTCGTCTTCTCGTACGAAGCCGAGAACCGGCCCGATACGGCGCCTCTCCAGGGCGCGCTTCGCGACCGGCTCCACCGCAGGGTCGAGCTTCGCCCCGTCGGCCCGCGCGAGTGCGCGCGGCTGTGCGGCGACCACGGCCTCTGCGGCGGCGGCCAGTGCTCGCGCCGCTACCCGTCGCACGAGCAGCCGATCACGCTGCGGATGGCCAAGGACCAGGGCCTGCCCATGAGCTCCGGCCGGATCACGGGTCTCTGCGGGCGCCTCCGTTGCTGCCTCGCCTTCGAGCATCCGCTCTACAAGAGCTTCCGCGACCGGGCCCCTCGCGTCGGCCGCCGGGTGACGACGCCCCACGGTGAAGGGGTCGTCACCGGCTACGACGTCCTCGAGGACGCCTGCACGGTGGAGCTCGGGCAGGACGGCGCCGGGCTGGCCGTGCCCATCGACGAGTGCAGCGAGGTCGCGTGACGGTCGAGCCGGGGGCGCTCGCGGGCCGGCTGGACGGCTACCGGAGCGTCCGGCGCGAGTTCGAGCGCTCGGTCGCGCCGCTCGCGACCTCCGTCGACGGGCGCCGCTTCACCTTTCAGGCCTCGCTCCACGAGCTCGCCTTCCAGGCGGGCGGCTACGTCCTCCTCGAGGACGAGAGAGGCCGCCGGCTCGGCCAGGTGATCGCACTCGAGAAAGCGACCCGCGAGGGGCCGGAGCTCGCCGTCGGGCTCAGCGAAGACCTCGCCGCGCACAGCCGCATCCTCCTCCGCTATGCGGAGGGGGAGGGGTCGTGCTCGACGGCGACGGCGCCTCCTTCCACGACGCGACCGCCCGGCCCGCGGCGCCGGAGGAGGTGGCCGAGTGGCTCGACCGCACCCGCCCGCCTCGCGCCGCCCTCGAGGTGGGCGAGCTGGTCCTCGCGCCCGGCTTCCCCCTCGCGCTCGACGTGGGCGGCTTCGACCGGCACACGTTCCTCTGCGGGCAGTCGGGCTCAGGAAAGACGTACTCGCTCGGGCTCGTTCTCGAGCGGCTGCTCATGGAGACGCAGCTCCGCATCGTCATCCTCGACCCGAACTCGGACTTCGTGCGCCTCGGGCGCGTCCGCGAGAACGCGGACGAGGCCCTCGCCGGCCGCTACCGGCAGGTCGCTCCGCAGGTGGCTGTGCGCGGCGTCGCCGACGGTGCCGAGCCGCTCAGGCTCATCTATCCGGACCTCGACTCCGCGGCCCAGGCCGCCGTCCTCCGCCTCGACCCGATCGCCGACCGCGAGGAGTACTCGGTGTTGACCTCGGCGCTCGACCGCTGGCGGCCCGAGATCCTGCAAGAGCTCGCCTCGGACTCGCCGGAAGGGCGACGGCTGGTGCAGCGGGCCGCGAACCTCGGCGTCCTCGAATGGGGCGTGTGGGCGCGTGGAGCGTCGGGCTCCGTCCTCGACGCCGTCGCCGACCCCGGCGTCCGCTGCCTCGTGGTCGACCTCGGCTCCCTGGCGACGCGCGAAGAGCAGGCGCTCGTGGCGCAGGCCGTGCTCGGACGCCTATGGGAGCGGCGCGCCGACCGGTCGCCCGTGCTCGTGGTCGTGGACGAGGCGCACAACGTCTGTCCCGAACAGCCGGAAGACGCGCTGACCGCCATCGCCACGGAGCACGCCGTGCGGATCGCGGGCGAGGGGCGGAAGTTCGGCCTCTACCTGCTCGTCTCGCACCCAGCGACCGCAGAAGGTGCACGAGAACGTGCTCGGTCAGTGCGACAACCTCCTGCTCATGCGCATGAACTCGACCGCCGACCTCGGCTACGTCGGCGGCGTCTTCTCGTTCGTGCCGCAGAGCCTGCTCGAGCGCGCGACCGCGTTTCGCCAGGGCGAGTCGCTCGCGGCCGGCAAGCTCTCGCCGCACCCGGCGCTGCTTCGCTTCGGCGCGCGTGTGAGCGAGGAGGGCGGCGGCGACGTCCCCACGGACTGGGCGGCGGTGCGCGGGCGCTAGACGCCGCGCAGCCGCGCCTCGAGCAAGCGGGCGTGGCGGAGCTCGGAGTCCTTGTCCGCGATGAAGCTGAAGAACGCGGCGCCGACGACGCGCCCCGTGTGGAAGACGTAGACCTCGACGGGGTACGGCTGGCGCTCCTCGACGCCCGGGTACTCGAGCTCGTAGTAGATGGCGTAGATCACCGTCTCGGCTCCTACGGGCGGCTCGCGGAGGAGGCGCGACTCGACCACCGGGACCTCGAAGCCCGCCTCGCGCAGGTCGTCGGCGACCCCGTCCCGGATGCAGCGGAGGTCGCGGCGCCCCGTGCTCAGCTCGAAGACCTTGGCCGCCTGGGCCCGGTCTGCGTAGATCTTGACCGAGAAGTCGATCCGCGCGGCGGAGTCGGTCTTCATCGCCGAGCGGGCCTTCCCCGTGACGGTGAAGCGCGAGAGGTCGGGGTTGAAGGTCGTGCAGTCCGAGCCGCTGTCGGGGGCGGCCTCGACCTCGTGCCAGCCGGGGAGGAAGTAGGGGCCCACCTTGACGGCAGCCCGCGCGGCCGCCATGTCCTTCCTGTTCAGGTCCTCCCGGGGGCGGTGGTCCCGGAGGCGCCGCGCCGGCGACTGCGTTCCGTTCCCCGTCGGGCCGGTCGAGACGGCCGCGCCTCCCTGGCTGGACTCCTCGCCGGCCGGCGTCCCCTCGGCCCCGCAGGCGACGGCGAGGAGCAGGATGACGGGAGCGGCGGCGAGCAGGGAGCGCATCTTCGAGTCGCCGTCGACCGACGACGCCCCGTCCGCGTCCCCCGGTCGGGGGAGCGTCCTGCGTTCTCTTCTACCCGGGTCCACCGTCCCGTCCGGCCTGGCGGACCCGGGCGACCGCGTTCTCGTAGGAGGTGGCCAGCCGGAGCTCGATGCGCGCCAGCTTCGTGCGGGCCTCGCGCACCCGCTCGAGCGCGGCATCCAGCTCGTCGAGCGTCTCGTCGAGCACGTGGAGCTCCTCGTCGGCAGGGAGGTTCGACCCGTACCGGTCGGCCAGCTCCCGCAGGTTTCGCTGGGCGTCGGCGAGGAGCTCGGTCAGCGGCGGCTCGCCCCCCAGCTCCTCGCCGAAGAGCGTGCGCCGGGGGATCCGGGGCTCCGCGCTCACACCTCCCAGGCTATCCGCCGGAGAAAGACCCCGGGCCGCCGGTGGGGGTTCGGCGGCCTGGGGAGCCCGTCGGGGGGAGTGACGAGTTGCGGCTTACGCGAGAGCCGCCTTCTTGGCGTCGGCGTCGGCCTTGACCGCCTCGGCGTGGCGAAGGGCGCCGCCGACGGCCAGCACCAGGAAGCCGATGCCGGCGAGGATCAGCGCGATCCCGACCACGATGCCGAAGAGCGCGAGCTGCTCGGCCATGTAGGACTGGTTGAGCGCCGTGGACAATGCGGTCTCGGTCACCCAGGTGTTGCGGGCCTGGTTGGCGACCGGGTTCCCCTCTTCGTCGGTGACCGCCGCCTCGGAGTCGTTCGTCCCCGCGGGGTTCTCCGGATCGTCGGCCGCCAGGAACCGCCCCATCTGCGCGTAGGTGAGGCCGCCGGACGACTCGAGGGCGTGGATCCGCATGTACTGCGAGAAGCACCGCGCCTCGCCGCCGGTGGTGATCTCCTCGCCGGCGACGTCACAGGAGGGAGCGGAGACGTCGGTCAGGCCGGCCTCGTCGATCCCTGCCTGGATCGTGGACGGGCTCATGTCCTCCGAGCCGACGATCTGCTCGCGGGACAGCTCGTCCGTGACGGTGCTGCGTGCGTCGATGCTCAGCCAGAGGGAGCCGATGCCGAAGGCGATGAGGACGACTCCGGCGAGCATCCCCCCGTACTCGAGAATCTTGCGCAAGGTCATCGTTCCGTTCTCCTTCCGTGGTCGCGTGCCCGCAGCTTCCCCGCGAACGGGCTCGGCGCCATCAGGGCATGCGCGGGGGATCCCTGCGGAGCGCCCGTCGTCTCGCTTCGGGTTTCCCGCAGATGCTTGACGCCGCGCCCTCCGGCCCTCAGCATCGGCCCGTGGCCGTGCTGGTGGCGGTGGCGAGCAGGTACGGGGCGACCGAGGAGATCGCCGAGGGGATAGCGGGCGCCCTCGTGCAAGCCGGCCTCGAGACGGAGGTGGCGCGCGTCGCCGACGTCGGCGACCTCGCCGGCTACGAGGCGGTCGTGCTCGGGAGCGCCGTCTACGCCGGGCGGTGGCTCGAGCCTGCGCGGACGTTCGCCGAGGAGCGGGGCGGCGAGCTCGCCTCGCTTCCGACCTGGCTCTTCTCGAGCGGGCCGATCGGCGATCCGCCGCGGCCGGCGCCGGAGGAGTCGGTGGACGTCGAGGAGATCGCCGCGGCGACCGGCGCGCGCGAGCACCGCGTCTTCGCGGGCAGGCTCGACCGAAGTCGCCTCAGCTTCGGCGAGAAGGCGCTCGTCGTCGCGTTCAGGGCGAAGGAGGGCGACTTCCGCGACTGGGACGAGATCGCCGCCTGGGGCGCCGAGATCGCCCGCTCGCTGCGCGGTCACTCGTAGCGGAGCGCCTCGGCCGGGCGGACCCGAGCGGCGCGGCGGGCCGGCGCGATCGTCGCGACGATCGCCACCGCGTAGACGAGCACGAAGATGACGGCCAGGTTCAGCCAGGGGACGTGGAGGGTCAGGTTCGCCCAGCTCGGCTGACTCCGCGTGTCGGCGATGATGTTCCAGGCGAGCAGGAGCCCGAGCGCCGTGCCGACGGCGATCGAGGTCAGGGCGAGGAACGAGGACTCGAGCAGGAAGGAAGCCTCGACCATCCCTCGCCTGAAGCCGATCGCCCGCATGACGCCGATCTGCTGTCGGCGCTCGACGACGGAGCGGGCGCTGATCACGCCGAGCGCGGCGACGCCGACGAGGAGGCCGAGCCCCATGAAGCCCTGGATCAGCCGGTTGAAGGTGACCGAGGCCGCCGTCGCGTCCTCCATCACCTCTCGCACCGACTCCGCCTCGAACCCGTACCCGAGGAAGGCCGACTCGAGACTGGTGGCGGCGGCCGCCGGATCGACACCCGGCGCCAGGTCGAAGTAGAAGATGGTCGGGTAGGCGCGGCCCGGGAAGGCAGCGTCGAGCGTCTTCTGGGAGGTCGAGATCCCCGCCATCTCGAGCGGAGCCGTCTCCGACAGGATCCCTATCACCGTCAGCTCGACGCTCCGACCCGTCTGCGGATCCCGCACCTCGACCGAGACCGGCTCGAACGGGCCCTCGTCGAAGTAGAAGCCGCTCAGGCGGAAGTCGCCGGGCGGGGCGAAGTTCCAGTTGTCCCGCCGCGGGACGATCAGGCTGTCGACGACCGCGAGGTTGGGCCGCCTGGCGACCGCCTCCCACACCTCGTCGGCGGAGCGGTAGCCCTCGGCGATCTTGCCGAGGTCGAACGTCGTGTGGGTGAGGAAGGTCCGGTCGAGGCCGCGCACGACGTACGGCTCGAGCTGGCGGCCCGTCCCCGTCTGCGTCGCGTCGATCGGCAGGAACGACTGCGACGCGGAGACGGCGAAGTCCTCGGCGCGCAGGTCGGGCGCGGAGGCGACTGCACCCTGGACGTCGACGATCGGCGTCGACCCGCCCGAGCTCGCGCGCACGTCGAAGCCGCCGCCGAAGGTGTCCTCGTTCTGCAGCGCCTGCACGAAGGAACCGTTCGAGGCCACCCCGGTGACGAGTGTGAAGACGACGAGCGTGAACATCGCCAGGGTCGTCCCGGTCCGGAAGCGGTTGGCGAGCGGGTAGGCCATCGAGATCTTGAGGATGGGTGCGAGGCTGCGGATGCGGCCGAAGACGCGCATGGCGAGGCCGAGCAGGACGTCGGCGTTGAAGACGATCGCCCAGACGGCCCCGATCACGATCATGAGCCCGGCGGCGATCCAGGTCGAGAAGTCCATCGAGAGCGGCCCGAAGGCCTTCTCCCAGAGCCACCACGGGAGCATGAGCAGGGCTGCGATCGTGAGCCCGCAGCCCGTGTACGCGGCACGCTCGGAAACCCCGAACGCGCGCAGGACCGGCACGAGACCGGCGAGGAGGAGCGAGACACCGATCATCGTTGGTGTCGCCGCGTCGCCCGTGACGCCGGAGAGCGTCAGGAGCGCCCCGAACGTGAGCACGGCGCCTGCGAGGAGCAGCCGGCGACGCCGGCGCTCCGCCTTCGGCTCGGGCAGGTTTCTGATCGCCGCCGAGATGGTCATGGTGGAGACGCGCCAGGCAGAGACGGCGACGACGGCGAGCGTCAGGAGGACGCCGAGCGCGTACGCGATCGCGAGGCTCCGCGGGGCGACCGCGAACTCGATGTCGAAGCTCTCGCCCGCCGCGGCGTCGAAGGCCTGCGCCATGACCAGCACCATGAGGAAGGCGACCAGGGCGCCGAAGAGCGCCCCGACGAGCGCGGCGACGAGGTCGTAGGCGGCCCCCTCGAACGTGAAGGTCTGCACCAGGTGGCCGCGACGCGTCCCGATCGCGCGCGCGATGCCGAGCTCGCCGCGGCGCTCGGTCGCGAGCATCACGAACACGAGGAAGATGAGGAGGATCCCGGCGGCGATCGAGAAGGAGCCGAAGGTCGTGAAGAACGCCATGAAGGCGCTGCCCTGGACGTCGGCTTCCTCGATCGCGTCCCGCTTGGACGGGTCGACGTCGAGGCCGCGCGGCCCGACGACCGGCTCGAGCGTCGCGACCACCTCGTCGGTCAATGCCTCACCCGACCACTCGTCGCCCTGATTGGAGATGAGCACGTGGCGGACGCGGCCGGGGCGGCCCAGAAGTTGCTGCGCCTGGTCGAGCGGCAGGAAGAGCGCCGAGCCCGCGGTGCCCGCGCCCTCGTAGGCGACGACGTCCTTCACCGTCACGCGCAGGCCCGGGCCGCCGGCGAAGATGAGGATGCGGTCGCCGATGCCGACGCCGAGCTCCTCGGCGGCCTCCTCGTTCAGGAACGTCTCGCTCTGTCCGAGGCTCGCGAGCGTCACCTCGCCGGCGCTGCCCTCGATCGCGCCGAAGCCGTCCATGCGCTCCGGGTCGGCGGCGAAGAGCGTCACCCGCGGCTCGTTCTGCCGCTGCTCCGGCGCCTGAACGGCGATCTGCTCGATCACGGCCGGGGTGACCCCGTCTACGAGGCCCTTGCCGGCGAGGGCAGCGTCGATCTCGTCGACGACCGCCTCGTCGAAGTACTCGACCCCCGTGGCGGAGCCGAGGCCGGTGCCGAGCGTGACCTCGGTCCCCTTGGCCGAGACGAGCTCGTCCGTCTGGCCGAGCGTGGCGACCGCCGTGCTCCGAATCGTGTGGCTCATCGTGTCGCCGGTCGTCAGCGCCGTGGCCACGATCGTCGTCCCCAGCATCAGCCCGACGACGATCAGCGCCGTCCGGCCGCGGCGGCGCCCGACGTTGCGGACGCCCAGCTTCACCAGGACGGGGTGGCGCAGCGCGAGCACGGCGATGATGCCGAGCGCGAGGGCGAGTGCGGCGGCCAGGACGACGAGGAGCGTGTCGACCGGGATGCCGAAGAGCTCTTGCACGGCCTAGACCGGCACGGGCTCGAGCCGTTCGGCTCGGACGACCTGGCCGTCGAGCATCCTCACGATCCGGTCGGCCTTCTCGCCGACCGAGACGTCGTGCGTGACGATCAGGAACGTCAGGCCCCGCTCGACGTTGAGGCGGCGCATGAGCTCGACGATGTCGGCGGCGCTCTCGCTGTCGAGGTCGCCGGTCGGCTCGTCGGCCCACACGACTGCGGGGTCGTTGACGAGCGCCCGCGCGATCGTGACGCGCTGGCGCTCACCGCCGGACAGCTCGTCCGGGACGTGGTGGGCGCGCCCCGCGAGGCCGACGAGCTCGAGGGCCGCGAGCGCCCGCTCGCGCGCCTCCCGCTGGGGGCGGCGGGCGACCAGGAGCGGCAGCTCGACGTTCTCGACGGCGCTCAGGACGGGCATGAGGTTGTAGAACTGGAAGACGAAGCCCATGCGCAGCGCGCGGTAGTCGGTGCGCTCCCGGTCCGACATCGACGCGAGGGACGTGCCCTCGATCGCCACCTCCCCGGCGTCGATCGCGTCGAGGCCGGAGAGGCAGTTCAGGAGCGTCGTCTTGCCGCAGCCGCTCGGCCCCATGATCGCCACCATCTCGCCGCGGGCGATCGAGAGGTCGACGCCGTTCAGCGCGTGCACCTTCACCTTGCCGGTGTCGTAGATCTTGTGCACGTCCTTCGCCTCGACGAGGAGGCCGACGGCGCCTGCGTGGGTCGTGCTCATGCCGTCAGCTTTCCCGGGCCGCCGCTCACGGCCATCGGTGTCTCCTCGGCTTCACGCTACGGGGTTTCCCACAGCCGTGGGCCGGGCTCAGGCGCCCGGGCGCTCGGGGGCACCACGACCACCGGGCAGGGGCGTGGTGGACGCACTGGCTGCTCACGCTCTCGAGGTAGTTCTCTTGCATCAAGCCGCACGAGCTCGGTTCGCGACAGGTAAGATGCCGCTTCCGTCAGCAGGGAGGCGCCAAGAGCCCGTGCCAGGGGATGCTGCGCCAGACCGCCCCGACGCCGGCGAGCCAGGCAGGCCGTTCGCCGGGCTCGGCGAGCGGGCGGCTGAGTTCGTCGAGAACCGAATCTCGACCGAGTTCGTCTGCGCGATCTTCGTGGCGGCGGCGGTGGTGGTCGTTCAGGGCCTGTTGGCCGATCTGAGACTGGCCGAGCCTCTGGGCGCGTGGGTGATGGTCTACGTCGCGCCCGCGATCGCGGCCTGCGCCGTGGCGCTCGCCAAGCGGCGGCGAGGCAAGGCGAAGATGCTCGCGATTGCTGGGATGCTCCCGCTCACCGAGGCGGTGAAGGCGCAGGCGAGCTCCTGGACGAGTACGCTCGCGTCGGCCGCCGTCGCGTCGACGGTGACCGTGGCGGGCGCGACTGCAGCCGAGGCGGCGCTGGGGCTCGACAGCACGTTCTTCTCGAGAGGTGTGCCCGCCGGGGAGCGCTTCCTGCTGACCTCCTCCGGAGGCCCGGCCGACGTAGCCGTCGATGCATCGGGAACCGGGCACTTCGTCTGGGTGGACGAAGACGGGGTCGCGCACTACTGCCAGGTTCCACAGGGAGGGAGATCGTGCGCCGTCGAGCACGAGTTCGGCTCCGGGCAGCGCCGCGGCGCAGGCGAAATCCGTGTGCTCCTGGCCGGCCCAGAGCGCGTAATCGTCCTCCACGACCGTTGCTGCACCGTGGTCAGCGCGTACGTCTCCGCCGACGGCGGCAGTGCGTTCTCGGCGCGGCGGGACGTCTCCGAGCTGTCGAATCCGTCCACGATCGGGCAGCCGGCGGTAGGGCCAGGGGAGGGGATCGTTTCGCTCGTCGGTGGACCGCGCAGCGGCGTCTACCACGCAGTCTCACTCGACGGGCCACCCGTCGACGAAACTCGGCAGGCCGAGCTCGGCCTGGGCTGGTGGTCGAGCGTCGTGCTGATCGAGGGCGAGATCCCCATCGTCGCCTACGACGATCTCGGGACGATCTTCTTCCGCCGCTGGACGGGGCAGGGGGACGTGAACGACGCCGCAAACTGGGACGACCCCGTGCGCATCGGGCCGGGCAAGGAGGGGACCCTCGCGGGAGGCCCGGCCGGCATCTACCTCCTGTACACGACATGGAACGACGACGGGACGAAGGTGCTCGTCGTCCGCCGCTTCGAGGGCGCGAGGTTCGGCCCGGAGACCGTCGTCAGCGACGTCGACAGGTCGACCAACGACGTCAACGCCGTTCTCTCCCAGGACGCCGGCGGACGCCTGTACGCGGCCTGGTCGACCAGCGTCTTCCTCGACGAGGGCGACCGCGTGACGCGGGTCGCCCTCCGCTCGACGAGCGGCGGATCCTGGGGTCCGATCCGGATCGTGGCCAGGAGCCCGGATATCGCGTCCCCGAACGTCGCAGCGGGCCCCGACGGCCGTGGCTTCCTGACCTGGTCGGAGGATTGGCACCGCAACGACGCCGCCGCGTTCGCCCAACCGTTCGGGATGTCGCCGTGACGCCGACGAACTCGCCCTAGCCGCTCGTCCGCGGCCGCGACCGTCAGCTTCCCCGGGCCTCCGCTCACGGCCATCGGGGTCTCCTCGGCTTCACGCTACGGGGTTTCCCACAGCCGTGGGCCGGGCTCAGGCGCCCGGGCGCTCGGGGGGCACCACGACCACCGGGCAGGGGGCGTGGTGGACGCACTGGCTGCTCACGGAGCCGAGGAGAAGGCCGGTGAAGCCTCCGTGCCCACGCGAGCCGACTACGAGGAGGTCGGCCTCGCGGGCGGCCTCGAGCAGAGCAGTCGCCGGGTGCGCCTCGACGAGCTCCCCCCTGACGTCGAGCCCGGGCTCCCGGCGCCGGGCCTCCTCCACCTCCGCATCGAGGATCGCGCGGGCGGCGGACCTGAGGCTGTCGTAGACCTGTTCGTCGGACGGGCCGAAGGTG
Source organism: uncultured Actinomycetes bacterium (assembly GCA_963743495.1). Classification (GTDB taxonomy): domain Bacteria; phylum Actinomycetota; class Thermoleophilia; order Gaiellales; family Gaiellaceae; genus JAIBJN01. Next base: position 96,426 of record CAVUPO010000002.1, on the reverse strand, counting down.
GGCGCGCCGACGGCCCAGGGCTCCGGCAGCGCGGCGATGAGCGGCGCCAGCCAGGCGTGGAGGACGGTGAGCGGCTCCCCGCGGAGGCGGGCCTCCCCGAGGGCCCAGCGAACGGCTCGCTGGGCGCTCGGGGACCCGTCCGTTCCGACGACGATCCCGGCCATTAGACGGCCACCGGCTCCGGCCGGTGCTCCGCGACGAACTGCTCGAGGACGTCCGCGAGCGTCGGCCGGCCGTCCTCGGCCAGCGCGTAGGTCGCGTGGCGCACGGGATGGCGGATGTCGATGAGCCGGGTGAGGTCCATCGGCATCCCCGTCACGACGGCGTCGCACGGGGTCGCGTTGATGGTCTCCTCCAGCTCGGCGAGCTGCGCGTCGCCGTAGCCCATGGCGGGCAGGACGGTGCCGATGCGCGGATAGCGCTCGAACGTCTCCGCGATCGAGCCGACCGCGTACGGCCTCGGGTCGGCGAGGTTCGTCGCGCCCGCCTGGCGGGCGGCGACCGTCCCGGCCCCGTACGGCATCTCGCCCTGCGTGACCGTCGGCCCGTCCTCGACGACGAGGACCTTCGCGCCCGCGAGCCGCGGGCCCTCCTCGAGCGTCACGGGCGAGGCCGCCTTGACGATCCGGGCGGTCGGGTTGACCGAGAGGACGTTCGCGACCGCCTCGGCCACCGCCTCCTGCGAGGCGGAGTCGACCTTGTTGACGACGACGACGTCGGCCATCCGCACGTTCACCTCACCGGGATGGTAGGAGAGCTCGTGGCCGGGCCTGAGCGGGTCGACGACCGTGATCAGGACGTCCGGGGCGTAGAACGGGAAGTCGTTGTTCCCGCCGTCCCAGATGACCACGTCTGCCTCCTCCTCGGCCCGGCGGAGGATCTGCTCGTAGTCGACGCCCGCGTACATGATCATGCCCATGGCCACGGGGGTCTCGTACTCCTCACGCTCCTCGACCGTCGGGTTCGATGCGTCGATGTCCTCGATCGTGGCGAAGCGCTGGACGCGCATCGCCTCGAGGTCGCCGTACGGCATCGGATGTCGCACGAGCGCGACGGAGAGGCCGGCCTCGAGCAGGATCTGACCGACCCGCCGGCTCGTCTGGCTCTTGCCGCAGCCGGTCCGGGCGGCGCACACCGCGACGACCGGCTTCGTGCTCTCGACCATCGTCGAGCGCGGGTCCATGAGCGTGAAGTCGGCTCCGGCGGCGAGCACCTGCGAGGCCTCGTGCATGACGGCCCCGTGGGCGAGGTCGGAGTAGGCGAGGACGACCTCGTCGACCAGTTCCCGCCGGATCAGGTCGGAGAGCTCCTGCTCGTCGACGATGGGGATGCCCGCCGGGTAGCGAGGGCCGGCGAGCGAGGCGGGGTACGTCCGGTCGGCGATCCCGGGGATCTGCGTCGCGGTGAAGGCCACGACCGTCGTCTCGGGGTCGCCCCGGAAGGCCACGTTGAAGTCGTGGAAGTCGCGGCCGCCCGCGCCCATGATCACGAACCGCTTCATGGCTCCTCCTTCAGGGTGGGGCGAAGAGCCCGGTCCGGCCGCGGCCCGGGCCCTTCGTGCGCGGCTCACGAATGCGGAGCCGCAACTGCGAGGTATCCATGGAGTTTCCTCGACAAGCTTCGGATTCCCGAACAATCGTCCGCCCTACGGGCGCCGACGGCATCGGGTCCGGCGCCGATCTCGCGTGTGGCTGACTACTGAGCATCTGCGGCCGGAGGGCGGCATCATGGGCGGCGTGGCCGCGGAGCCCCAGATCCTGGACGTCATCCTCAGGGACGGGAGCACCCTCCGGCTCCGCCCTCCACGGGCCGAGGACGCGCCGCTTCTCCTCGCACTCTTCGAGGGTCTCTCGCGCGAGAGCCTCCATCTGCGCTTCCACGGAAGCCCGGCGCTCACGCCCGCGCTGCTCGCGCACGCCCTCGAGCCCGACTGGGTCGACCGCGGTGCGCTGATCGCGACGGTCGCGGACGAGACGGGCGAGCGCGTCGTCGCGCTCGCCTCCTACGCTCGCCTGCGCGAGCCTGCGAAGGCCGAGGTCTCCTTCGCCGTCGCCGACGCCTTCCAGGGCAGGGGCATCGGCACGCGGCTCCTCGAGCAGCTCGCCGCGCTCGCCGCCGCCCACGGGATCGAGCGGTTCGTGGCGGTGGTGCTGCCCGAGAACCGCGCCATGCTGGCGGTCTTCGCCGACGCGGGCTTCGACGTCACGCGGACGCTCGAGCAGGGCACGGTCGAGCTGGAGTTCGCGATCGCCCCGAGCGAGAGCTACCGCACCCGGGTCGACGAGCGCGATCACGCGGCCGTGGTCGCGTCGCTGCGGCCCTTCTTCGAGCCCGGGAGCCTGGCGGTGCTCGGGGCGTCCCCGCGCCCGGGCTCGATCGGCGGCGGCCTCTTCCGGAACGTCGTCGAGGGCGGGTTCCGCGGCCGTGCCTACCCGGTCAACCGCTCCGGCGCCGAGGTGGCGGGGGTCCCCGGTCACCGGTCGCTCGAGGGCGTTCCCGAGCGCGTCGACCTCGTCGTCCTCAGCCTGCCCGCCGAGGCCGTCCTCGAGGCCGCCGAGACCGCCCTCCGCCTGGGCGTGCGGGCTCTCTGCGTCATCTCGGCCGGCTTCGCCGAGCTGGGGCGGGAAGGAGCCGCGCGCCAGGACCGGCTGCTCGCGCTCGTCCGCGCCCACGGGGCGCGGCTGATCGGGCCGAACTGCCTCGGCATCGCAAGCTCGGCGGTCGGCCTGAACGCGACCTTCGCACCGTACGCCTTCCCGGCCGGGAACATCGGCTTCTCGTCGCAGAGCGGCGCGCTGGGGCTGGCGCTGCTCGAGCAGGCGCGGGCGAGGGGCCTCGGCTTCTCCGCCTTCGTCTCCGTGGGGAACAAGGCCGACGTCTCCTCGAACGACCTGCTCGAGCACTGGGAGGACGATCCCGCGACCGCGCTCGTGCTCCTCTACGTCGAGTCGTTCGGCAACCCGCGGCGCTTCGGGCGCATCGCCCGGCGTGTCGCGCGGAGGAAGCCCATCCTCGCCCTCAAGAGCGGCGTCACCCGCGCGGGCTCGCGCGCGGCGAGCTCCCACACGGCCGCGCTGGCGGGCTCGGAGGCCGCGGTGGCCGCGCTCTTCCGCCAGGCAGGAGTCATCCGCTGCGGCACGCTCGAGGAGCTCGTCGACGTGGCGGCGCTCCTGTCCCGCCTCCCCCTGCCCCGCGGACCGAGAGTCGCCGTCCTCACCAACGCCGGCGGGCTCGGAATCCTCTGCGCCGACGCGTGCGAGGCGGCTGGGCTCGAGCTTCCCGAGCTGTCGGCGGAGACCCGCGCGGGCCTGGCCGAGGTGCTCCCGCCCGAGTCGTCGAGCGCCAACCCCGTGGACATGCTCGGCTCCGCCACCGCCGAGCTCTACGAGCGCGCGCTCCCGCTCGTCCTCGCCGACCCGGCGGTCGACGCGGTCGTCGCCATCTTCGTCCCGGCTGCGCGCGTCCTGACCGAGGACGTCGCGGCGGCGCTCGCGGCGGCCGCCGCTGGGTCTGAGGCGCCCGTCCTCCCGGTGCTGATGGCGGCGGGCGGCGTGCCCGGTTCCTTCGCCTACCCGGAGTCCGCCGCCCGGGCGCTCGGGCGCGCGGTCGAGCGCGCAGCCTGGCTGCGCCGCCCGGCGGGCACGGAGATCGCCGTCGCGGACGTCGACCGTCAACGCGGCGCCGAGGTCGTGGCCGCCGCGCTCGCCCGCGCCGACGACGTCTGGCTCGCTGCGGAGGAGGTTCGTGCGCTCCTCGGCGCCTACGGGGTGCGGCTCGTCGACGAGCGTACTGCCGCCGACCCCGCCGAGGCGGCCAGGGCGGCGGGGGAGCTCGGCTTCCCGGTCGTGGTCAAGACGGCTGCGCCGGGCGCCCACAAGACCGAGACCGGTGGCGTCGCACTCAATCTCCAGAGCGCTGCCGAGGCCTCGGAGGCCGCGGAGCGGATCGGCGGCCCGGTGATCGTCCAGCCGATGGTCGAGGGCGGCGTCGAGCTCCTGGCGGGGCTCGTCGAGGACCCGGTGTTCGGGCCGCTGATCGCCTTCGGGCCCGGCGGCACTCTGGCGGAGCTGGTCGGGGAGGCGCAGTTCTGCCCGGCGCCGCTCACGGACGTGGACGCGGCGGAGCTGGTGCACGGAGGCAAGGCCGGGCGCCTCGTCGCCGGCTTCCGGGGGCGGCCGGCGGCGGACGCGGCCGCGCTCGTCGACCTGCTCGGCCGGCTCTCCCGCCTCGGGGAGGACCTGCCCGACCTGACCGAGCTGGACCTGAACCCGGTACTCGGGCTCTCCGCCGGCTACGTCGCGGTGGATGCGCGCATCCGGGTTCGCCGGCCGACCTCCGGGTTCCGGCTGAAGACGTGGTAGCGGAGATCCTGCGGCTTTCCCGCAGCGCGCTTCAGCGCGGGCACCGATTGCACCTCTCGCCGCCGCTGGCACGATGGCCGCAGATCACCCGGAAGGGAGGAGTCGTGTACGAGAAGACAAGCGGTTGGCCGGCGGCAGGCCCGCCCCGGCCCACGATCGACGTGGCGCGCGGCCGCGGTGTGCTCACCCGGATCCTCTGCGGCGTCGACTCCGGCGAGGCGGGTCTCGAGGCGCTCCGCCAGTCGAAGCGGCTCCAGGAGCCCGACGGGATGCTGGCGCTCGTCGCCGCGCTCGAGCTCGCCACCGCAGCCCACGCCGGCTTCGCCGCCGTCCCCGCCTCCGAACGTCTTGCCGCCGAGGCGAAGGCGGCGCTCGAAGCGGCCGAGGCACTCGCTCCCGGCGTCCCCGCGCACGTCGTCGAGGGGCGCGCCGACCAGGTTCTGCTCGGCGAGGCCGCGAAGATGGACGCCACGCTCATCGCCGTCGGGAGCCACGACATCTCCAGGCCCGTCGGGATCGCCATCGGCAGCGTCGCCACGTCGCTCCTTCACTCGGCGCCCGGCTCGGTCCTCGTCGCCCGGGGCGGGCCTCCGGAGGACGAGTTCCCCCGCTCGATCGTCGTCGGCATCGACGGGTCGGAGGAGTCCGAGCTCGCCGCGGCCGTCGCGTTCCGGCTGGGTGCGCGGCTCGGCGCGGATGTGTGGCCGCTGGCCGCGCGGAACGGCAAGGACTTCGACATCGCTGCCGTGGACGGCATCGCGAGCAGCGTCCTGATCGAGGAGGGAGATCCGGTGGACGCGCTCGTCGCCGGCGCGGAGCGGGCCGACCTGCTCGTCGTCGGCAGCCGCGGGCTGCACGGCGTGCGCGCGCTCGGAAGCGTGAGCGAGCGGGTGGCGCACCGGGCGCCCTGCTCGGTCCTCGTCGTCAGGCGTCCGCCCGCGTGAGCAACCGGCTGCTGGCCGCCGCAGTCCTCGCGGCGATCGGCGCCGGCGGCCTGCTGCACCTGGCTTCGCAGCCGGCCGCCGGCGATGCGGTGTGGGCGCTGGCGACCGCGGTCGTCCTCGTGCCGCTGACCTGGTCGGTCGCGCGCAGCGTGCTCCGGGGCGACGTCGGCGTGGACGCGATCGCGCTCGTGGCGATGGCGGCCGCGCTCGTCCTCGGCGAGTACCTCGCGGGCGTGGTCGTCGCGCTCATGCTCGCGGGCGGCAACGCGCTCGAGGACGCGGCCGCCGGGCGCGCCCGGCGCGAGCTCACCGCGCTCGTCGGCCGCGCGCCCCGCATCGCTCACCGCCGTGCGGGCGAGGCCTTCGAGGAGGTGCCGGTGGAGGAGCTGGTGCCCGGCGACCGCGTGGTCGTCCGGGCGGGCGAGGTCGTCCCGGTGGACGGGATGGTCACGAGCGAGGAGGCCGTGCTCGACGAATCCGCTCTGACGGGAGAGCCGCTGCCCGTCTCGTGCAAGCGGGGCTCGCCGGTGCGGAGCGGCTCTGCGAACGCGGGCGAGGCCTTCGAGCTCCGTGCGACGCGGCCGGCGGCCGAGAGCGCCTACGCGGCGATCGTCCGTCTGGTGCGCCAGGCGGAGAGCCAGCGCGCGCCGTTCGTACGCATGGCCGACCGCTACGCCGCCGTCTTCCTGCCCGTCACCCTCGCCGCCGCCGGGCTCGCATGGGCCTTGAGCGGCGACCCCGTCCGCGCACTGGCCGTGCTCGTCGTCGCCACGCCCTGCCCGCTTATCCTCGCGGCGCCCGTGGCGATCATCTCGGGCGTGTCGCGGGCCGCTCGCGCCGGAGTGATCGTCAAGGGCGGGGCGGCCGTCGAGCAGCTCGGCGAGGCGCAGACCGTCGTCCTGGACAAGACGGGGACGCTGACGCTTGGGCTGCCCGAGATCGAGCGCCTCGTCCGCCTCGACGGGCTCGAGCCGGAGGAGACGCTCAGGCTCGCCGCCTCCCTCGACCAGCTGTCGGCGCATTCGCTCGCCGAGGCCCTCGTCCGCGCGGCGCACGGTCGCGGGCTCGCGCTCAGCTTTCCCGAGCGCGTCGTCGAGGGCGCCGGGCCAGGGAGCCGAGGGGCTCGTGGACGGGACGCGGGTCGCCGTCGGCAGCGTCGGCGTGGCTCCGCTCGCCGCGGCTACGCCGTGCCCGAGGCGACCGTGGCCGGCCTCGAGGCCGAGAACGGGGCGGGGGCGGCGACGCGTGCTGGTCGGCGTCGAGGGCCGCCTCGCGGCGGCGATCGTCCTCGCCGACCACCTGCGGCCGGACGCGCCGCGGGCTCGTCGACGGCCTGCGCGGCGCGGGCATCCGGCACGTGGCCATGGCCACGGGCGACCGGGCCGCCGTGGCCGAGGAGATCGGGCGCGAGGTCGGCGTCGACCGCGTCTACGCCGAACAGTCGCCGGAGGAGAAGCTCGAGCTCGTGCGCTCGCTGCAGGCCGACGGCCTGCTCCGGCCGGTGGTCATGGTCGGCGACGGGGTCAACGACGCGCCGGCGCTCGCGCTCGCCGACGTCGGCATCGCCATGGGCACCGCGGGTGCGACGGTCGCCTCGGAGACGGCCGACGCGGTCATCCTCGTCGACCGCGTCGAGCGCGTTGCCGACGCCGTCCGGATCGGCCGGCGCTCGCTCTCGATCGCACGCGAGAGCGTGCTCGTCGGCATCGGCCTCAGCCTCGTGGCGATGGGCTTCGCCGCCTTCGGCTTCATCCCGCCCGGTCTTCGGGGCGCTGCTCCAGGAGGGGATCGACGTCGGCCGTGATCCTGAACGCGCTCCGGGCCCTCCGCGGCTAGCCGCTCAGTCGTCGCGCTGCCAGGTGAAGGCGACGTCGGCCTTGCGGGGCCGGCCGGCCATCACCTCGCGCCAGGCGGTCGCGGCCTCGTGGAGAGCCGGATCGCCGGCCCTGAGCTCCAGCGCGGGGGCATCGCCCGCCGTCTCGAAGACGAACACCGCCTCCCGCTCGGTCAGGAAGACGTCGTGGCGTTCCATGTGCGTCGAGCCCAGCTCGAACGGCGGGCCCTCCTGGAGGAGCTCCCGCGCGCGCTCGGCCGTCCCCTCGGTGAGGGGCACGACCAGGACGAGCCGGGTCACGCCGCGTCCCGGCTCGTGAGGGCCCGCGACAGGCGCTCCATCAGCTCGTGCGCAGAGCCCGGCCCGTCGAGGGCCGCGATCGAGAGCGGCTCACGCTCCCGGCGGCGGACGAGCATCGTCGGGCGCCCGTGGATGCGCTCTCCCGGAGTGGCCTTCTCGACCGAGGCGACGTCGGCGTAGCGGATGCGGAGCGCGCTCAGCTGCCCGCCCGGCGTGCCGGCCTCGACCTGCAGGCTCACGGGTGCGAGGACGAGCTTGCCGGGTCTGATCGGCCCATCGCCGGAGCGCCAGATGACCGCGTAGCTCCGCCGGGCTTCCTCGTCTTGCGCGCTCATTGGCCCAGCATGGCCGCGCCTCCGCCGGGGGGCATCGGTGCGGCTCCCGACCGCGGCTGCGGATTTCCCGCAAGGCGCTCCGAGTCGCCGCGGATGCCCGTCTCGCCCCCGGCGGCGAGCATGTGCTCGTGGCAGCGCGCCCTCACCGGCTCCACGTCCTCGTCGCCGGCGGCGGCGTTGCGGCGTTGGAGGCGATGGTGGCTCTCCGGAAGCTCGCCGGCGACCTCGTCGAGGTCGAGCTCCTCTCGCCCGACCGCGACTTCTTCTATCGGCCGCTCTCCACCGCCGAGCCGTTCGGGCTCGGCGGGGTCGTGCGCTTCGACCTCGCCTCGCTCGCGCGCGGGTGCGGCGCCCGGCACAGCCTCGGCAGCCTCGTCGCCGTGCGCCCGGAGGAGCGGCGCATCTGGACGAGCCGCAACGTCCCCTTCGGCTACGACGCCCTCCTGATCGCCGTGGGCGCGCGGCCGCGGGAGGCCGTGCCCGGCGCCCTCACCTTCCGCGGCGAGGCCGACGTCGGCCTGATCACCGGCCTCCTCGAGGACTTCGACCGCGGCCGTGTGCGACGCGTCGTGTTCGCCCTTCCGGGCGGAGTCACCTGGCCGCTGCCCCTGTACGAGCTCGCCCTGCTGACCGCCGACCACCTCGAGCGGGAAGGTCGCGTCGACCCGGCGCTTACGATCGTCACGCCCGAGAGCGCGCCGCTCGCCGTGCTCGGAGGCGAGGCGAGCGCGGCGGTCGCGCGGCTCCTCGCCGAGCGGGGGATCGCCCTCGTCACGGAGGCCTATGCCGACTCGTTCGCCGACGGGGCGCTCAGGGTCGTCCCCGATCCGCCGATCGCCGCCGACGCGGTCGTCTCCCTCCCTCGGCTCCGCGGCATCCCGCTTGCAGGCCTCCCGCAGGACGACGACGACTTCGTCCACGTCGACGCGCGGGGGCGCGTTCCCGGTCTGGAGGACGTCTACGCGGCCGGCGACGCGACGACGTTCCCGATCAAGCAGGGAGGGTTGGCCGCCCAGCAGGCGGACGTCGTCGCCGAGGTGATCGCCGCGGCGGCGGGCGCCGACGTGACGCCGCGACAGTTCGAGCCGGTGCTCCGCGGTCTCGTGCTCTCGAGCTCGCCGCTCTTCCTCCGCACCGAGCTGGGCGGGGGGCGCGGTGACGTCTCGCTGGCCGCGCGCGACGCCCTCTGGTGGCCCGCGGCGAAGATCGCCTCCCGCTACCTCAGCCCGTACCTCGCGGAGCACGCGGGCCTCGCCTACGGCCCCGCGGGCACCGGCGCCTCACTCCTCTAAGAGCCCCTCGGCGAGCGCGTAGCGGACGAGCTCGGCGCGGGTGTTGAGGCGCAGCTTCTGCATGATGTGGGCGCGATGCGTCTCGGCCGTGCGCACGGAGATGAAGAGCATCTTCGCGATCTCCTGGTTCGTGTGGCCGAGCGCGAGCAGGCGGAGGACCTCGCGCTCGCGCTCGGAGAGCGGGTCGGCGTCCGCCCGCGCGGCCGCCTCGGCATCGGCCGCTGGCCATCCGCGCGCCGAGCGCGGGGTGGACGTACGGCTCGCCCGCGGCCACCTGCCGCAGCGCGGTCACGAGCTCGGCGTCCGCCGCCTCCTTGAGCACGTAGCCGGATGCGCCCGCCGCGAACGCCTCGCGAACGTAGCGCGGGTCGTCCTCCATAGAGAGCATGAGCACCTTGGCCTTCGGGCGCCTCTTTGCGCACGTCCTCGGTCACCTCGATCCCGCTCCGGTCGGGAAGGCCGACGTCCATGAGGACTACGTCCGGCTTGTGCTTGCGGGCCTCGAAGACGGCCTCCCGCGCGGTCCCCGCCTCGGCCACGGTCTCGAAGTCCTCCTCCGCGTCGAGGAGGAGGCGCAAGCCCGTCCGCACGACCGCGTGGTCGTCGACGATGAGGATGGTGACGCTCACTCGGCCGGCACCTCGATCACGATCGTCGTGCCGCTCTCCGCGGAGGACTCGATCACGAGGCGGCCGCCGACGAGCGCGACCCGCTCGCGCATCCCGATCAGGCCGATGCCGTCGCCGGTCCTCGCTCGGCGTGAAGCCGCGTCCGTCGTCCTCGATCACGGCCGCGACCTTACCCTCCTTGGGTGGAGAAGCACGCTGACGTGCTCGGCGCGCGCGTGCTTGACGACGTTCGTGAGCGCCTCCTGGACGGCGCGGTAGAGGACGGTCTCGATCTCGCTCGGCAGGCGTTGTTCCCTCAGGCGCGACTCGAGGTGCACCTCGATCCCGGTCTGCTCCGAGAAGCTGCCGGTGAGGCGCTCGAGCGCCGGGACGAGGCCGAAGTCGTCGAGCGCCTTCGGGCGCAGCTCGACGGCGAGCCGGCGCACGTCCTGGATCGTGGCGACGACGAGTTCCCGCAGCCCGGCGAGTGCTTCCGGGAAGCGGTCGGTGCCCGCGGCGTCCTCGATCCCCCTGAGGCCGAGGAGGATCGAGGTGAGCGCCTGCCCCGTCTCGTCGTGGAGCTCTCGCGAGAGCCGTCGGCGCTCCTGCTCCTGCCCGTCGACGATGCGGCGGACGGTCGTCTGCGCGATGCGTCTCGACAGGTTGACCGCCACGGCGGCCCGTCGCGGCGAACCGCTCCGCCAGCCGCAGGTCCGCGTCGCTGAAGCGCGGGTCGGGCTGGCGGCGGTCGAACGCCATACGAGGACGCCGATCGTCTCGCCGCGGACGACCAGCGGTGCCCAGAGCCCGGCGCGGGCGCCGATGCGGCGCGTCAGCTCCGGATCGACCTCGGGGTCGTCGAGGACGGAGTCGACCCGGGCGCTGACGCCCTCGCGGAAGACGCGACCAGTCTTCGAGCGGTCGGCGCGCAGCCGGTAGCCGACCAGCTCGTCGGCATGCTCTCCCTGGGCCGCGGCGAGCTCGAGCGCTTCCCTCGGGAGTGCGCAGGAGGATCGCCACGAACCGCGCGTCGAGGAGCTCGGCCATGCGGTCGACCACGAGCTGCAGGAGGCGCTCCGGCTCGATCTCGCCCTGCATCGCGCCCGTGATCTCGTCGAGGGACTCCAGCTGGCGCGCCCAGTCACGGCTCGACTCGTAGAGGCGGGCGTTCTCGATCGCCACGGCCGCCTGCGAGGCGAGGAGCGTGACGATCTCCTCGTCGCTCGGGTGAAGTCGCTCGCCCGCCCGCTTCTCCGTCAAGTACAGGTTCCCGTAGGACGATGCCGCGGAGGAGGATGGGCACCCCGAGGAAGGTCTTCATGGGCGGGTGGTTCGGCGGGAACCCGACCGACCGGTCGTCCGCGGCGATGTCCCGCAGGCGGAGCGGCCGTGCGTCCCGGATGAGCACTCCGAGAATGCCGCGGCCGCGCGGCAGGTCGCCGATGGCCGCGTGCGTCTCGGGGTCGATGCCGTAGGTCAGGAAGCGCTCGAGCTCGCGGCCGGTCGCGTCGATGACGCCGAGCGCCGCGTATCTCGCGCCGGTCAGCTCGGCGGCTGTCTCGACGAGGCGTTGGAGCAGCGCCTCGAGCGTGAGCTCGGAGCTGAGCGCGATTCCCGCCTCGACGAGGCTGCGGAAGGACTTCTCCTGCTCCCCCGTGGGCACCTGACAATTATCCGCAGAACGCCGCAGCGCGGGAGAGGGGTATTCCCGGATGGCGGTCGGGTGGGCCGGCCCTAGGGTGCGTCAAGTGGAGAAGGAGGCACCCATGAAGCAGATCCTGATCGCGACGGACGGCTCCAGGTCGGCGGACGAGGCGGTCGGCATCGGCCTCGCGCTGGCCAAGCAGCAGGGCGCGGACGTCACCTTCGTCCACGTGACCGAGTCCCGGCACAGGGCCGCGGACGGCGACGCTGACACGCACCGGGAGGCGCTCGACGAGTCAGAGGTCGCGCTCGCCGCGGCGGCCCGGGCGGCCGAGGACGCCGGTGTCTCCCACGCCCTCGAGCGCATCGCCGGCCAGACCGTGGACACGATCGTCGCGCTCGCCGACGCGAGGGAGGCCGACATGATCGTCGTCGGCTCGCGGGGACGGGGCCCCGTCACCGCCGCGCTCCTCGGCAGCGTCTCGCAGGGCGTTCTCAAGCGCGCCTCGCGGCCCGTCCTCGTCGTGAAGGAGCCGGCCGAGCCGTCCTAGCCGTCGGCCGGCGGGGGTGGGGGCGCCGCTGCCGTCGTCGCCGTCCCCCCCGGCTCGTCGGGACCGGCGTCGAGGCGGAAGGGCGGGTACTCGTCGCGCATCAGGCTCACGTACGCGACCACACGGTAGACCCAGCGGTCGAGGCCGAGCACGAATTCGAAGATCGAGCGCGGGTAGCTGGCCGTGAAGAGGAGGATGAAGCCGGCGATGACGACGAGGATGCCGACGAGCCCCGCGACCCCGAAGCCCCAGGCGCCGCTGCTCCAGCCCCAATCCCAGCCCCAGCCCCAGCCGCCGACGAAGATGGCGACGAGGATGAGGTGCGGGATGGCGAGGAGCCACTTGACGAGCGGCAGCCAGTGGGACAGACGCTCCGGGTACTGGACGTCGAGCCGCGCCGGGTAGTCGGGCACGTCCGCCAGCGTGAAGGGCGGGTAGCGGTCGGTGCCGAGCGCCCAGTAGGAGTAGAAGGCGACCCGCCACGTCCAGCGGAGCACGCCGAGGTTGAAGTCGAAGATCCCGCGCGGGTAGCGGCCCGTGAAGAGGATGGCGAAGAAGGCGACGATCCAGAGGACGCCGAAGGCGATCCAGAGGAAGAAGAGCACGATGTAGTGCGGGATCACCAGGATCCACTTCACGAGCCAGAGCCAGCGGCTGAGCCCCGGGTCGAGCCGGCCGCTGAGCGCGACCGGGTAGGCGGTCGCCGCCGGCGGAGCGGCCGCGACCGTCCCGGTCGCGACGGCCGCGGGGGCCGCCCCGGCCGCCGCCGCTGCGGGAGCCGCTCGCGCCGCGGCGCCGCGGGCGCCGAGCACGATCAGGAGGACGCCGAGCGCGAGCACGAGGGCGCCGCCGACGAGCAGCCCGATCGCGAGCCAGAGGAGGAAGTTGGCCTCCGCCCCCGCGCTCAGGTCGGCCGCCACCCCGCTCGAGGCGTCGGCGTTCATGACCACGATCGTCCAGTTGCCGGGGTCGGCCTCCCAGGTCGCGGACTGCTCCCCGGAGCCGGAGGCCGAGGCGGCCCAGAAGTCCTGCTCGCCCGGCGGGCCCGGCGGCTCGCCGCCCGGGAACTGCCGGTAGTCGACGGTGAAGGGGTCGAAGTTGATGTCGCGCACCTGCGCGTGCTCGACCCCGTCGAGGTAGGCCTCCACGTCGTCCGTGTCGGCGATCCCGACGAAGATGTCGCCGCCGTTCGCGCTCTCGCCGCTGACCCGCACCTTGCCGAGCACGCGCTCGGAGAGGACCCAGTCCCCGCCCTCGTCCGCTTCGAGCAGGTCGATCCCCTCCGAGGTGATCGCGAAGGACTCGGTCTCGAAGCGCTCGGTCGGCGTGGTCAGGTAGCCGTCGTCGTCGCGCTGGGTGAGGTCGGCCCAAAGCGCGGTGCCGCCGGCGGCGAGGAGCGCCACGGCGATCAGCGCCAGGAGCGAGCCGAGAATGACGAGGAGGATCCGCCCGAACGTCCAGTGCGACCGCCCGTCCGGCGGCGGCGTGGGAGCGGCGGCGGTCGTGTCGCTGCCCGGCGGCGGCCCGGTGCTCATGGCGGGAGGCAGTCTGCCACATGTCCCCGCTCCAGGCGATGCGATGATGGATTGCGGTGCGGATCTCGCTCTTCGTCACCTGCCTGACGGACACGGTCGCCCCCGAGGCGGGCGCGCGCCGTCGTGCGCGTGCTCGAGCGCCTCGGGCACGAGGTCGACTTCCCGGCCGGAGCAGACCTGCTGCGGGCAGATGCACCTGAACACCGGCTACCGGGACGAGGCGCCCGAACGCTGGCCCGCCGCTTCGTGCGACGTGTTCGAGGGCGCGGAGGTGGTCGTCGCGCCCTCCGCATCCTGCGTGGGGACGGTGCGCGCGCTACTACGCGGAGCTCGCCGATGGCGACCCGGCGTTCGAGCAAGAGGTCGAAGCTCTCGCCCCGCGCGTCCTCGAGCTGACCGAGCTCCTCGCCGGCCGGCTCGGGCGTCGCCGACGTCGGCGCCTCGTTCCCGCACCGGGTCACCTACCACCCGACGTGCCACTCCCTGCGCATGCTCCACCTGGGCGACGGGCCCGAGCGGCTCCTGCGCGCCGTGCGCGGCCTCGAGCTCGTCGAGCTCCCGGGCGCGGAGGAGTGCTGCGGCTTCGGCGGGACGTTCGCGGTCAAGAACTCCGGCACCTCGAGCGGCCATGCTCGCCGACAAGGTGCGAAGCGTCGCCGGCACGGGTGCGGAGGTCTGCGCGGCCGCCGACAGCTCCTGCCTGCTGCAGATCGGCGGCGGGCTCTCGCGCGCCGGCAGCGCGGTGCGGACGGCCCACCTCGCCGAGATCCTGCCGCGGCCGAGGAGCGAGCGGCGGCTTCCCGGCGCCGCGCACGAGGCGCTCGGCGACGCGCAGCTGCGCCGCAACCTCGGGTCGCGACCCACACGATCAGGGCGAAGCGCGCCGCGCGTCGTGGCCGAGCGTGCCGGACTGGGAGGAGCTCCGCGAGGCCGGCCGGGCGCTCAAGGACCGCGTCCTCGCGGCACCTGGACGAGCTACCTGCTCCAGTTCGAGGCGGCGGTGGAGCGCGCGGGCGGCCACGTCCACTGGGCCCGCGACGGCGAGGAGGCCGACCGCATCGTCGCCGGGCTCGTCCGGGCGACCGGCGAGCGCGAGGTGGTCAAGGTGAAGTCGCTCACGACCGACGAGATCCGCCTGAACGACGCGCTGGCCGCCGTCGGGATCGACGTGGTCGAGACCGACCTGGCGGAGCTGATCTGCCAGCTCGCCGGCGAGGAGTCGTCGCACATCCTCGTGCCGGCGATCCACAAGAACCGGGTCGAGATCCGCGACCTCTTCCGCGAGAAGCTGGGCCTGCCCGATCTCTCGGACGAGCCGCGGCGAGCTGGCCGAGGCGGCCCGCGCTCCACCTGCGCGAGCGCTTCCTCCGGGCCCGCGTCGCGATCAGCGGCGCCAACTTCGCAGTCGCGGAGACCGGCACGGTCTGCGTCGTCGAGTCGGAGGGCAACGGCCGCTTCTGCACGACCCTGCCCGGGACGCTGATCACCGTCGTCGGGATCGAGAAGCTCGTGCCTGCGCCCGAGGACCTCGAGGTCTTCCTCCAGCTCCTGCCGCGCTCGGCGACCGGCGAGCGCATGAACCCGTACACGTCCCTGTGGACCGGCGTCACGCCCGGCGACGGCCCGCAGGAGCTTCCACGTCGTGCTGCTCGACGCCGGGCGGACGAGCGTGCTCGCCGACGAGGTCGGCCGCCAGACGCTCGCCTGCATCCGCTGCAGCGCCTGCCTCAACGTCTGCCCCGTGTACGAGCGCACCGGCGGGCACGCCTACGGCTCGGTCTACCCGGGCCCGATCGGCGCGATCCTGACCCCGCAGCTGCGCGGGGTCGAGAACGCGCGCCTCGCTCCCGTACGCGTCGAGCCTCTGCGGGGCCTGCTACGAGGTCTGCCCGGTCAAGATCGACATCCCCGACGTGCTCGTCCACCTGCGCGGCCGCGTCGTCGCCGAGGCGGCGGTCGCCCGCGGCGAGCGCACCGCCATGCGTCTCCTCGCCTGGGTCTTCGCCTCCGAGCGCCGCTTCCGCTGGGCGCAGCGGCTCGGGCGCCTCGGCGGGCGGCCGTTCGCTCGCGGCGGACGCATCCGCCGCCTGCCGGGCCTCGGCGGCTGGACCGACACGCGCGACCTCCGCCCGGTCGCCCCCCAGACCTTCCGGGAGTGGTGGGACTCGCGGTGAGCGCCCGCGAGGAGATCCTGGCCCGCGTCCGTCGCGGCCTCGCCGACGTCCCTGCGGAGGAGGCGGCGGCCGACGTCGAGGTCACGCGCGCCTATCGCGAGCGCGAGCCCGGCGGCGCCATCGAGCGCTTCCTCGAGCGCGTGGCCGACTACGGCGCCGGCGTCCGCCGCTGCGCGCCCGGGGAGGTCGCGGAGTTCGTCGGTGAGGCCCTGGCCGCCCACGGCGTCGTGTGCGCGGCCGTGCCGACCGACCTGCCCGCGGACTGGCTGCCCGGCGGCGTCGAGGCCGTTCCCGACGAGGCCCTCGACGTCCGCGAGCTCGACCGGATCGGCGCGGCGATCACCGGCTGCGCGCTCGCGATCGCCGAGACGGGCACGCTCGTCCTCGACGCCGGCCCGCGCCAGGGCCGCCGCGCCCTCACGCTCGTCCCCGACTTCCACCTCTGCGTCGTCGAGGAGGCGCAGGTCGTCGACGGCGTCCCCGCCGCCATGCGCCGCCTCGCCGAGAACTTTCGCGGCGAGCGCCGCCCGGTCACCTTCGTCTCGGGCCCCTCCGCCACCTCCGACATCGAGCTCTCCCGCGTCGAGGGCGTCCACGGCCCCCGTACGCTCGAGCTGGTCGTCGTGCGCTAGGAAGCCGGGTTTCCGGCCCGGTTGGTCCGGGAACCGCCTGGTACCAGCCAGCGACGAAAGGAGTCCTAGTGGAGGGCATGCGCGACAAGGCCGAGGGGAAGCTCAAGGAGACCGAGGGCAAGCTGACCGACGACGAGCTGCGCGAGAAGCAGGGCCAGGCCCAGCAGAAGGTGGGCGAGGGCAAGGAGAAGCTCGAAGAGGCCGAGGACGAGGCGCGCGAGCGCATCTGAGCGCGTCTGTCTCGTCGAAGCGAGGCGCCCAGTGGGGCGCCTCGCTGCTGATTCTGGTCATTCGGGCCGATCGCCGGCGCCGTCAGGCTTGCTCGCGGCCCGAGCCAGAGGCCGTGGACCGCGCAGGGCTCCCTGCCGGCCGAAGCTATACTCGAACCCGGGTCCAGAGCCCCGCCGACGTAGCTCAGCTGGTAGAGCACTTCACTCGTAATGAAGGGGTCCCCGGTTCGAGTCCGGGCGTCGGCTTTCTTGCTCATTTGCAGGGAGTTTTGTCGGATCAGGCAACCCCTGCGCGGCGTTCACGACCCTCTTGAGCGGCTCGCGGGTACAAAACGGGTACGTCAGGGACCTCTTCTCAGTTAGTGAAGTGGTCCCCCCGGAAGGGCCAAAATCGGCGTGTTTGCAGGTATGTCGTTGTCCGGGATGGGATGACGACGGCCTCCCCGGCACTGCCCGGGCGTGCCCCCGCGTGGACGGACGTGCCCGCGGATGCCCGCTTTCCCCGGGAGACGCGCGGTCGTGCGTGAGCTCTGCGACAGGCGCCGGTGCGGCGGCGCCACCGCCGCCTACCATGCGGCAGTTTTGAAGCCGCGCCTCGCCCTCACGCACGGCGGCGGGCTCAGCGAGGAGACCTGTCGCCGACTCACGCTCGCCGCCACTGTCCTCGGCTCGTCGATGGCCTACGTGACCGCAATCAACGTCGCGGTCCCGGCCATCGGCGCCGACCTCGACATCGATCTCGGCGGCCAGCAGTGGGTCCTGCTCTCCTACTCGCTCGCTTTAGCCTCCCTCTATCTCGTCGCCGGGGCGCTCGGCGATCGGCTCGGGCGCCGGAAGACGTTCATGATCGGCACGACCGCCTTCGCCGCTGCCTCCGCCCTGGGCGGCGTCGCCCCGAGCGCTGCGGTGCTTATCGTTGCCCGTGTCCTCCAAGGGGCGGCGGGCGCCCTGCTCACGACTGGAAGCCTCTTCCTGGTGCGCTCCACGAGCCTGCGCACGTGGGCGGTCGCTTCGCCGCTACGGTTCGGTCGGCGCTCGATACGCAGTCGCTCAGCCCTACCACCGCACCTGCACGACGGGAAAGTTGTCCTATGAGCACCGAAAGGAACCAAGATGGCTGACGATGTCCAGGTGGCGAACCGCCGGCTCGACGCGAGCGAGAACGAGGCGCTGATCGGCATGGCCCGGATGGGCGCGGATGCGTTTGGATACACGGCGGACTTGCGGATCGACCACCGCCTCGCCCAGCTCCTGCGCCTGCGAGTTTCGCAGCTCAACAACTGCACCTACTGCCTGAACCTGCACTACGAGGCGGCGCGGGAGGCGGGCATCCCCCGAGCCAAGATCGACACCCTGACCGCCTGGTGGGAGACCGAGCTTCACTCCGTGGCCGAGCAGGCGGCGCTTCGGTACGCCGAGGCGCTCACCCGTGCCGCCGACACCGACCAGGAGGCGACGTTCCAGCGCTTCCACGACGCGCTTGCCGAGTACTTCAATCCGGCGGAAATCCTCGAGATCCTCGGCGTCGTCGTGAACATGAACGTCTGGACTCGGATCAAGCTTGCCGAGGGCGCGATGCCGGGCCCGGCCTGAGCTCGGCCGCCGCTCCGAAACCCGCCGCCGGTTGTCACCCGACCCAACGCAGCTTTCCGGACTTGTGCTCGCGGTCTTCCCGACCGCAACGCTCAGTCCACGGAAGTCCGTGGATCAGCCCGGACGCGGCAGCGTCGGCGCGGCAGCGGGAGCGGCCACTGCGTCCGGCCATCTTTGTGCGCCACTTGCGCGCGCAGTTAGGGCGGTCAGCTAAGTAGGTAGCCAGCGATGAAGCCGAGCACGGTCGCCGTCGCGACGCGGCTTGAAACCTCGGCGAAGGCGTGAGGGACGATCGAGATCGAGACGACGGCGAGCACGGCGCCCGCGGCCAGGGCCTGAGCGCCTCCGACGAACTCGTCGCTGGCGTCGGCGAGCACGGTGCCGCCGAGAATCACGGCGCCCGTCAGAGCGAAGCCAATGCCGCCGAGCAGCGCGACGGCGAAGCGCTTCGCGTGGCCGCCGGTGATGATCGGCTGGGCGGCTCCGTACGCTTCGACCACGTTGCCGACAACGATCCCCACGAGCAGCGCAAGCCCGATCTCGCCCTCCGCAACCGTTAAGCCCAGCGCGATCGACTCCGGCACCCCGTCCACGAAAAGTCCCACGGCGATCGACTCGCCACGGGCGGCCTCGGCGTGGTCGACGGACATCGTCATCGGCTGGCCAGCCGCGGCCGCCTGGCCCGAGCGGCGGATCTCCGCCATCGCCTCGTCGCGGGTGAGCCACGCATCGGCGCCGACGTAGACGAGCGTCCCGGCCAGAAGCCCAAGCGCGGTAACCACCGCGCCCGCGCGCTCGTCCGCCTCGGGGACGAGCTCGAAGGCGATCGCGGCGACGAGGAGGCCGCCGCCGAACGAGGTCACGACAGCGGCGATGCGCTCAGGAAGCCGCAGGACCACCGCGACGAGGGCTCCTGCGACGAGGCTCGCGCCGACGAGTATGGCCCAGCCGATCAGTGCCACATCAGCGCTGCTCGCTGTTTGTCGAAGCGCCTGTGATGAGTCGGGCGCCACGACCGTGGGTCGCGAAGCTGAACGACCAGCGGATGAGGACGAGCACCCGATTCTGGAAGCCGATCAGGTACCAGAGGTGGACGAGCAGCCATGTTGCCCAGGCGGCAAAGCCGCCGAGCCGGACGCCTTTGATGTCGGCGACTGCCGCTGCGCGGCCGATCGTGGCCAGGTTGCCCTTGTCGCGGTAGCGGAACGCCCCGTGCTCGCGGCCTCGGAGCCGCGCGCGGACGACGCCGGCGGCGTACCGCCCTTGCTGCATCGCGACTGGTGCGAAGCCGGGCAGCACGACGGGCTCGCCGCCCGGGTCGCGGACGCGCACCATGTCGCCGATCGCGAACACCTCCGGGTGCCCGGGAAGGGTCAGATCAGACTCGACGGTAATCCGGCCGGCGCGATCATGCTCGGCTCCGGTCAGCTCGGCGAGCTTGCCGGCGAGGCCGGACGCGGTGACGCCGGCAGCCCAAACGATGGCGCGGGTGGCGATCCGCTCGCCGCCCCCGTCTCCGCCCTCGAACGTCACCCCGGCGGCGTCGATCCCGATCACGGTGCGGCCGGTGAGGACGGTTACGCCCAGGCGCTGCAGCGACCGCTCGGCCTTCGCCGAGAGCGAGGGTGGGAAGCTCGTCAGCACACGATCGGCGGCCTCGACGAGAAGGATGCGGGCGCGGCGGGGATCGATGGTGCGGAAGTCGCGCCGCAGCGTGTCGCGCGCCAACTCGGCGATCTGGCCGGCCATCTCGACGCCGGTGGGGCCGGCGCCGACGACGACGAACGTGAGCCACGCGTCCCGTGCCTCTGCGTTCGGCTCGCCCTCGGCGGCTTCGAAGGCGGCGAGGAGGCGGCTGCGAACCGCGAGTGCACTCTCGATCGACTTGACCTCGGCGGCGTGCATCCGCCACTCCTCGTGGCCGAAGTACGAGTAGTGCGAGCCGCCGGCGACGATCAGGGTGTCGTAGCCGAGCCGTTCCGGCGCAGGCACGGCCGAGACGGAGCGTAGGTGCAGCTCCCGCGCGCCGAGGTCGAAGTCGGCGACCTCGGCCAGCAACACGCGAACGTTGCGGTCGCGCTTGAAGATCGCGCGGAGCGGATACGCGATCTCGCCGGGCGAGAGCGCGCCCGTCGCAACCTGGTAGGTGAGCGGCTGGAAGAGATGGAAGTTCCGGCGGTCGACGAGCGTGACCTCGACCGGCGCACGCCGCAGCTTCTTGACCGCCTGCAGCCCGCCGAAACCTCCTCCGACGACGACGACCTGGTGTTCTCGGGAGGCAGAGGTGCGCATAGCGCCCACTACTTCCGATGCACCAGTTCCGTCGTATGGCTCCCGGCGCCAGCGGCGTGAGAAGCATTCGAGGGCGCGATGGCTGCCAGCCGGGGCCGCCTGACGAGCGGGCCCGTGTAGCCCAGTTCCAGCAGCTCCCGGGCTCCGACGTGGCCGCAGAGAAGCGCACAGGCGTTCGTCAGCACAGGATGGTGGTCGCTGAAGTTCAGAGCGAGCCGTGAGGGGTGAGCTGCCGAGACGGTGACTTGCACCAGCATTCCGGCAGGGTGTCCTTCGACAGGCGTGGCGAGCGAGAACTCTCCTGCGTGGCCGTCCACCCGGTTCACCTCCTTCCTGCGAGCCCAGCTAGACGGTGACCTGCAGCGTGCGGACTCCCGCGAAGCCGATCCACATGCGTGCTCCGCCCTCGGCGATCGTCACGAGGGCGTTGTCGCAGTGCGGGCAGCGCATGACGATGCCGGCGCCCCGAAAGACATGGAGCGCCCCGACCTCGTTGGTCGCGCCGCACGCGTTGCACGTTTCGATCGCAGTGGTCATCTCGACAGCGAACACCTCCTGCAAAAGACCGGCGACCGCGTTGCCGTCCAGCATCAGCGCGTCCATCTCTTAGCCTCCCGTCGGTCCGAAGCGCTCAGTTTTGACCATGTGCGGCTCGTGCCCGAGCTGCACCAGCGCTTGCGCCACTGCCTCCACGAACAGCGTCGGGCCGCAGACGTAGACCCGTGGTCGCTCCGTCGGTCCGGGGCCTACCTCGGCCAGTATCTCGGCGTCGACGCGGCGTGCGTAACCGGTCCAGTCGGCCGGCGGTGACCGCGTCAGCGTGTGCACGACGCGCAGACCGCCGCCCTCCAGCCGCTCGAGCTCGTCTCGGTAGATGACGTCCTCCCAGCTGCGTGAGGAGAAAAGGAGGCGGGTGTCGGCGTCGCTGCCGACGGCGGCGCGCAGCCGGATCATCGCCATCAGCGGCGCGACGCCCGAGCCGCCGGCGACGAGGAGCAGCGGCCCGCCCTGCGGCGGTTCCCAGACGAAGTAGCCGCCGACGGGGCCCCGCAGCTCGATCTGGTCGCCCGGCCGGAGCTCGTCGGTCAGGTACGGCGAGACTTCGCCGTCCTCCAGCCGCTCGACGGTCAGCTCGACGCGAGTGCCGTGCGGCGGCGACGCGATCGAGTAGCTGCGCTGCGCCTGGTAGCCGTCCTCGGCGGTCAGGCGGACGTCGACGTGCTGCCCTGCGCGATGCCCCGGCCAGCCCGGGACGTCGAACGCGATCGTCTTGACGCGCGGCGTCTCCTCGACGACGTCGATGACCTCCGCAACTTGCCAGCTCAGTCGCCCCAGTACCGCTGTTCCTCCATGGATCTCCGTAGTTGTGGTAGCCCCTGGCCTCCCAGAAGCCCGGCTCGTCGTACGTCTGGAGTTGCTCACGCGGAGCACGACCTTGCCGCGTTTGCCCGGCGCTAGGCTCCGCTCGAAGGCGGCTCGCGCCTCCTCGAGCGGGTAGACGGAGTCGATCTCCGGCCGCAGCTCACCGTCGTCGACGAGACGTGTGATCGTCTCGAGCTGCTCGCGGTTCGGCTCGACGACGAAGTAGATGCCGGGCGGCGCGGGCTCGGTCGCCAAGGACACGAGCCGACCGCCGGCACGCACGACTGCCGGCGCGCGTTCGAGGAGCTGGCGGCCGACCGTGTCGAAGACGAGGTCGACCGGTTCGACGGCGTCCTCGATGCGTTCGCGGCGAGCGTTGACGACCTCGTGCGCACCGAGCGCCTTTGCGGCATCGGCGTCGGAAGCGGCGGCGATCACGTGCGCGCCGCGGTGGCGCGCGAGCTGGGTGGCGAAGTGCCCGACCCCGCCCGTCGCGCCGAGGATCAGGACGCGCTGGCCCGCTTCGAGGCGTCCGTGGTCGAACAGGCCCTGCCATGCGCCGAGGGCTGCGAGCGGGATCGCGGCGCTCGCGACGTGGTCGAGCGAGCGCGGCTTGGGTGCGAGCAGTGCGGCCGCGACGAGGGCGAAGTCGGCGGCCGCGCCGTCGCGGCCGAAGTCGGCGAGCGCGTAGACCTCGTCGCCGACCGCGACGCCGTTCGCGTCCGGGCCGAGCGCGGCGACCTCGCCCGAGAGTTCGTACGACGGGATCGCCGGCAGGCGGTCGACGGGCCACTCGAGCTCGTCCTTGGTGATTGCCGCGGCGCGGACGCGCACGAGCGCGTCCCCGGCGCCGGGCTCCGGCGTGTTGATCTGCTCGAGCTGAAGCCCAGACTCCGTCAATCTGACTGCACGCACCATGCCCTCCGTTCGTCGAGCACCGTAAGCGTGCCTGACACCCCAGGGGTCTCAGACACCACGTTCTGCCGCGGATATCGAATGACCCGGGGCCCGACACGCGGCTGCCGGCCCCGAGGCTTCGAAAGGCCAGTACACGCGTCCGCAAGCTCGGTGGTCATGCGGCGAGCCGACCGGTCCCTTCAACAATTACCGACCGAACTTCCGGATGGCTGTACTAGCCGCAACGGGCTGCCCACGCCGGGCAAAGTGGACCTCGACATTGCCATTGCCATCAGTTCTCCTTGCCGTTCGATGAATGGGTCCTGGCGGCCGCCTTCATCGGCAGAAGGCCGGCCTCTCGTCCGGCCGCGATTGCCGCCGCAACGCGTGCGAGGCGAGCGCCCTGGGCGCGCGCGACCGTAAGCGCTTCCTCGTCGGGGCCGTCGACTCGGTGGTCGCTCGTGTACGACGTTCCATAGGGGTTGCCGCCACCGTTGAAGACCTCGTGCACCGTGTAGCCGAGCGGCAGCACGATCGCGCCCCAGTGGTAGAGGGTGTTGTTGAGCGCGAGGATCGTCGACTCCTGACCGCCGTGCTCGGTCATCGACGACGTGAAGGACGTCGCGACCTTGTCGACGAGCGCTCCTCGCTCCCATAGCTCGCCCGCCAGGTCGAGGAAAAACTTCAGCTGCGCCGCGACGTTGCCGAAGCGAGTCGGCGTTCCGAAGGCGATGCCGTCCGCCCACTCGAGGTCGGCGAGGCTTGCGACCGGCTCGTCCTCGACCTCCGAGCGGTGCCTGCCCCAGTACTGCTTCTGGGAGATCAGCTGCTCGGGGAAAATCTCCTCGACGTGACGGACGCGCACGTCGGCGCCCTCGTCGCCGGCCCCTTCGGCGAGCGCGTGCGCGAGGCGGTGCACGTTGCCGGTCGCGCTGTAGTAGACGACTGCGATTCGGGTCACGGCTCGACCATGCCACGACCCGCCGGCAGGTTGGGATCGCACGAGTGCGCAGCACCCACTGCCTCTCCCTGAGCTCTCGCTCGCCTGTGAGCTGCCCCACAGAGCAACTTCGGCGGTGGCCGCTGGGCCGGTTGTGCGCTGGCCGTGACGACACGGAAAGCCTCATCGGCGATCCTCGAGACCGAATCAGCAATCGAAGGAGTCGATCGTGGAAGAGCTATGGAGCGTCGAGGTCGAAGAGCAGGAGTGCGTCGAGGTCCAGGCGACCGACGAGGACGAACGGGTCTACGCGTGGCGCGTAGAGCGGCTGTCCGGCCTCGGGCTGTCGAACATCGTCGCGTCCGCCGTCGCACCGCTCGTCGACTGGCACGAGATCGCGCGCCTCGTCGAGCGCGGCTGCTCGCCGGAGCTGGCGCTCGAGATCATCCGCTAGACGGACACCATTGCGCGCAACGGGCGCAGGCTGCAGCTGCCGCATCGACCGCAACACTCGTCGTGCCGCATACTGTTCGGGATGGCCGAAGCCGAGCAGGCCAGTCGCACGCGCGTGGTCGTCGCTGACGACGAGGTCTTGCTGCGCGAAGGCCTGGTGGGCCTCCTCGAGCAGCGAGGGTACGACGTGGTCGGCCAGGCCGGGGACGGCTCCGAGCTGATCCGGCTCGTCCGCGAGCACCAGCCGGAGCTCGCAATCGTGGACATTCGGATGCCTCCGACTCATTCGACGGAGGGGCTGGACGCCGCGTCGGCGATCCGCGAGGAGTATCCGGAGACCGCGATCCTCATCCTCTCGGCGCACATCGAGGTCGCACACGCGATGACGTTGCTCGGTAGCGGGCGCCGGAGCGGGTACTTGCTGAAGAGTCGCGTGACGGACATCGATGAGTTCCTCGAGACGCTGGAGCGCGTGTGCCGAGGCGGGTCAGTCGTCGATCCGGCTCTCGTCCAGGAGCTCGTGGAGGCCCAGAGGGCCGACGATCCGCTTGACGAGCTCACGCCTCGCGAGCGCGAGGTGCTCGGCTTGATGGCGGAGGGACGCTCCAACGCCGGTATCGCTCGGCACCTGTGGGTCACCGAGGGAACGGTCGAAAATCACGTGCACAGCATCCTGAGGAAGCTCCGCCTGCCGGAGACCGACGAGGACCACCGTCGCGTTCTCGCGGTCCTAACCTTTCTTCGACCCTCGCTTCGTAACTCCGATCGCGTCGAGGGACGTTCGCCGGCCCGCCGGTAGACAGCGCCTTCAGGTCTCCGCCTGCTCGAGTAACCGGCGGATGTTCTCGGCGGAGAGCTCGGTCTTCGCGAGAAAGCCGACCGTCGGGCTCAAGTCGATGAGCTTCTTGAACTCGCGTTCGTCGTGCGTCGAGATCAGGATCACCTGCACTGCGCTCCCATCGGCCGCGAGCTGTCGAGCGAGGTCGAAACCACTCTCCTCGCCGAGGTCGATGTCGACGAGAGCGACATCGGGCCGCAGCTCCTGAATCCTCTGAATCGCCTCGGCGGATGAGGCCGCAATCGCAACAACCGCGACTCCCTGACCCGTGAGGAGCTCGCGCGCGGCCTCGGAGAAGCTCGGGCGATCATCGACGATGAGGCAACGCAAAGGCATGCCGGTCCCAGGATCGCAGCTCGGACGGCTGCGATCGTGGGTGCTAGCGTAGAACTTGCCCGGAACAACGGGCGTGATGCTCGATCGTCGGCTCGACGCGGGCTGGAGACGCCGCCATCGGCATGCGCTAGCCCATGCAGCAAGATCCGGGCTGGCTCCCGGGCCGATTGTGCGCCCGCGTCGACGACACACGCGGTCCCGTCGGCCATCCTCCCGGGTACTGCCATCTCATCAGGAACCACCAATGACGACAGGGAACCTCCGGGAGGAAGGGAGACACCATGACCGCTGAGGGTTTGCGAGGCGTAGGAGGTCAAAAGAACGGCGCACGGCCGACGAGCCGCCGGAGCGCCGAACCCACGCGCGAGGACCTCGTGATGATCGAGCGGACGCGCGCGGCGCGCGATCTTCTCGCGTCCAAGTGGAAGGTCGACCTGCTGTACCTGCTCGCGCGCGGCGCGCAGCGCTACAGCCGGCTCTACGACAACCTCCGAGGGGCCTCGAAAAAGATGCTCACCGACTCGCTGCGCGGCCTGGAGCGGGACGGACTCGTCGACAGGAGCGTCCACGCCGAGGTCCCCGTCCGCGTCGAGTACTCGCTGACCGCCCTCGGCTGGGCGGCAACGGAGCTTCTGATGACGCTCGCCGACTGGGCGGACGAGCATCTCGGCGATGTCGAGCAGGCTCGACTGAGTTACAGACAGACGGCGGCACGCGACCCGATCGGTCGAGCTGACCTCGACGGGCTCCAGGCGGCTTGAGCCGGCGCGGCAGGGGCCTCGCTCGCCGCGCCCGGGTCGTTGCGCTCGCCGGCAAGGCCTGGCCGAGGTCGAGAGCCTCCGCCAACGCGAAGCGACCGCGCTACCGCCCGAGATCGGGCCCGCAACCGGTCGCCTCAGCCGCTTATCGCAGGATCCAGGTAGCTAGTTGTCCCGCCCACAGAGACGGGCGCTCGGCGGGAAGGTCGCCCCGGGTCGAGACCGATATCATCACAGGGCCATGCCTTCCCAATGGCTGGCAGTCGAAGCGGGGACCGATCTGCTCGCGCGCGCTCGGCAGATTCAGAGGAGCTGGGAGCGTCTCCTCGCCGAGCGGCGCGCTCGACCCCGAGCTCCCACCTGCAAGCGACCGCGGGATTGCGGCCGGCGATCGTCGACTCGTGGCGGCGCTCGCTTGCCACGGGCCTCGATCCGACCGACTTGCTGCCCTCGATCGAGGCGGACCCGTCCGAGACGCGGGAGCGCTGGCTCGAGCATCCGCTCGGATCGCTCAGGCACGTGCTTGCAGAGCAACTCCAGACTGCTGGCCCACGAGTCCAACAGCCTGGTCCAGGTAACCGATCCGTCTGGGCTCACCCTCCACTTGGACGGCCCCGAGTGGCTGAAGGCGCGGGCTGCCGAAATGAACCTCGTCGAGGGCGCGCGGTGCGCCGAAACGGTCAACGGCACCAACGGCGTCGGTACAGCCCTGGCCGCAGATCACCCTGTACAGGTGTTCGCCTTCGAGCACTTCAGCCACCACCACCGCGAATGGGTCTGCTCCGGCTCTCCCGTACACGACCCGGTCTCCGGCCGACTCGTCGGAGTCCTTGACCTCTCAAGCCCCTGGAAGATCGCCCACCCTCGAAGCCTGGAGCTCGTGACTACGGCGGCCAGGACGTTGGAGCAATGCCTGTTGGAGACCCGGCGCGACCAAGACGCACGGCTGAGGCGTCGCTACGGCGATCTCGCGACTAAGAGCACTGATCTGCTCGTGAACCGAGAGGGCTACGTGCTCATCGGCGAGACTCGGCACAGCCAAAGCCATTCGACGTTCCGGAGAGCGGTGGCGAGATCGCCATGGGCGACGGATCGCTCGCCGTGGCGGAGCCGCTCGGCCAGGGCGAGGCCTATCTCCTCCGCCGACTAGCACCACCTCGCGCCCGGGCAGCACGGGCCGAGGCGCTCGAGCGCGCGGAAGGGCGTGTCCACGAACAAGCCGGGGAGGACGCCGCTCTGCGAGATGGAGGCGGTCAAGGACCCGCCGCGACAGAGGAGAGCGGCCGGACAAGCATCGGGTCAGACAAGCGCGTCAGCGCCTATTTCGAGGCGGCACTCGACTGCGTCATCATCGCGGACGCGTCCGGCAGGGTGGTCGAATTCAATCCCGCCGCCGAACAGACGTTCGGCTACAGTCGTGACGAGGCGCTCGGGCGGACCATCGCCGAGTTGATCGTGCCGCCTTCGCTTCGCGAACGCCACATCGCCGCCTTTGCCCGCTTCATCGAGACCGGCCACGGGGCATGCTCGGACGCCGAGTGGAGCTGACTGGCATGCGGGCGGACGGCAGCGAGTTCCCCGTCGAGTTGGCGCTAAGCCAGGTCGAGGCCGAGCCGGCCCTGATCTGCGGAGCGCTGCGCGACATCTCTGCGACGCAGAAGGCCGAGAACCACCTGCGCGAGCTCGCCGACGAGCAGGCCGCCCTTCACCGAGTCGCGACCCTCGTCGCGCGCGAGTCTTCGCCGCAAGAGCTCTTCGCGGTTGTGGCGGAGGAGGTCGCGCGCATCATCGACGTCCCGCTCGTCAGGTTGGTCCGCTACGAGCCGGACGGCTCGGGGGTGGAACTCATCGGCGGCTGGAGTGAGAGCGTGGATCCGCTCACGATCGGAGCGCGCTGGCCGCTCGACGGCGCCCGGGGTACTCGCATCCGTATGGCGGAGCGGCCGATCTGCTCGGCTCGACGACTACACGGACGTACGAGGACAAGCAGCAGCCGTCGTGCGGCAGGCGGGGA
The DNA here is from genome assembly GCA_963743495.1 of uncultured Actinomycetes bacterium. GTDB lineage: Bacteria > Actinomycetota > Thermoleophilia > Gaiellales > Gaiellaceae > JAIBJN01. The sequence continues at coordinate 68,503 of CAVUPO010000002.1, read as the reverse complement.
TGCGTTCGGCAGTCGCAAGCCCCATCACTGTCGAAGGTCGGCTCTGGGGCGCCATCGCCGTCCTCTCGCCGCGGCACGAGCCTCTCCCGAGAAAACGGAAGCGCGGCTCGCAGACTTCACGGAGCTCGTCGCCACCGCGATCGCGAACGCGGAGAGCCGTGGCGAGCTTGCAGCCTCCGAAGGGCGCGCTCGCAAGCTCGCTACGGAACAAGCCGCCCTGCGGCGGGTGGCGACGCTCGCGGCGCGCGAATCATCGCCGGTTGAGGTCCTCGAAGCGGTCGCCGGAGAGGCGGCTCGGGTGTTGGAGGTGGACGCCATCGGGATGCTTCGATTCGAGCCCGACGAGACCGCCACGATCGTCGCGCAGTCCGAGACGCCGTGGGACCCGCTACCGCTGGGTACCCGTTTCACGCTCGAGGGTGAGAACATCCTCGCCTCGGTGCATCGAACGGGACAGGCGGCCCGCATGGATGACTGGGAGAGCGCAACCGGGTCGGTCGCGGCCATGGCGACTGTGCTGGGTTTCGCTCCGCCGTCGCCTCTCCGATCGTCGTCGAAGGGCAGCTTTGGGGCACGATGGTCGCCGCCACGAACCGAAGCAAGTCTCTGCCGGCCGACACCGAGGCGCGAATCGCGGACTTCACCGAACTGCTTGCCACAGCCATCGCGAACGCCGACAGCCGCGCCGAGCTCGCGGCCTCGGAGGCGCGCGCCCGCGAGCTCGCACACGAACAGGCGGCGCTTCGCCGGGTAGCGACCCTCGTCGCGCAAGGCGCCAGTCCAGACGCGGTCTTTACCGCCGTCGCCGAGGAGGTGGCCGGCATCATCAACACTCCAATCGTCGCCGTGTTCCGCTACGAGTCCGACGGAACATGCACGACGCTCGGGGTCGCCGGCGAGAGCAGCTTCGTAGTCGGCAGTCGCGGGCCGATCGAGGAGCGGGAATCTCCGCGAATGATCCTCGCCAGCGGCCGTCCAGCCCGGAAAGACGACTACTCAGCTATGGGGCGCCCGGTTGGCGAGGCTGTGCGGGAAGCCCTGATCGTCGCCATGGTCGGCGTGCCGATCGTCGTCGAAGGAAGCATCTGGGGTTTCATGGTCGCCGGCGGAAGGCCCGACAGGCCCATTCCCACCGACACCGAGGAGCGGCTCGCCCGCTTCACCGAGCTCGTTGCGACGGCGGTGTCGAACGCGACCATGCGCGGCGAGCTGGTCGCCTCCCGCGCACGTGTGATCGCCGCCGGGGACGACGCCCGCCGTCGCATCGAGCGCGACCTCCACGATGGAGCTCAGCAGCAGCTGGTCACGCTGGCGCTCGCGATGCGTTCGACGGAAGGCCGGATCCGGACGGGGCAGGAGCAGCTAAAGGCGGAGGTGGGTAGCTTCGCCGATCGCGTAACCAGCGTCGTCGAGGAGCTTCGGGAGATGTCGCGCGGTATTCATCCAGCCATCCTGAGCGAGGGGGGCTTGTCGCCGGCGCTCGAGGCGCTCGCCCTCCGCTCGGCCGTTCCGGTCAAGCTCGATGTGCATCATGACCAACGGCTTCCCGACGCTGTCGAGGTCGCCGCCTACTACGTCGCGTCAGAAGCCCTGACGAATGTCGCGAAGCATGCCGACGCATCGCGGGTCGAGATCGATCTCCATCTCGACGACGCGAGCCTGCGCCTTTCGATCCGCGACGACGGACGTGGGGGCGCCGATCCGAACCGGGGATCGGGGCTGATCGGCCTCAAGGATCGCGTCGAGGCGCTCGGCGGGACGATCGATGTCGAAAGTCCGCATGGAACGGGAACACGACTCCGGGTCGCGATCCCCGTGCGTGCGGATTCGTCGGCCGGCTGAGCCGGCCTTCTATCTCAAGCTGCCCGTTGCAGCTCGGCCAATGAACCGAGGCTCGCGTAGTCGCCTCAGAGCCGCCTGCTCGAGCGAATGGACCTGGCGTGATGAGAGGTGGAGCTCCGCGGCCGTTTGCTCATGCGTGTGCTCGTCGCCGTCCATCAGACCGTAGCGAAGGGCGATCACCCGGCGCTGCGCTGTGGGCAGTGCGGCGAGCAACTCGTCGAGAGGGGTGCCTGTGGAGCTGCGATCGACGCGCTCGTACGCTTCCCCCGATTGCGTGTCGACAACCTCAAAGGACGTCTCGCCTGCGCCCGTCGGACGGTCGAGCGGCACGAAAACCGGCGGTGTGCTCAGCGCGTGCTCGACCTGCGCGAGCGGGAGGGCCGCTGCGCCAGCGATCTCGGCGAGGGAAGGCTCGCGCTCGAACTCGAGCGCGAGCGCCTGCCTCACGCGTGCCAGCCTGCGCCGACGCTCGTGGACGTGGACGGGGAGCCTGATCAGATCTGCCTGATTGGATACTGCCCGGTCGATTGCCTGGCGGATCCACCACATCACGTAGGTCGAGAACTTGGTGCCACGCCGCCAGTCGAACTTCTCGCTGGCTCGAATCAAACCGATCGTTCCCTCCTGAACGAGGTCGAGCAGCGGGATTCCGTGACCCTGGTAGCGCTTGGCGACCGAGACGACCAGGCGAAGGTTCGCGTTGATCATCCGCTCCTTCGCCTCGGCGTCGCCACGCTCGATCCGCTTCGCGAGCTGTACCTCTTCGGCCGGCGTGAGGAGCCTGTGGCGGCCGATTTCCTGCAGGTAGAGCTTGAGGCCGTCGGCAGTGCGTTCGTTGGTGGTCATGGCGCGACTGTAGGTGCTGCGGAGGGAAGCTCGCCAGACGACTTGGTCGTCGCGTGAGACAAGCGCACTCCGTCGTTCCCCCGTCGGGAGCGCCGCTCGGCACGGTGTGGTCCGTATCCACGCGCGCGGAAGGAGACGGAATGAACTCACCCGCAACATCGACCTATCTGCCGCCGCTCGAGGTGAACCACGAACGGGAAGGCGTGGGCGAGGAGCTACAGACGACGCTGCACGAGCTGATTGACCTGTCGCTGATCGGCAAGCAGCTGCACTGGGCGGTGGTCGGGCCGCTCTTTCGGCCTCTTCACCTGCAGCTGGACGAGCTGGTCGACTCCTGGCGCGAGCTTTCCGACACCGTCGCCGAGCGGGCCGTCGCTCTCGGATTCGTCCCCGACGGTCAGGCCAAGACGGTCGCGGCCGGGTCTCAGCTGGCCGCCGTCGCCCCTACCGCCCTCGAGGATCACCTGGTCGTGCGCGAGCTGACGCACCGGATCGCCGAGGTCAGCGAGCAAGTTCGTGATCGGATGAACCGCCTCGGCGACGCCGATCTCGCTTCCCAGGACGTCCTGATCGAGGTCGTGCGCGAGCTCGAGAAGGAGCAGTGGATGCTGCGCGCCCAGCTCGGGGAGCACGCCTGATGGCGATCTCGCGTGGGTTCCAGGGCAGACGCCGCGGCGACGCCGACCCCACACGGGTCCCGCCGGGTCAGTACGTGACCGACGACTTCCCGGTGCTCTCCGCCGGGCCGACGCCGCACACGCCGCTCGCCGAGCTGGAGCTTCTCGATCTCGACGGCGCGGTCGACCGAGCCGGTCGCGCTGGACCTGGGACGAGTTCCACGCGCTGCCCGCGCGAGACGGTCACCGTCGACATCCACTGCGTCACCAAGTGGTCGAAGCTCGACACGGTCTGGAAGGGCGTCTCGATCGATACGCTTGCTCGGCGGCGTCGAGACGAGCGCCGACTACGTGCTCGCGTTCTGCGACGGCGGCTACACGACCAACCTGCCGCTCGCAGGACGTCACCGGCGGCAAGGCGTGGGTCGCCTACGACTACGACGGCGAGCCGCTCGAGCCCGAGCACGGCGGCCCGGCCCGGCTGCTCGTCCCGCACCTCTACTTCTGGAAGAGCGCCAAGTGGGTCCGCGGCCTCGGGCTCACGCGACGACGACGAGCCCGGCTTCTGGGAGTACCTACGGCTACCACAACTACGGCGACCCGTGGCAAGAGCAGCGCTACTGCGGGCGACTGACGCTGGCAGCTGTGGCAGCGTCGTGCGAGCTCGTCGACGAGACCCCGCGCACGAAGAGCATCGCCCTCGACGCTGCCGGTGTGGCCGGGCCACCGCGCAGGCCAACACGTCGACGTGCGCCTGACCGCCGAGGACGGCTACCAGGCCCAGCGCAGCTACTCGATCGCCTCCGCGCCCGAAGACGACCGCGTCGTGCTCACCGTCGAGCGAGCTGGACGACGGCGAGGTCTCGCCGTACCTGGTCGACGAGCTTCGCCCGGGCGACCAGCTGAGCTGCGCGGCCCGATCGGCGGCTACTTCGTCTGGGAGGCCTCGCTCGGCGGACCGCTTCTGCTCCTCGCCGGCGGCTCCGGAGTCGTGCCGCTGCGCGCGATCCTGCGTCACCACCGAGTCGTCGAGAGCACGGTGCCGGCGCGACTCTTGTACTGGGCCCGCGCTCTCGACGACGTGATCTATCGCGACGAGTTGATGGCAAACGTATTCGGCGACTCGGTCGACATCCGGCTCACGTTCACGCGGGAGCAGCCGAAGGGATGGCGGGGGTGGGAGCGATGGACCGACATGGAGCTCCTTCAAGAGGTCACCTGGCCGCCGCGCGAGCGCCCGCTCATCTACGTGTGCGGACCGACGCCGTTCGTCGACAAAGCCACGTTCAGTCTGATCGCCCTTGGCCACGAGCCTGGCAGGGTGCTCCACGTGGCCTTGGGTCCTACGGGAGTGTAGGTCCCATGGAGTTGGACGGAAATGCGTTTTATATTTTTTTTCTCTTATACTTCTCCTACATCTTCCACCCCCACCCATCTATCCCCTCGAGGAAGGAGTTCGTCGCGGTCACCATCGGCATCGATGCGCACAGCGCTCACTCGCGGTCTCTCTGGTCGACGAGCTCGGCCGCGAGCTCGCCCAATGCCAGTTCGCCAACGACCCACGCCCACATCGCGCGCTGTATGCCTGGGTCGCGCGGCTGGCGCCGTACGGGCGGCGCTTCGCGCTCGAGAGCAGCGGCTGGCTCGCTCGTGCGCTCGCCTGCTTCCTGCTCGCCGCGCGCGAGACGGTCGTCGACGTCCGCGGCTCGCTCACCGAGCGGAGCGCGCCCACTGCGCGGCGCGGCAAGAGCGACCCGCGCGATGCTCTCGCGATCGCCTGCGTGACCGCCCGCGAGCAGCTGCCGCCGGTACGGTCCGACTCGCCCTCGCGTGACCTGAAGCTGCTCTGCGACTACCGCCCCCAGCTCCTCGCCGAGCGCATACGCACCGCCAACCGGCTCCACGTCGACCTCGTCTCGCTCCACCCCCGCTACGAGCACGCCGTTCCGCAACTTGACTCGCCGCGCGCCTCCACGCGGCCGAGCGGCTGCTCGCCGACGCGCAGACCGTGCAAGCCTCCCTCGCTCGCCGCCGCATCGAGACGCTCTCCCGGCTCGACGCCGAGATCAAACAGCTCGAGCGCGAGATCGCCCAGTGCGTGAAGGCCAGCGGCAGCAGCCTACCCAGACTCGTCGGCGTCAGCTTCCTGATCGCCGCCCGCATCCTCGGCGAGGTCGGCGACATCCGCCGGATCGCAAGCAAGGCCCGCTTCGCCCGCCTGAACGGCACCGCCCCGATCCCTGCCTCTTCCGGCCAGACCAACGCCACCGGCTCACCGCGGCGGCAACCGCCGCCTCAACCACACCCTCCACCTGATCGCGCTCACCCAGGCCCGCATCGACCCCCGCGCCCGCGCCTACCTCGAGCGCCGCCACGCCGAAGGCCGCACCCGACGCGACGCCGTCCGCGCGCTCAAACGCCATCTATCCGACGCCATGTACCAACAGCTCCGACACGATGCCGGCCTGCGAGGGCGATCGCGGGGACCATGATGGGCGTCTTCGGCCACGAGATGACCACCGAGCTCGGGACCTGCGCGAGCTGTGGAGCGCGCAGCACGGTCGGCGAGTTCCGCGTCTATCTCCGGGTGCCCCGCGAGGTCGCCCGGTGCCGACACTGCGGCAGCGTCGTCATGGTCTTCGTCGAGGGTCGCGGTGTCACGTGCGTGGACCTGCGCGGGCTTGCGGCACTCGATCCGGCGTGATCGGTCGCGGGTCGGCGGGTGTCCGTCAGCCCTCGTGGCGCCCGGCCTGCGCGCGCTCTTCGTCCGCCGTCCGCTCAGCCGTTGGCCACACCTCGAGCCGCTCGTCCGGGATCGGCTCGCCACTCGCGATCGAGAGGCCGTAGGTCCCGGCGGTCAGGCGCTGCTCAGCGCGTTCGAGGGCAGCGAGCTGCACACGGAGGTCATCTGCCAGACTCTCCTCCAGCTCGTCCTGATACAGCTTCGCGGCCAAGTTCCCCACGTCGAAGAACGGATCCGACTGCTCGCCGTCGTCCTCGTGCATGTGCCGAGAGATGGCGCGCTCGAGGCGCTTGCGCTCGGCCACGAGCAGCTCACGAGCGCGTTCGTCATCCATCAGCGGATACCTAGCAGGTATTCGGCGTACCAGACCGCCCAATCCTCGACCGGATCGACGTCGGCCTGGCGCAGCTCGGCCAGGGATACCGCGTGAGCCCGCTTGGCTTCACGCAGCGCCTGGGCAAGGCGAGCGACGTCTTCGCTGGTGACAGCCGGACTTGAATCCGCAGGTCGCTGTTCCCGGGCAACCATCTTGTCGGCGTCGCTCCTAGAGGCGCCCAGGAGACGTGCGCCGTGCCGAACAACCGTATGGAAGTTTTCTCCGTCCATCTTCGCTCGACCTGAACATTCCAGCGGCAGCACGCCGAGCCGGGAACGGCGGCGATCCCTTTGCACCTCGCGTATGCCTCGGCGCCGCGCTCGAGCCTCGAACGCGCCACCGAGCGCTTCCGCGAGTTCCGTGAGCAGCCGACCGCCGAGCTCGCTCGCGTGGCCCGTGTGGGGCTCCAATCGGCGACGTCGGCGAACGAGCGGCTGCAGCAGCTCCTCCACCCGTGGAGGAGCTACGTGATCGTGCCGCTGTTCGCGCTCGCGAACGCAGGGATCGCGATCGATGCGGACTTCCTGGCGCAGGCGTTCAGCTCGCCGATTACGCTCGGGATCCTGGTCGGTTACGTCGTCGGCAAGCCCGTGGGGATCGTGGGCGCCTCGCGGCTGGTCACGCGCGTGAGCCGCGGGGCGCCTGCAGCCGCCCGTGGGCTGGGCGGCGATCGCCGGCGGTGGCACCATCGCGGGCATCGGTTTCACGGTCGCGCTGCTGGTCGCGACGCTTGCCTTCGACGGGCCCGAGCTCGAGGAGGCGAAGCTCGGCATTCTCAGCGCCGCCATCGGGGCGGCGGTCCTCACCTGGGCGCTGTTCCGGGCGACGGCGCTGCTGCCTCGGCGTGCGCGGACTCGGGCCCTGCTCGGAACCAACGAGCCGGTCGCTGACCTCTACGTCGATTTCGATCCGGAGCGCGACCACGTGCGCGGACCGGTCGACGCGCAGGTCGCCGTCGTCGAGTACGGCGATTTCGCGTGCCCCTACTGCGGCCAGGCGGAGCCGGTCGTTCGTGAGCTCCTCCGCGAGTTCGGCGACGTCGCGTACGTTTGGCGGCACCTGCCGCTCACCGACGTCCACCCGCATGCCCAGCTCGCCGCCGAGGCCGCGGAGGCGGCCGCCGACCAGGGCGCGTTCTGGGAGATGCACGACCTCCTGCTCGGCCATCAAAGCGCTCTTCGCCCCGACGACCTGGTCGGCTACGCCGAGCAGCTCGGCCTCGACCTCGACCGCTTCACGACCGCCCTGCGTGAGCACGCCGGCGCCGGACGCGTCGCAGAGGACGTCGATGGCGCGGAGCTGAGCGGCGTCTCCGGCACCCCTACCTTCTTCATCAACGGCCGACGCCACTACGGCGCCTACGACATCGTCACCTTGTCGGCGGCCGTCCATGCGGCCGGTGCACGGGCGACACTGGCGGCGGCGGCGGCGGATTGACGGGCCCGTGTTGGAGCCAGCGTTTGCTCCCACTGCGGCCGTCGCGTTGGTCGCAGACCTTGCCGTCGAGCTGCGCCTGTTCGGGCCGGGCCCGTGCCGGGCCGGCGCGAGGCGATCGTCTGGAGCGGCGGCTGGCTCCTTCTCGCTCTTGCAGCTGCGGTCGGAATCGCGTTGGCGGGTGGCCCGGCCGGCGAGTGGACGACCGTCTATCTGATCGAGCGCTCGCTCTCGCCCGACAACGTCTTCCTGTTCTCGCTGCTGCTCACCTAGTTCCTCGTTCCGCCCGCTTCGGGGGCGCGTTGTGCTCATCGGTGTCGCCGGCGCGCTCCTCCTGCGCGGCATCGCGATCGCCGGCGGGTGGCTTTGTCGAGAGCGTCAAACAATCGACTACGTATTCGGTGCACTGCCTCTCTTCGTCGCCCATCGGGCGTTGCGTGGCGCCGACGAGGCGTCCGACCCGGCAGCAAACCCCCATGCTCCGATTCGTCCGGGGTCTCGTTCCGACGACCGACGACTTCCGTGGGCGCCGGCTGTTAGCACGCGAAGCCGGCCGTCTCTCCGGCACACCGCTGCTCTTGGTGGTGGCCGTGGTCGTCGCAGCCGACATCGCCTTCGCCGTCGACTCGATCCCGGCGGCCTTCGCGGTGACGCGCACCCGCTCGTGATCTGGACCGCGAACGCGTTCGCGCTGCTCGGGCTCGGCTCCCTGCTCGCTCTCGTCGAGATCCTCGTCCGCCGCTTCCGCTACATCGACGAGACGATCGCGCTCGTCCTCGCGTTCGTCGGGATCAAGATCCTCGCCGCCGACGTCGTCCAGATCAGCGACCTCGCTTCACTCGCCGTTGTCGCGGGGCTCCTCGCCGGCGGGATCGTCGCCTCGCTGGTCGCGGACCGTCTCGACCCGCCGAGTGCGACCGAGGAAGCGACGCGACGCCCGCCTCGATGCCCTAGGGAGCTGCGGACTCCCGGACCCTCCGAGCGGCGGCCGATCTCGAAGGAGGCCGCGCCTCGGAGGTAGTCCAATCCGAGCCGGCGCCCTCGCCCACGAGACGGAGTGGACTCACTCCCGTACTCCGATCTCATCGAGCGATTGCAGGAGCTCGGCGGGGTCGCGGTAGACGCGGAATGCGCCCGCGCGGGTCAGCTCGTCCTCGCCGTAGCCGCCGCTCAGCAGGCCGATGCTGAGCATCCCGGCTCGCCGGGCGGCCAGCAGATCCCAGACGGCGTCGCCGATGACGAAGGAGTCCGAGGCGGTCACACCAAGTCGCTCGGCGCACGTCAGGAAGAGATCCGGCTCCGGCTTGGCGCGCTCCACGTCGCCGCGGTCGACGACGACCGTTTCCTCCCCGACGCCGAGCGCTTCCAGTGACGCATCGATCTCCGGTCGCCGGCCCGAGGTGGCGATGCCGTGGACGATCCCCTCAGCCCGGAGGTCGGCGAGCAGCTCGACCGCTCCGGGGAGCGGACGTCGTTCCGGCAGGATCTCGCGGTAGATCTCGCCGTGGCGGCGCTGGATCGTCTCGGCCTCGGTCGGCGAAAGCGGTCGACCGATCTCGCGTGCCGCGGCGCGGGCGAAAAGCCCGCCGCTCATCCCGATCCGACGGTGGATCCGCCAGCCGTCGATCGGGAGTCCGAGCTCGGCGAACGCACGCTGCCACGCGAAGACGTGCGCGTACACGGTGTCGACGAGAGTCCCGTCCAGATCGAAGATGAGCGCGCGGGCCGGCCTATTCTTCATGCGGCATTTTGATCGCTGTTCGAGAGCCCGGTCGGGCCGACCCGCGGCGCCATAGCTCGGCTAGGCAGCCGGCCGCAGCATCATGTCGTTCGCGGTAGGCATTCGCGGTTCGAAGCGCGTCGCGAGCGTCGCAAGCAACTCCGCCGGAGTCGGCAGACGCCCGTCGTGTAACGCCCTGAGCCGGGCGAGGATGGCCCTGGTGGCAGCAACCGAAAGCTGTTGCCCGACCACGTTGAACACGAGCGCGTCCCACAGAGCGGTCGGCCAGCCGTCGCGCACAGTGCCGGGGTCGAGCGTCGGATCTGCGTCGACCAGGCTCGCCATACGCGGGTCGGCGGCGCGCAGCGCCGCTCTCGCGGGCGCCCAGCTGTCTGCGCTCGGCGGAACCGTCTCCATCGTGTGCCTCCTTAGTTCAATGCGTCGAAGAGTGCGGCAAGGCTCTCCCTCTGGTGGTCGAGCGACAGGGTGCGGGGGATCGGCCGCATCGCCGGTGTTTCGGTCCCTAGGCGGCGAAGGCTCTCGCGTGACCGCCGCCATGTCCGTCACGGTAGTTGGCCTCGCCCGACGGCTTGCTGCCCGCGGTCGTCGCGTGCGAGAACCCGCGGACTGTCGGCGATGAGTCCGCGCCGGCGCAAAGTGCCGAGGGTGGCACCGGACGGAGAGAATGTCACGAGCTTGACCTTGTTCTCCTGACGCGTAAGCCGGAACGAAGTGGCCTCGACCGGACGGCGGTGGCCGTCGATCTCGACGTCGAAGCCTGCATAGTCGACCTGCACCTCGACGGTCAAGCTGGCGTGGGCCGGGACCACCAGCGGCGGGGCGCTCCCGCCGTGCATTGCCACGGGCGTGCAGACGAATGCCGGTGTATTGGCGGCCAGCAGCGGCCCACCGGCCGCCATCGAGTACGCACTCGAGCCGATAGGCGTCGCGACCGCCAGACCGTCGCCGGCCAGACGGACATAGAGCTCTCCGTCGACTGCGACCTCGGCGACGATTTGGCCGGATCCGCGACGGACGACCACGAAATCGTTCACGGCCCAGTCGTCTGGAGCGCCGGACGCGCGTACGGCCAGGGCGGGCAGCGATCGGACCGTCCAATCGCCGGCCCCGAAGCGGTCGAGCGCCTCGAGGAGCTCCTCCGGCGACACGGCGCTCAGCGCGCCGAGGCTGCCGCACGCGACGCCTAGAACGGGCGCGTCGCTCGCGGCCGCCGCGCGCAACGCCGAGAGCACCGTTCCGTCGCCGCCCAGCGCAACGACCAAATCGCCGGGCTCGGCCTTCCCGAACGCGGCTACCTCGCGCTGCACACCCTCGACCTCGAGTTGCACGACGTCGATGCCGTGCCGGCCGGCCCAGCGGCCGAGCACCCTCAACGCCTCGTCCACCGGCCGCGTCGGGTGAACGACCACTGCAACGCGCCGCGGGCTCGTGGACAGCATCACCGAACGCTAGTGAGGCCCCTCCGGGCGCGCGAAAGTGCGCCCGCTGGGCAGCCCCAGGTTGGAGACGATGAAGGGGATCACGAAGTTCGTGCCGCTCTTGATCCAGGTGATTGCGGTGGCGTCGCCACGCACGATCACCTCTAGCTGGGTGACGGTCGTGAGGACGACGCCCACGACGAGCGCGATCCGCACGGTCCGGCGGAGGTGCTCGCGGCGCAGGACGTAGGCGAGCGCGGCGCGCCAGCCGCGCTCGAACGCAGCGGATCCGGCCGGTTCCTTCTCAAGCCGCATGTCTCGTCGCGACGGGAGGATCGATGCCATCTGCGCGCTCCACAGTCCGCTGGCGCTTGTGCCTAGCCGGCGGTCGTTCTTGTCCGTTCTGGCAGAACCCAGCCCGGGCGTACGAAGTGGCAGGTGTAGCCATTCGGATACCGCTCGAGGTAGTCCTGATGCTCGGGCTCGGCTTCCCAGAACGGCCCCGCCGGCGTCACCTCGGTCACGACCTTCGCCGGGCCAGCGGCCCGAGGCGTCGACGTCGGCGATCGTCTCCTCGGCGACGCGGCGCTGCTGCTCGTCGAGGTAGAAGATCGCCGAGCGATAGCTCGCTCCGATGTCGTTGCCCTGACGGTTCCGCGTCGTCGGATCGTGGATCTGGAAGAAGAACTCGAGCAGCTCGCGATAGGAGATCCGCTCGGGATCGAAGACGATCTCGATCGCCTCGGCATGCGTGCCGTGATTGCGGTAGGTCGCATTCGGGACGTCGCCGCCGGTGTAGCCGACCCGCGTCGAAATGACGCCGGGTCGCTTGCGGATCAGATCCTGCATTCCCCAGAAGCATCCTCCGGCAAGGATCGCTTTTTCAACGCCGTCGCTCACGTACTGACCTCCTTGCTCACGCGATTCGTCACCATCCTGCCAGCAAGCTCGTGGCCCGAGGTCATACCGTCGTGTCAAGGGAATGACGCCGTGCCCGAGAGAGGTCTCGCGATCTCCGGCTCAGAAACGAGCAGGGAACGCACGCCCCCACTGTGCACCTCGCGGTAGCCACGCGCGTCCTGGCGGCCGGCAGATTGATCTCGATGCCCGCGTTGCTCGAACGCGGACGATGAGAAAGGAGTGGCAGATGTCCTTGAGTAATCCTGTTCTGACGGGTCCCGGCGGAGGTCGTACCGTCGAGTCCGGCCACGGCTCGAGCGCCGAGCTGAAGATCGCCGGCGAGCAGTCCGGTGGGGAGTGGGCCGTCGTCGAGTGGCGCATCCGCGCGGGCGACGAGCCACCGATCCACACGCACACGCGCGAAGACGAGACAATCTACGTTCTCGACGGCGCGATCACCGCATTCGTCGCCGACCAGCGAATCGAGGTCGAAGCCGGCTCGTACGCCGCGCTTCCGAAGAACGTCTCACACGGCCTGAGCGTTCGCGGCGAGGAGGCGCGCCTGCTCGTCACGCTCGAGCCCGCCGGGGCGGAGTATCTCTTTGTGCCGCGCGACGAGAACGATGCGGATCCGAGCCGCTTCGGCGTCGTCCTCAACGGCGCAGCCCCGACGGGCTGACGTCGAAAGTCGTCTGACGAATGGGAACGCTCGCACGCCGCCCGACACACCGCCCGGTGCGGGCGGCGGCGAAGTCGATTGGCCGTCGCGGGCGCAGCTCGCGGCGCGGTTCCGCGGCGCGGTTCGAGAGTCAGGGCGGCAGCAACGTGGGGTTCGGAAGTCGCTCAAGCCGCGTTGCTGTGCTAGCGGCCTCGTACGAAAGGGCGAGAACTGGATACAGAGAGGTGCCGCATGAAGGCGATTGTGGTAACGGATCAGGCCGCGGGAACGGCCGGGATGACGCTCGTGGAGCGGCCCGAGCCGGATGCGGCGATGCTCGCCAGCCTCTCGGGCGCGAACTACGGCGATGTCGTCGTTGAAGTTCATGCGTCGGGATTCACCGGGAATGAGCTGGAGTGGCCCTCGACCTGGATCGATCGCCTCGGCCGTGACCGGACGCCGTCGATTCCCGGGCACGAGGTGGCCGGAGTGGTCACCGCCCTCAGCTATGGAGCGACGGGGCTGTCGGTGGGCCAGCGGGTGTTCGGCCTCACGGACTGGACTCGTGACGGCACCCTCGCGGAGTATGTCGTCGTCGAGGCACGCAACCTTGCGCCGCTGCCTGGCGACGTCGACTTCACGGTGGGCGCGGGCGTCGCGATGACGGGCCTGACCGCGTGGCAAGGTCTGTTCGAGCACGGCCGTCTCCGGGCGGGGCAGAGCGTCCTCGTGCACGGCGCGGCCGGCGCAGTCGGTTCGATGGCGACGCAGCTAGCACGTGAGGCCGGCGCCTACGTCATCGGCACCGGACGCGCTGCCCACCGTCAGACGGCACTCGACTTCGGCGCGCACGAGTTCGTCGACCTCGACAACGACGCCTTGGAAGACGTCGGCGGAGTCGATCTGGTCTTCGATGTCTTCGGCGGCGACATCGGGAGGCGGTCCGCGGGCGTGGTTCGAGCCGGAGGAACGCTGGTGACGATCGCCGGCCCGCCCGAGGCGCGGCCCGCCGACGGCCTGGCGGTCGACTTCGTTGTCGTGCCCGATCGCGCCCAACTGGGTGAGATCGTCCGGCGGGTGCGTGACGGCGGGCTGCGGACGAACATCGGCAAGGTCTCGACCCTCGACGATGCCGTCGCCGCCTTCAACCCGACCGAGCGGATCAAGGGGAAGACGATCATCCGCGTTCGTCCCGTGAGGACTCGCCGGCACCTTGGCAGTCGGGCTGACCAATGCACGTGAACGTTCCCACGCACCGGGGTGATCGCGGGCATCGTCAAGGCATGTCCTCCGAGGCCGTCTCTCTGGCTCGCTCCTTGTCGGGGTTGCGGGAGCTCGGCCAGCAGCTGCGTGTCGATTCGATCCGCGCCAGCGACCTGACGAGGTCGGGACATCCGACTTCCTCGATGTCGGCAGCCGACCTAATGGCACTCCTGTTCGGGAGGTACCTCCGCTACGACTTCGACCAGCCCGAGAATCCGCTGAACGACCACTTGATCTTCTCCAAGGGGCACGCCTCGCCGCTCCTGAACTCGCTCTATGCGGCGGCGGGGGCGATCTCGGAAGAGGAGCTGCTCGGCTTCCGCACCTTCGGCAGCCGACTGCAGGCCGAGGCGGCCGCCGAGGCGCCCCAGCAGGAGGAGGTGCAAAGCGAGTGACGGACATCCCGGCCCGGCTCGTCAAGGAGCTCCGCGACCTCACAGGCGCCGGAATGATGGACTCAAAGCGCGCCCTGGTCGAGGCGGCCGGCGACCTGGAGCAGGCCGCTCAGCTCCTGCGCGAGAAGGGGCTTGCCGAGGCAGGGAAGCGTTCCGGACGCGAGACCACCGAAGGCAAGGTGCTCGCCCACGTCCACAACGGCCTCGGTGCGATGGTCGCGGTCGGGTGCGAGACCGAGCCCGTCTCCAACAACAGGGAGTTTCTCGCCTTCGCGCACCACGTGCTCGACCTCGTCGAGAGCACGGGCCCCGGGGCGGTCCAGAAGCTCGAGGAGGAGCGGATCGCGCTCGTGGCCAAGCTCGGCGAGAACGTCGTGGTGGAGGGGGCCGAGCGCTACGAGGGAGGGGACGGGGAGGTCGTCGCCTCCTACATCCATCCACCCGCGCAGAAGATCGGCGTGCTCGTGCGCGCGGAGGCGAGTCCCGATCTGGCCCGGCTCGTCGCCATGCACATCGCTGCCTCGCGGCCGACGTACGTCTCGCGGGAGCAGATCCCGGAGGCCGAGGTGAAGGCGGAGCGTGCCATCTACGAGAAGCTCCCCGACGTCGAGTCCAAGCCGGAGCGCGTCCGCCCGCGCATCGTCGAAGGCATGCTCGAGAAGCGCTTCTTCGCGCAGAACGTCCTCGCCGACCAGTCCTGGATCCACGACCCCGACCTCACCGTCGGGAAGGCCCTCGCCGAGCACGGCGCCGAGGTGCGCGACTTCGTGCTCTACAACGTCGGCCGGTGACGAGCGCGCAGCCAGACAGCGCGATCGCCACAGCGGCCGCCGAGCCCGGGCGCGCCGCCTTCCGCCGGGTGCTGCCGCGGCGGGCTGCAGCTGCGGGCTGGGCCAAGTATCCGCTGAGAGGCGCCCTGCGTTCCTCGTCGGCTCGGTCGAGCCCGGCATCTAAGGGGATTCTGGATGGCAACGGTTTGATCTGCTTCGAGGCGAACGTCGCGCGGGATGGAGACCTCGGTGAATTTCGCGGTTGACGATCACTTGCCGGTCCCATTCCACCGCCGGGGCTCCGGCGTTAGCTGATCGGATCGGAGACGGCTGGGCCACGGGTGATGCCTGCGCCTGCGAGAGCAGCCTTCACGAGGTACGAAACGGGTACGTCAACTCGGGCACGAGCAGGCACGCGCGTCCACTCCTCAAGCGGTGAAACCGCCCGATCTCCAGGGGAAAGCGTGCCCGCCCGTGCCCGCGAGGGGACGCGCGTCCCTCACTCGTCGTTCTCTCGTAATGAAGGGGTCCTCGGTTCGAGTCCGAGCGTCGGCTTTCTGGCCTATTTGCAGGGAGTTTTGTCGGCCGCCGACAACGTGGCGGCGGCAGCTTTCGGGGCCTCTGGGGGCTTGCGGGTACGAAACGGGTACGTCATGGACCCCTTCTCAGTTCCTGAAGTGGTCCCCTTCCAGCGACGGATTACGCCCATTGCAGGGGATTCACTCACGCGTGGCCATCGCTTGCGCGTGCCCTTCCGTGCCCGCGAGTTCCCGCAAGTGGATGCGCTTCCCTCACTCCTCGTTCTCTCGAAGGCATGGTCCACGCTGGGCGTCCTGTCGGCGATCAACTGTTTGACGCTGACCCGGGGGTCGATCACGCCGGGGCACAACGCGTGCTCCTCGTGCCGACAGGCGCCGTCTCGGCCTCGTGCGAGTTCGACCTGGTCAGACGGCGCGCTCGTAGCTGACGCCGCAGCGCAGATTGCCCTTGTCCCCCGGGTCGCGCACGGCTGCCCGGCCGATGCGGGCTTCGATCTTCCTACGGATTTCTTTCACTATGTCCCGCGCGCGGTCTTTGAGAACGCGGCGGACGATCGTCCGCAGTCGGAGCGACCGTTTGCCGACGCGTAGCCGCTCGCAGCCTGGCCGGCCGTGCCCACGCGCGTGGTGGTCGGCGGCGACGACCCTTCTTCCCGGCCGACTTTCAGCGGCGTATGCGAAGGAGAGGCTCGGGCTGGAGGCGGATAAAGTGCCCGGCGGCCTCTGACACCAGCGAAGCCCTCCGCCGACGCCCTCTGGTCGAGGGCGTCCTCGCGCAAACCCGCAGTCAGCGCGGGGACGGCCGGCTTAGGGCTTCCAGAACACCGGCCGCATGGTCACCTTCGGCTGCGGCGGGCGGGTACGCCGCGCCCCGACGCCGAGCTGCCAGGTGCACGTTGTCGGGACGTTGCCTGGACACACGCCATCGTGCCGCGGATGATCCGCGCGTGAGGGAGGACGCTGAGCCGGCTCGTAACCGTGGAGCGGGTGCGGATCGACCGGCCGGTCCTCCTGTGAGCCGGTTCCAGCGCAACCGCGACGCGGGCGGGGAGCAGCGGGCGACGACGCTCGAGCTCTTCTACGACCTCGTCTTCGTCTTCGCGATCACGCAGGTCTCGCACATCCTGCTCGAGCGACCTGACGTGGCGCGGCGCCGGCGAGGCGATCCTCGTCGCTGCTCGTCGTCTGGTGGGCGTGGAACTACACGACGTGGGTCACGAACGAGCTCGACCCCGACTCGGTCGTCGTCCGCCTGCTGCTGCTCGGCCTGATGTTCGCGAGCCTGCTGATGGCGGTCGCGATCCCGGAGGCGTTCGGCGACCGCTCGCTGCTCTTCGCCGGCTCCTACGTCGTGATCCAGGTGGGCCGGCACCTGTTCCTCACCTTCGCTGCGACCTCGCGCGGGCACGGTCGAGCGCGAGCGCGCGGCGCGGATCCTGATCTGGCTCGTCGGCGGCGGGTGTCTTCTGGCTCGCCGGCGGCGCGGTCCGGACGGCACGAGCGCGGGCCGTGCTCTGGCTGATCGCGCTCGCGATCGACTACGCCGCGCCGCTCCATCCTCTACTGGGTGCCCGGGCGCCCGCGGCTGACGAGCCAGACGTGGGACGTCGAGACGGCGCACTTCGCCGAGCGCTTCCAGCTCTTCATCATCATCGCCCTCGGCGAGTCGATCGTGATCACCGGCGCGACGACCGCCGGACCTCGACCTCGACCTCGCGCGGTCGACGGCGTTCGGCCTCGCCTTCCTCGCGACCGCGGCGATGTGGTGGCTGTACTTCAACTACGTCGCCGCGATCGCGCGAGCGTCGGCTCGAGCTGCTCGCCGAACCGGACGCAGCTCGCCCGCGACGGCTACACGTACCTGCACGTCGTGCTCGTCGCCGGGATCATCGTCGGCGCGGTCGGCGACGAGCTCGTGATCGCGCACCCGACCGAGGTGCTGCCGACGCGCGGAGGTGATCGTCGTCGCGGCCGGGCCGGCGATCTACCTGCTCGGCCACGTGCTCTTCCGGCTCGTGATGGCGGGCTCGATCAGCGTGGAAGCGCCTGGCGGGCGCGGTCGCGTGCGTCGCGCGCCGGCGCGGCTCGGGACCGCCGTCCCGGCGCTCGCGCTCGCGGCGCTCCTCGTGGGCGTCCTCGTCGCGGTGATCGGCGCGGAGCAGCTCGCCGCGGCCCGGCGGCGGGCGCGCGGGGAGCCGTCCCCGCTCGAGCGACTCGACGGCTCCGCGGGCGCGTAAGAGTGTCCGGACCAAGGGAACGGGCCGCAGGCGAGCATAGCGAGGTCCCCGCGGACGCGGCTTCCTCGCCCAGGCCGGCTGTCGTCCAGGGCGGCGGAGACTCCAGCGCCGATGCAGCGGCTCGGGAAGGCAGAGTTTGACGTCTTGGCTAGATGTAGCCCTTTCGTGTGAGCCAGCGCAAGGGACAGGTCGGGCAATCTCACCCGCGACCGCATTCTGGACAACGTGACGCTGTACTGGCTGACCGGCACCGGCGCCTCGGCGGCCCGGTCCTACTGGGAGGCCTACGGGCCGGACGCCCCTGCCGCGAGCCGCCAGCCTCTACGCCCTCGCCGATCCCGGTCGGCTTCACGACGGATCTGGCGGACTCCGCGCAGCTGGGTCGAGAGCTCGTACCCCAACGTCAGTTACTTCAACGAGGTCGACAGGGGCGGCCACTTCGCCGCGCGGGAGGCGTCCTTGCGGCCATTTTCGAGGCTCGCGACTTTCCGATACAGAGTTACGCTCTGCTGATGGCGACCGCGGCGACGCTCGTAATGTGGTTTCAGCTCCGCTCGCCAGAGCTAGCCGAGGAGTTTGAGCGCCTCATGGCCAGCGATCGGAACATCGTCCATAGCTCGCTGGAGACGATGCCGGACTGGCGATTGACGCGACCGACGGATGTACCCGGACAGGCCAGTGAATCAGCCGATTACGTGCTGATCGCGGAGATCGTCGACATCGCGCACTGGCAGCAACAAGCGGAGCTACGGGTCCAGGCCTTGGCGGATGATTTGGAGCATCTGGTGTCCAGCCGGAGGATGGTCGTCCTCGAACGCATCCTTTGAAAGCAAGCTTCAGCTCACAGACGACCCCAGTGGGCGTGCCCATTCGGCTCTCCTGTCCGGCTCCCTATCGCAGTAGCCTGGACGCGGCCCGCAACTCCTCGGAGAAGAGCTCGGGCTCCCAGCAGCGATCAGGCCACGCCACTTACACAAAGTTTCGGACAGACCCCCGCTTGGGCGCACGAGCACGAGTTAGGTCGTGGTCGAATCTGCTGCACGAGCCGATCATCGGCTGTGGTGCTGCACGGCACCGTTCGCTGATCGGTCAACGACAGCTAGGTTCACCAGAGGTCTACGCGCTTGTCATCTCGGGTCACTGTGAGTCATCTCGAGTCCGATGGCTTGGGCGGCCTAACGTGACCCGAGGTGACTCCTGATGACTGGTGGTGACAGCGGCGCGAAACTCGTAATGAAGGGGTCCCCGGTTCGAGTCCGGGCGTCGGCTCCTTAAAGCCCTGCAAAACGGCTACTTGTGTTTGCTGGTTAGGAGACGAATTATGTGCTCCAAACCGGGCTGATCTGCCGTTTCCGGCCATTTCGCCTGTTTTCGTCTGTCCGCGCGAGGGCTCGAGTCGGGGTTCACGAGAGGTCTACAGCTGCACGCCAAGAGGTTGGCTCGGCCACGTCCCGTCAAGTGGTGTACGAGGCTGAGCGCGTCATCCTCGCCTGACGGTCTACGCGGCTGTCGGCGATGGCGATCACCTCCTCGGGCTCGTCGGCGGGGTCGGTGAGCGCCTTGGCGATCGATTCGGCGCTCATGTAGCGGCGGGCGACGGCCCACTCGTCGTTCTGCTCGGCGAGGACGGCGCCGACGAGGCGGACGATCGAGGCGCGGTCGGGGAAGATGCCGACGACGTCGGTGCGGCGGCGGATCTCCTTGTTGAGCCGCTCGAGCGAGTTGTTGCTCCAGAGCTGCCGCCAGTGCTCCTTCGGGAAGCTGGTGAAGGCGAGCAGGTCGGGCGCCGGCCTCGTCGAGCAGCGCGGCCGCGTCGGGGAAGCGCGTCTCGAGCTGGTCGACGATCCGGCGCGTGCTGCTCGTGGACGGTGTCGGCGTCGGGCTGGGCGAAGATCGTGCGCACCATCGTCGCGACGAAGCTCTGCGCGCTCTTGGGGACGCGCGTGAGCAGGTTGCGCATGAAGTGGGTGCGGCAGCGCTGCCAGGCCGCGCCCGGCAGCGTCGCGGCGATCGCGTCGACGAGCCCGGGGTGCGCGTCCGAGCTGACCAGCTTGACGCCGGTGAGGCCGCGGGCGACCAGGCCGCGCAGGAAGGCGAGCCAGGCGGCGCCGTCCTCGCGCGGTGACGACGTCGAGGCCGAGCGACTCGCGGAAGCCGTCGCGGTTGACGGCGACCGCGTGGACGACGCAGACGTTGACGGTGCGGCCGCCCTCGCGGCACTTGACCACCAGCGCGTCGAGCGTCACGTACGGCGTAGGGAGCGCCGTCGAGCGGTCGGGTGCGGAAGTCCTCGACGATCTGATCGAGCGCTCTTCGCGAGCCGCGAGACCTGGCTCTTCGATCATCCGCTCGACCCCGAGCTGCTGCACGAGCTTCTCGACCCGGCGGGTCGAGACGCCGGCCAGGTAGGCATCGGCGATCACCGACACGAACGCCTGCTCCGCCCGCCGGCGCGGCTGCAGCAGCCAGTCGGGGAAGTACGCTGCCCTCCCGCAGCTTCGGCACCGCGAGCTCGATCGAGCCGACCCGCGTGTCCCAGTCACGCTCCCGGTAGCCGTTGCGGCGGTTGACCCGCTCCGGCGAGCGCTCGCCGTAGCCGGCGCCGCAGACCGCGTCAGCATCCGCGCTCATCAGCGCCTCGGCGAACTCCTTCACCATCGCCCGCAACAGATCCGGGCTCGCCTCCTCCAGCTGCTTGCGCAGCCAGCTCGATACGTCCATCGTGTGCTCGACCACCGTGCTCCTCCTCGCTGATGTCTTTGACAGGACCTCGCGAGGATGACGCGGTGGTCAGCTATCACCGGGCGCTCGCGCCCGCCGCCGCCGTCCGCGCTCGCCTACGGCTCGCGCTCCACAGCCGCGACGGAGCTCACCTCAACCGGCTCGTACACCACGAGCGGGGACGCTACTTCGTAATGAAGGGGTCCCCGGTTCGAGTCCGGGCGTCGGCTTCTCCCGATTAGCAGGGATTCTCGCGTGGCGAGCCGTCGGAGGGCTGCGGGGCGCAGAGAGGTGCACCAGACGTTACGGGTCTCGATGACCGGTGCGTTTCCGCCCGAACCGAGGTCGATCGGGTCCTACGCGACCTCCTGGATCATCGTCGAAGGTCGCCCGAATCTAGAAACCGGACCACACGGAACCAGGTCCACAGCAACGGCTGGAAGAGCATCCTAAATACGCTAGACCGTTCACTACGGCGATCGGATCGCTGCAACCAACATTACTTGAACTCGGTGACCGCGACGACCGCTTACACAAAGAATCCTTGGCCACCGCCGGTGCTGCTAGTAGGGGCGGCGAGCTCGTTTCGCGGGATCGTTGTTACGATGGTTCTTTGGCGAGATGTGAGGTTCGCGAGGATACGGGAGGCTCGCGCGTGGCAAGACTGCGGCGTCGCCTGACGCTTCTCGGTGCTGCGCTCGTCGCCTCGTGCGTCGCCACTCTCGCGACCGGAGCGGTTGCGAGCTTCAATCCGCACGGGACGCTCGAGGGCGTGGTCGTGGGCGACGGCGCTCCGCGCGCCGGGTACGAGGTCTCGCTCCGAGTTCACTACTTCATCGGCGGGCGCCACGAGACGCTTCTCGGGACGGACAGGACGGATGCGGACGGACGCTTCGAGATCGACTACCGGCTGGTCCCGGGCGCCCCTCGCCACCTCGATCCGGTGCTCTACGTCGTCGCCGAGAAGGGGCCCTCGATGCTCACGAGCGTCCTTTCCGATCAGCCGACTGGCCGTATCGTCGTCAACGAGCGCACCACGGTTGCGATGGCGTCGGCCTTCGCGCAGTTCGTGGACGGGCGTGTGATCGACGGCAACGACGTCGGTGTCTACAACGCCGCACGCGTGGCGGGCACGATGGCCGATCCGGAGAGCGGGCAGCTCGCGGCCGTCCTGAACAGACCGCCGAACGCAGGCCAGACCTCGACGCGGGCGACCTTCAACACGCTGGCGAACATCGTGGCCGGCTGTGTCGACTCGAGCTCCGACTGCGAGACGCTCTTCGAGCTCGCGACGCCGCCCGGCGGCGGCCCTCCGACGACGGTGCTTCAGGCCCTCGCCAACATGACCAAGTACCCATCGCGGCACGTCAGCGAGCTCTTCGCACTGTCCTCAGGCGGCCCGTACGCACCTGCACTGGACGTGGCGCCGGCGTCGTGGCTGCTGTTTCTGAAGTTCACCGGCAGCTTCAGCGAGGAGTATGCGCGGACGAACCTCATGAGCGGGCCGGGCAACGTCGCCTTCGACGAGCGGGGCATCGCCTGGATCAACGACAACTACGTGCCGACGGCCGAGCACGAGGTCGCCTGTGCGGGTCTGCGCGTGCTGAAGATCCAGCCCTGGGGCGAGCCGTTTCCCGGCACGCCGTACTTCGGCGGTGGACTCAGCGGCGCGGGTTTCGGCATCACGGTCGATCCCAAGAGCAACGTGTGGGTCGGCAACTTCGGCTTCGAGGCACCCGTGTGCGCCAGTCTCGTGCCGCCCGATCCGGCCCGCAAGATCCCCGCGAGCCACGACAGCGTGTCGGTGTTCCGGCCGAACGGCATGCCGATCTCGCCCGACGACGGCTTCACGGGTGGCGACATCTCCTGGCCGCAGGCGACCGTGTCCGACCGCGACGGGAACATCTGGCTTGCGAACTGCGGCAACGACACCGTCACGCTAGTCCCGAAGGGCAATCCCGGCCGCGCGCGGAACATCCCGCTTCCCAACGGCCGCGGTGCGGGTGACGACGAGCCCCTGCTGAAACCGTTCGGGCTCGCGATCGACCCGACCGGGCGAGCCTGGGTGACCGGAAACAAGGCCAACGAGGTCTACGTGGTTTCGAGGGATGGAACGGTGGATACGGTCGAGACGAACGGGCTCCTGTCATGGCCGATGGGCATCTCCGGCGACAGCCAAGGAAACATGTGGGTCTCGAGCTCGGACGCCGTGAACGTGCCCTGCGTCACCCCGCTCGAGCGCCGGAATTCGCTCGACCCGGCGGTCGTGCTGTTCCCGGCCGACGGAAGCCCTCCCCGGAAGTACATCGGGGGCGGCCTCAGCGTCCCGTGGGGGAACGCCGTGGACGGGGACGACACGCTGTGGGTCTTCAACTTCGGCCGCAACCCGATGGACGGGATCGACGAGGGCACGATCTGGGAGGACACGGGCGTGTCGCGCTTCTGCGGCGCGGACGAGAGCAAATGTCCGGCCGGTAAGCGTAAGGGTGACCCGATCTCCCCGCCGGAGACCGGCTACTCGAGCGACGCTCTCGACCGCGTGACAGGCGGCGGGATCGACCCCTCCGGGAACCTCTGGCTCGTGAACAACTGGAAACAGAACGGGCCCTTCCCGCCCGACTACAACACGAACCCCGGCGGCAACTCGTACGTGATCGTCCCCGGAGCCGCGGCACCCGTACGCACGCCACTACTCGGCCCACCACGCACATTCGACCACTAAGGACTCCTAAAACGAGGTAACTGGTGATTGGTTGGGGCCTGCGTGTGTGAGCGCACGCGGGTGCATGTAAGGCTGAAGTCGTCCTCCTAGGTCGAGGCCATGTCGCGCGCTCCCGACGGCACCGAGTGCGGCATCGACCTCTGGAGCTGTGGGCGGGCGTACTCCGCCGTGCCCGACGAGGCGATGGCGTTCTCGGGACTCGAGCCCGACCGTCGGCTTGGGAGGCTCGCAGATTCAGTGCCGTGCTGTCGAGGTCTGGCCGAGGGGAACACTTCGCTGCGCGCGTCTCGCCGTCGAGCGTTGCGCGGAGGCGTTCGGCGCCCGGATACTCTCGGCGTGAGTCACCCGAACATCGCCTACTGGGACGACGTCGAGGAGCACGACCGCGAGGAGGGGAGTATCCACTCCGCCTGGCGGTACCTGGGCGAGGCCGTGGGCACGGTCGGTGTCGGCGTGAACCGCATCCGCATCCATCCGGGCTGCCGCTCGACACCGCTCCACTCCCACGGCGACCGCGAGGAGATCTTCTTCGTGCTCGGCGGCCTGGGCTTGTCGTGGCAGCGCACCGAGCGGGGCGAGGACGTCGTCTGCGAGGTCGGCCCGGGGATCTGCCTCGTCCACGTGGCGACCGGGCCGGCGCACACGCTCGTCGCCGGGCCGGACGGCCTCGAGGTGCTCGCCTACGGGAACGGGCGGCGCTCGGGGGCCGGCGGCTACGACTGGTTCCCGCGCATCGAGAAAGTCGGGATGGGTCCGTGCTCTTCGACGTCGACCTGACGCACCAGTGGGAGCTCGAGGGCGCGCTGCCCGAGCCGGAGCTGCCCGAGCCCGGCGAGCGACCGCCGAACGTCGTCCGGCTCGAGGACGTCGAGCCGGAGCTCTGGACCGGGGCGAGTTCGGCGACGGCTCGCGCGAGCTCGGCGCGGCCGCGGGCTCGGTCGAAACCGAGCTCAACCACTCGGACATCCCGCCTGGCAAGCTCAACTGCCCGGTGCACTGCCACGCCTCGGAGGAGGAGGTCTTCGTCGTCCTCGAGGGCGACGGTGTCTGCATCCTCGGCGACGAGGAGCGCCCGGTGCGGGCCGGCTCGGTGGTCGCGCGCCCGCCGCGCACGCGCGTCGGTCACGCGTTCCGCGCGGGCACCGGCGGGATGAAGCTGCTCGCCTACGGCACGCGCGAGCCGAACGACATCGCCTGGTACCCGCGCTCGAAGAAGGTCTATTTCCGCGGCGTCGGCCTGATGACGCGTCTGCCCGAGCTCGACTACTGGGACGGCGAATAGCTCGCCGAGCTGTCGATCGAGTCCTTCTTCCCGGCGGACCCACAGACAGCGCGATGCACGCCCTCGTCGAGGCGGAGCACACATAGGGCGCGAACGCTGTGCCGTCAGCACCCACGTTTCCTTATCCGACAACCCTGGCGAGGTTCACCAGGGGTCTACGGGCTTGTCATCTCGAGTCATCGTGAGTCACCTCCAGTCCGGCAGCTTCGGGGCGGGAAGTGACCTGAGATGACTGCTGGTGACTGGCGGTGACAGCGGCGCGAAACTCGCAATGAAGGGGTCTTCGGTTCGAGTCCGAGCGTCGGCTTTCTTCACGATTTGCAGGGGTCTTTGTCGGATCAGGCAGTCTCTTGGATCCGCTCTAGCACCCCTCTGGGCACCCTTCGGGTACAAAACGGGTACATCAGGGAGGCGTCCGCTGCGGCCCCTGCCGCTGCGGCTTTAGGTGCTGTGTCGCACCTTCTCTTCCGCTGCTCGTTCCGGAAGCTCCGGGGACGGGAAGCGGGCGTCAGCCGCGCCGGCGACTCCTGCCACGCGTGCTGCGAGCTCACGCAGGTCGGCGAGCAGGTTGCTGCGTTCCTGGCGGATAGTCGCCGTGTCGGCTTGGAGCTCCCGTAGCCGTGCCTCCGCCGCCTCGCGCACTGCGGCAGCGTCTGCCCGAACGCTCTGGAGGTGCTCCGCAGCCTTCGTCCGGGCTCGGGTGACCGTTGCTTCGGCATCGGCTTGGGAGTGGGCGCGGATCTCGGCTGCCTCGGTCTTCGCGGCTGCCACTGCTTCCTCTGCCTCCTGCCTCGCGCGGGCGGTGCTGTCTTCGGCCTCTCGGCGTGCAGCGACGGTGATCTGCTCGGCAGTCTCGCCTGCGTGCTCCAGGATGCCTTTCGTCTGTTCGCCGACCTGCTCGAGTGCCTGCTTGACCGCAGCCTCCGGCGAGCGGCTCACCTCCAGCTCCGCGACCAGGTGGCGGACGCGGCTCACATAGGCGTCGACGGCCTCGCGGTCGTAGCCGCGAACCGAGACGGGGAACGACACGTCGCCGATCTCGGCCGCATCGGATCGGCGCTCGTTCGAGTCCTCGCCCTCTTGGGGCGAGCCCGACGACCCTCCGCCGTTTCTCTGGGCAGCTTGCGGTGGCTCCCCACTGGCCACCGCCCGAGTATGCCTCGAATCGGCGAATCTGTCGAGCAGTGGGACGAAGCGGGCTAGGAAGAGGAACTGCCAGCAGAGCCCGTGCGGGCATGAGAGCGCGCGGCTGCCTCCTCCAACCGAGCTGCGATGTCGCTCAGATCGTCGAGCAGGTCGCGGCGCTCGCCCCAGATCACGTTCGTATCGAGGCGGAGCGCACGCATCCACGCCTCTGCCTCGTTGCGCATCCTCGCGATCTCTTCCTCCGCACGCTGGAGCCGGGCCTCCGCCTCCGCGCCAGCCGCGTCGAGGATCCGGTCCGCCTCGGCTCGCACCTTCGCCGAGTGCCCGAGGGACTCGGCCTTCGTGCGATCGGCTCGGTCGCTGGCGTCGACCACCCTCTCCACCGCCTCGGCCTTCGCTCGGGTGATCAACTCGTTCGCCTGGCTGCGCGCCGCGGCGGTGACCTCGCCCCCGAGCGCGTAGGCCTCTTTGAGGATGTCGCTCCTCTCGTCCTCTGCCCGCCTCAGTGCGCTCTCGATCGCACGCTGCGGTGAGCGTGTCGCCTCGAGCTCCGCGATCAGCCGATTGACCCGGGTGACGTAGGCGTCCACCGCCCTGCGGTCGTAACCACGAACCGTGATCGGAAAAGCGGCGCTACGGACCTCGGCCGGAACGTGTCGCTGACCACTCACGTCCAGACCAGCTCCGGCTGGTGTGGTCTGTGCCCGACTGGAGTTGTGGACACACCCGCATCCTAGGCGCGAAGGGTCCGTCTCGGGAAACCGGAGCTCGGTCTCCCGCATTGAGAGCCGTGAAAGCGTGGGCCGGCTCTAGAGGTTCACAGCCGCCATCCCCGCCTCGTCGTAGCGCTCGCCGGCGGGCTCGGGAAGCTCGGCGTCGATGCGCGCCAATTCGTCCTCCGTGAGCTCGACGTCGACGGCGCCCGCGTTCTGCTCGAGGTATGTGCGGCGCTTCGTGCCGGGGATCGGGACGAGATCGTCGCCTCGTGCCAGCACCCACGCGAGCGCGAGCTGCGCCGGCGTTACCCCCTTCTCGTCGGCGATCTCCCTGACCTTCGCGGCCAGCGCGAGGTTCGCCTCGAGGTTCTTGCCGGTGAAGCGCGGACCGCTTCGGCGGAAGTCGTCTTCGTCGAGCTCGTCGGGTGACGTGAACCGACCGGCGAGAAACCCACGTCCCAGCGGAGAGTAGGGCACGAATCCGATCCCGAGCTCGCGGCAGGTCGGCAGGATCTCGGCCTCGGGGTCGCGGCTCCACAGCGAGTACTCCGTCTGCACTGCGGTGACCGGGTGGACGGCGTTCGCCCGGCGGATCGTCTCCGGCGCCGCCTCGCTCAGGCCGATGTGGCGGACCTTGCCCTCCTCCACCAGCGCCGCCATCGCTCCCACCGTTTCTTCGATGGGCACCTTGGGATCGACACGGTGCTGGTAGTAGAGGTCGATGTAGTCCGTCGCGAGCCGCTCGAGCGACCCCTCGATCGACCTGCGCACGTGCGCGGCGGAGCCGTCTTGCGGCCCGACGCCGGTCATGTCGCCCGGGACGACGTCGTCCATGCGGCGACTGAACTTCGTCGCGATCACGTACTCGTCGCGGTGCCCCTGAATCGCGCGGCCGACCAGCAGCTCGTTGGTGAGCGGGCCGTAGATCTGCGCGGTGTCGATGAAGGTGATGCCCAGCTCGAGGGCACGCTGGATCGTCTTGACACCCTCGTCCTCGTCGGTGGGGCCGTAGAAGGCGGACATCCCCATGCAGCCGAGGCCGATGGCGGATACCTCCAGGTCTCGAAGCTTGCGCCGCTTCATGTTCATCCCTTGCCTTTCCTCGTAGACGGTGAGATTCCGGGGGAGCTCGTGAGCCCGCGGAGGACGAGGGCACGGACTCCCTCGTAAGCGGCGTCGATCTGGGGGTCGCTCCATTCGGCTGCGTGCGCCGGGTTGTGGAAGCGGGTTGTCGCGTCGAAGGCAGCCCGCGCCGCCGCCCTCGGGCCATCAGCGGCGAAGGCGCTGTCGGCGACACCCTCGGCGACGATGCGCGCGAGCTGGTCGACGAGCGTCTCGACATGTGTCTTGACGACCTCACGCGCATCCGCGGCGAGCTCGATGTAGGTAGCGAAGAGCTCGGGGTCGTCGAGGGCTTTGCGGCGCTTCGCTTGGACGAGGCCGTCGAGCCAGCGCTCGAGGCGCTGGGGTGCCGTTCCCTTCCCGGCCGCGATCGCTTCGAGAGGCTTCGAGATCTCCGACAACCAGTGCTCGGTGACGGCGTCGCGAAGCGCGGCCTTGCTCGGAAAGTGCCGATAGACGCTGCCGTGGCTGACGCCGAGGGCGCGGGCGACGTCGACGACGTTCGCCTTGGCGGGGCCGTAGCGGCGAAGGACCTCCTCCGCCGCTTCGAGGATGCGATCCGCCGTGAGCGTCTCGGCCGCCATCGCGGGACCTTAGCCCCGCTCGCTGTCGAGGATGGCCATTTGCTCGGCGTGGTAGCGCTCGCCTGCGATGACGTCGACCGGGACCGCCTCCTCGATCGCGTGCCAGGTCGTCTTGGGTGAGGTCGACGTCGACCGCGCCGAGCGACTCGGCGAGCCGCTCGCGGGTGCGCGCGCCGACGAGCGGGACGACGTCCTCGCCGCGGGAGAGGACCCAGGCGATCGCGAGCTGGGCGACAGTCGCGTCCTTGTCGGCGGCGACTGCGCGCAGCGCCTCGATGAGCTTCAGGTTGCGCTCGAGGTTTTCGCCGGTGAAGCGCGGAGCCGAGGCTCGGAAGTCATGCGGCGCAAGGGACGCTTCCCGCTCCCTCGACCAGTGGCCCGAGAGGAGCCCGCGCGAGAGGACCCCGTAGGCGGTGACGCCGATCCCGAGCTCGCGGCAGGTGGGGAGAATCTCCTCCTCGATCCCGCGCGAGACGAGCGAGTACTCGATCTGCAGGTCGGAGATCGGGTGCACCGCGTGCGCGCGCCGGACCGTCTCGGCCCCGACCTCGGAGAGGCCGACGTGGCGGACAAAGCCCGCGTCGACCAGCTCGCCGATCGCACCCACCGTCTCCTCGATCGGGACGTCGGGGAAGACGCGGCCGGGCCGGTAGACATCCACGTAGTCGGCGCCAAGGCGTCTGAGCGTGTAGGCGAGGAAGTTCTTGACCGCCGCCGGCCGCACGTCGTTTCCGACGATCGATCCGTCGGGGGCGCGCATGAGCCCGAACTTGACGCTGATCACCGCTTGGTCGCGGTTACGTCCTTTGAGCGCGTCGCGAATGAGGAGCTCGTTGTGCCCGGCGGCGTAGTAGTCGCCCGTGTCGAGCAAGGTGACGCCGGCGTCGAGCGCAGCCTGGATCGTCGCGATCGACTCCGCCTCATCGGCGGGGCCGTAGAAGTCGGACATGCCCATACAGCCGAGGCCGAGGGCGGCGACGGTGGGACCGGTGGTGCCGAGCGAACGCGTGTTCATGTTGATCCTCCTGTGTTCGCTCGGAGAGTATCAACATCGGCCTAACAGATTTCACTGTTCGTCAGACCATGAGTGCCGGGATTCGCTTCGCCGCAGTCGCGTGGGAGGCCGCCGGCGGCGAGGGAGCTCGCGTGCAAGAGCCGATGAGCCCCGGCATTGCTGCTGTTCGGCCCCTTCCTAGCGAATGGTTCCGGTCCCGGCCAGCAACGAGACTGACGGACCCGGGAGGTGCCGGCGCCGGCTCGGGTACAAAACGGGTACGTCAGGTCGAGCACCGGCGGGCACGCGCGTCCACGCCCGGGAGGCCCGAATCTTCCGAGATTCCAGCGAGAACGTTCCCGTCGGCGCTCTCGCGTGCCCGCCCGTCCCTCACTCGTCGTTCTCTCGTATGAAGGGGTCCCCGGTTCGAGTCCGAGCGTCGGCTTTGACAGGCCTGCTCAGAGCAAGCCCCGGTTGAGAGAGCGGCGAGTGTCGCTATGCATGGATAGGAGCAGTCACCGCTTCCCGCGGCCGGTGTGCTCCCGTCAGACGATTGCGAAAATGGGGGCCGTGGGGGGAACGCGGCGCGGCTGGTCAGGCCGGCGGTGTCACTCCGACTCATCGCGGGCGCGCCCGTAGCGCTCGTAGATCACGCGCGAGCCGAACGTCCTGGTCTCGATCAGGTCCAGCGCGATGTCGTCGGTGACGGGTGGCAGGAACGGCGTGCCGCCACCGACGACGACCGGGTTGCGGAACATGCGCAGCTCGTCGACGAGGCCGAGCTCGATCGCCTGCGCGGCCAGGCCGGCGCCGCCGATCGCGACGTCCTTGTCGGTCGCGTCGAGCGCCGCGGCGACCTCCTCGGCCAATGACGCCTCGGCGAGCCGGGCGTTGCCCTGGACGCTGTCGAGCGTGCGGCTGAAGACGACCTTCGGGATCGCGCACCAGACGTCCGCGAACGCGGCCCCCCAGCTCGTTCTCGCGCAGCGACGGATCCGTCTCCCACACCAGCATCGTCTCGTACAGCCTGCGGCCGAGCAGACAAACGCCGAGCTCGCTTACCAGCGCGGTGTGGAAACGAAACAGCTCCTCGCTCGGGGTCGACCATCCGAGCGCGCCCTCGCGGTCGGCGATGAAGCCGTCCACCGAGACGCTCATCGAATAGATCAGCATGGCTTGAGATCGTCGCACGGGCGGGCGGCTGGAGGACCACCCAGATCAACGCGCCGCCTTCGGGCGGGCGCGCAGGATGGACACCTGCTGCAGAACGAGTCTGTGCTCATGTCCTCTAGACCCCACCCGAGTCGCGTAGTCATCGCTACTCCGCCACCAGCGTCACGTCCGTCGCAGGCCCGATGCGGGTGCCCAATGCGAAGTCATGCGGGGTGTCGAACTCGAGCATTTGCGCGTTGGTAGCCTCGGCGAGGTGTTCGACCACGTCGCGATCGCCGTCTCGGACCTCGCCGCGTCGGAGCGCTTCTACCGCACCGTGCTCGCCGTTCTCGGCGTCGAGCCCAGCCACGCGGACGCCGAGCTCGTCGAGTGGGACGACTGGGACATCGGGCCGACGGACCGCGAGCACCCCGTGACCCGCGGGCTGCACGTCGGCTTCCGCGCGCCGTCCCGCGAGGCCGTGGACGCGTTCTGGCAGACCGGGATCGACGCGGGGTACCGCGACGACGGCGCGCCGGGGTGGCGCACGGTCTACGGGCCCGACTACTACGGCGGGTTCCTGCTCGACCCGGACGGCAACAGCGCGGAGGCGGTTCACACTCAACGCGACGACCCGGTGCCCGACGGCCACGTCGACCACCTCTGGATTCGCGTCCGTGACCTCGCCGCGTCCAAGCGCTTCTACACGACGATCGCCCAGTACGCCGGGCTGGAGCTCGGCGCGGACGAGCCGGACTACGTGCAGTTCAAGGGGGCCGGCCACAGCTTCTCGCTCATCGACGACGAGCGGCCGCTCACGGAGCACGTCCACGTCGCCTTCTCGGCGCAGGACGACGTGACCGTGCGCGCGTTCCACGCCGCCGCGCTCGCCGCGGGCTACGAGGACCACGGGTGTCCCGGCGAGCGCGCCGTCTACCATCCGGGCTACTACGGCGCCTTCGTCCTGGACCCCGACGGGCACAATGTCGAGGTCGTCAACCACAACCGCTGAGCTATGGCCAACGACGCCGCCACCACATCTCGCCGGAGGGGCTCTCCACGCTGGAGGCCGAAGCTCCGCGAGCTCGAGACGACGCGATCTTGGAACAGAAGCGATTGATCGCCGCGCTGGCGACGCTTTCGCATCGAGGCACGAGCGGCAGCGCGGAGCCATCTGATCGCACTAGCGCAATGGACGAGCAAAGCAAGCCCCAGCGGATGGACCGTGCTCCCCCTCTCAGCGCAAGAAAGCGGCAGCGAGAGGCGTCGGTAACCGCTGGTGCGCCGACTAACACGCCGCGAGTCGCGCGTTCTCGTGCATGGGAGAGCCTCCCCGCGTTCAAGGAAGTCCGGTGCAGCCGCTGCATTTCACCGCCGGGTGCCCTCCACGCCCGCGTTTCCTGAGCCGACAACTTCTTCGGGGTTCACCACGGGTCTACCCGGTTGTCATCTCGGGTCACCAGGAGTCACCATCAGTCCGGCGCTCTCAGCGAGAGGAGCGACCTGAGGTGACTGCTGGTGACTGGCGGTGACGGCGGCCTGAAACTCGTAATGAAGGGGTTCCCGGTTCGAGTCCAGCGTCGGCTTCTGAAAGTCCTGCAAATCATCCACTTCTGTTTGCTGGTTAGAAGACAAGTGAAGTGCTCCAAGCCGGGCTGATCTTCCGTTTCCGGCCATTTCGCGTGTTTTCGCCTGTCCGCGCGAGGGCTCGAGTCGGGGTTCACGAGAGGTCTACGGCCTGCGTCTGACTACCCTTTCGCTTAACAGCCGTACTGACCGGCGAAGCCGAGGGCAACGACGACCGCGGCGACGAGGACGAAGAGCGGCCGCCGCCGCCACCAATCCTTGCCTTTGTGGTCGGCTGCGCGCGTCGAGCCTGTACGGGTTCCTCTCGGGCGCCCGGCCGTTCGGCGTCGTCGAGGCGATCTGGGCGGCCGTGGCGCTCCAGCGCTTCCGCCGCGTCCGCGCTCGACCCGCGGAGCCCCTCATGGGTCGACCGGTCGAGCCGCTCGGGTAGCGACAGGGCTCAGGCCCACAAA
This sequence comes from uncultured Actinomycetes bacterium, assembly GCA_963743495.1. Taxonomy (GTDB): domain Bacteria; phylum Actinomycetota; class Thermoleophilia; order Gaiellales; family Gaiellaceae; genus JAIBJN01. The sequence continues at coordinate 36,246 of CAVUPO010000002.1, read as the reverse complement.
TCAACGCGGGTTAGAATGATGCTCGTGGCCGACGATCGCTGCGATGTCCTCTGCCTCGACGTGCCGCTTGCCGAGGATCTCCGCCGCCGGCGCCTGAGCGCAGAGGCGGCCCAGATCGCAGCGGCGCGGGCGCGCGCGCTCGCCGATCCGACCCGCCTGGGCCTTGCCGCCTCGCTTCGCGTGGGCGGCGAGCTCTGCGTCTGCGACCTCGCCTGGATCAGCGGCCGCCCCCAGAACCTCGTCTCCCACCACCTCCGCGCGCTCAAGCGGGAGGGCCTCGCCGCCTCCCGCCGCGACGGCAAGGTGGTCTTCTACTCGCTGACCGACGTGGGCGCCGAGCTGCTCGAGCGCGTGCTCGGGCCGCAGGCGAGCCCTGACCTCGTGAGCACCCAACAGCTCACCGTTCTCCCGGCGCCGCAGATCGCCCGCTCGCCGGAGTGGCACAGGGCCGCGCGCAAGGCCCGCTGGCTCTCCTGGCTCTCGCTCGCCTGGATGGGGGCAGAGGGGTTGATCGCGCTCGCCGCCGGGATCGCCGCCGGCTCGATCGCTCTCGTCTCCTTCGGGCTCGACTCCTTCGTCGAGGGCTTCGCCTCGCTCGTGATCGTCTGGCGCTTCACCGGCGTCCGCCTCCTCTCCCACGCGGCCGAGGAGCGGGCGCAGAAGCTGGTCGCGATCCAGTTCTTCCTCCTGGCGCCGTACGTCGCCTTCGAGGCCTTGCACAAGCTCTGGACGGCCGAGGAGCCGTCGACCAGCTGGCTCGGGATTGCGCTTGTCACCTCCTCGCTGATCGGCATGCCCTTCCTCGGCGCCGCCAAGCGCCGCCTCGCCGATCGGCTCGGCTCGGTCGCCACCCGCGGCGAGGGGACTCAGAACCTCCTCTGCGCCTACCTGGCCGCAGCCGTGCTCGTCGGCCTCCTCGGCAACGCCCTCTTCGGCCTCTGGTGGCTCGACCCGGCCGCCGCGCTCGTCGTCGCGGCGGTCGCCCTCAGGGAAGGCCGGCAGAGCTGGCGCGGAGAGGGCTGCTGCGCGACCTGCTGACAGCCGACACCCTCGCAGCCCGTTGGGCCGTCTGTCTCGCGCCACAACACGCTCGAGGTTCACCCGGCGTCTTCAGCGTTGTCATCTCGGGTCACCGTGAGTCACTTCCAGTCCGGTGGCTTCGGCGCTGCGAGTGACCTGAGGTGACTCTTGGTGACAGGTGGTGACAGCGGCCCGAAACTCGTAATGAAGGGGTCCCCGGTTCGAATCCAGGTCGGCTTTCCTGCCCGTTTGCAGGGTTTTTTGTCGGAGCGGGCAGCCTCCTGCATCCGCTCTGGCACCCCTTGGACGCCTTTCGGGTACGAAACGGGTACGTCAGGGACACCTTCTCAGTTGGTGAAGTGGTCCCCTTGCGGCGGCAGATTAGCCTCGTTTGCAGGGGATTCACTGACGCGTTGCTATCACGGACGCGTGTCCTCCCGTGCCCGCGAGTACCGGCGCGTGGATGCGCGTTCCCCTTCGTATGAAGGGAGTCCTCGGCTCGAGTCGAGCGTCGGCACGCGGTCGGCGGCGACGGTCGCCTGTCCGTCGGGAACGCGACGAAGACGTCGCGGTCGGCGTCCACCGGTTACGGCGGTCCGCTTCCGACGTGCAGGCGAGCAGCAGGGCGTTCACACCCTCGGACTCTGCGCGCTCATGGGACGCTCGCGCCTCGAGGAGAGCCGCGAAGTCGAGCGTCTAAATCGTCGGCGTTCCCTCGGCGCTGTCATCATGTCCTCGTGCAGCGGTTCGTCGTGACGATCGAAGGGCCGGGCTGGACCGATGTCGACGAGGTCGAGCTCGTGGCATCGCCGGCCGAGGGCGAGACGATCGAGACCAAGTTCGGTACGTGCCTCGTCACGAGCGCGGCGCCGCTGCCCACCGGGGAGGCGCACGACGGCAGGATCGTCTGTCGCCTGCCCTGACGCCTCAGGAACGGGCTTGGCCTGGCGGTCGCGAGCCTCGCGGCGGCGGCTCTCACCGGTGCGCTGGATCGGCTCGCCCTGATCCCGTTCGGATTCGAGCTTCAGCAGACCGGCGTGCTGGGCAGCCTCACGAGCGTCAACAACGAGACGATCGCCGTCGCCCTGGCTGCGGGCGTGGCCGGCATGCTCGCGCTCGAGACCCGCGCCAGCTCGGGAGTCGGCGTGGCGATCTCCGTGACGACGATCCCCGCCGCCGCCTACCTCGGCGTTGCGGCCGGGCTGGGCGAGTTCGCAGAGGGACCGGCGCACTGGGCGTGCTCGGCGCGAACGTCGCCATGATGGTGGTGGGCGCCGTGGCCACGCTGGCCCTTCAAAGCGTGCTCCAGCGCCGACCATCCAGCAGGCGATCAGGCGCGCGGGAGGGCGCGGGATAGGGCCGCGCTCTACCATGAAGAGACCAGGACGGAGCGACGAGATCTACTCTTCGGGCGAATCCTTAGAGGTGAAGCATGAAAGTCGATGTCACCGTGACCCTGGAGTCGATGGCGAGCGGATCGGTCGGCAAGGCGGCCGTGGTCGCCGAGCTCGAGAAGATGCTCGTCGGCACCATGCTCTTCATCGAGGGTGCCGAATACGAGGTGCTCCAGGTGAGCGGGTCTGAAGATTGACACCTTCCGCTCAGTCACACCGGAAGGGCTGGACCGACCTAAGGGACGCGATCAGCTCGTGGTCTTGGACGTGACTGCTCCGCGCGAGCCGGCGATCGCCAACGTCCGATTCGGGTACGAAACGGGTACGTCAGGGCGGGCACACGCGTCCACTGCTGACGCGCCGAAACCGCCCGATCTCCAGCGAAAACGTACACGCCCGTGCCCGGGCCCGGGCCTGCCCCCCGTCCCTCACTCGTCTTTCCCTCGTAATGAAGGGGTCCCCGGTTCGAGTCCGGGCGTCGGCTCCTAAAACGCCTGCATAACGGCTACTTGTGTTTGCAGGAAAGAAGACGAGTGAAGTGGTCCAACCGGGCTGATCCTTCCGTTTCCGGCCATTTCGCGTGTTTTCGCTTCTCCGCGCGATGGCTCGAGTCGGGGTTTCCGAGCCGTCTACTTACCCCACGCCCAGGTTGAGCCTGAGCGTGTCGGCCTCGGAAGGGCTCCCCGCTGCCGATCGACGCGAGGGCGGCTCGGGCTCGCGACGCAGCGTTCGACCGCGATGTCGGAGTCCGTCGCACTCGCGCGGTAACACGATCACGGCTCGCTGCGTGCGAACCAGCTGAGCAGGCCTGAGGAGCGATGCCCTTCCAGAGCGACCGATGCTTGGATTGGGCGGACCGGGGGCCCGCGGTACCCTGGCAGCCCAGGGATCGGCCACAGAGGAGAGCGTGTGATGGAGAAACCACGCAAGCCGAGTACGGCCCGAAAGCCGCCCGTGCCCTCGGATAGCCACGCCGACATCGAGGATTGGATCGCGCGCGTGATGCCGGATCTGCATCCCATCGTCAAGCGGCTGGACGAATTGATCTGCGGGACGATTCCCGGGCTTCAGTACGCCGTCAAATGGAAGAAGGCGTACTACGGGCTGCCAGAGCTCGGGTGGATCATCGAGATGGTCGCCTATGACGTCTCCGTGAATGTCGTCTTCTTCGGCGGCGCGGAATTCGACCGCCCCCCGCCGCTTGGAACCACCGAACGGACACGCTACGTCAAAGTAAAGGTCCCGGAGGAGGCCGAGGGACCGGAGATGCACGGGTGGATCGAGCAAGCCGGGCGCGTACCGGGTTGGAAATGAGGGCCAGCAGGCGAAGACGTGACCTCCGCGATGTTCCAACTGGAGGCCCGCCACCAGGCACGCCGTGACACAGCTCGACCGTACGGCGCCCGCGAATTGTTTGCCGTCACTCGATCGCCCGCACACGGCGAACCGATTCAGAGCAGGTGCAAGTCCCTCCCAGGAGCGTCGGCCGTCGCGCGAGCTGGCTCCGTACCTGCGCGGGTACGAAACGGGTACGTCAGCGCGGGCACGGCAGGAGCCAGTCACGCGCGGGCACTTGCGCGCCGGTCGCCTGGGGCCAGAACCTAGAAGCAGTGCTAGGGCTCGTCGGAGTTGGCGCGGTCGTCACGTCTGGCCGACGGCGGCGGATCGTCGAACTCGTCGTGGCGGCGGAACCAGAACGAGTCCGGCGCCTTGCGGCCAGCCCTCGGGCGCGTCCTCGTCCTCGGACTGCCCGCCGTAGGGCGTGAGGGACCACAGGCTCCAGATGCTGCCGATCCACTGGACCATCGCCCCGTGCTGGAGGAAGTACGTACGGTAGACGTCGTCGCCGTCGCGCAGGAAGACGTTGAGGCCGAACCACTCGTCGACCCCGAAGTCGGCCGAGAAGCGCTCGGTGCAGATCGTGTACCAGGGCACGTCGGTCCAACCCATGCGCTCGGCGTAGCGGCGGAGGTTCGCCTGAGGTGCCGGCGACGCCATGGCGAAGGTTATGTCGCGAGCATGCAGGAGGCCGAGGTCGGGGATGCCGTCGGCGAAGGACGAGCAGCCGACGCACCCGGCGTCGGGCCAGCCGCCGACACCCTCCTCGAAGAAGAACCGGTAGAGGATCAGCTGGCTGCGCCCGTCGAACAGCTCGAGCAGCGACCGCCTGCCCGTCGGGACCCTCGAACTCGGTAGTCGCGCTCAACCCGCACCATCGGCATGCGCTTCCGTGCGGCGGCGAGCTCGTGCATCGCGGCGGCGACCGTCTCGTTCGCGCTCCAGCAGGGCCGCCAGAGCCGCGTCCCACTCGGTCTGGCTGACGACAGGAGGTCGAGCGATGGTCATCTCACTGCCACGTCCTTTCGAGTGCGGTTGATCCGTGTTGGTACAGACCGAGACCACGCAGAGAAGTCATCTCGAACCGAGATATCCGCCGAGCGCATGCCCGAAAAGATCAGTTGGTGAACGAATTGGCAGCTCACATGTGAGACGGATTGCGTCGCATGCCGCTGGTTAACTGCCGCCCCCTGAGACTCGTTCGGGCGGGAGAGATTCGGCGAGCAGCTCACCGAGGGCGCGGAGGCCCGGGTCGAAGTCGTGCTCGGGAAGAGCGGCGTATCCCAGCACGAGCCCGTCGCGACCATCGGGGCTCTGCCCGGCGTGATAGCAGGGGCCGACGGGAAACAATTCGATCGATCGGTCGGCGCCTCGCCGAACGAACGCCTCTGCCGATGGGCCGGGGCTCGGGAGCTGAAGAAGCACGCGGAGGCCGGCAGACACACCTATTGCCGTCGCGGCGGGAGCGTGCTGCACGAGGATCTCGAGCACTCGCTCGCGGCGCTTGCGATAGCGTCGGCGCATCCGGCGGACGTGGCGCTCGAACCCCCCGGAAGCCAGAAATCGGGCGAAGGCGATCTGCTCGGTCACGGGGACATGGACGTCCTCGACCTTGCGCAGCCGAACGATCGGATCCACCAGTGACTCGGGCACGACGACCCAGCCCAGCCGGAGACCGGGGGCGAGCGTCTTGCTCAAGGTGCCGGCGAACGCGACGTGATCGGCGTCGAGCTGTTGCAGCGCGCCGGCGGGGTCGCGATCGTAGCGGAGCTCCGCGTCGTAATCGTCCTCGATCACGAGGCCCCCGGTCGCCCGAGCCCAGGCGATGGCGGCGGCGCGACGACCTGGCGACAGCACGCAGCCCAGTGGGAATTGGTGGGCTGGGGCGAGCACCACGGCGTCCGGGTCGCCTTCACCGAGCAGCTCGGTGTCCGCTCCCAGACCGTCGACCTCGAGAGGCGCAACGTCCAGCCCTGCGCAGGCGACGATGTCGCGATGCCAGCCGAGACAGGGATCCTCCATCGCCATCGTCCGCGCACCGCGCGCACGGAGCACACGAGCGAGAAGCGACAGCGCGTGGCTGAAGCCGGCGCACACGATGACGAGCTCGGGATCGGCGACCGCTGCGCGCGCGCGAGAGAGATAGTCCGCCAGCGCCGCGCGCAGCTCCGGGTGTCCGCGCGGATCGCCGTAGCCAAGTGCCGAGCGCGGGAGGGTCCGCAAGCCTTCGAGCAATGCCTTCGCCCAGGCGTTGTGCGGGAACGCGGTCAGATCCGGGACGCCGGGGTTGAAGTTGAACCGCGGCGACGCCGCCGCCGCCACCGCGGCGGCCGCGCGAGGCCGGGTGCCGATGTGAAGATCGGCGACCCAGGTTCCTGCTCCCCGCCGGGTGAGCAGGTATCCCTCGATCCCCAGCTGCTGATAGGCCTCCAGCACCGTCGTGCGGGCGAGACCGAGGTCGCCGGCGAGCCCGCGTGTCGACGGCAGCCGGGTTCCGGCGGCGAGCCTGCCGGAGCGGATCGCGGAACGAAGCGAGTCTTCCAGCGCGCGGCGCCGCTGCTTCGGGGGCACGGGCTCGAGGTGGACGATCGCCAAAGTGGGCTACCAAACGTACACGAAAGTGGCCGTTTCCCCCGACCGCTCGCCGGCAAACGTACCGGCGACCGATGAATGCCCCCCGGCTCCTCGGTCCGAGGACGAGACGCACTCGAGAAGGGACGGGCGATGCCTGCACTCACACCGATGTTGTGGTTCGACACCGAGGCCGAACAGGCCGCAGAGTTCTACACCTCGGTCTTTCCGAGCTCGAAGATCGTCGAGGTGACCCACTACGGGTCCGCAGGGCCGAGGCGCGAAGGCATGGTCATGACGGTCGCCTTCGAGCTCGACGGCAAGGAGTTCGTCGCCCTCAACGGCGGGTCCGACTTCAGCTTCAACGAGGCGATCTCCCTCGTCGTGTACTGCGAGACGCAGGAGGAGGTGGATGCCTACTGGGAGGCGCTTTCCGACGGCGGAGAGCAGGGGCCCTGCGGGTGGCTGAAGGACAGGTTCGGGCTGTCGTGGCAGGTCACCCCGGCCGCGCTTCCGAGGCTCCTCGCGGATCCGGACACCGAGAAGGCGCAGCGGGTCATGGCTGCGATGCTCAAGATGGGGAAGATCGACATCGAGACGCTGGAGCGGGCGGCCGAGAAGGCCACGGCCTGAGGGCGCGGTCGCCCCGGCAACGTCGCCCGAGCTTGCTCGTAGACATCGCCGGAGGACAGCCGGAACTCGACCGTCGAGCGGCCGCCGCGGGAAAGGAGACGGGATGAGCGACACCAAGGCACCCACCGTGCTGCTGCGCGGGGACGACACCGACGGGCACCTCGCCGTCGTCGAGATCACCGGGGGAGGTCGACCGCCGCTTCACCGGCACGACTTCGAGGAGACCTTCTACGTCCTCGAGGGCGAGCTCACCTTCCAGCTCGGCGAGGAACGCAGCACCCGCCGCGCCGGCGAGCTCGCGTTCGCCCCCCGAGGCATCCCCCACACCTACGCCAACCTCAGCGGGGCGCCGGCACGCGGGCTGATCGTCATCACGCCGGCCGGGTTCGAGCGCTACTTCGCCCGCATGGCCGCCGAGCGCTCCGGGCGCGAGCCGCCGGAGTGGGCGCGGGGCCCTGTCCCGGAGGTCGAGACACTCGGCCCTCCGCTCCAGCCGACGACCCGGTGAGCACCCGAGCCGGATGATCACCGCAGCGTCACCCGGGAACCGTGTCTGGCTCCGGCTCGCGCCGTCGGCGCGGCGGGCGCTGCTGACGATCCACATCGTGGTCGCGGTGGGTCTGCTCGGCGACTCGGCGGGGTTCCTCGCGATTGCGATCCGCGGGGCCGTCACCGACAACCCCGAGCTCGCTTCCTCCTCGTACGAGCTGCTGCGGATGTTCAGCTACGTGTTCGGGATCCCGCTGAGCTTCGCGACCCTCGTCACGGGCATCGGACTCGGGCTCACCTCGAGCTGGGGCGTTCTGCGCTATCCGTGGACGATCGGAAAGCTGCTTCTCGTCGTCTCGGTCATCCTCGTCGGCGCGCTCGTCATCGACGGTGCGCTCGACGAACTGAGAGACGGGGGCGACGGCGACGCTCGGCTGATCACGGGGGCCGCCTGGGACGTCGTTGCGCTCACCGCCGCGACTGCGCTCGCCGTCTACAAGCCGGGCCGCCGCCGCGGAGCCCGCTGATCGAGGCAAGCAGCGGTGGAGATCCCCCCGGTCGACCTCGAGACGGACGTCACGAGGGGCTCCACGACTGGGTCGTCGAGCTGACCGCCTGGCGCCAAGCGCACGGCATGGAGGGACTGTCAGGTTCCTTGTGTGAGTGGCCGTGGCGGTCGCGTGAGGGTTCGTCGCCTGCTCTTAGCGCGGGTACGAAACGGGTACGTGAGCTCGGGCACGGGCGGGCACGCGCGTCCACTCGAGGTCAGTGGGAAGCGCCTGATCTGCAGCGAGAACGCGCCTGCGGGTGCCCGCGTGTCCGCCCGTCCCTCACTCGTCTTTCTCACCTAATGAGGGGTCCTCGGTTCGAGTCCGAGCGTCGGCTTCTCGCGAGTAGCAGGGTTTCAGCAGCCCGACGCCCATCTCGGCCGGCCGGGTGATTACCGATGCACGCGATCGGAAAGGCTCGACCGCGGTGGCACGGGAGCTCATGGTTCCTGCCGGGGACACTCGGCTCTACGCCGTCGACGCCCCGGGCGGCACGCCTGGCCTGCTCTTTCTCAGCGGCGGCTTCGGCACCGTGCAGAACTGGAGCCGCGTCATCCGCCGTCTCGACGGGAAGTACCGCACGGTGCGGTTCGGCGCGCGCGCGCGGGAAGTCGGGCAGATCGGCCGACTACTCGCTTGAGGCGGCCGTCGACGACGTCGGACGGGTCATCGACGCGACCGGCATCGAACGCCCGATCCTCGTCGGGTGGTCGTACGACGCCACGATCGCGGTTCGATACGCGGCTCAGCGCCCGGGGCGGGTCGGCGGACTGGTGCTGATCGACGGTGCGTACCCGATCGCCATGCTCGACGAGGCCGGAAAGCAGAAGATCCGCACCCAGTTCCGTCGGTTGGGGTGGATCATGCGCATCCTGGCAGCGGTCGGCCGATCGGCCCGGATGTCTCCCGCCGAGTCGGCGGACGTCGTGATCGAGATGGACGCCGTCAACGGCGAGCTCGGACCCGACTTCGCGGGGCTGGAGTGCCCGACCGTGTTCGTGGTTGGCACCGGAGCCCACTCGGGCGCCACCGAGGAGGAGATGCGCACGGTGCGCGCCGCCGTCGCCGACGCCGAGGAGAGCAACACGCGCGTGTCCGTATTCGCAACGACGCCCCACAAGCACACGCAGATCCTCACCAAGGCCCCCGACACCGTGGTCGCCGCGATCGAGGACGTCGTCCACGAGTCTTCCTGACCAGCGTTCGACCGTCGGAGCGATGATTCTCGGCGTCGCTCCGCGTCTCTATCAGCAAGCCCTCGCCGGGCGGCCACGAGACTTCGCACAGGAGGGAGCGATGAGCGCAGGGAAGTCGCCGATGAATGGAAGCGCGGTGCGCGCGCTCGCCGAGAGGTTCGCCGGCGAGCTGGTGCTGCCGGGCGATGCGGGCTACGACTCCGCCCGCGCGGTCTGGAACGGCATGATCGACCGGCGACCCGCGGTCGTCGCGCGACCGGTCGCGGCCGACGACGTGGCGACCGCCATCCGGTTCGCTCGGGAGCGCGACCTCCCCCTCGCGGTGAAGGCCGGCGGGCACAGCATCCCCGGCCTGTCCACGTGCGACGACGGGGTCGTGATCGACCTCTCGCTGATGCGGGGAGCGCGCGTCGACGCCGAGCGGCGCACCGCCGAGGTGAACGGTGGTGCGCTCCTCGGAGAGCTCGATGGCGCGGCCCAGGCGGTCGGGCTTGTCTGCCCCGTCGGGGTCGTCTCCCACACGGGGGTCGCCGGGCTGACGCTCGGTGGGGGAATGGGACGGCTGCAGCGGAGGTTCGGCCTCACGATCGACAACCTGCTCTCGGTCGACCTCGTGACCGCCGACGGCCGCCTCGTCCGGGCGAGCGACGACGAGAACCCGGACCTCTTCTGGGGACTTCGCGGCGCCGGCGCGAACTTCGGCGTTGCCACCTCGTTCCGCTTCCGGCTGCACCCGCTGGACGGGGCGATCACGTTCGGCAGCGTCGTCCACCCGATCGACCGGGCTCGAGAGCTCGCACAGCTCTACCGTGAGCTGATCGAGACCGGGCCCGACGAGCTCTGGGGATCGTTCACGCTGGGACTCGACGGTGGCCGGCCCGTGGCCAGCATCGGCGTCTCGCACTGCGGCCCGCTCGACGCTGCCGAGCGCGACCTCGCGCCGCTACGGTCGTTCGGCCCGCCGATCGTGGACTCGATCGCCCCGAAGTCCTACCTCGACGTTCAGCGGATGAACGACGAGCCGCAGGCGTGGGGCCACCGCTTCTACATGAAGAGCGGGTTCCTGCCCGCCTTCCCGGACGAGCTCGTCGACATCTGCGTCGAGGCCATCTCGCGCGCTCCCGAGGGGACCGAGTGCGGCATCTACCTCTGGAGCTGTGGGCGGGCGTACTCCGCCGTGCCCGACGAGGCGACGGCGTTCTCGGGGCGGGATGCCGCGTTCTGGTTCGAGGCGGAAGCGATGTGGGAGGACGCGGCCCAGGACGAGACGAGCCGGTCCTGGGCACGGACGACGATGGATCAGGTGCAGCCGTTCACGTCGGCAGGGCGCTACGTCAACGACGTTGCCGAGGCCGGCGAGGACCTCGTCTCCGTCTACGGCGGCGCGAAGTACGAGCGACTGGTCGCTCTCAAGCGTCTCTGGGACCCGGACAACGTCTTCCGGCTGAACCAGAACATCCGGCCGTAGCCCCGACGATCGCGAGCTCGGGGTGCGTAGACGCCGCCGGCGTGCCCCCCAGTGCCCGCGCGTGGATGCGCGTCCCTGATTCGTCGTTCCCGCGGATGAACGGGTAGTCGGCTCGAGCCCGACCGTCGGCTTGGGAGGCTCGCAGATTCAGTGCCGTGCTGTCGAGGTCTGGCCGAGGGGAACACTTCGCTGCGCGCGTCTCGCCGTCGAGCGTTGCGCGGAGGCGTTCGGCGCACGGATACTCTCGGCGTGAGTCACCCGAACATCGCCTACTGGGACGACGTCGAGGAGCACGACCGCGAGGAGGGGAGTATCCACTCCGCCTGGCGGTACCTGGGCGAGGCCGTGGGCACGGTCGGCGTCGGCGTGAACCGCATCCGCATCCATCCGGGATGCCGCTCGACACCGCTCCACTCCCACGGCGACCACGAGGAGATCTTCTTCGTGCTCGGCGGCCTGGGCTTGTCGTGGCAGCGCACCGAGCGGGGCGAGGACGTCGTCTGCGAGGTCGGCCCGGGGACCTGCCTCGTCCACGTGGCGACCGGGCCGGCGCACACGCTCGTCGCCGGGCCGGACGGCCTCGAGGTGCTCGCCTACGGGAACGGGCGGCGCTCGGGGGCCGGCGGCTACGACTGGTTCCCGCGCATCGAGAAAGTCGGGATGGGTCCGTCGCTCTTCGACGTCGACCTGACGCACCAGTGGGAGCTCGAGGGCGCGCTGCCCGAGCCGGAGCTGCCCGAGCCCGGCGAGCGACCGCCGAACGTCGTCCGGCTCGAGGACGTCGAGCCGGAGCTCCTGGATCGCGGCGAGTTCGGCGACGGCTCGCGCGAGCTCGGCGCGGCCGCGGGCTCGGTCGAGACCGGGCTCAACCACTCCGAGATCCCGCCTGGCAAGCTCAACTGCCCGGTGCACTGCCACGCCTCGGAGGAGGAGGTCTTCGTCGTCCTCGAGGGCGACGGTGTCTGCATCCTCGGCGACGAGGAGCACCCGGTGCGGGCCGGCTCGGTGGTCGCGCGCCCGCCGCGCACGCGCGTCGGTCACGCGTTCCGCGCGGGCGCCGGCGGGATGAAGCTGCTCGCCTACGGCACGCGCGAGCCGAACGACATCGCCTGGTACCCGCGCTCGAAGAAGGTCTATTTCCGCGGCGTCGGCCTGATGACGCGTCTGCCCGAGCTCGACTACTGGGACGGCGAATAGCTCGCCGAGCTGTCGATCGAGTCCTTCTTCCCGGCGGACCCACAGACAGCGCGATGCACGCCCTCGTCGAGGCGGAGCACACATAGGGCGCGAACGCTGTGCCGTCAGCACCCGCGTTTCCTTATCCGACAACCCTAGCGAGGTTTACCAGGGGTCTACGCGGTTGTCATCTCGGGTCACCGTGAGTCATCGCGTGTCCGGCGGCTTCGGCGCGGGGAATGACCTGAGCTGACTGCTGGTGACTGGCGGTGACAGCGGCTCGAAACTCGCAATGAAGGGGTCCCCGGTTCGAGTCCGAGCGTCGGCTTCTCGCGATTAGCAGGGATTTTCAGCTGCCAGCTGCTGCCCCTGACCGTCCGTTCCGGCGCTGGTGAACCGGCCACGGGTCGACACGGCGGCCACGCGCTGACGAGCCGCCGCTCAGCGGGTGGTCGGGAGGCGTGTCCCCTATGGACAGGCAAGTAGGGCGGGATCCGTTTAGGATGGGCGCGTCGAGCGCTCGCGCTTGCCGAATGCGGGGCGGGTGGTCTTAGGACCCGAGGGAGGTCATTCATGTCGGTAGCGGCCAGGAGGCTTGCACCTTCGTTTGTCGTCGGCCTGTGCGTTCTGTTCGTGTTCCTGGTCTACGGTGCCGGGAGCGCGGGCGCGGTCTCGACGACGCTGGTGATCAACGAGGTCGACTACGACCAGCCCTCGACGGATGCGGCCGAGTTCCTCGAGCTCAAGAACGTGTCCTCCTCGTCGCTCAGCCTCGCCGGCTACTCGGTCGAGCTCGTCAACGGCACCGGTGGCGGCGCGGCCGTCTACGGGACGATCGTCCTCCCGGCTGTGAGTCTCGCTGCGGGCGATTACTTCGTCGTCTGCGCGAACGCGGCGATGACCGCGAACTGTGACCTGGACGCTACGCCGGACACGAACCTGATTCAGAACGGTGCCCCCGACGCCATCGGCCTGCGGCTCGAGGGGACGCTCGTGGACGCGGTCAGCTACGAGGGCGACTCGGGCGCCCCCTACACGGAGGGGTCCGGGAGCGGGCTCGTAGACGACCCGGGGCCCGCGGCCGCCATGGGCATCTCCCGCTGCCCCGACGGAGAGGACAGCGACCAGAACAACGTTGACTTCACCTACGCGCCGGCGACGCCGGGCGCGACCAACGACTGCGTTCCGCCGCCGCCGCCTGTGATCTGCGGCGACCCGGCGACCCTGATCCACGACATCCAGGGCCCGGGAAGCGTCAGCCCCGAGGTGGGCAACGTGCACGAGGTCGAGGGCGTCGTTGTCGGCGACTTCCAGGGCTCCTCGGCCTTGAACGGGTTCTTCCTCCAGGAAGAGGACGTCGATGCCGATGCCGACCCGCTGACCTCGGAGGGCATTTTCGTGTTCGCGCCCGGTTCGGTCGATGTCGCCGTCGGCGACGTGACTCGGGTCAGGGGCACGGTCGCCGAGTTCTCGGGGAAGACGGAGCTCACGAGTGTGAGCGACGTCGCTGTCTGCTCCTCGGGCGCCTTCGTGACACCGACGACGGTGGCGCTCCCGGTCGGCTCGCTGGACGAGTGGGAGCCGACCGAGGACATGCTCGTCACCTTCCCGCAGTCGCTGACGATCTCCGAGTACTTCAACTTCGACCGCTTCAACGAGATCGTGCTCACGAGCGGACGCCGGTTCCAGCCGACGGCCGTGTACGAGCCGGGCTCGCCGGAGGCCGCGGCGCTCGCGCAGGCGAACGTGCTCGATCGGATCACCCTCGACGACGGACGCAGCTCGCAAAACCCCGACCCGGCCATCCATCCCAACGGGGCGGTCTTCGATCTCGGCAACCGCTTCCGCGGCGGGGACACGGTCGCAAACGTGACCGGCGTGCTCGACTTCGATTTCGGGATCTACCGGATCCAGCCGACCCAGGGTGGCGACTACACGTCCGCGAACCCGCGTCCGGCCGAGCCGGACGGGGTCGGCGGCAACGTGCGCGTCTCCTCCTTCAACGTGCTCAACTACTTCACGACGCTCGACAACGCCGGCCCCATCTGCGGCCCGCAGCAGGATCAGGACTGCCGGGGGGCTGACGATGCCACCGAGCTCGAGCGCCAGCAGGCGAAGATCGTCTCTGCCCTCGCCGATCTCGACGCCGACGTCGTCGGCCTGATCGAGCTCGAGAACGCCCCGACCGACACGCCGCCAGAGACGCTGGTCGATGCGCTCAACGCCGCCGTCGGCGGCGGCACGTACGCCTACGTCGCCACGGGGCCGATCGGAGGCGACGCAATCAAGGTTGCTTTCATCTACAAGCCGGCCAGCGTCACACCGCTCGGGGACTACGCCATCCTCGACTCGAGCGTCGACCCGCGCTTCCTCGACACGTTCAACCGGCCCGCCCTCGCGCAGACCTTCCAGACGAACGCCACCGGCGGGGTCTTCACCGCGGTCGTCAACCACCTGAAGTCGAAGGGCTCCGACTGCAACGACGTCGGCGATCCCGACACCGGCGACGGCTCCGGCAACTGCAACCTCACGCGCACGGCGGCCGCCGAGGCGCTCGTCGACTGGCTCGCCGCCGACCCCACCTCGAGCGGCGACTCGGACGTGCTCATCATCGGCGACCTCAACTCCTACGACAAGGAGGACCCGATCGACGCCCTCCTCGCCGGCGGCTACACCGACCTCGTGCACGCCTTCGGCGGCGAGTTCGCCTACTCCTACGTCTTCGACGGCCAGCTCGGCTACCTCGACCACGCCCTCGCCGGCAGCAGCCTCGCGGGCGAGGTCACCGGCACGACCGTCTGGCACATCAACGCCGACGAGCCGGACATCCTCGACTACGACACCAGCTTCAAGCAGCCCGCTCAGGACGCGCTCTTCGAGCCGAACGCCTACCGCTCCTCCGACCACGACCCTGTCGTCGTCGGCCTCGATCTCTGCGACGAGATCCCGCCGACCCTGGACGTGTCGGTCACACCGGAGACGCTCTGGCCGGCCAACCACAAGTACGTGAGCGTCACCGCGACCGTCACCGCCACCGACAACTTCGACCCGAGCCCGACCGTCGCACTCGTCTCGGTCACCTCGAATGAGCCCGACAACGGCGAAGACGACGGCGACACCACCGACGACGTCGTCATCGTCGACGACACCACCTTCAAGCTCCGTGCGGAACGCTCCGGCAGCGGCACCGGCCGCATCTACACGATCACCTATCAGGCGACCGACGCCTGCGGCAACAGCACCACCGCGACCGCGACCGTCAACGTCCCGCTCAGCCAAGGAGGATGAGACGCCGGCGCTGTAGCGGACCAGCGCCCCGGCAATTGGGTAGCCGGCAAACCCAGGAGGACTGCCCGCTCACTCGCGCGCGGGCAGCAAGCCCTGGGGGACTAGAGGCTCGGCGCCGGACGACCTCCGGTGTCCGGGGCCGCCGAGGCAGGTCCTCGGCGGCCCCGGAGTGGTCGAGCCGTCAGGCTCAGAAGGGGTCGTGGATTTCGCCGGCGTAGCCGTGGAGCTGCGCCTGCTGGTGTTCGGTCCGGTTGCTGCCGCCGCGAACCTTCTCGAGGGCGGCGAACATCGGCTCGTCGAACAGGCCTTCGCTCGTGGGCTCGAAGCCGATCGCGAAGGCGTTCACGACACGTTGCTGGCCTGCGAGGAACGAGGTCGAGATGTAGTCGCCGACCATCGCACCCTGCGTTGTGGGGGCCAGCCAGCCGAGCTGCATCGGGTCGCTGAGCACCTGCGGGTCGCTCCAGGTCTGCCCGTTGTCGAGCGAGGAGACGAATCCCACCTGGATCTCGCAGGTGGGGCCGCTGCAGCCGGGATCGCGGTCGAAGTAGTAGGTGAGAGCGAGCAGCGTGTGCTCTCCCGCCGAGCGGCGGTCGACGGCCAGGCCGGGGATGAAATGGTCGACGCTGGCGTCGGCCGGATCGATGGGGATCCGGACGGGATCAGACCAGTTGTCGCCGTCCGGAGAGCTGCTCAGGACGATGTCGTTGGCGCCGCCGTTCGGCTCGAAGCGATTGTCCTGCCAGGCGACGTAGACGACACCGTCACGGTTGGTCTCGGCCGAGGGTAGTGGAGACGTCCGCAGGCCGGCGACCGAGCGTGACGAGATCTGGGAAATCAGGACCGACGCGTTCCAGCTCGCGCCGCCGTCGTCGGAGCTGAAGGCCCGCATCTCGAGCCGGAACCCCTGGCCCGGAATGAAACTGAACGACTCGAACGGGACGACCACGCGCCCGTTGGGCTGCACGACCGGCTGACCGCCCAGGCCGCGGACGTTGTCGGCCGTCGGGGTGGGCGGGCCCCAGGTCGTACCGCCGTCGCTCGATGTCGACATCAGCTCGAGGTCGCCGGCGTTGACGAGGTCGAACTCCGTGTAGCAGTTGCCGTAGAACGGGCTGCTCGGGGTGTTGTCGCAAGCCGTCCAGTTCTTGTCGTAGAAGACGCCGGTGGCCGCGACGACGACCGGGGCCTCCCAGGTCAGCCCGCCGTCCCGCGATTGGCTGACCAGAACGTCGACGATCCCGCCGCCCGAGAAGTGCGCCCCGAGCCAGGAGACGAGCCAGACGTGGTGGCGTGCGTCATAGGCGACAGAGGGGTCGCTGACGGAGTAGTACGCCCCCGGGCTCATCGCCTCGAGGCTCGTTTCGGGGAGGAAGCCGTGCGTCCAGGAAACCCCGCCGTTGGTGCTGGTCGCCCAGCCGATGTCGGTGGCTCCGCCGTTGAACACGCGACCTGTCTGGAACGCGGTCACTACGGTCGAGCCCCAAGCAAACGTGTCCGGCTCCACCTCCGTCGCGTGCTCGCCCGTCGGCGCGTTGGTAGTCGTGTACGGATCCGAGCTGACCTGGGTGACTCCCGGCTGCGCGGCCTGCGAGGCGGACGGTGCCGCCAACGCGACCGCGGCCAAGGCCGCCGCGACGAGCCAGATCGTGCGCCGCGCCTTCCGACCTCCCCGCGGTCGAGTCTTCGCTCTCGGCCCCAGGCAACCGGAATCGACGCTTGCGGACATGAACCTTCGTTTCGTCATCGCTTTCTCCTCATCGAAAGAGTTGCAGGCATCGATGAACGGGTTGCGAGCGGCCCCGGGGGTGCGCGCGGCATGGATCGAAGGGAGGCGAGATGCCTGGACAGTCGCCAACGGCCGAGGCGGACGGTCCTGCATGCACGTGCTCGAATAATCACACCGTAGCGGCCGATCTCACCGCATACGTCGATACGACGAAGCCCTACTCCGGCGGCGTATTACCCGCGCGACCCGGTCGTCAAACGTCGACTCCAAGAGCCTTCCGACCACGTACTTGGAGCCCGTGGGCGTGGTGGGAAGCGGTCAGGCGTGCGCTGCTCCGAGGACGGTGACCTGGTAGGAGGCGCGGTAGAGGATCCCGTCCGCGTCGTCGGTGTTCTTGACTGCGCCCGTCGGCCAGAGCTGGCGGGCGCTCGGCGCTATGGGGCGACGGCGGCCAGGATCGCGTCCCAGGCGAGCTCGGAGGCGACGACGCCGAGGCCGATGCTGTCGAGGGCGGGGTTGTCGACCTCGTTGGTCGAGACGGCGTAGAGGACGTCGCCGTCGACGAGGGCGTGGAACGGCTGGATCGCGCGGGCCATCGAGGCGTGTACCTGGCGCGCGAGGCTGCGGAGCAGCCGCGCCTCGAGGCGCTGGTTCGTGATCACGACGGTGAGCGTGGTGTTCCCGGGCGGCGGGTGGACGGGGAGGCCCGCGCCCAGGCGCTCCTCGACGCCGGAGACGAGCTCGCGCCGCAGACCGGTCGCCGCGTCGAGGTGGCCGCGGACGACCGTCCCGTCGCGGCCGACGATCGCGCCGACGGCGTTCACGACCGTGAAGACCGCGACGCGGGTGCGGCCGATGGCGCGGACGGCGGCGCCCTGGCCGCCGGCCTCCAGCTCGTCGAGTGCGAACGTCTTCCCGACGGAGACCGAGCGGCCCGCGCCCCGGGCGCCGAGCGGAAAGACCCCCGGCCGCGCGGCGCGGACGGCGGCGCGGCCGAGCGCCTTGTCCGGATAGACGGCGTTGTCGCGACGGCCGTAGTCGAACACGATCGCGCCGGCGACGAGCGGGATCTCGAGCCAGCCCGTCCTGTATCCGCGCCGGGCGAAGAGCTCGGCCGCGACGCCGCTCGCCGCCTCGAGCCCATACAGGGACCCGCCCGCGAGGCAGATCGCGTCGACCCCCTCGTGGCCCGCCCCGAAGGTACCCGGAGAGCCGCCGCGGACATCCGTGTGGAGCGACGCACGCGCAGCGAAGCAGAAGACGGTGCAGCCGGTCGGGCCCTCGTCGTACTCCGCGCACCCGATCTCGACACCCGGCAAGTCGAACTCCAACACCGAACCCGGCAGATCCGTGCGCGGCACCAGCTCGAGCAGATCGTTCGACACCCTCGCCACCGGAGCAGGGTACGCCCGCACGACCGCTCCCGCGAAGCTTCCCGCCCACGGTTCTCGCAGCGAAGACCCGAGACGCACCGGGTCCGGGAGGCGGCTGGGCGGGTTCGTCGAGGCGCTCCAGGCGCGCGACCTCGAGAGCGTCGTCGCCTGCTTCGGCGAGGAATGCGAGATCGAACTGCTCGGCGTCCGGTGAGGCAAGCCATCACACACCTCGCGAGGCGGGGATCGGCGACCCTAGAATCGCCACCACGAGCGACGAGAGGACAACGCATCCGTGGCGGACCGCCCTGCCCGAGCAGATCGAGGCGTGTCTGTTCGACCTGGACGGGGTGCTGACCGACACGGCGAAGCTCCACGTCGAGGCGTGGAAGGCGATGTTTGACGAGTACCTGCGAGGACGAGCGGAGCGCGAGGGCGAGCCGTTCCGAGCTTTCGACGCCTTCGCCGACTACGAGGCATACGTCGACGGCAAGCCCCGCTACGACGGTATCCGCTCGTTCCTCGCCTCGCGGGGCATCGAGCTACCGGAGGGGCACCCGAGTGACGCCGGGTCGGTCGAGAGCGTGACCGGGCTCGGCAACCGCAAGAACGCGCTGCTGCTTGGGCTTCTCCGAGAGCGCGGGGTCGAGGTCTATCCGGGCTCGCGGCGGTTTCTCCGCGCGGTGCGCGAGAACAGCCTGCGGACGGCTGTCGTCTCGGCAAGCGCGAATTGCCGCGCGGTGCTCGAGGCAGCCGGGATCGGCGGCGTCTTCGAGGCGCGCGTGGACGGCGTCACCCTCGCCCGCGAGCACCTGCGCGGAAAGCCCGCGCCCGACTCGTTCCTCGCCGCAGCGCGAGAGCTCGGAGTCCGGCCGGAACGCGCGGCCGTCTTCGAGGACGCGCCTGCCGGCGTCGAGGCGGGACGAGCGGGAGGCTTCGGCTTCGTCGTCGGGGTCGACCGAGTCGGCCAGGCGGACGAGCTGCGTGCCCGCGGTGCCGACGTCGTCGTCTCGGATCTGGCGGAGCTCCTCGCGTGATCGGCCACCCTGCCTTTCCGCCTGAGCCCTGGGCGGTACGCGAGACATCGTTCGATCAGGGGTTCCCGCTGAGGGAAGAGGAGCTCCGCGAGATCGACGCCTACAGCAGCACGCCCGAACCCGATAGGCGCAGGAACGCCTCGCACGCCGCTCGCGGCTGCACAGTAGCCCTCCTCACTAACTCGGAGTCCCGAGGGGTCGCCGATCGCAGGCCGGTGCGGTGGGAGCCGCTCAGGCGTGCGTTGCTCCGAGGACGGTGACCTGGTAGGAGGCACGGTAGAGGATCCCGTCCGAGTCGCGGACTGCGAGCAGGGCCTGGATCTGGAGGTGGTCGTCGGGCTCGGGGACGCCGACGGGGACGATCGGCTCGACGATCGCGGCGTCGACGGCCCACCCTGCGAAGTTGGCGACACCGGCGTTGAAGATGCTCGCCAGGGAGAGGACTGCCGTTGCGCCGCGAAAGCCCGTCCACTCCGGCCCACGGGAGATGCTCGACCACCGCCTCCCGGGCGTCGGAATGCGTGCGACGAGGGAGCCGCGCGACCACGCGCTTTCGGAGGATCCGACCGCTGCGAAGCGCAGAACCCCCGTGTAGATGGACATCACGTCCGCTCCGTTGTTCGAGCCGGGGTCGACGCGGATCTCGAGCACCTGCGGTGTCTCGACGTCCCCGGGTCCGAGGTGAATCTCGAAGCTGTCGTATCCGCTCGTGTCGAGTGGCATCAGCTGGTCTCCTTCCGTAGTGCCCCGTCGTCCCCGGGCGAGTAGCCGGCCGTGTGGCAGTCGTCGAGCTCGAAGAGGAGCTCGCCCGGGTATGATCGCCGACATGTCAGTGGGTCGGCGGCTCAGGGTCGGCCTCGCCGTGGTTGCGAGCATCGCGAGCGGCGCGTTCGCCGCATTGCCCGGCGTTGCCGCCGCCGCGCCACCTCCGGCGGCCGCGCAGGGCAATGCAAACGGGCTGCTCGGCCTCGTCGGCGTCGATCACGTCGGCATCACGGTCCCGGACATCGACGAGGCGATCGCGTGGTTCCAGGAGGTCATGGGCTGCAGCGCGCCGCTCACGTTCGGACCGTTCAGCGACCCGTCCGGGACGTTCATGCAGGACCTGCTCGGAGTGCATCCGCGCGCGGTCATCGAGCAGATAACGGTGATCCGCTGCGGGCGCAGCGCGAACATCGAGCTCTTCGAGTACGAGGCCCCGGACCAGCAGCAGACCTTCCCGAAGAACTCCGACTGGGCCGGCCACCACATCGCGTTCTACGTGACCGACATCGACGCGGCCGTCGCGCACATGCAGGCGCACGGCGTCGAGAAGCTGCTGGGGCCCCTGCCCGTGACGGACGGGCCCCGCTGCCGGCCAGACGATCAACTATTTCCGAGCCCCGTTCGGGACGTATATCGAGTTGATCAGCTACCCCGGGGGGATGGCCTACGAGCGCGATCCGAGTCGGCCGCTGTGGTCTCCGAAGCGCAACGGCGGCGACTCCGTGAGCACGAGCGTTCCCGGCCTGCTCGGCATGGATCACGTCGGCATCACCGTCCCCGACCTCGACGAGGCCGTCGCGTGGTTCGAGGACGTCCTGGGTTGCAGCGCGCCGCTCACGTTCGGACCGTTCAGCGATCCGACCGGAACGTTCATGCAGGACCTGCTGGGTGTGCATCCGCGCGCGGTGATCGAGCAGATCACGCTCGTTCGCTGCGGGAACGGCCCGAACGTCGAGCTCTTCCAGTACACCTCGCCCGACCAGGATCAGACGTTCCGCAAGAACTCCGACTTCGGCGGCAAGCACATCGCCTTCTACGTGCGGCACATCGACAAGGCGGTCGCGTACATGCAGTCGAAGGGGTCGAGAAGCTGCTCGGCCCCGTGCCCGTGACGGACGGCCCCGCTGCCGGCCAGACGATCAACTATTTCCGAGCGCCGTTCGGGACGTACATCGAGCTGATGAGCTACCCGCACGGCATGGCGTACGAGGCGAGCGCGGTGACGCCGCTGTGGGATCCGCGCGACAATCGGCCGTAGACGGAACTGCGGCGACCAGGTGCGTCGCCTCTACACCACTCGGGAGTGAGGCAGCCACGTCACGGCGCTGAGAGCGTTCGGTGCGCGCTCTGGTGTCGGCCGGCGCGCCCCCTCAGCGGGGCGGCCTATGCTTGACGTCGTATGGACGGCCTCCGCAAGCTCTACGTCGTCGTCGAGGAGCTTCGCTCCGAAGCCGGCCGTCCCGTCGAGCCGCGGACGCGTGTCGCAGCGGCCGGAGCCGTCGTCTTCAACCCGCTGGCCGGGCGGTTCGTCGAGGATCTCACCGAGCTCATGGACGCATACTGCGACCCGCTCGGCCTTCTTCTCACCGACCGTGCCCTCGCGGCCCTCGGGTCCGCCGGTGTCGAGAGCTACGGTAAGGGAGCCGTCGTGGGGCTCGCGGGGGAGGTCGAGCACGGGTCGGCGATCATCCACAACCTCCGGTTCGGAAATCACGTGCGCGAGCCGGTCGGCGGCAGCTCGTTGCTCCCGTCCGCTGAGAAGTGCGGGCCCGCCGGGAGCCCCCTGGACCTCGCGCTCAAGCACAAGGAGGATCACACGGTCCGGTCGCATCATCAGACGTTCGAGGTGCGGATCCCCGATGCCCCGCGAGACGACGAGATCGTCGTGTGGGTCGCTCTCGCCTCGTCCGGTCGACCGCTTGCCCGCCTCCCCGCATTCGGCAGCGAGCTCCCGGACGCCTCGTGAGCGATGACGCGGGTCGCGTTCATCGGCCTCGGCACGATGGGCCTGCCCATGGCCCGGAACCTCCTCGCTGCGGGTCACGAGGTCGTCGGGGTCGACGCCGATCCCGAGCGGGCAGCGCTCGTCGGTGTCCCGGCCGTCGCCACGCCCGCCGAGGCGGTGCGGAGGACGGACGTCGCCCTCCTCTCGCTGCCGTCGGCGGCCGCGGTCGAGGAGGTGGTGCTCGGCGCCGAGGGGGTCTGTGCCGGCGCCGAGGCGGGGTATGCGGTCGTCGACATGTCGACCGGGCCCCCGAGGCTCGCCCGCCGTCTCGCCGAGGAGCTCGAGGCCGCGGGCCTCGTCCACCTCGACGCGCCCGTCAGCGGGGGCCCGATGGGCGCCGAGGCGGCCTCGTTGACGATCATGGTCGGCGGGACACAGGAGGCGTTCGCGTCGCTGCGCAACCTCCTCCACGACCTCGGCAGCCTCGTCGTCCACGTCGGCCCGGCGGGCTCGGGGCAGCGGCGAAGCTCTGCAACAACCTCGTCGCCGGCGTGACGATGTCCGCGCTTGCGGAGGCCTGCGCGCTCGCCGAGCGCGAGGGAATCGATCCAGCCGTCCTCTACAGCCTCATGACGCGCTCCACGGGAGACTCACGCGTGCTCCGCACGCGGTTCCCGCTGGCCGGTGTTCTGAGCGAGCACCCGTCGTCCAACGCGTACGCGCCGCTCTTTTCCCTCGACCTGATGGCGAAGGACCTGGACCTGGCGATCGAGCTCGCCGCGGCCGCAGGCGTCGAGGCCCCCGTCACGGAGGTGAGCCGGAGGCGGTACCGCAAGGCACAGGAGCAGGGCCTCGGCGGGCTCGACTACTCGGCCGTGTTCACTTCCGGCTCAGGATGAGCGCAAGACCGCGAGCGGTGCTCACCGGGGCGGCCGCTGCGCAGGCCGCAAAGTCTCGACGCCGGGCCGGCCGTCCTCACGTGGGCCGGAAAGCCATGCGGCTGACGGCCGGCGCCCCGCGGCGGCAGGTGAGACGCTCGCGGCGACGGTGCGCCCGGGCGCCGGCGGAGAGGAGCCGGCGCCGATTCTCCCATGAGCGGTCTGCGGCCGAGCCGGCGCGCTCTCTCGACGTGGGTCGTCCTCGTCGCGGTCGTGATCGTCGCGGCCCTCGCCGCCCGGGACGCGGTCTGGGGTGGGTCGTCGCCGGCTCGGAGCGAAGAGCGTCCTCCGGAGCCGACGCTGAGCGGAGAGCTCGTCCCCCCGGCGGGCCGGCTGGAAGGGACGATCGTCTTCGTCACGCTCGCCGGTTGCCGACCCCAGACGCTCGATCTCGGGACGCTCGCGCTCGGCAGGGCCGGGCCGCCCCTCGATTGCGGTCTCTGGGTGCCGCCCCGAGGCGATCTGGCGGCCATCTCTCTCGCGCCGGCGCTGGCCCTGCGCGGAAGCCGCCTGGCGCTCCTCGAGCTCAGCGATCCCCCGCGACCCGGGGAGGAACTCGGCATCGCCCGAGGAGAGCCCGCCTGGTCGGCCGACGGCACGGTGGTCGCCTGGTGCACGGCCGACGGCGACACCGTCGTTTTCACGCCGGAGACGGGGGAGCGCAGCAGCGTTCGCGGCTGCCGGCCGAGCATCACGCCGGACGGCTCGGTGCTGACACGATCCGCTTCGCCGCTCGCCTCGTCGCTGTTCCAGAACGGAGACGTCCTCCTCCGCCGAGCGGATCTGCTGCGCGCCTTCCCGGCGGACAGCGACGGCCCGCTCGACGTCGTCGGGTACGACCAGCATCCCGACGGGCTCCTCGCCGTGGTCGTGGTTCGCTTCGAGGCGGGAAGGCGTCCGAGGCGGCTGCTCGAGTTCTGGCGGGACGGCCGGCTCGAGGGCGCGATCCTTCTCCCGGAGCTGACGCTCCCCGCCGGCGTCGGTCGCCTCGGCGACCGCGTCACGTTCAACCCGACCGGAGACGAGGTCGTAGTCGCATACCCGGGCACCGGGACCGAGATGGCCGTCGTCGACCTCACGAGCGGCGAGGTCGTCGTCGAGCCCAGGAACCAGCACGGCTACGCCTGGTCGCCCGACGGAACGTGGCTCGCCGTCTCGACGGGCCAGGAGATCCGACTGCTCGGCCCCGACCGGGGCGAGCCGGAGTACGTGCTCCCCGTCGGAGCCGCGGCGATCGCCTGGCGCTAGCCGGACGCCGGCGGGGTTGCCGCGGCCGCGAAGACGAGGTTCCGCGGAAGCGCGACGCGGAACTGGGCGAGCACGGGCCGGGCGGCCTCGGCGCTGAAGAAGGCGTACTCGGGGAAGCGGCGCGCGGCGCGATCGGCCGCCGCCACGACCTCGGCCACCAGCGACGCGCCCGGCTCGCGAGCGAGAAACGGACCGATCGCGCTCCACGGCTCCTCCAGCAGGCCGTGGGCCGCCAGAGCCTTGTACATGCTGGGGACGTGCTCGGTCCCGTACACGCCTCTGATCTCCGCGTACAGGGGATGCTCGTCGCGCAGCTCGGGGATCGGCGTGGCCGGCAGAGGCTCGTCGGCCGGCGCCAGATTCGCCGGAGGCGGCTCCCTGAGCGGGTGCGCGCCGTCCAGCGAGAGACCGAGCGAGGTGATGACGAGCAGCAGCATCGGCAGCTCGTCCGCGAACGGCTCGACGGCTGCGCGCACAGGCGCCGTGGGCCGGTAGTCGAGCTCGGGCCGCGCGAGCGAGAGCAACTGCCCGGTCGCCTCGACGGAGCGATCGTCGTCGTAGAGGCAGCGGGCCTGCAACCACGCCGGCTCGAGCGCGCCGGGGTCCTGGGCGAGGGCTTTGTAGATCGCCGGCACGAACGGGAGGCGTGCCCGGACGTCCCGGAAGACCGACAGCACGCGACCGGTCGCCTCCTCCTCCGGTAGGAGCTGGTAGCGCATTTTGCATACTGTATGCTCGCCTGCGTGGGCAACGTCCTCATTGAAGGAGGCCCTCCGCTCTCTCCCAGTGCGAGCGTCACCGCCAGCGAGCTGATTCGCGAGGCGATCGTGGACGGGCGACTCGCCCCCGGTCAGCGGCTGAAGGAGGAGGAGCTGGCCCGCGAGCTGGGCATGAGCCGGACGCCGGTGCGGGAGGCGCTGCTGATCCTCCAGAGCGACGGGCTCGTCGAGTCGGCCCCGAGGCGGGGCGCGACCGTTCGGGCCTACGCGGTCGAAGACCTCGACGACCTCTACCAGCTTCGTGCCGTCCTCGAGGGCCATGCCGCGCGGCGGGCCGCGACCCGCATCTCGGCGGTCGACGTCGAGCGCCTCGAGGACAGCTGCGCCCGCTTCGAGCGCCTCCGGGCCGCGGACGACCTGCAGGACCTCGTCCAGGAGAACCTGTTCTTCCACAACGTCGTCCTCGACGCCGCCGAGAGCACGAGGCTGCGTGGCCTGGCGCGGAAGGTGATTCAAGTCCCGCTCGTCTACAAATCGTACTACTGGTACTCGGTGGAGCAGAAGCTCATCTCGCAGCACTACCACCGCCAGCTCACCCGCGCTCTCGGCACGGGCGACTCCGAGCGGGCCGAGATGATCATGAAGGAGCACGTCCTCGAGGCGCGCGACTTCCTGCTCACCCAGCTGCACGAGCGTGGAGAGGAAGGGACGTGACGGAGGTCTCGGCAACGGCTGCGACCCGCACCGGGGCGGAGGCCGACGGTCCCGGCCCGCTCGCCGGGCTGCGCGTGGTCGAGCTCGGCATGCTGCTCGCCGGGCCGTTCACGGGGCGGCTCCTCGGCGACATGGGCGCCGAGATCGTCAAGGTGGAGCCGCCGGGAAAGCCGGATCCACTCCGTGACTGGGGCAAGGCGCGGTACAAGGGGCGCTCGCTTTGGTGGGCCGTGCAGTCGCGGAACAAGAAATGCGTGACGCTCGACCTGCGCCAGGAGCGCGGGCAGGCGCTCCTGCGCGACCTGGTGAAGCAGAGCGACGTCGTCGTCGAGAACTTCCGGCCGGGCACGCTCGAGCGCTGGAACGTCGGCTGGGAGCAGCTCAGCGAGGCGAATCCCGGGGTGATCCTCTGCCGGGTCTCCGGGTACGGCCAGACCGGCCCGTACGCGCCGCGAGCCGGTTTCGCCTCCGTGGCGGAGGCAATGGGAGGCCTCCGGCACATCAACGGCTTCCCGGGTGAGGCCCCGCCTAGGATGCACATCTCGCTCGGCGACTCGCTGGCCGGCATGTTCGCCGCCCAGGGGATCCTCGCCGCCCTCTACCGGCGCGGCCGCACCGGCCGGGGGCAGGTCGTCGACGTCTCGCTCCTCGAGTCCTGCTTCGCCCTGCTCGAGAGCACCGTGCCCGAGTACGACCGGCTCGGCATCGTCCGCGGCCCCGGCGGCACGGGTCTCGAAGGCGTGGCCCCCTCCAACATCTTCGAGTCGAGGGACGGCACGCGCATCGTCATCGCTGCGAACGCGGACAACGTGTTCCGACGTCTCTGCGAGGCCATGGGTCAGTCCGAGCTCGCCGACGACGAGCGTTTCTCGACGCACCTGCAGCGCGGCGAGAACCAGGAGGAGATCGAGGGAATCGTCGCCGACTGGGCCGGCCGGCACGACGCCGACGAGATCGTCCGCATCCTGAACGACGCCGGCGTCATCTGCGGGCCCATCTACACGATCGCGGACATCTTCGAGGACGAGCAAGTCCGGGCTCGAGGCATGCTCGTCGAGCACGACGATCCCGAGCTCGGTACGTTCCTGGGCCCGGGGATCGTCCCGCGGTTCTCCGAGACGCCCGGCGAGGTGCGCTGGCCGGCCACCTGGGAGGACGGCAGCCACAACCAGGAAATCTACGGCGGCGTGCTCGGTCTCCCCGACGACGAGCTCGCCGAGCTCCGCGAGCAGAAGGTGATATGAGCATCACGATCTGCGACGTCGGCCCGCGCGACGGCCTCCAGAATCAGCCGAAGACCCTCGAGCCGCAGGTCCGCGCCGACCTCGTGAACCGGCTCGCGGACGCCGGGCTCCGCCGCATCGAGGCGGTCAGCTTCGTGAACCCGAAGCTCGTCCCGCAGATGGCCGGCGCGGAGGAGGTCGTCGAAGCGATCGAGCGCCGCGAGGGCGTGCTCTACGCGGGCCTCGCGCTGAACGAGCGCGGCTACGACAGGCTCGTCGCCGCCGGGCTCGACGAGGTGCACTTCGCCTTCGCGTCGACCGAGACCTTCAACAGGAAGAACCAGAACGCTTCGGTCGGGGAGTCGGTCTCCGCGGCGGAGCGCATCGCCGAGCGCGCCCACGCGGACGGCGTCAGAGCGACGGTGACGATCGGCGTCTCCTTCGGCTGCCCGTTCGAGGGCCGGGTCGACCCGGGGCGCGTCGCCGGGCTCGCCGAACGGCTTGCGGAGAAGTACGACGAGGTCGTCTTCGCCGACACGGTCGGCGTGGCAGTCCCCCGCCAGATCCGAGACGTCCTCGGCAGGGCAGATCTCGGGGACACGCCGGCCGGCGTCCACCTGCACGACACGCGAAACACCGGTCTCGCGAACGCACTCGCCGCCGTCGAGGCGGGCGCCACCGTGCTGGACGCATCGGTCGGCGGCATCGGGGGCTGTCCCTTCGCGCCCCGCGCGACGGGCAACATCGCGACCGAGGATCTCGTCTACGCGTTCGAGGGAGAGGGGATCGAGACCGGAATCGACCTCGAGGCCCTCATCGGAATCGCCGAATGGCTCGAGGGCCTGCTGGAACGGCCGCTCGAGGGTCATGTCTACCGGGCCGGCACCTTCGCGCCGGTCGCGGGCTGAAAGGAGAGGGGATGGCGCACAGGCTCGGAGTCGACGTCGGGGGGACGTTCACCGACCTTCTGCTCGTGAACGACGAGACGGGCGATCTCTTCCGCGTCAAGACACCGTCGACTCCCGCCGAGCCGTCGGAGGGCGTCCTCCTGGGCGTCAAGCGGATCTGCGAGGAGAGCGGCGTTGCGCCGACCGACCTCGACTACGTCATGCACGGGACGACGGTCGCCACGAACGCGATGCTCGAGGCCAAGGGGGCGAGGGTCGGCCTGATCACCACCCGGGGCTTCGGCCAGATCCTCCATCTCGCCCGCTCGCAGACGCCCGGGCCCCTCGCCGGCTGGATCATCATGATCAAGCCGGACCCCCCGGCGGCGCTCGAGGATACGCGCGAGGCGCACGAGCGCATGAGCGCCGAGGGCGAGCCCGTCGAGTCGGTCGACAGGGAGCAGGTGGCGGGCATCGTTCGCGACCTGGTCGAGTCCGGCGTCGAGACGCTCACCGTCTCCCTCATCAACTCCTACGCGAACCCGGCGCACGAGCGGGAGATCCGGGACGTCATCCACGGGCTCCACCCGGACTTCCCGGTGACGATCTCCTCGGACGTCCTTCCGGAGTTCCGCGAGTACGAGCGGACGCTGACGGCGTGCATGAACTCGTACGTGCGGCCGCGCGTCGCGACCTACGTTCGCAACCTCGAGAGCTCGCTGCAGGAGCTCGGCGTCAGGGGCGAGTTGAACCTCCTCCGCTCGGACGCCGGCCTCATGAGCGTGGACGTCGCGTCGGAGAACCCCATCTACGGCATCCTCTCCGGCCCGTCAGGAGGGGTCGCGGGTGCGCTCTACATCGCGCGCCGCGCCGGCTACGACAACGTCCTCACGTTCGACATGGGCGGGACGTCGACGGATGTCGCCCTTTGTCAGAACGGCCAGCCCACGATCGAGCGCCAGACCGAGATCCCCTACGGGCTCGGGTTACCGGGCGAGGTGATACCGGTGAAGGTGCCGAGCGTCAACGTCCGCTCGGTCGGCGCGGGCGGCGGCTCGATCGCCCACGTTCCCGAGGTGACGGGAGCCCTCCGCGTCGGCCCGCAGTCCGCGGGCGCCGACCCGGGCCCTGCCTCCTACGGCCGCGGCGGCGGCGATCCGACCGTGACCGACGCCAACGTCGTCGTCGGCCACCTGCCCCCGCAGCTCCTCGGCGGCGAGATGACCCTCGACGTCGAGGCGGCGAACGCAGCGGTGCAGACGGTCGGCGACGCGCTCGGCCTCGACCTCCACCGTGCCGCCGAGGGCATCCTCGACATCGTCAACGAGAACATGGCCGGGGCGCTCCGCCTCGTCTCCGTGCAGCGCGGCTACGACCCGCGCGACTTCGCCCTCGTCGCCTTCGGCGGCGCCGGGCCGATGCACGCGAACGCCGTCGCCCGGATCATGGGCTCGTTTCCGGTGCTCGTCCCGCCCGCCCCGGGGCTCCTCTGCGCGACCGGCGACCTCGTCGCCGACTTCCGCGACGAGTTCGCACGCACGTTCATTCGCACGATCGGCTCCGTGAGCGGGGACGAGCTGCGCGGCATCCTCGAGGACCTCGGCCGCGAGGCGAGCTCCTGGCTCGAGCGCGAGGGCATCTCCGAGAGCGACCGTCGCCTGGCCTTCAACGTGGACATGCGCTACTACCGGCAGGGCTACGAGATCCCCGTCGAGATCGACCCGGTCCTCCTCGCCGGCAACGGCACGAGGATGCTGGCCGACCGCTTCAACGAGCTCCACGAGCAGTTCTACGGCTTCCGCATGGAGGAGACGGAGTGCGAGATCGTCAACCTCCGGGCAATCGGCTACGGCGACGTGCCGGAGCCGCAGCTTCCGGAGGGCGAGCCCGGCGCCGGCGCCGACGCCTCCGACGCGGTCGTCGACGAGCACGAGGTCTACTTTCATGGAGGCTGGCTCCCGACACGGATCTACGACCGTGGCAAGCTCCGGCCCGGCCACCGCGTCCCCGGCCCCGCGATCGTGACCGAGTTCGACTCGACCACGGTCGTCCTCTCCGGCTACGAGGCGGAGGTGGACCGCTACCTGAACCTGGTCATCAACCCCGCAGAGGAGTGACTATGGACGGCGTCAAGATCGCAGACATCCCCGAGATCGAGGTCGATCCGGTCACGCTCGACATCATCGAGGGGGCCCTCAAGAGCGCGAGGTTCGAGATGGACGCCGTGCTCTTCCGCACGGCGATGAGCCCGGTGATCAGGGAGCAGCACGACGAGTTCCCGATGATCACGGACCCGAATGGCCGCATGGTCGTCGGGCAGTTCGGCTCCTACATCACAGAGATGCTCGACGCCTTCGAGGAGCCCGTGCGGCCGGGCGACGTGGTTCTGACGAGCGACCCCTTCGCGTGCGGGGGCTCGATCTCGCACATCAACGACTGGCTGGTCTGCCTGCCCATCTTCTGGAAGGAGGAGCTGATCGGCTGGGCGAGCATGTTCGGCCACCAGATGGACGCCGGTGGCCCACTCCCCGGCTCGCTTCCGACCGGGGCGAGAACCATCTTCGGCGAGGGCGTGCGCATCCCGCCGGTGAAGATCTTCCGCGAGGGCGTGCTCAACCAGGACGTGCTCGACGTGATCCTCAACAACGTCCGCATGCCCGAGATGAACCAGGCCGACCTGATGGGGATCATCGCCGGCTGCCGGACGGGAGAGAAGCGCGTGCTCGAGCTCTGCGAGCGCTTCGGCAAGGAGACGTACCTCGCCGCGTGCCAGGCGCTCCTCGACCGCACGTACAAGGCCATGGCGAAGCTGATCCTCGCGGCGATCCCCGAGGAGCCGCAGTCGTTCGAGGACTGGATCGACGACGACGGCCTCGGCAACGGCCCGTACAAGATGAAGCTGACGATCTGGCGTGAGGGCGAGCACGCCTACTTCGACTGGTCGGGGACAGATCCGCAGGCGCTCGGCCCGGTGAACTTCTACCTCTCCGAGGCGATGTTCAAGATGTTCATCGGGGTCTACCTGATCATGGTCTTCGACCCCCAGATCCTCTTCAACGACGGCTTCTATCCCCTGCTCCACGTGGTGATCCCGAGCGGGAGCCTGCTCCATCCGAAGTTCCCCTCGGCGCTCGGCTGCCGGACGCACGCCCTGACGCGGCTGTTCGACGTCCTGGGCGGCGCGCTCGCCCGCAAGAGCCCGGAGCACACGACGGCGGCCGGCTACGGCACGAGCCCGTACATGCTCTATTCGGGCTGGGACGGCAAGGGGGACTTCTTCTACCTCATGGAGATCTCCTACGGCGGCATCCCGGGACGGCCGATCGGGGACGGAATGGACGGGCACTCCTGGTGGCCGCTCTTCCAGAACATCCCGACCGAGTACCTGGAGGCGTACTACCCGGTTCGCATCGACGGGTACACGACCGTGCAGGACTCGGGCGGCGCCGGCTTCCACCGCGGCGGCAACGGGGTCGAGAAGCGCTACGTCTACCTCGAGCCGGGCGAGGTCTCCATCCACGACGACCGCTGGCTCACGTACCCGTGGGGGATCCTCGGCGGGACACCCGGCAGGCGCTCCGAGAAGATCCTCCGGCGCGTCGACGGGACGGAGGAGCTCCTTCCCTCCAAGTGCGACGAGGTGGAGGTCCAGCCCGGCGACGTCCTCGTCTACCGGACCGCGGGCGGCGGCGGCTGGAAGGACCCGCTCGAGCGTCCCGTGGAGAAGGTCGAGGCGGACGTGGCCAAGGGACTCGTCTCGGCCGAGAAGGCCGAGCGCGACTACGGCGTCATCGTCGGCGACGCGGAGGCGACCGAGAAGTTGCGGGCCAGGCTCCGCGAGGAGCGTGGCGACGTCCTCGACTTCGACTTCGGCCCCTCGCTCGACGAGATCCGCGAGCACGCGAAGGAGGAGACCGGCCACGAACCGCCCAGCGAGCCGCAGCCGCTCTCCTGGGCACCCATGGAGTCGGCCGAGGACGCGCTCCGGCGCGTGCGGAAGAAGGGCGACCGCCAGACGACTCTCAGCGAGGCCACGTGACCCGACGACCCGGCTTCGGCGGTCGCGCGGGCTTCGGCGCGCGCCCCGCACTCGTCGTCGTCGACCTCTCCCTCGGCTTCACCGACCCGCGGAGCCCGCTCGCTTGCGATCTCGAGGGCGTCGTCGCGGCGGTCGGTCGGCTGCTCGACGAGGCACGGCGTGCCGGAGTCCCTGTCGTCTACACGACGGTCGCCTATGACGAAGGGGACACGCGGACCGCGGCGGCGTTCATCGACAAGGTACCGGCGCTCCTCACCCTCGCCGCGGGCGGCCGGTGGGTGGAGATCGACCCACGGATCGCGCCGGTGCCGGGGGAGCCGGTGCTGACGAAGCTCTTCGCGTCGGCGTTCTTCGGCACGCCGCTCGCGAGCCTCCTGGCCGCCTCCGGCTGCGACGGCGTCGTGGTCACGGGCGCATCGACGTCGGGCTGCGTCCGGGCGACGGCGGTGGACGCCCTGCAGCACGGCTACCGGACGGTCGTGCCGCGCGAAGCTGTCGGCGATCGCGACCCTGCCGCCCACGACGCGAACCTCAACGACCTCGACGCGAAGTACGCGGACGTGGTGTCGGTGGATGAGGTCGTCGAGCAACTCGAGGAGCTGGCGGGGTCGGGAGCAGGCCGATGATCGTCCGCGACGCCGGGGACGCGTGGCAGATCGTCCTCCAGCCCGACCATGCCGATCTCGCGGCCCAGTTCGCGCGCTCCTGGGGTGGCGACGGCTTCGCGGCGCCGGCGCCGCTCGCCTCGGTCGTCGTCGCCGCCGCGCGCCACGACGACGGCTGGGCGGTGTGGGAGCGTGCCCCCGGCCTCGACCGGGACGGAGCGCGTCCGCGTAACTTCCTCGACGTCGAGGTACCGTCTCACCTTGCCTTCTACCGGGCGATGATCGCCGCCGTACTCGACCACGATCCGTACGCCGGGCTTCTCGTCTCGATGCACGGCGCGGGGATCTATCGCGGCCGCTACGGGACGCAGCCGTCGCTTCGGGTGACCTTCGCGGACGAGGTTCGCGAGCAGGTGGAGGAGTTCGTCGCCGAGCAGGAGGCGCTCCAGGAGCGGCTCGTGGCCGCCCTGGAGGTCTCCGAGGAGGAGCGCTGGGCGAACTACTGCCTGCTGCAGGTGTACGACCGCCTGTCGCTCTACTTCTGCCTCCGCGACCTCGAGGCGGGAGAGCCCGACGAGCTCGCGCCCGCGCCGCGGGACTACGCGGGAGGTGAGGCGGTGCTGGCGATCGAGCCCGCCGGTCCCTGGCGGGTTCGGATCACCCCATTCCCGTTCTCCGAGAGCCCGGCCGAGTTCAGGCTTCTCCGTCGCGTCCTGCCGAAGCGGGCGTGGGAGGACGACGAAGGCTTCCGGCGCGACCTCGCCGCCGCATCCGTCGGGGAGACCTCCATCGTCCTGGAGGCCGGATAAGCGATGTCAGACATCTGGGAGGTGCACGTTCGATGACCTCGACCGACGTGGTGCAGGAGGGCACGGCAGCGGTGAATGGCGCCCGTCTCTGGTACCGGATCACCGGGGAAGGGGAGCCGGTCGTCCAGATCCACGGAGCCGGGTTCGGCCACTTCAACTTCGACACGGCCACCCCGGTGCTCGCCCGTGAGTTCATGGTGATCGACTACGACATGCGCGGCTACGGGCAATCCGACCGGCCGGCTCAGCAGTACTCCATGGAAGTGTGGGCCGACGACCTCGCGGGCCTGCTCGACGCCCTCGAGATCGAGCGCGCCCATGTTCACGGCACGTCCATGGGCGGGATGATCGCGATCGTCTTCGCCGGCAAGTACCCGGAGCGTACGGCCTCGGTCGTCATCAACTGCGCCGCGGCGAGGCTCGGCCTGTCCGGGCGGCTCGTGTTCAGGAACTGGATCGACATCGCCCGACTCGATCCGGAGGGGCCGGGCAGTCGCACGCTCGCCGAGCTGATCTCCTGGCAGGCATTCTCGCGCGCCTTCCTCGAGGGCCCGGATGCCGAGGCCGCGATCGAGAACACGCAGCGGATCCTGCGCGACTCGAACGATCTAGAGGTGTTCTGCGCCGCGTGCCAGGCGATGTGCGACATGGATCTACGGGAGTGGCTTCCGAAGATCAGCGCCCCGGCACTCGTCCTGGGCGGAGACGAGGACGTCATGACGCCGTGGGATCAGGGCCCGGGCGGGGATGGGCAGGAGTCGATCTATCGCGGCATCCCCGGTGCCGAGAAGCACGTGGTCGCCGGCTCCGGGCACTCGACGATCTTCGACAACCCCGAGGAGCACAACCGCGTGGTCGCCGCGTTCTTCCGGCGCCATGCCCTGGGTGCGTGACAAATGCGGCTAACCGGATCGGGTCGCGCACGTCTGCACTCTCAGAGCGATTTCTCTGCGGCGAGGGGTGGTGCTGAGACTTCAGAAATGTCGGACTTTGGTCTTTTTGCTATTGACTCGCGCGATCCCGCCTCGTATACAAGCGGCTACATGTCGGTAGCGGCACGGATCCCTTCCGGTCGGCCGCCGCAACGGATCGTTCTCGGTGTGCCCCAAATCACCCGCGGTCGGCGAGAAAGGAGCGTTCGATGAGTCAACGGGACTGGTGGCAGGATCTGGAACGAAGGACGATCAGCCGTCGCTCGCTAATCAAACGGGGGTTGGCCGGTGGCGCGGCGCTGAGCTTGGGCGGCGTGCTCGCCGCCTGTGGTGGTGACGATGACGATGGCGGAGGCGCGGCCCAGCCGGTCGATACCGGGGAAGTCGAGCAGTTCACCGGCACGCTGGCCGTGACGGGCCTCGGCGTCGACCTCATCGACCCGATCAAGGCGGCCGCCGAGGCAGCGCTCGGCTTCACGCTCGCCTACGACGTGACCGACACGGTCACGGCCCGCAACAAGGTGGTCACGCAGCCCGAGCAGCTCGACGTCTTCTCCGGCTACTTCAACGACATCGACCAGGTCTGGCCGAGCGGAAACATGATGCCGATCCCGATCGAGCAGATCGAGCGCTGGGATCAGCTGACTGCCCTGTACAAGGTCGGGACGATCGAGGCGAACCAGGGCAACTCGAGCTGCCAGCTCGGCGACGGCGACGCGCCGTTCCGAACGATGTACGTCACCGAGGACGGCGAGCTGACCACGTGGGCCGATCCCGAGACCGGCGAGGTCTCGGGCGACGAGCCCGCCTACGTGAACCTCGTCGGCGGCAACTTCAACATGGACTCGATGGGCTACAACGGAGAGGTCATCCAGAAGGAGCCGAACGAGGTCAACTGGGACGAGCTCCTGAACCCTGACTGGCGGGGTCGGGTCGCCATCCTGAACGACCCTTCGATCGGGATGCAGGACGCCGGGAACGCCGCCGTCCAGGCGGGATTGCTGGAGTTCGAGGATCTCGGGAACATGACCAAGGACGAGATCGACGCACTGATCAAGCTTCTGCTCGACTACAAGAAGAAGGGTCAGTTCCGTGCGTTCTGGACGACCTTCGACGAGTCGGTCACGCTGATGCAGTCCGGCGAGGTCGTGATCGAGTCCATGTGGTCGCCGGCGGTCGCGCTGCTCCAGTCGAGCGGCGAGCCGACCCGCTACGCGGCGCCCCCCGGCGGCTTCCGCGGCTGGGCCGGCGGGATGGGGATCATGAACCACGTGGCCGACGACCCCTCCAAGTACCAGGCCGCGATCGACTACCTCAACTGGTGGCACTCCGGCGAGCCCGGCGCGATCATGATGCGGCAGGGCTACTACAACGTCGTCCAGGAGACGAGCCGCGACTTCGTCGAGCCCTTCGAGTGGGACTACTGGATCGACGGCAAGCCGGCGAGCGAGCCGATTCCGAACCCCTTCGGCCAGGAGACCGCGGGAATCCCGGTCGGATCGGTGCGGGACGGCGGCTCCTTCGACTCGCGCGCTTGCGTGTACAGCTCCTGGAACTCCCTCATGGACGAGCAGGAGTACCAGGTGGAGAAGTGGAACGAGTTCCTCGCCGCATAGTCTAGGATCCGGCGAACGATGGCCCAGGAGCAGACGCTGACGGGGAACGAGGGGGCCGCCGAAGCGGCCCCCTCGACCCCGGTTTCGAGAAGCGGGCTCGAGCTGCGGAACCTGACGAAGCGGTTCGGAGAGGACGTCAGCGCGGTCGACGACATCAACCTGCACATCGACCACGGCGAGTACGTCGTCCTCCTGGGGCCGTCGGGCTGCGGGAAGACGACGACGCTCCGGATGATCGGGGGGCACGAGGAGCCGACGGGCGGGGAGATCCTCCTCGACGGCCAGAGCCTCCTCGGCCTCTCGCCGGACAAGCGTCCGACGACGACCGTGTTCCAGCACTTCGCGCTCTTCCCCCACCGTACCGTCCGCGAGAACGTCGAGTTCGGCCCGAAGATGCACGGCGTCGGCAAGGGCGCGCGGCGCGAGAAGGCGATGGAAGCTCTCGACATGGTCGGCCTCGCCGACCTGGCCGACCGCAAGCCGAGCGCCCTCTCGGGCGGGCAGCAGCAGCGCGTCGCCCTCGCCAGGGTGCTCGTCATGGAGCCG
>CAVUPO010000001.1:0-400016 GCA_963743495.1 uncultured Actinomycetes bacterium | reverse complement strand
GAGAACCCTCCGCTTCCGCCGTGCGCGGCACGACTCCGACCGGCCGGCCAAGCAGGCGGTGGAGCCGGATGTCATCCAGATCGACGCGAACGGGCTTCGGCGTCTTCTCGGCCCCACGCTGGCTTCGTGACCTGGGGCTCGCCTCGTGGCTCCTCGTCGGCGTGGCCGCGCTCCTGGCCGGCCTCGTCCTCCTGCTCGGCGCGACCTCGGCGATTACGCAGCCCGTGCTGGCGGCGTTCGTGGTCGCCTGCGTGGCGTCCCCCGTGGTCGGCTGGCTCCGCGGCCACCGCGTGCCCCGGGCGGCGGGCGCCGCGATCGTCCTCCTCGGGTTGATCGCGATCGCGCTGGCCATCGCCGTCCTCGTCATCGGCGGCAGCTCGTCGCAGACCTCGGAGATCAGCTCGACGGCGAGCAGCGCCACGGACGAGGCGCAGGGCTGGCTGGAGGACCTCGGGATCTCCTCCTCGGGCGCCGCGAGCGCGGCCGACGCCACCGGGAGCGACGTCTCCGCCAGCCTGTCCACATTCGTCCACGGACTCATCCACGGCATCGAGGGGATCGCCTCGCTCGCGCTCGGGCTCTCCTTCGCCGCGCTCAGCCTCTTCTTCCTCCTCAAGGACGGCCCGAGCATGCGCGCCTGGGTGAACAGGCACATGGGCGTCGAGGAGCCGGTCGCGGGCACGATCACCCGCAACGTGATCCTCTCGCTCCGCCGCTACTTCGGCGGGGTGACGATCGTCGCGGCCTTCAACGCCGTCGTCGTCGGCATCGGAGCCGTCGTCCTCGGCGTCCCCCTGGCGGGGACGATCGCCCTCGTCTCGTTCGTGACGGCCTATATCCCGTACATCGGGGCGTTCGTGGCCGGCGCGTTCGCGGTCGTCCTCACCCTCGGCTCCGAGGGGACGACGGACGCGATCATCATGCTCGTCATCGTCCTGCTCGCGAACGGCCTCCTGCAGAACATCCTCCAGCCGATCGCCTTCGGGGCGACACTCGGATTGAACCCGCTCGTGGTGCTGATCGTGACCGTCGGCGCGGGCGCGCTCTTCGGGATGGTCGGCCTCGTCCTCGCTGCACCGCTCACCTCCGCCGCAGTGCACGTCAGCGCCGACCTTGCCCGGGCGAGGACGGAGGCCGCAAAGAAGGCAGAAGAAAGACCGACTGCCGCGGGCGCGGACGCCCCCGAGCCGGCCCCGGGCTAAGCCATGAGCACGCACGCCGTCGTCGAGAAGCCCTCCCGCTTCCTGCCCTTCCACGACCCGTCGCGCCGCCAGCGGCTGATCAAGGTCGGGACGTGGCTCGGCGGGACGCTGGTCGTCATCGTGCTCCTCCACCTGCTCGGGATCGACGTCCTCGGCTGGCTGGGCGACCTCTGGGACCAGATCAAGGCGGTCCCGGTCGGCTACATCGTCGCCGGGCTCTTCTTCCAGACCGGCCAGACGCTCCTCGCCGGCCTCTCCTACTACGGCATCCTCAGCGCCGCCTACCCGGGCGAGGTGGCGCTGGCCCCGATCGTCACCGCCTACGCGGTCGGCGTGTCGATGAACAACTTCCTGCCCGCGAACATCGGCACGTTCGTGACGCTGCTCATGTTCGTGGCCATCATCCCGTCCTGCAAGTTCGCCGGCGCCGTCGCCGCCTACCTCGTCCAGAAGATCTTCTTCACGATCGCCGGCACGTTCGTCTACCTCTACCTCTTCCTCTCCGTCCCGCGGCTCGTTCGAGCAGAGCCTCGGCAACCTCACCGACCACCCCGTGCTCGCGATCGGGATCGCGGTCGGGGTCGTCCTCGGGATCGTCGTGCTCGGCCGCATCTTCTGGCGCCAGGTGAAGAAGCTCTGGGCGCAGGCCAAGCAGGGCGGCGTCATCCTCTCGCAGCCGAGGCGCTACCTCACTCGCGCCTTCCTGCCCTCGCTCTTCTCCTGGCTCTGCAAGCTCACCGTGATCGGCATCTTCCTGGCCGCCTTCGCCATCCCGGTCACGTTCGAGTCGATCATGTGGGTGACGGGCTCGGGCTCGCTCGCGAACGTCGTCTCCGTCACGCCGGGCGCGGTCGGCATCACGCAGGCGACGAACGCGCTCGCCCTCAGCACCTGCTGCGGCGTCCCGCATTCTCAGGCCGTCGACTACTCGACGGCGCAGCAGCTGATCACGACCGCCTGGAACGCGGTCGTCGCCCTCGTCCTCGTCGTCTGGGTCTTCGGCTGGAGCGGCGGGAAGACGCTCGTCGCGCAGTCCTACACCGACGCCAAGGTTAAGGTCGCCGAGCAGAAGGAGCAGCGGGCCGCCAAGAAGCAGGAGAGGCGGGCCGAGGGAGCCGGTATGGTCGACCGCCTCCGCCGACACGGAAAGGACGACTCCGCATGACGACCGCGACCGACGGAAAGGCCTTCGACCAGAGCCCGGCCTGGGAGCCGGAGCGCCCCCATCTCCGCCTCGGCCGCGTCGCCGTCTCGTGGCTCGTCGCCGCCCTCGCCCTGCTCGCCGCGGCGGCGATCGTCCCGGGAGCCCACATCGAGGGCTTTTGGGGCGCCCTCCTGGTCGCCGCGGTCGTGGCGGTATTGAACGCGGTGCTGCCGCCCCTCATCGCCGCCCTCCACCTCCCCTTCACGCTCATCCTCGGGTTCCTGCTCGTCCTCTTCGCGAACGCGGCCATGCTGGAGGCCGCCGACGCGCTCACCGACGGGACGATCGCGCTCGACTCCTTCTGGACCGCCCTCTTCGTCGCGCTCGTGGCGGCGGCGGTCAGCGTCGTCATCCAGGTCGTCATCGGCGCGAACGACGACGACACCTACACGCTGAGCGTGATCCGCCGGCTGGCGAAGCGCTCCGGCGAGCGCCTGCGCACGGACGCGCCCGGCATCGTCTTCCTCGAGATCGACGGCCTCGCGCTCCCGGTGCTCCGGCGCGCGTTGCGCGACGGCAACGCCCCGACCATGGCGCGCTGGCTCGCCGAGGACACGCACGCCCTGGCGGAGTGGGAGACCGATCTCTCCTCGCAGACCGGCGCGAGCCAGGCCGGCATCCTCCTCGGCTCGAACGAGGACATCCCGGCGTTCCGCTGGGTCGAGAAGGAGACCGGGAGGCTGATGACGTGCTCGGCGCCGCCCGACTGCGCCGAGATCGAGCGCCGGCACTCGACCGGCGTCGGCCTGCTCGCCGACGGGGGCGCGAGCCGCGGCAACCTCCTCTCCGGCGAGGCCGACCACGTCATCCTCACCGTCAGCAAGCTCGAGGCGGAGAAGAAGGCGAACCCCGGCTACCGCGCGTTCCTCGCCAACGGATTCAACGTCACGCGGGCCCTCGTCCTCTACGTCTGGGAGGTGGCGCTCGAGATCACCTCCTCGGCCAGGCAGCGGCGCCGCGACGTGCGGCCGCGCGGCCACCGCGGCGGCCCCTACCCCTTCATGCGAGCCGCCATGACCGTCGTCGTCCGCGACCTGATCGTCTACGGCGTCCTCACCGACATGATGAAGGGCCGACCCGCGATCTACGCGACGTTCTCGAGCTACGACGAGGTCGCCCACCACTCGGGCCTCGAGCGCGCGGACACGCTCGAGGCGCTACGGAAGCTCGACGAGCAGTTCGGCCGGATCGACCGCGCGCGCCGCTTCGCGCCGCGGCCGTACGAGATCGTCGTCCTCTCCGACCACGGACAGACGCAGGGCGCCACCTTCAAGCAGCGGAACGGCTACGGCCTCGTCGACCTCGTCGAGCGCTCGCTCGCGCAGGGGCAGGCGTCCGACCTGGCCGGCGGGGACGAGCAGGACGCGATGGTCGGCAACGCGCTCGGCGAGGCGACCGGGCCGGACGCAGAAGCAGAAGCGGGCGAAGAACGACGTCAGCGGCGAGAACGCCGTCGTCCTCGGCTCGGGCAACCTCGGGCTCGTCTACCTGATGGAGGAGCAGCGGCGGCTCACGCTCGAAGAGCTGGACGAGCGCCATCCCGAGCTGCTCCCGGCGCTCCGGAACCACCCGCACGTCGGCTGGATCCTCGTCCGCTCCGGCGAGCGCGGCCCGGTCGCGCTCGGCGCCGGCGGCGCAAACTACCTGGCCGAGGAAGCCGTGGAGGGGAGGACCCGCTCGCCAGCTTCTCGCCGGGCGCCCCCCGCCACCTGCTTCGCACCGACGGCTTCGCGCACGTCGCCGACATCATGGTCGGCAGCTTCTACGACCCCGACCTCGAGGAGGGGTGCGCCTTCGAGGAGCTGATCTCCTTCCACGGCGGGATCGGTGGCCCGCAGACGCGACCGTTCATCCTCCACCCCGTCGGCCTGCGCCTGCCCGAGGAGCCGATCGTGGGCGCGGCCGCCGTGCACGGGCTCCTGCTCGAGTGGCGCCGGCGCCTGAACGCGGGCGCCCCGCCGGCGAAGGCCGACTGACCCTCCGGTGCTCCCCCTCGCGCTAAGTCTGCTGGCGTGGACGTTCACGGTTCTCGGGGTCGTCGCGCTCGTCGCCGCGCTCGCGACGATCGTCGCCGTCCTCGGAAGCAAGGAGATGTCGGGCGGCGAGAAGGTCGTGTGGATCGTGGCCGTGATCGTCTTCCCGCTCCTCGGCGCCCTCGTCTACTGGACCGTCCGCCGCAACTGGTGAGCGCCGCCGGCGGAGGCTACGCGTGACGGTGACGCCGCCGCCGAGGAGAGCCGCCTCGACGACGGTGATCGCCACCCGGTTCAGCACCGTGACCCCGAGCGCGGCGTCCGCCGACACGACGACGACGAGGAGCCCGTACATGGACGCCTCGCGGACGCCAAGACCCGACGGCGCGAACACCGTCAGCACCGTCACGATCGCGCCCACCGCGGCGGCGCCCCCCAGGTAGGGGATCGTCTCGAGACCGGGGTCGGCGTCGAGCGAGCGCAGGAGCAGGTAGAGCGCGGCGCCGCCGACGAGCCACGTGAAGCCGTAGTAGGCGAGCAGACCGAGGAGGATCCGGTAGGGAAGCGGCGCCGGCTCCGGCTGCCCGAAGCGGCGGAAGACGGCGCGTGCCAGGCGCGTGAAGACGCGCGGGTGGAGAAGGATCGCGGTCGCCGCGGCGAAGGCGAAGAGCGGGACGAGCGGCGCCTCGACCGCGTCCACGGCGGCGAGGCCCGCGGTGAAGACGAGGATGCCGGCGATCGCCGAGAGGCCGGCTTCGATCAGGATCGAACTGACCACGAAGGACGTGTCGGTGACGCCGCCGGCGCGGCGCAGCCAGACGAGCCGGGCGAGCGGCGTCCAGACGCCGCCGGGGACGTACTTCGCGAGCATCGACGCCATCTCGGCCTGGAGCGCCGTCCCGTAGGGGACGCGGATCCGGTAGGCGGCGAGGAGCCACCACCACCCGACCGCGAAGAGGAGGTAGTAGCCGGCGAGCACGGCCAGGGCCGCCGTGAGGTAGAGGGGATCGGTGTCGGCGAGCCGCGGCAGCGCGTCGGCCCACACGTCACGCAGCGCGTAGCCGAGGAAACCGAGGACGACGGCGACGAATCCCAGCTGGAGCCCGACGAGCACGCGCCGGCGGCGGAGGAACGCGGGAAGCCGGCTCGCCACTGCGATCGAGTCTACGGCCCTCCGCGGTCGCGCCGGCTCGTCCGGCCCCTCGACCCGGAGCATGCCGACCGCTCGATGCGAGATACTCGCCGATCATGGGGAGACGAGCGGCCCGAGCGTGCATCCTCGCCGCCGTGCTCGCCGGCGCGGCGATCGGCGCCTCGCCGGCGGCGGCGGCCGACGCGGTCACGCTGAACCTCGCGCCCCACCTCGCGACCTTCGGCTCCACGGTCCGCTTCACGGGCACGATCACGCCCGCGCGCCAGACGCACGTCGAGATCGTTCGCGACGGCCCCGGGGGCGAGGAGCTCGTGGCCGCGGGCGACTCGCGCGCCGACGGCACCTTCTCGATCGCGGCCACCGCGCGCGAGCCCGGCCCCCACCTCGCGCGGACGGACGCCGGCGAGTCGCCGTCGGCGCTCCTGCGGATCAGGCCCGTCCTCACCGCCTCGCTCGTGGGCGCGCGCATCCTCGGGGCACGGGTCGAGCTCGTCGGCCGCGTCCGCCCGGCCGCGGCCGGGACGCTCTCGCTCTGGGTGAAGGGGAAGCGGCGGCCGATCACGGTCGACGCGCAGGGACGGTTCGTGAAGCGCGTCTCCACCCGTGTGGCCGGGCGCCTGGGGGCGACCGTCGCCGTCGTCCCCGCCGACGGCTACGTCGCCGCGAAGCGGCGGCTCGCGACGCGCGTGCGAGCGCCCGTGCTCCGGTACGGCTCCCGGGGTGCCGCAGTGCGCTACCTCGAGCGCCGACTGCGGAGCCTGAAATACGCACTTGCGCGGGTCGACCGCCGGTTCGGCTCGGACACCCGGGACGCGATCTACGCCTTCGAGAAGGTGCGCGGCCTCTCGCGGAACGGGGTCACGAGCGCACGGTTCTGGCGCGCGCTTCGCACGGCGAAGATCCCGAAGGCAGCCGTTCGCTCGGGCACCCACATCGAGGTCGACAAGGCGCGCCAGATCCTCTTCGAGGTCCGCCGCGGCCGCGTCGTGAACGTCGTGCACGTGTCCACGGGCGCCACCGGCAACACGCCGATCGGGCGCTGGCGCGTCTACTGGAAGTCACCCGGCTACAACTCGCTCTCCATGTACTACTCGATGTACTTCCTGCGCGGCTTCGCGATCCACGGCTACCACAGCGTGCCGCCGTGGCCCGCCAGCCACGGGTGCGTCCGCATCCCGATCTGGCTGGCGCCGAAGCTCTTCGCCCGCTGGCACTACCGCTCGCCGGTCTGGGTCTTCCCGACGACGGCGCGAAGCTCGCCGCTCTGGCAGCGCCCGGCGTCCGTCCGCCGGGCGCCGCGGCCGGTCCTGACGGGCCCCGTGGGCCCGTGAGCCGATCACGACGCGGCGAAGAGCTCCCAGTCGCCCGGGACGCCCCTGAGCGCGTGCGTGCCGCGGCCCGCGAAGACGATGCCCGAGCCCGCGGTGAGGTCCCTGACGGTTCGCGAGACGAGCACCTCCCCCGCCTCCGCGAGCGCTGCGATCCGCGCACAGGCGTGCACGGCGACGCCGCCGACGTCGTCGCCGCGCAACTCGACCTCGCCGGTGTGCAATCCGGCCCGGAGCTCGAGGTCGAGAGCGACGACCGCCTCGGCGATCGCCTGCGCGCACCTGACGGCGCGGGCCGGGCCGTCGAAGACGGCGAGGAAGCCGTCCCCCGTGGACTTGACCTCACGGCCGCGGTAGCGCTCGAGGTACCGGCGGATCAGGGCGTCGTGGCGGTCGAGCAAACGGCGCCAGGCCTCGTCGCCGACGGCCGCCGCCGCCTCGGTGGAGCCGACGATGTCGGTGAAGAGGACGG
This sequence comes from uncultured Actinomycetes bacterium, assembly GCA_963743495.1. Lineage (GTDB taxonomy): Bacteria > Actinomycetota > Thermoleophilia > Gaiellales > Gaiellaceae > JAIBJN01. The sequence goes on along the minus strand of CAVUPO010000001.1, from coordinate 392,684 downwards.
TCACGAGCACGCGGTCCGGCACCGCCGCCGGGGGCACGCCGGTGACGAACTCCTCCACGAGGTCGACGATGGGTTCAGGGTCGGCCCAGACGAGGTGATCCGCCCCAGGAAGCTCGACGTAGCGGGCGCCCGGGATCTGCTCCGCCATCCAGCGGGCGCCGCCGGCGCCGAACCGGCGGTCGCCGCCGCGGTGGACGACGAGCGCGGGGGCGGCGATGCCGGGGAGGACGGAGCGCACATCGACCTCGCTGTTCATGCGCATCAGCGCCGCCGCGGCGGCCGGGCTCGCGCTCGAGCGGAGATAGCGGGCCCACCAGTCCCGGAACTCCTCGTCGTCCGCGGCACTCGGAGCGAGCTCGGCCAGGTGCACGACCCCACCCCACTCCTCCTCGATCCTCCGCATCTCCCGTCTGCGCTCCTCGGCCGTCGGGGCCCACGGATAGCCCGGCTGCCGGACGCGCGTCGCGAAGCTGCCGTAGACGACGAGCCCCTCGGTGCGCTCGGGGTAGGCGGCGGCGAAGAGCAGGCTCATCGGCCCGCCCTCGGAGTGGCCGAAGAGGACGGCGCGCCTCGAGCCGGCCGCATCCATGACCGCGCGGACGTCGTCCATCCGCTGCTCGAGCGTCGGCAGGTGGTCGACGGGCAGGCGGTCCGAGAGCCCGGTGCCGCGCTTGTCGAAGTTGATCACGCGACAGAACGACCCGAGCCGCTCGAGGGCGCGGGCGACACGCGGGTTCTCCCAGATGAGCTCGAGGTTCGTCACCCAGCCGTGGACGAGGACGAGGTCGCGCGGGCCAGAGCCGAAGACCTCGTAGGCGATCTGCACCCCGTCGCTCGACGCGTAGCGGATCTCGCGGGCCATTCGAGACGACCTTCATACCATGCGGCACCAGCGGCCGCGCCGTCGCGATGACCGATGACTACAACGCGATCCTCACGCCCGTGCCGCCGCTCGAGGACCCCCCTCCGGGCCCGCTCGCCGGGCGGACGCTCCTCGTCAAGGACCTGATCGACGTCGCCGGCGTGCGGGCGACGTACGGCTCCCGCATCTACGGCGACCACGTCCCGGCGCGGACGGCGCCTGCCGTCCAGCGGCTGCTCGACGCCGGCGCCGTGCTCGTCGGCAAGGCGAACCTGCCCGAGTTCGCCTGGAACGTGACGGGCCAGAACCCCTGGTACGGGGCGGTGGCGAACCCGGTCCACCCCGGTCGGACGACCGGCGGCTCGTCGAGCGGGAACGCAGCGGCGCTCGCCGTCGGCCTCTGCGAGCTCGGGCTCGGGACGGACACCGGCTGCTCGATCCGGCTGCCCTCGGCCTGCTGCGGCACGGTCGGGCTGAAGCCGCGCTGGGGCTCCGTTCCCACCGAGGGCGTCTTCCCGCTCGTGCCCACCCTGGACACGGTCGGGCCGATGGCCCGGACGGTCGCGGACGTGGCGGTCATGTGGTCGGTCCTCGTCGGCAGGCCGCTGCCGGAGCCCCGGCTCGCGGGGCTGACCGTGGGACTCCTGACGAGCCCGCCGACCGTCGGGGACGGCAGCCTCCGGGCGGAGAGCCTTGCCGGCGAGGCGTTCGTCGACCGCCTCGAGGAGCTCGGCGCCCGGGTCGTTCCCGCCGAGATCCCCGAGCCCGACGGGAACACCTGGCCGCTCTTCTTCCACGAGGCCGCCCGCTCGCACGCGGCGACCTTCCCCGCCCGGGCCGACGAGTACTCGGACAACGTGCGGACGAAGCTCGAGCTCGCGCAGGCGGTCGCCGACGACGAGGTGGCGGCTGCGTACACGGCGCTCGAGCGCTGGCGGCGCTACGAGCCCGGGATCGACCTCTACGTCTCACCCTGCATCGGCATCGAGATCCCGCCCGAGGACTGCGACGAGCTGGAGGTGCGGATCCCCTTCTCCGCCTTCCTGCGGCCCGTCAACCTCCTGGGCTGGGCCGGGCTGGCGATCGGGAACATGCAGCTCGTCGCGCCCGCCGACGAGACCGTGCTCGCCGCCGGCCTCGCCTGGGAACGGGGCTAGCGCCCCTCGAAGCGCGGCTTGCGCTTCTCCCCGAAGGCCTCGACGCCCTCCTTGAAGTCGTGCGTCGAGCGGAGAAGGCCGTAGGCGAGCCCCTCGACGTGGAGACCGACGTGGAGCGGACCCTCCTCGGCGAGGTCGAGCACGCGCTTCGCCGTCGCGAGGGCCAGGGGCGAGAGCTCGGCCAGCTCGGCGAGGAGGCGGCCGACTGCGGCGTCCAGCTCCGCGGCCGGCACGACCTCGGTGACGAGGCCGAGCGCGAGCGCCTCCCCGGCCCCGATGCGGCGGCCGCGCATGATCGCGTCCTTCGCCCGGCCGAGGCCGATCAGGCGGACGAGCCGCTGCGTCCCGCCGCTCCCGGGGATCATTCCCAGCTTCACCTCCGGGAGCGCGAGCTCGACGTCCTCGGCCGCGACGCGGAAGTCGCAGGCGAGCGCGAGCTCGAGCCCGACGCCGAAGGCGTAGCCCTGCAGCTTGGCGATCACCGGCTTCGGGCAGCGCTCGGGGGCGGCGACGTTCCAGTGCAGGCGTGAGAGCGTCTCCGGCTCGGCCCGGAGGAAGCCGGCGATGTCGCCGCCCGCCGTGAACGTGCCGCCGGCCCCGGCGAGGACGACGAGGCGGACGGAGTCGTCGCGGCCGAGCTCGTCGAACACCTCGGCGAGCTGGGAGCGCGCGCCCAGGCTGACCCGGTTGAACTTGCCGGGAACGTCGAGCGTGATCGTCGCGACGCCCTCGCCCGTCTCGACCGTGAAGCCCTCGTACTCCGTCATGCCGACACCCTTTCGTCGCGAAGGAGCCGGCGGAGCAGCTTGCCCGACGGGCTCTTGGGGAGATCCTCCACGAAGCGGTACTCCCGCGGGCGCTTGAACCGGGCGAGCGTCTCCGAGGCCAGGCAGTGCGCGTCGAGCTCCTCGGCGGTCACGTTCTCCTCCTTGACGACGTAGGCGACGACGCGGTGGCCCCAGCGGTCGTCGGGCGCGCCGACGACGGCCACCTCGCGCACGCCGGGGTGGCGCGCGAGCACGTCCTCGACCTCGAGCGGGTAGACGTTCTCGCCGCCCGAGACGATCATGTCGTCCACGCGGCCGACGATCCAGAGGTCGCCGTCGGCGTCCATCCGCCCGAGGTCGCCCGTGTAGTACCAGCCCTCCCGGAGCCCCGCCTCGTCGGCGTCGGGGCGGTTCCAGTACCCGGCGAAGGCCTCGTCGGAGGCGAGCTCGCAGATGATCTGCCCTTCCTCGCCGAGAGCGACCAGCTCGTCGGGTCCGGCGCCCGGCTCAGCGCGGACGAGCCGCACGCGCGCGTTCAGGGAGGCGCGCCCGGCGCACCCCGGCTTGGCGCGCTGGTCGCGGTGCACGGTGTACGTGTAGATCTCCGTCGAGCCGTAGTGGTTCACGAAGATGCGCGGGTCGAAGGCCTCCGTGCAGCGCTCGACGAGCGCGCTCGTCATCGCGGCGCCGGCGTAGGAGACCGCCTCGACCGAGGAGAGGTCGAACTCGCCGAGCCGCGGCTGGTGGACGAGGTCGTGGAAGAGCGTCGGCGCCAGGTAGAGGGAGGTGAGCCGCTCGTCCTGCACGAGGCGAAGCGCCACCTCCGCGTCCCAGTCGGACTGGCAGACGTAGCAGCCGCCGACATGGTGCATGGCGACGAGCGAGTGGATGCCCATCGTGTGGTAGAGCGGCATGACGCCGAGCGTCCGGTCGCCGTGACGGTAGCCGTGCTGGACGACCTGCGAGAGCCCGCCGGCCCGGTCGGCCCGGTGCGAGCGGGGAACGCCCTTCGGCCGCCCGGTCGTCCCGGAGGTGTAGAGCATCAGCGAGGGCTCGCCCTCGTCCAGGTCGAGCGCGCCGGGATGCTCCTCCGCCGCGAGGAGCCGCCCCAGGTCGGCGTCGAGCGGAAAGTGCGCCGCGGCGGCCGCGTCCGCCAGGCAGTAGTCGAGGTCGGTCTGTGAGACCCGGTGCGACAACGGCACGAAAACGGCCCCGAGCCACTGGCAGCCCCAGTAGAGGACGACCGCCTCCCGGCTCGGCTTCACGACGGCGGTCACCCGGTCGCCGCGCCCCACGCCGGCCTCGGCCAGGCCGCCGGCGGCCCGCCGCGCCTGCTCGAGCAGCTGCGGGTAGGTCAGGCGGAGCCCGCCCGCGACCAGGGCCTCGGCCTCGGGCCGACGCTCGGCGGCGTAGAGGAGCGAGCGCGCGAGGTTCACGATGGCCCCGCCTGGGAGGCGCGCGCGATCGCCTCGACGATCGGCTCGTAGCCGGTGCAGCGGCACAGGTGCCCGGAGAGAAGGTCGGCGATCTCCTCGCGCGCCGGCGCGGGCTCGCGCTCGAGGAGCTCGGCGGCGGCCATGAGGATGCCGGGCGTGCAGAAGCCGCACTGGAGAGCGTGCGCCTCACGGAACGCCTCCTGCAGGGGGGTGAGCGCGCCGTCGGGGGTGAGCCCCTCGACGGTCTGCACGTCCGCCCCGTCGAGCTGGACGGCGAGGAGCAGGCACGAGCGGACGGCCGCGCCGCCCAGCCGCACGGTGCAGGCGCCGCAGACCCCGTGCTCGCAGCCGACGTGCGTCCCGGTGAGCCCGAGCGTGTGGCGGAGGAAGTCGGAGGCGAGCAGGCGCGGGTCGACCGCCTCGCGGTGGCGCCGGCCGTTGACGGTGACCTCGATCTCGCTCACGCCGCGTCCTGCCAGGCCCTGAGGACGGCCCGCTCGGCGAGGACGCCGGTGACGTGGCGGAGGTAGTCGCGGGAAGCGTGCAGGTGACCCGAGGGGTTGACGGCCGCGCGGGCTGCCTCGGCCGCCTCCCGCGCCGCCTCGGCGTCCACGGCGCGCCCGGCGAGCGGGATGTCCACGAGCGTGGGGCGGGCGGCGACGGCGCCCACGGCGAGCCGCGCCTCGGCGACGGCACCGTCCTCGGCGCGGAGCGTGCACGCGGCCATCGAGAGCGCGTAGTCGCCGTGACGCAGGGCGAGCTCCTCGAAGGCGTGGCCGGAGGACGGCCCCGTGCTCGGCCAGACCGTCTCGACCACGAGCTCATCCGGCTCGAGCGCGGTCGTGAAGTAGGAGACGAAGAACTCCTCGGCCGGAATCGACCGGCGCCCCGCGCGCGAGACCGCGACGACCGAGCCCCCGAGCGTCACGAGCGCGAGCGGCAGCTCCGCGGCCGCGTCGGCGTGGGCGACCGAGCCGCCGACGGTTCCCCGGTTCCGGGTGACGACGTGGCCGACGAACGGAAGGCAGGCGGCGAGGAGGGGGCAGCGCTCCCGCGCGAGCGGCGAGCGTTCGAGCGCCCGCTGGCGGCAGGTGGCGCCGACCCGAACGTCGCCATTCGCCTCCTCGATGCGGTCGAGCTCCGGGACGCCGTTCACGTCGACGAGGAGCGAAGGCCGTGCGATCCGCATGTTCAGCATCGGGACGAAGCTCTGGCCGCCGGCGAGCACCTTCGCCTCCTGGCCGCCCTCGGCGAGGAGGTCGACCGCCTCCTGAAGGCTCGCGGCGCGCCGGTACTCGAACGGCACCGGCTTCACCGGAGCGCCTCCCACACGCGCGGAGCCGTCAGCGGCAGCTCGACCTTCTCGACGCCGAGCGCGTCCGCGACCGCGGCGGCGAGCGCCGCGGGCGCGCTCATCGTCGTGCCCTCGCCCAGGCCCTTGGCGCCGAGAAGCGTGAACGGCGAGGGCGTCTCGTGGTGGCCGATCCGCACGGCCGGCAGGTCGGGCGCGGTCGGGCAGAGGTAGTCGACGAACGAGCCGGTGAGCAGGTTTCCGTCCTCGTCGTAGACGACGCGCTCGAAGAGCGCCGCGCCGGCGCCGTGGGCGAAGCCCCCGCGGACCTGCCCCTCGGCGAGGAGCGGGTTGAGGAGGCGGCCGGCGTCGTGGACGGTCGTGTAGTCGAGGACAGTGACGGCGCCGGTCTCGCGGTCGACCTCGACGACTGCTACGTCGGCGATGAACCCGTGCGCGGCCGAGGAGGCGACGCGGTCGTCCTCGTCCGGCGGCGCCAGGTGCTGCGCCTCGGCGAACGCGGTCTCGTGCAGGCCCGGCTCGAGGCCCGCGGGCAACGCGTCCGGGTTCCAGTGCGCGACGCCGGCGAGGCGGCGGAGCGACACGGACTCGTCCCCGTGCCAGGCGCGCGCCTCGCGGAGCTCCACCTCGTCGGCCCCGCAGCCGAGCTCGGCGGCCGCGATCGCGCGGAGCTTCGCCGCCACCTTGAGCGCCGCCAGGTGGACGGCCGCGGCGCCGACGCCCGAAAAGCGCGACGAGTAGTTGCCCGAGGCGACGCTCCACGGGCTCGTGGACGTGTCGAGCTCGGCGAGGACGTCCACGTCCGCCGGCCCGACCCCGAGCGCGTCTGCGACCACCTGGGCGGAGACCGTCCGGTGGCCCTGCCCCTGCGGCGTCGTCCCGATCCGGACCGTGATCCCGCCGAGCGGGGAGACGATCACCGAGGCGCCCTCGGCGTTCCCGGACTTGGGCAGGGCCTCGGCCCGCTCCGCCGGCGTCTGCACGAGCGTGATGTAGCCCATGTTCGAGACGGACGGCTCGACGACGCAGGCGACACCGACGCCGACGAGCCGGCCCTCCGTGCGCGCGGCCGCCTGCTCCTCGCGCCGCTCCGCGTAGCGGGCGAGCTCGAGCGCGGAGTCGAGACACGCCTCGTAGTCGCCCGAGTCGTAGAGCCCGCCCGAGGGCGTCCGGTACGGGAACTCCCCGGCAGAGATCAGGTTCCGCCGCCGCAGCTCCACCGGGTCGAGGTCGAGCCGCCGCGCTGCCAGGTTCATCGCCCCCTCGAGTGCGAGGTAGAGCTGCGGCCCGCCGAAGCCACGGTTGAGGCCGGTCGGGCAGCGGTTCGTCGTCACGACCCGGTTCCGCGAGGCGACGTTCTCGACGCGGTAGGCGCCAGAGAGCGATCCGTGCATGCGGTACAGGGTCGCCGGCTCGGGGGCGCGCACGTAGGCGCCCACGTCCTCGACGACGTCGTAGGCGACCGCGAGCAGCTCGCCCTCGGCGGAGAAGCCGGCGCGCACGCCGGTCGTCCGCGCCGTCGCGCCGGAGCTCCCCGCCAGGTGCTCGAGCCGGTCCTCGATCCAGCGGACGGGCACGCGGAGCTTGCGCGAGGCGAGCCCCATGAGCGCGATGTAGACGTAGATCGTCGACTTGATCCCGAAGCTGCCGCCCGAGTCGGGCGGCGTGATGATCCGCAGCTTCGAGCCCGGGAGCCCGAGCGCGCCGGCGGCCACCGAGTGGAGCGTGAACGGGCCCTGGAAGTTCGCCCAGGCGGTGAGCGACCCCGCGGCGTCGTCCCAGTCGGCGACGACGCCGTAGCACTCGACCGGGGCGCACGTCCAGCGCGGGAAGGCGAAGCGCTCCTCGACGACGAGGTCGGCGCGGGCGAAGGCCCCCTCCGGGTCACCGTAGGTGAACGTCCGCTCCGAGACGAGCTCGCCCCGCTCGGCGTCCAGCACCGGCTCGAGCGGCTCGTAGTCGACCTCGATCAGGTCGAGAGCGTCCTCGGCCACGTAGCGGTCTTTCGCGACCACGACGGCGACGGGCTCGCCCGCGTAGCGGGCCACCTCGTGCGCGGCGGCGTAGTACGGCCGCGCCCCCTCGACCCCGACAGGGAAGGGCCGCGACATGGCGACGACGTCCTCGCCGGTAAGGACGCCGACGACGCCGGGGAGGTCGAGCGCGGGCGCCGCATCGAGCCTCGTGATGCGTGCGTGGGCGAGCGGCGAGCGCAGGATCGCGGCATGGCGCGCGTTCGGGACCGGGTCGAGGTCGTCCATGAACCTGCCCTCTCCCCGGAGCAGCGCCTCGTCCTCCAGGCGGGGCATCGCGCGGCCGACCCAGCTCGCGGTTTCGATCGCGATCCCCACGCCGTATTACTACCCTGTAGCGATAATCGGCGCATGCCCGACCTGCGCAGCGATCTTGCCGAGCTCCTCGAGGAGGTCCGTCGCGGGCGTGTCGCGCCCGAGGAGGCGCTCGACCGCTTCGCGGAGCTGCCGTACCGCGACCTCGGCTTCGCGCGCGTCGACTCGCACCGAGAGCTGCGCCAGGGCGCGCCCGAAGCGGTGCTCGCCGAGGGGAAGACGCCCGAGCAGGTGGCCGCCATCGTCGCCGCGCTCCTCGACGCGGGAGCGGGCAGCGTCCTCGCCACGCGCGCCGATGCGGAGGCGCGGGCGGCCGTCCGCGCGATCGCGTCCGACGCGGAGGAGGACGAGCGCGCCCGGGCGGTCTGGGTCGCGCGGGGCATCCCGACCGTCAGGGGCTGCGTCACGCTCGTCTCCGCCGGCACTTCCGACGGGCCCGTCCTCCACGAGGCGCGGATCCGCGCCGAGCTCCTCGGCACGGAGACGATCGTGCACGAGGACGTCGGCGTCGCCGGGCTCCACCGCCTCGCCGACGTGCTTCCCTCCCTCGTCCGGGCCGACTGCGTCGTCGTCGCCGCCGGCATGGACGGCGCGCTCGCGAGCGTCGTCGGGGGCCTGGTCGCGGCACCGGTGATCGGCGTGCCCACCAGCGTCGGCTACGGCGCCGCCGAGGGCGGCCGGACCGCGCTCAACGCCATGCTCTGCTCTTGCGCCGCGGGCCTCGCGGTCGTCGGCATCGACGACGGCTTCGGCGCCGGCACGATCGCGGCACGGATCGCGCGGGCGGCGCACCGGGGCCCGTGACCCGGATCGCCTACCTCGACTGCGTCGGCGGCCTGGCCGGCGACATGCTCCTCGCCGCGCTCCTCGACGCCGGCGCCGACGAGTCGCGCCTGCGGGCACTCCCCGCCGCCCTCGGCATCGAGGCCGAGGTCGTCGTCACCCGGCAGGAGCGCCACGGCATCGGCGCGCTTCACGTCGCGATCCGGAGCGGCCACGACGCGCAGCACACGAGCTGGCTCTCGATCCGTGACTTGCTCGAGCGGGCGGACCTCGACGAACGCGTGCGCGAGCGTGCGGTCGAGGCCTTCCAGCGCCTCGCCGAGGCCGAAGGCGCCGTGCACGGCGTGCCCGCGGACGAAGTCGAGTTCCACGAGCTCGGTGCCGTGGACACGCTCATGGACGTCTGCGGCGCCGTCGAGCTTCTCGACGACCTCGCCGTCGAGAAGGTGTACTGCTCGCCGCTCCCGGCCGCGCGGGGCCTCACGCGGGCGGCGCACGGCGTCCTGCCTCTGCCCGCTCCGGCGACGCTCGCGCTCCTCACGGGAGTCCCGCTCGTCGGCGTCGAGGGGGAGGGCGAGCTCGTCACCCCCACCGGCGCCACGCTCGCGGCGACGCTGGCGGCCGGCTTCGGCCCGCTGCCCGCGCTGACCCTCGAGCGGGTCGGCTACGGCGCGGGCACGTCGGACCCCGCCGAGCGGCCGAACGTCGTTCGCATCCTCGTCGGCGAGGCGGCCGCCGACACGCCGCACGCCGAGGTCTCCCTTCTGGAGGCGAACCTCGACGACCTCCTCCCCGAGCTGGTGCCGGACGCGGTCGAGCGCTGCCTGGCCGCCGGCGCGCTCGACGTCTGGACCGTCCCCGCACAGATGCGAAAGGGCCGCCCCGGCATCGTCCTCTCCGTGCTCGCGCGCCCCGGCGACGAGGCGGCTGTGGCCGAGGCGATGTTCGAGGAGACGAGCACGCTCGGCGTCCGCGTCGGCAGGCTGCGCCGGTACGAGCTCGACCGCGAGGAGCGGACCGTCTCGGTGGACGGCGAGGATGTCCGCGTGAAGCTCGGCCGCCTCGACGGGCGCGTCGTCAACGTCGCGCCCGAGCACGACGACTGCGCCGCAGCGGCCCGCCGGCTCGGGAGGCCGGTAAAGTCGGTCTGGGCGGCAGCGCTCGCGGCCGCCCAGGAGCCATGAGCCGAACGGACGAGCTCGAGACCAGGATCGCCTCGCTTGGAAGCGCCGTCGTGGCGTTCTCGGGCGGCGTCGACTCGTCGCTCGTGGCGGCCCTCGCCGCCCGGGCCCTCGGCCCGCGCTCGCTCGCGGTGACGGCGGTCTCCCCCGCGCTCGCCACCGGCGAGCTCGACGGCGCTCGTACCGTCGCGGAGGCCGTCGGGATCGCCCACGAGGTGATCACCACCGACGAGCTCGCCCGAGAGGGCTACGTCCGGAACGACCGCGACCGCTGCTACCACTGCAAGACCGAGCTCTACGACGAGCTCTGGGGCCTCGCGCGCGCCCGCGGGTACGCGGCCGTGCTCTCCGGCGCCAACGCCGACGACACCGGTGACTGGCGGCCGGGCCTGCGCGCCGCCGCCGAGCACGGCGTCGTCCATCCGTTGCTCGAGGCAGGCGTCGGCAAGGAGGAGGTGCGCGCCCTCGCTGCCGAGCTGGGCGTCCCGAGCGCGTGGAAGCCCGCCTCGCCGTGCCTCGCCTCGCGCCTCCCCTACGGCACCGAGGTCGACCCGGAGGTCCTCCGGCGGGTCGACCGCGCCGAGCTGGCGCTGAAGGCGCTCGGCTACCCGGTGGTCCGCGTGCGCCACCACGGCGGCCTCGGCCGCGTCGAGATCGCAGCGGACGACCTTCCGCGCGCGCTCGCCTCCCGCGCCGAGGTGGAGGCGGCCGTCCGCTCCGCCGGCTACGCGGAGGTGGAGATCGACGAGGTGCCTTTCCGCTCGGGCTCCCTCAACCGACAGTTCGCCAGGCGTCTGCCGGTCGTCGGCTAGGCGGCGCGCCGCCTGGCCGCTTCCAGCTGCTTCGCGGTCGGGGCGCCGTTCTCGAGCGCGCGAAAGGCCTCGAGCAGCGCCCGCGGATCGCGCCCGTGCCGCTTCGCCGCCAGCGTCAGCGGCTCGTGGAAGGCGCCGCCGCAGTGCGCGCACGGGAGCGCCAGCTCGGCCATCAGCCGGCCCGCCTCGCCGTCCGGGAACATGCGCAGAAGCTCGACGATCGTCGTCGAGCCCTTGATCTCGCGCGAGGCGGGCGGCGCTGCGGCGACGCCGCGGGCGCCCCGGATGCCCCGCACGGCGCTCTGCGTCAGTGCGCGCGCACCTCCTGGGGGAACCTGATCGGCTCCGCGTCCATCCGCACCATGTTGCCCGGCAGCTGGTAGCGCGCGTACGGAAGGACGACCACCTTCGCGTCCGGGCCGTGCCGGTCCATCGCCTCGGCGAAGGCCTCGTCGAGCGACGTCGTCGCGTCCATGCCGATGTCGGCCGCCATCTCGAGGTTCTCCTCGAGCGTGACGAGCTTCAGGTGCTTGCGCGTCATGACCTCGTAGATCGGCACCCAGATGCAGCCCGCCCACATCTGGATCTCGCGGGCGTGGATGTCCTTCAGCACCTTCTGGTAGTTCTCGGACGTCGCCGGCATGTACGGCTTCATCAGGTCCATGAGCGCCAGGCCCGGGAAGTCGCCGACCGCGGTCGAGACGCCGGGCGAGGGGCTCGTGTAGATGATCGTGCCCCCGTCCTTGAGCACGAAGTCGGCGGACATGCAGCCCCAGCCGGTGTGGAAGAAGAGGTGGTCGGTAGGGGCGAAGACGCCGCAGATCGCGATGTCGGCCCGGTCGCCCGGGTGCTCGTAGGCGTAGATCTCGTTGAAGCGCTGGATCGCCGCCCGGTGCGCCTTCGGGTGGGAGCCGAACATCAACTCGATCACGCGGCCGCGCGTGTCGAGGACGACGTTCATCGTGCAGTCGAGGCCGCACATCGTCGCCACCTCGTCGATGTCGGAGCGCATCGGGCCCGCGTAGGCGCCGTAGTGCGTCTGTGGCGAGGGCACGAAGGCGCAGTGGTTCGACTCGATCGTCTCGTCCGAGGCGACGCCGGGCAGGATCAGCTTGCCGCCGCCGCCCGCCCCCCAGTGGTTCGACTGGGCCTGGCCGATCGTGATCTTGACGTCGCTCTTCGCCACCTCGGAGTGCAGCCAGACCGGCGTCCCGCGCGAGGAGACGCCGACGTACGTGTACATCTCCTCGTTCCGCGGCTCGTTCTGGAAGAACTCGATCCCGAGCTTCTCCATGCGGTCGAGGTTGGCGCGGCCGATCTTCTGCTCGATGTCGGACTCCGACATCGGGAAGACCTTGCCGTTCGCACACACGACGACCGCCTCGATCCCCGCCGCCTCGACGGCGTCGAGCACGGCGGGCAGGAGCTTCGACTGCGGCGTCGGCCGAAACTGGTTGTCGATCACGATCGCGAGCCGGCTCTTGCCCGCGAGGAGCTCGGAGAAGCGGGGCCCGTCCACCGGGGACTCGAGCGCCGCGCGGGCCGCCTCCGTCGCGTCTCCGACCGGCTCCGGCTCGTCGGGGTAGATCGCTGCGAGCACGTTCCCGTCGGGGACCTCGAGCTCGAGCTCGTCGCGGTAGACCTTGTCCTCGTCGCCCGACGCGCCGATCGTCAGCGGGTCGAGCGACTCGTACGGTATCCGGTACGTCGCCATCGGTTGCTCGCCCTCCGTCTTCGCTGCAGTTAGTGTCTGGAGGGGAGGTTACACGGCTGCGCGCCAATCGCTTCAACCACGTGTCCGTCCACGCCGACGACCTCGAGGAGTCGGTGCGCTTCTACGAGGAGCTCTTCGGCATGAGGCGACTGCCGACCCCCAACTTCGGCATGAACATCCGCTGGCTCGCGCTCGGCGACCAGCAGCTGCACGTGTTCGAGCGGAACGTGCCGAGCCCCGAGTACCACCACTTCGGTCTCGACGTGGACGACTTCGAGGGCATCTACGCGAAGGCGCGCGAGCGCGGGATTCTCGACGCGGTCACGTTCGGCGCCGCCGTGCGCGAGTTGCCGGACGGCGCCGTGCAGATGTACCTGCGCGACCCGGCCGGGAACCTCGTCGAGGTCGACTGGCCCGACGTCACCACGCTCGACGCCGCGGTCGCCGACGAGGTCGTGCGCGTCGCCGACATGGAGCCGCAGGAGGGCGATGCGGCCGAGGCGAGGCTCTACCACGCGGGGGCGTAGGCGGGCTGGGGAGACGACGACATGGGGGACTCCGTCGTCGAGACGGTGCTCCACGTGGGCGCCGAGCACTCCGAGAGCCCGGTCTGGGACGCGGCGGCCGAGCGGCTCTGGTGGGTGGACATCATGGGGGCGCAGGTGCACTGCTTCGATCCCGGCTCGGGCGCCGACACGTCGTGGCGGGTCGACGGCCAGCCCGGCGGTGTCGTCCTCGACGCGCATGGCGAGCCGGTCGTGGCCGCGCCGGACGGCCTCAGAGCGCTCGACCGGGAGACCGGCGCCACCGAGCTCCTCGTGCGGGTCGAGCCCGAGAAGCCCGAGAACCGCATGAACGACGTCAAGGTGGACAGCCGCGGGCGGGTCTGGGCCGGGACGATGGCGTACGACAAGCGGCCGGGCAACGCCGGCCTCTACCGGATCGAGGGCGACGAGGTGGTGTGCATGGTCGGGAACCTCACCATCTCGAACGGGCCGGGTCTGGACGAGCGGGCAGGCCGCATGTACCTCGCCGACACGGCGCTCGGGATCGTCGACGTGCTCGACTTCGACTCCGAGGAGGGCGCGGTCGACGGACGCCGCCGCTTCCTCGACTTCACCACCCCCGGGACCTGGCCCTGGCCCGACGGGATGACGGTGGACGACGAGGGCATGCTCTGGATCGCGCTCGGACGGGCCGGCACCGTGAACCGCTACCGCGGCGACGGTCGGCTGGACGGCGTGGTGGAGCTGCCGCCCTCGAACCCCACGTCGGTCGCTTTCGGGGGCACCGACGGCGGCGACCTCTACATCACGAGCTCCTGGTTCGACCTCGACGAGGAGGCCCGCGCCGCCCAGCCGCTCGCCGGGGCGATCTTCCGCTGCCGGCCCGGCCCCACCGGCAGGCCCTCGCCGCGCGCCGGCTTCGGCTGACGGGTTCCCCGGCGGCCACCCCGCCCGAGCTGCGATGCTCCCGTCATGACGGCGATCGTGGTCGGCTACGACGACAAGGAGCCCGCGAAGCACGCGCTCGAGCGTGCGCTCGTCGAGGCAAAGGAGGCGCGCGTCCCTCTTGTCGTCGTCTCGGTGCTCGAGATGCCGCTCGACCCGGAGGGGCCGCAGAACTTCGGAACGCTCGACGACTCGCCGGCGCGCATGATCCCGCTCGTCCTTCCGCCCGAGCTCGAGCCGGTGGTGGCCCACGCGCGCGAGCGCGCCGCCGCCGAAGGGGTGAAGGCGGACTTCCTGTGGGCCGCCGGCGACCCCGCCCAGGTGATCATCGAGGTGGCGCGCGACCGGCATGCCTCGCTCGTCGTCCTCGGCGAGCACCACCACGGCCTCTTCGCCAAGCTCGTGGGCGCCGACGTCGCCGCCGAGGTCAAGAGCCAAAGCGGCGCGGTCGTCGTCGTCGTGGACTGACCTCCCGTCAGCCCCCGGTTAGGACCTCGCGACCGCGGGAACGCATCGACCATGCGGCCTCACCAGGGCGCGATCACGACGGCGATGCTCCCGCCGGAGCCCGGCGCCGCGTAGCCGTGCCCTCGCTCGACGCCATGCTCGCGGAGGGTGAGGTCGGCGCGGGGCCTCGCCGACGCCCGGAGCGGACGAACGGCTACGCCGCCATCCGCGACTACGCAGCAATCGGGGACGGGCGCACCGCCGCGCTCGTCGCGCTCGACGGGGCGATCGACTGGCTCTGCGTGCCGCAACTCGACTCGCCTAGCGTCTTCGGGGCGCTCCTCGACGCCCAGAACGGCGGCAGCTTCCGGCTCGCGCCCACCGAGCCGTATGAGGCCTCCCGCCGCTACCTGCCGGGCACGAACGTCCTCGAGACCAGGTTCACCTGCTCGTCGGGCTCGGCCCGCGTCGTCGACGCCTTCACCCTTCCGGGCGGAAGGCTGGGCCCCGACCGTGAGGTCGTCCGGCGCCTCGACGGCCTGTCCGGGTCCGTCGAGCTCGCCTGGCGGGTCGCGCCGTCGTTCGACTACGGTCGCGACCCGGGGGCGTTCGCGCTGCACGGCGGCGTCCACGTGGCCGGCGGGAGAGCCACGGCGATCGGAGTGCTCTCCTTCGGGGCCGGGGACCCCGAGGTCGGCGGCGACGGCTCGCTCTCGGCCCGCTTCACCCTGGAGGGAGGCACGGGAATGCTCGTTCTGGCCGCGGCCCACGAGGAGCCCTTGGTCCTGCCGACGCGGGACGACGCCGAGGCGCGGCTCGCGCAGACGATCTCGTTCTGGCGCGACTGGACGGCGGGTCGCGACTACGAGGGCCCGTGGCGCGAGGCAGTCATCCGCAGCGCCCTCGCGCTCAAGCTCCTCGTGCACGCTCCCTCCGGGGCGATCCCGGCCGCCGCCACGATGTCACTCCCCGAGGAGGTCGGCGGCGAGCGCAACTTCGACTACCGCTTCGCGTGGATCCGAGACGCCGCGTTCACCATCGACGCCCTGCTCGAGCTCGGCTGCAAGGCCGAGGCGCACTCGTTCTTCTGGTGGCTCATCCACGCGTCCGCGCTGACGGCGCCCCGGCTCAACCCCATCTACCGCCTCGACGGGGGCAGCCACCTGACCGAGCAGGAGCTCGAGCTCGAGGGCTATCTCGGCTCGACCCCGGTCCGGCTCGGGAACAAGGCGGTTCACCAGCGCCAGCTCGACATCTACGGCGAGCTCCTCGAGACGGCCTGGGAGTACGTCCGGCGGGGGAACGAGCTCGACTCCGACACCGGCCGGAGCCTCGCCCGCATGGCCGACCTCGTCATGGACGTCTGGAAGACGCCGGACGCCGGCATCTGGGAGGTACGGGGCGGCAACGCCCAGTTCACCCACTCGAAGATCATGTGCTGGGTGGCGTTGGACCGGGCCTGTCGCCTGGCCGAGCGGGGCGCCCTGCCCGACAGGACGAGCCGCTGGCGCGAGGAGGGCCGGGCGATCCGCTCCTTCATCGAGACCCGCTGCTGGTCGAGGACGAAGCAGGCCTACACCCGGCGGGCGGACACCGACGAGCTCGACGCGAACGTCCTGCTCGGAGCCGTCTTCGGCTACGACCATCCCAAGCGCTTCGAGAGCACGATCGACGCGATCCGTGCCGAGCTCGGGCGTGGGGACGGCCCCTACCTCCTCCGCTACACGGGAGAGGACGGGTTCACCGGCGGGGAGGGCGCCTTCCTCGCGTGCTCGTTCTGGCTCGCGGACGCGCTCGCCCGCTGCGGCCGGCTCGACGAGGCCTGCGGGCTCATGGAGGAGCTGGTGGACGCCGCCAACGACGTCGGCCTCTACTCCGAGGAGATCGACCCGGCGACGGGGGCCTTCCTCGGCAACTTCCCGCAGGCGCTCACGCACCTCTCGCTCGTCACCGCGGCGGTCACGATCCGAAACGCTCTGGAGGAGCGGTGAGCGTCTGGGGCGCCCTCGCCGGGGGTGTGGCGGGCACACTCGTGATGACGACCGCGCTCCGTGCGGCGAGCGAGCTCGGGCTGACCCGGATCGACATCCCGTTCCTGCTCGGGACGGCGGTCACCGGGAACCGCGTGCGGGCGAAGGCGATCGGCTACGGGCTCCACTTCCTGATCGGGATCGCCTTCGCACTCCTCTACTACGGAATCTTCCTCGCGCTCGGCACCAGCAGCTGGTGGCTGGGGGCGCTCTTCGGCCTCGTGCACGGGCTCTTCGCGGGAACCGCGCTCGTCAACGTCCTCCTGCCGCTCGTGCACCCGCGTATGGCGACCCAGCTGACCTCGGCACGGGACACGCCGCTCCTCGAGCCGCCCGGGTTCATGCTCATGAACTACGGCCCGCGAACGCCGGTCGCGACTGTCGCCGTCCACGTCGTCTACGGGGCGATCGTCGGCGCCTTCGTCGCCCTGAGCGGCTGATCGGCACCCGACGTTTGCACCCGAGGCCGGGGTAGCAGGAGTGTTCCCGACTCTGAGAGGAGCAGCCGCCGCCGCGTCGCAGGCGGCTCAGCCACGGGGGCCCGGACGGGGCGACCACCCTGCCCGGGCCCACCCGTCCTCGCCGCGAGCAGGCGAAGCGTTTCCGCGGCGTGGCAGGCGGGAACCTAGCCGAGTGGCCCGCTCAGGAGGGACGCCGTGTCGGACACGAGCCTCGAGACCGCCGCGATGAAACTGATCGTCAACCCCGACGGTTGTGCTCGGCCGCGCCCGGGTCCTCCGGCTCTGGATCACACGGCGATCGCCATACCTGCTCGAGAGCCCTCTGCGCCACCGCCCGTGGGCGGCAGGACACGCAACCTCCGTGCGCTGGGCGTTCCCGGCCGCAGCGATCCTGCTGCCCGTCGCATACTTCTCTCCATCGTGCGCACCGACGCGGATCGTCCCAACCCGCTCGTGAACGTCGCCTACCTCGGCACCCTCTCGCTCGCCGCCGGAGTGACCACGCTCGGGCTCGGGCTGCGACGTGCAGCCTGACCCAGCCCGTCGATGAACGCCCGACACGAGCACGAGCCGAACGACTCCGTCCCGCGCTCCCTGAGGATCGCGGCCGCCCTGGCCTGGCGGATCCTCGTCGTCGCCGCGTTTCTGCTCGTCCTCGGGCTCGCGGTCGCCCGCCTGCGGCTCGTGGTCGTCCCGAGCTTCGTCGCGCTGCTCCTGGCGGCCTTCCTCACGCCGCCGGTCCAGCGCCTGCAACGCCTCGGGCTCCCGGCCGGGCTCGCCGCCTTCCTGACCATGCTGGCCACGGCGGCTGTGATCGGCGGGATCGTCGTGGCGCTCGCGCCGCAGGTGGCTTCCGAGGTGGACGAGATCGACCTGAGCGCTACCGAGATCCGCGACGACTTCGAGAACTGGCTCGTGGACGGGCCGCTCGACCTCTCCCAGCAGCGGGTCGCCGAGCTGTTCGACCGGATCGAGAGCGAGGTGCGCGACAACCAGGGCACGATCGCCGCCGGCGCCTTCTCGGGCGCGCTCGTGGCCGTCGAGGTCCTCACCGGCTTCCTGCTCGCGATCGTCGTGCTCTTCTTCTTCCTGCGCGACGGCGCGCGCATCTGGGACTTTCTCGTCAGCCTCTTCCCCGTGGACGTGCGCGCGGACGTGCAGGTCATGGGCGGTCGTGCGTGGGGCACGCTCAGCGGTTTCCTGCGGGGGACCGCCATCGTCGCGCTCTTCGACGCGTTCTTCATCGGGCTCGCGATCTACCTGCTCGGCGTCCCTCTCGTGATCCCGCTCGCGCTCCTCACCTTCCTCGGCGGCTTCGTGCCGATCGTGGGGGCCTTCACGGCCGGGATCGCGGCGGTTGCCGTCGCCCTGGTGACGGAGGGAACCGTGGACGCAGCCATCCTCCTGGGGGCGATCCTCGCCGTCCAGCAGCTCGAGGGGAACGTGCTGCAGCCGGCGGTCGTGGGCAGGAGCGTCGAGCTCCATCCCATCGTCATCCTCCTGGCCGTCACGACGGGAGCCGTGCTCTGGGGCGTGGTCGGGGCCTTCGTCGCCGTGCCCATCACCTCGGCGGCCTGGGCGGCGATCTCCTACCTGCGCCAGAAGCGCGACGATGACCGCCGCGGCGAGCAGGCGGCCGCCGGAGCCGGCTGAGCGGCGCCCGAGGCTAGGCGCCGAGGTCGATCAGGGCGAGCCCCGTCTCCCCGTCGAGGCGCTTCCGCAGGTGAGCGGGCGTCTCGGTCACCATCACCTCGAGCGTCGGACGCACGCGAGCCCGCAGCAGATGCCCTCCCACCGCCGTGCCGTCGGAGCGGCCGAGGACGACGTGCGCGTGGACGGCCGGCCGGCCGTCCTTGGTGGCGATGTCGCCGGCGAGGGTCAGCACCTCCACCTGCTCCTCCACCTCGATCTGGTCGTAGTCCTTCCGCTCCCAGTCGAAGTACCCGAGCGTGACGTCGCTGAAAGCGCCGATCGCCGTGAAGCCGGCACCGCTCAGGCCCTCGGCCTCCGCGAAGGCCTCGAGCCCCGCCATCACCTCGTCGCCCCGGTCGAAGACGAGCGCGAACGTCTTCGCCCCGCCGTCGCTCAAGACCTTGCTCATCATGGCATGCGCCTACCCGGCGTCGTGGCGCGGAAAACGCGGGCTCAGCGGAGCGCGCGCCCGCCGGCGAGGAGACCGGCGACCAGCGCGAGGGCGCCGACGACCGGGGCCCCGATCCGCACCGCGCGCCGCTTCGCCCCCGGGACGGGCCGGACGTCGCCGAGCGCGACCTCCGGGTGGGAACCGGGGGGACCGCCCGGACCGTGCTCGCGCGCCAGCTTGATCACCTCGGCGAGATGCAGCGCACGCCGGCTCGTGCCGCCCTGATCGATCTGTGTCTTGCAGGAGAACCCGTTGGCGACGACCAGCGTCTCCGGGCCGGCCGCGCGGACGGCCGGCAGGAGCGCGTGCTCGCCCGCGGCGAGGGAGATCTCGTAGTGGTCGGCCTCGAAGCCGAACGAGCCGGCGAGACCGCAGCAGCCGCCGGAGACCGGCTCGAGCTCGACTCCCATCCGCCGCAGAACCTCGTGGTCCGCGTCCATGCCTCCGGTTGCCTTCTGGTGGCAGTGGCCCCAGACGAGCGCCCGCCGCTCGAGCCGCGGCGGTTCGACACCCTCCTCGACCAGGAACTCGGCGAAGTGACGGGCCTGCTGGGCCAGGCGCCGGGCGTCGTCGTCGTGGGGCAGCAGCTTCGGCAGCTCGTCCTTGAACGTGGCCAGGCAGCTCGGCTCGACGCCCACGAGCGGGACGCCGGCCCGGATCGCCGGCCGGAGGCCGTCGAGCACGTCGCCCAGGTAGCGGGCGGCCCGGTCGACGAGGCCGTAGTCGTAGAGCGGCCGCCCGCAGCAGAGGTGGACATCCGGGATCTCGACCCGGTAGCCGGCCTCCTCGAGCGCTTCCACGGCGGCGACGCCGACCCCTGTGTGGAAGTGGTTCGTGAACGTGTCGGCCCAGAGGAGCACCCGCGTGCCGGCAGGGTTTCGCGGGCCCCCTCGGAGCCGGTTCCACTCCCTCAGGGTGAGCGGCGCGAAGCGCGGCACCTCGCGTTCCTGCGCGATCCCGGCGGCGAGCTTGGCCGCCTGCGCGAAGGGCGTCGTCTCCGTGAGGACGTTCACGAGCTCGGGGGCCTTCGACGCGAGCCGCGCCGCGCGGTCGATCAGACCGAAGGCGTACGCGTGGCGCGGGCGCAGCCGGCCGCGATAGTAGTGGCTGAGGAACTCCGCCTTGTAGGTGGGCATGTCGACGTGCACCGGGCAGTCGCTCGTGCAGCCTTTGCACGCGAGACAGAGGTCGAGCGCCTCGAAGACCTCGTCGCTCCGCCAGCCGTCCTCGACGACCTCGCCCTGGAGCAGCTCGAAGAGGAGCCGGGCACGCCCGCGCGTGGTGTGCATCTCCTCCTGCGTGACGATGTAGCTCGGGCACATGACGCCGGCGCCGTCCGGGATGCGGCACTTGCCCACCCCGACGCAGCGCACGGTGGCCTGGGCGAAGTCGCCGTCGTCGTCCGGGTAGGCGAAGGCCGTCTCGCCACGCGGGGGGTTGTAGTCGGCGCCGAGCTTCAGATTCTCGTCCAGGCGGTAGGCGTCGACGACCTTGCCGGGGTTCATCTTCCACTCGGGGTCCCAGATCCGCTTGAACTCCCGGAACGCCTGCACGAGCTCGTCCCCGAACATCTTCGGCAGAAGCTCCGCGCGCTGCTGGCCGTCGCCGTGCTCGCCCGAGAGGGAGCCGCCGTAGCCGACGACCAGATCGGCGGCTTCCTCCAGGAAGGACCGGTAGCGGGCGATGCCCTCCGCCGTCCGCAGGTCGAAGTCGATGCGGGTGTGGATGCACCCCTGGCCGAAGTGCCCGTAGAGGGCGCCGGTGTAGCCGTGCTTCGCGAGCAGACCCTGGAGGTCGCGCGCGTAGTCGCCCACCCGCTCCGGCGGCACGGCGGAGTCCTCCCAGCCGGGCCAGTGCACCCCCGTGCGATCCGGCGGGAACGCGGTGGCGGCGAGCCCGGCCTCGCGGACCTCCCAGAGCGCGCGCTGGTCGTCCGCGTCGGTGACGACGGTCGTCCCGGCCGGGGCGCCCTTGCCGCGACCGAGAGCGGCCGCGAGCTCGTGGGCACGGTGGTCGGCCTCCTCCCGCGAGTCGCCGCCGAGCTCGACGAGGAGCCACGCGCCGCCCTCCGGCATCAGCTCGAGGCCGTGGACGTAGAGGTGGAGCTTCTCCTCGTTGACGAAGAGCCGGTGGTCGATCGCCTCGACGCCGAGCGGGCGGTGCTCCATCACCTCGGAGCAGCGGTCGCCGGCGGCGGCGATGTCCTCGAAGCCGGCGACGAGCAGTGCCCTGGCCTTCGGCGCCGGGACGAGGTTGAGCGTCGCCTCGAGCACGGTCGCGCACGTCCCCTCCGTGCCGGCGAGCGCGCGGGCGACGTTGAAGCCCTTCTCCGGCAGGAGCTCGTCGAGGTTGTAGCCGGAGACGCGTCGGGGGATGTCGACGAACCGCTCGCGTATCCGGTGCGCGTACCGGTCGCGGAGGTCGCGGAGGGCAGCGTAGATCTCGCCGCGGCGCCCGCCGGCGGCCACGATGCGGTCGAGCTCGACCTCCTCCCCGCGCCCGACGCGGAAGCGGGCCCCGTCGTAGGTGAGGATCTCCAGCGACTCGATGTTGTCGGACGTCCGGGCGCCGTCGCCCTCGAGCTGCGCCTGGACGGAGTGGACGCCGCAGGAGTTGTTGCCGATGTTGCCGCCGATCGTGCAGTAGGCGTGCGTCGAGGGGTCCGGGCCGAAGACGAGGCCGTACTCGCCGGCGGCGGCGTTGACCTGCTCGTTGATCGCCCCCGGCTGGACGCGGGCCAGCCGCCGCCGCGGGTCGATCTCGAGGATGCCGCGCAGGTACTTGGAGAAGTCGACGATCACGGCGACGTTGACCGTCTCGCCCGAAAGGCTCGTGCCGGCGCCGCGGCAGGTGATCGGTGCCCCGTGCTCGCGGCAGAGCGCGTGGGTGGCGACGACGTCGTCGATCGTGCGGGGGACGACGACGCCGATCGGCACCTGGCGGAAGTTCGAGGCGTCCGTCGCGTAGAGGGCCCGACTCGCCGTGCCGAAACGGACCTCGCCCTCGACCTCCGTCCGGAGCCGGCGCGCGAGTGCGCGGGCATCGCCGCTCCCGGAGCGCGACGGAGCCGCGGCCGTCGCGGGGCTCTTCAGCGTCACTCGGAGCCCCCGTAGACGCGGAAGGGCTCGGCGTCGGCGCGCTTCAGCTCGAGGCCGAGGCCGGGCCGGGAGCGATCGGGCCGGAGGGCACCGTCCTCAGGCACGAGCGTCCCCTCGAAGAGGAGCGACTCGACGCGCACGTGGTCGTGAAAGTACTCGAGGTGGCGGAGGCCGGGGACCGCAGCGAACGCGTGTGCCGACACGGCGGGAGCCGTGTGGCCGGAGAGGTCGATCGCGTGCGCCTCGGCGAGCGCGGCCGCGCCGAGGAGACCGGTGATCCCGCCGCAGCGCGTGACGTCCGCCTGGAGGCAGTCGACGGCGCCGGCCTCGAGCAGCCGGCGGAAGTCAAAGAGCGTGAAGGCGTACTCACCGGCGGCGATCTCGAGCCCGCCCGGCCCCGCGTCGCGGAGAAGCCGGAGACCCTCCAGGTCGTCGGAGGTGACCGGTTCCTCGAACCACGTCACCCCCCAGTCGGCGTGGAGTCGCTCGGCCCAGGCGAGCGCCTGCTTGCGCGTGAGGCCGCCGTTGGCGTCGACGAAGAGCTCGGCCTCGGCCCCGACCGCTTCCCTCGCGGCCGCGATCCGGGCCGCGTCCTCCCGCGGCCGGCGCCCGATCTTCATCTTCACCCGCGGGATCCCCTGCGCGACCCAGCCGCCGAGCTGGCCGCGCAGCCGCTCGAGCGAGTACGAGGTGAAGCCGCCGCTCCCGTAAACGGGCACGGTCTCGTGCGCCGCCGGCAGCAAGCACACGAGCGGGAGCCCGAGCAGGCGGGCCTTCAGGTCCCAGAGCGCGATGTCGACGGCCGCCACGGCCATGAAGCCGAGCCCGGGACGCCCGGCGTTCCTGATCCGGTCGACCATCGCCTGCCACGAGGCGCGGACGGCCAGGGCGTCGGCGCCCTCGACGGACTCCGCGAGGAGCGAGTCGACGAAGCGCGCGGTCGCGACGTCGCCGTAGGTGTAGCCGAGCCCGACCTCACCCTCGGCCCGGCACTCGACGACGACGATCGTGGTCGAGTCCCAGGCGAGCGTGGCGTCGGACTCGGGCGCGTCGGTCGGCACCGTGTAGGCGGCGACGTCGAGCTGCTCGACGGCCGGTGCCGTGCGCGCCTCGGCGACCGCCACGGCTCAGCGCCCCGGCAGAAACTCCTGGACCTTCGCCCGGAGCGACTTCGTCATCGGGTCCATGCCGTTCGGGTCGCCCTTGAGCATCGCCGCCGCCATCTGCTTGGCCTGCTCGAAGGTGATGTGCGGCGGCAGCGGCGCGATCTCGGGGTCGACCACGACCTCGATCAGGGTCGGCCGGTCGGCGGCGAGCGCCGCCTCCCAGGCGGCGCCGACCTGGTCGGGATCCTCCACCTTGATCCCGCCGAGCCCGACGAGCTCCGCGTAGCGTGCGGCGTGGAAGTCCGGGATCGTCTGCGAGCCCTCGTACTTCGGGTCGCCCGCGAGGACGCGCTGCTCCCAGGTCACCTGGTTCAGGTCCTGGTTGTTGAAGACGCAGAACACGAGCCGCTGGTCCGACCAGAGGTGATGGTACTTCGCGACCGTCAGCAGCTCGTTCATGCCGTTCATCTGGAACGCCCCGTCGCCGACCATGGCGATCACGGGCCGGTCGGGGTGGGCGAACTTGGCGGCGATCGCGTAGGGAACGCCCGGGCCCATCGTCGCGAGCGTGCCCGAGAGCGAGGCCATCATCCCGCGGCGCAGCCGGAGCTGGCGGGCCCACCAGTTGGTGGACGAGCCGGAGTCGGCGGTGATGATCGCCCCGTCGGGGAGCCGCTCGCTGAGCTCCCACATGACCCGCTGCGGGTTGACCGGGTCGGCGTCCATCATCGCCCGCTCCTCCATCAGGCGCCACCAGTCGGCGACGTTCGCCTCGATCTCCTCGACCCACGAGCGGTCGGTCTTCGTGCGGAGGAAGGGGATGAGCGAGCGGAGCGTCTCCTTCGAGTCGCCGACGAGGTGGACGTCCATCGGGTAGCGGATCCCGATCATGCGTGCGTCGATGTCGATCTGGACGCCGCGCGCCTGACCCTCCTCGGGGAGCCACTCCGAGTAAGGGAAGCTCGTCCCGACCATGAGCAGCGTGTCGCAGCCCTCCATCATCTCGTAGCTCGGCCTCGTGCCGAGGAGACCGATCGAGCCGGTGACGAAGGGGAGGTCGTCCGGGACGGCGGCCCGGCCGAGCAGCGCCTTGGCGACCCCGGCGCCGAGAATGTCGGCGGTCTCGATCACCTCGTCGGCGGCCTTGGCAGCGCCCTGGCCGACGAGCATGGCCACCTTCTCTCCCTCGTTGAGGACGGCGGCCGCTCGCTCGAGGTCCTCCTGGAAGGGGACGACGCGCGGCTCGCGGTAGCCGACGCTCGAGAACACGGCGCCGTGGCTGCGCGGCGGCGACTCGACCGCGTCCATCTCCTGGACGTCGTTGGGGAAGATGACGGTCGCGACGCCGCGCTCGGCCAGCGCGATGCGAATCGCGCGGTCGACCAGGTGCCGGGCCTGCGCGGGGTGCATGCACGTCTGCACGTACTCGGAGACGTCCTTGAAGAGCGTGCCGAGGTCGACCTCCTGCTGGTAGTGGCCGCCCAGCGACATCCGCTGCTGCTGGCCGACGATCGCCACCACGGGCTGGTGGTCGAGCTTGGCGTCGTAGAGCCCGTTCAGGAGGTGGATCGCCCCCGGGCCGGACGTCGCCATGCAGACGCCGACCTCACCCGTGAACTTCGCATGGCCGCAGGCCATGAAGGCGGACATCTCCTCGTGGCGCGCCTGGATGAACTGGGGATCGCCCTCGGCGCGGTCGAGCGCGCCCAGGAAGCCGTTGATGCCGTCGCCCGGGTAGCCGAAGACCCGGTGGACGTCCCAGCGGCGGAGCCTCTCGAGGACGAAGTCGGCGACGGTGGCAGCCATGGCGTTCCTCCTAGCAGGTCGGACTCGACGCGGAGGCTCCTACCCGCCGCTTCGGTAGCGAAACGCTGGAACCGGCTCAGTGCTCGTTGCGGGCGACCAGACCCGCGGCAAGTGCGAGGAGCGCAGCCCCCGCCACGGCGCCGCGGTGCTTCGTCAGGAGGAGCTGGGGCGAGGTCTCGTGCGCTATGGCGTCGAAGGGCCCGTGGGCGCCGCGGTCTCCGGCGACGGGCTCGAAGAGGTTGTCGTGCCCCTCGGTCGCGAGGGGCTCGTCGGTCAGCTGCGAGTCGACGCCGGTGCGCGCGAGGTAGCGGTCGAGCAGGCCCGGCGCCACCATCTCGCCGACGACGTTCGCGACCGTGGGGACGCCGACGTTGAGCTCCCGGCGGTCGTTGTGCGCGGCCCAGTGGATCGCGTCGGCGGCCACCTCCGGCTGGTAGACGGGGGGAACCGGCATCGTCTGCCTGGGCAGCTTCGTCCGGCCCCAGGTGAACTGGGTCGTGTTCACGCCCGGGAGATTGACCATCGAGACGCGCACGTGCGAGCCGTCGTGCAGGAGCTCCGTGAGGACGCTCTCGGTGAAGCCCTTGATCGCATGCTTGGCGCCGCAATAGGGCGCCTGCAGGGGTATGCCCCGGTACGCCATCGCCGAGCTGACCTGGACGATCGAGCCGCGGTCGCGCGGGACCATCCGCCGGAGCGCGGCGCGGGTTCCCCAGACGACGCCGTGGTAGGTGACGTCGGTCGTGCGCCGGTACTCGTCGGGCTCGATGTCGAGGAAGCGCGCGTAGATCGTCGCCATCGCGTCGTTGATCCAGACGTCGATCGTCCCCAGCTCGTCCTCGGCGAGGGTCGCGGCGCGCTCGACCTGCTCGGGGTCGGCGACGTCGGTGGGCACGGCCAGCGCGCGCCCGCCCAGGGCCTCGACCTCGGCGGCGGTGGCCTCGAGCCGCTCCTCGCCCCGGGCGAGGAGCGCGATGCTCGCGCCGTCCTCGGCGAACCGCCGGGCGGCTGCCCGGCCGATGCCGCCCGTGGCGCCGGTGAGCACGACGACCTCTGAGCCCCGGTTCATGGGCGCGAGATACCTCGGGCCGGGAACCCGTAAACCTGGATTCCGGCGCGCCACAGCGGTCGGCGACCCCCGAGGTACCGGCCGGATCGGCAGGAAAACCCGGGTCAGGAGGCGCGACCGGGGGCCGCTTCGCCGGTCGGCCGGCGTCGCCGGCGATCTCGCCGATGCTCGAGCATGTCAGCCACGTGAGCGTCCACCGACATCCGCTCCTTCCAGCCCTTCCGCAGCAGCCAGGCGTTGACCGGCCAGCTGGTGAGGAACCCGATCACCATGCCGACCTGCATCATGAACCAGTGCCCCGCCGAGTCGATCGGCAGCGGCGGCTGCCAGATCACCTTGGCCGAGAGCACCATCCAGCCGAAGAGGCCGACCTGGAAGGCGAGGATCGAGAGCGTGTCGGCCCGCATGGCCATGCGCAGCGCCTGCCGCCGGCCCAGGTCCGGCCGCATCGGCGCGATCGTGAAGTACTGGAAGAGGATGCCGAGGCTCCAGGCGAGGACGAAGTCGAGAATCAGCTCCGGGTAGAGCGTGGCGCCGGCGATCGTCCAGCCGATCGCGAAGACGATCCACTCGCCGCCGATGTCGCCCAGCGTGCACCCGGCGCCGCAGTGGGAGACGGCGTTGGCGACGTGCCGCGGTCGAATGCCCTCGCTCTCGACCGCGGCCCGCATCTCGTCGGGGTCTCGCCCTTCCCGCGCGAGCTCGTCGACGCGCTCGTGCATGGCCTTCCTCGACATGCGCCGGCCGTGACGCCAGTAGACGGCGAGCCAGACCGGGCCCAGGTAGAGGGCGGTGACCGGGTGGACGACGTTCATGATCCACATCTGCTGGCGGTTCCCGAGCAGGAGCTCGTCGACGAGGATCACGAGGGCGCACGCGAAGGCGAGCCCGAGCGAGATCCAGGCGACCGTCTCGAGCCAGTGCGGGCTCACGTGCCCGCTCCTTCCGGCGGGCGTCCGGGGACCCGGCGGCCGTAGCGGGCGGCCCGCGCGGCCCGCGCCGCCCCGACGTCCGCGGCGAGCGCCTCCGCGCGCTCCGACTCGTCCAGCCACCGGAGAAAGAGCCAGGCGAAGGCGCCGAGGGTGAGGGCGCCTCCGCTGGCCATCATGATCGCCCCGCCGATTCGCTGGGACTCGACCGGGTCGATGCCCCAGAGCGGCGACGCCGCGTCGTAGCGCGGATAGAAGGAGACCGCCGACCAGAGGAAGACGTTGGCGAGCACGAGCTCCACGCCGCGCGCGGCGACGACGAACAGGACCTTGGGGCCGGCGCCGAACCAGGCCGGGCCGGGCAGCGGCTCGAGGAGCGCAGCCCACATGAGCGCGCCGGCGGCGAAGAACGCGGCGTGCTGGAGGGCGTGGACACCGGAGTGCGCGAGCGCGGCCTCGTAGAACAAGGGCACGTGCAAGACGACGAGTGCGGCCGCCCAGAGGGGCAGGGCGACGAGGGGATGCGCCAGGGAACGCAGGCGGCCGACGCCCGGCAGCGCCAGCACCGGCCGGAGCACCGGCCCCGTGAGGCCGAGGACGACGAGCAACGCGGCGACGTCACCGATGAGAACGTGCTGGAGCATGTGGACGAAGAGGAGGCGCTCCTCGCCGAGGGCGTCGACGGGGCTGGCGAGCGCGAGCCCCACGAGGGCGAGGCCGGCGTAGAAGCACGCCCGCCTGGCGGGCGGCACCGGATGTCCGCGCTCCGCGAGGCCGCTCGCCCGTGTCCAGTAGAGGAGGCACGCGAAGGCCGGGAGCGCCAGCTGGATCGGGTCGATCGTCCAGACCCAGGGCGACGGGCCGAGCTCGACCGTGGCAGCCCCGGCGCCGTGCCCGAGCAGCGTCCCCACTGCCGTCGACGTGCCCACGGGCTAGGCCCGGCGGCAGCGCGATGCCGCCGAAGGGGCCGCGCCGGGAGCGAAAACGATCAGGACGACCCCCAGGGCGACCGCGCCGAGGATGAGGATCGCCGGTCCCACGGCTTTCGGCCTTCCCGCCCCGCCCGTGCCGGAAACTCGCAGCCGTCCTTGCGTCAGCCGGCCCTCGAAAGCCGGCACGATCCGGAGCCAGAACGTGAAGAAGCGGTACACGAAGCTCGCGAGCACGGTCGCGGCAAGCGGCACTCCGACGAGGCCGAGCGCGAGGCGAGCGATGACCCGGCGAACCCGGCGGCGCGCCCGCCAACAGCGGGGCCGCGACGATCACGTACCCGGTCGCAGAGGCGACGACCAGCCCGCTGGCTCACACGGGGATTGCGACTCGGCCGACCTGGGAAGGGACAGCAACATGGTCGAGCGCGGGAGTCGGCCCGGCATACCTGGCCGGCCGAGGATCCGACCGGTAGTTGGGGTCGTCAGCACGCTCGGACCGGCGCTCCTTCTCACCTCCTGCGAATCCGAACAGTCCACGCTACGGCCCGGGAGCGACGCCGCAGACGAGATCACGACGCTCTGGTGGATCATGCTCGCCGGCGCCGTCGTCGTCTTCGGCGTCGTGCTCGTGCTCGTCCTCGCCGCGATCCTGCGACGCCGGCGGTCGGGCGAGGGAGGCGACGGCCGGGCGCGGACGTGGATCGCGCTCGGCGGCATCGTCGCCCCGATCGTCGTGCTCTCGGCCCTCTTCGTGCTCGTCCTGCGGACCTTGCCCGCGACCTCCGCGGGCGCCGCCGCCGACGCCGAGCTGACGGTGGAGGTGGTCGGGAAGCAGTGGTTCTGGGAGGCCCGCTACCCGGGCACCGACGCCGTCACCGCCAACGAGATCCATATTCCGGCGGGCGTCCCGGTTCGGCTCGTCGGCACGACGGCGGACGTCGTCCACAGCTTCTGGGTCCCGCGGCTGAACCGCAAGATCGACCTGATCCCGGGCAAGCGGAACGAGATCCTCCTCGAGGCCGACGAGCCGGGCGTGTACCGCGGCCAGTGCGCCGAGTTCTGCGGCCTCCAGCACGCGCACATGGCCTTCCTCGTCATCGCCGAGCCGGAGGGCGACTTCCGGCGCTGGCTCGACCACGAGGCCCAGCCGCGCTCCGAGCCGGCGACGGCGCAGGCCCGAGAAGGCGAGGAGGTCTTCGCCTCGGCGGCCTGCGCCGGCTGCCACACGATCAGGGGGACGGACGCCGACGGCGATCTCGGCCCCGACCTCACCCACGTCGCCGCCCGCGGGACGCTCGCGGCCGTAACGATCCCCAACCGGCTCCCCTACCTGAGCGAATGGATCGCCGACCCGCAGCACGTGAAGCCGGGCAACAAGATGCCGGCGCTCGGGCTCTCGGGGTCAGAGCTCGGAGCGCTCGTCGCCTACGTCAGGGGGCTCGAGTAGATGGCGGTCGACGTCACGCCCCCCGCGGCCGCCGAGGTCGAGCGGCTCGAGCGGATCTGGGCGGAGCCGCCGCGGCTGATCGCGTGGCTGACGACGGTCGACCACAAGACGATCGGTCTCCGCTACTTCTGGACGGCGCTCGCCTTCTTCGGCGCCGCCGGCGCCGAGGCCCTCCTCCTCCGCACCCAGCTCGCCGGCGCCGAGGGGCGGACGCTCGATCCGGACACGTTCAACCAGCTCTTCACGATGCACGGGGTGACGATGATCTTCCTCTTCGTCACCCCGATGCTCTCGGGCGCGTTCGGAAACTACCTCGTGCCGCTCATGCTCGGCGCGCGGGACATGGCCTTCCCGCGCATGAACGCCCTCTCGTACTGGATCTACCTGGCGGCGGGCCTCTTCATCTACACGGGGCTCTTCCTCGGCACGGCGCCAAACGCCGGCTGGTTCAACTACGTCCCGCTCGCGGGCGAGGAGTTCAACCCGGGGAAGAACATCGACTACTACAACCTCGGGCTCATCTTCCTGACGATCTCGTCCACCGTCGGGGCCACCAACTTCATCGTCACGATCTTCAAGCTGCGGGCGCCGGGGATGTCGCTGAACCGGATGCCGATCTTCTGCTGGGCGATCCTCGGGACGTCGTTCTCGCTCGTGTTCGCGCTCCCGGCGCTGACGGCCGCGAACGTGATGCTGGAGCTGCAGCGGAACCTCGGCTTCCACTTCTTCGACACGGCGACCGGGGGCGACCCCGTCCTGTGGCAGCACCTCTTCTGGATCTTCGGCCACCCGGACGTCTACATCATCGTGCTGCCCGCCCTCGGGATCGTCTCGGCGATCATCCCGACGTTCGCGGGGAGGCAGATCGTCGCCTACACCTGGGTGGCGCTCGCGACCGTCATGACCGCCTTCATCGGCTTCGGGGTGTGGGTCCACCACATGTTCGCGGTCGGGCTGCCGCAGGTGACGATGATCTTCTTCTCGGCCGCGAGCCTCGTCATCGTCGTCCCGAGCGGCATCCAGATCTTCGCCTGGTGCGCCACGCTCCTCAAGGGCCGGCCGAGGCTCGCGACGCCGCTCTGGTACGTCCTCGGCTTCATCGTCGTCTTCGTGATCGGCGGACTCACGGGGATCATGTTCGCGGCGATCCCGTTCGACCAGCAGGTGACCGACTCGTACTTCGTCGTCGCCCACTTCCACTACGTGCTCTTCGGCGGCGCCGTCTTCCCCCTCTTCGCCGGGATCCACTACTGGTACCCGAAGGTCACCGGACGGATGCTGCTCGAACCGCTCGCGCGCATCGGCTTCTGGCTCTTCTTCGTCGGGTTCAACCTCACGTTCTTCCCCATGCACATCGCGGGCCTCCTGGGGATGCCGCGGCGCGTCTACACGTACGAGCCCGGGCTCGGCTGGGACCCCTACAACCTCGCCTCGACGATCGGCGCCTTCCTGCTCGCCGCCGGCATCGTGCTCGTCGTCGTCAACCTGGTCGCGAGCCGCTTCGCCGGTCCCCCCGCCGGGCCCGACCCCTGGGGTGGGGAGACGCTCGAGTGGGCGACGACCTCGCCGCCGCCGGAGTTCAACTTCCCCGTCATCCCGATCGTGCGGAGCGCGAGCCCGAACTGGGACGCGGACGACCGTGCCGAGGACCAGCGGCGGCTCGCCGGCGGCGACCTCGTCCTCGACGAGGGCCACGAGACCCCCGCCACCTCCGTGCTTGACGCCGAGCTCGACGAGGTGCTGGAGATGCCGTCGAACTCGCCCTGGCCGCTCGTGCTCGCCCTCCTTCTCCTGGCGACGTTCACGCTCGTGCTCGTCGCCCACTACCTGGCGGCGGTCGTCTTCCTGGGCCTCGCGCTCGCGGCCGTGGCCGCCTGGAACCTGACGGAGCCGCAGGACTCGTGACGGAGCCGAGCGCAGAGGCGACGACGGCTCGCGAGGCCGCGCGCGTGGCGGCCACCCGCGGGTCGCGCCCCAGCGGCTGGTGGGGGATGGCGGTGCTCGTCGCGACCGAGGCGGCGCTCTTCGGCACCTTCGTCGCGAGCTACTTCTACCTCCGCTTCCAGGCCGTCGAGTGGCCCCCGCCCGGAACCGAGCCGCCGCCGGTCCTCGTGCCCTTCGTCCTCACCGCCGTGCTCGTCTCCACGAGCGCCCCCATGGCCCTCGCCGTCCGCTTCGCGCGGCAGGGTCGCGTCCGCGCCACTTCGCACGCGCTGGCGGTCGCCACCGTCATCGGCAGCGGCTACCTCGCGATGCAGGTGTATCGGTTCCTCGACGACCTGCAGACGTCCACGCCCGCGGCCGGGGCGTACGAGTCGATGGTCTACCTGCTGAGCGGAGGCCACCATGCCCACGTGCTCGCCGGGCTCCTCGTGAACCTCTTCCTCCTCGCCCGCCTCGCGGGCGGGCTGACGAACTACCGGCTCGTGGCGCTCGAGGCGGCCGCCCTCTACTGGTACTTCGTCGACGCGCTCGCGATCGTCGTCGTGCTCACGATCACCTCCCCCTCGCTGTGACGCAGACCCGCCCAGCCGCGCTCGTCTCCTCCCTCCTCTGGTTCGGCCTCCTCGGCGCGCCGCTCGCGTGGACGGCGCAGCTCGTGGTCGGCTACGGCGTCGAGGAGGCGAACTGCTCGCCCGCGGGCGAGAGCTGGAGCCTGGGACAGCCCTGGCAGATCGGGATCACGGCCACGGCGGCCGCGATCGCCTTGGCGGCGGGGCTCGGCGCGTTCACGGTCTGGCGCGATCTCCGCCGGCACGACCACGACCCGAGCGGGCGGCTCGGCTTCATGGCCGCCGGCGGCCTGCTCGTAAGCTCCGTGTTCCTGGTCCTCATCGTCCTCGGCGGGGTCGGGGCGATCGTCCTCGACTCGTGCGAGCCCGGATGAGGGCAGCGGCTGCGATCCTCGCCGCCGTGGCGGCGCTCGCCGCGCCGGCCTTCGCCGCCGGGCAGCCGGACGAGCTCGTGGACCGCGGCGCCGAGCTCTACGCCCGAAACTGCGTCGGCTGCCACGGCCCCGGCGGCGAGGGCGTGACGTCCTCGCCCGCCCCGGGGCAGCTCGGCCCGTCGCTCGTCGGCGTCGGCGCGCTCGCCGCCGACTTCTACCTGCGCAGCGGCTACATGCCGCTCCGCGACCCGTACGCACAGCCGGAGCGAGGCGAGCCCGCCTTCTCCGACGAGCAGATCGAGGCGCTCGTCGCCTACGTGGCCTCGCTCGGCGACGGCCCGGCGGTCCCGGAGCCCGACCCCGGCGGCGGGAGCCTCAGCGAGGGCCTCGAGCTCTTCACCGAGAACTGCGCCGGCTGCCACCAGGTCGTCGCCGAGGGCGGGATGGTCACCGGGGCCGTCGCCCCGCCACTCGCCGGCCTCCCGGCCGTCCAGATCGCCGAGGCCGTCCGCATTGGCCCATACGTGATGCCCAGCTTCTCGGAGGAGGACCTGAGCGACGCCCAGGTCGACTCGATCGTCCGCTACGTCCACTACGCGGAGGATCCACAGGACGAGGGCGGCTGGGGCATCGGGCACATCGGCCCGGTGCCCGAGGGCCTGGTCGCCTGGATCGTCGCCGGGGTCGCGCTCGTCGGGGTCTCGCTCGCGCTTGGAGGGAGGATCCCACGGTGAGGCCGCTCCGCGCGCTCGGCCGAGCCGCCGTCGTCGTGGCCGTCTGGCTCCTGAGCCGCGGGGAGCCGCGCCCCGAGGAGGAGAAGCCGGAGCGAATCGTCCCCGAGGGCCCGTCCGACCGGCGGGCGGAGCTGCTCCTCGCCGCCCTCCTGGCGGGCGCGGGGCTCTGCGCGATCGGGTTCGTCGTCGTGTACGCGCTCGACCGCCTGCCGGCGCAGACCCAGCTCCTCGGACTCGCGCTCGGGCTCGCGTTCGTCCTACTCGCGGCCGCGACGATCGTGCTCGCGCGCCGCCTCGTCGCCGAGGAGGAGCTGGTCGAGGACTACGGGGAACCCTCGCACCCGGAAGAGCAGGAGGCGGCCGCGCGCATCCCGGTCGAGAGCGCCGACAGCCTGACGCGGCGCCGGCTCCTCACGCTCGCCGCGGGGGGGGCCGGCGTGGCGCTCGGCGCCGCACTCGTCGCGCCCGCGCTCTCCCTCGGCCCCGCGTTCGACCCAGACGTCCTGCGCCGCACCCCGTGGCGAGCCGGCCGCCGCCTCGTCGACGCGCGGGGACAGCCGCTGATCGCCGACCGGATCGAGACCGACACCTTCTACACCGCGTACCCGGAGGGCGCCTCGCGCCGGGACCTGGGCGCGCCGATCGTCATCGTCCGTCTCGACCCGGCGGCCCTGCGCCTGCCGCCGGACCGCGCGGGCTGGGCGCCCGGGGGGATCGTCGCCTACTCGAAGATCTGCACCCACGCCGCGTGCGCGGTCGCCCTCTACCGGACGCCCCTGTTCGAGCCGACGGCGCCCCGGGCCGCGCTCGTCTGCCCCTGCCACTACTCGACCTTCGACCCGGCGACCGGCGGCACGGTGCTCTTCGGGCCCGCCGGACGGCCGCTCCCACAGCTGCCGGTGACGGTCGACGAGGAGGGTGGCCTCCGGGCAGCGGGCGGCTTCTCGGCCGCGGTGGGGCCCTCCTGGTGGGGGGTGGAGCTCGAGTGATCCGCAGCGTCGTCCGCTTCCTCGACGAGCGCAGCGGCACCGCCCCGCTCGTCCGCAGGTCCCTCCGGTACGTCTTCCCGGACCACTGGTCGTTCCTGTTCGGCGAGATCGCCCTCTACTCGTTCCTCGTCCTCGTCGCCACCGGCGTCTACCTGACCCTCTTCTACGTCCCGAGCGTCGAGGAGACCGTCTACCACGGCAGCTACGCGCCGCTGCAAGGCCGGGCGATGTCGGAGGCCTACAAGTCCGTCGTCGACATCTCGCTCGACGTCAAGGCCGGCCTCCTCATCCGCCAGACGCACCACTGGGCGGCCAACGTGTTCATCGTCGCCATCGTCCTGCACCTCTTCCGGATCTTCTTCACGGGCGCGTTTCGGAAGCCGAGGGACCTCACCTACCTGATCGGCCTGGGCATGCTCATGCTCGCGCTGCTCGAGGGCTTCCTCGGCTACTCGCTCGCGGACGACCTGCTCTCGGGCATGGGGCTCGCGATCGCCTACTCGGTCGCGATGTCGATCCCCCTCCTCGGCGCGAACCTCGCACTCCTCCTCTGGGGAGCGCCCTTCCCGGGGACCGTCGACCTCTGGCCGCGGATGTACATCGCGCACGTCTTCGTGCTCCCGATCCTGATCGGGACGCTGCTCGCGCTCCATCTCGCGCTCGTCGTCGCCCGCCACCACACCCAGTTCCGCGGCCCGCGCCGCACGGAGCGGCGCCTCGTCGGCCTGCCCGCCGTCCCCGCGTACGCGCCGAGGACACTCGCCCTCGGCTTCTCGGTGGCCGGGGCCCTCGTCCTCCTCGGGGGTCTCATCCAGATCAACCCGGTCTGGCTCTGGGGGCCGTACGAGGTCTCCCAGGCAACGAACGGGGCGCAGCCGGACTGGTACCTGGGCTGGCTGATCGGCGCGCTCCGCCTCGTCCCCGGCCTCGACGTCACGATCGCCGGCTACACGCTCGTCCCCAACCCGTTCTGGGGCGGGGCCCTCTTCCCGCTCGTCATCTTCCTCCTGCTCGCGCTCTGGCCCTGGCTCGAGCGCCGCGTCACCGGCGACGACCGCTTCCACAACCTGCTCCAGCGGCCTCGGGACAACCCGTGGCGGACCGCGATCGGGGTGGGCCTCGCGACGTGGGTCGCCCTGGTGCTCGTCTTCGGGAGCGCCGACCGCGTCTTCGTCCAGTTCGGAATCGCGTACTCGACCCAGCTCTGGGTGTACCGCGTCCTCATCTGGGTGCTGCCGCTCGTCGTCGTCGCGGTGACCCGGCGCTGGTGCCTGGCGCTCCAGGAGGCCGAGCGGGTCGAGGCGGCCCGCGAGGCAGCCCGCTCCCGGGCGGCCTAGCACCCCCGCGCGTTTTGGAATCCCCCGAGGGGAAAAACCCGCAGCGCAAGGCACTGACGCCCGAGTGGAGGGAGCCGATGGGCGAGGCATCCTGGCACCTGTTCGGAACCGCCCGGTGCCCGCGGTGCGGCGCCGAGGCCCGCGTCACCGAGCTCGCGCGAGGGGCGCACGAGTGCGACCCCTGGCGGCAGGCCGCCCACGAGGCGCGCCGGCTCGCGGAACAGGTCGAGCTGCTCCAGTTGGAGGTCGACGAATACCTGCGCAGCCCCGGAGGCCGCGCCCGCCTCGCGTTCGCGCGCTGGTGCCGCGAGCACGGCCGCTGAGAGGCTAGCCGGCCCGTGCCATCGCGCGGTCCATGGCGGGCAGCGGGCCTCGAGCACCTTGCCGTGACCCGGCGAGAGCCTGGCGGGCTCGCGCGATCGCAGCGCCCGTGCGCTCTCGAGCTCCGTCTCGCGGTGCCACGTGAAGAGCGCGAGCGGGAGGAGCGGATTGATCTTCGGAGGTCACCGTCCCGCCGAGAGTCGAGTAGACGTCCCCGCAGTAGAGGGTGCGGTCGCAGACGTCGAGCACGGCGAGGTGACCCGGGGTGTCCCGGGCCGGGCGAGGCTCATGTCGCCCGCGAGCAGCCGGGCCTCACGGGTCGAGACGATCACCTCGGCCGGGTAGGCGCTCCCTGAGCGTGTCGAGCGAGCCGACGTGGTCGCTGTGGGCGTGGGTGAGCAGGATGCGCACGATCGGCGCACCGGCCGACTCGGCAGCGGCGAGGATCTTCTCGGTCGAGCCGCCGATCATCGCGTCGACGAGCGTGAGGCCGTCGTCCTCGGTCACCAGGCAGGCGTTCACCAGGCCCAGGCCGTTGATGCGCTTCACGCCGGCCATCGCCGGCCATGCTGGTCCTCCTAGTCGCGCGCGAGAGCGACCAGCCGCGTGAGCGGGTCGCCCTGCAGCTCGCACCGCCGCCAGCGCTCGCCGTGGTCGCGGCTCTCCCAGAGCTGCCCGTCGGCCAGCCCGGCAACGACGCGGTCCTGCTCGGCGAGGAGCGCGTACGGCATCGCGCCGAGCGGCTCGGGGAGCCCGCCGCCGAGCGGCTGCCAGCCGCCGTTTCGGCGCCGGTAGATCCGCGCCTGCGGGTCGCCGCCACCGTGCGCGGCGTAGGGCCCGGTGCTCGCCGAGACGTACCAGAGGTCGGGATCGAGCGGGTCGGCTGCGACCGCCCACGTGTAGTGCCGGTCGCGCCCCTCGTCCGCGGGCGTCCAGGTCTCGCCGCCGTCCTCGCTCCAGGCGGCGCCGCCGCCGCCGGCCTCGTAGGCACGGCCGGCGGCCCGTGGATGCCAGGCGAGCGAGTGGACGTCGCGCTGCGCGCCGGGCCGGTGGTCCTGCCAGGTCGCGCCCCCGTCCTCGGAGCGCATCAGTCCGCCGAGCTCGATCCCGACGAGGAGAAGATCGGCGTCGTGAGGGCTCGGGGCGATCCAGCGCACGTGCGACGTCCACGGCCGGGGCGGGAAGCTCCAGGTCGGACGCGACGGGAGCTCGAGGAGCGCGTCGAGCGCGCGCCAGGTCGCACCGGCATCGTCGCTCCGGTAGAGGGCGCTCGGCTCGGTGCCCGCGTACACGGCCCCGTCGGCCGGGCTGACCGCCAGCGAGAAGACGCCGGGCTCGGGAAGGCCGCAGTCGTTCCACGTCCCGCCGCCGTCGGCCGTCCGCCTGACCCCGCCCTCGCGGAGGCCCACGAAGACGGTGTCCGGGTCGGCCGGGTCGACAGCGAGGCACTGCGCCCCGCTCCCGGCGAGCGAGCGCGTCACCTCCCAGCCGCTCTCTGCCTCGTCGAGCCGGACGACGCCGTCGCCGGTGGCGGCGTAGAGCCGACCGAAGGAGTCGCCGTTCGCATCCATGTGCTCCATGATCACGCATCCTGGCCGAATTGGCCCGGCCCGCCGCGCTGCCGTCGGCGCCCACCGGCACGGTCACCGCGGACCTGCCTCACCTTCGGCCGGGGCCGGGAGTCGGGTCGACGAAGACCTGCGTCACGCTCGGCTCGACCTCGCGCAGGGCCGCCTCGATCCGATCGGCGAGGTCCTCGACCTCGTCGGCGCTCGAGACGTCCCCGAGCTCGAGCCTGGCGGCGACGAGGAGGTTCTCGGGGCCGAGGTACATCGTCAACAGCTGGAGCACCTCGTCGACCTCGGCATGCGACTCGATGCTCTCCCGCAGCGCCTGCCGCTGCTCCGGTCGGGCACCCTCGCCGAGCAGGAGCGCCCGCGAGTCCCGGCCGAGAAGGAAGCCGACGGCGAGCAGGAGCACGCCGATGGCGATGGCCGCCAGCCCGTCCCAGTACGCCTGCCCCGTGAGCTGGTGGAGCCCGAGGCCGGCGAAGGCGATGAGGATGCCCAGGACGGCCGCCGAGTCCTCGAAGACAACGGTCTTCGAGGCGGGCTCCGTCGTCCAGCGGAGGAAGCGCCGGTAGGGCAACCCCTCCTCCCTGGCGTCGGCGCGCGTCTGCCGCACCGCCCGCACGAGGGACACGCCCTCGGCGAGGAGGGCGACCCCGAGTACCGCGTAGCCGACGAGAAAGCGCTCGTCCTCTCCACCTCCGCCGAGCAGGCGCCAGACGCCGTTCGCGACCGAGAAGATCCCGCCGAGGGCGAAGATCATCACCGCGACGAGGAACGCCCAGAAGAAGCGCTCCTTCCCGTGTCCGAAGGGGTGTTCCTCGTCGGGCGGGCGCCGACCGAGCGAGAGCGACACGAGCAGGAGCACCTGGTTCGTCGTGTCCGCCAGGGAGTGCGCCGCCTCCGCGAGGACCGCTGCCGACCCGGTGACGACGCCGGCCACCCCCTTGGCGAGAGCGATGACCGCGTTCGCGACCAGTGCGTACCAGATCGTCTTGCGACTTGCCGACGCCATGTGCAGCGCGTTCCCGGCCCGGCCGGTTTTCACGCTGTCGGGACGACGGTCTACGGCTCGCCGGAGAGCTCGGCGAACGCGTTCGCCGCCGAGCGGAAGGCGGCGAGCGTCATCGCCAGGTCGACCGAGACCGCGACGAGGGACGCGCCGGCCGCGGCCCAGCGCGCGCCGGCGGCTGGGGTGGGCGCGTAGGCGCCGGTCGTCCGGCCTGCTCGGGCGGTGACGCCCAGGGCGTCCTGCACCGCCGCGATCACGTCCGGATGCTCCGAGTCGCCCTGCAGGCCGAGCGAGGCCGAGAGGTCGACCGGGCCGATGAAGACGGCGTCGAGGCCCGGCACGCGGCAGATGTCCTCGAGGTTCGCGGCGGCGTCGGCGCCCTCCAGCATCGCGATCAGCGCGACGCCCGCGTCGACCTCGCCGACGGCGACCGCCCCGCCGAGGTCGTAGGCGTTGCCGCGCGTGTACGGGTTGATGCTGCGCTCCCCGGCGGGCGGGTAGCGGCCGGCAGCGACGACCGCCTCCGCCTCCTCGCGGGAGCCGACGTGCGGCACCATCACGCCCGAGACGCCGGTATCGAGCGCCTTCCCGATCTCCTCCGGGGCGCCGCCGGCGAGGCGCGCGATCGCGTGGATCCCCGACCCGCGTGCGGCGGCGGCCAGCTCCGGGAGGGCGGTGACCGTGATCGGCCCGTGCTCGAGGTCGACGATCACGGCCGAGAAGCCGGCCTCGGCGGCCAGCTCGACCGTCTCCACCCGTGGCACGAGGAGGAAGGTGGCGAGCAGCCGCTCCCTCGCGGCGAGGGCGGCCCTGAGCCCCGTCGGCGCCATCCCCGTCATGGTCTCCACCTCGCTCCGATACGACGATCCGTGGCGGCAGCGTCCGCTGCCGCCACGGATTCAATCACCGGCGACCGCCGCGAGGAGCGGCGAACGCCCGAGGGCCGCCTAGCTCTGGTGCGCCGCCTGAGGGTGAGTCATGGTGGGAGTCTCGCGCGACGCGCGGGCGAGGGCCACCCCCGTGACGACGATCCAGAGCGCCGTCAGGAGCAGCGCGAAGAAGTCGGCGAACGGGATGAAGAGCGCGATACCGAGGACCAGCGCCGTCCAGCCGAGCCACCGCCGCTCCCCCGAACGGGAGAGCACGACGCCCGCCGCCCCCAGCATCATCACTCCGAGCCCGGCGTTGAAGCCGACCCAGAAGTTGTTGTCGAGGACGTTCAGCGTCTGGAGCGCCGTGGCCGGGATGCCTTCGTCGACGCCGTTCGGAATCGAGAAGTGAACCGTGGCGGACGCGAGGACGGTGGCGCCGCCGAGGATGCCGCCGCCGACCAGCACCTGGTGCCAGATGCCGGCGCCCTCTGCGTCCCGGGCGGGCCAGGCACGCGAGACGCTCGCGGCGAAGAGCACGAGGAACGGGACCGAGACCGCGAGCAGGAAGGCGACGGCGGTCTGCTGCCACATGTGCGCGTCGTAGAAGGACACGACCTCGTCGGCCGTGGCCCCGGCCTCGGGCGTGCCCTCGCCGTTGAGGGCGAACACGGCCACGATCCAGAGGGCGACGAAGATGGCCCCGCTGAGCGGGATCAGTCGTTTCATGGTCATTGCACGCTCCTTTCTGCAGATTGCCGGAAGGCCGCGGCTGTCACTCGCCGAGCTCGATGCCGCAGGCCGCGACCGCCGCGTCGACGGCCGGCAGGATTCCCGACTCCTCGAGGTGGTCGATGCCGTTCCCGTCGTCCATCGCGTTCGCGTTTCGGTGGGCGAGAACGCCGTTCGGCCCCGCGACGCCGATGCCCAGGGCGAAGAACCGGGGCTGCCCCGACGAGGCGTACTCCGAGACGAAGCAGGCGGCGTCCTCGTCCGAGGGGACCGGCTCGCCGATGCCGGCGAGCGTGCCCTGCAGGCCACCCACGCTGCTGAAGTCGAAGAGCAGCCAGTTCCCCGAGCGCGTCGACTGCTCGAGCCCCTGGAGCGAGGACGACACACGAATGCAGTCGAAAGCCGCAGCCGAGCTCGCAGCAGCGAGTGAGGCAACGACGGCCGCGGCGAGCACCGTCAGGCGATATCGAGTCATCTGACTCCTCCCTCGTTGTCGGACGTATCGCGATCCACGCTAGGCCGCCGGCCTGCCCCGGGCATCGGCGCCAGCTCGGGAGTCGTCTCGGCGCCAGCTTCGAGATTCACCCCCGTGCTGGCCCGGATTGCCAATCTGCTCCGGGAGGCGAAAAATGTCCGTATGCGTCCGTTGCGGAACGCAGCGGTAGGCGTCGCGGTCGCGACATTCGCCTTCATGGTCCTCGGGCTGCTCGGCATCGGCGGCGCCATGAGCTGGGCCCCGCCGGCGATCAGGCCGTTCATCGCGATCGCCTTCTTGGCGCCGGCGGCGGTCGGCGTGCTCATCGCAAGCCGCCAGCCGCGCAACCGGATCGCCTGGATCATGCTGCTCGGGGCGTTCGTGCTGACGGTGCAGCTCCCCACGGCGCTGATCGTCGGCAAGGCTTGGACGCTCCAGATGGACCGCGCGCTCTGGCCGCTCCTCTACGCCTGGCCGGTCGCCGTGACGTACGTCTTCCCCGACGGACGGCTGCTCTCGCCGCGCTGGCGCTGGGTCGCGGCCGCCGCGGCCGCCAGCTTCATCGGCTTCATGACCATCGCGGTGCTCGACCCCGAGCCGTTCGAGGGCGCCGACGCCTCCGTCCCGAACCCGCTCGCCGGCAATGCCGTCGGGGAGGCGCTCGTCGGGATCGGCCTCTGGGTTCCCTTCTGGTTCGGCATCCTCGCCAGCCTCTTCGGCGGCGCCGTCGCCATGTGGCTGCGCCTCCGGAGATCGAGCGGGATCGAGCGGCTCCAGACGATGTGGCTGGCCTGGGCGGCCGCGCTGATCCCGCTCGGGCTCCTCCTCTGCGCGGCCTCCTGGGGCGTCTTCGACTTCATCTGGGTCGTCGTCTTCCCGTTCCTCCTCGTCATGCAGGCCGCCGTCGCGGCCGCGATCGGGATCGCGGTCTTCCGCTACCGCCTCTACGCGATCGAGCGCATCGTCAACCAGACCGCCGTCTACGGCGCGCTCACGTTCCTCCTCCTGGGCGCGTACGCCGGCATCACGGTCGTGCTCGGCGTCCTCGTCGGCGGCGACTCGTCGTGGGTCACCGCCGTGGCGACGCTCGCGGTGGCGCTCGTCTTCAGGCCGCTGCGCGCGCGCATCCAGGACGTCGTCGACCGCCGCTTCCGCCGCGCGCGGTACGAGGGCGTGCGGCGCGTCCACGCCTTCGAGGACGATGTCCGCGACGGACGCCACGCTCCCGAGGGGATCGGCGCCGTGCTCGCGGAGGCGCTCGGGGATCCGCTCGCCGAGCTCGTCTTCTGGATGCCACGAGACCGGGCCTACGCCGACGCGAGCGGTGAGATCGTCCGGGAGCTCCCGAGCGACGACAGGGTGCGGCGCGAGATCCGCCGCAACGACGTACGGACAGCGGTCCTCCTCCACGACCCGGCACTGCTCGAGCGGCGAGACACGCTGGACGGCGTCCTCGCCGCCGCGGCGCTCTCGATCGAGATGGCGCGGCTCCGCGTCGAGCTCCGGCTCCAGCTCGCCGAGGTCGAGGCATCCCGGATGAGGATCGTCGAGGCCGGCTACGAGGAGCGGCGACGGCTGGAGCGGGACCTCCACGACGGCGCCCAGCAACGGCTCGTCTCCCTCGGGATGCGCCTCCGCCGCATGCAGCGGTCGCTCCCGCGCGAGGCGAGGATCCTCGCCCCGGCGCTCGACCAGATCGTCGCCGAGGTCGGCTCCGCGATCTCCGACCTGCGCCAGATCGCGGCCGGGGTCAGACCCGCCCGCCTCGATGACGGGCTCGCGGCGGCGCTCCGCGATCTCGCCAGGAGCGCGCCCGTCCCGGTGGTCGTGGTTGCACCCGTCGGGCGCGTTCCCGCGAGCGTGGAGGCGGCGGCCTACTTCGTCACCTGCGAAGCCCTCACCAACGCCGTCAAGCACGCGTCGGCCTCGAGCGTCTCCGTGCGCGCCGTGCAGCAGAACGGGACGATGCTCGTCAGCATCTCCGACGACGGCGTCGGCGGCGCCGTCGCCCGGCGCGGCTCCGGCCTCGCCGGCCTCCAGGACCGCGTCGCCGCGCACGGCGGCAGCCTCCGGATCGTGAGCCCGCGCGGCGGAGGCACCCGCGTCGAGGTGGCCATCCCGTGCGACTCGTGATCGCCGAGGACACGGTGCTCGTCCGCGAGGGCCTCGCCGGGCTGCTCGAGGACGCGGGCCACACGGTCCTCGCCCGCGTCGGCGACGCCGAGTCGCTCCTAGCGGTCGTCGCCGAGCACGAGCCCGACCTCGCGATCGTGGACGTCCGCATGCCGCCGACCTACGAGGACGAGGGGACCCGCGCCGCGGTCGAGATCCGCCGCTCGCATCCACGCACGGCCGTGCTCGTCCTCTCCCAGCACGTCGAGGGCCGGTACGCCGCCGAGCTCGTCGGCTCCGGCGGTGGCTTCGGCTACCTGCTCAAGGACCGCGTGCTCGACGTCGACGAGTTCCTCGAGGCCGCCCAGCGCGTGAGCGACGGCGGCTCGGCGCTCGACCCCGAGGTCGTCAAGCAGCTTCTGACTCCGACGCGGGAGGACGACCCGCTCGCGGAGCTCACTCCCCGCGAGCGCGAGGTGCTCGGGCTGATGGCCGAAGGGCGGACCAACGCCGGCATCGCCAAGCAGCTCTGGCTGACGGAGCGGACGGTCGAGACTCACGTCAGCTCGATCCTCGGCAAGCTCGGGCTCGCGCAATCGGTCGAGGACCATCGGCGGGTCCTCGCCGTGCTCGCCTACCTGCGGGCCTCGGTCGGCTAGGGCCACTTCCTCGGCGCGGAGCTGGGCCTCGACGGCCGTCGGGACGCCCGGCGTCCTCCCCGCTCAGGGAGCCGGGTCGGGGCGCTGCGCTCCGACGAGCGGCGCCCGAGTCTCGCGGAGCCGGCGCGTGGCCTCCTCGTCGACCGTCGTCGTCTCGCGGTCGACGACCACGGCGTACTCGCGCTCGGCGAGCTCGACGGTGGTGAAGCCGTCGAGGACGTCGGAGAGCACCAGCCCGGCGTCGCGCTCGACCGGGTCGCCGTAGCCACCGGAGTTCGGCACCGTGATCTCGAGCGTGTCGCCCGCCCTGAGGCGGAAGGCGGTGACCTTCGACGGCCAGCGCTCCTCGTCGGGCTGCCCTGCGTTCTTCACGAGCGACGCGTTCAACCCGTCGGCCCCCCCGAAGATGCCCCACGGCAGGTCGGCCTCGTGCCGCTCCCCCTCGCACGTCACGATCGTGTCGACGAGGAAGCGGTTCACGCGCACCATGCCGATGCCGCCGCGGTGCTTCCCGGCCGCGCACGGCTCGTCGCGCAGCTCGTAGCGCTCGGTCCGCATCGGGAAGCGCCACTCGAGCTCCTCGATCGGGTTGTTGCGCGTGTTCGCGATCAGGCAGTCCACGGAGTCGAGGCCGTCGCGGCCCGGCCGGCCGCCGTAGGAGCCCTCGTCCACCTCGAGGTACACCCAGTACTCCTGCTCCTCCTCGTTGAACCCGGAGTACGAGATGAAATGGAGGTGGGCGGAGTTCCCCGCGGTCACCTGGTCGGGCACCACGGGTGCGAGCGCCCGCAGAGCGAGGTCGACCGCGCGCTGCACCTGGCAGAAGCGGGCGAAGCACGCCCTTGGGTAGTTCGGGTTGAAGATCGACCCCTTCGGAGCCACCACCTTGACCGGCCGAAGCATGCCCTCGTTCTGGGGGACGAAGACGGGGTAGGTCGCCTCGTCGAGGAAGATCATCCTCGTGATGAACGTCATCGCCGAGACGGTCGTCCCCTCGAACGGGCAGTTGAAGCCGGTCGACACCTCCGGGCTCGAGCCGGTCAGGTCGAAGGTGATCTCGTCTCCCTCGATCTCGACCGCCACCTTCACCGGGAGCTGCTCGCCGCGATTCCTCCCGTCGTCGTCGAGCCAGCCCACCTCGGTCTCGTAGCGGCCGTCGGGCACCCTCGCGATCTCCTGCCGCAGCATCCGCTCGGAGTAGTCCATCCACTGCCGGGCGGCGTCGAGGACGGCGTCGAGGCCGTACCGGTCGAGCAGCTCGAGGTAGCGCTTCTTCGGGCGAGCTCGCACGCGGCGATCATCGCCTCGATGTCGCCCTTGTTGTGGGTCGGCGTGCGGGTGTTCTCGAGGATGTGCTTCCACAGGCGGTCCTGGCGCACACCCTTCTCGGAGAGCTTGACCGCGCGGTAGATGTTGCCCTCGGACCAGTTGTCTACGAGGTCGATCGCCAGTCCCGGGTACGCGCCCCCGATGTCGAGAAGGTGCGCGGAGGCCCCGGCGAACCCGGCGAGCGAGCCCCCGGAGAAGATGGGGACCACGATCGCCACGTCGGGAGAGTGCGTGGCGCCGAGGTACGGGTCGTTGTGGAGGATCACGTCGCCCTCGTCGATGTCGTCGCCGAGGAGCTTGACGACGTTCTTCACGATCTTGGGCATGGCGCCCATGAA
Organism: uncultured Actinomycetes bacterium; assembly: GCA_963743495.1. GTDB lineage: Bacteria > Actinomycetota > Thermoleophilia > Gaiellales > Gaiellaceae > JAIBJN01. Next base: position 348,031 of record CAVUPO010000001.1, on the reverse strand, counting down.
CATCGGCGTCGAGTCGGACTCGGCGAGAACGTTTCCCTCGGCGTCGAAGATGCCGGCTCCGAGGTCCTCGGACTCGCGGATGATCGACGAGTAGCTCATCCGGAAGAGCACGCCGGCCATCTCCTTCGCGATCGCGGCGAAAGCCCCGCCGATGACGCGCATGAGGATGGGCGTGGCCAGCTCCGCGCCGCGCTCCGCGGCCTCCGAGACGCGCTGCGTGCAGTCGATGACGATGTTTCCGAACCGGTCGATCTCGGCGACGAGGCCCGGGCGGCACGACCGTCGTCGAGTCGTACTGCTCGATGATCGCCGGGCCCTCGATGCGATCGCCCGCCCGGAGCAAGACGCGATCGTAGAACGGCGTCGCCCGGCGTTCCGGCCTGCCGTCGACGTCGAACACGACCTCACGCTCGAGCGTCTTCGCGGCCGCCGGGTCTCCGTCCCCGGCTGCGGTCTCGGTCGGCTTCAGCTCCGCGATCCGGCCGATCCCGACGACGCGGATGTTGATGATCTCGATCTCGGCGTCGAAGCGGTGACCGTACTCGGCCTCGTGCGCGCGGTGGAACGCCTCCTTCAGCTCCTCGACCCAGCCCTCACCGACCTCGCCGGCCGGGACGTCGACCCGGACCTCGTACCCCTGCCCGGCGTAGCGGCAGTCGGCGAGCCGCCGCAGCAGGCGCCGGTCCTCGGGAACGCGGTCGGCGTCGAGCTGCGCGACCGCCTGCGCGGACAGCTCGCTCGTAGCGGGCGCCGAGCTTGTCGACGTCGAACGACTTGAGCGCATGCCGCTCCGTCGCGACGAACTCGTGCTGGAGGTCCGTGGCCGAGCAGCCCGGTCGCGGCGATGATCCCGGGGTGCGGCGGGCACGAGCACGCGCGGGATCTCGAGCTCGAGTGCGATGTCGCAGGCGAACAGCGGCCCCGCGCCGCCGGCGGCCACGAGGGTGAACTCGCGCGGGTCGTACCCGCGACGCACGGAGTTGACCTCGATCGCCTGGGCCATCCCGAACTTCTGGATCTGGAGCGCGCCGAGGGCGGCCTCCTCCACGGGCATCCCGAGCGCCCCGGCGAGCCGCTGCATCGCCGCGCGCGCGAGCTCCGACGTCGAGCTGCATCTCGCCGCCGAGCAGGCCGCGGTCCGGCCGGAGCCGCCCCAGCAGCAGCTGCGCGTCGGTCGCGGTCGGCTCGGTCCCGCCGTGGCCGTAGCACGCCGGCCCGGGGTCGGCTCCCGCCGACTGCGGGCCGACGCGGAAGACGCCGCCCTCGTCGACGTAGGCGATCGAGCCGCCGCCCGCGCCGATCGTGTCGATGTCGACCATCGGCACCATCGCCTGATAGTCGCCGACCTTCGTGTCGAGCAGGTGGCGCATCCGCAGCCCGCCCTTCGCGGCCACGCCGATGTCGGCCGACGTGCCCCCGATGTCGAGCGTCACGACGTTCTCGTGCCCGGCCGCCCTGCCCGCCCAGATGCCGCCGATCGAGGCCGGCCACAGGCCCCGACATGAGCAGGTTGACGGGACGGTGCGTGGCGGACTCCACCGTCGCCATGCCGCCCGACGACTGCATCAGCTGCACGTCGCGGGCGAACCCCGCGCGCTGCATCGCGTCGTCGAAGCGGGCGACGTAGCGGGAGACCTTCGGGCCCACGTACGCGTTCAGACAGACCGTCGAGAAGCGCTCGAACTCCCGGTACAGCGGCAGCACCTCGTGCGAAACGGACAGGTAGGCCTCCGGGAACTCCTCGAGCACGATCTCCTCGATCCGGCGCTCGTGCTCGGGGTTGAGGTAGGAGTGGAGCAGGCAGATCGCCGACCGCTTCGACGCCTGCGTCCTTGAGCGTGCGGACGCGGCTCGCGCACCTCCGCCTCGTCGAGCGGCTCGAGCACCTCGCCGTCGGGGACGGTCACGCGCTCCTTGACCGTCAGGCGGTGGCGGCGCTTCGCGAGCGGCCGCGACTGCCACGGAAGCTCCTGCTGGAGCGAGAAGTTGAACGGCTTCTTGTGGCGGGCGATGTGGAGGATGTCGCGGAAGCCCTCGGTCGTCAGCATCCCGACCTCGGCGCCGCGTGTGCGTGAGCACGATGTTCGTCGCGATCGTCGTCCCGTGCAGGAGGTTGTCGACCTCGGCGAGCGACACGCCGGCCTTCTCGCAGAGCGCGCGACGCCGTCGACGACGCCGCGTGCGGGATCGTCGGGGGTGGAGGCGACCTTGTCGACGGTGATCCGCCCCTGCCTCCTCGTCGACGAGGATCAGGTCGGTGAACGTCCCGCCGACGTCGACGCCGATTCGCTTCATCTCCCCTCCTCCAGGTGGATTGCCCGCTTCACGCGGTCGAGCGGCCGAGCGGTGACCGTCTCACGCCCGACGCGCTCGCATCTGCTCGAGCCTCGCCGTTCAGGTACGCGGTCGAGACCTCGGAGACGCCGACGTCGGCGAGCGCCGCGGATCTTCCCAGGCAGCGCTCGGCCGGGCCCGCGATCGCGAAGTCGTCGATCAGCTCGCCGGTGAGGTAGGCGGTGTGCTCGGCCTTCGAGTCGAGGTGGCCCTCGTAGTAGTCGTAGGCGTCGCGCGCCTCGACGAGGCGCGTCATCTCCTCGGGCATGCCGTGCTCGGGGTTCCGACGCGACACGTCGCTCGATGTGGTTCGCGCAGGCGGCGGGCGCCCAGCGGCATGCCTCCCACGCCTCGCTCCTGGTCGTCCGAGACGTGCATCGCGCAGAGCGCGGCGATCTAGACCTCGTCCGGGTCACGCCCCGCCTCCTCGGCGCCCGGCGCGGACGTGCTCGATCGCCCAGCGGACGGAGACGGGGTTGACGCCGACGTAGACCATGACGATGTCGGCGAGCGCGCCGGCGACGCGGAGGTTCTTCGGGCCCGTCGCGGGCATCATGATCGGGACCTGCTCGTCGGCCCAGCGGATGCGGACCTCGGCGCCGTCGACGTCGATCGGGCGGCCGGCCACGAGCTCGCGGATCTTCGGGACCGACGTCGGCGAGCCGCCGTGTCGGCACCGGCCGGAGACCGAGCGTCCGCACGGCGTTGTCGCCGCGGCCGATCCCGAGAAGGACGCGGCCGGGATGGAGGTCGGCCAGGGTCGCGGCGCGCTCGCCGTGACCGTGAAGTGTCGCGTGAGCGGGTTCGTCACGCCCGCTCCCGAGGGCGATCCGCTCGGTCGCCGCGAGCCCGTGCGCCATGTACACCCAGATGTCCTGCCAGAGCATCTGGCCGTCGACGAGCCAGGCGCGGTCGTAGCCGACGGCGTCGGCCTCGCGCACCGACTCGAGGAAGTCGGGGAGGTTCTCGGGCAGGAAGTGCGCGCCGAGCTTCATGCGGTGCCGGCTCGAGGGTCGCCAGCTCGGAGATCGTCTCGTCGACGCCCCGGACCTCGCCCCAGCCCACCTTGACCATCTCGAGCGCCGGCTCGTGCAGGTGCGGCAGCGTCGTCCCGGTGCACTCGGCGACGACGATCGGCTTGAAGTCGCGAAAGGAGGCGTCCTTCGAGGTCGCCGCGATGCACTGGTTCGTGAGCACGCCCGCGACCAGGAGAGGTCTCCGTGCCGAGGCCGCGGAGGATCACCTCGAGGTTCGTGTTGAAGAAGGCGCTCAGGCGAACCTTCTCGACGATCCAGTCCTCCTCCGCGACGGTGAGGGCGTCGTAGATCTCGTAACCCCACGTCCCCTGCCGCAACCCGCCCTCGCGGAGGAACGGACGGAGCTGGAAGAAGGTGCCGGCGTCGCGCTCGTCGCGCGACCCGTGCCGCGTCCAGATCACGGGCACGTCCTCGGCGCGCGCCGCCTCCACGAGCCTCCCGGACGGCTCGATCACGCGCCGCATGTGCGAGATGTCGATCCCGCTGCGCGCGTACCAGCCGTCCTCGTGGAGGAAGTCGTTCTGGTAGTCGATCAGGAGGAGCGCCGTCCGCCCGGGTGCGAGGTCCCAGCGGACCGAGGCGAAGGGGTCGGTGGGAATGGGGCCGTTCGACATCGCGTGCTGACTAACTAGCGTTCGTTCGCATGCCGGACGGCGCGATAGTATCCGATCGTGCGAGCGCTGTCGACTCCGACCCAGCCCGGCCCGGGCGTCGCCTCGCCGCAGGCGGCCGCGGGCCCGACGGAGCGGCGCATCCTCGACGTCGCGACCGTGCTCTTCTACGAGAAGGGCTACCACGCGACGACGATGCGGGAGGTGGCGGCCAGCGTCGGGATCAAGGCCGGCAGCCTCTACAACCACTACGCGAGCAAGGAGGACCTCCTCCTGCGCATCGCGGCGGGCGTGATGGAAGAGCTCCTGGCGGCCGGGAGGCGCGCCGTCGCCGCCTCGCCGCGTCCGCGCGACCAGCTCCGCGAGCTGATCTGCGGCCACGTCGTCTACCACGCCGAGCAGCGCTTCCGCGCCAAGATCGCCGACGACCAGCTGAACGCCCTCGCGCCCGAGCGCCGCGCCGCCGTCGTCGCCGTTCGGGACGAGTACGAGGGGCTCTGGCGGCAGGTGCTCGACAGGGGTCGGGAGCAACACGGCTGGACGGTCCCGGACACTCCGGTCTTGACCTTCGCCGTGACGACCATGTGCACCGCGGTCGACGTCTGGTACCAGGAGCGCGGACGGCTCGCGCCCGCCGAGATCGCCGAGATCTACGCGGACTTCGTGCTGGGCGCCCTCGAGCGGAACGCCCCGGGTTCCTGATCGTCGCCGGCGCCGCCGGCAAGCCGGTCAGGCGCAGCCAGTCGTCAGCCGAGCAGCCGCTCGTTCCGCGGGTCGTACAGAGGCTCGGCGACCACGTGGGCCGGGCGCCGCTCGCCGAGGATCTCGACCGCGAGCTCGGTTCCCGGATCCGTGCAGGAGATCGGGAGGTACGCGAGCGCGATTCCCGTCCCGACCGTGTGCCCGAACCCGCCCGACGTCACGTAGCCGAGCGCGCGGTCGCCGTCGAGGACACGCTCGTCGCCGTGGGGTTCGGCGCCGTCGACGTCGACGGTCAGGCAGGCGAGCCGCCGCACGAGACCGGACTCGGCCTGGCGCACGAGCGCGTCGCGGCCGACGAAGTCGGCCTTGTCGAGGCGGACGAACCTGCTCATCCCGGCCTCGAGCGGCGAGTAGTCCTGGGAAAGGTCCGTTCCCCAGAGCCGGTAGGCCTTCTCCAGCCGGAGCGAGTCCAGCGCGCGGTAGCCGAAGTCGACGAGCCCGAGCGGCTCCCCCGCCGAGAGGAGGTGCTCGTACAGGCGCCGCTGGTACTCGACCGGGTGGTGGAGCTCGTAACCGAGCTCGCCGACGTACGAGACGCGGAGGGCCCGAACCGGGGCCATGGCGACGTCGAGCTCGCGGCAGCGGAAGAACGGGAAGGCCTCGCCCGAGACGTCGGCGTCGGTGAGCGCGGCGATGAGCTCGCGCGACCGCGGGCCGGCGAGGGTGAGTACGCCGTAGCGCGCCGTCACGTTGTCGAGCACGACCGAGCCGTCGCCGGGGACGTGCCGCTCGATCCAGGCGAGGTCGTGGGTCTCCGTCGCCGCCGCGGAGACGACGTAGAAACGGTCCTCCCCGAGCCTGGTGACGGTGACGTCGCATTCGACGCCGCCGGCCGGCGTGCACATCTGCGTGAGCGTCATGCGCCCGATTTCCGGGGGCAGGACGTTGGCGCACAGCCGGTCGAGGAGCGCCTCGGCGCCGGGGCCCGAGAGCTCGAACTTCGCGAAGCTCGTCTGGTCGAGGACGCCGACGGCCGTCCGGACGGCGCGGCACTCCTCGGCCACGGTCTCGTGCCAGCTGCCGCGGCGAAACGAGTACTCGTCGCGCGCCGCCTGCCCGTCACGGGCGAACCAGAGAGGGCGCTCCCAGCCGGAGCGGACGCCGAAGACCGCGGCCCGCGCGAGCAGCCGGTCGTAGAGCGGGCCCGTCTTCAGGGGTCGCCCCGCCGGCAGCTCTTCCTCGGGGTAGTGGATCGCGTACTCGCGCTCGTAGACCTCGCAGGCCCGGGCGGCGACGTAGGGAACCGAGCGCGCGTACTCGCCGAAGCGGCGCACGTCGAGCTCCCACATGGTGTCGCTGGGCTGGCCCTCGACGATCCACTCCGCCGCGTAACGGCCCGCACCTCCCCCGTAGACGATCCCGAAGATGCTGAAGCCGGCCAGCACGTGGAAGCCCGGAAGCCCCGGGACGGGGCCCATCAGGCAGCGCCCGTCGGGCGTGTAGCCGTCCGGGCCGTTGAGGACCGTCTTTATGCCTGCGTCGGCGAAGGCGGGAACGCGCTCGCCGGCGGCGGCGAGCACGTCGGCGATCTGGTCGAGATCGCCGGGCAGCAGCCGGCCGTGGAAGTCCTCGGGCACCCCGTCGAGGGCCCACGTCTTCGGCCGCTGCTCGAAGGGCCCGACGAGCAGGCCCGCTCCCTCCTGGCGGACGTAGAAGGACGCGTCGGTGTCGCGCAGGACGGGCAGCTCGCGCTCGAGCGCTCCGACTGCGGGCAGCGGCTCCGTCACGACGTAGTGGTGCTGGAGCGGCACGATCGGCAGCTCCGCGCCGGCGAGGCGTCCGACCTCGCGCGCCCACTGGCCGGCGGCGTTGACGACGATCTCGGCCCGGATCGATCCCCTCGACGTCGAGAGTGTCCAGCAGCCGCGTCCCCTTTCGATTCCGGTCACAGGCGCGTGCCTGACGATGCGCGCGCCGCGCGCCGACGCGCCCGCCGCGAACGCGTGCGTCACGCTGCTCGGGTCGACGTGCCCGTCCGTCGGGAGGTAGGCGGCGGCGAGGACGCCGGCCGGGTCGAGCAGCGGGAACAGCTCGACCACCCGGTCCGGAGCCACGATCTCGACCGGTACGCCGACGAGCGCGGCGGTCGACGCGCGCCTGCGGAACTCGTCCAGGCGGTCGCGGCTCGTCGCGAGACGAACGCTGCCGCAGGGATGGAAGTCGACGGGCTGGCCCGTGTCCTCGGCGAGCTCGCGGTAGAGGTCGAGGCTGTACCGCAGCAGTCGCATGAGGTTGTGGCTCGAGACGAACTGCGTGCAGAGGCCGGCGGCGTGCCACGTCGACCCGCTCGCCAGCCCGTCCGCCTCGAGCAGCACGACGTCCGTCCACCCGAGCCGGGCGAGGTGGTACGCGACGCTGCACCCGGCGACGCCCCCACCGACGACGACGACCTTCGCGTCGGCGGGGATCGCCGCCAGGGACCCTGCGTCGCGGGCGGACACCCGCGCGACGCTAGCTAACTAACGCTCGTTCGTCAATCCGGCCGTCTGCGATGATAGGTCGGCCTCGCACGACGACAGGAGGGATCCAGATGAGCGAGATCACCGCCGCGCTGGAGCGCATCTTCGCCGCCGACTCCGATCTCTACCAGCAGCGCGGCTTCCAGCGCCGCGTCGGCTTCGGGGAGCGCCCGGCGCTCGTCAACATCGACCTGGCGAACGCCTGGACGCGACCGGGAAACCCGTTCAGCTGCGACGGCATGGACGTGATCGTCCCGGGCGTCCAGCGGCTGCTCGCAGCCACACGCGCGAAGGGGCTGCCGGTCGTCTACACGACGACCGCGTACGCCGTCACCGACGGACCGAACAGCGACATGGGGCTGTGGAACCGGAAGATCCCGCTCGAGGCCCTCCAGCTGGGGACGGATGCGGTGGCCATCGACGAGCGGATCGCGCCCGACCCCGGGGAGCAGGTGATCGTGAAGAAGCGCGCGAGCGCCTTCCACGGCACCTACCTCTCGAGCTTCCTCAGGGCCCACGCAGTGGATACGGTGATCGTCACCGGCGTCACGATGGCGGGGTGCGTGCGGCACACCGTCGAGGACGCGATCGCGGAGGGGTTCCGGCCGATCGTCGTGCGCGAGTGCGTCGGCGACCGCGTCCCGGGCGTCGTCGAGTGGAACCTCTTCGACATCGACGCGAAGTTCGGGGACGTCGAGCCGCTCGACCGCGTCCTCGAGTACCTGGACGGGGTCGAGGCGTGGCACGAGGCCGGCGCCGTCGGGGCGGAGGGCAGCTAGGAGCGCACCGGCCGCGGAAGGCGGAGCGGTCGGAACCGCCCGGGGTCGAGCGGCGCCAGGTCCTCCCCGGGCGGGCCGCCGGCGAGGAGCTCGGCGACCAGCGTCCCGGTCACGGGCGCGAGGGTGAGCCCCATCATCGCGTGCCCGGTCGCGAGGACGACTCCGTCCGCCCCCTGTGCGCGCCCGACGATCGGGAGGCCGTCCGGAGCGCAGGGCCGGAGCCCCCGCCAGACCTGCCGCACCGGACGTCCCGCGAGGGAGGGGAGCGCCCGCCTCCCGCTGGCGAGGACCGCCTCGACGCGGCGGCTGTCGACGCCGAGATCGAGCCCGGAGAGCTCCAGCGTGCCCGCCAGCCGGAGACGGCCCCGAAGCGGCGTCGCGATGACGCGCGCCTCCTGGAGGAAGATCGGCAGACCGGGATCCGAGGCGGCGGGCTCGAGCTCGACGTGGTACCCCTTGCCGCCCTCGACCGGGACGAAGACGCCCAGATCCCGCGCGAGCCAGGGCGTCCACGCCCCGGCGGCCAGCACGACGGCACCCGCCGCCAACTCGCCGGCGGTCGTGTCGACGACCGCCCCCGAGCGTCCGTCGCGCCGCAGGCCGAGCACCTCGACCTGCGTCCGGACGGTGGCGCCGGCGTCCACGGCGGCGCGCCCCACCGCCTGGACGAAGCGGAGCGGGTCGCAGTGCGCCTCGTCCGGGTAGAGGACGGCGCCGGCGAGGGACGGGCCCAGTGCGGGCTCGAGCCCGCGGGCGGCCTGCATCTCGAGTGTCTCGGCCCTGAGGCCCGCGGCCGCATTGGCGGCCGCCTCCCGTCGCCCGGCGGCGAACCCCGCGTCGGTCTCGTAGACGTTGAGGGCACCGCGACGCTCGAAGCCGGTGTCGAGCCCCTCGGCGGCGAGCGCTTCGTGGAGCTCGAGGCTTGCGACGCTGAGCCGGCGGATCGTCTCCGTGCCGGCCGCCGCCCGGCGCGCGCCGCTCGCCGCGACGAACCGCGCCAGCCAGGGGACGAGCCGCGGCGTCGGTCGGAGCGAGAAGGGGGTGTCGGGGCGGAGCAGCCAGCGCAGGCCCTGGTGGAGCGCGGCCGGGTTCGCGAGCGGAGTCGCGTGGCTCGGGCAGATCAGCCCGGCGTTCCCGGCCGAGCAGCCCCAGCCCAGCTCCGCCTCCCTCTCCAGCAGGACCGGGCGGGCCCCGCGTCGGGCCAGCTCGAGCGCGACGCACACGCCGATCGCGCCGCCACCCACGACGACGACCTCGGTCGTCAGCGGATTCCTCCCGCGAGCCGTCTTCCCATCGCGCGCCCTCGCAGTCTACGGCGCCCATCGCGCGCCCATCGCGCTCTACGGCGCATCCCTCAAGCTACCGCCCCTCGCCCCGGCCGGTGACGCTCAGCGCCGCACGAGGACGACCGTCAGCGTCCAGTCGCAGAACGCATTGCGTTCCGGATCGGCAGCGAACCGCCGCTCGAGCCGGTGGAAGTGGTCGTCGACGAGTCGGGCCCAGATTAGGTCAGCATTGGCGACGGAACTGACGATCGTCCCGGGGCGCAACGCGTACGGAGGTTCGTCTCGAGCGTCGCAAGTGCACTCGCCGCTGTCGGCTCAGCCGATGTCGCGTCCATACGCAAGCTCGTCGCCCAGCACGATTCCTTCAGGAAGGATCTTGAACTCGCGAACGGTCGGCTCGAGTGCGCTCGCTCGGGCCTTCAAGACCGTCAGCGCGCGCCTCACGTGCGATCCCGCCCAGACGTACTGGAGCAGGACGACGTTGTCTGCGAGGTGCGAGATGTTGAAGTCGGACAGGTGGGTGATGCGGGAGATATCCGGCACCTCGAGCGTCATCATGAGGCTGACGCCGTTTCGTGCGCAGCGCTGGACGAGCGAGTACATGTACTCGCGGAAGCGCACGTCGTCCTGCGTGGTGAAGCCGAGGTCGTCGAGACTGTCGATCAAGACGCGGCGTACCGCACCGCGTTCCACCCGCTCGAGAAGCTCGTGGAACCACTGGTCGATGTAGATGTCGACCGGCGACCGGTACATCACCTCGACCTCGTCCTCCTCGAGCGACCAGCCGAAGCTCCGTACGACGCGCTCGAGCTGTGTCGGGTTTTCCTGCAGCGTGGCGATGAGGCCGGGCTCCCCATGGCGGGCGCCGCCGAAGACGAAGTGCAGCCCGAGGAGGGTCTTGCCGCAGCCCGAGGGACCAGCGATCAGGGTGCTTGCCCCGGGCCAATAGCCTTCGGTCAGCATGCTGTCGAGCGCCTCGATGCCGGAAGAGATTCGCTTGCCCCCATCCAGCTCGTAGGACCCTTCCTGTGCGGGATCGGCGAGGCGAGGAAACACATGGACGCCGTCACCCGAGAGGCGGTACGCATGCCTTCCCATCAGGAAGTCCGATCCGCGGAGCTTGCGAACCTCGAACTCGCGGAGCTCGCGCTCGGAGATTCGCCTTGCGGACAGATAAAGGATCGCGTCGGCGACGGTGAACTCCGGCCTGCCCAAGACATCGTCCCCCTCGTATTCCCCGAGCCAGAACGAGGTGGCGGGAAAGGCGGAGAGCCGACCGGCGAGGGCGTGGAGAAACCGTCGGAACTCGCTGTCTTCCGCCGCGAAGTCGCGGAACGCCGTGAAGCTGTCGATCACGATCAACCCGGGGCGCCGCTCCTTGATGAGCGCGTCGATGCGGTCGAGGGCGGCGGTCAAGCCTCGCGAGGCCAGAATCATGCCCAGATCCTCGTAGACGACTGTGTTTCCGACGAGCCGCGGATCGAAGAAGCTCAGGGTCTGCCCGTACCGCAGGACCTTGTCGAAAGGCTCCGACACGGTGGTGAGATAGAGCGCCGGCCTCTCACGAGTTGCATTCGCGAAGACGTACTGATGGGCGAGAATCGTCTTTCCACTCCCGGGAGCACCCGCAACCACCGTGATCGAGTTCGCGGGGAGTCCCCCGCCGAGCACGCTGTCGAGCTTGGGATCGCTGCTCCGCAGGCGCTCGGTCATCGCCCCGCCCCCACGTCCGACCCGACGAGGGGACTCGAGCGGAGCAGGTCGCTCACGGTCGAGACGAGCACCGCCGGGTCGATCGGCTTCTGCAAGAACGCATCCGCGCCGGCAGCAATGGCGGCGTCTCGGGCATCGAGACTCGAGACGGCGAGCACGGGTGCGGTGCGTCGCTCCTTCAGGCGGCGACAGAGATCCGCTCCGTCACCGCCCGAGAGAAGGAGCTCGATGATCCCGAGCCGGGCGGGCAGCCCGGACCACTTCCTCTCGGCATCGGCTGCGTCGGAGGCAACGTCGACGTCATAGCCTTCCCTGCGAAGGAAGTGCTCCATGAGATCGGCGGCGTACGGATCTCGCTCGGCGAGCAGGATGAGCAGATGCGCACCTCCCTGCGTCGTTCTGTCCGCAAGGCCGAAGCCGCGGTCGGTTCGCTCGGCGAGCAGGCGGTGGGCATCCGCCGGCGGGACACCCTCGTCGATCTTCGCCTTGACGAACTGAAGCCGCTCGACCTCGTCGCGGGAGTAGAGCCTGCGTCCGCCTGTGCTTCGCTTCGGCGAGATGACGCCGTAGCGGTCCTCCCACGTCCGCAGCGTCCCTGGCGTGACGCTCAGCAGACGCGCGACCGCGCCGATGCTGTAGATCGGGCGTGAATCGTGAGGCATCCGAGGAAGAGTATCGCCCTTCAAGGCGTGGCCTTGCGGCGGACACTTCCACAGTTTATTAGCAGAGTTTGTCCATTAATTACTCATGTGTTACGCTGCGCCGCGCTGGGAGGGCCGGGCGCTCGAGAATCTAGCGGCGGATCTGCTCGCAGCGCCGGCCCTCCCGGATAGCGACCGGACAGGAGCAGAGGTGAGCATCGATCAGAGTCGGACGTCTCGCTCTCGTGGCGACGACGTCGTTTCGCCGCTCGATGTTCTCTCTCTGTGCGAGGGGTTCCGGGTTGAATCGCTCGACGGCTACGTCGGTGTCGTGAGCGAAGTTCGTTACGCGCCGAGTGCCCGCTGGGATCGCCCGGGCGCGCTTGCAGTGCGACCCGGTCACTCGAGCACGTTGCTGCTGATCGTCCAGGCGAACCAGGTCGAGAGCATCTCGCTCGCTGAGCGACGAATCGTCCTCCGATCCTCACCAACGATCGAAGCTACTGAGCGAGTGTCCGCTTCCGGACCGGCGATCGAGTCTCTCGAAGGGGCAACGCGAAGGCGCCTTCGCCCGACGAGGACGGCCGCGCGTACTGGCTGAGCATCTGCGAGGGCTTCCGCGTCGACTCGAACGATGGCCGTGTCGGCGTTGTCGAAGAGGTCCGCCTCTCGTCCCGCAAGCAGCCAGAAGCTCTTGCCGTTCGCACGGGCCTTTTCCGGACGCGACTCCTGATCGTTCCGATCCACGAGGTGGAGCGGGTCGTCCCACAAGTGAAGCGGATTCTCCTCGGTTCGGCGACGAGCTGATCAGCTGCACTGACTGCGAGAAGCTGCGACTCCGCCGTACCGTCGACTCTGCCGGCAACGATCGTCGCCACGGGCCCGACGGGCACCAGGGCCTCCCTAAGGCCATCTGCGCCATCACCAGGACAACACCTGCGCGCCCGACTTGTTCTCCACGTCAGCAGAGCAGCGTCAGAATGCGGCCGTGGCGGCGGCTTAACCACGCACGGAGAATGTGCATCCGAAGCCACTTTCGGGAGCCCGGCACCGCATAAGCAAACCGTTTCTGCGAGCTTGGCGGACGGTCTCTACATACCCATCGCCTGGTTCAAAGGCCGATTTGCAGGCACTTTGCGAAAATCTGGGGATGTTGTCATCACCGCGAATCACCAGAAAACGCCGATACAGCCGGCGACGTGCCCCTGCATCCGCGGGCTGCGCATTCCCGTCGCGACTCGCGGTCGGGATGGTCGCCGACGGGATGAGCCGGGAAGAGATCCTGCGCAACTACCCGGGCCTCGAAGCCGAGGACATCGAGCAGGCGCTGCGCTACGCGGCCGAGGCGGTCCGGGAGCGCGAGCTTCCGATCGCCGCCGGTTGAGGTTCCTGCTCGACAACGCGCTCCCCACTCGTCGCAGAGCGGCTGGCTGCTGCCGGGCACGCCGTCGCGCACGTCCGCGACTAGGCGATGTAGTCGGCGAGCGACGGAGGAGATCTTCAACCGTGCACAGCAGGCGGCCCTTCTACTCGCGAACCTGCCGGCGATCGAACAGGACCTCGCCCAAGGAAGCGTCGCTGTCCTTGAGCCCGAACGTATCCGCGTCCGCGTGCTTCCGATCGGCGAGTGACCACTTCCTGCCATCACCATGACGACACCAGGGACGGGCAATCGAGCCCGCCGGCTCCCGCCCCCTTGGCTGCAGGCAGAATGCCCGGTTAACCACGCGTGCCGAATGTGCGTCTAGGAGGGCTTCGGAGCGACACGAACGCCTGAGCAAGCCACTTCTGGGCGTCGAGGCAGACCTTCCCAGCAGCCTCTACATGCCCATCGCGTGATAGCCAGAGTCGACGTAGAGCGTCGTCCCGGTGACGTTCCCCGCCTCGTCGGAAAGGAGGAACGCGGCCGCCGCGCCGACGTCGCCGGCGTCGATCGGGCGGTGGAGCGGCGCCCGCTCCTCGACGATCGCCTCCATCGTCGGGAAGCCGGCGATCGAGCGGGCTGCGAGCGTGCGCACCGGGCCGGCGGAGACGGCGTTGACGCGAATGTTCTTCTGGCCCAGGTCCCAGGCGAGGTAGCGGAGGGACGAGTCGAGGGTCGCCTTGGCGACGCCCATGACGTTGTAGTGGGGGACCGCGCGCTCGCCGCCGAGGTAGGTCATCGTCAGGATCGCGCCGCCGTCGGCGGCCTCCATCAGCGGCTCCGCGAGCCGGGCGCAGGCGACGAGCGAGTAGGCGGAGACGTCGAGGGCGAGCCAGAAACGGTCGCGGGGCGTGTCGGTGAAGCGGCCTTCGAGGTCGCGGGCGTCGGCGAACGCGACCGAGTGCACGAGCAGGTCGAGCCTGCCGCCGAAGGTCGCGCCGACCTCGCCGAAGACGCGCTCGAGGCCCTCGTCGGAGCGGACGTCGCACTCGGTCACGAGCGGCGAGCCGACCGACTCGGCCAGCTCGCGCACGTTCTTCTCGATGCGCTCGCCCTGGTACGTGAACGCCAGCCGCGCGCCGCCGTCCGCGAGCTGCTGCGCGATCGCCCAGGCGATCGACCGCCGGTTGGCGACGCCGAGGACGAGGCCCGTCTTGCCTGCGAAGCGGTCGCTCACGACGCGGTGAGTCTACTGTTGCGGCACGGCATGCAGGCGTTCGCGCACGACGTCTACACCTACCCGCTGCCACCGGGGCACCGGTTCCCGCTGCGGAAGTACCGGCAGGTCCGCGAGGGCGCGGAGGCGCAGGCGCGGATCCGGGTGGTCGACGCGAGGGCCGCGACCGGCGACGAGCTGGGGCTCGCCCACGAGCCCGCCTACCTCGAGCGGATCGCCCGCGGCGGGCTCACCCGCCGGGAGGAGCTCGCCCTCGGACTGCCCTGGTCGGCGGAGCTGGTCGAGCGCGCGCGGCGATCGGTGGGCGCGACGCTCGAGGCCGCGGGAGCGGCACTCGCCGACGGCGTCGCGGCGAACCTCGGGGGCGGCACGCACCACGCCTTCCCCGACGGCGGGCGCGGGTTCTGCGTCTTCAACGACGTCGTCGTGGCGACGAGGGCGCTGCGCCGGGCAGGGCGGATCGCGCGCGTGCTCGTCGTCGACCTCGACGTCCACCAGGGCGACGGGACGCACGCCGCCTTCCTCGAGGATCCGGACTCGTTCGCGTTCTCGGTCAACGGCTTCCGCAACTACCCGTTCAAGCGCGTCCCGGGCGACCTCGAGCTCGACCTCGCCGACCGTACCGGGGACGACGCGTACCTCGAGGGCCTCGGCCGGCTCCTGCCCCAGGCGGTCGCGCGCGCGCGACCGGACCTCTGCTTCTGCCTGGCCGGCGCCGACCCGTACGAGGGCGACCGCCTCGGCCGTCTCGCGCTGACGATGGCCGGCCTCGCGGCACGCGACGGGCTCGTGCGCGAGACTCTGGCCCGGGCCGGCGTGCCGGTTTGCGTCACCCTGGCCGGCGGGTATGCCGACCCGATCGAGGACACCGTCGAGATCAATCTCAACACCCTGCGCCTATTCGCGTCGCCGTCGTAACCGGAGGATCGAGCGGGATCGGCGCCGCGACCGCGCGGCTGCTCACGGCCCGCGGCTGGCGCTGCGTCCTCCTCGCCCGCGGCGCCGAGCGGCTCGAGCGCGTCGCCGCGGAGCTCGGCGCCGAGGCCGAGGCCTGCGACGTCTCCGGCCGCGCGCAGGTCGAGGCGGCCGCCGCGCGGATCGGCGAGCGCCACAACGCCGTCCACCTGCTCGTCGCGAATGCCGGCATCCCGGGCGGGGGCGGCTTCCTCGACCTCCCGCCGGAGCAGATCGAGCAGCTGGTCGCCACGAACTACCTCGGCGGCATCTGGACGCTGCGTGCGTTCCTGCCGCTGCTCGAGGCCGGCGCACCGTCAGACGTCGTCAACGTCGCCTCGGTCGCGGGCGTCTACTCCGTCGGGGGCTCCTCGGGTCCGTACGCCGCCTCGAAGCACGCGCAGCTCGCCTTCTCGCGCGGCGTCGCCGCCGAGCTTGCGCCGCACGGGATCCGCGTCCACGCGGTCAACCCGGGCCCGGTGTGGACGGAGGGCTTCCCGCAGACGCGACTGAAGGGAACCCGGCTCGAGCGGTTCGTGCTGGAGCCGGAGCAGGTCGCCGAGGTGATCGTCGGCGCCGTCGAGAGGGGAAAGCCCGAGACGTTCGTCCGCGGACCCTTCCGCCTCGCCGGGATCCTGCAGGCGACGATCCCCGGCACGCTCGTCCGCCTGAGCGCGCGCCGGGCCCGGCGCTAGCGCGACAGCCGGAGCGCCACCGTCGCGATGGCCGCGCCCGCGACGGCGTCGAGGACGTAGTGGTTCGCGGTGACGAAGACGACCGCGGCGACGAGCGGCGGATACGCGGGGGCGAGCGCGCGGAGGGCCGCGCTCTCGCTCGCCCCCGAGACGCCGGCGGCGGTGACGACCGCGTAGGCGACGTGGATGCTCGGCATCGCCGCGAGCGGGTCGTAGAGCTGCGCGACGGCGCCGGAATCGAGGTCGACGCCGCTCACGTCCGCGATCGTGTCCACGAAGTGGTCGAGGGAGCGCGGCGGGGCGCAGGGGAAGAAGTAGAAGATCGGCTGGCAGGCGAGGGTCGTGAGCACGGCGGCCCGGCGAAAGCGGTGGAACTCCGGGCTGCGCTTGGCGTAGAGGCGCATGAGCCAGCCGACCGTGAGCGCAGCGTTCGAGACGACGTAGGCGACGTTGAGAACGCCCAGCACCCGCCGGCGCGGCAGGAGCACCGCCTGCAGCCGAGGCTCGACGTGGATCCGGAGACGCCGCTCGAGCGCGACCACGCGTTCGGCGTTCCGCGCAGCCTGGAGACGGCCGGCCTCGCCGCGTTTACGCCTGCTCGCGAGCAGGTACAGCGCATACACGCCGAGCCCGACCACGACCTCCCGCCGCCCGGAGAAGCGGCGCTCTTTGCCCGTCCGCCGTCCCACCTAAGGGCGCATACTTACCTGCCACATGCAGAATTGGCGTCGGAAGCTCGTCCGCATCGGGATTGGCTCGGCCGCGACCGGGGCCTTCCTGTGGCTCTTCCTCCGTGAGGTGGACCTGAGCGAGGCCTGGCGGGAGATCACCTCGCTGCCCGGCTGGACGATGGTGGCCGCGCTCGGGCTCGTGACCGCGAACGTCGTGATCATGGCCGTCCGCTGGGGCTACCTCCTGAGCGGCGCGGGCTTCCACATCGGTCTCTGGAAGCTCTTCTCGACCGTGGCCGTCGGCCGTGGCGCCAACAACGTCCTCCCGGCGCGCGGCGGCGACCTCCTCCGGATCGAGGCGATGCGCGAGCGCCGCGTCCCGGTGTTCGTGAGCGCGGGCACGCTCTTCGCCGAGCGGCTCCTCGACGGCGTCATCCTCTCCGTCTGGATCCTCTTCGGCGCCCTCGCGATCGGGGAGGGCGGGCCGATGCTCCTCACCGGGGTCGCGCTCTCCGCCGGAGCCGCGCTCGGGGTCGTCCTCGTCGCGCTCGCCGCCCGCGACCCGGACGGCGCCGAGCGCTTCGCCTGGCGGGCGACCCGCAGGCTCTCACCGCGCTGGCACACGCGCTTCACGCGCTCGGCCGCCCACTTCGTGGACGGGCTCGGCGCCTTCCGGGGGCGGAAGCGGCTCGTCGCGATCTTCGGCACCTCGGCGGCAATGTGGCTCGCCGACCTCGCCATGTACTACATCGTCGGCGAGTACGCGTTCGACCTCGGCCTGCCGCTCGGCGCCTACTTCCTGCTCGAGGGCATCGGGAACCTGGCGCTCGCGGTGCCCGCGACCGCAGCCGGGATCGGCACCTTCGACTACCTGACCCTACTGGCCGCGAAAGGCATCGACGTCAACCCGGACAAGGCCACGGCATACGTGCTGACCATGCACGCCCTCGTCGTCCTCCCGGTCACCCTCATGGGCGCCGTGCTCGTGAGCCCGGCGTTCCCGCGCTTGCTCGGCCGGAAGCGCGAGCCGGCGCCGGCGCCGGAGCGGGAGCCGGCAAGAGAGCCCTCCTAGAACTCGACCCGCAAGGAGCCGACGGAGGGATCATCTGATTCGAGCTCTCCTAGCGCGAGCGGGCGCTCGCGTGCTCGCGGACGAGGAAGGGCAGGTCCGCGGCCCGGCGGGGAGCCACGGACAGCGCCTCGACCAGCCGGCGGCGGCGCGTGCCACCCTCGAGGAGGTCGGGCTCGACGGGGCGGCCCTCCTCGCGGGCTGCCTCGACCTCGGCGGCGAGCTCGCGCTCGATCGCGGCGACATCGGCCTCGGCCCCGGCCTGGAGGCGCGCGGCCACCACCTGGCCGCAGGTGAGCGGCATCGTCACGCGAAGCAGGTCGAGGAGGGTCTGCTCGACGTCCTCCCGGGGCGGCCCGATCGCCGGGCCGAGCGCCAGGTGGACGCGGGTGCGCCCGCGGACGAGCGGATCGTAGGCGAGCGCGAGGGGGCGGATCGCAGGCGGCTTTCCCCGGCGGACGAGCGCCCCGATCCCGGGGCGGATCGGCCCGATCTCGCCGTCGGGCGAGGGGCGTCCTTCGGGAAAGACGAGCATGACGTGCCCGTCGCGGATCTCCTGGACGAGCGCCCGGAAGTCGCCGGCCGCGCGGGCCGCCCGTCCGCTCCAGAACTCCTCGAGGCCGGGCGTGTCCTCCGGCGAGACCGGCCGCCACAGGAGGTCCGCGTAGACGCCGCGGAGCGCCTCGCCCGCGCGGGCCGGAGGAGCGAGCCCGCAGGCGCCCGCCCGCTCGGCGAAGGCGTCCGCGGTCTCGGCGGGGAGCAGCTCGGCGAGCGGGCGCCCCGGCGAGGCGGCCAGCACCTCCGCGGCCCGCGCGACGCTCGCGCTCCGGATCGGGAAGACGTTGACGCGGGGGAGCCAGCGG
Organism: uncultured Actinomycetes bacterium; assembly: GCA_963743495.1. GTDB lineage: Bacteria > Actinomycetota > Thermoleophilia > Gaiellales > Gaiellaceae > JAIBJN01. The sequence continues at coordinate 329,557 of CAVUPO010000001.1, read as the reverse complement.
CCGACGCCGACGCGGTAGAGGACGCGCCGCGCACGGAGCGGCAGGTCCGGCGGGAACCCCGCGAAGAACCCCGGCAGGAACATGTCGTCGCGGGCGGCGAAGTGCATCCGGTTCCCGGGGCTCCGGTGTCCGCCCATGGCGAAGTAGATCGGCGGGCAGACGAGCGGGACGTCCGACTCCTTGCGGTGCGTGATCACGACCAGCGTCCCCGGACCGGGATCGAAGCCGTCGGGAGGGAGCAGGCCGACGCGGAAGGCGGCCCGCGAGTAGAGGTTCATGCCGTGCGCCACGCCGTCGTAGAGAGCGACCACGTCTATATCCTTGCGCGGTGGCCCAGCTTCGGCTCGGAGACCAGGCTCCGGACTTTGCCCTGCCGGACCTCGACGGCTCGACCCGCAGCCTCTCGGACTACGGGGGGAAGCCCCTCGCCGTCGTCTTCTCCTGCTGCCACTGCCCCTACGTGATCGCGTGGGAAGAGCGCCTGAACGCGACGGCGAAGGACTTCGACGGCAGCGCGGCGCTCGTCGCGATCAACGCGAACGCCGGGTACCTGGGCGACTCGCCCGACGACATGAAGGCCCGTGCGGAGGAGAAGGGCTTCGCCTTCCCCTTTCTCTACGACGAGACGCAGGAAGTGGCCCGGGCCTACGGCGCGGCGCGGACGCCGGAGGTCTTCGTCTTCGACGGCGACCACCGCCTCGTCTACCACGGCGCCCCCGACTCCGACCACCGTGACCCGGACGGAGCCGAGCCGTACCTCCGCCCCGCCCTCGAGGCGGCGGTGGCCGGAACGCAGCCGGCGGTGCAGGAGACGCCGCCGGTCGGCTGCACCGTCAAGTGGCGCTAGCCGCACGGCCCCGCAGCCTCAGCCACCGAGCTCTCCCCTGACGAGGGCGAGCGCTTCCTCGCGTGTCGCGATCGTGCCGGCGGCGCGCTCCTCGGCGACGAGCTCGAGCAGGCGGCCGACCTCCGGGCCGGGCGCCACGCCCAGGTCGAGGATCTCCTCCCCGCGGAGGAGCGGCTCCGGGTGGTCGGCGGCCCGGGCGGCGCGGACGGCGTCGTAGAGGTCGGTCTCGCCCAGGTAGGCGAGTGCGGTCAGCGCCCAGGGCTCCGTCCGCCGGCGAAAGCGGTGGATCGCGCGCGGCGAGTCGTCGGGGGGCCGCTCGGCGGCGAGGAGCGTGCGGGCAAGCCTGGCGAGCTCGTTCGAGACCGGGAGCCGCCCCAGCTCCGCGCCGAAGACGACGACGAGCAGGAAGCCGGGCGTGTCGGCGGGGCCGACCTCGTCGAGACCCGCGCTCGACCCGCCGAGCGGCGCGAGCAGGCCGAGCTCGTCGGCGCGGCGGAGGCCGTCCGGCGAGAGCCGGTCGAGCTCGCCGAGGATTCGCTCCCCGGCCGGCTCGCCCGCGCGCCCCGCCTCGGCGCGCACGAGCGCCTCGGTCTCCTCGTCGAGCCGGAGGCCGAGCTCGTCCTCGAGGCGCACGCCCCGCAGGAGCCGGAGCGGGTCGTCGGCGAAGATCGAGGGGCCGACCGCCCGGAGCCGCCTCGCGGCCAGGTCGGCCTCGCCGCCGAGCGGGTCGAGCAGATCCCTGGCCCCGAGCGGCCTCGCCAGGGCGTTGACGGTGAAGTCCCGCGTGGCGAGGTCGTCCTCGATCGTCTCACCATGGAGGGGCGTGAAGTCCACGGTCCTGCCGTCGGCGAGCGCGACCCGCCAGGCGCCGTGGCGCTCGGAGAGCGGGAAGACGGCGCCGCCCGTCAGGCGGGAGTGAAGCCGCGCCGCCAGCTCGGGCCTCCCGCAGGCGACGTCGACGTCGACGACCGGGCGCCCGAGGAGCTCGTCGCGGATGGCGCCGCCGACGATCCAGGCCGGCTCGTCGCCGACCGCCCGGCGGATGGGCTCATCCATCGACGACCGCCCGCTCGGCCCGTGCAGGGTCGGTGTTCAGGCCGCAGGTGATCTCGTAGTTGATCGTGCCGAGGACTCGGGCGTGCTCCTCGGCGAGGATCCCGTCCCCGATCAGCGTCACCTCGGCGCCCGCAGCCTCGTCGCCGAGCTCGACGGCGAAGGAGTCCATCGAGACGGTGCCGACGACCCGCCGCCGGCTTCCGTCCACGAGCACCTCGGTTCCGGTGAGACCGCGGCGGAAGCCGTCCGCGTAGCCGACGGGGACGATGCCGACCCGCGCCGGCTCGGCGGCCACGAAGCGGCGGCCGTACCCCGTGCTCTCGCCCGGCGCGAGCTCCTTCACGAGCGCGACGTAGCTCCGCCAGGAGAGCGCCGGGCGCAGCCCCAGGGCGGCCGGGTCGTCCCCGAACGGGGAGAGCCCGTAGAGCCCGATCCCGCAGCGCACCGCCTGGAAGCGGGCCTCGGGGAAGCGCAGCGTGGCGGCGGTGTTGGCCAGGTGAGCCGGGACGCCCGGGAAGGCTGCGGCGACCTGCCGAAAGCGCTCGATCTGGGCCCGGGCGAACGCGTCGTCGCCCTCGTCCGCAGTGGCCAGGTGGCTCATGACCCCGACGACGCGCTCGCGCGGCACCGCGAGCGCGTCGGCGAGCGTCATCCCCCAGCGACCCATGCCCGTGTCCACCTTCAGGTGGAGGTCGAGGCCGTCCGGAGCCGCGGGCGAGGAGAGCGCGACCTCGAGGTGCGCGTCCCGGGCGGCGGCCGCCTCCCCGTCGCCAAGCGGGCTCATGACGAGGAGGCGCGCCGAGGGGAAGGCCTTCCGGAGCTCCTGGCCCTCCCGGACGGTCGCGACGCAGAGCCCGGCGGCGCCGCCCGCGAGCGCGGCCCGCGCTGCGCCGACCGCCCCGTGCCCGTAGGCGTCCGCCTTGACGACGGCCCAGAGCTCGGCGGGCGAGGCGGCGGCGCGCAGGCGCTCAGCATTCGCACGGACGGCGCCGAGGTCGACCCGGACCCGCGACCGCCTCACCCCGCCACCTCGACGATGCGGCCGCCGGTCAGCGCCTCGAGCTCGGCTGAGCGGAGACGGAAGACGGCGAAGGGCGTGCCCGCGGCGGCCCAGACCTCCTCCTCCCGGAGGAGGTCCGCGTCGATCAGCACCTCGAGCGGCTCGGCGTGCGCGAGCGGCGGGACGCCGCCGATCGAGAAGCCCGTGCGCTCCCGCACGTAGGCGGCGTCGGGCCGCTCGACCGGCTCGCCGGCGAGCGCGGCGAGCTTCGCCTCGTCGACGCGGTCGGCGCCGCCCACGATCACGAGCAGCGGCCTGCCGCTCTCGGCAGCGCGGAAGACGAGCGACTTGACGATCTGCTCGACGCGGCAGCCGACGGCGGCCGCAGCCTCGGCGGCGCTCCGGGTCGTGTCCGGCAGCTCGATCACCTCGTGCGCGAGGCCCCGCGCCGCCAGCGCGTCCTGCACCCTCCGAGCGCTCCGCGCCAGCGTCACGGCGAGAGCGCGGGCGAGAGGGCCTCGACGACGTCCCGGGCGATCAGCCCCGCCTCGCCGTGCCGTTCGGCCGCGAGCCGCGACGCGACGCCGTGGGCGGCGGCGGCGGCGGTCGCGGCGAGGCTCCCCTCCAGGCCCTTGGCCAGGAAGGCGCCGACGACGCCGGTGAGGACGTCACCGCTTCCCGCCGTGGCGAGGCCCGGGCTCCCGAGATCGACGACGACGGGGCTCTTCCCGGGCGCGGCGACCAGCGTGTCGGCGCCCTTCAGGAGGACGACCGCCCCGGTGGCGTCCGCCCCCGCCTGCACGGCGTCCAGGCGGTTGGCGCTCACCCAGGCGGAGGGCCTCCCGAGCAGCCGCGCCAGCTCGCCCGCGTGGGGCGTCAGCACCGTCGGCGCCTCGCGCGAGACGACCCAGTCCAGGTGACCGGCGAGCGCGAAGAGCCCGTCGGCGTCGAGAACGAGCGGCTTGCCGAGGCGGTCGAGGAGGAAGCCGACGAGCGCCTGCGTGCCCTCCGCCCGGCCGAGGCCGGGGCCGAGGGCGACCGCGCCCGCGCGCTCCGCGGCCGCGAGGATCTCGTCGGCAGCGTCGGGAGTCAGCGCCCCCTCCTCGTCCGGGCACGGCCGGGTCATCACCTCGAGGAGGCGCTGCTCGAGGACGAGGTTCAGGGATGCGGGGATGCACGCGGTGACGATGCCGGCGCCCGCCCGGAGTGCCGCCTCCGAGCTGAGCGACGGCGCCCCGGTGAGGCCCCGCGAGCCGCCGACGACGAGCACCGACCCGGCCGAGTACTTGTTGTCGCGCTCCGTCCGCCGGGGGACGGCGCCCAGGACCTCAGCGGTCGCGCGCCGGATGCGGGTCGCCGCCGGCTCCAGGCCGAGGTCGACGACGACGACCTCGCCGGCGTGGAAGCGCCCCGGCGCGATCGCGTGGCCGACCTTGGGTGCGTGGAACGTGACCGTCGCGTCCGCCTCGACGGCGGCGCCCTCGACCTCGCCGGTGGACGCGTCGACGCCGGACGGGAGGTCGACGGCGACGACGGGCGCGCCGCCGGCGTTCAGCTCGAGGATGGCCCGCTCGGCGTCCGGCCGCGGCGCCCCGCGGAAGCCGGTGCCGAAGAGGGCGTCGACCGCGAGGTCGGCGGCGCCGTGTTCCTCGACGAACGGCACGCCGGCCTCCTGCGCGCGGGCGAGGACGGCCGCCGAGTCTCCGGCGACCTTCTCCTCGGGGCCGAGGAGGCGCACGGCGGGCTCGCGTCCGGCGGCGAGGAGCTCGGTCGCGACGACGAGCCCGTCGCCCCCGTTCGCCCCCGTGCCGCACCAGACCGCGACGCGACGAGCGTCCGGGAAGCGGCGGAGCACCTCGCCGGCCACGCCCTTGCCCGCGCGCTCCATCAGCTCGAGTGTCGGTCCGGGGTAGTGGGCCTCGGCGGCGCGCATCTCCTCGGAGCTGTAGAGCGGCTCGTAGCTCATCCGACGGGCGCGACGACTGCCACTGCGGCGGCCATGCCCTTCGAGTGGGTCATCGAGAGGTCGATCTCCCCCGCGCCGACGCGCTCGGACCACGCCTCGACCTCGCCCGAGAGGCGGACGAAGGGCTTCGGCCGGCCGGCGATCTCGACGTTCTTCCACGCGAAGGCGCGCGCGACGCCGAAGCCGAGCGCCTTCCCGACCGCCTCCTTGCCCGCGAAGCGCGCCGCGTAGTGCTGGGCCGGGTTGGCCCGCGAGTCGCAGTAGGCCTGCTCGGCCTCGGTGAAGCAGCGCTCCCGGAAGCGCGGGTAGCGGTCGAGGGCCTCGCGGATCCGCTGGATCTCGATCAGGTCGAGCCCGACCTTCACGCGCGCTCCCGCAGGAGGGCGGGGACGTGCGCGACCGAGTCGACGACGGCGTCGGGCTGCACGGCGGCCGCGGCGAGGGTCTCCTCGCGGAACTTGCCGGTCCGCACGAGCACGCCGCGAAGGCCGGCGGCCTTGGCGCCGCCGATGTCCGCCTCGATGTCGTCGCCGACCATCACGGCCTCCCCGGCCGACGCGCCCAGCTCGGCGAGCGCCGCGGAGAAGTACGCCCGGCTGGGCTTGCCGACGATCTCGGCCTCGACGCCCGCGGCGTACTCGAGCCCGGCTACGTAGGCGCCGGCGTCGAGGAGCGGCCCCTGCTTCGTCTGCCACCAGCGGTTCCGGTGCAGGCAGACGAAGCGCGCGCCGGCCTCGATCTCGGCGAAGGCGCGGTTCAGGTTCGCGTAGCCGAACACCGCCCCGGTCTCCTCGCTCTCGTCTGCCCCGCCAACGAGCACGACGTCGGCGTCGCGCTCGACGAGCTCCACCTCTTCCGCCAGGTCGGGCTGGACGGCCGCCATCGTCAGGGCGAGCACGCGCTTCCCGGCGAGGAGGCGCGCCGCCGCGACGGGAGTCGTCGTCAGCTCCTCGGTCTCCAGCTCGACCCCGAGCCCTCGCAGGTCGCCCGCGAGCTGCTCACGCGCCCGCGTCGTGTTGTTGGTGACGAAGCGAAGCCTGTGTCCATCGGCCCTCAGGGCCCGCACCGCGTCGCTGCCGCCCGGCACGGGCTCGCCCGACACGTGCAGGACGCCGTCGATGTCGAGCAGAATCGCCGCCATGCGCCCCGAGTCTATTCGCGTCCACCGCGGCCTGGCGATCCCGCTCGCCGAGATCCGCCTGCGCACCTCCCGCTCGAGCGGCCCCGGCGGGCAGCACGCCCAGAAGACGGAGACGCGCGTCGAGGCGTCCTTCGACGTCGAGGCCTCCGCGACCCTGAGCCGCGGCCAGAAAGCACGGATCCACCGGAAGGCGGGGCCTGTCGTCCGTGCCGTCGCGCAGGACGAGCGGAGCCAGTGGCGCAACCGCGAGCTCGCGCTCGAGCGCCTCGCCGGGGCGATCCGGGACGCACTCCGGACCGAGCGCCGCCGCCGTCCGACCGCGCCCGCGAAGGCCTCACGGGAGCGGAGGCTCGAGGGGAAGCGGGCGCGCAGCCGGACGAAGCGGCTCCGCCGCCCGCCCGAGGACGACTGACCGCCCGCTGGTCAACGGCCTCGCCCGCGGTCTACGATCACCGCATGCGGAGCGGCTCGCCTCGACGCTCGGCGAGGCGCCCAGGCTGATCGGGATGCCTACGAAGGGCCGCCTGCAGCACCCGAGACGACGAGGCCGCTTGGTAGCCGCGGCGGCGGCGGCGCTCGCCGTAGCCGCCGCGCAGGCGCCGAGCGCGCTCGCGCACTCGGTGCTGATCAGCACGCAGCCGGGCAACGACGTCGTCGTCCAGCAGACACCGAGCGAGGTTCTGCTCGAGTTCAACGAGCCTGTGGACGCCTCGCTCGGCTCCGTGCGCGTGTTCGCCGCGGACGGCCGCCAGGTGGACAGCGGCGACGTGGAGCAGCCCGAGGCCAGCGAGGTGGCCGTGGGGATCGACGCCGGGCTCGCCCCCGGCACCTACACGGTCGCCTGGCGGGCGGTCTCGGCCGACTCCCACCCGATCTCGGGAGCCTTCGTCTTCCACGTCCTCGAGCGGGGCACGGACGCCAGCACGCTCTCCCTCGACGCGCTCACCGGCACGCCGGAGGCCGTCGATGCGCTCTTCACGGCCAGCCGGTTCTTCGAGCTGGCACTGCTCCTGGCGGCTGTCGGCGGGACCTTCTCGCTCGGCCTCGTGCTGCCGGAGGCGGGCTGGCGGGTGCGGCGGACGCTCTACGGCGTCCTTGCCGGGGTCGCCGGCGGCCTGGCGGTCGCGGCGGCGGCCAACATCCTCCTCCACGGAGCGACCGCGGTCGGACTGAGCCTGGGCGATGCCCTCTCCTGGCACCTGTTCCGGCTGGTCATGGGCACGGACTACGGCGAGGTGATGGTGATCCAGGGAGCGCTTGCGATCTCGCTCGCGCTGGCAGCGATGGCCCAGCGGAACACCGCCGGACGCGAATCGGAGGGCCTGACGACCCTCTCGCTCGTGCTGTCCGGGAGCCTCGTGCTGACGCCGTCCTTCTCCGGCCATGCCCGGACGTCGGGCGGGGTCGGGCTCCTGTCCGACATCCTCCACGTGGCCTCGGCGGCCGTGTGGACCGGGGGCCTCGCGTTCCTCCTCGTCGCTCTCGTGGCGGCGGGCGGGGAACGCTGGTCGCTGGCCGTGAGGGCGGTGCCGCGGTTTTCGAACCTCGCCGTGGGATCGGTCGTGGCGCTCCTCGTGGCCGGAATCCTCTCGGCCTACCTCCAGCTCCGGAGCTGGAGCGCGCTCTGGGAGACGCGCTACGGCCTCCTGGTCCTCGCCAAGGTCGCGCTCGTCGTCCCGCTGGTCGCCCTCGGCGCCTACAACAACCGCTTCGCGACGCCGAGGCTCTCGCGGAGGATCGCCTCGAGGCTCGAGCAGCGGCGCTTCCTCCTCACCGTCGGCGCGGAGCTGGCGCTGATGGTGGCGATCGTCGCGGTGACCGCCGTCCTGGTCGAGGCGGTGCCGGCCCGCGTCGGGCGGCTGGCCGCGAGCGCCTCGGCCGCGGCGACGTCGGCCCCGACGGCCGGCGTCTTCACCCGCGAGGTGCAGCTCGGCGACCTGACCGCCGAGGTGACCGTCGACCCGGGCACGGCGGGGCAGAACGCGATCACGATCGCCTTTGCCGACCCGGCCGCGTCCGCGGAGGTCACCGAGGTGACCGTGGCGGCGTCGCTCCCGAGCCGGGAGATCGGCCCGCTCGAGCTGACCGCCGAGCCGGACGCGGCCGTGCCCGCGACCTACGCGGTCGAAAGCGCGTCGCTCTCCATCGCGGGCGACTGGACGCTCCGCATCGAAGCCCTCAGGGGTGAGTCCGACCTGCTGACCGAGGCGATCACCGTGCCCATCCGAGGGAGCTAGCTCGCTCCGGCGAGCACGTGATCGGGTGGGTTCTCGCCCGCACGAGACGCGCCGCGGCGCCCCGAGGGGCGCCGCGGCGCTTCGTCGCTCCTACCGGGACGGGCCCGCTAGGGAGTGATGACGATCGTCTCCGAGTGGTAGTTGTTGGCGTTGGGGTTGTCCGGGTTGTAGCCCAGCTCGACGTTGCCGGCCACGTCGACCGAGAACCAGTTGACCGTCGTGGTCGCGGAGATCGTGATCGGCGCCGCTCCCTGGCGCGGTCCTTCGGAGACCAGGCGGAGGGAGTTGGCGTACGTCGGGCGGCTGCCGTCGAGCGTGTAGTAGATGATCGCCGGCTCCGACGGGGTTGCGAAGCTCGCTTCCACCGGCCCGGCGTAGGTGCCCTCGCCCGGCAGGAGCCTCGACTTCGGTGGGGAGTTGTCCTTGCTCCAGTCGTAGGCGACCCGCATGAGCTCCTCGAGGCCGTTCGAGAACTCCATCGTCTCGGCGTGCGCCTCGTCCCAGTTGGGCTGGAAGCTCGTGCCCACCTCGAAGTCCCACGCGAAGATGTGGTTCGCGTACCACAACTGGTCGCCAGAGTTGCCGGCAGCCGAGTAGAGCACATCGGCGACCGGGCCAGTGCGGGCCGGCGTCACGGACAGGCCGCGGTAGGCCTTGATCGCGGTCTCGATCCGCTCGGCGGCGACGTAGAAGTAGGCCTCCTCGCCGGGATCGGGCCGCGGCAGCGTGATGCGGCCGGGCACGATGTAGGCCCCGGGCGCCCACATGAAGTAGTTGCCCGAGCTGTGCAGGTTCATGGAGAAGCGGATGTTCGGGTGGTTGTCCGCGACCCAGACCAGGTTCGAACTCTCGGGCTCGGAGAGCTCCGAGGGGCCGGCGTACGTGCTGCTCCGGCAGTTCGTCGACGCGCCGCTATAGCCGTCGAAGAGCGAGCCGACGGCGTAGTTGCGGTTGACGTCGACGCCCCAGTCGTCGCGCCGGTTCGGGTCGGCGTCGGGCGGGTCGCAGTAGTTGAACATGTTCTTCCGCTGGCCGTTGTCGTCGTAGAACGAGTAGTGGCCACCGTCAGGGTTGATCGACGGGATGATCCAGATCTCCAGGTTGCGGAGAAGCTGCTGCACGCGGCCGTCGTGCGCGTAGTTCCGGAGCAGCCGCTCGGCCGTCTCGACCGTCACGAGCGGGGGCACCCACTCGCGCGCGTGCTCCTGGGCGTAGGCCAGGACGCCCGGCTTCGACCCGTCGCGGGTCTTCCCGAGCACGAGCGCCTGCACCTGGAACGGCTCGCGGGACACGCTCGGCGGCGCGTCCAGGAAGTCGCTCAGGGCGACCGGCGCGGACGTCGCCTGCACGGTGCCGTCACCGGAGGCGTTCCGGTACGTGGAGGCACTCATCGGGACACCGGAGCTGTTGATCGCCGCGACCACGTCGTTGGCGGTGCTGACGAGCACACCGGCGCCGTCGGTGGCGAGGTTGACCCGCACGAGGTTCCCGAGCTGCGCCACGCTGAGCGGCGAGTTCGGGGCCCCCGGGTCGACGGTCTCGATCATGAGGTCGTTGCCGCCCTCGCTGCCGTACGCGCTCGAGGTGACGTAGAACGCGGCCGCCTGGTTCGTGCTCCCCGAGGTCGAGCCGACGATCGCCTGCGCGTGCCGGCGGTAGCCGTTCGTCTTGTAGGGGAGGTTGCGGATCTCGGCCAGGTCGGGGAACTCGGAGGCCAGTTCGTTGATCCGCTGGTAGAGCTCCGTCGGATCCAGGTAGTTGTCGACGAAGTCCTCGTAGCGGTCCTTGACTGGATGCGTGTCCGGCGGCAGCCACTCGGTCACCTGCGCGACGACGACGTCGCCGGTCGAGCTTGTCACCTGGACCTTGTCCGGCTGCACCGGGGAGCTGGTTTGCCGCCGGTGGTACATGTAGACGCCGGCGTCGACGAAGCGCTGCATCGAGATCGTCCCGCCGGAGCCCATCGGCGTCCCCGGCCCCGTGTCCCACTCGAGGGTCAGAGTCAGCGACGGGTCGGCGCCGTCGACGTGAAGCGCCTCGACGTTCAGCTGGGGCGTCCCCGTGCTCGTGAACCAGTCGGCGCGAAGCACCTTGAGGTTCGGGTTGTCGGTCTGCTCGACCCCGTTCGCCGCCAGCGCCTGCATCCCGGCGCCGCGCGCCTTCGCCGCCTTGACGGCGTTTCGCTCGGCGAGGACCTCGTCGAGCTGCTCCTCGGAGAAGAGCGTGGCGCCGACCGTGAACCCGAGCGCCTCGAGCCGCTCCTGCTCGCTCGCGGTCGCGACGACGACGGCGACGATGCCGTCCTCGGTCTCCTTCAGCTGATGGTCGAGGTCGAAGCCCTCCGCGATCAGGCGCTCGAGCTCGGCCTTGTCGGGGACGATCACCTCGACGACGTCCGACCCCTGGTCGGCCTCGACGCCGCTGGCTCCCGCGCCGGTCACGGCCAGCAGACCGATCACCAGCGCGGCGAGTACCACGAGCGGGCCCGCCCTGTATTTCCCCCTCATCAGTCCCTCCTTCGAATCGGGCTAGCGCCCAGAGGGCATGCTGCTGCGGCCTTGCGTGTCGGCTGGCGCGTTTCGCATGGAACCCCCAGATGCCCGGCCACCGTACAGTGGCGGGAAGGAAAACACCTTTCACTTTCCGAGTCAAGCCGCCCGTCAGCGGTCTGGGGTCGCGCCGAGACGGAGCGTCTGCTCCGCCACCTCGCCGAAAAGGGTCTCCCACTTGCGGTCGAGCGCCGCCGCGAACTCGACCTCGAGCATGCGGAAGTGCTCGTCCAGGACGGCGCCGAGGGCCTTCGCGTCCCGGCTCCGCATCGCCTCGACCTGCCGCCGGTGGATGGCGAGGGTGATCTCGTCGTTCTCCTGGCCGCCCTGGTAGGTGTCCCGGATCGGTGCGAGCCCGGTCTCCAGATTCCGCATGGCGCCCTGCAGCGCCTTGTTGTGGCAGGCGCGGATGACCGCCCGGTGGAACATGGCGTTCGCTCCCATGACGCGGGGACGGTCGCCGAGGCTGCGCCGCAGGAGCTCGTTCGTGCGCTCGATGCCCGCGTAGTCGTCCTCCGTGGCGGTCTGTGAAGCCATCATCGTGACGGCGCCCTCGAGGATCCGCCGTCCCCGCAGGACGTCCACGGCCTCCTCGGCCTCGACGGCGACGTTGTGGGAGATCGCGTCCACGGGCACGACCTCGGACGCGATGAAGATGCCGCCGCCCTTGCCGGCGCGGACGCGCAGGAGCCCGCTGCGCTCGAGCACGCGGAGCGCCTGGCGGAGCGTCGGCTTGGAGATGCCGAGCTGGCCGGCGAGCTGCTCCTCGGTCGGCAGGCGGTCGTCGAGGTGCAGCCCGACCCGCTCGATGCCCTCGAGCAGGTTCTCGATCGCGGCCTCGAACGTCCGCGAGGTCTGAACGGACTCGACGAACACGTCGACCCTCACCGCCACATCGATCCCCGCACGGCTTGCCTGTTCGGACCGCTCAACCCGGACGCCACCTGGTCGGATTCGGCTTTCAGGGCGCGGCTCCTCGCCGGCAGCGCTACTCGACCGTCACCGTCTTGGCCAAGTTGCGCGGCTGGTCGACGTTCAGGCCGCGCAGGCGGGCGATGCGGTAGGCGATCAGCTGCAGCGGGATGACCGCGAGCACGGCCTGGAGGAACGGGTGCGTTCGTGGCACGTAGACGACGTCGTCGGCGTGGTGTTGGATGTCCTCGTTCCCGTCGGTGGCGATGGCGATGACCTCGGCCCCCCGGGCGCGGACTTCCTGGATGTTGGAGACGACCTTGTCATAGACGTGGGAGTCCGTCGCCACGACCACCACGGGCGTCTCCTCGTCGAGCAGCGCGATCGGGCCGTGCTTCATCTCTCCGGCCGAGTACGCCTCGGTCGGGATGTAGGAGATCTCCTTCAGCTTGAGCGCGCCCTCGAGGCAGACGGGCAGGCCGATGTGACGGCCGAGGTAGAGGAAGAACGGCTTCTGGCAGTGGCGCTGCGCGATCTCCTCGATCGGATGGTCGCCGTCGAGGTACAGCGCCATCTTCGCCGGCAGCGACTCCACCTCGAGCAGGAGCCGCTGGATCTCCTCGTCGGGCAGGGTGCGGCGCACCTCGGCGAGCTTGAGCGCGAGCAGGTAGAGCAGGATCACCTGCGCGGTGAAGGTCTTCGTGGCGGCGACGCCCATCTCCATCCCCGCCCGCGTGTAGAGGACGCGGTCGACCTCGCGGGTGATCTGCGTCCCCATCAGGTTGGTGATCGCGACCGTGCGGGCTCCGCTCTCGCTGGCGAGCCGCACCGCCTGCACGGTATCCCTCGTCTCGCCGGACTGCGAGATCCCGACGACCAGCGTGTCCTTGGTGAGGACCGGGTCGCGGTAGATCCACTCGCTCGCGATGTCCGGCTCGCACGGGATCCGCGCCCACTCCTCGATCACGTACCGGCCGATGACGCCGGCGTGGTAGGCGGTACCGCACGCGAGGATGACCATGCGGCGGAGGTTCTGGACCTCGGTCTCCGTCAGCCCGATGTCCTCCAGGTCGAGCCGGCCGGCCCGGATCCGCTCGCCGATCGTGTCGGCGATCGCCTGCGGCTGCTCGTAGATCTCCTTGAGCATGAACGTCTCGTAGCCCTGCTTCTCGGCGAGCCTCGTCGTCCCAGTCGACCTCCATGAAGTCCCGGTCGCGGCCGAGCCCGCCGTCCAGCGGCAGAAAGCGCACGCCGGCCGGAGTGATGACGACGACCTCGCCGTCCTCGTATCAGCTTGACGCGGCGCGTCTGACGCAGGAAGGCGGCGATCGAGGAGGCCAGGAACATCTCGCCGTCGCCGTCGCCGACCACGAGCGGACATCTGCAGGCGCAGCGCCGACGAGCATGTCGGGATGATCGCGGTGGATGACGACGAAAGCGAAGTGGCCCTCGAGCTCGCGCGTACGTCTCCCGCACGGCCACGGCCAGGTCGCCCCGGTAGTGGCGCTCGACCAGGTGCGCGACGACCTCGGCGTCCGTCTCGGACGTGAAGATTGGCCGTCGGCGGCCAGGGACTCGCCGAGCTCCCGGAAGTTCTCGACGATGCCGTTGAGGACGACGGCGACGTCGCCTTCGCGCATCCCGCCAGCGGGTGGGCGTTTCTCGATGGACACCTTCCCGTGGGTCGCCCAGCGCGTGTGGCCGAGGCCGGTGGTCGCGGGCGAGCCGTTCCGGCCGGCGGCCTCCTTCAGCTGGTCGAGGTTGCCGACCGCCCGGACGTAGTCGAGGCGGCCCCCCTCGACGAGGCAGAGGCCCGCGGAGTCATAGCCGCGGTACTCGAGCCGCTCCAGCCCCTGGAGCAGGAGGTCCTTCGCAGTCCTCGAGCCCACGTATCCGATGATCCCGCACACCCGAAGCCCCCTCTTGCCTTGCCCGCCGGGACCGACCCGGCTATCGCTCGTCGACCTGCCGTAGAGCCTGATCGCCCCCGAAAAACGAGACGAAACGCGAGCCCGGCCGTGCAGCTAGCCGAGCTCTCTCTCGACGAGAGCGCGATCGTAGCACAGAGCCGGCGCGCTTCCTTCTCGGTTTCCGCCTCGGCGAGGATCCTCACGACCGGCTCCGTCCCGGAGGGGCGGACGAGCACCGGCCGCGGCCGCTCAGGCCGGCCGTAAGCCGCGCGGCCTCCTCGGGGATCGCGGCGGGCAGACCCCTGCGCCGCACCTCCACGTTCGCCTTCGCCTGCGGGTACCGGGGCATGACGGCGGCCAGCTCGGCAAGCGGAAGGCCCTGCTCATGGACGGCCCGGCAGAGGAGGAGCCCGGCGACGAGCCCGTCACCGGTCACGTGGCCGTCGAGGTAGAGCACGTGGCCCGACTGCTCGCCTCCGAGGGTGCCGCCCTCCGCCCGCAGCGCCTCGAGCACGTAGCGGTCGCCCACGTCCGTGGTCAGGACGCGGATGCCCCGCTCCCCCATCAGCCGGTGGAAGCCGAGGTTCGTCATCCGGGTCACCGCGACGAGGTCGACGCCGAGGTGGAGCGCGAGGACGGCCAGGATCTGGTCGCCGTCGACCTCGTTCCCGGCAGCGTCGACGGCGAGCATGCGGTCGCCGTCCCCGTCGAAGGCGACGCCGAGGTCCGCGGCCGCCTCGGGCACGACGCGCGCGAGCAGGCTCAGGTCGGTGGCGCCGCAGCCCTCGTTGATGTTCGTGCCATCGGGCCTGTCGCCGACCACGGAGACGGCGGCGCCGAGGCGCCGGAAGGCGGCCGGCGCGATCTCGAACATCGCGCCGTTGGCGCAGTCGAGCACGACTCGAAGGCCCGCGAGCGGGGAGCCGAAGCGCCGGCAGACGATGTCGAGATAGCGCTCGTCCAGCCCGTCGACCGACTCGACCTCGAACGGCGAGCTCCCCCCGCCCTCGTCGAGCAGCCGCTCGATTGCCTCCTCCTCGTCGTCCTCGAGCTTCCAGCCTCCCCGGAAGAACTTGACGCCGTTGTACTCCGCCGGGTTGTGGGAGGCGGAGACGACCGCACCGCAGTCCTCGGCGAGGAGCGCCACCGCCGGAGTCGGGAGCACGCCGCCCAGTGCGACGTCCGCGCCGCCGGCGGCAAGCCCCTGGGCGAGGGCCGCCACGAGCTCGGGCCCGGAGGCCCGGGTGTCCCAACCGACGAGCACGCCGGCGCTCCCGCTCCAGCGGGCGAACGCGCGGCCGAGCTTCTCGACGAGCTCCTCGGTCAGGTCCGCACCGACGACGCCGCGGACTCCGTCGGTCCCGAACACGCGCCTGGCCACTAGTGTCTCTCCGCGCGATACCCGCCCGCCTCTGGCCCGCAATCAGGCGGCGCCGGCGTCCACCCTCGCCCTTGGCAGGGCTCGCAGCCCCGGCCGCGGACGAGTGCGAACGCCGGCTTGGTGCCTGCGACCCAGAGGCCGGGCAGCATCACCCGAAGAGACACGGGCTAGCGCTTGGAGAACTGCGGCGCCTTGCGGGCCTTGTGCAGGCCGGCCTTCTTGCGCTCGACGATGCGCGCGTCGCGCGTGAGGAAGCCCTCGCGCTTGAGGACGCCCCGGATCTCCGGGTCGGCCTCGACCAGTGCGCGGGCGATGCCGTGGCGGAGGGCGCCGGCCTGGCCGCTCGGGCCGCCGCCGTGGATGCGCGCGCGGATGTCGAAGCGCCCTTCGACGCCGGCTGCGCGGAGCGGCGCGGTCGCCGTCGTCCGGAGCGCCTCGCGCCCGAAGTAGGCCTCGAGCGAGCGGCCGTTGATCCAGGTTGCTCCGTCGCCCGGGCGCAGGATGACGCGCGCCACGGAGGTCTTGCGCTTGCCGGTGCCGCGGTATTGGGCGATCTCGTTCACGTCGGTCAGTCCAGCGGCAGGGGTTGCGGGTCCTGGGCCTCGTGCGGATGCGCCGGGCCCGCGTAGACCTTGAGCTTGGTGATCTGCCGCCGCGCCAGGCGGTTGCGGGGGAGCATGCCCTTGACCGCCTTGCGGATGACCTCGGTGGGGCGCCGCTCGAGCTGCTCGGCGAGCGTCCGCGAGCGCAGGCCGCCCGGGTAGCCGGAATGGCGGTAGTACCGCTTCTGCTCGAGCTTGTTCCCGGTGACGGCGATCTTCTCCGCGTTGACGACGACGACGAAGTCGCCGGTGTCCACGTGCGGCGTGTACTGCGGCTTGCGCTTGCCCCTGAGCGTGTCGGCGATGCGCGTCGCCAGGCGTCCGAGGGTCTGGCCCTCGGCGTCGACGACGAACCAGCGCTGCTCGATCTCCTTCGGCTTGGCGGTGTAGGTCTTCATCACAGAGAAAGGGCGGACGCGCGTCCGCCGAGCGCGGATTCTAGCAGCCGTCATTCGGCGGCGGCGGGCGGCGCCTCGAGCGGCCGCCCGAAGCCCCGGCGGCCGATCCAGACCGCCGGTACGACGACGATGACCGTCGCCCCGACGGCGAGCGCCGCCACCCCGATGACCGTCAGCGCGTACCCGCCGAGGAGCGCGAGGCTCGCGCCCGTGAGACCGGAGAGGAGGTCGTTGAAGCCGAGCAGCTTGCCGCGCTCCCAGGGCAGCGAGCAGTCGGCGAGCTGGGCGGTGGCGGCGACGAAGGAGAGGTTCCAGCCGAGGCCGAGCACGAAGAGCGCGAGCGCGGTCGCGGGAACGCTCGCGATCCAGAGGAGGCTGACGGTGGAGAGCGCCATCAGCGACAGGCCGCCGACGAGCGCGGGCGGCCGCCCGATCCGGTCGACCACGTCGCCGACCACGAGGACTAGCGCGTACATGCCGAGCACGTGGGCGCCGATGATCGGGAAGACGGCCTCCCCGGAGTGGTCGTGGTGGTCGACGACCACGGCCCCCGTGAGCGTCATCACGCCCACCATGACGCCGAAGCTCGCCTGCGCGGCGAAGATCGAGGGGAGGGCGCCCCGCCGCGTGAGGATCTCCTTGAGCGGGGCCGGCGGTCGCGGCTCGGCGGCGGGAGTGCCGCGGGCGAGGATTTCCGCGATCTGCTTCGGGTCGGGCCGGACCATGAGCACGAGGAAGAGGCCGGTGAGCATGAAGCCCGAGCCGACGAGCCAGAGGAGCGCGAGCGAGTCGCCGTCCAGGTCGCGGCCCGAGAGGAGCGGGCTGAAGACCGCCGGCCCGAGGATCGCCCCGAAGACGGCGCCGAAGAGGACGAGCGCGATGCCCCGCGCGCGCCGCTCCGGCGGGTACATGTCGCCCGCGGCCGTCCGGGCGAGCAGCGAGGTGCCGCCGGCGGTGCCGACGAAGGCGAGGCCGAGGAAGACCGGGAAGGGCGACTCGAGGGCGCTGCCCACGGCCGCGAGGACGCCCCCGCCCGCTCCGATCACGAAGCCGACCGCGATCACCGGCACGCGCCCGAAGCGGTCCATCGCCCGCCCCGCCGGAAGCGCCGCGAGGGCGCCCGAGGCGAGGACGATCGCCGGGCCGAGGCCGAGCAGGCCCTTCACGCCGGTGACGAGGACGAACGTGAGCGAGGCGACCGCCGCGGAGAGCTGGAGCATCCCCGAGTTGGCCGCGAGCGCCGCCGAGAGGAGGGCCGTGTTCCGCCTGATCGGCAGCTGGTCGTTCGCCGCGGGCATCAGCCCGAAGCGTAGTCCAGCAGGGCATCCCTGAACGCGGCCGCCCCGCCGCGGCTGGGATGCCGGACGTAGGGCCCGCCGAGGGCGCGCTCGGCGACCCGGCCGACGGCGAGCACGGTGCGACCCCGCGCCAGCTCGGCCAGGAAGGGAGCGCCGGCGGCGACCTCCGCCGGGGTCGGCGGGCGGTTCGACGCGGGGCGGCCGGGGAGCTGCGGGTGCGTCGGCACGACGTTCCAGAGGAGCGTGTCCTCGGTCAGCCCGAGCTCGGCGAGCACGCGCTGCACGATCGTCGCCGAGGCCTCCCCCGGCGGCGCTCCCGTCAGCTGGCGCTCGGACGTGAACGGGATCCCGCTGACCCGGGCGCCGCGATAGCCGGCCGCCTCGCCCACGAGGAGGAGCCGGGCGTCGCGGCGGGACTCCAGGTATGTCGCGAGCCGCTCCCGCAGCAGCTCCGCCCGCCTGCCTTCGCGGTAGAAGTTGCAGGTCGCCCCGATGCGGGCGGCGGCCAGCTCTGAGACGAAGCGAGTCACCCTCACCGGGCCGCGTAGCCTACCGCCGCGTGCGCCGCACCACGTTCCCGCTCTACGCCGGCGGCTTCCTCGGGCCGTTCGGCGGCGCCATGCTCACGGCGCTCATCCCCAACGTCGCCGAGGGCCTCGACACGTCGCTCGGCTACGCCGCCGCCGCGATCACCGCGTACATGGTGCCGTTCGCCTTGCTCCAGCTGGTCTCCGGGACGTTGGCCGAGAGGCTGGGCCCGCGCCGCGTCGTCCGGGGCGGCTACGTCGGCTTCGGCCTCGCCGCACTCGGCTGCGCGCTCGCGCCCGACGTCTGGACGTTCCTGGGCGCCCGGGCGGCGATGGGCTCGGCGAACGCGTTCCTCTCCCCCATCCTGCTGGCCGCGCTCTCCGAGGTGGTGGCGCCGGCCGTCCTCGGGCGGACGGTCGGGACGTTCGCGGCCGCTCAGACCGCAGGGCTCATGCTCGCGCCGATTCTCGGCGGCCTGCTCGGGGAGGTCTCCTGGCGGCTCGCGTTCGTCCTTGTCGCCGCGGTCTCCGCGGCGCTGGCACTGCCGCGCCAGGCCATCTGGGAGGCCGAGCGCCGGGCTGGCGCCGGCGGGCTGGCATCGCTCCGCGCGCTCGTGAACCGCTGGATCGCCCTGCTTGCGACGCAGGCGGCGCTCGGCTACCTCGGGTTCACTGCCATCGGCTTCGTCCTCGTTCTCGTGGGCGCGGAGGAGTTCGACCTCGGTTCGGGCGCCCGCGGGCTCCTCGTCGCGGGCTACGGCATCGGCGGGATCCTGCTGGGCCGCTACGCGGGCACCGTCGTCGACCGCGCCGGCCGGCCGGGAACCGCGCTCGCGGGCGCGGCGGCATGCACCGCCGGCGTCGTGGGTCTCGTCTTCGCGCCGAGCGCCTGGAGCCTCGGCCTCCTCTTCTTCGGGATCGGCTGCGCGTCCACGTTCGTCTGGGCCGGCCTGAACACGATCGCGGTCGAGTCGTTCCCGGAGAACCGCGCCGGCGCCACCTCGGCGTACAGCGCCTTCAAGTTCGCCGGCGTCGCGATCGCCCCGCTCGTCTACGTTCCCCTCTTTCACGTGGACACGCGCCTGCCCTTCGTCGCCGCCGCCGGCTTCTCGACGCTCCTCGCGGTCTCCGTCTTCCCGTGGTTCGGACGGTATCGGTGAGGCGCCGCGTCGTCGTCCACGGCCGCGTGCAAGGTGTCTTCTTCCGCGACACGACGCGCCGGCTCGCGCTCGAGGGCGGCGTGAGCGGCTGGGTGCGAAACACGTGGGAAGGCACCGTCGAGGCCGTGTTCGAGGGCCCGCCGGAGGCCGTCGAGCGGCTCGTGGCCTTCGCCCATCGCGGCCCGAGCGGCGCCGACGTGGAGCGCGTCGACGTCTTCGAGGAGCTCGAAGAGGGGCTGACCGGCTTCTCGATCCGCTAGGCGGGCACCCTGCGCATCACCCCGGCCCCGGCGAGCGGGAGCGCGGCCGCGAGCCCGAACGCGATGCCCCACGAGGTGGACTGCACGAGCACGGCGAAGACGGGCGGCGCGACCGCGGTGGAGACGGCGAGCGCCGTCTGCTGGAAGCCGAGGGCGGCGCCGGCGCGGGCCCGGCCGGCGATCTCTGCGGCGGCCGTGAAGGAGAGCCCGTTCCAGCTCTGGGCGACGGCCCCGGCCACGAGGAAGGCGGGCAGGAGGAGGCCGAGCGGTGCCGAGCTCAAGGCTGCGCTCACGGCGAGGGTGACCGAGAGCGCGAAGGCGAGCTTGAGCAGGGGCCCGATGCGGGTCCCCACCCGGTCGGACCAGCGGCCGGCGGCGATCCGGAGGGCGGCGCCGACCAGCTGCATCCCCGCGAACACCCCGGCAGCGGCGACCGTCGAGAGCCCGCGCGCGCCGTGGAGGAAAAGGACGGCGAAGGCCATGATGCTGACCTGGGCAGAGACGATGAGGCCGCTCCCGACGGCGAGGCGCCACATCCGCTCGTCCCGGAGCGGGCTGACCACATCCCCGAGCGGCACGTCCTCCTCGGGCGGGGCCTCGCGCAGTCCCACCGCCCCGGCGAGCGCGGTCGCCACGCAGACGCCGGCGAGGACGAAGAACCCGGCCGTCGTTCCGCCGGCGTCCGCGATCGGGGGCAGCACGAGCGCCGCCGCCGCCCCTCCGAGCGGAAGCGCGGTCTGGCGGATCCCGAGCGCGAGCCCGCGCTGCGCCGGCTCGAACCAGCTCATCACGGCCCTGCCGCTCGCAGCGTTGACGCTCGCCCCGGCGCCGCCGGCGAGGACGAGCAGGAGCACGAGCTGCAGGTAGCCGTCGGTGAGCGCGGCGAACACGAGGGCGAGACCGGCGCCGGCGAGACCGGTCGCCAGCACCGGGCGTTCCCCGACTCGGTCGGAGAGCAGGCCCCATGGGAGCAGCGTGACGACGGAGCCGACACTGAAGGCCCCGATGACGACGCCGATCTGCGTCAGCGAGAGCCCGTACTCCTCGCGGAGCTGAGGCGCCAGCACCGGCACCCCGAGGAAGACGGCGGAGTAGCTCGCCTGCGCGAGGGTGCCGAGCGCGAGGATCGTCCATCGGTAGCCGCTCACGCGGCGAGGCTATCCGGCGGCACCCCTGTGGAGGCTCCGGTACCGAATCGGCACGAAGCAGCACACACGCGCGCGGATTCCGACGTTAGCCTCGAAAGCGGGTGGTGGGCCGGGGTGCCCCTCAGGAGACGGGGCGGGAGGCCGGGGCCGGGACTGTCGGCGGGGTCACGTTCCTAGCCACAGCAGCCTTCCTTGTACCGGCACGCGAGGCAGTGCCAGCTCGCCTTCGTCCAGATCATCTCGGCGCCGCAGCGCGGACACGTCGCCTCCGCCTCGGCCTCCTCTTCCGGGAGCCGGCAGGCGGCCGGAACAGGCTCCGTGCTCACTCCCACTCGATCGTCGCCGGCGGCTTCGACGAGAGGTCGAGCGCGACCCGGTTCACCGCCGGGATCTCGTTGATGATCCGGCCCGAGATCGTCTCCAGGAGGTCGTAGGGGAGGCGGGCCCAGTCGGCGGTCATCGCGTCCTCGGACGTGACCGCCCGCAGGACGATCGGGTAGGCGTACGTCCGCTCGTCCCCCTGGACGCCGACCGACCGGATCGCGGGCAGGACGGCGAAGCACTGCCAGAGCTCGCGGTAGAGCCCTGCGCGGCGGACCTCCTCGAGCAGGATCGCGTCCGCCTCGCGGAGGATCTCGAGCCGCTCCTCGGTGACGTCGCCGATGATCCGGATCGCCAGGCCGGGCCCCGGGAACGGATGGCGCCAGACCATCGCCTCGGGCAGGCCCAGCTCCTCGCCCACGCGGCGCACCTCGTCCTTGAAGAGCATGCGTAGCGGCTCGACGAGCTCGAGGTCCATCACTTCGGGGAGCCCGCCGACGTTGTGGTGCGACTTGATCGTGGCGGCGACGCCGTCGCCCGAGCCGCCGGACTCGATCACGTCCGAGTACAGCGTGCCCTGCACCAGGTAGCGGACGTCGCCGAGCGTGCGCGCCTCCTCCTCGAAGACGCGGATGAACTCCTCGCCGATCGCCTTCCGCTTCTCCTCCGGGTCGGTGACACCGGCCAGGCGGGCGAGGAAGCGCTCGCGCGCGTCCACGTGGATGAGTGGGACCTGGAAGTGGCGCCCGAAGGTCTCGACCACCTGCACCGCCTCGTCCTTGCGGAGAAGGCCGTGGTCGACGAAGACACAGGTGAGCTGGTCGCCGACCGCCTTGTGGACGAGGAGCGCTGCCACCGCCGAGTCCACACCGCCCGAGAGGCCGCAGAGCACGCGCTCGCCGCCGACCTGGGCGCGGATCCGCGCGGTCTCCTCCTCGATCACGGCCGCCGCCGTCCAGAGCGGAGGCGCGTCGGCGACGCGGTAGAGGAAGTTCTTGAGGATCTCGGTCCCGTGCTCCGTGTGCAGGACCTCGGGGTGGAACTGGATGCCGTAGAGGCCGCGGCCCCGATCCTCGAAGCCCGCGATCGGCGTCGAGGGCGAGGCCGCCGTCACGGTCGCTCCCTCGGGCGGGGCGGTCACCGAGTCGCGGTGGCTCATCCAGCCGACCTGGTCCGGCGGGAGGCCGTGGAAGAGCGCGCTGGCCGGCTCCACCTCCACCTCGGCGCGGCCGAACTCGGAGCCGTCGGTGCGCTCGACCCGGCCGCCCAGGGTCAGGGCCATGAGCTGCATCCCGTAGCAGATGCCGAGCACCGGGACGTCGAGGTCGAAGATGCCCGGGTCGGCCTGCGGCGCGTCGTCCGCGTACACCGAGGCGGGCCCGCCCGAGAGGACGAGCGCGAGCGGGCGCCGCGCGGCGAGCGCCGCCGGCGAGGTCGTGTGGTGGACGAGCTCCGAGTAGACCCGGCACTCGCGCACCCGGCGCGCGATCAGCTGCGAGTACTGGCCGCCGAAGTCGACGACGAGGACGGGGCGCTCCTCGGGCGGTGGCTCCGGGAGGGGGAGCGGGACGACCTCGCCCAACCCCGCTACCTGCCGGGCCTGTAGTTCGGCGCTTCCTTGACGACGGCGACGTCGTGCGGATGGCTCTCCCGCTGCCCGGCGGTGGTGACGCGGACGAAGCGCGCCTCCTTCAGCTCCGCGATCGTCGCCGCGCCCACGTAGCCCATCGCCTGGCGGAGTCCGCCGACGAGCTGGTGGACGACGTTGCGGAGCGGGCCCTTGTACGCAACGCGGGCCTCGATCCCCTCGGGAACCAGCTTGCCGACCTCCTCGACGTCCTGCTGGAAGTACCGGTCGCTCGAGTGGCGCGCGCGCATGGCGCCCACCGAGCCCATGCCGCGGTATTCCTTGAACTGCTCGCCCTGGTGGAAGACCACCTCGCCGGGGCTCTCGCCCGTGCCCGCGAGGAGCCCGCCGAGCATGACCGTGTCGGCCCCGGCAGCGATCGCCTTGGCGATGTCCCCGGAGAACTGGACGCCCCCGTCGGCGATCACCGGCACGCCGTGGCGCTCCGCGACCTGGGCGCAGTCGTAGACGGCGGTGATCTGGGGGACGCCGATGCCCGCGACGACCCGCGTCGTGCAGATGGCGCCGGGACCCATCCCGACCTTGACCGCGTCGGCACCCGCGTCGATGAGCGCGGCGGTCGCCTCCGGCGTCGCCACGTTGCCCGCGACGATGGCGACGTCGAAGCGGCCGCGCAGCTCCCGGACGGCCTCGATGACGCCGAGCGAGTGGCCGTGCGAGGTGTCGACGACGAGGACGTCGACGTCCTCGTCGACGAGCGCGGCGGCGCGCTCGAGCCCCTCGGAGCCGGGGCCGACTGCGCCTGCGACGCGAAGCCGGCCCTGCTCGTCCTTCGTGGCGAGCGGGTACTGGATGCGCTTGGAGATGTCCTTGACGGTGATGAGGCCCTTGAGGCGGCCGTCCGGGTCGACGACCGGGAGCTTCTCGATCTTGTGGCGGTGGAGGACCGCGCGCGCCTCTTCCAGCGTCGTGCCGACCGGGACGGTGACGAGACCCTCGGCCGTCATCAGTTCGGACACGGGCTGCGCCGTGTCGTCCTCGAAGCGCAGGTCGCGGTTCGTGAGGATTCCGACGAGGCGACCGTCCTCGTCCGTGACCGGCACGCCGGAGATCCGGTACGTCTCCATGATCTGGAGCGCGGCTGCGACGGGCGCGTCCGGCGGGAGCGTCACCGGCTCGACGATCATCCCCGCCTCCGAGCGCTTGACCTTGTCGATCTCGGCCGCCTGCGCCTCGACGGAGAGATTGCGGTGCACGACGCCGATGCCGCCCTCGCGCGCGAGCGCGATCGCCGCGCGCGCCTCGGTGACGGTGTCCATGGCCGCGGAGACGATCGGGATCTGCAGGTCGATCGCGCGCGTGAGGCGCGTTCGCGTCGAGACCTCGCCCGGGAGCACGCCCGACTCCGAGGGCACGAGCAGGACGTCGTCGAAGGTGAGTCCTTCCTTGGCGAACTTGCGCTCCAGGGCGAGGAGGCGCTCGATCTCGTCCTGACGCAGCTCGACGCTCACCGTCGAGCGATCGTACCAACCCGGGCCGCTAGCCCTCCTGCGCGACGCCCTCGATCTGGTCGAGCTGCACGAGCGCGGCGAGGCGTCCGGCCTCCCGGGGGTCGAAGCGCCCGGCGCCGGCCTCGAGGACCGAGGCGGCGCCGGCGGCTACGGCGGCGCGGACGGCCTCGTCGAAGGCCTTGCCGCCGATCCGCGCACCGAGGAAGCCGGCGAGAAGGGTGTCCCCCGCGCCGACCACCGACACCGGTTCGACGAGCGGCGCCTCGGCCCGGACCCGGAGCTCCGCGCGATCCTCGCGCAGGAGCGCGTAGCAGCCGGACTCGAGCGTGATCAGCACGTTGCGGGCGCCGAGGCCCGCGATCTCGTCGAGGCCTGCGGCTAGGTCCTCCTCGTCGACGAACTCGTGACCGACGAGAGCCTCCGCCTCCTGCTGGTTCGGCGAGACGAGGTAGGGCTCCACCTCGACGCCCAGGCGCAGCGGCTCGCCCTCGGTGTCGAGGACGGCGAGGAGCTGCCGCCGGTTCAGCTCGCGGACGAGCTCGCCGTAGTAGCCGGGGTCGACGCCTCGCGGCAGCGACCCGGCGAGGACGACGAACTCCGCGCGCTGCGCGAGGTAGGCGAGCTTCTCCTTCAGAATCTCGAGCTCCTCCTCGGTCACCTCCGGGCCCCACTCGTTGATCTCCGTGTAGCTGTTCGAAGTGGGATCGAGGACGGCGATCGACGTCCGCGACTCGCCGTCGATCCGGACGAAGTCGTTGAGGATGCCCTCGTTCGTCAGCTCCTCGACCAGGCGGGTGCCCGTCCGCCCGCCGGCGAGGCCGGTGCAGACGACCGGTGCGCCGAGGCTCTTGAGCGCGCGCGCGACGTTGATCCCCTTTCCCCCGGCGCTGGGGAAGCCCACGCTCGCGCGATGGCGCTGCCCCGGCTGGAAGTTCGGAACGACGAGCGTGCGGTCGATCGCTGCGTTGAGCGTGACGGTGACGATCATCCGACTGGGTGCGGAGAGGGCACCGGCGCCGATCCTAGCCGACCGGGCGCCCGGTCAGAGGCCGGGGACGACGAGGAGAGGATGTCCCCTGCCTCGTCGAGCGCCCGGCCCGCGTACCAATCGACCCGCTCCCGCACGCTCGGCTCTGCGATGTCCCGCGTGGCGACGAGATCCACGCGCGCCACCTCCTCGTCACCGTCCATGACGACCACCTCACCGAGCTTCTGGCCCTTGCTCACGGGCAGCTCCACCATCGCGGGCGCGACGACGCGCTCGACGAACCGCGAGCCGTCGCCGAGCCGGACGAGCTTCGAGGCGCCCGCGGCGGCCACGAGCTCGAGCTCCTCCTCCTCGGCGAAGGGGACGGCGGCGGTCGCGTAGCGCTCGCCCTCGCGGACGAGCGTGAACCTGGCGTACTGGTCGAAGCCCCACTCGATCAGCCCGGCGAGGTCGGCGTTTCGCCTGGCGCGCGTGGGGCTCCCGAGGATGACCGCATAGATCGTCGTCGGCCCGCGTTTCGCCGCAGCCACCTCGGCCCAGCCCGCCCGGTCGGTGTGGCCGGTCTTCACCCCGATCAGTCCCGGGAGCGTCCAGAGGAGGTCGTTCCAGCTCTTCAGCTTCCGGTCGGGCGGGATCTGCGCCGTGCGCTTGCGGACGAGCTCGCGGATCAGCGGCACGCGCATGGCGAAGCGCGCGAGGCGGAAGATGTCCCGCGCCGTCGAGACGTGACCCTTGGCGTCGAGCCCGTCCGGGCGGACGTAGCTCGTCCCGTCGAGCCCGAGCTCGGCGGCCTTGGCGTTCATCATCCCGACGAAGCGCCTGACGCTGCCGCCGCCTACCTCGGCCGCGAGCGCGTAGGCGGAGTCGTTCGCGCTCTGGATCAGCGCGGCCGCGAGCAGGTCGCGGACGCGCAGCTGCTCCCCGGCGCTCAGGTAGATGGAGGAGCCGCCGGGCGCCACCGCCTGCGGGACGACCGTGACCGTGTCGCCGGGGCGGGCGTTCTCGAGCGTGACGAGCGCCGTCATGAGCTTCGTGATGCTCGCCATCGGCATCCGCCGGTCGGCGTTCTCCTCGTAGAGGATGTCGCCGGTGCGGCCGTCGGCGACGAGGACGGCCCTCGCCTGGGTCGGCGGCGGCGTCGAGGCGCCGGCGACTCCCGCGAGGAGCGCGAGCGCGAGGAGGGCGACGAGCAGGACGACGGCGTGTCTGCGCACGCCCGTCAGGCTATCCTCGGAGCGATGACGGAGGAGCCGATGGAGGCGAAGCCCGAGCCGGTCGCGGGCGCCGAGCGGTCGCTCCAGGTCGAGATCCAGGGCCTGGGCGGTTTCGAGCTTCGGCCCACGCGCCTCTTCGTCTGGGGTGGGGACGAGCGCGACGGCAAGGAGCGCGTCCTCCCGCTCGGGAGCGCGCCCCGGAGCCTCGACATCGCCCACCGCGTGCGCGAGCGCCAGGCCGGCACCGTCGAGCTGAAGACGCTCGGCAACCCGGTGATGACGATCGCGCTCGCCGGCGTCCACGCCGCGCGTTCCCTCGGACGACGGCTCGACCGCTAGAGCCTGCGGAGGTTCCGGCTCCCTCAGCCGCCAGTCGTCAGTCGTCAGTCGCGCCCACCTTGCCCCGGATGTGGGGGCCGGGAAGGCCCGGAGGGCACGCCGGCCCGCGCCAACACGGCGGTGCGCGTGGATCGGGACGCGGAGCGGGCCCGCCGTCGGCAGCTCGCCGAGCCGCCGGACGTTGAGCGGGGACGGAACGGCCGGTGGTTGAAGCGCCCGACGCCGACAGCTGTGAGCGCGCTCGTCGCCCTCCGCAACGCGCTCGCCTGGCGGGAGGGCGCCCGCGACCGTCGGGCGGCTAGTTCGACTGATCCTGGTTCTGCGGCGGCTTGATGCGGACGCGGTCGCCGGGGTTGAGCGTCAGCGGGTCGACGTTCGGGTTCAGGTCGAGCAGGTCGGAAAGGGGGACGTCGCACTTGGCCGCGATCGACTCGAGCGTGTCGCCGGCCTTGACGACGTAACGCGCGCGCCGGCAGCCGCGCGGCAGCGTCGTGGTCGTCGCGGAAGTCGTTGCCTCAGTTACCGTGCCGGCCTCCTCCGTGGAGGTGCCGGTCGTCCCGGCCGTGCTCGGATCGGACTCGAGCGCCCGCTGCACGAGGATCACGAGCACGGTGGCCGCGAAGAAGAACGCCAGTGGCGCCGCCAGTCGCGCGATCCAGATTCTGAGCTGGTCCGCGTTCACCAGCCCGACGCCGTCCAGACCTCGTCGCGCAGGCGCGCCGCCTCCGCGCCGGCGGCCTTGCGCCAGTCGGCCCCGTCGACGCGGAAGGCGTAGATGACCGAGCGAGAGACGGGCACGAGGGCGCTCGCCGGGCCGCTCGTGAACGCGCGGGCGACATCGGCGGGCGTCCCGCCCTGGGCGCCGACGCCGGGCAGGAGCAGGATCGCGCGCGGCATCAGCTTGCGGGCCTCGGCGACGGCGCGCGGATAGGTCGCGCCGACGACGGCGCCGACGCTCGAGAGCCCTCGCTCGCCCACCAGCTCCCGGCCCCACTCGTCCACGAGCTCGGCGACGTGCTGCCAGACGCGCCGCCCGTCCGAGAGCGCGGCGTCCTGGATGTCGGCGCTCCCCGCGTTCGACGTCTTGACGAGGCAGAAGATCCCGTTGCCGGACCGCCGGCAGGCGGCGACGAACGGCTCGATCGAGTCGCTGCCGAGATAGGGGTTCACGGTGAGCGCGTCCACGGGAGCCGACCGCTCCTCCCGCTCCTCGAGGTAGGCGTCCGCGTAGGCCCGCGCGGTCGAGCCGATGTCGCCGCGCTTGCCGTCGGCGAGGACGACGAGGTTGGCGGCGCGCGCATACTCGCAGGTCTCCTCGAAGGCCCGCAGCCCGTCTGCGCCGAGCGTCTCGAAGTAGGCGAGCTGCGGCTTCACGCCGACGACGTAGGGCGCGACGGCGTCGATCAGGCCCCGACAGAAGCGCCCGACCGCGTCGGCTGCCGAGGCCCGACCTCGGTGGACGTCGCCGCGCAGCTCGACGGGCAGGAGCTCGGGCCGCGGGTCGAGGCCGACGAGGAGCTGGCTCCTCTTGGCGTCGACGGCAGCGGCGAGACGATCGCCGAACGTCAACGCAGCGACGGCGGCGTGCGTCCCTGCCTCCAGCTTCTGAGCCATGTACACAAGGGAGCTTAGAGCGCGCTGCGGAGAGACGGGCGCGTCCAACCGTCGCGTCAGGCGACCGCGGCGGCCGGAGCCCGCAGGGCGGCGAGGATCGCGCGCTCCTCGAGCGCGACGATCGCGAGCTCGGGCGGCGGCCGGCGGAGGAACGTGCCGAGGAGGAGGAGCTCCTCCGCGTCCTCTGCAGCGAGGGACGGCTCGGCCGCGCGAGCCGCGGCCAGGCCCGCTCGGATCTCGAGCGCCGCCCCGGCCCCCGGGGGGAGCGCGCGCGCGTCGGCCACCCTTCCGCGCGCGACGAAGACGGCCCGCGTGTATCCCGCCGCGGAGGCGGGCGTCAGGAGGCAGGCCTCCAGCGAGCGCAGGCGCTCGAGGGCGCGGAGGTCGCGGATCACGTGCTCGAGCGCCGCGATGCGGTCGCGGAGCCGGGCGGCGTCCTCGTAGCGCAGGCACTCGCTGAGGTCGGCGAGCTTCGCCCGGAGGCGGGGAAGTGGGCCGCCCGCGAGGAGGCCGGCGAGCTCCTCCTCGGTCGAGCCTGTGAGGGCGCGGGCCGCCCGCTCGGCTCGGCGACGGCTCCGGATCGGGCCGAGCGGCCCCTGTCGCTCCGAGACGACGACCTGAGCGCCGCGCCGGCGCAGGTAGAAGCCGCGGCAGCCGCGCTTCCCGCGGGCGTTGGCGGGCGGCCGCAGCTCGCGGATGAGCCGGAGCTCCTCCAGCGCCGCCTCGAGCTCGGAGCCGAGCACGGTCCACTCCACCCGCTCGACCGCGGCGAGCGCCGCCTCGACGGCCGGGCGCTGGCGCTCCGAGCGGAAGTAGGAGCGCAGGCGGGCGCGGAGGTCGCGCGCTCTCCCCGCGTAGAGTGCCTGGCCGCGCGCGTCGCGAAAGACGTAGACGCCGGGCCGGGCCGGCGCGCCGAAGACGAGCGAGCGCTTCTCGTAGACGCGGCGGCGGCGCGGCGCGGCGAGCTCGACGAGGTCGGCGACCGTGCGCGCACCGCGCTCCTGCGCGAGCCCGACGAGGGCCACCAGGATCTCGGCGGTCGCCTGCGCGTCCGGGAGCGCGCGGTGGCACGGCTCGACCGAGGTGCCGAAGAAGCGCGCCAGCGAGGCCAGCCCGACTCGGGCGACCCGGCCGGCGAGGAGCCGCCGCGCGAGGCCGACCGTGTCGACCACCGGAGCGGCCAGCCGCCGTCCGCTGAGGAGCTCGACCTCCCGGTCGAGGAAGGCGAGGTCGAAGCGCGCATTGTGGGCGACGATGACGGAGCGCTCCCCCGCGAAGGCGAGCAAGGCGGCCACCGCGGCCGCCGGTCGCGGCGCCCCGCGGAGGTCGCGGTCCGCGATCCCCGTGATCCCGGCGACGACCGGCGGGATCGGCACGCCGGGGTCGACGAGCGTCTGGAACGTACCCGCCGGGAGGAGCGCCTCGACGCGGACGGCACCGATCTCGCAGATGGCCGACTGCGCCGGGCGCAGCCCCGTCGTCTCCAGGTCGACGACGACGAACCTCGCCGCTTCGAGCGGCAGGTCGCGGCCGGGCGGATCGGCGAGGCCGACGCAGGGCCCGCGCCAGGCGAGCCGCGCGTCGCCGGCGACGACGTCGTCGAGCAGGCTTCGGCCAGCCCTTCCGGGGCGTGCGCGAGCGCGAAGAGCGCGCGGGCGGCGTCGGCCGCCGGCACCGGCCCGTGCCGATCCTCGACGAGCTCCACGAGCCGGTCGGCCGCGTCGAAGGCGAGCTGCACGCCTCCGGAAGATACACGAACATGTGTTCGTGTACAAGGCGAAGACAGGCCGGGGGCCACTCGCGCGGCCCCCGGGGGACGGTCCGCTCAGTGGAGAGGGCTTAGCGGAGCGCCTGCTTGAGCTGGCTGCCGGCGGAGAACTTGGGCACGGTCGCCGCCGGGATCTGCACACGCTCGCCGGTGCGCGGGTTCACGCCCTGTCGCGCGGCGCGCTGCTGCGGAGAGAACTTGCCGAAGCCTGTGAACGACACCGAGTCGCCGCCCTTGAGCGCCTCGGTGACGGAATCGAGGAACGCGTCGACCGCCGCTGATGCATCCCGTTTGGTAAGGCCGCTCTTGTCGGCCACCTTGTCGATGAACTCGGCCTTCGTCACTGCCCTCTCCTTCCGTCCTATTACGCTGACTGGGGGAACCGGGAAAACCCTAACAGAGCCCCCTGATAGCAAGCAACCATGCGGGTTTGCGGGGTTTTTTACGCCTCGAGGACGTCCCGGGCGTGAAAGAGCGGATGCAGGCGGACAGCCAGCCGTGCGAGCGCGTCCGTCCCTCCCTCCTCCCGGTCGACGACGCAAACGGCCGTCCGGCAGGCGAGCCCTGCTTCGCGGAGGGCCTCGATCGCGTCCGCCGCAGCGCCTCCGGAGGTGACGACGTCCTCGACCAGGCAGACCTCCTCACCCTTCTCGAAGGCGCCCTCGAGCCGGTTCGCGGTGCCGTAGCCCTTGGCCTCCTTGCGCACGAGCAGGAAGGGGAGGCCGGAGGCGAGCGAGGCGGCGGCGGCGAGGGCCACGGCGCCGAGCTCGGGGCCGGCGATGCGCACGGCGCCCGGCGCCAGCTCCGCGACCGCGGCCGCCAGGCGATCCCCGAGCGCGGCGAGGATGTCGGGCCGCGTCTCGAAGCGGTACTTGTCCAGGTAGTAGCGCGAGCGCTTACCGGAGCGGAGGACGAAGTCCCCCTCGAGGTACGCGTGCTCGCGGATCGCGCGGGCGAGCTCGGCGTCGGTCACGGCCGGGTCAGCTGCGGGCCTGGCCGAGGATCCTGCGGGCGCCGGGGAAGAGGCGGGCGGCCTCGTCGCTCCCCTCCGCGAAGCTGAGCATCGAGCCGTCGGGGAAGTAGACGTCGGCGCGCTCCCTGCCGGCGTCCGAGCGCCGGCGCCAGAGCGCGGCCGCGCCGGCGATGGAGCCGACGGCGAAGACGAAGGCGGCGAGCCTACGTCTCATCGGCGGCCTCCGCCTCGTCGTCCTTCTTCTTCCGACGGCGAGAGCCGGCGGCCGCCTTCGGCGGCCGCTCCTCCTCCGCGCTCATGCGCAGGCACGTCTTCAGGTCATAGAAGACGAGGCCGGCGGTCGGGTCCCGTCCCGTGACCGCCACGACGAGCCGCTGCCCGTCGGTGACTACGAAGACGCAGCCCTCCCGGAAGGAGACCTCCACCTGCGAGGCGGGGCCGGAGGGCCCGGCGGCCGCGTTCAGGAGCTCGCGAGCCTCCTTCGCGATCGCCTCGGCCCGGCCGGCGTCTGCGAGCGTCGCGCCGAGCACGGCGCCGTCGGCGCCCGCGAGCACGGCTGACTCGATCTGCGAGGAGATCTCGACGAGATCGGCCAGCGCCTGTGCGGCATCCACGGGGCGCAACCTAACACGACCGTAGACTCCTTCGCCGTGCACGCGATCGTCCGCAAGTACCTCGCCGACCGGGGCACGCACCTCGCCGCGATGATCGCGTACTTCGCGATCCTCGCGTTCGTCCCGCTCCTCTTCCTCGCGCTCTCCCTGCTGACGTTCCTGGGCGAGCAGGACGAGTCGAGCTACCTGATCGAGGAGATCCGGCGCGCGTTCCCCAGGAACTCAGTCCAGAACATCCTCGACGCGGTCACGGAGATCCAGGAGCAGGCGACCGAGCTCTCCGTGATCGGCGGCATCGGTCTCATCTGGGCGGCGCTCGGCTTCTTCAGCGTCCTCGAGTCGGCGTTCAACATCGTCTACGGCCTCCCGAACCGGCCCTTCATCCGCCAGAAGACGCTCGTGCTCCTGCTGACGGCGGCCTCGCTCGTCGTC
The DNA here is from genome assembly GCA_963743495.1 of uncultured Actinomycetes bacterium. Taxonomy (GTDB): domain Bacteria; phylum Actinomycetota; class Thermoleophilia; order Gaiellales; family Gaiellaceae; genus JAIBJN01. Next base: position 297,803 of record CAVUPO010000001.1, on the reverse strand, counting down.
CTCTTCGTCGCGCTCGTGACCTCGTCGCTGGGTGCGGAGCTCGCGAGCCGGGCAGGCGTGGCGGAGGGCGCACTCTCCTACGTCTACGCGCTTCTCGTCTCCACCCTGCTCCTGATCGGCTTCACCTGGAGCCTCTACCGCCTCCTCACGAACACGCCGCTCACCTGGCGGGAGACCCTGCCGGGGGCGCTCGTCGCCTCCGTGCTCCTGCAGGCGAGCTTCCAGATCCTTCCGATCTTCGTCCGGCTCTCCGGGGAGCTGGTCGCCCTCCAGGCCTATGGCGGCCTCGTGCTCCTGCTCGTCTGGCTCTACGTGATGGCGAACATCCTCGTGCTCGGCGCCGAGGTCAACTGGTGGCTCGCGCGGGGGCGCGGGGCACCGGCGGTCGGCTAGGAGGAGTCGGCGGCTTCGGTCGCCCGGACGCGCTCCTCGACCGCCTCGAGCACCTTCGCCTCGATGTCCGGATGGCGGTCGACGAGGCCGCGGAACGCCTGGCGCGTGAGGACGAAGAAGCGTAGGTGCCCCGCAGCGGTCACGGTCGCCGTGCGGCGCGGGGACTCCCAGAGGAGGGCGATCTCGCCGAAGAACTCGCCGGCCTCGAGCCGGCGCAGTTCCTCGCCGTCCTTCGTCACGATCACCTCGCCGTCGACGATCACGAAGAACTCGCGGCCGAGGTCGCCCTCGCGCGCGAGCACCTTGCCCTTGTCCACCTCCAGGTCCTCGGTGACCTTCGCGAGCTCGACGAGCTCCGCTCCGGAGAGGTTCGTGAACAGGGGCGCGCGGCCGAGCGCGGCCGCCTTGTCGTCGTGCGAGAAGAGCTGCATGCCCGGAATCTACCGTTCCGGGGCGCCGCTGCCTACTTCCACGAGCAGCTTCGCCGCCGCGGCGGCGCGGTGGCTGTGCCCGGCCTTCCAGCTGTCGCCGAGCTCCGCGACCGTCCGCCCCTGGCCGTCGGGGACGAACACCGGGTCGTAGCCGAATCCGCCCGTGCCGCGCGGGGCCTCGGCGATCCTCCCCTCGAGCGTTCCCGTCCCGCGCGCCTCGTCGAGGCCGGGCGAGACGCAGACGAGCTCGGAGACGTATCGCGCCCGCCGGCCGTCGCCGACGACCCCGCCCAGCTCGGCGAGGAGCTTCGCCACGTTCTCCTCGTCGGTGGCGCCCTCCCCGGCGTAGCGCGCCGAGCGGATTCCCGGCCGACCGCCGAGGCCGTCGACCTCGAGTCCCGAGTCCTCGCCGATCGTCCACCGGTCGGGCGGGTCGACCGTGCGCCCGAAGAGCGCCTTCGCGCGCGCGTTCTCGTAGAAGGTCTCGGCGACCTCCTCGGGGAGCTCCGCGGCGGCCGTCGGCTCGATCTCCCAGCCCGGCATGAGGACGGCGAGCTCGCGCGCCTTGTGCCGGTTCTTCGAGACGAGGCTCGCCTTCACGCCACGGCGTCCCGCTGGAGCGCCCCGATCTCGCCGATTCCGCCGGCGGCGAGGTCGACGAGGGCGTCGAGCTCCTCGCGGGTGAAGGGCACGCGCTCGGCGGTCGCCTGCACCTCCACCAGGCGGGCGTCGCCGGTCATGACCACGTTCATGTCGACGTCGGCGGACGAGTCCTCGCCGTAGTCGAGGTCGAGGAGCGGCTCGCCGTCGACGATGCCGACGGAGACGGCCCCGACCAGGTCGGCCGGCTCCGGGAGGCCCGCACGTCGGGCCGCGAGGGTGAGGGCGACCCAGGCCCCGCTGATGGCGGCGGTCCGCGTGCCACCGTCCGCCTGCAGGACGTCGCAGTCGATCCAGACGGTGTGCTCGCCGAGGGTGTCCAGGTCGTAGACGGCGCGGAGTGAGCGGCCGAGGAGCCGCTGGATCTCGACGGTGCGGCCCTTCTGCTTGCCGGCGCTCGCCTCTCGCGCCGTGCGCTGGCCGGTCGAAGCGGGAAGCATCCCGTACTCCGCGGTCAGCCAGCCGCGTCCGCTGCCCGCCAGCCAGCGCGGGACGCCCTCCTCCACGCTCGCCGTGCAGAGGACGCGGGTGGCGCCGAAGGAGATGAGCGCGGAGCCGGTCGCCTGCTCGACGAAGCCGGTGACGATCTCGACCGGCCGGAGCTCGTCCGGCCCGCGGCCCTCCCGGCTCACGTCTGCACCCTTTTGGCACGGTCCGCGCGCCATGGCCGCGGATTTCGGCGGTACGCTCGAAAGCGGGTGGTGGGACGGGGTGCCCCTGGAGGGTTAAGAGGCAGGAAGGGGGTCACGCGGCCGCAAGCTCGAGCTCGCGAATGGCGACCTGCTCCACCCGCGGGATGGGCAGCTGGAGGAAGCGCTCTCCGAGCGTCCGGAACTCCTCGGGCCGGCCCGTCGTGAGGAAGCGCGTTCCGCCGCCACGGGACGGATCGTTCTCCACACCCTTCCGCACCAGGGTCTCGGCCACCTCGCGCGCCGTCTCGTCCGCGGAGAAGACGAGCGTCGTCCCGCGCCCGAACGCGCGCTCGAAGACGCGGCGGATCATCGGGTAGTGAGTGCAACCGAGGATGACCGTGTCGACGCCGTCGGCCTTGAGCGGCGCGGCGTACTCGCGGACGGCCGCGTCGAGGTCGGCGCCGAGCACGCCCGCCTCGATCAGCGGAACGAGCTTGGGGCAGGCGACCGAGGCGACGTGCGAGCCCGCGTCCAGCTGGTGGACGATCTCCTCGTAGCGGCCGCTCGCCACCGTCGCCTCGGTGGCGAGGAGACCGATCCGCCGGTTCCGCGTCGCCTGGACGGCCGCATGCGCCTCGGGGACGAGCACGCCGAGGATGGGCACCTCGAGTGACTCCTGCAGCGCCGGCAGCGCCGCCGAGGTGGCGGCGTTGCAGGCGACGACGATCAGCTTCACTCCCTCCTGCTCGAGGTACGAGGCGATCTCGCGCGCGTAGCGCCGGATCTCGGCGTGCGGTCGCGGCCCGTAGGGGCAGCGGGCGCCGTCGCCCAGGTAGAGGAAGTCCTCGTGCGGGAGGCTGACGAGGCACTCGTGCAGGACGGTGAGCCCGCCTGCGCCCGAGTCGAAGATGCCGACCGACCGTGCGTCCATCCGCAGGATTCTAGGCGGCGCGGCGGGCGGCTCCCGCGCCCTCGGCCGTCGACTCCGGCGACCCGCTCGGCGCAGGGCACGGCTGCGGGGGAGGAGGGCGTCCGAGCCGCGCCGCCGTGTCGATCCGCGCGATCCCCGTGCCGCAGCACCCGCTAGCGTTACGGCGTGCTCGAAGTCTGGAGCGGAGACGACCCTCTCGCGGAGCTCGAGGGCTACCTCGACGAGGCGGGGTTCTTCGCGCGCGACGATCTCGTCGCCGACGTCTTCCTCGCCTACGGGCTCTCGAGCGCGCTCCGGCGCGCGCCCTGGCCGGGACCGCCGGAGCCGTGCCGGCTGCCGCTCCTCGCGGCACGGATCCACGGGGCCGACGAGAGGCTGCCCGAGCCGGGAGCCTCGGCGATCGGCGAGTGGCTCCGCTCCTGGGACGACGAGGGCTACGCCGCCGCGATCGAGGCCGCGCAGGCCGCGATCGGCCGCGGCGACGTCTACCAGGTCAACCTCGTCCAGCACCTGAGCGCGCCGTTCCGGGGCGATCCCGCCGGGCTCGCGAGCGGCCTGGCTGCGCTGCGGCCGCTCCACCCCGAGCCGCTCGCCGGTGACGGCTGGGCGATCGTCTCCGGCTCCCCGGAGCTCTTCCTGGCGCGGCGGGGCGACCGCATCTGGACGAAGCCGATCAAGGGAACCCGGCCGGCGGGCGTCCGCGGCGAGCTACGCGAGTCCGAGAAGGACGCAGCCGAGCACCTCATGATCGTCGACCTGGAGCGCAACGACCTCTCCCGCGTCTGCGTCCCCGGCTCCGTCCGCTGGCCCGACCTGATGGCGGAGCGCGAGCTCGCCGGGGTCACCCACCTGGTCACGACCGTGGAGGGCCGGCTCCGCGCGGGCGTGGGCCTCGCCGAGCTCCTCCGCGCGGTCTTCCCCGGCGGCTCGATCACGGGGGCGCCGAAGATCTCGGCCGTCGACCACATCGCCGCGCTCGAGCCCGTCGGGCGGGGCGCCTCGATGGGCGCGCTCGGGCGCATCCACGGAAACGGCGACCTCGAGCTCGCGCTCACCATCCGCACCTTCGCGGTAGCCGACGGCGAGATCCACCTCTGGGTGGGCGGCGGCATCGTCTGGGACTCGGACCCGCTCGCCGAGATCGAGGAGTCCTGGGTGAAGGCGCGCCCGCTCCTCGCCGCCGTCGGCAGCTCCGTGCTCGAGGCGGTGGCGACGTGACGCTCCTGGCGCTCGCCGTCGGTGGCCGCGGGCTCGTGAGCACGAGCGAGCCGGTCCTCCACCCCGACGACGAGGCCTTCCTGCGCGGCCGCGCGGCGTTCGAGACGATCCGCGTCTACGACGGGCGCCCGTTCCGGCTCGACGACCACCTGGAGCGCCTCGCCGCCTCCGCCGACCGCCTCGGCCTACCCTCGGTCGACCTGCTCGCGTTCCGCGCGATCGCGGTCGAGGCGGTTGACGCTTCGGGCGAGGGCTCCGCGGTCCTCCGCCTCTTCGTCACTCCGGGCCGCGAGGGCGGCGGCTACTCGACGGCGCTCGCCATGGTCTCGACGATCCCGCACGGTCTCGAAGAGACCCGCGCCCGTGGCATGCGGATGATCACCGTGCAGCTCGGGATCGACGCGGACGTCCGCGCGGGGTCTCCTTGGCTCCTCGGCGGGGTCAAGTCCACGAGCTACGCCGTCAACATGGCCGCCGAGGCCGAGGCGCGACGGCGCGACGCCGACGACGCCATCTTTCTGGCAAGGGGCGGCATCGTCCTCGAGGGCCCGGTCACGAACGTCTGGTGGCGCGCGGGCCGCGACCTCTTCACCCCTTCGCTCGAGCTCGGCATCCTCGCCGGCCTGACCCGGGCGACGGTGCTCGAGTGCGCCGGGGAGCTCGGCTACGAGATCCACGAGGGCGTCTACCGCGTCGAGGAGCTCGCGGCCGCGGACGAGGCGTTCACGTCGTCCTCGGTGCGCGAGATCATGCCGGCCGTCAGGCTCGATGGGCAGCCCGTGGGAGACGGGCGCCCCGGCCCGGCCGCGGCCGAGGTGCAGGCGGCGCTGCGGCGCGCCGCCTCGGCGTGAGCCTGCGGATCTTCACGAGCGCCGAGCGGCCCGACCTCTGGGAGCGGGCGGCGGACCACATCACCGGGGTCTGGCCGACCTACAACGAGCAGGGAGACGTCCTCGGGAGCCACTGGGGACGTCTCGACGAGGACTTCCGCGACTTCCAGTTCTTCCTCTACGACGAGGAGCGCGAGCTCGCGCTCGCGCACGGCCACTCGATCCCGGTCGTCTGGGACGGGACCGTGGCAGGCCTGCCCGCGGGCATCGACGGCGCCATCGCCGGCGGCGTGCGGCTCACCGACAACGGCGGCCGACCGACCGCGCTCTCCGCGCTCGCGATCGAGATCCCGGCCCGCCACCAGGGCGCCGGGCTCTCGCGGACGATGATCGGCGCGATGCGCAACCTCGCCGCCCGCCACGGCTTCGCCACGCTGATCGCGCCGCTCCGGCCGACCTGGAAGGAGCGCTACCCGCTGACGCCGATCGAGCGGTACGCCGCGTGGGCCCGCGACGACGGCCTCCCCTTCGACCCCTGGGTTCGCCTGCACGTGCGCCTCGGCGCGGAGATTCTCCAGCCCGTCGCGGAGTCGCTGCGGATCACCGGAACCGTGACCGAGTGGGAGGAGTGGACGGAGACGTCGTTTCCGGAGAGCGGCACGTACGTGTTCCCGCACTGCCTCGCGCCCCTCGAGGTCGACTGCGAGGCCGACCTCGGCTCCTACTGGGAGCCGAACGTCTGGGTTCGGCACCGGACGGACGGCCGCTGATGCGGATCCTCTCGGTCGTCCACCAGCACGACGCGGGCGCCGGAGTCTTCGCGGACACAGCCGCCGAGCGGGGACACGCGCTCGAGCAGTGGGTGATCTCCGCGGAGCCGGCGCCGCCCTCGCCGCTGGGGGGCTACGGAGCCGTGCTCGTCTTCGGCGGCGCCATGCACGTCGACCAGGAGGATCGCCACGGCTGGCTCCACGACGAGCGCCTGCTCCTCGAGCGACTGGCCGCGGACGGCCTCCCGCTCATGGGCGTCTGCCTCGGCGGCCAGCTCCTCGCCAAGGCCCTGCACGGTCACGTCCGCCGGATGCCGAGCCCGGAGATCGGCTGGGCCGAGGTGACGCTCACACCGGAGGCCGCCACCGACCCGGTCTTCGCCGGGCTGCCCGGGCAGTTCCTCTCCTTTCAGTGGCACCTGTACCACTTCGAGCTACCCGAGGGCGCCGTGGTGCTGGCGCGCAACGACCGGTGCCTCCAGGCCTTCCGTGCCGGAGAGGCGGCCTGGGGGATCCAGTTCCACGCGGAGGTGGGGCACTCGAGCATCCTCCACTGGATCAGCTCGTCCGACGCGCATGAGGACGGCCAGCTCGACGTCCCGACTCTGCTCGCCGAGACCGAGGAGCAGATCGGGGCGTGGAACGCCTTCGGGCGAGACCTCTGCGGGCGCTTCCTCGCGGTGGCCGAGACTAGGCAGAGCCGCGGCGCGACCACTCGTGCCACGAGCCCGCGTAGTTGACCGCGTCCACGCCGGCGGCGCGCAGGAGCGAAGCGGCCAGCTCCGAGCGCTGGCCGGAGTGGCAGTACGCCACCACCGTGCGGCCCTCGCCGCCGAGGCCGCGCTCCGCAAGCAGGCCGAGCAAGGCGGCTGGATCGCGCCCGGCCGCGTGGAGCTCGTTCAGGTCGAGGTGCACGGCGCCCGGGATGTGTCCCTGGACCGGGTCGCAGGGATAGCCCGCAAGCCCCTCGTACTCTGCCTGCGAGCGCACGTCGACGAGGTCCACCTCCCGGCGCTCGAGGAGCCCGGCGAGCTCGTCGCCCGTCAGGTCGCCACCGCCCAGAGGAAGGAGAGGAGCTCGCCGGCGACCGCCTCCGGCCGCTCCAGCGGGAGCAGATGGCCGGCGCCCGGCACCCGCACGAGGCGCGCGTCCGGCAGCGCCCCCGTCATCTCCTCGGCGGCCGCAGGCGGGGTGACCTGGTCCTCCTCGCCGACCAGCACGAGGACCGGGACGTGGATCCCGGTGAGGATCGCGGTCGAATCGACGCGGTCGCGGATCGTCTCCTGGGCGGCGACGAGCGCGGTCACCGGCTGCTCGAGCGCGAGCGCGCGGGCGCGGGCGACGACCGTCTGATCGGCGTCCGCGGAGAAAAGGCGCGGCCGCATCGTCTCCCAGAACGGCTCCCGCCCGGCCTCGCCCAGGACGCCGATGGCGTCGTCGCGGGCCTCCCGCTGCTCGGGCGAGTCCGCGGTCGCGCGCGTGCCGACGAGCGCCAGTGCCGGGATCCGCTCGGGCGCCCGGCGCCAGAGCTCGAAGGCGAGGTAGCCGCCCATCGAGGAGCCGACCGGCACGACCTCGCCGTTCGCGAGCCCGAGCACGCGGCGCGCCCACGCCGGGAAGCCGAGCTCGACCTCCTCGCCGGGCAGGTCGGGCGCGACCACGTCGAAGCCCGCCTCCTCGAGCGTCGGCCGGACGCCGTCCCACATCGTCGAGTCGAGCGGGAGCGCGTGCAGGAGAAGGACGGTCGGGCCGGCCACGGGTGCGATGCTATCCACCGCATGGGCTTCCGGCTTGCCCCCGCGCGCCCGCCGGCCGTCGCCGAGACGGCGATGGTGGCGACGAGCCAGCCACTCGCGACGGAAGCGGGTCTCCGGGCGCTCCGACGCGGCGGGAACGCTGCCGACGCGGCTCTTGCCGCCGCCGCCGCGCTCTGCGTCACCGAGCCGATGTCGACGGGGATCGGGGGCGACGCGTTCGCGCTCGTCTGGGACGGCGAGCGGCTCCACGGCCTCGACGCGGCGGGCCCGGCCCCGCGCCGCGCCGACCAGGTCGAGCCGGTCGCCGAGACCGGGCCGCGCTCGGTGACCGTGCCCGGCGCCGTCGCGGGGTGGGCGGCGCTCGCCGGGCGCTTCGCGCGCTTCGACCTGGACACGCTCCTCGGAGACGCGGTCGTGGCGGCCGAGGACGGCTTCTCGGTCGGGAGGGTCACCGCAAGCGCCTGGAGCGGCGGGCCGCCGGAGCTCGGCCCCGCGCCCGTGGCGGCGGGCGAGATCGCCACGCTCCCCGAGCTCGCCGGCACGTTGCGCCGCATCGCCGCCCGCGGGCCGGACGCCTTCTATCGCGGTGAGGTCGCGCGGGCGATCGCAGCCTGCACCTGGCTCGACGAGGACGACCTGGCCGCCTACGAGCCGCGCTGGGTGGAGCCGCTGACCGTCGACTATCGCGGCGTCGCCGTCTGGGAGCTGCCTCCGCCGACGCAGGGCGTCGCCGCGCTCGAGGGGCTCGGGCTTCTGGCGCTCGGCGCCCCCGGCCTCGGCGATCAGGTGGCCTGCATGAGCCTCGCCCTCACGGACGCGTTCGCGCGGGTGCGCGACGGCGCCGACGTCGCCGACCTGCTCGAGCCGGAGCTCCTCGCCCGCCGCCGCCGCGAGCCGGCGGGCCCGGCAAACGAGCCCGGCGGCGGCACCGTCTACCTCTGCGCCGTGGACGGCGACGGCCTGGCCGTCTCCTTCATCCAGAGCCTCTTCCATGGCTTCGGGAGCGGCGTCGTCGCCCCGGGGACCGGTGTCGTCCTCCAGAACCGCGGCGCGTGCTTCTCCCTCTCGGGCCGGGTCGAGCCCGGCCGCCGCCCGTACCACACGATCATCCCGGGGATGCTCCTCCGCGACGGCGCGCTCCTCGGGCCGTTCGGCGTCATGGGCGGTTTCATCCAGGCGCAGGCCCACGTCCAGCTCGTCTCCGCCCTCGTCGACGAGGGGCTCGACCCGCAGGCGGCGCTCGACCGCCCGCGCTTCCGGCTCGAGGGCGCCGAAGTCCTGCTCGAGGAGGGCCTGTGGGATCGCGGCGCCGAGCTCGAGGCGCTCGGATTCCGCCCCGTGCCCAGCCGCGACCACGGCCGCTTCGGCGGCGGCCAGGCGATCCTGAGGAAGGGCGACTGCCTCGTCGGCGGCTCCGACCGCCGCAAGGACGGCCACGCCGCGGGCATCTGAGCGCGCTACTCGCGGGGGAGGACGATCGCGTCGGTCAGCGCCGCGGCTTCGGGATAGCCGTGCGAGGCCTGCGGGATTCCGAAGAGGCGCGCGAGGTCGGCGAGCAGCTCCGCGGCCGGCGGAAGCTCGGTGGGCGACGCGGCCCTGTGCGCGGTCGCGCGTACCGCGTCCGCGTCGGCGCCGGTCAGGCGGGCCATGAGGCGCGGGTTCGCGCCGAGGGCGATCACCTCTCCCGGCGGGAGGGGGCCGTAGTACTCGGGAACGGAGAGATACTCGTCGACGACGCGGCCGCGCTCGAGCGCGACGTAGCGGACGACGTGGCCCTCCTCGAGCCCGACGGCGATGACGAACGCCCCCATCCGGTCGGAGATCTCGCGTGCCAGCCGGCGGAGCATCTCGGGCTCGCGGTCCGTGAGTTCGTCGTAGGCCGACGTCCAGCCGTCGTTCGGCGGGAGGACAACGCTGCCCTGCGAGCCGCCGGGCAGGCGCGGGACGAACTGCCGCACGGCGCGGAGGACCGCGTCGATGTCGTCGGACTGCACGTGGATGGAGCCGAAGGACGGCGCGTCGCGCGCACCCAGGTGCGCCTCGAGCCCGTCGACGGACGCCTCGAGCAGGCGCGAGGTCTCGGTGAACCCGGCGCGGATCCAGGCCTCTCCGTCCTCGTGGGTCGTCTCGATCCTGACGACGTCGGCGCCCGCGGCCCTGGCCTGCTCGATCAGCCGGCGGACGATCTCCTCGCTGGGCGCTCCGTCCACGTGCACGTCGTCGGCCATCAGCCGTGAACCCTATGGGCGACGAGCAGGTAGTGCGCCGCCAGATTGGCGAACGGCCCGAAGCGGGCGCCGAGGCCGCGGACGTCGACGTCGCCGTAGAAGCGGACGACCGCCTTGCGGAGCGCGAGGTCGCCCGGCGGCCAGGCTTCGGGGCGGCCGAGGTGGCGCGCGAGGAACCAGTCGGCGGTCCACTCGCCGATCCCCGGCAGGGCCACCAGAGCCGCCCTCACCCCGTCGTCGGGGAGAAGCGCGAGCGCGTCGAGGTCGAGGTCCGCGCGCGCGAGGCCGGCGACGTAATCGGCCTTCCGCCGGGAGAACCCGACCGCCACGATCTCCTCCGGACGCGTGAGGGCGAGCCGCTCGCGGGTCGGGAACGCGTGCGCGATGCCGTGGGGCTCGCCGAAGGCCTCGATCAGGCGGTTGCGGATGCTGGCGGCGGCCCGGAGCGAGATCTGCTGCGCGGTGATCGAGGTGACCAGGGTCTCGAACGGATCCGGGACGAGCGGCGGGCGGAAGCCGCGGAGCGCGGGGACGACCTCCGCCAGCACCGGCTCGGTCGCAGCGAAGGCGTAGAAGGCGTCGAGGTCGAACGGCCCGCCCAGGTAGCGGCGGACGGCGCCGGCGAGGCCGGCCGAACCCGGCTCGACCCGGACCCCGCCGGCGGCCGGCTCGATCCGCACCTCGCGGCCGGCGAGCACGCGGTGGAGGGCGCCCTCGTGCCAGCGGTTCGCCAGGTCGGTCCCGAACGCGCGGTACCGCTCGGTCGAGAGCGCGAAGTCGAACGGCTCAGGAAGCGAGACGGCGCGCGATGGAATGGAAGTCCTCGAACCGCTCGTGGGGGACGCCGCGCTCCTCGAGGTAGGCGGCGAGGCCGCGCCGCGCGAAGACGAGGTCGGCCGACTCGGCAGCGCAGCGGTCCGAGTAGCCGTCGCCGACGTAGACGAGTTCCGTCCCGTCGGCCAGCTCCGCCGCAGTCGCGCGCTTGCACGGCTGGCCGCACACCTCGCACGCCTCCGCCACGCGGAACTGCACCCGCCACCCGGCGGGGTCCGGGTCGATCGAGTTCGACAGGAGCTCGATGCCGGCGAGGCCCTCCCGCTCGAGCACCGGCTCGATCAACTCGCGGAAGCCCGAGGAGACGATCACGAGCCGCCAGCCGCGCTCGCGGGCGAGCTCGACGACCTCGCGGAACCCCGGCCGCACGCGCACGTTCTCGACCACCCAGCGCCGCACCTCCGCGAGCGGCGCCCGCACCGGCTCGAACTCGCGCCGGATCACCTCGTTGAGCGTGAGCGAGTCCGAGTCCAGGCCCTCGTCGACCTCCCGGTAGACGTCCTCGTCCCCGAAGGTCTGCGCGATCTCGTCGAGGAGGTCCTGCTCGGTGATCGTGCCGTCGAAGTCGACGACGAGGGTCCGTCCGCTCAACGGCTACAGGTGGCTCGTGACCCCAGCCGGATCCTCGTCGGCCGTCGCGCCGTCGGCGGCCTCGAACCACGAGTAGGCGTAGGAGGGGTCGTCCAGGTCGCGCGCGAACGTCGCTCAGCCTGAGCGGGTGGAACGTGTCGCACATGACCGCGAGCTCGTGCGTCTCGGCTAGGCCGATCGACTTCTCCGCGAGGCCCGGGTGCGGGCCGTGCGGGATGCCCGGACGGGTGGAGCGTGATCGAGCCGACCTCGATGCCCTTGCGCGAGGAGAAGTTGCCGTCGACGTAATAGATCATCTCCTCGCTGTTCAGGTTCGAGTGGTGGTACGGAATCGGGATCGCCTCGGGGTCGAAGTCGAGCTTGCGCGGGCAGAACGAGCAGATGACGAAGTTGCGGCCCTCGAAGGTCTGGTGCGAGGGCGGCGGCATGTGGATCCGGCCGGTGATCGGCTCGAAGTCGTGGATGTTGAACGTCCACGGGTAGACGTAGCCGTCCCAGCCGACGACGTCGAACGGGTGGTAGTCGAGCACGTAGGTCTGGAAGCCGTCGCTTGACGCGCACCTTGACGAGAGCTCGCCCCGGTCGGCGTGCGTGCGCAGCTCGGTCGGCGGGTGGATGTCGCGGTGGTAGTACGGCGCGTGCTCGAGCAGCTGCCCGTACTCGTTCCGGTAGCGGCGCGGGATCTCGATCAGGCCCGGCGTGGTCGAAGACGAGGTAGCGCTGCTCGCCCTCCGGGGCGAAGCGGTACGTCGTCCCCCGCGGGACGACGACGTAGTCGCCCTCCCGGTAGGGCAGGTCGCCGAAGATCGTCTCGAGCGTCGCCCGAGCCCTCGTGGACGAAGATCACCTCGTCGCCCTCGCCGTTTCGGTAGAAGAAGTCCATCGGCTCGGTCGGGCGGCAGAGCTCGATCTCGACGTCGTCGTTCCACATGAGCAGGCGGCGGCCGCCGACGGGTCGCCGCCCGGCTCGACCTCGTGCGTCCGCAGGTGCCGGTGCGCGTGCCCGTCCGGGACCCACTCCTCGCGGACGATCGGCTCGAAGGCCGCGACCTCCTGCACCCGGCAGGGCGACTGCAGGTGGTAGAGGATCGACTCGTTCCCGGAGAAGCCCTCGAGGCCCATGACCTCCTCGGTCAGGAGCGTCCCGTTCTCGCGGAACTGGATGTGGCGCTTGCGGGGAAGGCGGCCGCGGCTGACGTAGGAAGGCACGGCCGCTAGAGGTTCCCGCGTCGCTCTTGCTCGCGCTCGAGGGCCTGGAACAGCGCCTTGAAGTTGCCCGCGCCGAAGCCGCGGGAGCCATGGCGCTCGATCAGCTCGAAGAAGACCGTGGGCCGGTCGCCGATCGGCTTCGTGAAGATCTGCAGCAGATACCCCTCGTCGTCGCGGTCGACGAGGATACCCAACCGCGCGAGGTCCTCGTACTCGGCCTCGATCTCGCCGACGCGCTCGGCCACGTCGTCGTAGTACGTGGTCGGTGTCGCGAGGAAGCGGACGCCGCGCTCGCGGAGGGCCTGGACGGCGCCGACGATGTCGGGCGTCTGCACGGCGATGTGCTGCACGCCGGGGCCGCCGTAGAACTCGAGGTACTCGTCCACCTGCGACTTCCGCCTGCCCTCGGCGGGCTCGTTGATGGGGAACTTGATCCGGCCCTCCCCGTCGGCGACCACCTTGGACATGAGCGCCGAGTACTCGGTCGAAATCTCCTCGTCGGAGAAGTGGAGCATCTCCGTGAAACCGAGGACGCGCTCGTAGAAAGAGACCCACTCGTCCATGCGGCCGAGCTCGACGTTGCCGACGGCGTGGTCGAACTCGGTCAGGAGGCCGAGGTCCTCGCCCCGGTCGGCGGCCGCGAAGCCCGGCAGGAACGGCCCGTCGTAGGCGGCGCGCTCGACGAACGTGTGCAGAGTCTCGCCGTAGGTCGCGATCGCCGCGAGGCGGACGGCGCCGTGCTCGTCCTCGAGCTCGTACGGCTCGTCCACGCCGCGGGCCCCGCGCTCGACGCGCGGTCCGGTAGGCGACGGTCGCGTCGGGGACGGCGAGAGCGAGCGAGCGCACTCCGTCGCCGTGCTCGGCGACGTGCGCTGCGACCGGGCTCGAGCCGACGAGCGGCGCGGTCAGGACCAGGCAGACGTTCCCCTGCCGAACCACGCGCGAGGCGCGGTCGCGCAGGCCGGTCTCGAGCCCGGCGCCGGCGACCTCCCGGAAGCCGTAGGCGGTGACGAAGTAGTGTGCGGCCTGCGACGCGTTCCCGACCCAGAGCTCGATGTGGTCGAGCCCGAGAGCGGCATGGGGTCGGTCGGCGTCCCGGTCGCGGTCGAGTCGAGCTGCGTCGACATGACAAGTTCTCCTTCCTCCGACGGTACTGCAATGATGTCGGCATCCAGCTGGCTGATACAACCGCTTTTCGTTGCGCTTTGACCCCTAGACACCCTCTTCACGACCAGATCGACCGGCAGATCGTTGCGCTGCTTCGCACCGGGGCCCGCCGGCCGTTCCGCGAGGCTCGGAGAGGCCGTCGGCCTCTCGGCCCCGGCCGTGAAGCGGAGAGTCGACCGGCTCGAGGCCTCCGGCCTCATCACCGGCTACACGGCCGTCCTCGACCCGGAGCAGCTCGGCTGGCCGATGCAGGCGATCGTCTTCCTCTTCTGCGAGGGGACGATGGACGCGGCCGAGGTGAAGGCGGCCGTCGAGGACCATCCCGAGGTCGCCGCCGCCTACACCGTCGCCGGCGAGGCGAGCGCGATGCTCCTCGTCCGCGCCTCGGACACGCGCCATCTCGAGCGCCTGCTCGAAGGCCTGAGGGAGCACCGGGGCGTCCTCCGCACGCAGACCCAGATCGTGCTCTCCACCCTCTTCGAGCGCCCCCTCCGGCCGGACGCGCCCGGGTAGGGGAACGAGGGCCCCCCTGCGTTCAGGCTATCGCCCCGTGGCGCACCAGTGGCGCGCGGGCCGCGGCGAGAGGATCACGAATCCGCACCGGAAGCGCGCGGCCCCGCGACCGTGTTCCGGAGGATGCCGATCCGCTTCGATCTCCACCTCGACCACATCGCCTGGGCGAAGCCAGCGGCCGTCGCCGTGCTCGAGGATGCAGCCGCTCCCGACCGTGCCCGAGCCGAGGACGTCGCCGGGCTCGAGGCGCGTGTTGCGGGCCGCGTGCGCGGCCAGCTCCTCCCAGGTCCAGTGCAGGTCGCCGAGGTTGCCGCGGGAGCGCTCCTCGCCGTTGACCCGCGCCGTCATCTCGAGGCGGAGGTCGCCGAGCTCGTCGGCGGTCACGAGCACGGGACCGAGGCTCGTCGCGAAGTCCTTGCCCTTCGCCGGACCGAGTCCGACGCGCCATTTCCATCTTCTGGAGGTCGCGCGCCGACCAGTCGTTCATGACGGTGAAGCCGGCGATCCGCCCGCCCGCGCCGACGACCGCGGCCGCCTCGAGCTCGTAGTCCCAGGCGGAGCTCTCGGGCGGGAACGCGACCTCGTCCTCGGGCCCGTCCACGGCCGCGGGGTTGGAGAAGTAGAAGACCGGGAGCCGGTACCACTCGGGCGCCATCTCGAGCCCGCGCTGTGCCCGGGCGCTCTGTACGTGACGCTCGAACGCGTAGAAGTCCCGGACCGAGGGCGGCCGCGGGATCGGGGCCGTGAGGCGAACGTCCGCGAGCGCGTGCTCGCCGACGTCCTCCCCACCCGCCCCGAGCCAGGCCGCGAGCGAGGGGGCACCGAGCTCGATCACCCGGTCCCCCTCCACTCGCCCGGGAGCCTCGCGGCCTCCTGCCTGAAAGGTGCAGAGCCTCAGTGGCTCAGCCCTCGATCGGAATCACGTTGGTCGCCTCGGGCCCCTTCGTGCCCTCGCGGGCCTCGTACTCGACGCGGGCGCCCTCGCTCAGGGTCTTGAAGCCCTCACCCGCGATGTTGGAGAAGTGGACGAAGAGGTCCTTCGACCCCTCGTCGGGCGCGATGAAGCCGTAGCCCTTCGCGTCGTTGAACCACTTCACGGTTCCTGTCGCCATAGATCACCACCTCCCTTCCCACGTACTCGAACGGGTTGGGAAGGCGCGACGGCGCCAGCCGGACCTCGCTCGTGCACCGCGCAGTGTAGCCCGCCGTTGCCTCGTCCGGCGGGCGTCGGCTCAGCCACGGCACTGCTCACGCGCCCCAGACCAAGGCACGTGTTCAGTCCGGCGACGGAGCCGGCGGCCGCGCCTGCCGCGCCTCCGCGCGAGGAAGATGCCCGCCGCGATCACGAGCCCGCCGACGAGCTGGACGGCCGTCATCTCCTCCGAGAGGACGACCAGCGCGAAGAACGCGCCCAGGAACGGCTGCAGGTTGACGTACAGCGACGCGCGCGAGGCGCCTACCCGGTCGATGGCGGTGAACCACCAGATGTTCGTGAACACGAGCGAGAAGAAGAGGCTGTAGACGAAGCACGCCCACGCCAGGCCGCTCAGCGCCGCCCAGTCCTGCTCGGCCAGCTGGCGGGCAGCGGTGATCACCAGCGGAACCGAGCCGACGAGGAGCATGAACGCGCTGATCCGGTAGGGCGAGTAGCGCTGCATCAGCGGGCCCATCGCCACCGAGTACCCCGCCCAGGTGAGCGACGCGCCGAGCCCGAGCAGGATGCCGCCCACGTCCCCGCTCAGGCCGCTCGAGGCTCCCGCGGCGACCAGACCGACGCCCAGGAACGAGACGACGGTGGCGAGCCAGTGACGGGCGTGGGGCCGCTCCAGCCCGAACGCGACCGCGACGAGCGCGACGAAGATCGGGAAGGTCCCGAACATGAGGGCGACGGTCGCAGCCGTCGTCAGCCGCACCGAGTACGCGAACGTCAACTGGTTCAGCCAGATGCCGAGCGCGGCGGCCAGGATCATCAGGCGCAGGTCGACGCGCTCGACGCGCAGCGTGCTCTCCCGCGCGTAGGTGACCGCCGAGAAGAGCACCGCGCCGACGGCGAAGCGCACCGACGAGTACGCGAGCGGCTCCCACCCGTGGGTGAGCGCGTACTTCACGACGGTGAAGTTGAAGCTCCAGCAGAGGACGGTGACGAGGAGGAGGACGTCTGCCGGGACGCGGTGGCGCACGGCGCGGAGGCTAATCGGTCGACCGTCCCGCCAGGCGCGGCACGGGGCCCCAGGGCCGGTCGCCTACCGCTAGAGTCGCGCCGATGAGCGAGCCCGGCGAGGCGAAGGTGCGCGTGGAGCCGACGATCGACGACGTCGACGAGCTCGTCGGCCCGGCGACGCCGCACTTCGCCCTGCAGCTCCGCGCGCGCGTGCTCGACCTCGTGCGCGACCTCCCCGACGACCATCAGGTGCGCCGGCATGCGGAGGAGCAGGCGGCCATGCTCGAGCGGCTCGCCTTCGCCACCTCGAAGGCGGAGGAGGGCCCGGTCGAGCCGGCGAGCCGGATCGGCTGGGAGGAGATCCCGAGCCACGCGACGGTCGACGAGGCGCGCCCGCCGGCGGAGGCGTAGTGGCCGGCTTCGGCGGCAAGTCCGTCCTCGTGACCGGCGGCTCCCGCGGGATCGGGCGCGAGATCGCCCTTCGCTTCGCCGAGCAAGGCGCCGCCCGCGTCGCGGTCTCCTACCTCCGCAACGACAAGGCGGCCGAAGAGACCGCCGGCGCGCTGCGCGAGCGGGGCGCCGAGCCGGTGCTGCTACGCGGGAACGTCGGCGACGCCGCGAAAGCCGCCTCGTTCGTCGAGGGGCTCGGCTCGCTCGACGTGCTCGTCTCGAACGCTGCCACCGGGGTGATCCGGCCGGCGCTCGAGCTCGAGGAGCGCCACTGGGACTGGACGATGAACGCGAACGCGCGGGCCTTCCTGACCCTGGCCCGCCACGCGGCGCCGCGGATGCCGGCAGGGAGCTCCATCGTGGCGATCTCGAGCCTCGGCTCGACGCGCGTGCTCGACAACTACGTGCTCGTGGGCACGTCGAAGGCGGCGCTCGAGGCGCTCGTCCGCTACCTCGCCGTCGAGCTCGCGCCGCAGGGCATCAACGTCAACGCCGTCTCGGCGGGCCTCGTCGAGACCGGCGCGCTCGAGCACTTCCCGAACCGCGAGGAGATGCTCGACTGGTACCGGCGGCGGACGCCCGCGGGCCGCCTCGTCGAGCCCCCGGACGTCGCCGGCGTGGTCTGCTTCCTCGCCTCGCCGGAGGCCGCGATGATCCGCGGCCAGACCGTCGTCGTCGACGGCGGCTACTCGGTCGTCGCCTGAGCCCGCCGCTGCCGGTGCTCCCAGAGCGTCGCGTTCAGAAACGCGCCGCTCGTGATCAGCCTCGCCATCACGTAGAGCCAGATGAGCAGGACGGACGCGGTGCCGAGCGTCCCGTAGAGCTCGGACGAGCGTCCGATCTTCGGTGCGAAGTAGAAGACAACGGCGACGCTGACCGCCTGCGCGCCGACGCCGATGAGGACGGCGCCTGGCAGGAGCTCCTGCCAGGTCTCGGCGCGGCGCGGAAGGAGCCACATGACGAGAACGGCGACGGCGGTCTGGAAGGCGACCGTGAGCACGACCCCGAGGATCCCGAAGAAGCCGAGCTCGGCCCGGACCCAGGCCAGGCCGATGGAAGCGAGGGCGACGGCGAGGAAGAAGCCGTTGAAGACGAGCACTGCCCAAAGTGGCTTCCGCATGCGCGGCCGAGGCAGGTCCCAGGCGATGGCGTAGGCGAGCTGGAGCGCTCGCACGAAGGCGGCTGAGAACCACGCCAGGAGGACGAGCCCGGTGATGAGGAGGACAGCCCGGTTGGTCGGGTTCGTCTCGACGGCGTCGGCGGCGCTCGCGACCGCCGCGGCGCCTAGGCCGAACTCCGTGGCGACGTCCTCGACGCTCTCCTCGCTCCTCGCGGCCCAGATGCCGAGGATCTGCGCCCCGACGAGGCCGATCGGCAGGAGCCAGAGGAAGAGCCGGTAGGCGAGCCCGCCCGCGAGGAGGCCGCCGCCGCGGGAGAGCTCGCGCTGAAACGCCTCGTACGCGGCATCCGCCCCCGGGACGCGGACGCGGGCCTGCTCGCCGGCCTCCGCGGCCCGCTCCGCGAGGTCTGCCGCCCGCCGGCCGAGGGTGGATCGTCGCTCTCCGATGGCGGAGATCCTACGGAGGCAAACGCCGGTCGGCGTAGTAGAAGTTCCCACCGATTCGCGACCCAAGGAGGCTGCCAGTGTCAACTCTGACCATCGAGGAAACCGAGCTCGCCGAGTCCGCATCGCGGTTCTGGTGGCTCTATCTCCTCACGGGAATCCTGTGGCTCTGGGTCACGCTCATCATCCTCAGGCTCAACCTCGACTCCGTGTACGCGATCGCGATCCTCTTCGGGTTCGTCGCCATCGGAGCCGGCATCAACGAGTTCCTGGCGATGGGCGCGTCGACGACGGGCTGGAAGATCGCCCACGGCGTGCTCGGGGTGATCTTCGTCGCCGCGGGGATCGTGGCGTTCTTCCGGCCGCAGGGGACATTCGTGGCCCTGGCGTCGATCGTCGCCTGGGTGCTCCTCTTCAAGGGGATCTTCGACATCGTCCTCGCGCTCGTCACGCATCCCGCCCACCTCTGGTGGGTCGGGCTCGTCGTCGGGATCATCGAGATCCTGCTCGCGTTCTGGGCGGCCGGCTACTTCCGTGGCAGCGCGATCATCGTGGTGGTGTGGGTCGCGGCACTGACGCTCATGCGGGGAATCACCGAGATCGTGATGGCTTTCCGACTGCGACAGCTGAAGAAAGAGCTGGCCTGACGGTCGGAGGCTGAGGAAGCGGAGCTGATCGGGCCGGAGGCGAGAACTCCGGCCCGATCAGCCAGAGCCAGGCTCTCCCAGCCGAGAACTCGGTGATCACGCCGAAGGTGCTCCAGAAGGCGATCGACGTGCACCCGTTCCTCTCGTTCGTCGTCGTCGTCTTCTTCGGCCCGCTTTTCGGCATCGTCGGCGCCCTCCTCGCACTGCCCGCCACCGCGGCGGTCGAGATCGTTCTCGACGAAGTCCGGCGGCCGCGCCCGGCGACGGCGTAGGCTCTCCCGCGTGAGCGTCGGCGAGGCGGAGACCAAGCGCCGCTGGGGCGTGCGGCGGATCGCCGGCCGCGGGCTCTTCCTGATCGTCGCGTTCGTCTCGCTCTACTTCCTCTGGCCGAGCCTCGGCGAGATCTTCGACCAGTGGCGATCGCTCACGACGCTCTCGCCGGCCTGGATCGCGGTCGCGCTGGGCGTGGAGACGCTCT
Source organism: uncultured Actinomycetes bacterium (assembly GCA_963743495.1). Taxonomy (GTDB): domain Bacteria; phylum Actinomycetota; class Thermoleophilia; order Gaiellales; family Gaiellaceae; genus JAIBJN01. Next base: position 278,339 of record CAVUPO010000001.1, on the reverse strand, counting down.
CGTTCGCCTCCACCTGGGAGCTCCAGCGCATCGCCCTGCAGTCGGGCCGCTGGTTCCCGGTGGCCACCTCGCAGCTCGCGGGCAACGCCTTCGGGCGGATCATCCCCGGCGGTGTCGCGGCCGCCGGGGCGCTCCAGTACCGGATGCTCGTCCGCGCGGGCATACCCGGCGCCCGTGTCGCCTCGGCCCTGACGGCGTGCTCGGTCCTCCTCTTCGGCGCCGTCCTCGCGCTGCCGCTCCTGAGCCTGCCGGCGATCCTCGGCGGAACGCCGGTGGCGCGGAGCCTCACGTACGCGGCGCTGCTCGGCGCGGCCGTCTTCGTGCTCATGCTGGGCGCCGGGGCGGTCGCCTTCGTCTGGGACCGCCCGCTCGCGCTCGTCGGCCGCGGGGTCGAATGGGCGCTCAACGCGACGGTCCGGCGGCGACGACCCGTCACGGGAATCACCGAGCGCCTGCTCCACGAGCGGAACACGCTGCGGACGACGTTCGGAAGGCGCTGGCAGGCCGCCGTCCTGGCGGCCGCGGGGAAGTCGATCTTCGACTACCTCGCGCTCGTGGCCTGCCTCCGGGCCGTGGGGGCGGAGCCGAACCCCTCGCTCGTCCTGCTCGCCTACGTCGCCGCCTCGCTGCTCGGGATGATCCCCTTCACGCCGGGCGGGCTCGGGTTCGTCGAGGCGGGCCTGGTCGGGATGCTCGCCCTCGCGGGCGTCGGCGCCACGAACGCCGCCGTGGCCACCCTCGCCTACCGGCTCGTCTCCTTCTGGCTGCCGATCCCCGCCGGCGGCGCCGGCTACCTCCTCTTCCGGCGCAAGTTCCCCTAGCCGAGAACGAGCTCGCCGCCGACCTCGAGGACGCGCACCTCCACCTCGGGCGCGAGCTCGGCCGCCGCGCGCTCGAACTCCCGTGGCGGCTCGCTGAGGAAGGCCGGGGGCTGGCGGCGCGTGGCCTGCACCGGGTAGTAGGTGCCCCAGTGGATCGGCACGGCGATCCGCGGGCGGAGGAGCGCCGCCGCCTCCGCGGCGGCGCGCGGGTCGAGGTGCCCGGGCCCGAGCGACCGCCCCCAGCCCCAGATCGGGAGGAGCGCCACGTCGAGGGCCGGCGCCAGCGAGGCCATCTCCGCGTAGAGGTCGGTGTCGCCGGGGAAGTAGACGCTCCGCGAGGACTCGACGACATAGCCGAGCGCCTCCGACCGGGTGCCGAGCAGGCGGGTCGAGCCGTGAACGGCGCCGACGGCGCGGACGACGGCGCCGCCGACCCGCACCTCGCCACCGGCCTCGACCTCCTCGACGGGAGCGAAAGCCGCGGCCGCGGACGAGGCGGCCGGCGCCACGGGGAACGACGATCGGAACGCCGCGGTCGAGGCGGGCGAGCGACGGGAGGTCGAGATGGTCGTAGTGGAGGTGGGAGACGAGGATCGCGTCGAGCTCCTCGAGGCCGTCCGTGACGAGAGGCGCGGCCCGGCGCAGGTGGAGGACCCAGTGGCGCAGGAGCGGGTCGGTGAGGAGCCGCACGCCGCCGAGGTCGAGCAGGACGGTCGAGTGCCCCAGCCAGCGGACGCGGTCGCCGGACGGGCTCAGCTCCTCGCCTCCGCCGGCCGGCGGACGTCGAAGACGTCGATCCCCTCCGCCCGCTTGAGGCCGTTCGCGATCAGGTACGTGAGCGGCGTCGCCAGGGTCTCCCAGGCAACCTTGATCGCCCATGTCGTCACGATCGTGTCGAAGAGCGGCGCGCCGGTCCCGCCGAAGGCGATCGTGACGAAGAGCGTCGAGTCGACGGCCTGTCCGACGACCGACGAGCCGATCGTGCGACTCCAGAGGAAGCGCCCGCCCGTCGCCACCTTCATCCGCGAGAGCACGTAGGCGTTCGTCAGCTCGCCGGCGAGATAGGCGACGAGCGAGGCGACGAAGATTCGCCAGGTCGTTCCCAGGATCGCCTCGTACGCGTCCTGGTTCTCGGCCCAGAAGTCCGCCTCGGGCAGGCGCAGCGCGAGCTGGATCGCCGCCACCGCGAGCAGGTTGCACGCGAACCCGAGGAGGATGACGCGCCGCGCGGCACGGAAGCCGTAGACCTCGGTGAGCACGTCCCCGAGGACGTAGGCGAGCGGGAAGAGGATGTTCCCCGCGTCGAAGACGCGCCCGCCCACCTCGGCCAGCTTGACGGCGATGATGTTCGAGACGACGAGCGCCGTCACGAAGAACCCGGCGATCGTGACGAAGCGCCAGGAGAGGGTGGTCACGGCGTCAGCCGGGCGACCAGGTCGCGCGCGACGTAGCCGGCGAGCTTCGGGTTCTCCTGCAGGCGACGCACCGAGTACTCGTACCACTTCCGCCCGTAGGGGACGTAGACGCGGACGGTGTGCCCGCCGCGGGCGAGCTCGTCGGCGAGCTGCTCGCGGACACCGAGCAGGAGCTGGAACTCGTAGCGGTCCGGGCCGAGACCCCGCTCCCGGATCAGCTCGAGGGCCTTCGCGATGAGGGCATCGTCGTGGGTGGCGACCGCGACCTTCGCGCCGGCCTCCCAGAGCGCGGCCATCGCCTCGACGAAGTTGAAGCGGATCGCCTCGTCGCCCCGGTAGACGATCTCGGCCGGCTCGACGTAGATCCCCTTGCAGACGCGGACGTTCGGCTGAAGCCCGGCGAGGTCGCCGACGTCGTCGAGCGTGCGCCGGAGCATCGCCTGGAGGACGATGCCGACGTTCGCGAAGCCCTCGGCGCGAAGCCGCCGGTAGAGCTCGAGCGTGGCCGACGTCGCCGACGAGTCCTCCATGTCGATCCGCACGAAGCGCCCGTGGCCGGCGGCGAGACGCGCGAGCGCGCGGACGCCCTCGGCGCAGAGCTCGGGGTCCACCTTCAGCCCCAGCCCGGTCAGCTTCACGCTCACGTTGGCGTCGAGCCCCTCGTCCTCGATCGCGGCCATCGCAGACTCGTACTCGGCCCGGATCGCAAGCGCCTCCTCCCGGGTGGAGACCTCCTCGCCGAGGACGTCGAGCGTCGCCTTCTTGCCGCCCTCGTTCAGGGCTCTGACGACGGCGACCGCGTCGGCGAGCTCCGCGCCGGCGATGTATCGGTCGGAAAGCCGCCGGACGAGGCGCCGGGGAACGGCGGGGAGCACCCTGACGATGGCGCTGTCGACGAGGGTCAAGGGCGCGGATTCTAGTTCTTGCGGTACGGCGCTCTCCGGCGCACAATGGGCTGCGATGGAGAATCACCTCGACCGGCCCGAGGGGATCGAGACTCCACCGGGCCGCAGGCAGCGGCCGAGCGCCGGCGGCATCCTGCTCGGGGTGCTCGCGGCGGGCCTCTTCGCCTTCGTCGTCGTCGCGGGCGCCATCCTCTCGTTCGACGTCAACCCCGCCGGGCCGGTGATCGTCACCGTGGCCGCGATCGTCGCCGGCTCGTACTCCTACCGGCACCTGCACGAGGTCGTGCTCAAGGCCGTCGCCGTGGGCCTGGTGGTCGGCGGGATCGCTGCGATCCTCTTCTGGCCCTTCTTCGACGTCTCCTGAGCCGGGCCGCGGGGCATATCCTTCGCGGACCACCGAGTCCGGGAGGAACGCTGTGACCGAAGGCGCCCACGCGATCGACGCCCTCTTGCTCGAGGAGCGGCGCTACCCGCCGCCACCGGAGTTCGCCGCCCAGGCGAACGCGAAGCCCGAGATCTACGAGCGGGAGTTCGAGGAATTCTGGGAGACGGAGGCCCGCGAGCGGATCACGTGGTTCGAGCCGTTCACGGAGCTCTACGAGTGGGATCTCCCCTATGCGAAGTGGTACCTCGGCGGCAAGCTCAACGTCTGCTTCAACTGCGTCGACCGCCACGTCGAGGGCGGTCTGGGCGACAAGGTCGCCTACCACTGGGAGGGCGAGCCGGAGGGCGAGCGGCGGACGATCACCTTCGCCGACCTCCAGTCCGAGGTCGTCCGCTTCGCGAACGCGCTCAAGGAGCTCGGCGTCGGCAAGGGCACCCCGGTCGGGATCTACATGGGGATGATCCCGGAGCTCCCCGTCGCCATGCTCGCGTGCGCGCGCCTCGGCGCACCGCACACGGTCGTCTTCGGAGGCTTCAGCGCGGACGCGCTGTCCGACCGACTGAACGACATGGAGTGCCAGGTCCTGATCACACAGGACGCGGGCTGGCGCAAGGGCGGCGAGGTGCCACTCAAGAGGAACGCGGACGAGGCGCTCGAGCGCTCGCCCGGCGTGAGGACGTCGGTCGTCTGGAGGCGCGCCGGCTCGGACGTCGAGATGCGCGAAGGCCGGGACGTCTGGGCGCACGAGCTCTCCGAGGGGACGAGCGACGACCCGGCGAGCTGCCCCTGTGAGCCGATGGACTCGGAGGACCTGCTCTACCTCCTCTACACGAGCGGCACGACGGCGCAGCCGAAGGGGATCGTCCACACGACGGGCGGCTACCTGACCGGCGTCGCCGCCTCGCACCACTACATCTTCGACGTGAAGCCCGAGTCCGTGTACTGGTGCGCGGCCGACATCGGCTGGGTCACGGGCCACAGCTACATCGTCTACGGACCGCTCGCCAACGCGACCACCGGCGTCCTCTACGAGGGAGTGCCGGACTACCCCGACCGCGACCGCTGGTGGGCGATCATCGAGCGCTACGGCGTCGACATCCTCTATACGGCGCCGACCGCGATCCGGGCACACATGAAGTGGGGCCCCGAGCACGCGGAGAAGCACGACCTCTCCTCGCTCCGGCTCCTCGGCTCGGTGGGCGAGCCGATCAACCCCGAGGCGTGGATCTGGTACCGCGACCACATCGGGCGCGGCCGCTGCCCGATCGTCGACACGTGGTGGCAGACCGAGACGGGCATGGTCCTCATCACCCCGCTGCCCGGGGTGACGACGACGAAGCCCGGCTCCGCCACGCGCCCGTTCCCCGGCGTGGACGCCGCCGTCGTCAACGACGCGGGCGAGGAGGTGCCGCCCGGGGGCGGGGGCTACCTCGTCCTGCGCAGGCCGTGGCCGGCGATGCTCCGCGGCATCCACAAGGACCACGACCGCTTCGTGGAGACCTACTGGAGCCGCTTCCCCGGGATGTACTTCGCCGGCGACGGCGCGCGTATCGACCGGGACGGCGACTTCTGGCTCCTGGGCCGGGTCGACGACGTCATGAACGTCTCCGGCCACCGGATCTCGACGATCGAGGTCGAGAGCGCGCTCGTCGACCATCCGAGCGTCGCCGAGGCGGCGGTGTGCGGGCGGAGCGACGCGGCGACCGGCCAGGCCATCGTCGCCTTCGTCAGCCTCAAGGGCGGCGCGGAAGGCTCGCCCGAGGCGATGGTCGAGCTGCGCGAGCACGTGGCCACGAAGATCGGGAAGATCGCACGCCCGGCGAACATCGTCTTCACGCCCGAGCTGCCCAAGACCCGCTCCGGCAAGATCATGCGCCGCCTGCTCAAGGACGTGAGCGAGAACAGAGCCCTCGGTGACACGACGACGCTCGCGGACCCGACCGTGGTCTCGGAGCTCAAGGACCGCGCGGCGGCCGAGGCCTCCCAGGAGGGCTAGCTGGACATCCGCTCCTTCGAGGCCGCCGACGTCCCCGCGGCCGCAGCGCTCCTGGCCGAGCGCCACGAGCGTCATCGCACCGCCGAGCCCCTGCTCGCGCCGCCCGACGACGCCGTCGCGGCGGTCGCGCGGGCCTGGGAGAAAGAGGGCACGAGCGGGGCCATCGCCGTCCACGATGGCGAACTGGTCGGCTACCTGGTCGGCTCCGTGAACGAGAACGAGTGGTGGGGCCGGCACGTCCGGGTCGGCCTCGCCGGCCACGCTGCGCGCGAGCCGGAGCTCGTCCGCGACCTCTACCGCGCTGCGGCCACGCGCTGGGTAGACGACGGGGCCCGGCTTCACGTCGCGCTCGTCCCGGCCGTGCCCTCGCTCGCCGAGCCGTGGTTCCGGCTCGCCTTCGCGCACATGCAGGCGCACGGGATCCGCGAGAGCGGCTCCTCCGCGCCGGCTCCGCCCGGGGTGAGCGTCCGCCCTGGGTCGATCGACGACCTCCGCGCCGCGCCGGAGCTCGTCACCCAGATCTGGGAGCACCACGCCCTGTCGCCGACCTTCACCGGGCTGACCGTGCCGCCCGTGGACGTCTTCCTCGAGGACTGGCAGGAGACCCTCGGAGGGGAAGAAGACACGTACTTCGTGGCGGAGCTGGACGGCCGCGTGGCCGGCCATCTCCTGCTCGAGGCCGAGAAGCCCGACCTCGCCCGCCCACCCGGCTCGATCTACCTCGCCGTCGCCTCCACGCTTCCCCAGACGCGCGGCCGCGGGGTCGGTGTCGCGCTCACCGAGCACGCGCTCCGCTGGGCTGGGGAGCACGGCCACCCGACAGTGCACACCGACTGGCGGGTCGCCAACCTCGAGTCGTCCCGCTTCTGGCCGCGCCGCGGGTTCCGGGAGACGTTCTACCGGCTGGCGCGGCGCGTCGAGATCGGCTGAGTCGCCGGGCCGGCCCGGCACGAGCGCGGACACGGTCGCACACGCGTGGTGCCGAGGAGCAGGGCTACTTCCGGTGCGGCCCGCTGAGCGCCGCCGTCACGCCCAGTCCCACGAGCACCGTCCCCGAGATCCAGCGCTCCGCGCGCAGGAAGCGCGGGTTGCCGCGGAGCCAGTTCGACGCCGTGCCGGCCGCGAGCGCGTATGTCCCGTCGCTGACCACGGCGACGAGGATGAAGATGAGCCCCAGCACGGCGATCTGCAGCCCGACGGAGCCTCTGTCCACGTCCACGAACTGGGGCAGGAACGCGAAGAAGAAGAGCGCCGTCTTCGGATTCAGCACATTGACCACGATGCCCTGGGCGAACAACCGGTCGAGACGGCGAGGCGGGCGCTCGCCCGTCGTCTCGAACCGTCGGCGCGTGAGGACCTTCCGGAGACCGAGGAAGACGAGGTAGGCGGCCCCGGCGAACTTGACGACGTTGAACGCCGTCGCGGACTGCAGAAGCAGGGCCGAGAGCCCGAGCGCCGCCGCGGTGACGTGCACGAGCCCGCCGACCTGGATCCCGAGCATCGAGACGAGCCCGGCCCCGCGGCCGTGCTCGATCGACTGCGCGACGATGTAGAGGACGGCCGGCCCCGGGATCACGAGCAGCGCGACAGCGGCCGCCGCGAAGACCGCGAGCGTGCCGGGGTCCGGGAACGGCACTCCCTGTTAGCGCTCCCGCATGAAGCCCTGGCGGGCCGCCGAGACGAGCGCGACCGCCTCCGGGAAGAGCACGCGCATCCCGTCGCGAAGCGCGATCGCCTGTTCGTCGGGCGTTCCCTCGACGTGCATCTGCTTGAGCGCGGCGCCCGTCAGCTCGACGGCGGTGTTGAGAGTCAGCGTCGCGAACTGCTCGCGCTGCGACTCCTGCACCGCCTCGGTCTGGCGCTCGGCGAACTCGCGCAGGCCGCGCATCAGATCTTCCGGGTCGCCTCCCAGCGGGAAGCCGAATCCGCCTTCCATTGCGTCCTTTCGTCGCTCGCTCCACGTAATGTACGCACCGATGAGCTTCGCGGAGGACCTGAACGCCCACATCGCGAACGAGTACGCCGCCTCGCAGCAGTACGTGGCGATCGCCGTCTACTACGACGAGGAGACGCTTGCCAACCTCGCGGCCCACTTCTACCGCCAGGCGGTCGAGGAGCGGAATCACGCGCACATGATCGTCCAGTACCTTCTCGACGCCGACCTGCCGGTCACGATCCCCGCGGTCGCCGGCCCCAAGACCGACTTCACGGACGCGGTCGGGCCCGTGAAGCTCGCGCTCGAGCAGGAGAAGCAGGTGACGGCGCAGATTAGCGCTCTCGCCTCGCAGGCTCGCGAGGAGGACGACCTCGTCGGCGCGCAGTTCCTCGACTGGTTCCTGAAGGAGCAGCGCGAGGAGGTTGCGAGCATGTCCGACCTGCTCGCGATCGTCACCCGCGCGGCCGAGTCGAACCTGCTCCTCGCCGAGGAGCACCTGGCGCGAAACGCGGTCGGAGACAGCGGCGCCGATCCGTCCGCCCCGGCGGCCGCCGGCGGCGCGCTCTAGCGCCCGGAGCCGCTCAGCGGAGCCTTGTAGCGGCTCTCGACGTCGTCGGCGAGCTCGTCGGACGCCGCGACGCCCGCCTTCATCGCCTCGGCGAACGGGGAGCCGCCGACCTCGCCGAGCGCCTGCTCGAGCTTCGCCGCCGCGCGCCCGAGCTCGTCCAGGTACGCGACGCTCGCGACGCGCGGCGGCGGCCTGATCGCCTCCTCGAGCGCGGCGGCGGCGACCTCCGCCTCCTCGATCCCCTCGGGCTCCTCGGTCAGGCGCAGCTCGACGAGCCGCGCCCGGAGCTCGCCGACGTCTCCCCCGCCCACGCTCTCCTCGGCCAGCTCGCACATGGCGGCGATCGCGACCGCGTCCCGCAGGAGCGTGCGGTCGGCGACCGGCTCGGCCCGCCGAGTCGAATGCGAGCCAGGAGCGCTCGCCGCCGCCCTCGAACGCGCAGAGATACACGCGCGCGCCCGTCCCGGGCTCGGTCGGCGATGACCGCGACCACCGCTTCACCGCCGGCCGCGGAGCGGCCGCGGCCTCCCCGGCCGCGCTCAACTCCTCCTCGAGGCCCACGGGGCGCAACAATAGCCGGGTGGGCGAACCGGCCTCGGAGCGGAACCGCGCTGCCCGCGAGCTGTTCGCACCGCTCGCCGGATCTACGACCGCTACGCGAGGATCCTCGCTTCGGCCAGGACCCTCGCTGGCGCTCGTTCCTCGCGTCGCGGCTCGAGGCGGGGCCCGACGACACCGTCCTCGACGTCGCCTGCGGGACGGCCGCGGTCGCGATCGAGGTCGCCCGCCTGCGCGGGTGCCGCGTCGTCGGCGTCGACCAGAGCGCGGAGATGCTCGTCGAAGGACGCCGCCGCGTCGAGAACGCCGGCCTCGAGGCGCGCATCGAGCTTCGCGAGGGCCGCGCCGAGGAGCTGCCCTTCGAGAGCGCGGCCTTCGCCGGTCTCGCGTTCACCTACCTCCTCCGCTACGTCGACGACCCGGCCGCGACCATGCGCGAGCTCGCCAGGGTCGTGCGGCCCGGCGGGCGCATCGCGATGCTCGAGTTCGCCGTCCCCTCGCGCGTGCTGCCTCGCGCCGCCTGGGAGTCCTAGGTGCGCGTCGGGCTCCCGCTCGCCGGCCGAGCCGCTCTCGCCGGGCTGGCACGAGGTCGGGCGGCTTTCTCGGCCCCAGCATCCGCGACTTCTGGCGGGAATGGCCCGCGGAGCGGCTCCGCGGCGTCTGGGAAGGAGCCGGGATCGCGCGACGTCCGCGCCCGCCTCCTCGGCCTCGGCGGCGGGGTCGTCATGTGGGGGGCGCGTGCAGGCTGAAGCGGGCCGGCCCGCCTTCTACGCGCTCGCCCCCGGCGGCTGGCGCGACTACTACACGCTGCTTCACCCGCCCTACACGGCCTGGCACCTGAGCTACGTCGCCGTCGGCGCCGCGCTGACGCCGGCCTTCGCGTGGGACCGCTTCCTCCCGACGCTCGCCGCGTTCTTCCTCGCGATCGGGGTCGGCGCGCACGCGCTCGACGAGCTGAACGGACGACCGCTCCGCACGAGCATCCCCCGAGGCGTCCTCGCCGGGCTGGCGGCGGTGTCGATCACGGCTGCGGTCGCGATCGGCGTCGTCGGCGCGGTGAGGGTCGATCCCTGGATCGCCGCCTTCGTCGTCGCGGGGGGCTTCATCGTCGTCACCTACAACCTCGAGTCGCTCGGCGGCAGATTCCACAACGACGCGTGGTTCGCGTTCGCCTGGGGGTCCCTCCCGCTCCTGACCGCCTACTTCGCGGCCGCCGGGAAGCTCGACCTCGTCGCCGCCGCCGGCGCCGCGTACGCGTTCCTGCTGAGCCGGGCACAGCGATTGCTCTCGACCCCGGTACGCGACGTCCGCCGTCGCGTCACGCACGTGGAAGGCCGCATCGACCGCTCCGACAGCACCTCCGAGCCGGTCACGGCGGCACGGCTCGTCAAGGCGGAGGAGGATGCCCTCAGGGCGCTGGTAGGGACCTCGCTGACGATCGCGATCGCGCTCGTCCTGCTGCGCGTCCTCTAGCGCGCTCTAGGATTCAGGGATGGACCTCGCCCTCGAGCTCGCCTTCGCAGCCGCGCTCGCCGTCGTCGCCGTCTCGCTCGCCGGCGTCGCCTTCAGGCGGGTGCCGGAGCGCTTCCTGCTCGGCTCCGCCCTCGCGCTGGGAGTGCTCACGATCGTCGGGGCGGCGGTCGCGGGCATCGGCGTCGCCGAGGACCAGGCGGACACCGATGTCCTCCTGGTCACCGTCGGAGGTCTGGCTGCGGCCGCCCTCTGCCAGACCGCGCTCCTCGTCGCGGTCAGGGCCCTGCACCGCATCGGCGACTTCGACGAGGTCGAGGAGCAGGCCCGCATCAACCTGGACGTGTACCTCGAGGAGCGCGCCCAGCAGCGGAAGGGGGAGCTCGACCGCATACTCGCGCGCGAGAGCGCGGAGTCGGCGCACGCACTGGGCGAGCAGGAGCGCCGGCTGGCCGAGGAGCGCCGTGACGCGGTGGCGCGTCAGGTCGAGCACGCCCGCGTCGAGCTGACGGAGGCCGTCACCGGGGCGCAGGGACGCCTCGAGAGCCGGCTGATGGCGTGGACCGCGGACCTCGACCGCGGCCAGCGCGAGCTCGAGACCCAGCTCACCCGGCTCACCCGGCGCCAGAAGGAGGCGCTCGCCGAGTACGACAGACGCCTGCTCGACGACGCGGAGCGGCTGGCGGCCGCGAGCGAGGAGCAGCGCCGGGCCCTCGCGCAGCTCCGCGGCGAGTTCGAGCAGCTCGTGGGCGAGTTCGTCGACGAGGGCCGGAACGAGCTGGAGACGCACGCCGCCGAGCGTCGCCGGGCGCTCCACGAGGTCAGCGAGCGCCTGCGCGCCCGCGAGCGCGCCCTCCGTGAGCAGATCGACCGTGAAGAGGCCGAATCGCGGTCCCGAGTGCTCGCCGGGCAGACCGAGGCCGAGCGGCGCCAGCTCGCCCAGCTCGAGAAGGCGCTCGACCGAGCCGCGAGCCGCCTCTCCGAAGAGGCCGAGCGCCGGTTCGACTCGCAGATCAAGCAGTCGCGGGAGAAGTCGGCCGAGCGCCTCTCGCGGGAGCTCGACAAGTCGATCGAGGAGTTCGTCCGCCAGGCCGAGGCCGAGGTCTCCGACCGCATCGTCCAGCTCGCCCGCCAGACGGCGGACCGCATGGAGCGGCGGTTGCGCGACGTCGCCCGGGCGGCCGAAGCCCAGGGCGAGGTGGCGGCCGAGCGGCTGCGCCACGTCACGGAGCGGCTCGACGCCGCGCTCGCCGCGGCCGAGCAGCGGATCGCAGCCTACGAGGACGAGGTGGACGTCCGCCTCGACGCGAAGCTCGGCGAGGTCGAGCGCACCGTCCGGGCGGTCGAGCGGGACTGACGCCGAATCTCGTCCGGTTCGTAACAAACCGTTCCGAGAAGGAATCGTCTCCAAGAAAGAGAACCGACGCGGCGATGGATCAGTTGACGCTTCTCGACGAACGGGACCAGGACGAGCGCGGCAAGGTGGAGAGCTGGCGACTCCACGTGCTGATGGAGGCGGGCTATCCCCTGCCCCTCGCCGAGCGGCTCGCCTCGAGCCATGCGGACCTCCATCTGGCGGTCGAACTGGTGGGACACCGCGGCTGCGCCCCCGAGATCGCGGCCGAGATCCTGCTCTAGCCCGCCGGACGGCGTGAGCTACAGTCGGCAGGTGAAGGTCGAGGCGACTCTGCATGGCGACCGCAAGGTCTACTCGGTGTCCGCGTTCAACCGCGGCGTCGGCTCCTGGCTCCAGCGGCTGCCCACCCTCTGGGTCGAGGGCGAGATAACCGAGCTGCGCCGCCAGAAGGGCTGGCAGAGCGTCTTCTTCACGCTCAAGGACCTCGAGGACGGCTCGTGCCTGCCCACCTCGATGCCACGCTCGACGTTCGACGCCCTGCGGCTCGACCTCGCGGACGGCGACAAGGTGCACGTCTACGGGCGCCCGGAGCTGTACGAGGCGCGCGGCGTCTTCCAGCTTCGCGCGCTCTCGCTCGAGCCTCTCGGTCTCGGGGCCGCGCTCGCTGCGCATCGAGCGGCTGAAGACGGCCCTCGCGGCGGAGGGCGTCTTCGCCGCCGAGCGGAAGCGCCGGCTCCCACTCCTCCCCCGGCGCATCGGCCTCCTCACCGGCAACGAGGCCGCCGCGAAGCGCGACTTCCTCACCGCCGTCTCGGCCCGCTTCCCGGCGGCGCGTGTGCTCGTGGCTGAGACGCTCGTGCAGGGCGTCAAGGCGCCGGCGGCGATCGCGGAGACGCTCGCCGCGCTGGCCGCGGAGCCCGAGATCGACGTCGTCGTCGTCGCCCGCGGCGGAGGTAGCTTCGAGGATCTCCTCCCCTTCAGCGACGAGCAGGTCGTCCGGGCGGTCGCCGCATGCGCTGTGCCGGTCGTCTCGGCCGTGGGGCACGAGCAGGACACGCCGCTCTGCGACCTCGCTGCGGACGCGCGCGCCTCGACGCCGACGGCCGCCGCGCGGCTCGTCGTCCCGGACGAGCGCCAGCTCCGGGCCGACCTCGACCGCCTGCGCGCGGCGCTGGGACGGGACACGCGCCGGATCCTCGAGCGCGGCCGCCGGACGCTGGCGGCCGATGCCGAGCGCCTTCGGCGGGCGCCGGCCCTCCTCCTGGAGCGCAAGCGCACCCGCGCCGACGCGCTCGCCGGCAGGCTGCGGACGCTCTCGCCCCGCGCCACGCTGGCGCGCGGCTACGCGATCGTCAGGACGGACGGCGGGATCGTCCGCTCGGCGAACGCGGTCGCGCCGGGCGCGCTCGTCGACGTCGAGCTGGCCGAGGGCGGGCTCGCGGCCCGGGTCGAGGAAACGCGCGCATGAGCGCGGAGCCGTCCTTCGAGGAGGCCCACGCCGAGCTCGAGCGCATCGTCGCCGAGCTCGAGAGCGGCAGGGCGGACCTCGAGGAGGCCGTGCGCCTCTGGGAGCGCGGCGAGGAGCTCTACCGCCTGTGCGCCGGCAAGCTCGACGCGGCCGAGGGCAGGATCGAGGAGCTCGGGAAGCGCGCTGAGGCCGTCAGGCCCGACGCCTGACCCGGCGGCGCGCCGGCACGGCGACGAGCACGTCCTCGAAGTACTCGCCCTTCCGCCGGCCGGTCCGCCGGTTCACGTGGCGGGCGCTCCGCTCCTCGAGCCGGAGGCCGGCAGCGGTCGAGGATCGCTCGGTAGAGGCCACGGCGGTCGTTGACGACGACCAGCACCCGGCCGCCCGGCGCGAGCGCGCGGCGGGCGCGCGACCACGGATCTCGGCGACGCCGTCGCAGTAGCCGGCGACGCCGCGGCCGATCTCCTCCGAGTCGCGCCGCTCGAGGCCGAGCAGCTCGTAGGCGTAGCGGTGCTGCTCGTGGTAGTCGATCAGGCCCGGGTAAGGCGGCGAGGTGACGACGAGCGTCGACCGGGCCGGGCGGATCGAGCGCGCGGGCGTCGCCGTGCAGGACGGTCGCCTCGGCGGAGCGCCGCGCGTCGGCGAACCCGAGCCGCGCGCGACCGTGTCGCGCGTGTAGCGACGCAGGAACTTGCGCCGCCTCGCCGACCGGCCGGCACGTGCGCCGGTGCTTGTGGCAGCAGTACTCGCCTCTGCGACCGGCTCGGCGGGAAGTCGAGGTCGAAGTGGGCCGCCCGGCGCGCCGAGCGGGCCGCCCGCGAGAGGACGACGCGCCAGACGTCGGCGTAGGCGGTAGCCGCCGATCCGGGCGCGGAAGGCGAGGAGCTCGGCGAGCGCCCGCGGCGCGAACCACTCGCGCAGGTACGTCGGACGGTCCGCGCCGGGATCGGCTCCGGCGCGCTCGGACCGGCGCAGGCATCGCGCAGCTCCGCCGAGCAGCGGGCCGAGCTCGTACTGCGGCCGTCTTCACGCGCGCGAGCAGGCAGTTGAAGGCCGAGATGTCGCAGCCGGCCGCCGGCGAGCCGACGCGTTCGCCTCGACGAGCGTCGTGCCCGAGCCGGCGAACGGGTCGAGACGAGCCGGCCCGGCTCGAAGTACCGGTGCGAGCAGCACCTCGACGAGCTGCGGGACGAACTTGCCGAGGTACGGGATGCAGCCGGTGGACGTGCTTCGTCCGCTCCCGCTCGGGCAGCTCGCCTCCGACCACGAGAGCTCGAGGTCGATCTCCGAGTAGAGCGCGGCCTGCGTGCGCACGGCGCTCTCTTCGCCGCGCCTTCCCGGGGACCTGCCCGGCGTCTATGATCGCCGCGATGAGCGCACCCGTCGAGGTCCTGAGGAACGTGCCCCTCTTCGCCGGGCTCGAGGAGGAGGATCTCAAGCAGCTCGCGCGGCAGCTCCACGAGCGCCGCTTCCCGGAGGGCGCCGAGGTCACCACCGAGGGCTCGACCGGGGCCGGCTTCTTCGTGATCACGGAGGGGAACGCCGAGGTGCTCGTCGGCGGCGAGCATCGGGCGACGCTCGGCCCGGGCGACTACTTCGGGGAGGTCGCCTTGATCGACTCCGGCGTGCGCTCGGCGTCGATCATCGCCGCCACCGACCTGCAGTGCTACGGCCTGACCCCCTGGGAGTTCCGCCCGTTCGTGGAGGAGCACCCGCAGGTGGCGTGGGCGCTCCTGCAGGCGCTCGCGTCGCGGTACCGACCGCCGCGGGACAGCTGAGCCGAGCCCGGGTCAACGGCACGGAGATCGCCTACGACACGGCGGGCCACGGGCCCGCGGTGCTGCTCCTCCATGCCGGCGTGGGCGACCGGCGGCTCTGGGACGGCCAGGTCGAGGCGCTCGCCGGGCGTCGCCTCGTCGTCCGCCCGGACCTGCGCGGCTTCGGCGACTCCCCCCTTCCGGGCGGGCCCTTCTCCTTCGTCGAGGACGCCCGGGCTCTCCTCGACGAGCTCGACCTCGAGCAGGGAGCCGTGGTCGGGAACTCCTTCGGAGGGCGGGTGGCGCTCGATCTCGCCCTCGCGCACCCCGAGAGGATCACCGCCCTCGTCCTCGTCGCGCCCGCGCTGACCGGGTTCGAGGGCTCCGAGGCGCTCGCCGCCCTCGACGAGGAGGAGGATGCCCTGCTGGACGCGGGCAGGATCGACGACGCCGTCGAGCTCACGCTGCGCACGTGGCTGGACGGGCACGGCCGCGGGCGGGCGCCGGTCCCTCCGGAGACCCGCGGGCGGCTGGCCGCCATGCAGCGGCGGGCGTTCGAGCTCCAGCTGACCGCCTACGAGGCAACTCCCTCGCCGGGCCCGGTCGGCTGGAGCGATCCGCCGGCGGCGACCCGGCTCGCGGAGGTGGTCACGCCGACCCTGGTCGTGACCGCCGCCCACGACCAGCCGGACTTCCGCGCCCTTGGCGAGCGCATCGCCGCAGGGATTCCAGGCGCCCAGAGTGTCGTCATGGACACCGCTCACCTGCCGGGCCTCGAGCGGCCGGAGGAGCTCAGCCGCCTCGTCCTGACCTTCCTGGAGACGACCGGCGGCTAGCGAGCCGTCTATGCTGGCGGCTCCTGCACCGACCGAAGGAGGCGCATATGGGGTTTCTCGACAAGCTGCTAGGGCGCGGCAAGGACACGGCCGGCGACGCCGGAGACATGGCGGGCAAGGCGGGGGGCGCGGCAGGCGACGCCGGCGACAAGGCCAAGGACACGGCGGGCGACACCGGCGACAAGGCCCGGGAGATGGGTGACGACGCCAAGTCGCGCGTCAGCGGCGACGAGACGCCTTCCGGGCCGGGCCAGTAGGCCCTAGGCGATCCGCTCGACCCGCTCGTCCTCGTCCACGTCGACCTCGCTGAACTCCGGCATGCGCTTCAGCATGGCGAAGGTGATGCCCTTCCCTCGCGAGGAAGACGAAGCCGAGGCCGATGCCCACGGATGCCTCGATCGCCTGCAGGCCGATCCCGAAGAGGACGCCCCGCGGGTAGCTGACCCCGTACGTCAGGAGCGCGGCGGCGACGGCTGCCTGGACGAGGCCGACGTTCCCGGGCCAGAACGGGAAGATCATGACGACGTTCATGACGAGCGAGGACGAGCACGGCGGCCTCGATCGACGGATCGATTCCGAACGCGAGGAGCGCGGTATAGACGGCGAAGAGCTGGGCCGTCCAGCCGACGAGCTGGAAGAAAAGCGCCTCGAACGCCGGACCGGGCCGCCGCAGCACCGTGAGTCCTCGCCGCGCCATGTGCAGGACCCGTCGCATCGCCCCGAGCTCGTCCGAGAGCGGGCGGTGATGCCGGCGGGCGACGAGGAACCCGGCCAGCAGGAGGCCCAGGCCGACGCCCACGACGACGGCGAGCACGGGCGAGGCCCACTCGGGGATGGGGGCGATGTAGAGCGCGAGGAGAACGAGCGCGACCGAGGCGACCACGTCGAAGAGGCGGTGCGCGAACACCGTCCCGACGATGATCGCCCAAGTCCCCGGGCGGCGGCGGACGTGCCGTGTGACCACGGCCACCCGGGCCAGTTCCCCGACCCGGCCCGGCAGGGCGGCGTTCCCGAGCAGCCCGACGCAGAACGCGGAGAACACCGTCCGCGAGGCGGGCCACGGCGGCAGGATCGCCTGCCTGATGACGATGTTCCAGGCCTGCGCCCGCATGATCACCGAGAAGAAGTTGATCAGCACGGCCGCGGCCACCCACTCCCACTCGACGGCCTCGAACGCGCGCTCGAGCGGGCCGGGGTCGGGACCGCGCCAGGCCGCGAGCGCCACGAGCGCCAGGAGGGGGACGAGGACGATCAACAGGCGTCCGGCTCGGTTCCGGGGCAGCCTGATCCGTCTCATGCCGCCGCCCTGATCGCCTCCGCCGGAGCCGCGAGCCGCTCGTAGATGGAGATGAGCTCCGCGGCGATCCGCTCCCAGGAGTACGGCCCGGCCCGCCTTCCTCGCAGCCGCGCCGAAGGCCCGCCGGCGCTCCTCGTCCTCGAGCAGCTCGACCATGGCGGCGGCGAGCGCGTCCGAGTCCCCGGGCTCGACGAGGATGCCGGTCTCGTCGTGGTCGGCGACCTGCGCGTAGCCCTCGATGTTCGAGGCGACCACGGGCGTCGCGCATGCGAATGCGCGCGTGAGCACCATCCCGAAGCTCTCGCCCCCGAGGGATGGCGCCACGAGCAGGCTCGCGGCCGTGAGCTCGGCCGTGAGCTCGTCCTCGGAGAGCCCGCCGAGGAGGTCGATGCCGTCCAGGGAGAAGCCCTGCCGGCGCGCGAGCCAGCGCACGGAGAGGGGGTCGGCGCCCACCAGGCGCAGGTGCGCGCCCGTCCGCGCGTGCACCTGGGGCCACGCGCCCAGCAGGACCGGCAGCCCCTTGCGAGGCTCGTTCCGGCCGATGAAGACGACGTTGCCGTTGCGTCCGCCCGGATCCGCGCTCGCCGAGAGCTCGATGCCGTTCGGGATCACCTCGAACGGCCCGCCGAGAAACGGCTCGGCGGCCCGTCGGGCGGACTCGGAGACGGCGATCCGCCGGTCGATCCGGTCGGCGACCTTCCCCCAGAGCGCGCACGCCGATCGGGTACCAGCCCAGCCGCTCGCCGGCGGAGTGGCACGTGGCGACGATCGGGCAGGGCGCCGATGCCACCGCGAACGCCGAGAGCACGGGCGCGAGAGGCTCGTGCACGTGGACGATGTCGAAGCGCTCCTGCTCCCAGATCCGGCGCATACGCAGAATCGACTGGGGGCTGAGGATGATGTTGGGAAGCGACGCGTTCGCGGGCACGATCACAGAGCGCCCGACCGGGATCACGTAGGACGGGGGCCGTGTGTGGCGGCCCTGCTTCGGGTGGAGGAGCCACGTGAGCCGCCCGGGCGGGTCGTGCCCCATGATGATGCGCACGTCGTGCCCGAGGCGAAGAAGCGCCCGCGCCTGATGGTCGGCGTGCTCCTGGACTCCTCCCCAGAACGACCAGGAGTAGGGGACGACGATCCCGATCTTCACGCCGCAACCCTACCCGTCGGACATGCGCCCCTACCCTTCGGGCGCGATTAGACTCGCCACGTGATCAAGAGGGCGAAGCGGCTCGCTCCGGTCCGCGGCTTCGGGATCGACCGGGTGGCCGCTGCCGTCGAGCAACCGGCTCGCGCGAGCCCGCGTTGGCCGGTGCTCCGGATGGAGAACCTCGACACCGACCTGCCGCTGCCGCCCGAGGCGGCCGGTGTCACCGCGCGAGGCCTGGAGACGCCGGAGGCGAACAGCTGGCTGCCCTTCACCGGCGACATCCGCCTCCGCAAGGCGATCGCCGCGTTCCTTGCCGCCAGGACGGGCCACCCCTACGATCCCGAAAGCGAGATCGTCGTCACCTGCGGGGGCCTCGAGGGGATCCTCGACGCCCTCCTCGCGACCGTCGACCCCGGCGACGAGGTGATCGTCACCGACCCGACGTACGCCGGGCTCGTCCACCGCATCCACCTCGCGGGCGGGATTCCGACGGGCGTGCCGTTCCGGGCGGTCGAGGGCGAGTGGCGACTCGACTGCGACGCGCTCGCCGCCGCGGTCGGCGACCGCACGGCGTGCATGCTCCTCATGAGCCCGTCGATGCCGTCCGGCGGCACCCTCGACGAGGAGGACTGGCGAACGGTTTGCGACCTCTGTTGTGAGCGCGAGCTCGTGCTCGTCTACGACTCGGCGATGGAGCGGCTTCTCTTCGACGGCCGGCCGCTGGTCCATCCCCTCCACTTCGAGGGGATGGCCGAGCGAACGCTCGTGGCCGGCTCTCTCTCCAAGGAGCACCGGATGATCGGCTGGCGGGTCGGCTGGGTCGCGGGACCGGCGGCGACGATCGAGGACGTCGGCTGGACGCACGTCTACAACACGACGACGCCCGTCGGCATCGCCCGCGCAGCGGGGGCCGCGGTCCTGCGCGGCCAGCAGGAGCACGTCGAGGAGTGCGTGGCCGAGCTCGAGCGCCGCCGCGACGCGCTGCTGGCGGCCCTCGACGGCTGGCCCACCGTCCGTCCCGGCGGCGGATGGTCCCTGCTCCTGGACGTGGCGGAGCTCGGCTTCGAGGCGTCGGCGGCGTCACGGCTGCTCCTCGAGGAGAGCGCGATCGCCGCGACCGCGATGGTCGGCTGGGGCGGCCCGGTCGCCGACCGCCACGTGCGCTTCGTCTTCAGCGCCGAGCCGGTGGAGCGGATCGCGACCATCCCCGAAAGGCTCGCCCGCGGGACGCTCGCGGCGGCCGTGGCGGAGCGGGGCTAGCCGTGCCCGACAGCCTCGCCCTCGTCGACGAGCTCCGCCGCGCCGGTCTCGCGGAGCTGCACACGCACCTCGGCGGCTCGGTCGACCCTGCGGCATCATGTGGACGCTGCGCCACGAACAGGGCATCGCCCTCCCGGTGAAGGACTACTGGGACTTCGTCGACCTCGTGACCGTCTCGACCCGCGCGGCGTGAAGGGGCTCCCCGAGCTGGACGCGATCTACAAGTGGACGGAGCTGATCCAGTCGAGCCCCGCTCGCGGTGGAGCGTATCGGTGCACGGCGCGATCGGCGGCGCCTACCGCACGCAGAGGATCACGACGCTCGAGCTCCGCTTCAACCCGATGAAGCGGAACCGCGGCGGCGAGCGCGACCTCGACCACATCATCATGGCCGCGCTCCCGCGGCCTCGACCGCGCGCGGCTCGAGTATCCGAAGGTGCGTGCAGGCCTGATCCTGATGATGGACCGGACGTTCACGCCCCGAGCAGAACGCGGTCATCGTCGAGAAGGCGATCCGCTACTCGCACGCGCGGCATCGTCGGCGTCGACATCGCGGGCCCCCGCCCGGACGGCGGCCGCTACCACTACCGCGACCTCGCAGCCGCTCGTCGAGGAGGCACGGAGCGGCGGGCTCGGCGTCACGATCCACGTCGGCGAGGAAGGCGGCCGCCACGGGATCGAGGAGATCGGCGAGGTTGTCGAGCACCTTCGACCCGAGCGCATCGGGCACGGGATCCTCGCCGCCCAGGACGCGGGCACCATGCGCGTCCTGCACGAAACCGAGACGGTGCTCGAGATCTGTCCCGAGCTCGAACCTCCTCACGGGAGCGCTCGCGGATGAGGACGAGCTCAGGGAGACCGTGCGCGCGTTCACTGCGCAACGGGGTCGCGTTCACGATCGCCACCGACGGCCCCGAGATGATGCAGACCCACCTCCGCGACGAGCTCGCCCTGCTCCTGCGGATCGGCGCGCTCACCCGGGACGAGGTCGACGCGGTGAACGCGCGCGGCCACGCAGCCGCCTTCGTACGTCCAAAGGGGTAGCCGAGAAGATCCACCGCCGTGCCAATAGCCGCCCGGCGCCGCCGCTGCCAAGATCGCCTGCATGCTGAGCGTCTATGGCGGAAACCGGTTCACAGAGCGTCAGCGGCAGGTCGTCCAGTTGATCGCGGCGGGGTGCTCCAACCTCGAGATCGCCGAGCGACTCGGCGTCTCGCCCCGCACGGCGAAGGCGCACTCGGACGTCCTCCGCACGAAGCTCGGCGTGAGCCGCAGGCGGCAGATCCCCGCCGCCTACCGCGAAGCCACGGGGGAAGACCCCCTCAAGAGCCTCGAGGCGGCGCTCGGCGTGCGCGACGACTCCCGCACGCTGCCCTGACCAGCCTCGAGGGCTGACGGCCCCGCGCCCGTGGCACGAGCTGCGGGCGTGGGCCCGTCCACAAGAGCCTCTGGCGGGTGCGGGAAGCGCGCGCTAGGCTCGTGAACCCCTCGACACGGGAGCCGCAGCCGTGAGGGAAGCGCGGGACATCGCCCTGACACCGCTCTTCCGGCGCCACACTCGCCGGCCGCGCCTGACTGCCCTCCTCGACGGGACGACCGCGCAGTCGATGCTCTTGACCGCGCCGGCCGGCTACGGGAAGACGACGCTGGCCCGTGAGTGGCTGCAGGGCCGAGACGACACGGCCTGGTACCGCGCCACCCCTGCTTCGGCCGACGTCGGCGCCTTCTCCGCGGGCCTCGCCGAGGCGGTCTGTCCGCTCGTTCCCGGCGCCGGGGAGCGCGTCCGCCAGCGCCTGCGCGTCGGAGACGCCACCGAGAGGTTGGCCCGGCCGCTCGCCGAGCTCCTCGCCGAGGACCTCGAGGAGTGGCCGGCCGGCGGCGTGATCGTCCTGGACGACTACCAGTTCCTCGCCGAGTCGGCCCCGGTCGAGACCTTCCTCGACTGGCTCCTCACGCTCGCACCTATCCGCGTCCTCGTCACGACGCGCCGCCGGCCCCGCTGGGCGACCGCGCGCCGCTTTCTCTACGGCGAGGCGTTCCAGATCGGCCGCGACCAGCTGGCGATGACCGACGAGGAGGCCGCCCGAGTCCTCGAGGGCCGCTCGACCGAGGCCGTGCGGGCGCTCGTCCGTCAGGCGGAGGGCTGGCCCGCCGTCATCGGCTTGGCCGCCCTTTCGGCCGACCTCGCGTTCCCCGAGGAGAAGGTCTCGGAATCCCTCTTCCGCTACTTCGCCGAGGAGGTGCTCCGGGCCGAGACACCGCGCACCCAGCGGCTCATGCTCGCCGCGGCCGTCCCCAACGCTGTCACGGTTCGCCTCGCCGAGGAGGTGCTCGGGCTCGAAGATCCCGAGCCGCAGCTCGTGGCGCTCCGTCACGAGGATCTCCTTCACGAGGTTCCGAGCGCCGAGCTCGTCTTCCACCCTCTGCTCCACGACTACCTCCGCCGGCGTCTCGCAGCCGACGACCCCGAGCGCCTGGACGGCCTCCGCCGCCTGGTCGTCGAGGATGCCCGCGCGCACGGGCGCTGGGAGGAGGCGTTCGACCTCTCCCTCCAGGCCGGCCGGGCTGACGAGGCCGCCGAGATCGTGGGCTCGGCCGCGCGGAGCCTCCTCGCCCTCGGCCAGGGCGAGACGCTCGAGAAGTGGCTCGGTGCCTGCGGCGCCGCCGGGGTGACGGTCCCCGGTGCCGCGCTCGCCCGCGCCGAGCTCCTCATACGCAAGGGCGAGATGTCCGCCGCAGCCGCCCTTGCCCGAGACACCGTCGGCAGACTCGCCGCCGACCACGCGGACTACGCATGGGCGTGCAACGCCACGGGCAGAGCCCTCCACTTCAAGTCGCAGGAGAAGGCAGCGCTGGAGAGCTTCGAAGCAGCGAGAGCAGCCGCACGAACGGACGAGGACATGAAGGAAGCCCTCTGGGGCCAGGTTCTTGCCTATCTGGAGACCGATCCTTTGGAGGCGACGCCTTTGCTCGACGAGCTTCAAGATTTGTTCCCGAGCGACATCGACATCCGCCTACGCTTGGTCGTCGGCAGATCGGTGGCGCAAGAGCAGGGGGAGTCACTGACTGGCGTCTGGGATCGATTTCTGGCGCTCTCCCCGGCGGTTCCCCATTCGAAGGACCCGTTGGCTGCGAGCTGCTTTCTTGCGATTGGCGCTGCTATGGCAGTCATGCATGGCATGTACAGTCGAGGGCGCGAAATGGCAGACCAGGCGCTGGGTGTCTGCACTGATCTTCGACTCACGCTGGGAGTGGGCACATGCCTAGCCCACCGTGCTGCGGCAGAACTTGGAATGCGGCAGTTCTCGCGGGCTCGGCGCTCGATTCGCCTGGTCACGCAGTCGCCAATCTATCGCGAGGATCCGTTCTTCCACCTTGAAGTCCTCAGGCTTCGAGCCCGCCTTCTTGCTTCGCAGGGGGAACTTGAGGAGGCCCTCGCAACTCAGGAGGAGGTCGCACCGGAGCGCGCCCCCCACGACCTTACGGCACCTATCTCGCAAACATCGCGTTGATTCTGGCGGGAATCGGTGACGCTGATCGTGCGAGGCACACTGCGGCCCGCGCACGCACCTTCGGAAGCAACATCGAAATGCACTACTGCTCAAGGCTCGCGGAGGCGATTGCCGAGCATGCTCAAGGAAACACGTCGAGATTCGAGCAGCTCGTGGCACGCGTTATTGCTGACTGCGGCCGCGCTTGCTACTTCGACGCTGTGATCTTCGCGTACCGCATCTGCCCGCCGCTCCTCAAGGCTGCCCGGACGGAGCCCGAAGCGTTTGCTGTTCTGAAGCATGCGTTGGGTCTTGGTCGGGACGTCGCTCTCGCTCGGGCGGAGGGAGTCGACGTTCGCCCGGAGTTAATGGACAACGCATTGAGCACATTGACATCTCGCGAACACGAAGTTCTGAACCTCTTGTTGGAAGGACGTACGAACGCAGAGATCGCCCGAGTTCTCTTCATCGCTGAGAGCACGACGAAGGTGCATGTTCGTCGCATCTTGGCGAAGCTCGGCGCCAAGAGCCGTCTTCAAGCTGTCTTGCGAGCTCAGGAGCTTCTCAATGTTGGTTGATCAGGCGACGCTTGCGATCTGAGCTGGTACGAGAGCCGGCTGGCGCTGGGCTTCGATTGCAAACTCAGGACGTGCGCCCGAGCGATACGTCTCCCCGCAGCCAGCCAGGATCGCCTCAAACGCGGCCACCACGGTCGTGTCGAACTGGGATCCGGACGCCTGCGCCAATCGAAAGCGTGCGACCCGACTCGGCATGGCATCTCGGTATGGACGACCGGACGTCATTGCGTTGTATGCATCCGCGACGGCGATGATTCGTGAAACGAGCGGGATCTCCTCACCACGGAGTCGATCCGGATAGCCGTTTCCGTCCATCCTCTCGTGGTGATGTCGCACGATGCGTGCGATGTCCGCATAGTCCTCGACCTTAGCCAGAATCCGCTCGCCGATCGCAGAATGCTCTTCCATGAGACGCCGCTCTTCCAACGTGAGCGCCTCCGGCTTCTCCAGCAGTCCGGCCGGCAAGGCCCACCTTCCCGATGTCATGGACAAGGCCGCAAAGGTGCAGCCAGTTGCTGTTCATCCTGCGAGAGGCCTAGCCGGGCAGCGATGTCCCGCGCGTAGACAGCGACCGCCGCCGAGTGACCGGCCGTGTACTGATCCCGCGCATCCAGGGCCGCAACGAGAGCAGTCGCGAACGAAAGGCTGGCTCGCTCAAGCCGCTCGTTTGCTACACGCAGCTGCTCGGTGGTGTCCTGCTGCTGACGATACAGCCCATGAAGCCGATGGGCGGCGAAGCGCAGGAGCAAGAAAGAGGAGCAGGCTCCATGCTGAGATCTGGTCATACGCGTACACGAGCAGAAGAATCACCGGCGACGTAGAGCGGCACCGCCCCGAGGAGAATGGGCCTTAGAAGCCGGAGGAAGCGGACGTAATCGCCGCTCCTTCGGACGGCAACGACCGGACGCCGCCAAGAGCGCATCGACCGACTCAAGAACGACGACCGCGACGAGAACGGCGCCAAACAGGCGAGCCGATGAGAATTCCGCGAAGACAGCGAGCGCAGCAAGACCCGCCAGGCCAGCGGCCAGCCTCGCGTCCGCACGTCCAGATCAACCATCGCACGTACGGGCGATTCGAACGTCACGACAAGACCAACAGCACCCACCGCCATTGCCGTCAGAGGACCGAAGACGACAGCTGCGAACACCACCGGAAGCACCGAGACCGTGATCTCAAGGTTCGAGTTCACGCGCACTGGCTGGCGTTCGGCAAGCATCGAGAACGCCCCAAGCACCAGGACCGCCCAGAGAGGACCGACTGGCGTTCCGCATCGACCGCGAGCGCAGCTGCGAAGCAGACAGTCAGCAGCGCGAGTGCCAGCTCGCGAACAGCCTGACGGGTCGACCAAGGCGAGCTTGCGAGCCGCTGATCGGATTCTGAGCGAAAGCTGGTCAAAGTTCCTTGCTTATCCCCCAAAAGGGGTATAAGCTCCCTTGCGCCGTTGTCCCTGTACGAAGAGAGGAGTTTCACATGCTGCCATTGGCAAACTCGAGTGTCTGGCTGTCCTACGCGTCGCTGGCTTCGCTCGCCGCAATCGGCCGGCACTGTAGAGGGTGGTAGTAAACCTCCCGAAGTCTTAGTTTTTCCTTAGCTTGGGACATCCCTCCGATGAGGGATTTGTCAACAAGGCTGTGGAAGCTGTGGAAGGACCTGGCGCTTCACTCGAAGCGCTAGGCCTTGGGCGCGGTTCAGCGCGCTAGGAGATCAGGCCCCGGCGAAAGCCGATGGCGACTGCGTGCGCGCGGCTGCGGGCCTGCAGCTTTGCGAGCAGATGCCGGACGTGCGACTTGACCGTCTCTTCCGAGAGGAAGAGGCGCTGGCCGATCTCACGGTTCACGAGGCCGTCGGAAATCAGCTGCAGAACCTCGATCTCGCGCATCGTCGGCTGCTGCTCGAGCTCGCGGAGCGGCGGGCTGAGCGGGATGACCTCCGCGCTCGAGTCGCGGCCGTTGCGGCGCGCGGCGACTTCGTCGAAACGGCGGGAGTGATCCAGGTATCTGCTCAGGATGTTCTTGCGCTCTGCAGCGTCCACGGGCCAAGTGATCGGCACCCCTCCCTGTGGACAACACCCCAAAAAGAGGGAGCGGGACGCTCGGATGCCGGAGCGCGCTAGCCGGACGCGACGCGGCGGCGCCAGCGGAAGGGAAGCGCCATCGCGAGAAGCGCGACCGCCAGAAGCCCGAAGGCGGCAAGCTGCGGCGCGAAGATCGCGAGCACGAGCAGCGAGCCGTAGAAGGCGAGGCTGGGCTCGGCTCGCGGGGAGGCGGCCAGCATGTCCGACGGGGAGACTCCCTCGGCCAGGAGCACGTCGGCGCGCGGCCGCGTACCGGCTCATGGAGGAGACGATCGCGGAGAGGAGGAGCAGTCCGGCGCCGTAGACGAGAACGGCCGCCCGTTCCGCGCGGGCCGCGGTCGACCGCTCCTGCGGCTAGACGATCGGCGGCTCGTAGGCGGTGGCAGCCTGCTCCTCGAACACGGCCTCGACGGTGTGCGCCTCGACGGCGCCCGCCTTGATCTCCTCGGCCCAGTGGCACGCGACCCAGTGGCCGCTCTCGAGCTTCCGCAGCGCAGGCTCCTCGTCGCGGCAGCGGGTCTCCTGGACGAACGGGCACCGCGTGTGGAAGCGGCACGCCGACGGCGGATTGGCAGGGCTCGGGAGGTCGCCGGCGAGCAGGATCGTCTCGCGCTGGCGCTCGACCTCGGGGTCGGGGATCGGGACCGCCGAGAGGAGCGAGATCGTGTACGGGTGCAGCGGGTTGTCGTACAGCTCCTCGGCCGGCGAGACCTCGACGATCTTGCCGAGGTACATGACCGCGATCCGATCCGAGATGTGCCGCACGACGGCGAGGTCGTGCGCGATGAAGAGGTAGGTCAGGTCGAAGTCCCGCTGGAGGCTCTCGAGCAGGTTCACGATCTGAGCCTGGATCGAGACGTCGAGAGCGGAGACGGGCTCGTCGCAGACGATGAAGTCGGGGTTGAGCGCAAGCGCACGGGCGAGGCCGATGCGCTGGCGCTGGCCGCCCGAGAACTCGTGCGGATAGCGTGAGGCCGCGTCCGCCGGCAGGCCCACGACTTCGAGCAGCTCGCGCACCCGCTTGCCCGCGTCGCGGCGGCGCGTGATCCCGTGCACCTGCAGCGGCTCGCTCACGATCCTCCCCACGCTGTGGCGAGGGTTCAGCGAGGCAAAGGGATCCTGGAAGATCATCTGCATCCGCCGGCGCAGGGGGCGCATCGCGCCCTCGCCGAGGTGAGTGATGTCCTGGCCGTCGAAGAGGATACGGCCGTCCGTCGGCTCGTAGAGGCGCAAGATCGCGCGGCCGAGCGTGGACTTGCCGCACCCGGACTCACCTACCAGCCCGAGGGTCTCGCCGCGCTGGATCACGAGCGAGACGCCGTCCACCGCCTTGATGTCGCCGACGTGGCGATCGAGGACGAGCCCGCTCTTGATCGGGAACCAGATGCGCAGGTCCTCGACCGAGACGAGCGCACCGTTCGGCGTGGTCTCAGCCAATCGCGGCCATCCTCTGCCGCTGCCACTCCTCTGCCGGAACCGGGTTGAAGCAGGCGACGAAGTGGCCGGGCTCGAGCTCGCGCAGCGGCGGCACCTCCAGCCGGGATTGCTCGACCTCGTAGCGGCAGCGGGGCTGGAACGGGCACGCGCTCGGGGGGCTGAGCATGTCCCGCGGGGCGCCCTCGATCGGCGTCAGCGCCTCCTTCCGCCGGGCATCGAGCCGGGGGATCGACTGCAGAAGCCCGAGCGTGTACGGGTGTCGCGGCCGTCCGAAGAGCTGCGTCGGCCGAGCCTGTCTCGACGAACATGCCCGCGTACATCACGTTCACGCGCTCGCAATGGCCGGCGACGACGCCGAGGTCGTGGGTGATCAGGATCAGCGCCGTGTCCTGCTCCGCGACGCAGCTCGTGCAGCAGGTTGAGGATCTGCGCCTGGATCGTCACGTCGAGCGCAGTCGTCGGCTCGTCGGCGATCAGGAGCTTCGGCTCGCAGGCGAGCGCCATCGCGATCATCGCGCGCTGGCGCATCCCGCCCGAGAACTGGTGCGGGTAGTCGCTTGAGCCGGGCCTTCGGGCTCGGGATGCCGACGCGGTCGAGCAGCTCCGCCGGCCCGCTCGTCGGCCGCCTTCTTGCCGAGGTCGAAGTGCGTCTCGAGCGCCTCCCGGATCTGGCGCCCGACCGTGAGCACCGGGTTCAGGCTCGTCATCGGGTCCTGGAAGATCATCGCGATGTCGCGGCCGCGGATCTTCCGCAGCGTCCCGTCGGAGAGCGTGAGCAGGTCCCGCTCCTCGAACATTGCAGTCCCGCCCGTGACCCGCCCCGCGCGCGAGAGGATGCCCAGCAGGGCCAGCGCAGTGACGCTCTTCCCACAGCCGGACTCGCCCACGATCCCGAGGGTCTCTCCGGGCGCGATGTCGAAGGTGATGCCGTTGACGGCGTAGACCGTGCCGCGGCTCGTCCAGAACTCGACCTTGAGCCCCTCCACGGAGAGGAGCGGCTCCCTGCCTGGCTTGATGCTCACCGGCCGCGCAGCTTGGGATCGAGAGCTTCGCGCAGACCGTCGCCGATCAGGTTGAAGCCGAGGACTGTGAGGACGATGGCGATGCCCGGCGCGATGGCCAGGTGGGGGCCGCTGGCGAAGTAGCGATTCACGTCCGAGAGCATGGTGCCCCACTCGGGCGTGCCCGGGTCGGGGGGGCCGAGCCCGAGGAAGCCGAGCGCCGCGACGTCGATGATCGCCGTCGCCATGGCCAGCGTCCCCTGCACGATCACCGGCGAGACGGAGTTCGGAAGGATGTGCGACGAGAGGATCGTACGGCGCGGCACGCCGACGGCCCGCGCGGCGAGGACGAAGTCGTTCTCCTTCTGCGCGAGCACGGAGCCGCGCAGCAGACGGGCGAAGATCGGGATGTTGACGATCCCGATCGCGACCATGATCTGGAAGAAGCCGGGGCCGAGGACGGCGACGATCCCGATGGCGAGCAGGAGGCTGGGGATCGAGAGCATCACGTCCATCACCCGCATGATCACGGAGTCCGTCTTCCCGCCGAAATAGCCGGCGATCGCCGCCCAGGACGAGGCCGATCGAGAGGCCGACGGCGACCGCCACGACGCCGATCACGAGCGAGTAGCGCGCGCCGTAGACGATGCGCGAGAGCTCGTCGCGCGACTGCTGGTCGAGGCCGGCCCAGTGGCTCCAGGAGGGTGGCTCGAACGCGTCCGTGAGCGGGGCCACGACCTCGCGCGGGCCGTACGGGGCGATCAGCGGCGCGAAGATGGCCAGGAGGAGGAAGGTGCCGACGAGGACGAAGCCGGTGATGGCTCCCGGATTGCGCCGCAGCCGGCTCCAGGCGTCACTCCAGAGGCCCTGGGGAGCCTCCTGGAGTACGCGGCGGCCTTCGAACTCGGCGACGGACATCAGCTCAGCCGGATCCTCGGGTTGATGAAGGCGTAGGCGATGTCCACGAAGAGGTTGACGAACACGAAGATGATGGCGAGGAAGAGGATCCCGCCCTGGAGGACCGCGTAGTCGCGGAACGCGATCGCGTCGACGAGCCAGGAGCCGACGCCCGGCCACGCGAAGACCTTCTCCGTCAGGACGGCGCCCGAGAGGAGCAGCCCGACCTGGAGACCCATGATCGTCGTGATCGGGAGCAGCGCGTTCCGGAAGATGTGGCGGCGGTCGACCGTGTGCGGCGCCACGCCCTTGGCGCGCGCGGTGCGGACGTAATCCTCGTTCTGCACGTCCAACACCGAGGCTCGAGTAATGCGAGCGATGATGGCGAGCGGGATGGTGCCGAGCGCGATCGCCGGCAGGATCAGGTGCTTGATGCAGTCGACGAACGCCGCCCAGTCGCGAGTGATGATCGAGTCCAGGATGTAGAAGTTGGTCGGATGCTCGGCGTCCAGGAGCACGTCCTGGCGTCCCACCGAGGGCAGCCACCCGAGCCGCACCGAGAAGATGTACTTGAGGATGATCGCAAGGAAGAAGATCGGGATCGAGATTCCGATCAGGGAGATGAGCAGGCTCGTCTGGTCGATCCACGTCCCGTAGCGCTTCGCGGCGACGAAGCCCAAGGGGATGCCGAAGATCGTGGCGAAGATCATCGCGCCTACCGCCAGCTCGACCGTGGCCGGAAAGCGGCGCTTGAGCTCGTCGGTGACGGTCTGCCTGGTCCGGGAGCTGGTTCCCAGGTCGAACTCCAGGATGATGTTCCTGGTGTAGCGCCAGTACTGCACGTAGATGGGCGAGTCCAGCCCATACTCGTTCTCGATCGCCGCGATCGTCTCCGGCGTCGCCCGCTCGCCGAGGAGCGCCACCGCGGGACTCCCCGGCAGCGCCCGCAGGTAGAGGAAGATCAGGATCGAGAGCCCGATGAGGATCGGGATCAGAAGGATGAGCCGGCGGACGACGAAACGCAACATCTAGGTCGTCGTCCGCCGGCTCTCTATCTCAGCTGAGTCGCTCCACTCAGTTCCCGATGGTAACCGGGGCGAAGGACTCCAGCGAGACCGGGCTGGGCACGTAGCCCTGGACGTTCGCCTGGAAGGCGAGCGCGGGCTCCGTGTTCACGTACGGCACACCGGGGAGGAAGTCCATGATCATGCGGTTGGCCTCCTCGTACAGCTGGGTGCGCGCGTCGAGGTCGGTCTCCGTCTCGGCCTCGTTGAGGATGTCGAAGATGTCCTGATTCTCGAATCCCCAGGCCGGCTGAGCCGTCTGGAAGAACGTTCCGACGAAGTTGTCCGGGTCGCCGAAGTCACCGGTCCACCCGAGCAGGTAGACCTGGGCGTTGCCCTCGTCGACCTGGCCGAGGTAGTCCGGGCTCCACGGAGCGGTCTTCGGCGTGACCTTGAAGCCGGACTGCTCGAGGCTCGCCTTGAACGCCTCGAAGTTGCGCTTCGGGTCGGGCATGTACGGCCTCGACACGTCGGACGGGTACCAGAACTCGATCTCCACCGGGAGCGTGAGCCCGGCGTCCTGGAGCAGCTGCTTCGACATCTCGGGGTCGTACTCGTAGGTGGTGACGTCGTCGGCGTAGCCGATGACCTCGGGCGGCATGAACTGCGTCGCGACGTTGCCGCGGCCGCCGTAGAAGGCGTCGACGACGCCCTGCCGGTCGAGGCCGTGCGCGATCGCCTGCCGAACCTCGAGCTTGTCCATCGGCGGGATCGCCTGGTTGATCCCGACGTAGCCGACGTTGAACGCCGGGCGGTCGAGGATCTGCAGGTTCGAGTCGCCCTCGATGGTCGGGATGTCCTGCGGCTCGACGAGGTCGTAGCCCTGGATGTCCCCGGCCTGGAGCGCCTGCAGGCGCGCCGCGTTGTCGGGGATCGGCGTGAACACGAGCGAATCGAGGTTCGCCGGCTCACCCCAGTAGTCGTCGTTTCGCACGAGCGTGAGGCGGGTTCCCCGCTCCCACGAGTCGAACTTGAACGGACCGGTACCGATCGGGTGCTCGGTCCCGAACGTGCCGGTCGGCTGGAAGACGCCGTCCTCGTCGACGGTGCCGTCGTTGGCGCCGTACTCCTCGAGCGCCTTCGGGCTGGCGATCGAGAAGTTCGAGAGCGAGAGCGCCCCGAGGATCGCGGACGACGGCTTCGTCAGGTTGATGACGGCCGTGGACTCGTCGGGCGCCTCGCAGCTGTCGTAGTAGCTGTCCTCCGGCGCACCGCTGTCCGGATCGTACTCCGCGAACCCCCCGAAGACCGTCTGCCAGTAGTAGGACGCGCTCGGGTTCTGGAGCGGGCCCGAGAAGTTGTACCAGCGGTCGAAGTTGTAACAGACCGCCTCCGCGTTGAACGGTTCCCCATCGTGGAACGTCACGCCCTGCCGCAGGGTGAACGTGTACGAGAGCCCGTCGTCGGAGATCTCCCAGCTCTCGGCGAGTCCCGGTTCGAGCTCAGTCGTGCCCGGCTTGAGCGAGACGAGCGACTCGTAGATCTGGTCGATCGCCCGCAGCGACTCGCCGTCCGAGACGAGCGCCCCGTCGAGGACGACCGGATCGGCGGCGGTGCCGAAGACGATGTCCCCACCCGACGCACCTCCCCCGCCCTCGGTGTCTGTGGCTCCGCTCGTGTCTCCCGAGCCGCCTGCCTGGTCGTCGTCGTCGCCTCCGCACGCAGCCAAGCCAAGCGCAAGAAGCAGCGTCGCGAGCAGCAGGAGGAGCCTAAAAGACTTTCCCCTCACATCCTCTCCTTTGCTCTGATTGCCCTGCCCTGCCGAGCAGGGAGTATCCAGGAGCTTGGACGTTCGTGCAGCCCCTCTGGTTAGGACGCGCGCCGCCGGGAGGAGGTGAAGCACGGACCGGGGCAAGCTCTTTGCCCTTTCGCCGCCGAACCACGGTGAAGCGTCGCAGTGAACCAACCACCGGGGGATGGATCAACCGGCCTTCCGTTCCGCATACTCGAGGAAGCAAAGCCTGCCGGCCGGCCCCGATGCGGCGGGGGCACTGGCCGGCGACCAGCCGGGGTGGGGACTCCATGCGGTGGGTTCCCGCCCCGCCGCACACCGGGTGCGGCCGCCCGAGGGGGCGCCCGCCGGCAGGCTCGAAAGGCTGCTTCGCTAGGCCGCGACCGAGGCGAGGTCGCGGAGCGCCGCCAGGCGCTGGAGGGCCTGCCCCTCGAGCTGGCGGACGCGCTCGCGCGTGAGCCCGAGCTCGGCGCCGATCGCCTCGAGCGTCCAGGGATCGCCCTCGAAGCCGAAGCGCAGCTGGAGGATCCGCCGCTCGCGCTCGGGGAGCGCGTCGAGCGCCTTGCGGACGCCCTGCTTGCGCAGCGACTCCTCGGCCTCGTCGAACGGGTCGGCCGCGTCGCGGTCGGCGAAGAGGTCGCCCAGCTCACCCTCGTCGTCGGAGCCCACGCTCTGGTTGAGCGAGACCGACGCCTGGGCGGCCGACAACGCCTCGTCGACGTGCTGGACGGGGAGGCCCGTCGCCTCGGCCAGCTCCTCGCGGGTAGCCTCGCGACCCAGCTCGACCTCGAGCCGACGGGCCGCGCGGCCGAGCTTCTGCTGGCGCTCGACGACGTGGACGGGGACGCGAATCGTGCGCGCGTTGTTCGCGACGGCCCGCTGCACAGACTGGCGGATCCACCAGGTGGCGTACGTGGAGAACTTGAAGCCCCGCCGCCAGTCGAACTTCTCGACGGCGCGGTTGAGGCCGAGCGTGCCCTCCTGGATCAGGTCGAGGAAGGGGACGCCGAGGCCGCGGTAGCCCTTGGCGATGGAGACGACGAGCCGGAGGTTCGACTCGATCATCCGCCGCTTGGCGAGCAGGTCGCCCTTCTCGAGGCGCTTGGCGAGGGCCACCTCCTCCGCCGCGGTGAGCAGCTTGTGACGGCCGACGTCGGCCAGGAAGAGCTGCAGGCTGTCGCCGGCGCCGTGAACGGCCTCCGCGGCGACGGGCGGCGCTTCCTCGGCGGGCGCTCCGATCTCGAGGCCGATGCTCTCGAGCTCGTGCGTCAGCTCGGCCATCTCCTCGTCGCCCAGGTCGAGCTCGAGGGCCAGGGCCTCCAGCTCGGCGGGCTCGATGTAGCCGCGCTCCTCTGCGCTCTCGAGGAGGTAGCGGCCCGCCTGGGTGTCAAGTACTTCGTGCACGGTGTTCTGACTCACCTTGTTTCTCTACGTCCTTTCGCCAAACCACGGCAGATTGGATTGCGGCTCACCCTCAGGAACGTTCTCACTCTACGACGCATTCCCTTGCGGGCCCACCGCGGAAGGGGTGGCTTAACCGCGGGTTAACGCAAGGCTCGGGGCCTGTTCGGGCAGGCTCGCAGATTAAGACGCTGCGCCGGCGGAAGTGTTGGCAGTTTCCGCTTGGCGGTCGCCGTTCTCGCCGGCGGCTTCCCCGTCGGCCTCGGGCTGCTCCTTCGGCGCCCGCGCCCACTCCTCGTCGAACTCGACGCGCCACTTGCCGTCCTCGCCCTGCTCGAGGGCGAGCTTGGCGCTGAACGCACGGCCCGAGCGGCCGCGGAACCCCGAGACCGGCTTCGCGGTCTTCCGGGTCTCCATCAGCTCCTTCACGACCGAGACCGGCAGGATCTTGTTCGCCTTCTTCTTCCAGATGACGAAGCCGCAGCCCGGGTCGTCCTTCGACCAGCACGAATAGCCCTTCCGGTTCTCGATCACGTCTCGCCCGCAGACCGGGCAGGGGCCGAGATTGGCCCGCTCGATCTTCACGCCCTTGAGCTTGTCGAGCTCGGCGACCGTGTCGGTGGTGAACTTGACGATGTCGGACATGAACGCGGGCCGGGTGTCCTCGCCCTGCTCGATCAGCGTGAGCCGGTGCTCCCAGCTACCCGTCAGCTCGGGCGAGGTCAGCGGGTGCTCGCCGAGCAGCGAGATCACCTGGACGCCCTTCTCGGTCGCGTGGAGCGCGCGTCCCTCGCGCTCGAGGTAGCCGACCTGGATGAGGCGCTCGATGATCGAGGCGCGGGTCGCCGGCGTCCCGATGCCGGAGTCCTTCATCGCCTCGCGGAGCTCGGCGTCCTGGATGTCCTTGCCCGCGGTCTCCATCGCCCCGAGGAGCGAGGCCTCGGTGAAGCGCCGCGGCGGCTGGGTCTCCTTGCGAAGCGACTCGACCGAGCGCGTCTCGACGCTCTCCCCTTGCTCGAGGCGCGGAAGGAGCTGGTCGCCCCCGGAGTCGTCGGCGTCGGCGGCCTTCCGGGCCTCCTCGCCGTAGACGGCCTTCCAGCCCGCCTCGACCAGCAGCCGGCCCGAGGTGCGGAAGACGTGCTCGGCGACCGTCGTCTCGACGCGCGTCCGCTCGTAGACGGCGTCGGGGTGGAAGACGGCCAGGAAGCGCTTCGAGACGAGGTCGTAGACGCGCGCCTCGTCCGGGCCCATCTTCGTCAGATCGTGGTCGGAGCGGGTGGGGATGATCGCATGGTGGTCCTCGACGCGCTTGTCGTTGACGACGCGGCCGAGCGGCAGCTTCTCCAGGCGGGTGACGTACGAGGCCGCCTGCCCGTACCGCTCGTGGCGGCCGACGTGGGCGGCGGTCGGCTTGATCTCGCCGATCATGTCCGAGGTGAGGAAGCGCGAGTTCGTGCGCGGGTACGTGATCGCCTTGTGCTCCTCGTAGAGCCTCTGCGCCGCGCCGAGCGTCCGCCGCGCGGAGAAGCCGAAGAGCGTGTTCGCGTGGCGCTGCAGCGAGGTGAGGTCGTACAGGAGCTGCGGCGCCTCGCGCTCCTCCTTCTTCTCGAGCTTCGTGATCTTCCCGGGCTGGCCGACCGTCTCGCTCGACGATGACCTTGGCCTCGTCCTCCTTGACGCGCTTTCCGCCGAGGTAGCGCCCGCTGTAGAGGCGCTCGCCGCTCGCGGCGAAGCTCGCCTCGACGAGCCAGTAGGGCTCGGGGACGAAGGCACGGATCTCGAGCTCCCGCCTGGCGACGAGCGCGAGCGTCGGCGTCTGGACGCGACCGAGGGAGACGGCGCCGTCGAAAGCCGCGCGCAGCCTGATCGAGGCCGCGCGCGTGGCGTTCATGCCCACGAGCCAGTCGGCCTCGGAGCGCGAGCGGGCGGCCTCCTCGAGCAGGCGCAGCTCATTCCCGTCGCGGAGGTGCTCGAAAGCCTCCTGGATCGCGGCCTTCGTCATCGAGTTGAGCCAGAGGCGCTTGACGGGCTTCTTCACGCCCGAGGTCTCGTAGAGGTAGGCGAAGATGAGCTCGCCCTCTCGCCCGGCATCGCACGCGTTCACGATCCACTCGACGTCCTTGTCCTTCATGAGCTTGTGGACGGCGCTCAGCTGCTTCCTTGCCTTGTCGTCGTTGGGGATGAGCTTGAACTTGCTCGGCACGATCGGGAGATCGGCGAAGCGCCACTTCTTGAGCTTCTCGTCGTACTGGTCCGGCTCCGCGAGGCCGACGAGATGGCCCACCGCCCAGGTGATCACGTAGTCGCCGCCCACCAGGTGCGTCTTGTCCCGGCTCTGCTTGAAAGCACCGGGGAGCGTGGCCGCGAGGTCGCGGCCGACGGAGGGCTTCTCGGCGATGACGAGGGTCTTCGACACGGCAGTCACGTTAGCAACGCGCTAAACGGCAAGAATGGGCCCCGACCTTGAGACCCCTTCTGGCGATCGACGGCGACAACCTGGCCCACCGGGCCTTCCACGCGCTCCCTTCCTCGATCAAGGACGGGGCCGGCAACCAGGCCAACATGATCGTCGGCTTCGCCAACATGCTGCTCCGGGCCTGGGAGGACGAGCAGCCCCGCACGGTCTTCGTGGGCTTCGACTCGATCGGCGTCCCCACCTACCGGAACGAGCTCCTGCCCGCGTACCAGTCGGGCCGGGACTTCCCGCCCGTCCTCACCTCGCAGCTCGACCGGCTCCCGGAGCTGGTGGGGTCGCTCGGGTTCCCCTGGGCCAAGGAGGGGGGCTACGAGGCGGACGACTTCCTCGGCGCCGCCGTCGATTCCGAGGCGGCCCGCGGGGGTGAGACGCTCGTCCTCACCAACGACCGCGACCTCTTTCAGCTCGCCGGAGAGCGGACGACGATCCTCCGCCCTCGTCGCGGTCAGCGCGAGCTGGAGCGTGTCGGACCGGCCGAGGTCGAGGAGAT
The DNA here is from genome assembly GCA_963743495.1 of uncultured Actinomycetes bacterium. Classification (GTDB taxonomy): domain Bacteria; phylum Actinomycetota; class Thermoleophilia; order Gaiellales; family Gaiellaceae; genus JAIBJN01. The sequence continues at coordinate 242,520 of CAVUPO010000001.1, read as the reverse complement.
CTACGGCGTCCCGCCAGAGCTCGTGCCCGACTTCGTCGCGCTCCGCGGCGACCCCTCCGACCGGATACCGGGCGCAAAGGGGATCGGCCCGGGCCGGGCGGCGAGCATCCTCGCCAAGCACGGCTCGCTGGAGGCCTGCCTCGAGGCCGGAGGCTTCCCGGACCAGGCGGACGCGCTGCGAGACTACCTCCGCATGACCCGACTGCAACGGGACGCGCCGGTCCCGGATCTCACCGACGTCGAGCCCGACTGGGCGGCCGGAGCCGACCTCGCCGAGGACTGGGGCCTGGCCGGGGTCGCCCGGCGGTTCCGCGAGCGCGCGGCCTGACCCGGACTACGATCTCCTCGTGAGCCGGCCGATCAACGTCAGCGAGTACGAGGCGCTGGCGGAGGGGAAGTGCGAGCCCGGGTACTGGGACTACGTCGTCGGAGGCGCGGGCGACGAGCTCACGCTTCGGGACAACCTCGAGGCCTTCCGGCGACACGTCCTGCGACCGCGGATGCTCGTCGACGTCGGCTCCCCGAGCACGACGACTACGGCGCTCGGAACCGAGATCGCGATGCCGCTCGTGGTCGCGCCGACCTCGTTTCAGCGGGTGGCGCACCCCGAGGGCGAGCCCGCCCTCGCTCGCGCGGCGGCGGCCGCGGGCGCGATCTACACGCTCTCGAGCGTCGGAAGCGTACGGCCGCAGGAGCTCGCGGAAGCGGCCGGCGAAGGGGCTCGCTGGTTCCAGCTCTACTGGTCCCGCGACCGCGGGTTCACGGCCGAGCTCCTCGCCGAGGCGGCCGACGCCGGATACGCGGCGATCGTCCTCACCGTCGACCTTCCCGCGCCCGGCCCGCGCGAGCGCGAGCTCCGCAGCGGGTTCGAGCTGCCCCAGGACCTGCCGATGCCGAACCTCCCGCGCACGCTCGTGGGCCACGCGCACTTCCAAGACACCCTCGGCGAGATCGTCGACCCGACCCTCACGTGGCGAGACCTGGAATGGCTGCACGCCCAGACCTCCCTTCCGCTCCTCGTCAAGGGCGTGCTGACCGCCGAGGACGCGCGGCTCGCGTGCGAGCACGGGTGCGCGGGCGTCATCGTCTCCAACCACGGCGGTCGGCAGCTCGACGGCGTCCCGGCCACGCTCGACGCCCTGCCCGAAGTCGTCGAGGCCGTCGCTGGCCGGGCCGAGGTCTATCTCGACGGCGGCGTCAGGCGGGGCACCGACGTGGCCAAGGCACTCGCGCTCGGCGCACGGGCGGTCGCGATCGGACGGCCTGCGCTCTGGGGCCTCGCCGCAGCCGGCGAGGAAGGAGCCCGCCACGTGCTCGAGCTCTTCCGGACGGAGATCCGCCTCGCGCTCGTCTTGCTGGGCTGCCCGACGCCCGCCGACGTCGGCCCGCAACACGTCCGCCCGCGCCGGTGATCCCGCTCGTCAGCCACCGGGCCTTCGCCGAGCGCCATCCGACCGGAACGCATCCCGAGAGCCAGGAGCGGCTTCGCTCGCTGCAGGCGACGTTCCCGGAGTACGTCGAGGCGCGCCCCGCCACCCTCCAGGAGATCGCCGCGGTGCACGAGCTCGACTACGTGGAGACCGTGCGGGTCGTCTCGGCCGGTGGGCAGGCGACGCTGCTCGACGGGGACACGATCTGCACGGAGACCACGTACGAGACCGCCCTGCTGGCCGCCGGAGCCGCGATCCAGGCAGCGGAGCTGGGGGGCTTCGCGCTCGTTCGACCGCCCGGCCACCACGCGCTTCCGGCACGAGCCATGGGCTTCTGCATCTTCAACAACGTCGCCGTCGCGGCCCGGTTCGCGCAGCGCCAGCTCGGCATCGAGCGGGTGGCGATCCTCGACTGGGACGTCCATCACGGCAACGGCACCCAAGACATGTTCTGGGAGGACGAGTCGGTCTTCTTCGCCTCGATCCACCAGTGGCCGTTCTACCCCGGGTCGGGCGGGCCCGGGGAGGGAAACGCCACCACGCTGAACGCGCCCCTGCCCGCCGGATCGGGGGACGGCGAGGTGCTGACCGCGCTCGAGGCCCTCGCCCCGGCGCTGGCCGCCTTCGAGCCCGGCCTGCTGCTGGTCTCCGCCGGCTTCGACGCCGCGGCGAGCGACCCCCTGGCCGACCTCGAGGTGACCGCCGACGGCTACGCGGCGCTCACGCGGCGGGCGCTGGGAGTCGCCGAGCGGGTAGCGTTCGTCCTCGAAGGCGGGTACGAGCCCCGAGCCCTGCCGGAGCTCGTCGGGGCTGTGCTCGCGGAGGCCTAGATGGACGCGACGACGGACACCTTCGAACAGCACGTGATCGAGCGGTCGGCCGAGGTGCCGGTGGTGGTGGACTTCTGGGCGGAGTGGTGCGGTCCGTGCAAGACCCTGACGCCCGTGCTCGAGAAGGCAGTCGAGGAGCGGGGCGGCGAGATCGCCCTCGTCAAGGTGGACACCGACGCGAACCCCGAGCTGGCGCAGCGCTTCGGCGTGCGCGGCATCCCGAACGTGAAGGCCTTCCGGAACGGGCAGGTTGTTGACGAGTTCACGGGCGTCCTCCCCGCGCCGGCGGTCGAGGACTTCCTGGACCGGCTGTCGGGCCCCCGGGCCTCGGAGCGGCTCCTGGCCGAGCTCGGCGAGTCGGGGGAGTTCCCGGAGATCCTCGGGCCGCTCGCCGAGCACGACTACGAGCGCGTCCTCGAATGGCTGCTGGGCGCTCTCGACGGAGCCGACGCCGACCGACGCGAGCGCATCCGCGAGATCATGGTCGCGATCTTCGGCGAGCTCGGCCCCGAGGACCCCGTCGCGACGCGCTTCCGGCGGCGACTGGCCGCAACCCTCTACTAATTCAACGCATGGAGACGATGCGCGCCCCCCGGCAGGACGAGGCGCAGGCGGTCACCGACCTGATCATCGCCTGCGACATCCACGAGTTCGGCGCGCCCGACTTCGAGCTCGACGACCTTCTGACGGACTGGAACATGCCCGGGTTCGACCGGGAGCTCGACGCGGTCGTGATCGAGCGCGACGGCGAGATCGCCGCCTACGCCGCCTTCATTCGCAACGACTACGTGGACGTGTACGTCCGTCCAGACCAACGAAACCGGGGCTTCGGCCGCCAGCTGCTCGAGTGGTCCGAGCGACGCGGGCGCGAGCGGGTGCGCGCCGGCGAGGAGGTCAGGCTCGGACAAGTGATCACGCCCTCGCACGAGGGCGCGCAGGACCTGCTCGAGAGCCGCGGCTACCGGCCGGTGCGGACGTACTGGCGCATGTCGATGCCGCTCGACGAGTCGCCGCCCGCGCCCGTCTGGCCCGAGGGGATTCTCGTGCGCACGTTCGACCAAGAGCGCGACACGCGAGCCGTGTACCGCCTCGTCCAGGACGCCTTCGGCGACAACGAGCGCCACGACGCCGAGTCGTTCGAGGAGTGGCAGACCTTCATGATCGAGCGCGACGTCTTCGAGCCCGGACTCTGGTTCATCGCCGAGGCCGAGGGCGAGATCGTCGGCTGCGTCCTCTGCCCCAACTACGAGGACGAGGGCTGGATCCGCCAGCTCGCCGTCGCGCGTGACTGGCGCCGCCGGGGCCTGGGCACCGCCCTCCTCCGCCAGGCGATGGTCGAGTTCGGCCGCCGCGACCGGCGCGAGCTCGGCCTCGTCGTCGATTCGTGGAACCGCACCGGGGCGAAGGAGCTCTACGAGCGCGCGGGCATGACCGTCGCGCGCGAGCACGTGCGCTACGAGAAGACTCTCTCCCTCGCGAGCGAGGGCTAGCGAACCGACTTCACAGCACTGCCGAACAAACTCTCGGCAGATGCTCTACGGCGAAGGAGGTTCCAGATGGTTCATCGTTCCGGTGCCCGCTCGGGTGCCGGCTTGCGGGTGCTCGCACGGGCCCTGCGCCTTCGACAACGATTGGAGAGGAGCACGACCATGACCCAGCACTTCCCCGGCAGGCTGGCCGCTGCGCTCGTACTCGTCCTCGCGTTCGCGGCCACGGCGGTCGGCAGCGCGTCGGCGCATCCGAGCACGCTGACGCTGGTCGGAGACAAGACGAAGCTCGTGACCGACCCGGCGACGACCAAGGTCCTGCTCGACAACGGGATCTCGCCGCAGCCGTTCGGCCCCACCGGCTTCGACGTCCCGCCCAGGAACAAGGCGAGTGTCCGCTACTCGTTCCCGATCACGACCGGGTCGCTCGATGCCGCCACGCTCGCGGGCACGATCGAGCACTCGGGCGGGATCAACTTCGTGAACACGGCGAACGGGAGCTCGCTGCTCCTGACCAACTTCACGATCGAGATCGACTCCGACCCGGGCCTGACGGCCGAGGTCGGAGGCACCTCCCTCCGCGTCCGCGTTCTCGACCTCGATCTCTCGAGGGCGAAGGTGCTCGCCAAGGGCAAGCACATCCGCGTCAAGAACGTCGACGCGAGCCTGACGGCCGAAGCCGCCGCCGCGCTGAACGCGACGCTGGGCGTGAGCTTCTTCTCCGCCGGGATCGAGCTCGGCACCGCGCAGGTCTTCGCGCGCGTCGCCTAGCCGCTCGCTTCCAGGGGCCGCCCTGCGGCGACGCGGGGCGGCCTCACCCCTCGGGCGGCCGGCGCGCGTTCCCGTACGCGGGGTACGAGCCGAAGACCCTGAGCTCGCGGGTGAGCCCCCTGACCTCGGCGAGCGTCTCGCTGACGACCGGGTCGAGCGGGTGGCCCGCGAGGACCGCGTCGAAGCGGTAGTGCCAGGGGCTGCGAGGGATCGGCCGGGAGACGAGCTGGACGAGGTCGACGTCGTGGCAGCCGAACGGGTCGATCGCCCGGTGGAGCGCGCCCGGCTGGTGGTCGGTCACGAAGGAGAACGCCGTGTGCCAGGCCTCGCCGTCACGGTCGATGCGGGTGTAGGGAGCGACCGAGACGAAGCGGGTGTAAGCCTCGGGATAGTCGCCCACGTCGCCGGCGATCACGCTCAGCCCGTACATCGACGCGGCCCGCTCGCTTGCGATCGCGGCCTCGGAAGGGTCGTTCCGCTCCGCCACCTCGTGGGCGGCGTCGGCGGTGGTCCCGGCGGCGATCGCCGTCGCCCAGGGCATCGCGGCCAGCAGCCGCCGGCACTGGTCGAGCGCTACCGGGTGCGAGCGCACGACCCGGATCTCCTCGACCGGTACGATCGCGGGCCCGACGAGGCAGTGCCGGATGGCCAGGACCGTCTCGCCCGTGATCGAGAGCGGCGACCGGTAGAGCAGGTCGTGCGTCTCGTTCACGGGCCCGGAAAGCGAGCTCTCGATCGGAAGGACGCCGAAGGCGACCTCGCCGGCCGCGGTCGCCTCGACGACAGCGGTGAAGCTCGGCAGCGAGACAAGCTCGGCGCCGCTCGGGAAGAGCTGGTCGCAGGCGGCCGCGCTGTGGGCCCCGTCTCTGCCGGGGTAGGCAATGCTGGCCGACATCCCCAGACGCTAGCGCAGCTCGGCCGGGAGCCTGAAGAAGACGTCCTCGCGCGCGATCTCGACGTCCTCCCGGTCCTCGTACCCCAGCTCGGCGAGCCGTCCGACGTCGCGCTCGACGAGGATCTTCCGGCGAGGAGGCGCCGGCCGTGAGCCCGACCGTGTCATGCCCCTCGAGCCACGCCGCGTCGAGCTCGCGCTCGCCGTCGACCAGCGTCGCACCGGTCGCCCCGGCTGCCTGGGCGACCTCGACGAGCCGCTTCGCGTTCGAGCTCGTGACGGAGCCGACGACGAGGAGCAGCGACGCCCCCTCGCAGACCTCGCCTTGACGGCGTCCTGCCGGTTCTGCGTCGCGTAGCAGATGTCCGTCGGCATGCGGCCGCCGAGGTCGGCGACGTGGTCGCGAGCGCCTCCACGATCGGCGGCGGTGTCGTCGAGGGAGAGCGTCGTCTGCGTGAGGTACGGCCACCGCTCTGGCCCTCTTCGAGCTCGAGCGCCTCGCTCCCGGGCGTCTCGATCACGACGATCGCGTCGGGGGCCTCTCGCCATCGTCCCGCTCCACCTCGACGTGGCCCGCGTGGCCGACGAGGGCGATCTTGTGCCCGCGCGCGGCGTAGCGGCGCGCCTCGGCGTGCACCTTGGAGACGAGCGGGCAGACGGCGTCGACGACCTGGAGGCCGCGCTCGGCGCACTTCTCGTACACCGAGCGGCGCGACGCCGTGCGCGGAGAGCACGACGAGCGCGCCCTCGGGCATCTCGTCTTCGTCCTCGACGAAGACGGCGCCGAGCCCCTCGAGGTCGGCTTGACGACGTGGACGTTGTGGACGATCTCGTGGCGGACGTAGACGGGCGGGCCGTGCTGCTCGAGCAGCGCTCGACGATGTCGATCGCCCGGTCGACGCCGGCGCAGAACGACCGCGGGCGGCGACGAGGACCCGCTTGCTCACGCCGCTGCCTCCGGGGCCAGCGCCCGGGCCGCGGCCCGAAGCGACGCGACAGCGCGTCGCGCATCGAGCGCTGTGCGAACGGTCGCGCGGCGGCTCGGCGAGCCAGCGCACGGGCAACGGCGCGCCACGTCGCGTGCGCCCGTCCGGGACGGACTGCGTCGAGTCGACGCCCGCCGATCGGCGCGTCGAGGCGTCGTCGGAGACGGCGCGGACGACGCCGGCGAGCCGCCCGCTCGCGGCGAGCGTCGCCGCTCTCCATGTCGACCGCGTCGGCGCCGGTCGTCTCGCGCGAGCTCGCGGCGGCTCGGCCGCGTCGTCGACGAGCGACGTCGGGGTCGCACACGACCGCGGTCAGCGCGCCGCGGGACCACCGAGCGGCTCGTCCCTCCCAGAGCGTCGGTGCCGGCCGCGTCGACCACGCGGCGTCGCGTCGAGCAGCGTCGCCGACGCGAGGCCCGACACGAGCGCACCGGCGAGCCCGAACGAGACGAGCCGCCCCTCGGGGAGCGGCACCGCGGCGCTGCAGACCGACCCGCGCGGCCCGCGCCCTGGCGCGCCGCGCCGCGCGCTCCTCGGCGGCGAGCGCGCAGGCGAACGTGAGCGGCGGAGGCCTCGGCCGTGCTCAGCGCAACGTCCATGCGAGGCTCCGGACGGTCTCCTTCAGGCTGCTCGACGTCTCGATCGTCGGCCGCGGGCTCGAAGCCGGAGTGGATGCCGCAGTGCTCGCAGCGCTGGTCGTTGCCGGGGCCGTAGCGCTCCCACTCGATGCCGTTCGACCAGCGCCTCGTAGGTCGGGAAGATGCCGTCCGTGAGCAGGTAGCACGGGCCCTTCCAGCCGTACGGGTTGCGCGTGATCGACCCCCACGGCGCGCACGGGAGGCTTCCGCTCGCCGGTGAGGAAGTCCTGGTAGATCGGCGTCGCGATCCAGCGGTAGCCGTGCTGCGACGCGCCGCATCGCGGATGGCGCGGAACTTCGCCTCGTGCTCGGCGCGCGTCATCGTCAGCGCCGGGTCGATCTGCGAGTACTGGTAGCCGGGCGCGACGAGCATGCCGTCGATGCCGACGTCGTTCGTGAGGTAGCTCCATCATCTCGATCACGTCGTCGACCTCGGTCTCCTTGAAGATCGTGGTGTTGGTCGTGACGCGGAAGCCGCGGGAGCGGGCCGTCTTGATCGCGTCGACCGCGATCTCCCACAGGCCCGGGTAGTCGCAGACGTAGTCGTGGATCTCCTGCATGCCGTCCAGGTGGACGACGAACGTCAGCCGCGGGGACGGCTCGAAGCAGTCGAGGCACTGCTCGAGCCGCAGCGCGTTCGTGCACAGCTCGATCGTTCTTGCCTCAGCTCGAGCAAGCCGGCGACGACCTCCTCGATCCCCTTGAAGACGAGCGGCTCGCCGCCGCAGATCGAGACGACCGGGGCGGGGCACTGCGACCGCCGACGTCGCAGGCACTCCTCCACCGTCAGGCGGGCCCGGTTCGACTCGTACTCGCGGATCTTCCCGCAGCCGATGCAGGCGATGTTGCACGCGAGCGTCGGCTCGAGCATGAGCACGAGCGGGTAGCGGTCGCCCTTGCGCTGCTGGGAGGCGACGTACTTGCCGATCGAGACGGTGACTGGAAGCGGAAACTTCATGCTCCTCCCTTCGAGAGCGCCTCGGCGACGGCACGGGCGAGAGCAGGCTCGACCGGGCCCGGTTCGTAGCCGAGTGTACTGCGGGCCTTCGCCGACGAGAAGTACATGGGCAGCCTGGCCAGGCGAACTTCGTCGCGGTTGGCGATTCCGGCCGCGGCAGCCATCTCGGCCACAGCATACGGAACCCGGAGGCGCGGTCGCGGCCTCCCCGCCAGGAGGGCGACGGCCGCGAACAGGTCCTCGAGGCTCAGGTCGACGCCGCCGAGCAGGTAGCGCTCGCCCCCAGACCCATGCTCGAGCGCGAGCGCATGGCCCCGCGCCACGTCGCGGACGTCGACGACGTTCAGGCCCGTCGTGGCGACGAAGCCGCGGAGCCGCCCGGTCGCGACGCCGGCGATCATCCGTCCGGTCGGTGTCGGCTTGCGGTCGCCGTCCCCCACCGGCGTCGTCGGGTTGACGACGACCGCGTCCGCGGCGAGCGCGAGTCGCTCGGCGGCCAGCTTCGTCCGCTTGTACGGCACCGCGAGCTCCCACGCGGGCGGTGCGTCCTCCTCGGCGGCCGGCCGGCCGGGCACCGGTCCGCACGTCCCCCGCAGTCGAGCAGTGGACGACCCTGCGCACGCCGGTCCGCGCGGCGACGGCGAGCAGCGTCCGCGTCCCCTCGACGTTGACGCGGACGAAGTCCTCCACCGGAGCGTCGTAGCTGTAGAGCGCCGCGACGTGCACGACGGCCTCGCAACCCGCGAGGGCGCGCTCCAGTCCCTGCTCGTCGAGGAGGTCGACCCGCTGGGCGCGGACGTCGGCGCCGCGCTCGCCCAGCTCCCGCACGACGTGGCCGCCCACGAAGCCGGTCGCGCCCGTGACGTAGACCTTCACCCGCCGGCGGCCAGCGCCCGGCGGACTCGCCCCAGCGCCATGACCGGCCAAACCTCCCGGTAGAGGTGGTAGTGGATGATGAAGTCGAGGGGAAAGCCGGTGCCGGTGAAGTAGCTCCTCGTCCCACCCGCCGCTCCGCTTCTGCGTCTCCGCAAGCTACCCAGCCGCGCGCGCGGCGCCTCGGACCCAGCGTTTCCCGCCGCACGTAGCGCGAGCAGGGCCCACGCGGTCTGCGAGGGCGTCGACTCGCCGCGCCCGTGCCAGGCGAGCCCCGCCTCGCCGCCGTCGTAGGAGCGGCATGTCCTCGCCGAAGCCGCCGTCGTCGTTCTGCACCGGGCCTCCAGCCAGTCCACGCAGCGGCGCATCGCCGGATGCTCCGGCGGGACGCCCGCCGCCTCGAGCGCGGGCAGCGCCGCGCCGGCCCCATAGACGTAGTTGACGCCCCAGCGGCCGAACCAGGAGCCGTCCTCCTCCTGCTCGGCGAGCAGCCACTCGACGCCCCGGCGCACGGCCTCGCGGTGTAGCCGCCCTGGCGGCCGAGCGACTCGAGCGCGTGCGCGGTGACGTCCACGCTCGGATCGTCGGTCACCTCGCCGAAGTCGCAGAACGGGATCTTGTAGAGCCACTCGCGCGTGTTCCCGGCGTCGAAAGCGCCCCAGCCGCCGCCCGTGTCCTGCATGCCGACGAGCCAGTCGGCAGGCCGCGGCCGATCGCCGCGTCGCCGATCCCGAGCTCCTCGAGCGCGAGCGCGATCACGGCCGCGTCGTCGACGTCCGGATAGAGGTCGTTCTCGTACTCGAAGGCCCACCCGCCCGCCGCGAGCTCGGGCCGCCGGATCGCCCAGTCGCCCCGTTGCCGGCACCTCCTCGCCGAGCAGCCACTCGCCGGCCTCGCCGGAGCGCGGGCTGGTCGGCGGGGACACCCGCGGCGCGGAGCGCGAGCAGCGCCGAGGCCGGTGTCCCAGACCGGCGACTGGCACGCCTCCGGCCGCAGCCGGTCGCCGTCCTCGACCATGAACCCCTCCCAGCCTCGACCGCCCGGCGGCAGGTCTGCGTCCTCGAAGCCGTGGCCGAGCGGCAGGCGAGCGGCGATCAGCCACCAGACCCACGGCGGCTGGATCCCGCCCCAGGAGCCGTCGGCTCCTGGCGGTCGCGGATCCATCGCTCCGCTTGGGCGAGCGCTGCTCGCGGCCCGGCGCGCCGACCGGCCCGCGTACCAGGCGAGCGCGCGGTCGCTCAGGAGCCCGAGCGTCGCCTTCCGCGGGACGGGCGCCTGAGCTCGCGCAGGCCGGTCGGGCGGCGGTTGCGGACTGGACGCTAGCGACGGGCGACCGCGAGCGCGACGAACGTCTGGCGCGCCCAGCACGCGAAGTTGTAGACGGAGAACGGCGCCGACGGCGGCAAGACGACGAGCTCGGGCGGGATCGGCGCATCTCGCTGCCACGGCCACTGGCCGAGCAGCGCGAGCAAGACTTCGTGAAGACGCGCGCTTCGCGATCCCCCGTGCCCTCGCCGAGATGTACGGCGCGGCCGCCAGGCTCGGCGTCGGCGGCGAGCCCCGCGAGCCGGAGCGCCGCGTAGGACTCGACGACGCGGAGAGGTCGGGCGGCCCGCTCGAACAGATCGACCAGGTGCCGTCGTCGCGCTCCGCGCCATCAGCTCGTTCGCGATCCGCCGGTCCAGTCTCGGGCGTCCGCAGCCCGAGGAACTGGTTCCAGAACAGGTGCTGCGCGGTCATGGTCACGTTCGACTCGAGCTCGCCGACCCAGATGCCGTCGGGCCGCTGCAGCTCGAGCAGGCGGCGGGTGCCGCGGTCGATCGCCTCGTCGAGACGGCCCGAGGTCGTCGTCCCGCTCACGCCTCGACCGTCTCTTTGCGCCCGCAAGCACGAGAGGCGGCAGCCGTCCGGCCGCTGCGGACGGCGCTCTCCATCGTCGCCGGCCAGCCGGTGTCCGTCCACGCGCCGGCGCGGGCGACGGCCGGCGCTGCCGTCTCGGGGCCGGGCCGCTCGACGCCGGCCGGGATGCGCGGCGATCGTCGCGTACGGCTCGCGGCTGACGCGCGACCAGAGCAGCTCCGCGGCGCCGAGCCGCTCGGTGAGCTGGCCGGCGATCCGATCGACGAGCCCGCGGCCGCGCACCTCGAGCAGCTCCGGCACGCCGCTCGCGACGACGGTGAGGTACTGGCCGCCGCTCGGGCCGGTGGCCGGTCAGCGCACCGCGGTCGAAGACCCAGTGCGCGTCGGAGGCCGAGCAGCGCGGCGAGCGGCGACGCGAGGAGCCGCCGGTCGAACCAGAGGTGGACGCTGACGATCGGCGAGTCCTCGAGCGCCGGGCTCCCCTCGCCGAGCAGGCGCGCGCTCTCGCGCGGCGGGACGGCGACCACGACGAGATCGGCCTCGACGCGCGCGCCGTCGGCGAGCACCACCGCGCCGTCGTCGATGCACCGCCACGCGCTCCCCGGTCCGGATCACCGCTCCCGGTCCGCCGAGCGCGGTCCCGGCCGCCTCGCCGTGCATCTTGCCGAGCGGCGCCAGCGGCAAGATCACGTCGCTCGCCTCGCGCTCGCCGAGCAGTGCCGTCCGCACGGTGAAGAGGCCGGCGTCAGCGCTCACCTGTCGCTGCGGACGTTCAGCGCGGGCCGGACGAAGACGTCCCAGAAGCGGTCGATCGCGGCCTGCGACTGTGCCGAGCCGGCGCGGAGCACCCCGGCGAACGTCTCGCCGTCGTGAGCGACCGGGTCGAGGTGGCCGAGCCGGCGCGCCACGCGAGCGATCCCGAGGCGGTCGCGCAGCGCAGACGTGGCCGTAGCGCGAGCAGCGCGAGCGGGCCCGGCGAGATCGCGGGCCACACTGCCGTCCTCGGCGATCACCGGCAGGGCGAGCGGCTCGCGGCGCACCGAGCCGCCCTGCGCCGATCCTGCTCCAGCAAGCGCCAGGTACTCGGTGCAGCACCCGAGCGCGATGTGCTGGCCGTTGTCCGGCGGAGGGTCGGGGTCACCCTCGCGCTCCGGCAGCGTCTGCACCGCGCCGCCGAGCGTCGGCCGCGCCTCCAGCACGGTCACCGTCGTGTCCCGCGTCGACGAGGTCGAGCGCGGCGGCGAGTCCGGCGAGGCCGCCGCCCACGACGACACCCTTCACAGCGCCGCGACCGCCCGCACCTTGGCGACGGCGGAGAGCTGCGGCCGCCGCGAGAAGACGTCGTAGCCGCGACCGCGATCTGGACGAGCAGTCGCCGCGGTAGATGCCCGCGAAGGCGCGCACGCAGAGGGCGCTCCGGCGGTCGAGCAGCGGCAGCAGCCCGAGCCCGTCCCGCAGGAGGGTCTCGCGCACGGTCGGCCTGGTGCGCCATGAGCGCGTGCCACGCCGGCGTGATGCGACCCGCCGCGAGGTCGGCCTCGCTGACGCCGAAGCGCGCGAGCTCGTCCTGGGGGAGGTACACGCGCCCGAGGCTCCAGTCCTCGGCGACGTCGCGCATGATGTTGATCTGCTGCAGCGCGAGGCCGAGCGTCTCGGCGCGCGGCTCGGCCGCCTCGGGGTCGGTCGGCCCGTAGACCGCAGCGCACGCGAGGCCGACGGCGCCCGCGACGCAGCGGCAGTACTCGCGCAGGTCCGCCCAGGTCGCGTAGCGTGACTGCTCGGAGTCCATGAGGCCGCCGGCGACGAGATCGAAGAGCGCACTCCTGGGCACGGGATAACGGGAGGTCGCGTCGGCGAGCGCGACCAGCACGGGGTCGTGGGCGTCGGCGCCGGGCAGCGCCTCGAGCGCGGCCCGGCAGGACTCGAGCCCACGGCGTCGCTCCTCGACTGCTGCCTCGCCGTCGTCGGCGATGTCGTCGACGCGGCGGGCAAAGGCGTAGAGGGCAGCGACGGCGAGGCGCTTCGGGCGCGGCAGCACTGCGATCCCCCAGGCGAAGTTGCGGGCCTCACGGCGCGTGATCCCGACGACCTCCCCGTAGGCCTCGTCGACGGTCATCGGCGCACGAGCTCCCGCAGGGTGAGCCTGGCGAAGGTCAGCCTGGTCTTCGCCGGCCGGCCGGCGAAGACGTCCCAGCCGGCCCGCTCGAGCCCGTCGAGTGCGGCGAGACCGCCGCGGGCGTAGAGGGCAACCGACAGGCCCGCACGCCCGCCGAGCACCCCGCGGAGCGGAAGGCCTCGCTCCAGGAGCGAGCGCGCTCGGTCGCCCTCGAAGCGAAGCAGCGCCTCCACCGGCGGGATCAGCGGCCCCGCCAAGTCGTCGTCGGCGACCTCGAAACGCCGCAGGTCCTCCTGCGGGAGGTAGACGCGGCCGAGCGAGAGGTCGCGGGGCGGGTCCTGCAGGAAGTTGACGAGCTGGAGCCCGGTGCAGACCGAGTCGCTCATGGCGACGAGCTCGGGTTCGTCCGCGTGCCCGTAGATGCCGAGGACGAGCCGGCCTACCGGGTCGGCCGAGTAGGTGCAGTACTCGCGCGTCTCCGCCCACGTCTCGTAGCGGCGGCGCCCCTGGTCGATGCGGTTTGCCTCGATCAGACGGCGGAAGGGCTCCCGCGCGAGGCCCCGGTCGGCGATGGTGGCGTGCACCCGGTGCATGATCTCGCTACGGGGAAGGCCCTCGAGCTCCCGCTCGAGCTCGGCGAGGAGGGCGTCTCGGTCGCCCGGCGCCTCGTCGCCGAGCGTGTCCACGAGCCGCGCGAACCCGTAGACGGCGCGGAGGTGCGGTCGCGCCAAGCGCGGCGCGAGCGCGGAGACGACCGGGAAGTTCTCGCCGGAGGACCGCGCGTCGATCTCGGCTGCGGCCAGCTCGGGGGTGTCGAGGAGGCTCGCCGTGGGCATGGACGGGGACAGTATGGAGCGACGTCCTCTCGGGCGCACCGGCGTCGACCTCCCGGTGGTCGGTCTCGGCACCTGGAACACGTTCGACCTCGGCGACGGCGAGCAGCCTCGCGCCGACGCGGTCGTCGCCGCCACCTTCGACGCCGGGACGCGCCTCGTGGACTCCTCGCCGATGTACGGGCGTGCCGAGCGCGTGCTCGGCCGCGCGCTCGCCGGGCGTCGCGACGAGGCGTTCGTGGCGACGAAGATCTGGACGCCGTCGGCGGCCGAGGGACGCGCGCAGCTGGAGGCCCAGCTCGGCTACTACGGCGGGCGGATCGAGCTCGAGCAGGTGCACAACATCGTGGATTGGCGTGAGCACCTGGACTGGCTCGAGCGGGAGCGCGAGGCCGGCCGTGTCCGCTTCATCGGCGCGACGCACTATGCGCAGTCTGCGTTCGCCGAGCTTGCCGAGGCGATGCGGACCGGACGGCTCGACGCGATCCAGGTCCCGCTGAACCCGGGCGAGCGCGGCTCGGAGCGCGAGCTCCTCCCGCTCGCGGCGGAGCTGGGCCTCGGTGTCATCGTCATGCGCCCGCTCGGCGGTCCCGGCTTCCCGATCCCGGCGCCGGACCCCCGCGCGCTCGCACCCCTGGGGGTGTCGACCTGGGCGCAGGCGCTCCTCAAGTGGGCGCTCTCCGACCCGCGCGTCACGGCGGTGATCCCAGCGACGAGGGACCCGGAGCACGCCCGCGAGAACGCCGCCGCCGGCTCGCCGCCGTGGTTCGGGCCCGACGAGCGACAGCTCGTCGAGCGGCTCGCTAGAGGCCGATCTCCCTGAGGACCTCGTCGGTGTGCTCGCCAAGGGCGGGCACCGCGCCCGTCTCGGGCCTCTCCCCATCCACCAGGAAGGGGCTGCCGACCACGGGGATCCGCCCGGACGGCGAGTCGACCTCGGCGACGAGGCCGTTGTGGGCGAGCTGAGGGTGCTCGGCGACGTCGGACACCTCGTTGACCGCGCCGCACGGGATCCCGGCTGCTTCGAGGAGGTCGAGCCACTCCCGCGCCGGGAGCGTGACGAAGACGTCCTCCAGCAGGGGCTCCAGCAGCCCGCGGTGCTCGACCCGCTCCTCGTTCGTGCCGAAGCGGGGGTCGTCGAGCAGGTCGGGGCGGCCGATCACCTCGAGGCAGAGCACCCGCCAGTGGTCGTTCGAGAGGACGGCGAAGTCGAAGAGCCGCCCGTCGCCGGCGCGGAACGGCCCGTACGGACAGAAGAGCGGGTGGCGCATGCCCGTCCGCTCCGGCAGCTCCCGTCGGTGCCACCACATGTGCGGGAAGTAGCCGAGCCAGTCGACCATCGTGTCGAACAGGGAGACGGAGACGCGGGCGCCCTCCCCGGTCTCGGCCCGGCGGGCTAGCGCCCCGAGGGTCGCGATCGCCGCGTAGCTCCCCGCGCCCACGTCGCAGACCGAGATGCCGACCCGGGCCGGCTCCGCCGGCGTCCCCGTCACCGAGATCAGTCCGGTCTCGCCCTGCATGACGAGGTCGTAGGCGTTCTTCCCGGCGTACGGGCCGTCCTGTCCGTAGCCGGAGATGTCGACGTAGACGACGTCCGCGCGGAGCGCCCGCACGGCCTCCTCCCCGAGACCGACGCGGTCGGCCCACCCCGGGGTGAAGTTCTGGAGGACGACATCGCTCCGCTCGATCAGGCGCTCGATCGCCGGGCGGTGCTCGGGATCCTTGACGTCCAGCGCCACGCTCCGCTTGCCGCGGTTCACCCAGACGAAACCGCTGGAGAGCCCGGCGGCGACCGTGTCCCACTGGCGTGTGACGTCGCCGGTGTCGGGCCGTTCGACCTTGATCACCGCCGCGCCGAGGTCGGCGAGAAGGCGCGTGGCGAGCGGGCCCGCGAGGCCGTTCTCGAAGGCGAGGACGCGGGTGCCGGTGAGGAGCGGCACCCGCGTACCGTAGTCGCTCGCAGGCGACCGCGACGCTCCCGATCAGTCGGCGGCCAGGTTCGGATCGGGCCCCGGGTCGGTGCCGGTCGCGGCGAGCGCGAGCCGGCCGAGGTAGAGGTCCCAACCCTGCCCGTGCATCTCGCGCGCCTCCCCGGGCAGGTCGAAGTGGCGGAGCCGGACGAGCGTGCCCTCGCCCTCGGGCTCGAGCGTCACCTCGACGCGGCTCGAGCCCGGCGGGACGGCGTGCTGACCCTCCCCTCCCACCTCCTGGCCTTCCCAGCCGAAGGTGAAGACCACACGGCTCGGGGCCTCGACCTCCACGAACTCCCCACGCGCGTGCGCCTGGTCGTTTATCTCCACGTCGTAGATCCCTCCCGGCCGGGCGTCGAGCTCGGCCCGGCGGCCCATCCAGAGAACCTGCTTCTCAGGGTCGGTGAAGAACTCGAACACCGTCTCGGGGCGCGCGGCGATCCGCACCTCGCGCTCGACGGCCTCATCCTGGCGAACTGCCACTGCGCCTTCTCCCTTCCTCGAGCTCCGCCGCCAGCCGGAGCCGCTCGAGCCGGCCGTCCCAGAAGGCCTCGATGAAGTCGCGCACGTCCCTCAGCCCCTCGACCCGCGCCCGGTAGAGGCGCCGGGTGCCCTGACGCCGCTCCTCCAGGAGTCCGGCGTGCTTGAGCACGGTCAGGTGCTGCGAGATGGCAGGACGGCTCACGTCGAACGCGGAGGCGATCTCCCCCGCCGTCAGCTCGCCGTCCCTGACGAGCTCGAGGATCCTCCGCCGGCGCGGCTCGGCAAGCGCTCGGATGGCGGCTTCCATGACGCCGTCTATTTAAGCATTTACTTACGTAAGAGTCAACTTACGGTCTACGGCGGCGGTTGATCGGGAACAAACTGCCCGTCGTGCCGTTTGTCCCTACGGCATCAGGCCAACGACCAAGGAGGCACCGCGTGGCCAAGCTGAGCGAGAAGGTCCGAAGCATGATCGAGGCGCCGAACCTGGCCTTCCTGGCCGAGGTGATGGAGGACGGCTCACCGCACGTGAGCCCCGTCTGGATCACCCTCGAGGACGGCAACATCAGCTTCAACACGGCCGTCGGCCGGCTGAAGGAGCGGAACATGCGACGGGACTCGCGCGTCGCCATCTCGCTCGCGGACAAGGACAACTTCTACGACAAGGTCGACATCCGCGGCCGGGTCGTGGAGCTGATCGAGGGAGACGAGGCCGAGCGCCAGATCGACGAGCTCGCCAAGAAGTACATCGGCGAGGACACCTACCCCTGGCGGCGGCCCGGCGAGGTCCGCGTCAAGGTGGTCGTCGAGCCGGTGGCCGTCGCCGGTTGAGCCAGCTGCTCTTCCTCTGCCGAGAGGAGGTCGCCGGCCTCCTCCCGGACGTCCCGGCTCAGCTCGACCTCGTGGAGGGCGCCTACCGCGCCCTGGCCGCCGGGCGGGTGGAGCTCCCGCCGAAGCCCGGGATCCACCCCCGCAAAGACTCGTTCCTGCACGCGATGCCCGCCTACCTGCGCGACGAGGACGTGGTCACGCTCAAGTGGGTCGGCGGGTATCCGGCGAACAAGGACAAGGGCCTCCCGTACATCACCGGCCTCATCGTGGTCAACGACGCCGACACCGGGCTGCCGCTGGCCGTCATGGACGGCGCCGAGATCACGGCGGCGCGGACGGCGGCGGCGAGCGGCGTCTGCGTGCGCCGGTTCGCGCCCGACGGCTGGCGCCGGGCGGCGATCCTCGGCTGCGGCGAACAGGGCCTCTTCCATGCCCGGCTCCTCCACGCGCTCGAGCCCGAGGTGGTGATCCGCGCATGGGATCCGCACCAGGAGCGGATCGCGCGGCTCGACGGACTGGCCGAGGCCGCGGAGAGCTGGGAGGACGCGCTGGCCGGGGCCGAGGTGATCGTCACCGCAGGGCCGATCGTCGCGGACCCGCCCTCGCCGCTCGGCCCGGGCCGCCTGGGCGAGCGCTGGCTGCTCCTCCCGATCGACTTCGACTTCTACGTCGCCCGCGAGACCGTGGCGGCGGCCGATCTCTTCCTCGCGGACGACGTCGGCCAGTTCGAGTACTACCGCGAGCAAGGACACTTCCAGGGCTGGCCCGCGCCCGCCGGAAGCGTCGGAGAGGGCCTCGGCGGTGAGGCGTCGCCTGCCCGCGTCCTCTGCTGCAATCTCGGCATCGGCGCTCTGGACGCAGCGTTCTCGCACGCTGTGCTGGAACGGGCCCGGGCTGCGGGCACGGGCACCGAGCTCGAGCTGTGAGCCCCGCGCCGCCCTCCTGGCTCTCCCAACTCGAGGAATCGCTGGCCGGCGAGGAGGGCACCGAGGCCCTGGCCACCGGCATCGTCGTGCTGGCCACGATCGCCGGGCGGGACGTCCACCTCGACGAGGACGAGGCACGCGCGGCGGCCCGGCGGGCGCTCCTGCTCCTGAGCGCGGGCGGCGACCCGGATCGTGGGCTCGACCTCCACGGCCGGGCGGTCGGCGCGCTCGCCGACGACCTCCGCACGGTGGACCGCCAGCTCGCCCTCGAGGACGGCCTCAGACAGCTTCGCGTCCACACCGAGGACTTCCCGCACGTGCGGGAGGCGGTGCAGGGGCTCGTGGACGCGCCCGACGTGGCCTGGCGTGCATACGCTGCCGGGATCCTCGCGCAGGCACTGGCCGACTAGGAGGACAGCGGTGGCGGCGGAGAGCAGACGATGAACGAGAGCGAGCTCGCGGCCGTCCGCTTCGCCCGGCCGACGGCCCGACTCGAGGAGGTGCTGCGCTTCTACGAAGTCGGCCTCGGCCTCGCCCGCGTGGGCTCCTTCGAGGACCACGCGGGCTACAGCGGGGTCATGCTCGGGCTTCCGGGCGAGGAGGTGCACCTGGAGCTGACGACGCACGTGGACGACAGCCCCGGGCCCGCGCCGACACGCGACAACCTCCTCGTCCTCTACCTCGGCGACCGCGGCACGATCGCCTCGATCGAGGAGCGCATGCGCGCACTCGGACACCGGCCGGTGCAGCCCGAGAACCCCTACTGGGAGCGGGATCTGACGTACGAGGACCCGGACGGCTGGCGCGTCGTCCTGCGGCACGTAGACTCGTGAGCGTGCGGCCGGTGATCGGGATCACGGCGTACGCGGAGGACGCGCGCTGGGGCGTCTGGGAAAGCCCGGCCGCGTTCGTGCCGCTCGCATACGTCGAGGCCGTCGAGGCGGCGGGCGGGCGCCCCCTCCTCGTGCCGCCCTGCGCGGAGGGAGTCGAGGAGACGCTCGACGCGCTCGACGGCCTTCTCCTCTCAGGCGGCTCCGACCTCGAGCCCGCGTCCTACGGCGCCGAGCCGCATCCCGAGACGAACGGGACCCGGCCGGAGCGGGACAGCGCCGAGCTGGCGCTCCTGGAGGCAGCGCTCGTCCGTGACCTGCCGGTGCTCGCGGTCTGCCGCGGCAGCCAGGTGCTGAACGTCGCCCTCGGCGGCGACCTCGTCCAGCATCTCCCCGAGCTCGTCGGCCACAAGGGACACAGGGAGATCCCCGGCACGTATGCCGAGCACGACGTCGAGGTGCTCCCCGGCACGAAGCTGGAAGGCGTGATCGGCGCGCACGCGCCGGTCAAGAGCCACCACCACCAGGGCTTCGGCCGGCTCGGCCGGGGGCTACACACCGCCGCGCGCGCCGCGGACGGTACCGTCGAGGCGATCGAGGATCCCGCCCGGCGCTTCACGCTCGGCGTGCTCTGGCACCCCGAGGAGGGCGAAGACGCCGCCCTCTTTCGCGCGCTCGTCGGCGAGGCCCGGAGGTACCGCGCCGAGCGCCGGTGACGGCCGCCCCCGGCCCACGCCGACGGCATCGTCGTACCGCACAAAACGCTCACATCCCGCCCGGGTACTGATCGCGTCGGAACGGGCACGTACCCTGGACGCGATGAGACCGCCAGCCCTCATGACGCTTCTCGCCGTCCTGGTCGCCGCCCTCGCCGCGGGCTGTGGCGGCGGCAGCGACGACGACGACAACGACGGGCCGGCTCCGATCGCGTCGCGCGAGGTGATCCGTGAGTTCCGCGAAGCCGGCATGCCCCGGCTTCAGATCGCTCCCGTGCCCGACCCGTCCTGGGACCAGCTCGGGTTCGGGCTCGACGCCCCGCCTGCGACGCAGGAGCGCTACGGGACGTTCGCCATCTACGTCGTCGACCCCGGGGACGACGAGGCCGTCGCCTCCCTCTTGGCCGACAAGGACACCGCGCAGCCGATCCAGCCGGACGCTGACGGCATCTACTGGGACTACGACGAGCTCGCCAAGTCGTACGTCGCCCAGAAGCGCTACGGGGAGAACGTCGTCCTCGCCTGGTGGAACGAACGGCGGGAGAAGGGCGTCGACGTGGCCTGGGTTCGTCTCGACGAGCTGCTGACCGAGATCGCGTCCCAGCAGTCACGGTAGGCTCCCGCCGCCATGGGGCGGCTCGACGGGAAGGTCGTCGTCATCACCGGCGCCGGCGGCACCATCGGCCGCGAGGCCGCGCTCCTGTTCTCGGAGGAGGGCGCGAGCGTCTGCGTCGCCGACGTGAGCCCGCGAGGACGGCGAGCAGACCGCGGCGGAGGGCCGCCTACGTGACAGCCGAATAGCCGCGAGCGTCTCCACCCGCTTGACGCCGTGGGAGTCGAGTCGTAGCGTGGCTTCGTTCGCGAGTCGAGGCCCAGCGTGCCGTCCAGCACTCCCCGCACGTCGACCGAGATCCTCTCGTCCCGCACGTCGCGGGAGGCCGCCGGCTGGCTCTGCACGACGAAGGCCGATCCGGCGGGGCTCTACCGGCCGGGCCGGGAGCGCGCCCAGTTCTCCTGGATCAGCCCGCGGCCCCTCTGGGACTCCCGGAACGACAAGATCGCCCGCTGGATCGGCGACTCGACCGGCGACGAGCGCAAGCGCTGGGTCGAGGCACAACGCCGCAAGGGCGTCGACCGCAACCTCACGGTCACGCGGTACGCCGACCAGGACGAGGTCTCGTTCTTCGTGCTCGGCGACCCCGGTGAGGGAGACGACTCGCAGTACCAGGTGCTGCGACCGCTCCTCGCGACGCAGAAGGGCATCCACTTCACCTACGTCGTCAGTGACGTCATCTATCCGGCCGGCGACACGGCCGAGTACCACGACAAGTTCTACTGGCCCTACCGTGACCTCCCGGGCCCGATCTTCGCGATCCCCGGGAACCACGACTGGTACGACGGCCTGCACGGCTTCATGACGCAACTCTGCGGAGCCGACCCCGACCTCCGGCCGCCGGCGCACCGGGCGAAGAGCCGCTGGACGCGCGCCTTCCTCGACCTCACCTGGCGCGAGCCGAGCGAGGCCGCGCAGGAGGAGCTCGAGGAGATGCGGAAGCTGCGCCCCGAGCCCTCCGGGCAGCCCGCGCCGTACTTCGCGATCGAGCTCCGCGAGCTCGTCCTCGTCGGCCTCGACACCGGCATCCAGTCGGGGATCGACGACGAGCAGGGTGCCTGGCTCCGCGAGATCTCGAAGCTCCCCAAGGACAAGATCCTCATGACCGGGAAGCCGCTCGTCGTCGATGCGAGCCGGAAGCCGTGCCCGATCGCGGGCTCCGAGGAGACGGTCAACGCAATCGTCGAGGACCCGGCCAACCGCTACGTCGCGGTCATCGGCGGCGACATCCACAACTTCCAGCGCTATCCGGTCCGCCACGGCGACGGCCGCGTCGTGCAGCACATCGTCAGCGGCGCCGGAGGGGCGTACACCAAGGCCACGCACAAGATCCCGAAGGCGACGGTGGAGGCCTGCGGCTGCGAGGAGGCCGACTTCCGCTGCTATCCGCGCCGCGGTGACTCGCTCGCCGCCTACTCGATCCTGCTCGACCGCAAGATCCCGCTCCAGGTCGCGATCCCGCACAACGTCGCGCCGGCGGTCATGAGCCTGCGCCTTGACGGGGTCGTCGACCCGACCCGCGAAGAGGACCGCGACAGGCAGGTGCCGAAGGAGATCTGGCGCCGGGCGAAGATCGTCTTCCCGTTCTCGGAGGCAGGGATCATGGGCCCGTTCAACACGTACTTCTCGGAGTTCCTCGACTGGAACGATCCCGACCCGCCGCTCTTCAAGAGCTTCCTGCGGGTGGACACCCGCCCGGGCGAGATCGAGATCCGCTGTTTCGCGGCGACCGGCTGCGAGGAGCACGCCGACGACCCCCCGCTCGAGGACTGGATCAAGGGCACGCGAGCCGGCGACGGCCGCTGGAACTGGGAGGTTCTCCTTGACTGACGACGCCAACGGACAGGCCTGGCCGGCGATCTTCGAGCCGCTCCGGTTCCGCCGCCTCGAGGTGAAGAACCGGCTCTTCCGCTCGAGCATCTCCGGCCGGTTCGACAACTACGACGGCTCGGGCACCGAGACGCGGATCGACTGGGACGTGAAGTTCGCCCGTGGCGGCATCGGCGCGGTCATCTCCTCGAACACCCCCGTGCACCCGCGCGGGCTGATCGTCCCCAACTACGCCCACCTCGACTCGGACGACAAGGTGCCTTTCTGGACCGAGCTGGGGAGGCGCGTCCGCGACGCGGGCGCCAAGTACATCGTCCAGCTCGCCTTCTCCGGCCGCCAGCGCGACATCCCCAGCGTCCTCTACGACACCGGCCTCTCCTCGACGGACAAGGCGGACCCGATCCACGGCTTCCCCTGCGAGCGGATGACGAAGGCGCAGATCGACGAGATCGTCGACTCCTTCGCGCAGGCGGCACGCCGCGCGCGCGAGGCCGAGCTCGACGGCATCGAGGTTCACGGCTGCAACGGCTACCTGATCACGCAGTTCCTCTCCCCGGCGATCAACGACCGCACCGACGAGTACGGCGGCTCGCTCGAGAACCGCGCGCGCTTCCCACTCGAGGTCGTCCGGGCGATGCGGAAGGAGATCGGCGACGACTTCCACCTCCAGTTCAAGATCAGCGCGATCGACGACGGCAAGGCGCTCTTCCCCTGGGCCAAGGAGGGGACGACGCTCGAGGAGTCGATCCAGGTCTGCCGCTGGCTCGTCGAGGCCGGCGTCGACGGCCTCCACGTCTCGTCGGGCTACCTCTTCCCCCACCCGCGGAACCCTGCCGGGAAGTTCCCGATCGCCGACGTCATCCGCTCCTACGACACGATGCTCTCGAGCGGCAAGAACACATTCCGCAACTACCTGATGTTCCGCACGCCGCCGATCAACCGGGGGTTCGCGTGGGCGTGGGAGCGCCGGATGCGGAAGCTGGGGGTCGAGGGGATCAACCTGGCGCTCGCCCGAGCGGTCAAGCAGGCGGTGGACGTGCCGGTCCTCTGCGCCGGCGGCTTCCAGACCGCCTCGGTGATCGCGCGCGCGATCGAGGACGGCTCCGCGGACGGCGTCACGATGGGACGGACGCTGATCGCAAACCCGGACCTCCCGAACCTCTTCGCCGAGGGGCTCGACCGGGCGCCGCAGCCGTGCACGTACTGCAACAAGTGCCTGATCAACTTCGTCGAGAACCCGCTCGGCTGCTACGAGGAGAGCCGCTACCGCTCGCGCGACGAGATGATCCGCCACATCATGTCGGTGTACGAGGGAGCGCCCCTCCCGGCCGAGGTGCGATGACGTGGGCGCCGAGACGATCTTCGAGCCGCTCGCGCTCGGGCCGCTGACGGTCGGAAACCGCGTGCTGCGCTCGAGCGTGGCCGGGCGCTTCGACAACTACGACGGCTCGGGGACGCCGGTGCGCGTCAACTGGGATCTCCGCTTCGCGCGCGGGGGCGTCGGCGCGATCATCTCCTCGAACGCTCCCGTCCACGCGCGCGGCGGGATCGTGCCCGGGTACGCGCACATCGACTCGGACGAGACGATCCCGTTCTGGCGCAACCTGGGCGAGCGGGTCCGCGAAGCGGGCTGCCCGTACATCCTCCAGGTCGTCCACGCGGGCCGCGAGCGCATCGTCCCCTTCCTCGAGTGGGACAAGGCCCTCTCCTCGTCGAGCAGGCCGGAGCCGCTGAACGGCTTCCCGGCCGAGGCGATGACGCTCCAGGAGATCGCCGAGGTCGTGGAGATGTTCGCGCAGGCCTCGCGGCGGGCGAAGGAGGCCGGGCTCGACGGGATCGAGGTCGCCGGGGCGAACGGGATGCTGCCGACGCAGTTCCTCTCCTCCGCGATCAACGACCGCAAGGACGCCTACGGCGGCCCGCTGGAGAACCGCGCACGCTTCGGGCTCGAGGTCGTGCGCGCCATCCGCGAGGAGGTCGGGCCGGACTTCTGCGTCGGCTACAAGATCTCGATCCAGGAGCGGCTGAACGAGCTGATGCCGTGGCTCCCGGAGGGGAACACGCTCGAGGAGTCGCTGCAGACATGCCGCTGGCTCGAGGAGGCCGGGGTCGACTACCTGCACGTGAGCGCCGGCGGCGGCTTCCCCCATCCGCGGAACCCGGCCGGCGAGTTCCCGGCTGCGCAGGTGGTGAAGACCTACGACACGATCCTCTCGAGCGGCAAGCACACCTTCCGCAACTACCTGACCTTCCGCACGCCGCCGCTCGCCAAGGTCTTCGGCTGGTGGTGGACGCGCCCTCACCGCAACCGTGACATCGAGGGCATCAACCTCGCGGACTCCCGCGCCGTCAAGCAGGCCGTCTCGATCCCGGTCCTCGTCACCGGCGGATTCCAGACCGCCTCGGTCATCGGGCGCGCGATCGAGCGCGGCGACTGCGACGGCGTCACGATCGCGCGCCCGCTCGTCGCCAACCCCGACCTCGTGCGTCACTTCGAGGCGGGCCTCGACCGGGCGCCGAGGCCGTGCACGTACTGCAACAAGTGCCTCTTCAGCTTCATCGAGCACCCGCTCGCCTGCTACGAGCCCGCCCGCTTCGACTCGCGCGAGGAGATGATGCGCGAGGCGCTTCGGGTCTACGAGACGACGGCAGCATGAGCACCGAGGCGATCTTCGAGCCGCTCCGCTTCCGGAACCTCGAGGTTCGCAACCGGATCTTCCGCTCGAACATCGCCGGCCGGCTCGACGACTACGACGGTGGCGGGACGCAGACCCGGATCAACTGGGAGCTGAAGTTCGCCCGCGGCGGCGTGGGGGCGATCCTCTCCTCCTGGACCGGGGTGGACGAGCGCGGCAAGATCGTGCCGAGCTTCGCTTCGATCGAGCGGGACGAGCGCATCCCGTTCTGGCGGGAGCTCGGCCGGCGCGTGCACGAGCACGACTGCCGCTACATCGTCCAGCTGGCGCACGCGGGCCGGCAGCGCGACGTGCCCACCGTCGCCTTCGGGAAGGGCCTCTCCTCGACGGGCAAGCCGGACCCGCTCCACGGGTTCCAGGGCGAGCGGGCGACCCGCGCCGACCTCGAGGCGATCAAGCGCTCCTTCGCGGCGGCGGCGCGGCGCGTGCGCGAGGCAGGGCTGGACGGCGTCGAGGTCCACGGCGCCAACGGCTACCTCTTCACCCAGTTTCTCTCCTCGGCGATCAACGAGCGGGACGACGAGTACGGAGGCCCGCTCGAGAACCGCGCGCGACTCCTGCTCGAGACGGTCGAGGCGATCCGCGCCGAGGTCGGCCACGACTTCCACCTGCAGGTCAAGCTCTCGACCACCGAGTACGCGGACGCCTTCCTCCCGTGGCTCGGCACGGGGAACACGATCGAGGACTCCGTCCAGGTCTGCCGCTGGCTCGAGACCGCGGGCGCGGACGCGATCCACGTCTCCTCGGGCAGCACCTTCCCCCACCCCGAGAACCCCGCGGGCGACTTCTCCCTCGAGGACATGGTCCGCACGTACGACGTGATGCTCTCGAGCGGGACGCACACGTTCCGCAACTACCTGCTCTTCCGGCTCTGGCCGGTGAACAAGGTGATGAAGGCCCGCTGGGAGCGCGACCCGGCCGAGGTCCCCGGGCGGGCGCTCCCCGACGCGGCGGCGGTGAGGCGGGCCGTCGGGATCCCGGTGATCGTCACCGGCGGGTTCCAGCAGGCCTCGCTGATCGCGGACGCGCTCGAGCGAGGCGACTGCGACGCGGTCTCGATCGCCCGCGGGCTCGTTGCCAACAACGACCTCGTCGAGCTCTTCCGCGCCGGGCACGACCTGCCGCCACGGCCGTGCACGTACTGCAACAAGTGCCTCTACAACGTGCTCGAGCACCCCGTCGGCTGCTACGACGAAGGGCGCTTCCCGTCCAGGCAGGCGATGATCGAGCAGGTCATGTCGGTCTACACGCCCGCATGAGCGACGCGACCGAGCACGGGATCAGCACCTACCTTCCGGAGAAGCGGCGGGAGGGCACCGCCCTCTGCATGTCCGGCGGCGGCTACCGGGCCGCGCTCTTCCACCTGGGCGCGCTGCGGCGACTGAACGAGCTCGGCGTCCTCTCCGCGGTGGACACCTTCACCTCGGTCTCGGGCGGGAGCATCATGGCAGCACAACTCGCGACCTTCCTAGCCGGCGCGAAGCGCGAGGCGGGGAAGCCGGTCGACGGCTTCGAGGAGGGCGCGGCCGCGCCCATGCGCGCCTTCGTCGCGCGCGACGTCCGCACCGGCGCGGCGCTTGCCCGGCTCCACCCGCGGAACTGGCTGACGCCCGGGGCGCAGAGCGAGGCGCTCGCAGCCGCCTACGCGCAGGGGCCGGCGCCGAGGAAGCTTGCCGATCTCCCGGAGGCTCCGCGCTTCGTCTTCCTCGCGAGCGACATGCGCTTCCGCGACCAATGGGTCTTCGACACCGGCCTGCGGCGGGTGGGGAGCTCGGCCGCCGGCTACGCGCCGCTCGGCGACCGGACGCTCGCGGAGGCCGTCGCGGCCTCCTCCTGCGTGCCCGGCGCCTTCGGCGTCGGCCACACGCGCTGGGATCCGTCCGAGCTGACCGGCGGCGCCTACGCCGAGCCCGACCGCGACCGGCTCGTCCGCGAGATCGACCTCTCGGACGGCGGCATGTTCGACAACCTCGGCCTCGAGCCCGTCTGGCGCGACCACAGGACGGTCCTCGTCTCCGACGCGGCGCCTTCCTTCAAGCCGGACCCCGACGTGGGCTGGCTCTGGAGCGCCCTCCGCCAGGGCGTCATCCTGCTCGAGCAGGCGACGGAGGTGCGCAAGCGGTGGCTCGTCTCGAGCTTCATCGAGAACAAGCTCGAGGGCGCCTACTGGGGCATCGCCTCGCGGCCCGCCAGCTACGAGCTCGAGCCGCCGCCGGAGGCGTACTCCCACGACCTGATCCGGGACTTCATCGCGCCCGTCCGGATCGACCTGGACGCCTTCTCGCCGGGTGAGATCGGCGTCCTCGAGAACCACGGCTACCTGATGGCGGACATCGCTCTCGTCAAGCACGGCCGGAGCCTCGTCGAGGGGGACTGGCCCGAGGCCCGGATGCCCCATCCGGACTGGCGGGACGAGCTGAAGGCGGCGAACGCCCTCCGCGGCAGCGACAAGACGAGGATCTTCTTCCGGCCGCGCGTCAACCCCTGACGCCCGGCGTGGCCTTCGACGAAGACCTGGCGAAACGGCTCGAGTCGGCTTACGGGGCCAGCGACATCCTGAGGCGGCGGCGGCTCGTGCGCACGGCGCTCGCCGCCTCGAAGGACGAACGGATTCTCGACGTGGGCTGCGGCCCGGGCTTCTACGTGACGGAGCTCCTCGCCGAGGTGGGAGACGCCGGGGCGGTCGTCGGCGTGGACTCGAGCCCGGAGATGCTCGCCCTCGCCGCACGCCGCGCCGCCTCGCATCCGAACGCCGCCTTCCACCGGGCGGATGCGACGTCGCTGCCGGTCGAGGACGAAAGCTTCGACGCAGTCCTCTGCGTGCAGGTGCTCGAGTACGTTCACGATCCCGGGCGCGCGCTCGCGGAGATCCGCCGCGTGCTCCGCCCCGGCGGCCGCGCCGTCCTCTGGGACGTCGACTGGTCGACGGTCTCCTGGCACGCGGCCGACCCGGCCGGCATGGAGCAGACCCTCCGCGCCTGGGACGACCATCTGGCGCACCCGGCGCTCCCGCGCACGCTGGCCGCGCGGCTGCGCTCGGCGGGGTTCGAGGACGTTGCGGCCGAGGGACACGTCTTCACGACGACCGAGCTCGTCGACGACGCCTACGTCGGCGCGATCTTCCCGCTCGTCGAGGCGTTCGTGGCCGAGCGAAGCGGCCCGGCCGAGGCGAAGGCGTGGGCGGACGCCCAGCGCGATCTGGACACGCGCGGCGAGTTCTTCTTCTCGTGCACTCAGTTCTGCTTCACGGCGAGACGCCCGGGCGAGCCGGGCCGGCGCGTGCCCGCGAGCGCCGCCGACCGCTAGCCGGGCGGGACGTTCGTGTTCTGACGGAACATGTTCGTGGGGTCGTAGGCTCGTTTGATCTCGACGAGCCGCTCGTAGTTCGACCCGTACGCGGCCCGCGCCGAGGCCTCGCCGGTGTCGTCCTCCGAGAAGTAGTTCAGGTAGCGCCGGCCCGCCAGGAACGGCGCCATCGCCTCGAAGGACTGCCTCGTCCAGGCGATGTTCTCGTCGCTCGCGGCCGGGTCGGTCCAGACCGACGTGATCGCGAAGTTGTGGCCGGGCTCGCGGTGGGGCACCGCCGTCGCCTCGAGCGGCACCCGAACCGCCTCGCCGTGGAAGTTCTCGAGCAGGACCGTCGTCATCGGCGAGGGGCAGACCGCGAACCGCTCGAGCATCTTCCCGATCGCCGGGTCGGACAGCTCGCTCAGGAACCCCGACTTCCAGTAGTTCAGGCTCCCGGTCGGATAGGCGGCGTCGAGCATCGAGTTCACGGCCGTGTACGGCATCGGCCCGAGCTCGACGAGCGCAGGCGAGCCGAACTCGCGCAGCGGCCCGAGGTCCTCGTCGGCCTGCTCCGGCGTGCCCAGGTGGCAGGCCACGCAGAGGGCTAGCTTGACGCCGGAGCCGTCCGGCGCGTGCCCGAGGCCGGCGAACGTCATGAGGTCGTCGGAGGAGGCGGCGGCGAAGTCTCGATAGAACCGCAGGAACTCCTCGGCCGCGTCGAACGGGTGCGCGACCAGCCCGCCGCTGACGATCGGGCCGACCGGGTGAAGACGGAACTCGAACGACGAGACGATCCCGAAGTTGGCCCCGGCGCCCCGCAGGCCCCAGAAGAGGTCCGGGTTCTCGCTCTCGGAGGCGGTCAGCGTCCGTGCGTCGGCCGTGACCACGCGCGCCGACAGCAGGTTGTCGGTCGCCAGGCCGTACTTCGGCATCATCCAGCCGAGCCCGCCGCCGAGCGTCAGCCCGGCGACGCCGGTCGTCGAGATGACGCCGCCGGTGACCGCGAGGCCGTGAAGCTGGGTCGCCCGGTTCAGCTCCGCCCAGTTGACGCCGGGCTCGACCCGTGCCGTGCGGGCATCGGGATCGACGAAGATGCCCTTCAGCGGCGAAAGGTCGACCACGATACCGCCGTCGACGAGGCACCGCCCGGCGATGCCGTGACCGCCGCCGCGCACGGCGACGTCCAGGCCGGCCTCGCGGGCGAAGCTCACCGCATCGACGATGTCGGCCTCGCCCTCGCAGCGGGCGATCAGCGCAGGCCGCTTGTCGATCAGCCCGTTGAAGATGCGTCTCGCCTCCTCGTAGCCGTCCTCGCCCGGTCGCAGGAGCGCGCCGGTGAAGCCTTCGAGGGACGCGAGCGCCTCGTCTGCAAGCGTCGAAGTCATCCGTACCTCCTTGGTCGCAGAAGCCGACGAGTCTACCGGCCGAAAGTGCCTCAGGATGGCTTCTCGCCGCGCTCGAGCATGCCCAGGAACTTCCTCAGCCTCCGGGCGCGCGTCTCGGGCCTCTTCGCGTCCTGGAGCTGGTAGAGGATCGCGTAGCGGCTCGACTTGCTCAGCCCGGCCCAGGACTCGGCGGCCTTCGGGCTCGCGCCGAGGGCTGCGCGGAGGTCGTCGGGGACCTCGGCGTTCGCCGGCGAGGCATATGCGGCCTCCCAGCGCCCGTCGGCCTTCGCGAGCTCGACCTGCTCGCTGCCGGCCGGCCGCAGGCGGCCCTCCCTCGCCAGCGCCTCGACCTTCTCCCTGTTCAGCTGCGACCACTTGCTACGCGGCCGGCGCGGGGTGAACTTCTGCAGGTAGAAGCGCTCGTCGTAGCGGGAGACCTGGCTGTCGATCCAGCCGTAGCACAGCGCCACCTCGAGGGCCTCGGCGTAGAGGAGGCTCTCCTCCCCGGAGCCCTTCTTGGCGAACTTGATCCAGACGCCGTCCGAGCCCTCGTGCTCGGCCTCGAGCCACGCCTCCCACTGCCGGGGGGAGGCGAACCCGAGGATGGGCTTCCCGTCCTTCCCGAGCTCCCCGGCCACGCTCGGAGTATGCGCCAATCACCCTCAAGGCGCCCGCCTCGGGTGCCGATGGGTGCCTCGTGCGCGCAACGATCCTCGGCTTGATCGGGGTCCTCGGGGAGGGGCGATCATCACGAGCGGAATCCTCGACCGGACCCAGGCTCCCGACGCGTCCCACGCGATCGGCAACCTGATGGCACTCGCCATCGGAGCGCTCATCCTCGCGCTCGGCACGGGGGCTCTCGTCAGGCGCTACCGCTAGCCTGCGCCGCCGCTTTCGGGCCTCCAGCCGCTCGCACGGAGCCGAGACGTGCCCGAGCCGAGTCGCCCGACGCTCTACACTCGAGCCCGGCCGGCCGCAGATGCCGCCGGACGACTCCATGAACGCCAGCCCGAACCAGCCTGCTCCACTGAAGGCGCGCGACTCCGGGACGGCCGTGCTCGGCCTCCTCGCCGTGACCCAGTTCCTGATGACGGTGGACGCCAGCGTCATGAACGTCTCGATCAGTTCCCTCGTCGAGGACCTGAACACGTCGGTGACCGCCATCCAGGGCGTCATCACCGCGTACACGCTCGTGATGGCCGCCTGCATGATCACCGGGGCGAAGGTCGGCGACCTGCTGGGCCGCCGCCGCGCGCTTCGGGTCGGGCTGGTCGTGTACGCCTGCGGATCGGGACTGACCGCGGTCGCGCCGAACGTCATCGTGCTCCTGCTCGGCTGGTCGGTGCTCGAGGGCCTCGGCGCGGCGCTGATCATGCCGACGGTCGTCGCGCTCGTCGCCGGGAACTTCACCGGTGCGAGACGCGCCATGGCCTACGGCGTCCTCGCCGCCGCGGCGGCGGTTGCGATCGCCGCGGGGCCGATCATCGGCGGCTTCGTGACGGCGTATTTCAGCTGGCGCTGGGTGTTCGCGGCCGAGGTCGTGATCGCCGCGGCGATCCTCATCGGCTCCAGGGTCGTCCACGACGTCCCGGCCGACGACCGCCCCAGGATCGACCTAGTCGGCGCGGTGCTCTCCGCCGCAGGTCTCGGCCTCGTCGTCTTCGGCGTGCTCCAGTCGGGCAGCTGGGGCTGGGCTCAGCCGAGGATCCCGGACGGCCCCGACGCGACGCCGCAGCTCGGCGGCATCTCGGCGGTCACCTGGCTCGTCCTGGGCGGGTTGCTCGTTCTCTGGGCATTCCTCGCCTGGCAGCGTCGCCTCGCCAGACACGGAGGCACGCCGCTGGTCGACCCGGCGCTCCTCCGCAGCCGCCAGCTCACCAGCGGTCTCGGTGTCCTGCTCATGCAGTTCCTCGTGATGATGGGCGTGTTCTTCACGATGCCGCTCTTCCTCTCGCTCGTCCTCGGCCTGGATGCCTTCGAGACCGGGCTCCGGATGCTCCCGCTCTCGCTTGCCCTCGTGGCCGCCGCCCCGGCCGTGCCGAAGCTCTTCCCCCGCGCGGGGCCGCGCCGCGTGGTGCAGATCGGCCTTCTCCTCATGCTGGGCGCGACGCTGCTCCTGGCGGCGCGGTTCGAGGAAGGCGCCGGCGCGGGCGTCACGACGCTCCCGTTCGTCCTCTTGGGACTGGGCATGGGGGCACTCGCCTCACAGCTCGGAAACGTCGTCGTGTCGGCGGCGCCGGTGGAGCGCGGCGGCGAGGTAGGCGGGCTGCAGTACACGGCCCAGAACCTCGGCTCGTCGCTGGGGACGGCGCTCGTCGGCGCGGTCGTGATCGCCGCCCTGAGCACGACGTTCCTCCAGGGAATCCAGCGATCCGAGGAGCTCGACCCCGCCTTGCAACAGCAAGCGGCCATCGAGCTCAGCGCGGGGGTCGAGTTCGTCTCGGTCGAGCAGGCGGAGGCCGCCCTGGCAGACACCGACCTCTCCGCCGACGAGCAGGAGGCCATCCTCGACGCCTACGAGAGCGCCCAGCTCGCGGCCCTCGGCAAGGGGATGGTGCTGCTCGCGCTCCTCGTCGTCCTGACGCTCTTCCTGACCGCCGGCCTGCCCCCGAAGCCGCTGGTGCCCGCGGACGCCTAGGCCTCGCCGGTCGCGCGGTCGGCGAAGCGGTCGGCGAGCGCCGCGATCGTGAGCGACGGGTTCGGCCCCACCGGGCCGGGCATGACGGAGCCGTCGGCGATCGTGAAGCCCGGGTAGCCGAAGACCTCGCCGTAGGGGTCGACGACGCCCTCGGCCTCGGTGCGGCCCATGGGACAGCCGCCGAGCGGATGGACGGTGATGAGCCGGCCGAGGTACCAGGTCGGGTTGCGCTCGAACTCGGCGCCGAGCGCCGTCGCGATCTGCCGGCCGAAGTCGCCCAGACGGTCGAAGAAGGGTCCCGACTTCCCCTTCACCCAGTCGACCTGCAGCTTCCCGTCGCTGAGCTTCATCCTCCCGTCGGGGACGTCGCGGCCCATGCCGAGGAGCGGCAGCGACCCGGCGGCGAGGCGGGTTCCGGAGAGAAGCTCCGACACCTCAGCCGAGAGGTCGACCTCCGGCCGGCGGCGGAGCAGCCCGAGGGCGAGGCGTGCAGCAACCCGGCGGAACCGCCAGAGTGCGCCCGGCCCCTGCGTGCCCTGGACGAGCCAGCTGACGAACTCCGGGTAGCCGGCGTCCTCGACGTAGAAGCCGCGCCCCTCGCCCCCGTCGAGCTCGTCGGGGACGTGAAGGGCGCTCGTGATCACCGGCCCGCGCTCCGCGACCAGCGGGCGGTCGGCGCCGAGCGCGAAGGTGAGCAGGTCGCCGTTTCCGCCGAACCGCGTCCCTAGGCGCGGGCTCAGGCCCGGGAAGGCGTCCCGGTTCCGGAGGAGCAGGTACGTCGAACCCAGGGTGCCTGCGGCGAGCACGAGCCGGTCGCACGTCAGCTCCTGCTCTGGTCGGAGACGCGGGTCGCGCGTGTCGAGCTTGCGCCCCTCGTCGCCGGCGTCGTGCTCGACGTAGCGCACGGCGTACCCGCCTCCCTCCCGCGGCGCGAGCGAGCGCACCTCCCGCCGCGTCCAGATCTCCGCCCCCAGCCGCTTCGCCGCCGAGAGGTAGTTGAGGTCGAGCGTGTTCTTCGCGCCGAGGTTGCAGCCGATGTCGCACTCCCCCACGAGGCGGCAGGTGTACCGCGGGACCCCGTGGAGGTTCGGGTGCTCCTCGCGGATGGGGACGCCGACCGCGGGCTCCTCTCCGTCGTTCGCGAAGGTCACCGCCAGCTTGGGGAGGATGAACTCGCGTCCGAGCTTCTCTCCGACCTCCCGGAACGCGGCGGTCTTCGGCGTCGTCTCGGCGAACGGGTAGACCTGCCCGTTCAGCATGGCCTCGGCGCGGTCGTAGTACGGGTCGAGCTCGGACCTGGTCACCGGCCAGCTCTCGTAGCCCCCCGACGCCAGGTCCTCCTGGACGAACCAGCGCTCCGGCTTGCGGAGAAGCACGTTTGCGTAGATGAGGGAGCCCCCGCCGAGCCCGCTCGAGACGAGCGCCCCGATCCCCTTGAACGACCAGACGTCGAACATCCCGTAGAGGCCCTCGCTCGGGTCCCAGAACGCCTTCGAGAGCTCGCGCGGGCCGCGCGGGAAGGAGCCCGGAGGGTAGGGCTTCCCGCGTTCGAGGACGCATACGGACTTGCCCGCCTCGGCCAGCCGGTACGCGAGCACGGAGCCGCCGAAGCCCGAGCCGACGACGACGACGTCGAAGTGGGTGCCGCTCACGCCTACTTCCTCGTCACCCGTCCGAACCCGTTGACCTGGCTCACGTACCGCGTCCGGCGCATGACCTCGCCGCCGTTCGAGTTGTTGCCGTAGGAGGTGTTGCCCTCGATGCACAGGAACTGGCCGCCGCCCAGGTAGCGTTCGACGATCCCGATGTGGTCGGCGACGCCGCCGTCCCAGTTGAAGATGGCGATGTCGCCCGGCCGCGGCGAGGTGCGCCCCCGCCACTGGCCGGTCACGCGCAGCCAGGCCTCGACGGTCGGGACATAGGTGCAGCCCTTCTCGTAGACGCCGGCGCCGCGGAAGCGCCTTGCCACCACGTAGTCGGCGCCCTCGAGGAAGCAGTAGCTGACGAAGATCGCGCACCAGGGGACGCCGTCGACGCCGAACCAGCGACCGAACTGGGTGCGGTTCGAGTTCGCCGGCCGCTCCTTCTTGCCCAGGTGCCCGAGCGCCTCGGCGAGGGCCGGCTCGCCGTAGCGGCCGGCCCTGCGCCTCACCGGCTGCTTCGTCCGGGGTGTGCCC
The DNA here is from genome assembly GCA_963743495.1 of uncultured Actinomycetes bacterium. Classification (GTDB taxonomy): domain Bacteria; phylum Actinomycetota; class Thermoleophilia; order Gaiellales; family Gaiellaceae; genus JAIBJN01. The sequence goes on along the minus strand of CAVUPO010000001.1, from coordinate 208,463 downwards.
GTTCCGCGCAGGGCCTTTCGCGTCTCCGGGCCGACGACGCCGTCCACCTCGATCTTCGCGTCGCGCTGGAAGGCGGTGACGGCGGCCGACGTGGCGGGGCCGTACTCGCCGTCGACCGGCCCGGGAGCGTAGCCGAGCTGCGTCAGCTGCTCCTGGATCCTCGCCACCTCGGGGCCCGTCATCATCGGGCTCGTCACGTGCAGGTACCTGGCGGCCATGGCTCTCCCTCCCCTTGCGGCCCTGGGCCCGCGAGGCTACGGCCGACGAGGGCCGTGCGCAAGCTGACCCGATCAGGTCACGCGATCGGGGCTTGACAAGCGCACCCTCTTGTCTCCACACTTCAACGCAGCTTGTCGAGGACGACCATCATCGAGCGGAGCATCGCCGGCCCGAACCGGCCGCTCGCGCTCGTCCTCGGCCTCATCCTTCTCGTCGTCATTCTCCCCCTCTAGGGGGAGGACGCGACTCACGCGCCGAGCAGGCGCACACGCCCACCGAACCACAGGAGTAATGCGCCTCCGCACGGAGGCAGGAAGGATGAGCAGTGAGCCGCAGAATCACGATCTTCGACACGACGTTGCGGGACGGCGAGCAGTCGCCGGGCATCGTGCTGTCGCCGGACGAGAAGGTGGAGATCGGGACGCAGCTCGAGCGGCTCGGAGTCGACGTCGTCGAGGCAGGGTTCGCGGTCTCCTCGCCGGGAGACTTCGAAGGCGTCAGGGCAGTCGCCGCCGCAGTCGAGCGTCCCACCGTCGCGTCCCTCGCGCGCACGCGCAAGGAGGACATCGACGCCGCCGCGGAGGCCCTCGCCCCCGCGCGCCGTTCCCGCATCCACGTCTTTCTCGCCACCAGCCCGATCCACATGGAGCGCAAGCTCCGCCTCGACCCGGAGGAGGTCGTCGAGCAGGCCCGCTGGGCCTGCGGGTACGCCCGGAGCGTCTCCGACGAGGTCGAGTTCTCCTGCGAGGACGCCACCCGCTCGGAGCCCGAGTTCGCTGCGCGCGTCTGCGCCGAGGCGATCCGCGCCGGAGCGACGACGATCAACCTTCCGGACACCGTCGGGTACTGCCTCCCCCAGGAGTACGCGGACTTCCTGGCCGAGATCGCCCGGTGCTGCCCCGAGCTCGAGCACGCCGAGCTCTCGGTCCACTGCCACGACGACCTGGGCCTCGCGGTCGCCAACACGCTCGCCGGCATCCAGGCCGGCGCCACCCAGGTCGAGGCGACCGTCAACGGCCTCGGCGAGCGCGCCGGCAACGCCGCGCTCGAGGAGGTCGTCATGGCCCTCCGCGTCCGCAAGGCCGCCTTCGAGCTCGAGACCGAGGTGAACGTCGGCGAGATCGGCCGCACGTCGCGCCTCGTCGAGGAGCTCACCGGCTACCGCGTCCAGCGGAACAAGGCGATCGTCGGCGCGAGCGCGTTCGCCCACGAGGCCGGCATCCACCAGGACGGGATGCTGAAGGACACCGCCACCTACCAGATCATGGACCCCTCCGAGCTCGGGCTCGTCATGTCCCTGCCGCTCGGCAAGCACTCGGGCCGGCACGCCTTCGCGCGGGCTTGCGGCGAGGCGGGCATGAAGCTCGACCGGGAGGCCGTCAACGCCGCGTTCGCCCGGTTCAAGGAGCTGGCGGACAGCCGCAAGCACGTGACGCTCGGGGACGTGTTCGAGGAGGTGAGCGTCCGATGAGAAAGAAGCGCTACACGGTCGCCTGCCTCTCCGGGGACGGGATCGGGCCGGAGGTGACGGCCGAGGCGAGCCGCGCTCTGGCGGTGGTCTCCGGGATGCACGGGTTCCAGGTCGAGGAGGTGCACGTGCCGTTCGGCGGCGACGCCGTCCGCCGGTTCGGCCACCCGCTCCCGCCGGTGACCCGGATGGCCTGCGCCGACGCGGACGCGATGCTCGTCGCCGCCACCCGGGAGCCCGCGCTCGAGGTCCTGAAGGCGGAGCTCGACCTGCGCTGGCGGATCACGCGCGTCTGCGCTCGCGGAAGCGAGCTGGCGGTCGTCAGCCCGCTGCCCGACGACGCGGTTCAGCTCGCGGCGGACTGCGCGTTCAGGCTCGCCGTCAGCCGCCGCGCGCGGCTCACCTCGGTGGGGGCGAGCGCCCGCTGGCAGGCGGCCCTGGCCGCCGCCGCCGAGCGCTGGGAGGGCGTCGTCGTCGAGCAGACCCCCTTCGAGGCCGCTGTCACCGGCCTGCTCCACGACCCGTCCCGCTTCGACGTCATCGCGAGCGAGCAGCCCTACGCCGAGGCGCTGGCGAGCACCGCCGCGTTCGCCCACCAGGGCACGCGGATGGTGGCGTCGGGCCGCGTCGGCCCCGACGGCAAGGGCATGTTCGGACCGACTCACGGCTCGGCCCTCGAGATCGCGGGCCAGGGAGTCGCCAACCCGAGCGCGATGCTGCTCGCCGCCGCGCTCATGCTCGGCGAGGGCCTGGGCGAGCGGAGCGCGGCGCGCACCCTCGAGCGCGGCGTCACGGCCATGCTCGAGACGGGCGTCCGCACCCCGGACATGCTCTCCTCGGGCACAGGCGCGACGACGCGGCAGTTCATGGACGCACTCCTCGCCTCGCTGCCGACGGTCCGCCGGGACACCGAGTTCGCGGGGGTGGCGGCGTGAAGATGCTCGGCTCGGACGCGATCCTGCGCTGCCTCGAAGCCGAGGGGGTCGAGGTCTCCTTCGGCATCCCCGGCGGCGCCATCCTCCCGCTCTACGACGCCTTCGCCCGCGGCACGACCGTGCGCCACGTCCTCGCCCGCCACGAGCAGGGCGCGGGCCACATGGCCCAGGGCTATGCGCGCGCCTCGGGCAAGGTAGGCGTCGCCATGGCGACGTCGGGACCCGGCGTCACCAACCTCGTCACCCCCATCGCCGACGCGTGGATGGACTCCACGCCGCTCGTCTGCATCACCGGCCAGGTGCGGACGAGCCTGATCGGCACCGACGCGTTCCAGGAGACCGATGCCACCGGCATCACCCTCCCGATCGTCAAGCACTCGTGGCTCGTTCAGGACGTCGAGGAGCTCCCGCACGTCATCAAGGCGGCGTTCCACGTCGCCCGAACCGGGCGCTCGGGCCCGGTACTCGTGGATGTCGCGAAGGACGTGCAGGAGGCGGAGATCGACTTCACGTACCCCCATCAAGTCGATCTCCCCGGGTGGAGACCACCTGCCAGTGTCCACCCACGGCAGGTTCGCGAGGCGGCGAGAGCCCTGCTGGCCGCCTCGCGACCTGTCCTCTACGTGGGTGGCGGTGTCGTCAACGGCGACGCGACCGAGGAGCTCCTCGAGCTCGCGGAGACTGCGGGGATCCCGGTGATCACCACGCTGATGGCGAAGAGCGCCTTCCCAGAGTCCCATCCGCTCTGCTACGGACCGCCCGGCATGCACGGCTCGAAGTGGGCGAACTGGGGCCTGAACAAGGCGGACGTGATCGTCGCGGTCGGCGCGCGCTTCGACGACCGCGTCACCGGCAAGCTCACGGCCTTCGCCCCCGGGGCGAAGGTGATCCACTTCGACATCGACGCGGCCGAGATCGGGAAGCTGCGGCACGCAGACATCCCGGTCACCGGGCCGCTGAAGCGGGCGCTGGTGGAGCTGACCAGGGCGCACCGGGCCGAGTCCGGCGCGGACCGCGAGGGCCCGGTCGCCTGGCGGCGCCAGCTCGACGACTGGCGCGAGGAGTTCCCCTACCGCTACTCGCGCGACGGGGAGTACATGAAGCCGCAGGCGGTCATCGAGACGCTCCGCGACCTCACGGCCGGACGCGAGGTGGTCTGGACAACCGGCGTCGGCCAGCACCAGATGTGGGCGATGCAGTACCTCGTCTGCGACCGGCCGCGGAGCTTCATCACCTCGGGCGGCCTCGGGACGATGGGCTACGGGCTCCCCGCCGCCGTCGGGGCCAAGGCCGCCCGACCGGACGCAACCGTCGTCTGCATCGACGGCGACGGCTGCTTCCAGATGACCTCGCAGGAGCTGGCCACGTCCGTGCTCGAGGGCCTGCCGATCGTGGTCGTCATCGTCAACAACGGCTGGCTCGGGATGGTGCGCCAGTGGCAGGAGATGTTCTACTCGAGCCGCTTCTCCGAGACGCACCTCACCCACCAGGTGCCCGACTACGCGCAGCTCGCCGAAGCCTATGGCGCTGCCGGTTTCACCGTGGACTCGGAGGACGAGCTCGAGGGCGTCCTCGAGGAGGCGCTCTCCTGCGGTCGCACCGCCGTCGTCGACGCGCGCTGCGATCCCGAGGAGAAGTGCTTCCCGATGATCCCGGCCGGCGCCGCGGCGACCGACGTGATCGAGTTCACGGAGGGAGAGACGGTCGAAGCGTGAAGAACGACGCGTGACCCACACAGTCTCCGTACTCGTCGAGAACCGGCCGGGCGCGCTCGCGCGCGTCTCGAACATGTTCGCGCGGCGGGGCTTCAACATCGAGAGCCTCGCAGTCGGCCCGACCGAGCGCGCCGACGTCTCGCGGATCGTCCTCACGGTCGACTGCCCCGCGAACCTGCTCGAGCAGATCGAGAAGCAGATGCACAAGCTCGTCAACGTCCTCCGCGTCTCGACCCTGGAGGCAGGCGAGGCGGTGGAGCGCGAGCTCGCGCTCGTGCGCGTCCACGCCGACCCGAGCCGGCGTGCGGAGCTGATCTCGCTGGCCGACGTCTTCGACGCGCGCGTCGCCGACCTCGGCCCCGAGTCCATGGTCTTCCAGGTCGTGGGGACGCCCGAGCAGCTCGACTCCTTCGAGGAGCTCCTGCGCCCGCACGGCCTGATCGAGCTCGCCCGCACCGGGCGGATCGGGCTCGCGCGGGCCGCCGCCAACCGTCGCCCCCGCCCTCAACACGTCCTCCGTTAGAAAGGATCCCGCCCCATGGCCGCAACCGTCCATCGTGAAGGAAACACGGAGCTCCTCTCCGGCAAGGTGGCGATTCTGGGGTACGGCAGTCAGGGCCACGCCCACGCCCTCAACCTGAGGGACTCCGGCGTCGAGGTCGAGGTCGGGCTCCGCGAGGGAAGCTCGTCCTGGGCGGCCGCGGAGGAAGCGGGCCTCAACGTCCGCACGTTCGCGGAGGCCGTCCGTGGCGCCCAGGTGGTCGCCATCCTCCTGCCGGACCACGTCCAGAAGGGCGTCTACGACAGGGACGTGGCGCCGAACCTCGAGGCCGACGCCGCCGTCCTCTTCGCCCACGGGTTCAACGTCCACTTCGGACAGATCGAGCCCGAGCCCGGGCACGACGTGATCATGGTCGCCCCCAAGGGGCCGGGCCACCGGGTGCGCGAGCTCTTCGAGGCCGGGGCCGGGACGCCGGGCCTCGTCGCGGTCGCTCAGGACGCGAGCGGGCACGCCCTCGACCTCGCGCTCGCCTACGGCACCGCCATCGGCTGCGGGCGCGCCGGCATGATCGAGACGACGTTCGCCGAGGAGACGGAGAGCGACCTCTTCGGCGAGCAGGCCGTCCTCTGCGGCGGCGTGACCGCGCTCATGCAGGCGGGCTTCGAGATCCTCGTGGACGCGGGCTACCAGCCCGAGATCGCCTACTACGAGTGCATCAACGAGCTGAAGTTGATCGTCGACCTGATCTACGAGGGCGGCTTCGGGCACATGCGCGACTCGATCTCGGACGTGGCGGAGTACGGTGACCTCACGCGCGGGCAGCTGTCATCGACGAGCACGTGCGGACGAACATGCGCCAGCTGCTCGAGGACATCCGCAACGGCTCCTTCGCCCGCGAGCTGATCGCCGAGGAGGAGGAGGGTCGGCCGCGCATGACCGCGCTCAGGCGGATGGCGGCACGCCATCCGGTGGAGGCCGTCGGCAGCGAGCTCCGCGAGCTCGCGGGCCGCGAGGGTCTCCTCGGCGCGGAGGCGGGTGGCATCGGCGGCTGAGCCCGGTCGCCTCCGCAGCCCGGCGCCGCGGAAGCGATGATGCAAGGGCAGATGATCGACGTTCCCGTCGCCCTGCTCGGTTACGGCACCGTCGGCTCGGCCGTGGATCGGCTCCTGCGGGAGTCGGGCGACGACATCGAGCGCGCGACGGGCCACCGGCTCCGAGTCGTGCGTGCGCTCGTCCGCGACTCGGGCAAGGAGCGGCCGGACGCGCCCGCCGAAGGTGTCCTCACCACCGACTTCGCGGCGATCCGCGACGACCCGGAGATCGCCCTCGTCGCGGAGGTGATGGGCGGGGTCGAGCCGACCGGGAACCACATCCTCGAGCTCCTCCGCGCGGGCAAGCCGGTCGTCTCCGCCAACAAGCAGCTGATCGCGAGGCGCGGCGCCGAGCTCTTCTCGACCGCCTCGGACGCGGGCGTCCAGCTCCGCTTCGAGGCGAGCGTGTGCGCCGCGATCCCGGTGATCAAGATCCTCCGCGAGGCGCTCGTGGCCTCGAACGTCCACCGCCTGCTCGGCATCGTCAACGGCACGACCAACTTCATCCTCACGCGGATGGAGCAGGGCATGACGTACGAGGACGCCCTCGCCGAGGCGCAGGAGCTCGGCTACGCGGAGGCCGATCCGACCGAGGACGTCACCGGGGCCGACGCGGCCGCGAAGATGGCCATCCTCGCCACGATCGCCTATGGGTCGCGCGTGACCCTCGCCGACGTCGCCTACGAGGGCATCGAGGGCGTCACGCCGGAGCACGTCCGCGCCGCGCGCGAGATGCAGATGGTCGTACGCCTGATCGGGGCGGCGACGCTGCAGGGCGGGAAGCTCGACGTTCGGGTCAGCCCGGCCCTCGTCGACCGCCACCACCCGCTCGCGGCCGTAGAGGGCGCCTTCAACGCGATCATGGTGCAGGGGGACGCCATCCGCGAGATCACGCTCGAGGGGCCCGGCGCCGGCGGCATGGAGACCGCCTCTGCGGTCGTCGCCGACATGGTCAGCATCACCGGGACGACCGGGACAGGCTTCCTCCAGAACGACGCCTGCTGGCGGGAGCTCGAGCCGCTCCCCCAGACCGAGATGCGGTCGCCCTACTACCTGCGGATCGACGTCGACGACGTCGCCGGCGTCCTCGCGCAGGTGGCGCTCCGCCTCGCCGGCCACCGGATCTCGATCGCCCGCCTCGTCCAGCACCAGAAGAACGGCTCCGCGACGCTCCACGTCGTCACCCACGAGGGCGCCGAGGGCGACCTGGTGAGCGCGCTCCGCGAGATCGAGGCGCTGCCCGAGTCCGCCGGCGCGCCCTCCGCCCTCCCCGTCATCTCCGACCGGGGGGTCGCCGAGCTCGGCTGGGCCTAGTTCCAGCGCTCCCGGCAGATATGGGCCGTGAACAGGAGCATCGCGATCTTCCCGTCGGCGTCGGCGAGCACGAGGAGCCCGAACTCCTCGTCCAGGTCGCAGGGGAAGAACGCCGCGTGCGGGCCGAACTCGACCTCGGGCAGCGCGACGCCGTCGACCTCCAGCTCGGCGACCACACCCCCTCCACGGCGCCGACGAACCGAACCCGGCCCGCCCCGCGCTCGGGCGAGACGTCCCGCTCCCGAACGTCACATACGGCACGAGAATGAGTCGCGGCCTCCACGTTAGTGTCCGCGGCATGATTCCGCTCGTCGAGCGCTACCGAGACCGACTCCCGGTGACCGACGCGACCCCGGTCGTCACGCTCGGCGAGGGGTCGACCCCGCTCCTCCCCGCTCCCCGGCTCTCCGAGCGGCTCGGCGTCGAGCTCTGGCTCAAGTGCGAGGGCTCGAACCCGACCGGGAGCTTCAAGGACCGCGGCATGACCGTGGCCGTCTCGAAGGCGCTCGAGGACGGGGCCGCCGCGGTCGTCTGCGCGTCCACGGGGAACACGGCGGCCTCGGCCGCCACCTACGCCGCCCGGGCCGGGCTCACCGCGGTCATCCTCCAGCCGGAGGGGGCCGTCGCGCGCGGAAAGATCGCGCAGGCCCAGGCGGCCGGAGCCCGGCTCCTCGAGGTGCAAGGCCCGTTCGAGACGGCCCTCGCCGCCGCACGCGAGCTCGGCCGCCGCGGCACCCACGCGCTCGTCAACTCCCTGAACCCGTACCGGCTCGAGGGCCAGAAGACCGCCGCGTTCGAGATCCTGGAGGAGCTGGGCGGCGCGCCCGACGTGCTCGCCCTTCCCTACGGCGGCGGCGGCAACACCCGCGCCTATGCGCTCGGGTTCGCCGAGTCGGCGACCGGGGTGCCGCCGCTCCTCGCCGGCGAGTCGGCGGAGCGGGCGTTCACCATGGCGACCGCAATCCGCATCGCCGAGCCGGCCCACCAGGCCGAGGCCGAGGCGGCGGTCGCGCGCTCGGGTGGGTCGATCGTCCGGCTCGACGACGAGGAGATCCTGGCCGCCTGGCGCGACCTCGCCCGCCTCGAGGGCGTCTTCTGCGAGCCTTCCTCGGCCGCCGGGCTCGCCGCCGTCGTCCGCGAGCAGCCGCCGGCGGGCGCCCGCGTCGTCTGCGTGATCACGGGCCACGGGCTCAAGGACCCGGAGGCTGCCGCACGCCTCTCGACCCCGCCCGTCTCGGTGCCGCCCGACCCGGACGCGATCGTCGAGGCCGCTTCGTGAACCTGAGCGTCCGCGCGCCCGCGACATCGGCCAACCTCGGCGCCGGCTTCGACTGCGCAGCCGTGGCGCTCGACCTCTGGAACGAGGTCGTCGTCTCCGACGGGGGCACGCCCGACCGCTCGCACCTGGGCGTCCGGGCCTTCGAGCGGATCGACCCCGCCGACGGGCTCCGCTTCGAGTTCTACGACCGCATCCCACGTGCGCGCGGGTTGGGATCGAGCGCGGCCGTGATCGCGCTCGGCCTCGTCGCCGCCGCGCACGTCGCCGATCGTGAGCCCGACCCCGAGTGGCTCCTCCACGAGGGCCTGCCGCTCGAGGGCCACGCCGACAACCTGGCGGCGGCGCTCGCCGGCGGGGCCTGCCTGACCGTCGGCAGGCGTATCCACCGCGTGGGCGACTCCGTGCCTGCCGTCCCGATCGCACTCGTCCCGGGCACGACCGTTGGCACCGCCGCAGCACGGGCCTCGTTGCCGGAGGAGGTCCCCCTCGGGGACGCTGTCTTCTCGGTCGGCCGCGCCGCACTCCTCGGCGCCGCCCTGGCGGCGCGCTCCGAGAAGATGTTTGCCGCCGCGCTCGCCGACCGGCTCCACGAGCCGCACCGGGCCGGCAACGCGCCACTGCTCGCCGAGGTGCGGGCCGAGCCGCCGGCGGGCGCGCTCGGCTCGACCATCTCCGGCTCCGGCCCGACCGTGATCGTCTGGGCGGAGCCGCACCAGGCCAAGGAGTGCTCCGTCGAGCTCTCCAACCGTTTCCCCGACGTCGAGGTGCTCTGGCTCTCGACCTCAGCGAAGGGAGCTGAACTCGTCACATGACTCAGGACCCGTACGACCGCCCCTCCGACCCCGCCAAGCGGCACAGCGCCTTGCTCACCGACGGTCCGGCGCGGGCCGGCGCGCGCGCGATGCTCAAGGCGACCGGCTTCACCGACGACGACCTCGCGCGGCCGCTCGTCGGCGTGGCTACCACGTGGATCGAGACGATGCCGTGCAACCTGAACCAGCGCGAGCTCGCAGGTCACGTCAAGGCCGGGGTGCGCGCGGCCGGCGGAACGCCGATGGAGTTCAACACCGTCTCGGTCTCCGACGGGGTCTCCATGGGCACCGAGGGCATGCGGGCGTCGCTCGTCTCGCGCGAGGTGATCGCCGACTCGATCGAGCTCGTCGCCCGGGGCCACCTGCTCGACGGCCTCGTCTGCCTCGTCGGCTGCGACAAGACGATCCCGGCCGCCGTCATGGCGCTCGCGCGTCTCGACCTCCCCGGGCTCGTCCTCTACAACGGCTCGATCGCTCCCGGCCGGTTCCACGGCCGCGACGTGACGATCCAGGACGTCTACGAGGCGATCGGAACGCATGCCGTCGGAAAGATGACCGGCGAGGAGCTCCACGAGCTCGAGGACGTCGCCTGCCCCGGCGCCGGCGCCTGCGGCGGGCAGTTCACGGCGAACACGATGTCGACCGCGCTCGAGTTCCTCGGCATCAGCCCGGCCGGGCTGAACGGGATCCCGGCGCTCGTCCCCGCGAAGGCCGAGGCGGCCGAGCAGGCCGGCAAGCTGGTCATGGACCTCCTCCGCCGCGACGTGCGCCCGTCCCAGGTGGTCACACGCGACGCCCTCGAGAACGCGATCGCCTCCGTCGCCGCCACCGGCGGGTCGACGAACGGCGTCCTCCACCTCCTGGCGATCGCCTACGAGCTCGGGATCCCGCTGACAATCGACGACTTCGACCGGATCGCCGCCCGCACCCCCGTGGTCGCGAGTCTCAAGCCGGGCGGCCGCTTCGTCGCCACCGACGTCTACGAGGCCGGCGGCGTCGCCCTCGTCGCCCGCGAGCTCGTGAAGCGCGACCTCGTGCACGCCGACGCGCCCAACGTCGACGGGCGCTCGCTGGGCGAGATCGCGGCGGCGGTCGAGGAGCGGCAGGGCCAGGAAGTCGTCGTCCCGATCGAGTCGCCGCTCAAGCCCACGGGCGGGCTCGGCATCCTCTACGGCAACCTCTCCCCCGACGGGAGCGTGGTCAAGCTGGCCGGTCACGAGCGCCTGCTCCACCGCGGTCCCGCGCGCGTCTTCGACTCCGAGGAGGCGTGCTTCGCTGCGGTGAAGGAGCAGCGGATCCGGGCCGGCGACGTCGTCGTCATCCGCTACGAGGGCCCCGCGGGTGGGCCGGGGATGCGGGAGATGCTGCACGTCACCGGCGCCCTCGTCGGCGAGGGTCTCGGCGACGCGGTAGCGCTCGTGACCGACGGACGCTTCTCGGGCGCGACCCACGGCCTCATGGTCGGCCACGTCTCGCCCGAGGCCGCGCGCGGCGGCCCCCTGGCCGCGCTCCAGGACGGGGACGTCGTCGTCGTCGACGTCGAGGCGCGCGAGCTCCGCGTCGAGCTCTCCGACGACGAGATCGCCGCCCGGCTGGCCGAGTGGACGCCGCCGGAGCCGCGCTACACCAGGGGCGTGCTTGCCAAGTACGCGGCGCTCGTCTCCTCGGCCTCCGAGGGCGCGGTCACGAGGCCGGCGCGATGAAGGTCGTCGTCCTCCCCGGGGACGGGATCGGGCCCGAGGTCGCGCGCGCCGCGGCGCAGGTCCTCGCGGCGCTCCCGCTCGAGCTCGAGCTCGAGGAGCACCTCTTCGGCGGCGCCGCCATCCACGCGACCGGCGACCCGCTGCCGCCCGAGACGCTGGCCGCGGCCACCGCCGCGGACGCCGTCCTCATGGGCGCCGTCGGCGCGCCCGAGTTCGACAGCACGGCGGTGCGGCCGGAGCAGGGCCTCATCCGCCTGCGCGCGGAGCTCGACGTCTTCGCGAACCTGCGCCCTGCGGCCGCCGACGGGATCGACCTGCTCGTCGTGCGGGAGCTCGTCGGCGGTCTCTACTACGGGGCGCGCGGCGTCCGCGAGGACGGCACCGTCTTCGACACGATGGAGTACCACCCGGACCACGTCGAGCGCATCGTGCGCCGGGGGTTCGAGCTCGCGCGCGCCCGGCGCTCCCACGTCACCTCCGTGGACAAGGCCAACGTCCTCGACACGTCCCGGCTCTGGCGCCGCGTCGCCGACGAGGTCGCCGGCGACTTCCGCGACGTCGAGCTCGAGCACATGCTCGCCGACAACTGCGGCCTCCAGCTCGTGATCGCCCCCGAGCGGTTCGACGTCATCCTGACCGAGAACACGTTCGGCGACATCCTCTCCGACGTGGCCGCGGGGATGACCGGCGGCCTCGGGCTCGCCGCCTCCGCGAGCCTCGGCTCCGGGCACCCGGGGCTCTTCGAGCCGGTGCACGGCTCGGCTCCCGACATCGCGGGCCGCGGGATCGCCAACCCGGCGGCGATGCTCCGCTCGGCAGCGCTGATGCTCGCGCACGGCCTCGACGAGCCCGGCGAGGCGCGTCGGCTGGAGGCTGCCGTGGAGAGCGCGCTGGCGAGCACGCCGACGCCGGACATCGGCGGCGAGGCCACGACCGCGGACTTCGTCGACGCCGTGCTCGCCGCCCTCCGCCCTTGACCGGCGTCCGCCGGGAGCGCTAACCTCCGCGATTCCGCGCCGTCGAGGAAGGCGGCGGCGGAGAGGCATCGAGGCCTCGGGACCGGTTCGGTCCTGGGGTCTTTTTCTGTGGTCCCGGAAAGGAGGGGCGATGGTGAAGGTGGAGGCGGTGGTGTTGAGGGAGAGAATCGAGACCGTCATCGACGCGGTCGAGATCGAGGCCGGCCACGTCGGCGTGACGGTGCTCGAGGCCGTCGGCCACGGCCGGCAGCGCGGCATCACCCACGAGTACCGCGGACGGGTCTTCGAGTCACGCTTCCTGCCCAAGGCGGTGCTCGTGTTCGTCGTCGACGACGACAGGGCCGGGATCGTCGTCGACACGATCGTGGACGCGGCGCGGAGCGGGAACGAGGCGGGCGACGGGATCGTCTGGACGTCCCCGGTCGGGAACGTGACCCACAACCGGACCGGTCTGGGCCTGGAGGAGGTCGAGGCGGTATGAGCCCTGAAGAGCTCGGAATCGCAGCGAGCACGATCTGGGTGGTCGTCGCCGCCGTCCTCGTCATGTTCATGCAGGCGGGCTTCGCCTTCCTCGAGGCCGGCCTGACGCGGATGAAGAACGTCGGGCACATCGCCGCCAAGAACGTGCTCGTCCTCGCGCTCGCCTCCGTCGTCTACTACCTCGTCGGCTACGGGCTCGCGTTCGGCGACGGCGGCAACGGCCTGTTCGGCGGCTCGGGCTTCGCCCCGTCGATCGAGGAGCTGCTGAGCGTCGGCGCCGCACCGTTCTCCTGGTTCGCTTCCATCCCGGCGGCCGCGGGCTACCTCTTCGAGGTCGTCTTCTGCGCGGTGTCGCTGGCGATCGTGTGGGGCGCGATGGCGGAGCGGACGCGACTGTGGGTCTACTTCGCCTTCGGGATCGCGTTCACGCTCATCTACTCCGTCGTCTCGCACTGGATCTGGAGCCCGGAAGGCTGGCTCTTCTCCCGGGGGATGCAGGACTTCGCGGGCTCGACCGTCGTCCACTACCAGGGCGCCTTGGCAGGGCTCGCGGGCGCGCTGCTCCTGGGACCGCGGATCGGGAAGTTCGGCTCCGACGGGAAGCCGAACGCGATCCCGGGCCACAACATGGCCTACACGACCCTCGGCGTCCTCATCCTCTGGTTCGGCTGGTTCGGGTTCAACCCGGGCTCGACGCTGAGCGTCGACTTCGGCGGCATCGGGTTCTTCGCCTACGTCGCCCTGAACACGAACATCGCGGCCGCGGCCGGCGTCCTCGGCGCCGTGCTCGCGTCGTGGCTCGTTGTGAAGAAGCCGGACCTCTCGATGATGCTGAACGGCGCCATCGCCGCGCTCGTCGCCATCACCGCCGCGTGCGCCTTCGTCGCGCCGTGGGCGGCGCTCGTGATCGGCTTCGTTGCGGGGATCATCGTCGTGCTCGGCGCCCTCGCGGTGGAGCGCGTCCGCATCGACGATCCCATCGGCGCGATCGCGGCGCACGGGATGGCCGGTGTGTGGGGCACGCTTGCGCTCGGCTTCCTGACCGTCCCCGAGCTCGCCGAGAGACTCGGGACCGGATCGCCGGGACTCTTCTACGGCGGCGGCCTGCACCAGCTGGGCGTCCAGGCACTCGGCTTGGCCGCAGTCGGCGCCTTCACGTTCGGCGCGTCCTTCCTGATCCTCTACGCCATGAAGGTGACGGTGGGGATCCGTGCCGAGCCGGAGGTCGAGACGGCAGGCCTCGACGTCTCCGAGCACGGGATGTGGGGCTATCCCGAGTTCTACATCCCGGTCCCCGGCGGCTACGGAACCGAGGCGCACGGGCACCTGCTCGGCCACGGCGCTCCGCGCGCCGAGGCGCCTGCGATACGGGCCGAGCCCGTCACCGAGCCCGGCTGAGCCGCTCAGAACGGCGCCGGGCGTCCCACGGGACGTCCGGCGCGGGCGCCCGCCCACCCGCCGCTTTGGGAGCGAGGAGCCTGCGAACGCGCCTGGCCGCCACGAACGCCCCACCTGTCCACCGAACACGGCAGCGGCGAAGGCGAGCAAGTGATACAGGGCTCACGCCTCTCTTGGTTGTGACTACTCGCCGCGGTGGCAGTTCGCGCTGACCGAGCCATCCTTGTTGAGAGCGACCTCGAGCGTGACCGTCTCGACGCTGGCACCGCCGTAGCCGGAGCTCGACGGCTGGCCATTTGCCTCAACGGGGACGCCGATCTCGAGGTGGCGGCCGAGGATGTCGCAGGTGACGAGATCGGTCGAGCGCAAGACACCTGGCGGGAAGTCCTTCTCCTCGCCAGGAAGGACTGCCTTCTCGCGCCGGGGAACGAGGTGAGCCTGGAGTGCCGAGGCCAGCTCGAGGCGACCAAGTGTCTCCATCTGCGGCGTCCAGCAGGTCGAGAAGCTCTTCTCGACAAGCTTCCCGTCGAGCTCGCCGCTGATCGTCACGTCCCACCAGGAGGAGAGACCGCCGGCGCAGGTGAAGGGCTTCGGGTCAGTAATGAGCTGAGGCTCGTCGCCAAGCACAGCGCCGGCCTTGGTCGCGTCCGGAAAGTCGCCCGCTACGTCTGACGGCAGGCATTGAAGGTGGAAGACCGCCCGTCCAATGTTGGGATTGAGCGCGACCATCGTCAGGTCGGTTCGATAAGAGGTCGCACCGCCGGTATCGGTTCCGTTGGACGGCGCATCGCCGCTGCCTCCACCCCCGCAGCCCGCCACGAGGGCGACTACGAGAACGACCAAGGAGGGGGGCCGAAGCATGTCACCGAGATACGCCGCCAGCACCTCTGGCGTCACACATTCGACGTTAGGCCATCTCGCGCGGGAGGCGGCTCTGCCGAGGGATATCTTTGCATTCAGAAGACATCAAGCGCTGCGCCGAACCTCTAGGTGTAGTTCCTAAGCACGTTGGTTCATCCGGGCCTCCTTGGAGGCTGAGAGCTGCCAAGCGACTCAGTCCAAGGGAGGACCCGGATGAAGCTTCACGGTAACGCGGCGCTCAGCTGGCAGGGGAGGCGGCGGCTTGCGGAGCGGGTGGTCGTGGAGGGTTGGACGCTGGCGGCGGCGGCCGAGGCCGCCGGTGTCAGCGTGCGCTGTGCGCGTAAGTGGGTGGGGCGGTATCGGGCGGCGGGGGTGTCGGGACTCGCTGATCGTTCCTCGGCGCCGCGGCGAGTTGCGAATCGCACGGCCCCTGATCGGGTCGCGGTGATCGTGGCGCTGCGTCGGCTGCGGATGACTGCGGCTGAGATCGCTGAGACGCTGACGATGCCGCTGTCGACCGTGTCGGCGGTGTTGAAACGGCAAGGTATGGGCCGGCTCGGCCTGATCGGGCTCGAGCAGCCGGTCCGCTACGAACGCTCGAGGCCCGGCGAGCTCGTCCACATCGACGTGAAGAAGCTCGGCCGCATCGAGGGCGGCGCCGGCTGGCGCGTCCGCGACCGCAAGCAGCACTACAACCCCACCTTCACCGACAAGGGCGGCCACCGTCGCCGCACGGTCGGCTGGGAGTACGTCCACATCGCGATCGATGACTACAGCCGACTCGCCTACGCCGAGGTGCTGCCCGACGAGAAAGCCGCCACCGCGGTCGGCTTCCTCCGCCGCGCCCTCGCCTTCTTTCGCCGCTACCGCATCCGTGTCGAGCGAGTACTCACCGACAACGGCTCCGCCTACCGCTCCGCCGTCCACGCACTCGTCTGCAGATCGCTCGGCATCCGCCACCTGCGCAGCCGCCCCTACCGGCCCCAAACCAACGGCAAAGCAGAACGCTTCATCCGCACCCTGCTCAACAGCTGGGCCTATGGCGCCATCTACCGCTCAAGCCACGAACGCACCCAAGCCCTTGACGGCTGGCTTTGGCACTACAACCATCGCAGACGACACTCAGCCCTCGGCCACCAACCCCCGGTGACCAGGACCAACCTGCTTGGGTCTTACATCTAGGGCAGCGCGCGCACGTCGACGGGCGAGTGCCGCGCCGTCTCGAAGGCGGCGATCTCGTCCTCGTGCTCGAGCGTGAGCGCGATGTCGTCCAGCCCCTCGAGCAACCGGCGGCGATCGAAGGGGTGGATCTCGAAGCGGTGCGGGCCCACCGTCTGCTCCTCGAGGTCGACGACGAGCTCGGCGCCGTGGCCTTCGGCCATCAGCTCGCGCACCTTGTCCTCCTCGAGGACGATCGGGAGCAGGCCGATCTTGAGCGAGTTGGTGCGGAAGATGTCGCCGAACGAGGGCGCGACGATCACGTCGAAGCCGTAGTGCTGGAGCGCCCAGGCCGCGTGCTCCCGCGAGGAGCCGCAGCCGAAGTTCCGGCCGGTGAGGAGGATGTTCGCGCCTTCCGCGTCGGGATGGTTGAGCTCGAACTCCGCTTCCTGGGCCCAGTCGTAGAAGAGGCACTCGCCGAAGCCCGTGCGGTCGATGCGCTTCAGGAACTGCTTCGGCACGATCTGGTCCGTGTCGACGTCCGAGCGGTCGAGGACGACAACGCGACCGTTGACGCGCGTGAACGACTTCATGCCACCGGCTCGAGCGCGAGCTCGCGGACGTCCACGAAATGTCCCACAAGTGCGGTCGCCGCCGCCATCGCCGGACTGACGAGGTGCGTGCGCCCGCCGCGGCCCTGGCGTCCCTCGAAGTTGCGGTTCGAGGTCGAGGCGCAGCGCTCGCCCGGCTCGAGGATGTCCGGGTTCATGCCTATGCACATGGAGCAGCCCGCACGGCGCCACTCGAAGCCCGCGGCCTCGAAGATCGCGTCGAGACCCTCCTCCTCCGCCTGCTGCTTGACCCCGGCCGAGCCGGGGACGACGAGGGTGCGCACCCGCGGGTGCACCCGCTTACCGGCGACGACCGACGCCGCCTCGCGCAGGTCCTCGATGCGCGCGTTCGTGCAGGAGCCGATGAAGACGCGGTCGACCTCGATGTCCTGGATCGGCGTGCCGGGAATCAGGTCCATGTAGGCGAGCGCGCGCTCGGCGGCGCCACGGTCGGCCGGGTCGTCGAAGTCGGCGGGATCCGGGACGGCGCCGTCCACCGGGACGACCATGCCGGGGTTCGTCCCCCAGCTCACCTGGGGCGCCAGCTCGGCGACGTCGATCTCGACGACGCGGTCGAAGTCCGCGTCCGGGTCGGACGGCAGCGCGCTCCAGCGGTCGAGCGCCCGCTCCCACTCCGCGCCCTTCGGCGCGGCGGGCCGGCCCTCGAGGAAGGCGAACGTCGTGTCGTCGGGCGCAATCATCCCCGCGCGGGCGCCGGCCTCGATCGACATGTTGCAGATCGTCATGCGGCCGGACATCGGCAGCGCCCGGATCGGCTCGCCGGCGTACTCGACCACGTAGCCGGTGCCGCCGGCGACGCCGATCATCCCGATCGCGTCCAGGATCATGTCCTTGGCGGTCACGCCCAAAGGGAGCGAGCCGGTGAAGTCGAGGAGCATCGTCTGCGGCCGACGCTGGGGGAGCGTCTGGGTGGCGAGCACGTGCTCGATCTCCGACGTGCCGATCCCGAAGGCGAGCGCGCCGAGGGCACCGTGCGTCGAGGTGTGGCTGTCGCCGCAGACGATCGTCATCCCCGGCTGCGAGAGCCCGAGTTCCGGCCCGATCACGTGGACGATTCCCTCGCGCCCGCTGCCGGTCGCGAAGAGTCGAACGCCGAACTCCTCGCAGTTCCGCCGCAGCGCCTCGAGCTGGGCGGCAGCGAGGTCGTCGGCGGGCCGATCGTCCGTCGGGACGTTGTGGTCCATCGTCGCCAGCGTCAGCTCGGGCCGGCGCACCGGGCGTCCGGTCAGGCGGAGGCCCTCGAAGGCCTGCGCGGAGGTGACCTCGTGGACGAGGTGCAGGTCGACGTAGAGGAGCGCCGCCTCGCTCTCGGGCTCGGCGACGAGGTGCGCCTCCCAGACGCGGTCGAAGAGTGTCCTCCCCATCACGGTATTGTGACGATTTCGAGCATGCCCGCGCCACCTCCGGCCTCACTGGCGCAGAGGCCCGACCACGAGCGCGACGACGAGCTCGACCCCGACCACCGCCGCCGCCCCCGACCAGAGGCCGAGCGCCCAGGCGGCAACGCGCCGAAGGCGCAGGATCCGCCAGACCGTCAGCCCGGCGACGGCTGCGACCGCCGCCGCGTAGAGCACGAGCGCCCACGTCGTGTCGCGGTCGGTTCCGGCGGCAAGGCCGTGCCCGAGCGCCAGGAGCCAGACGGCGAAGTTGAGGTAGTGCAGCCGTCTCCAGACCGAGTACGAGAGCGCCGTCCGGTAGTGGTTCGTGACCGCGAGAGCGACGAGCAGCTCGGCCGCGACGACCCCGGCCGCGACGGCCACCGGGCGATACGGGGCGAGCCCGGGGACGATCAGGCTCGCGAGCGTGAAGTCGAAGTAGTTGTCCACGAGGAGCGCGAGGCCGTGGACGGCAATGAAGCTGCCCGCCAGGAGCCCCGCGAAGCGGTGCACGTCCTGCAGGGCGAACCGGGGCCAGCCGAGCGACGCCCGCCCCGAGAGGAGGAGGCCGAGGACGACCGAGGCCGTGAGGAGCGCGAAGGCGGTGAGCCCGCCGGCCCGGGCGACGTACCAGCCTGCGTTGGCTAGGAGCACCCGGCCGCACCCAGGCGCGCCGGCGCGGGCTCGATCTGATCGTGCCAGGCGCGGTTGACGAGGACCCGGCTCCCCGCGAGGAACCTCCCGGGCAGACCGCGCGCATCGAGCCAGTCGGGACCGTCGGAGGAGAGGAGGAAGGCGGCCTTGGCCGCGACGTCCGCAGCGAGCGCGGTGCCGGCCGCGACCGTGACCTGCGTCCAGCACGAACGGCTGGGCCGGCCCGTCCTCGGGTCGATCAGGTGGTGCTGCTCCTCGCCTCCGCGCGTCCACCGGCGCGCCGTCGAGCCGCTGGTCGCGACTCCGCCGTCGAGGACGCGCACCGCGCCGCCTTCGGGCAGCGCGACCGTCGTCTCGCCGCGGGTCGCGAGGTCGCCTCCGGCGGAGACGAACCCCTGGCCGGAGAGGAGCTCGAGGGCCTCGTCGGCGGCCGCTGCCTTGACGACGCCGTTGAGGTCGAGGGCCGTCGCCGCCGGCCGTATGACGAGCCGCCCCGAGCAGCGCACGGCGCGCCAGCATCCGGGCACGGCCTCGGCGCGCGGGGTCGGGTCGGCCGTGATCTTCGCGAAGTCGCGGTCGTAGCCCGCCGACTCGATCGCGTGTCCGAGCGTGGGGTCGACCAGCCCGCGGGTCGCCGCCGCCGCCTCGAGCCCGACGGCGAGGATGCGGCCGAAGAGCTCCGAGACCACGAGCGTGTCCGCGGAGACGCCGTTCACCCAGGTGAGCTCGCTGTCGGGCCGGAAGCGGCTGAAGACGCGCTCCCACTCGGCGAAGTGCGCCCGCACGTCCGCCAGCTCGGCCCGGCTCGCTCCCGCGATGACGACCCGGGTGCCCATGGACTCGAACGTCTGCGTCCGCGGCGGGTCAGGAGGCATGAGTTCCCGCTCCAGGCACGCTTCCTCCCGACGGTGCGATCGAGCCGCTTCCGAAGTCGAAGCTCACGGCGGGCCGCGTCGACCCGTCATCACTGCTGTTGGCGCTCCCCGTCGTGGCGGCGCCGGTCGACCCGGGATGGCTGACGTAGGCAAGTGCGAGTGCCGCCACGAAGCTCGCCCCCGCGGCGACACCGAGCCTCCGTTTGGCGTCGGCGCTCCTCCGCCGGCCCTCGGCGATCCTGGACTGTCGTGCGTCTCCGCTCATCGCTGCTCCCTTGCTCGCGGGACGGGTCTTCGGCGAGGAGACCGGACCGGGCTAAGGAAACGCTGAGAGCGGCATGAGAACAGCCTAAGAATCGTGTGCAACCGCGCCGCGCTCGGCCGAGGCGCGGGAAGATCCGCTTCGCCAGGGGCTTCAAGGGCATTCGCGGGCGCCCTCGGTGTCGTTCGCGCCCCATCGGGTACGGTCGCCGGAATGGCCGGCCGCACACTCTCCACGCGCGAGCTCAACCGCGCGCTCCTGGCGCGCCAGCTCCTGCTCGAGCGGTCGAAGCTCTCTCCGGCCAAGGCGCTCGAGCGAATCGGCGGCATCCAGGCGCAGTACGCCCCGTCCTCCTACATCGGGCTCTGGAGCCGCCTGGACGGGTTCCGTCTGGAGCAGCTCACACGTGCGCTCGAGCGGCGGCGTGCCGTCCAGGGGACGCTCCTTCGCTCCACCATCCACCTGGTCGCGGCCGGCGACTACTGGGGCTTTGCCGCGGGCAGCCGTGCCGCGCGCCAGGAGGCCTGGCTTCGCTTCGACAAGCGGCGGCTCTCACGGGCGGATCTCGAGTCCGTGGCCGAGGAGGTCGAAACGACGCTCGCCGGGCGCGTCGCCCACCGCGACGAGCTCCTCGAGCTTGCCCGCCGCCGCGACCCGGAGCGTCCCACCCATCTCTGGAACGGGCTCGCCGCCTGGGTCGACCTCGTCCGCGCGCCGCCCTCGGGCACCTGGGAGCGGCGCCGCGCCGACCTCTACGCCCTCGCCGAGGAGTGGGTCGGGCCGCGGGCCGTGACGCCCGCAGAAGGCGCGGAGCTCCTCCTCCACCGCTACCTGCGCGGCTTCGGGCCGGCGCGCATCGCGGAGGCGGCCGACTGGGCCGGCCTCCCTCCCGGCGATCTGGACGCCGCGGCGGAGCGGCTCGACCTCCGCCGCTTCCGAGACGAGGAGGGCCGGGAGCTCGTCGACCTGCCGCGGGCCCCGCTCCCGGACGCCTCGACGCCCGCCCCGGTCCGCTTCCTGCCCACGTGGGACTCGACGCTTCTGGTGCACACGCGGCGGACCCAGATCCTCCCCGAGCGGTTCCGTCCCCTCGTCTTCGACGTCAAGACCCCGCACTCGACGCCCACGTTCCTCGTCGACGGCGCCGTCGCGGGCACGTGGAAGGTCGAGCGGCGAGGCCGGAGGGCGGAGCTCCGGCTCGAGCCTTTCGAGAAGCTCCCGGCCACGGCCCGTCGCGAGCTGCGCGACGAGGCCGGGCGGCTCGTCCGGTTTCACGAGCCGGACGCCGAGTCGCACCGCGTGTCGTGAACTCGCCCGCCACTCCGGCGATAAGCAGATGGATGGGTGAGCTGGGCGATGCCGAGATCATCGAGCAGTCACGAAGCGACCCCGCGGTCTTCGCCGCCCTCTTCGACCGCCATTTCGCCGTGATCCACGCCCGAGACGGTGCTGAGGCTCTCGACGCTGGCCGGCAGGCCGGTCGTCATCCCCCTCCTCCGGGAGCTCATCATTCCGTTCACGGCCGGGCACCTCCTTCGTGAGCTCGAGCCTTCGCCCGGCGGCATCCGGACGTACACGTCCTCGCATCCGAGACCCACCGCGGGACGTCATGGCACCGGCCCGGCGGCGCATTCGCCGCTCGAGCCCGAGAACCGGGTCGTCCGCGGCATGAGTCCGTCTGTGAACGCCGCTGTCGGGAACTGCTGAGCTCGTCCGCACGGCTGGGGGCTAGGGCTACGCTCCACGGGCCGCCGGGCACGCTCGACGGCCCGTGCTACGAGCGCCTGCTCAGCGCAGCGAAATCGCGACCTGCTCGAGCAGGTCGAGCGCGTCCTGCAGGCCGTCCTCCATCCCCGACGCGATGATCGCGTCGCGCGAGACCTTGTTCGCCGCCTGCACGAGGAGCGTCACCATCGTGCGCCCGCCCTCCTCGGCGAACGTCGCGGTGTTTACGGTCCTCCCCTCCTCCTCGGAGACGTCCTCGGGGAGGCCCTCGTAGACCTCGGTCGAGACGATCCGCTCGTTCGGGACGATCTCGAGGTACTCGCCGTGGAAGCCGACCTCGAAGCCGTCGTCCGCCACCATCACGTACCGCCACTTGCCGCCGACCCGCAGGTCGATCTCGACGACCGTGACCTCGCCGCGCTTGGCGTGCCACCAGCGCTTGACCAGCTCGGGGGTCGTCCACGCCTCGTAGACCAGGTGCCTCGGCGCGTCGAACTCCCGCGTGATGAGGATCTGCTCGTCGGTCGGGAGCGTCACCCTCGCCGTTCCGCTAGCCGCCATCTCGGCCATCTCCTTCCTCCTTCCGCTTGAGCTCTTCCAACACGGCATCCAGCTGCTCGAACCGCTCCGACCACGTCCGCTCGTACTCCTTGACCCAGTCGTGGATGGGCTTGAGCGCGTGGCCGTTCAGGCGGTAGAGCCGCCGCCGTCCGTCTTCTCGCACGTCGACCGCCCCCACCTCCCGGAGCACCCGCAGGTGCTTGGAGACCTGCGGCTGGGCCACGCCGAGCTCGCGCACCAGGTCGTTGACCGGCCGCTCGCCGCCGGCGAGGACGTCCAGGATCTGCCGCCGCCGGGGCTCGGCCACCGCGTTGAACGCGTCCGCCGTCGTCGCTGCTCGGGCCATGGCAAGCATTATATTCCTATATCGGTATATAGCAATCAGTAGACTGCGCCCAGCGTGTGGGGGAAGGCCGAAATCTTCATCGCGCGCGCACCGCAGACCGTCTGGCCCTACATCGGTGACCTCGAGAACTGGTCGGCCTGGGCCGGCGAGCAGCTCGATCCCCGGCTCACCTCCGGCGGGCCGCCGGGCGAGAGCTCGACCTTCGAGTACACCTTCGTCATCCCGCTGCCGCTCGGTCTGGGTCGGCTCCCGTTCCGCGCCCGCGGGCGCATCGTCGAGTACGTGCCGGGCCGGAGCCTGACCGCCCTCAACAGGCCCTGGACCGTTCCTCTTCCGCGAGCGCTTCGAGCTCTCGCCTGCGGGCGACGGCACCGAGCTGACCTATGCGATCCACATCCTGCCGGCGAGCCGGCTTCTGCAGCGACTCCTCCGGCGGCCGCTGCGGCGGCGCTCCTCCTCGACCGAGCGGGTGATCCGCTCGGAGCTACGGGCGATCAAACGGGTCGCGGAGGGAGCCGGATAGCGAGCCGATCGGCAGCTACGAGCCTCTCGACGCGGACGGTGGTAGGCTCGGGCGCCGCACGAGGAAGGAGGATCATGGGGAGCTTCGCGATCGTCGGCGCCGGGCAGGCCGGCCTGCTGGCCGCGCACGCGCTGCACCGCCAGGGCCACGAGGTCACGCTCTACTCGGACAAGACGCCGGAGGACTTCCTCGAGCGGTCGCGGCCCACGGGCGTGGCGGCCCGCTTCGACATGGCGCTCGAGTTCGAACGCGAGCTCGGGCTCGAGCACTGGGAAGACGTCGCCCCGCACGGCGAGGGCGTGCACCTGCACTTCCTCCCCAAGAAGGGGAACGTGCTCGTCACCCTGCTCGGCCGCCTCTCGAAGCCGTTCCTCGCGATCGACCTGCGCATGCAGAGCGCCAGGTGGATGGAGGAGCTCGACGCGCGCGGAGGCCGGATCGAGATCGAGAACGTCTCGATCGAGCGCCTCGACGAGATCGCGGCGCGCAACGACCTCACCCTGGTGGCGGCCGGCCGCGCCGAGATCCGGAAGCTCTTCGCCCGCGACGAAGCGCGCTCCGTCTACGCGAAGCCGCAGCGCTTCCTCGCGATGACGAACGTGACCGGCGTCCCGATGGAGGTTCCGTACTCCCCGTGGTTTCGGCCGGTGAAGTTCAACTTCTTCGCCCCCTACGGCGAGGCGTTCTGGGTTCCCTGGTATTCCAAGGGCGGGCAGGCCTGCTGGGGAATGCTCGTCGAGGCCAAGGCCGGCGGCCCCTTCGACCGCTTCCGCGACGCGGCCACGGGCGACGAGGTCCTCGGGCGCACGAAGGAGCTCATCCGCGAGTACATGCCTTGGGACTACGAGTTCCTCGCGGGCGCCGAGCTCGCGGACGAGAACGCCTGGCTCAAGGGGGAGCTCACGCCCGAGGTGCGGAAGGTGGTCGGGACGCTGCCGTCGGGCCGACAGGTGATGGCGATCGGCGACACCGCGCACTCGCTCGACCCGATCGGGGGCCAGGGCGCCAACAACGGGAACAAGATGGTGAAGACCGTCGTCGAGGAGATCGCCGCGCGCGGCGACGGCCCCTTCGACGCGGACTGGATGCGCGCCACGTTCGACCGCTTCTGGGAGCGGCACCACTGGATCGAGCGGTTCAACGACACGCTCCTCGAGCCGCTCACCCCGGCGGGCAGGATCCTGCTCGTCTCCCAGTACGGGAGCGACGCGAAGCCCGACAACGACAGCCCCCAGCAGCGGATCGCCGACCTCTTCATCGAGAACTTCAACGACCCGGCGCTCCTGACCGACGCGTTCCACGACAAGGATCGGGCACACGCGGTCGTGGCGGAGGCGTTCGGGTCGTCGAGAACGCCGTTCGCGCGGGGGATGCTCGGCATCGCCGGCGCCCAGATCCGCCAGAAGGTTGGGCGCCCTGCAGGGCACCCGGGTACCTGAACGGCGAGGAGGCGAGATGAGGCTCGAAGGCAAAGCAGCGATCATCACGGGCGCCGGCAGCGGCATCGGCCAGGCGACCGCGCACCGGTTCGCGGACGAGGGCGCGAGGCTCGTCCTCAACGACATCAACGCCGCCTACCGGGCCGACCTCGAGGCGGCCCTCGGCCCGGAGCACGCCTACGTCGTCGGGGATGTCTCGCAGGAGGAGACGGCGGAGCTGCTGATCGCAACCGCCCGGGAGCGGTTCGGGACGATCGACGTCCTCGTCAACAACGTCGGCGACCTCTACATCGGGGAGATCACCGAGACCCCGGTCGAGGACTGGGACCGCCTGATGGCGACGAACCTCCGCAGCATGTTTCTCTGCTGCAAGCACACGATCCCGACGATGCTCGAGCAGGGAAGCGGCGCGATCGTGAACCTCTCCTCGATCAGCGCCTTCATCGGGCAGGAGGCCGAGGAGGGTGGCCCCAGCTTCTTCGCCTACAGCGTGACCAAGGCGGGGGCGCGCCAGCTGACCACGAACCTGGCGACCCGCTACGCGAAGCAGGGGATCCGCGTCAACGCGGTCGCGCCCGGCGCGACCCGCACCCGCCAGGTCCGCCACTTCCTGCCCGACCTGTCTCAGGAGGACGAAGACGCCATCTGGGAGAACGCCGGCGCCCAGGGCACGCCGATGGGTCGAGTCGGGCGGCCCGAGGAGATCGCGGCGGCGATCGCCTTCCTCGCCTCGGAAGACGCGTCTTTCATCACCGGAGCGACGCTCCTCGCCGACGGCGGGTACGTCGCTCGCTGACCGGGCCGTGCGGCTCAGCGCGCGCGGCGCAGGAGCAGGAGCGAGCGCGACTCGACCGGCACCTCCGCCCGGGCCGGGAAGGACTCGTCCCCGGCCTCCGGGTCGGCCGTCGAGAGCTCGAGCGTCCAGCGCGCGCCGAACCGGGCGGTCGGGAGCCTGAACGTGACGGGCTCGCCGCCGGCGTTCAGGAGGAGGAGGAACGAGTCGTCCTCGATCGGCTCGCCCCGCGGCGTCCGCTCCCCGATCTCGCGCCCGTTCAGGAAGACGCCCAGCACGTGCCCGTCCTCGTGCTCCCAGTCGCGGCGCGTCATCCGGCGGCCGTCGGGCCGGAACCACCAGACGTCCGGGAGGGCCGAGTTGACGGAGCGTCCGAGCAGGAAGCGGGTGCGCCGGAAGACGGGATGCTCGTTGCGGAGCGCGATCAGGCGTCGCGTCAGCTCGGCCAGCCGCAGGCGCCGCTCGTCGAGGTCCCAGTCGAACCACGAGATCTCGTTGTCCTGGCACCAGGCGTTGTTGTTGCCTCCCTGCGTCCGGCCGAGCTCGTCCCCACCGAGCAGCATCGGCACGCCGTGGGAGAGCAGGAGCGTCGCGAGGATGTTCCGCTTCTGCCGCTCGCGGAGCTCGTCGACCTCCGGGTCGTCCGTCGGCCCCTCGACCCCGCAGTTCCAGGAGCGGTTGTCGTCGGTCCCGTCGCGGCCGCCCTCGAGATTGGCCTCGTTGTGCTTCTCGTCGTAGGCGACGAGGTCGGCCAGCGTGAACCCGTCGTGGGCGGTGACGAAGTTGATCGAGGCGGAGGGGTGCCGCCCGTCGGCCTGGTAGAGGTCGCTCGACCCCGTGAAGCGGGAGGCGAAGTCGGCGACGCGGCCCCGGCCGCGCCAGAAGTCGCGCATCGCGTCGCGGTAGAGGCCGTTCCACTCGGTCCAGAGGACGGGAAAGTTCCCGACCTGGTAGCCGCCCGGCCCGAGGTCCCAGGGCTCCGCGATCAGCTTCGCCTGGGAGAGGATCGGGTCCTGGTGGATGGTGTCGAAGAAGGCCGAGAGGCGGTCGACGTCGTAGAACTCACGCGCGAGCGCGGACGCGAGGTCGAAGCGGAAGCCGTCCACGTGGCACTCGGCCACCCAGTAGCGCAGGGAGTCCATGATCAGCCGGAGCACACTGGGGTGAACCGGGTTCAGGGAGTTGCCCGTGCCGGTGAAGTCGAGGTAGAAGCGCGGGTCACCCGGGTCGAGCCGGTAGTAGGAGGCGTTGTCGATCCCCCTGAACGAGAGCATCGGGCCCAGGTGGTTGCCCTCGGCCGTGTGGTTGTAGACCACGTCGAGGATCACCTCGATCCCGGCCCGGTGCAGCGCCTTCACCATCCCCTTGAACTCGGTCACCTGCTCCCCCCGCCGCCCGGTGGCGGCCCTGAGCGCGTCGGGCGCGAAGTAGCCGATCGAGGAGTAGCCCCAGTAGTTCGTCAGGCCGCGCTCGTGGAGGAAGTGCTCGTCGGCGACGTGGTGCACGGGCAGGAGCTCGACGGCCGTCACACCCAGCGACCGCAGGTGGGCGATCGCCTCGTCCGAGGCCAGGCCGGCGTACGTGCCGCGCAGGTCCTCGCGCACGCCCGGATGGCGCTCGGTGAATCCCTTGACGTGCACCTCGTAGATGACGGTCTCGTGCCAGGGGGTCTCGAGTCGCCGGTCGCCCTCCCAGTCGAAGGCCGGGTCGACGACGACGCTCTTCGGGATCGCGTCCGCGTCGTCCTCGTGGTCGGCCTCGAGGTCGGCGTCCTCCCCGCCCAGCGGGTAGGGGAAGACGTTCGCCGCGGCCCACTCGACGGCGCCGTCGATCGCCTTCGCGTAGGGGTCGATCAGAAGCTTGGCCGGGTTGAACCGATGGCCGCTCCTCGGGTCGAACGGCCCGTGGACCCGGTAGCCGTAGCGTTGGCCGGGGCGGACGCCCGGGAGGTAGCCGTGCCAGTTGAAGGCGGTGCGCTCGGTCAGCGGTTGCCGGGACTCGTGCCCGTGCTCGTCGAAGAGGCAGAGCTCGACCCGCTCGGCGTTCTCCGAGAAGAGCGAGAAATTCGTCCCCTGCCCGTCCCACGTGGCGCCGAGTGGGAAGGGCCGGCCCGGCCAGACCGTCAGCGCCGGACCCTCGCCACGGACCCCGGCGCGGCCGCCGATGCCGGCACGTGATCGCTGAACGACCCCACGCGGCGAGTCTAACCTTCCCGCCGGTGGCCTCCTCCCTCCTCTACCGGCGACCGCTCGCGGCCGGCGAGCACCTCTTCGGCCTCGGCGACAAGGCGGCCCCGGTCGACCGCCGGGGCGGCGTCTACGAGCTCTGGAACACCGACGCACCGCACTTCACGCTCGGCCGAGACCCGCTGTACAAGGCGATCCCGCTCCTGTTCGGCGTGAGCCCGGAGCGGGCCTGGGGGGTGTACGTCGAATCGACCGCGCGCCTCGTTTTCGACTGTCGTGGCGACGAGGTGCGCATCCACGGGCCCGGGGAGCCGCCGGTGCACGAGCTCGAAGGAAACAGCCTGGCCGACCTCCTCGGGCGCGCGACCGAGCTCGTGGGGCGGGCGCCGCTCCCGCCCAGGTGGGCGCTCGGGTACCACCAATCGCGCTGGAGCTACGCGACCGCCGAGGAGGCCCGGTCGGTCGTCGAGGAGTTCCACCGGCGCCGGATCCCGCTCGACGTCCTCCATCTCGACATCGACTACATGGACGGCTACCGGGTCTTCACCTGCGACCCCCGGCGCTTCCCGGACCTCGCCGGCCTCGTCCGCGACCTCGGCGTCAAGGTCGTCACGATCATCGACCCGGGCGTGAAGGTCGATCCCGGCTACGCCGTCTACGACGAGATCCTCCAGCGCCGCCATGCCTGCGTGGACGGCGGCGGCGAGCCGTGGGTGGGACGTGTTTGGCCCGGACGTTGCGTCTTCCCCGACTTCTCGAGCGCGGAGGTTCGCAGCTGGTGGGGCGAGCTCCATCGCGAGCTCGTGGAGGCGGGCGTCGCCGGGATCTGGGTGGACATGAACGAGCCCTCGGCCGGCGGGCGCGGCACGCTGCCCGAAGACCTGCGACAAGCCGGGGGGACGCACGGCGAGCTCCACAACGCGTACGGCCACCAGATGGCGCAGGCCACGCACGACGGCCTCGCCCGGCTCCGCCCCGGCACCCGCCCGTTCGTGCTCACCCGCGCGGGGTGCGCGGGCACCCAGCGCTACGCAGCGACCTGGACTGGCGACAACAGCTCCACGTGGACGCATCTCCGGCTCGCCGTCCGGATGTGCCTGAGCCTGGGCCTGTCCGGCTACCCGTTCGCCGGCTCCGACGTCGGCGGCTTCTTCGGCCGCTGCGAGCCGGAGCTCTACGCTCGCTGGATCCAGCTCGGGGCCTTCACCCCTTTCTTCCGCACCCACTACTCCGGCTTCCACACGCCGCACCGTCAGGAGCCGTGGTCGTTCGGCAGCGAGATCGAAGCCGTCGCCCGCGCCGCGATCGAGCTCAGGCACCTGCTCATGCCGTACACGTACACGGCGTTCTGGCGCCACACGCAGACTGGGCTTCCGGTCATGCGCGCCCTCGCTCTGGAATGGCAGGACGACCCGCGCGCGGTCGCCTGCGAGGACGAGTTCCTCTGGGGAGACGCGCTCCTCGTCGCGCCCGTGCTGCGCAAAGGCGCACGCCGCCGCCGCGTCTACCTCCCGGCAGCCGACTGGTACGACTTCTGGACGGGGACGAGGCTGGCCGGGCCCCGCGGGGTGCTGGCCGACGCACCCCTCGACCGCATCCCGCTCTTCGTGCGCGCCGGGACGGTGCTCCCGCTCGCAGGCGGTGAGCTTCGCGTCTACCCCGGCGAGGGGACGTCCTGGCTCTACGAGGACGACGGCGAGTCGGTGGGCAGGCCCTCCCGGGTGACGACCTTCGATGTCCGAGGCGAGCACGTCGAGGCACGGCACGAGGGCAGCTACCCCACCGCCTTCCGCCTCGGGTGAGCCGTGGAAGGGTCAGCGCTCCGGCGTCAGCCAGACGACGCCGAGCGGCGGCAGCGTCAGCTCCGCCGAGAACGGCTGGCCGTGCCGGGGCGTCGCCTCGGCCTCGACGCCGCCGAGGTTGCCGACGCCCGAGCCGCCGTAGAGCTCCGAGTCGGTGTTCAGCACCTCGCGCCAGCGCCCGCCCGCGCGGCAGGCCGACCGCGGTAGCCGTGGCGCGGCACCGGCGAGAGGTTGGCGACGCAGACGAGCGGGCTGTCCTCCGCCGGCGCGCCGAGCGGACGAAGGCGACGACGTTGCTGGCGGCGTCGTTCGCCTCGAGCCAGCGGAAGCCCGGCGGGGTCGAAGTCGCCGCTCCCAGAGCGCCGGCGCCTCGCGGTAGATCCGGTTCAGGTCGCGCACGAGCGCCTGGATCCCGGCGTGCTCGGCGCGTTCGAGCAGGTGCCAGTCGAGCGCTGCGGTCGTGGCTCCACTCCGCCTCCTGGGCGAGCTCGCCGCCCATGAAGAGGAGCTTCTTGCCGGGGTGCGCCCACATGTAGGCGTAGAGCGCGCGCAGGTTCGCGAGCTGCTGCCAGCGGTCGCCCGGCATCTTGTCGAGCAGCGAGCCCTTGCCGTGGACGACCTCGTCGTGGGAGAGCGGCAGGATGAAGTTCTCGCGTGAACGCGTACATCAGGCTGAAGGTCAGCTCGTGGTGGTGGTAGCGGCGGTGGACGGGCTCCTTGGCGAAGTACGTCGAGCGTGTCGTGCATCCAGCCCATGTTCCACTTGAAGCCGAAGCCGAGCCCGCCGACGTAGGTCGGCCGCGAGACGCCGGGCCACGCGGTCGACTCCTCGGCGGCCGATGATCACGCCCGGCTCGCTGCGCGTGCAGTCGCCTCGTTCAGCTCCCGCAGGAACGCGACGGCGTCGAGGTCCTCGCTGCCGCCGTACGCGTTCGGCACCCACTCGCCCGCCTTGCGCGAGTAGTCGAGGTAGAGCATCGAGGCGACCGCGTCGACGCGGAGGCCGTCGGCGTGGTACTCGTCGAGCCAGTAGAGCGCGCTCGCGAGCAGGAAGTTCCGCACCTCGTTGCGGCCGAAGTTGAAGACGAGCGTGCCCCAGTCGGGGTGCGCGCCGCGGCGCGGGTCGTCGTGCTCGTAGAGCGCGCGTGCCGTCGAAGCGGGCGAGCGCCCACTCGTCGCGCGGGAAGTGCGCCGGCACCCAGTCGAGGATCACGCCGATGCCGCGCGCGTGCAGCCGGTCGACGAAGGCGCGGAAGTCGTCGGGCGTGCCGAAGCGCGCGGTCGGCGCGAAGAAGCCGGTCACCTGGTAGCCCCACGAGCCGGCGAACGGGTGCTCCATCACCGGCAGCAGCTCGACGTGGGTGAAGCCGAGGTCGGCGACGTAGTCGCCGAGCTCGTCGGCCAGCTCGCGGTAGCTGAGCGGGCGGTCGTCCTCGAGCGGGTTCAGGCGCCACGAGCCGAGGTGCACCTCGTAGATCGACATCGGCCCGCGCAGCGGCTCGACCGTGCGTCGCGCGCGTCGAGCCACTCCGCGTCGGCCCAGTCGTGCGTCGGAGCGATAGACGACCGAGGCGGTCGCCGGCGGCACCTCGGTGCGGAACGCGAGCGGGTCGGCCTTCAGGTGGAGCTGCCCGTCCTGGGTGGCGGATCTCGAACTTGTAGCGGTCGCCCGTCCTCGACGCCCGGCACGAAGAGCTCCCAGATCCCGGACGCGCCGAGCGAGCGCATCGGGTGGAGGCGGCCGTCCCAGGCGTTGAAGTCGCCGACGACCGCGACCGAGCGCGCGTTCGGCGCCCAGACCGCGAACGCGGTGCCGGCGACGCCGTCGACCTCGCGCACGTGGGCGCCGAGCTGCTCGTAGCAGGCGCTCGTGCCGGCCCTCGCCGCGCGAGGTGGAGGTCGAGCTCGCCGAGCGTCGGCAGGAACGAGTACGGGTCGCGCGAGCGTGAACGTCGTCGCCGCCCGGCGTAGGCGACCTCGAGCTCGTAGGCGGAGCGGCAGGGCCGCCTGCGGCAGGACGCCTTCGAAGAGCCCGGCCGGGTCGGCCAGCTCGAGCTCGACCGGCTTCGCGCCGCTCGGGCGCGACGCGCACCGCCTGGCGTCCGGACGGAGCGCGCGGACGACGACGCCGCCGTCGCGTCGGGTGGGCGCCGAGCACGCTGTGCGGGTCGGGTGGTCGCGCGGCGAGCGAGCGTCGACTCCCGTCCGGATCATGCCGGGCTCGGCTCCTCGAGCAGCCGCTCGATCCCGGCGACCGGGATCGCCACCCAGTCGGGCCGGTTGTCCAGCTCGTAGCGCAGCTCGTAGACCGCCTTCTCCAGCTCGAAGACCGCGAGCAGCCGCTCGAGCGCCGCCTCGCCGGCGGGCAGGATGCGCTCGGCGTCGACCGTCGGCGAGGTACCCGTCGAGGAACTCGCTCGCGGGCGCGCTCCTCCCAGTCGTCGGGGCGTCGATGCCGCGGCGAGCTCGCGGCGGCGGTCGCCGCGTAGGCGAACGAGCGGAGCATCCCGGCGACGTCGCGCAGCGGCGAGCGCTTGCGCCGCCGCTCGGCGAGCGGGCGGGCCGGCTCGCCCTCGAAGTCGAGGACCACCCAGTCGCCGTCCGACCAGAGCACCTGGCCGAGGTGGTAGTCGCCGTGCGTCGCGGATCAGGCGGCCGAGCGAGCCGGCGCGTCGAGAGCAGCGTGCAGGCGGTCGCGCACCTCCTCGCCGCGCCCGGCGATCGGCGCGATGCGCCTCGTCGTCCTCGGGCAGCGAGAGGAAGACCTCGGCGATCTCCTCGTCGACGGTCGCGGTCAGCGAGCGCCAGCGACTCCGGCGCTCGGCTCCTCGGGCGCGAAGGCCGGGTCGTCGGGTCGGAGGCGAGCACGCGTGCATCGCGCCGATCACCTCGCCGAGCCGGCGCAGCCGGTCGAGGAACGCGCTCGGGCTCGCCGCGCGAGCTCGTCGAGCGCGAGCGTCCCAGCCGTCGACCGCGCCGGCGACGAACTCCTGCACGATCCCGAGCGTCGCGTCGATCAGCCGCCCGCGTACGCGTACCAGCCCGCCGAGCGCCGGGACGTTCGCGAAGCCGTGCGTCGGTGAGGAAGCGCAGCAGCTCGAGCTCCGGGTTCATGCCCGGCCTCGAGCCGCCGGTAGACCTTCAGGATCAGCTCGTCGTCGAAGCACGATCGACGTGTTCGACTGCTCGGCCCCGAGCCGCGCGCGACGTCGCGCCAGCTCGACGCGCCGGCCCGCGAGGCCCGCGGCGCGCGCGGAACTCGATCGTCCCCTCGTCGGCCTGCAGCGATCGCGCCGCGGCGCGTCAGGTCGACGAGCTCGCGGGCGAGCACCGGGTCGGCGCGGGCCTCGTAGGCTCTCCAGCCGTCGACCGAGGCGATCGCCTCGCCCGGCCGAGCTCGCCGTCCGGTCGGAGCCCGAGCGGCAGCTGGTAGAGGTCGTGCGTGCCCGTGTCGTAGCGCGAGCTCGACCAGCGCGACCGCGAGCGAGCGGCGCGTCGTCCGCGCAGCGACGCGTCGACGCACCTGCCGGCTCGACGACGTCGCTCGACTTCGCGCCGAACCAGCGCTGCTGCCGAGCACGAGAATCGCGTCAGCTGCGCTCGGCGATCGAGCGACGTCGGCGTCATACCATCCTGCTTCGGCCTCCTGAGCTGGAACCAGAAGAACCCCCGCGGCGCGAGCGTGAGGAGGTACGGCAGCTCCCCGATCGGCGGGAACGGCGTCCGGCCCGAGCATCTCCTCGGGGACCATACCCTCGAAGCGCGAGAGGTCGAGCTCGACCGCCTGCGCCGAGCGGGCGAGGTTGTGCACGCAGAGCACGACGTCGTCCTCGTAGCGGCGGATGTGGGCGAAGATCCGCGGGTTGCCGGAGCGGAGCGGCTCGTAGGTGCCGAGCGCCGAACACCGGATGCTCCTTGCGCAGCGCGATGAAGCGGTGCAGCCAGCGCAGCAGCGACGTCGGCGTGCGCAGCTGCGCCTCGACGTTCACCGCCTGGTAGCCGTAGACGGGATCCATCAGCGGCGGCAGGTAGAGCTGGGCGAAGTCGGCGCGCGAGAAGCCGCCGTTGCGGTCGCCCGTCCACTGCATCGGCGTGCGGACGCCGTCGCGGTCGCCGAGGTAGACGTTGTCGCCCATCCCGATCTCGTCGCCGTAGTAGAGGATCGGGCGCCCGGGCAGCGAGAAGAGGATCGCGTGCAGCGAGCTCGATCTCGTCGCGGCCGTTGTCGAGCAGCGGCGCGAGCCGGCGGCGGATCCCGAGGTTCAGCTTCATCCGCGGATCCTTCGCGTACTCGCTCGTACATGTAGTCGCGCTCCTCGTCGGTCACCATCTCGAGCGTCAGCTCGTCGTGGTTGCGCAGGAAGAGGCCCCACTGCGCGTTGTCGGGGATCGGCGGGCGTCTGCTCGAGGATCTCGAAGATCGGCGTCGCGTCCTCGCGGCGGAGCGACATGAACATGCGCGGCATGACCGGGAACTGGAAGGCCATGTGGCACTCGTCGCCGTCGCCGAAGTACTCGACGACGTCCTCCGGCCACTGGTTCGCCTCGGCGAGCAGCACGCGGTCGGGGTAGCGTCGCGTCGACCTCGGCCGCGGACGCGCTTCAGGTAACGCGTGCGTCTCGGGCAGGTTCTCGCAGTTCGTCCCCTCGCGCTCGAACAGGTACGGGCACCGCGTCGAGCCGGAAGCCGTCGAGGCCGAGGTCGAGCCAGAAGCGCAGCACGTCGAGCATCGCCTCCTGCACCTCGGGGTTGTCGTAGTTGAGGTCGGGCTGGTGCGAGAAGAAGCGGTGCCAGTAGTACTGGCCGCGCGACCGGGTCCCACGTCCAGTTCGAGGTCTCGGTGTCGACGAAGATGATCCGCGCGTCGCGGTAGCGGTCGTCGGTGTCCGACCAGACGTACCAGTCGCGCTTCGGCCCGGTCGGGGTCGGAGCGCGACTCCTGGAACCACGGGTGGTCGCTCGAGGTGTGGTTCATGACGAGGTCGGCGATCACGCGCATGCCGCGCTGGTGCGCCTGCCTCGACGAAGCGCGCGGAAGTCCTCGACGCGTCCCGTAGTCGGGGTGGATCGAGTAGAAGTCGGAGATGTCGTAGCCGCCGTCCCGCAGCGGCGACGGGTACATCGGCAGGAGCCAGATGCAGTCGATGCCGAGCCACTGCAGGTAGTCGAGCTTCTCGGTCAGCCCGCGGAAGTCGCCGGAGCCGTCGTCGTTGCCGTCGGAGAAGCCGCGGATGTGGATCTCGTAGAAGACCGCCCGCTTGAACCACAGCGGGTCCGCCTCGAACCACGTGCTCGCTCATGTCAGCCGCGCTCGCGGGCGCAGGGATCGTGCGCCTGCGCGGACGCCGGCGCTCGCATGGTCATCGACGTGCATGACGTGGCGCCGCCGGGCGGCAGCCGGACGTAGTTGCGCCCGACCCGCCAGGCGTAGGTCCGTCGGTCGAGCAGGTCGTGCACGCGAAGGCGGGCAGGCCGAGGTCGGCCGGGACGATCACGACACCCTCCTGCGCGCGCGCCGGGGTCGAGGTTGACGCAGACGATCACCGCGTTGTCGCTCGCTCCCGCTTCGCGTAGGCGATCAGCTGCTCGTTCGCCGTCTCGAGGAAGGTGACGTTGTCGAGCCGCTGGAAGGCGCGGTTCTCGCGCCGGATGCGCGTTCAGGCGCTCGACCAGCGGCAGCAGCGGCCCGTCGAGCGTCCGCCGCTTCGACCTCGTACTTCTCCGAGTCGAGGTACTCCTCGCTGCCCGGCGTGCACCGGCGCGTTCTCGCAGTGCTCGAAGCCGGAGTAGATGCCGTAGCTCGGCGACAGCGTCGCGGCGAGCACGAGCCGCGCCTCGAACGCCGGGCCGGCCGCCGCGCCTGCAGGTACTCGTGGAGGATGTCCGGCGTGTTGGCGAAGAAGTTCGGCCGGAAGTAGTCGGCGTCGTCGAGCGCGAGCTCGGTGATGTACTCGATCAGCTCCCAGCGCGTGTTCCGCCAGGTGAAGTACGTGTAGGACTGGCTGAAGCCCGACCTTCGCGAGCGTCGTGCATCATCGCCGGGCCGCGTGAACGCCTCGGCGAGGAAGACGACGTCCGGGTCGTCCGGCGCCGCACCTCGTCGATCAGCCACTCCCAGAACGCGAGCGGCTTCGTGTGCGGGTTGTCGACGCGGAAGACGCGTGACGCCGTGGCTCGACCCAGTGGAGGACGACGTCGAGCAGCGCCTCCCAGAGCCCGCGCCAGTCCTCGCTCTCGAAGTTGACGTTGTAGATGTCCTGGTAGCGCTTCGGCGGGTTCTCGGCGTACTTGAGCGTCCCGTCGGGACGGCGGTGGAACCACTCCGGGTGCTCGCGCAGCCAGGGGTGGTCGGGCGAGCACTGGATCGCGAAGTCGAGCGCGATCTCGAGCCCGAGCCCCGTCGGCGGCGGCGACGAGCCGCTCGAAGTCGTCGAGCGTGCCGAGGTCGGGGTGGATCGCGGTCGTGGCCGCCCTCCTCGGCGCCGATCGCCCACGGGCTGCCGGGATCGCCCGGCCGGGCGGTGAGGGCGTTGTTGCGTGCCCTTGCGGTTCGTGCGGCCGATCGGGTGGATCGGCGGCAGGTAGACGACGTCGAAGCCGAGCTCGGCGAGCCGCGGCAGCGCCTGCTCGACGCCTGCGAAGCCGCCGAACGAGCGGGGGAAGAGCTCGTACCAGGCGCCGAAGGTCGCCCGCTCGCCGGTCGACGTCGACCTCGAGCGTCCTGGCCGAGCGAGACGGGCCCTTCGCGCGGCGGTCGGGCGCGAGCCCGGGGTCGAGCGCCTCGGCGGCCGTGAGCCGCTCGACGCCGAGCATGGCGGCGCCCTCCGAGAGCTCGCCCGCGAGGTCGTTCTGCCCCGCCGCGACCTTGCGCTCGAGCTCGTCCCGCCAGGTGGCCCAGCGGTCGGTCCAGGCCTCGATCGTGAACGCCCAGCGGCCGAGCCGATCCGGGGCGAAGGAGCCGGTCCAGCGGTCGCTGCCGACGTGCCGCATCGGG
This sequence comes from uncultured Actinomycetes bacterium, assembly GCA_963743495.1. Classification (GTDB taxonomy): domain Bacteria; phylum Actinomycetota; class Thermoleophilia; order Gaiellales; family Gaiellaceae; genus JAIBJN01. The sequence continues at coordinate 172,382 of CAVUPO010000001.1, read as the reverse complement.
CTCTCGCGCCAGCGCCGGACACCCGGCGGACGATGGCGTACGACCACCTGCAGCTTCTCGGCGCCGTCCCGGAAGACGTCGGCCCACACCTCGACCGCCTCCCCGAGCGCGCACTTCACCGGATAGCGGCCGCAGTCCAGGGTCGGCCAGACGTCCTCGATCACGATCCGGGCCGGCCTCGACCTGGGCAGCGACGCGCTCACGGGGTCCTAGCCGGCGTCTTTCAGGGCCCGGTGCGCCGGCAGGTAGTAGCGCTCGGCATACTCGCGGACCATCCGGTCGGCGCTGAACAGCTCGCCGATCTCCGCGATCGAGCGGCGCATCAGCTCGAGCCAGCGTCGCGGCAGCCCGTCCTCGTCCCGCTCGTAGTAGAGGGGCGCGACCTCCTGCTCGAGGACGGCGTAGAGCGCCTCGGCGTCCGCCGCGTCCCCCTCGCGGCGGCCGGGCGTGCCGCCGCTGCCGACGGCGAATCCGAGCCCGGGGTCGTAGGCCTCCGCCCACCAGCCGTCGAGGATCGAGCAGTTGAGCACGCCGTTCAGCCCGGCTTTCATCCCGCTCGTCCCGGAGGCCTCCTGCGGGCGGCGGGGAGTGTTCAGCCAGACGTCGACGCCCTGGACGAGCTGGCGCGCGAGCGTCATCTCGTAGTCGGCGACGAAGACGACGCGCTCGGCAAGGCGAGGGTCCTGGGCGAGCTCGAGGATCTCCCCGATCAACGCCTTGCCCTCGCCGTCCGCCGGGTGGGCCTTCCCCGCGAGGACGATCTGGACGGGTCGCTCCGGGTCGGCGAGGAGGCGCGCGAGGCGGTCGGGATCACTGAAGACGAGCCCGGCTCGCTTGTATGCGGCGAAGCGGCGCGCGAACCCGAGCGTCAGCACGTCGGGCGCGAGCGAGACGCTGGTGCGCTCCGCGAGCAGGGTGAGCAGGGCTTCCTTCCGCTCACGGTGCAGGCGCCAGAGCTCCTCGTCGCCGAGTGTGTGGGAGAGCCCGGCGGCGAGCCAGGAGCGGAGGTGGACGCCGTTCGTCACGTGGCCGATCGGCACGTCGCCGGTCTCGCGGTCGGGCCAGAGGGATCGCCACATGGTCCGGGCGACCTCGCCGTGCAGGTCGGACACGCCGTTCCTCTCCTTCGCGGAGCGCAGCGCGAACGGGGTCATCCCGAACCCCCCGCCGCCGTCCGTCTCCCCGCTCCGGCCCAGCTCGAGAAAGTCCTCCCATGAGAGGCCGCACTCCGCCACGAGACGGCCGAGCTGCCGCTCGAGAAGCTCGACCTCGAAGACCTCGTTGCCGGCCGGCACGGGCGTGTGGGTCGTGAACAGGGTGGCGGCCCGCACGCGCTCGAGCGCCTCGGCGACGCCGAGCCCGTCCTGGACGAGGCCCCGGGCACGCTCGAGCACGAGGAACGCCGAATGGCCCTCGTTCATGTGCCACACGCTCGGCGAGTGGCCGAGCAGGCCGAGCGCCCGCACCCCGCCGACGCCGAGGATGAGCTCCTGGCGCAGCCGGTGGTCGCGGTTGCCGCCGTAGAGCCGGTCGCAGGCCGTGCGCGCCCAGGCGGGGTTGTGATCGAGGTCGGAGTCGAGCAGGACGAGCTCCACCCGCCCGATCCTGGCCCTCCAGAGCGCGAGGCTGACGGGGCACGGCTCACCTTCATCGTCGACCAGCTCGATCGCGACCCGGCCGGGTAAAGGATCGAGCCCGAGCCTGGAGGGATCGTTCGTCGGATAGCGCTCGGCCTGGCCGGCGCCGTCGAGCTCCTGCCGGAAGTACCCCTCCCGGTAGAGCAAGCCCACGCCGACGAGCGGCACGCCCAGCTCCGCGGCGGACTTCAGGTGGTCGCCCGCCAGGACGCCGAGGCCGCCCGAGTAGATCGGCAGGCTCTCGTCGAGGCCGAACTCCATCGAGAAGTACGCGACCAGGAAGCCGGGCTCGTCGGGGTGCTCCGTCTGCCACCAGCCCGCCCGCGCCCGCTCGGCTGCGAGCGCCCGCCCGACCCGCTCGACCTCGGTCAGAAGCTCCTCGTCGACGGCCGCGGCGAGCGCCCGGTCGGGCAGCTCGGCGAGGAGCGCTGCCGGACTGTGGCCGGTCTCGGCGAAGAGGCCGGGGTCGAGGCGCGCGAAGAGCTCCCGTGCCCCGGATACCCAGGTGAACGCATAGTCGTGAGCAATCTCGCCGAGGGCGGCGCGCAGGCCAACCGCGTCGGCGCCGAGGTGGGCGATCCCGGGCATCGACCGGACCCTAGCGACATGCCCACGGCACCGAGGTGCATCAGCGAAGCCGTCGGCGCGCGCGTCTCCGAGTCAGGTGGGTGCGTCAGCCGGACGCGGGCGGGACGCCGGGCTCGTCGCGCTTCGAGACCATGGCGATGCCGACGAGCAGGATCCACAGCGTGAAGCCGAGGAACGCGATCAGGAAGACGACGTCGAAGAAGCTGTCGGTCTCGGCCGAGAAGATGGAGAGGGGTGCGAGCAGCGCGAGCAGCACCTCGATCGCGCCGAGGTAGGCGAGCCAGCGCCAGAGGACCCGCGTGCGGGCAATGACGATCGAGGTCGCGCCGACGAACACCGCGAACGCCAGGGGCGTTCCCGAGACCGCGTAGTAGTCGAGCACCGACAGGGTGCGGAGCGTCTCGTCGGACGCGGTCGCCGCGAAGTCCCCGAACGCGAGCGCCCCCCAGAACATCCCCGACCAGGTGCCCCAGAGCAGCGTCGTGAACGCGCCGACGAGCGACGCACGCGACCAGAGCTCGATCCCGCCCTCGGCACGACCGAGCAGAGCGCGAAGGACGAGCATGAACGGGATGTAGAAGAAGACGAACCCGAGCCCGAGCACGTAGCTCGCGACGAGGTACTGCTGGCCCCCCTCGACCCAGTCCCGACGGATCTCGTCGACGGGGTCGTCCGCGAGGGGCGGCCCGGCCTGAAGCGCGACTCCGACGACGAAGACGACGACGAAGAGGATCGCGGCGATGCCCCCGAGGCTCCACCACTGTCGCGCGATCCCGCGCATCACCGGCGAAAGGGTACAACGCTTTCCCGGGATGGTGCGCTCGCGGGACGCGACGATTCGGCGGAGAAGCCGAAGCTGGACCGAGGGCAGGCCTCCGCAGGCGAGCCGTCCAGGCGGGGCGGCGTTCGAACTCCTGCCCGCTGAGGGCGAAAAGGCAGTGAAACTGACGCGGCAGGCAGGTCGCGGCGGAGGCCGCGACCTGCGTTTGGGGCACGGATGGGAGAGGTAGGTCCCTCCTGCTGACGACAAAGGAGAGACATGGCCGGCCATGTGGCAACCGCAGAAATCGTGATCGACGCCCCAGCCGCGCGGGTTTGGGATGCCCTGACTGAACCAGAGCAGATCGAGAAGTACATGTTCGGCTCGCAAGTGGTGACCGACTGGAAGGAAGGCAGCCCGATCGTGTGGCAGGGCGAGTACGAGGGCCAGCGGTACGAGGACAAGGGCGAGATCGTCGAGATCGAGCCGGCACGACGACTGCAAGTGACCCACTTCAGCGCTCTAAGCGGCCAGGAGGACATCCCGGCGAACTACCACAAGCTGACGTATGAGCTCGAGGACCAGGGGGAGGCGACGCGCGTCTCGCTCAGCCAAGACAACAACGCCAGCGAGGAGGCCGCGGAGCACTCGCGCGAAAACTGGGAGAAGATGCTGTCCGGCCTGAAGGAGACCGTCGAGCGCAGCTAGGCGTGGCGGCCCGCGAGAGAGCGACGCCCCTTCGACCAGGGAGCGGCCCCCACTCGTGGACGCGCTGCGCCGAGACGCGACCACGCTCGTCGGGGCGAAGGCACACCATGCGAAGCGGGCCGCACCGAAACGTGCGACCGCAGACTGGCATGGACACCCTCGGCGAGGCCACCGCGAGGCGGCGGCGCTCCTGAGCCATATCGTTCGGAAGGCGTCGAGCCGCAATGGCGCTCATCGACCTGCTCAACGTGAAGAACCGCGCAGCATCGCTTCATCCCGATCACGCGACAGCAACTGATCGCGCTTCGCCCGCGCGCAGACGCTGCTCGACTTCGCGGCGGTGACCGTACGCCGATGGAAGCAACGCATGAGCTCCAGCAACGAGACGCTCTCGACGCTCCGAGCGATGAGCTCCGGACCGTAAGCCGGTCCTAGTCAACGACAGCAACCGACAAGGAGTGCCGGATGGGCAAGTTGGTGGTGACGGAGTTCGTGTCGCTCGACGGCGTCATGCAGGCGCCCGGCGGCGAAGACTTCAAGTACCCCGGATGGACCTTCGACTTCGATCGGGGGGACGAGGGGAACCAGTTCAAGCTTCGAGAGGCGCTGGATAGCGACGCGCTCTTGATCGGGCGGGTCACCTACGAGAGCTTCGCCGGCGCCTGGCCCTCGCGGGAGGGCGAGTTCGCAGTCAAGTTGAACAGCATGCCGAAGTACGTGGTCTCCTCAACGCTAGAGGACCCCGAGTGGAACAACACGACGGTCCTCAAAGGCGACGCGGTGGAGGAGACCTCGAAGCTCAAGGAGGAGATCGACGGGATCATTCAGGTGGCCGGGAGCCTCCGGGTCGTCCAAGCCCTGATCGAGAACGACCTCGTGGACGAGCTGCATCTGATGGTCTTCCCGGTCGTGCTCGGCACCGGTCGGCGGCTGTTCAGCGAGACCAGCGAGAAGTCGGACTGGCGGCTCACCGAGGCGAAACCGGTCGGCCCGGACGGTGTGCTGGTCCTGATCTACGAGCGGCGCAGGTAGTCCAGTACGGGCTGGAAGCTGCTCTCCCGATGCCCTCAGCGTCCGTCTCGTCTCCGGCGACGCCGTCGGGGACGACGCGGCCCGCCGAGAGTCGGCTCACGGCATGCTCCGGGGTTTTCGCCGCCACCTGCCAGGTGCTCGGTTCCGGGAGCTCGTCTTGAGGTACGGCGAGCCCTTCGAGGCGAGAACCAGGTTGCCGGCGAGTCGCAAGCATAGAAAAAGCCCCGTTACCGGGGTGTCCGGCCCCCCTCTATTCGGTCCAGCTTGGACGTCGTACCCGTCCGGTAGTGAGAGACCAGATGGAGGTCAGCCCGCGGTCCTTCCCTACAAACATTGAAGGTCGAGACGCCGATGCATCGAAGGATGAGCTCCTATGTCAAGGTCGCCCCTCGCAGGCCGGCGTCGTGGCGGAGTTGCTGGTAGACGGCGTCGGATAGATGCCGTTTGAGCGCGCGGACGGCGTCGCGTCTGGTGCGGCCTTCGGCGTGGCGGCGCTCGAGGTAGGCGCGGGCGCGGGGGTCGTGGCGGGCCTGGGTGAGCGCCATCATGTGCAGCGTGTGGTTGAGGCGGCGGTTGCCGCCGCGGTCGAGCCGGTGCCGTTGCGTCTGGCCGGAGGAGGCGGGGATCGGGGCGGTGCCGTTCAGGCGGGCGAAGCGCGCCTTGGTCGCGATCCGGCGGATGTCGCCGACCTCGCCGATGATGCTGGCGGCCCCCAGGTAGCTGATTCCGACCAGCCCGGGTAGGCCGCTGCCGGTGGCCTTCACCGACTGGGCGATGTCGCGCTCGAGCTGTTTGATCTCGGCGTCGAGCCGGGAGAGCGTCTCGATGCGGCGGCGAGCCAGGGAGGCTTGCACGGTCTGCTCGTCGGCGAGCAGCCGTTCGGCCGCCTGCAGGCGCGCCGGCGAGTCGAGTCGCGGGACGGCGTGCTCGTAGCCGGGGTGGAGCGAGACGAGGTCGACGTGGAGCCGGTTGGCGGTCCGTGTCCGCTCGGCGAGCAGCTGGCGGCGGTAGTCGCAGAGCAGCTTCAGGTCGCGCTCGGGCGAGTCGGGCCGTGCCGGCGGCAGCTGCTCGCGGGCGGTCACTCGCGCGATCGCGAGAGCATCGCGCGGGTCGCTCTTGCCGCCGCCGCGCAGTCGGCGCCGCTGCCGGTCGGTGAGCGAGCCGCGCACGTCGACGACCGTCTCGCCCTCGGCGAGCAGGAAGCAGGCGAGCCCGCGACCGATCCAGCCGCTGCCTTCGATCCCGAAGCGCCGCCCGTCCGGCGCCAGCCGCGCGGCCCAGGCGTGCAGCGCTCGATGTGCCCGCGGCTCGTTGGCGAACTGGCGCTGGGCGAGCTCGCGGCCGAGCTCGTCGACCAGACAGACCGCCAGCGAGCGCTTGTGCGCGTCGATCCCGATCGTGACCACGACGATCTCCTTCCTCGAGGGGCATACGATGCGGTCGGGCGGTGCGCAAGCACTCGTAGGGCACGCAAGCTCCTATGAAGCGACGCCACCCAACCAGGTGAGCCCCGGAGGGACACTCATCACGGGAAGGCCACCGTCTTCCGGCACGCATTTGTCGAGCCACCTCCGGGGCTCGCCGCCGTCACCAAAACGACGGCGACCCCCGCAGCACTAACACGAGTGCATATGTGCCCTGCTGGCTATCGAGGCTGAGTAGTTGCTGCTCGCGGACGCGGTTGCGGAGTGGGCTGGTCAGAGGCCGAGGTCGAGTCCGCGGCTCGCGGCTGAGCTCGCGGTCGAGCTCGATGAGGCGGCGGAGGCGGAGGAGGGTGGGGATGTCGTCCTGCGCGCTCGAGCGCGCCGAGCATGCGGGCGAGGTCGCCCGGGGAGGCGACCTGGGGGCGCAGGCCTTGGCCGAGCGGCTCGCGGCTTGCGTGGCGGCGGAGGTCGTCGTAGCCGTGGCTGCCGGCCGGCTCGGGGACGAGCTTCAGCTCGCCGGCGCGCGTGTCCAGCTCGATCACCGGCTCGCGGGCGCTTCCGAGGTCGAGCGGCTTGCCGTCGCGTCGGCTGGCGTCGAGCTCGGCGAGTGCCTTCTCGAGCCGGGACAGATTGTCGCCGCGGAAGGACGGGGTGATGTCGAGTCCGTCGGTGACCTCGCCGGTTCCGTGGATCACTCGGGCGAAGGCGCCGATCACGACGAAGCTGACATAGTTGCCCTGGAGCGCGCGGAGAAGCTCGTACGGGTCGAAGGAGGGAGCCCGGTTTGCCAACGATCCTCCCCTCAGCGCCTCTTCCGAGCTCGGCTCTGCCCGAGCTGCTCGAGCATGCGCGCGACGCGCTCGCTCGGCGTCGCCATCAGCGAGTCGTGCAGCTCCCTGTCGGCGCTCTCGTCGAGGGGTACGAGGACGAGCGGCAGGTCGATAGCCGCAGGCGTGGACGCAAGCGAGCAGGCTCTCCACCGGCGGCGAGATGAGGCCCTGCTCCCAGCGGGCGATGACCGAGCGGTCGCGGCCGGTCCGCTCCGGAGAGCTCGGCCTGGGTGAGGCCCGCCCGCGTTCGTGCTTCCCGGATCAGCTCGCCGCCGCGCATGCTGCAATTCTATCGCTCGGGAGCGTTAGCACAGTAGAACGCATTTCTGCTACAGTTTGTCCTCAAGCTCAGAGACGCCGGGGGACTGAAGGCCGATGGAGAACCGCTCATGACCGCCCGACCAGCTGGCCACGCTGGGGTGAGGCCTCTCTCCGGCCAGCTCTCGCTCTTCGAGCTCGACGTCGGCGGAGGGCCGGTCGAGCAACTCGAAGCGCGGCCGCCTCTGCCGGCGGCCACCGAGGTCGTTGTGAACCACGACGAGTCGTCCGGCAGTGCGGGCGGCAACGGGAGCGACCCGCTTGCCCTGCTGGCTGGCTACCTCACCGATCTGGCGGCGGCAGCGCCAGCGGTGCGCGTGCCGAGCGAGGCCGAGCTCCGTCAGGCGCGCGACGACTGGCTGCGAAGGCTGCAGGCCGCTCGGCGTAGCAAGAGCGCCATGACCGCCTACCGGATCGCGATCGACGATCTGCTCGACTGGAGCAGCGACCACGCGCGCAACGTGTTCGAGGAAGCGACGATCGTCGACTACCTCACCGGCTACCAGCGACGCGCCCAACCGGCGCCCGCGACCTACTATCGCCGCTTCGGTCTGCTGCGCCGCTTCCTCCAGTGGGTGAGCCGCCGCAACGGCCTGCCCGACCCGTTCCTCGAGCTCGAGCCGCCGCCGAAGCCGCGGCAGGAGGCCGACTGGCTGACCGAGGACGAGTTCGCCCGCCTGCTCGTGGCGGCGGAGCATCCGCGGCGGCAGCGTCAGGGACTTGCCGAGCGCGACCGGCTCGTCCTGCTCACGCTCGTCCAAACGGGCCTACGCCGTGCCGAGCTGATCGCCCTCGACTGGTCTGACCTAGAGCTCGAGTGTGAGCGACCCTCCCTGCTCGTCCGCTGCGGCAAGGGCGGCAAGCCGCGGCGCCAGCCTCTCGCACCGGAACTCGCCGGTGAGTTGGTCCGACTGCGTGCGGCGCGCGGCACGTCGGCCGACGCCCCGGTGTTCTGCGGCCTCGAGGGGAAGCGGCTCCAGCCAACGATCCTAGCCGGGATCATCCGTCGCGCCGCCGAGCGGGCGGCGCTCGAGAAGCGCGTCACCGCTCACACGCTCCGGCACACCGCCGCCACCTGGCTGCGCCAGCAGACCGGCGACGCGCGTCTCGTCGCCGCCTACCTCGGCCACGCCGACCTCTCGACCGTCAGCCGCTACGCCCACGTCGCCAAGAACGAACTACACGACGCCGCGGCGGCACTCGCACGCGCGGCGATGCCGACCGCAGCCTGAAGCGCGCGTCAGGCGAGCGTCAGGTCGAGCAGGGCCAGCGCCGCGCTCAGATCAGGATCGTCCGCGTCGATCTCGGCAGACGTCCTCGCGACGAGCGGCATCTGACCATTAGGAGCAGGCTCGAAGATCGCCCAGTTGAGAATGTCGTCACCCAGGCGCGAGCGGTAGCGGATGCCGGCGAAGGAGCCTTGCTCGTACGCGTGACGCGACACCTGCTGCGTGAAGGCGCGCGGGGCGCGCAGGCGGATCGTCGCCGCGTCGATCTCGTCAAGGCCGTGGTGAATCGCGCTCGCGGCGAGTGCCGTTCGGAGCGTGGCGAGCGAGACGGCGTCACCGACGTCGACGAAGCGTCCCTCGACGGTCGCCTCGCCGACCAGGCGCCTCGCGAGCCACGTTCGCGGCACGGCCGGCGGCGCCTCGTCGTCCCCTTCGATCCGATCGAGCTCGGCTATGACCTCGAGGTCGGGCCGGAAGCGAGCGAGCGTCTCGAGAAATGCTCCGACGCGCTGCGAGGAGGCGTAGAGGACGCGGTAGCTCCCGGCTGGATCGTCGTAGCGGTTGCCGAAGGTGCCGTCGGGCGCGGCGTACGACCAGTCCGGCCACGCCCACGGATCGGGGTACCTGCCGAGCCGATAGAGCGGTCCATCGGGCTCGACGGACGCGAGGCCGTTGCTCATCCACCCACGAGGAAGGCGCGCTCGGCGCCGATCACCTCGGGGCCGACCTCGTCGAGGTCACCTTCGCGGAGCAGCCGCGCCGGCGAGCGGTCGCCGAGCTGCGGGTTGAGCCCCTGGAACCAAGCGCGGGCCACCTCGGGGCCGTCGACGTCGGCGATCGCGCCTGCGACCTGGAAGGCGAGCCGGAGTCGCCGCTGCACGGCGTCGCTCGGCTCGCGAGCGCCGTCAGCCCATTCGTTGACTGCTCGCGTCTCCTTCACGGAGCCGAGGTAGGCGCAGAGCTTCAGGCCGAGGATGTCGCGCAGCGCGGCGGCGACCTCAGGGAAGCTGGCGCGAACGGCGCGGGCATGGGCTGCGTAGTCGGGTCTGGCGGCGGGGCTGACTGCCATCGGTACACCTCCTGTCCACATCGTGGCACAGTTCGTATCCCGTGTCAATCACAGTCTCAATCACACCGACGAAGCGCCGACGTTGAGTCCGGCGGCGGCCACTGCTAGCCTCGCTTCCGCGGGGCGGAGCGAAGCCGGTACGAACCCGGGCGCCCGCGCCGAGCGGTTCCAGAGAGACCGCCGAAGGGCTGCCTAACCGAAACCACGACGAGTTCCGCGCGACACGCCACAATAGAAAAAGCCCCGTTACCAGGGCTTTCTCCGTAGCAGGCCTGTAAGCCGGATTCTGTCGAGGGTGACCATCCATCTTGGCCTCCGCTTCCACGGAGGCTCTGCGGCTACCCGGCTCCTCGGCGGGCCACCTCGAGGCGGAGCCTGTTCGCCTTGCACCGGACGGGGTTTGGCGAGCCGCCGTGTCGCCACGACGCTGGTGGGCTCTTACCCCACCGTTTCACCCTTACCGCCGGCGTCTCCGGAGAGAGACGTTCGCCGGAGGCGGTCTGCTTTCTGTGCCACTTTCCGTCGGCTTTCGCCGCCTGGGTTTCCCCAGCGTCCTGCCCTTCGGTGTCCGGACTTTCCTCGAGCCGCTCGCGCGGCGCGCGGTCACCCGGCCTGCACGCCCAAGTGTAGCGCCCCGCCGGCCGCCGCCCTGAGCCCCGAGCCGCACTCGGGGCACTCGATCGCACCGTCGCGGTGAAGGACGAACTCGCCGCAGACGGGGCACTCGAGGCTGGCGCCGCGCATCAGGGCCATCAGCTCCTGGTCGAGTGTCCGGTTGAGCGTGACCACCTCCACGGCGCCTATCCCACCCTCCGGAACACGCCCACGACCTTGCCCAGGATGCTGACGTGCTCGGGATAGAGCGGCTCCATCGAGGAGTTCTCCGGCTGCAGACGCACCCGGCCCTGCTCGCGGAAGAACGTCTTCACGGTCGCCTCGTCCGCCGCCTCGTCCTGCCCTGCCAGGGCGACGACGATATCCCCGTCGCGGGCGGTCTGCTGCCGCTGCACGACGACGAAGTCGCCGTCGAGGATGCCGGCTTCCACCATGCTCTCACCCTTCACGCGCAGGAGGAACTCCTCGCCACCGCGCGAGAGGGTGTCGGGCACCGCCAGGTGGTCTTCCACGTTCTCCTCTGCGAGGAGCGGGCCGCCGGCCGCGATCTCGCCGACGAGCGGCAGGACGCGCACCTCGCCGATGTCCGGGACGGACACCGAGGTGCCGGCCGCCGAGCGCTCGCGCTTCGTGAGCTCGAGCGCCCGCGGCTTCGTCGGGTCGCGCCGGAGGTAGCCCGCGCGCTCGAGGTTGGCCAGGTGGGCGTGGACGGTCGACGGCGAGGCGAGCCCCACGGCCTCCCCGATCTCGCGCACGGTGGGCGGATACCCGTGCGAGTCCACGTAGCCGACGACGAAGTCGTACACCTCTTGCTGACGCTGCGTGAGCATCTGCCTCCCCTCACTGGAGCGAACGTTTGTTCGTACACGGTAGCGCGGCCTCCGGACGGAGTCAAGACGCGGCCAGCCGCTACAATGCGCCCGTCACGCGCTGGTGGCGGAATTGGTAGACGCGCAAGGTTGAGGGCCTTGTGGCCCGAACGGGCCGTGGAGGTTCAAGTCCTCTCCAGCGCATGCGAGGGCGCCCGCGGGGCGCCCTTCCTCGCGGAGCGGCATATGGTTCGCGAACGATGCGCCGTCGGCTCACGCTCGCGCTCGCCTTCGGGCTTGCGGCTCTCATCACAGTGGCGGCGGTGGATGCGTTCCGAGGCTCGGGGGCGGGTCGGTTCCCGACGGTCGATCGCGGACGGGCCGCCGAGTTGAAGCCCTCCGAGGTCGTGGTCCGGTCGTCGGCTCGCCCGGCGTCCTGGATCGAGGACCGGGCCGGGCTCGCCCGCCGACTGAGACGAAACGGGGTGAGCGGCACCCTCTACCTGAGCGCGGACGGCTGCCTCGACGGCAACGCGAGGCGCCTACGGGCGCTCAGCCTTCCCGAGCTCGAGCTCGCCGAGGGGCCGCGGTCGCGCAGCTGCTCGTTCACCGTCTCCGCCAACGCCGACGACGCGTCGGGCAGAGCTGTCACGTGGAGCCAGCAGCAGCGGGCGATCCTCGCGGCCGAGACCGGCGCCGGCGAGCTCGAGGTGGTGGACGTGAGCACCGGAAGCAGGATGGGCCTCCCCGGCTCGGCCCCGGCGTTCAGGCCGGACGGCACGCTCACGTACGTCCATGCCGGATCGGTGGTCGGGTGGAGCGCGGTTTGTGACGACGAGCGAGTGATCGTCTCGCCGTCGTCCTCGCTTGCCCCCGAGCCTGTCGGGTCGCGTTGCTCCCGGACGCTCGTAGCCCGAGACGAGCTCGCCCGTGCCTTGCCGGACCGCGTTCGGCTCCGATCCGTGAGGGGGCTCGTCTGGACGAGCAGCTCGCGCCTGCTGGCGGCTCTCCGAACCGACGACGGGCCATGGCTGGCCGGATACGAGAAGGGACGATGGACCGGATCGGCGACTTCGCGCCCGAGCGGTCCGGACGCCATGCGGGCCGGCCCGGACGGCCACGACGTGGCCGTCCTCGCCCACGGCTCCTTGGACGTCTATGACGACCAGCTGCGAGCGGGATGGAGCTCGCCCGTCGAGACCAGCGGCTTCGACTGGTCGCCGGACGGCGAGTGGCTCGCCTACGCGAACGGCGCCAACGTCTACCTCGTGCGCACGTCCGACTGGACGACCCGCTTCAGCATTCCGGTCTCGACCGAGAGCCTCGCCTGGCGGTAGAGACCGCGTCATGCCGCCGACCGGCGTCAGTAATGTACGGGCGCCGTGGAGGACCTCGCAGGACACGCGATCGACGCCGCAGTCGCCGCCGGAGCGGGCTACGCGGACGCCCGCGTCGTCCGGCGCCGGGCACAGCACGTGGCCACGAAGAACGGCGAGGTCGACTCCGTCGCGGACTCGGAGACGGAAGGCCTCGGCGTTCGAGTGCTCGTCGACGGAGCCTGGGGCTTCGCCGGCGACCCGCGCCCCTCCGAGGAGGGTGCGCGCGCCGCCGCCGACCGCGCGGTCGCCTTCGCCCGCGCGAGCGCCGCGCGCGCGCGCACGCGCGTGGAACTCTCGCCGATCCCGCCCGCGGCGGGCGACTACGCCGCCCGGGTCGAGCGCGACCCGGTCGACGTGCCGCTCGAGGAGAAGATCTCCCTCTGCCTGCGGGCGGAGGAGGGCATGCGCCGACCAGAGGTGAAGATCACCGAGGCGGCCGTCCGCGCGATGCGCGAGGAGCGGGTCTTCCGCTCCTCGGAGGGCGCGAACGTCAGGCAGCGCTTCGTCGAGTGCGGCGGCGGCATCGACGCGCTCGCAGTGTCCGACGACGGCCGCGTCCAGAACCGGAGCTACCCGAGCGCCCACGGCGGCTCCAGCGCCCAGACGGGCTGGGAGTTCGTCGAGGGCCTCGGGCTCGACGTCCAGGCACCCCGCGTGGGCGAGGAGGCTGCGGCCCTGCTGACGGCTGATCCGTGCCCGTCCGGGACGACGACGATCGTGGTCGACGCCGAACAGATGGTCCTGCAGGTGCACGAGTCGGTCGGCCACCCGACTGAGCTCGACCGCGTCTTCGGCACCGAGGCGGCCTACGCCGGAACGAGCTTCCTGAAGCCCGGCGACCTCGACAGTCTTCGCTACGGCTCGGAGCACATGAACATCACCGCCGATCCGACGACCGAACTCGGCCTCGGCACCTTCGGCTGGGACGACGAGGGCTCGCCCGCGCGGCGCCAGCCCGTCATCGAGGGGGGCGTCCTCACCGGCTTCCTCGCCTCGCGCGAGACCTCCGCTCAGCTGGGCCGCGAACTCGGCGGCTCGATGCGCGCCGACAACTGGAGCCGCATGCCGCTCGTCCGCATGACGAACCTCCACCTCGAACCCGGGGAGGGAGCGCTCGAGGATCTCCTCGCGGACGTCGACGACGGCCTCTACCTCTGCACGAACAAGAGCTGGTCGATCGACGACAAGCGGCTCAACTTCCAGTTCGGCACCCAGGTGGCCTGGGAGATCAAGAAGGGCAAGCTCGGCCGAATGCTGCGCGACCCGACCTACATGGGCGTGACTCCGGAATTCTGGGGGCGTCTGGACGCCGTCGCCGGCTCGGGGGAGTGGCGGATGTTCGGCCTCACGAACTGCGGCAAGGGTCAGCCCGGCCAGCACGCCCACGTCTCCCACGGGACCTCGCCGGCACGCTTCCGCGACGTCCAGGTGGGCGTCCGCTCGTGAGCCGCGCCCTCGACCTCGCCGAGCACGCGGTGAAGGCGGCCGAGGGCGACGAGGCCGACGTCTCCGTCCATGTCGAGCGCTCCGGGTTCGCGCGCTTCGCCGCCTCGGCCGTCCACCAGCCGACGCTGATCAGCGACGAGACGGTGACCCTCAGGGTCGTCCGGGACGGCCGCGTCGGCTGCGCGACCACCAACCGGACCGACGGCGAAGGGCTGGCCTCGGCCGCACGCCGTGCGGCGGAGGCCGCCGACAGCTCGCCCGTCGACACTTCCTTCGCCGGACTGCAGGAGTCGGTCGCGGTCGCCGAGGTCGGCGGCTACGACGAGGAGACGGCAGCGCTGACCCCGGAGGACCAGGCGCAGGCGGCGACCGAGGCAATCGGCGGCGCGCCCGGGCTCGGGCTCTACGGCTACTTCACGAGCGGGGCCACCGAGATCGCGGTCGCCTCCACGACCGGCCACGCCGTCTCGCAGACGATGACGGACGTGAGCGTGCTGGCGCTCGCGGCCTCCGACGACTCCTCGGGCTATGCCGAGGGGACCTCGTGGCGTGCCGCCGACCTCGACGCCGCGGCGATCGCGCGCGAGGCCGCCGAGAAGGCCGCCCGCACCCGCGGAGCCACGCAGATCGAGCCGCAGACCTTCCGCGCCGTGCTCGAGCCGTACGCGATCTCCGAGCTCCTCTTCTACTTCGGCTTCACGTCGCTGAACGCGCTTGCGCTCCTGGAGGGCCGCAGCTACCTCTCGGGACGGCTCGGCGACAAGCTCTTCGACGAGAGCTTCACCCTCCGGGACGACGGCCTCGACGAACGCAACTACCCCGAAGTCGTTCGACCTGGAGGGCGTCCCCAAGCAAAAGGTGCTGATCGTCGAGGAGGGCATCGCGCGCGACGTCGTCTGGGACCGCCGCACGGCGAAGCAGGCCGGCGACGAGAAGGCCTCCACCGGGCACGCGCTGGCGCCCCCGGAGCAGGCCTTCGGGCCCATCCCCTTCAACCTCGCGATGTCCGGCGGCGACGCCGCGTCCGTGGACGAGCTGGCCGAGCGGGTCGGCGACGGCATCTACGTCACGCGCCTCCACTACCTGGGCGTCGTCGACCCGCGCGAGGGGATCATCACCGGCATGACCCGCGACGGCACGTTCCGGATCGAAGGCGGCGAGGTGACGACCCCGGTGGTGAACCTCCGGTTCACGACCTCGTTCCCCGCCCTCGTCGCCGGGCTGCTCGGGCTGACCGAGGAGCTCACGCTCGTGAACAGAAGCGACTTCTACGACGACCGCTATCCGTTCGGTACGCTCGTCCCTGCAGTGGCGACCAGCGCCTTCACGGTCGTGGGGACGGGGTCCGGCCCCGGGCTCTGATGCCGGTCGCGCTCGTCGGCACCCGGAAGGGCCTCTTCCTCCTCGAGAGCGACGCCGCGCGGCGGGATTGGGAGCTTCGCGGGCCCTTCCTCACCGGCTGGTCGGTCTTCCACGCCGTGGTCGACCCGCGCGACGGGACGATCCACGCGGCCACGAATAGCGACGTCTACGGCGGCACCGTCCACCGTTCCGCCGACCGGGGGGAGACGTGGGCCCGCGCGGAGCAGCTCGGCCTCCCCGAGGACACCGGGCTCACTCTGGAAAAGACCTGGCACGTCGAGCCGGGGCGCGGGGGTGAGGACGGGCGGCTCTGGCTGGGCGCGGCGCCGGGCGTCGTCTTTCGCACCGACGACGGCGGCGAGACGTGGCACCCGGTGGACGGCATCGTCCGCCACGAGACCCGCGAGCGCTGGAACCCGGGCGCGGGCGGCATGTGCTGCCACTCGATCGCGCTCGACCCGGACGAGCCGGAGCGCATGTACGTCGGCATCTCCGCAGCCGGCGTCTTCCGCAGCGAGGACGGCGGCGAGACCTTCGCGCCCGCGAACCGGGGCACCGCGGCCGACTTCCTCCCAAACCCGTTACCCGACCTCGGCCAGTGCGTTCACAAGCTGCTCCTCCACCCCGCTCGCCCGGAGCGCCTCTGGCAGCAAAACCACTGCGGCGTCTACCGCACGGACGACCGCGGCGAGTCCTGGGAGCGCCTCGAGGGCAACGGCCTCCCGAGCGGCTTCGGCTTCCCGCTGGCGCTCGACCACCGTGACCCTGACGCCGCGTTCGTGATCCCGGAGGAGAGCTCGGAGAACCGCGTCACCTGCGAGGGCCGGCTCGGCGTCTTCCGCACCCCCGACCGCGGGGCCACCTGGGAGCTCCTGACGGGCGGCCTCCCGCAGCGCGCCTGGGGCTCCGTCATGCGCGAGGGACTCTCCTGGGATCGCCTCGACCCGCCGGGGATCTACCTCGGCACCCAGAGCGGCTCGCTCTTCGTCTCCCCTGATGCGGGCGACACGTGGGTCGAGGCCGCCGCCCAGCTCCCGCCGATCCTGTCGGTGGAAGCGGGCGAGTGGTTGTAGTCCTCCTCCCTTCGCTGCTCGCCGCCGAGACGGGCGGGCGGAACCGCGTCGAGCTCGAGGCCGCCACGGTCGGCGACGCGCTTCGCGCACTCCCGGTGGCGAACCTCGTCTTCGACGAGCGCGACGAGCTGCGCCAGCTCGTCAACGTCTATGTGGACGGCATCGATATTCGCGACCGGGACGGACTGGCGACCGCTCTCGCCGGCATCGAGGAGATCAGGCTCGTCGCGGCGATCGCCGGCGGCTGACAGCCGAGAACGCCCAAGGCGTCACATCCTCGTGACGCACACGCTGTCCCCGGCGGGCGGGCCCGGGGGTCAGACCCCGGGCCACGCAGGAAGCGGCCTGTCAGGCGTCCGCTAGGACGGCGGTCTCACATTCGCGACGTACATCCTGTCCGCGGCGGACGTGTCCGGGGGTCAGACCCCGGGGCATGGCCAGCGGGGACGGATGGCCGCCGGCGGTCGGCCTCGACTCGATCGGAGGCGGAGCGCGCTACCCCTCGGAGCATGACGCGGCGCGGGCTCACGGGCCTCGCTCTCGCGAGAGCTGCGGCCGAGCTGAACAACGCATGCGCTACGGCCTCGGCTTCGCGAACGCGCCATCCGGACCATCGACGGCGCGCCACCGCTCGCCGGGGCAGCTCACGGAACCGATCCACCGGGTCCTCGGCAAGGAGGTCGCGCCCCGGCTCCCGGACCGCGCCTACGTCGGATAGCGCTACTAGAACTGGTAGAAGAGAATGACCGTGTTGACGGCGAAGAGGAACGCCACGAACACGGTCAAGCGCGTCAGGTTCCGCTCGACCACGTGCTGGCCGCCCTGGGAGGCCGGCGTGAAGCCCATCCCGCCGAAGCCCGTGTCACGGCCCGAGTGCATGAGCACGAGGCCGATGAGGGCGGCGGAGAGTAGGACCTGGATGACGGCGAAGAGCCCGAGCACCCAGCCAGGCTAGCAGCTCGTTTCAGTCCGACTCGCGCCGGCTGATCTCGAGGCCGCGCGCCCGGGCGACGTGCTCGACCTGCAGCGTCGTGTGGTCGATCCCGAAGCGGTCGTGCAGAAGAGCCTCCAGCTCGAGCCGGATCCGGTGGCAGTCTGCGCCGGGCCGGACGAGCACGTGGGCCGAGAGGGCCGGGAAGCCGTCGGTGACCGTCCAGACGTGCAGGTCGTGGGCCTCGACCACACCCGGGTGGGCGACGATCGCGGGGCCGACGTCTGCGGGTGGCGCCGACTCGGGCGCCCCCTCGAGGAAGATCCGGCCCGACTCCCGCAGGAGCGACCAGGCGGCGGCGAACATGAGCCCGGCGACGACGAGCGAGGCGACCGGGTCGAGCCGGTTCCAGCCGGTGAGGAGGATCAGGGCGGCGGCGATCCCGGTGCCGACGAACGCGGCGAGGTCGGTGACGATGTGAAGGTAGGCGCCCCTCACGTTCAGGCTCTGCCTCTGGGCGCGGGAAAGGAGCGCAACGACGACCAGGTTCACCGCGATGCCGACCCCCGCGACGACGCCGACGACGGCGGCGTCGACATCGGGCGGATCGATCAGCCTGCGTATCGCCTCGTAGACGATCCAGGTACCGAAGAGGAGGAGCGTGACCCCGTTCACCTGCGCCGCGAGGATCTCGACGCGCCCGAACCCGAATGTCCAGCGGCCGGCGGCCGGGCGGGCGGCCAGCGACGCCGCGAGGAGCGCGAGGGCGAGTGACGCCGCGTCGGTGAGCATGTGGCCGGCGTCCGCGAGCAGCGCGAGTGAGCTGGCGGCGATGCCGAAGACGACCTCGGCGGCCATGAAGGCGAGCAGGACCCCCAGCGCGATGGCCAGGAGCCGTCTGTCCGCCGTCCCGCTCGCGCTGGCGTGGCTCCGGCCGTGCTCGTGACCGCGACTGTGCGTCCCGGTCATTCTGCCGCCTCCTCCAGGACCCTCTCGACACGCTCGGCCTGCAGGCGGACGTCATGCGGCGCCGCGGCCTCGCGAGCCGCCGGGTTTGGGCTGGGCAGCTTGGCGGCGGCACGCAGGCCCTCGGCGATCGCCTCGACGCTCGTGGGGTCGACGAGGACGCCGGCCGCCGGCGGGACGAACTCCGGCGGGCCGCCCACGCGGGTGGCGACCACCGAGCGCTCGCTCGCGAGCGCCTCCAGGATCGCCTGCCCGAACGGCTCCACGAGGCTCGGCTGGCACAGCACGTCCGCGGCTCCGACCCAGTCGGCGACGTCCTCGTGCGGAACGCGCCCGGCGAGCCTGACCCCCGGCCGGCCCTCGAGCCCGCCGCGAAGGGGACCGTCGCCGACGAATGCGAGGCTGCCCCGCCCGAGGCGGGCGAACGCCTCCGCCAGCCGCACCGGGCTCTTGCGCTCGTCGAGCGACCCGACGCAGACGTAGAACGGCGGCTCCCCTTCCCACCCGAGACGCGCGCGCAGCTCCTCGCCGTCGCGACCGCGGAAGCGCTCGAGGTCGACTCCGCAGTCGATCACCTCGACCCGGCCGGCCAGCTCGGGCAGGCGCGCCAGCAGCTCCTGGCGCAGGTAGTCGGACACGGCGACGACCCGCGCCGAGCGGACGACGAGGCGCGTCACGGTCGTCAACCCGGGGACGGCGCCGACGTTGCGGACGTCGCGCCCGTGCGCGGTGACGACGAGCCCTGCGCGGGCCGCGCGGGCAGCCACGGCGGCCGCCCCGCCCGCCGGGAAGAGGAAGTGGGCGTAGACGACGTCGGGCCGGAAGCGCCGCGCCTGACCGACCGCGTCCGCTGCCAGCCGCGCGTGCCTGCCGGGCGACCCGCCGGGGCCGGCGTGCACGGAGTAGGCGAGCTCGTGGCCGCGCCGCTCCAGCTCGCCCGCGAGGTCGGCCACGAACACGCCGTAGTCGGGCGCCTCGGGGCTCGGGAACATCTGGGAGACGAGGAGGATCCGCACTGTTGACTTTTGTTGCGATTCCCCGAACGGGAGGAATGACCGCCTGCGAAGAGGCCGCTACGGTCGAAGAATGGCGGAATCGGCGGCCGCCGGCGTCGGTATTCCCCCATCATCCTGCCCGCTACCTGGTGCCGCCGGCCGCCGACGGCGTCGCGCCGGCAGCGGAGAAGGCCGCCTGAGGCGGCCTTCTCGGTAGGGCGAGCCGCTAGGCGGCCTTGAGTCGTCGCGAGTCTCGCTCGAGCCGCTCCTCGGCTCGAGCGCGGGCGCGAATTTCGTCCGACGGGCCGAAGCGGTCGTACGCGCGCAGAGCACGCGCCTCCGCCCAGAGCTCGTCGATCTTGCTGGAGAGCTCGGCGGCCTCGGCCGACTTGACGGGGTCGACGCCGTCGTTGAGCTCGTTCCAGAGCTGAGCGCGCCGTTCGACGGCACGCTCCAGCTCATCCCGGATGATGTGAATCGTTCGCATACGTCTCGTTAAACGAGGCCCCGGGGGCCGGAATTCCACCTCGGCTGCACCGCGCGGGCGGCCGTCTCGGCCTCTGCCGGAAGCGCTCCGGGCGGCCTCGAGGTGGCGAAGGTGACGAGCGCTCGAGCGGACTCGGCCCGCAGGGTGTGCGCCACGCTCTTCACGGCCGACGCTTCAGCCGGCGGCGCCGTCGAGCTTCGCCAGGAGGCCGCCGAGCTCCTCGATCTCGTCCTCGGTCAGGTGCGCCTCGAGCAGCGCGGCGATCGCCCGCTCGTGGTCGCACGACGCGCACCCCAGCTCGCGGGCGCCGGCCTCTGTCAGCCGCGCGTAGGTGACACGCAGGTCGCTCGCGCACGAGGCCCGCTCGACCAGCCCGGCAGCCTCGAGGCCTTCCAGCAGCCGGGTGACGCCGGAGGGGGTGAGCCCGAGCCTGTGGGCGAGGTCGACGCGCCGCATGACTCCGTCCTCCGCCCGGGAGAGCGCGTGGAGGGCTTCGTAGTCGTGGATGGTGAGGCCGTGCTCCGCGAGGAGCCCGGCGCCGAGGGAGCGCGCGGTTGCGGCGTGCGCACGAAGGAGGCTCGTGTACGTCCGCACCGACGCTGGCGACGGGGACTGCGTGTCTGCTACATTCATTGTGCTCGCAATAATACACAACTCAATAAGATGGAGGAGACAGGAATGAGCGCAGCAGAGACAGCGACGATCGCACCGGCCGGGACCTGGGGCCTCGACCCGGTCCACTCCGCAGTCGGATTCGAGGTCGCGTACCTCGCCGGAACCTTCAAGGGGCAGTTCCACGACGCAACCGCGACGCTGACGGCCACCGAGGACGGGCGCGCGACCCTCGAGGGCGCCGCCCGGGTCGCGAGCGTCGACGTGAAGGACGAGACCCAGAACGCCCACCTGCAGAGCCCCGACTTCTTCGACGCGGAGAGCTTCCCCGAGCTCCGCTTCGCCGCCGAGGACCTGAGCCTCGCCGGCGACCAGGTGACCGCCGGCGGCGAGATCACGATCAAGGGCGTCACGAAGCCGGTCACGGTGACGGGCACGGTCTCCCCGCCCATCGAGGATCCCTGGGGGAACCGGCGGCTCGGCCTGACCCTGAACGCCGTCGTCGACCGCACGGAGTTCGGACTCAACTGGAACAATCCGCTCCCGACGGGCGACCTCGCGCTCGCGAACGACGTCACGATCGTCGCAGAGCTCCAGTTCGTGAAGGCCTCCTAGCCCGATGACGATCCTCGGCGTCTCCGGCAGCCTCCGACGCGACTCGTACAACACCGGCCTCCTCCGGGCGGCCTCCGAGCTCGTGCCCGACGGCGTCGAGCTTGAGCTGTGGCAGGGCTTGAAGGCGGTGCCGCCCTACGACCAGGACGACGACACGGCGGAGGCGCCGGCGGCGGTCGCGGAGCTGCGCTCGGCGATCGTCGCCGCCGACGCCGTCCTGATCGCCACCCCGGAGTACAACGCCTCGGTCCCGGGCCAGCTCAAGAACGCGCTCGACTGGGTCTCCCGGCCGGCGGCGAGGAACCCCCTCCAGAACAAGCCCGCGGCGGTGGTCGGCGCCTCGACCGGGGCGTTCGGCGCCGTCTGGGCCCAGGCCGAGCTGCGGAAGGTTCTCTCCACGATCGGCGCCCGGACGCTCCCGAACGAGGTCGCGTGCCGCCAGGCGTCCGAACGCTTCGACGAGGCGGGGCGCCTCGTCGACGACGAGGTCCGGGAGGAGCTCGGCCGGGCCGTCACGGACCTCATGGCCGCCGTCCGGGCCCGCACGGCGACGCAGGCCGCCGTCCCCTTCGCCGCGTAGCGACGTGACGCGGCGGAAGCCGGAGGAGGGACTCGAACCCACGACCTACCGCTTACAAGGCGGTTGCTCTACCAGCTGAGCTACTCCGGCGGACCGGGTGAATCGTAGCCGCCGGCTCGAGGCGCGCTAGTCGTCGAGGACTTGGCGGCCGCTCTGATGCTGGAGCACCTTGCGCTTCACGCGCTGGAGCGCGTTGTCGATCGTCTTCGAGTCGCAGCCGAGATCCTCGGCCATCTCCTCGTAGGAGTTGCCCTCGAGGTAGAGCCGGAGCGCGTCCGACTCGAGCGGCGAGAGCCCGGTGCCGAGGCAGAAGACGAGGCTCTGGAGCTCCTGCGTCGAGATGACGCACACCGCGGGATCGTCCACGCCTGGGCCGGGGAGGGCATCGCCCAGCGTGCACTCGCCGTCGTCCTGGCCGGCCGGTGTCTGGCTGAAGGACACGTACGTGTTGAGCGGCGCGTGCTTGAAGCGCGTGGCGGTCTTGATCGCCGTGATGATCTGGCGCGTGATGCAGAGCTCTGCGAAGCTCCGGAACGACGTCTCCTTGTCCGGCCGGAAGTCCCGCACGGCCTTGTAGAGGCCGATCAGGCCCTCCTGGTTCAGGTCGTCGGACTCGCCGCCGGCGAGGAAGTAGGAGCTCGCCTTCAAGCGGACGAAGCCCGTGTAGCGGCGGATGAGGGCGTCCATCGCTCCCGAGTCGCCGTTCCGCGCCCGCACGACTAGCTGCAGGTCGGCGAGCTCTCGCTGGCTTCGTTCCTGGGCGGTGCGGGCGGTTGCTGGCTGGCGGCGGGCCATTGGATGTCCTCCCGGGAGCGGTGCTCGGAGGCGGCGGCCGTGCCCTCCTCCCGAACCCTCACCCTCAAGTTGAGGTCTCGATCGTAGCAGGGAGCCCTGGAAACTTCAATGACTCCGGCGAAAGCGCTCGAGGCGCTCGCGAGTCTCGTCGTCGAGGGCGTCCTCGATCTGAGATCGCCCGGGACCCGCCGTTTCCGTGGGTCCCGCCTTCCGCTCCGCGGCGAGCTCGCGCACGAAGGCCTTCGACGAGAGGCGACGGGTCTCCTGCCCCGCCGTGCCGCGCACCGCCTCGTCCGAGGAGACGACCCAGACCTCCTCACGGCGACGGTGCTCCGCCGCGAGACGCTCGATCACGGGGTCGGCGGGTGTCGCGAACCGCACCTCGAGCGCGCCGTAGGCGGCGTCCTCCCCCACGCCGTCGAAGACGACGACGCCGCGCGCGCCCCGGACGGCCACGAAGCTCGCGAGCGCGTCGACGAGCTCCCGCCGTTCGGCGAGCGTGCTCGCGTGGAGGATGTTGTAGCCGTCGAAGAGGTAGAGCACGGTCTAAGAGTGCCTGTGCGCGAGCGCAGGGAGCGCCGTTCGGGCCGCCGTCGCCGTCCACGCGAGAAGAAGCGCGCAGCCGGCGAGCACGGCGATCCCGGCGCGGAGGTCGAAGGCGCCCGACACGGCCCCGACGAGCGGCGGGCCGGCCACGAAGCCGAGGTAGGAGATGGTCGTGACCGAGGCGACAGCGCTGCCGCGCTCGGCACCTCGGGCCCCACGGCCTGCCGCACCGAAGAGCGTGGGCGCGGCGACCGAGATGCCCAACCCGCCGAGCGCGAAGCCGAGGAGGGCGAGCGGCGCCGCCGGCGCCGCGGCGGCGAGGGCCAGCCCCGCTCCGGAGGTGAACGCCCCGGCCGCGAGGAGATGCCGGTCCCCAAGGCGGAACTCGAGCCACTGGCCCGCGAGCCGCCCGGTGACCATCGCGGCGGCGAAGAAGCCGGGCCCCAGGCCGCCGACGGCCGGAGAGGAGTCGAGCGTGGACTCGAGGAAGAGCGCGCTCCAGGTCTCGATCCCGCCCTCGACCATGAAGGCGAGCCCGCAGAGGAGCCCCAGGACGAGGAGACGCCTGGAGAAGCTGAAGGCCCGCGGGGAGTCCTCGCGGGGCGTTGCGGGGTACCCCCGGTTGGCCCCTGCCGCTACGAGCACCAGAGCAGCGACACCGACCAGGATGGGGAGCGGGCCCGCCCCGGCTCCCCGCGCGAGACCCACGGCGATCGCCGCCACGAGGAACCCCGCGGAGAAGAGGGCATGGGCGGCCTGCATGATCCGCCGCCCCCCGGCCTTCTCGACGTTCGTGGCGGCGACGTTGGCGACGACGTCGACCGCCCCGGAGGAGAGCCCGATGAAGGCGAGCGCCAGCCCGAGCTGCCAGACGGAGCCCGCCAGTCCCGGCAGGACGACCGCGACCGCGAAGAGGACGAGGGCGAGCGGCAAGATGCGCGGCCCGACGCGGTCGACGATGCGGCCGGTCGCGAGCATCGAGGGCAGGGCCGCCAGCGCGACGGCCAGGACGGCGACGCCCAGCTGGGTCACTGACGCCCCGACCTGCTCCTTGATCTCGGGGACGAGGACGCCCCAGGCGCCGAAGTACGCGCCGAAGGCGAAGAAGGCGAGGAAGGGGCCCCGGGCGGAGCTCACGCGTCGCGGCGCTGTCGGGCGGCCTCGAACAGCGTCACACCCGCGGCGACGCTGACGTTCAGCGACTCGACCTTCCCGGCGAGCGGAACGGCGAAGGCGGCGTCGCAGGCCCGGCGCACGCCCGGGCGCAGGCCCCGCCCCTCGGAGCCGAAGACGACTGCGGCGCCCGTGACGAGATCGGCCTCCCACACGGACGTCTCGGCGTCGCCGGCCGCCGCCCACGCCCACAACTCGGGCCCCTTGATCTCCTCGAGGTAACGGCCGAGGTTCACGACCACGGCCACCGGAAGGTCCTCGACGGCCCCGGCGGACGCCTTGCAGACCGCAGGGGTCACGCGGGCGGCATTGCGCTCGGTGACGACCACGCCGCTCGCCCCGGCGCCGTCGGCGCTGCGGACGACGGCGCCGAGGTTGTGCGGGTCGGTCACCTGGTCGAGGCAGACGACGAGCGGGCGGGAGCCGGCGGCCAGCTCCAGCGCGTCCGCGTAGCGGTACGGCTCGCAGAACGCGACCACGCCCTGGTGGTCGGTCGTCCCGGCCACCTCCTTCAGGCGCCGCTCGAGGGCGACCTGGACGCGGAGGCCGGGGAGCTCGCGGAGCCATGGCTCGGCCGTGAGCGCCCGCTCCGTCACCAGCAGCTCCAACACCTGGCGCTTCCCTGCGCGAACGACCTCACGCACGGGCCGGCGACCGTAGACGAGCTCCCGGGTCACGGCTTCGGGATCAGGCGGAAGCTGTCCGAGACGTCCTGGACCTCCCAGCCGAGCTCCTCGATCTCCGCCCTGAGCTCGTCTGCCCTGGCGAAGTCGCGTTCCGCCCGGGCGGCCTGCCGCTCGGCCGCCAGACCGGCGATCTCCGCCGGCGCTTCTGCGGTGGGCTCGACCTCGAGGCCGAAGAGCCCGAGGCCGCGCTCCAGGAGCTCGAGCTCGCCTGCCGAGCGCCAGGCGTGGAGGATCGACAGCGCGAGCGGGGTGTTGAAGTCGTCGCCGAGCGCGAGCGGCGAACTCCTCCCAGGAGGGCGCGTCCGCCGTGCGCTGGACGACCCGGAACGCCGTCGCGGAAGTCCTCGGCCTGGCTCCTGGCCGACTGCATCGCCTCGTCGGAGTACTCGACCGGGCTGCGGTAGTGCGCGCCGAGGAAGAAGACCAGGAGCGCGCTCGCGCCCGTACTCGTCCAGCACGTCCCGCAGGGACACGATGTTTCCGACCGACTTCGACATCTTCTCCTGCGCGAGCTCCAGAAGGCCGTTGTGGGCCCACAGCCGCGCGAACTCGCGGCCGGCCCCGCGCGACTGGGCGAGCTCGTTCTCGTGGTGCGGGAACGCGCAGGTCGATGCCGCCGCCGTGGATCTCGAAGACCGGGCCGAGGAGCTTCTCGGCCATCGCCGAGCACTCGATGTGCCAGCCCGGGCGGCCGGCACCCCACGGTGACGCCCAGGACGTGTCCTCGTTGGGCTTGCTCGCCTTCCAGAGGGCGAAGTCGCGCTGGTCCTCCTTCAGGTCGCTCGGCTCCTGGGCGACCATGTCCTCGAGCTTCGCCCCGGAGAGCTCCCCGTAGGCCGGGTAGGCGGCGACGCTGAAGTACACGTCGCCCTGCGACTCGTACGCGAGCCCGCGACCGACCAGCTCGTCGATCAGCGAGACGATCTCCGGAATCGTCTCGCTGGCGAGCGGCTCGTGGTCGGGCCGACCGAGGCCGAGCCGCTCGGTGTCCTCCAGGTACCAGCGCGTAGCCTCGGCTGCCAGCTCGGCGCTCCGGATCCCCTGCTGTGCCGCTGCCGCGTAGATCTTGTCGTTGACGTCCGTGACGTTCTCGACGAGCGTGACGTCGTAACCCGTTTGCTCGAGCCAGCGCTTCAGCCAGAGGAAGACGACGTAGGGGCGCGCGTTGCCGACGTGCACTCGCTGGTAGACGGTCGGCCCGCAGACGTACATGCGGATCGGCCCCGGCGGAGGCGGCAGCGCACGCTTCTCGCGGCTGAGCGAGTCGTACAGGAGCATCGCGCGCATAGCCTCGCAGACCGCGGGCTACGGGCGCTCTACCCGACGATCCGCCAGACCGTCCCGGACTCGTGAGCGCGGCGCTCGAGCTCGACCCCGATCCCTTCTCGGCGTAGCCCACGAGCTCGCAGAGCCGGACGAGGGCGCGACCGCTCGCGCCCGGCCTCGACCGACCGCTCCGCGTGGGAGTGAATCGCGCCGCGGAGCGCGCTGACGACCTCCCCACCCGCGAACGGCTTGCGGACGTAGCCGGCGGCTCCGACCTGCAGCGCCCGCTCGACGAGCATCTCCGAGTAGCCGGTGCGGGCCACGATCGGCACGTCGCGCTCCTCGCGAATCCGGAGAGCGGCTTCGACGCCGTCGAGGGCGCCCGCCAGCACCACGAAGCCCTCGCGCTCGAGCAGCGTGCGCAGGTCGTCGCGCACGATCGGGTCGTCCTCCACGGTGAGGACGGTGGATACAGCGAGCTGGACCATCGTCCCTCCTGGTCGTCAGAAAACGAAGAGGCCCCGGCGGATGCCGAGGCCTCGAAGCCTTCCCGGCCGCCGCGCTCAGCGGCGACCTGCCCTGAGAGTAGCGGCCCCTCCCGGCCGCTGCGCAAGAGGTGCTAGACGCCCTGGAACTGAGCCTCCTCCGTGGAGCCGCGCAGGGCGAGCGTCGAGCTCTCGCCGCCGCTGACGGCCTCAGCGACCAGGTCGAAGTACCCGGCGCCGACCTCGCGCTGGTGGCGTGTCGCCGTGTAGCCGGCCTCCTCGAGACCGAACTCTCGCTGCTGCAGGCCGACGTACGCGGTCATGCCCTCGGAGCGGTAGCCCCTCGCCAGTTCGAACATCGACTGGTTGAGGGCGTGGAAGCCCGCGAGCGTGATGAACTGGAAGGCGTAGCCGAGCTCGCCGAGCTCTGCCTGGAAGCGCGCGATCTCCAAGTCGTCCAGGTGCCGTTTCCAGTTGAAGGACGGCGAGCAGTTGTATGCGAGGAGCTTCCCGGGGAAGCGCTCGTGGATGGCGGCGGCGAACTCGCGGGCCTCGCCGAGGTCGGGCGTCGGCGTCTCGCACCAGATCAGGTCGGCGTAGGGCGCGTACGCGAGCCCGCGGGCGATGGCGGACTCGATTCCCCCCTCGACCCTGAAGTAGCCCTCAGGCGTCCGCTCGCCGGTCACGAACTCGAGGTCGCGCTCGTCGACGTCGCTCGTCAGGAGCGTGGCGCTGAGCGCGTCGGTGCGCGCGATCAGGAGCGCGGGGACGTCGCAGACGTCGGCCGCCAGACGCGCGGCGACGAGCGTGCGCACGAACTGGCTCGTCGGGTACGAGCACCTTGCCGCCCAGGTGGCCGCACTTCTTCTCGGAGGCGAGCTGGTCCTCGAAGTGCACGCCGGCGGCCCCCGCCTCGATCATCGACCGCATCAGCTCGAACGCGTTCAGCGCGCCGCCGAAGCCGGCCTCGGCGTCGGCGACGATCGGTGCCAGCCAGTGGCGGCCGTTGCCGTTGCCCTCGGCGAAGTCGACCTGGTCGGCGCGCAGAAGCGCCTGGTTGAGGCGGCGGACGAGCGTCGGCACGCTGTTCACCGGGTAGAGGCTCTGGTCCGGGTAGGTCTGGCCGGCGACGTTGGCGTCCGCCGCCACCTGCCAGCCGGACAGGTAGATCGCCTGCAGGCCGGCCCGCACCATCTGCACCGCCTGCCCACCGGTCAGCGCGCCGAGCGCGGCGACGTACGGCTCCGTGTGCAGGAGCCGCCAGAGGCGCTCGGCGCCCAGACGGGCGAGTGTGTGCTCCACGTACACCGATCCACGGAGACGCTCGACGTCGTCCTCCGTGTACGGCCGCTCGATCCCTACCCAGCGTTCCATAGCCGCAAGTCCTCCTAGTTAGTCGATGAGCTCGTATGCCGGAAGCGTGAGGAACTCGGCGAGCTCCTCGGAGAGGGCCACCTCGTCGAAGACGGCGAGCGCGTCGGCCCAGCGCCCGTCTCCCACACCGACGAGGGTCTCGTCCTCGAACGCAAGCACCTGCTCGCGCTCGATCCGGCCGTGCCGCAGCCACTGCCAGATCTGAGATCGGGAGATCTCGGCGGTGGCCGCGTCCTCCATCAGGTTGTCGATGGCGGCGGCCCCCGCCCCCCGAGCCAAGACTCGAGGTAGCGGATGCCGACGCTCACGTTGCCGCGCACACCCTCGTCGCTGACCTCGCCCTCGGGGATGCGCACGTCGAGGAGGTCCCCTGCCGTGACGTCGACCTCCTCGCGCAGCCGCTCGACCTGGTTTGGCCCCCGGCCGAGCACGCGGTCGAACTCCTCCGCCGCCACCGGAACGAGGTCCGGGTGCGCGACCCACGTGCCGTCGAAGCCGTCGCCGGCCTCGCGCCGCTTGTCCTCCCGAACCCTGGTCAGGGCGACCTCGTTGACCTCGGGGTCGCGCCGGCTCGGGATGAAGGCGGCCATGCCCCCCATCGCATGGGCGCCGCGCCGGTGGCACGTCTTCACGAGCAGCTCGGTGTAGGCGCGCATGAAGGGGACCGTCATGGTCACCTGCGCCGCGATCGGGGAGAACGAAGTCCGGGCTTTCGCGAAACTTCTTGATGATGCTGAAGATGTAGTCCCAGCGGCCCGCGTTGAGGCCGGCCGAGTGCTCGCGCAGCTCGAAGAGGATCTCCTCCATCTCGAAGGCCGCGAGGATCGTCTCGATCAGGACCGTCGCCTTGATCGAGCCCGACGGCAGCTCGAGCTCCTCCTCGGCGAAGTCGAAGACCTCGTTCCAGAGCCGCGCCTCGAGGTGGCTCTCGAGCTTGGGCAGGTAGAGGTACGGCCCCGTCCCGGCGTCGAGCAGGCGGCGGCCGTTGTGGAAGAGGTACAGGCCGAAGTCGAAGAGACCGCCCGAGACCTGCTCGCCGTCGACGAGGACGTGGCGCTCCGGCAGGTGCCAGCCACGCGGGCGGACGAGGAGGACGGCGGGGTCCTCGCCCAGGCGGTAGCGACTTGTCGCCGGCGTCGAGCTCGATCGTCCGCTCGATCGCGTCGATCAGGTTTGCCTGGCCGTCGAGGTTGTTCCGCCAGGTCGGCGAGTTGGCGTCCTCGAAGTCCGCCATGAAGCAGCGCGCCCCCGAGTTGAGCGCGTTGATGACCATCTTCCGGTCGACCGGGCCCGTGATCTCGACCCGCCGGTCCTGGAGGTCGGCGGGAGCCGGCGCCACCCGCCAGTCGCCCTCGCGGACCTCCCGCGTCTCCGGCCGGAAGGCCGGGAGCTCGCCGGCGTCGAGGCGCGCCTGGCGGTCGGCCCGCGCGGCGAGGAGACTCAGGCGAGTAGCGTCGAAGCGGCGGTGCAGCTCGCCGACGAAGGCGAGCGCCTCGGGGCTGAGGATCTCCTCGTCGCGCCCGGAGAAGGGCGCGCGGAGATCCACCCCGGCGGCGAGTTCCCTGGCTCCCAAGCCGACTCGACCTAGTCTCGGTCGTGGTCGCGGTCGCAGTGGTCCGGGCAGGTGCACTCGGCCAGCTCGGCCGTGCTGAGAACGACCGTACGCGCCCCGTTCTTGCGCGAGACGTCACGAAGTGCGCCCGTCGCCGCGCGGATGTCGATCGTTGCCGCCTCCATACCCGTGGTTCCATGGTACTTGGAGTTCAGGTATTTACCAAATCGTTTATTTCGATCTTTGCTATAAATAAAATCTATGCTTCTTTCCCAGCTCGAGGCCTTCGTCGAGATCGCCCGCGCCCGGACGGTCAGCCGAGCGGCCGAGCGCCTGTTCGTCACGCAGCCGGCGCTCACCGCGCGCCTGAGGAAGCTCGAGGACGACCTGAGCACGACGCTCTTCATCCGGACCCCCCGCGGGATGAAGCTGACCGAGGCGGGCGACGCCTTCCTCCCCCATGCGGTCAAGGCCCTGGAGAGCGTCGCGGACGGGCGTCGGGTCGTGAACGCGTTCGAGCGTGGAGGCGCCGGCCGGCTGGCCCTCGGCGCAGCCCCGGCCGTCTCCACCTACGTCCTGCCGAGGATCCTGAAGCGCTTCGCCGTCAGCTACCCGCGCGTCGGTGTCAGCGTGCGTACGGGCCACTCCGAGGAGGTGCTCGACCTCGTCCTCCGTGATCAGGTCGACATCGGCCTCGTGCGCGAGCTCAGGCATCCGGACATCGTCTCGACGCCGCTCTACGAAGACCGGCTGATCCTGGTCGTCGAGCCCGGCCACCGCTTCGCGGCGCGTGCGCACGTACGCCTCGAGGAGATCGCCAACGACCAGCTCATCCTCTTCGACCGGATGTCGAGCTACTCGGAGCTGACGAACGCCGTCTTCCGGGAGCGGGCGTCACCCCCGAGGGCGTGATGGAGCTCGACAACATCGACGCGGCCAAGAAGATGGTGCAGGAGGGGTTCGGCGTCGCGCTGATTCCGCTGACCGCCGCCGCCGACGAGCTCGAAGCCGGCGTCCTCCGCCGGATCGCCATCGAGGACGCGGAGCCGCTGAGCCGCCAGATCGTCGCCGTCCGCAGGCGCGACCGCGGCGCGCCCCTGGGCGCCGCCGAGTCCTTCCTGGCGACGCTCCGCGAGCTCCAGCCGGAGCTCAGCCGAGCCTAGCCAACGCCTCCTCCCGGGGGAGCGCGACGAGGACGGCCCAGAGCTCCGGGCCGCGCTCGGCCCCTGTGAGCGCGAGCCGGAGCGCCCGCAGGTCGGCCCCGACCGCCTTGAGCTCGCGGACGATCGCCTTCCCGGCGTCCTTGCCCAGCTCCTCCGGTGCCGCCTCGCGCAGCTCGCGGAACCGCCGAAGCGTCTCGGGCGAGGCGCTCGGGACCGGCGGTGGGCGGTCGCCAGCCGCTCGGCGGTGGCGCGCGCCTCGACGAGGTCCCTGGCGCCGCGGAGCGCCGGCCCCAGGCGGGGCTCCGCGCCGATCCGGGCGGCGAGCTCCTCGTCGGTGAGGGCGCCGAGGGCCTCGACCGCGAGCCGCCGCAGGCGCGCCTCGTCGAAGCGGACGTCCCCGCGGGGGAGGCCGAGCTGCTCCAGGTAGGCGCGGACCGCCTCGGGCGGGAGGCCAAGCTCGCGGAGGCCGGCGAGGGACGAGGCGCGCTCGCGTTTCGAGAGCTTGCGGCCCTCCTCGCCGACCAGGAGGCCGTGATGGACGTACTCGGGCGGCTCGGCGCCGAGCGCGCGGGCGAGCCCGACCTGGAGCTCCGTGCTCGGCAGCAGGTCCTTGCCCCTGATCACGTGCGTGATACCGAGGTCGAGGTCGTCCACGACGGATGGCGAGCGGGTACGTGCGGCCGCCCGTCGGCGCGGACCAGCGTGGCCTTGCCGAAGCGCACGGCGCCTTCGGCGTCCTCCGTGCCGATCTCGCGGGCCGCCTCGACGTGCCGCCCCGCTCGCTCGCTCTGGCGGACGGGGCCCTCGTCCCAGCCGACGCCCAGCCAGCGAAGGTCGCGGAGGATCCCCTCCTCGGCGCCCGGCTCGGTGCGGGCGGCATCGGTGTCGTCGATCCGCAGGACGAGGGCGCCGCCCCGCTCGTCGGCGAAGCGGCGGTTGGCGACCGCCGTCAGCGACCCGCCGAGGTGCAGCGACCCGGTCGGGCTCGGCGCGAAGCGCACCCTGACCACGGCGGCTAGGCCTTGGCGTTCTTCTCGAGGTCCCAGCCCGCCTTGGCCGGCGATTGAGACTTGCCGGTGGCGTCGACCGGCGTGTACGCGGTCTCGACCTTCGCGTAGCCGAGCCCGAACTGGTCGACCGGCGCTTCCTCGTCGGCGCCGCTGACCTCGTAGAACGTCACGGTCACGTCCCTGAGCGTGATCTTCAAGAACTCGACCGGCGACTTGCCCCCGGAGCGCCGACACGTGAGGACAGCGGACTTCAGGTGCTGCCCGGTGGCGCACGCCTGCCAAAGAAGCGGCGAGGCCTTGCTCGTCCGCGCGGCCACGGCGAGGTCCTCGAACTCGGCCTTGCCGGAGGCGGCGCCTCCGCCCGTCGTCGCGGCGCCGGGACGGCTCACCCCCCAGTCGAACCCGAGGACGGCGATCTCGCCCTTGTGCTTGGCGTCGAGGCTCTCGCCCGGGATGCCGTCAGCCTTCAGGAAGCAGTCGATCGCCATCTCGCGGGCACTGTAGCGGCGGCCAAGCCCCCGCGCGACGCGCCGAGTAGGCTCCCCAGGTGAGCGTGACCGCCCTCCCCGACTCCCGCACGGCGCTGCCACTCGTGGCGCCGAACGTCTACCGCACGCCGCTGCTCACGTCCCGGACCCTGAGCGAGGAGACGGGCTTCGACGTGCGCCTGAAGGCGGAGCTGTTCCAGCGCACGGGCTCCTACAAGGTCCGCGGGCCGCTCGTGAAGCTCGCGCGCCTCTCTCCCGCGGAGCGCGAGCGCGGCGTCGTCTGCTCCTCTGCCGGAAACCACGCGCAGGGGGTCGCCCTCGCCGCGTCGCTCCTCGGCGTCCGGGCCGTCGTCTGCATGGCCGCGAACGCGACGCCGTCGAAGGTGGAGGCGACCCGAGCCTATGGGGCGGAGGTCGTCCTCCACGGATCGATCTGGGACGAGGCCGACGAGAAGGCCCGCGAGCTGGTCGACTCCGACGGGCTCACGTACGTGCACCCGTTCGACGACGTCGACCTGATCTCCGGCCAGGGCACGGTGGGCCTCGAGATCCACGAGGACTGGCCCGAGGTGGAGGCGGTGGTCGTGCCGATCGGAGGCGGCGGCCTCATCTCGGGGATCGCCGCGGCGCTCAAGCGTGAGCGCCCGGGCATCCGCGTCGTCGGCGTCGAGTCCGCGGACGGGCCGGCGATGAAGCGAAGCGTCGAGGCCGGCGGCCTCGTCACCCTGGACCGCTGCGACACGATCGTCGACGGGCTCCGGGTGAAGCGCGTCGGTAGGCACACGTTCGAGCTCGTCCGCAGGTTCGTGGACGAGATCGTGACGGTTCCCGACGAGGTCATCTTCGAGAACGTCCTCTGGGTAATGGCGCGCTGCAAGCTCGTGGCCGAGGGCGCGGCCGCGGCCACCGTGGCGGCGCTCCGGTCGGGAGCAGTCGAGTTCGCGCCCGACACCAAGGTCGTCTGCGTCCTCTCCGGCGGGAACCTCGACCTGGCGCAGCTCCGCGGGCTCCGCTGGAACTAGCCGCCGCGCAGGCGGTCAGCGGCGGACGGCGCGCCCGGTGATCTCGTCGATCAGAATCCGGAAGGCCACGGGGACGCCTTCGGCCCGCGGCCGCCGCCCGGAGCCGGCCCGGCCGGCGAAGCGCGAGGCCAGGAGGGAGAGAGCGCGCTCGGCTCCCGGCCCGTCGAGCTCCTCGTAGCGGCCCTGGACGATGGCGCTTCGCCAGCTGCCCCGCTCGTACTCGTCCACCTCGAAGCACACGCGCGGGCTCGCGCGCATCATGCGCACCTTCCGTCCCTCGACGGTGTACACGTAGAACGCCTCGCCGTCGTAGGCGTAGATGACGGGGACGACGTAGGTGAGACCGTCCGCATGGCAGCCGACCCGCCCCACCACCTGGCTGTGGAGCAGGTCGTCGATCTCGGCGCGGTCGAGCTCCACGATCACGGCGCAACCCTAGTCCGCGGGGCGCGCAGGGCGCCCGGGCTGCGTCCGTGAGAGACCGCGGCCCCGGTACGGGAAAGCCCGATGCGCGCCGGGGCGACCAGGGGCATACTGGCCTGAGGATGACCCGGACGGCAACGCAGGCTCGAGGCGACGTCCACGTCCTCGTGATCGGGGGCGGCGTCGCGGGGCTCGAGGTCGCGCTCGCCCTCCGTGAGCTCGCCGAGGGCCGGACCGACGTGGAGATCGTGGCGCCCGAGCAGCACTTCTTCTACCGGCCGCTCGCGGTATCCGAGCCCTTCGGAGGAGCGCGCGTCCAGCGCTGGGAGGTCTGCGAGCTCGCGCGCGGCGCCGGAGCCGCCCTCACCCCCGGCTCACTCGCGAGGCTCGACGTCGACGCCCACACGGCGCACCTGTCGAACGGGCTCGCCATCGGCTACGACGCGGTCGTCCTCGCCTGCGGCGCACGGCCCGAGGTCGCGGTGCCCGGCGCCCTCACGTTCCGCGGCCCGGCCGACATCGAGCCGCTTCGCGCCCTCGTCGACGAGCTCGAGCGGGGGGAGGTGCGCCGCGTCGCCTTCGTCGTGCCCACCGGCGCGGTCTGGCCGCTGCCGCTGTACGAGCTGGCACTCCTGACCGCGGCCGAGGCGGAGCGCACGGGCGTCGAGGCCGAGCTCGTGGTCGTGACCTCGGAGCCGAGCCCGCTGGCGCTCTTCGGGCCGGCGGCGAGCGAGGCGGTGAGGACGGCGCTCACGGAGCGGAACGTCGAGGTGCGGGTGAGCACGTACGCGGAGAGCGCCGCGAACGGCGGCCTCAAGGTCCTCGGCGGCGTCCTGCCGGTCGACCGCGTCGTCGCGCTGCCGCGGCTCAGCGCGCCCGCGATCCCCGGCGTGCCGCGCGACCGGGCCGGCTTCGTCCCGACCGACCCGCACGGCCGCGTCCCCGGGGCGCCGGACGTCTACGCAGCAGGCGACCTGACCTCGTACCCGATCAAGCAGGGTGGGCTCGCGGCGCAGCAGGCCGACGCGGTGGCGGAGGCGATCGCGGCCTCGGCCGGCGCGCCCATCGACCCGCGGCCGTTTCAGCCGGTTCTGCGCGCCCTGCTCCTCACCGGCGCGACGCCCACGTTCCTCCGCGTCGAGCTGGGAGGCGGTCACGGTGAGACCTCGGAGGCCTCGGAGGAGACCCTCTGGTGGCCGCCGGGGAAGATCGTGGGCCGCTATCTCGCCCCCTTCCTCGCCGAGCTCGGCGTCCTCGCGGCCGAGCCGGCCGGCGACGAGGACGTCGTGCGCGTCGAGATCGAGCCGCAGACGCCGAGCGATCCCTGACCGCCGCCGGCGAGCCGGCGGCTCGATGCCTGCCCCACCACTCGCGCGCCCCTCAGCCGCTCGGCCTCCACCGGGATGAGTACGCTCGGCCCGATGGACGAGATCCTCCTGGCCTGGTTCGGGACGAACGGCCGCGACCTCCCCTGGCGGAGGACGCGCGACCCGTATGCGATCTTGGTCTCGGAGGTCATGCTCCAGCAGACGCAGGTCGAGCGTGTCGTCCCGCGTTGGACCGCGTGGCTCCAACGCTGGCCGACCGCGGAGACGCTCGCCGCAGCGCCGCTCGCGCACGTGATCCGCGAATGGCAGGGGCTCGGCTACAACCGGCGGGCGGTCAGCCTTCACGAGGCCGCGGGGCGGATCGCGGCAGACGGCTGGCCCGAGGACCTGACCGAGCTGCCCGGAGTCGGCCGCTACACGGCCGACGCGGTGGCGGCGTTCGCGCTGGGCACCCCCGTGCTCCCGGAGGACACGAACGTCCGCCGCGTGCAGGAGCGGACCAGGCACCGCTTCGGGCCGGAATGCGGCCAGGCGCTCATGGACCTCGGCGCCACGGTGTGCCTCGCCCGCGTGCCGCGCTGCGAGGCGTGCCCGCTCGCCCGCGCGTGCCCCTCCCGGGGGCGGAGGTTCGAGCCGCTGCGGCGGCAAGGACCGTTCCAAGGGTCGTTCCGGCAGCGGCGCGCGGGCGTGCTGCGCCAGGTCGTGGCGCGGCCGCGACCGGTGGCGGAGCTGGACGAGGCAGCCGTTGCCGCGCTCGAGCGCGACGGGCTCGTCACCGTCGCGGACGGCGCCGTCCGCCTCCCCGACTGAGCAGAAATCCGCAGGAGCCGTACGGCCCGGCCACGATGGCGGCGCCTGGAGTCCCACCTGGGCTGAAGACACGAGGCCGCGGGGAACCCTGTCGCTGCCGAGGGCGTTCGCGCTCGTCGCCGCCGTCACCGGCGCCGGCGCCCTCCTCGGAGGCTGGCTCATCTCCCGGCTCGAGCCCGAGCGCTTCGAGAGCCTGGACCAGGGCCTCTGGTGGGCGATCGAGACCATCACCACCGTGGGCTACGGTGACTTCGTGCCCGTGACCGGGCCAGGGCGGGTCGTCGGCTCGAGGCTGATGCTGCTGGGAATCGCCGCGCTCGCGTTCGTCACCGCGACGCTCGCTTCGATCATCGTCGGCGAGGTCCGAACCGAGGAGCGGCTGATCCAGCGCGAGGAGACCGAGATCATCGAGCTCCTCGCGGAGCTGAGCGCCCGACTCGATCGTTTGGAGCGGGTGGGGGGTCAGACGAGCCCCGGGGAGTTGAGACCTCCGTAAGACGGCCGTAACCATCACGAAACTGCAGGTTTCTAGGCTGTGCCCCTATGGAGAACGGCCGTACGCCTTCTCTCGCGCTCGCCCCCGAGCCCGGGCAGGAACGATTGAATACGCCCATGACCACGGTGCTGGTCGTCGACGACGAGTCGATCGTCCGCGAGGTCGTCGTCAGCTACCTCAAGCGGGAGGGCTACCACACCCTCGAGGCCGGGGACGGGGACACCGCCCGCGAGCTCGTCGAGCAGGAGTCGCCGAGCCTCGTCGTCCTCGACCTGATGCTGCCGGGAACGGACGGGCTCGAACTCTGCCGCTGGATCCGCGCCCGCTCGGACGTGCCGGTGATCATGCTCACGGCCCGAGGCGAGGAGGCCGACCGAATCGTGGGGCTCGAGCTCGGCGCCGACGACTACGTCACGAAGCCGTTCTCGCCCCGGGAGCTGGCGACTCGGGTGCGGACCGTACTCCGCCGGAGCGAGCCCAGCGTCTCCCGCGCCGAGAGCCTCAGCTTCGAGGGCCTCGAGATCAGCGGGAAGACCCGTGAGGTCACGAAGACGGGCGAGGCGCTGCGCCTGACGGCAAAGGAGTTCGACCTCCTCTGGTTCCTCGCGAACCACCCGCGACAGGTCTTCTCCCGCGACCAGCTGATGGACAGGGTCTGGGGCTACGAGGCCGCCCTGGACACCGGCACGGTGACGGTGCACGTCCGCCGCCTGCGCGAGAAGATCGAGGACGACGCCTCCCGGCCGCGCTTCCTGCAGACGGTCTGGGGCGTCGGCTACAGGTTCGTGCCGTGATCGCGTTCGCGCTGGTCGTGGCCGGAGCGACGCTGGGCGCCGGATTGGCCGCGGCGCTGCTGCTCCGCCGCCTGCCGACGCTGCGGCTCCAGCTCACCGGGCTCGCGCTCCTCGCCGTGCTCCTTCCTTTGGCCGCCGTCCTCCTCTCCGGGGTGGTCATGTTCGACTCCGGCCACGACCTGACCGTGCTCGCGGTCGCCGTCGCGGCTTCGACGGCGGCAATCGCCGCCGCGTTCCTCCTGAGACGCTCCGTGCTGGCGTCGATCGAGCGCGTGCGAAGCGCCTCGGCCTCGCTCGCCCGGGGCGACCTGGGCGCCCGGGCACCCGAAAGCGGCCCCACGGAGCTCGCCGAGCTGGCAGCCTCCTTCAACGAGATGGCGGACAACATCGAGGGCCTCTTCGACGCGCGGCGCCAGCTCGTCGCCTGGGCGAGCCACGACCTGCGCACGCCGCTCGCCTCGATGCAGGCCATGCTCGAGGCGCTCGAGGACGGCCTCGCGGAGCCCGAGCGCTACCTGCCGGCGATGCGGGAGCAGGTGCGGACGCTCGGCCTGCTCGTCGACGACCTCTTCGAGCTAGCCAGGATCGACGCGGGCGCGATCACGCTCGAGCTCCACGAGCTCCCGCTCGCCCCGCTCGTCGACTCCTGCCTGCGCGGGCTCGAGGCGGAGGCCGAGGCGCGCCACGTCGCGCTGCGCTCGAGCATCGAGGGATCCGACGCCCGCGTGCGCGCCGCACCCGACAAGGTCGAGCGGGTGCTCTACAACCTGATCACGAACGCCCTCCGGCACACGCCTTCCGACGGCGCCGTCGCCGTCGTCGTCCAGGGGCTCGGCGACGAGGTGCGGATCACGGTCGAGGACACCGGCGAGGGCCTCTCCTCGGAGGCGGTCCGGCGAATGTTCGACCGCTTCTGGCGCGGCGACCGCGCCCGCTCGCGCGAGCGCGGCGGCGCCGGGCTCGGCCTCGCGATCGCCCGCGGCCTCGTCGAGGCGCACGGCGGCCGCATCTGGGCCGAGAGCGGCCCAGAGGGCGGCGCACGGGTGTCCTTTACGCTTCCGCGCGCGGCCTAGGCGCCGCCGGTCGGCCCGCCCGATCCACCTCCGCAGGGATCCCGAAGCGGACCGAGCCTGGAGACATGGCAGGACCTAGAAGCGCTCGGTCGCGAGCCGGACGAGGCGGCCGAGATTGACGGCCCAGCCGACCCCGAACGGGCGGTCGGTGAGGATGCGCGGGTCGTCGGGGCTCCACCAGGCCGCCTGGACCCGCTCCAGCGTGGGCGGCCGCAGGTCGTAAGGAACGACGCCTGCGATACGGCCGTGCCAGGCGCGCTCGGCCGCGGGCTTCCTCAGCTCGGTCGCCACCGCCGCGGCGAGGAGCGCGAGCCCGGCCGTCCTGGCGATCTTCCTCGCTCTCGTCATCTCGTCAATTCAAGCAGCGCGACCGCCTGGGCGGCGAGCCCCTCGCCGCGGCCCGTGAAGCCGAGCCCGTCGGTCGTGGTCGCGCGCACCGTGACGGAGCCCGCCTCGACCCCGAGCGCCGCCGCGAGCCGCGCCTCCATCTCGCCGCGCACAGTCGCGATCCGGGGCCGCTCCCCGACGAGCACGCAGTCGGCGTTCACGAGCTCGTAGCCCGCCTCGCGCACGGCCGCCATCGCCCGCTCCAGGAAGAGGAGCGACGAGGCTCCCTCCCACTCCCCCTCGTCGGACGGGAAGAAGCTGCCAATATCGCCGAGGCCCGCCGCGCCGAGCACCGCGTCGACGAGCGCATGGGCGACGACGTCACCGTCGGAGTGGCCGGCCAGGCCCGGCTCGCCGGGGAACTCGACGCCCCCGACCACCAGACGGGCGCCCTCGGCGAACCCGTGCGCATCCACCCCGATCCCGACCCGTAGGCCGCTCACCCGAGCTCCTCCTGGCGCGCTTCCCGCTCCGTGAGCACGGTGATGGTTCCGTAGCCGGCGGCCCGGAGGTGCTCGACTCCGGCGTCGAAGTCGCGGCCGACGTCCGCGGCCACGTGGGCGTCGGATGCAAGGGTCGCCCCCACTCCCCGCTC
This sequence comes from uncultured Actinomycetes bacterium, assembly GCA_963743495.1. Lineage (GTDB taxonomy): Bacteria > Actinomycetota > Thermoleophilia > Gaiellales > Gaiellaceae > JAIBJN01. The sequence continues at coordinate 133,451 of CAVUPO010000001.1, read as the reverse complement.
CCGGCAGCGGGCGAGGAAGGCGGCGTCCGGATAGAGCTCCCCGACCGGCTTGCGCAAGCCCGCGGTCGAGACCTCGACGGCCGCGCCGCCCTCCGCCACGGCGGCAGCCGCCTCATCGTGGCAGGCGGCGACCGTCTCCGGGGACGGGCGGCGGCCGAAGATCTTCACGAGGTCGGGGTGCGCGAGCACGTCGGCGAGCCCGCTCCGGGCCAGGCCCCCGAGCTCGACGAAGTAGCGGCGCCAGACGTCCTCGACCGGCAGCTCGCCCCAGATCCCCGGCTGGAGATCGACGGCCTCGCCGTCGAGCAGGTGCACCGAGCCGAGCACGAAGTCCCACGGGTAGGGGCGCAGCAGCTCGGCAAGCTCCCGCTCGCGCCCGGGGAGCCACTCGAGCTCGATCGCGAGCTTGACGGGGAGCCCCTGCGCCTTGGCGTCCAGGACGGCGGCGCAGTAGTCGTCGAGATCGTGGGCGACCCTGCCCCGCTGGTACGGGTGCGCCAGCAACGGCTCGGCCTGGCGGAAGTAGTACATGTGCTCGGTGAAGGCGATCTCGTCGACACCGCGCGCGGCTGCGCGCTCGACGAACCGCTCGACCGCCGTGACGGTCAGCTCCACCGGGCCCTCGCGCCCGTCGGCCGGGCCGCGGAGGTGCATGTGGTAGTCGACGATCACCCGCCGGCCTCGAGCAGGGACTCGACGAACTCGAGGTCCGTGGGCGTGGTCACCTTCAGAAGCCGGCGATCGCCCTCCACGAGGCGGACACGGCCGCCCGCCGCCTCGACGAGGCCGGCGCAGTCGGTCGCATCGCGGGCGCCCGCGAGCGCGCGCCGGAGCGAGCGGGCGAGGAAGCCCTGCGGCGTCTGCGTGGCGAAGAGCCCGGTCGCGGTCGACGGTCTCCGCGACGGCCTCGCCGGAGGCCCGCTTGACGGTGTCGTCGAGCGCGAGCGCAGGCACCGCCCCGTCCCAGCCGTCGCCGAGCGCCGTCACGACCCGCTCCAGGACGTCCGTGGAGAGAAGCGGGCGCGCCGCGTCGTGGACGACGATCACGGCCGCTCCCTCGGGCACCTCGGCGACGCCGGCTCGGACGGAGCCGGCCCGCGTCGCGGCGCCCGGCACGGCAGCGTGTACCTTGCCGGCGCCGAGCTCCTCGGCGAGAAGGATGCTGGGCTCCTCCCACTCGGGTGGTACGACGAGCACCACGGCCTCGACCCAGTCGGAGGCTTCGAGCCGTTCCAGGCTCTCGGCGAGAAGAGGCCTGCCCGCGAGGTTCGCGAACGCCTTGGGGCGGTCGCCCCCGAACCGCTCCCCGCGCCCGGCCGCGACCAGCACGGCCCAGACGCCCGAGTCCGCCTCCGCGCTCACTCGAAGACGACGAGCTTGCCGTTGCGCTCGACGAACAGCTCGGAGCTGACGGGTTCCTCTCCCGTCTGGAAGTCCTTCGCGACCTTGGCGCGTAGACCCGTCTCGGAGGCGTCCTCGTCGAGGACCTCGAGGGGAAGCGCGACGAAGACGTATTGCTGGGGCACGGCGTACACGGCGGGGCCGCCGTACTTTTTCACGATCTGGCGGCGGAGGCCGGGGACGATCATCCGAGTCGCGTCGTAGCCGTCGCCCGACGACCACCCGCAGAGCTCGCGGAAACCGGCGGGCTCGCAGAGGAGCTGCTCCTCCTCGTTCGTCCGTCGCAGCAGGTTGGCGAGCGCAAGCTGGTGCGCGTCCTCGACCGACGTGCCCCAGCGCTGGAGGTCCTCCGGCGTCACGATCGTGAACGCGTCGCCGCTGTCCACCGCGTAGACGACCTTCAGGTCGCCCGGGCCCTCGGTCGCCGCGGGCTCGAAGCCGAATCCGCGCACCGCGAAGGGAGCTTGCAGGAGGGGCATCAGGTCGGGCTTCGCGTCGGCGAACGAGGTGTCGGCGATCCCCTGCTCGAGCCGCTGCTCGGCGTCGGCGACGACCGCCGCGACGATCTCGTCGTGCCGCTCCGGATCGGCCTCGTACTCGCCGTACGGCCCGGCGAGGGCCAGATCGATCCTGTTCGGCCCCATCGAGACGTCCAGGTTCAGATCGAAGCCCTGCTCGACCCCGAGACCCACCTGCTTCAGTGCCGCCGTGACGTTCTCCTTGAACGCCGCCTGAACGGGCTCGGGAGCCGGCGGCTCGTCGCTCCCGCCGCAGCCCGCGGCGAGCAGCGCGAGGGCCAGGAAGGCGGCGGCGATCGAGGCGGCGCGAGTCGGCATCCGGAAAGGATGCCTGCGGACCGGGCGACGCCGCTCCAGGTGGGGTTGGCGGAACGTCGCTCCCCGTCGGGACGTGATGGTCGTTCCGAGGCAAGGGGACGCAGAGAGCGTTCGCAGCCGGAGGCTACGGGCGCGACCGAGGACGCCGGATCGCGGCGAGCAGCGCGGCCCGGCGGCACCGGCTGCGTTTCGTCAAGCGCGCCTACTAGGTGGCGACCTTCGCGCCGACCGAGTCCAGCTCCTCATCAAGCCAGACGGCGGCGTCCTCCTCGTCCATGCCCTTGGCGTACATGAGCTCGGAGGCGAGGATCTTCTTCGCCTTCACGAACATCTGCTTCTCGCCGGTCGAAAGGCCCTTCTCCTGGTCGCGCAGCGACAGGTTCCGGACGACCTCGGCCAGCTCGAAGATGTCGCCGGTCTTCATCTTGTCGCGGTTGTACTTGAACCGGCGGTTCCAGTTCTTCGGCATCTTCGTGCCGTTCCCGTGCAGGACCTCGACGACGCGGACGACCATCTCCTCGTCGATCACCTTGCGTAGGCCCACGCGGTCGGCGTTCTCGGTCGGCACGTTCACGGTCATGTCGTTGTGCAGGATCTTGATCGTGAGGTACTCACGTTCCTGCCCCAGAATCGTCCTCGTCTCCTTCTTCACCACGGTCCCCGCGCCGTGATGGGGGTAGACGACTTTATCGCCGACCTTGTACAAGCCTCTCCTCCTCTATGGTGAGTACGCGGGCGCACAAAAGGCGCCCAAGACGCCTGCGGAACTATCGACATTCTACCGGAACCCCGCTTGGGAAGCGAACTTCCGGGCTTTTCAGAGCTGCAGATAGCGATCGACGAGGTTGTGCTCCTGCAGGCGGCGCAGGCCCTCGCGGATCTCGCGGGCCCGCACGGAGCCCACGCCGTCGACCGCCTCGAGGTCGCGGTGGCTCGCGCGGACGACAGCGTCGAGGCTCTCGAAGTCGCGCACCACCTGGCGGATGATCGAGTCGGGCAAACGCGGGATGCGGGAGAGGACGCGGTAGCCGCGGGGATGGACCGTGTGGTCGAGCGGGTTCGTGTCCGGGTAGCCGAGGAGCTCGGCCAGCCGCTCGAACTCGAGAAGGTCGGCGTACTCGAGCCGCGAGAGGCGCTCGAGCGCCGTGGCCGCGGCCGCCGGGTCGGCCGTGCGCTCGTAGTCGTAGACGACGGCGGCCTTCTCGCGCGGGACGTCCTCCATCAGCTCGTCGAGCTGCATGCGGATCAGGCGGCTCTCGTCGCCGAGCTCGACGCAGCTCCGCTCGATCTCGCCGGCCATCCGGGACGTCATCTCCGCACGCTGCAGGACGACGAGGACGTCGTCGAGGACGACCGCGCTCTGGAACTCGAGCGCGGTCAGCCGCGTCAGGCCCTGGTCGAGGCGGGTCCGGTACGTCTCGAGCGTCCCGAGAGCCTGGTTCGTGCGGGCGAGCGTGTCCGAGATCTCGCCGAGCTGGTAGCGCAGGTCGCCGACGAAGACGGTCACGGTCTCGCGCTGCTGCGAGATGGAGATGACGAGCGCGTCCGTCTGTTTCGCGACGCGCTCGGCCGTCCGGTGGCGGGTGCCGGTCTCGCTCGAGGGGATCGCAGGGTCGGGCATCAGCTGGACGTTCGCGTACACGAGCTTGTGCGTGTCCCCGCTGATCACGATCGCGCCGTCCATCTTGGCCAGCTCGTAGAGGAGCTGAGGCGTGAGCGGCAGGTCGAGCCGCATGCCGCCGGAGAAGAGGAACGCGAGCTCGTTCAGGTCGCCGATGACGATGAGCGCGCCCAGCTCGGCGCGAATGATGTCGTCGATCCCGCCGCGCAGGGACGTTCCCGGCGCAACCTGCTTGAGCGCCGCGAGGAGAGTCTTATCCGTCCGAAGATCCGGTCGCATCAAGCCCCGCAGTGATCGCCGTCCGCAGCGTTCCCGCTGCTCCAAGGCGCATTCTGCCACGGGACTCGGTGCCGTCCGGCACGAGCGCTTCCGCAAAGCCGAGCTTCGCGCACTCCGCCAGGCGCCGGTCGGCCTGGCTGACGGGCCGGAGCCGCCCGGTGAGGCCCACCTCGCCGAAGCAGGCGACGCCGCGCCTAACGGGGGCGCCGTGGGCCGCCGAGGCGATCGCGAGGGCGATCCCGAGATCGGCGCCGGGCTCGTCGATCCGGACGCCGCCGGCGACGTTGACGAAGACGTCCGCCTGGCCGAGCGCGACTCCGGCGTGCCGGCCGAGAACGGCGACGATCATCGAGAGCCGCTTCGGGTCGACGCCGGTGCCGACCCGCCGCGGCATGGCGAGGTCGGTCGGCGAGACGAGGGCCTGCACCTCGAGCAGGAGCGGCCGCGTCCCCTCGATCGTGCAGACGACGGCCGAGCCGGGCTGCTCCTCGTCCGGCCGCCCGAAGAGCTCGGAGGGATCCTCGACGGCCACCAGGCCCGCCGAGGTCATCTCGAAGACCCCGAGCTCGTTCGTCGAGCCGAAGCGGTTCTTCACCGCCCGGAGGACCCGGTGGGAGCGGTAGCGGTCTCCCTCGAACTGGAGCACGCAGTCGACGAGGTGTTCGAGGACGCGCGGGCCCGCGACTGCGCCCTCCTTGGTCACGTGGCCGACGAGGAACGTGGCGATCCCCTGCTCCTTGGCCACCCGCAGGAACCGCCCCGCAGCCTCGCGCACCTGCGCCACCGAGCCCGGCGCGGAGCCGAGCTCGGGCGCGTAGAGCGTCTGCACGGAGTCGACGACGCAGACGTCGGGCCGCTCCCGCTCGAGCGTCGCGCAGACCTCGTCCAGGCTCGTCTCCGCGAGGATGTGGATGTCGCCCGCGCCTCCGAGCCTGTCGGCGCGCAACCTCACCTGCGCCGAGGACTCCTCGCCGGTGACGAGGACGACCTTCCGCTCCGACGACATGGCCTGGAGCGCCATGAGGAGGAGCGTCGACTTGCCGATGCCGGGGTCGCCCGAGACGAGGACGAGGCTCGCCGGCACGAGCCCGCCTCCGAGCACGCGGTCGAGCTCGGCTACTCCGGTCGGGATCCGCTCGGCCTCGGCGGTGTCGACCTCGACGAGGCGGAGGAGGGGCCGCCCGGCCGCCGGCGAGCCGCGAACGCCCGGAGCGGGCGCGAGCGCCCGCTCCTCGACGAAACTCCCCCAAGACCCGCAGCCCGGGCAGCGCCCGAGCCACTTGCCGGTCGTGTACCCGCACTCGGAGCACGCATGCTGGACGGCCGCCTTCGCCATGGGCGGTCCAGTCTAGGCAGGCGGTCCGACGCCGAACCTGCGCGGATCCGTGCCGGAAGCGTCCGGCTACGAGCCGAGGATCTTTGCCTTCTCGGCGGCGAACTCCTCGTCGGTCAGGATCCCCTGCTTGTTCAGGTCGGCCAGCTTCTGCAGCTCGGTGAACTTGTCCTCCTCCGCCGGCGGCGCCGCGGCCTGCGGCTGGGCCGCCGCGGCCTGCTGCTGCGCCATCTGCTGCTCGTACTCCTCCTGGTCCTTCTGCGCGTACTTCTTCTGCTGGTGGTGCGACACCGCGCCCGCCGTGCCCGCGAAGACGGCCGTCCTCGCTGCCACGCCGACCAGGCCGGGTCCGCGTCTAACCATCGGCATCCTGGTGCTCCTCCTATTCGGTCTCTGCGGCGGCCATCGCCGCCTCGACGATGTCGTACGGGATGCGCTCGTTCGCGACGAGCACCCCGCCGGCGTTCCGGACCGCCTCCGCGAAGCGAGTCGCCCAGACGTTCTCGAAGACGAGAAGGGCGGCCGACGAGTTGTCCTCGAGGGCGTCAGCGGCGAGCTGGATGTCCTCCTCGTTGAGGAGGCCTCGCTCGACCTCGGCGACATCGGTCATGCCCGCCGCCTCGTCGTCGTCGTCCAGCTCGGAGAGCTCGAGCGCGGCGACGCTCCCCTCCTCGTCCTTCAGGATGAAGACGAGGTCGAGAATGCGGATCGTCTCGCTCTCGACGAGGTCGGCCAGGGCCGGCACGATCTCGCCCTTGAACTTGTTGCCCGGAAACGCCACGACGAGATATTCGATCGGGCCGACGCTCATGTGCATGCCTCCTGAGGGGTTGAGTCGGTCGCCGTGGAGTCTGCCACAGACCGGCCTCCCGTCAACGCCGGAACGCGTCGTCGACCGGCACGCCGTAGCCGGTTGCGAGCGCGTTCGTCTCGTTCGCCATGCCCACGACCGCGAGGAGCTCCGCGAGCTGCTCCTCGGTCATGCCCCGCTTTCTCGCCGAGGCGGTGTGGGAGGCGATGCAGTACTCGCACCCGTTCGTGACCGAGACGGCGACGTACAGGAGCTCCTTGACGAGCGGATCGAGCGCCCCCGGGGCCATGACCTCCTTGACCGACTCCCAGGTGCGCCGGAGTGCGACCGGGTCGATGGCCAGCGCCTTCCAGAAGTTGTTGACCCAGTCCATCTGCCGGGTCTCCATGATGTCGTCGTAGACGGCGCGCACCTCTGGCGGAGCGTCGTCGTACTCGATCAGCGGCATGCCACCGAGTCTGCCAGACGGAGGAAGGCTAGGTAGCCGGGCGCCAGATGGCCGGGCTTCGAGGTCGCTACTCGTCGTCCGAGGGAGGTTCGTCCGCGTCCGCTTCCGCCGCTGGCTCCTCGGCGGGGACGGTGACCTTCTCGGGCTCGGGCGGGGCCTCGCCTTCGACGACCGAGATGTCGACCTCCTCGCCGCCGTCCTTCGTGTCGACGACGATGGTCGAGCCGGGCTTGAGCGAGCGGCCGAGGACGAAGTCGGCGAGCGGGTCCTCGATGAAGCGCTGGATCGCGCGGCGCAGCGGTCGCGCGCCCATCGCCGGGTCGTAGCCCTTGGTGACCAGAAGCTCCTTGGCGCTCTCGGTGAGCTCGATGGCGGCCTCGTGCTCGCCCATCTGCTCCTTGAGCCGCTTCATCATCAGCTCGACGATGATCTTGATCTCGTCCTTCGTCAGCTTGTGGAAGACGATGACCTCGTCGATGCGGTTGAGGAGCTCGGGCCGGAAGACCTTCTTGAGCTCGCCCATGATCCGGTCCTTCATCTCGTCGTATGAGAGGCCGGTGTCGTCGCCGACGGAGAAGCCGAGCGACTGGTTCTTGGAGATCGTCGCCGCGCCGATGTTCGACGTCATGATCACGATCGTGTTGCGGAAGTCGACCTTGCGGCCCTGCGCGTCCGTCAGCTTCCCGTCCTCGAGGATCTGGAGGAGGATGTTGAAGACGTCCGGGTGGGCCTTCTCGATCTCGTCGAGAAGGACGACCGAGTACGGCTTGCGGCGCACGGCCTCGGTGAGCTGGCCGCCCTCGTCGTAGCCGATGTACCCGGGGGGCGAGCCGACGAGCCGGGACACGGAGTGCTTCTCCATGTACTCCGACATGTCCACCTGGATCATCGCGTCCTCGTCGCCGAAGAGGAACTCCGCCAGCGTGCGCGCGAGCTCGGTCTTCCCCACGCCGGAGGGGCCGAGGAAGATGAACGAGCCGGTCGGGCGCTTGGGGTCCTTGATGCCGGCGCGGGCGCGGCGGATCGACTTGGACACGGCCACGATCGCCTCGTTCTGGCCGATCACACGCTTGTGCAGCTCGTCCTCCATGCGGATGAGCTTCTGCGACTCGGCCTCGGTCAGCTTGAAGACCGGGATGCCCGTCCACATGGAGACGATGTCCGCGATCTCCTCCTCGCCGATCTCGGGCTGCTCGTCCTGCTCGGAGGTGCGCCACTTGTCCTCGAGCTCGCGCTTCTTTTGCGTGAGCTTGCGCTCCTTGTCGCGGAGGTTCGCGGCCTTCTCGAACTCCTGCGACTCGATCGCCGCCTCCTTCTCCTCGCGCACCTTCTCGATCTCGTCCTCGAGCTCGCGGTAGCGCGGTGGGGCGGTCATCGTCTTGATGCGCATGCGGGAGGCGGCCTCGTCGATCAGGTCGATCGCCTTGTCCGGCAGGTGGCGGTCCTGGATGTAGCGGTCGGCGAGCACCGCGGAGGCGCGCAGGGCGTCGTCCGTGATCGTGCAGCGGTGGTGCGCCTCGTAGCGGTCGCGGAGGCCGCGCAGGATCTGCACGGTGTCGTCCACGGACGGCTCGTCGACGCGGATCTGCTGGAAGCGGCGCTCGAGGGCCGCGTCGCGCTCGAGGTACTTGCGGTACTCGTCGAGCGTCGTCGCGCCGATCGTCTGCAGCTCGCCGCGGGCGAGCGCCGGCTTCAGGATGGAGGCGGCGTCGATCGCGCCCTCGGCGGCGCCGGCGCCGACGAGGTTGTGGAGCTCGTCGATGAAGAGGATGATGTCGCCGCGCTGGGTGATCTCCTTCATCACCTTCTTCAGGCGCTCCTCGAACTCGCCGCGGTACTTCGAGCCGGCCACCAGGGCAGCGAGGTCGAGCGTGTAGATCTGCTTGTTCTTCAGGAGCTCGGGAACCTGGTTCGAGGAAATGCGCGCGGCAAGGCCCTCGACGACGGCGGTCTTGCCGACGCCGGGCTCACCGATCAGCACAGGGTTGTTCTTCGTCCGGCGCGAGAGGATCTGCATCACGCGCTCGATCTCGGTCTGGCGCCCGACGACCGGGTCGAGCTTGCCCTCGGCGGCGAGCTTGGTCAGGTTCCTGCCGAACTGGTCGAGGAGCTTCGAGCTCTTCGCCTTCTCGCCCGCCGCCGCGCCGCCGCCCTGCTGGCGCCGGCCCGGACCGGAGAGCATGCGGATGATCTCGTTCCGGATCTTCTCGGCGTCGGCGTCGAAGTCGAGCAGGATGCGCGCGGCAACCCCTTCGTTCTCGCGCACGAGGCCGAGCAGGATGTGCTCGGTGCCGATGTAGTTGTGGCCGAGCGAGAGGGCCTCACGCAGCGCGAGCTCGAGCACCTTCTTCGCACGCGGCGTGAAGGGGATCTGACCCGTCGTGACCTCGTCGCCTTGACCGACGATGCGGGCGACTTGGGCCCTGACCTCCTCCACCGTGATGTCGAGGCTCTCGAGCACGCGGGCGGCGAGCCCCTCCTCCTCGCGAAGGAGCCCGAGCAGGATGTGCTCGGTGCCGATGTAGTTGTGCTTGAGGGCACGGGCCTCGTCCTGGGCGAGGACGACGACCTGTCTGGCTCTCTCGGTGAAGCGCTCGAACAAGCTTCAGGGTCCTTTCCGGTCGACAGCCGGACCTATGGTACCGAACCGCTCCGGAATGCCCGAGCGCGCCATGGAGTCCGTATCGGCTCTGCGCGGAAACCTTTAGAGAGGCAATCTGTTCCGGGCGCCAGGGCCGGTGCGGGGGCCGTCGGCGTCCACCACCCCCAACGACCACTACTCGCGCTGAGACGACCTCACGATCGAGCAGCCGAGCTCGGCTTCCGCCGCAGGTGGGGTTCGCGCTCCGAAGGGCGCGGTAGGCTCGCGCCGTGGCCCTCGAGACGACGATCGTCCCGCGCGCGCCGTACTCGCTGGCGCTCTCCGCTCGGCTCGGGAGCGACACGACCCGGCGCTTCCGGGACGGCGTGCTCGACGTCGCCTTCGCGGTCGAACGACGGCCCGCGCGCGCCCGCGTCCGGCAGCGGCCCGACGGCAGCCTCGCGGTCGCGGTCGAGAGCGAGACGCCCGCCGAGGCGCTCGACCGGCTCCGCTTCGTGCTCGCAGCCGACGAGGACGTGGCGTCGTTCCACGACCGCTTCGCCGACGACCGCCTCGTCGGCCGGGCCGTCCGCAGCCTGCGCGGGCTCAGGCCGCTGCGAACGGCGACGGTGACCCACGCGCTCGTGAAGGCCGTCTGCGGGCAGCTGATCCAAGCGCGCGCGGCGCGCCAGCTCGAGGCGCAGCTGATCCGCAGGCTGGGAACGCCGTTCGGCGACTTCTTCCTGCCGCCGACCCGGGAGACGTTCGGCGGGCTCGCGCCTGCCCGGCTCGCGCGCGACGGGCTGGTCGCGCGGAAGGCGAACGCGCTCATCCGGCTCTCGCGGGAATGGGACGTCGAACGGCTGCGGGGCGTGGACACCGGGTCGGCGGCGGCGCGCATCCAGCGCGAGCGAGGCCTGGGGCCGTGGTCGGCCGGGATGATCTGCCTCTACGGCCTGGGCCGCTACGAGCAGGGCCTGGTCGGCGACCTCGGCCTCGTCAAGCTCTGCTCCGCGCTTCTCGGCCGCCGTGCCGCGCCCGAGGACACGCGCCGGCTCCTGGAGCCGTACGGCGAGTGGGCGGGCCTGGCAAGCATCTATCTGCTCGCCAGGCCCGCCCCGGCGATCTAGTCTCGGCCGGCCGAGGAGGCCGTCGAGGCTAAGCGTGGGCCGGGGACGTCGCTTCAGCCGCCTGCGCCGCCCCCGGCCCGGTCTCGTCCGTCCCCAGCTCGACGGGCGAGTTCGTGGGCCCGGCGAGGAAGGCTTCGCGGGCCCGGCGACCTGTGCACGGGACTGCCCCGGTGCAACCGGAGCTTCGGCCGGGTCGCGCGTCGCGGCCAGCCACCGCGTTCCGAGCGATTCCACTCATAGCCTCCCCTTGCCGCAGGTCGTGCATCCCAGGAAAGCGCGGCGTACCCCTTTCGGGTACTGGCCGAAGGGTCAGATCGGTCAGACCGCGAAGGGCGCCCCGCCGTGGGGGGCGACCCGCACGAGGCGCGCGAAGACAATCCAGCGCTGCTTCGCGCTGTAGAGCGGATGACACGCGGAGAGCACGAGCGTGTCGAAGCCCCGGTCGCGGATGATGCTCCAATCGTCGTTGTCGACGATCTTGTGCGCGAAGACCCGGTACTTGAAAGTGGCGTACGGGAGCGCGAGGGTGATCGAGTCGCCTCGGCGCAGCGAGTCGATGTGGCGGAACGGTGCGCCGAACGTCGTCCGATGGCCGGCGATAGCCATCGTTCTCCCGACTCCCGGGAGCGAGGTCTGCGGATAGTGGCCCGGCCCCTGAGAGAGGTCGGGCCCCCAGCGAGTCCCGTGAACGAAAACGGTCTTCAACCCCAGGCGGGGGACCGTCAGCCGGCCGAGCGCCTTCCCGAGCTCGAGCTTCGCGTGCAGCTTGTTTGCGGCACGGGCAACAGCGAGCTTCTCCAGCTCGACCCGCTCTTCGTCGCTGATCCCTGGGTAGACGGGCTCAGTGCCGACACTCGCCGAGATGACGATGGGCTGCTGCTCGGCGAACTCCTCGTCGAGCGCCTCGCTCAGCGTGTGCTGCTTCCAGCGCGCGTACAGATCCGTGGCGGGATCCCGCCAGAGAACGACCGTGGCTGCGTACAGGACGAACAGGACGCCCGCGCCGACGAGAACGAGGCCGAGGCGACGCCGACGGCTCACCTTTCGGCCTCCTCGCCGTCGCGCGGGCCCAGGGCGGGCTCTCGACGCCGGCCCGGATCCACCGCGCAGCGCGCTCCCGCCACACGGCCGAAGGCGTCCCGGTTTCGCGCCACCAGCCGGTAGGCGCGTTCGGTCAGACCCGGGAACGCGGCCGCGACGGGCGCAAGCCACCGGCCTCCGGGAAGGAGGCGGAGGAGTGGTGCCGTGACGGCACCGCCGGAGTAGACCTTTTCGTCCATCACGAGGTGCCAGGATGCCATTTTCGCGTCGTCGTTCAGCCCGTTCAGCAGCAGGTCGGCTTCCGGGCCCTGGAGCGCCGCCGGGCGCAATCTGCCCGCCCGGTCCCAGGCCAGGAGCCTATCAACCGCCCAACGACAGAACCCGCAGTCCTCGTCGTAGAGGATGACGGCCGCGCTCACGGCCGCCTCCCCCCGTGCTCGGCAGGCTCCCCGCCCGGGACGAGCGAGGCAAGCCGGCTCCTGGCCACCCGATCCCGCACGCGGTAGACCCAGGCGCTGACCGTCTCGGGTGGGAGGAAGGCGATGTAGCCGACCACGGCTGCGGAGCTGAAGAAGCCGACCCGGACAGCGTAGGCAATGCCGAGATGCAGCATCACACCCAGGAGGAGCACCCAGGGGCGGAGCCTCCCGTTCCAGACGAGGATCGCGAGCGCCAACTCGACCGCCAGCGTCCCGTACGTCATCAGGTTGACGAGAAGGAGCGAGTCGGTGACGAAGCCCGGAACCGGGAAGCGCTCGAGATCCTCCAGTCGGAACGCGTACGAGACGGCGGTCCCGTCGTTCCATGTCTGGCCACGCACCTTCTCCCAGACCGCAAAGAAGTAGAGCAGGCTCACCTGGACCTGGATCAACCGGAGCGGCCAGAGCGAGCGCCTCGGAAACTCCCAGAAACGCGATCTCGCCTTCAGCCAGCGGTCGACCGACAACGCCGCGCCCGACGGGGCGAGCATCAGGTAGAAGGCCAGCACGAAGATCAAAAGGTCGCCGGAGTTCAGCACCCACGGATTTCGGCGACTGAACGAGACGAGGCAGACGAACACGACGGCGGCCGCGAAACGTGTCTTGAAACCGAACGCGAGGCAGAACGCGGCGACGAGAAGCAGGAGGTAGACGATGGTCACGGCGGCGGCGCTCGAGTCGAGCTGGAGAAGGCCCCAGGCGCCGCGGCCGCCGTCGGGATACGCCGGAAGGATGCCGTCGTCGGCGAAGAACGAATACAGGGCCGGAGCGAGCGAGATCGTCCAGGCGAAGACCAGGACGGCGAAGGCGATCCTGAAGAGGGCGAGGGTCGACGTTTCCGCCTCCCTGAACCAGAACCGCTCCCAGCTCTCGACGGCCCTCGTCACCGAGGCTCGGCCTCCACGGCGCCTGGAACCTGGTACGTGTAGAAGGGGTACTCCTGCCATTCGCCCCTGCTCGGGCCGGGGCCGGGCGGGAGCAGCTCGCGCCAGCGGCGGACGAGCACCACGCTGACCGGATCCCGACCCTGGGCGCGCGCGCGTCGTGCGAACCAGTCGGCCGCGGGCTGCCAGAGGTCGCTGTGGGCGTCCATGCTCGTCCACTCGGCCCACTTCCTCCAACGATAGTCCCAGTAGCCGCCGACCACGCGGCCGCCGCGCGGCGGCCGGAGAACCTCCTCGCTTCCGTCCGCGTAGCGCACGCGGGCGAGGAGCTCGAGCGTGTGCCGCCGCGGATCCGGCGAGAAGACGCCCCAGTTCTGATTCAGGCCCGTCGCGCGAATGTACGGCCCCGTGACTCTGAGCGCGTCTCCCTTGATCGACGACGGAGGGAAGGTTCCAGACGACGACGCTCACGAGGGTGAAGAGGATGAAGACGCTGATTGCCGCGCGGCCGGCGCGGCTTGACTCGAGCTGTTTCTGCACTCCAGTCTCCTTATACACCGGCCATCCGAAGGCGCCTACACACGGGGCGGCCTCACCCGGCCGCCCCGTGTCATCCCGCATCTCGACGTTTCCGCTTACGAAGCCTCGTTCCGCTGGCGGCGGAGAAGGAACCCGCCGCTCGCGAGGAGCGCCTGCAGCCAGGAGCATCGGGATCCAGATCGGGAGCCCCGTGAACGGAAGCTCGCCGCCGGTGTTCGCGCCCGGCGAACCGCCGGTCGTGCTCGCGCTCACCCCGCCGGTTCCGGTCGTCCCGCCGCCGGTCGTGCCGCCGCCGGTGGTTCCGCCGGTCGTGCCGCCGGTCGTGCCGCCGGTCGTGTCACCGCCAGTCGTGTCACCGCCAGTCGTGTCACCGCCAGTGTTCACCGCCGGTCGTGTCACCGCCGGTCGTGTCACCACCGGTGGTCGTCCCGCCCGTCGTCGACCCCCCCGAGTCGCAGTGCGACAGCTTGAGGAACGCCTTGTCGTTGTCGCCGTGATAGGTGACCGATACGGACTGGCTGCCGTCGAAGCCGACATTCGTGTCGGCAGAGTACGAGCCGTTGCCGCTCTGGGTCATCGCGTATGTCCCTCCCGCGACGTAGAGCGTGGCCGACGTGATGCCCTTGGCCGGAGACAGCACCCAATGCTCGTTGCCCGAGCACGGCAGGTTCTCCGAGCCGTTTCCCCCCCACTGAATCGTCGTACCGGTAGCGAACGCCGGTGTCACATAGAGCGCCAGAGCGGCAAGCGAAGCCGCAATGACAACGAAGAACCGCTTCATCCCTCTTCTCCCCTTCGACTGTTTGTGGTCTCGCTTTGCGGTCTCCCCCTTCGCCGAGTTGCCGCAGCAGCCAAGGGGAGCCCTCCCAAGGTGGGAGTAGCAACGCGCCGGCCGAAATACAAGGGCTTGCCGCTGGAATCCCTGCTAACGGCGAGTCGGACCATCCCAAGGGCTAGCCGGAGCCGTCCCTCGATCGAGGGATGCCGGCACGCGTGGAAGACGGGGCGGCCTCGGCGGCCGCCCCGGTCAACCTCGGAATCGCCTCCGCTACGAGACGTCGTCACGGCGGCGACGGAGAAGGAATCCGCCGCCCGCGAGGAGCCCTGCAGCCAGGAGCATCGGGATCCAGATCGGGAGCCCCGTGAACGGAAGCTCGCCGCCCACGCCCGCGCTCGGCGAACCGCCGGTCGTGCTCGCGCTCACCCCGCCGGTTCCCGTCGTCCCGCCGCCGGTCGTGCCGCCGCCGGTGGTTCCGCCGGTCGTGCCGCCGGTCGTGTCACCGCCGGTCGTTCCGTCGTCGTGCCGCCGGTCGTGTCACCGCCGGTCGTGTCACCGCCGGTCGTGTCACCGCCCGTGTCGCCGCCCGTGTCACCGCCGGTGTCACCGCCGGTGTCGCCGCCCGTGTCACCGCCGGTGTCGCCCGTGTCGCCGCCCGTGGTGCCTCCGGTCGTCCCTCCGCCATAGCACCCGTGGCTGAGGGTGAGGAGCCGGGTTGCCGTTGCCGAGCGTCCCCACGTAGTCGACCGATGCCGAGGTCACCATCGAGCCGCCCGACGAGTCCCCGGACCACGACCCATGCCGCTCTGGGTCATCGGAACCGTCTCACTCGCGTTGACCGTCAAGGTCGCGCCGGTGACGCTGGCGTTGCCACCGGGCGAGAACACCCAGTGGAAGCCGGGGGTCTCGCTCGGACCGCACGGCACGTTGTTGTCGCCCCCGTTGCCCATCCACGGCGACCGTGCCGTCCGCGAACGCCGGCGACGCCGAGAACGCCAGCGCTGCGAGCGCGCCCCCGAGCACAACGAAAAGTCGCTTCATCCCTCTTCTCCCCTTCGACTGTTTGCGGTTCTCCCTCTTCGCCGAGTTTCCGCAGCAGCCAGGGGAGCCCTCCCAAGCCATTGTGGTATCAAGCCGCCGGCCAAAATACAAGCACCGGCAGGTCGAATCCCTGCTCACGGCGACTCGGGAGCACCCCAAAGGCTAGCCGGAGCCGTCCCTCGATCGAGGGATGCCGGACCGCGTGGAAGACGGGGCGGCCTCCGCAGAGGCCGCCCCGCTCAACCTCGAAAGACGTCCGCTAGGAGACGTCGTCGCGCTTGCGGCCGAGCAGAAGCACGCCGCCGCGAGAAGTCCTGCCGCCAGGAGGATCGGGATCCAGATCGGGAGGCCCGTGAACGGAAGCTCGCCGCCCGTGCGAGCGCCCGGCGTTCCGCCGGTCGTGCCGACGGTCACCCCGCCGGTGCCCGTCGTCCCGCCGCCGGTCGTCCCACCGGTGGTGCCCCCGGTCGTCGTGTCGCCACCGGTCGTGTCGCCACCGGTCGTGTCACCGCCCGTCGTTCGCCGCCGGTCGTGTCACCGCCGGTCGTGTCACCGCCCGTCGTGCCGCCGGTGGTGCCCTCCGCCGCACTGCACGTCCTTCTGGGCGCCGCCGTTCCTGTGTTGTACGGCGTGGTCCAGGTGTAGGAAGCCGCGACCGTTGCGTTCCCGGTGATGCTCAGGGGGACGACGCTCGTGGCGTGGGACCCGTGAACACGAAGTTATTGCTGTACACCTGGTCCCGTTGACCGTCACGGTCTCCAGCGAGCTCGACGTCAGTCCGTCCGGGAACCGGCTGTAGCTGAAGGTCACCTGCTCACACGTGATGTCGACCTCGATCGTGGTCGCGCTCGCGGGTGCGGCAACCGCGAGCGCGCGAGCGCCGCCGCGACGGCAACGAAAATTCGCTTCATTCGCCTCTTCTCCCTTTCGACTGCTCAGTGATCTCCCTTTCCCACCGAGCGCCGCAAGGCGGGAGAGAGCCTCCCGCGACCCTTCCTATACGGGTCGCAACCACGATACAAGCATCTCGGCGGACGAAAGGCGCAAAGAGCGCCAGAACCGCCGCCTGAGCCCAGCGGCGGGCCGGCGCTGCCCCTCATACGAGGGATTCCGGGTAGAGCTCGGTCGCCGACTCCCTTGACGCCAACCGGCTGTCGGGCCAGAGATGAAAGTCAGCGCCGCCGTCATCCTCGTCTTCCTGGCGTTCGCGAGCTCCGCGGCCGCGCACCCGCCTGAGCGCGACACGCCGGACCGCGCCCGCGGGCCTCGTCTACCGCGGATTGGCGAAAGCGCGAACGGGCAGTCCCTGCAAGACGGCCTTCGAGCTCCTCCTCCCCCGGGGCCGGCTCGGCTGCACGCACGGTCCGGATGCTGCTCCCCCGGGGGTGAACGTCCGCCGCGAGCGTCCACTCGCAGAGGTCGCCGGTTCGACGACGACGATCGGCGGCCAGGCCGGGGCGACCGCCGTCGCCGTCCCGTGCATCGGGGACGGGGTCACCGGCAACCGCGTCCAGGCGGTGTACGCCTACGCAGCCGCGGAGGTCGATCACTACGACGAGATCGCGCCTTTCATCAGGCTCTGGGCGGGAGTCGTTGATGGCGTCTTCAACGACAGCGCCGCCGAGACCGGCGGAGTGCGGCACGTCCGCTTCGTCACCGATCCGAACTGCACGTTGAACGTCGCGAAGGTCGCGCTCTCGCCCGCCGGAATCGCCAGCCTCTCGGGCACGGCCGCGGAGCTGGCGGCGCAGGGATTCGACCGGCCAGACCGCAAGTACCTCGTCTGGGTGGACGCCGCCGTGTTCTGCGGGGTCGCCACGGTCAAGACGGACGACAGGGCCTCCCCGGACAATGCGAACAACGGAGACGGGCAGCCGGGGCCGGTCGCGCGAGTGGATCGCGGCTGCTGGGGCCGTGTCAACCCCTCGATCGAGGCGCACGAGCTCGTGCACCTCCTCGGCGGCGTGCAGGAGAGCGCGCCGAACGCGAACGACAACTTCCACTGCACGGACGAGGCCGAGGTCCTCTGCTATGACGACGACGATGTTCTCGACGGGCTCGTCTGGGCGCACGGCCGCCTGGTTCCACTCCGCTCGGCATGCGCCGACGCCCACGAGCGGCTCCTCGACTGCGGGCACGACGACTACTTCCACACGAATCCCTCGACCGGGAGCTACCTCGCCACGCACTGGAACGTGGCGGCCAGCAGCTTCTTGACCGCCGACGGGGCAGCCGCTGTTCCCGACACGACCGCCCCCCGACCGACCGCGCCCCAGACCGAGAGTCGTCGGCACGTTCCGCGGCGGCCGGGTGCCGGTCAGATTGCGCTGGTCCTCGCGCGATTCGGACGCGGTCGGCTTCTGGCTCTGGAAGAGCGTCGACGGACGCCCGTGGAAGTTCGTTCCGGTGCCCAACCCGTCCGCGCGGCAGACCGTCCTCGCGTTGGCGAGAGGACATCGCTATCGGTTCCTGGTCCACGGCTATGACGCGGCCGGGAACGCGAGCGCGGCAGTCATTCGGGCCTTCGTTTGCAGTCAACGTGCTCGACGACAGGAGCCCCCGGATCGCCTATCGCGGCCGTTGGCGTCACCGGCCTCAGCCGCTCGCGACCGCGGGCCGCGAGAGCTTGGCGAACGCCCGCTGGTCGGTCGCGCGGCTGAGTTTCACTGGGCGCGGAGTAGCCTTCGTCTCCCGCACAGGCCCGGCCGGCGGACGTGTACGGGTGCTCGATCGACGGTCGATACGCGGGAACGGTCAACCTCTATTCGCCGACGACCGTCCGGCGGGCGGTCGTGTTCTCGCGGAGTTGGCACCGAAGTCGGGTCGACACTCGGTCGCCGTCCGCCCGATCACGAAGCCGCGCCACGCCCCCGTTGACGCGTTCGTGCTCCTCCGCTAGCCCGGGTCCGCTCGCTCGCGCAGGGCAGGGAAGAGGATGACGTCGCGGATCGTCTCGCGACCGCTCAGGAGCATGGCGAGCCGGTCGATCCCGAGGCCGAGCCCGCCCGTCGGCGGCATCCCGTAGGCGAGCGCCTCGACGTAGTCGGGGTCGCCCTGCACCCCTCCCGCCTCGGCCGCCTGCTCGGCGAAGCGGCCCGCCTGCTCCTCCGGGTCGTTGATCTCGGAGTAGGCGTTCCCCAGCTCCATGCCGGCGACGAAGTACTCGAAGCGCTCGGTCATGCCCGGGTCGTCGTCCAGCGTCCGCGCGAACGGCGAGAGCTCGACCGGGTAGTCGTGCAGGATCGTCGGCCGGATCAGCTCCGGCTCGATGAAGTGGCTGAGCGCATGGTCGACGAGCTGGCTCCAGGAGCGGTCGGCAGCGGTGTCCACCCCGCGCGTCCTCGAGCCGGGCCCGGAGGTCGGCTTCGTCGCGCGTCCAGACGCCGAGCTCCTCGAGGGCGTCGACGAGCTTGAGCCGCTGCCACGGCGGCGCGAGATCGACCTCGTAGCCGCGGAAGGTCGCCGTCGTCGTCCCCGTGACGTCGCGGGCGACGTCGGCGACGAGCGCCTCGATCCGCGCCATGACGTCCCTGTAATCGGCATACGCCTCGTACCACTCCAGCATCGTGAACTCGGGTTGGTGCTTGTAGGAGATGCTCTCGTTGCGGAAGTCCTTGCCCAGCTCGTAGACCTTCTCGAGCCCGCCGACGATCAGGCGCTTCAGGTAGAGCTCGGTCGCGATGCGCAGGTAGAGGTCGGCGGCGAGCTCGTTCGAACGGGTGACGAAGGGCTCGGCGAAGGCGCCGCCGTAGCGCGGCTGCAGCGTCGGCGTCTCGACCTCGATGAAGCCGGCGGCGTCCAGGTTGCGCCGGATCGAGGCGACGATCGCGCTCCGGAGGGCGAAGTCACGGCGGGACTCCTCGTTGACGAGCAGATCGAGGTAGCGCTTGCGGTAGCGCGTCTCTGCGTCGACGAGGCCGTGGTAGGTGTCCGGGAAGCGGCCTGGCCGTCTTGGCGAGGAGCACGAGCTCGTCCACGGCCAGGGACGGCTCGCCGCGCTTCGACTTCGCGGGCTTGCCGACCGCGCCGACGATGTCGCCCAGGTCGAGGTCCACCGGGTCCCGAGCGCTCGGCGGCGCAGAGGAGCTGAATCTGCCCGGAGCGGTCGACGAGGTCGAGGAAGACGAGCTTCCCGTGCCCGCGCCGGCCGAGCACGCGCCCGGCCAGCCGGCGCGTCTCCTCCCCTTCCTGCCCGGGCTCAAGCCCTTCCGCCTCGGCGCGTACCGCCGCCACGTCGTCGCGATCGGGAAAGCGCTTGGGCAGGCTGCTAACGGCGTGCTCATGTCCGCGCCGAGTCTAGAGAGTCGTCCGGCAGAGCCCGCCCGCTTGTGTTCCACACGCACAAGGCCCTCTCGCCCTCCTGGCCCGGCTTCTTCGCCACCGGAGCGGGACGAGCCCCTTGTGCTCGTGAAACACAAGCGCTCGCCGTGGGGTCCCTGGCTCAGCCCCAGATGAGCCAGCCCGCGAGGAGGCCGATCCCGCAGGCGATGGCGAAGAG
This sequence comes from uncultured Actinomycetes bacterium, assembly GCA_963743495.1. Classification (GTDB taxonomy): domain Bacteria; phylum Actinomycetota; class Thermoleophilia; order Gaiellales; family Gaiellaceae; genus JAIBJN01. The sequence goes on along the minus strand of CAVUPO010000001.1, from coordinate 113,750 downwards.
CGCCCAGCCGAACGCGAGCAGGAGCTCGGGGGCCTGTCCGCGCTGCGGGCGTGCCTCGCCTTCGGACAGCGCGAAGCTCTCCTCGGCCGGATGCAGTGGCGGTCGCTCGAGCTGCCGGAAGAGCTCGGCGCGGATCGTGTCGGGATCGGCGCCGAGGTCGCGGAGGATGCGCGCAGCGACCCGTCGTCGACCCGGACGACTCCGAGCAGGACGTGCTCGGTGGAGACGACGTTCGCCCCGAGGGAGAGCGCCTCTCGCAGGGAGAGCTCCAGGGCCTTCTTCGCGTCTCGCGCGAACGGCGTCGGAGCGGGCGGCGGAGTGTCCCCGCGCCCCACGATTCGCTCGATCTCGCGCCGGACCGCGGGAGCGGTGACGTCGAGACGCTGCAGAGCCGCCGCCGCAGCTCCGGTCTCCTGTCGAAGCAAGCCCACCAGCAGGTGCTCCGTGTCGACCGAGGCGTGACCGAAGTTGCGGGACTCGTCCTGCGCGAGGACGACGACCTCGCGTGCCTGCTCCGTGAAGCGTTCGAACACCCGACGGCGAGCCTAGGGCTACGCCGCCTTGATGTCCATGATCTTGTACTTCAGGGAGCCGCGCGGAGCCGAGACCTGGACGGTCTCGCCCTTCTTCCTGCCCAGGATCGCCTTGCCGACCGGAGATTCGTTCGAGAGCTTGTTCTCGGCAGGGTTGGCCTCGGCCGACCCGACGATCGCGTACTCGATGGTCTCCTTCGCGTCCACGTCGCGCAGGCGGACGATCGTGCCGACGCTGACGACATCGGTCGTGATCTCGCCGGCCTCGATCACGCGCGCGCTCTTCAGCCGCTCCTCGAGCGTGGCGATGCGGTGCTCGAGCATCGCCTGCTCGTTCTTGGCGTCGTCGTACTCCGAGTTCTCCGCGATGTCGCCGAACTCGCGCGCCTGCTTGATGCGCTCGGCCACCTCGCGCCGCTTGACGGTGGAGAGATGCTGGATCTCTTCCTTCAGCTTCTCATGACCCTCGGGAGTGAGAATCACTTCCTTCACCACGAACCCTCCACTAGGCCCCACGACAGGAAATGCGGCGCTACCGTGCGCCGCCGTAAGGCGGAATTGTAGCCGCCTCGTCAAGGGCCAATCCTGCCCAAAGCTACGATTTCTCGATCGATGGGCGTCGACATCCGGTCTCCGTGGCGTATCGGTCGGGTCGAGATCCCGACCCGGGTCGTCCTCGCGCCGATGGCCGGCGTGAGCGTGCAGGCCTTCCGCCGCCAGGGCCGGCGCTTCGGCGCCGGGCTCGTCTGCTCGGAGATGGTCAGCTGCGCCGGGCTCAGCCACGGGAACGAACGGACGCTCGGCTACCTGCGAATCGGCCGCGACGAGCGGCCTCTTGCCGTCCAGATCTTCGGATCCGAGCCGACGCGTGATGGCGGACGCCGCCCGGATGGTCGAGGACGCGGGCGCGGACATCGTCGACATCAACTTCGGCTGCCCGGTGCGCAAGGTGACGAAGACCGGCGCCGGCGCGACGCTCCTCGAGGACCCGGAGCGCGCGTGCCGGATCGTCGAGCACGGTCGCCGCAGCGGTGGACGTGCCGGTCACCGTGAAGATGCGGCGCGGCCTCGTGGACGGCTCGCGCGACGCGCCTCGCGGTCGGCCCACGGCTCGTCAAGGCGGGTGCCGCGGCGCTCACGCTGCACCCCCGCTCCGCACAGCAGATGTACACCGGCACGCGCCGACCACGCGCTCACGGCCGAGCTCGTCGAGCTGCGTCGACGTCCCGGTGATCGCCTCCGGCGACGTCACCTCGCGCGCGAGCGCCGAGGAGCTCCTCGACGAGACGGGATGCGCCGCCGTCATGGTCGGCCGCGCCGCGCAGGGCAACCCGTGGGCGGTCGGCGAGATCGCCGGCTGCGGCGACGGCGAGCCCGGCCGGGAGGAGGTCGTGGCCGAGCTCGTCCTCTTCATGCGCGCGACGGTGCACGAGCTGGGCGAGCAGCGCGCGACCGGCTTCCTGAAGAAGTTCTACGGCTGGTACCTCGGCCGCGGCCGCTTCCCGAAGCCGTTCAAGCAGGAGCTGGTGCAGCTCACGACGCTCGCCGAGGTGGAGGAGCGCCTCTTCGCCGCCGCCCCAGGCGCCGTCGGCGTCCTCGCCCGGCTGGAGGGCGAGCTCCCGGCCGAGGACGGCGTGCTCCTCGACCTGCCGATCTCCATCTACGGCGGCGGCTAGTGCCCTTCGCCACGCCGCTATAACTCCGGTTATGGCGGTCGCGACGGGAGAGCGGCGGATCGTCTCGGTGCTGGTCGCCGACGTCGTCGGCTCGACCGCGATCGGGGAGAAGCTCGGCCCCGAGCGCTCGAAGTTCCTGATCGACGAGGTCCTGCGGGTGATGACCGAGCAGGTGCGCCGCTTCGACGGAACCGTCGCCCAGCTCGTCGGCGACGAGATGCTGGCGGTCTTCGGCGTCCCGGTCTCGCACGAGGACGACGCCGAGCGCGCCCTGCGCGCGGCGCTGGCGATCCAGCGCGCGCTCGCGCAGTACGCGCAGGAGGTCGAGGCCGCCTACGGGGTCGAGCTCGCCGTCAGGATCGGCGTCAACACGGGCCCGGTGGTCGTCGGCCTCGACGGGAACGGCGGCGACGGCTACGACCCCTTCAACGCGCTCGGCGACACGGTGAACGTCGCCTCGCGCTTCCAGGAGATCGCCGGCGGCGGCGGGGTCGTGATCGGCCCGACCACGAAGCGCCAGGTCGAGACGGGCTTCGAGCTCGAGGAGATGGGCGCCCAGGAGCTCAAGGGCGTCGGCGCGCCGCTCGAGACCTTCCGCGTCACGCGCGTCCTCGAGTCGGAGCCTGCGCCACCCAGCCTGCCCCTCGTCGGCAGGGATTTCGAGCTCACGGTGCTCGAGCGGACGATGGACGCGCTCGTCGAGGGTCGCGGGGCGATCGTCTCGATCATGGGCGAGCCCGGGATCGGCAAGACGCGCCTCGTCTGGGAGGTCCGCGACCGCTACCGCGACCGGGTCCGCTTCATCGAGGCCCGCGGCGTCTCCTACGCCCAGACCTTCCCCTACTGGCCGATCCGGGACCTCCTGCGGGAGTGGCTCGGCGTCGGCGCCTCGACCCCCGAGGCCCGCGTCCGCCTTGAGCTCAAGGCCGAGCTGGCGCACGTTCTCGGCCGGGAAGAGGCCGAGGAGGCCTACCCGTTCGTCGCCAGCCTCGTGGGCCTGACGCTCGAGCCCGAGGCCCAGGCGACGGTGCGCGAGCTCAACCGGGAGAGCATCCAGTCGCGCACGTTCGAGGTCTTCCACGAGCTCGTCTGCCAGCTCGCCGAGGAGGAGCCGCTCTGCCTCGTCTTCGAGGACCTCCACTGGGCGGACGAGGCCACGCTCGAGCTGATCGAGTCGATGCTCGGGATCACCGACCAGACGTCCGTCGCGCTCTTCTTCCTCTACCGGCCGGAGCGCGAGCACGGCTCCTGGCGCCTCGGCGAGCGCGCCCGCCAGCGCTACCCGCACCGCTACCGCGAGATCGAGGTGCGCCCGCTGCCGGCCGACTCCTCGCGCATGCTCGTCTCCCACGCGGCCGAGGGCGAGCTGCCGGAGTCGGTCGTCCGAGCTCCTCGCCGAGCGCTCGGGCGGGAACCCGTTCTTCCTCGAGGAGGCGATCCGCGACCTGATCGAGCGCGGCGCGCTCACGCGCCAGAACGGCGGCTGGCAACTCGCCGTCGGCGTGGACGAGCTGGCCATCCCGGCGCGCGGTGCAGGGCACGCTGCAGGCCCGCCTCGACCGGCTCGACCGGCAGACGCGCGAGGTGCTCTCCCTCGCGGCCGTGATCGGGCGCACCTTCGGCCTCCCCCTGCTGGAGCGGCTCGTCCCGCACGAGGAGCTGATGCAGGCGCTGACCGAGCTCCAACGCCTCGACCTGATCGTCGAGAAGCGCCGCCGGCCCAACCCCGAGTACCGCTTCCGCCACGGCCTCGTCCAGGAGGTCGCCTACGCGAGCCTCGTCGACTCGACGCGCCGGAAGCTGCACAAGCAGGTCGGCGAGGCGCTGGAGGAGATCTACGGCGAGTCGCCCGAGGACGCCTACGGGCTCCTGGCGCGCCACTTCTCGGAGGCGGAGGAGCCCGAGAAGGCGGCCGAGTACCTCCTGAAGGCAGGCGACGCCGCGCGGGCCGTCTACGCGGACAGGGAGGCGCTCGAGCACTACCGCGCCGCGCGCGGCTTCCTCGCGCACCTCGGCGACGAGCGGCGCGCCCGCGACACGCTCTTCAAGATGGCGCTCGCCTACCACCTCGCCTTCGACTTCGAGAACGCAGAGGAGATGTACGACGAGGCGTTCTCCTGCCGCGTCGGCGAGGACCCGCGCCTGCCCACCGTCGAGCGGCTGGAGACCGCCTCGGGCCGCGTGCAGCGAGCTCTCCCCGGGCGAGGTGTACTCGACCGAGGCCGGCTACTTCACGGAGCTCCTCTTCCGCGGGCCTGCTCATGGTCGACTCGGAGCTGAACGTCGTCCCGGCGATGGCCGACAACTTCCGCGTCTCGGCCGACGGCCTCACGTACCTGTTCCGGATCCGCGAGGACGCGCGCTGGAGCGACGGCGAGCCGCTCACCGCAGACGATTACGCGTATGCGTGGCTGCGCATGCGCGAGCTGGAGACACGCACGGCGTTCCTGATGGAGGACGTCGAGACGGCGGAGGCGCTCGACGACCGGACGCTCGAGGTGCGGCTGCGGGAGCCTCGCAGCTACTTCCCGTACGTCCTCTGCTCGGCCTGGGCGCTTTCCCTGGCCGCGCCACCGCTGCGAGGAGCTCGGCGACGAGTGGGCGAAGCCCGAGCACCTCGTCGGCAACGGCCCCTACGTCCTCGTCTCCTACGACGACGAGCACGCCGTCCTGAAGGCGAACCCTTACTGGACGGGCGCACGCGGCAACGTCGGCGAGATCCGCTTCTCCTTCTACGGGAAGGGGACGGACATGGTGGAGGAGTGGCATAACGGCCGCTTCGACCTCCTCCACGTGTACGAGCCCGTGCCCGAGGACGAGCCGCTCACGCTCAGCGACCTCGTCCCGGAGCTCGGCCTCCAGTACGTCGGCTTCAGCGCCGACCGGCCGCCCTTCTCGAACGAGCTCGTGCGCAGGGCCTTCTGCCACGCCGTCGACAGGGACCTGCTCGTCTCCCGCTACCCGCGCTCCGGCCTCTACCGCGCCGCCACCCGCGGCGGCGCGATCCCGCCGGCGATGCCGGCGCACTCCCATCGGGTCGCGCCCGAGTACGACCTCGAGAAGGCGCGGGCGCTCCTCGACGAGGCCGGCTTCCCGGGCGGCAAGGGCCTGCCGGAGCTGGAGCTGGTCGTGCCCCACTGGCTGCGGCCGCTGGAGGCGGTCGCCGAGCTCTGGAAGCCGATCGGCGCGCGCGTGAACGTCGTCACACGCAAGTCGCACGTGGGCAGGGACGCCCTCGGCGACGCGCACATGTGGTGGACGGGCTGGACGGCCGACTACCCGGATCCCGACGGCTTCTTCCGCGGCCTCCTCACGCTCGGCTGGCCCTTCCACCGCGACGAGGACATCCTCGAGCTGCTCGAGCGCGCCCGCTCGCTCCGGGACCAGGGCGAGCGCCTCCGCCTCTACCACGAGGTCGATCGGAGGTGGGTGGGCGAGCAGGCGGCCATCCTGCCGATCGCCTACCCGCGCTCGGTGCTCCTCCGCCGCCCGTGGGTCGAGGGCCTGTGGGCCAGCCCGCTCTCCCGCGCGCACCTGGACACCGTCGTGGTCAGGGAGCGAACGCAGTCGGAGCGCGGCGGAGGCTCGGCCGTCCCGGTCACCGAGGAGGCGTAGCCACGCCCCGAGCTGGTGTCTACGTCTCTTGACGCCTCGATCCGCTGTCTATTATCCTAGACACCATGACGCCGTTGGACTCCGCCGCCCTGCGCGAGGCCCGCGACTCGCGCGACCGCATGCTGGAGGCCCAGCACACGCTGGAACGCGCCCGGGCCGACTACGGCCACGCGATCCGCCGTCTCCACGCGGAGGGAGGCTCGCTGCGCGAGATCGCCGAGAGCCTCGGCGTCAGCCATCAGCGTGTTCACCAGATCGTCGAGGGGGACGAGGGCCGGGGCCACCGCAGAAGCCCGCGGCGGCACTTCGACTGGCCGTTCACCCGCTTCACGCGCCGCGCGCGGCAGGTGATCGTCCTGGCGCAGGAGGAGGCCCAGACGCTCGGGCATCCGCGCGTCGGCTCGGAGCACCTCCTCCTCGGGCTCGCACTGGCCGAGGACGACTCGACCGCCCCGGTGCTCGCCGGGGCCGGACTGACCGCGGACGCGATCCGCGAGCGTGTGGCGGCGCTGGCGGCGGCGGGCGCCGTCCGGAGGCGGCAGGGTTTCACCCGAGCCGGTAAGCGGGCCATCGAGCGAAGCCTCCGCGAGGCCAAGGCGCTCGGCGACAACTGCATCGGGGCCGAGCACCTCCTCCTCGGCCTCGTGTCCGACGAGCGTGCGGGCGCGGTCGCGATCCTCCGCGACCTCGGGGCCGATCCCCAGACCCTCCGCGACGCCGCCATCGCGCACCGCACGGAGCCCTAGCGCGTCGCTAGCCGTTCCGGTCCCAGATGAGGCGGAGGCCCTCGAGCGTCAGCAGCGGGTCGACCCGGTCGATCGTCTCCGCGTGCGGGGCGATCAGCTCGGCGAGGCCGCCGGTGGCGATCACGGGGGCGGTGTCGCCGATCTCGGCGCGCACGCGCCTGACGATCCCGTCCACCTGGCCCGCGAAGCCGTAGACCATGCCCGACTGGAGGCCGGCGACGGTCGTCTTCCCGATCACCGACAGCGGGGGCGAGAAGTCCACCTGGACGAGCCGCGCCGCCCGGGCGGAGAGGGCCTCCATCGAGACCTCGACCCCGGGCGCGAGCACACCGCCGACGTACTCGCCCGCCGCCGAGACGATGTCGAAGTTGGTCGAGGTGCCGAAGTCGACGACGATGCACGGCGCCCCGTAGCGCTCCCGCGCCGCGACCGCATTCGCGATCCGGTCCGGACCGACTTCCCGCGGGTCGTCGTAGACGATCGGGATCCCGCTCTTCGTGCCGGGCCCGAGCACGAGGAGCGGCGCCTGCGCGTAGTCGCGCGCGAACTCCTCGTAGGCGCGGACGAGCGGTGGCACGGTCGAGGCGAGACAGACGCCGGTGACGTCCTCGAAGCCGCGGTCGCGCAGCTCGAGGAGCTGCCCGACGACCACGCCGAGCTCGTCGCCCGTGCGCTCGGCCTCGGTGGCAACGCGCCAGTGCTCGGCCAGCCGCTCGCCTTCGTAGAGCCCGAAGACCGTCTGCGTGTTGCCGACGTCGACGGCCAGGAGCACGAGCGGGGCCGGTTAGGAGATCTCTTCTTCGCCGCCGAGCGTCTCGCCGAGCTTCTGCGCGAGCGCCTCGGGGGTGAGCGCCGGCCCGTCGCCCTCGCCGCGCAGCTCCTCGATCGTGACGTCGCTCGACGTGTAGACCTCGGCGCGGGGGATGATCCGCGTCGGGCGGTTCTTGTCCCAGACCCACACGTCCTCCATGATCAGGTGGAAGAACGGGTAGGTCGTCTGCGGCAGGACCTTGAGCTCGTGCGTGTTGCAGAGGTACGTCGAGTCCTGCGTGACGATGCAGTACCGGAAGAGGCCGAAGACGGCCGAGTATTCCTTCTTGAGTCGGAGCTCCAGCTCGGCCTCGTACTCGTCGAGCTCGTCGAGATGGGACATGGGAGTCATTGTAACCGCGCATCGAGCAGGTCCCGCACCGCGCGCCCGTCCGGCAGGCGGAGCCCCGGATCGAGCTCGTGGAGCGGCTCCAGGACGAAGCGCCGCTCGGCCAGGCGCGGATGCGGCACGGTGAGGCCGGGCACGTCGACGGTCTCGTCCCCGTAGAGGAGCAGGTCGAGGTCGATCGCGCGAGGCCCGAAGCGCGGGCCCTCGCCCCGGACACGCCCGAGCTCGCGCTCGACGGCGAGAAGCCGCTCCAGGAGCCGATGGGCCGGCAGAGCGGTTTCGAGCGCTGCGGCGCCGTTCAGGAACCGGGGCTGGTCCGTATAGCCGACGGGGTCGGTCTCGCGCAGCATCGAGACCGCGACGACCTCGATGCCCGGTTCGGCCTCGAGGAGCTCGACGGCACGCCGGACCGCCAGCCCCCGGTCGCCGAGGTTCGCCCCGAGCCCGACGTAGGCCCGCGTCAATGCCGGACGCGCTCGACGGTGGCGGCGGTGTACTCGACCGGGGCCTCGAGCCGCACCTCGGGCTTCCGTACGCGGACGCGGACGCGGGAGACCGGGTAGCGGTCGAGGAGATCGTCCGCGATCGCGGCGGCGAGGGCCTCGATCAGGTTGAAGCTCCGGCCGTCGCTCACCTCGCGGATCCGGGCGACGACCCCGGTGTAGTCGACCGTGTCGGCCAGCCGGTCGCTCCTGACGCCCGCGTCGTGGACGACCAGCGTGACGTCGAAGAGGAAGGGCTGGCCGAGGCGCCGCTCCTCCTCGAGAGCGCCGTGGCGGCCCTGGAACTCGAGCCCGCGGATCTCGATCGCGACCTCGCTCACGCGACCACCGCCCGGGCCGCGACCAGCGCCTCGACGTGTGGGCGAACGTCGTGCACGCGGATGAGGGACGCGCCGCGCTCGTAGGCGAGCACTGCGACGGCGACGCCGGCCGCGAGCGGGCCCGTGAGCGCGTCCGGGTCGCCGAGGAGCCTGCCGAGAAAGCGCTTGCGCGAGGCCCCCACGAGCACCGGGCGGCCGACGGCGACGAGCTCGTCGAGTCGCGCGAGCAGCTCGACGTTGTGCTCCACCGTCTTCCCGAACCCGATGCCCGGGTCGAGGCAGATGTGCTCCTCCGGGATCCCCGCCCCGACCGCGAACGCGAGCCGCTGCTCGAGGAAGGCCTTCACCTCCGAGACGACGTCGTCGTAGCGCGGGTCGTCCTGCATGGTGCGGGGATCGCCCAGCATGTGCACGAGGCAGACGTACGCGTTCGCGTCGGCGACGACGCCCGCCAGCTCCGGGTCGCCGCGGAGCGCGGTGACGTCGTTGACCATGACCGCGCCGAGCTCGAGCGCGCGCCGTGCGACGGCGGCCTTCGAGGTATCCACCGAGACGGGGATGCCGCCGAGCCGCTCCAGGACGGGCTCGATGCGGCCGAGCTCCTCCTCGGCGGAGACGCCCTCGGAGCCCGGGCGCGTGGACTCGCCGCCCACGTCGACCAGGGCCGCGCCCTCCTCCACGAGGCCGAGGGCGAGCGCCGCCGCCGGCTCCGGCCGCAGAAAGCGGCCGCCGTCCGAGAAGGAGTCGGGGGTGACGTTGACTACCCCGACCACGGCCGGCCGCGGAAAGGCCTGCTCAAGCGGGGGTCGCACGTGGCAACCGTATCCTACGAGCGCCGTGATCGACCTCCACTCCCACATCCTCCCCGGCCTCGACGACGGCTCGCGCACCGTGGAGGACGCCCGCGGGCTCGCGCGCCGCGCCGCCGAGGACGGCGTCACGGCGATCGCCGCCACCCCGCACGTCCGCGCCGACTACCCGACGCGGCCCGAGGAGATGGAGCGGGGCGTGCTCATGCTCCGGGAGGACTTCCTCGAGCAGGGAATCCAGGTCGAGGTCCTCCACGGGGGCGAGCTCGACCTCGACATGCTCGGCTTCCTGAACGACGACGACCTGCGCCGCTTCTCGCTCGCCCGCTCCGAACGCTACCTCCTGCTCGAGTTCCCCTACTCGGGCTGGCCCTCGGGGCTCGAGGAGACGATCCACGGCCTCGGCCTCAAGGGCTTCGTCGCCGTCCTCGCCCACCCCGAGCGGAACCGCGAGGTGCAGGCCGACCCCGGGCGCCTCGCCGAGGCAGTCCGCCTCGGCGCGCTCGTCCAGCTGACGGCCGCCTCGGTCGAGGGGCGCATCGGCCGCTCCTCCCGGAAGGCGGCGGGACGCCTGCTCGAGCGCGGGCTCGCCCACGTCCTCGCGAGCGACGCGCACACGCCCGAGATCCGGGAGGCGGGGCTCGCCGCGGCGGCGGCCGCGGTCGGCGACGACCGTCTGGCCGCGTACCTGACCGCGGAGGCTCCCGCCGCGATCGCGGCGGGCCAGGCCGTGCCGCCGCCGCCGAGGACACTGCCGCGCCGGCGGCGCTTCCTCGGCTTCTAGCCGTCGTCCCGCGGGCCGGCGCGGTAGGCGATCACACGCACCTTCTCGAGCGTGATCAGGCCCTCGGGGATCATCTCGTCGAGGAGCGGCAGCACGGCCTCGATCCGGTTCGGCTGGTCGACGATCTCGACGACGATCGGGAGGTCGGCCGACAGCCGCAGGATTCGCGACGTGTGCAGGCGCGAATTCGCGCCGAACCCCTCGATTCCGCGCAGGACGGTCGCCCCGGCGATCCCCTCCTCGCGGACACGCTCGACGATCGCCTCGTAGAGCGGCTTGCCGTGCCAGGTGTCCGACTCTCCCAGGAAGACGCGGACGAGCAGCCCCTCGCTCTCGCTCTTCACGACACCGCCCTCCCGAGCACGACCCCCGTGTACGTGGCCAGGACGCCTGCGACGAGGCTGCCGAAGAGGTTGGCCAGCGCGTAGGCGTGCGCTCCGTCCTCGATCAGACGGTAGCTCTCGAGCGTCCAGGTCGAGAAGGTCGTGTACGAGCCGAGGAAGCCGACGAGCAGCGCCGTCCGCAGCCACGGATCGACGACGACCCGCTCCGAGAAGAGGGTGAAGAGGAAGCCGAGCACGAACGCTCCCGTCATGTTGATGAGGAACGTCTCCCAGGGGAAGCCGCCGGTCGAGCGGTTGGCGACGATGCCGCCCGCGAGGTAGCGGGTGAGCCCGCCCAGGCTCGAGGCGACGGCGACGGCGACGATGATCCGCACGGTTGAGCTCCTTTTGCTGTTCGTAGGAGCCATCAGCCGTCCGGCGGTTCGGGCGAGCTCCATCGCCCCGGCGCCGCTCGGGCGCCGTCTCTGCTCCGGGGAGACTCAGTTCGCGCCCTCGGGCTCGGGCGGCGGCTGCATGGTCGCGCCCGGGAGGGGGAACGGGCGGGGCTTCGGCTCCGCGCGCGGCTTCTTCTCGGCCTCGCCCTCGGCCGGGGGCGCCTCCTCGGCCTCAGGGAAGACGCTCTCCGGCGCCTCGCCTGCGAGGAGCCGCTCGAACTGGTCCTTGTCGATCGTCTCGCGCTCGATCAGGAGCTCCGAGAGGGTGTGCAGCTCCTCAATGTGCTCGGCGAGCACGGTGCGCGCGCGCTCGTGGGCCTCCTCGATCACGCGGCGGATCTCGTCGTCGATCTCGCGCGCGATCTCCTCGGAGTAGTCAGGCTCGGAGCCCATCTCCCGGCCGAGGAACGGCTGTCGTGGTTTCGGCCGAGGAGGCGCGGGCCGAGCTTCTCGCTCATCCCGTAGCGCATGACCATCTGCTTCGCCGTCGCGCGTCACCTTCTCGATGTCGTTGGCGGCCCCGGTCGTCACCTCGTGGAAGACGAGCTCCTCCGCCGCACGGCCGCCGAGCGTCATCGCCATCTGGTCCATGAGCGCCGACTTGGTCGTCAGGAACTTGTCCTCGGCCGGCAGCGAGATCGTGTAGCCGAGCGCCTGGCCGCGGCTGATGATCGAGATCTTGTGCACGGCGTCGCAGTTCGCAGGTGGTGGCCGACGAGGGCGTGGCCCATCTCGTGGTAGGCGGTGATCTTGCGCTCGTGCTCGGAGAGGAGCCGCGTCTTCTTCTCGGGGCCGGCGATGACGCGCATGATCCCTTCCTCGAGCTCGAGGTCTGCCGATCGTCTTCTTGCCGCGGCGCGCGGCGAGAAGAGCGGCCTCGTTCACGAGGTTCGCGAGGTCGGCGCCCGTGAAGCCGGGCGTGCCCGCGGCGAGCGTGTCCAGGTCGGTCACGTTGTCGATCGGCTTGCCCTTCGTGTGCACCTCGAGGATCTTGCGCCGGCCGTTCCGGTCGGGCCGGTCGACGACGATCTGCCGGTCGAAGCGCCCGGGCCGGAGAAGCGCCGGGTCGAGGATGTCCGGCCGGTTCGTGGCGGCGATGAGGATGATGTTGTCCTTCATCTCGAAGCCGTCCATCTCGACGAGGAGCTGGTTCAGCGTCTGCTCGCGCTCGTCGTGGCCGCCGCCCAGGCCGGCGCCGCGGTGGCGGCCGACGGCGTCGATCTCGTCCATGAAGATGATGCAGGGGCTCGCCTGCTTGGCCTGCTCGAAGAGGTCGCGCACGCGCGAGGCGCCGACGCCGACGAACATCTCGACGAAGTCGGAGCCCGAGATCGAGAAGAACGGCACGCCGGCCTCGCCGGCGACCGCGCGCGCGAGCAGCGTCTTGCCCGTGCCGGGCGGCCCGTACAGGAGCACGCCCTTGGGGATGCGTGCACCGAGCGCCTGGAACTTCTTCGGGTTCTCGAGGAACTCCTTGATCTCGTGCAACTCCTCGACCGCCTCGTCCACGCCCGCGACGTCCTTGAACGTGATCTTGGGCGAGTCGGGCGCCATGCGCTTCGCGCGGCTCTTGCCGAAGCTCATCACCTTCGAGCCTCCGCCCTGCATCTGGTTCATCAGGAAGATCCAGAAGCCGAGGAAGAGGGCGAACGGGAGCAGGTAGGTGAGGAACGACCACCAGGGGTTCGAACCGGTCCCCTTCGAGTCGAACGCCACCCCCTTCTCCTGCAGGAGGTTCTGGAACTCGATCTGCGACTCGTTGCTCGGGTAGTTGACCTTGAACGTGGTCACGTCCCCGGAATCGCCAGCCTTCTGCGTGGCTTCGATCGACTGCCCCTTCGGGCTGAAGACGATCTCCTCGAAGGTCTCCGGGTTCGTCCGGACCTGGTCGATCAGCTGGCTGTAGGTGATCTTCTCCGGCTCGTCGGAGCGCGGCAGCAGTGTCTGCGACGCCAGGTAGACGAGCAGAACGATGACGATCAGGGGAAAGAGTGCGCTGCGGAAAAAACGGCTCAAAGAAAGGACCTCAGGCCTGGATCAAGCGTAGCATTCTCCTATTCGGCTTGAGCGCGGCGTTGGATGAGGTTTTCGTCAGGCGAGCTCCTCCGCCTGCGCGGCCAGCTCGTCGCGAAGGACGCCCACGAAGGGGAGGTTGCGGTAGCGCTCGGCGAAGTCGAGCCCGTACCCGATCACGAACCGGTTGGGGATCTCGAAGCCCGTGTAGCGGCAGTTGATGTCGATCTCCCGTCGCGACGGCTTCGTGAGCAGGGCGCAGATCTCGAGCGAGGCGGGCTCGCGCGCCTCGAGGTTCCGCAGCAGGTAGGAGAGCGTGAGGCCCGAGTCGATGATGTCCTCGACGACGAGGACGTTCCGGCCTTCGATCGACATGTCGAGGTCCTTGAGGATCCGGACGACTCCCGAGGAGTCGACGCCGGCACCGTAGCTCGAGATCGCCATGAAGTCGACCTCGCAGGGGATGTCGATGCGGCGCATGAGGTCGGCCATAAAGAAGACGGCGCCCTTGAGGACGCCGACGAGGAGCAGATCGCGACCGCGGTAGTCCTCGCTGACCTCGGCGCCGAGCTCCGCGATCCGGCTCTGCAGGGTGTGCTCGTCGATGAGGATGTCCGAGACCGCTGCGGTGAGCTCGTTCACGGAGCTCATTCGCGCTCCCCGGTGACCGCGCCTTCGTAGCCGGGCGCCTCGGCGATCCCGGGGACGGCGACGACCTCGTCCCCGCGGACGACCAGCGGCCATGCCTCCCGCTCGGAGCGCGGCACCTTGGCGTCCACGAAGACGTCTTGCACCTTCTTCCCGTGACCGGCGAGCCGGTCGCCCGGGCGCCACCCGCGCACGTGCAGCCCCGGCGCGGTCGTCTCGAGCGTCCAGCGGCCCCAGCGCACCGGCCCTTCGAGTGGCACGGGGCCGCGCTCGAGCCAGACGCTCTCGTACTCCCTCACCGCCACGCGGCCTCCGCCCAGGTCGAGACGCTTGGATCCCTCACGAGAGGCGAGCAACTCTAACACCGCTCTCTCGACCGGTCGGGGGAGCCGTTCGCCGTCCTCGAGCGCGGCGAGGACGTTCCGTTCGGCGGCCGGGTGGAGGCGCCTGAGCGCGGGCAGGATCTGCTCCCGGATGAGCCCGCGCGCGGTCGCAGGGTTCGTCGAGTCGAGTCGGAACTCGAGGCCCTCGGCGCGGCAGTAGGCCTCGGTCTCCTCGCGCCAGACGGTCAGGAGCGGGCGGACGATCCCGTCTACGCGACGGGTGTGGATGCCCGTGGTCGTCCCGCTCGCGGCGAGGCGGTAGAGGATCGTCTCCACCTGGTCGGAGGCGGTGTGGCCGGTCGCCCTCGGGCGCCCTGCCGCAACCGCGTAGCGCAGCCGCCGAAGCTCGGCCTCGGTCGCCGCCCTCTCCGGCCGCGCCTCGACGACCTCGGCGCCGAGCCGTTCCGCGCAGAAGCGCGCGTCGGCCGCCGACTCCTCCCCGCGCAGCCCGTGGTCGACGTGGAGGGCGGCGGCACGGTAGCCGAGCGCTCCGAGCGCATGCCAGAGGCAGGTCGAGTCGGCGCCACCGGAGACGAGGCACGTGATCTCACCTCCCGGCGGGATCAGGTCGTGCCGGCGGACGTACTCCTCGATCCGCGCGCGCAGCGCCGCGGTGTCCACGTGTGTGATCGTACTTCGTCTCGGCGGCCGCGAAGAGGAACAGGGCCGAGACGGGGAAGTAGGGAGCAACTCCGCTGCTCCCTTCCGTTCACGGCCGTCGACAGGAGCGGCGCGACGTCGCGGCCTTCGCGCTGCAGGACCGGCTGCGCTTCCACCGGCGCGTCCCGCGCGAAGGTCGCGAGCCCGTACGCGCGGAACATGCACTCGCAGGCGTTCTTGCCTTCTGCATGCTGGGTCACCGCCTCTCCGTACTCCGCGAACATGGCGTCGAGGTACGTCTGGGCCTGCCGGAGGCGGGAGAGCGCTGCCGCAGCGAGGCTGACCCTCAGCAACTCCCCCCGAATGGAAGCGACGCCCAGCGTGGGCGCAATCACCCTTTCGGTGAGAGACCTCCGGTCATTCGAAGATCAGTGACCGGTAGGTGATCGTCCGGCGCATCCCGATCCGGTCATAGAGCGCGATCGCGGGCGCGTTCTCGGGCCTGACGAAGAGGCACACCGTCGGCGTCGTCTCGAGCAGGAGCCGGCAGAGGTCGGCGAGCCCGCGCCTCCCGTAGCCGCGGCCGCGGAGCTCGGGGTCGACCCAGACCTGCTGAAGCTGGACGGCGTCGGGCGTCCAGGCCGAGGCCTCCGCCTTGAAGAGGATCTGCCCACCCTCGCGCCAGAGCCAGCTCCGCCCCTCCGCGACCTGCGCTCTCGTCCGCCATTCGAAGAGCCCAGGATCACGGGCGTGTGCGTCGACTCCGACCTCCTCCCGGTAGGCGTTCGCCGCGGCGGGGACGAGCACGTCGAGGTCGTCGAGTGCGGCCGGCCGCAGCCCGCTGCCGCCGGCGGGAGGCTGCCGTTCGAGCACGTACACCGGCTGACCGGGGCGGTCGTCGAGCGGCTCCGGGAAGATGTCCCGAACGAGGTCCCAGAGCTCGGTGACCGCTCCCTCCTCACCGACCACCATGCGCGGATCCGAGCCCGCGACGAGTTCGGCGAAGGCCGCGCAGCCCAGGCCGGAGGGGACGAGGTTCGCGCCGAGGTGGATGAGCGCCGTCAGCCGGCCGCTCTCACGGACCCCGGCGAAGCGGCCGAGTCCGCGCCGGGCCACGTCCTCCAGGAACACGCGCTCGACCGGGTCGGCGGCGCAGAACGCCAGGACCTGGGAGAGCCGAGGCCGCTTGACCAGGCGCGCCATGGCCGGGGACGATACCCCCATGCCTATTCACGTTCGTGCAGAGCCCGGCGACTACGCCGAGGCATGTCTTCTCCCCGGCGACCCGCTTCGCGCCAAGTACGTGGCCGAGACCTTCCTGGAGGACGTCCGGCAGCGGAACCGGGAACGGGGGATGCTGGGGTACACCGGGACCTTCCGCGGCAAGCCGGTGTCGGTGCAGGCCACCGGCATGGGCTGCCCCTCGGCGGCGATCGTCATCGAGGAGCTCGCCATGCTCGGAGTCAAGCGGATGCTCCGCATCGGCACCTGCGGAGGCCTCCAGCCCGATCTCGGGCTCGGCGACCTGATCGTGGCGGTCTCCGCGGTGCCGGCCGACTCCACCGCACTCCACATCACCGGCGAGATCCACGCTCCTACCGCCGACTGGGGACTCGTCCACGCAGCCGTCCACGCCGCCAAGGAGCTGGGGAAGCCGGTCCGGGTCGGTCCGATCGTCTCGAGCGACGTCTTCTACAACTCAGACGACGGCCAGTACCGGCGCTGGTCCGACCGCGGTGTCCTCGCCGTCGAGATGGAGGCAGCCGTCCTCTTCACGCTCGGCGCCCTCCGCAAGGTGGCCGCGGGGTGCCTGCTCACGGTCTCCGACGTCGTCGTCGAGGGCGAGTTCGTCCGGATCACGGACGAGGAGATGAAGGCGGCGGTCGATCAGATGACGGAGCTGGCGCTCGCCGTGGCGACGGAAGACCACTAAGTGGACGCGCCCGTCGTCTTCGTCGTCAACCCGGCCTCGGCGAACGGCTCGACGCGGAGGCGATGGCCCGAGATCGCCCACCGGGCCGCGGAGCTGGGGCTGACCGGCGAGTCGCTCCTGAGCGAGCGCCCCGGCCATGCGGGCGAGCTGGCCCGGCGGGCGGCCGAAGGAGGAGCACGGCTCGTCGTCGCGGTCGGCGGCGACGGCACCGTCAACGAAGTCGTCAACGGCCTCCTCGCTGTGGATGGCGACTGTCCCGAGCTGGCGGTGATCCCCCGCGGGACGGGAACCGACTTCGTCCGCCACTTCGGGATCCCGACCAAGCTCGAGGGCGCCGTCGAGGTGGCGCTTTCCGGCGGCACGAGGCCGATCGACGCAGGGCGGATCCGGTACCGGAGCTGGAGCGGCGAGAACGTCACCACCCACTTCGTCAACAGCGCCAGCGCCGGGATGAGCGGCGCCGTGGCACAGCGCGCGAACGCTTCCTCCAAGGCCCTCGGGGGCAAGGCTTCCTTCCTGTACGCGACGCTCGCCGTGTTCGCCCGCTGGCACGCCAGCGAGATGGAGGTCGAGGTGGACGCCGAGCGGCGTTCCGGGCTCATGTACGACGCGATCGTGGCCAACTGCCGCTACCTCGGCGGCGGCATGGCGATGACGCCCGACGCCGTACCGGACGACGGCCTGCTCGACGTCCTCCTGATCGGCGACATCACCCGGCGCGACCTCGCGCTCACGCTCCCCAAGGTCTACCGCGGCACGCATCTCCCGCATCCCAAGGCCGAGGCCCTGCGCGGGAGCCGGGTGGCGGTCCGCTCGGACACGCCGCTCCCGGTCGAGCTCGACGGCGAGCAGCCCGGCACGACGCCCGCGACCTTCGAGGTGCTGCCGAGGGCGCTTCGGCTCCGGGCGCCCCGCTAGGTGGCGGTCGTCCCTCCGGAGCCCGCGCCGCGGCTCGTGCCGCCGCCGACCGCGCGGCCGGGCGCCGGCGAGGCCGACTCCTCGGTCGTCTTCTTCGCCGGCGTGGTCGTGGAGGCCCGCGGCTTGGTCGTCCTCGGCCTGGCGGCGGGCTTGCGGGCGGGCTTCGCCTCGGCCTCGAGCTCCGCGACGCGCTTCTCGAGGCGCTCGACGTGCTTGCGAAGGTCCCTCAGCTCGTCGGCCGCGGCGAGCCCGACCTGCGTGAGCGTGCGCTTGGCGCCCTCGTCGAGCTTCCCCTTCGCCGACATCGCCCTGCCGAGGGCGTCCGTGAGCCGCTCGTTCTTGCCCAGCTCGTCGAGCAGCCGGGTGAGGGCGTCCTCGCCGGCCTTGGAAAGGCGGCCCAGCGTCCCCGCGTCGGCTTCCCTCGCCTTCTCCTTCTTCTTCTTGGCCATGCGGCCCTCCCCGAGTCGGTTCGTCGCCGGGACGATATCGAGGCGATCGGATCCGCGGGCCTACGCCTGCGGGCGCCGGGGGAGGTTCGGCCCCCGCCACCCGGCGAGTCTTGCCGCGAGGAACGCCAGCGCCAGGAGGAAGACGATCGGCGCGATCGTCGCCGCGGCGACGAACAGCCAGCCGACGACGGTGACGAAGCCCGTTCCCGCAGCCCGCCAGGCATCGACGATGCCCCACGGCCCGCCGCCCTCGCCGCCGGCCACGGCGACCTGGCGCTCGCGGACCTCGAGGGAGATCGTCGCGAACGCGACCTGGTCCTCGAGGTACGCCTGGCGGCCTCGCGCCTGCTCGAGCTCGAGCTGCACCCGGTTCAGCTCGCCCTGCACGGCGAGGGCGGCCGCAACCGTGTCGGCGTCGTCGAGGAAGCCGAGCAGCCGGGCTTCGACCGCCTCCAGATGGCGGATGCGCGCGCCGAGGTCGACGAGCTCCTGGGAGACGTCCTGCCCGGACTCCTCCTGTGCCTCGACGCGGCCGAGAGCGCCGAGCTCCTCCATCACGCGGGCGTAGGAGCGCTCCGGGACGCGGACGACGAGCGAGCCCCTGACGAGGCGCCGCTCCTCGCCCTGGGACGCGGACGAGCTGACGACGAAGCCCCCGGCGCCCGTCGCGATCGTGCGCGCCCGCCGGACGGCCGAGTCGAAGTCGTTCCGAGGCACCGAGAGCGAGAGGGACGCCGTCTGGACGATGCTCGGCCCGATCGCGGGCAGGGACCCGCCGCCCTGAACCGGCTGGGACACGGCCACCGCGTCCTCGGCGGTCTCGCCTCCTTCCGGCGCGGCCCGCTCCTCCATCGTGGCCGCGCCCTCGGCCGCTTCGCCCACATCCTCGTCGTCGCCCGACGAGCAGCCCCACGCGCCCAGCGCGAGCGCTCCGACGACCGCCGCCAGCATCAGCTTCCGCATCCTGTCCTCCTTCATGTCGGTTGCTAGGACGGGAGCCGGGCTGAGAAAGTTCCCGCTTCGATGGACGGGTTCCGCTTCTCCACCGATCTGACCGTGCGCTTCAGCGAGACGGACGCGCAGGGCGTCGTACACAACGCCGTCTACCTCGTCTGGTTCGAGATCGCGCGCATCGCCTACCTCGCGCAGTTCCGCGGCGGCTACAAAGGGCTCGTCGAGGAGGGCATCGACGCGACGACGACGGAGGCCCACGTCCGCTACCGCGACGGGACCCGCTTCGACGACGAGCTGCGCCTGCACGTCCGCGCGGCCGACCTCCGCGGCGCGCGCTTTCGCTTCGAGTACGCGATCGAGCGGGTGAGCGAGCCGCCTGGCCTCGTCGCCGACGGCTGGACCGCACACGCCTGCGTGAACGCGGAGACCCTCCGGCCGACGCGGATGCCGGCGTGGCTCGCCGAGGCGATCGCCGGGATCGAGGGCTAGCGGTCACCGCCCGGGGCGGGCGCCGTGGTCGTCGGCCCGTCCTTCGCCGGCGTCGTCTCCTCCACCGGCGGCGCGACGGGCTCCGGGCGCGGCTTCGTTCCGACGTGAACGATCCGCGCCTCGTAGCGGTAGTGCGTGTACCAGGACTCGCGGCGGAGCACCTCATCGCCCTGGTAGACGATCCGCTCCACGCGGATCTCCCGGGACGGCTCGCCTGCGAACTCGACCACGCGGTCGCCCTCGTACAGGGTCTCGTCGGACTCCCGCTCGGTCTTCGGCGGGCCGACGACCTCGAGTTCGCCGGCGACGCTCTCCACCCGGCGCTCGGGGCCGGCGCCGAGCAGGCGCACGAGGATGCCGCTCTCGTCGTAGGAGGCCTTGAGGACGATCCAGCGCGGCGTGTCGTTGACGAGCTTCAGATCGACGTCCGGGTAGTTGACGGTCGCGTCGCGCCCGTCCGGATAGCGGCTGATGTAGAGGGCGTGCGCGTGGCGCTCGCCGATCTTGATGCCGGCCTCCCACGCTGCGTTGAAGACCGTCGTCGCCACCTGCGAGACGCCGCCGCCGACGTCCTCCTCGTACTTCCCGTCGATGATCACCGGCGCCGTGCGGAACCCGCGCTCGGCGGTCCGCGGGCCGACGTACTCGTTGAACGACCAGGTCGCGCCCGGCGCGATGCGGGCCCCGTCGAGCGCCTCGATCGCGAGCTGGAGGTTGTTGATGCGGTCAGAGGTGCCGGCGTAGAGCGTCGCGTAGGAGCCGAGCTGCCGCTCGATCTTGAGGGCCCTCGCGTCCGCCGTCGTCATCCGGGGAGCAAACTTCGCGACGGCGACGGAGGCCGTGCGGTCGACCGGGCGCGAGGCCGCCGAGAGCAGCGCGGCCGAGGTGGCGGCGAGGTTGAGCTCACGGCCAGGCCGCGAGGGGACGACCCGGACGCGCCCGTCGGCGCGCACCGCGAAGTCCGCGTTCCTGGGCGCGCGGGCGAGCCCGCGCGCGAGGTTTGCGAGGCGCTTCGCGGCTGTCTCCTGCTTGATCCGGAGCCTGACGGCGCCGTCCGCCGGAAGCCGCAGGAGCTCCATCATGCCCTGGGGCCGGATCGTGATCACCGCGCCGCTGTGGGCGAGGCGCACCGGGGCGGAGAGCACCAGCCTCAGCTGGCGGGCGACCGGGGCGAGCGTGTCGCTCGTGACCTGGGGGGCGTCGACGACGACGGGCAGCGGGGTCTCCTCCCGCTCGAAGCCCGCGAGGCTCGCGACCATGATCTCGGCTGCGGTTCCGCGGTCGAGCGCCTGCCCGGCCTCCCCCGGGACGATCTCGGGCTCGAGGCCCTGGAGTCTGAGGGCCGCCTCGCGGGGCGCCCGGTCGACTCGGGCCGCCATGCGGTCGAGCCGCTGCGCGAGCGCCGCCCGGAAGGCGGCGGCGGTCGGCTCGACGTCGGCCCCGGCAAGCCGGAGCCACACGCGCTCGAGCCCGCGGAGCGGCCACGGGGAGTCGCTGCGCTCGACCGCCGCCTCGGCGGCGGCCGCCCAGTCCCCCTCGACCTCGAGCGCGGCCGGGCGCACCGTGAACCGCTCGTCGGCTGCGGTGAAGACGAGCGGGATCGCCGCGAAGCGCACGGCTCGTGCCTCGAGCTTCGCGGCAGCCTCCTCGGCGGTGAGCCCGCCGACGTTCACGCCGGCGATCGTGACCCCGGCGGCGATTCGGCTCGGAGAGCCCGCGAAGGCGACACCGGCGATCACGGCGGCGAGGACGAGGGCCGCCAGGACGCCGAGCGCGACCCGTCCGATGCGGACCAGGCGGGTGCTCCCGCGAGTGCGGGCGCGCCGCTCCCCCCGGGCGGGTCCGGCTCCAGCCTCCGCGCGCAAGGCGTCGGAGTCTACCAACGTCAGCGAGCGCCGAGAGCAAGCGACTCGCGGAAGCGGAGAACCCGCCGAACCGCGTCGTCGAGGAGGCCGCGGCGGGCGAGCGGGACGAGCGCCGCGATCGCCCGGCGGGCGTCGTCGGCGCTCGTGAAGAGGAGCAGGTCGGCGCCCGCGAGGGCCGCCTCACGGGCCCATTTCACCGGCCACCTGCCGCCGACGATCCCGAGCGAGTCGGTGACGGCCACGCCCTCGAACCCGAGCTCCCGCAGAAAGCGGTACACCGCCGGCGAGGTGACGCCGCGGCGGCCCCCGAAGCGGTCGTAGGCTGCGTGGCCGACCATGATGCAGCGCGCGCCGTCCCGGATCGCCCGCCGGAAGGCTCGCACCTCGGCCGGCAGGACACGCGCGGGCACGAGCTGGTCGTGGTCGGTCGAGACCGGCGCGGAGCCGAGGCCCGGGAAGTGCTTCGGGCAGGCGGCGACGCCGCCGCGCTCGAGCCCGCGGGCGAAGGCGAGCCCGCGAGCGGGCTCTGCGAAGTGCCTCGAGCTGAGCGGCCCGCCGCGGAGGTCGAGGACGGGCGCGAGGTCGACGTGGACGCCGGCGGCCGCGAGCGCGCGGCCGGTGGCGCGGCCCGCCGCCTCGGCCTCGCGTGCGGAGCGGTAGCCGGATGCAGCCTCACCGGGCGGGAGGTCGGGGAAGGCCTTGACCCCGGTTCCCTCCTGATCGACGAAGACGACCGCCCCGCGCGGGCGAGGCTCTCCCCGGTTCCAGCGCCGCACGAGCACCCCGGCGACCCCCACGGGCGCCGGCAGGCCCGAGACGACGACGAGCGCCGCCTTGTCGCGCGGGCCGAGGCCGGCCAGCTCGTCGGGCGGCGCGGCCGGCGGCGCCGGCGCCGTCGCGAGCGCGACCGCCACCTGGAGGAGCGCGCCGATCCCCACGCGGACGCTACGTGGGCCGCAGGACGATGCGGACCTGGGCGATGCAGGCGAGCGACCCGTCCTTCTCGGACAGGTCGACGACCTCGAGCGTGCCTCGCTGCCGCTTCGCGACGGCGTACCCGAACGTCCGGCTCCACGCGCCGGCCGAGGAGGTCACGCCCATCTGTCGGGCCACCTGGCCGCCGATCTTGCGGAGGCCGACGGAGAACATGTGCTCGAAGATGCCGTGCTCGTGGCCCGCGGCGCTCGCGGTCCCGCGGCCCACGGACCAGCTCGTCAGCGACAGGCAGCCCCCCTGCGGCGCACGTGTGAAGACGGCGCCCGCCACGGGCGGTCGGGCTTTCCAGAGGTCGACGACGAGGCGCTCCGGCCGGTGGTAGACCACGTAACCGAGGTACTTGAAGCGGTGCTGGGCGGTGCTCAGCCGCAGCACGAGCCGGTTCGGCCCCCGCACGAGGCGCGCGTGCACACCGGCGTGGGTCCTCGGCGCTGCGTGCATGGCGATCCCGGGCTTGGTCACGAGCACGCGAGCGCGGCCGTCCGCAAACGGCCGCGGATCGGTGGCCTCGACGTTGGGGGAGCCGAGCCGCCCGCCTGTGAAGTCGACGACGACGCGCACGAAAGCCGGATGGTCGCCGATCCGAATCTTCGTCGCGTTCACGGCGGCAGGGGCGTCGTGCGCCAGCGCCAGGGAAACGGCCAGCGCCGAGACGACGGTGAGGAGCCCTATCCTCACTCCCCGAGGAAACCACTCTCGGCGGACGGATGCAAGCTCCGGGTGCAGAGGGCGCGCGTAGACTTGCCGCATGGACTTCGACCTCACAGCGGAGCAGCGCGAGGTGCAGGCGACCGTCCGCCGCTTCGTGGACGAGCGCGTGCTCCCGAACGCGATCGACAACGACATCAACCACCACCTCGACATGTCCGTCATCGAGGGCATGGCCGAACTGGGCCTCCTCGGCATCGTCATTCCGGAGGAGCACGGCGGCGCCGGCATGGACTTCGTCTCGGAGGCGCTCTCCTGCGAGGAGATCGAGCGCGGCGAGGCCGCCTTCCGGACGCTCATCTCCGTCCACGTCGGCCTCAACTCGCTCAGCCTCCTGCGCTACGCGAGCGAGGAGCAGAAGGAGCGCTACCTCGCGCCGCAGGCGCGCGGGGAGAAGATCGCCTGCTTCGGGCTCACCGAGCCGGCCGCCGGCTCCGACGTCGCCGCGATGCTGACGAACGCGCGACGCGACGGCGACCGCTACATCCTCAACGGCCAAAAGAACTGGATCTCGTACGCGTCCGTCGCCGACCACGCGCTCGTCTTCGCGAAGACGGACGCCGACGCCAAGCACAAGGGCATCTCCGCCTTCATCGTCGAGCGCGCCTGGCCGGGCGTGGCCGCGCAGGACACCGAGAACAAGCTCGGCATCTGGGCCGGGTCGACCGGGGAGCTCTTCTTCGAGGACGTCGAGGTGCCCGGCCGAGAACCTCGTCGGCGAGGAGGGCCAGGGCTTCGAGATCGCCATGTACGGCCTCGACCAGGGCCGCTTCACGGTCGCCGCCGGCGCCCTGGGCGTCATCCGCGCCTGCCTCGAGCGCTCGGTCGCGTACGCGCGCGAACGCGAGACCTTCGGCAAGCCGATCGGCAGGAACCAGTTCGTCCAGGACATGATCGCCGAGATGGTGCTCGACTACGAGACGGCGAAGCTCCTGGTCATGCAGGCCGCATGGCTGAAGGACAAGGGCGTCCGCAACACGCGCGAGACGAGCCTGGCCAAGTGGCACGCGACCGAGTCGGCCTTCAAGGCGGCGCACAACGCCATCCAGGTGCACGGCGCCTACGGCTACTCGGCCGAGTACGGGATCGAGCGGTACTTCCGCAACGCCCGCGCGCCCATCATCTACGAGGGCACGACGCAGATCCACAAGATGATGCAGGCAGAGCACGCGCTCGGCTGGCGCAACCTGAACGGGCGCGACGGCGACGTCTCCCCTCTCACATCGTGGGCCCCCGCGCTCTTGGCGCGCTCGCGCTAGCCGTCGCGGGGGCAGCCTCCGCGCTCGCGGTCGCCCTGCCCGCGTCCGCGGAGCCGCCCACCGGCGGCACGTACACGCCGGGCGTCTCGCTCGCAGGCGTCGAGCTCGGCCTCACGCGCGCCCAGGTGCTCACGTCCTGGGGCGAGCGGCACGGGGTTTGCCGCGACTGCGAGGAGCGGACCTGGTACTTCAACGAGCAGCCGTTCCAGCCGCAGGGCACAGGGGTCGTCTTCGAGGACGGGCGTGTCGTGCACGCGTTCACGGTCTGGCAGCCGGAGGGCTGGTCGACCCCGGAGGGCCTCGAGCTGGGCGCGCCGGCCGGCGACGTCGGCGCCACCTACGGGGAGCTCGCGGAGATCGACTGCGGCGACTACCTCGCGCTCGTGGACAAGGGGCCGACGGCGACGAGCGCGTACTACGTGTACGAGGACGAGGTCTGGGGCTTCGGCCTGCTCAGCCGCGGGCGCTCGCCCTGCCTCTAGGGGGAAGACCCCGCTCCGCGTCCGCGAGGAGCGTGACGATCGGGATGACCGCGAGGACGGGAATCGCCACCGTCGGCCAGAGGGCAGCGTAGCCTCCCGTCGACTCGAGCACCGGCCCGAAGGCGTCGATGGCGACGCCCGCGGCGAGCGGCCCGGCGACGAGCCCGATCCCCTTGGTCGTGGTGGCGAGGCCGGTGACGGCTCCGCGGTCGTGCTCGGGCATCAGCTTGAAGAGAAGCCCCCAGGAAAGGGTCATCACAACTCCGCCGGCGACCGCCACCGGCGCGATCAACGGGTAGTACCAGGAGTGCCACGACTGCGCGAAGCCGGCCGTGAGCAGCCCGAGACCGTAGACCCACGAGGCGCCGAGGATCACGTTTCCCAGCCCGAAGCGGTCGGCGAAGAGCCCTGAGAGCGCGGCGGCGACCACGTAGCCGCCCGCGACCACGGCGAGGACGACCGAGGAGACGTAGAGCGGCTGGCCCAGCCCGTCGATGATGTAGAGGACGACGAAGGTGCGCATTCCTGCGAACGTGGCCTCCCAGGCGGTGTTGGCGATCAGGAAGCGACGGACGTTGCGCTCGCGCCTGACGACCCGCCACGGCGCCGCCAGGTGGCTGCGAAGGCGCGAGTGCTCGGCTTCGGCGTCGGGGTCCTCCCGGACGCAGGCGATGACCGCGCCGCAGGCCGCCAGCACGACGGCGGCCGCCAACACGAACGGCGCCGGCTCCCAGACCGCGAGCAGGAAGCCGCCGCCGACCAGCGCGCCCCCGAGCGCGGCTCCGCGGAAGACGTGCTGGGCGCCCTGCGCCCGGCCGAAGACCTCGGGCGGAAGCAGGTCGGGGTAGAGGCCGCGGTAGGGCGGCTCGTAGACGTAGTAGGCGAAGAAGAAGGCGAAGAGCGCGAGCGCCGTCGCCTGGAAGCTCGTCATGAACGCGACGCTCGCGAGCGCCACCGCCATCGGCGCGAGCGCGAGCGTCATGAAGGGGCGCCGGCGCCCGAACGAGGTCTGCGTCGCGTCGCTCAGCGGCCCGACGAGCAGCGGGACGAAGAAGGCGAACACGCCCTCGGCCGCCAGGACGAGCCCGATCAGCGTGCTCGAGTCGGTGAACTCGCCCAGGAGCGGCGGCAGGTACGCGGCCACCGTGGTGATCGACCAGGCCAGGCCGAAGGCACCGACCCCCAGCACCCAGATCAGGCGGCGCTGCTGCGGGGCGGGCGAGGGCGGGATCGCCGCCCGGACGAGGGCGAGCCTGCTGCTCACAAGCCGAGGAGCGGCGGGAGGGCGAGCAGCGTCGGCAGCGTGTCGGCGCGCTCCGGGAACCGCCCCTCCCGGTCGATCAGGTAGGCGCGCATGCCCAGGGCGCGGGCGCCCTCGACGTCGTCGAAGGGCGAGTCGCCGACCATGACCGCGGCCGGGGCCTCGACGCCGAGCAGGTCGAGCACCGCGAGGAAGATGCTCGGGCTCGGCTTCGACCTTGCCGTGGACAGCCGGAGGAGATCCACGCGTCCACGTCGAGCCCGAAGTGCTCGACGAAGCCCTTCAGGTCGCGGCTGGTGTTGGAGACGAGACCGATCGCGTAGCCCGCGCCCGCGCAGCTCGCGAGCACCGGGAGCACGTCCTCGTAGAGCTCGAAGTTCGCCGAGTGCAGCCAGTCCTCGGTGATCGCCTCCGCGACCTCGCGCACGCCGCGGGCCCCGTCGACCGCCCATGCCGCGCACGATGTCCTCCGTGAACTGACCCAGATCTCCTCGTCGTGGTCGAGCTCCGGGTGGTGCTCGAGATCCTCGACCGCGACGGCGCGCGCGGCCGGGTAGCGGTCGGGGACGAGCGCCAGCCCGTGCCGCTCCCCGGCCGTCCGGTAGCCCTCGGGCCCGAGCAGCGGGCCCGGGCTTGGCCAGCGTGAAGTCGACGTCGAAGAGGACCGCGTCGACGCCGTCCGCCGGGTCTAGACGCCCGCCGGCCACGTGTACGCGGCAGGCTGGCGGTTGGCGAGCGAGGGCACGCTCCGCCGGATCCGCTCCATGTGCGCCCGGTCGAGCTCGGCGGACGATCACGCAGTCCTCGTCGGGCGCCTGCGCCAGGACGACGCCCCAGGGGTCGACGATGGAGCTGCGGCCGTACGAGGCCTTGCCGGCGACGTCGGCCCCACTGGTTCGCGGCGGCGACGTAGCACTGATTCTCGACCGCGCGGGCGCGGAGCAGGAGCTCCCAGTGGTCCTTCCCCGTGTAGAGCGTGAAGGCGGCCGGGACGGTGACGAGCTCGGCGCCGTCGACGGCGAGGATGCGGTAGAGCTCCGGGAAGCGCAGGTCGTAGCAGACGGTCAGCCCGAGGTGCCAGCCCTCCACTTCGCAGCTCACCGTCACCTCGCCCGGGTCCTCGCTGTCCGACTCGCGGTAGACGACGCCGCCGACCTCGACGTCGAACATGTGGATCTTGCGGTAGACGGCGGCGACCTCGCCCTCGGGGTCGAAGACGACGCAGGTGTTCCCGAGCTTCTCGCGCCCGTCGCGGCGCTCGGCGATCGAGCCTCCGACGAGCGTGATCCCGTGCGTCCGCGCCCAGCGGCTCATCGCCTCGACGGTCTCGCCCCCCTCGAGCGGCTCGGCGACGTCGAGGAGGATCTCGTGGCTCCCGAGACCGTTCCACTTCTCCGGCAGGACGACGAGGTCGGCGCCGGTCGCAGCCGCCCGGGCGACGAGCGGCTCCATGCGCTCGAGGTTCTCCTCCTTCGAGGTCGAGGAGTTCGAGCTGGACGCACGCGACCCGGAGGCGATCCGCCATCAGGCGAAGGATAGCCTTCCGGCGTGCCGCGCACCCCACCGGAGATCCTCGCGGGCGCCCGGACGATCGCCCTCGTCGGGGCCTCGCCGCGCCCCGAGCGCCCGAGCAACTCGGTCCTGGGCTACCTCCTCGGGGTGGGCTACCGCGTGATCCCGGTGCGCCCGGCGGGGCCGCCGGAGATCCTCGGGCAGCACCGGGTCGCCTCGCTCGCGGAGATCGAGGAGCCGATCGACCTCGTCGACGTCTTCCGCCGCTCCGAGTTCTGCCCGGACGTCGCGCGCCAGGCGGTCGAGGTTGGCGCGGGCGCGCTCTGGCTCCAGCTGGGCGTCGTCTCGGCCGAGGCGCGGGCGATCGCCGAGGCCGCCGGGCTCGACTACGTCGAGGACGAGTGCACGGCGATCGTCCATCGCCGGCTCGCCTGAACGGCCGAGGCCGCCGAAGTGGCCCTCCAAGCAGTCGGAGCCCTATCCGGACGGTCTTTGAACCACGGGACACCGGCAACGTGCTAGTGCGATCGGCGGCTCGGAGCGCGAAGCGGCCGTTCGCCGCCACACTGGAGAAGCCGCGGTCTTTCGGCGCGCCGTGCTCACTCGGCGAGCCGCGCGCCGCTGGCGCCCGATGGCGACGTCCAGCGGCCGATTCTACGAATCCTCACCGCTAAGGCACGGTGCCGCGATCCTGATTCCCTGCGCTAGTCTGCGCCTCCAGTCGACGAGAAGGAGGCATCGTGGCCAAGGCCATCCGCACCGCCGTCATCGACGCGCCGGTCGAAAGGGTGTGGGAGACGATTCGCCCGTTCGACGGGCTGCCGGCCTGGCATCCTCTGTGTCCTGACACGCATATCGAGAACGGCGAGAGCCCGCTGGCGGTGGGCAGCATCCGCATCATCAAGCAGACCGACGGCAACGAGTTCCGGGAGCGCCTCCTTGCCATCTCTGACATCGAGCACAGCAAGACCTACACGCTTCTCGAACCACCCAATTCGGTGACCAGCATGGTCACCACCATGCAGCTCTACCCGATCAGCGACGAGGACGGGACCTACCTGTCGTGGTACTCCGAGATCTCAGCTGAGAAGAAGGAGGACGAAACCAGCTTCGTCGGGTTCGTCGAGGAAGCCTATACGATCGGGATCCGCAGCCTGCAGAAGATGTTCGGCGGCGAGTCCGCCACGGCGTGAGCGCCGCGGAGAACTCGGGTCTCGGCCGGTTGCGGGACAAGGTCGCGATCGTCACCGGGGCCTCGAGCGTCGGGCCGGGGTGGGGCAACGGCAAGGCGACGGCGGTGCTGTTCGCGCGCGAAGGAGCAAAGGTCGTGTGCGTCGACCGCGGCGACCCAAAGGAAACCGCGGCGCTGATCGAAGGCGAGGGCGGCGAGGCGGAGGCCGTTCAGGCCGACGTCACCGACGGAGAGCAAGTGGAGAGCATGGTGTCCAGATGCCTCGAGCGCTTCGGCCGGGTGGACATCCTCCACAACAACGTCGGCATCGACCATGTCGGCGGCCCGGTCGAGACCAGCGAGGAGAGCTGGGATCACGTCATGAGGACCAACCTCACCTCGCAGTTCCTCACCTGCAAGTCGGTCCTGCCGCTGATGGAGAAGGGGGGCGGCGGCGCCATCGTCAACATCAGCTCCATCGCCGGCATCCGTTGGGTTGGCGCCCCTTCGATCTCCTACGCGTCGAGCAAGGCGGCGGTGATCCAGTTCACGCAGACCATCGCCCTCGAGTACGCGCGCAAGGGAATCCGCGCCAACGCCATCGTTCTCGGTGTGGTCCGCACGCCAATGCTGGAAAGCTGGGTCGAGTCCGTGGCCGAAGGCGATCCGGCGCAGAGCTGGCGCCAGCTAGACGAGCACGCTCCGGGCGGCAAGATCGGCGACGCTTGGGACGCCGCTCATGCGGCCGTCTTCCTCGCCTCCGAGGAGGCCAAGTACGTCAACGGCACGGCACTCGTCGTCGACGGTGGCCTGAGCGCGACGATAGGACTCTGAACTCCCGTACTGGTCTGGTCTCGCAGGCCACCCAACATCTTGCGCCACGCTTCTTCTGGCGGCGGTTCAAATGAGGGTCTTTCAATCGGGGTGCCCGGATTTGAACCGGGGACCTCGCCGACCCGAACGGCGCGCGCTACCAGGCTGCGCTACACCCCGAACCCGCCATAGGGTACCCGGAATGGCACCACGCGACGAGATCATCGCCTACTGCGACGAGCTCCTCGACCTCGCGTCCTACCCGGACTACGGGCCCATGGGGCTCCAGGTCGTGGGCGCGCCGGAGGTGCGGAAGATCGTCTGCGGCGTCTCCGCATCCCGTGAGCTCTTCGAGCGAGCCGGCGAGGCCGGCGCCCAGCTGGTCCTCGTCCATCACGGGCTCCTGTGGGACAAGGAGCCGCGGCGGATCGGGCCGGTCCAGCGCGAGCGGCTCAAGGCGCTCTTCGACGCCGACCTGAGCCTCGCCGCCTACCACCTCGCCCTCGACGCGCACCCCGAGGTCGGCAACAACGCGCTCCTCTGCGACGAGCTGGGGATCGCTCGCGAGGAGCGCGTCGCGGACGGCCTCGGCTTCGGCGGCCGCCTGCACGACCCGGTCTCGATCAGCGACCTGGCCGAGCGCGTGCGGGAGCGCCTCGACCGCATGCCGCTCGTCTTCTCCTACGGGCCCGAGCTCGTCGAGCGGGTGGCCGTCTGCTCCGGCGGGGCGGCGCGCTACGTGGGCGAGGCAGCCGCCGGGAGCTACGACTGCTTCATCACAGGCGAGGCCAACGAGCCGACCAAGCACGCCGCCAAGGAGGCGGGCATCCACTTCGTGGCCGGCGGCCACTACGCGACGGAGACCCTGGGGGTGAGGGCGCTCGCCGCGCGCATCGGCGAGCGCTTCGCCGTCGCCTGGGACTTCGTCGACCTGCCGAACCCCGTCTAGCCGAGGTCGGCAACGCTCTCCGCGCTCTCGAGGAAGTCGAGCAGGAGTGCTGCGCACTCCTCCGGGTACTCGCCGACGACGAGGTGGCCCGCGGCGGGGACGATGCGGAGCGGCGCCCCCAGGCGGCGGGCGTAGTCGAAGCCGTCCTCGAGCGGGACGAGGCGGTCACGGGCGCCCCAGAGGACGAGCGCGGGGCAGCGAACCCGGTCGACGTAGGCGCGCGGGTCCTCACGCCGCAGCGCCCGCGCGGCGCTCTCGACGTCCTCGTGCTCGACCTGGGCCTCGAGAAACCCGGCCACGGCCTCCGGAGGAAGGGCCCGGGGGTCCTCCGCGCCCCACCAGCCGAAGACGAGGCGCAGGTTCGGGCGGCGGGCGACCGGGTCCCGGGCCCGAGCGACGAGCCGTCCCGGCCGGAGGGCCGTGACGAGTTCGAGCCAGATCCCGGCCCTGCGCGTGAGGGAGACGATCCCAGCCGAGGCGACGAGCGCGAGGGCCGAGACCGCGTCGGGCCGCTCGGACGCGAGCCGGAGGGCGACCACCCCGCCCATCGAGTAGCCGACGACCGCCGTCGGGGTCATCTCCTCGTGCTCGGCCACGGCTGCCACGTGCGCCGCGAGGTCGCCGAGGCTCTCGACCGCGGACAGCGGAGCGGTGCCGCCGTGCCCCGGGAGGTCGGGGATCAGCACGCGACGGCGCTCGGCGAGGAGCGGACCGAGCGCGGTGAAGTTGTAGGCGGCCCCGCCGAGCCCGTGGACGAGGACGAGCGGCGGCCCCTCGCCGCCGAGCCAGTAGCGCGTCCGGATGCCCCTGATCTCCGCAACGTGCGACTGGAACCCCCGAAGGAGCATTGCCGAGCTCACCCGGGCTACCGTATCCTTTGACCATGCTGCGGG
The DNA here is from genome assembly GCA_963743495.1 of uncultured Actinomycetes bacterium. Lineage (GTDB taxonomy): Bacteria > Actinomycetota > Thermoleophilia > Gaiellales > Gaiellaceae > JAIBJN01. The sequence continues at coordinate 82,531 of CAVUPO010000001.1, read as the reverse complement.
AAGGAGCACGAGGCCGTTGAGCTTCGTGGCTGCAAACGGAAGACCGCGCCATGCCCGCCCGTGCCCTGCCGGCGGGCTTTTTTGTGCGCCGAACCAAAGGAGGGAACGACGTTGGCAAACCACCTGACGCCCGAGGAGCTGTCGAAGGAGCTGGGCATCGAGCGGGACGTGGTCATCCGCGTGTGCATCGAGGAGGCCATCCCGATCTACCAGGGGAAGATCGACAAGACCCTGTTCCAGGCGCACCTCGAAGCGACAGGCATCGCTACGACGACACCGGCCGCCTAGAGCGGCCCCGGTTCCGGGCTAGCGCGAGCCCGACGCCGCGCGCTTCTTCCGCGCAGCCGGCTTCTTCTTCGCCGGGACCTTCTGCTTCTGGGCCTGGGCGACGCTCTCCTTGAGCGCCTCCATCAGGTCGACGACCGGCGCCTCCGCAGGCTCCTCGGGCGCGACGATCTCCTCGCCCGCGAGCTTGGCCTCGAGCATCGCCCTGAGCTCTCCGCGGTACTCGTTCACGAACTCCTCGGGCTCGAACTCCCCGACGAGGCTGGAGACGAGCTGCCGCGCCATCTCGAGCTCGGCGTCCTGGATCTCGGTCTCTCCCACCGCCTCGTCGATCTCCTCGCGCGCGCGGATGTCCTCGGCGTAGTACAGAGTCTCGAGCGCGAGCGACTCGCCGAGCGGGCGAATCAGGCAGAGGTTCTCCTTGCCCCAGAGGACGAACTTGCCGATCGCCGCCACGTTCGCCTCCTGCATCGCGCGAAGCAGAAGGACGTACGGGCGCCGCTGCGCGGGCGCGTCGGCCGGGGCGAGGTAGTAGGCGCGGTCGAAGTAGATGGGATCGACCTCGCCGAGGTCGACGAAGCGGTTGATGTCGATCGACTGCGACCGCGTCAGCGCGACCGCCTCGAGGTCCGACTCCTCGACCATGACGAACTGGCCCTTGGCGAACTCCCAGCCCTTGACGAGCTCGTCCGCCTCGACGTCGCGCTCGTGGAACGGGCACCAGCGCTTCTGCTTGATCGGCGTCCCGCACTCCCGGTGCAGGGTCCTGAAGGAGACGTCCTTGCGCTGCTGCGCGACGGCCAGCCCGATCGGGATGTTGACCAGGCCGAAGTTGATGGAGCCGTTCCAGATCGTTCGCATGAGTCGAAAAGCCTAGCGGGACCAGCGATTTCTCCCCGCGGGGACGAAACCCTCCTCGCCGGCACCGGTCTCAGGTCATCCGGGCGTCGAGCCGGAGCGTCCAGGGCTCGACCGCCTCGACGACGAGATGCGACCCGCTCCAGGGGTCGCGCGCGAGCACGGCGCGGACGACCTCCTCCGACTCGGCCTCCATCGCGTGCACGACGCGCACCTCGTCCGCGAGCGGCCCGCCGAGGACGATGAGGCCCCGCTCGACGAGGCCGTCCATGAAGTCCGCGTGCTCGGGCCAGCCGGACTGCTCCTCGAGCGGAAGCGACGGATCCCACTCCGGGCCCGAGCGGCGCACCGTCACGAGGAACGCCGGCACGGGCGGTCAGACCACGCGGCGGGCGCCGACCCAGCGCGACGCGTACCAGGAGTCGTAGATGCTCGAGATCTTGACCACGTCTCCCGTATGCGGCGAGTGGATGAACCGACCGCCGCCCACGTAGATCCCGTCGTGCCCGCTGAAGACAACGATGTCGCCGGGGCGGAGCGCACCGCGCGAGACGGGCTTGCCGACCCTGGCCTGGGCCGAGACGACGCGCGGGAGCGAGACGCCGACGCGGGAGAACACGTAGTAGACGAACCCGGAGCAGTCGAAGCCCGTCTTCGGCGACTCCCCTCCCCAGCGGTACGGCGTGCCGAGGTAGCGCTTGGCGATCGCGACGGCACGCTGCCCGCGGGCCGACGCCGCCGGCGCGGCTGGCGTGGGCTTCGGCGCGGGCTTCGCCGGCTTGGCGGCTTTCGCGGGCTTCGCGGAGGCGGGCGCGCCCGCTCGGCGGATGCCGAGCGAGCCGAGCGTCTGCGGCCCGACGACGCCGTCCACGAGGAGCCCGTGCTTCTTCTGGTAGGCGCGGACGGCCTTGCGGCTCACCGGCCCGTACAGGCCGTCGGCCGGGACGCCCAGCGCCTGCTGGACGGGCAAGACCCACCAGGCGCGGATGAGCTTCTCGGCGTGCGTCGGCCGGGAGAAGGCGCCGCGGGTCTGCGGCCCGACGATTCCGTCCACGAGCAGGTGGTTCCGCTTCTGGAAGGCGCGCACGGCCGCACGTGTCTGCGGGCCGAAGATGCCGTCCACCGCGATGCCGAGCCGCTGCTGCACCTTCTTGACCGCGGGGCCGCGGCTGCCGAAACGGAGGAGCTCGACCCGCACCTCGGCGGCGCCGGCGGAGCGGACGCGCGACTTCTGGGCGCCGCCGGCGACGGGGAGCGCAGCGGTGAGGGCGGCGACGACGAGGGTCGCGCCCGCGAGCTTCGGCTGCGGCAGCTGCCCCGGCTCGGCCGCCAGCCGCTTCGCCCGCGCGCGGGCGTGGGAGATGTCCCAGAGCTCAGGATCCGTCAGGTCCCGCACGGCCCTCGAGCCGAAGCGCAGGACGACGGGGCCGTCGAGGTCGAGCAACGCCTCGGAGACGAGGCTTCGCGGCACGCCCTCGGCGGCGCTCGCGCGCCGTCCCCGGCGCTGCCGCGACCGCTCGAGGGAACGCTCCCAGAGCTCCCTCGCTCCCAGGTCGCGCTGCACCTGCAGATCCAACGTCGCGGTCATGTCAGCTCCTCCCGACGAGCGGCATGGGCGAAGTGCGGGAGGCTAACAGACCCCTCCCCGGTGTGTTTCCGCGAGCCGGAGGGCTGAGCAGGACCCGGCGCGCGCCGTACCAGGCGGAGGCGTAGTAGCCCGTGAGGGAGGAGATCTTGACCACGTCGCCCGTGTGCGGCGAGTGGATGAACTGGCCGCCGCCGATGTAGATCCCGACGTGGCCGAGCCCGTCTGAAGAAGACGAGGTCGCCCGCCTGCGAGCTCGGAGCGGGAGACGGCCGACGCCGACCCCGTACTGCGACCCGAGTGCGGCAGCGAGACGCCGATCTGGCGAGAACACGTACGTAGACGAACCCGGAGCAGTCGAAGCCGCCGGGGCGACGACCCGCCCCACTGGTACGGGGTGCCGAGGTACTGCATCGCGATCCCGACGACGCCGCCGTACTTCGCCGGCGGCGGGCCCCGGTCGGGCGCGTCGCTCGTGGGCGCGACGCCGAAGCCTTGTTGCTGCTGCTGCCGTGCCGCCTGCCGCTCCGCGGCAGGCGCGCGCGGGCCGCCGCCTCGAGGCGAGCTGGCGGGCCGCGCTCCTCGGCCTGGAGCTGCGCGATCTCGCCCTTGATGGAGGAGAGGAGCTGCTGCCGCTGGAGCAACTGCGCCTCGATCCGGCCTTGCGCGCGGCGCGTTCGGCGACGACCCGCTCCTGGCGGGCGCGCGCCTTGGAGAGCTCCGCCTCGCGCTGCTTGATCTCGCGCCGGAACGTCCGCACCTCGCTCACGATCTGCGCGTCCTGGTGGCTGACCGATTCGCCGTGTCGATCCCGTCAGAGGTCTCGTCGAGGCTCGCGAGCCGAGCAGGATCTCGACCAGGTCGGGGCCGCCGTTCTTGTAGAGCTCGACCAGCCTCGTCTCGAGCGTCCTGCGGGCGGCTTCGAGGTTCGACTTGGCGACCTTGAGCGCTTCTCGTTGACCTTCTGAGCCGCGACGGTCTTCTTCAGCTCGACCTTCGCCGAGTTGTACGCCTCGATCGCGTGCTCGAGGCTGGAGTCGAGCTCCTGGATCTGGGCGAGCACCTGCTGCGCCTCGGCCTGCTTCGGCCTGATCGGCCCGGAGCCGGGGTCGCCGGCCCGGCCAGCGGGAGGAGCCGCCAGCCCGAAGAGCACGAACGGCGCCTGTCGGCTCCTGAGTCTGATCGAGACCCCCTGCCCGGGGACGGGACGCGGCGCACCGCGAGGGCCCGGCGCGTCACGGGTTCAGGATGCTAACAGGGAATCCGGACGGGCCACAAACCGAAGGGCTTCCCGCGAAACTGACCGAACCTGTGTCAGCTCGTAAGGCCGGCGCGCTCGTGCGACGTGGGTTCCCGGCACGACCCTGGATCCGGCCCCGGCGCCGGGGATGCTCGTCCCTGGCGGCCCTCCTCTCACTCCTCGCCGCGCCGCGCCGACGTCCGGCGGCCCGGCGGGCGCAGGCCCCGAGCAGCGCGACCGGGCGCGAGAACGCACGGCGCTCGCGGCCCGGTCGCAGGAGCCGCTGCTCGACCTCTACGCGCTGGACACGCGGCTCGCCCGCGCCGAGTCCCGGCTGTCTCGCGCTCCGGGCGCAGCGAGCTCCGGCTCGAGCAGGCCGTGGCCGCGGCGAGGAGAACCTCGCGCGTCGCCAGCGGCGGCGTCCAGGATCGAGAGCGCGCCTGGCGAACCGGCTGCGCGCGCTCTACGTGCAGGGCGAGCTCGACCCGCTCGCGATCGATGCTCGGCGCGGAGTCCTTGGACGACGCCCTGACCGCGGCTCGACGACCTCGCGCGCATCGCCGATCAGGACCGGCGGTCGCTCGACGCCTCCGCGGCGCCCGCGCCGAGCTCCGGCGCTCCGTGCGACGCGCTGGCCGCAGCGCCGCGCCGAGCTCGCCGCGCGCTCGCCCAGGCCGAGGCGCAGGAAGACGCGACTCGCGGCCGCGCGCGCTCGACGCGGGCCGCCTACCTCGCCGGCCTCGAGGCGCAGCGCGCTCGACGACGGCCGCCAGATCGCCCGCCTGACCGCGCAGGCGGCCGCGCGCCTCGAGCGCGGACGGCGGCCGGCGCCGGAAAGCGTCCCCGACCCCGGCTCCGGCTCCGGCCCGGCTCCGGCGCCCGTCGCCGGCCCCGGCGCCGAGCCCCGGCGAGCCCGGCCCGGGCGGCTCGCCCGTCGTCGTCGACGCCGTCGCCTACTGCGCGCGGCTGGCACGGCGACGGGCCTGCCGGTCGGCTGGGGCGTCGTCGCCGTCGACCCGTCGCGTGATCCCGCTCGGGACGCAGATGACGGTGCCCGGGCTACGGCGAGGCGGTCGCCGCCGACGTCGGCAGCGCCGTCATCGGCACCGATCATCGACCTCTGGTTCCCGACCCTGCGCCCAGGCGCACGCGCTGGGGCCGGCGGTCGGTGACGATCACGTCGACGATGACTCGCTCGACTCGCTCGCTCTCGTAGCCGGCGACAGAGGGGGCAGCGACGCAGGTCGCGGACGAGCGCGCGCCACGGCGAACGCAACCCGAGGTCGCTCCGCGTCCTGCTCGTCGACGACCACGACCTGTTCCGCACCGGTCTGCGGAACCTGCTCGAGGAGCAGGGCGTCGACGTGGTCGGCGAGGCGGAGACCGGCACCGACGCGCTCAGGCTGGTGCGGGAGCTCGCGCCCGACGTCGTCGTCATGGACCTGAACATGCCCGGGATCGGCGGCGTCGAGGCGACCCGGCAGATCGCGACGACCGCACCGCTGACGCGCGTCGCTCGTGCTGACGATCTCGGACCAGGACGCCGACGTGATGGACGCGATCCTCGCCGGCGCCTGCGGCTACCTGCTCAAGGACTCGTCGATCCAGGAGCTGATGGCCGGCATCCGCGCCGGCCGCGCGCGGCGAGTCGCTGATCTCGCCGCAGATCGCGGCGAAGGTGCTCCAGCGGCTCCGCGCCACGAGCACGCCGCCGGCGATCGCGGAGACGATCCGCTCCGAGCTCTCCGACCGCGAGATCGAGGTGCTGAAGCTGATCGCGAACGGCAAGGACAACGCCCTGATCGCGGCGCGAGCTGCACATCAGCCCGAAGACGGTCAAGAACCACATCTCGAACATCCTGATGAAGCTCCAGATCGAGAACCGCATCCAGGCGGCGGTCTACGCGGTCCGCAGCGGGATCGTCTAGCAGGCCGGCGCTGCGCGGCGCGGCGGCCCGCGATGCGGCCGCGCAGGACGGACGAGCTCGCGCGCAGCCGCTCGAACTCGACGTCGGTCGAGGCCTCAGCCGCCGCGAGAGCGTGCGACACCTCGGCCGAGCCGGCCGGTCGTGCCCGTTCACCTCGCGGCGAGCTCCCCGCGACGCCGCCGCTCGACCCGCAGCCGCTCCGCCTCGAGTGCGAGCGCGCTGCGCATAGCCGTCGGTCAGCGTCTCGCTCGATCCGGGCGAGGCGTCGGCGGATCGCACGCCGAGCAGCTCGGCGATCGTCGAGCAGCTCGGCGATCCGGCTCGAACAGGGGCGATTGTTCGGTCGTCCTGGCGGTCTCGAAGCTCATGTGCCGGATCGAGCCTGATTTTCCGCGCCTCGAGGAGGGCTGGACATGGGCCGGGCGGCCCATCTTGCGCGACCGTGACGACCCACGACCCTTGACGGCGAGGCCACGCTGCCAACAAGGGCGGCGCCGTGCCCGCGTCGCAGCTCGCGTCCTCGCCGTCGCGTGCTCCTCGCCGCCCTCGTCGCGCCCGCCGGAGCGGCCGCCTCGCTCCGGCAGCGCCTCGCCGCGCCCTGCACGTGCAGGGCGTCAGCCTCGCCGCGTCGGGCGCCGCGGTCGCGTCGACCTCCGAACCGGGCAGACGGTCTTCGCGCACAACCCGCGACACGTCCGCTGCGGCCCGCGTCGAACGAGAAGCTCGCCGTGACGTATCGCGGCCCTCGACCGGCCTCGGGCCCGGACTACCGCATCCGCACCGACGTGCTCGGCGACGGTGCGCAGGCCGGCGCGGGCCTGGCACGGCGATCTCGTCCTCAAGGGCTACGGCGACCCGACGCCTCTCCGCGGCACGATCTCGAGGTGCTCGCGCGGGCGGTGCGCGCGCGCGGGATCGGCCGCGTCACCGGACGCGTGGTCGGCGACGAGACCTGGTTCGACGCGCCGGCGCACCGGGGCCGGCTGGAAGCCGTCCTTCTACATCGAGGAGTCGCCGCCGCTCTCCGCGCTCGTCGTCGACCGGGGCCGGCGGAAGCGGCCGCACCTCGCCGCGATCCGGCGCTCGCCGCAGCGCGGCGCTTCCGCGGGCGCTCGCGCGGGCGCGGGATCGCAGGTCGCCCGGCAGGCCGGTCGTCGGGCGCGCGCCCGGCGGCGCGCCGCTCGCTCGCCGCCGTCGGCGTCGCCGACGGTGGCTGCGCTCGTCCGATTCATGGACCGGGAGAGCGACAACTTCACCGCCGAGATGCTGCTGAAGGACTCGGCGCCGAGCTGCGCGGCGCAGGGCACGGCCGCGCAGGGCGCGGTCGTCGTCGCGGCGCTGCTCAGGCGACGCCCGCGTGCCGCTCGCCGGTGTCCGCCTCGTCGACGGCTCGGGCCTCTCGCTCCTCGACCGCTGGACCGCCCGCGGGCTCGCCTCGCTGCTGCGTCGCGATCTGGGACGACCCGGGCGTGCGGCCCGCTCTGCTCGCCGCGCTTCCGGTCGCCGGCGCGACGGGACGCTCGCCGACCGGCATGCGCAGCGGCCCGGCGCGCGGGCGCGTCCGCGCGAAGACCGGGACGACGAACCCGCCTCCGCCCTCTCCGGCTCGTCGGCGACCGCTACGTCTTCGCGGTCGTCCAGAACGGGCGGCCCGTCTCCGGGCCGCGGGCCCGGCCTCGCGCAGGACCGGTTCGCGCGCGTGCTCGCGTCGCTCGTCGAGACTCGAGTCACGCCGAGGACGGCGCGCCGATGAGGCGTCATCCTGACTCGAGTGCCAGGAGCGCCTCGAACGCCGCCTCGTCGAGGATCTCGACGCCGGCCTTCTCGGGCCTTGGCGACCTTCGAGCCGGGGCTCTCGCCGACGACGACCCCGGCCGTCTTCTTCGAGACGGAGTCGGTGACCTTCGCGCCGCGCGCCTCGAGCGCGGCGCTTGCCTCCTCGCGGGAACGCGCTCGAGCGTGCCGTGATCACGTACGTGCGCCCGGTGAGCGGGCCCTCGCGCGGCCGCTCCTCCTCGCCGAGCTCGAAGCGGAGCCCGAGCTCGCGCAGCTCCTCGACGAGCGCCCGGTTCTGCTCGTCGCGCGAACCACTCGACGATCGCCTCGGCGCGGTCCGGCCCGATCCCGTCGACCTCCTGGATCTCCTCCTGCGTCGCGTCGAGCAGCCGTCGACGGCGCCGAAGTGGCGGGCGAGCGTTCTGCGCCGTCACCCAGCCGACGTCGGGGATGTTGAGCCCGAAGAGCACGCGGGCGAACGGCAGCCTCCTTCGACGCCGGATCGCCTCGACCGCGTTCGCGGCCGAGATCTCGGCGAAGCCGTCGAGCTCGAGCAGCTGCTCCTTCGTCAGCCGGTAGAGGTCGGGCATCGAGCGGACGAGCCCGAGGTCCCAGAGCCGGCGGACGACTGCTCGCCGACGCCGTCGATGTCGGCCGCCGCCATCACCCAGTTGATCAGCGTCTCGAGGCCGCGCGAGGGGCAGGCGCGGTTCGGGCAGCGGTGCATCGACCTCGCCCTCGGGCTTGACGACCGTCCGTGCCGCAGAGCGGGCAGCGCGCCGGCATCCGGAACGGCTTCGTCCCCTTCGCGTGCGGCAGCACGGGGCCGACGACCTGCGGGATCACGTCGCCGGCGCGCTGGACGATCACGTGTCGCCCTCGCGGATGTCCTTGCGGTTGATGTCCTCCTCGTTGTGGAGCGTCGCGCGCGAGACGGTGACGCCGCCGACCTCGACCGGCTCGAGCATCGCCCACGGGTTGAGCGCGCCGGTGCGGCCGACCCGGACTGCGATCTTCAGCGAGCTTCGTCTCGGCGGTCATCGGCGCCCACTTGAACGCGCGCGCCCAGCGCGGCCGGTCGTGCAGCGCGCCGAGGCGCTGCTGCTGGTCGAGCGAGTCGACCTTGATCACGATCCCGTCGATCTCGTAGTCGAGCTCGCGCCGGCGCTCCTCCCACTCGGCGCACGCGCTTCGCGACCTTCTCGATCGACTCGAGCGCGCTCGGCGTGCGGGTTCGTGCGGAAGCCGCGCTCGCGCAGCCACTCGAGCGTCTCCGCAGTGCGTCTCGAGCTCGAGGCCGTCGCCGCGCGCCGATGCCGTAGACCCAGATCGAGAGCGGCGCGCTCGGCGGTGATCGCGGAGTTCTTCTGCCGCAGCGAGCCGGCGGCCGCGTTGCGCGGGTTCGGGGCGAGCTTCTGGCCCGTCCCCGGCCAGGCGCTCGTTGAGCCGCGGAAGCCCGAGAGCGGCAGGTAGACCTCGCCGCGCACCTCGAGCACCGGCGGCGCGGGTCGTCGCCGTCAGCATCCGCATCCGCAGCGGGATCGCGTCGATCGTGCGCAGGTTCGGCGGTCACGTCCTCGCCCTGCACGCCGTCGCCGCGGGTCGCGCCGCGGACGAGCACGCCGTCCTCGTAGGCGAGGTTGATCGCGAGCCCGTCGATCTTCGGCTCGAGTCACGTAGGCGACCGGCTCGTCCCCCTCGGCGAAGCCGAGGCGCTTGCGGACGTCGTCGGCCCACTTCGACGAGCGCCTCCTCGGTCGTCACCTTCTCGAGCGAGCCCATCGGCGTCAGGTGCTCGCACCTTGCGGAACTTGCTCCGAGGGCGGCGCGCCGACTCGCTGGGTCGGCGAGTCGCGGCGACGCCAGCTCGGGGTGCTCGCTCCTCGAGCGCGGCCAGCTCGTCGTAGAGGCCGTCGTACGTCGGCGTCCGAGACGGTCGGGTCGTCGAGGACGTGGTAGCGCGTAGAGGCGGTGCTCGAGCAGCTCGCGCAGCTCGGCGACGCGCTGCCGGACGGCCTTGGACGGCGCCTTAGAGGACACGAGCAGCTCCTCGGGCGCGTCGACGACCAGCGTCCGCCTCGGCGAGCGCGTCACCGGCGTGGATGCCGCCCCAGGTGACGCCGATCGCGAAGACCCCGGCCGCCGCTGCGCCGCGCCGATGTCGAACGGCGAGTCGCCGACGATACGCCGCCTCCGCGGGCGAGGCGCCGAGCCGCTCGAGCGCGAGCAGCACGGCGCCGGATCCGGCTTGTGCCGCTCGGTCTCGTCGGCGCCGACGACGACGTCGAAGAGTGCCCGAGTCGGCAGCGCGGCGAACGCGAGCTCGACCGTCTCCCGCCGCTTCGCGGTGACGATGCCGAGCCGGCGGCCCTGGCGCCTTCAGCTCGGCGAGGACCTGCTCGACCATGCCGGCGAAGGCCTCGAGCTCGTCGTGCAGCGGCTCGTTGTGCTCGCGGTAGACGCGGACGAGCTCGTCCGCCTGCACCTCGGCTCGATCGCCCGCATCTGCGTCTGGATGTCCGGGCCCGCCGACGGAGGGCAGCAGCTCGACCGTCGGGGATCTCGCGCTCGAGCACCGTCCTCGTCGCATGCCGGAACGAGGCGAGGATGATCGCCCCGGAGTCGACGACGGTGCCGTCGAGATCGAAGAGGACGACCGGGAAGCGCATCGCGCTGATCGTATCCACGAGGGCTCCGCTCTAGTCCGCGTAGAGGACACGCTCCAGGTAGAGGCCCCAGGGCGGCGCCGTCGAGCCGGCGGCCGCGCGGGGCGCCCCGCGAGGAGCACCTGCGATCTCGTCGGGATCGCCGCTCGAGCATCGTCCCGACGAGCGTGCGCACCATGTGGCGCAGGAAGCTGTCGGCGGTGATCTCGAAGGCGAGGCGTCGCCGTCGCGCTCCCAGGCGCGCCGCGCGGACGAAGCGGACGAAGGTGTCGTGCTGGGTCTCCGTCGGCGTGAAGGCGCGGAAGTCGTGCTCGCCGATCGAGCAGCGCGGCCGCCGCGGCCTCGAGCGCCTCCTCGTCGACGGCCCTCGGCTGCCACCAGGAGCGGCGCTCGCTCGAACGGCGAGTGCTCGCGGCCCGGCGCCAGACCCGGTAGCGGTACGAGCGACCCGACGCCGAGAAGCGGGCGCTGAACCCGGGCGGAGCCTCCTCGCTCCCGATCGCGGCGACGTCGTCGGGAAGGACGGTGTTGAGCGCCGCGGCCGAGCGCTCGGGCGGCGGCCCGCCGTCGGCGTCGAAGCTCGACACCTGGCCGAGCGCGTGCACGCCGGCGTCCGTGCGCCCCGCCACCGCGAGCCCCTCCCAGCGGGGGTAGACGCGGTCGAGCGCCGCCCGCATCTCTCCCTCGACCGTGCGGAGCCCGGGCTGCGTCGCCCAGCCCGAGAAGTCGGTGCCGTCGTATTCGAGTGTGACCTTGACAGGCGCATCGGTAAGCTCTAACTTACGGTAAGTCATGGCTTACGCCGAAGCGATCCAGGCACTGGCCGATCCTACGCGGCGCACCATCTTCGAGCTGCTCCGCTCCGGGCCGCGTTCCGTGGGCGAGCTCGCCGGCGGCCTCCCCGTGAGCCGGCCGGCGGTCTCGCAGCACCTGCGCGTGCTCAAGGAGGCCGACCTCGTGCGCGAGCGCCGCGAGGGCACGCGGAACTTCTACAGCGTGAACGGCGACGGCCTGGCCGAGCTTCGCGAGTACTTCGAGGAGCTCTGGGACGAGGCGCTGGCCGCCTTCAAGCATGCCGCCGAGAGCGAGGAGGGAGAGGACGAATGACCCAGCACCCGACCACGACGATGCTGATCGCGGCCGAGCGGCTGCGCGACCTCGAGCGGCTGGCGGCCCGGCCCGAGCCGCGTCCACAGCCGGCGCCCGGCCCGAGGCGCCGCCGGCTGCGGCGAGCCCTGCCCCTGCCGAGAACCGTCTAGAGAGGAGCGATCATGGAGAGCACGGAAGCAACACCCCGCATCGAGCCCGTCCGCAAGTCCGTCGTCGTCGCTGCGCCCGTCGAGCACGCCTTCGCGGTCTTCACCGAGCGCATCGGCCACTGGTGGCCGCTGAAGACCCACTCCGTGCGCGGCGAGCTCGCCGAGACGGCCGTGCTCGAGCCGCGGCTCGGCGGGGCGATCTACGAGACCGGGGACGAGGGCCGCGAGCTCTGGGGCGAGATCGTCGTCTGGGAGCCGCCGCACCGGCTCGCGTTCACGTGGAGTCCCGTCGCCGAGCCGACGGAGGTCGAGGTGCGCTTCAGCCCGCAAGGCGACTCGACGCTCGTCGAGCTCGAGCACCGCGGCTGGGAGGCGCGCGGTGACAAGGCCGCGGAGATCCGCAAGAACTACGACCAGGGCTGGGAGACGGTGCTCGGGCTCTACGCGGGAGCCGCGAGCGGCGCCCGCACGGGGACGTAGTCCACGAGCTCGAGGTAGGCCATCGGGGCGGCGTCGCCCTGGCGCGGGCCGATCTTCACGACCCGCGTGTACCCGCCCGGCCGGTCGGCGAAGCGGGGCGCTATCTCCTCGAAGAGCACGTGCGCCGAGCTCTTCGACCGGAGGAACGCCACCGCCTGCCGCCGGGCGGCGACGTCGCCCCGCTTGCCCAGCGTGATCATCTGCTCGACGATCGGCCGTACCTCCTTGGCCTTGGCCTCGGTCGTGCGGATGCGGCCGTGCTCGAGGAGCGCACAGGCGAGGTTCGCGTAGAGCGCCTTGCGGTGGGCCGAGTCACGACCCAGCTTCCTGCCTGCGCGGTGGTGCCTCAAGCCGTCGTCACTCGTCCCTGAGGGTCAGCCCGTGCGCCTGGAGGGTCTCGCTGACCTCTTCGATCGACTTCTTGCCGAAGTTCGGGATCGCGGCCAGCTCGGTCTCGGTCTTGGAGACCAGGTCACCGATCGTCTCGATGCCGACGCGCTTCAGGCAGTTGTAGCTGCGCACGCCGAGCTCGAGCTCCTCGATCGGGAAGTTCTCCATGCCGTGGGCCTGCGGCGCCTCGGCCTCGGCCTCCGTGTCGTCCCGGAAGCCCTCGATCTTGTCGATGTCGGTGAAGATCGCGAGCTGGCGAATCAGGATCTCAGCCGCCTCGGCGATCGCGTCGCGGGGGGCGACGGAGCCGTCGGTCGTCACGTCGAGGGTCAGCTTGTCGTAGTCGGTGCGCTGGCCGACGCGGGCGGCCTCGACCTCGTAGGAGACCCGCCGCACGGGCGAGAAGATCGAGTCCACCGGGATGACCCCGATCGTGTGCTCGGGCCCGCGGTTCAGCTCGGCCGGGACGTAACCGCGCCCGCGGCCGATCGTGAGCGTGACCTCGAGCCGACCCTTGTCGGAGAGGTTCGCGATCTCGAGGTCCGGGTTGAGGATCTCGAGGTCGGCGGGCGCCTCGATGTCGGACGCCTTGACGACGCCCGTGCCCTTCTTCTCCAGCCGCACCTCCACCTCCGGCGACTCGCCGTGGAGGAGGCAGACGAGGCTCTTGAGGTTGAGGATGATGTCCGTGACGTCCTCGCGCACGCCCTTCAGGGTCGTGAACTCGTGCGCGACCCCCTCGATCTTCACCGAGGTCACGGCCGCGCCTTCGAGCGAGGAGAGGAGCACCCGGCGGAGCGAGTTGCCGAACGTGTAGCCGAAGCCGCGGTCGAGCGGCTCGATCACGAAGAGGCCGCGCTCCTCGGTCACCTCCTCGTGAGTGATCCGGGGCACCTGGAATTCCATGAGCGACGTTCTGGTGGCCATGCTTCCTTTCTACTTCGAGTACAGCTCGACGATGAGCTGCTCCTGGACCGGGGTGTCGATGTCCGACCGGTCGGGGAGCTTCAAGACCTTGCCCGTGAGGTTGTCGTGATCCGCCTGGAGCCAGGGAGAGACCGAGGCGGTGAGGTCGGTGGCGTCCCGCACGACCTGCTCGACGGGGCTCCCGGGCTTCAGCGCGACGACGTCGTCCGGCTTCACCTGGAAGCTCGGGATGTTGACCCTCCGCCCGTTCACCTGGAAGTGGCCGTGGCGGATGATCTGGCGAGCCTGCGCGCGCGAGGCGGCGAAGCCGAGCCGGTAGACGACGTTGTCGAGGCGCGTCTCCAGCATGCGCAGGAGCTCCTCGCCCGTGATCCCCGACCGCTTCGCGGCCTTTTCGTAGTAGTTGCGGAACTGCCGCTCGAGCAGGCCGTAGTACCGGCGCGCCTTCTGCTTCTCGCGCAGCTGGAGCAGGTACTCCGACTGCTTGATGCGGCCGCGCCCGTGCTCGCCCGGCGGGTAGCTGCGGCGCTCGACGGCGCACTTCTCCGTCAGGCAGCGCTCGCCCTTCAGGAAGAGCTTCATGCCCTCGCGACGGCAGAGCTTGCACTTGGGGCCGAGCGGGCGGGCCACTAGACGCGCCTCCGCTTCTCGGGGCGGACGCCGTTCAGCCGCGAAAAATGCTGCACATTTTCCGCGGAGGTGAAGTGCGCGGTCATCCGAGCCATCACACCCTCCGCCGCTTCTTCGGCCGGACGCCGTTGTGGGCCTGCGGCGAGACGTCCTTGACGCCCACGATCTCGAGCCCGGCGGCCTGCAGCGACCGGATGGCGGTCTCGCGGCCGGAGCCGGGGCCCTTGACGAACACCTCGACCTTCTGGAGCCCGTGCTCCATGCCCTTGCGGGCGCAGGAGTCGGCGGTCACCTGGGCGGCGAACGGCGTCGACTTGCGGGAGCCCTTGAAGCCGGCGGAGCCCGCGCTCTCCCACGCGATCACGTTCCCCTCCTTGTCGGTGAGGCTCACGATCGTGTTGTTGAAGGACGTCTTGATGTGCGCCTGGCCGATGGCGATGTTCTTCTTCACCCGGCGGCGCGCACGGCCCTTGGACTGGCGGCGAGGGGGTGCCACTACTTGGCCTTCTTCCCGCGGCCGACGGTCTTCTTCGGGCCCTTGCGCGTGCGCGCGTTGGTCTTCGTGCGCTGGCCCCGCACCGGCAGGCCGCGGCGGTGGCGGAGACCGCGGTAGGCGCCGATCTCCTGCAGGCGCTTGATCGCCTGCGAGCGCTCGCGGCGGAGCTCTCCCTCGACCTCGAGGTTCGCGTCGATGTAGGTGCGGAGCTTCGTGATCTCCTCGTCGGTGAGGTCGCGCACCTTCTCGTCGTACGAGAGGTCGAGGTCGACGCAGATCGACTGGGCGGTCGACTGGCCGATCCCGTAGATGTACGTGAGCGCGACCTCGAGGCGCTTCTCACGGGGGAGGTTCACTCCTGCGATTCGAGCCAACTCGTCTCCTTCGCTCCTAGCCCTGCCGCTGCTTGTGCCGCGGGTTCGAGCAGATGACCAGCACCTTGCCGTGCCGCTTGATCACGCGGCAGCGGTCACACATCGGCTTGACGGACGGGCGTACTTTCATGAGAGATCGGGGAGGTGCGGCATCCACGCGAAAGCGCGGACAAGCCGCGACCGTGCATCGTAGCAAAGGCGCTCACGAAGCCGCCTTCGTCAGGACGAGGGGGCCGTTGTCGGTGACCGCGACGGTGTGCTCGAAGTGGGCGGAGAGGGAGTCGTCGTCGGTCGAGATCGACCAGCGGTCGTCGGCCATCCAGATGTCGGGGCCGCCGGCGTTGATCATCGGCTCGATCGCGAGGGTCATGCCCGGCTGGAGCAGCGGGCCCTGCCCCGGCTCGCCGAAGTTCGGCACCTGCGGGTCCTCGTGCATCGAGCGCCCGATCCCGTGGCCGACGAGCGAGCGGACGACGGAGAAGCCCGCTTCCTCGGTCGTGCGCTGGACGGCGGCCGAGATGTCCTGGACGTGGTTCCCGGAGCGGGCCTGCTCGATCCCGGCGGCGAGTGCCGCCTGCGCGACCTCGAGCAGGCGCCCGGCCTCTTCGTCCACCTGGCCGACCGCGAACGTGTAGGCGGAGTCCGCCACGAACCCGCCGAGCGTGACGCCGACGTCGACCGAGATGAGGTCCCCGTCCTGGAGCACGTACGGGCCGGGGATGCCGTGGACGACCATCGAGTTCGGCGACGTGCAGATCGCCGCGGGGAAGCCGCGGTAGCCCTTGAAGGTTGGTACGCCGCCCTCGGAGCGGATGTAGGACTCGGCGGCCTCGTCGAGCTCCGCCGTCGTCATGCCCGGCTTGGCGAGCTCGCCGAGCAACGCGAGCGTCTGGGCGACGACCGCGCCCGCGCGACTCATCGTCTCGATCTCGGACTTCGACTTGCGGATGATCATCGCTGCCCCGCGGCCACGAGCGCCTGCTGCACCTGGCCGAAGACCTCGTCCACGCCAGGCTCGGCGGTCACGTCGGCGAGGAGACCGCGGGCGCGGTAGTAGTCGACGAGCGGCTTCGTCTTCTCGTGGAAGACCTCGAGCCGGTGGCGGATGACGTCGGGCGTGTCGTCGGCCCGGCCCTGCTCGCGGGCCCGGCCCAGGAGCCGCTCGACGGCTATCTCCTCGGGCAGCTCGAAGCGGAGGACGACGGAAAGCTCGCGGCCGATCTCGGCGAGCATCTCGTCGAGCGCCTCGGCCTGCGGCAGCGTCCGCGGGAAGCCGTCGAGGATGAACCCCTCCTCGGTGTCGGCCTGCGAGAGCCGCTCGCGGATGAGCCCGACCATGAGCTCGTCGGGGATGAGGTCGCCCGCGTCGTAGATCGGCTTCACCTCGAGCCCGAGCGGCGTCGCCGCGCGGATCGCTTCGCGGAGCATGTCGCCGGTGGCGACGTGCGGGATGCCGGCGTCGGCCGAGATGAGCGCCGCCTGGGTGCCCTTGCCAGCCCCGGGGGGGCCGAGGACGACGAGGTCGACGGCCAACGGCCTACCTCAGGAAGCCTTCGTAGTGGCGCATCATCATCTGCGACTCCATCTGGCGCATGGTGTCGAGCGCGACGCCCACCACGATGAGGATCGAGGTCCCGCCCAGAGCGGCCGACGTCGCCTGCGAGAAGCCGCCGTAGCGGATGAAGAGCGTCGGCAGCGTCGCGACGAGCGCCAGGTAGAGCGCGCCGGGGAGCGTGAGGCGGGTGAGCACCCGGTCGAGGTACTGCGCGGTCGGGGGGCCGGGGCGGATGCCCGGGATGTAGCCGCCGTGCTTGCGCAGGTTGTCGGCCTGGTCGATGGGATTGAACTGGACGGCCGTGTAGAAGTACGTGAAGACGACGATCAGGAAGCCCTGGAGCAGGAGATAGGGCAGCGCCGTCGGCGAGAAGTTCTCGTTGATGAACGTCTGCGTCTGCGGGAAGAACTGCGCGACGGTGGGCGGGAAGGCCATGATCGCCGCCGCGAAGATGATCGGGATCACGCCCGCCATGTTCACGCGCAGCGGCATGTAGGTCGAGCCGCCGGAGGTCATCCGCCGACCCACCATCCGCTTCGCGTACTGGATCGGGATCCGGCGCTGGCCCTCCTGGACGAAGACGACGGCGACGATGATGGCGAGGGCGATCAGCGGGAACATCAGGCGCTCGAAGGAGTCGCCCGACCACCACGCGCGGAGGCCGCCCGGGAGGCCGGACAGGATCGAGGCGAAGATGAGGAGCGAGATCCCGTTGCCGACCCCGCGCTTCGTGATCAGCTCGCCCATCCACATGAGGAGCGTCGTCCCCGCCGTCAGCGAGGTGACGATCAGGACGAAGCGGCCCGGCGTCAGTTCGAGCGCGCCCTGCCGGCTGAACAGGTACGAGTACCCGGCCGCCTGCAGAGCCGCGAGCACGACGGTCAGGTAGCGCGTGTACTGGTTGATCTTCGCGTAGCCGGCCTCGCCCTCCTTCTGCAGCTGCTCGAGCCGCGGGATCACCACGGTCATCAGCTGGAGGATGATCGAGGACGTGATGTACGGCATGATCCCGAGCGCGAAGACGGCGAACTGCGAGAGGGCCCCGCCCGAGAAGATGTTCAGGAGGCCGAGGATCGTGCCGCCCTGGCCCGAGAAGTACGACTCGATCTGGGCGGAGTCGACCCCCGGGACGGGGATCCAGCTCCCCAGGCGGTAGAACGCGAGGATCATCGCCGTGAAGAGCAGCCGGCGCCGGAGCTCCGGGACCCTCCAGGCGTTCGTGAGCCAGGAGAACATCTACTCCGCGGGCTCCTCGGCGGCGGCCTCGGGCTCCTCGGCGGCCTCCGGCTCCTCCGCCGGGGGCTCGTCCGCGGGCTCCTCGGCGGCGGCCTTCTTCCGCGGACGCCGCTTCTTCTCCTCGCGCGGCGGGCGCAGCGCGTTCGCCGAGCCGCCGGCCTGCTCGATCTTTTCGCGCGCGGAGGCCGAGAACGAGTGGGCGGTGACGGCGAGCTTCTTCGTGATCTCGCCCTGGCCCAGCACCTTCACGTCCGTGCGGGTGTTCTTCAGCAGGCCCTTCTCGACCATGGCCTCGAGAGTCGCCTCCGTGCCGTCGTCGAACACGCGCTCGAGGTCGCGGACGTTGACCGCGACCGTGCGCGTGCGGTGGGGGCCCATTGGCATCGCGTCTTTCGAGTACGGGCCGCGCTGCTTCGGCAGGCGCATGTAGATCGGCATCTGGCCGCCCTCGAAGCCCGGTCGCATGGTGTGCGAGCCGGCGCGCGACTTCTGGCCCTTGACCCCGCGGCCGGAGTAGCGCCCCTTGCCGGAGCCCAGGCCGCGGCCGACGCGCTTGCGCGCCCGGCGCTTCTGCGCCGGCTTCAGGCTCGAGAGGGTCAGGCCCTCTCGCTGCTCGGGCTGCTGCTGTTCGGCCACTAGCTCTCCTCCACCTTCACGAGATGCCGCACCTTGCGGAGCATGCCGAGGGTCTCCGGGCTCGACTCGCGCTCGGTCGTCCTGCCGATCTTGCCGAGACCGAGGGCCCGCAGCGTGCCGCGGTGGCGCTCGGTCTCGCCGATCTGGCTACGCGTCTGCGTGATCCGAAGCTTCGTCATCGGAGGACTCGGCGGGCGCCGCCTCGTCGGCGGGCGCCCGTGCGGGAGCCTCGGCCTCGCGGGCCTGTCTCGGGAACAAGATATCTTCGACGCGCTTCCCCCGGATCCGGGCGACCTCCTCGGGCCGGCGCAGGCTCTTGAGCCCGTTGACGGTCGCCTTGAGGAGGTTGATCGGGTTCGGGTTGCCGAGGCTCTTCGCGAGGATGTCGCGGATCCCGGCGAGCTCGAGCACGGCGCGGACGCCGCCGCCGGCGATGACGCCCGTCCCCTCGCTCGCAGGGCGCAGGAGCACGCGCGCGGCGTCGGCGCGGCCCAGCACCTCGTGGGTGATCGTCGTGCCGTGCTTCGGCACCTGGAACAGGTTCTTCTTCGCGTCGTCGACCGCCTTCGAGATGGCGAGGGGAACCTCCCGGGCCTTCCCGTAGCCGACGCCGACGCGATCGACCTCGTCGCCGATGACGACCAGCGCCGTGAACGAGAAGCGCCGGCCGCCCTTGACGACCTTCGCCACCCGGTTGATCTCGACGACACGCTCCTTGAGCTCGCGCGCGTCGATCTCGCGGTCACGCACCTGCTTGGCATCGATGGCCACTAGAAACTCAATCCTCCTTCGCGGGCTCCGTCGGCGAGCGCCTTCACGCGCCCGTGGTACAGGTAGCCGCCCCGGTCGAAGACGACGGACTCGACCCCCGCCTTCTTGGCGGCGGCGGCGAGCTGCTTGCCGACCTCGGCCGCCTGCGCGCGCTTCGACCCCTTGAAGCTCTTCTTGAGCTCGAGGTGGCTCGCGTGCGCGAGCGTCTTGCCCGCGACGTCGTCGACGAGCTGGGCCTCGATCCCGCGGTTCGAGCGGTGGACGACGAGGCGCGGCCGCTCGGCGGTGCCGGCGATCTTCAGGCGGACGCGCCGGTGACGGCGCTCGCGGGCCTGCCGGACGGTGAGCGTGGGCACTATGCCCTCTTCCCGACCTTGCGGCGGACGTACTCGCCCTGGTAGCGGATGCCCTTGCCCTTGTACGGCTCCGGCGGGCGGACGGCGCGCACCTCGGCGGCTACCTGCCCCACCCGCTGCTTGTCGATGCCCTTGACGACCACCCGGGTCGGCTGCGGCACCTCGAAGCTGATCCCCTGCGGGGCCTTCTTGACGACGGGGTGGGAGTAGCCGACGTTCAGCTCGAGATCGGTCCCGCGCAGGCCGGCGCGGTAGCCGACCCCCTGGATCTCGAGCGACTTCTCGAAGCCCTTCGTCACGCCCTCGACCATGTTGGCGACGAGCGTGCGGGTGAGGCCGTGGAGCGCCCGGTCCTCCCCGCGCTCGGTCGGGCGCGTGACGACGAGCTCGCCGTCGCGCTGCTCGACGGTGATGCGTTGCGGCACGTGCTGCGAGAGCTCCCCGAGCGGGCCGTTGACCATGACGCGGCCGGGCGAGATCGCCACCGAGACGCCGGCGGGGAGGTCGATGGGCTTGTTTCCGATTCGGGACACGCAGCTACCAGATGAAGCAGAGGGACCTCACCGCCGACGCCGAGCTCCTGCGCCGTCCGGCTGGTGACGAGTCCCCGGGACGTGGACATGATCGCCGTGCCCATCCCGCCGAGGACCCGCGGAAGGCGGTCCTTGCGGGCGTAGACCCGACGTCCGGGCTTCGAGATGCGGCGCAGGTCGGTGATGACGCGCTCGCGGCTCCGCCCGTACTTGAGCTCGACGACCAGGCTATCGAACGCCTCGCCGGTCTCGACGCGGTAGTCCTTGATGTAGCCCTCGTCCTTGAGGACGCGGGCGATCTCCACCTTCTGGCGCGAGGCGGGCATCGTCGTCGTCTCGTGGAGCGCCTGGTTGGCGTTCCGGATCCGGGTGAGCATGTCGGCGATCGGGTCGTTCAGCATTCGGTACCTCTTCCTTACCAGCTCGACTTGGTCATGCCCGGGATGAAGCCCTCGTGCGCGAGGTCGCGCAGGCAGATCCGGCAGAGACCGAACTTGCGGTAGACGGCTCGCGGGCGCCCGCACCGGTTGCACCGGCTGTAGGCTCGCGTCCTGTACTTCGGCGGGCGGGCTGCCTTCGCGATCAGGCTCTTCTTGGCCATGCTCCTCCTAGGGCTCCTCGGTCCGGAACGGGAGGCCGAGCCCGCGCAGGAGCGAGAGGCCCTCCTCATCCGTGACGGCGGACGTCGTGATGACGACGTCGAGCCCGCGGACCTCTTGGATGTCGTCGTAGTTGATCTCGGGGAAGATGATCTGCTCGCGGATCCCGATCGAGTAGTTCCCCCGCCCGTCGAAGCTCCGCGGCGAGAGACCGCGGAAGTCGCGGATGCGCGGGAGCGCGATCGAGACGAGGCGGTCGAGGAACTCGTACATGCGGACACCGCGCAGGGTCACCTTCGCCCCGATGGGCATCCCCTCGCGGATCTTGAAGCCGGCGATCGACCTCTTCGCGCGCGTGATCTGGGCGCGCTGACCGGTGATCGTGGTCAGCTCCTCGACGGCGTTGTCGAGCGCCTTCGCGTTCGTCTTCGCCTCGCCGACGCCCATGTTCACCGTGATCTTCTCGATGCGCGGCGTCTGCATGATCGAGCTGAACTCGAACTGCTCCTTGAGCGCGGGCCGAAGCTCGGACTCGTAGCGCTCCTTGAGGCGGGCCGCGTAGCCGGTGTCCGTCGTCGCGGCCATCAGCGGTCGAGCACCTCCCCGCAGTCGGAGCGCTTGCAGACGCGGACCTTGACGCGGCCGTCCTTGGAGTCGCGGTACTCGTACCCGACCCGGCTCGCGCGGTTGCACGTCGGGCAGACGACCATGACGTTCGAGACGTCCACCGGCGCGGAGAGCTCGAAGATCCCGCCCGGCTGGATCTGGGTCTGCCCCATGCGGCTCGCGTCCTTCATGGGACGCGGCTTTCGGTGGCGGTGAACGGTGTTCAGGTTCTCGACCAGGACGCGCCGCTTCTTCGGGTCCGCCTCGATGATGCGGCCCTGCTTCCCCCGGTCCTTGCCCGAGAGGATCTGTACGACGTCACCCTTCCGTACCTTCATCGTCTGGGCCATCTAGAGCACCTCCGGAGCGAGCGACACGATCTTCATGAAGTTCTTCTCGCGCAGCTCCCTGGCGACGGGCCCGAAGATGCGGGTGCCCCGGGGGTTGTTCTGCGCGTCGATGATGACGGCGGCGTTCTCGTCGAACGCGATCGAGGTGCCGTCGTTCCGCCCGAACGGCTTCTTCGTGCGGACGACGACGGCCTTCACGACCTCGCCCTTCTTGATCGTCCCCTGCGGGGTGGCCGTCTTCACCGTCCCGACGATCACGTCGCCGACGCGCGCGTAGCGGCGGTGGGAGCCGCCGAGCACGCGGATGCAGAGGAGCTCGCGGGCTCCGGTGTTGTCGGCGACGCGGAGACGGGATTCCTGCTGGATCATCGGGACTACTTCGCCTCTTCCAGGACCTCGGCGAGACGCCAGGACTTCTTCTTGGACAGAGGCCGCGTCTCGACCACGCGGACGACGTCGCCGAGCTTGGCCACGTTCGCCTCGTCGTGGGCGTGGAGACGCGTCGAGCGGCGGACGATCTTCTTGTAGACCGGGTGCGGCCGCACGGTCTCGACACGGACCACGACGGTCTTGTCCATCGCCGCCGAGACGACGACGCCGCGGCGCTCCTTGCGTCGCCCGCGCACGTGCTCGGGCTTGGGCAGGCGCACGATCGGCTTCCGCTTCGAGGGCTTCTCGCGCTTCGGCTTCGACCGCCGGCGCCGCTCGGCCCGCGGGGCACGCTTCCTCTTCTTCTTGGGCTCCGCGGCCGTCGCCGCCGGGGCCTCGGCCTCGGCAGCCGGCGCCTCGACTTCCTCGGACTCCTCCGCGGCGGCCTCGGGCTCGGCCTCGGGCTCGATCTCGGCCGCCGGCTCCTCTTCGGCCACGGGCTCAGGCTCCGGCTCGTCGGCCGGGGTCTCGTCAGCCTCTGCCGCCGGCTCCTCGGCGGGAGCCTCCTCGGCGGCGGGCTCCTCGGCGGGAGCCTTCTCGGCAGCGGGCGCGGCCTCGGCCTCCGGCTCCTCGGCCGGAGTCTCCTCAACCCGCTCCTGCTGCTTCTCCTCGTTCTTTCTCGGCCTTGCCATTTACCTTCTCTCCAACGAGTTCTTCCGCTCCGCCTGGACCGTCAGGATCCGGGCGATGTCGCGCTTGGCGAGCGACAGGCGCGACGTCGAGTCGAGCGCCCCGGTCGCCATCTGGAAGCGGAGATTGAACAGGTTCTCGCGGCTCTCGGCGAGTCGCCTCACGAGCTCCTCGTCCGAGAGGTCCCTGAGCTCTCTAGCCTTCAAAGAGATCAGCCTCCCACCGAATCAGGCGGGAACCCAGGGTTCCCCCGTGGGCCCCCTCCTTAAAGAGCTGCGTCGTCTTAGCCTTCAAAGAGATCAGCCTCCCGGCGGACGAACTTCGTCTTCACCGGCAGCTTCATCCCGGCGAGGCGCATGGCCTCGCGGGCGAGCGGCTCCGAGACGCCCGACAACTCGAACATGACCCGGCCGGGCTTGACCACGGCCACCCAGTGCTCGGGCGAACCCTTCCCCGAGCCCATGCGGGTCTCGGCGGGCTTCTGCGTCACCGGCTTGTCCGGGAAGACGTTGATCCAGACCTTGCCGCCGCGCTTGATGTGACGGGTCATGGCGATCCGGGCCGCCTCGATCTGGCGGTTGGTGACCCAGCCGGCGTCGAGGGACTTGAGCCCGAAGTCGCCGAAGTGCACCTGCTGCTGACCCTTCGAGGCCCCGCGCCGGCGTCCGCGCTGCTGCTTGCGGTACTTGGTCTTGCGCGGCATCAGCACTACGACTCACCCCCTCCGTCCTCGGCCGGGGGCGACTCGGGGGCCGGAGCCTCCGGTGCCTGCGACTCTGCGGCGGGCTCCGGCGGAGCCTCGGCCTGCGGCGGCTTCTGCGCCTCCTGCTCGGTCGGCGCCTGCTGCTGCCGTTGCTGCTGCTCGCGGTTGCCGGAGCGCCGGCGCTGGCCGCGGCGTGGCCTGCCCACGGGGCCGAGGCCCTCGCGGTCGCCGCCCCCACGCCGGCCCCCCGGGCCGGTGGGGCCGAGCCCGTCGCGGCGGCCGCCGCGACGACGGGCCTGGTCCTGCTCGCCCAGCCTGCCGGCGGTGCCCTGCTCGCCCGTGTCGAAGCCCTCGGGCATGATCTCGCCCTTGTTGACCCAGACCTTGACGCCGATGCGACCGAAGGTCGTCTTGGCCTCGGCGAAGCCATAGTCGATGTCGGCGCGCAGGGTGTGGAGCGGGACACGTCCCTCGGAGTAGGTCTCCGAACGGGACATCTCGCCGCCGCCCAGCCTGCCGCCGCACGTGATCTTCACTCCCTTGGCACCCGAGCGGATCGCGGAGGCGAGCGAGCGCTTCATCGCGCGGCGGAAGCTCACGCGGTTCTGGAGCTGCTCGGCGATCGACTGCGCGACGAGCTTCGCGTCGAGCTCGGGCCGCTTGATCTCGTTGATGTTGATCTGGACGTTCTTGTGCGTCATCCCGTGGACCTCGCGCCTGAGCGCGTCCACCTCGGCGCCGGACTTGCCGATGACGATCCCCGGCCGCGCCGTGTAGATGTCGATCGTGATCCGCTGCTTGTCCTTGCGGATGAGGATGTCGGAGAGGCCCGCGTGCCCGAGCTTGCCGTAGATGTGGTCGCGGATCTTGACGTCCTCGATGAGGTACGACGGGAACTCTTTGGCGCCCGTGTACCAGTTCGACTTCCAGTCGTGGATGACGCCGACGCGCAGCCCGCCGGGATGGATCTTCTGACCCACTAGGCCTCGCTCCCTTCCTCCGTCTCGGTCTCGCTCTCGGTCGTCTGCTTCCTAGATCGCGTGGTCTTCCGCTTCGCCTCTGCCTCGGACTCGGCCTTGGGCTTGTTGGGCTTGGCGGTGCGCTTCCGCTTGGGCTTCGGCTTCTCCTCGGCCTCGGGCGCTGCCTCCTCGGCGGCCTCGGCCGCCTTCTTGCGGGGCGCGCGCTGCCGCTTCGGCTTCGGCGCCTCCTCGGCCTCCGGCGCACCCTCCTCCGCCACAGCTTCCTCGACGACGGCGTCGTCGACGACGATCGGCTCGGGCTCCTCGGACAGCGGGACCGGGGCCGGCCGCTCGATCGGCGCCGGGATCTCCTCGCCGCCGGGCGGGGCGAGCGCGATCGTGATGTGGCACGTGCGCTTCTTGATCCGCCCCGCCCGCCCGCGAGCGCGGGCGCGCCAGCGCTTCAGCGTCGGGCCGGCGCCGACGAACGCGGAGACGACGTAGAGCTCGTCCGCGTCCAGTCCGTGGTTGGCCTCGGCGTTCGCGGCCGCCGAGTCGAGGACCTTGCGGACGTCGTTGGCGGCGTCGCGCGTCATGAAGGCGAGGATCGTGCGCGCCTCCGGCACGGAGCGGCCGCGGATCTGGTCGACCACGAGCTGCGCCTTCCGCGGCGCGGCGCGGACGTAGCGCGCTTCTGCGCGGACCTCGGACCGTGTCTCGACGGACGCCATTACCTGCGCTTCACCTCGGTCCTCCGGTCGCCGGAATGGCCCCGGAAGAGCCTCGTCGGCGCGAACTCGCCGAGCTTGTGACCGACCATCGACTCCGTGACGAACACGGGCATGTGGCTCTTGCCGTTGTGGACCGCGATCGTGTGGCCGACCATCTCCGGGAAGACGGTGGACGTGCGCGACCACGTGCGGAGCGGCCGCTTCTCGCCGGTCTCGTTCATCGTCTCGATGCGCTTCATGAGAGCCGGTCTCGACGAACGGCCCCTTCTTGGACGACCTGGACACTTAGCGTCTCTCCTTCCCGCGGCGGCGGCCGCGGACGATCAGCTTGTCGGATTCCTTGTGCTTCCTGCGGGTGCGCTTGCCGAGCGTGGGCACGCCCCACGGCGTGACCGGGTGGCGCCCACCCTTGGACTTGCCCTCGCCGCCGCCGTGTGGGTGGTCCACCGGGTTCATGGCGGAGCCGCGCACCGTCGGGCGCTTGCCGAGCCAGCGGCTGCGACCCGCCTTTCCGCTCGAGATGTTCTCGTGGTCGGTGTTCCCGACCTGGCCGACCGTGGCGCGGCACGTCAGCGGCACCCGGCGCATCTCCCCCGAGGGCAGGCGCAGGACGCCGTGGCCGTCGTCCTTGGCGACAAGCTGCACGCCGGAGCCGGCGCTCCGCGCGAGCTGCCCGCCCCGCCCCGGCTTGAGCTCGACGTTGTGGACGAGCGTGCCGGTGGGGATGTTGGCGAGCGGCAGCGCGTTGCCGGGCTTGATGTCCGCAGCGGGCCCGGACTCGACCCGGGCGCCGACCCGCAGGCCCGCCGGCGCGAGGATGTAGGCCTTGGCCCCGTCCGCGTAGTGCAGGAGCGCGATGCGCGCCGACCGGTTCGGGTCGTACTCGATCGCAGCGACCTTCGCGGGCACGCCGTCCTTGCGGCGCTTGAAGTCGATCACGCGGTAGCGCCGCTTGTGGCCGCCGCCCTGGTGTCGCGTGGTGATGCGGCCCTGGTTGTTGCGGCCGCCCTTGCGCTTCACGGGCTCGAGCAGGCTCTTCTCCGGCTCGGTCTTCGTGACCTCCTCGAAGGACGAGACCGAGCGGAAACGCCGGCCCGGCGACGTGGGCTTGTACTTGCGCAGGGCCATCAGTGGCTCGCCTCGTGACAACGGTGGCTGCCCGGGGTGCGAGCACCAGACCAGGCACGGACGCAGGGAGCGCTCGGGCTGGATAGCCCGGGCGCGACCGAGGACGCCGCATGGCGCGGCGTGGTCGCGCGCCGGGCGCCGCCCAATGTTGCGAGGTGAGCCACTAGACCGCCGCTCCTTCGAAGATCTCGATCTTGTCGCCGTCGCGGAGCTGCACGATCGCCTTCTTCCAGCCGGGCTTCGTCCCCCGCGTCCAGCCGCGCCGCTTCGGCTTCGGCTGCACCTTGAGGACGTTCACCGCGACGACCTTGACGTCGAAGAGCTGCTCCACGGCCTGGCGGATCTGCGTCTTGTGGGCCTTCGGATGCACCCGGAACGAGTACTTGTTGTCCTCGATCAGGCTGTAGCTCTTCTCCGAGACGACCGGGGTGATGATGACTTCGCGCGGATCCAAGCTCACTTCGCGACCACCTCCGTGACGCGCTCGAGGGCACCCTGGGTGGCGAGCACGGAGCGGGCCCAGACGATTGCCCCCACCTCGAGCTCGGACGGCTCGAGGATGCGCGCCCGAGAGAGGTTGCGGAAGCTCTTGACGAGCACCTCCTCCTCCGGCTGCGCGATCACGAGGAGCGGCCGGTCGGCGCCCCAGGACGCGAGCAGCGCCGCGGCGGTCCGGGTGGACGGCTCCTCGAACGCGCCGCCGTCGACGACGGCGAGCGTCCCCTGCCTGACGTGGTCGGAGAGGGCCGCCCGGAAGGCCGCGCGGTGCGCCTTGCGGTTGACCTTGAGCTCGTAGCTGCGCGGCCGGGGCGCGAAGGCGACGCCGCCGCCGGTCCACTGCGGCGCGCGGATGGTGCCGGCTCGGGCACGGCCGGTCCCCTTCTGGCGCCATGGCTTCGAGCCGCCGCCGGAGACGAGCCCGCGGCTCTTGGTCGCCTGCGTGCCGGAGCGTGCGGCAGCCGCCTCGGCCCGCACCGCCTCGTGAACGAGGTGCGGCTTCACGTCGGCCGCGAAGACCGCCTCGGCGAGCGTCACGTCCTTCGTCTTCTTGCCCGAGGAGTCGAGCATGGGTGCCTTGGGCGCCGCCACTACTTCGACTCCTCCCGGACCACGACGTAGCCGTTCTTGTGGCCGGGGACGGCGCCCTTGACGAGGAGCAGGTTCTGCTCGAGGTCGCGGTCGACGACGGTGAGGCCGAGCTGCGTCGCGGTCTTCGCGCCCATGTGCCCGGCCATGCGGATCCCCTTGAAGACGCGTGAGGGCGTCGCCGAGGCCCCGATCGAGCCGGGCTTGCGGATGTTGTGCGAGCCGTGCGTGACGGGGCCGCGGCTGAAGTTGTGCCGCTTGATCGTGCCCTGGAACCCCTTGCCGATCGAGACGCCGGTCACCTTCACCTTCTCGCCGGGCTCGAACGCCTCGACCGTGACCGTCTCGCCGACGGCGAGCTCGCTCAGCCCGCGAACCTCCACCAGGCGGCGGTGCGGGCCGACCTTGCTCTTGGCGAGATGTCCGAGCTCGGGCTTCGTGAGCTTGCGCGCGGGCACTTCGTCGAAGGCGAGCTGGACGGCGTCGTAGCCGTCGGCCTCGGACGTCCGGACGGCGACCACGGGGCAGGGCCCCGCCTCGATCACGGTCACGGGCGTGAGCACGCCGGTCTCCTGGTCGAAGACCTGCGTCATGCCGAGTTTCCTGCCGACGATGCCCTTCATCCGTCCGCCGGCCTCACAGCTTGATCTCGATGTCGACGCCCGCCGGAAGATCCAGCCGCATCAGGGAGTCGACCGTCTTCGGGGTCGGCGAGTGGATGTCGATCAGGCGCTTGTGCGTGCGCACCTCGAAGTGCTCACGGGAGTCCTTGTCCTTGAACGGGCTCCGGATCACCGTGTAGACGTTCTTCTCGGTGGGCAGGGGCACCGGGCCGGTGACGGTGGCACCGGTCCGCTGCGCCGTCTCGACGATCGAGAGCGCCGACCGGTCGAGCTGGGTGTGGTCGTACCCCTTGAGGCGGATGCGGATCTTCTGCTGGGGCACTAACGACCACCTTCCGAACAGATCGCGCTCTCGGACCGCGCCTGGCAGGGACGCAGGGGCCGTTCGTAGCCGGGCGCCGCCAGGCGACGCCTTGCAGCGGCTCCGAGAGTGCGAGGTCCGAGAAAGGGGGTCGTCATCGCGTGCCTACTTGACGATCTCGGTGACGACGCCCGCGCCGACGGTGCGACCGCCCTCGCGGATGGCGAAGCGGAGGCCCTGGTCCATGGCGATGGGCTGACCGAGGTCGATCTCCATGTTCGTGTTGTCGCCGGGCATGACCATCTCCTGGCCCTCGGGGAGCGAGATGGAACCGGTCACGTCCGTCGTCCGGAAGTAGAACTGGGGCCGGTAGCCGTTGAAGAAGGGCGTATGGCGGCCGCCCTCGTCCTTCGAGAGGACGTACACCTCGGCCTTGAACTGCGTGTGCGGGGTGATCGAGCGGGGCTTCGCGAGCACCTGGCCACGCTCGACCTCCTCGCGCTTGGTCCCGCGCAAGAGCGCGCCGGCGTTGTCGCCCGCCTGGGCGTAGTCCAGCGTCTTGTGGAACATCTCGAGGCTGGTGACGACGGTCTTCTCGATCTCGGGGTGGATGCCCACGATCTCGACCTCGTTCCCGGACTCGATCTTGCCCTGCTCGATGCGGCCCGTGACGACGGTCCCGCGGCCCTGGATCGTCATGACGTCCTCGATGGGCATGAGGAAAGGCTTGTCGATGTCGCGCTCGGGCTCCGGGATGTAGGAGTCCACGGCCTCCATGAGCTCGACGATCTTCGCCGTCCACTCGGCGTCGCCCTCGAGGGCCTTCAGCGCGGAGACGGGGACGACGGGGATGTCGTCGCCGGGGAACTCGTACTTCGTGAGGAGCTCGCGCACCTCCATCTCGACGAGCTCGAGCAGCTCGGGGTCGTCGACCATGTCGGCCTTGTTGAGCGCGACGACGATCGACGGCACCTCGACCTGGCGGGCGAGCAGGATGTGCTCGCGCGTCTGCGGCATCGGCCCGTCGGCGGCCGAGACCACGAGGATCGCGCCATCCATCTGGGCGGCGCCCGTGATCATGTTCTTGATGTAGTCGGCGTGCCCCGGGCAGTCGACGTGCGCGTAGTGGCGGTTCGCGGTCTCGTACTCGACGTGCGCGGTGTTGATCGTGATGCCACGCTGCCGCTCCTCGGGAGCGTTGTCGATCGAGTCGAAGTCGCGCTCCTCCGTGTTCGTGCCCTGCTCCGAGAGCACCTTGGTGATCGCGGCGGTGAGGGTGGTCTTCCCGTGGTCGATGTGGCCGATCGTCCCGATGTTGACGTGCGGCTTCGTGCGCTCGAACTTCTGCTTTGCCATCAAGCTCCTCCGGTGGTCTTTCCTACGTGGCCTGCGCTGCGGAGACGATCTCGCCCGCGACCGACTGCGGCGCCTCCTCGTAGCGGTCGAACTGCATCGTGAAGGTGGCCCGTCCCTGGGTCATCGACCTCAGGTCGGTCGCGTAGCCAAACATCGTGGCGAGCGGGACGTGGGCGCGTACCGCCTGCGCGTTGCCGCGCGGCTCGAGGCCCTCCACGCGGCCCCGGCGCGAGTTGAGGTCGCCCATGACGTCGCCGAGGTAGTCCTCGGGCGTCACGACCTCGACGGACATGACCGGCTCGAGCAGCTTGGGCTTCGCCCGCTGCATCGCCTCCTTGAACGCAATCGAGCCGGCGATCTTGAACGCCATCTCGCTCGAGTCGACGTCGTGGTAGGAGCCGTCCACGAGCTCGACCCTGACGTCGACCACGGGGTAGCCGGCGAGCACGCCGGCCTCCATCGCCCCCTGGATGCCGAGATCGACGGAGGGGATGTACTCCTTGGGGATCTTGCCGCCGGTGACGCGGTCGAGGAACTCGTAGCCCTCGCCCGGCTCGGCCGGCTCCATGTTCACGACGACGTGGCCGAACTGGCCGCGGCCGCCCGTCTGGCGGACGAACCGCCCGACGATCTTCTCGACGGGCCGGCTCACCGTCTCGCGGTAGGCGACCTGGGGACGGCCGACGTTCGCGTCCACCGAGAACTCGCGCATGAGCCGGTCGACGATGATCTCGAGGTGGAGCTCGCCCATGCCGGCGATGAGTGTCTGCCCGGTCTCCTCGTCCGTCCGGACGCGGAACGTCGGGTCCTCCTCGGCCAGGCGCGCGAGCCCCTGCCCGAGCTTGTCCTGGTCGGCCTTGGTCCTCGGCTCGATCGCGACCGAGATCACCGGATCCGGGAACTCCATCGACTCGAGCCGGATCGGCGCGGTGTCGATCGCGAGCGTGTCGCCCGTCGTCGTCGACTTGAGTCCGACCGCGGCGACGATCTCGCCCGCGCCGATCTCGCCGCGCTCCTCGCGGTGGTTCGCGTGCATCTGGAGCAGCCGGCCGACGCGCTCGGTCTTGCCGGTGGTGACGTTCATCACCCGCTCGCCGGCCTTGACCTTGCCCGAGTAGACCCGGAAGTAGGTCAGCTTGCCGACGTAGGGGTCGCTCATGACCTTGAAGGCGAGCGCCGAGAACGGCTCGTCCTCGGACGGCCGGCGCGAGAGCTCGTGGCCCGTGCGCGGGTCGACGCCGTGGATCGGCGGGACGTCGAGCGGGCTCGGCAGGTAGTCGATGACGGCGTTGAGGAGCGGCTGCACGCCCTTGTTCTTGAAGGCGGAGCCGAGGAGGACGGGCGTCACGGCGATCGCGAGCGTCGCCGTGCGAAGCGCTCGGCGGATCATCTCCGACGTCACCGCCGACTCGTCCGTCAGGTAGGTCTCCAGGAGCTCCTCGTCGTACTCGGCGACCGCGTCGATCAGCTGGTGGTGGTACTCGGCCGCCTGCTCGGAGAGCTCGTCGGGAACCTCGACCGTCGACACCTTCGTGCCGAGGTCGTCCTCCCAGACCGTGCCGGTCATCTCGATGACGTCGACGACCCCGCGGAAGTGCTCCTCCTGGCCGATCGGCAGCTGCACCGGCACCGGGTGGGCGCCGAGCCGGTCGACCATCGACTGCACGGAGGCGAAGAAGTCCGCGCCGGTGCGGTCCATCTTGTTGATGAAGGCGATGCGCGGGACGCGGTAGCGGTCGGCCTGGCGCCAGACGGTCTCCGACTGCGGCTCGACACCTGCGACCGAGTCGAAGACGGCGATGGCGCCGTCGAGGACGCGCAGGCTGCGCTCGACCTCGACCGTAAAGTCCACGTGCCCGGGCGTATCGATGATGTTGATGCGGAAATCGCGCCAGAACGCCGTCGTGGCCGCGGACGTGATCGTGATGCCCCGCTCCTGCTCCTGGGCCATCCAGTCCATGACCGCGCCGCCCTCGTGCACCTCGCCCATCTTGTGGGTGCGACCGGTGTAGTAGAGGATTCGCTCGGTCGTCGTCGTCTTGCCGGCGTCGATGTGCGCCATGATCCCGATGTTGCGGACGTGGTCGAGCCCGACCTTCCCGCCTGTCTTCACGGCCGCCACGGTCACCACCTGTAGTGGGCGAAGGCCTTGTTGGCCTGGGCCATCCGGTAGAGGTCGTCCTTGCGCTTGAACGCGCCGCCCTGCTGGTTGAGCGCGTCCAGGATCTCGTTGGCGAGCTTCTCGTCCATCGACTTCTCGCGGCGGTCGCGCGCGAAGCCCACGAGCCAGCGCACGGCGAGCGTGCGCGCGCGTCGCTGCGGCACCTCGACAGGCACCTGGTAGTTCGCGCCGCCGACCCGGCGGGAGCGGACCTCGAGGACGGGGGTCACCGTCTTCACCGCCTGCTCGAGCACCTCGACCGGCGGCTTGCCGGTCTTCTCGCCGACCTTGTCCAGCGCGGAGTAGACGATGTGCTCGGCCGTCGACTTCTTGCCCTCGAGCATGACCTTGTTGACCACCTGGGACACCAGCTTCGACCCGTACAGCGGGTCCGGGTCGAGCTCGCGAACGGGGATCTCGGCGCGGCGGGGCATTAGGAGGCGCCCTTCTTGGCGCCGTACTTCGAGCGTCCCTGGCGCCGCTCGGCGACGCCGCCCGCGTCGAGGGCGGCGCGGATGACCTTGTAGCGGAACCCGGGCAGGTCCTTGACGCGGCCGCCGCGGATGAGGACGACCGAGTGCTCCTGGAGGTTATGGCCCTCGCCGGGGATGTACGCGCCAACCTCCATCTGGTTCGTGAGCCGCACGCGCGCGACCTTGCGCAGCGCCGAGTTCGGCTTCTTCGGGGTCGTCGTGTACACGCGCGTGCACACCCCGCGCTTCTGCGGGGCGCCGCGCAGGGCGGGCGTCTTCACCTTGGTCGGAGGGGTCTTGCGACCCTTCCGCACGAGCTGGTTCACGGTCGGCACGCGGCGGTCGTTCCTTCGCTTTCGAGGGGACGTCTGGACGGCTTCCAGACGCAACAAAAGGTCGGCGTGGGCCAGGCCCAAGCCGAACCTCGCGGCATGCTAGCAGCTGAGGACGGCTCGTCGCCAGGGATTGTCGGGGCGCCGGCGCCCGCGTATCGTGGATGCGGCACCCGGTATGCGCCTCTTCGCGGACACCGCCACGTGGATCGCCGTCGGCTTCGCTGTCGCCGCGGCGGCGCTCGCCCTCCTCGCGTCGCTCGTCCTCCTCGCGCTCGTGGCCAGGCGCGGCCGGGCGACCGACCCGCAGGCGGCTCCGCCCAGCGGCGAGCGGAGCGACGCAGTGACGGCGCTGGCGGAGGCCAGATCTCAGACCGCGGCCTCTCGGCGCTTCGGGGAGATCGCGGCGACCATCGACCTCGACGCCGTCCTCGAGAAGACGCTCGCGGCCGCGACCTCGACGGATGGGATCGACGCGGCGATGGCGGTCGTCCGTCAGACCGAGGACACGCCCGTCGTGGCCACGCTCGGCATGACCGCGGAGGAGGCGTCCCGCCAGCCGGTCTCGAGCTCGCCCTCGGGCGGGGCGCGCTCGGTCCGCATCAGCTACCGCTACGACGACGCGGCGGCGACGCCGGCGCCGGGCGGTCGCATCCGCGGCGGCGTGGCCGTGCCGCTGATGGAGGAGCGCGTCGGGACGATCGGGACGCTCGCCGTCTTCTGGCGCGGCGACGACCGGACGCCCGAGGAAGCCGACATCGCCGCCCTCGAGGCGCTCGCGCGGACGAGCGCGCCGGCGATCAGGAACGCGCAGGAGTTCCGCGAGGCGCGCCAGCTCGCCGACGTCGACCCGATCACCGGCGTCCACAACCGGCGGTACTTCGACCAGACGCTCGACCGCGAATGCGCCCGCGCCCACCGGTACGAGCGCGTGCTCGCGCTCGTCATCCTCGACATCGACGACTTCACCGCCGTGAACCAGCGGCTCGGGCACGAGGCCGGCGACGCTGTTCTGGCCGCGGTCGCGGGCCGTCTGCGCGACGCCGTCCGTGAGTCGGACATCGCCTGCCGCCTCGGCGGAGACGAGCTCGCGGTCATCCTTCCGGAGGCGGGCGCCCGCGACGCCGAGCAGCTCTACCGGCGCATCCAGTTCGCCGTCGGCTCGGGCGCGTCCGGGCCGGTCGAGCGCGTACGCGTCTCGGCCGGGATCGCCGAGCTGCGTCCGGAGGACGACCCGGTGTCGCTCCTCGAGCGGGCCGACGCGGCCCTCGCGCGCGCGAAGGCGAGCGGCAGGGGTCAGGTCGAGCAGGCGGACGGCCCGCCCGGCGGGCGTGCCCTGGAGCCCGGATCCTCCGGGCCGTAGCGTCCGAGCTCAGGCCTGGGAGGCGAGACGAGCCGCGCCCGCCTCCTGCTCGCGTCTGCGGACGAGCGTCCGCACGTCCTCGAGGAAGCGCGCGCAGTCCGACTCGTGCTCGTCCGAGAGGAAATGCCCGGGAGGCACGGATTGGGCCTGCACGGAAGCAGGCGAGAGCTCGCGTTCACCGGGACCAGTCACGTTCCTCCCCACCTCGCTGTGGATACTGTGGAAAAAACCGCCGCAGACACCCCGCCGCCGCTCCCTCGAGCACCTCTTTACCGCGACGACGCCAGTCTACGTCCAGCTTAAACTGCCGCCGATCCCCCTTTCGAGGGATGGTCCACGAAGTCCTCGCAAAGAGCGGAAAAATCGGGGGCGCCGGCACGCGCGGGACGCCCCCGATCGCAGGTGTGCTAGCCCTCCTCGTCGAGCGGCGAGTCGACCTCGGGGATCTCCTCGGCCTCGAGCGAGTTGCGACCGTCGCCGCCGTTCGTCTCGGACTCGCCCTCGAAGGTCATGTCGAGGAGGCCGAGGCTCTCGCCGTCGGAGCCGATCTCCTCGAGCGCCGCGAGGAGCTGCTCCTCGGTCTGCGGCCGCGCGAGCGCGGACGCGGGCACCTTGTCGATCGGCCGATCTCGACGTCCGGTACCGCTTCAGCCCGGTCGCCGCCGGGATCAGCTTGCCGATGATGACGTTCTCCTTCAGTCCGAGTAGCCGGTCGACCTTGCCCTCGATCGCCGCGTCGGTCAGCACCTTCGTCGTCTCCTGGAAGGAGGCGGCCGAGAGGAACGACTCGGTCGCGAGCGACGCCTTCGTGATGCCGAGGATCAGCGGCTCGAAGGTCGCCTGCTCCTTCTTCGCCTACTTCATGCGTGCGTTCTCGCGGTCGAGCACCGACTTGTCCACGAGCTGGCCGGGCAGCAGGTCGGTGTCGCCGGCGTTCTCGATGCGGACCTTCTTCAGCATCTGACGGACGATCAGCTCGATGTGCTTGTCGTGGATCTCGACGCCCTGCGACTTGTAGACCTTCTGCACCTCGCCGACGAGGTAGAGCTCGGTCGGCGTGTAGCCCTTGCCCGACTTAGTGCAGCGCCAGGAGCTCCGCGGGGCGAGTGAGCCCTCGTGCAGCGGATCGCCCGGCTCGACGACCTGGCCGTCGACGACGAGGAGCCGCGTCCGGCGCGGGACGGTGCCTTCGACGGGAACCTCCCCGTCCTCGTCGACGCCGTCGGGGTGCACCGTGACCTTCGGGCCGCGGTCCGTCTCCTCGATCTCGACCCGGCCGGCGAGCAGCGCGAGCGTGGCCGCGCCCTTCGGGTTTCGCGCCTCGAAGATCTCGACGACGCGCGGGAGGCCGTGCGTGATGTCGGCGCCGGCGACGCCGCCCGTGTGGAACGTCCGCATCGTCAGCTGCGTGCCCGGCTCGCCGATCGACTGCGCGGCGATGATCCCGACCGCGTCGCCGATCTCGCACATCTGGCCGGTGGCCAGGAAGGTGCCGTAGCAGGCCCGGCACACGCCGAACTCGCTCCGGCACTTGAGGACGCTGCGAACCGGGACCGTGAAGCCCTCGAGGTGCTCCTCGAGCTCGTCCGCGAGATCGCGGAGGCGGAGCGAGGTGATCTCCTCGCCCTTCGTGAGCAGCACGGTCTTCCCGGGCTTCCCGTCCTTGAGCGGCTTGCGGACGTCCACGGCCGCTATCCGCCCGGCGACGAGCGGTTGAGCCCCTCGGGGACGAAGACCGGCAGGTCGATCGAACTCCTCGCGTCCCGCAGTCCTCCTCGCGGATGATGACGTCCTGGGAGACGTCGACGAGGCGCCGGGTGAGGTAGCCGGAGTCGGCCGTCCGCAGCGCCGTGTCGGCGAGGCCCTTGCGCGCACCGTGGGTCGAGATGAAGTACTCGAGCACCGACAGGCCCTCCATGAAGTTGGCCTTGATCGGCAGCTCCATGATCTCGCCCTTCGGATTCGCCATCAGCCCGCGCATGCCGGCGAGCTGGCGGATCTGCTTGAACGACCCGCGGGCGCCGGAGTTGGCCATCATGTAGATCGGGTTGAGCTCGTAGAGCGTCTTCTCCATCGACTCGGCGACCGTGTCGGTGGCCTCCGTCCAGATGTTGACGATCGACTCGTGGCGCTCCTCCTCGGTGATGAGGCCGCGCTCGAACTGGGTCTCGATCCTCTGAACGCGCTCGTCGTAGGCCTCGAGGATCTCCTCCTTGTCCTCCGGGATGACGATGTCGTTCTTGGAGATCGTGATCCCGGCCTGCGTCGCGTACTGGAACCCGAGCTCCTTGATCGTGTCCAGGAGGACGGAGATGACCGCGGCGCCGTAGACGTCGACGAGGCTCGTGACGAAGTCGTTCGTCTCCTTCTTGCCGAGCGTGCGGTTGGTGAACTCGACCGACTCGGGCTCGACCTCGGGGAGCGCGGCGCTGATCGCGCGGGCGACCTCCTCGCTGAAGATGACCCGACCCGGCGTGGTCAGCAGGATCTCGCCGCCGCGCCGGTACTCGATCGGATCCTGGAGCGCGACCTGGCCGGCGTCGAGGGCGAGGACGACCTCCACCTCGGAGCCGTACCGGCGGGGCCGGGGATCGAGCTCCTCTGCGGCGACCGCGCTCAGATCGTGCAGGCAGTACGTCAGGTAGTAGCCGCCCAGCACCATGTCCTGCGACGGCGTGGAGAGCGGCTTCCCGTGCGCCGGCGAGAGGATGTTGTTCGAGGAGAGCATGAGGATGCGCGCCTCGGCCTGCGCCTCCGCGGAGAGCGGCAGGTGGACGGCCATCTGGTCGCCGTCGAAGTCGGCGTTGAAGGCATGGCAGACGAGCGGGTGGATCTGGATCGCCTTGCCCTCGACGAGCACCGGCTCGAACGCCTGGATGCCGAGGCGGTGGAGCGTCGGCGCCCGGTTCAGGAGCACCGGGTGCTCGGCGATGACCTCCTCGAGCACGTCCCAGACCTCCGGGACCATCGACTCGACGTACTTCTTCGCCGCCTTGATGTTCTGGACGGACTTCCGCTCGACGAGTCGGCTCATGATGAACGGCTTGAAGAGCTCGAGCGCCATCAGCTTCGGCAGGCCGCACTGGTGCAGCTTCAGCGTCGGACCCGACACGATCACCGACCGGCCGGAGTAGTCGACGCGCTTGCCGAGCAGGTTCTGGCGGAAGCGGCCCTGCTTGCCCTTGAGCATGTCGGAGAGCGACTTCAGCGGCCGGTTGCCCGGGCCGGTGACCGCGCGGCCGCGGCGCCCATTGTCGAAGAGGGCGTCGACGGCTTCCTGGAGCATGCGCTTCTCGTTGTTGACGATGATCTCGGGGGCGCCGAGGTCGAGCAGCCGCTTCAGCCGGTTGTTCCGGTTGATGACGCGACGGTAGAGGTCGTTCAGGTCGCTCGTGGCGAAGCGGCCGCCGTCGAGCTGGACCATGGGCCGCAACTCCGGCGGAATCACCGGGATCGCCTCGAGGACCATCCACTCCGGCCTGTTCTCGGAGGTGATGAACGCGTTCACGACCTTGAGCCGCTTGATCGCGCGCTGCTGCTTCTGGCCCTTCGACGTGCGGATGGTCTCCCGCAACGACTTCGCCTCGGCGTCGAGGTCGAGGTCCTTGAGGAGGTCGCGGATCGCCTCCGCGCCCATGCCGCCCTTGAAGTAGACGCCGAATCCGTACGGTGAGCCGAAGCGGTCCTTCAGCTCGCGGAACAGCATCTCGTCGTTGACGATCATCTTCGGCTCGAGGTCGCGGAAGAGCTGCCACGTCTGCTCGAGGCGGGCGACCGAGTCGACCGCCGCCTCGCGAGCGTCGCCGCGCCGGGACTCGATGTCCTGGTACATCTCGCGCACCTTCAGCGCCCACTGCGAGAGCGCGTCGAAGTCCTCCTTCTTGGCGCCCTCGCGGAGGCACAGGTCGTACGCGAGCTCCTTGACCGCGGCGGGGTCGCCCCCGGCCTCGGCCAGCTCGAGGACGTCCTTGAGCAAACCGTTCCCCAGGTCGCGGGCCTTCTCGAGGTTCTTGGCGTCGACGCCCGAGACGAGCTCGGCGTCCTCGCCCTCGAGCTCGTCGCCCGCGAGCAGCGCGTCGCGCACCTTGTTCATGTGCTTCGTGACGGCGCCCTTCTTGGATCCGGTCGCCTTGTCTGCCTGCTTGGCCAGCGGCGCGAGGGCGTCGAGGATCTGCACGGCGGCGTTGCCGACCGCCTCCGTGTCGCGCGGTGCCAGCCGCCGGTCGTCCCGAACGGCGCTCGAGCGCACGAGCTCCCGGATCTTCTTCGAGTCCTCGGTCGTGACCGTCCGCGCGACCTCGGCGAAGATCCCGCTCGCGAGCGAGCGCGCCTCCTCGAGGGTCGGAAGGCCCTGCTCCTCGGCCCAGGCTGCGAGGCCGCGGGCCCAGAACTCGTCGTCCTCGTCGAAGTTTCGCTCCTTGCCCTTCGTGAAGTAGTCACGCCGGCGCGAGAGCCGATCCTCGAGCGCGGCGAGCGCCTCGTCGCGGTCGACGTTGATGCGCTCGTACTCACCGCGCACCTTGTCCTCGAGGTCGGCGAGGTCCGCGCCCCGCTTCTCGACCTCGACCTGCGTGACGATCGAGGCGGCGAAGTAGAGGACCTTCTCGAGCTCCTTCGGCGCGATGTCGAGGAGGTAGCCGATCCGGCTCGGGACACCCTTGAAGAACCAGATGTGGGAGACGGGAGCGGCGAGGTCGATGTGACCCATCCGCTCGCGCCGCACCTTCTGGCGCGTCACCTCGACACCGCAGCGCTCGCAGATGATGCCCTTGTAGCGGACGCGCTTGTACTTTCCGCAGTAGCACTCCCAGTCCTTGGTCGGACCGAAGATGCGCTCGCAGAAGAGGCCGTCCTTCTCGGGCTTGAGCGTGCGGTAGTTGATCGTCTCCGGCTTCGTGACCTCGCCGGAGGACCAGTCCCTGATCTGCTTGCTCGACGCGAGACCGATGCGGATCGCGTCGAAGTTGTTGATGTCGATCAAGTTCGCTCTCCCCTACCTCAGTCTTCGATTTCCACGTCGGCCAGGTCGGCGTCCGCGGGGGCGCTGTCGTCACCCTCGGCGGTGAGCTTCTTGGCCTCGGACTCGTCGAGGTCGCCGAGCTGCTCGTCCGCGGGGACGGTCAGCTCGCCCTCGTTGTCGACGCGCTCCTGGCCCTCCTCGGACTCCTCGGCGGTCGGCTGCCGGGCCGCAGCCCGCAGCGATCCGGGCGAGAGGTCGATGCCGAGCTCCTCCGCGGCGCGGAGCAGCTCGTCGTCCTCCTCCCGGACCTCGACCTCGGCGCCCTCCTCGGAGATGACGTTGACGTCGAGCGCCAGCGACTGCATCTCCTTGAGGAGCACCTTGAACGACTCGGGGATCGAGGGCTCCGCGATGTTCTCGCCCTTGACGATCGCCTCGTAGGCCTTGACGCGCCCGACCGTGTCGTCGGACTTGATGGTCAGCATCTCCTGCAGGGTGTACGCGGCCCCGTACGCCTCGAGCGCCCACACCTCCATCTCGCCGAAGCGCTGGCCGCCGAACTGGGCCTTGCCGCCCAGCGGCTGCTGCGTCACGAGCGAGTAGGGCCCCGTCGAGCGCGCGTGGATCTTGTCGTCCACGAGGTGGAGGAGCTTCAGGATGTACATGTAGCCGACGGTGACCTTCTGGTTGAAGGGCTCGCCGGTGCGACCGTTGAAGAGGCGCGCCTTGCCCGAGCAGTGGCGGCCGTCGGGCCGCTTCTCGTCGACCACGAACTTGATCGGCGAGTCCGGGTTCTGACGCGTCCACTCGACGAGCGCGTCGTCGACCTGCTCCGGCGTGGCGCCGTCGAAGACGGAGCTCGCGACCGGCGTCGGGCCGTTGCGCTCGCCGTTTTCGGCGAAGACGCCGTGGTGGGCGGCCCAGCCGAGGTGGGTCTCGAGGACCTGCCCGATGTTCATCCGGCTCGGCACTCCGAGCGGGTTCAGGACGACGTCCACCGGCGTGCCGTCCTCCAGGAACGGCATGTCCTCCTCGGGGACGATGCGGGCGATGACGCCCTTGTTCCCGTGGCGGCCGGCCAGCTTGTCGCCCTCGGCGATCTTGCGCTTCTTGGCGACGTACACGCGTACGAGCTCGTTCACGCCCGGCGAGAGGTCGTCGCCCGTGTCGCGGGAGAAGGTCTTCACGTCGATGACCTTGCCGCCCTCGCCGTGCGGAACCTTGAGGGACGTGTCGCGCACCTCGCGCGCCTTCTCCTTGAAGATCGCCCGGATCAGCTTCTCCTCCGCGGTCAGCTCGGTCTCGCCCTTGGGCGTGACCTTGCCGACGAGGAGGTCGCCGGAGCCGACCTCGGCGCCGATGCGAACGACGCCGCGATCGTCGAGATCCTTGAGGGACTCCTCCGAGCGGTTGGGGATGTCGCGCGTGATCTCCTCGTCGCCCAGCTTGGTCGAGCGGGCGTCGATCTCGTACTCGTGGATGTGGATCGAGGAGAGAACCTCGTCCTTGACGAGCCGCTCCGAGATCACGATCGCGTCCTCGAAGTTGTAGCCCTCGAACGGCATGAACGCGACGAGCAGGTTCTTGCCGAGCGCGAGCTCGCCCTCGGAGGTCGAGCTGCCGTCCGCGAGGACCTCGCCGGCCTTCACCCGGTCGCCCAGGCGAACCGTGGGCTTCTGGTGGATGAGGGTGCCCTGGTTCGAGCGCATGAACTTCTCGAGCTCGTACTCGTCCCGGCCGTCCTTCGTCTCGACGACGATCGCCTCGGCGTCGACGTCGGCGATCGTGCCCGCGGCCTCGGCGACGACGACGTCGCCGGTGTCGATCGCGGCCCGGTACTCGAGGCCGGTGCCGATCAGCGGCGGCTCGGTGATCATGAGCGGCACCGCCTGGCGCTGCATGTTCGAGCCCATGAGGGCGCGGTTGGCGTCGTTGTGCTCGAGGAACGGGATCAACGCAGTCGCGACCGACACGATCTGCGCCGGGTTGACATCCATGTACTGGACGTTCTTCGGGTCGGCCTCGACCGGCTGGCCGCCGTTGCCGCGGCAGAGCACGGTCGCGTTCACGAACTTGCCCGTGCGCTCGTCGACCGGCTCGTTGGCCTGCGCGATCGTCAGCTTCTCCTCCTCGGCGGCGTCCAGGTAGACGATCTCGTCCGTCACCTTCCCGTTCTTGACGACGCGGTAGGGCGTCTGGACGAAGCCGAACTCCGAGACCGTCGCCATCGAGGAGAGGGAGCCGATCAGGCCGATGTTCGGGCCCTCCGGGGTCTCGATCGGGCACATGCGGCCGTAGTGCGTCGGATGGACGTCGCGCACCTCGATCGGCGCGCGCTCGCGCGTGAGGCCCCCGGCGCCGAGCGCCGAGAGACGGCGGCGGTGCGTGAGGCCGGCGAGCGAGTTCGTCTGGTCCATGAACTGCGAGAGCTGCGAGGAGCCGAAGAACTCCTTGAGCGCGGCCACGACCGGACGGATGTTGATGATCGTCTGCGGGGTGATCGTGTCGACGTCCTCCGTCGTCATCCGCTCCCGCACGACGCGCTCCATGCGGTAGAGGCCGACGCGGAACGCCTCCTGGATCAGCTCGCCCACCGTGCGCAGCCGCCGGTTGCCGAAGTGCTCGTACTCGTCGAGCTCGCCGCGGATGGGCTCCCGCGAGAGCGCGAGCGAGTCGGCGGCGTAGTCCTTCGAGTCCTCGGGCACGCCGAGGGCCTTGGGCAGTGAGACGAGCTTCTGGACGAGCGCGAGGATGTCGAGCGTCGTCAGGACGCGGACGCCGTCGGGAACATCCACCTCGAGCCGCTGGTTCAGCTTGTAGCGGCCGACCTTCGTCAGGTCGTAGCGCTTGGGGTCGAAGAAGAGCCCGCGCAGAAGGTTGCGCGCGTTCTCGAGGGTCGGGGGCTCGCCCGGCCGCTGCTTCTTGAAGACCTCGACCACGGCCTCCTCCTCACGCGTGGTCGTGTCCTTCTCGAGCGTGTTCGCGATGAAGACCGAGTTGTCGAACAGCCCGAGGATCTTCTCGTTCGTGCTCGTGTCCAGCTCGAAGCCGGTCGAGGGGTCCTCGGCCGGAAGCGCGCGGAGGAGCGTCGTGATCGGAAGCTTGCGCTTCCGGTCGATGCGTGCGTAGACGACGCCCTTCTTGTCGATCTCGAGCTCGAGCCACGAGCCGCGGCTCGGCATCAGGTTCGCGATGAAGACCTGCTTCGTCGCGTCCTTCGGCTCCATCAGGTAGGCGCCGGGGGAGCGGACGAGCTGCGTCACGATCACGCGCTCGGTCCCGTTGATGATGAAGGTCCCCTGGTCGGTCATCATCGGGAAGTCCCCCATGAAGACCGTCTGCTCGCGGATCTCGCCGGTCTCCTTGTTCACGAACTGGACGGAGATCGACAGCGGGACCTGGTAGGTCAGGTCCTTCTCGCGGCATTCCTTGATCGACACGGGCGGCTCGCCGAACTCGTAGTCCCGGAACTCCACCGCGAGCGTGCCGGTGTAGTCCTCGATGGGCGAGATGTCGGCGATCGTCTCGCGCAGGCCCTCTTCCAGGAACCAGTGGAAGGAGGCCTTCTGGATGTCGATCAGGTTGGGTAGGTCGATAACGTGCTTGAGACGGGAAAAGCTCTTGCGCGCAGCGCGCGCAGCGACCTTGTTAGCCAAGGACGGAAACCTCCCTCTAGGCAGGGTCTAGCGACAAAAAATCGAGCAGAATCTGCAGTACAGCGGCGCGACCGATAAGAGTAGCACGCGAAGCGGTCCCCGCGCAACGCGGCGCGCGCGGAAACCGCTTGGTGGCCTCCGATGATAGCGCGGAATCGCGCCGCGCGCCAGACAGGGCCGGCGGGGCGCTCGGGCTACGCCTGCGGGGAGCCGTTGCCCGCCCCGGTGGGCAGGCTCAGGCGGACGAGCGTGCCGCCGCCGTTGGCGCGCTCGGCGACGACCGTGCCCGCCGTGGGCCTCGGCGACCTGGCGGACGATCGCGAGCCCGAGACCCGAGCCCGGGCAGCCCGCGGGCCGAGGGCGCCGCGGTAGAAGCGGTCGAAGACGTACGGCAGGTCGTGCTCGTCGATCCCG
This sequence comes from uncultured Actinomycetes bacterium, assembly GCA_963743495.1. Classification (GTDB taxonomy): domain Bacteria; phylum Actinomycetota; class Thermoleophilia; order Gaiellales; family Gaiellaceae; genus JAIBJN01. The sequence goes on along the minus strand of CAVUPO010000001.1, from coordinate 39,690 downwards.
GGCCCGTGGTCGCGGACGACGACCTCGCCGTCGCGGACGGCGCACCTCGACCGTCGCCGCCCGGCGGGCTCCACTTCGCCGCGTTGTCGAGCAGGTTGCCGACCGCCCGCTCGAGCGCGCTCGGGCACGCCCTCGACGACGGTCTCCTCGAGCTCGGACGTCGAACGTGACGCCGGCGCGGTTCCGCCGGGCCCGCTCGACCGCCTCCTCGGCGACGAGCGTCGAGCCGGACGTCCTCGCGCGCCGCCGGGCCGCTCGTCCCGCGGCGAGCTCGACGAGCTCGGCGACCAGCGCGCTCATCTCCGCGAGCTGCTCGACGAGGTCCGCGAGCAGCCCCTCGCGCTCGGCCGCCGGCATCGCGTCCGCGCGCGCGAGCACCTCGATGTTCGTCCGCAGGCTCGTCAGCGGCGTCCGCAGCTCGTGCGAGGCGTCGGCGACGAAGCGCCGCTGCGCTCCGCGCGAGCCCTCGAGCGCGGCGAGCATCGTGTTGAAGCTGCCGGCGAGCCGTGCCAGCTCGTCCGCCGCCCGTCGTCGGCCATCCGCCGCGAGAGGTCGCGGGTGCTCGGCCACCTCCTCCGTCGCCTCGCGTCAGCCGGCGCACCGGCGCGAGCGCCGCGCGCGCGACGACCAGCCCGAGCGCCGCCGCCAGACCGATGCCGCCGAGCGCGACGAGCGATCAGGATCAAGCGCAGCTGCTCGAGCGGCAGTCGTCGCACCTCGGTCGGAGTCGGACGATCTGCGAGCGACGTACACCGTCCGCCGTAGCCGGAGGTCGTGAGGATGCGGATCGTGCTGCCGCCGCCTCGGCGTCGCTGTAGTACGGGCTGTCGCCCGCCGGCGGCGACCTGCCGGGTCCGGTCGTCGACCGGGAGAGCGATCGTCGTCGCCCTGGGCAGCTGCGTCGCCCTGGGGGCCGACGACCTGCACGTAGCCGCCGGGACCGCCGAGCTGCGGCCCGTGGAAGCCGGAGGAAGAACTGGTCGCCGCGCGGCCGGACGACGCTGATCGGGATCTGGTCGATGACCTGCGCCCGGTCGGCGAGCGCCTCGTCGACCTGGCCACGCAGCTGGTTGCGCGACGGCGAAGTAGGCGGCGCCCGAGGCGACGCGCGACGGCGACGGCGACCGCGACGGCGACGGCGAGCCGTGCAGAGCGGGCGCCGGAAGGCTCACGGCTCCCGCAGCGCGTAGCCGATGCCGCGGACGGTCTGGATCAGCCGCGGCTTGCCCGCCGGCCTCGGTCTTGCGCCGCAGGTAGCCGACGTAGACGTCGAGCGAGTTCGAGGTCGCCGCCGAAGTCGTAGCCCCAGACGCGCTCGAAGATGAGCGAGCGGGTCAGCACCTGGCGCGGGTTGCGCATGAACAGCTCGAGCAGCGAGAACTCGGTGCGCGTCAGCTCGATCGGGTCGCCCGCGCGTCGCACCTCGCGCGTCCTCGGGTCGAGCTCGAGGTCGGCGAAGCGGAGCGTCTCCCCCGAGCCGTCGGCCGTGCGGCGCAGGAGCGCGCGCAGGCGGGCGAGCAGCTCCTCGAGCGCGAACGGCTTGGCCACGTAGTCGTCCGCCCCGGCGTCGAGCCCCTCGACCCGGTCCTCGACCTCGGCCGCGCGCGGTCAGCATCAGCACCGGCACGCGGCTGCCCGCGCCGCGCAGCCGCCGGCAGACGTCGAGCCCGTCGAGGCCCGGCATCAGCACGTCGAGGACGCACCGCGTCGGGCTCGGGCCGGCCCTCCGCCTCGAGCCGGTCGATCGCCTCCTGCCCGTCGGCGGCGAGCTCGACCTCGTAGCCCTCGAGCTCGAGCGCCCGCCGCAGCGACTCGCGCACGGCGCGCTCGTCGTCCACAACGAGGATTCGCATGCCGCCATTGTGCTTGCGAAACGTGAGAGTCGGCTAAGAGGGCCCGGTCTTACGCAGTTCTTAGGGGGATCTAAGACGCGTCTTAGACGGCGCTGCTGGCATGGACGCCATCACCGATTTCCCGAAAGGAATGCGTCAATGAGATCCCGCACCACCCGAACCCTCACCGTCACCGCAGCGCTCGTCGCCGCCGCAGCCATCGGCGCGGGCGGCGGTGCGGCCACGTTCGCGGCGCTCGGCTCCGACGGCACGACCGTCGTCCGCCAGGTGACCGTCGAGAGCGGCGAGCCGGCGGCGTCGACGAGCGAGTCGCTGTCCGTCAGCGACGTCTACGAGAAGACGTACAAGAGCGTCGTCGAGATCACGTCGACGCTGACCCAGGCCTCGCCCATGGGCGGCGAGCAGCAGGCCCGGGGCCAGGGCTCCGGCTTCGTCTTCGACGACCGGGGCCACATCGTCACGAACCAGCACGTCGTCGACGGCGCCCAGTCGGTCTCCGTCCGCTTCTGGGACGGCTCGACCTACGACGCCACCGTCGTCGGCACCGACCCTTCGACCGATCTCGCCGTGGTCAAGGTCGACGCGCCCGCCGACATCCTCCAGCCCGTCGCGCTCGGCGACTCGTCCGCGCTCTCGGTGGGCGAGCCGGTCGTCGCGATCGGCAGCCCCTTCGGGCTCGAGGAAACGCTCACGAGCGGGATCGTCAGCGCGCTGAACCGCGAGATGACCTCGCCCAACAACTTCACGATCTCGAACTCCATCCAGACCGACGCCGCGATCAACCACGGCAACTCCGGCGGTCCGCTCCTGAACGCCGCCGCCGAGGTGATCGGCGTCAACGCCCAGATCAAGAGCGAGTCCGGCGGCAGCGACGGCATCGGCTTCGCCATCCCGTCGAGCACCGTCTCCTCGATCGTCCCGCAGATCATCGCGAGCGGCTCGGTGGAGCACGCCTACCTCGGAGTCGGCGTCGCCACTCTGCCCGAGTCCGTCTCGACCGAGCTCGGAGTGCCCGCCGGGGTCATGGTCACCGACGTCCGCCAGGGCACGGCCGCGGCCGAGGCCGGCCTCCGCGCCGCGAACGGCTCCGCCATGGTCGACGGCCAGAGCTATCCGACCGGCGGCGACGTCATCACCGCCGTGGACGGCACGGCGATCACGTCCGGAGCCGAGCTCCAGGCCGCGGTCGACGCCAAGAAGCCGGGCGACACGATCTCGCTCACCTACACGCGCGACGGCGCGAGCTCCACTGTCCAGGTGTCCCTCGGGACCCGGCCTTCGTGACGCAGGAGGCCGGAGCAGCAAGCCGGAAGGGCCGCGCACGAGGCGGCCCTTCCGGCTTCTTCGACCTCTTAGGTACTTCTTAGAGACCTCTCACCTCGCCCTTAGGGCGTCCTGGTTCCATCGTCCGAAAGAGCTACGCGAAAGGACCTCGCCCATGAGCAAGCTGACATCGAAGACGGTTCTCGCGGCCACGGTGGCCGGCCTCGCCGTCGCCGGCGGCGGCGCGGCCATCGCCGCCTCCCAGACCGAGTCCCCGGGCTCCTCCTTCCTCGACGCGGTCGCCAAGCACCTCGGCGTCTCGTCGGACAAGCTCGAGGACGCGACCCGCGCGGCCGCGGTCGACCAGGTCGACCAGGCCCTGGCCGACGGGCGCATCACCCAGGAGCAGGCCGACGAGATGAAGTCGCGGATCGAGTCCGGCGAAGCTCCGCTCTTCCTCGGGCCGGGCGCCTTCGGCTTCCGCCACGGCGGCCCGGGCGGCAACGAGCGTGGCCACCACTTCTTCTTCGGCGAGAAGCTTTCGAGCGCCGCCGAGTTCCTCGGCCTGACCGAGGCCGGGCTCCGCCAGAAGCTTCGGGACGGCCAGACCCTCGCCCAGGTGGCGGAGGCGCAGGGCAAGTCGGTCGAGGGCCTCAAGCGGGCCATCCTCGACGGCGCCAGGTCGGCCCTCGACGAGGCGGTCGCCGGCGAGCGCCTCACGCAGGAGCAGGCGGACGCTCTCTACGAGCGTCTGCAGGGCTCCATCGACGACCTCGTCAACGGTAAGCTCCGCGGCCCCCGCGGCCCGGGCTTCGGCCGCGGCTTCGGCCCTCCCGGGGCAGGGCCCGACGACGGCGGTGACGGCGGCGGCACCTCCGCCGACACGCTCTCCTGGGACACCGCGGCCTAGCCCGGCGACGAGCCGCTCCCCAAGCGGCGGACGCCGGCCGACGACCGCCACCAGCCCTTCGGGCAGCTCCTCTTCGCCGAACGAGTCGGAGATCCGCGCCTCGAGGCCGTGCTGGGCGAGGAGCCCCGGCACTCGAGCAGTCTCGATCAGGACGTTCTCGTGGCGCTCGTCGTCGCGCCGCCACGTCGCCCCGTCCGCCTCGCGGAGGAACGTGGTGATCTCGCGGACGAACAGGTTGGGCCGTGGCAGCTCGAAGTGGGTGACGACCGCCCAGTCCTCGCCCACGCGGCCCTGGCCACGTCGCCGCGACGCACCTCTCCCCAGCGCAGGTCGCAGAGGTCGAGCGCGAGGCTGCCTCCGGGGCGCAGGGCCCCGGCGCAGGCCGCCAGCGCGCGCTCCAGGGCGGTCTCGTCCGGCAGGTAGTTGAGGACGTGACCGACCGAGACGATCGCGTCGCATTCCGGGAGCGGATCGTCGGGCAGCGTCAGGCGGCGGATCTCCCCGGCCCCGCCGGCGGCCTCGCGTGCCAGCTCGAGCATCGCCGGGACGCGTCGGTGGCCGCCACGCGGTGACCGGCCTCGAGCAGCCGGCGGGTGAGAAGCCCGCTCCCGCAGCCCAGCTCGAGGACGAGCCCACCCTGCTCGCGCACCGGCTCGAGGAGCGCCAGGATCCCCGGCGCGCAGGCCTCGGCGTGGAAGCCGAAGCCGAGGTGGTGCACCAGCGCGAGGTCGCGCCGCTAATACGGCTCGGAGACCGCCACGGGGGCGAATCATCGCAGCCGAGGCGGCAGCGGTGAGCCGCGAAGGGCCGGCGGCCCTTCGCGGCTCCGAAGCGCGACGGCTCCTACTTGACCTCGACGGAGGCGCCGGCCTCCTCGAGCTGGGCCTTGATCGAGTCGGCCTCCTCCTGCGCCACCGCCTCCTTGACGGGGGTCGGCGCCCCGTCGACGAGGTCCTTGGCCTCCTTCAGGCCGAGTCCCGTGATCGCGCGGACGACCTTGATGACCTGGATCTTCTTGTCGCCGGGGCCTGTGAGAACGACGTCGAACTCGCTCTTCTCCTCGGCGCCCGCACCGTCGCCGGCGCCGGCCGGGGCGGCGCCGGGAGGGGCGACCGCGACCGGAGCGGCGGCGGTGACGCCCCACTCCTCCTCGATCTTCGCCTTCAGCTCGACGAGGTCGAGAACGGTCATCTTCCCGAGCTCGTCGAACACCTTGTCGACTGCGCTTGCAGCCATGGCTATTCCTCCTCCTTGGGTTCCTCGGCTGCTTCGTCAGCCGTGTCTTCACTCGTCTCTTCCGCTGTCTCTGCGGACGCCTCGGGGGGCGCCTCGGCCGGTGCCTCCTCCTCGGCCTCGTCAGCCGGTTCCCCGGCGGCGTCCGGCGCGGCCTCTGGGCCGCCGAGCTGGTCGACGCGGGCGTCGATCAGCCCGACGAGATCCTGGAGCGGGGCGCCGAGCAGCCCGACGATCCCGGTCAGCGGGCCGACGATCGCGCCCAGCACCTGGCCCTGGAGCACGTCGGCCGGCGGCAGCGACGCCAGCTCGACCACCTGATCCGCCCCGAGCGGGGCTCCCTGCAGGATCCCGCCCTTGATCGACAGGATCTTCGTCTTCCTGGCGGTATCGTTGAGCGTCTTCGCGACCGCGACCATGTCGCCGTCGCCGACGAAGGCGATCGCCGTCGGCCCGTCCAGGAGCTCCGTCAGGGTCTCGAGCCCCGCCTCCTCGGCCGCTCGCTTCGTCAGCGTGTTCTTCACGACCGTGAAGCGGGCGCCGTGCGCGAGGATCTGCGTGCGGACGTCGTCCAGCTCGCCCACCGAGAGGCCGCGGTAGTCGGCCAGGATGAGCGTGTCCGAGCCCGCCAGGCGGGCCACCAGGTCGGCGACGACCTGCTCCTTGTCCTTTCTCAGCATCGAATCACCTCCTTCGAACGAATCGTGCCCGCCTTCCGGGCGGGCACGAGCAGAGGCGAGTCGTCTCGCTCGAGCCACCTCGGCAGGTCTTACGCCCCAGGGGGCGGCCGGCTGTCTTCGGCGACGGGCGCTCTGCTGTGCTACCTAGGCCGGGACGGCCTCCTCCTCGAGCTCGGCGGGGATGTCACGCGTCCGTGCGGGGTCGACGCGAACGCCCGGGCCCATCGAGCTCGTGAGCGTGATCGAGCGGATGTAGCGGCCCTTGGCGGCGGCCGGCTTGGCGCGGACGATCTCCTCGACGACGGTCGCGTAGTTCTCGAGGAGCGTCCGCTCGTCGAAGCTCTTGCGGCCGATGACGAGGTGGACGTTGGCGCCGCGGTCGGTGCGGTACTCGAGCTTCCCCGCCTTCGCCTCGCGGACGGCCTTGCCGACGTCGAAGGTGACCGTGCCCGTCTTCGGGTTCGGCATCTTCCCGCGGGGACCGAGGATGCGGCCGAGCTTGCCGACCGTCCCCATCATGTCCGGCGTGGCGATGGCGACGTCGAAGTCGTCGAAGCCCTCCTCGATCTGGGCGGCGAGGTCGGCGGAGCCGACGACGTCGGCGCCCGCCTCCTCCGCCTCGCGGGCCTTCTCGCCCTCGGCGAAGGCGGCGATGCGGACGTCCTTGCCCGTCCCGTGCGGGAGCATGAGCGTCCCGCGCAGCTGCTGGTCGGCGTGGCGGACGTTGAGGCCGAGGTTGAAGTGCACCTCGACGGCCTCGTCGAACTTGGCGGCCGGAGCGTCCTTGAGGAGCCGCACCGCCTCGAGCGGCGTGTAGGCATGCTCCCGGTCGATCTTTCCGCGCGCCTCGTCGTATCGCTTCCCGTGTTGAGCCATTACTCGGAAACCTCCACGTCGCTCACCGTCTCTTCGCTCGCCCGGCGCGTCACCGCACCAACCTCCACACCCATCGAGCGCGCCGTGCCCTCGATGATGCGCATCGCCTGGTCGAGGTCGCGCGCGTTCAGGTCGACGAGCTTGGTCTGGGCGATCTGGCGCACCTGCGCGGACGTGATGGTGCCGACCTTGTCGCGGTTGGGCTCGGCGGAGCCCTTCTCGATCCGCAGCGCCTCCTTGATCAGGACGGCGGCCGGCGGCGTCTTGGTGATGAAGGTGAAGGAGCGGTCCTCGAAGACCGTGATCTCGACGGGGGTGATCCGCCCGTTCTCCTGCTGGGTCTGCGCGTTGAAGGCCTTGCAGAACTCCATGATGTTGACCCCGTGCTGGCCCAGCGCAGGGCCGACCGGCGGGGCGGGGTTCGCCTGGCCGCCTGGGATCTGGAGCTTGATGAGCGTGAGGACTTTCTTGGCCATACGTCAGTCCATCTTCTTGACCTGGTCGAAGCTCACCTCGACGGGCGTTTGGCGCTCGAAGATGTTCACGAGCACCTTGAGCTTCTGCTGGTCGGAGTTGACGTCGATCACCTCGCCGTCGAAGTCGGAGAGCGAGCCGGAGGTGATCTTCACGGTCTCGCCGAGGCCGAACTCGACCGCGGTGCGCGGCCGCTCGGCCGCCGCCGTGGCGGTGTGCAGGATGCGGTCGACCTCCGGCTGCGAGAGCGGCACCGGCTTGGTCCCCGAGCCGACGAAGCCTGTGACGCCGGGCGTGTTCTTCACGACCGTCCAGGCCTCGTCGTTCAGGTCCATGTTCACGAGCACGTAGCCGGGCAGGACGCGCTTCTCGGTCTGCACCTTCTGGCCGTCCTTGGTCTCGACGACCTGCTCGGTGGGCACGACGACGCGGCGGAAGCGCTGCTGCTGGCCCATCGAGTCGATGCGGTGCTCGAGGTTGGCCTTGACCTTGTTCTCGTGGCCCGAGTAGGTGTTGACGACGTACCAGCGGAACATCAGTGCCCCTTCGAGTGATGCTGTCCCGCCACTGCGTCGCGAGCACCGGGCGAGGGTGGGCTCTCGCGCCGCGTGATCGCGGCGCAGAAGCAGGCGTGTATTGCTCGGAGGGGCACTGGGCTAGAGGTTCAGGAGGACGTCGCGGACGAACCGCTGGAAGGCCCAGTCGGCCACGAACAGGTAGGCGCCGGTGATGGCCACGGCGATGATGACGACGATGGTGGCGGAGATCAGCTGCTGGCGCCCGGGCCAGTCCACCTTGCGCAGCTCGGCCCAGCACTCGCCGATGAACGCGCGCGCACCGCCGCGGCGCTCGCGCTTCTGGCCGGTCTGGCTCTTCGGCTGCCCGACGGGCTTGACCTGGCGCTGGCGCGCGCGCGAGCGCTCCGGCTGGGCCGGCGCCTGGTAGTCGGCGCGCTTCCTGCTCGTGCGGGAGGACCGTGCCAAGCCTTCGCCCTACCTGGTCTCCCGGTGCAGGGTGTGGCTGCCGCACCAGCGGCAGTACTTCTTCGCCTCGAAGCGGTCGGGGGTGTTCCGCTTCGACTTCTGGGACTGGTAGTTGCGGCGCTTGCACTCGGTGCAGGCAAGCGTGATCGCGACTCGTACTCCGGTTGCCATTCGTCCTTTACCTTCGTGAGAGGCGTCTCCAGGTAGCGGCGGTAGGACTCGAACCTACGACACACGGATTATGATTCCGCTGCTCTAACCAGCTGAGCTACGCCGCCCTGCGCGGCGGAGTGTAGCAAGAGCGGCCTTTTCCTCAGGCGTCGCGGACGAGCTCGATGCCCTCGCCTGCCAGCTCCGCGACGCCGCCGTCCACGACGTGGAGGACGTCGTCGACGCCGGCCCGCCGGAGGAGCGAGGTGGCGATCGAGCTCCGGTTCCCCACGGAACAGGCGACGGCGAGCGGCTTGCCGTCGCTGCGCAGGTCGTCCGGAACGCCCTTGCCGAGGTCGTAGTAGGGCATGTGCCTGGAGCCCTCCACGTGGCCCTCCTCCCACTCGTCGGGCTCGCGGACGTCGAGGAGGCGCACCTCGTCGCGGCGAAGGCGCGCGGCCAGGTCGGGCACGTCGATCGCGACGGTGGACTCGACCGGTAGGCCAGCGTCCCGCCAGGCGGCGATGCCGCCCGCCAGGAGCCCGGCGATCCGGCGGAAGCCGACCGCCTCGAGGAGCCGCGCCACCCGCCGGGACTCCTCGTCCGTCGCGGCCGAGAGGACGACCTCGCTCTCCGGGTCGACGACCCAGGCGGCCCGCGTCCCGACCGCGGCGCGGACGGCGGTCACGTTGATCGAGCCCGGGACGTGCTCGGCGTCGAACTCCCTCGTGTCGCGGGCGTCGAGGAGCGTCGCGCCCACCTCGAGCCGCGCCCGGACTGCGGCGGGCTGCAGAGCGTCCACGGTCACCGCCTCCGTCAGAAGCGGCCCCCGGTTCAGGGCGACGATCCGCCGGAAGTTCGGCGGCTGGGGCGCCAGCGACGCAGTCAGCGCCCGCACGAAGGAGGTCTCGTCAGGGCTCTGCACCAGGCGGTTGAAGCGCCGCTCGAAGCCGATCGTCGTCCCGGGCTTCTCGCTCATCCCGGCGCCGCCGCAGAGGGAGCCGCCGATGTGCCCCGGCCAGACCTCCGCGAAGTCCCCGAGGGCGAGGAGGCGCTTCACCGAGGCGTAGAGCCCGCGGGCGCCCTCCTCCTTGTCCACGGCGAGATCCGGCCTGGCGACGTCGCCGACGAAGAGGGAGTCGCCCGTGACGACGAGCCAGGGCTCCTCGCCCCGGCTGCCGTCCGCGACCAGGTAGGCGGTGTGCTCGGGCCGGTGGCCGGGAGTCGCGAGCGCGGTGATCGTCACCTCCCCGACCCGGATCTGCTCCCCGTCCGCGAACGGCTCGTGCGCGAACTCGACGCCTGCCGTCGCGGGAACGCGGATGGTCGCGCCGGTCGCCTTCGCAAGCCGGCCCTTGCCGGACACGTGGTCGGCGTGGTTGTGGGTCTCGAGGACGTGCGCGATCGCGAAGCCGTGCTCCTCCGCGAGCTCGAGGTACTCCTCGACGTCCCACTTCGGGTCGATGACCGCGGCCTCGCCGCCGTCGGCCACGACGTAGGACGCACAGCCCAGATCCTCGTGCAGCACCTGCCGGAAGAACATCGCAGCCGATGATACGCGCCGTCCTGCTCCCGGCCGCCGCCGCGCCAGGCGGCCGCCGCCGCGGCCGCCGCCTCCCGGTGGCCGCTGCTAGTCGCGGTTGCCGAGGAAGATGAGGATGAAGTAGAGGAGCTGCGTGAGGGCCGCGAGGGCGCCGGCCACGTAGGTGAGGGCCGCTGCCCGCAGGACCTTCTTGACCCCGGTCGTCTCCTGGGTCGTCGTCAGCCCCTGCCCAGCGAGCTGGACCGCGGCTCGCCTCGAGGCGTCGAACTCGACCGGAAGGGTCACGAACTGGAAGAGGACGGCGAGAGAGTAGAGGACGATCGCCACCAGGACGAGTCCGGCCGCGTTCAGGAGAAACCCGATCACGAGCAGCCACATCCAGACGCTGGAGGAGAACGCGACGGCCGGGAAGAGCGCCGCGCGGAAGCGGAAGAACGGGTAGGCCTCCTTGTGCTGGATCGCGTGCCCGACCTCGTGCGCCGCGACGGCGGTGGCGCTGACCGAGACCTCCTCGTACACGGGGTGGGACAGGTGCACGGAGCGCTTGCGCGGATCGTAGTGGTCCGAGAGCGGCCCGCCGGGCGAGAGGCTGACCGGGACCTCGTGCAGGCCGTTGGCGTCCAGGATCGCGCGCGCGACCTGCGCGCCGTTCATGCCGGTGGAGACGGCGGCGCGCGCCTGCTCGGCGAACGTCTTCTTGAGCCACCACTGCACTCCGAGCCCGATCAGGAGCGGCGGGATCAGAAACGCGAAGTAGAGCCCCCAGTCGCTCACAGCCCGATCGTACATTTACGACACGTCGGCGGGTACCGTTTCGACAGCCATGGCCGGGTCCGTCACGTCCGTCAACGTCGCCCTGCCCCGGGAGCTCGAATGGCTCGGGCGGCGGGCCACGACCTCGATCTGGAAGGAGCCCGTCGCCGGCCGCGTCGCCCTCGGGCGCGTCAACCTCGCGGGCGACGAGCAGGCCGACCCGCGGTTCCACGGCGGCGCCGACAAGGCCGTGTACGCGTACGCGCGCGAGGACTACGACTGGTGGGAGGCCGAGCTCGGGCGCGCTCTCCCGGACGGGACCTTCGGCGAGAACCTCACCCTCGCCGGCGTCGGCGTCACCGGCGCGATCGTCGGCGAGCGCTGGCAGATCGGCTCGGCGCTCCTCGAGGTGACCGGACCCCGGACGCCCTGCTGGAAGCTCGGGGCGCGGATGGAGAGCGTCGAGTTCTCCGTCACCTTCGCCGCCGCCGGCCGACCGGGCGCCTACCTGCGGGTCGTCGAGGAGGGCGAGCTCGGTGCCGGGGACGGGGTGGCGATCGTGGACCGTCCCGGCCACCGGCTGACGGTCGGCGACGTCGCCGGCATCTACCACGGCGACCGGGGCCGGTGCGCAGAGCTCCTCCGGGCCCCCGAACTCGGCCGGGAGTGGCGCGACTGGGTGGAGGAGCGCCTCGCCGGCGCCCGCCCGACGCTACCCGGCTGAGCGCCCGCGCATGCGCCGGTAGGCCAAGAGCGTGCCGACGACGGTGAGGACGAGCAGCGCCGCCTTCTTGCCGGCGAGCTTGGACTCCCCGCTCGCCCGCTCGCGCATGTCCACGGGGACCTCCTCGACGACGAGGCCGGCGTCGCGGAGGCGCAGGAGCCCTTCGACCTCCGGCGCCCCGGTCCCGTACGGCTCGGCCAGGATCGGCATCGCCTTCGCGTTGACCGCGTACATGCCGCTCGTCGCGTCGGCGAACGGCCGGCCGAGCACGTGGCCCATCCCGCGGCGGAGGAGCGAGGTGCCGACGACTCGCGCCGCGCTGGGCCGGTAGCGGCCCGCCTCGTAGCCGTCGCCGGAGACGAAGCGCGACCCCACCGCCACGTCGCACGCGCCCGAGCGCACGCGCCCGAGCAGGCGCACCAGCTCGACGACGGGATGCTGCCCGTCGGCGTCGACGCGCCCGCAGTAGGAGTAGCCGCGCTCGGCAGCGTGGGCGTACCCGGCGGCGACGCCGTGGGGCAGGCCGCGGTTCTCTCCGAAGCTCGTCACCTCCGCGCCGTGCTCGCGGGCCACGCGGGCCGTGCCGTCGGTGGAGCCGTCGTCGACGACCAGGAGGTCGGCACCCGGCAGGCCCCGGGCGAGCTCGTCGAGGACGCCCGGCAGGTTCTGGTCCTCGTTCCAGGCCGGGAGAAAGACGAGCGTGTCACGGCGGTCCGCCACGCAGCGAGCCTACCCGCCTGTCCGCTTTCGGTGCCAGAATCCGGGAATCCGCAACGAAAGGAGCGATTGATGACGGATCCGCGAACACAGGCGACGTACACGCAGATGGACACGGGCGGGATCGGCCGGGCCGCCCCGAGCGGCTGGATCGCCTTCGCCGGAATCCTCCTCCTCATGATCGGCGTCCTCAACATCATCTGGGGGCTCGTCGCGATCATCGACGACACGAGGATCACGGCCGGTGAGGCCGGCCTCGTCCTCTGGAACGTCTCAGCCTGGGGCTGGATCCAGCTCATCCTGGGCATCGTGCTGATCCTGACCGGCGGCGGCCTGCTATCGGGTCGCGGCTGGGCACGCTGGCTGGCGATCTTCTTCGTGCTGCTGAACGCGTTCGCGCAGATCGCCTGGATGAACACCTATCCGATCTGGTCGGTGCTCATCATCGCGCTGGACGTGATCATCATCTACCAGCTGACGGTGAACTGGGTGGACGCGGACGACCTGGTAGCGCGCTAGCTCAGCTCGAGCGTCTCGCCGTCCTCGGGGACCAGCGCCTCGGGGACGGCGTTGCGCACCTCGGCGCGCGTCTCGAGGCAGTGGTCGATCGCCTCCAGATGGACGACGACCACGGAGGGAACGCGGTCGACGACCTCGCGGACCTGCGCGGCGGTCATGACGAGCGGCCCGCCGTCCAGGAAGCGGGCGCCGCTTCCGTTCACGACCGCAACCCGGGGCCGGTGGCGCTCCAGCGCCTCCTCGACCTCGGCGCACCAGACCGTGTCGCCGGCCAGGTAGAGGCTGTCGAGGACGAAGCCGCTCACGGGCGCGAGCGCGGCCACCGTGTCCGGGTCGGAGCCGTGGCGGCCGCCGGTGCGGGCGATCCTGAGCCCCTCCCAGGCGAGCTCGTCCCCGATCGGGCACGCCTCCAGGCCGAGCCCGCGCAGCCGCTCGGCGTCCTCCGGCTGGCAGAAGACCGGCACGTCCCGGGGAAGCAGGCGCGCGCCGGTCTCGTCGAAGTGATCCTGGTGCAGGTGCGTGACGATGGCGGCGTCGATCCCGGCGACGACCTCCTCCGCCGGGAAGGGCAGCGGCACGAGCGGGTTCCGGCGCGGGCTCGGCGACCTCTCCACGGGCGGCCGCTCGCCGGCCGGGTCGAGCATCGGCTCGACGAGGAGGCGCCGGCCGCCGAGCTCGACGAGCAGGGTCGCGTGGCGGACGAGGGTCAGGCGCATCCGGGCACGCTAGAGGATCGGGACGGAAGCGGCCCGCTCGGGACGGGCCGCTTCCGGTCGGGGAGAGGAGGGAGGGGCTAGCGCCGGCCTGCAGGCCGGATCGCATGGGTGGCCCGGAAGAGCTCCTCCGGGTCGTAGGCGGCCTTGACCCACTGCAGCCCGCGATAGGTCTCGGCAGAGTAGAAGGACTTGCCGTCGGCAGGGACGTCGGCGAAGTTGAAGTACCCGCGCGCTGAGGCCCAGGGCGCAAGGGCAGCCTTGAGGGCGCCGACCTGGCGCTCCGTCGCCTCCGCCGCCTCGGGCGTCGGGGCCATGCCGGCGGCGAAGAGGGCGAAGCCGGCGTCGAGTGTGCCGACGGCTCCGTGGTCGGCGGACTCCCGCGCGACGGCTCCGCCGAGCTGGCGAAGCTCGAGGGTGAGGAGCGACGAGCCCGAGCCGGGCCCGGCGACCGCGAGCAGAGCGTCCAGCGTCTCGGCGGTCAGGTCCTCGAGGCTCACGCCGTCGCCCGCTCCCGGGACGGGGCCGGGCGGGTCCATGTGCAGGTGGCGGAGCTCCTCGACCGGGATCACGGCGAACGTGTCCATGACGGGGTCGAGCTCGCGGAGCGGCCGGATCAGCGCCGCGCCGTCCTCCTCGCTGCCGACGAAGGCGGCCTCGACGATCGCGAACGACTGCCCGCGCAGGTGCTCGGGCACCTCGGCGATCGGCGGGAATTGCAGGAGCCGCCCGACCGAGGTGACCTCGTCCGGGGTGCCGTCCACCCACTCGCGCCAGGCGCCGAGGATCTCGGCTGCGCGGTCGAAGGGGAAGAAGAGCGCGCCCGCGTAGACCTCGGACACCGGGTACAGGGCGAACTCGAGAGCGGTGACGATGCCGAAGCTGCCCCCGCCGCCGCGCACGGCCCAGAAGAGGTCGGGCTCGTTGTCGCGGTCGGCGCGTACCCGGCGGCCGTCGGCGGTGACGAGCTCGACCGCGACGACGCTGTTGGCGGCGAGGCCGTAGCGGCGGGCGAGCCAGCCGAGGCCGCCGCCGAGCGTGTAGCCGACGACGCCGACGTCGCCCGCGGAGCCGGCCAGGGCGGCGAGGCCGTGGGCGGCGGCCGCGCGGGTGACCTCCTCCCAGATGACGCCCGCCTCGACGCGGGCGACGCGGGCGTCGGGGTCGATCTCGAGGCCGCGCAGGCGCGAGGTCTTGAGGAGGATCGTGTCGTCGAGGGAGGCGAGCGTCCTGGCGAAGTGGCCGGTCCCTGGGTGGTGACCCGCAGGCCGTTCTCCCGCGCGTAGGCGACGACGGCGACGACGTCGTCGACGGACTCGGCGAAGACGACGGCGGCGGGCCGCTGGTCGGCGGCGAGGTTCCAGGCGAGACGGGCCTCGTCCCAGGCGGCGTCCGCGGGGACGACTGCCTCCCCGTCGAGGCGGTGGCGGAGATCGTCGAAGCTGGCGGTCGTCTCGGCTGCGATGGTGAGCGTGGCGGTCATGTCCAATCCTCCGGGGCGTTTCGCGGGAGCTCGCTTTCGGTGGCCTCACTGTCCCAGGGCCCGGACGCAGCCGGAAGGCGGCTAGCCTGCGTCTTCCGGTGGGGTTAACCCGAGCCGGCGTTGGCGCCGCGCCCAGGGATTCCGTATCGTCTCGCCGTGGCCGCGGGCGAGGAGAAGGTGATCTGGACGGGCCGGCCGTCGTGGCGCGGGCGGATGGCGATCCTGATCCCGGGCGCCCTGCTCGCCGTGGTCGTGCTCGTCGTCCTGCTCTGGGCCGACGTCGCCGTGGGCACCTCGGTGATCGTCGCCGCGATCGTCGCCGCGATCGTCCTCGTCTGGACGATCTGGGAGACGATCCGCTGGAAGTACACGATCACGAACCACCGCGTCTTCGTGCGTCACGGCCTCGTCTCCATCGACGAGCAGACCGCGCGGCTCGAGCGCGTGCAGGACATCACCCTCCGCCAGTCGCTCTTCGACCGGATGTTCGGCGTCGGCCGGCTCCTCATCGACACCGCCGGCTCCTCCGGCGGCGCCCTCGAGTTCCGGGCGCTGGTCGACCCGGCTCACGTACGCGAGGTGCTCGACACCGCCGTACGCGCAGAGCGGCGCGAGGACGACGACGTCGTCTAGGAGCGCGGCCGAGCCCGTGAAGGCACAGGCCAACGTGGAAGCCGAGCGCCGCAGCGCTCCGGCGCCGGGCATGGCCTGGGTGCCAGGCGGTGAGTTCCTGATCGGGTCCGAGGACTTCTACCCGGAGGAGCGCCCGGTGCGGCGCGTCGCCGTCGACGGGCTCTGGATGGACGAGCGGCCGGTGACCGCGGCCGAGTTCCGTCGGTTCGTCCGCGAGACGGGCTACGTCACGGTCGCCGAGCGCCCGCTCGATCCCGCCGACTACCCCGACGCCGACCCGGAGCTGCTCGTTCCCGGCTCCCTCGTCTTCCGCAAGACCACGGGCCCGGTGCCGCTCGACGACTACCGCAACTGGTGGACGTACGTCCCGGGCGCCTACTGGAAGCGGCCGGGCGGGCCCGGCACGACGATCAACGGCCGCGACCGCCACCCGGTCGTCCACGTCGCCTTCGAGGACGCGGCAGCCTATGCCGCCTGGGCCGGCAAGGACCTCCCGACCGAGGCCGAGTGGGAGCACGCCGCCCGCGGCGGCCTCGAGGGCGCGCCGTTCGTCTGGGGCGAGGAGCAGTTCCCGAACGGGAAGCCGGCCGCGAACACCTGGCAGGGCCGCTTCCCCTGGGAGAACCTCAAGCTCGACGGGCACGAGGGCACGTCGCCGGTCGGAAGCTTCCCCGCGAACGGCTACGGGCTCTACGACATGGCCGGGAACGTCTGGGAGTGGACGTCCGACTTCTTCTCCGTGCCCGACGGCGTCGAGCCCGAGCGCCCGTGCTGCGTCCCGCGCAACCCGCGCGTGACCTCCCCCGACGGGAGCTACGTCCTCGGCGAGCCGGGCGAGCAGATCCCGCGCCGAGTGATCAAGGGAGGGTCCCACCTCTGTGCGCCGAGCTACTGCCTGCGCTACCGGCCGGCCGCGCGCCAGGGCGAGGCGGTCGACACCTCGACCGGCCACATAGGCTTCCGCTGCGTGATCCGCCCCGAGGAAGGCTGAACACATGGGACCAGCGATCGGCGACATTCTTCCCCTCGCCATCGGCGTCGCCCTCAGCCCCGTGCCGATCATCGCGATCGTGCTCATGCTCGCGACGCCTCGGGGGCGCACCAACGGGATCGCCTTCTCGCTCGGCTGGATCGCGGGTCTCGCGATCGTCGCGGCGATCGTGCTGGCGGCCGGGGGCGGGAGCGCGGCCGACGACTCCGGCGAGCCGTCCACCTGGAACAGCGTGGTGAAGCTCGGGATCGGGGTGGCCTTCCTCTCCCTCGCCCTCCGGCAGTGGCGCGGCCGCCCGGCACCCGGGGAGGATCCGGCGCTACCGAAGTGGATGCACAGGATCGACGACTTCGCCGCCGGCAGGTCGCTCGGGCTCGGCGCCGTCCTCTCCGGCGTCAACCCCAAGAACCTCGGCCTCACGCTCGCGGCGGCGCTCGTGATCGCCCAGGCGGGGCTCACCACCGGCCAGGAGGTCGGCGTGACGGCGATCTACGTCGCCCTCGCCTCGGTGACGATCGTCGGGCCGGTCGTCCTCTACCTCGCGCTGGGCGAGCGGTCGCGCGCCTTCCTCCACGGTCTGCGCGTCTGGATGACCGCCCACAACGCGGCGATCATGACCGTGCTCTTCGTCCTGATCGGCGCCAAGCTGGTCGGCGACGGGATCCGAGGGCTGAGCGCCTGAGCAGACCGCGGACCGCGGTCGTCGCGGCCGGCTAGTTGTGGGACCCACAGACGTGTGAGACGCGGCTGATTGGCGGTTGGCCGCCGAGTGAGCTGTGCGGTCGGTGGTTGTTGTACCAGCGGAGGTAGCCGGGGAGCGCGCGGGCGCGGTGGCTGCTGGTTGGGTAGGCGAAGCGGTAGGCCCATTCGCGCAGGAGCGTTTTCACGAGTGCTTCGGCCTTGCCGTTGGTCTGCGGGCGGCGGGGGCGGGTGTAACGGCGGCCGATGCCCAGCTGAGCGCAGGCGGCCGCCCAGGCGCGTGAGCGGTAGCCGTTGCCGTTGTCGGAGAGGACGCGCTCGATGGTGATCCCGCGCTCGCGGTACCAGCCGACGGCGCGGCGGAGGAAGGCGACGCACTCGTCGGGGCCTTCGCCCGGCAAGAGCTCGGCGTAGGCGAGACGGGAGTGGTCGTCGATCGCGAGGTGCAGGTACTGCCAGCCCGCGTGGCGGCTGCGTGTCAGCCGGTCGCCGTGGATGCGCTTGCCGACCGTCCAGAAGCGGCCGAGCCGCTTGATGTCGACGTGCACGAGCTCGCCCGGCCGCTCACGCTCGTAGCGGACAATCGGCCCACGGGCCGGGCGGCGCAGGCGGGAGACGCCATGGCGGCGCAGCACCTTCCAGACGGTCGAGGCGGGCAGGCCGAGCTGGGCGGCGACGATCAACGGCCCCGCCTTCGCGAACGCACGCGCCTCGAGGATGCGCTGCTCGAGCTCCCGCGGCAGCCGCCGCGGCTGACGGCGGGGCACCGGCGGACGGTCGGCCAGCCCCACCCAGCCACCCTCCTGATAGCGACGCCAGAGCCGATAGCCGGTCGCGCGGCTCGCACCGCAGGCGGCCGCGGCCGCCGGCGGGCTGTGGCCGGCGAGCACGAGCGAGACGAGACGGCAGCGCGACTCGAACGAGAAGCGCATCCGTCGCGGCGGCTGCGTAGCGTTGGTCATACCGGGCCTCCTTCGCGAGCTGGGGTATCGACAACCGCCAGACTCGCGAGAGGCCCGGACACAATCAGCCGTCTCGCAGGTGTGTAGGCAACAGAGCTAGTCGCGCGCGAGGTAGGCGAGCACCTCCTTCTCGTGGTCGACGTAGTGGTCGCCCGAGACGTCGACGACGACCCGGTCGATGGTGCCGCCCGTGAAGGGAAACGGCGCCGCGTAGTCGCGCCGACACGGGGGAGGCGCTGTCGCGCCCGACGCAGAGCCCGTCGCCGGTGAGCGCGAAGAAGCCGGGCTGGGTCGTGATCTCGCGCCGAGCCCACCTCCTCCTCGTCGACGTAGAGCGTCAGCGTTCCGAGCGCGCTCCCGGTCGCCGGGTCGTCCCCGGTCTTCTGGAACTCGGCGGTGAAGACGTGCTTGCCCGGCTCGACCTCGGCGTCCGAGCTGATCTTCTGGATGCGCTCGCCGAGCCAGTTGTAGACGTAGTGCAGGCGGCCGCCCTGGAGGTAGAGCGAGTGCCCGCCGCCGACGCCCCCGTGGGCGAAGAGCGCGCCCTCCGCCTCGCCCGAGTCGAGCGTCGCTCCGGCGGCGATCGTGTACGAGCGGCGCCGGACGTTCACCGCCACGGACTCGGGCACGTCGCCGGTGTGCGGGTAGTAGACGTAGCGATCGCGCGGCTCGGTCGGCTGCGGGCGCGGCGAGCTGATGATCTCGAGCGCGGTGCGATCGTCCAGCGGCATGCCCTTGTACACGCCGGCGTAGTACGACCACAGCCCCTTCAGCTCCTCGAGCCGCTCGGGATGCTCGGCGGCGACGTTGCGCGTCTGCGCACGGTCCTCCGCCAGGTTGTAGAGCTCCCAGACGTCCTTGTCGAAGCTCCCCCACCCCGAGATGGGCGGATGGAGCGTGTTCGCCAGCCACCCCTGGTGGTAGACCGCCCGCATGCCGAGCATCGAGTAGAACTGCGTCTCGCGCCCCGGCGCGTCCGGGTCGGCGAGGCTCGCCGCGAAGCTCTCGCCCTCGACAGGTGACTGCGTGAAGCCCTTGAGGACGGCCGGCGGCTCGACGCCGAGCAGGTCGTAGATGGTGGGCACGACGTCGACGGCATGGACGTACTGCCCGCGCGCCTCGCCGCGCGCCGCGATCCCGGCCGGCCAGGAGACGAGGCACATGTCGGCCGTCCCGCCCTCGTAGCCGGCGAAGCGCTTCCAGTACGGGAACGGCGTGTCGAAGGCCCAGGCCCAGCCGGTGTTGTAGTGGTTGTAGGACTCGGGCCCGCCGAGCTCGTCGATCCGCTTCAGGTTCTCCTCGACGGTGTCGGGCACGTTGTTGAAGAACTTGTTCTCGTTGAAGGAACCGTTGGGGCCCCCCTCGCCGCTGGCGCCGTTGTCGGAGACGACCACCACGATCGTGTTCTCGAGCTGCCCCGACTCCTCCAGGTAGTCGAGGAAGCGCCCGATCTCGTGGTCGGTGTACGACGACAAACCCGGCGTAGACCTCGGCCATGCGGGCGAAGAGGCGCTTCTCGTCGTCGGTGAGCGAGTCCCAGGGCCGCACGAAGTCGAGCTGCGGCCACGGCTGCCCGTCCGGGCCGGTGATCCCGTCCGGCTCCCCGTGCGGGTTGATCGGGGAGAGCTCGGCGTCCTCGGGCAGGAGGCCGAGCTCCTTCTGGCGGGCCAGGATGCTCTCGCGGATCGCCTCGTACCCCTGGTCGAACTTCCCCTTGTACTTGTCCGACCACTCCTTGAAGACGTGGTGCGGGGCGTGCGCGCAGCCCGGGCAGAAGTACATGTACCAGGGCTTGTCGGGGTTGACGGCCTTCGCGTCGCGCACGTAGCGGATCGCCTTGTCGGCGAGGTCGGCCGAGAGGTGGTAGCCGTCCTCCGGCTGCGCCGGCTGCTCGACCGGGTGGTTGTCCTCGACGAGGTCGGGATACCACTGGTTCGTCTCCCCGCCGAGGAAGCCGTAGAAGCGCTCGAAGCCGCGGCCGAGCGGCCAGCGCCCCTTCCACGAGGACATGTCGGTCTCCTCGCCGGGGGTGAGGTGCCACTTGCCGACCGCGTAGGTGTTCCAGCCGCGCTCGTTCAGGACCTCCGCGATCGTCCCGTTCTCGAACGGGATCCGGGCCGAGAAGCCCGGGAAGCCGGCCGAGGCCTCGGTGATGCACGCCATGTTGTTCGAGGTCGCGTTCCGGCCGTTCAGGAGGCTCGAGCGCGTGGGCGAGCAGAGCGCGGTCGTGTGGAAGTTCGAGTAGCGGATCCCCGCGTCGGCGATCCGCCGCATGGTCGGCGTCTCGATCGGCCCGCCGAACACGTCCATGGCGCCGTAGCCGACGTCGTCCCAGACGATCATGAGCACGTTCGGCGCCCCCTCCGGGGCCTCAGGTTGCAGGAACGGCTCCCAGTCGGGGGTCGAGTCGCGGATGTCCAGGTTGACGACGCCCTTGAACGGCTTGCTCATGAAGGCCTCCAGGCTGCTGGCGGTGGATGCCGGACATCTATGCCAGCTCTTGGCCGGGCGACGCCGGCTGAGGCGCCCGCCGACCGGCTACCGCTATACGGTCTCGCGCGTGACCGAGGTCGACCAGGCTGCCCAGCTCGACGGGCGAGCCTACCTTCGCCTGATCCTTCTGGGCGCCGTCATCGGGCTCCCGGCAGCCGGCCTGGCCGCCGGCTTCCTCGCGCTCGTCCACGAGCTCGAGGACCTTCTCTGGCACGACCTCCCGGACGCGCTCGGCGCGAGCGCGCCGCCGTGGTACCTGATCGTCGGGCTGCCCGCGCTCGGCGCGCTCGTCGTCCTCGTCGCGCGACGGCTCCTTCCCGGTGACGGCGGCCACGAGCCGCTGGACGGGATCAGCGCCTCGCCGACCGCGATCTCCCATGCGCCCGGCGTCGCCCTGGCCGCGCTCGGCACGCTCGCCTTCGGCGCCGTGCTCGGGCCGGAGGCACCGCTGATCGCACTCGGCTCGGTGGTCGGGCTGGCGATCACCCGTTTCGTCACCGTCAACCCCGAGCACCACAAGGTCCTGGCGATGGCGGGGTCGTTCTCCGCCATCTCCGCCCTCTTCGGCGGGCCGCTCGCAGCCGGGATCCTGCTCGTCGAGGCGGGGATCGGCCTCGGCCCGAAGCTGATCCCTGCCCTGATCCCGGGGCTCGTCGCGGCCGCGATCGGGTACCTGCTCTTCACCGGCCTCGGCAACTGGGGCGGCATCGAAGAGGCCGATCTCCACGTGTCGGGGCTGCCGCCGTACGACGGCGTCCACATCCGCGACCTGCTGCTGGCGGTCGTCGCCGGCGTGGTGATCGCAGTCGTGCTCGAGATCGTGCGCTCCGGCGGAGGGCGCGTCCTGGCGGCGCGGGCGACAGCCGGGTCGGGGCGCGTGCTCGTCGGCGGCGGCCTCGCGGTCGGCCTCCTCGCCCTCGCGGCCGACGTGCTCGGCGCCGACCCGCTGGACGTGCTCTTCTCGGGTCAGGCGTCGATCCCGAGCCTCGCAGCCGAGGACTCCGCGAAGATCCTCCTCGTCGTCCTGGTCGCGAAGGGCCTCGCCTACGCCGTCTGCCTCGGCTGCGGGTTCCGCGGAGGCCCTGTCTTCCCGGCGATGTTCCTCGGGATCGGCCTCGCCACCTTCGCCGTGATCGCGTTCGACGTCTCCCCGACGCTGGCGGTGGCAGTCGGGACGGCGGCGGGCATGGCGGCGATGACCAGGCTGCTGTTCGCCTCGCTCCTGATCGCCGCCGTGCTCGTCGGGTCGGCCGGCGCCGACACCGTGCCGGCCGCCGTGCTCGCCGCCGTGGCTGCCTGGGTGACCAGGGCGGCGCTCGACCGCCGGTCCGGCGCGCGGGTGATCAGCGCTCGACGATCAGCGTGAGGCCGTCGAGGCCGACGACGCGCACGGTCTCGCCGCGCTCGGCTCCATCCCTGCAGCGAGCGCCCCAGATCTCCGACTCGCCCGCGAGCCGGACCTGGCCGAGGGGCGCGCACCGGGCCGTGACGACAGCCGAGCGGCCGACGAGGGTCTCCGCTCCCGCCTGCACCTTCCGCTTCCGCACGACGCGCCAGATCCCGTAGACCTCGCCGATCCAGAGGACGAGGGCCGCGAGGAGCGCGACGAGGCCCCACGGGGCGGGCAGGACGAGGAGGAGCACGATCCCCGTGATCAGCAGCATCGCCGGGAAGCCTATTCCGCTCTCCGCGGGCACGCGCGGGGACTACGGTGTCCTGGACGCACAGACCGCGAAAGGAGAACGACGCGTGAGCATCCCCACCCGCACGCTCGGCGGCGACGGCCCGACGGTGTCCGCACTCGGCCTCGGCTGCATGGGCATGTCCGAGTTCTACGGCCCAGCCGACGAGGCGGAGGCGATCCGGACGCTCCACCGGGCCCTCGACCTCGGCGTCACCTTCCTCGACACCGCCGACGCCTACGGCCCCTTCGCGAACGAGCGCCTCGTCGGCCGGGCGGTCGCCGGGCGCCGCGAGGAGGTCTTCCTGGCGACGAAGTTCGGCAACGAGCGGCGGGAGGACGGCTCGTGGGTCGGCATCAACGGCAGGCCCGAGTACGTCCTCAGCGCCTGTGACGCTTCGCTCGAGCGCCTCGGAGTCGACCACGTCGACCTCTACTACCAGCACCGGGTCGACCCGGCGACGCCGATCGAGGAGACCGTCGGCGCGATGGCCGAGCTCGTGCGGGCCGGCAAGGTGCGCCACCTCGGCCTCTCGGAGGCCGCTCCGGCGACGATCCGGCGGGCGCACGCCGTCCATCCGGTCACGGCGCTGCAGACCGAGCTCTCCCTCTGGTCGCGCGACCCCGAGAGGGAGATCCTCGAGATCGTGCGCGAGCTCGGGATCGGGTTCGTCGCCTACAGCCCGCTCGGGCGTGGCTTCCTCTCGGGCCGCTTCCGGAACGCGGCCGACCTGCCGGAAGACGACTTCCGCCGCGACCAGCCGCGCTTCCAGGACGGGAACATCGAACGGAACCTGGAGCTGCTCGGCCGCGTCGAGGCTCTCGCCGCCGAGAAGGGCTGCTCCACCGGGCAGCTGGCGCTCGCCTGGGTGCTCGCCCAGGGAGACGACGTCGTCCCGATCCCCGGCACGACGAAGGTGGCCCACCTGGAGGCGAACGTGGCCGCGCTCGAGCTCGAGCTGTCCGAGGACGACCTCCGCCGTCTCGACGCGGCGGCCCCGGTCGGGGCCACCTCCGGCGACCGCTACAAGGACATGTCCCGCGTGGACCTCTGAGAGGCGCTATCCGACGGCCGCCCCTCCTCGGCCTCGCTCAGCTTGCGGACGAGGCGGGCCCGGTGGCTCCGCACCGTCGCCGGCGTCAGCGAGAGCCGGCGCGCGATCTGCGCCGTGCTGAGACCCTGCTGGTGCAGCTCGAGGATCTCCCACTCGCGGCTCGTCAGCCGCGGCCCCTCCTTCTCCGATACCCGCGACCTCCACTTCGCAGAGGGGTCGCGGAACTGGGCGAGGACCTCGGCGAGCAGCGTCGGTGGGATGGTCGCCTCGCCGTGCGCGACGTCCCAGAGGGCGGCCGGTAGCCGCTCGAAGTCCATGTCCTTCAGGAGGTAGCCCACCGCCCCGGCTCGGAGGGCGGCGAGCACGTCCCTGTTCTCGTCCGAGACCGTGAGCATGACGATGCGGGTCTCGGGCAGGCGCGCGGAGATCTCCCACGCTGCCGCGACCCCCCCGCCTCCCGGCATCGTGATGTCGAGGAGGGCGACGTCGGGGCGCTCGGCGAGCCCCGTCTGGATCGCGCCGGCCGCGTCGGCCGCTTCGGCGCAGACCGTGAAGCGGTCGTCTGCCTCGACGGCCGCCCTGATGCTCGAGCGGGTCGGGGCGTGGTCGTCGGCGATCAGGACGCGCAGGCTCACACGGTCACCTCCACCTCCGTGCCCGTGCCGGGCGCGGAGCGGATCGAGAGCCGGCCGCCCACGCTCTCGGCCCGCTCGCGCATGGTCACGAGGCCGAAGCCGCTCCCGACGACCTCCGGGTCGAAGCCGGCACCGTCGTCGAGGATCCGCAGCCGAACCTTCCGGCCGGCCTCGAGGGAGATGCGGATGCTGTGCGCCTGCCCGTGCCGCGTGGCGTTCGCCACGGCCTCTCTCGCGATCCGGACGAGCCCGTTGCGCACGTACCAGGGGAGGTCGACCTGATCGCTCAGCATGAACTCGATCCGTGTGCCCGAGCGGCCGGCGATGTCGCTCGTCGCGTGGACGATCGCCTCGTCGAGTGGCTCGTCGACCGGGCGGCGCAGGGTGGCGATCGCCCTCCTCGACTCGTCGAGCCCGCGCTCCGCCGCCGCCAGGATCTCCTGCGGCAGCTCCGTGCGCCGGCCCTCGCGCACGATGTAGGCGAGCTCCTGGGCGACGCCGTCGTGCACGTCGCGCGCGAAGCGGCGCCGTTCACGCAGGGCGGCCGTCTCGGCGAGGTTCTCCCACGAGTTCGCGATCTCCCTGAAGGCGCCGGCGAGAAGGACGAGGTAGGCGACGAGTCGGAAGCCGTCCCCCGTGTACACCCACCCGGAGTAGAGCGACGGCTGGAGCGCGTAGCTCAGGCACGAGAACGCGCCGAGCAAGGTGACCAGGGCGAGGACGCCGAGGAGGTCGTCCTCGAGCAGGCGGGCCCGCCGCGCGAAGCCGACGGCCGCGGCCGCGTAGGCGACCATCGTCAAGAGTTGGACGGTCACGAGCGCGGGGGTTGCCTGCAGGCGGTCGAAGCCGAATCCGCCGGGTTCGAGGCTGACGACGTCGGGGCCCCTCGCCGCCAGGAGCCAGCCGGCGCCGACGACCGCGACGAACGCGAGCGCGGCCCCGCCGAGCGCCAGCGCCGCGGGGCGACGCTTGTGGTGGAGGTTGCGGAGCGGCACGAACGCGGCGGTCACGAGCGCGAGGTCGCCGACGAGCCGGCCGAGGAGGGCGGCCCAGCTCGCGGGACCGCCGACGTCCTCGCCCTGGATCGCCGTCGTGGCCCCGCCCAGGAGCAAGTTGGTCGCGGAGAGCACGAGCAGCGCGGCAGCGAGCACGAGCGCGTCGAGCCGCCCGGTCGAGCGGAACCTGCCGAGGAGGAGGAAGGCGGCCAGGAGCGCGACGACGCCGGCCAGCGTCTCGATGAGGATGTGGAGGCCCGGCTCCCGATACGAGAACGTGACCGACGGCAAGAGCACGACCGCCAGGGTCGCCAGGGTGCCGACGAGCGCCGTCACCCCTGCGAGGAGGGGTAGCCGCAGACGCACGCCTAGCATTATGCGCCTTTTGTAGCTTTTCGCACGCCGTGGCGGGATCTCCACGCCCGGGCGGTTGTCTCGGGAGAGGTCGGAAGGCATGATCAGGCCGTGTCCGGGCGTGCGTGGTGCCAGGCGGCCGTCCTGGTGGCGGACGACCATCCGCGAAGCCGCGCGCTCCTGAGCGCGCACCTCTCCGAGCACGGCTTCGACGTCGTGGCGGAGGCGGCACGCGCCCAGGATGCGGTCGCCGCGGCGGCCGAGCACGCTCCGGACCTCTGCGTCCTCGACGTCTCCATGCCCGGGAGCGGCGTCGCCGCCGCCGCCGCGATCAAGGAGAGGCTCCCGAACACGAAGGTCGTGATGCTGAGCACCTACGTCGACACGGAGGATTGCCTCGAGTCCCTCCGCGCCGGCGCCGACGGCTATCTCGCCAAGGACATGGACTGGGACCGCCTCCCTCACGTCCTCCGGGACGTGCTGAACGGGAACCCGGCGATCCCGCGAAGCGCCTTGGGCGCACTCCTCACCGGCTTGCGCGGGCGTGACGGGAGGCTCCGCAGCACGCCGGTCGACTGAGCTGGACCGTTCAGGACCTTCCACGCCCTCGTGCTTGCCCGGGACTGGTCGTGGCCGAATGCCGCTGCTAGCGTCGGGGTCGGCTCCGAGTGGACTTCCACCTGCGGCCCGGAGCCAGCGCCAGCGGCGTCATCCCCGATCTGCCACCGGCGCCAAGGGAGCGCCGGCTCGGGATTCCCCCAAGGTCTGAGCCGGCGCCTTCCCTCGTCGACGCGGGCCCGTTCGGGCCCGCTTTCGACGTGGAGGCAGTGCCTACTGTTATATTGATGTTTATCAATGGGTACGGCCGCTCCCTCCCTTGCCTGCTGCGCGCCGCTCGCGGTGCCGGTCCTCGCGGACGCGGAGGCGGAAGCGACGGCCGCCGTCTTCCGCGCGCTCGGGGATCCCGCGCGCGTCAAGATCGTGAACGCCCTCGCGACCACGGAGGAGCCCGTCTGCGTGTGCGAGCTCGTGGAGCCCCTCGGCCTCTCGCAGCCGACGGTCAGCCATCACCTGAAGAAGCTCACCGACGCCGGCCTGCTCGACCGCGAGCAGCGCGGGAAGTGGGCCTACTACTCGCTGAGCTCCGGCGCCGGGTCGACCCTCGCCGCGCTCGTCGATCTGAAGGAGGTCTCATGAACACGTCCGTCGACACGCTTCGCGAGGAGGTTCGCCGGAGGTACGCGGAGGCCGCCGTCGCCGCGGGGTCGGACGGCTGCGGCTGCACGGAGGACGGGGGCTGCTGCGGGAACACGGCGTGCGACGGCGAGGAGGGCTCGTTCGGCGTCGCGCTCTACTCGGCCGACGAACGCGGCGAGCTGCCCGAGGCCGCCGTCCTCGCGAGCCTCGGCTGCGGCAACCCGACCGCCGTGGCCGAGCTCGAGGAGGGCGAGACCGTGCTCGACCTCGGCTCGGGCGGCGGGATCGACGTCATCCTCTCGGCGAAGCGGGTCGGGCCGGCGGGCCGCGCCTACGGGCTCGACATGACCGACGAGATGCTCGCTCTCGCCCGCCGCAACGCGGACGAGGCCGGTGTGCCCAACGCCGTCTTCCTGCGCGGAATCATGGAGGACATCCCGCTGCCGGCCGGCTCGGTGGACGTGGTCATCTCGAACTGCGTCGTCAACCTCTCCACGGACAAGCCCGCCGTATTCTCCGAGCTGGCGCGGGTCCTGAGGCCGGGCGGGCGGATCGGCATCTCGGACGTCGTCGCCGAGGATCGCCTCGGGCCGGCGGAGCGCGCCGAGCGCGGCTCCTACGTCGGCTGCATCGCGGGTGCGCTCTCGGATGGCGAGTACAGGCAGGCGCTCGAGGCCGCGGGCTTCGAGGACGTCTCGGTCTCCTTCACGCACCACGTGGCCGAGGGGATGCACGGAGCGATCGTCAAGGCGTGGCGCCGGCGCTGACCGGCTGTCCGCGCAGGAGCTGGTAGGCGAGGGCTCCCAGGCAGGCGCCCACGGGCGGCGCGAGCAGGTAGACCCAGAGCGCCCCGAGCTCACCCGAGGCGAGAGCGGGCCCGAGCGAGCGCGCGGGGTTCATCGAGGCGCCGCTCACGGGCCCACCGACGAGCGCGCCCAGCGCGACCGTGCCGCCGACCGCGAGCGCGGCGGCCTCCCCGACCGCCCGCGTGTCGGTGGCGACGGCCATGATCACGAGCATCAGGAAGAAGGTCAGCACGACCTCCCAGAGGAACGACTGCCCGTCGGATCCGGACGGCTGCGTCGCCCCGACGTCGGCGACGTCCCCGAGCGAGGCGCGCAGGAGAAGCGCGGCCGTGAGCGCGCCGAGGCACTGGGCCAGCCAGTAGGCGCCGGCGCGCGGCCACGGGAAGTGGCGCGTGAGGGCGAAGGCGAGCGAGACGGCCGGGTTGAAGTGTGCGCCCGAGATGTGCCCGAGGGCGTAGATCATCGTCGTGATCGCAAGACCGAAGGCGAGCGCGATCCCGAGCTGTCCGAACCCTCCGAACTCGGCCTCGACCATGATCGCGCCCGCTCCGAAGAAGACCAGCGCGAACGTGCCGAGCGCTTCGGCGGCGAGCCGCCGCGGGACGGGCACTAGCCCTCGGCGGGCACGAGGTCGGCGAGGAGCGACCGGACGCGCCCGTCGATCTCGTCGCGGATCTCGCGCACCGTCTCGAGGTCCTGCCCGGCCGGGTCGGTCAGCTCCCAGTCGAGGTAGCGCTTGCCGGGGTACACGGGGCAGGCGTCGCCGCAGCCCATCGTCACGACGGCGTCGGCGGCGCGCACGACCTCGTCGGTCAGCGGCTTGGGGAACTCCTCGTGGAGATCGACGCCGAGCTCGGCCATCGCCTCGACGACGGCCGGGTTGATCTCCTCGCCCGGGTCCGAGCCCGCGGAGCGGACGTGAACCTTCCCGCCCGCCCGGAGGCTCATCAGCCCGGCGGCCATCTGCGACCTCCCCGCGTTGTGGACGCAGACGAAGAGCACCTCGGGAACCTCCTTCACGACCCTCCCTTCGGCCTGCGCGAGCGCCTTGAGCCGCTCGCGCGCGAACCGGTGCACGAGCACCGGCACGAACGCGTTGATCCTCGCATCTCCGAGCAGGTCGAGCGAGTCGGCGATGTAGCGCTCGATCGTCTCCTGCGAGTACACGCCCGCGAACTCGTCGGCGAGCGCGGCGGCAGCCTGCCTGATGTGGTGCCGCGTTGCCGGATCGAGAACGCTCACATCTCCCTTCGGACATCGATGGCTGTCGATGCCATCTTGCCGCAGGCATCGATCGTCGTCAATATCCAGAAGGACACATGAAGACCGTCGTCACGATCGCCGCGAGCTGCCCTCCGCTCCTCCAGCATGCCCTCGGCCGCGAAGAGGCCGACGAGCTCGCCGGCGCTCTCAAGGCGCTCGCCGACCCCGCCCGTCTGCGGCTCCTCAGCCTGATCCAGGCCCAGCCGGACGGCGAGGCGTGCGTCTGCCACCTCGTCGAGCCGCTCGGCCTCTCGCAGGCGACCGTGAGCCATCATCTGAAGGCGCTCCTGAACGCGGGCCTCGTCGCACGCGAGCAGCGCGGGAGCTGGGCGTACTACCGGGTGGAGCCGGAGGCGCTCGAGTCGGTCAGGGCTCTGCTCGCCTAGGTGGCGTCTCCGGGACGGACTGCCGCCCCCGGCGGACGAGCAGGCCGACACCCCAGACGGCGAGCGCGGCCAGTCCGAGCGAAAGCGAGACCACGACGATCTCGTTCGCGTGCGGCACGTCGAGGAGCTTGAGGCCGCTGAGGCCGAGGGCGGCCGCGAGCGCGAGGCGGAGCGCGGTCTCCGGCAGCCCGACGCTGATCTGGCTGCCGAGCAGCACGCCGGGGATCGAGCCCACCAGGAGCCAGCCCATCGCGGGCACGTCGACGTTGCCGGCGACGAGGTGCCCGATGCCGGCGACGAAGAGGAGCGCCGCCGCGTGCGCGATGTCGGTGCCGACGACGTACTTGGCCGCGAGCGGATAGGCGAGGAGCATGGCGAGCGCGAAGAGCGTCCCGCTCCCCACCGAGGTCAGCCCGACGATGAACCCGCCGAAGAGGCCGATCGCGACCGCCACGATCCGGTCACGGCGGTCGAGGCGACCGAGACTGGCCGCCGGGCCGCTCCGGTGGGTGAACGCCTTGGCGACGAACGCGAGCGCCCCGAAGAGCAGCGTGTAGCCGAGCACCTGGCCTTGCACGGAGTCGACGCTGTCCCCGTAGCGGTCGGTCAGGTAGGTCGCCACCCAGACGCCGAGGAGGGACGAGGGGGCGCTCCCGAGCAGCATCCAGCCGGCGAGCCGTGCCCGGACGGTGCCCAGCCGCCGGTGCCGGACGGCGCCGAAGGACTTGAAGATGGCGCCGTGGAGGATGTCGGTGCCGATCGCCGTCGAGGGGTTGAAGTTGAAGAGGAAGATGAGGATCGGCGTCATCAGCGCGCCGCCGCCCATGCCCGTCATCCCGACGAGGAGGCCGGTGACGAACCCGGCGATGGCGAGGCGCGGATCGTTCACGGCGCCGAGCTCAGTGGACGGCCAGCACGTCGCAGGTCGCGCGTCGCATGACGTTCTGCGCGACGCTCCCCTCGACGAGCCGCTCGAGGAAGCCCTTCTTGCGCATGCCGACCACGATCAGGTCGACGCTCCGCTCCTTCGCGAGCGCCACGATCGCCTCCGCCGGCTGGCCGGTCGTCTGGACGAGCTCAGCCTGGAGACCGCGCCCGTCGAGGTAGGCACGGGCCTGCTCGAGCCGCTCGCGACCATAGCGCTCGGCGTCCTCGTCCTCGGGGTCCTTCGGCGCCACGTTCGTGACGATCAGGCCCGAGCGCAGCTGCTCGGCGAGGTCGGCCGCGCGCGCGAGCGTCGGGCTCTCGGGATCGTCGTAGGCGACGAGGATGGTCTTGACCTGGGCCATGCTCGCTACAGGGTAGGCATTGCGCCCGACACGGCGTCATGCTGCGGTCGTGGCGGGCCCGACGGTGCTGGTGGACGCGAGGAACGTGATCCGGTCGCGCTGGCCGAACCTCCGCGAGGACGACTTCCTCGCGCGCACGCGTGCGTGGATGGAGCGTGAGGGCGCCCGCGCGCTCGTGGTCTTCGACGGGCGGGCGCCGGTCGTTGTCGAGGACGACCTCGTCGAGGTGGTGGGCACCGGCGGCGGCAGCGCCGACGACCGGATCGTCGAGGAGGCCCGGGGGCGGGGCGGCGAGGGCGAGCGCCTCTGGCTGGTGACCTCGGACCGCGGCCTGCGCGCCCGGGTCGGCCCGTACGCCGAGCGGACGATCGGCGGGGGGACGTTCGCAGGGGAGCTCGAGGCGCTCTAGCCTCGATCACGGTCGACGGAGATCGTCCACGTGAAGCGGGTGTGGCTCCCGGCGGGAGCGAGCCCGCCTGGTTTGGGCCCGCCGCGCACCAACAGGACAGGGCAGACGGCCTCCTCCACCAGAGTCGCCCGCGTGGAGCCGATGCCGGCGCTTCGCCACTCGTCCGGAAGGCCGAGGACGAGACCGTGGGCTTCCGCCGCCACCGCCACGAGATCACGTGGCCCCGGCTCGATGAGAAGGGCCTCGGTCTCGACACTGGTGACCTGCTGAACGAGGAGGGCCACCCGCGCCAGCAGCCTGCTGGCATCCCGGCGGGCACCTTCCGCGTCCGCTGTGACGCCGGCGAGCTGCAGCGGCCGGCCCTCGGCACCTGCGAGCCAGGCCGCGAGCTCGACCGCTGCCCACTCGTGCGCGGCGCCGCCGAAGGGCACGAGGACCGGCGCGCCGGTGTCCGGTGGGCCACCGGAGCGCGTCGGCCCGAGCAGAGCGACGTCACAGGGCAGCTCGTCCAGCAAGGCGGAGAGCCCGGGATCCAGGTGCCCGCCGCCGATCCGGCCCGTCGCGTCGACGACGGCGAGAGCGACGTCCATGTCACCGATCAGCCGGACGACGTCGGCTGCGGCGTCCTTCGAGGTCAGCGCGACCGCCCGCGCCGCGACCCCCGCCCGGCTGCGGGTCGCCTTTCGCTCGTTCACGGCTCTCCCCGCCGCCCCCAGATCGTCGGGATCGGACACGAGCACCAGGAGCACGAGGTCGTGGGCCGGAGACTGCGCCAGCGGCTCGGCGAGCCGGAGCAGGCCCTCGGGAAGTCGGTCGAAACCGACCACGAGGAGCGAGCGGGAAGCCGGTCGCGCCGGCGCAGCGGACGTCTCGAGCTCCAGTGACGGGTCCTGCCTGAGCACCGCCGTGTGCAACTCACGAAGCGCAGGGCCGGGCTCGATGCCGAGCTCGACGAGAGCCGCCCTCCCCTCCCGATAGACGTCGAGCGCCTCCGACTGGCGCCCCGACCGGTAGAGGGCGAGCATGAGCTGCGCGCGCGCCCGCTCGCGCAGCGGATGCTCGGCGGCGAGGGCTTCGAGCTCGCCCAGGACGGATGCGTGGCGCCCGAGGGCGAGGTCGGCCTCGATGCGCTCCTCCAGCGCCCCGAGCCGAAGCTCCTCCAGGCGGGCGGCCTCGATACGCGCAAACGCAGCCTCGGTGACGTCGCCCAGCGCCGGGCCGCGCCAGAGCTCGAGAGCCTCGCCGAGCAGCTGTGAGGCGGTCTCGGGCTCGCCCCGGCCGAGCGCCTGCCGGCCGTCTTCGGCGAGCTGCTCGAAGCGCTGAAGGTCGAGCTCGCCCCGTTCGACCTCGAGCACGTAGCCGGGTGCTCGGGTCGTGAGCCTGCCGGGCGGGAGGGTCTTGCGCAGGTGCGAGACGTAGGTCTGGATCACGTTGACCGCGCTGGCCGGAGGCTCGTCCCAGAGCTCGTCGACGAGCCGGTCGCGTGCGACGACGACACCTGCGCGGGTGAGCAGGAGTGCGAGCAGAGCCCGCTGCCGCGGGCCGCCGAGCTCGAGCGGCGCGCCGTCGCGCGCGACCTCGAGCGGACCGAGGATCCGGAACTCGACGTCCAAGTGTTTTCAAGCCTCCTTCCAGCGCCTGGGTCCATTGTCGCTTGTGTCACGAGGGTTGAACAAGGGAGGAGAGATGAGCGGATCGATTCGAAAGCCGCTGCTGGCTACGGCCCTGGCGATCAGCCTCGCCGGCGCCGTTGCCGCGCCGGCCGGGGCGAACGACACCGGTCGGCCGGCGGAGCCCTACGTCCCCTGGGTCACCGACTTCGGTGGCGGGGCGACGTCAGCCGAGTCGTCGGACGCGGCGGGCGGGCTCGACTGGGGCGACATGGCGATCGGAGCGGCCGTGGGCTTCGGCGTCGCGGCCGGACTCGGGGCTTCGGGCGTCGCCGTCCGGGCACGGCGAAACGGCGCATGGCTGCCGGACCGGAAAGAGGTGGGTCGCGTCGCGCCGTGAGGCGTCGATGTACGCCAGCCCCCGATCGCCCGACGGACGCTGCAATCGGCTCGACCGCCAAGGAGGAGATATGGAGGCCGCTCACCCACAGACACCGCGAGAGCTCGTCTTCCCGCCGCAGGTGACGTTCAGCTGGACGCTTCGCGGGGCACGGGCACGCCGTCGCGAGCACCGGGCGTCGACGGGAACGCGTGCGTATCGGATTGCCGGATGCGCGCGCGACGCAGACGAGCTGGCGGCGGCCGTCGCCTTCTGCCGGCAGCACGCTGCCAGGCTCGAGCTGGACTAGGAACGAAGGAGGAGCAATGAAGAAGTGGATCATCGATCCTCGATGGGCTCGTCTGCTCGGGCTGGCACACGGGCGCGCGCGTCCACGAGGAGGGCAAGCTCGTCGCGACCCGGCGACCCTGAGCTGCGCCGGCGACATCCACATCCTCCCCGGCAGCTCTGCCGACGTGCCTGCCTCGACCGTCGTCTGCCCGTAGCGATGAACCGAAGGTACTGGCTTGCACCGGTGCGTCGCCGAGACCCGCGCGGCTGTCGCCGATCGCCCGAGAGCGCCTCAGCGACACGCAGGTCAGCACCTCTCCCGATGAACGGAGGGATTCCGAAGCGTATGGCGATTGTCGGGCTGGCCGTGATCCTGTGGACGGTGGTCGCAGTAACCGCCGTCCGCGCCGGGCCCAAGAAGGAAAAGCCCGCCCCCGGCGAGTCACGAATGTTGTATTCGCTGCCCGAGGGCCACCACCCGGAGGGGATCGCGCTCGACCCGCGGGGAACGATCTACCTGGGCGACCGCCGCCCCGACGGCGACCGCTGGGTGTCGGAGGTGATCGCGATCTCGCCCGACGGGTCCGCGACCACGCTCGCGGTCCTCGCCCAGCTCGAGACCGAGGGCCCCGGCGACACCGGCGTCCTCGGCCTCGCCGCCGACCCGAGGGGCAACGTCTACGCCGCGCTCGTCACCCACGACCCGGCCACCCACGGCGTCTGGCGGATCGACCACAAGGGCCGGGAGCAGACGCGTCTGCCCGGCTCCGAGCACATCGTCTTCCCGAACGCGCTTACCTTCGACCGGCGCGGCAACCTCTACGTCACCGACAGTGTCGCCGGCGCGATCTGGCGCTTCCCCGCCCACGGCAAACCCGGCGAGCTTTGGGCCCGGGACGAGGTCCTCGAGCCCGCCCCGGACGACCCGTTCGGCTTCCCCGTGCCCGGGGCGAACGGGATCGCCTTCTCCCCTCCAGCCACGCTCTACGTCGCCAACACCGAGAAGGGACTCGTCGTCCGTGTCCGGATCGACCTCGCGGGCGGAACCGCCGGACAGCCGACGGTCGTCGCCTCGGGCCCGGCGCTGCTCACGATCGACGGCCTGGCGGTGGACGCCCACGGAACGCTGCACGCGGTCATCCCGGGCCATGCGGTGCTCGGCACCTCCCCACTCGTCCACGTCGATCCGGCCAACGGGACGACCACGTCCTCGCTCGCCACCGGCGCGGCGAACACCTTCGACGTTCCCCTCAGCATCGCGTTCGGCCGGGGCGCCCGCGACCCGACGAGCGTCTACGTGACGAACGGCGACCTCCCCGGCCTGCCGCCCGAGGGCCACAAGCCGGGCATCGTCGAGGTGGACGTCGGTGCTCCAGGGCTTCCAGCGCCGTGAGATCCCGGAGGGGAAAGGTCCTCGGCCGAAGTTGCCGCGGCCGGCTGCGTTCTCCATAGTGGTGGTAGAGCACCGATGACAGTCATCACGGAGCTCGCGGCCGGCACGACCCTGGCCAGCTACACGATCGAGGCGCTGCTCGGCCGCGGCGGCATGAGCATCGTCTACGCGGCGGTCGACCATCGCCTCGGTCGCCGCGTCGCCTTGAAGGTCATGAGCCCTGCGCTCGGCGAACGGGAGCGCTTCCGGGAGCGGTTCCTACGCGAGTCGCGGCTGGCGGCGTCGATCGACCACCCCAACGTCATCCCGATCTACGAGGCAGGCGAAGCCGAGGACGGGCTCCTCTTCATCGCCATGCGGCTCGTCACGGGCACGGATCTGCGCCGCCTGCTGGCGGCGGAGGGACCCCTCGAGCCGGCGCAGGCTCTCTGGATCGTCGGTCAGGCGTCGAGCGCGCTCGACGCGGCTCATGCACGCGGGCTGCTCCACCGTGACGTCAAGCCCGCCAACATCCTGATCGCCGGGGAGGAGCCGGGCGGCGAGCACGTCTACCTCTCCGACTTCGGCCTGGCCGTTCCGGGCGACCTGTCGATGGCGGACGGAAACTTCTACGGGACCGCCGAGTACGTCGCTCCCGAGCAGATCGAAGGCCGGCCCGAGCCGCGAAGCGACGTCTACTCGCTCGGCTGCGTCCTCTACGAGTGCCTGACGGGATCGCCCCCGTTTCACGAGGAGCGCCTGCTCGCGACGCTCTGGTCGCAGCTCAACGACGACGCGCTCTGGGCGACGACCGTGAATCCGTCCTTGCCCGAAGAGATCGACCCGGTCCTGGAGCGGTCGCTGGCCAAGGATCCGGCCTCGCGGCCCTCGACCTGCGCCGAGCTCGTCGCCTCGGCCCGCTCGGCTCTCCGTCTCGACCGCACCTGCACGCCGGCGCCTTCGCGGTCCTGGCGGCAACGTCCATCGCGGCCACCATCGCCGCCCTGGCGCTCGCCCTCCCTTTCTGGGTCGGGCGGACGGCCTGCGCCGGCCGTGGATCAGGCGACGATCGCGACGATCGCCGGAACCGGCCGGAGCGGCTTGACCGACGAAGGCGTGCCCGCCGCCCGCGCGGAGCTGGCCGAACCCGCTCAGATCACGGTCGATTCCGCGGGAAACGTCTACGTCGCCCAGTTGAACGACGGCCACGTGCGGCGAATCGGCGCGGACGGAAGCATCACGACCGTCACCGAGCTACAGGACACCAGCAGGATCACGGCCGATGTCGCGTTGGTCGGCTCGACGTGGAGGTGGGTCCGGACGGCGACCTCTACGTGCTCGATCGTGCGGCGGCCGAACTTCGACGCATCGACGAGCGGGGCGTCATCACGACGGTCGCCGGAACCGGCAGGGCCGCAGCCCTGCAGGACGGGCCGGTGACCGGATCGACGGCCTCTGCAGCGGGGCGGCCGGTCCTGCCTTCGACGGTCAGGGCGGCTCTACCTCGCCTGCCCGTCCGCCCACCGGGTCGTCAGGCTCGACCCGGACGGGGCGCTCGCCCTCGTCGCGGGGACGGGCATCCCCGGCTACTCGGGAGACGGCGGGCCCGCGACCGAGGCCGGCCTCAACTATCCGTCGGGGATCGCCTTCGACCAAGCGGGCGATCTCTACATCGCCGACTTCTACAACAACCGTGTGCGCAGGGTCGACAGCGACGGCGTCATCACCACCGTCGCGGGCACCGGGCAGGCGGGCCTCTCGGGAGACGGCTGGCGGGCGACCGCAGTCGATCTCTCGAGCCCGACCGAGGTCGCCCTTGACGGGGAGGGGCACCTCTACATCGTCGAGTACGGGACAAGCCGCATCCGCAAGGTGGATCCCGACGGCGTGATCTCGACCGTCGCCGGAACGGGAACGCCGGGGTTCTCCGGCGACGGCGGGCCCGCCCGAGCGGCGCGGCTCAACCTGCCGACCGACGTTGCCGTCGACAGGGACGGAAACGTCTACATCACCGACCGCGGCAACAACCGCGTTCGCAAGGTCACTCCCTGAAACCCAGGGGACGGGCCGAGCTCGACATGGGCTAGGTTGAGCCGGCCAAAGAGAGTTGGGGAGGCCAACGTGATCAAGCTGCTCCAGAACCTGCCGGACAACGTCGTCGGCGTCGAACCGAGCGGCCGGGTCGAGGCCGAGGACTACCGCGAGGTCCTCGACCCGGCCGTCGCCAAGGCGCTCGAGACCCACGACAAGGTGCGCCTGCTCGCCGTGCTCGGAGATGACTACGAGGGCTACTCGCTCGGCGCCGCCTGGGAGGACACGAAGCTCGGCATCGGCCACTGGGGCGCGTGGGAGCGCATCGCCGTCGTCACCGACCACAAGGGGATCCGGGACGCCATCGGCGCGATCGGATGGATGCTCCCCGGGGAGACGAAGGTGTTCCCGACAGCCGAGCGGGACGAAGCCACGGCCTGGGTGACCGGCGCGTAGCTCCGTCAGTGGCGCGCAGGACGCCGGCGCCGACGTGTCGCGCGCCCCCTCGCCGGGAAGCCGCACACCGCGACCCGCGCCGCTTCGTCCGCGCGGCCGGTCGTCCCTCGGCGTCGTTCTAAGGCGGTCGCCGCCGGTGGCCGATAGGGAAGGGGATGAACGTCGCCCTGGCAGTGTTCGCCATTCCGCCGGCCCTGGCGCTCGGGAGCTTTCTCAACGTCGTCGCCGCGCGCCTGCCGGAGGGGCGGTCGCTGGTCTTCCCTCGCTCATCCTGCCGCGCCTGCGGGGCCGAGATCTCCTGGCACGACAACGTCTCCGTCGTCTCCCGTCTCCGACGGCAAGAGGGCTGCCGCCACGGCGACGAGACCGTCGGTGCCCGCTCCCTCGCGGTCGAGGTCGGCACGGCGCTCCTCGTCGCCGCGTGCTTCCTCCGCTTCGGCTCGAGCCCGGACGCCGTCGTCGCCGCCTGCTTCGTATCCGTGCTCGTCGTGCTCTCGGCGATCGACGTCGAGCGGCGCATTCTGCCCGACAAGATCGTCCTGCCCTCGGCCGCCGCCGTTCTCGCCGCTCAGATCGTCCTGCACCCCGGGCAGGCCGCCGAATGGGTTCTCGGGGCGATCGGGGCGACGCTCGTCCTCTTCGCGGTCTTTCTCGTCTACCCGCGCGGCATGGGGATGGGAGACGTGAAGCTCTGTCTTCTGCTCGGGGCGATGCTCGGCGCGAGCGTCGTGGTCGCGCTCATCATCGGCTTGGTGGCCGCGCTCGTGCCGGCGGTCTTCATTCTCGCCAGGCACGGTGCCGCCGGTCGCAAGATGGGCATCCCGTTCGGCCCCTTCCTCGCCTTCGGCGCGGTCGTGGCGCTCTTCTGGGGCGAGGCGCTCCTCGACGCCTACGTCGGCACCCTCTAGCTGCCGCAGGCCGGCCCGCCGCGCGAGGGCCCTCGGCTACACTTCCCCGGCCGCGGGGGAGTACCCGAGTGGCCAAAGGGGACGGGCTGTAAACCCGTTGGCTCAGCCTACGTAGGTTCGAATCCTACCTCCCCCATTCTCAGCCGCATGGCTGAACGAGACCCGCATGGTCGAGCGGGTCAGGCGTGCCAGGGGTGCCGGAAATGCCCACCGAGTGCGTACCCCGGTGCGCACCCCGTGCGACCCCGCGAACAGGTTGTCATGCGCGCACTCGCCGACGTTGTACCTGGCGGAAGGATTCCTTGGCCTCAGTAGGCGTCTCTTCCCGGTCGTCTGAGATCGGTCCGATGCCCGCATCGGTGGACCGTGCCGTCCGCTTGAGTCCGCGCATCAGAATGAGCACCGAACCCATGCTTGCCTGCCGTATCCCTGTGGTGGCAGCGACAGTGGCCGCAGGTGCTCGTCGGCGTCGGGGACGGCGACGCCCTCGGCGACGAGCCCGCGCCGCGGCATCGGGGCGCGTGTCAAACGCGCTGCATTTGCGTCGGCAGCCAGGGCACTTGGACTCCTCCGTCCAGTTGGTGCAGTCGGGGCTCGTTGCAGATCCCCACGTGTGGCCCTGACGCGGCCACGCCGCTTCGGCCTGGCGTCGCTGGCGTCGCCACCGCCCGGGGTGGCCCGCGGTAGCGGCAAGATCGGCCGTCCACAGAGCGTCCCGAGCGCGTCCCCGGCGATCGCGACTCCGATCACGACGAGTACCCGCGCGAGTTGGCCGGCGCGGCATCGCTCCGGAGATCGCTCGCCCCTATGACGAGCACGGATCAGGACTTGGACGCGCCCGCTGGGTCGTGGAGCGCGCCTTCGCCCGGGTCATCACCTCAAGCGCCTCCTCGTGCGCCAAGACCGCAGAGCAATGATCCATGAAGCGTTTCTCGCGGTCGGCTGCTATCTCGTCTGCTTCAGGAGGCTCCGCTGCTCATTCGCCTCGAGCCCTTAGACCGCGACCGCGACGACGACCTTGCCGAACCGCCGCGGATCCTCGAGCCGCCCGTGCGCCTCGGCGATTTCCACGAGCGGATACTCGGAGTCGATCACCGGGCGCCAGCCAGAAGCCTCGGCATGCTCGACCATTGTGGCGAACTCGCCCGGACTGCCGTTGGCGGTGCCGAGGAATGTCCACTGGGCGTGGAAGAACCGGCCGATATCCACAGTCATGGAGGACCCGCCGGTGCGGCCGTAGCTGACCAGCCGCCCGCCCGGCCGAAGCACCGTGGCCAGGGCGGTCCAGGTGGGCGCGCCGACGCTGTCAATCACGACGTCGACCGTGCCCACCCGCTCGGGCCAGTCCTCGGACGTGTACAGCACGCCCTCGCCGGCGCCGATGGAGCGCGCCCGCTCAAGCTTCTCCACCGAGGAAGACGACACCACAACCTCGGCGCCGAAGGCGCGGGCGAGCTGGACCACGAACGTCGCCACGCCCGAGCCGACCCCCGGCACCAGCACGCGGTCGCCGGAGCCGACGCGCGCCTTCGACACCACCGCCCTCCACGCCGTCAGTCCTGCCAGCGGCAGTGCGGCCGCCTCGGCCCACGACAGGCAGCTCGGCTTCGGAGACACGAACGCCGCCGGGACGGCGATCCGC
Source organism: uncultured Actinomycetes bacterium (assembly GCA_963743495.1). Taxonomy (GTDB): domain Bacteria; phylum Actinomycetota; class Thermoleophilia; order Gaiellales; family Gaiellaceae; genus JAIBJN01. The sequence goes on along the minus strand of CAVUPO010000001.1, from coordinate 279 downwards.
TCAGCGTAGGTGCCTTGCCGCGGCACGCCGAGCGTCTCCCAGCTCGGCCCGGGCGCGGAGTCGCTCTCACCCCAGTTGAGGCTTGGGTTGATGACGACCTCGTCGCCGATCGCAACGGCGTCGACGCCCTCGCCCAACTCCGACACGACGCCCGCGCCGTCCGACCCGAGCACGAGCGGGAACCCAACGGTCTGCTCGCTCTGCCCGCCGATCGCGCGCGGGACAAGCGCCCCCGACCGGATCCCGCGGTCGCGCCGGTTGACGGAGGCCGCGCGCAGG